>NZ_MPSP01000001.1:1400000-3408572 GCF_009901865.1 Geobacillus sp. TFV-3 | reverse complement strand
CCGTTGCCCCTCCCTTAAGTCAGAGGATGATCGTTTGTTTAAAAAAATAAGTTTGTGGAAAAAAACATATTAAGGAAATAAAGAAGCTTTTCGACAAAATCCACCATCTGTGGGTAACATCATTAACACGTTGTGAAAAAAATATCCACAACCTATCCACAAAATGTGGATAGATTCAAATTATCCACATGATTGTCCATAGTGAAAACACAATAATAATAGCAAATAAAACGGCCTGTTGCAACGGAATTTTTTTGATTATCCACAAAACGGACAGGGTGTGAAAAAATCATTATCCACACTATTGAACATGTGAAAAAATGTCAATAAATGTTGTGGATTGTTGATTAGGGAGAAAAAATTATCCACAATGCCGATCAAAGTTGGAAAAACGAAGAGGCGGTTGACATGTGCTAAGATTGTTCAATATAATGAGAAAGACTGCCCGTAACTGTTATTCCCTAGGGAGGTGTCATAGATGAAACGGACGTATCAACCGAATAGACGGAAGCGAAGCAAAGTGCACGGATTCCGCGCGCGCATGAGCACGAGAAACGGCAGAAAAGTGTTGGCGCGCCGCCGCCGCAAAGGAAGAAAAGTTTTGTCTGCATAATAGGCCACTGAAGTTTCAGTGGTCTTTTTTCTCAATATTTTGCGGCCGGGAAATTAGGTAAATGGAGTGTTTGGGGAGAATGAAAAAAAAGTATCGGATCAAGAAAAACGAAGAGTTCCAGGAAGTGTTTCAGAGGGGCGCTTCAACGGCCAACCGCCAGTTTGTCATCTACACGCTTGACCGCCCGGAGCAGCCTTATTTTCGCATCGGGCTGTCTGTCAGCAAAAAACTCGGCAAGGCTGTCGTCCGAAATCGAATCAAGCGATACATCCGCCAATGCTTCCTCGAATTGAAAGAGGAGATTGCCCCTGGCAAAGACTATGTCGTGATCGCTAGGCAGCCGGTGGCGCAGATGAATTATGCGGAAGTAAAAAAAAGTTTAACCCATGTGCTCCGGAAATCCGGAGGGCTGAAAAAAGGAGGCCAACCTTCGCATTCGGCTTGAAAAAATGCTCCACGGGGCAAAAAAAGATGGTAAAATACATACGTGAACTTGTATATGTGGGAGGAAAAAGAAGGTGAAAAGGCGAATCGGATTCATCATTTTGCTCGGTACGTTAGCGGCTGTGCTGGCCGGATGCACAGAAATTCATAAACCGATCACCCCGGAAAGCAAGGGATTTTGGAACGAGTATATCGTTTATCCGCTTTCTTGGCTGATCAAATATGTCGCCGGGCTGCTCGGCGGAAGCTTTGGATTGTCGATCATTGTCGTCACCATTTTAATCCGCTTATTGATTTTGCCGCTGATGATCCAACAGACGCGCAACGCGAAGGCGATGCAAGCGCTTCAGCCGGAAATTGAAGCGCTCCGCAAAAAATACAGCTCAAAAGACGCGCAAACTCAACAAAAGCTCCAGCAAGAGATGATGCTTTTATTCCAAAAGCACGGCGTCAACCCAATGGCGGGATGCTTCCCGATTTTGATCCAGATGCCGATTTTAATTGGATTTTACCATGCCATCATGCGGACGAGAGAAATTGCCCAACATAATTTTTTATGGTTTGACCTTGGCGAAAAAGACCCGTACTACATTTTGCCGGTCATTGCCGGCGTGACGACGTTCATCCAGCAGAAAATCATGATGGCCGGTTCCACTCAGCAAAATCCACAAATGGCGATGATGCTTTGGATGATGCCGATTATGATCGTCATTTTCGCGATCAACTTCCCAGCTGCTTTGTCGCTTTACTGGGTCGTCGGAAATATTTTCTCCATTGTGCAAACGTATCTCATTAAAGGGCCAGAGATTGCCGCCCATTCAGGAGGAGCGAAAAAGTGAAAGAAGTGACCGCGACTGCCCGGACAGTCGAAGAGGCGGTGCAGTTGGCGCTCGCGCAGCTTGGAGTGCCTCGAGAGCGTGCGGTTATTGTTGTGCTTGATGAAGGGAAAAGAGGTTGGTTTGGCTTGTTTGGCGGCCGGCCGGCCGTTGTGAAAGCCGTGCTGAAAATCGACCCCGTTGAGGAGACGGTTCGCTTTTTGCAGCAAGTCATCACGCAAATGGGGGCGGAAGGGGCAAGCATCGAAGCCGTCCGCCGCGGCAAGCAAGTGACGATTCATGTGCACGGGGGGCCGGTCGGTCTATTGATCGGCAAGCACGGGCAAACGTTAAACGCTCTTCAGTTTTTGGCGCAGCTCGTCGCCAACCGCCATGCTGACGAATACGTGTCGATTGCCGTCGATGTCGAAAATTACCGCGAACGAAGGGAAAAGGCGCTGATCGAACTGGCGCACAAGCTGGCTGCCCGGGCGGTGAAGACGGGAAAAGAAGTAAAGTTGGAGCCGTTGCCGGCGAATGAACGGAAGATCATCCATGCAGCGCTGGCTGACAACAAGCACGTCTTGACCTATTCCGTTGGCGTTGATCCGCACCGTTCGATTGTCGTCGCTCCGAAAACAGGCAAAATGTCGCCGAAAAAAGAGGCGCCTCGCTAAACTGTGTAGAGAGGCGGCCTCTTTTTTTACGGTATTGGCGCGGCCTGGAAGATTGGCGGTGGAAATGGGGGAAACGCTCCAGCAAGAGCTTCTTCAAATGGGAAACAGCGCAACGGTCTTTTTTTCTATCCGTCCAGATGATTGTGAAGCCATGACTAGTTTCCACCAACTTTTTTTGACGGCCGCCGCTTATATTTTTCAACAATCGCGTTGAGCGCGCCGTATTGTTATTCACATGTGGATAAGTTAAAATTGAACTAAGTGAATATGCACAAGGAAAAAAGCGGCCAAAACGGGCTGTGTATATAGAGAAAGCGGAGCAAAGAGAGGTGAACAGCTTTGACGGAATTTGATACGATCGCCGCTATTTCGACGCCGATGGGCGAAGGGGCGATTGCCATTGTTCGGTTGAGCGGAGATCAAGCGGTTGAGATCGCCGACCAGCTTTTCCGCAGCCCGAGCGGAAAGCGGCTCAAAGACGTTCCATCGCACACGATACACTACGGACATATCATCGATCCGAAAAGCGGACGGGTCGTTGAAGAAGTAATGGTATCGGTTATGCGCGCACCGAAGACGTTTACGCGCGAGGACGTGGTCGAGATCAACTGCCATGGCGGGTTTGTTTCCGTCAATCGGGTGCTGCAGCTCGTGCTGGCAAACGGGGCGCGGCTCGCCGAGCCGGGGGAGTTTACGAAGCGGGCGTTTTTAAATGGGCGCATCGATTTATCTCAAGCTGAGGCAGTCATCGACCTGATCCGCGCCAAAACCGACCGAGCGATGAACGTCGCCCTACAGCAAATGGAAGGGCGCCTGTCAAAATTGATTCGCGAGTTGCGGCAGACGATTTTGGAGACGCTGGCACATGTTGAAGTCAATATCGATTATCCGGAATACGATGATGTGGAAGAAATGACGCCGCGCCTTTTGCGGGAAAAGGCGGAATATGTGCGCGGGCAAATTGAAAAGCTGCTGTCGACCGCCGCGCAAGGAAAAATATTGCGCGAAGGGCTGGCAACGGTCATTATCGGGCGGCCGAACGTCGGCAAATCGTCGCTTTTGAATGCGCTCGCCCATGAAAATCGGGCGATCGTCACCGATATTCCGGGGACGACGCGCGACGTCATCGAGGAATATGTCAACGTCCGCGGCGTACCGCTTCGCTTGATCGATACGGCTGGCATTCGCGAAACCGAAGATGTCGTCGAACGGATCGGCGTCGAGCGCTCCCAGCAAATGTTAAAGCGGGCCGACTTAATTTTGCTCGTTTTGAATTATCATGAACCGCTGACAGAAGAGGACGAGCGGCTGTTTGCCATGATCGAGGGAATGGATGCCATTGTCATTGTGAATAAAACCGATTTGCCCCGGCGGATCGATATGGAGCGGGTGAAGGAGCTGGCGGCCGGCCGGCCGGTCGTGGGGACATCCCTGTTGCATGAACAAGGAATTGATGAACTGGAGAAGGCGATTGCTGACCTGTTTTTTGGGGGGAGCTGGAAGCTAGCGATTTGACATACGTTTCCAACTCTCGCCATATCGCCTTGCTCGAGCAGGCGAAAACAGCGATCGAAGATGCCTTGGCCGGCATTGACGCCGGCATGCCGGTTGATCTCGTCCAAATCGATTTGCGCCGGGCATGGGAGCTGCTTGGCGAAATCATCGGTGAGACGATCCATGAAAGCTTGATTGATCAGCTGTTTGCTCAGTTTTGTTTAGGAAAATAAGTGAGGAGGAAATGCCATATGGATTACCATGGAGGAACGTATGACGTCATTGTCGTTGGCGCCGGCCATGCCGGCTGCGAAGCGGCATTAGCTTCGGCGCGCATCGGGGCGAAGACGCTTGTCATTACGCTCAACCTCGATATGATCGCGTTCATGCCGTGCAACCCGTCGATCGGCGGCCCGGCGAAAGGAATCGTCGTGCGCGAAATCGACGCTCTCGGCGGGGAAATGGCAAAAAACATTGACAAAACATACATTCAAATGCGGATGCTAAACACCGGCAAAGGGCCAGCCGTCCGCGCGCTTCGGGCGCAAGCCGATAAAGTGCTGTACCAGCGGGAAATGAAAAAAACACTCGAAAATCAAGAAAATTTGACGCTTCTGCAAGGAAAAGTCGAGCGGCTCATTGTGGAAGACGGCGTCTGCAAAGGCGTCATCACCCATACAGGGGCGCATTATTACGCCAAGGCGGTCGTCGTTACGACCGGGACGTTTTTGCGCGGGGAAATCATCATCGGCGACATTAAATATTCGAGCGGCCCGAACAACCAGCAACCGTCGATTAAGTTGTCTGAGCATTTAGAAGAGCTTGGGTTTAAGCTTGTTCGCTTCAAAACGGGCACGCCTCCGCGTGTCAACAGCCGGACGATCGACTACAGCAAAACGGAAATTCAGCCCGGTGACAAGGAGCCGCGGGCGTTTTCGTACGAGACGACAAAATACATCACTGATCAACTGCCGTGCTGGCTGACGTACACGACGGAAGAAACACACCGCATCATCGATGAAAACTTGCACTTGTCGCCGATGTACTCCGGCATGATCAAAGGAACCGGGCCGCGCTATTGCCCATCGATCGAGGATAAAGTCGTCCGGTTCCACGATAAGCCGCGCCATCAAATTTTCCTCGAGCCGGAAGGGCGGGAAACGGAAGAAGTGTACGTGCAAGGGTTGTCAACAAGTTTGCCGGAACATATCCAGCGCAAGCTGCTCGAGACGATCCCGGGACTTGAGAAGGCGCAGCTCATGCGGGCTGGCTATGCGATCGAGTACGATGCCATCGTGCCGACGCAGCTATGGCCGACGCTCGAGACGAAGCTTGTGAAAAACTTGTATACCGCAGGGCAAATCAACGGCACGTCCGGCTATGAAGAAGCGGCGGGCCAAGGCATTATGGCCGGCATTAACGCCGCCCACCGTGCGCTCGGCCGCGAAGAAATCATTTTAAGCCGTTCGGATGCCTATATCGGCGTTTTAATCGACGACTTGGTGACGAAAGGGACGAATGAGCCGTACCGCCTGCTGACGTCGCGTGCCGAGTACCGGCTTTTGCTTCGCCATGACAACGCCGATTTGCGCCTGACCGAGCTCGGCTATCGGATCGGTCTCATTTCCGAAGAGCGGTATCAAAAATTTTTGGCGAAAAAAGAGGCGATCGAACGAGAGAAAAAGCGGCTGCAAACGGTGATCATCAAACCGACGCCGGAAGTGCAGGAAGTCATCCGTGAAGCGGGTGGAAGCGAGCTGAAAGACGGCATTCGCGCCGCCGATTTGCTCCGGCGCCCGGAGATGACGTACGAGCACATCCGAAAACTGGCGCCGGCTGACGAGGAGATCGCTCCGGAAGTGGCTGAGCAAGTCGAAATTCAAATCAAGTACGAGGGCTACATCCAAAAATCGCTCCAAGAAGTTGAACGGCTCAAAAAAATGGAAAACAAAAAAATCCCGGAAGATATCGATTACGACGCCATCCAAGGGCTTGCAACCGAGGCGCGGCAAAAGCTCAAACAAGTGCGCCCGCTCTCAATCGCCCAGGCGTCGCGCATTTCCGGCGTCAATCCGGCCGATATTTCGATATTATTAGTGTATTTGGAACAAGGAAGAATCGCGCGCGTGTCGAATGAATAAACAATTGAGGGAAAGGATTGGCTTATGGAGGCGACACAATTTCAAACCATGCTCGAAGAGAGGGGAATTTCCCTCTCCTCCCGGGCGCTTGAGCAGTTTGAGCGCTATTACGAACTGCTCGTTGAGTGGAACGAGAAAATGAATTTGACCGCTATTACGGACAAGCCCGGCGTCTATGTGAAGCACTTTTTCGACTCGGTGTCCCCGGCTTTTTACTACGACTTTTCAGCGCCGCTTGCGCTTTGCGATGTGGGCGCTGGGGCGGGATTTCCGAGCCTTCCGCTCAAAATTTGTTTTCCGCATTTGCGCGTTTCCATCGTTGATTCGCTGCAAAAACGCATCCGTTTTTTAGAGCATCTGATCACCGAGCTCAAGCTTGCGGACGTGGCGCTTTACCACGAACGCGCTGAGACGTTCGCCCGTCAAAGGGGGGTGCGCGAATCATTTGACGTCGTCACAGCCAGAGCGGTGGCGCGCATGCCCGTGCTTGTCGAACTTTGCCTTCCGCTCGTGAAAATGGGCGGGACATTCATTGCGATGAAAGCTGCTTCGGCGCCCGAGGAGCTGAAAGAGGGAAACAAGGCGATTTCTGTGCTTGGCGGAGAAGTGACGGCGACGGAAACGTTCACGTTGCCGTTTGACGAAGGCGAACGAACGATCATTTTCATCCAAAAAATGAGAAAAACGCCGAACCAATACCCGCGCAAACCGGGAACGCCGAACAAACAACCGATTCAGTAGCGTCTTTGCGGGCGGCGGGAGGGCTTTGCCGGCTGAAAGAGAGAAACAAACTGTTTTGCTCCCCGCCTTCGTTCCGCGTCAAAAAACCGACCGTAAGGCGGCGTATGCCGGGCGAGACAGAGACATTTTGGCCAAGTATGTCCAAAGGTGGTGTAGGGGGATGAAGCATCCATTTTCGCGCTTGTTCAGCTTTGGAGAAAAAGAACAGGAAGAAATGGAGGAAAAGCAAGAGCGGGAGGAAGTTCGCCACATTCCGGTCAAAAGCATTATTCCGAACCGCTTTCAGCCGCGCACGATGTTTGATGAAGAGAAGATCGACGAGTTGGCGCTGACGATCCGCACGCACGGCATCATCCAGCCGATCGTCGTCCGCGAATGCGGGAACGGGCGGTTTGAAATCATCGCCGGCGAGCGGAGATGGAGAGCGGTGCAAAAGCTTGGCTGGACGGAAATCCCCGCGATCATCAAAAACTTAAATGACAAAGAAACCGCCTCCGTCGCCCTCATTGAAAACTTACAGCGCGAAGAGTTGACGCCGATTGAAGAGGCGATGGCGTACGCCAAATTGATCGAGCTCCATGATTTGACGCAAGAAGCGCTCGCTCAGCGGCTCGGCAAAGGACAGTCAACGATCGCCAATAAGCTGCGTCTGCTGAAACTCCCGCAAGAGGTGCAAGAGGCGCTCTTGCAACGGGCGATTACGGAACGTCATGCGCGCGCGTTGATTGCCTTGAAAGATAAAGAAAAACAGCTGAAACTGCTGCAGGAAATCATCGACAAACAGTTGAATGTCAAGCAGACGGAAGATCGGGTGTTAAAGTTGCTCGAGGCGGGGGAACGGAAGCCAAAACCGAAGCGAAAGGCGTTCAGCCGCGATATGCGCATCGCCGTCAACACGATCCGTCAGTCGCTTTCCATGGTCGAAAGCAGCGGGGTGTCCGTCCAATCGGAAGAAGAAGAATTCGATGACTACTATCAAATTACGATTCGAATCGCGAAAAAATAACGAAAGTCACCTTTTGCCTCATCAAGCACAGCTGATGGGGTTTTTTCTTTCAGAAAACAAAGTCATTTTCCTGTTTTCGTGCTAAAATAAACATGGATTGAGGAAGAGATGTAGAGGTAGGTGGCATCGTGGGAAAAGTCATTGCTATTGCAAACCAAAAAGGCGGAGTTGGAAAAACGACGACGGCGGTCAATTTATCGGCCTGTTTGGCGCATCTTGGAAAAAAAGTGCTGCTTGTTGACGCCGATCCGCAAGGAAATGCGACGAGCGGCATCGGCATTGAGCGAGGCGATGTCGACGAATGCATTTACAATGTCATCATTGGCGACATGAAAGCAAAAGATGTCATTCGACCGACGGACATCGAAAATTTATACGTCATTCCAGCGACGATCCAGCTCGCCGGCGCAGAAATTGAGCTCGTCTCAGTCATTTCCCGCGAAATCCGGCTGAGAAACGCGATCGAGCCGCTGAAAGACAAATACGACTTCATTATTATCGACTGTCCTCCTTCGCTCGGCTTGCTGACGCTCAACGCGTTGACAGCGGCCAATTCCGTGCTCATCCCTGTCCAATGCGAATATTATGCGTTAGAAGGGCTCAGCCAGCTGTTGAACACGATCCGGCTTGTGCAACGGCACTTAAACTATGATTTGCGCCTCGAAGGCGTTCTGTTGACGATGCTGGATGCAAGGACGAATCTAGGCTTGCAGGTCATTCAAGAAGTCAAAAAGTATTTCCGCGAAAAGGTGTACCAGACCATCATCCCGCGAAATGTGCGGCTGAGCGAGGCGCCAAGCCATGGCAAGCCGATCATTTTGTACGATGTGAAATCGCGGGGGGCGGAAGTGTATTTGGAACTGGCGAAGGAGGTGCTTGAACGTGGCTAAAGGTCTCGGCAAAGGCATCAGTGCGCTGTTTGACAATCTCTCTCTCCATGAACTTAATGGGAAAGAGGAAACGGTGCGGGAAGTAAGCATTCACGACCTTCATCCAAATCCGTACCAGCCGCGGAAAACGTTTCAGCCTGAGGCGATTGAGGAGTTGAAGCAATCGATTTTGCAGCACGGCATTTTGCAGCCGCTCATCGTCCGCCGTGTACCGAACGGATTTGAAATCGTCGTTGGCGAACGGCGCTACCGGGCGGCCAAAGAGGCGAATTTGCCGTCGGTGCCGGTCGTGGTGCGCGAGTTGACTGATGATCAAATGATGGAGTTCGCCCTTCTTGAAAACTTGCAGCGTGAGGATTTGAACCCGATTGAGGAAGCGATGGCGTACAAAATGTTGATGGACAAGCTGCATTTAACCCAGGAAGAAGTCGCGAGCCGCGTTGGGAAGAGCCGTCCGCACATCGCTAATCATTTGCGTTTGTTGTCTCTACCTTCAGATGTGCAAAAGTTGCTCATGGACGGCACACTTTCGATGGGACATGGCCGCGCGCTTTTAGGGCTGAAACAAAAAAACAAAATGAAACCGATCGTGGAACGGACGATTCGCGAAGGGTTGAACGTCCGCCAGCTTGAAAAACTGATCCAACAAGCGAACGAAAATGTTTCACGTGAAACATCAAAGCGGAAACCGCTGGAAAAAAGCGTGTTTATTCGGGAAAGCGAATCGTTGCTGCGCGAAAAATTCGGGACGAACGTCACAATTAAACAAACGAGGAAAAGAGGAAAAATTGAAATTGAGTTTTTTTCTCCGGAAGATTTAGAGAGAATATTAGAACTGCTCGATGTGCGGTTCGACGAGTAAGTCGGCCCTTTGATTAAGGCCGGTTTATTTTTTTGCAAGAGAGGGTTGGACATCATGGTGTTGTTAGGAACGATTATCAACGGAGTGAGCATTATCGCCGGGGCGTTGATTGGAAAATGGCTTCATCGCATCCCCGAACGAGTAAAGGAAACAGTGATGGGGGGATTCATTGGACTCAATATGCTCGGTTTGACGAATATTCGCGTGGCCAATTTGTTGCCGAGCATTCTCATTACGGCAACCGCTGTTTTCATTCTTTCACTCGTTTAACGACCGGTTGTTTTGGCCGGACAGAAAAGAAATCCCCTCCTTGAACCGCTGACCAAGAGGGGGATTTGCTGCCTACCGTAATGAATGCCGGTCTGTTGAGAGCGGAGGGGCGGCGAGCCGCTCTTTTCGGAGGATGAACCGCTCTGCTTCGTAAACGCCATTGGCGATCGTTTTCGCCATATTCATGACAAGATGGAGGCGCGTATTTTGCAGGACGAAAAACTCCATAAATCCGCTGACATTGACAACCCCAGTAATATGGGCGTCGCCGACGGGAAGGAGCTGTTTGTTGACCCCAGCCCCAGGGCGGACCGGTCCTTTGGCAATCGTGATGGCGCCGATGCTTTTCAGCCGCCCGAGGCAGGCATCGACCGCGATCATGAACGGATCGTGATGAATTAGTCGAATGGCTTCTACCTTTTCTTCCAAATTAACGGCATGGATTGGTTCTTCGAGTGTTCCGTACACGTGGAAGCGAGCCAACGGCTTCTCTTTGAGCATCGTGCCGACGAGCGGTCCAAGCGAATCGCCGGTCGAGCGGTCTGTGCCGATGCAAACGATAGCGACCGGCTGAACGAGCGGGTCGGGAAGCAGTGAGGCGACCCGCCAAGCGATCGACGATACCGCCCCTTGCTCGTCATAAAACACGCGGTCCCTTTCCTCCTTGGACGAGAAAAATATCGATGGTATGCTCATTCGCTTCACTCCTACTTTCGTTTTAAAAGTATTAACAGTATACGGAAAATAAAAGAATGATATACATTTCTCCGTTTGTTTTCTTGCTTTTTCTCCGCTTTAACAGCTCTCTATTGAGAGATCGGGCTACAAATCGGCGAGCGGTCTTGTTAAAATAAAAGCGCAGAACAAGAAAAGATTGAGGTGTCGTCAACGTTGAACACGATGGAAAAAACGATGAGCCGATTGTTCGCATTTTTGATAGATGAAAAATTGTGGCTCCAGATCGGAAAAGGGACGCTGAAGATTGTTCTTATCCTACTCATATGCGCCATTGCGGTGAAAGTGTTGAAAATTGCTGTTCATAACATGTTCAAAGTGCGGCAGAAGGCGCCGATCCGCATTTCTGAACGGCGGGAGGCGACGCTTGTTCGGCTGCTCGACAACGTCATTACGTACGTACTATATTTTATTGCGCTCTTGATGATTTTAGATACGTTTGGCGTTCCCGTCAAAGCGCTGCTTGCCGGGGCTGGGGTCGTCGGGTTGGCTGTCGGTTTTGGCGCACAAAGCTTAGTGAAAGACATCATTACTGGATTTTTCATCATTTTTGAAGACCAGTTTGCGGTCGGCGATTATGTGCGCATCGGCAATTTTGAAGGGTATGTTGAAACGATTGGGCTTCGGGTGACGAAAATTAAAAGTTGGACCGGGGAAGTGCACATTTTGCCAAACGGCAGCATCACTCAAGTGACGAACTATTCACTGCACAACAGCCTCGCTGTCGTTGACGTCAGCATCGCCTATGAAGAAGACATTGAAGAGGCGGAGAAAGCCATCCGCGAGCTTCTTCCGCAACTGCCGGCGAAGTATGAAGACATGGTCGCCCCGCCGGAATTGCTTGGCGTGCAAAATTTAGCCAGCTTAGAAGTCGTATTGCGCATCACGTGCGAAACGAAACCGATGCGCCATTTGGCGGTCGCTCGGGCGATCCGCAAGGAAGTGAAGTTGCTGTTGGACGAACGGGGAATTGAAATCCCGTACCCACGGCTTGTGCTGCATCGCCGCGACGGACAAGAGCAGCCGGAGGCAAAGCCGCAACGGGAGCAATCGTTGTCATAGGGAGGTGGATCGATGGAAGAGAAACAGTTCGGCCTATACGATATCGTCGAAATGAAAAAGCCGCACCCATGTGGAACGAACCGTTGGAAAGTGATCCGCTTAGGCGCTGACATCCGCATTAAATGCGAAGGGTGCGCCCATAGCGTTTTGTTGCCGCGCAAAGAGTTTATCCGCAAAATGAAAAAAGTGCTCGTCAAGCATGAAGAATAAACAAATGAAGCATGGTGGCGAGGCCATGCTCTTTTGTTGCGAAGGGGAGGGAGAAAATGGTGGAAACGACGCATATAACATCATGTCCGCTCAACTGCTGGGACGTATGCGGGCTGAAGGTGACGGTGAACGAGGGGAAAGTCGTACGGGTTAACGGCGACGAACACCATCCCATCACGAAAGGGAACATTTAATGAAAAAAGCGTTCGCTTCCGTTGAGACGGTCGTTGTATTCGAGCAGTTTATAACCGACACGGCTTCCGCCGCCGATTACGTTCTTCCAGTGGCCGCATGTATGACTGTTTGGTCAATATTGAAAAAGTCACGTCGGAAGCAAAATAAGCGGTTCAAAGTTGCTTCGGATCATGTAGAAAAAAGATATTGTCGATGACAAAACGCGGTTTAAAGCTGTTGATCCGAAAAGAATGATTTTGTCATCCAAGTATTGGAAAAAGAGCACCAACTCTCTCCTTTTTTGAAGCGGGTGGAAGAGAAAACATTCCCCGCTTGCGGCGCGCTTGTCATTTTCTGCGCCAGCCCATATAATTGAGGAAAGATGTGAACGGGAAAGAGGAGTGGAACGAATGGGATTGACAGCAGGAATCGTCGGATTGCCGAACGTCGGCAAATCGACGTTGTTTAACGCCATTACAAAAGCAGGTGCTGAGTCAGCCAACTACCCGTTTTGCACGATTGAACCGAACGTCGGTGTCGTCGAAGTGCCCGATGAGCGGCTCGATGTATTGACGGAAATGTTTCGGCCGAAGCGGACGGTGCCGACTGTTTTTGAATTTACCGATATCGCTGGCATCGTCAAAGGGGCGAGCAAAGGAGAGGGGCTTGGCAACAAGTTTTTGTCTCACATTCGCCAAGTCGATGCAATTTGCCAAGTCGTCCGCTGCTTCAGTGATGAAAACATCACCCACGTGGCGGGCAAAGTCGACCCGCTCGCCGATATCGAAACGATCAATTTGGAGCTCGTGTTGGCTGATTTAGAGACGATTGAGAAACGAATCGAGCGGGTCGGAAAAATCGCCAAGCAAAAGGATAAAGAGGCAGCGTTTGAATACGACATTTTGCGGCGGTTGAAGGAGACGCTCGAAGCCGGCAAGCCGGCGCGCACACTCGAGTTCACTGATGAAGAGATGAAAGTCGTCAAGCAGCTGCATTTGTTGACGATAAAGCCGATGCTTTACGTCGCCAATGTCGGCGAGGAAGATATCGCTGACTCTAGCGGCAATCCGTTTGTCAAGGACGTGCGCGAGTTTGCGAAGCGCGACAACGCTGAAGTCATTGTTGTCTGCGCCAAAATCGAAGAGGAAATCGCTGAGTTCAGCGATGAGGAAAAACGTCAATTTTTGCAGGAGCTCGGCATCGAGCAGTCCGGCCTTGACCAGCTTATCCGCGCCGCTTACAGCTTGCTCGGATTGGCGACGTTTTTCACCGCCGGCGAGCAGGAGGTGCGGGCGTGGACGTTCCGCAAAGGGATGAAAGCGCCGCAATGCGCCGGCATCATCCATTCCGACTTTGAGCGAGGGTTTATTCGCGCGGAAACGGTGTCGTACGCTGACCTCGTCGCCGCTGGATCGATGGCGGCGGCGCGCGAAGCCGGAAAAGTGCGCTTAGAGGGAAAAGACTACGAAGTGCAAGATGGCGACATTATGCATTTCCGGTTCAACGTGTAACCATCGGTTCGAGGACAGAACGGATGCAGCAGGTCACGGCGTAGGGCCGTTTTGGGCTTGGCCATACGGATGGAAGATGTTTGCGCCGACGGAATGCGGCAAACTGCCTTGCTTATCGTTGTCGGTCATGGTATAATCAACAAATGTGAGTAATGGTGATTGCTCCTTGCTCTTCGAAATGGAAGGGCCGTTTAGACCAAAAGGAGGTGACGAGCGTGAGAAAGTACGAAATCATGTACATCATCCGCCCGAACATGGACGATGAAGCGAGACAAGCTCTCGTGGAACGGTTCAACAACGTGTTGAAAGAAAACGGCGCGGAGATTACGAACGTGACGGATTGGGGCAAGCGCCGCTTAGCCTATGAAATTCAAAAATACCGCGACGGCTATTACATGATTGTCAATGTCGTATCGGAGCCGAAAGCGGTGCAAGAATTCGACCGCTTAGCGCGCATCAGCGAAGACATCATCCGTCATATCGTCGTCAAAGAAGAAGAGTAATCTTTTCGATAGGATGAAGAGGTGGTTCTGATGATTAACCGCGTCATTTTGGTCGGCAGGTTAACGAGAGATCCGGAGTTGCGCTACACTCCAAGCGGAGTGGCTGTTGCCACGTTTACGCTCGCGGTCAACCGTCCGTTTACAAATCAGCAGGGCGAGCGGGAAACGGATTTTATTCAATGTGTCGTTTGGCGCCGCCAGGCGGAAAACGTCGCCAACTTTTTGAAAAAGGGGAGCTTGGCTGGCGTCGATGGCCGACTGCAAACCCGCAGCTATGAAAATCAAGAAGGTCGGCGCGTGTACGTAACGGAAGTGGTGGCTGATAGCGTCCAATTTCTTGAGCCGAAAGGAATGAGCGAGCAGCGAGGGGCAACAGCAGGCGGCAATTACGGGGATCCGTTCCCATTCGGACAAGATCAGAACCACCGATATCCGGATGAAAAAGGGTTTGGCCGCATTGATGACGATCCGTTCTCCAATGACGGCCAGCCGATCGATATTTCTGATGATGATTTGCCGTTTTAATAAACAAGTCGCTTCCAACCCCTGTCTCTAAACAAAGCGCAGGCAGCGGGGCCATTCCACCGATGAGGAAACGATGGCAACGGAAAGGAGGAAATAGCATGGCAGGACGGAAAGGCGGCCGCGGCAAACGCCGCAAAGTATGTTACTTCACGGCGAACAACATTACGCATATCGACTACAAAGATGTCGATTTGCTGAAAAAGTTCATTTCTGAACGCGGCAAAATTTTGCCGCGCCGTGTCACGGGAACGAGCGCGAAATATCAGCGCAAATTGACGGTCGCGATCAAACGCGCGCGCCAAATGGCGCTTCTGCCGTACGTTGCGGACGAGTGAGCTGAAACGAAGCAGTAAGGGGGGATCCTTACTGCTTTTTTTATCTCCTCTGACTGAGCGAACTCCCACTCTCAAGCAGAGCGAAAGTGGGGAAGGAGGTCAAATCACCAAAAAAACAAAGAAAGGGGAACGTCCATTGCGAAAAACGCACGCCCTCACCGAAGCCGCAATTGAGCTCGCGCTGTTTGCCGTTTTGTTTTTGCTTGCGCTGTACGCGCCGGTCATTGGGATTGTCGCTGCTTTGTTTTTAGCGCTTCCGTTTATGGTGTTTACGATGCGCCATGGATGGATTCCAGCTATGTTGTTGCTGGCAGCGGCCCTTGTCATTTCCGGTTTGATCGGCTCGCTTTTGTCGCTGCCGATGGCGCTTATGTTCGGCACCGTTGGCATGGCAGTTGGCGCGATGCTTTCGAAACAGAAAAACCGTTACGTCGTTCTTCTTGTCGGCGCGCTTATATTTTTGGCGAATATCGTGCTTGATTACATCATCTCGATTCAATTTTTGCACGTCGATATGATCCAAGATACGCTTGCGCTCGTGCGAGAATCGTTTG
This sequence comes from Geobacillus sp. TFV-3, assembly GCF_009901865.1. Classification (NCBI taxonomy): domain Bacteria; kingdom Bacillati; phylum Bacillota; class Bacilli; order Caryophanales; family Anoxybacillaceae; genus Geobacillus; species Geobacillus sp. TFV-3. The sequence continues at coordinate 3,393,010 of NZ_MPSP01000001.1, read as the reverse complement.
ACACGGCAATGAATCTAATGAAGGGAATGGGACAAGCGCCGCCTTTGGAGATGCAAAAGCAGTTGGAACAAGGGCTGAAGCTGATCGGCTATATGGTTCCGACGCTGTTTGTCATCGCTTCGTTTGCGCTGGCGTACGCGACGATCATCGTCTCGCTGCCGGTGATGAAGAGGCTGAAGCTGCCGGTCGGCTCATGGCCGCCGTTTCGCGAGTTGACGTGGCCGAAAACTGTATTGTGGTTGTATGCCTTCGTGCTCCTTCTCTCCTTGTTCCCGTTTGAAGAAGGATCGTTTGCCTATATCGTCGTATTGAACGTATCGTATGTGTTGCAGCTGGCGATGATTGTGCAAGGATTTTCGTTTCTTTACTACGTCGCTTACAAAAAAGGGATTGGCAAAGGTGTGGTAGCGGTAGGGACGGTCGTTTGCTTATTCCTGCCTTTTCTACTTTATCTTGTGGCGATATTCGGTATAATTGATTTAGGATTTGATTTGCGCCGCCGCATATGATAATTGGATAAGGTGAGTCATTTCTTCAGTGTAGGAGCTGACTTGAATGTCCCATTTTTATGAAAGGAAAGCGTATCGCTATCCGTTCTATGCATTAGCGGCCCTAGCGGTGCTGATGGCGATCGGCTTGTTTTACTTCCAATGGCTGCTCGGCCTCGTCGCCCTTCTTGGCGTCGGGTTTGTGCTTTATTATGTCATTGGGGCGCAACGTTCCTTGCATAAAGAGGTGGAGCACTATATTGCCAATTTGTCGCATCGTGTGAAAAAAGTAGGCGAGGAAGCGTTGATGCAAATGCCGATCGGCATTATGCTCATCGATGAAGGGGGAGAAATCGAGTGGTCGAACCGCTTTTTGGCCGCCTGCTTTAAGGAACAGACGCTTGTCGGCCGCTCGCTCGCCGAGCTTTCCGAATCGTTGGCCGCTTTTGTGAAAAGGGGAAAAACGGATGAAGAGATTTTCGAGCTGAACGGAAAGCAGCTGAAAGTGGTCATTCGCCGCCCTGAACGGCTTCTTTACTTTTTCGACGTCACCGAACATATGGAATTGAAGCGGCAGTACGAAGCGGAACGGCTGGTGCTCGCCATCATTTTTCTTGACAATTATGATGAAATTACGCAAGGGATGGACGATCAGGCAAAAAGCCAACTAAACAGCCTCGTCACTTCCGTGTTGAACCGGTGGGCGAACGACTATGGCATTTTTTTGAAGCGGACGTCATCCGACCGATTTATTGCCGTATTGAACGAACAGATTCTTGGGCGGCTCGAGAAAAGCAAATTTTCCATTCTCGACGAAGTGCGAGAGCAGACGGCAAAACATCATGCCCAGCTGACGCTAAGCATCGGCATCGGCGCCGGCGTGTCCCCGCTCCCGGAGCTCGGGGCGCTCGCCCAATCAAGCTTGGACTTAGCGTTGGGGCGCGGGGGCGATCAAGTCGCGATTAAGCAAGGAAATGGAAAAGTGAAGTTTTACGGCGGCAAAACGAACCCGATGGAAAAGCGGACGCGCGTCCGCGCCCGCGTCATTTCCCATGCGCTTCGCGAACTGATTGCAGGAAGCGACAAGGTGCTCATCATGGGACATAAATATCCCGATATGGACGCCATGGGAGCGGCGATTGGCGTTTTAAAAGTCGTCCAATCGAACCAAAAGGAAGGGTTTATCGTCGTCGATCCGGCGAAAACCGATGCCGGGGTGCAACGGTTGCTTGAGGAAATGAAAAAACATGCTGAATTATGGTCAAGATGCCTAAAGCCGGAGCAGGCGCTTGAGCTCGTCACCGAGGATACGCTTTTGATCGTCGTCGATACGCATCGTCCTTCGCTCGTCATGGAAGAGCGGCTATTGTATCGCACTGACCATATCGTCGTCATTGATCACCATCGCCGCGGCGAAGAGTTCATTGAGGCGCCGATTCTCGTCTATATGGAGCCTTATGCTTCTTCCACATCGGAACTCGTCACCGAGCTGTTAGAGTACCAACCGAAACGGATGAAGCTGACCATGCTCGAAGCGACCGCCCTGCTTGCCGGCATCGTCGTTGACACGAAAAGCTTTACGCTCCGCACTGGTTCGCGGACGTTCGACGCCGCTTCATACTTGCGCGCCCAAGGAGCGGATACGGTGCTTGTGCAAAAATTGCTGCGGGAAAGCATCGCCAACTACGTCAAACGGGCGAAATTGATCGAACGGGCGGCGATCGATGAGCGCGGCATCGCCATCGCCAAAGGGGGCGAGAACGAAGTGCACGACCAAGTGTTGATTGCGCAAACGGCCGATACGCTTCTCACCTTGAGCGGCGTCATCGCTTCGTTTGTCATTTCCAAACGGTCTGACGGGACGGTCGGCATCAGCGCCCGCTCGCTTGGCGATATCAACGTGCAAGTCATTATGGAACGGCTCGGTGGAGGCGGACATTTGACAAACGCCGCCGCCCAATTGTTCGAAGTGACGGTGGAAGAGGCGGAGCGGCAGCTGCGTGAAGCCATTCATGACTATTTCGAAGGGGGGAAGCCATCATGAAAGTCATTTTTTTAAAAGATGTGAAAGGAAAAGGGAAAAAGGGAGAAATCAAAGACGTCGCCGACGGCTACGCAAACAACTTTTTGTTCAAACAAGGGCTCGCTATTGAAGCGACGCCGGCGAACATCAAAGCGCTCGAGGCGCAAAAACAAAAAGAGCAGCGCCAGGCGGCGGAAGAGCTGGCGAATGCGAAAAAACTGAAAGAAGAGCTCGAGAAGCTGACGGTGGAAATTCCGGCGAAAGCGGGTGAGGGCGGCCGTTTGTTCGGCTCGATCACGAGCAAGCAAATCGCTGAGGCGCTTTACGCCCAGCATGGCCTGAAGCTGGACAAGCGGAAAATCGAGCTTGCTGATGCCATTCGCTCCCTCGGATATACGAACGTGCCGGTGAAGCTTCATCCGGAAGTGACAGCGACCTTAAAAGTGCACGTCAAGGAACAAAAGTAACGGTAGCGACGATGCCCCCGCCCGCTATGGCGGGGGCATTATCGACGGAAATGAAACGGGGGAAAAGGCGGTGAGACGATGAGCGAACTTTTTTCAGAACGAATTCCTCCGCAAAGCATTGAAGCCGAGCAGGCCGTGCTTGGCGCTGTGTTTTTGGATCCCACTGCGCTGACGCTCGCCTCGGAACGATTAATTCCCGAAGACTTCTACCGCGCGGCCCATCAAAAAATTTTCCACGCCATGCTTCGCGTCGCTGATAAAGGCGAGCCGGTCGATTTAGTGACGGTGACGGCGGAACTGGCCGCTTTGGAACAGCTGGAGGAAGTGGGCGGCGTCTCCTACTTAAGTGAGCTTGCCGATTCTGTGCCGACAGCGGCCAACGTCGAATACTACGCCCGCATTGTTGAAGAAAAATCATTGCTTCGCCGCCTTATTCGCACGGCGACATCGATTGCCCAAGATGGCTATACAAGGGAAGATGAAATTGACGTTTTGCTCGATGAAGCCGAAAGAAAAATTATGGAAGTTTCCCAACGGAAACATTCAGGCGCCTTTAAAAATATTAAAGATGTTCTCGTACAGACGTATGACAACATTGAAATGCTCCATAACCGGAACGGAGACATCACCGGCATCCCGACCGGATTCACTGAACTCGACCGGATGACGTCCGGATTTCAGCGCAGCGACTTGATTATCGTCGCCGCCCGTCCATCGGTCGGGAAGACGGCATTCGCGTTAAACATCGCCCAAAATGTGGCGACGAAGACGAACGAAAATGTCGCGATTTTCAGTTTGGAAATGAGCGCCCAGCAGCTTGTGATGCGGATGCTTTGCGCCGAAGGCAACATCAACGCCCAAAACTTGCGCACCGGCAGGCTGACGCCGGAAGATTGGGGCAAGCTGACGATGGCGATGGGCAGTTTGTCCAACGCCGGCATCTATATTGACGATACGCCGAGCATCCGCGTCAGCGACATTCGCGCCAAATGCCGCCGCTTGAAGCAAGAAAGCGGACTCGGCATGGTGGTGATCGATTATTTGCAGCTCATTCAAGGAAGTGGGCGCAACCGGGAAAACCGTCAGCAGGAAGTGTCGGAAATCTCCCGTTCATTAAAGGCGCTCGCCCGTGAGCTCGAAGTGCCGGTCATCGCTTTGTCGCAGCTGTCGCGCAGCGTGGAGCAGCGGCAAGACAAGCGGCCGATGATGTCTGACCTGCGCGAGTCGGGAAGCATTGAGCAGGACGCTGATATCGTCGCCTTTTTGTACCGCGACGACTACTACAACAAAGATTCCGAAAACAAAAACATCATTGAGATCATTATCGCCAAACAGCGGAATGGTCCGGTTGGGACGGTGCAGCTGGCCTTTATCAAAGAATATAATAAATTCGTTAACCTAGAGCGCCGTTTCGATGAGGCGCAAATTCCACCGGGGGCGTAAGACGGACCGCGTTGCCGGCAGCGAGCGCCTTTTTGTTCTTTTGGCCTTTGACTATTTCCCCGTTTACACCCACGGCGTTGAAGCGGGAGCCTTCCTGATCATTAATAAACGAATAAAAAAGACAACATTTTCTTTTAATGTTCGTGTTTCATTGACTTTATGTCTGAAAACTGGTACACTGACAATGTTTAGACCGAGGAAATTGGAGGTGCTCGCCATGTCGTCAGTCGTTGTTGTCGGCACACAATGGGGCGATGAAGGGAAAGGGAAAATTACGGACTTTTTATCGGAAAATGCGGAAGTGATTGCCCGGTATCAAGGGGGAAACAACGCCGGACACACGATCGTGTTCAACGGGGAAAAGTATAAGTTGCACTTGATCCCGTCGGGCATTTTTTATAAAGATAAAATTTGCGTCATCGGCAATGGGATGGTCGTTGACCCGAAAGCGCTCGTCGCGGAGCTTTCGTATTTGCACGAGCGCGGCATTTCGACGGACAATTTGCGCATCAGCAACCGCGCTCATGTCATTTTGCCGTATCATTTGAAATTGGACGAGCTTGAGGAAGAGCGGAAAGGGACAAACAAAATTGGCACGACAAAAAAAGGAATTGGGCCGGCGTACATGGATAAGGCGGCGCGCGTCGGCATCCGCATTGTGGATTTGCTTGACCGCGATGTGTTTGCGGAAAAGCTGGAGCGCAACTTGAGGGAGAAAAATACCTTGCTTGAAAAAGTGTACGGAGTCGAAGGCTTCCGGTTGGAGGACATTTTTGAGGAGTATTACGAGTACGGCCAGCAAATCGCCAAATATGTCTGCGACACATCGGTCGTATTGAACAATGCGCTCGATGAAGGGCGCCGCGTCTTGTTTGAAGGAGCGCAAGGCGTCATGCTTGACATTGACCAAGGAACATATCCGTTTGTCACGTCGTCGAATCCAGTGGCTGGCGGGGTGACGATTGGCGCCGGTGTCGGGCCGACGAAAATCAAACATGTCGTCGGGGTGGCGAAAGCCTATACGACGCGCGTCGGCGATGGGCCATTCCCGACGGAGCTGCACGATGAAATCGGCGACCGCATCCGCGAAGTCGGGCGCGAGTATGGGACGACGACCGGCCGCCCGCGCCGCGTCGGCTGGTTTGACAGCGTTGTTGTCCGTCATGCCCGCCGGGTGAGCGGCATTACGGACTTGTCGCTCAACTCGATCGACGTGTTGACCGGCATTGAAACGTTGAAAATTTGCGTCGCCTATCGCTACCGCGGCCAAGTGCTCGAAGAATTTCCAGCCAGTTTGAAAGTGTTGGCCGAATGCGAGCCGATCTATGAAGAACTTCCTGGCTGGACGGAAGATATCACCGGGGTGAAAAGTCTAGACGAGCTGCCGGCGAACGCCCGCCATTACGTCGAGCGCATTTCCCAGCTCACCGGCATCCCTCTTTCGATTTTCTCCGTCGGTCCGGATCGTTCGCAAACGAACGTCGTCCGCAGCGTCTACGCGTAAGCGGCAACAGTGGACGGCGGCAGGCAGCGTATAAACAATGCAAACTACAGGCATAGATGCGCGCGCGTCTATGCTTTTTTCTTTTGATAGGCTCCTCAAAATGGCAATCGGCAAAGGATGATTTCATGCTCATAACATGGTAAATTAGTAATGATAGGATTCCATCGCAATAAGGAAGGATGTGAGCGAGATGGAAAAACGCATTTTAGTCGTTGATGATGAAAAACCGATTGCCGATATTTTGCAATTTAATTTGCAAAAAGAAGGATATGAAGTCATTTGCGCCTACGATGGCGAAGAAGCGTTGCAGAAAGTCGAAGAAACGATGCCGGATTTGATTTTATTGGATATTATGTTGCCGTTAAAAGATGGCATGGAAGTATGCCGTGAAGTGCGGAAAAAATATGATATGCCGATCATCATGCTGACAGCGAAAGATTCCGAGATTGATAAAGTGCTTGGGTTGGAGCTTGGTGCGGACGATTATGTGACAAAGCCGTTCAGCACGCGCGAGCTCCTAGCGCGGGTGAAGGCAAACTTGCGCCGCCATGCGCAAACGGCCAACCAAGAAGAAGGAGAAAACGAAACAAATGAAATCGTCATTGGCCCGCTCGTCATCCGTCCGGACGCGTATGTCGTGCAAAAGCGAGGAGAAACCATTGAACTGACCCACCGCGAATTTGAACTGCTTCATTACTTGGCGAAGCATATCGGCCAAGTGATGACGCGCGAGCATTTGCTGCAAACCGTTTGGGGCTACGATTACTATGGCGATGTGCGCACCGTCGACGTGACGGTAAGACGTCTGCGTGAAAAAATTGAGGACAACCCTTCCCACCCGAATTGGATCGTCACAAGACGGGGCGTCGGCTATTACTTGCGCAATCCGGAACAGGAGTCATGAGCCAGCATGAAAAAAGTAGGCCCATTCCGTTCGATTCATTTTAAGTTTGTCATCATTTATGTATTACTGATTCTCGTCGCTATGCAAATCATCGGCGTGTACTTCGTTCGCAAGCTGGAAACGGAGCTTGTGCAGAACTTTAAAAACTCATTAAACGAACGGGTGACCTTGCTCGCCTATAACGTCGAGCAGGCGATGAATCGGGAGCGCGATGAAAAAAGCGCGACATTGGAAGAAGACATCCGTTCGCTTCTTCATGATTTCGTTTCCCAAGACATTTCCGAAGTGCGCGTCATCGATGAGAAAGGGAAAGTGCTTGCGACATCCAATCCGTATATGCAAAACATCGTCGGAAAGCGGACGACCGAGATTTATGTAAAACGTTCCCTCGTCACCGGCGAAATCGTCGACCGGATGCTGCTCGATTCGAAAACAGGCCATCGCATGTACATTTCGTCGACTCCGATCAAAACGAGCGGCGAAATCAAAGGTGTCATTTACGTCATCGCCTCTATGGAAAACGTCTTTTCGCAAATGCGGCAAATCAATATGATTTTGGCGACCGGGACGGGGATCGCTCTCGCCATTACCGCCGTGCTCGGCATTTTTTTATCGCGCACGATCACCCGGCCGATTTCCGATATGCGTCGGCAAGCGCTGGCGATGACGAGGGGAGATTTCTCCCGCAAGGTGAAAGTGTACGGCTATGATGAAATCGGCCAATTGGCGATGACGTTCAATAACCTGACCAAAAAACTGCAGGAAGCGCAGGCGACGACGGAGGGAGAGCGGCGCAAGCTCGAGTCGGTGTTGACGCATATGACTGATGGCGTCATTGCGACCGACCGCCGCGGGCGCGTCATTCTCATTAACGATGCGGCGTTAAACATTTTGAATGTTTCACGTGAAACAGTGCTGTCGAGTTCGATCGTCGACGTGCTTGGCATTGCCGACCAGTATACGTTTGAAACGCTGCTTGAGGAGCGCGATTCGCTCATTTTAGATTTCAGCACGGATGAGGAACTGTATATTTTGCGCGCGTCGTTGTCGGTGATTCAAAAAGAGGGCGGATTTGTCAACGGGTTGATCGTCGTTTTGCACGACATTACCGAACAGGAAAAAATCGACCGTGAGCGGCGGCAGTTTGTCGCCAATGTGTCGCATGAATTGCGCACGCCGCTCACCACGATGAAAAGCTACTTAGAAGCGCTCGCTGATGGCGCTTGGCAAGATAAAGACATCGCGCCGAGGTTCATTCAAGTCGTGCAAAATGAAACGGAACGGATGATTCGGCTCGTCAACGACTTGCTCCATCTGTCCAAGCTCGACAGCAAAGACTACAAGCTGAAGAAAACGTGGATCAATTTTTCAGCCTATTTCCATAAAGTCATTGACCGATTTGAGTTGACGAAAAGCGACAACATCCGGTTCGTTCGCAAAATTCCGCGCGAGGCGATTTTTATTGAAGTTGATGAAGATAAAATTACGCAAGTGTTAGACAACATTATTTCGAACGCTTTGAAATATTCTCCACAAGGCGGGACGATTACATTTCGCGTCCGCAAACTGGCTGATGAAATTATTGTCAGCGTCAGCGACGAAGGAGTCGGCATTCCGAAAGCCGATTTGGCAAAAATTTTCGAACGGTTTTACCGGGTCGACAAAGCGCGATCGCGCAAATTGGGCGGCACGGGGCTTGGGCTGGCCATTGCCAAAGAAGTCGTCGTCGCCCATGGCGGGACGATTTGGGCAGAAAGCAAAGAGCATAAAGGAACGACGATTTATTTTACGCTGCCGCTAGAACGCGAGCAAAAGGATGACTGGTGCGATGTATGAAACGATCAAAACCATCGTGTTGACGTTGCTTGTGCTCATCAGCATTACCTTAACGTTTGCCTTATGGACATATCATCCGAAATACGACGTGCTGCAAAACGACGAATACATTCAACACGTCTCCGTGAGCAATACGCAAGTAGATACAGCGATGGTCGTGCAGCCAAAGCAGATTCTCATTCATCAAAACGGCGTCCCCTATGCTGTGACGAAAGACGACGAGAAAAATGAAGTGCTGAAAGAAATGAGAAAATGGACGCTTGACGATTTCGAAGATGTTTCGTCTTCTGTTCCGCATGGGAAGTTTTTATCGTTTTTGAATGGCAAAGAGCGGCTTGAGATCATTTACCCCGATGAGGTGCCGATCGACATATACCGATTGATTTTCACGATCGATGACAGGGGGCTCGACGGATTGGCATTTGACCGTCTGCTTGTCCCGCTCGGCGGGAAGGACGAGTTCCCCATCTACTTCATCGCCACCGACAAGCGCAAAATTTATAAGGCGATCGCCAGCGACGCCTCCTTATCGGCGATCGGCCGGCTGGCGAAAGAAGCGGGCCATTTTCCGCGTTATTTCGCTTATCCGGTCAGCGAAACGAAGCAGTTGTATTTGCCGGAAAAAGAAGTGGCGCTCAGCAGTCTGCAATATTATACGGACGAGCTGGACGCAGACAAGTTTAAAGAAGCGCTCTTTAGCGATCCGAGCTTTGTCAAAAAAGATTTGATTCCGTTTGGCGAAGAATATACAGACGGTTCGCGGCTGATGGACGTCGATTTTCTTCAACGGATGCTGCTGTATGTGAATCCAGCGGCGCGCGTCTCGAATATGGGACAAACGGAGCAAGAAACCCATATCATCCAAAAAAGCATTGATTTCGTCAATGAGCATGGCGGTTGGACGGATCTGTACCATTTCGCCCGCTGGAGCGAGGAGGATCGAAAAGTCACGTTCCGGCTTGTCGTCAACGGCTATCCAGTCTTTAATGAATACGGCATGTCAGAAATCGTGGAGACGTGGGGAGCGTCCGACTTGATGAAATACCAGCGTCCGCTCTTCCGGCTTGAAATCGCGGATCGCAACCGCACACTAAAAACGCTGCCGTCCGGCCATGAGGTCGTCAACTGGTTCGAACAGACGAAAGGCGTTCGCAAATCGCTCATCAAAGATATCGCCATCGGCTATGAGCTCGTCAAAGATCCGGAGCGGGAAAAAGTCATCCGCCTTGAACCGGCATGGTTCTACTTGTACGGACAAACATGGAAAAAGGTAAACATGGGCGATGAGGCGGGAGGAGGGGGAACAAATGGACTGGAGTAAAACGAAGACAATTTTTATTATCGTGTTCCTCATCCTCGACTGCTTTTTAGGATATCAGTTTATGGAAAAACGAAACAGCAGCCAGCTCGATGTCATTTTGGAAACGACGATTGAAGAGCAGCTTGAGGCCAACGGCATTACGTACGTCGATCTGCCGAAGGAAGTGACGAAAGCGGCGTATGTCAGCGGCAAAAGCCGCTCATTCACCATGGCGGATGTAAAAAAGCTGCCCGGGCAAAAAGTGAAAATCGAAGGAGAAACGAAAGTCAAAGGGACGTTCATCGATCCGGTTGCGCTGCCGATTGACGATCCATACCAGCTGCGTGAGTTTTTGCAACGCTACATCATCGGCGGCGGACAATATGCCTTTTGGTCGTTTGATGAAAAACAAGGAATCTTGACCTGCTATCAAGTGTATGACGGCAAGATGATTTACGGCAATGAAAACAGCAAGCTCGTCATCCATGTCAACGGGAGACGGGAAGCGCTGTCGTATGAACAGACGATGCTCAGCGACTTGGAAAAGTACGAGCGGAAGCAAGATATCGTCCCAGCGATTAAAGCCATTGAGACGTTGTACCGAAAAGGGCATTTGCAGCCGGGCGACCGCGTCACGAAAGTGGAGCTTGGCTATTACGGGCTTGTTCAATTTACTGCATCCCAAGTATTGACTCCAACTTGGCATATCGTTGTCAATCGGAAGGAAGATTATTTCGTCAATGCCTTTGAAGGTCAAGTGATCAATGATCAAGGAAATGTGCTGGAGTGAAAGAGCATGACGATGCGATTTAGTGTGCTGGCCAGCGGCAGCACCGGCAACGCCTTTTACATTGAGACAGACCGCCAGCGCCTGCTTGTTGACGCCGGTTTGAGCGGCAAGCAGCTGGAGGAGTTGTTTGCTGAGATCGGCCGCCATCCGGGACAGCTTGATGCGCTGCTTGTCACCCATGAACATAGCGACCATATTAAAGGGATCGGCGTCCTTGCCCGCAAGTATCGGCTGCCGGTGTATGCCAATGAAAAAACGTGGCGGGCGATGGAGCAAGCGGTTGGCGACATTCCGCCCGAGCAAAAATTTGTCTTTCCGCTCGGCGCGGTAAGGACGTTCGGCGATGTTGACGTCGAATCGTTCGGCGTCTCTCACGACGCCGCCGAGCCGATGTTTTACGTTTTCCACTATGAAGGGAAAAAGCTTGTGTTGCTCACCGATACCGGTTACGTGAGCGAGCGGATGAAAAAGACGATTGAAAACGCGGATGTGTTCGTGTTTGAAAGCAATCATGACGTCGGCATGCTGCGGATGGGGAGATATCCATGGAGCGTCAAGCGCCGTATTTTAAGCGATGTCGGCCATATTTCGAATGAGGAAGCGGGTTTGGCGCTTGCTGACGTGATCGGCGACCGGACAAAGCAAATTTATTTGGCCCATTTGAGCCAAGATAACAATATGAAAGAGCTGGCGCACATGACCGTGACGCAAGTGTTGGAACAGAAAGGCTTAGCGGTCGGCGCCCGCTTTCATTTGTATGATACCGATCCGCGTCGGGCGACGGCGCTGGCGTATGTATAAAGCCCGTTTTGCCGAAGCTGTGGGAGATGCATTTGTTGGATTTTTTCTCCTGTTCATGATTATAATGAGGGATGGAGACGAATGTGGAAAGGATGGTGAGCATGGGATACTACGACGACCATTATGAGCCGTACGAACAAACGAGGAGGAAGCGGCGCAGCGGATCGTTTGTTTCCGCGCTTGTCGGCGCCGTGTTAGGAGGGTTGCTCGTCCTTATGTCCATTCCGGCGCTTTCCCGTTGGGATATCCTCCCGTATGATGTTGTGCCGAATCAAAGAGCAGAGGAAGAGCCAAAAACAGAGGAAAATGGAACTCCACCGATTCGGCAGAGTGTTTCCGTTGATGTGACGACGGCGGTGACAAAGGCGATCGACCAAGTGTCGGATGCGGTTGTCGGCGTTGTCAACATTCAAGAAGCAAGCTTCTGGTCGCAAGGAGGCGAGGCTGGCGTCGGATCGGGCGTCATTTACAAGAAAGCGGGAGGCCGGGCGTTTATCGTCACGAACCATCATGTTGTCGAAAACGCCAGTCAGCTCGAAGTGAGCCTCAAAGATGGGACGAGAGTGCCGGCAAAGCTGCTGGGCAGCGATGTGCTTATGGATTTAGCCGTCTTGGAAATTGACGCGAAGCACGTGAAAAAAGTCGCCCAGTTCGGCAACTCTGATGCGGTGAAGCCAGGCGAGCCGGTCATTGCCATCGGCAACCCGCTCGGTTTGCAGTTTGCCGGCTCGGTGACACAAGGCATTATTTCCGGAACGAACCGGACAGTCGAAGTCGATTTGGACCAAGACGGCGCTCCAGACTGGAACGCAGAAGTATTGCAGACAGATGCGGCGATCAACCCGGGCAACAGCGGCGGTGCACTTGTCAATATCAAGGGGCAAGTCATCGGCATCAACTCGATGAAAATCGCCCAAGAGGCGGTTGAAGGCATCGGATTCGCGATTCCGATCAACACGGCCATTCCGATCATTTCGGACTTGGAAAAATACGGACAAGTGCGCCGTCCGTATATGGGCGTTGAACTTCGCTCGCTGAGCGACATCCCATCGTACCATTTGCAGGCGACGCTTCATTTGCCGCCGAACGTAACGGAAGGAGCGGCGGTCATTCAAGTCGTGCCGATGTCACCAGCTGCACAGGCGGGCTTAAAACAGTTTGATGTCATCGTGGCGCTTGACGGCGAAAAAATCCGCAACGTGCTTGATTTGCGCAAATATTTGTATACGAAAAAATCAATCGGTGACCGGATGGAAGTCACGTTTTATCGTGATGGAAAAAAACGCACGGTCACCATGAAGCTGGCGCGCGAGTCGTATTAAACGAATGGAGGGAGCGGAAACGCTCCTTCTTTTTTCCACAAGGAAAGGAGCAAGAATGATGATATTCACATGTGAAGAACATGTCGACATTGCCATTGATCAATATGTAGATGAAACAGAACAGGCGCCAGATCTCCTGCCTGTGGACAACAGCGAAAAACAGTGTTATTTTTGCTCGAAACAAGCTGTATATGTCGTAGGAGGATAACAGTTTTTTCACAACATGTGGATATGTGTTGTGTATATGTGGATAAATCCTGTTGATAAGCTGTTTATAAGGAAGGGGTTGTTTGTGCATATTTCCATTGTCGCTGTGGGTAAAGTGAAGGAAAAATATTTAATCGCTGGAATTTATGAATATACAAAGCGTCTGTCCGCGTACGCCAAAATCGACATCATCGAAGTCGCTGATGAAAAAACGCCGGAGCGGGCGAGCGAACTTGAGGAGGAACAAATCAAAGAGCGCGAGGGAGAACGGCTGCTGGCGAAAATTCCGCATGACGCCCACGTCATCGCGCTCGCGATTGAAGGGAAGATGAAATCGTCCGAGCAATTCGCCGCCCGTCTCGACGAGCTCGCCACCTACGGCAAAAGCAAAGTGGTGTTCGTCATCGGCGGCTCGCTTGGTTTAAGCAAACAAGTGATGATGCGCGCCGATGAGACGCTGTCGTTTTCGAAAATGACGTTTCCACACCAGCTCATGCGCCTCATTTTGCTCGAGCAAATTTATCGTGCGTTTCGGATCAACAGGGGGGAACCGTACCATAAGTAAACGACGTTTTGTCATTCTGTAGGTGGTTGAAAATCAAGGGGTGCCGCATTGGTTTGACAGATAGCTAATCTTGATTATTAAGGTGTTATGCCAAATGACGTTTAGAAGGACGGTGAAAAACGATTATGTTTGCCAAATCGATGGAGTTCGTCGGGAAATAAGAGCCGATTTTACAAGACTTCTCAATTTGAGAAGATCCGGTTTTGAACTGCTTTTTCTCATTAAATCACCGGCCTTTTAGGAAGTATGGAAAGGAAAGAGGGGGGCGCCAAGGAAAAGTCAAGGGGGACCGTCTAATTTATGCAACTCCCCCGCATTGGGCTGATACTTTATTTTTGCCGCTTTCCTTCGAACGGAGCAATAAATGGTCGGCATAAATATACGCTTTTTCAATTGACATTGTTCCTTCTGCTTGACAAAAGTAAAGACCGAACGACGACGTATAGGCAATGGGACGTTTCGCCGCCATATAATCGACCAACACAGTGCTATGGCGCACGGCTTCCCGCATCTCCTCGACGAGTCGGACGCTCTCTTCAAACGTGCGATTACGCAAAAACATCGTAAATTCTTCGCCGCCGCTGCGGAACAAAAAATCCCCCTCTTTAAGAAACTGTTTCAAGGTTGAGGCGAAATGGCGGATTACCTCGTCGCCGACGGCATGATTGTATGTGTCGTTGATCGTTTTGAAATTGTCGATATCAGCGACGACCACGCCGATCCATTCGCCTGTTCCGTTTAACTTGGCGATTGTTTGATCCATATAGGCGCGGTTGTGGACGCCGGTCAAAAAGTCGGTGTATGCCATTTTTTCAAACTGGTCGCGTTCTAGTTTATGCTGAATGCTTTGCGATTTGGAAAAGAACGAACGGCTGACGAAGTAATTCAGCAAAAATAAGCTTAAGAGCATATCCCACCGCTGTTCTTGCAAAAAAAGAAATAACAGGCCGTTTGTCAGCGCTGTTTTCCCCATGTCCATCCAGCTTCTCGTCTTAATAAAATCCAACGCCTCACGCTGCGTCTGAATATCGCCGGTCATATAAAAAACGATGATCAGGCAGCAGTCCGCCAAAAAAGAAACGACGATGACGAGCAGGAAAATAAGCAGCCAAAAACCGATGAGCGGAACAGATTGAAACAGCGGATGAAGAAGATTGTATAAAGCAAACGCCAGTGAATTGAACGTTACAAAAGAGCCGATATTGTACAATGTATGCAGCCATTCATCCGGTTCCGCTGTTTTCAAATATTTTTTTGCCATATGTTCAGTCAAGCGAAACAAGGTTTCAAAGATAAACAGCCCGAGCGGGCCGGCAAATAAGGCGAACGATAAGCTATAGTTAATGCCGTAATCAACAGGAATATTGTTTTTCGTTTTGTCGATGACGCGCAAGTGTGAATACAAGATGGAAAACAGCCAATAAAACAGCAAAGCGATGACATAGGTGCGATCGAAGGAAGGCGGTTTTGACACAAAAACAACAGCAATGGACGCGGAAAAAACAGCAAAAATGATCGGTCGTGCTCGGAGTAACATCTCGGCTCTCTCTCCTATAAAATCTGACCTCTGACAACTTCGGCGCTGGCGAAGTGATGCCAAAAAAGAGGATGGCCACTCACATGCCAGTGGCTTTCAGCAAAAATACAAGTTGTGGAAGACGATGGCGAATGATCAATTTGGACACTGCCATAGAATGAATATGTTCCCAATTGGAACAAACGAACGTATAGTTACATCTATTATAGTACTATATACACAATTTTGGAAATAGGAGAAATGGCGTTGTTTTTCGCCTTTTTTCCACAAAATTTGACACATATTGAGTAAAAGCTGGCTCAAATCGATGCCGATTCTTTTTAGTGAACAATACAGCTGGATCGTGCTTGTTTTGCTGAATGAAAAGGGAAGCAGATAAAGCATGGGTGGTGCTTCCAGTATAGCTAGCGCGATTGCGGCGTTGTCGGCGACGGAAAGGCCGGAAATATCGTATCGCCGAATCCGAATACGATTGCGGCGGCTGAGGTGTTTGGCGCTTCTCTTTTCCCGCTCATGACGGCTACGGGCAGCCATGGCTTGCTCGTGGCATTAGCATGTTGGCCGGCTTGTTTGCGCACAAAGGAAGCAGCGCTTCGGTTGGCGAACAACATTATAGTTGGAGGGTGCTGCATCGTTTATGCCAAGGCGGCCGTTCCCGATGACTTTTGGTTGCCAGTGTTTGGATGGAGACAAAAGAGGAGGGAAAAAGAATGAAAATCGTCATTGCCCCTGATTCGTTTAAAGAAAGCCTTTCTGCGCTCGAAGTCGCCGAGGCGGTCGAGCGTGGATTTCGGGCGGTGTTTCCGGATGCAGAATACATCAAAGTGCCTATGGCTGACGGCGGGGAAGGAACGGTGCGGTCGCTCGTTGACGCGACCGGCGGCCGCATCGTTGAAACGGAAGTGACCGGACCGCTCGGTGAGCCAGTGCGGGCGTTTTTCGGCTTGCTTGGTGACGGGAAAACAGCGGTGATTGAGATGGCGGCCGCTTCGGGGCTGCACCTTGTCCCGCGCGACAGGCGCAATCCGTTGGTGACGACGACGCGGGGGACAGGCGAGCTGATTCGAGCGGCGCTTGACGCCGGCGCCACTCATTTGATTGTCGGCATTGGCGGCAGCGCGACAAACGACGGCGGGGCCGGCATGGTGCAAGCGCTCGGAGCGCGGCTGTTGGACCGTGACGGCCGCGACATCGGCCCGGGCGGCGGGGCGCTGGCCGATTTGCATACCATTGATCTTTCTGAACTCGATCCACGCCTTGCGTCAGTCCGAATTGACGTCGCGTGTGATGTCGACAACCCGCTCACCGGACCGAAAGGAGCGTCCGCCATTTTTGGCCCGCAAAAAGGAGCGACGCCGGACATGGTCGCGGTCCTCGACCAGAATTTAGCGCATTACGCTGATATTATCCGCCGCGAGCTCGGCAAACAAGTCGGCGACATTCCCGGCGCTGGCGCGGCCGGCGGTTTGGGGGCGGGGCTGCTCGCGTTTCTCCCGGCCGAGCTGAAGCGCGGCGTGGAGATTGTGATCGAGACGGTTCAGCTCGCGGAGCGCGTCAAAGACGCTGACTTGGTCATCACCGGCGAAGGGCGGATCGATGGACAGACGGTGTTCGGCAAAACGCCGATCGGCGTCGCCAAGACGGCGAAACAGTTCGGCGTCCCCGTCATCGGCATCGCCGGGTCGTTGGGCGACGACAGCGCCGTCGTGTTGGATCATGGCATCGACGCGCTGTTTACGATCGTGCCCGGCGTCGTGCCGCTTGAAAAAGCGTTGGAGCAGGCAGAACATTATGTGACACAAACGGCGCGGCATATTGCTTCTGTGTATCGTCTCGGTCAGATGAAAGGGACATCTTCCTCCTAAGCGGGGAAGATGATGGGATTTCTTCATGGGTGAAATCCTATTGTTGAACGGCATGTTCTGTTCAGCCGTCCCCTTCTCGGGTGGACAATAGAAAAAGGTGTCCTCTTGCCTTTGGGGACACCTTTTTTGTATGTTGCAACCCATTGATTGAGGCAGTCAGCCGTTTATTTGCCTGCCCGCGGCCATGAGGCCATCGCCTCAAGCATCCCGCGGATCGTGAACCGGCCAAATTGGTGCGGCAAAATGAAGTGGTCGCCTTGGCGGATCGCGTATATCCGCTCATGATGAACGAGCTCACCTTCGCCTTTTAGGATGCTGACGATGAGAAACGGTTTCGTCTGTTCTGACGCGAACACGTCATGGACGTCCCATTTTTGGACGCCGAAGTAGTCTCCTTCCACGAAGGTCGTCACCGTCGCGCCGGGAAATTCGGCGACATGGGGGCGGACATCGATGTCGCGATGCGGAACGGTCGTGACGTCAATCGCTTTCTCGAGATGAAGCTCGCGCTTCCGCCCTTGGCTGTCGACGCGGTCGTAATCGTAGACGCGGTAGGTTGTATCCGAGCTTTGCTGCGTCTCAAGGACGAGCGTCCCTTCGCAAAGGGCGTGGATCGTGCCGCTCGGGACATAGAAGAAGTCGCCGGGGCGGATCGGCACTTTCCGCAGCAAACGATCCCATTCGCCCGCCTCCATCATCGCGCGCAGCTCTCCTTTCGTTTCGGCATAATGGCCGTAAATGAGCTTAGCGCCCGGCTTGCAGTCAATGATGTACCAGCACTCCGTTTTGCCGAGCTCTCCGCCTTCATGCGTTTTCGCGTATTCATCATCCGGGTGGACTTGGACCGACAAATCAGCGTTGGCATCTAAAATCTTCGTCAACAACGGAAAGCGGTCAGACGGAAAATGGCCGAACAAGTCGCGACGTTCCTCCCATAATTGCCCGAGCGTCATTCCGGCAAACGGTCCGCGGGCGACGACCGTCTGCCCGTGCGGATGGGCGGACACCGCCCAGCATTCCCCTGTTTGCGAAGACGGAATGTCATAGCCGAATCGTTCGGCCAGCTTCGTGCCGCCCCAAATGCGCTCTTGAAAGACAGGGGTGAGAAAAATCGGTTCAAGGTCCATGCGTCATCCCTCCCGAAAACATCATGCAACATGCAGTCCACTCTAATTTTCATCTTATCACGAAATGCGCCATCGGCAAATGAAAACGATAAGGGGGTTAGGAACATACGATCCCAACCCCCATTGGAACTCAAGGTCGACATGCCGACTGCGATAGTGTTCTTCACGCGCCGCCGTCCTGCGTCAGCGCGTCACGTCGCGTCATCAAGTTCAATGCGCGCGAGCGGCTGTTTCGCCGGTCCTTCGATCACATGGCCATCGATCGAGAAGCGCGAGCCATGACATGGGCAGTCCCATGTCCGGTCGCCGCTGTTCCACTCCAGCTCGCAGCCCATATGGGTGCACGTCGTGTCGACGACATGGAGCATCCCGGCTTCGTTCTTATAGGCGCCGGCCCGTTTCCCGTTGACCGAGACAACCGCCCCTTCGCCGCGCGCCAAATCTTGCGGCCGCCGAACGGCCGGTTCCATTTTCCCGGACAATAAATGTTTGGCGACATCGAGGTTTGTCGTGAAAAACTGTTTAATGCTCGGATCGGCGTAAAAGCGCGACGGCGAGTACAAGTCGCGGTATCGGTTGTCGCGGCCGAGGATGAGGTCAGACAAAAGCATCCCGGCGACCGTCCCGTTCGTCATCCCCCACTTCCGGTACCCTGTCGCGACATAAATGTTTGGCGTCCCTGCCGTCATCGGGCCGATGTACGGCACTTTGTCCAGCGTCGTCAAATCTTGGGCCGACCAACGGTAACGGATATCGTCCACCGTAAACAGCTGCGAAGCGAACGAAGACAGCGCCTCGTAATGGCGCATCGTCGGCACGCCTTGGCCGGTTTTATGGTTTTCGCCGCCGATCAAGATGAGCGTCTCGCCGCCTGCCGTTGCGAAGCGAACCGAGCGCTTCGGTTCATCGGCGCTTAAATACATGCCGCCCGGGTACGGTTCAGCGATCGTCACTCCCAATACGTACGACCGTTCGGCATACATGCGCGAAAAGTAAAACCCGCCGTCGTAAAACGGAAAATGGGAGCAGACGGCGACATAGTCACACTCAACCCGTTTTTTGTCGCGCGTTGTGACTGCTAGCCGTCTTCCTTGCTCGATGTCCGCCGCCGGCGTGTGCTCGTAAATGGCGCCGCCGGCCTGCGTGATGGCGTTAACGAGCTTGACTAAATATTTGAGCGGGTGGAACTGTGCCTGCCGCTTCATCACAACCGCTGCTGCCACCGGCAGCGGGAGCGGGATCGACTCAACGAAGGCGCCGTCAATACCGAGCCGTTCGTACGCTTCCCATTCTTTCATTATTTTTTGGAAATAAGAGGAAGATGTCGTATAAATATAGGCATCTTGCTCGCAAAAATCGCAGTCGATCTGTTGCTCTTCGATCGTGCGGCGGATAAACTGGAGTGCGTCCACGCAGGCGTCATAATAGAGCCGCGCCTTTTCTGCACCGAAATGGTTGAGAAATTCATCATAGACGAGATCGTGCTGGGCGGTGATTTTCGCTGTCGTATGGCCGGTCGTGCCGTTCAGGAGCCGGTCGGCTTCCAGAAGGGCGACGCGCGCCCCTTGCGTCGCCAGCAAATAAGCGGTTGTAATGCCGGAAATGCCGCCGCCGATGACCGCGACGTCGACGGAAATGTCCCCATCGAGCTTCGGAAACGACGGAAGTGAAACGGAATCGCGCCAGTAAGGCTCTACGGTGGAAGGAAGGGACGACATCACTACACCTCCTTGGTTGTCAATATTGTCTTCTGTAGTTTTCCTTTTATCAGGCGAACTATTCCACATATCCACAACTGTTTTCTTTTTTGGCAACCGGTCCGCAAGAAGAGTGAAAGATGATACAATAGAAAAAAGAGGACAAAACTGTTTTGCAAAAATAATGTCAAAGGAAGATCAGGAGTGAATAAATATACAAATTCGTTTCATGAACGCGCCAACGCGATGGCAGACAGCCTGATTTTAGAGCATTACAGCTTAAGCGAGCTCAATTTTGAGACCGTCAGCCATTACCGCGAGCGGTTCGCGCGAGTGAAGCCGGGCCATCCGTGGAACGGTCTTGAGACAAAAGAATTTTTGTACAAAATCGGCGCGTGGGGCAAGCTGCGCGACAGCAGCAAAGAAGGGCTGACGCTCGCGGGATTGTTGATGTTCAGTGAGGAGCGGATCATCACCGAGGTGCTGCCGCAATACTTTTTGGAATATCGAGAGCACGCTGACGGTGAAGCGGCAGGATGGACGAAGCGGTTCACATCGCAGGACGGTACATGGTCAGGCAACATTTACGATTTTTATTTTCGCGTGTTGGCTGAGCTGGAGCGTCACGTTTGGTCGGATGAAGGGCGTGCTCTGCTTGGGGAGGCGCTCGCTAATGCCATCGTTCATGCCGATTATGGGGAGGAAGGCGGCATCACCGTCGAAAAAGAGGATCGTTCATTTTGCTTTGCCAACCCGGGACGGTTCCGCATCCCGATTGAAGCGGCAATGGCGGGGCATATGAGCAATTTGCGCAACCCGAATATCTTTAAAATGTTTTTGTTGATCGACGTATGCAAACGCGCGGGATCGGGCCTCAAGCGAATGTGCGATATGCAGGAACAGGTGCTTGCTTGCCCGATCGATATCTTGCAGCAAACGAATCCGGACCGTACAATCGTTGTGTTATGTCCGCTGCCATTTCCAGCTGAAATTAGCGCAACAATGGAAACAGAGCCGGCTGGACAGCTGGAACAGTCGAAACCTGAATGGCTGGATCCGGGCAGCGGACAGGAAACCGAGAGCTTCGTAACTAACGAACTAAGCTCCGTAAATACAGACACCAACCCCGTTAATAACGGAGGAAACTTCGTAAATATAACAAAAAACTCCGTAAACAGTGGATCGAACTCCGTAAAAAACGACTTTGACTCCGTAAATAGAACTTCGGACTCTATAAATAAAGAGCTGGGGTTCGTAAATAGTTTGCTTAGCTCCGTAAACAACGACATCCGTATGCATGACAGCGACGAAAAAAGGGAAACGATCGACGAACGGCTATGGAAGATGGCGGAATTAGCACGGCGAAAAAAACGGTTGGCTCCAGCAGTCATGGAACAATTGATCGTTCGATTATGCCGCGAGCGGCCGCTGCGTCTGAAAGAGCTGGCAGAGCTGCTCGAACGGACGCCGGATGGGTTGCGCAACAATTATTTAGGAAAGCTGTTGGAGGAAGGGAAAATCCGCTTAAAATACCCGGATCAACCCAATCATCCTCGCCAAGCCTATATGGCGGCCGATGAATGAAAAGGTTGGAGGGGAGTTCACACCCAACCGGGCTTCCTATTTCAATCATCAGTCTTTCTAGAAGACCGGTGATTGAAATGGATATAAAGATTTACACAGATATTTCTCAATTTGAAAAACCTTGCAACATCGTGTTTTCTTTTCTCTGCGATTCCTCATGGATCGAGCGAATCCATTGTTTTTCACCAGCCTTCTATTATATATAGATGCAACGAAAAAGTTTAACATATCCTTGACGGAAAAGTGGCTTGTCCATTTTTCGGCTGTTGAAGGCAAGCCACAGGCTTGCTCCCGTCACGCCAAGGCGTGACGGAAGACCGAACAACCACCCGCTTCACAGACCCATACATGGATCTGGAAGCGGCGTTGTTCGTTCCCCCGACAGTCTCGATCCAATGCTCGGGACAAGCGACAAATGTTAAAGCTTCAAATTGCATCTATATAGATGCAACGAAAACGTTTAACATATCCTTGGCGGAGAAGCCACTTATTTTTTCGACTGACGAGGCAAGCCGTAGGCTCGCCCCCGTCACGCCAAGGCGTGACGGAAGACCGAACAACCACCCGCTTCACAGACCCATACATGGATCTGGAAGCGGCGTTGTTCGTTCCCCCGACAGTCTCGATCCAATGCTCGGGACAAGCGACAAATGTTAAAGCTTCAAATTGCATCTATATAGATGCAACGAAAACGTTTAACATATCCTTGGCGGAGAAGCCACTTATTTTTTCGACTGACGAGGCAAGCCGTAGGCTCGCCCCCGTCACGTCAAGACGTGACGGAAGACCCAACAACTACTAGCTTCACAGACCCATACATGGGTCTGTGAAGCGGCGTTGTTCGGTCGCCCGACAGTCGATAAAAGCTGCAAATGGTAAAACTTCAAATTGCATCTATAATAGAGGGAATCAGCATCTGCGCGCCTACGATTCTCAAAGAAAAAAGGATCCCGCGATCAAATGGGATCCTTTTCATACTTGTCATCCAGCTTGCTTTTCTTCGGCTTGTCCATGCTGACGACGATGCATTCCTTTGGCGAAGTATACTGCCGTCAAAAGCAGCAGCCAGGCTGGGCCGATGATCAAGGCGATGCGCGTATCTGGGAAATACGCCATTAGAGCGGCAACGCCGATCAAAAAGGCAAGCGACACGTATGAGCTGTACGGATAAAGCGGAAGTTTGAACGTGAGACGTTTTACTTGTTCCGCGCTCAACTGTTTGCGGAATTTCAGCTGGGACAGCAAAATTACCGCCCATGTCCAAATGGCGCCGAATGTGGCGATGCTTGTCACCCATTGGAACACTTTTTCCGATACGTAGTTCAAATAGACGCCGACAAGCATGACAAGCGCAGTGGCGATCAAGGCCGCGCCCGGAATGCCGCGCTTTGTCAGCCGGCCGAATGCGCTCGGCGCTTCTTGCTGTTCAGCAAGGTTAAACAGCATCCGGCTCGTGCTGAAAATGCCGCTGTTGCACGACGACAAGGCGGCGGTCAAGACGACAAAGTTGATGATGCCAGCCGCGGCGTGAATCCCGATTTTTTCAAACGTCAGCACGAACGGGCTTCCCTTTTCGCCAATTTCGTTCCAAGGATAAATGGACATGATGACAAACAGTGCCCCAACGTAGAAGATCAAAATGCGCCAAAAGACGCTGTTAATCGCTTTCGTCAACGACTTTTGCGGATTTTTCACTTCCCCGGCCGTTACGCCGATCATCTCAATGCCCAAATAGGCGAACATGACCATTTGCAGCGACATCAAAACGCCGCTGATCCCGTGCGGGAAGAAGCCGCCGTGCTTCCAAAGATTGTGGATGCCGGTGGCGACGCCGCCGTTGCCGATGCCAAAGAGGATCATGCCAAGGCCGATGATGATCATGGCGACGATCGTCACGATTTTGATTAACGCAAACCAAAATTCAAACTCCCCGTACGCTTTCACCGCGAGAAAGTTGATGAACGTCATGAGCACCAGCGCGGCAAGCGCCCACACCCAGCGCGGCGTGCCGGGGAACCAAAACTGCATGTAAATGCCGACAGCCGTAATTTCAGCGATGCATGTGACCACCCATAAAAACCAATAATTCCAGCCGGTCAAGTAGCCAGCGAGCGGACCTAAATATTGATAAGCATAGCGGCTGAACGAACCGGCAACCGGGTGTTCGACTGCCATTTCACCCAGCGCGCGCATGATAAAAAACATAATGGCGCCGCTGACCGCATAGCCGAGCAAAATCGCCGGTCCAGCCATCTCAATCGCGGACGCCGAACCGAGGAATAAGCCGACGCCGATCGCTGCACCGAGCGACATGAGCGAGATATGCCGTTCTTCTAAGCCTCGATGCAATTGCGGCTGTTTTTGCTCCATTGTTTCTCCTCCTTTTAATAATAAATAATATTTTTTGGAAAAGTATTTTTTAAGCGCTTACATTATAATACTAACCGATAGAGAAAGAGGTTGTAAATGAGCAATGTTTTCAAGTTATTATATATTTAATAATCTGAATAGTATTTAAAAATATAAGAATTGCTTTGGCATCCTGTCATTTTGTACAATGGGAAACACAGAATACGGTGGGCTTGGAAAGGGGGATGCGTTGTGGAAGAACGGGAAGCGGCATCATTTTTGGAACAGCTGCGGCACGAAGGGCTGATCACCGAATCGACGCGTCCGGTTTGGGAAATGATTTTGCCAAGGAGGCTTCGACGGATGTATGAGGTTTTGAATGAGCGCACCCGCTATATTACCGTCTTGATCGAAGCGGTCGATGACCCGCATAACCAAGCGGCGGTGCTGCGGACGGCTGAAGCGTTTGGCGTTCAAGACGTTCATATCGTGACGGGAAAGGCGCCGTTTTCGCCGAACCGGCTTGTGACCCGCTATGCCGATCAGTGGCTGACGCTCCACCATAAGCCAGATATCAAAACGGCCATTGCCGACTTGAAACAGCAAGGGTATCAAGTGTATGCAAGCTATCTTGGTGAGGGGACGATTCCGGTTTCCGAGATCGATCTGTCCCAACCGACAGCGCTGTTGTTTGGCAATGAACATAGCGGCGTGTCGGAAGAGGCGCTCTGCTTGGCGGACGGAACGTTTGTCATTCCGATGTACGGTTTTGTGCAAAGCTTTAACATTTCCGTCGCCGCCGCGTTGGCGCTCTATGATGTCACCGAGCGGGCGCGCCGCCAAGCAGGGGAGCGCTACTATTTATCGTTCGGGGAGAAAAAGGTGTTGTATGAACAGTGGATGTGGCAAACGTTAAATCCACGAATCCGCAAACAATTGGAACAACAAGGATATACAATACAAAACAACGGAGGACAGCCGGGTTCCTTTCAATAAAGAATCCGGCTGTTTTTTATGGCGTATTTTTCCGCAACTCCCCTTTATCATCAATATTTCCCTAAACGAGGAAAACAAGTGGCGATTTGTTGAACAATGATTGAACAGTTTGTGACAAATGTTTTGCCGATTTATGAACTTTTTCGCTCGTTCGTTTCAAACATTTTCAATTTTGATATGGTAGAGACAGAAGAAAATGCATGGAAGGCCCCAAAGTGGCTGGGGCGGAAGAGGGAGGACCGATAGCGATGAAACGGGCGAGATGGCGCGCCGTGCTGGTTTTGCCGCTTTTGTTTTTGCTTGGGGGGTGCGTGGAGCGCACCGCTGTGCTCAATCCGCAAGGGCCGGTGGCGCGCATGCAGTATGATTTGATCATGTGGTCGGTCGGCTTTATGTTGTTCATTATTGTTGTTGTGTTTACGTTATTTGCCGTTTTTCTCATTCGTTATCGCGAGAAGCCGGAAAATGCCGGCTATGAGCCGCCGGATGAGGAAGGGAACACGCTGCTTGAAGTTGTCTGGACGGCCATTCCGATTTTGATCGTCGCGGCGCTCGCTGTTCCGACAGTGAAGGCGACGTTTGCGTTGGAAAAGCCGCCGACTGAGAAAATTGAACCGATCACGATTCATGTGACGGCGGCGAACTGGAAATGGATTTTCAGCTATCCGGAAGAAAACATTGAAACGGTCAACTACGTCCATATTCCCGCCGGTGTGCCGGTTAAGTTTAAACTGACTTCGGTCGGGCCGATGAACTCGTTTTGGGTGCCGGAATTAGGCGGGCAAAAATACGCGATGGATGGCATGGAGACGGAGTTGATTTTGCAAGCCGACAAGCCAGGTTCCTACATGGGGCGGAGCGCCAACTTTTCCGGGGAAAAGTTCGCTCATATGGAGTTTGAGGTCGTCGCGCAAACGGGAGATGACTTCCGCAAATGGGTGAATGAAGTGAAACAAACCGCCCCGAAGCTCGATGAGAAAAAATATGCACAAATTTTAAAACCGGGGCTTGTCGGGCGGATGACGTTTTCGAACACCCACTTAGAATGGATTGACCACGCAAAACAGAACAGCCATCATGCAGATGGAAAGCGAATGAAAAATGACGATCAAAGCGATGAAGCGATGACAGAGAGCCATCACCATGGCGAATAGGAAAGGGGGAGTGAAAGGTGAAATGGAGTGAGTTTTTTGTCACTGGCGAGCCGCTCATTTATGCGGCCGATGTCGCCATCGTCTTGACAATGGTCGGCATTGTGTTCGTGTTGACATATTTTAAAAAGTGGAAATGGCTGTGGAACGAATGGCTCACGACGGTGGACCATAAAAAAATCGGCGTCATGTACATTATTTGCGCGGTGCTCATGCTGTTCCGCGGCGGCGTCGATGCGCTTTTGATGCGGGCGCAGCTGACGGCTCCTAATATGAAATTTCTTGATGCCCAGCACTATAATGAAATTTTTACGACGCACGGGACGATTATGATCTTGTTTATGGCGATGCCGTTCATCATTGGACTGATGAACATCGTCGTTCCGCTGCAAATCGGGGCGCGCGACGTCGCGTTTCCATATTTGAATGCGTTAAGCTTTTGGCTCTTTTTCTTCGGTGCGTTGCTGTTTAACATTTCATTCGTCATCGGCGGATCGCCGGATGCCGGTTGGACGGCGTACTTTCCGCTCGCCGGCAACGAATTCAGCCATGGCGTCGGCAACAACTACTATGCCGTTGCCTTGCAAATTTCCGGGATCGGGACGTTGATGACCGGGATCAACTTCCTTGTGACGATTTTAAAAATGCGCGCGCCAGGCATGACATTGATGCGCATGCCGATGTTTACGTGGACGATTCTCATTACGTGCGTGCTCATTATTTTTGCGTTCCCGGTATTGACCGTCGCCTTGGCATTAATGACGTTCGACCGCGTATTTGGCACGCAATTTTTCACGATGGCCAATGGCGGCATGTCGATGTTATGGGCGAACTTGTTCTGGATTTGGGGTCACCCGGAAGTATATATCGTCATTTTGCCTTCGTTCGGCATTTTCTCGGAGGTCGTCAGCACGTTTGCCGGGAAGCGTCTGTTCGGTTATAAGGCCATGGTCGGTTCGATCGTCGGCATTGCGTTCCTGAGCTTTATCGTTTGGGTGCACCACTTCTTTACGATGGGTGCGGGGCCGGCCGTGAACTCCGCCTTCTCGATCACGACGATGGCGATCGCGATCCCGACTGGGGTGAAAATTTTCAACTGGTTGTTTACGATCCGAAAAGGGAAAATTCGTTTTACAACGGCGATGCTTTGGTCGCTGGCGTTCATCCCGAACTTTGTCATCGGCGGCGTGACAGGTGTGATGCTGGCGATGGCGGCGGCCGATTACCAATACCATAACAGCTATTTTCTCATCGCCCACTTCCATTACGTGTTGATTGCCGGTACGGTGTTCGCCTGCTTTGCTGGCTTGCATTACTGGTATCCGAAAATGTTTGGCCATATTTTAAACGAGCGGCTCGGCAAATGGACGTTTTGGCTGTTTATGATCGGCTTTAACGTCTGCTTCTTCCCGATGTATTTCCTCGGGCTGATGGGGATGACGCGCCGCATGTACACGTACTCGGCTGGTCTCGGCTGGACGCCGCTGAACGTTGTTGCGACGGTTGGGGCGGCCTTGATGGGTATCGGATTTATCGTGCTTTGCTATAACATTTACTACAGCGCCCGCTACGGCGAGCGCGACATGACCGGCGACCCGTGGAACGGGCGGACGCTCGAGTGGGCGACCGCGTCGCCGCCGGTGCATTACAACTTCCCGGTGACGCCGGTCGTCGAAGATGTAGATGCGTATTGGGTGATGAAGAAAAAATACGGCGGCTTCCACGTGAAAGAGGAAGATTTGAAGCCGATCCATATGCCAAGCAACTCAGGACGCCCGTTTTGGATGTCGGTCGCGTTTTTCGTCGCCGGATTCGGCCTCGTGTTCAAATGGTTTGCGTTGGCCATTGTCGGCGCGTTGTTCATTGTGCTTGGGTTGATTCTCCGTTCATTTGAAGATGATGATGGCTACTATATTCCGGTTGATGAGATTAAACGAATGGAGCAGGCGGCGCGAAAGGGGGCGTAACGAATGGGAGAAGCTGCACATCGCTATGATGAAACGCTGCCGCTGGAGTATCGGACACAAGAGAGTCGGTTGAACATATTGGGCTTTTGGATTTTCCTCGGGGCGGAAGTCGCGTTGTTTGCGACGCTATTTGCAACGTATCTCGTCTTGTTCCAACGGACCGGCTTGGGGCCGACGGCAGGCGAGCTGTTTGAGGTAAAAGACGTTCTGATTGAAACGCTGTTGCTTTTAACGAGCAGTTTTACGTGCGGGCTGGCCATTTTTGAAATGCGCCGCGGCCGCATGAGCGGGCTCATCGCTTGGCTGCTGGTGACGCTTTTGCTTGGCGCCGGGTTTATTACGTTTGAAATTCGCGAGTTCATCCATTACGTCCATGAAGGAGCGACGATGCAGACGAGCGCGTTTTTATCAAGCTTTTTCGTGCTCGTCGGCACACACGGCGCCCACGTCAGTTTAGGAATTGGCTGGATGATTTTGATCATCATCCAGCTCCTCCAGCGCGGCTTTACGCCGAAAACAGCGCGGAAAGTGTTTATCGTCAGCCTATATTGGCACTTTTTAGACGTCGTTTGGATTTTCATCTTCACGCTCGTCTATTTGTTAGGGATGGTGATTTAACATGGGGGCGAACGGCCATCACGAATCATTTCCGTGGAAACATATCATCGGGTTTTTGTTGTCGCTCGTCTTGACGTTTGCTGCCCTTTGGGTGGCGCTCTCATCCGGGCTGCCGCTCAAAGCGGTCATTGTCATCATTGTCGTGTTTGCGGTGATGCAAGCAAGCTTGCAGCTGTTTATGTTCATGCACGTGACCGAAAGCGACAGCGGCCGTATTCAAACATTCAACATGGCGTACAGCTTCTTTATCGCCGTTGTCGTTGTCGCTGGTTCGATTTGGGTGATGCAGTTTGTGTTGTAGCGTGGAGCTGGCCTCATGGCAGGCCGGCTTTTTTCATAATGATAGAGCGTTGGTGTTTGGGGACGGATGGACTGCAGAGCTTTGGTCGGGTCTGTTTAGGACTAGATGGACGGGAAGGGCCAGCTGGCGTCATTTCGGGCAGCCGGTTTAACTCATCACCATAACCGGCGGATTTTTGCCGAGGAGGAAAAAGCGCCTTGCCGGTTCAAGGCAAGGCGCTTTTTATAATACTTTTGACAAAAACGCTTTCGTCCGCTCGTGCTGCGGGCGGTCGAACAAATCTTCCGGCTTGCCTTCTTCGATAATGTAGCCGCCGTCCATAAACAGGACGCGGTCGCCGACTTCGCGGGCAAAGCCCATTTCATGGGTGACGACAACCATCGTCATCCCTTCATTGGCCAGCTGCTTCATCACCGACAGCACTTCGCCGACCATTTCCGGGTCAAGGGCGGATGTCGGCTCGTCAAACAACATGATTTTTGGTTCCATGGCGAGCGCCCGGGCGATGGCAACGCGTTGCGCCTGTCCGCCGGAGAGGGAGTCCGGGTAGGCGTGCGCTTTGTCTTTCAGCCCGACTTTGGCGAGCAGCTCCATCGCCTTCGTTTCCGCTTTTTCACGCGGCCATTTGCGCACTTTCATCGGTGCCAGCATGATATTGTTCAGCACCGTCATATGCGGAAACAAGTTAAAGCGCTGGAACACCATGCCCACTTCTTCACGCACTTTGTTTAAGTTCGTGTCTTTCGCTTTTAAGTTGATGCCGTCAATGATAATTTCACCTTCATCGAAATCTTCAAGCAAGTTTAAGCAACGCAAAAACGTCGATTTTCCTGAGCCGGATGGCCCGATGACAACGACCACTTCCCCTTCGCGAATATGGACATTGATCCCTTTCAGCACTTCAAGCGATCCAAACGATTTTTTCAACTGGCGTACGTCGATCATTGGGTCGAATACTTCCTTTCAAGATAGTGTAAGAGTTTGCTGAGGGAGAGGGTAAGCAACAAATAAATAAACGCGACTGTCAAATACGGCTCCCAGACGCGGTAATATTGCCCCTGTGCCGCTCTTCCCCAATACATCAGTTCCGGGGCGGCGATGACCAGTCCAAGCGAAGAATCCTTGATCAGGACAATAAATTCATTTGCAAACGGCGGAATCATCCGCTTCAGCGCCTGCGGCAAAATAATGTAGCGCATCGCCTGCGCGTGCGTCATGCCGAGCGAGCGGGCCGCTTCCATTTGCCCTTTGTCGATGGACTGGATGCCGGCGCGGAAAATTTCCGCCACATAGGCGGCCGAGTTGAGCGAAAGCGATACGATCAGTGAAACGGTTGCGCTTGGCTGGGCGAAAAAGATTGGCATGACACCGAAGTGAACGAGTAAAATTTGCACGACAAGCGGTGTGCCGCGGAAAAAGTTAATGTACCATGCAAAAGGCAACCGGATGAGGCGGTTGGTTGACATTTTGCCAAGGCCGATGATCAAGCCGAGAATTAAACCCGCAATAATGGCGGCGATCGAAACACCAATGGTCAGCAACAATCCGCGCAGGAAAAACGGGGCATATTCTATAATGATATCGAAACGGAAATCCATCGGTTCTCACCTTTCTTATGAAAAAGGCGTAACTTATGGCCAGTTACGCCTTTTTCAATCTCGTGTATTTTCATTGTTATTGGGCTTGTTTCAAGCTTTCGATATTCGGTTCAGTACCAAACCATTTTTTGTAAATTTCTGCGTATTTGCCGCTGTCGATCACTTTTTTCAATGCCTCGTCAATTTTTGGTTTCAACTCGCTTCCTTTCGGGAACATGAGACCATAAAACTCAGATTGGAAGTTTTTCGGGTCAGCAATCGCTTTGATCTTTTTGTCTGGGTTGTTTTTCACGTATTCATTGGCTACCGCGTTGTCTGTGACCACTGCATCAACACCGCCGTTGAGCAAATCCATAATGGCGACGACCGTGTTTTCAAACTTTTTGATATTTTTATTCTCTTTCCCAAGCAATTTCTCTACAGCTTCTTGCCCTGTGGTGCCGTTTTGTACACCTACTGTTTTTCCTTTTAGGTCAAGCGCGTTTTGAATCGGGCTTCCTTCTTTAACCATGATCATATGAGTGGATTCAAAATAAGGAATGGAAAAGTCGTATGTTTGCTTGCGTTCATCATTAATCGTAATGCCTGAGATGCCCATGTCGATTTCTTTGCTTTGCAATGCGGCAAACAGCGGATCCCAGCCGATGTTTCGCAATTCGTAGTCAAGACCGGCTTCTTTCATAATAGCATCGAGAAGATCGACGTCGAAGCCGACAATTTTTCCTTTATCCATATACTCAAACGGCGCAAACGCCGCATCTGTGCCGACGACGATTTTTTTCTTTGCTTCCCCGCCGCCGCTCGATGACGAGCTTGTTTCCGTTGACTTGCCGCCGCAGGCAGCGAGCGCCATCAGCAACGCGGCAACAACAGTCACGAATAAACCTTTTTTCATTTTAAGCATGTTATAAAATCCCCCTTTGAAATCATTGTCGATGAACGATTATCATACTATCAATATTTTTTTGGTTATGCAATAGGTTTTATAAAAATAATTGTTTGAACATTTTGGTATCCACTCCTTAATAAGAAAATGTGGGTTTTATCAATGGTTTTATCGTGATAAATAAAATGGGATTGAATTTTTATGAAATAATGTTCATGAAAGGGAGTCGCGGTTATGTATGATTCTGAATTTACTAAATATTATATCAGAAAGAGGGAGTGTTGTACATCTTTATTTTAAATTCTTTTATTTTATCGTATTTGGAAAAAAATAAATACTATTGTATAAATATTATTTGTTCCGTATGATAAAAGTGTGGGTGGCAAGACAACAAAGGAAGGGGAGCACGACATGGTTTTATTTTCAGTCATTGTTTACTTAGTTGGCATGCTGTGGATCGGCTATTGGGCGTATAAACGGACGTCGAATTTGTCCGATTATATGCTTGGCGGCCGGACGCTCGGACCGGCCGTGACCGCGCTTAGTGCTGGGGCTTCCGATATGAGCGGCTGGCTGCTCATGGGGCTGCCGGGGGCGATGTATATCGATGGAGTGAGCGCCGCATGGATCGTCATCGGCTTGACGCTCGGCGCTTATGCAAACTGGCTGTTCGTTGCGCCGCGCTTGCGCGTCTATACGGAAGTGGCGAACGATTCGATTACGATTCCAGAGTTTTTAGAAAACCGTTTCGGCGATGCGTCGAAGTTGTTGCGGATGGTGTCCGGCATTGTCATTATGGTCTTTTTTACGTTTTATGTATCGTCCGGCCTTGTTTCGGGCGGCGTGTTGTTTGAAAACTCATTCGGCGTCAGCTATCATACGGGCTTGTGGATCGTCGGCGGCGTTGTGGTCGCTTACACGCTGTTTGGCGGCTTTTTGGCCGTCAGCTGGACGGACTTTGTGCAAGGGACGATTATGTTCATTGCGTTGATTTTGGTGCCGGTCGTGACGCTGTTCCATACAGGCGGGCCAGTAGATACGATGGAGACGATCCGCGACATCGATCCCAACTTGTTGAACTTATGGAAAGGAACAAGTGTTCTTGGCATCATTTCGTTATTCGCCTGGGGGCTCGGCTATTTTGGCCAGCCGCACATTATCGTCCGCTTTATGGCGATCAAATCGGTCAAAGAAATGAAAAGCGCTCGGCGCATCGGCATGGGTTGGATGATTTTCTCGGTTGTCGGAGCGATGTTGACGGGTCTGTTTGGAATCGCTTACTTTTCGCAGCGCGGTATGAAGCTTGATGATCCGGAAACGGTATTTATTAAGCTCGGGCACATTTTGTTCCATCCGATTATTACCGGGTTTTTGCTGGCGGCGATTTTAGCCGCGATTATGAGCACCATTTCATCGCAGCTGCTCGTCACCTCAAGCTCGCTGACCGAAGACTTGTATAAAGTCGTGTTCCGCCGCGCGGCTTCGGATAAGGAGCTTGTCTTCGTCGGGCGTTTGTCGGTGCTCATTGTCGCCATTGTCGCAACGGCGCTGGCGTACACGAAAAACGACACGATTTTAAACTTGGTCGGCTATGCGTGGGCTGGATTTGGCGCATCGTTTGGTCCAGTTATTCTGTTGAGCTTATGCTGGCGGCGGATGACGAAATGGGGGGCGCTCGCCGGTATGGTCGCCGGGGCGTTGACAGTCATTCTTTGGACGCAATCCGCCTACTTAAAAGGGTTGTTGTATGAAATGATCCCCGGTTTTGCCGCCAGCTTGGCAGCGATTGTGATCGTCAGCTTGCTGACGAAGGAACCAGAAAGGAAAATAGCTGAACAATTTGATCGATTCAAGCAGTTGCTGTCCTAAAAATAGGCAAAAGGGTGTCCCTTTGCGCAGGGACACCCTTTTTGTCGTTTAGGACTATTTCACTTGATTCCAATCCGGGTACAAGTCGATGCGCCGGTCGCGCCATGTCGCGACCGATCCTTTTTCCCGCACTTTGCGAAGAAGTGATAAGTCGAGATCGGCGGTCACGACCATGTCGTCGTTGATCTCGCCGGCTGCGAGCACGCCGCCGGGTGGGAACGGGATGTCGTTGGGCGTGATGACGGCCGCTTGGCCGAAATTGGCGCGCATAAAGTCGACCGCCGGAAGCGCTCCAACCGTACCGGTCGTGACGACATACACTTCGTTTTCAATGGCCCGCGCGTGGCAGCAATACCGTACTCGGTAAAACCCGTGCCGGTCATCGGTGCACGACGGACAGAAGATGACATCCGCCCCTTTGGCGCGCGCCAAGCGGACGATTTCCGGAAACTCGATGTCATAGCACGTCAAAATGGCGATCGCTGCTTTGTCTGTTTCAAACACATGCATGGCGTCGCCTGGAGCGATATTCCACTCGTTCACTTCCGTTGGAGTGATGTGCAGTTTCGCCTGCCGACGGACATGCCCGTCCGGCGTGAATAAATGGGCGACATTGTACAGCTTGCCGTTTTCGCGGATGACATGCGTGCCGCCAATCAAATACATACCGGTGTTTTTGGCGAGCGACGTAAACAGCTCGATGTATTTTTCTGTATAATCCGGCAAGTCGTCAATCGTCGCCGCCCGTCCGCCATCAAGCGGAATCGAGAGCAGCTGGGTTGTAAAAAATTCCGGGAACAACACAAACTCGGCGTCAAACTCTTGCGCCGTTTTGACGTAATGCGTCACTTGCGCGGCAAACTCGTCAAACGAACGGATGGTGTGAAGATGATATTGGACAGCCGAGACGCGCAATGGCGGCACCTTCCTTTCTATATTGTATATGGCATCTATTTTAGCATCATGAAAATCGTTTGGAGGCATTTGTTTTTTTGATATGTGCGCCCTCGCTTCCCTTCCTATTTCAAAGGGGGCAGAAAAAGACAGGGCCAAGCACTTGTCTATTTGCCTTCATAGCGGCGGTACGCGCCGTGATGTGTCGGCCCCACGTATTCGTTGAGCGGGAACGAGTGGCGGATCGCCGCGGTGATGAACGCTTTGGCCGTCGCAATGGCGTCTTTCACCGACCGCCCTTTCGCCAGCTCGGCGGCAATGGCGGCCGAGAACGTGCAGCCCGCTCCGTGCGTATACGTCGTGTCAATCCGTTCCGATTCGAGGAGTTCAAACGTTTTGCCGTCGTAAAGGACGTCGACCGCATAGTCATGCGGAATTTTCCGACCGCCTTTGACGATGACGTATTGGGCGCCAAGCTCATGGATGCGCCCGGCCGCTTCCTTCATGTCCTCGATCGTTTCAATGCGCGGCAGGCCGGCTAGCTGCGCCGCTTCAAACAAGTTCGGCGTCACAACCGTCGCTTTTGGCACAAGCATTTCGCGGTAGCACACCGTATTTTCTGGATGAAGCGGCTCATCGGCCCCTTTGCAAACCATAACTGGATCGACGACCGCATTTTTCAACCCATGTTTTTCGATCGTCCGCGCCGCTAGCTCAATGATGTCCGTTGTCGGAAGCATGCCTGTTTTCAAGGCGTCAATGCCGACGCCGACGATGATCGTCTCTAGCTGGGCTTCGATCGTTGCGAGGTCGACGGGGAACACTTGGTGCGCCCACCGGTTGTGCGGGTCCATGGCGACGATTGTCGTGATCGCCGTCATTCCGTAAACGCCAAGCTCTTGGAACGTTTTTAAGTCCGCCTGCAGCCCGGCGCCGCCGCTGCTGTCCGACCCGGCGATCGTTAATGCTTTTGGCATTGTCATCATACTCACTCTCCTTTGTTCCATATGAATTATATCATGAATCCACTTCAAGGCCGAAACAGTTGTTCCGCATCGACCGAAAAGTCTTCGAGCACAAGCGCACGCGCGATGCCGGTTTCTTTCCAGACGCCGGCTTGTTCATATTGTCCATTATCATTGAGCGAGTAGAATGGCACAACACGATGCATAGGGTTTACGATCCCAGTATTCATGGACTCCGTATTGCGTATACAAATTCAATTTGAACACGAGATCGTACGCCTGGTTGGAAGGGCTCAAAATCTCGATGATCAACATTGGGACGCCGACAAATTTTGTGTCCATTAATCCGCTTCGATCGCAGATCACGGTTAAATCAGGGACGACAATTTTCTCGCCTTCGATCCGTTCGTTCTTTAGTTCGGCATCAAAAGGGGCATGAAACACTTCGCACGGATTTTTTTTAAAAAATGGAGCAGTTTGACGTGCAACCGCCTCGATAGGTGTTGGTGCCGGGTCGAAGGAGAGGGGCATCAACATAACGCCATCAATGTATTCTAAAACGCGGTCGGTTGTTTCCCGCATGCCGTAAAATTCGTTAAGCGAAATCGCCTGTTTTTCTGGAAAATTCACAAAACCACCTTCTTTCCCAGCTTTACATGTTATGATACAATGCCCGCTTTGCCGAACGAAAATGATTTTGCATAACGAAACGGATACAAAAAGAAAAGCCGCCCGCTGTGGGCGGGCGGTGCGTGGTACGGATGGGCAGTGATGAACAGGCGGCCGACAGCGCGCGTTGCCGGCCGCGCCAACCAGCGGTTAGTTGGCGGCCAACGTTTTTCCGAGCGCTTCGCGGGCCGGTACGTAGCGGTAGCCGAGGTCGCGAGCGACCGCTTCGTACGTGATCTCGCCGTTAGCGACGTTGACGCCAAGCTCAAGAGCTGGATTATCAGCGATGGCTTGGATGACGCCTTTATTGGCGATTTGCAAGGCGTATGGCATCGTGACGTTCGTCAAGGCGATCGTTGAAGTGCGCGGAACGGCTCCAGGCATGTTGGCGACCGCATAATGGACGACGCCGTGTTTGACGTACGTCGGGTCGTCATGTGTCGTGACGTGGTCGCTCGTCTCGACAATGCCCCCTTGGTCGATGGCGACATCGACGATGACCGAACCCGGTTTCATCGCTTTCACCATATCCTCGGTGACGAGCTTCGGCGCCCGCGCCCCTGGGATGAGGACAGCGCCGATGACAAGGTCGGCCTCAGCAACCGCTTCGGCAATGTTCATTGGATTGGACATGAGCGTCGTAATTTGGTTGCCAAAAATATCGTCAAGCTCACGCAGGCGGTCAGCATTCAAGTCGATAATGGTGACATCTGCCCCGAGGCCGACGGCGACTTTTGCCGCATTCGTGCCGACGACCCCGCCGCCGATGATCGTCACTTTGCCGCGAGCGACGCCTGGGACCCCGCCAAGCAAAATGCCTTTGCCGCCGTACGGTTTTTCTAAAAATTGCGCTCCGATTTGCGCCGCCATCCGTCCGGCTACTTCGCTCATCGGCGTCAACAGCGGCAGCGTGCGGCCAACTTGCACCGTCTCATAGGCAATGGCGATGACGCCGCTTTCTTTTAAGGCACGTGTCAACTCCGGGTCGGCGGCCAAATGCAAATAGGTGAACAAAATGAGACCCGGACGGAAATAGCCGTATTCGCTTGGCAGCGGCTCTTTTACTTTCATCACCATATCGGCTTGTGTCCAAACATCTTCCGCCCGCTCGATGATTTGTGCTCCGGCACGGGCGTAATCGCTGTCGCTGAAACCGCTTCCAACCCCTGCCTCTTTCTCAATCAGCACCGTATGTCCTGCCTGAACGAATGACAAAACGCCAGCCGGCGTAATGGCGACACGGTTTTCGTTATTTTTGATTTCCTTTGGCACTCCAATAATCATAGATATCGTTCCTCCTCATAAAATTGGCCTTACTTATAGTATAAGAGAGAGAGAATGAGCCCGGCATTGTTCAAAAAAGAGAAAGAAGCGCCCGGATTTTGTGGATTTCCACAAATTCAACCACGCGCTTCGTATTTCGCTAATTTAATATCAATGTATAATTTGATTTTTTGATTCATGTCATGCAGATCCAGTTCGGCGATGTCGGCGATCCGCTTGAGCCGATAAGCAAGCGTGTTCGGGTGAACGTTGAGGGCGTCGGCGGTTTCTTGCACGTTTTCGTTATGGTCCAAAAATGTTTCAAACGTTTTCACCAAGTCGCTATGATGCTTCTGGTCGTACGATTGCAGCTTCGTTAACGCTGGGTTCGTCCATTCCCCTTGCCGCTTTTGTTCAAGCAAAAAATCAAAAAACTGGTAAATGCCAAGCTGGGCATAGCCGTAAACCGACTTGATTTCATCGCCGAGCCTTTCTTTCAGCGCTAGGACGGCGAGCGCTTCACGGTAGCTTTTTTCAATGAGGCGATAGGCGCCATATACACCGCCGAACCCGCATTGCACATCGTGGATGTGAAATCGTTCTTTCATTTTGGAGGCGAACGATTCGATGAACGCGTTCAGTTCTTTCAATGGCTGGTCGGTTTTGGGCGCCCCAAGCAAAATGACATCGCGGCCGTCGGTCGTATAAAGAAGGAGCGGAAGTTGCTGGGTTGTTTGCAGCAGGTAGGAAATTTGCCGTTCCATTTCAGCGGTCAAATCGGCCGCAAAACGGAAGACGACGACGGCAAACTGCGGTGCTGCCGTAATTTGCATCGCGGCAAGATAGGCGCGAATTTCGTCTTCGGTCGAGATATGGCCGGTGAGCAGCTTCCAAAACAGCTCTTGCACCCGCTCTTCTTTTTTGTTTTTGCGCATATACAGCTGCAGCACCTTGTTTTTCGCCGCTTTCGCCGCCAGCTTCAGCCATTCCATCTCTTCCGGAGAGAGGGTGCGGTTTGTCTCAAGCACCCAAATGAAGCCGATCACCTCATCGTTTTTCCAAATCGATACAGCGACGCGGCTTCCGAGGCCGACGTCTGGAATCGGCGGGATGCGCACCGGCTCGCGGCTTTTGAGAAGCGCGGGGATGGCGCCTTGCTTCCATAAGCTGTTGATCACTTTTTCCGGCACGCGCCGGCTGATGATCGTCGCCGTTCGCGCCGGGTCAGTGTAATCGTCGTGGGCGCTGTAGGCGATGAGTCGATGGTTCGCATCTTCGATCGTCACCGGGCATTTCAGCACGTCGCTGACGCGGTCGGCAAACTCTTCAAGACTGTCAAATTCGCCGCGGAACGGGTCAGTGTAATGAGACATATCGGTTCCTCCGCATCATTCAAGTGATGATAGTTTCATTTTATCATAATGTATTCTGATGAAGAGGGATGGCAGAGCTTCTTGTCGAATGAAACATATTGACGTGTTGGCCGCCTTTTTCGTGACAAGGCTGTATACGTTTGACATCGTTGTCGCAAGCAACTTGTTCGGCGACATTTTGACCGATCTTGGCGGCACGGCTTGCGGTTTTCTTCGGTTTCGGTATACTGTTTTCAGATGAACTGCAAAAGAAAGGATGACACGCTTTGTTCAAAAAATGGTTTGGCAAGCAACAGCTGAAGGAAGAGACGATTACCGCGCCGCTTGACGGGACGATTATGCGGCTTGAAGACGTGCCGGATCCAGTGTTTGCGCAAAAAATGATGGGCGATGGCATCGCCATCGATCCGGCGGATGGGGATGTCGTCGCTCCGGTCGATGGTGAAATCGTCCAGCTCTTTCCGACGAAACACGCCATCGGCTTGCGTTCGGAAGCGGGGGTGGAGCTGCTGATCCATGTCGGCATCGACACCGTGTCGATGAACGGGGAAGGATTCACCGCCTATGTCAAAGCCGGCGACCGAGTGCAACGGGGCGATCGGCTTCTTTCTGTCGACTTGCCGCTTGTGCGCGAGAAAGCGAAAAGCGCGGTGACGCCGATCATCATCACGAACGGCGACGCCCTCGAAAGCCTCGAGAGAGAGGCCGAGGCATCAGCCAAAAAAGGCGAGACGGTCTTATTTCATGTGAAAACGAAATAAGGGCGGCAGGGAGGACATATGGCGGTTTCGCATTCATAAGGTTTTAATCGGTTGGATGGGCGTGCCGGGTCAGGGTGAAGACCGTCAGCCGACAGTGAGCCACCGCTGGGTGCACGTGCTCACCTTGCCGCTCGAACTTTGCCTCACTGGCGGCAAGCTGAAACAATTGCGCAAACAAAAAGCAGCATTATCCAAGCGCCAGTGTGGTGAATGAGCTGAGATCATGGCCGGGACTCGAATAAAAGCTGCCAATAACGCCCTTGCGAGTTGGCAGCTTTTTTTAGTTTGTCAGGTATTGTGCAAGTCAAGTCTCCTAGTATACATGCAACATGAAGAGTTAAACTTATCAGTCATCCTGCACACCCTAAGCGTTGCAGAACTTCCTCCAGACATTCGTGGATGTAGTTGACAAACCCAGTAATGGATTGAATGATATCGTTGCGATCCTTGTGAAATACATTGGCAATCACCGTATCTTTCAGTCATTTCCATAAGCGTTCGATCGGGTTCAGCTGTGGCGAATAGGGAGGAGGGTAAATAAAGCGAA
Source organism: Geobacillus sp. TFV-3 (assembly GCF_009901865.1). NCBI lineage: Bacteria > Bacillati > Bacillota > Bacilli > Caryophanales > Anoxybacillaceae > Geobacillus > Geobacillus sp. TFV-3. The sequence goes on along the minus strand of NZ_MPSP01000001.1, from coordinate 3,353,343 downwards.
AACACGGCCCTTCTTCCCGCGAAAATTCCTTGACCATGTTGGCATGGTGAATGCGGGCGTTATCCAACACTGAGACCATGAGACGGTCTGTATAGATGCAATTTGAAGCTTTAACATTTGTCACTTTTACCGAGCATTTGATTGACTGTCGGGCGAACGAACAACCCCGCTTCCGGACCCATGTATGGGTCTGTGAAGCGGGTGGTTGTTCGGTCTTCCGTCACGCCAAAGCGTGACGGGGGCAAGCCTGTGGCTTGCCTTCGACAGTCGAAAAATGGACAAGCCTCTTTTCCGTCAAGGATATGTTAAACTTCTTCGTTGCATCTATATGGATCGAGCTCGTTGAGCATTCTCAAGAAATCCAAGAACGTCGCGGCATTGGCAGCAATCGTTTGATGAAGCACCGTTTCACCATTATGGACGTTCACCGCGCCAAACAGGGATGCGTGGACATGATGGCCGAACGTCGGCGCTTGTTTTTGACGGCCGACTTCCGACCATGCGGACCGCAAGACATGGCAAGAGCGGATATGGGTTTCATTAAGGTGCAACAAGACCGAACCACGATCCATTAAGTTTTTTATGAAGTCGATCTGTTTCTCAACATTCTTTTGTCGATTCGGATCGTCTTTCGCCAATGTGTCGGTCGGCCGTGTCCACGACAGCCCTTTGCGGTGCAGGAGTTTTCGCAGTGTTTCACGTGAAAGGCAAACACCAAAGTGCTTTTCGACATCAGATTCGACTAAAAGAATCCATTAATGCCGATTTTTCCGCTGACTAAGCCATAGCGGAAAACGGATGATAAAGCTAAGGAACAACACCATGAGCACGAGGAGGGCGGATGTTTTTTGGGCAATTTGCTGCGCATCGGCCACGAGCGCTTCGGATTGAATGTACCACAAATGGACCGGAAGAGTCGCGCCTTCGGAAAGGAGATGGAAATCCCACATCTCGCCAGATGACGATGTCCCACCGACTAGCAAAATGATGGCGGATTCGCCAAATGCTCGGCATGCGACAAGGCTGATGCCGGTCAAGATGCCTTTCATGGCGGCAGGGAGCACCGTTTTGACAATGGTCTGTGCTTTGGTTGCGCCTAAAGCGAAGGAGGCTTCCCTCCAAGCGGAGGGAACCGCCGTGATCGCTTCTTCGGAGACGCGGGCTAAAACTGGGAGATTGAGCAATGCCAATGTGATGGATGCTCCTAAAATGGTCACGCCGATTTGAAAGTATTCCACAAACAAGGCGTAACCGAATAGACCAAACACAATCGACGGGACAGATGCCAAGCTTTCAATGGCCGCCCTCACCCATTCCATGATTCGGCTGTTTGGGGCGTATTCCGCTAAAAAAATACCGGCTCCAATTCCGATGGGCAACGACAAAAGCAATGATAGCACGAGAATGTAAATCGAGTTCCATAAGAACGGCCCAACTCCTCCTCCAGCGTCGATTTCTTCGGGCAGTCCTATGAGAAAATGTATATCAATGTCTGGCAACCCTTTTCGCACGATCGTATAAAGAAGGGATAAGATGATCAAAAAGACGGTTGCGGAAATGATGCTGATCATCCCCAGTACGAGTCGATTCATGAGACGACGGATGCGGAGCCGACTCATTTTTTTATGAAGGCCAGGGGCTTGATTGTTCATGATGACGATCCTCCTTTCAGACGCAAGCGGCGAATCATCATAATGAGAGAAATGGAGATGAAAAGCAGCAAAAGCGCCATCATATAAAGGGCATGGTTGGCCGTTGATTGAAAGTCGACGTTTAAAATTTGCATCACGATATGGCTAGTTAACACACTTGATGGCGTGACTAAATCAAATCCCCATTGCGCCACGTTGCCGATAACCATCACGACGGCCATTGTTTCGCCAATGGCGCGTGCCATGCCGAGGATGACAGCCGCGGCAATTCCAGATTTGGCGGCAGGAAGTAACACTTTTGCAATCATTTCTATTTTGGTTCCTCCAAGGGCATAGTTGGCCTCCCGCCATTCGTTGGGAACCGCGCAAAGTGCATCGTCGGTGATGCGGGTGATGGTAGGCAAGATCATCATCGATAGCACGATCGCTGCCGCAAGAATGCCATCCCCAACTGGAGCACCGGTAAGCTTCCGGATCCATGGAACGAGCAGGGTCGCTCCCAAATACCCGTAAACAATGGATGGAATGCCGACCAATAAATCAAGCAGTGTCCGAAGCCATTGTTGAAGCTGGGGAGGGGCCATCTCCGCAATAAATATGGCTGTCAAAATGGAAATCGGTGTGGCCATCAACAGCGTCACGAACGTTAAATATAGCGTTCCGGTGATAAAGACGGCAGCGCCGTATCGATGATGTTCCGGATCCCATCGGGAGGAAAAGAAAAATTCCGACGGAGATATATCTCGAAACACGAGAAGGCCTGTTTTGCTGACGAATAGAACGATGGCGCTCAATACGACAATCAGAAATACGATGCTCGTCAAGCAAAAAAAACGAAACAGGCGGTCGGACCTATATTTTGTGATCCAGCGTTGACGTTGAGCAGTCAACAAGTGGGTGGCCTCAGTCCAATCAGGAGACAGCTTTTCCATTTTCCTTTCCCCTTTCTTTCATCGAACGGAAAATCAGCCTCTCCGCCAATAAAGGAGAGGCTGAAAGAGGTCGTTATTTCACGGGAATGAATTTTAATTTTTTCAAGGAGCCATTTTGGAACTTTTTGCTTAAAATATAATCGATAAAGGCTTTGTCCGCGCCTTTGGCTTCCCCTTTGGTCAGTAAGTATCCATAGCCGTAAAAGATGTATTTGCCGCTGGCGGCATTAGCTGTGGTTGCTTTGACACCGTTGATGCTGACGGCTTTAATTCCGCCTTTCACATAAGCCAAATCAACAAATCCAATGGCGTTTGGATTCGACGCAACGGCATTCACCATATCCCCTGATTTTTGCACTTCTTTATAGTTATCTCCTGTCGTTTTGATCATATGGCCGTCCATGATTTTGTCTTCAAAATTGACGCGTGTTCCAGATCCTTTGGCTCGGTTGATGACGACGATTTCTTCATCTTTTCCGCCTAATTGTTTCCAATTTTTGATTTTTCCTTCATAGATGTCTTGGATTTGTTCGACGGACAGGTTGCTGACGGGATTGCCTTTGTTGACAATGACAGCGAACGGAATTTTGGCAATTTTGTATGCTTTTAATCCTTTGTAAGCGGGGAACCCTCCGACTGCTTTGGTGGCATCCCAGTCGCATGCTCCGATGGTGGCGACTCCTTTTGTGACAGACTGCGGACCGGCGATGGAAGAAGAGCCGGAAACCACAATTTTGACTTTTGGATGGCTCTTTTTAAATTCTTTTGCCGCTTGTTGAGTTAACGGCAACAAAGCTGTGGAGCCGGCGATCACAATTTTTCCAGATACTTCAGCGGCATCGGCGCGATGCTCGGTGGCGAAGGCTGCTCCGAGCAACAACGTGGATGAAAGAACAGCAGAAATGACTCTTTTCCATAATGTGCTGCGTTTCATAAATCCCCCTCCATCATCCTTTTTAATTGTCATTTTGTAAGATTCATCCATGCACCATGGCGAAGAAGCGATACTTTTTCCCCACCGTCGGTCGCCATCGTTACCGCAATTTGATCGTCATATGGTGATGGCGCAATCGAGGTAATTTCATTTTTCGTACTTCCCATTGTTATCCACGATTTGGTAGATGGATCGAAGCAGCGGATTGTGTAAAGGCCGTTTGCTTCAACAACAACGTAAATGCGGCTTTTGACAACCGCCATGTCAATGATGTTCTGCTTATCAAGCAATGTTTGTTCTACTCCGTTTCGGATCACTTTCAATGATGGCGGACTCATTTCATCATCCGTTGCGCTTACATATACGATGTCATGGTTTGATAGAAACGCGCTGTCAACCTTATTGTCTGGCGACGAAGTTAATGGTGTCGGCTGTTTTGTTGGTGAAGACAGGTCGACAAGAATCAGCTGCGGATCGGTTCCGCTTGTATCAATGGAATCGACATCGGTTTTTTGATCGTCCGTGTAATTCGTTTTCCCTTCATTCGCTACTGTGTATAATAACTTTGTTCCATCGGAAGAAAGACGAAGATCTGTTTTGTACTTCACTTTGTCATCAATGAGCTTGGTGACGGTTCCATTGTCTAAGGCAACGACCGCGACCGCCTCATTGTTGCTGCCGTAAATGCAATAGAGTGAGCGGCCATCGCTGGACCAAACGAGATCCGTTTTGACCTCATCGTCTTCGCCGATTTGTTGGACCGTGTTGGAAACGAAGTCTATGACAAACAAATGACCGTTTTCATCGACGTAAGCAGCTTTTTTTCCATCAGGTGATAACGTAAGATCCATTTCGTTGATGGAACGGATGGCCGTTCGCGAGCGAATGTCCAAAAGCAGTGAAGAGGCTTCATCCGGTCGGCTGATGAGCAATGTATTTTGATCGATCCATTGTGGATTGATGCTCGTTCCTTTGATGAAACCAGACGTGGCGATAAATCGATCTTCCTTCTCGATATCTCCCCCTAGTGCATAGACGATGGCGGACAGATTGATGTACGGCACGCCGTTTTGAATGAATGGCGCGGTCGGCAAGGAGGTTTTTTTGCCGCCGGCGTTCAATACATAACTAAACGGGTGGAAGAGAATTGTCCGGTTGCCTTTTTCCACCTTAACCATGCTCGTTTTTTTGTCAACGTGTACAGTAGCGCCAAAAGCAACGGCAACATCATTGACTGAATAAAAAGATGTTTGTCCTAACACGAGACCGTGAATCGTGGCTGTGGAGCCGTTCACTTGCCATGTCTCGCGAAATGGGCGAAAGCTGCCGGATGTCGACACGATGGCGACGCCAGCTTCTGCTTTCCATTGTCCACCTAAGAGAGCGGCGATTTGCTTGGCATCGACGTACAGTTCTTGACCAAAACGCTGTGGGGCGACAGACAATGAAACGGATTTGCCATTCACCAATGCCGCTTTTTTCCCCGTCTGAAGCACGATCCGTACGTTGGGAGATGTACGTCGAATTTCATAATATTGGTGTTTTTGATCATACCGATAATCGGCTGAAAACAGCTTGGCCATATCGCTCCCCGCCAATAAAACAGTTCCCGAACGATGGAGCGAACGGATCGTCATCAATTTGCCGTTGACATTGACAATATAGTGAGATGCGGCTGTATTCTTTTCCGCTGCGGCATAGGCATGTCCATCGAGAGCCGTCCATGATGAGGGGGAAGCCGCCAGCAAAGCTGTCGCCATGACAGTTCCGGCAATGATTTTTTTCACGAGAGCCTCTCCTTTCTATTTTTCCTTTTGCATGAGAAGCGGGTTTCATTGTTTGATGGAAGGCGATCCTCCTTTCCATTCAAAGGATTTAAGAAATTTTTCCTAAGCATAAACGATTATATGAGAAAATTGTAAAAGGAATATTTTGTTTTATTTAAAGTGTATTGATATTTTGTGTTTTCAGTGTTAATTTCACTATGCAACGCATTTCTAGTTCCAATATGATGACGAATGAATGGAAGCTCCAGCCCCTTTTAAGCAAAGTGATCATTATAGGCCAAAATGAACAACATCACGGAAAGGGAAAGAAGAACAGATTTGAGGTTGGCCAAAAGATGCACTAGCGCCTGCCAAGCAAAGTGCGGCTGTTGTGTTTGGCTGCACTCGTCATGCTGCTACTGGAGCCGGATCGGCCGGAAAAAATGTAGTCATTTTTCATCTCGACAACTTTTCCAGCCTCGCGCACAACTTATGCTGCCACCCAACGTCGCCGGTCATGCTGGCCAGCAGCGACAGGTTTTTGAGTTTCGCGATCTCCATACTCCTCTTGACATTGACAGAATCGCTTGGTGAAGATTTGGATGTTTTGAAGAAAAATAAACCCGCCTCGACATGGGCGGGTTTTTTCTGTCAATCCAAATACTTCTCGCATAACGATACAAACTTTCCATCTGACTTTAGCCCTTCCAAAATGCTTCTCAACATTGCACTTCTTTTGGGAAGCTGCTTCTCGAACTCTGCCACAAATGTGTCCTTGTCCCACTGTGATTTGCCAGCGTGATAAAACAGCTTTTCCAGGCGTTCCAACTCGTCGGCAGTAAAGCCAGTGGCTAAGGCCAGAATCGCAAAGCTTTTGTGCTCCTTGTTCACCATATCTAAGAGTAACGTAATTGCGTCGGTGGCTAGACTTAATTTTGCTTCAAGATCCTTGATTCTTTCCTCGTTCATAAGCACCCTCCTTGTACTATAGTAATACCCAGTCTACGAATTTTGAAATGATCCAACCAACCTGTCTCGCTGTACTCAGTGGTACTCCCAGATCATATAACGTCCCGCTAACTTGATCTTGAATGATTTGGATAGAAAGGTCTTTCCAAGAAGCTATGGTCCGCAAGGTATCAGCAATATTATCGGCATATTCCCTGATAGTATCTGCTATCTTTTTACTGCCGTAGTCCTCAACAAAGTCGAGCAATTTTTTAATGGCTTGCGATTCCAGCATGTCTGCTAACGTCAATACCGCTTTCTTGAGAGCTGCAGTTTTGATACCCTGTGTTTCTACCTTTGGCGACACTGTGTTGACCTTCGCCACAGAAGGGGTGAGTTGTGACACCGTGTTTGTCTCTGCGGCAAAAACAGAAGTAGGTACTGCTACCGCCAAAACAGACAGAGCTAAAACAGGAGATAAAATTCTTTTGAACAACTTCATAGACAGCTTCATAAATTTCCCCTCCCTTTTATCGGTTTATTTATTTCAATGAGTACTATAAAAGGTTAAAAAAGTAAAAGTATGTCAAAAGGTTAAAAAAGTAAAAGTATGTCGCAATTTGTTGTTCACAAAAAGTTTATATAACCCATATTAGTACTCACATTTCGCACCCTAACAGAGAGGGGGGAGGAAGTGTGATCCAGTTTCACGACTTTGGCATTGACATTCAAACGTATACGGATCGTGGGAAAGAGAACAATTTTCCCGACGTGAACCAATGTCCCTCCCCACTGTCCATCCCGCCGCCCTTGCACCGTCACGGATACTACCAACGCTATGCGTTGACGGCAGAGGGGGAGTATCACCTTTGGATTGCACGATACGCTCGTGAGAATGACGCAAAACCGTGAGTGTGCTGCCTTCTTTCCTCCTCCCGTATGTTCAATATACACGGCCGGTCATCTGGCAAGCGGTCAAAACGTGGCTCGAAACGCCAAGGCGAGGAGCGAAGACCAAACAGGTTGGTTTTCCCACCAAGGAGGTGATCCTGTTTTATGTCCGACGATTTTTTACGGAATCTCTCCCACTTGCATCACGCGGCGGGGAGGAGATGGGGGATCATCGGCCCTGTGGGGAACGCAAGAACAGAACGGGCGGTTTGGTGGATGCAGACCATGGAGGGACGGGGGGCTCGATCATCCAAGACATGTGGACAAACGAGAGGTGGCATCCGTTTGCGGATCAAATGGCTTCCTAATTTTCTATTGAAAACCAAAAAAAAAAGAGATGGTTGGTGTTCCCACAAACCCTTCCTCTCGACGAATCTCGAGCCGTTTCGTAAGATAGGGGGCAGAGGGGACCGGGACGGTCCAACATCACAGGGAGACAGGGAGGAGATCCGGATGGATGAATCGATGAGACACGACATCGCGCTGTTTCGGTACGGGCTGATCGCTCCGTTGGTGAATGGCCAGGTGGAGCCCAAAGCGTATTTGAATGAGGTGGGCGGGCGAGTGCATTCGATTCCTCATCAAGGGGACAAACCCATTGCGGCGAAGACGATTCTGGATTGGTGCGCCCGATACAAAAAAGGGGGCTTCGACGCCTTGAAGCCGAAGCGCCGTTCGGACCGCGGCCGCTCCAGACGTCTGTCCCCCGATGATAAGGATCATATTCTAGCATTGAGGAAGGAACATCCCACCATGCCCGTGACCCTATTCTACGAACAACTCACCAAGCTGGGGGACCATTCCCACCACCCTCTCATACTTTACTATATACCGATTGTTTCGATGGCACGATCAACCTTATACGAAGTGCCGCCTCGGTGTTTTTTGCAAGCAAAAAATGCAGAGAAGTGCAAGAAAAAATACATAGGCTTGCCAGCTCAAGACTTAAGGTTCCAGACCGGGGGAAGAGGACGGCTGGATCGCGGAGAGAGCGTTCCGCAGTCGATAGCTCTCTCCCGTAAAGGCCAGGATGTGGGCATGGTGAACCAAGCGATCCACCAGCGCAGCTGTCAAGCGGTTGTCCCCAAACACCCGATTCCACTGTCCAAATTCCAGATTCGACGTCACGATGACGCTTTTTCGCTCATAACAGTCGGCGATAATATGAAACAACAGCTCCGATCCTTGCTTTTGAAACGGCACATAGCCGAGTTCATCCAATATCAACAGTTCGCACGCATCGATGCTTCGTTTCAGCCGCCCGAGCGTGCCATTTTTCAATGCCTCTTCCAGCTGGGCGACGAGATCCGCGACGCGGAAAAACCGAACCTCATGGCCTTGTTGGCACGCCTGGATGCCGAGCGCTGTGGCGAGATGGGTTTTTCCTGTCCCGGGCGAGTCTAAAAGCAGAACGTTTTGCTTTCGCTCCAAAAAGCGAAGGTCACACAATTCCTTCTTCGATGTCGTGGTCGGCCAGTGGATGTGATCCGACCATTCGTAATCCTTCAGCCATTTCAACTCCCGAAACTTGGCTTTCTTGATCAGCCGGGCCTGTTTCGCCTGCTGGCGGCACGACAGCTCCAGCGCCAATACATCCCGCAAAAACTGTTCTTTCGTTTCGAACATCACCTCCTCGAATCGATCCGCGATATAGGCCAAATGCAGTGCTTTACAAATCTCTTTCACCTCTGCTCTCATCCCTGGACACCCCCTTCCCGAACAGGATGAAGACGTTGATCATACACCGTTAAGTCCGTTTCATAGTCGATCAGGACGGAAGGGGTGTACGATTCTTTCCACTTGGCCGGGTAATGGGATTGCTCGGCTTCCATCAACACCCCGATTTCATGAGGAGCCAAGTCCCATCGCTGACTCTCCTCGAGCCACTGGGCGATTTCATAAAGCGTGCAACGATCCAACAGCGCTCGCAGCCCTTTCAAACGGGCCGCCACCTGGGGCGGGGTGCCAGCCAGATACGTTCGGATCGCTTCCGGCAAGTACGCCCGGTATCGGGAATGCCCGACAACCCGGGGTTTGGTCTCCCACTCAGCGAAAATCTCTTTCCAAGGGATCTCGCGTTTCACGTTCGTATACGGCCTTGGCATCTCAAGATGTATGCCTCCGTCAGGAGAGAGCACAAAGAAACGATCCCACTCTTTTTTCACCAATACCCGGTTGGGGACGGACAGGCCATGGACGACGAACGCCTTCCCATCCACCATCACTTCTCCGTACTTATTCACGTAAGCGTGATCGAGGGAGAAGATCGGAAGATCTTGTTCCGGCAACGCCAACAGCTCCGGCCGCTCTTCCTGCCATAGCTCCTCTATCAACCGCCCCTTTTCATAATGAGGGCGGTTTCGGTCCTCGACCATCTTGCGATGCAGCCACTCCACCAGCTCCGGATCCGACTCGATCAACGGAGCCGGGACGAAACAAAGGTTGCGAGTGTAATAGACTTTTCGCTCCGCATTTCCTTTCTCATGTCCGCTGTATGGATTGCACACTTGTACATCAAACCGATAGTAGAGTTGAAATTTCTCAAAAGCCTCGGTGAATTGGCGTTCTCCCCCTTTTCGAATCGACACGATGGCCGCGGACAAATTGTCAATGCGCAATGCCTTTGGCACTCCCCCAGCCTGACGAAACAGCTGCGTCAACCCATGGAGGAAGCATTCACTGTTTTCCGCCGGCAGCGGATAAGCAAACGCAGCGTTGCTATACGGGAAGCTTACGATCAAAACCGATCGTTCTTCTTCCTTCCCCTCCTTCGTCACCACCGTCATCTTCCCGAAATCCACCTGCGCCTCGCCTGGCGGGTGCTCAAGTCGTTCATAGCGCTGTTCTTTCTCGAGTTTGAGCTGCGGTCTTCGTTTTTGCACGTACGCGCAAACGGTGCGATACGAGCCTTGAAATCCATGGTCACGACAAAGCGCTTCAAACATCGTCTTGTTCGTTCGCCGTTGTTTTCTCGGCAGCTTGGCATCCTCCTCCAACCAGTCATCAATGATTTGCCCGTATCCTTCTTCCTCCATCATCCCCTTTTTGCGTTTGATGGTTGGTTGGACAGAAATGCCGCCATCCGCGTATTTCTTGACCGTTCTCCAGTTATATCCCGTTTCGCGGGAAATTTCCGCAATCGATAACCCTTTCTTTTCACGCAGTTTTCTGATACGATTCATTTCGGGCATTGCCAGCATCCTTTCGCTCCTCCACTGTTTGGTTTATGTGTTCACAACTTCCACAGTAGAGGAAATGTTAGGGGCTGGCAAGCCTTTTTTCTTTGCCTTAGGCTCTGCACGTTTCGTTGCAGAACTCTGTATTTTTATTTTGCACTAAACAGCCTCGGTTCATTGGGCAATCGATTGAGCTCCGCTATGACGAACGAGGCGTCTATGTGTACGAAGAGGGCAAACGGGTGGCGGAGGCCGTTCGGGTGCGTATGGAGGACAATGCCTATGTAAAGCGCCCACCGGTCGCCGTTTGCGGCGGTTTCGGCGAAGGAGGGCGAACAGGATGTATAAAACGTTTTATTCCCTCTCGCGGGAGCCATTTGCGAAAGAAACCGACCCGTCTGAGGCGTATCAAGGGGCGGCGTTTCAAGAAGCGCTGCGGGCGCTGGAGTACGTGAAGCGAACGCTGGGAATCGGGCTGTTGATCGGAGAGCCGGGGGGAGCAAGACGTTCGCCCTTCGGGCGTGGAAGGAATCGTTGCCCCCTTCTTTGTATCATGTGGTCTACTTCCCGTTATCGACCGGAGGCGTGATGGATGTTTACCGCGGGCTGGCCCTTGGGTTGGGGGAAGAACCGAAATACCGCAAGGTGGACCTCTTCCGCCAAATCCAGCAAGCGATCGAGCGATTGTATCATGAACGGCGGATCAAACCGGTGTTCATATTGGATGAGATGCATTTCGCAAAGGATGCCTTTTTACAGGACATCGCCATCTTGTTCAACTTTGAGATGGATTCGACCAACCCATTTATCTTGATGTTGGCCGGGCTACCCCATTTACAGGGGAAGCTGCGGCTCAATCAGCACCGTCCGCTTGACCAACGGATCATCATGCGATATCGGATGGGGCCGCTGGAGAAGGAAGAGGTGACGGGCTACATCGAGCATCGGATGAAACAGGCTGGGGCAAAGCAGCCGATCTTCACCCCATCGGCGTTGGAGGCGATCGCCCTGCAGTCGCGGGGATGGCCTCGGGTGATCAACACATTGGTTGCGACTTGCCTGCTGTACGGGCGTCAGCTGAAAAAGGACGTCATTGACGAAGAAGTGGTGCGCATGGCCGTAGAGGAAATGGGGTATTAGCACGAAAGGGGCCGAATCGGCCTCTTTTGTGCTTTCTCTTTTCCATCGGTCCATCAGGCGCGCTGGAAATCTTCATCTCAAAGAGCGTGCAACCGTTTCGAAAGAATGTGCAAAATCCGGAACAATCCGCAAAAATTTTGCACATTATTTCGGAATCCATCTGAAATAATTTGAAAAAGGGATTCTGAAATAATGTGACAATTTACACCAAGTGAACGAGGGCTTGCCGGCCGTCAAACATATTGTAGAGAATGGCTTGAACAGCATCGTTGACTCGAGTCTGGCACTGCGGATCGACGGGAACGAGATGGTCAATCGATTGGGGGAAACCCAGTTTTTTGAATAGAGCACTTATGATATTCAAATAAGAATTGCGATAGACCGATTCGATTTGCACATCCATGAGAGAAAAACTCCTTCACTTTCCTTGTGTGTCAAGGATTCATTCGACATCGGAATGAAAAAAATCCTCCTGATTTTCGTCGGAAGGGTACGAAATGTGAGGTCGAAATCAACATCATGAACGAGGGAACGAAGAAAGGATTTGATGCTTTGCCAAAAGGTTCTACTGGTGCCTATCATGAAAAGCATGGCAGCTGATTTTAGCGGAACTTTTTGTTCTAACCATAGAACGATGGCTGGATCGCGATGTTGGTGTTTGATCCTGTTATTCAAGTTTTGGAGCGGATTTTTCGCAAAAATTATCAACCGTATAGTGCACAGGTGGGTGATTTTCTTTTATAATAAATATGTCTTTACATCGATAATGACAGGAGGATACACATGAACGAACCGACGATTTCCCAGCGCAAGCTGTTAGGCATCGCCGGCCTTGGCTGGCTGTTTGACGCGATGGATGTTGGCATGTTGTCGTTTATTATGGCTGCCTTGCAAAAAGACTGGAATTTGACGGCCGGGCAAGTTGGCTGGATCGGCAGCGTCAACTCGATCGGCATGGCGGTTGGGGCGCTTTTGTTCGGACTGCTTGCCGACCGGATCGGCCGGAAAAACGTCTTTATTTTTACATTGTTGCTGTTCTCGCTTGGCAGCGGGCTGTCGGCGCTGACGACGACGCTGGCGGCGTTTTTGGCGCTCCGTTTTTTGATCGGCATGGGGCTTGGCGGCGAGCTGCCGGTCGCGTCAACGCTCGTTTCGGAGGCGGTGCCGGCTAAGGACCGCGGCCGGGTTGTCGTGCTGCTTGAGAGCTTTTGGGCGGGCGGTTGGCTGTTGGCAGCGCTCATCTCGTATTTTGTCATACCCGCTTACGGATGGCGAACGGCGTTATGGCTGGCGGCCATTCCAGCGCTGTATGCGATCTATTTGCGCCTCCGCCTGCCGGATTCGCCGCGGTTTGCGGCAGCGCGAAAAGAAGAAACGGTGTGGAATAGCATCATCAAAGTATGGTCCGCTCCCTATCGGAAAGAGACGGTGATGCTTTGGCTGCTTTGGTTTTGCGTCGTCTTTTCGTATTACGGCATGTTTTTATGGCTGCCGAGTGTCATGGTGATGAAAGGGTTTAGTTTAATTAAAAGCTTTGAATATGTGCTCATCATGACGCTGGCGCAGCTCCCGGGTTATTTCAGCGCCGCATGGCTGATCGAGCGGGCGGGGCGTAAATTTGTCTTGGTCACGTACTTGCTTGGCACAGCATTGAGCGCCTACTTTTTCGGCACGGCTGAGTCGCTCGTTGGGCTGATGGTGTCCGGCATTTTCTTGTCGTTTTTCAATCTCGGCGCTTGGGGAGCGTTGTACGCTTATACGCCGGAGCAGTATCCGACCTCCATCCGCGCGACAGGGGCGGGCATGGCGGCGGCGTTTGGACGCACCGGCGGCATTTTTGGCCCGCTGTTGGTCGGCTCTCTCGTCGGCCAAGGTGTGTCGGTGACGGCCATTTTCACACTGTTTTGCTTGTCAGTTCTCGTTGCGGCCTTGGCGGTCGCCGTGCTCGGAAGCGAAACGAAGCAACAAGAACTCGCTTGAATGAACTTGTTGTCCGGAAGTTCCGAGTCGGACGTCCTGATGAGGGGGCTGATTTTTGACTGCGGCATCCGCCGGGGGCGCTCCGAAGTTGACAAACGAACGGTGGGGGCGATACCTTAAGGGTAAGCCCCTTTTTTATTTTGGAAAAAACGGACCGGCGTGCGTCGAGACTGGTTCGTGAACGCCAAGGGGAAAGCCAGCGCGAGAGGCGGTGAATCGATTTTGCGTCCGTCCGTGTCCGTCGTCATTCCGACGTATAATCGCCTATATCCGCTTGCCGAGCTGCTTGAGTCGTTAAGCCGGCAGACGTACAAGCCGTCTGAGGTCATCATCGTCAACGACGGCGGCGAGCCGGTTCATGATGTCGCCGCCTTGTATCCGGAGCTCGACATCCGTGTCATCGACCGCCGCGACAACGAAGGACATGTCGCGGCTCGCAATGCGGGCGTGAAGGTGGCGCGCGGGGAATGCATCATGCTTTGCGACGACGATGACCTAGTGTTGCCGTGCCATCTGGAGCGGATGGTGGCGGCGCTCGAGCATGCGGACTTCGCCTATGCCGATGCGGAAATTGTCCGGTATCGGATGGAAAATGACCAACGCATCCCAACCGCCCGTTTTTTGTTTGCTTATGAGTATGATTTGGAAGCGATGCGAACGTTTTCAACGTACGTCCCGTCTGGAAGCGTGTATCGAAAATCGCTCCATGACGAGATCGGCTGCTTTGACCCGTCTGTCCACCATTATTGGGATTGGGACTTCTTTTTGCGCGCGGCGGCGGTATGTCGCGTCACCCGTGTCGCGGCGGCGACTGTTTTATATGCGTTCAGCCCGGACGGCGACAACGTGTCGCGACAGCTAGACGACAAGCGGCGTCAGTATTTGCGGCGGCTTTGCGAGAAGCACGGGCTTGGCGAGTTGCCGGTGAAAAACTTTTGGCTTTTGCTTGACGAGCCGGATGTCGCGAAGCGCCGGGCGGACAGCGAAGTCATTTGGGACGGACAGCCGGTCGTGTCGCGGTTTTGGGCGCAAAAAAATGGCCGCGACCATTGACATCGGTCTTTTTGGTTTGCTATGATAGTGGACAAATCATATATGGATCGCGATGACGGATCAATAGTAGTTAACCCTCTCTTCCGAAGCGAGCCGGGGACGGTGGGAGCCCGGTGAAGACGGTTAATGAAACGGCAGTCCGGAGCGGGAATGGAAAAAAGAGGATGTGCTGTCGGCGCATCAACTAGGGTGGAACCGCGGGAGCTACGCTCTCGTCCCTAGGCGTTAGGCCTAGGGGCGAGGGCGTTTTTGATTGTTGGAAACCGAAATTGGAGGAGGATGAAAACAATGGCTGTTACCATGGAAGAAATCGTCGCTCACGCCAAGCATCGCGGCTTCGTTTTTCCAGGGTCGGAAATTTACGGCGGGCTCGCGAACACGTGGGATTACGGCCCGCTAGGGGTCGAGCTGAAAAACAACATCAAACGGGCGTGGTGGAAAAAGTTCGTTCAAGAGTCGCCGTACAACGTCGGGCTCGACGCCGCCATTTTGATGAACCCGAGAACGTGGGAAGCGTCCGGCCATTTAGGCAATTTCAACGATCCAATGGTTGACTGCAAACAGTGCAAAGCGCGCCATCGCGCCGATAAGTTGATTGAGCAGGCGCTCGAGGAAAAAGGAATTGAGATGATCGTCGACGGTTTGCCGCTTGCGAAAATGGATGAGCTCATCCGCGAATACGACATCGCCTGTCCGGAATGCGGCAGCCGCGATTTCACGAACGTGCGCCAGTTCAACTTAATGTTCAAAACGTACCAAGGCGTCACCGAATCGAGCGCCAATGAAATTTATTTGCGCCCAGAGACGGCGCAAGGCATTTTCGTCAACTTTAAAAACGTCCAGCGCACGATGCGGAAAAAGCTGCCGTTTGGCATCGCGCAAATCGGCAAAAGCTTCCGCAATGAAATTACGCCGGGCAACTTCACGTTCCGCACGCGCGAGTTTGAGCAGATGGAGCTCGAGTTTTTCTGCAAGCCGGGCGAAGAACTGAAGTGGTTTGAGTATTGGAAGCAGTTTTGCAAGGAATGGCTGGTGTCGCTCGGCATGAACGAGGAAAACATTCGTCTGCGCGACCATGCGAAGGAAGAATTGTCCCACTACAGCAACGCTACGACCGACATCGAGTACCATTTCCCGTTCGGCTGGGGCGAGCTGTGGGGCATCGCGTCGCGCACCGATTACGACTTAAAGCGGCATATGGAATACTCGGGCGAGGATTTCCATTACCTTGACCAAGAAACGAACGAACGCTACATCCCGTACTGCATTGAGCCGTCGCTTGGCGCCGACCGCGTCACGCTTGCGTTTATGATCGACGCCTATGACGAGGAACAGCTGGAAGACGGCACGACCCGGACGGTGATGCATTTGCATCCGGCGCTGGCGCCGTACAAGGCAGCCGTCTTGCCGCTGTCGAAAAAGCTCGCTGACGGGGCGCGCCGCATTTACGAAGAGCTGGCGAAACATTTCATGGTCGACTATGACGAAACCGGCTCGATCGGCAAACGGTACCGCCGCCAAGATGAAATCGGCACGCCGTTTTGCATCACGTACGATTTCGAGTCTGAACAAGACGGCCAAGTCACCGTTCGCGACCGCGACACGATGGAACAAGTGCGGTTGCCGATCAGCGACCTAAAAGCTTTTTTGGATCAAAAAATCGCCTTTTAATGAAAAACGCCGGGGCATCGATGGAGCCTCGGTGTTTTTGTGAAAAGGGGATGGAAATGAGACTGGTATTTTGTTTAAATTTTAAGAAAAATAACGAACTTTTGCTGTATAAATGTAAAATAGGAGTGTATATAGGTTGTAATAAAGAATTTCCGACCTCCATGTCCTGTTTTTATCACCTGACAAGCTGGCATGGTGACAAGAAGAGTGAACAATGCCATGTAAAACAAAATTTCAACTTATATAGACTAGTTCTTGCATCCCACAACAATCGAGGGGTCAAACATGATGGAAGAGAAACCGATCTACTACGATGGGAGTGGGCATCCGCCTAGCAGTGGTGGAAACGTTGTCAAAAGCGAACCGTTTACGCTTACGGATGAAATACAAAAACAAATCAGCGGCAACCTGTTTGTCGTTGAACAAGGAGAATAACCGGTCTGTACTGACATGGCCTGCTTAGTAAGGCAATTTTTTTGATTCAAATGGGTTGACATTTGAGTTGCTTCTGTCTAGAGAGCGTTCTTTTTTGTTGTTCCAGCGGCGGAAGCGAAACTGAGGAGGCGGCGACGTTCGTATGCGACGGATGTCCAACGTATGGTATAATAAGCCATATAGCAGTGAGGAGTGGAGGTTCACCATTTGTGAACAAGGATCAACGATATCGCCCGACGCGTGGACACAGTATAGCGGCAGCGCTGGCGGCCGGGCTGTTTGGCCTGCTTCTGTTCGCTGGCGGTCATCTGCCGCTTTTGCTCGAATTCTATCATCCTATTCTTCTGTCTTTAGGGTTTGCCGTTGTTGTCGTCTGTTGGCTTGTCGCCTTGCAAGGATGGGCCGTATTTCCGCATACGCTGTCAACGGAACGGCTCATGATGGGGGCGTTGTTTTTTTCTGCGGGGGCGCTCTTTTCTGTTCATTTTGTCCTTTCCTTCACAGAGGATGACGTTTTGGCGGCGCTGTTTTCGCTCGCTGCCCGCTTTACGCTTGCTTGGGGGCTGCTCTTTCTCTTTTCGCGGCGCGATGAGGTGATGGAACGGCAAAGCGGGCAACGTTGGCAGTCGTTTTTGGCCGCGTTTTTGTATACGGCGGTTGTTAGTTTGTTCATTCACATCACGTTCCCATTTTGGCCGGCGCATGGGACGAGCCGCTGGCCGTTTTGGTGGCGCGCCGGGGAAGGAGCGGTCGGTTTGCTTGATGCAGCGGCGGCCGTTTTCGCATGGCGGCGTTTTCGCCAAGGGAGGGCTCCCGCTTCTCTATACTGGTCTATGGCGTTTCTATTATTTGCCCTCGGCCAATGGCTGTTTGTGCTTGGCAGCGGGTACGGGCTATGGGGGCAGTTTTATGAAATGGCTGGATTTTTGTATGTCGTGCGTGCCATGTATGTGGAAACAGTGGAAAAGCCGTACCTGGAGCTGAAGCACCGCGAACAACAGCTTGAGATGATGGCGAACGCCCTTGGAGAAGGATTGCTGATGGTCAATCGCGACGGGCAGATCGTTTGGATGAATCCGGAGGCGAGCCGATTGATCGGCGCCACGTTGGAAGAGGCGAAAGGCAAGCCGTTGTTTTCGTTTGTCTCGCTCGCGGGGCCAGACGGCGACAAGTGGGATTGGAAGCAGCTGCGCCGCGTTGTCAAACGGCTGAAAAGCGGCGAGGTCATCCGCGTCGAGGAGGAGCCGTTTCGCCGCCGCGACGGCGTTTGCCTGCCGGTCGGTTATACGCTGGCGCCGGTGTTGGAAAACGGTGCGCTGGCGGGGCTTGTCGCCGTCTTGCGCGACATGACGGAGAAAAAAGAGAAAGAGCGGCTTGAGCGCGAACGCGAACAACTCGACTTTGAACTGTCGCTTGCCGCGAATATGCAGCGATCGCTTTTGCAGACATCTTCGAAAGTGAACTTGCCTTCGTACATCGACATCGGCGTCCTCAGCGTCCCTGCCCGAGTGTTGAGCGGCGATTTTTATCACTTTGCTGTCCATCAAACATCCGTGTCCGTCGGTATTGCCGATGTATCTGGAAAAGGCATTCCAGCGGCAATGCTCATGACGCTGATGAAATTTATTCTGGACCGGACCGTCCATTACGGAACGCAGCCGCACGTGTATCTTGACCTGCTGAACCGATTCGCCTACGACTACACCGAGCCGTCGATGTTTGTCACGATGTTTGTCGGCAATTACAACGAAAAAACGCATACGTTCTCGTACGCGTGCGCTGGACACGAACCGGCGCTTTGGTATCGAGCGAAAACGAAGCAATGCGTGCCGTTAGGCGCCAAAGGCTGTGCGCTCGGCTTGTTTCCGCAATTTTCGTTTGAGACGAAATCGGTTGTGCTCGAACCAGGCGATTTTGTGCTGCTGTACACCGACGGGGTGACGGAAAAGCGTACCGAAGAGGCGGACGATGATTTTTCCGTTCTCGCCGCGATGGTCGCCCGCGTCAACCTTGATCAGCCGGCGCCGGAGATCGTGCGCGAGTTGTACGAGCATATTCAAGCGTATCATCGATACGAGCCAAAAGATGATCAGACATTGTTGCTGCTGCGCCGCCGTTAGCACCGGCGGCGCTATGTTTGACCGCTATGACGAATAGGCGGCAAGCTGCCGTTTTAATTTCGCGATCGCCCGCTTTTGAATGCGGCTGATCGTCATTTGCGAGACACCGAGCCGCTCAGCGAGCGCGCGCTGCGTTTCCCCGCGCCGGAAGACGGCGTCGATGACGATTTGTTCTTGCTCGCTCAGTTTGCCGATCGCCTGCTCCAAGTCCATTCGCTCAATCAATGACTCGATTTCGTTCGCTTCATCAGCGACGAATTCACCGATCGTCGCCGCATCCTTTTCCCCGTCTTGCACCGGGGCATCGAGCGAAACGGCTTGGTAATGATCCCGTCCGGCCAAAATTTCGATCGTTTCTTCGACCGATAAACCTAAGTGGCCGGCGATCTCATCGATCGTCGGGGACCGCTCGAGCTTGACGGTCAATTCATCGATCGCTTGCTGCACTTTGCTTCCTTTTTCCTTCACCTTGCGCGGCACTTGGATGTACCATGCTTTGTCGCGCAAATAGTTTTTCATGTAGCCGATCAAGCTTTTCATCGCATATGACTCAAAGCTTGTTCCTTGCTTGGGATCGTAATGGTCAAGAAGACGCAAAAACGACAGCCGTCCGATTTGAAACAAGTCTTCGTAAAAGTCAGGGCGGCTGCGCGCCATTTTCCGCGCCGCGGCCGCAATGAGCGGCTCGAAGCGCACGAGCAAGGCGGTCGCCGCTTCTTCCGTTTTTGTTTGTTGATAGGCGGAAATGAGGGCGTCAAGCTTGCTCTTGGACAGAGGAGGGGGATATACAGTCATGGGCATGCTCTCCTTCGCCGTGATGGCGGAATTTCGTCAGGCGGACTTCCGTTCCGCCCTTTGTGGTGACGGTGACATCGTCCATGAGCGCTTCCATCAAAAACAGGCCGAGACCGCCCGCTTTGACGTCTTCAAGCGGCTTCGAGGACAGGGGCGCCGTTTGTTTGGACACTCGTTTGTAATCAAACCCTTTGCCTTCGTCCTTGATGGTGATCGAAAGCGCATCAGCGCGCATCTCGAAACAGAGATGAATGACGCCACCCGTTCCGTTGTACGCATGCAAAACAGCGTTGTTGCACGCTTCTGAGACGGCCACTTTCATATCTTCAATCTCTTCATAGGAAAACCCCATCTTGGCAGCCAGCCCGTATAGCGTCAAACGCGCGACATCGATAAACTGCGCATCAGCTGGAATCGACAGCTGTACGACGGTTTCATGCTCCTTCATGATTGCCCCTCGACCCTTTCTGTCGTGTCATTCATGGCCGAAAACAAATAAGATACGCCGGTTAAATCAAACAAGCGTTGCACTTTCGGCGGCACGTTCTCAATCATAAATGGCGCCCCTTGCTTTTTTCGCATTTTTAATAGCGCGACAAACATTCCGATGCCGGTGCTGTCGATATACGTCAATTCTGCAAGGCGGATGACGAGCGGCTTTGACGCATCGCCAGCGAGCGGCTCGACGGCGCGTTGAAACTGTTCGGCCGCCGCCAAATCAAGCTCGCCTTTTATGTATACAACATGCCGGTCTGGCTGTTCTTCATGTACAACGTAAAATCGTTTCCTGTCCATGGTCGTTCACCTCAAATGATCGATAATTTGGCTTGATGATGGCGCGGGAAGGTTGTCCACCTTGCAATGTTTACACTACTATACCCATATTTTATACTATATGAAACAGGAAAGGGCAGGGGAACGCGATGTTCACAAAGTGGAAAGAATGGGCAAGGGCGCTGAAACGGGGCATATTCGTCTTGTATTCTGCGGTTCGCGACCGGCGCGTTTCTATTTGGCTGCGGCTGTTTATGGTGGTCGTTGTGGCATATACGTTCAGCCCGATCGATTTGATTCCCGATTTCGTTCCGGTTCTTGGGTATATCGATGATTTGTTGCTTGTGCCGCTTGGCATTTACTTGGCGCTGAAATGGCTCCCGAACGACATCGTCGCCGAACACCAGGCGCGGGCGGAAGAGCTCGCCAAGCGCGGCAAGCCGACAAGCTGGGTGGCTGGGGCGCTGATCATCCTTTTGTACGTCTGGCTTGGCGTCTGGCTGCTCCGCTGGTTGATTTCGTGGGCTGGACTTGATATATTTTGATCTTCCCTTCAGTTTTTTGCCTATGGCTGAGGCAGGGGATTTGCACATGTTCCTTTGGCGAAGCAGGTTCCGCTGCTGTTGCCAAGGTCTTAACTTTCACTTCGCTTTGACGCTGGGGGCTTTTTGGTTACAATGATAAAAGGAAAAAAGCCGACGGCAAAAGGAGTTGCTTACAATGCCGATTCTCAAAAACGACTGGGCTCCGCTGCTTGAAGAGGAGTTTCAAAAACCGTACTACTTGAAGCTGCGCGAATTTTTAAAAGTAGAGTACCGAACGCGGACGATCTATCCCGATATGCATGATATTTTCAACGCTCTTCATTATACGCCGTATGCGAACGTCAAAGTTGTGCTGCTTGGGCAAGACCCGTACCACGGCCCGGGGCAGGCGCACGGGCTTAGTTTCTCCGTCAAGCCGGGAGTGCCGGTGCCGCCGTCTTTGGCGAACATTTTCAAAGAGCTGCATGACGACCTTGGCTGCTACATACCGGATAACGGCTATCTCGTGAAATGGGCGAAGCAAGGGGTGCTATTGTTAAACACGGTGCTTACGGTCCGGCGCGGCCAGGCAAACTCCCACCGCGGCAAAGGGTGGGAACATTTCACCGACCGCGTCATTGAACTCGTCAATGAAAAAGACGATCCGGTCGTCTTTTTGCTTTGGGGCCGGAACGCTCAGGAGAAAAAAGAACGGATTACAAACCCGCGCCATCTCATTATCGAAGCGCCGCACCCAAGCCCGTTTTCCGCCGCGCGCGGCTTTTTCGGCCATCGACCGTTTTCGCGGACGAATGCGTTTTTAGCTGAGCACGGACGCGAACCGATCGACTGGCAAATTGAAAACATCGGCGTCCGCACCGAATGAGCAAGGGGGAAGAAATCATGGCTATTTCATTTGCTGCTGTCGTTGCCAAAATTGAAGACGAATTGCGCAAAGCCAAGGCGGTCAATGATCCGCAACGGATGCGTGAACACGTCGCCGCTATCCGTGCCTTATGCGACTTAATGCTCGAAACAGCTGGCCAGCCGCAACCGTCTACTCCGTCTGTCCCTACAGGTCCGCTTGTCGTTGGCGGGCCGATTTCAGCTGGGAGCGGGCTTTCAGTTGGGGGGGTGTCCGTTGGCGGGCGTTCTCCAGACATTGACGATGAGGCGAACGGGGAGTCGTTGTTGGATTTTTGAAGACGAGACAAAGAAAACCCGTAGAGCGGTTTTCTCCACGGGTTTTCCAGCTTAACCGGCTTGTTCTGTTTGGCGCTGGAGAACGAGAAGCGGTTCTCTGGCTTGCGCGTTCGGTCAGTAGCGCTCCAACTTGCTTGTTCTGTCAAATTGGTGGTGACAACAGGGGGCACGATTTTTAACCCGTTCTCGCGAATTTTTCCATGGCGAACTACTCGCCACCTACACTTCGCTTAGAGGTGGAGGCTTCAAGCGACTTGTGCGTGTTTGCTGAACGGTAAGCCACACACAAGACCCCTTTACGCTTCCCTTCATTCCGAAGGTGTCCGTTCTAACCATAGACTATCCTATTCGTTGGCGATTGGCAACCGAAATTCATCTCCCGCCTACTCACTGGGCTGTGCCCTTCACGTTCCTTGAGGCGGGAGACTTCTTTCGGAAATTACGTTAAAAGAGGTCAAAAACAAAATGTGAAAGAAACATTGCTCATAAATCCTTGACTGACTCCCTTGCCGCTATCGATTTGTGATCGGAGGGCGCCTCGTTTATAATGGGAAGAGGAAACTTCGATGAGAAAGGCGGATGTGAGTGATGAAATCGTTGATCATCCTCGGTGCACTCAACGCGTTTTTGGCTGTGGCGTTGGGAGCGTTTGGCGCACACGGGCTTGAAGGGAAGATTCCGGATCGTTATTTGGAGATTTGGAAAACGGCGGTCCAATATCAGATGTTCCACGCATTAGGGCTGTTTGTTGTCGGATTGCTCGCTGGCAAGGCGCCAAATGTCGGGCTGATCGGTGCGGCGGGCTGGGTGATGTTCGCCGGCATCGTGTTGTTTTCCGGGAGCTTGTACGTATTAAGTGTAACGCAGATTAAGCCGCTTGGCGCGATCACTCCGTTTGGCGGCGTCGCCTTTTTGGTCGCCTGGGTGATGATCGGCTATGCGGCGTTCAAATGGCTGTAAACGAAGCGCAGGGCAAGGTGTACCCCGAGCAGGATGCCGTCGCATCGGATGAAAAGCAGGCTACCTTGGGGGCAGCCTGCTCATCGGCTTGCACTCAGCGCGGCGAATAGGAGGCGAGCGGCGTGGCGGAGGCACCGGCAAACGGATATTCGTAGGCGATTTCTCCTTCAAATGTGACGTAATCGAGATAAATCATCGGGATCAAATAGCGCGTTCCCGTTTGCGGGTCGCTTAAAATGACATGGTCGCGTCCAGCCGCTTCAATGACGCCGCGAAACACCTTGGCATTCCACTCACGGTTGTTTTCAAACGTCGCATAGATCGTGGCGACTTTTCCTTTGTTTAACCGCAAAATGTTTTCAATGTACGATTCTTCAATCGGCAGCATCCCTGGAATCGATGGTCCGGCGGTGGTCGGCGTTGGTGTCGGGGCGGTAAACGTCGGCGCCTGCAAACCGAACGTTGGAGAGGCGGCTGTCGCCGGTGCCATCGTTGGAGCGGCAGCCGCTTGTGCATAGTAATAATACGGGTACGCCGCCGGATAGTACGGCTGCGGATACGGATAGCCGTATGGATAGGATGCATACGGTTGTTGCCGTTCTTGACCGAACGGCGAATAATAAAATGATTGTTGCTCCTCATCAAGTGGATAAAATTGATTTTCTGGATTGTTCGGCATAAAGAACCCTCCTCAATATTAAGAATAGACACGTGGGCAGTCGGATGGAGTCGGTGCAAAAAAGCAATGCGATTTGTAGCGGCCGACGTTCCACTGGCCAAACCATTGCGGTGGGCACGGTTGACCTTCAGGTGGTTTAAAAAACCAAAGGGCGTTTGTCGCTGGGTGGTAGCGCCAACCGCGGAGCACTTGGCGGGCTAGGCCTATATCCACTTCGCGCGCCCGTTGGTAAAAGTACCCTTTTTGCACCGCCTCAAAGCCGCCCGGGCTTTGAAACACCATTTGCCGGATAGAGCGGATGCCGCGGAAGTCAAGGCAGTCGGCGATGACGCGGTTGACGCCGACGTTGCCGACCATGAGCATCCCAAGCCGCCCGTCTCCTTCCGCTTCGGCTCGCATGAGCCGAGCCAACAACTTCACTTCTTCTTCTGTGTGGGCTACAATGGAGGGAGCGATCTGACCCATATCGTCACCTCAGTCGTTGTGAATTTCGACAGTAATAGGCTATTGATGGAACAGGAAAATGGTGACAGACAGGCGATTTCTCGGAGGAATTTCTGATTTATATGTATGGGGCAGTTGGGCTGGATATGACAGAAACAGGGGAGGTTGACCAAAAAGGGAAACCCGTTGCGCAAGAAAGACTCGTAACATGATGTGCAAAGGGATGACGGCGGAAGAAATCGCTCGTTTGGTTGACCTTTCAGGGGGAGGAGCTCGCCGGTTGCTTGAAGAACAGGAAAATAAGCGAAGGGGCCCTGGACATATCCCTGTCAAGTAGACAGTGTTTAAAAAGACCCTCTCATCAGCTTCATCAATCATAGTTGATTGGGCTTTGTCAGTGTCAAGGAAATCACTTGACACTGACAGCCCATCAACTAATTGGTAGACAAGCTGATGGAGGAGCTATTCTAGTCATCAGTGATTCCTTGTGTTATGCACATACCTTCTTTCTGTATTGTACAGGGCTAAGATATGTGAGTTTCTTTTGAATGCGCCTATTATTATAAAACTCGATATATTTATGAACAGCTGCTTCTATATACATGCTCATTAAAAAGTTAACCTTCGTATAACCGGTGCACACTCCGGTTATCCTGTTCCTAAGGAAACCTATGGAAAAGGAGCGGGATCATTCATGAAACGTCTCAACATCACCCATGATCACGGATGGACGCCACGGACGCTTCGCAAACAGGAACGGAAAATCAAAAACGCGCTTCTTCGCCAACGGGTGATGGCGGTTCGTTTGGTCATGGAAGGTTATTTGGGCAAAGAGGCGGCCTCCATGGTCAACGTGTGCCGACAAACCGTTTCCCATTATGTGTCGCTGTTCAACGAAGGCGGTCTGGAGCTCTTGCTTCATCGGGATTTCGCCCCCGGACGGGAGCCGTTTCTCACCGAAGAACAGCAGGAAGAGATCAAACAGCTTGTGTTGACCACCACTCCCGCGGAACTGGGCTGGGACGTCGCTTCGGCGTGGAACACCAAACTCCTGCAATCCTATGTCGAAAAGCACTTTGGTGTTTGGCTTTCCCGTGAAGCGCTGCGAAAACTCCTGCACCGTCAAGGTCTGTCATGGACTCGCCCTACGTACACGCTGGCGAAAGGGAATCCGGATGAGCAAAAGCAATTTGAAAAGCAAATGGATTTGATAAAAAAAACTTGATCACCAAGGAGACAGAAGATGCCGTTCTTCTGTACATCGATGAAACGCATATCCGCTCTTATCATGTCTTGCGATCCACTTGGTCCGAGGTCGGCCGTCAAAAACGTGTGCCGACATTCGGCCATCATGCCCATGTTTCGGTATTTGGCGCCGTGAACGTCCACGATGGGGACACCGTGCTTCACCAAGCAGAAGCCGCCAACGCCACGACGTTCTTGGATTTCTTGCGCCTGCTCAAAGAGCGGCATCCCAACCGGATGATTGCGCTCGTCTTGGACAATGCCCGGATTCATCACGCTCGAATGGTGAAGGACTTTTTGCGAGAAGAAGGACAATGTTTTCATTTCCTGTATCTGCCGCCCTACTCGCCGCAGCTCAACCCGATCGAGCGTTTGTGGAAATGGCTGAAGGATACGGTGATCGCCAACGCCTTTCACAAAGACCGCCACGAGATCCTGCAAGCGGTTCAACGATTTGCTCATTACATTCAGGAACGCCCGGAGGAAGTGTTGCGGCGCTTGGGGTGTGCCGCGTAATCGAAAAGTTAACTTTTCAAGGTGCATTTATATAGGTCATCCATGGAGTGAAATTCCCCAAGATATATACATTCTGTTTTTAGATGGCTAAAAAAGTTTTCTATACAAGCATTGTCTAAACAGTTTGCTTTTCTGGACATACTTGGAATGATACCATGTTGTTGAAGAGCTGCGTGGTACTCATGGGATGTGTACTGGAACCCTTGGTCACTGTGTAAAATGGTTCCATTCACATCTCGTTTTTTTATTGCTTCGTCTAAGGTATCAAGAACTAGCTGAACATCATTTCTTTTACTGATTCGATACGAAATAATTTCTCTGTTAAAGAGATCGTATATAACGGATAAGTATAGACGTTGGTTGTTTAAAAGGAGATAGGTAATATCTGTCACCCATTTCTCATTTGGTTTACTCGTTGTAAATTGTCTATTTAATACGTTCGATACCGTAATTCTTTCCGAACCTTTTCTATACACTTGCTTTTTTCTACGAATTTTCGCCTGAAGATTCATCTGCTTCATTAAACGATAAATACATTTGTGATTGATTCTCCACCCGTACTCCCGCAAAATGTATGCCTTTACTCTTGGATAACCATAGGTTCCATTGGATACTTCATAGGCTTCCACGATCAAATTCATGATGTCCTGATTTCTTAAATCTCTCACTGTGGTTACATTTCTTCGTTTCAGCCACTTATAATAACCGCTTCTTGAAACACATGCTATCTTACATAACAAAGAAATAGGATAGGAACAACTAAGATCATGAATGATGGAATAGAAGACGGTTCTGTCTCTGGTTTTCACCTCCTTTTCAAAGCAATAAACTTTTTTAAGAATTCATTTTCTGCTTTGAGTTTTCGATTTTCTTCTTCTACTGTTAGTGGTTTCTTTCTAGGCCGTCCCCGTTTAGAGGAAATGGTTTTTCCTCTACGTTCTTTTAATCCTTCTTCTCCATACTGTTGATAGTTCTTTACCCAAATACGTACCCTTTTAGGATCTTTTATTCCCATTCTCTTGGCCACTTTTCGATAGCCTAATTGTTCATTCAAATACATCATGACTGTACGTAATTTCAATTCAAAACTATAGCTTTTGTATTTTGCATTTGATTTATCCAAAAAAATCCCTCCTGTATAGCAGTGTGTCCTTTTTCTACACTGTCTACACAAGAGGGATAATATCATGGTGAGGAAGGGGCTATTTTTATTTCCTTAATCGATGAAACGTGGATATAATGGATTTTCCCACTGTCTTTTTCTTTGAATCGCAATATTTGGTTTGACTGATCGTAGTAATGAACACGACCGATGACGCAGCATAAACGATAATTATGTATGTATTGAATCGAGAGATAAGAAGCAAACTCCATCGCCTCGAAAATGATCCGATTCCATTCTTCATATTGTTGCTCGTCGTGACAGGAGGTATGGATTCGCACTTCTTTTTCACGCAGCTCCTTTAGCATTTTGCGGTGCTCTGGCATTAAAAAGGGCGAGTATTTGATGATTCCACGATCGCGATGGTTCATGCCTGATGCCCTCCTATATAGTTGTTGCGGATGCGGGCAACGCTTCCAGGCGTGTAACTGACGGCACGCAATAGCGCGTTGGGACCAAATTTATCGCGGATTGCGTCCATTACTTTGGCAAGGGCGCGTTCTTTTGTTCTGTCTTCAAAAAAGGACAACTGCAAACATTCCTCATCCATTAAGTTTTCAAGGGACACATAAATGACGCGCACGCTTCGCCCGTCATAAAACTTATGGAAAATCCGCTTGCAAATGCGGTAGATATCCATTGTTAAGTTCGTGCCGGTGTCGAGGGTGACGGACTGATGGAATCCTCCTTCATTATGCGAATAGCGCACGCTAAACGAAACGGTGCGTCCTACTTTCCCGATTTCACGCGCTCGTTTTGCTACTTCCTCACAAAGCTCCAACACAACTGTTAAAATTTCGTTTTCCCGCCAGTAGTCGCGCAGTAATGTAATTCCTTTTCCGATACTTTTTTGAGGGAAGGTCCTTGCGTCGATAAAAGGAGGGCTTAAGTCAATTCCCCAAGCATGATAGTAGAGCTGTTCTCCTATTACGCCAAACCGTTTCCGTAAGCGATCCAGGGAACTGTTTGCCACATCTCCAAGCGTGTACATTCCCATATTGTTCAAATGTTTCTCCATTCGGCTGCCAATGCCCCAGATTTCCCGTAACGGAACTGGCCATAATTTTTTCGGAACTTCTTCATACGTACATTCAGCGATTCCTTGTTTTTTGGCGTATACATCAAGTACGACTTTGCTGATGAAACGGTTTGGACCGATACCAATGCAGGAAGGCAAACCGAATTGATCCCAGATCGCGCTTCGTATTTTTTGGGCCGCTTCCATGGGGGATCCATGCAGCTTTTCCGTACCGTCTAGGGTTATCCAGCTCTCATCAACGCTGTACGTGAGGATCGCTTCAAAAGGGACAAAGGTGGAAAACAATTCTGTAATTTGCACGCTGATTTCCAAATACCGCTTCATGCGGGCGTTAAAAATATGGATATGGCTACGGCGAGGAACTTCATATAGACGACTTCCTGTTTTGATTCCGTAATCTTGCTTCATTTTCGGAGACGCAGCTAAAACTACGCTCCCGCTTCGATTTTTATCTGAGACAACGACGACGTAATCCTCGAGAGGATCCAGTCCATGATCGACGCATTCGCAGCTAGCGTAGAAGCTCTTCATATCGATGCACAACATTTTATGTTTTGGCAGCCAGGAAATATCGAAGCACATCGACGCAAAGACCCCTTTTATAAGAACATATGTTTGATTTACGAATATATGTTCTTATATTTTGTTAAAAAAGTCAAGTGAAAACTGGGAAAAGAAGGAGATAAGCAGGGAGAGGAATTGTTAGACAAAAATAAAAAGACCGGATTGCTCCGGTCTTTACATAATGTATAATGTTGGAAAGTGGAGGTGATTTCTTGTTGAATTAACGGATGGCTATAATTCAAAAAGTTATTATCAACAGAGGGGGGTTTTGTAGTGTTAGACAAGAAAAAAGTAGGAAATATATTAGGTGTCGCGTCTTTGTTGCCTGTAATCATAAGTATCATTATTTTCTATATCGAAAGAGGTCCAAATGCTGATATTTATTTCGTGATCACAATTTATGGTATCTTATCAATTATTGGTATTTTATTCGCGGCGTTCTCGTGTTTGATGACTAAACGTTTCTTTCTGCTAATTATCAGCTTGATAGGAAATGGAGCGGTTTTGGCCGTTGCTTTTCTTTTGCTATTGGCAATGGGGATTAGTGAACCATAAAAAATATTCTTAAACTATTAGGTGGGTTAGTTGAAATAAGAGTTCTCAAAGTCGATTCCCTGACTGGGAAATCGGTTTTTTTTATTTCATTGGCTCTGTTAAACAATAGTGTTGATATTTCACCAAAAGAAAGAGGGACGGTTTATTAGTCCTTTGCTTTATTCCTTGTTGAACTAAAGCCCCCGTTTGTTGAAGATTGAATTTATCGCTTGCGAATTACTTTATAAACGATATATATAAATCCAAATATCAGAAATGAATAAGCAATTTTTTGTAATTTTACCGTTGCCTGTTAATATTCTCCTTATTACCAAGATGGGATAAAATCTGGACAACGATACACTAATATGCTAGAAGGTTAAGATAAGTAGCTATCTACATTTCTTATAATTGAACCTGTTTTTAGTAAAGGTTCCTTATAATCAAAAGTTATAGATATGAAAATGATGTAATTCGCTTGAATCTACTTCTATATTTTCGAAATTAACTATAGTAAATAGACTGGTTCATCACCAAAAGATGTACTTGATTTTTACGTTAAAATGTGATAGAGGTCTCTAGACGGACACGCAAAGTAAAACGCTGGATATTTCGATACCCATATCCTCGCCTTTTGATCAATTTTATTTTGTTGTTGATTCCTTCCATTGGACCATTTGAGTAAGAAAAAACGATGCAAGAAAGCACTGCGTCTCTTCGAGTGATGAGTGCCTTGGCAATCCTGCGTACGGCGGCACAGTCGCTAAAAAGGTACCGGTCAAACCATTGGGTCAAACGAGTTTCGGCTTGCTTTCTTGTTTGGCTTTTGGATACGTAACGGAAATGTTGAAGTGCTTGATAGACATCACGTAAATAAGCACTTTCTTGGCACCATTGTCGAACTTCCTGTCTCTCTTCTTCTGTTAATTTTTCTGGACGTTGGCTTAACCATCGGCACACGCGGCGAACGCTTCCATGTTTGGTTCCGCCTTTGGCAAGGTATTTGCGACAACGTTCCAGTGCATCGGTGAATAACTGAATCACATGGAAGTGGTCAAGAACATGGATGGCTTTTGGACATACCTTTTCAATGGCTTTTCTCATGGCAGGAGCCAAGTCGCTGACAACATACTTCACTTTGGAGGCGACGGGTTGAAGCGCCTCCACAATGGCTTCTTCATTTTTTCCAGAAGCAATGGAAAGGACATTCCGAGTCTGTGTGTCCATCACCGCTACTCCGTAATCATGTCCCTTTCGGAAAGCGAATTCATCCACACATACTACTGTAGGATTCGATGTTGGTAAAAGAGCCGGGGCATATTGATAAAACCAGCGTTCTACTGTCGTATAGGCGAGTTGTAACAAGCGAGCGACTTCTTGAATCGTTTTTCCGATGCATAACTGGGCGACCCAATGTTGAAACGATTCCGTCGCGATACTGTGAGACGGAAGTCCCGGATAAGAAACGGTGAACGTCAGAAAACAGGCTTGGCAACGCCGTCTTTCTATGGGAAGTTCAATCCAAAATAAACCGACCGTATTTGTATAGCCATGAATCCATTGTTTTCGTTTCGATGATATTTTGGTTGTCCGTCCGAAGCAAGTCGGGCAGATCGGACAATGAGGAGGGAGGGAAAGTTCAAAAATCCATCGTTCTCCCTCTTTTCGTTCTCCATGAATAAGAAAGCCTGGTAAAGTGATCAAATCTTTGATAAACTGAGATTGCATGCGAAATTTCCTCCATGGTTGATGGTTTGGTCACCTTTACCATACAGGAAATTTCGCATTTTTTGTACCCTTGATCAGAAAACAACCTGATTGTCAAGTACATTTTGTGGTGAAGAGCCATATAAATACAAAAATAGACAATATTAGACAAAAAAGACCATTGATTTTCTGATTTTTCTCAATATAAAATACTATTTGAGGGGAGGTGATACTTATGAAAGACACTCAAGAAACATTAGACATGTCAATTGTTATCGATGTTGAATCAGATGAATTAGAAAATTTCTCTGTAGTCTTAATGTGCTGTGACGATTAACATCCTTTATAAACAAAACCATGACAAAATACACAGTTTTGCAAATTAAAATGCAGTAAATTGCAATTTGACATGGAGTCTCTGCGGGCGTTATAAAAAAGCCGGAAAGCCAGCAATATCAAAGGTCGGCTTCACCTAGGCGATCACGCCCGCTACTCCATGTAAAGTTGGTACAGACCCAATTCTCGATAAATCTCAGTACTTCTTTGCAATAAACAAGAGGGTTTAATATTATTTGTAAAAAATTATAAAAATATTTATAAGTCTACGAATAACCTAGATTTCTAGAAATGGATTTTCAATAAATAATTTTTAGAATACGTGTATTGTTGCGACGAATGAAACCGGGTAAAGGAAATTTTGTTTTTTGTTAAGTCAAATGTGATTAAATTAGGTTATTTTCTTACTTTCAGATTGACAATTAACTGTATTAAATCTTACATATACATACGCGCTTTGAATAGAGATTTTTTCAACATATATTCAATTAAAGTTACAATAATTATAAAAAATACTAAGGGAGATTTGGGAATGACTAAGACTTTGTTAATTTTCCCCCCTCATGGATATTTCTATCAGCCTTATTTATCGACCCCATTATTAAAAGGGTATCTTGAACAAATTGAGGGATTGGACGTAAATCAATGGGATATGAATATTGATTATCTCTCATATCTTTGGAGTCCTAAATTCATAGATATAGCAAGAGAATCACTTAAAAATCATATTGATAATCATGAAAGTTTATATTATCTAGTTATTTCTAACTATTTAAAAGAACAAGTTCCAAAAAGTCTCGCAGCATTAAAGGATGAAAATACATATCACCAAATAGGACAAGCACGTTTTCATAAATCTATGCTTTCATGTGTTTTAGATTTAGAACGCCATCTCAATAAATTACAGGGGATAACCCAAAAATTACCTAATGAATTAGGACAGATTGATAGTTTAGTTTCAAAATATGATTTATCAATACTGTACAAATATATACAAGCTAATCTTGATAAAGTTGAAACATACGATATCATTGGATTCTCTATTACATATTCAGAACAATTTTTGCCTAGTTTATTATTTGCCAAACTTATTAAAGAGAAGTACCCAGAGAAAAAAGTCATTTTTGGTGGTACAACTATTACTCATTATAAGATTGAAATGATTCTTGAAGCCGATGTTATTAGAAAATACTGTGATTTTATAGTTTTTTATGAAGGGGAAGAAGCTTTAGCTAGAATTATTAGATATGTATCTGGTGATATCAATGAAGTAGGATGCAATATTCTTATCCCAACCCGTCCAAATGAGTATAAAGAAGACTTAACTAGAAGGAAACAGCTAACCGCAATACCGAACTTCGATGGTATTCCTCTTGATAAATATCCCGTTCCATCCCCAATATTCCCAATATTAACATCAAAAGGATGTTATTGGGGAAAATGTACCTTTTGTGCTCATCACGAAGGATACGGCTTAGGATATCAATCTCTAGGATCTGAATATGCTATTAACGTAATACTAAACCTAGTAAATAAATATGGTGCTAAAAATTTTTATATTTGTGATGAAGCATTGCCACCGAGAATTATGAAAAGGCTAGCTGAACAAATAGTTTCTTATAAGCTTGATATCAAATGGATAAGTGAAGCTAGGGCAGAAAAAGCTTTTGTAAATAAAGAATCAGTAGCTCTAATGAAAGAGGCTGGGTGTATCGCTCTTGTGAATGGAATAGAATCCGGTAATGAAGAGATATTAAAAGCTCTACGTAAAGGTATAGATTTGTCAGTAGCAGAGGAGTATTACAGGCTATGTCATGATTATGGCATATTTACGGCCGCTATGTTTTTTATTGGATTTGCCGGGGAAACAGAAGAACAATCTGAGGATACCTTTAGGTTTATTGAAAAAAATAAGGATATATTAGATTTCGCCGCAGTTGGTGTTTTTCATTTAGAAAGGGGTACACCAGTGTATAATTCTCCAAAACAATTTGGTATAGAAGAAATAACCGATAAAAATAAAGCTTATCCGATTTATTATAGTTATAGAATGAGGGGATCCGCAGAAGAAATCAATCCCGAAGTACTAAAGAATAGATTGCGAGGCTTATTTCGGAGATACGAACACATACTGTTTATTGCAAAATAAAAATGCAGAGATCTGCAGAGAATTTGGCTTAGGCCAACTTTACATGGAGTGGGGGGTGTGATAGCCTTTTTAGGCATAGCCAGTCCTTGATATTGCTGGCTTCCTAGTTTTTTAATCACGCCCCCAGAGGCTCCATGTCAAGTTGTAATTCTCTGCACTTTTCCTTGCAAAACTCTGTATTTTTTCTTTGCAGAAAACACACATACATGATAAGTTTACTTCTGCTGTTGAGAGAGCTTTTTTATACTTTATTCCAAATAGAACAGCATTTAAATCTGCTATTGAGGTATCTCCAACTATATCTATTTATGATAAAGAGCTATCTCTTGTAGGAACTTGGGACTGGGTTCAAAAACGTTTGAAAGTGAATCGAATGCACAAGAAAGGACGAGATAAATGAGACTTGTAACTGCTCCTTTTATTTGTTTAGATAAGTTGGAAGATGGTCAAGAAGTTTATCGACGACTTGGATCAATTTCTTATCCAAGAGTGATGGCAATAGAAGAAGTTACTAAGATATTGTTAGATTTTCATAAACCCATAGAAGTAACTAAGTATATAGAACGATATCCAGGTACTAGTAAGTTAATTGAACAGTTAATCTCAGCAGGGTATTTATTAGTGGTAGAAGAGATGAAGCCCTTAGTTCCATCTATTGAATTAGAAGTTACAAACCATTGCAATGCAAATTGTATTATGTGTCCTCGTGAAAAATTAAGGCCGTTAGGAAATATGTCCGAAAAGACATTCAATTCTTTTCTCAATCTATTAGAAAGAACAAAAGTGTCTGGTGTGATAATTCAAGGTATAGGTGAACCAACTTTGCTTAGACATCTTCCAGATT
The DNA here is from genome assembly GCF_009901865.1 of Geobacillus sp. TFV-3. NCBI lineage: Bacteria > Bacillati > Bacillota > Bacilli > Caryophanales > Anoxybacillaceae > Geobacillus > Geobacillus sp. TFV-3. Next base: position 3,319,110 of record NZ_MPSP01000001.1, on the reverse strand, counting down.
GGGTTAAAGAGATGAGATATCGTGTTGGCGAAAATGTACCTATTGTAGTTGTTAGTAATGGTAGTACACTTTCACCAGCAAGATTAAAAGTATTGTTTGATTCAGGATTAGATCACATTCAAATATCATATCACTCTATAAATCCTACTAAATACAATGAAATTATGGGAGCAAAACTGCATCATAGAGTTACAGAAAATTTAATCAACTGTATACGTGAATTTCCTGATAGAATCTCGATAAATGTCGTAGAAATGGACATTAACAGAGATGAGATTAACGAGTTGAAAAATTTCTTTGAGAGTATTGGTTTATCACGTGGGCTTGTAAGAGTTATTCCTTGTTTTTCACGAGGAGGATTTGTACCTCCCAACACACTTTATCAATCCCGCGGTCAAAAGTTATCAAATAGATGTACTTATATTGTAAAAGGATTGTTCATTAGTTGGAACGGAGATGTATTACCATGTTCTAATGATATACAGGGTAAACATAAGTTGGCCAATCTTGATACTGATGGACCAGTCGAGGTTTTAAGAAGGTGGTTCCAGACGGTTCGCGAACCAGTAGAATTTTCTATATGTAAATTTTGCGACAAACATGTTCAACAGACAATGCCTACGGAATGGTTTGGGCTGGTGAGAGAGAATTGGTAAGTCTTAAAAGTTCATGTTCTGTATATCAAATAGGTAATGATGTAATAGTGTTAGGGGAAGATGGACGCTTGAAAGTAAACAAAAATGAATTTTTGAAGGTGATTAACAAAATCAAAATAAAAGATTGGAATCAGAAAGCTTTAGAACAAGATAAGTTAATTCAAGGACTAGAACGTATTAGTGCCTTATCATTTGAAAACAAAGAGAAAGTTGAAATATCTATTTTAATTGATGATGATTCCTTATCTTCTTTGCTTCTCACTTGCTTTGAAGAAGTGGGGTTTATTGTTAAACACATAATAACGATTAAGCCAAAAGAGAATATTGACAAAATTTTAAGCAATGTTCAAACTGAAGTAATTTCTTTATTTACATGTAAAAGAAATCATATATTTCAAGATATTCTTACGTCTTTTCAGAGATCAAAGATAAAGAAAATGTTTGTAACACATGTCTTTAACGGAAAAATTCTGTTTGGACCATATTTCGTTAAAGATGTATATCCTTGTTCAATCTGTTATCTTAATCGCTTAAAATGTAATATTCCTAGTTTTCGTGAAATTTCTAGTAAAAAAAATGATGTTTTAATTTTAAGCTCATTATCTAATTCATTATTTAATGTTGCATCAGGGTTAACACCAATAATCCTTAATCATGTTATTAATAATAATATAATTGGTCGTGTATTAATATTTGATAGCCAAAAACTAAATATAGCAGTTCAAGATGTAAGCGGAGTTGGTAGATGTACATGCTATCCAAATAGTGACTTCATAAGGGGAAATAAGATTGTTGGACAACAGTGTGGTTTAATTAAAGGAATTGGTCCAATGAAAACTTATGGACGAAATCCACAGTTAGTGTACCTATCAGGTACAATAGTAACAAATGATAAACTTATACATGGTGGAGCTGTTGACATTGATTATAACAAAGCTTATACGAGAACCGTTTCTGAATGTATTGAAAGATTTGCATATCTAAATGTTATCCCATCTGGAGTTCGATATACATCATGGAGAGAGATTACTAATAAACATCATACCAGTTTAAATCTATCAGATTTTAATTATTTCTCCGAGGAACAATATCATCAAGAAAACTTTCGGTATAAAAAGTTAGAAATGGATACAGTTTGCTCATGGATAAAAATGATAAATGTAAAAACAGGTTGCAGAGAATACGTCCCAGCCAATCTAATTCTGGGGAAAGATATGTATGAAAATTCTCTTTACGGTGGTCCAAGATGGTCATCGGGGACGGCCGCCCATCAAACTTATAAACAGGCTTTTACATCTGCCCTGTTAGAACTTTACGAAAGAGATTCAATTACTAGGCAGTGGATATCAGGGGGGCAGTTTATTGAAGTTAATGTACGACAAGGAACTTCAAGAGATATTCGTAATGCGTGCTTAGCAGCTGGATTGAATGTAAAACTATATTATGTTAAAAACAATTTGAATATTCCTGTTGTTTTGTCGGTTCTCTCGGACGAAGAATTTATATCATTCGGATGTGCTGCTGAATTAAATTTCAAATTAGCATGTGACAAGGCAATTTTAGAAGCTAGTTTGATGCGTATATATATTAAAGAACAATTAAGGCAAGGTAAAAAACATCCTGCAATGAATTATTTAAATCAATTACCTAGGTTTCTTGTTAATGCTCCAATTGAGGATATGAGTAATATTTATTTTAATGAAGATTTAGAAATTAGTAGTTTAGTTAGAAACTTAAATTGTAGAATTTACGTTAGAGATATTACGCCAATACAAGCTAGACAAAAAGGTCTATGCGTGCTGAGAATGTGGAGCCCGGATTTTATTGGGTTTATAAAGGATAATAAATATATTCCAAAGAGAAAACTATTTAAAGAATTAGATGAGATACCTCCAATGCCGTTTTAGTAAGTCAAAGTCACAAAGGAGAGAATAGGTTCGCCAATGATTCACAAGATGACTATCCAAGAATAGCATGAAAAGTTCAATTCACTGTATTGGGAGGGGCCCCTCACCTAAGCCAGCCTACTCAGTTGTCAAAGAGCAACTAGCGAACTGGAAATTTGTTTAAAAATAATCTCTAAATTTAATATATGAGGAGATAATTAAGATGAATTTAAAACGAGACTCTTGTGTCACTTTTCATTGGAGTACTGCGATAACTAGGATTAGCTATGTGAGTCGAGAAAATATTATGAGAGCAAAAATTGATGATGGTTATCCTGATGTTAGCTCTATAGAGATGCCACAACCTAGTAAAGAAATAAACACTCAACTTGGTCGAAGAAGCGTTAGAGAATTTAATGGAGAACCTATATCTTTAATTAATCTTTCTACACTATTAGCATGTTATCAGCATAATCCTAGTTCAGGACGGCGTGTTGTTCCTTCTGCTGGGGCTCTGTACCCACTAAGAATATATGTTCATGTTAAATCGGTTGATAGTCTATCTCAGGGAGTTTACATGTATGACCCTTATTCTCATGAATTGTTGAAAATATTAGAAGGTTTCGAATCTGATTTAAAGGAAGTTTTTTTTCACGCTCCGATGGTAGAAACTTGTTCTGTAATTTTATACATTACGTTACGATTGGATAAAGTTACTCTTAAATATGGCGATCGAGGATATCGTTACGGTTTGATGGAAGCAGGTCATCTTGCACAAAGTATTTCTTTGGTAGCTAAAGAAATAAATGTAGGTACTGTTGTATGTGGAGGATTCAATGATTTAAAATTAGGGGGTTACCTAAATCTTGATCCAACAAAAGAAGTCGTTATATATTCTATGTTTTTAGGTTTGGAGGATAATTAAATGCGTTCAGTTCATTTTTCACAAGATATTCCTATAATGTATATGGCTATCATTGTGCCTGGAGGGCCTGCTTTAGAAGGACAACTTTGGCCTAGTCATACAGCGGTATTTGGTCACTTAATTTATAACGAGTTCGAGAAATTTAGTGAAAAATCAGCTCTTAATACATACGGAGGTAAATTTGGATTAGGACTGTTCCCTGAATACTTATATATTCAACTTAATTTTCCTACTAGTATAACTAAACAGATAATAAGATTCATCTTTGAATTTATTTATTCAAATGAGTATAAAATTTCTGTTAATGAGATAAATCAAATAAAGGAGTTAATCATTAAAAAATTAAATAGGAGTTCTAATTTATCTATGAATACTCTTCGAAAAGCTATTTTTGGAGAGTGTCATGTTACTCGTTCCCCATTTGGAACTCTAGAAGATATTAATAACGTAACAACGGAATCTTTAAGAAGTTTTTGGGATTATTTACAAAAATTCAAATGCACATGTGTGTCTATTGGTGCAATAAATCCATGGGATCAATTTAAAGCTTCAAATTCTTTAAAATCATATACTCCTCCTTCTTTACAGGTATCTTCTACAAACAATACATTGATTTCAAAAGAAATGGTAGAACAGCGTAATTATAAACTAGGGATTGCTACAAGGGGTTACAATTTTAGGGATGAAGAGATATGTAAAATGCTAGTTTGTGCATTATTTAAGTATCATAGGCTGTTACCCATTCAAAAGCTTGTTCATAATAATTATGGCATAAATCATTTTTTTCCAAAGACTGAGTCATTTCTTGATTTTGGTCTTATTTGGTTTGATTTACCAATTTTTATTGACAAAAAACTGATAAATGAAATTTCTAATTTTATAGAGAATCCTGGTTATTATATATCTCAAATTGATTTTGAGCGAGCAAAGAATTACTTAGAATACGAACTATTAGATTTATCCGTTCACCCAGAACGAATTATAACTATATAGATGCAATTTGAAGCTTTAACATTTGTCGCTTTTACCGAGCATTTGATCGACTGTCGGGTGACCGAACAACCCCGCTTCTAGACCCATGTATGGGTCTGTGAAGCGGGTGGTTGTTCGGTCTTCCGTCACGCCAAAGCGTGACGGGGGCAAGCCTGTGGCTTGCCTTCGACAGTCGAAAAATGGACAAGCCTCTTTTCCGTCAAGGATATGTTAAACTTTTTCGTTGCATCTATATAGCATTGCACATATGAGCTTGGCTCGTAATCCTTATAAATATCATCCCTTAGAACTATTAAAAAGGTTGCAGCAGATAGATTATAGTACTTTTGTAAAGTTAATAAAAAATGCAATTGTTGGAAAATCAGTATTGGTTTAGTTGTGAATAAAACGTCCATGAGCGAGCCTTGCTCGCTAACCAAGCATGAAAGTAACCGTCCATCGACCCGTTATTTTCACAGAAAAAATTAGGAGTGTTATTCATGGATAAGTATAAATTAAAAATAGGATATCTACTTATAAAGATTTCTGAAAATAAATACCAATTTATAGAGATACAAACACCTGCTAAAAAGAAAGTTACGGTTACTTGTGATACTGACCATGACTTATTATTTTCTGAACTAGCAAATGGAAAGAGTATAGAAATATCTAATGATAATCCTAAACTTTATAATTCTTTTTCGCAGCTTTATAATCTCGGAGTATTAGAAAAAGAGAAAGAAGATTGTACTCATAATTTTAATGACTCGTATTTACGTTATGTTTCTAGACAATTACTTTATCTGTCTCATTATGAAGATAATAAAGTTTCGCGCTATGATTTTCAGGAGCGTTTACGTAATGCTTCTGTTGCTATTATTGGAGTTGGGGGTTACGGAACAGCATTGGCTATGCTTTTAGCAGGAGCAGGTATCGGTCATTTGATCTTAGTAGATGGAGATGTAGTGGAAGAGAGTAATTTGTCCCGTCAACTCCTTTATCGTAAAGAGCATATTGGATTACCAAAGGTTCAAGCGGCAAAAAGAGAGTTACTTTCTATTAACCCATATATTAAAGTTGAGACTATTAACAAATTCATCAAGAAAGAATCAGATTTAGATATGCTTAGTGGTGTTAAATGTATTGCTGGTATTAGTGGGCCTCCAACTCGTTTAGGATCTATAGTGAGCAAGTGGGCATTGCGAAATAAAATTCCACATCTAATGGCAAAACCGGCATTGATTGGCCCCTTATGCATTCCAGGTCAGACTCCTTGTTACGATTGTATTACTATACAATTTGGAACAGACAAAAATATAACAGAACAAATAGTTTCCAACCTGTCTTGGATGTCACAATTACATCCAGCTTGGGCGCCTCATAACTTTATTTGTGCTGCTATCAGTGCAGATCAAATTCTTAAATACTTTTGTAAGATTCAAGAAGTTGAGGTTCTTGACTCAATTATTGCAATTAACTATAGTGATTTCTCAACAACACAACTAATTATAGGGGAGAATTGTGGATGTCACTAAGTAAACGATTTTCACAACAAACTCGTTCACTAATTTACATTAACATTTCTGAAGCAATTCAATATTTTACAGTTGCTTTGCGAGATGGTCTGGTTTTATGGACGGTTTTGGAAATGACTAAATCAACTTTTGCAGTTTCTATAATTGCCGCTATTAAATTACTAAGTGGATGGACTTTTTCCCCTATCGCGGGTGTTTTAGCAGATAAGTTAAAGCTTAAGAGTATTATATTCTGGACTTTGTTTATTAGAGCGGGTATATGTTTTATAGTGGCTCCATTATTGGTTTACCAATCTCTATTTCTTCTCATAATTTATATATTTTATCTGTTAATAGGGATTGTAAATAAATTTTACTTTCCCGCCTTTTTTACAGCTTACAATAAAATGATGAACAATAGTAATCGTTTCAGGTTTTCTAGCTTCACAACTTCAATCATTATGGGCGCTGGGATTCTAGGTTCTTTAACAATTACCACACATATATCTCTAACCAGTGTAATATTACTATGTGGAATCGGGTATCTTTTATCGGCATATTTGTTATGGATGGGGTTTAAGGAACTTGAAGAATCTTCGACAACTGTATCAAATAATAGAACCATTAGTATTAGAGATTGGAAACAAGGAATGGTAGAATTATATGATTATTTGAAAGCTAATCCTCGTGTTACAATACTTGCATTTTTAGGTCTTATACCAGAAGCTAGTATTCAGTTAATACAAGCTCTTACAGGAAAATTTGTTGTGCAAATTGAAGGGGGAGTAGAAAATTACAGCCTCTTCTTATCCCTTTTTTCTTTTGGTGCAGCTGTCGCAAGCTTCCTGTCTTTATTTTGGAAAAAAACCAGAAGTGAATTTGCACGTTTGTTGGTATTTTTTATTGCGAGTGCTGTAGTTATAATGGCTTTAGGTTTAATAAATTCTATGCCTATAGCTTTGGTTACCTATGCTATTTTAGGAGCTTGTCTAACAGTGGAAAATAATGCACGACATTCATTGCGAGTATCACTTACTGATCTACGGTATAATGGGCGCATATCAAGTATAATGTCAACAATTATTCCTACATTAGTTACTCTTATTTCTGTCGCAGGTGCATGGTTCGCAGATCAGTTAAGTGTAAGTACGGTATTTTTTGCGTGGGGCATTATATCACTTATGTTATCAGTACCTTTTTTGCTAAAACTTAGAGGAGTTAGTTTGCCTACTGACTTAAATAGTAACTCTTCTAAAACTCAGGTGATGAAGTGATGTATAGTTTTTCGGCAGTTGGAGATATTGTATTGACCTATAAATGTTTAGTGCAAAATAAAAATACAGAGTTCTGCAACGAAACGTGCAGAGCCTAAGGCAAAGAAAAAAGGCTTGCCAGCCCCTAACATTTCCTCTACTGTGGAAGTTGTGAACACATAAACCAAACAGTGGAGGAGCGAAAGGATGCTGGCAATGCCCGAAATGAATCGTATCAGAAAACTGCGTGAAAAGAAAGGGTTATCGATTGCGGAAATTTCCCGCGAAACGGGATATAACTGGAGAACGGTCAAGAAATACGCGGATGGCGGCATTTCTGTCCAACCAACCATCAAACGCAAAAAGGGGATGATGGAGGAAGAAGGATACGGGCAAATCATTGATGACTGGTTGGAGGAGGATGCCAAGCTGCCGAGAAAACAACGGCGAACGAACAAGACGATGTTTGAAGCGCTTTGTCGTGACCATGGATTTCAAGGCTCGTATCGCACCGTTTGCGCGTACGTGCAAAAACGAAGACCGCAGCTCAAACTCGAGAAAGAACAGCGCTATGAACGACTTGAGCACCCGCCAGGCGAGGCGCAGGTGGATTTCGGGAAGATGACGGTGGTGACGAAGGAGGGGAAGGAAGAAGAACGATCGGTTTTGATCGTAAGCTTCCCGTATAGCAACGCTGCGTTTGCTTATCCGCTGCCGGCGGAAAACAGTGAATGCTTCCTCCATGGGTTGACGCAGCTGTTTCGTCAGGCTGGGGGAGTGCCAAAGGCATTGCGCATTGACAATTTGTCCGCGGCCATCGTGTCGATTCGAAAAGGGGGAGAACGCCAATTCACCGAGGCTTTTGAGAAATTTCAACTCTACTATCGGTTTGATGTACAAGTGTGCAATCCATACAGCGGACATGAGAAAGGAAATGCGGAGCGAAAAGTCTATTACACTCGCAACCTTTGTTTCGTCCCGGCTCCGTTGATCGAGTCGGATCCGGAGCTGGTGGAGTGGCTGCATCGCAAGATGGTCGAGGACCGAAACCGCCCTCATTATGAAAAGGGGCGGTTGATAGAGGAGCTATGGCAGGAAGAGCGGCCGGAGCTGTTGGCGTTGCCGGAACAAGATCTTCCGATCTTCTCCCTCGATCACGCTTACGTGAATAAGTACGGAGAAGTGATGGTGGATGGGAAGGCGTTCGTCGTCCATGGCCTGTCCGTCCCCAACCGGGTATTGGTGAAAAAAGAGTGGGATCGTTTCTTTGTGCTCTCTCCTGACGGAGGCATACATCTTGAGATGCCAAGGCCGTATACGAACGTGAAACGCGAGATCCCTTGGAAAGAGATTTTCGCTGAGTGGGAGACCAAACCCCGGGTTGTCGGGCATTCCCGATACCGGGCGTACTTGCCGGAAGCGATCCGAACGTATCTGGCTGGCACCCCGCCCCAGGTGGCGGCCCGTTTGAAAGGGCTGCGAGCGCTGTTGGATCGTTGCACGCTTTATGAAATCCCCCAGTGGCTCGAGGAGAGTCAGCGATGGGACTTGGCTCCTCATGAAATCGGGGTGTTGATGGAAGCCGAGCAATCCCATTACCCGGCCAAGTGGGAAGAATCGTACACCCCTTCCGTCCTGATCGACTATGAAACGGATTTAACGGTGTATGATCAACGTCTTCACCCCGTTCGGGAAGGGGGTGTCCAGGGATGAGAGCAGAGGTGAAAGAGATTTGTAAAGCGCTGCATTTGGCCTATATCGCGGATCGATTCGAGGAGGTGATGTTCGAAACGAAAGAGCAGTTTTTGCGGGATGTATTGGCGCTGGAGCTGTCGTGCCGCCAGCAGGCGAAACAGGCCCGGCTGATCAAGAAAGCCAAGTTTCGGGAGTTGAAATGGCTGAAGGATTACGAATGGTCGGATCACATCCACTGGCCGACCACGACATCGAAGAAGGAATTGTGTGACCTTCGCTTTTTGGAGCGAAAGCAAAACGTTCTGCTTTTAGGCTCGCCCGGGACAGGAAAAACCCATCTCGCCACAGCGCTCGGCATCCAGGCGTGCCAACAAGGCCATGAGGTTCGGTTTTTCCGCGTCGCGGATCTCGTCGCCCAGCTGGAAGAGGCATTGAAAAATGGCACGCTCGGGCGGCTGAAACGAAGCATCGATGCGTGCGAACTGTTGATATTGGATGAACTCGGCTATGTGCCGTTTCAAAAGCAAGGATCGGAGCTGTTGTTTCATATTATCGCCGACTGTTATGAGCGAAAAAGCGTCATCGTGACGTCGAATCTGGAATTTGGACAGTGGAATCGGGTGTTTGGGGACAACCGCTTGACAGCTGCGCTGGTGGATCGCTTGGTTCACCATGCCCACATCCTGGCCTTTACGGGAGAGAGCTATCGACTGCGGAACGCTCTCTCCGCGATCCAGCCGTCCTCTTCCCCCGGTCTGGAACCTTAAGTCTTGAGCTGGCAAGCCTATGTATTTTTTCTTGCACTTCTCTGCATTTTTTGCTTGCAAAAAACACCTATAAAGACTGGCATAGAAATATAGAGCATTTGAATAAATTAAGTAATTTTATTCAGTCTGCACAATTTAGAGTAGCAAATTTAGAAGCACCTATAGTACTTGATATAGAAAAGGCTATTCCTGCACCGATGAGTGGGGGACACTGGCTGTATTCAACTCGTGAAACTCTAGAATTTATTAAATATATGGGATTTAATGCTATCTCACATGCAAATAACCATGCAACCGATTGGGGAACCGACTGCTTAAAAGATTCGTTGACATTACTGAGAAATATGGGAATTCTTGTTGCCGGTGCAGGGAACAACCTAGAGGAAGCCACTAGAGGGAGTATCATGAAATATAAGGATAAATCCTATGGTCTTGTTGCAATGACTACGACATTTCCTAAAACTGCTATGTCTTCTAATCCAACCGGTAAGGTGTTAGGACGACCTGGTGTAAGTTATATACGACATTCTTTTGTTGTTACCCTTCCTGAAGATGAGTGGGTTGAACTAAGGAATATTGCCATGCGAAGTCGGTTATTCATTGACATCAATGATCAAGCTTTTAATTTTCTAGGATATCGAATCCAGTTAGGTAAAACACATTCAACTACGTTTGTTGCAAATAAAAAAGATATAGAAAGAGTAGTAAGTTCAGTTAATCAGTTAATTAAAAAATGTAAAAATGTTGTTGTTAGTGTACATTGTCATGAGAGTGAAGACTTAAATCGTTTTTTACCCCCATCGTTCTTGAAAAATTTAGCAAGAACTTTTATTGAAGATGGGGCTGTAGGTGTAGTTTGTCATGGTGCTCACAATATCCGTGGTATTGAAATATATAATGGATATCCTATATTTTATGGTTTGGGAAATTTTGCATTTGATGTGAAAGGTGAATATCCTGAATTTTTTTACCAAGGGTTAGCTGTTCGTTGGAGTATTGAAGGAAATAATGCAAAAAATATACAAGTACAAGCCGTTCATATAAATGATAGAGGAGTTCCTACTATTCCGAATAAGCAACAATCCGATGAAATTTTTTCTAAATTACTTGACCTATCTATTGGAATTAGGAAAATATCTTGGATAGATTCGGCTTGTATTGAATTAAATTAAAAATATTATTTCTAAACAATAAGTCATTCGCTTTGTTAACATAAGTAAAAGCTGAAAAATTACTATATAAATGTACCTTGAAAAGTTAACCTTTGCATCATGCTGCATACCCTTCAACGTCGAAACACGTCTTTGGGGTGTTGATCAATGTAACCCATAAACCGAGTAATGACGTCACCAATATACATTTGGTCATTGTGAAACATATTCGCAATGACCGCGTCTTTGAGCTATTTACACACGCGTTCGATGGGATTCAGCTATGGGGAGTACGGGGGCAACAAGATAAAGTGAAACTAAATCTCCCTCTTGTGGCAAGAAATCTTTGGCCATTCTAGTATGGTGGATGCGTGCATTGTCGAACACCGGCACGATCAGCTTGTCTGGATAAACGGCTCTCCAGAGTCTTTAAAAAATCCAAAAACGTCGTGGCATTCCTAGTTGTCGCTCGGTGAAGAACGGTGTCTCCATTAAGGATATTCACCACACCCAATAGAGAAACGTAGGCATGATGCCATAAGTGGGCACCTGTTTTTGCCGGCCAGCTTCTGACCAAGTGGCCCGCAAGACTTGATAGGGCCGGACGTGGGCCTCATCGACATATAAAATAACAGTGTTGGGATCAATCAGTTTTTTATAAGTTCCATTTGTTTCACAAAACGCTTATCGTGGTTCGGTATCGCCTTTCGCCGATGTATAGGTGAGCCAGTTCCAAGAGAGTCCCATTCGATGTAAATAAAAGTTTACGAATCCCTTCCTGGGACATGGTGACCACGTAGCGCTCTCGAGTATAAGACTGAATGATCCACATATTCCAAGAAGAAGAAATGTCCCAACCGAGTTCGGCTGGTGTGTGGATCAAAATGATTTGTTTCAGTTCCTGTTGCTATTCCGCCGTTAGAAACGGTTCCCGGCCCGGCAGATGTTTCCGATCGAGCAGTAGATCGATCCCGCCTTCGTTGAATAGGGATACATAAAACGCCTCACTTTGGCAGCACAGATTGAGCATGGAAGCGATCTCTTTGTTCAGATAACCTTCCATGACGAGGTGAACGGCCATGACGCGTTAACATAGGGGAATATTTTTGATTTTTCGCTCTTCTTAACGAAGTGTTCGTGACGTCCATCGAGATCATTAGTGATTTTCAATCGTTTCATGTTATTCCCGCTCCTTTTGGGATGTTTAGGAGCAGTATAACTAGAGCGGAAATCACTTATATGAACGTTAATGTTTTAATGTGCACCTATATAGTTAAGGTATATAAGCTGTAATAAAGAATTTCCACGGTTTTGTATTAATGTTCAAGCCGTAACAGGGTAGTATATAATGCGAGTATGCCGAGAGTCTAGTGGATAAACACTTTTTTGAATTAAGTGTTTTAAGACACAGAAGGAATATTAAAATATAGGTATAGAAAGGGTTGAGGAATTTGAAGATTAAAGATGTATTTGGGGATTTGCCTACACTTACTACTGAACGTTTAATATTAAGAAAATTAACGTTAGATGATGCATATGATTTATTTGATTATGCGTCAAATCCGGAAAACTGCAAATATTTACCTTGGAGACCTCATCATACCATTGAAGATTCAATTCAATTTTTAGAATTTGTAATTAAGTCTTATAAAGAAGGTAGTTTAGCTCCGTGGGGAATCGTTTCAAAAGCAGATAATAAAATGATCGGGACAATTGATATAGTTAAATGGTTACCCAATCATCATAAAGCTGAGATAGGTTTTGTTTTATCGTATAAGTATTGGGGGAAGGGATTAGCAGTTGAAGCGGCTAATAAAATCATTGAATTTGGTTTTGACAAGATGGAATTAAACAGAATTGAGGCATTTGCTATGATTGAAAATGTTCAATCTTTAAGAGTTTTACAAAAGTTAGGGATGCAATTTGAAGGGGTTATGAGAGAACATTGGTATATTAAAGGTAAATTTAGGGATATGGCTATATACTCTATTCTAAAACGAGATTATTTTAAATCAAGGAACGGGTTGCAAAACGCATAACGGATGAATAAAGGGACACAAAAAATCCACTCTTATTGGGAATCATATACAGTTACTAAAAAACTTCAAAGGGGTGACACTATCAAGAGTTCCAATTCTTTGATCGAATACACCGATGAAATCGATCCTCTTTTAGAGGCTTTATTTCGATGCATCGATCAACTTTTTTCTGGAAATACCTTATGTGGCGGGAAGACCACAGGTGTCTAAAAAGGCAATTGATTAAATGTTTATTTTGGAAAACGTGCTTTACGATCGATTCTTTGTAGCAGTTGATGAACATCTTCCGCTGTTTTTGCTATTTTTGATGTATTTATGAGTCTCTCATCTGTCCACCTTTTCAAGGACCAGCCGATGCTTTCAAAAGCAAGAATTTTCTGATGTTCATCATCATCTCTTAAACGATGTATGTGTTTAATCTCTGAAAGTGATCATGGTGGATGGTACGGCCCTTTGAAACATTCTTGTAGTATGATCCCCAAACAAAATGGGTCATTTCAACTCGGTATTACTATATACATGCTCATTAAAAAGTTAACCTTCGTATAACCGGTGCACACTCCGGTTATCCTGTTCCTAAGGAAACCTATGGAAAAGGAGCGGGATCATTCATGAAACGTCTCAACATCACCCATGATCACGGATGGACGCCACGGACGCTTCGCAAACAGGAACGGAAAATCAAAAACGCGCTTCTTCGCCAACGGGTGATGGCGGTTCGTTTGGTCATGGAAGGTTATTTGGGCAAAGAGGCGGCCTCCATGGTCAACGTGTGCCGACAAACCGTTTCCCATTATGTGTCGCTGTTCAACGAAGGCGGTCTGGAGCTCTTGCTTCATCGGGATTTCGCCCCCGGACGGGAGCCGTTTCTCACCGAAGAACAGCAGGAAGAGATCAAACAGCTTGTGTTGACCACCACTCCCGCGGAACTGGGCTGGGACGTCGCTTCGGCGTGGAACACCAAACTCCTGCAATCCTATGTCGAAAAGCACTTTGGTGTTTGGCTTTCCCGTGAAGCGCTGCGAAAACTCCTGCACCGTCAAGGTCTGTCATGGACTCGCCCTACGTACACGCTGGCGAAAGGGAATCCGGATGAGCAAAAGCAATTTGAAAAGCAAATGGATTTGATAAAAAAAACTTGATCACCAAGGAGACAGAAGATGCCGTTCTTCTGTACATCGATGAAACGCATATCCGCTCTTATCATGTCTTGCGATCCACTTGGTCCGAGGTCGGCCGTCAAAAACGTGTGCCGACATTCGGCCATCATGCCCATGTTTCGGTATTTGGCGCCGTGAACGTCCACGATGGGGACACCGTGCTTCACCAAGCAGAAGCCGCCAACGCCACGACGTTCTTGGATTTCTTGCGCCTGCTCAAAGAGCGGCATCCCAACCGGATGATTGCGCTCGTCTTGGACAATGCCCGGATTCATCACGCTCGAATGGTGAAGGACTTTTTGCGAGAAGAAGGACAATGTTTTCATTTCCTGTATCTGCCGCCCTACTCGCCGCAGCTCAACCCGATCGAGCGTTTGTGGAAATGGCTGAAGGATACGGTGATCGCCAACGCCTTTCACAAAGACCGCCACGAGATCCTGCAAGCGGTTCAACGATTTGCTCATTACATTCAGGAACGCCCGGAGGAAGTGTTGCGGCGCTTGGGGTGTGCCGCGTAATCGAAAAGTTAACTTTTCAAGGTGCATTTATATAGTTTAAAGGTATAAAGAACGGTTGAACAAGTGAGAATTCTTTTTGTTTTCTCGATTAACCGCTGGAATAGTGGAGAAACAAAAGGTGCCTATGGTTATGTGATTGCTGTCTTCTTGAAAACTGGATTTGAAAAGTGTCTGTTTGATCTCCATAATGCGTTGAATGGGTATTTGATCAATTAAAGATTAACGGGGTAGAGCAGCCGCGTTGGTATAGATTTCATTGCTATCTGTTACATGTACAATTATAAATCATTATTGGAAATTTTTAATTTACACTCTATTTTTACCGCGTTATCAATTATAAGAAGAAGTTAAATTCTGAATATATATAAAAAGATATGTATTGCATGATGTTTAGTTACCCGTGGTGCTAGATAAAATCAGACGAGCATAAAAATAGTCCTTGTATGAAAATCTCCTTTTAAAATGAAAGTGCTCACCTAACATTAGAAAGGAGAAATCCCATACAAGAGCGTCTTCATTTTACAACGGATCAAGCGGAAATTCAAAAGCAATATACGGCGATCTTGTTCTTGGTATCAGCGCAACTGTCTGGCGGCTCTAAATGTATTTGTAGCGCTGAAATCGTCATTTGTTAAAGCAAGGAAATGGGTCATAATCGCCATTCATATTCTTGGAAAGTTGTTTTGTTTTACTTCGGAACGAGCAGGGTATCAGTATGTCATTGGAAACTTATTCACTAGGGAGATGTTCCCTGAACGCTCTCGATATAACTGTTGTTGTCGGTTGCTCCGTTTTTCCGTTAAATAGAGTTTTTCTAATAGATCCGTCACCAACTAGCGAGGCACGGACAACATCATGCCTATGCTGTTGTGGAGATCTTGTCCCTCTTGCGCTGTGTCATCACGTGAGGCGTTAATGTTCAACTAGCACCACGGATATTTAGTTATCTATCGTAAGAGAGGTTGTTTTTAACTATGAAGATAATCCATGAACAAGTTCAGGCATTGAGAGGTTTAACGTTACATACCATTGAAACAAAAAAGTTTAAAACGAATACTTTTATTTTACGATTAAAACAAAAAATATCTGAAGATATAGTTACTTTTCGGTCGATACTTCCTTATGTTCTACAAAATAGTGCTAAAAAAGAAATTAGAAAAAAATTGGATGAATTATATGGTGCAACATTGAATATAAGTATCGACAAAAAAGGTGAGTTTCACATTATTACTTTACGTATAGAAGCGGTCAATGAAAAATATTTACCTACCAAAACACAATTGATTGAACACGTTTTAAATCTCATTTTTTATATTGTTATGAATCCTTGGAGAAATCAAGATAGTTTTAATGAAGATGTTATACAAAAAGAAAAGCAAGTACTTAAACAAAGAATCCTTTCTGTTTATGATAATAAAATTCGTTTTGCAAATAAGAGGTTAATAGAGGAAATGTGCAAGGAGGAACCTTATAGAATTCATGCTTACGGTAACATGATCCAGATTGACCAAGTAACTTCGTCAAGTTTATATGATTACTATCATCAAGCGATATTAGAAGATCAAATAGATTTGTATATTGTTGGTGATGTGAACCATGAAAAAAATGTAGAAATTGTTGATAAGCTACTTCAATATGAAATTCGTAATAATGTAGTAAAACTTGATTTTGAATCGAAGCAAAAAGAGGTTAAACAAGTTAATTATGTTACTGATGAACAAGAAGTTGAACAGGGTAAACTACATCTAGGGTACAGAACCTATACTAATTACGGTAATTCAGATTATTATGCATTACAAGTTTTTAATGGGATGTTTGGGGGATTCCCTCATTCCAAATTACTCACAAACATCCGTGAAAAAGAGAGCCTTGCTTATTATATTTCTTCCAGATACGAAAGTCATAAGGAATTATTGTTTTTAATGGCTGGGATAGAGATTCAAAACTATGAAAAAACGCTACACATAATAAATAAACAATTAGAAAGTTTAAAACGTGGCGATTTTTCTAAGACCGATTTTCAAAGAACAAAGACCTTAATAAAATCGCAACTTTTGGGGATTTTAGATGATCCAAAAGGTATTGTTGAAATGTTCTATCGTAATGTTGTTAACGATTGTCAAAAGACAATGGAAGATTGGCTACTAGGGATTGATAATGTTTCGGAGTCTGATGTCATAAAAATGGCTCACAAAATCAAACTTGATACAGTTTACTTTTTAAAAGGAAGGAACAAGTAGTATGAATCAAATCAAATTTGAACAATTAAATGAGGTACTTTATTCAGCAACTCTTGACAATGGCTTAGAAGTGTATGTATTGCCAAAACATGATTTTTACAAAACATATGCTACATTTACAACAAAGTATGGTTCAGTAGATAACCATTTTGTACCGATAGGACAATCGGAACCTATAGAGGTTCCTTGTGGGATTGCTCATTTTTTAGAACATAAAATGTTTGAAAGTAAAGGAGAAAATGTATTTCAACGTTTTAGCAAGCAAGGAGCCTCTGTTAATGCATTTACGACATTTACAAGGACGACTTATTTAGTTTCTACATTTGTAAATATTAAGGAAAATTTAATCACTTTGGTTGATTTTGTTCAAGACTTATATTTGACTGATTACACTGTTGAAAAAGAGAAAGAAATAATTAAACAGGAAATAAAAATGTACGATGAATATCCTGATTGGCTCGTTTATATTGGAACGCTAGAAAATATGTATCACAATCATCCTGTTAAATTTGGTGTTACTGGAACGATAGAATCTATATCAAAAATAACAAAGGAACTGTTATACGAATGTTATAAAACGTTCTATCATCCGAGTAATATGCTTTTATTTATTGTAGGACCGGTTAATCCTGAAGAAATTATTGATTTAGTTATAAATAACCAAGCGAAAAAAGCGTATCAAAAATTTAACGGAGTTAGAAGGATTTTTCCGTCAGAACCGCCCGAAGTTGTCAGAAAGCAGAAAACAATAAGAATGCCAATAAAGACACCAAAATGTATGATAGGATTTAAAAATAATAATTCGAAACACAAAGGAATAAAACTTCTTAAACATGAATTATCAGTTCAAATCCTTCTTGAGTTTTTGTTTGGTAAAAATTCAGAAAACTATGATTTATTATACGATGAGGGGCTAATTAACAATAACTTTTCGTATAGACATACGGAGGAATATGGGTTTGGTTTTTCTATGATAGGGGGAGACACAAGTAAACCTGATAGGTTAGCCCAAAAGTTATTTGATATGACGCAAAAGATTAAGTACAATCCTCCTTCAAAAGAAGTTTTCGATAGAATTCGAAATAAGATAATGGGTTCATACTTACGTTTGCTAAACTCTCCTGAAGATATTGCGAAACAATTTACAAGATATAAATTCAATAGAATAAATTTCTTTGAGGTAATTGATACTTTGCAATCCCTTTCTATTGATAATTTGATAGAAGTTTCAAACCAATATTTTAATGAAGAGAATTTTACTTTTTGTCAAATTGTTTCTAATAAAGATTAATATATAAATGCACCTTGTAATGTTAACATGCCTATAGATCCGCCACACTCTGTCCATACTGCTCCAAAACACTCGATCGGAAAGGGAGTGGACGAAAGATGAAACGACTTACCATTACGAATGACTATGAACGGACGCAACGAAAACTTCGAAGAGAAGAACAGAAAATTAAGGAGTTCTTTTAAACAAGAACTCTTTTTTTCTTGCTTTTGACAATTTATGAACGAAAAGATAACTGATTTTCACCCCGAGTTCGACAGTTTTGAGGCCATTTTAGGCAAATGAAAATGGCCAAAATGCTGTTATATCAAAGATTTCGCGATGCGGATCCTAGAAAAAAACACTGAATTTCATAGGCACACGACTTGTTTATTTTAACTTTTAAAACAGCTGAATATCGGTTATAATATAGGCATGTACATACGGCGAGTAACACGCAAAAACAAAGATGGAACGACCGTGGCGTATCTCCAGCTTGCTCACAACGAATGGGATCCGAAGGCCAAATATGCGAAAGCGAAGGTGATTTATTCGTTTGGGCGCGAAGACGAGGTGGATCGCGCTGTCTTGGAGCGTCTGGCCAAAAGCATTTCGCGATTCCTTTCTCCTGAGCAGGCTTGGGAAATCGAGACGTTGACAGGAGAAGTGTCGGATGACTTTCAGTTTCAATCAAGCAAACGCCTTGGTGGCGCTTGGCTTTTGGATCAGCTCTGGAGACAACTGGGATTGGGAGAGATTCTCCACTCCTTGTTTGCCTCCCGACATCATCAGATTCCGTTGGAACGGCTGATTTTTGCCATGGTGGCGAATCGTGCCCTTCATCCGTCAAGCAAGTTGGCGATGGAGGAGTGGGTGGAGAAAGACGTGCATATCCCTCATCTTCCCCAAGTCGCCAGCCACCAGTTGTACCGGGCGATGGATGAGCTGCTGGCTGTGCAGCCGGAATTGGAACGCCAAGTGTTCCATGCCGTGGCCGATTTATTGAACCTGGAAGTCGATTTGATTTACTTTGATACGACTTCGTCGTACTTCGAAGTGGATCCATCCGAAACACCAGAAGGAGAATCGCTTCGAAAGCAGGGGTTTTCCAAAGATAAGCGTCCCGATTTGGTCCAAATCGTCATTGGACTGGCCGTTACCCGGGAAGGAGTCCCCATTCGCGCTTGGGTATGGCCTGGCAATACGATGGATATGACGGTCATCAAACAGGTGAAACAAGACTTGATTGGCTGGAAGCTTGGGCGTGTGATCAGCGTGATGGACCGCGGATTTTCGTCTGAAGAGAATTTGCGAATCTTGCAACAGGCCGGGGGACACTACATTGTCGGCGAAAAAATGCGGTCCGGCAAAGCCGCCGTCGAAGAGGCCCTAAACCGTCGCGGGCGCTACCAACAAGTTCGCGAGAACTTGCATATCAAAGAAATCATCGTGGGCGACGGAGAAGCGCGTCAGCGCTATGTTCTCGTGTACAATCCCAGCGAAGCCGAACGCCAACGCAAGGAACGGGAAAAGCTGCTCGAATCGCTGAAAGAGGAGTTGGAGGGGCTTCGCCAACTCCCCAATGAAGCTCATCATAAGGCCACCTGCCGGCTGCGTTCCCATCCGTCCTACGGAAAATACTTGCGTCAATTGAAGGATGGAACGCTTCGCATCGACAAGCAAGCGGTTCGTGAAGCGGAAAAGTACGATGGCAAATATCTCATCCGAACCTCCGATGACACCTTGTCTGCCGAGGATGTCGCGCTCGGGTATAAGCAACTGGTGGATATCGAGCAGGCCTTTCGGACGTTGAAATCAACACTCGAGCTGCGCCCCATGTATCATCGCTTGGAAGACCGTATCCGGGCGCATGTGCTGCTCAGTTGGCTGGCTCTCTTGCTGGTTCGGATCGTGGAGATCCGAACTCATGAATCGTGGCCGAAAGTAAGAGACGAATGCGAGCGTCTCATGCTTGGACATTTTTCTTCAAAAAACGGCGACCTTTATCAACGAACCGAACTGACGGCCAAACAAGCGCTATTCCTTGCGGCTCTAGGGCTGGAACCTCCTCCAAAGATTCTAGGCATCCACCCTCGCACCTAGATACACGCCCGAAGTGTGCCCAAATGCCTCCGATCCCTTTTGTATCAAGGGGCGAGAGGCATTTTGTTTGCCTAGTGACTGTCGAACTCGGGGTCGAACTCGGGTTCACATAAAAATTTAAAGTATCAAGGAATTATTATTCCTTGACACATTTTGGATAAAACTCACATTTCGCACCCTCTCGACCAAAATCGGGAGGATTTTTTCATCCCGGTTGTTTAGTGCAAAATAAAAATACAGAGTTCTGCAACGAAACGTGCAGAGCCTAAGGCAAAGAAAAAAGGCTTGCCAGCCCCTAACATTTCCTCTACTGTGGAAGTTGTGAACACATAAACCAAACAGTGGAGGAGCGAAAGGATGCTGGCAATGCCCGAAATGAATCGTATCAGAAAACTGCGTGAAAAGAAAGGGTTATCGATTGCGGAAATTTCCCGCGAAACGGGATATAACTGGAGAACGGTCAAGAAATACGCGGATGGCGGCATTTCTGTCCAACCAACCATCAAACGCAAAAAGGGGATGATGGAGGAAGAAGGATACGGGCAAATCATTGATGACTGGTTGGAGGAGGATGCCAAGCTGCCGAGAAAACAACGGCGAACGAACAAGACGATGTTTGAAGCGCTTTGTCGTGACCATGGATTTCAAGGCTCGTATCGCACCGTTTGCGCGTACGTGCAAAAACGAAGACCGCAGCTCAAACTCGAGAAAGAACAGCGCTATGAACGACTTGAGCACCCGCCAGGCGAGGCGCAGGTGGATTTCGGGAAGATGACGGTGGTGACGAAGGAGGGGAAGGAAGAAGAACGATCGGTTTTGATCGTAAGCTTCCCGTATAGCAACGCTGCGTTTGCTTATCCGCTGCCGGCGGAAAACAGTGAATGCTTCCTCCATGGGTTGACGCAGCTGTTTCGTCAGGCTGGGGGAGTGCCAAAGGCATTGCGCATTGACAATTTGTCCGCGGCCATCGTGTCGATTCGAAAAGGGGGAGAACGCCAATTCACCGAGGCTTTTGAGAAATTTCAACTCTACTATCGGTTTGATGTACAAGTGTGCAATCCATACAGCGGACATGAGAAAGGAAATGCGGAGCGAAAAGTCTATTACACTCGCAACCTTTGTTTCGTCCCGGCTCCGTTGATCGAGTCGGATCCGGAGCTGGTGGAGTGGCTGCATCGCAAGATGGTCGAGGACCGAAACCGCCCTCATTATGAAAAGGGGCGGTTGATAGAGGAGCTATGGCAGGAAGAGCGGCCGGAGCTGTTGGCGTTGCCGGAACAAGATCTTCCGATCTTCTCCCTCGATCACGCTTACGTGAATAAGTACGGAGAAGTGATGGTGGATGGGAAGGCGTTCGTCGTCCATGGCCTGTCCGTCCCCAACCGGGTATTGGTGAAAAAAGAGTGGGATCGTTTCTTTGTGCTCTCTCCTGACGGAGGCATACATCTTGAGATGCCAAGGCCGTATACGAACGTGAAACGCGAGATCCCTTGGAAAGAGATTTTCGCTGAGTGGGAGACCAAACCCCGGGTTGTCGGGCATTCCCGATACCGGGCGTACTTGCCGGAAGCGATCCGAACGTATCTGGCTGGCACCCCGCCCCAGGTGGCGGCCCGTTTGAAAGGGCTGCGAGCGCTGTTGGATCGTTGCACGCTTTATGAAATCGCCCAGTGGCTCGAGGAGAGTCAGCGATGGGACTTGGCTCCTCATGAAATCGGGGTGTTGATGGAAGCCGAGCAATCCCATTACCCGGCCAAGTGGGAAGAATCGTACACCCCTTCCGTCCTGATCGACTATGAAACGGATTTAACGGTGTATGATCAACGTCTTCACCCCGTTCGGGAAGGGGGTGTCCAGGGATGAGAGCAGAGGTGAAAGAGATTTGTAAAGCGCTGCATTTGGCCTATATCGCGGATCGATTCGAGGAGGTGATGTTCGAAACGAAAGAGCAGTTTTTGCGGGATGTATTGGCGCTGGAGCTGTCGTGCCGCCAGCAGGCGAAACAGGCCCGGCTGATCAAGAAAGCCAAGTTTCGGGAGTTGAAATGGCTGAAGGATTACGAATGGTCGGATCACATCCACTGGCCGACCACGACATCGAAGAAGGAATTGTGTGACCTTCGCTTTTTGGAGCGAAAGCAAAACGTTCTGCTTTTAGGCTCGCCCGGGACAGGAAAAACCCATCTCGCCACAGCGCTCGGCATCCAGGCGTGCCAACAAGGCCATGAGGTTCGGTTTTTCCGCGTCGCGGATCTCGTCGCCCAGCTGGAAGAGGCATTGAAAAATGGCACGCTCGGGCGGCTGAAACGAAGCATCGATGCGTGCGAACTGTTGATATTGGATGAACTCGGCTATGTGCCGTTTCAAAAGCAAGGATCGGAGCTGTTGTTTCATATTATCGCCGACTGTTATGAGCGAAAAAGCGTCATCGTGACGTCGAATCTGGAATTTGGACAGTGGAATCGGGTGTTTGGGGACAACCGCTTGACAGCTGCGCTGGTGGATCGCTTGGTTCACCATGCCCACATCCTGGCCTTTACGGGAGAGAGCTATCGACTGCGGAACGCTCTCTCCGCGATCCAGCCGTCCTCTTCCCCCGGTCTGGAACCTTAAGTCTTGAGCTGGCAAGCCTATGTATTTTTTCTTGCACTTCTCTGCATTTTTTGCTTGCAAAAAACAGTTCATGCCAAAACGATTGTCGTTTGTGCGCTTTGGGGAGAAGAAGACCACATTCAAAAGGAGATCGAAACGTTTTCGACGTTTACCAAAGACTTGTTTCGCCTCCTGAAATGGCTCGAGGATCGAGAAATCACTCATCTAGCGATGGAGAGTACGGGGGTTTACTGGAAACCGGTCTTTAACATTTTAGAGGACTACTTTGACATTACCTTGGCCAACGCTCAGCGAATCAAGAATGTCCCAGGGAGAAAAACGGATGTATCCGATGCGGAATGGATCGCTAAATTATTGCGTTATGGACTGATTGAAAAGAGTTTTGTGCCACCCGCGCCAATTCGAGAATTGCGGGACTTGACCCGTTTACGCAAAAAGTGGGTGGGTCAATTGATTGCGGAAAAAAACCGAATTCATAAAGTATTGGAGTGTTCCAATATCAAGCTGGGTACGGTGATTTCCGACATCTTCGGAGTATCGGGCCGAAAACTCTTGACCCGTTTAATGGAACAGGGGTACATCGAAGAAGCCGATATCGACGCTTGCCTTCACGGAAGAATGAAAGGGAAAAAGCAACAAATTCAGGAATCGCTCTTTGGGACATTAACCGAACATGAGTTGTTCATGATTCGCCAATCGTGGAAGCACATCGAGTATTTGGAAAGCTTGATTCAGGAGATGGACCAACGCATCGACCATCTCTTACAACCGTATCAACAGGAAGTGGATCTTCTGATGACGATTCCTGGAGTGAAAAAGGAAACCGCCGCCGTCATCATCGCCGAAATCGGAGTGGATATGGGACAGTTCCCGACACCGCAGCGCCTCGCTTCTTGGGCTGGGGTGGCCCCGGGAAATCACGAAAGCGCTGGAAAACGCAAAAGTACACGAACGGTAAAGGGTAATCCTCATATTAAATCCGCGTTATGCGAGGCGGCATGGGCGTTATCCCGATGCAGGAATCAACCGTTGGCGGCGAAATTTTGGTCATTGGCGGCTCGCCGGGGAAAGAAAAAAGCACTCGTTGCGATCGCGCACCGAATGCTTGTCACCATTTACTGCATGCTTTCCCGAAAAGAACCGTTTTGGGGACCACAAGTAAGTTAGTATAGCCAAAATGAATACAGAATATACGAGATGCCTAAAAATAAGGCACCTCTGCTTTCCTGTTGTCTTTTTTGGCCATTTGTAGTGTATCCAAACTGATCACAGGATATACAGAGTTGACCGGGTTTTATGGATTTTCACAGAAAAAGAGAGGTCTGCACATAACCCTGTCAAGTAGACAATGAAAAAAAGAGTATATTAAGCTGCGGTCTTTTCTCGATATTCAATCGGGGAAAGACCGTTAAATTTTTCTTGAAAACGACTGTGGTTGTAAAAATGAATATATTCTTGAATAGCCTGATAAGCCTGTTCGATCGTTTTTGGGCGCACTAAATACAACTTCTCTGTCTTTAAATGTGAGAAGAAACTTTCGATACATGCATTATCATGACAATTTCCTCTTCGCGAATGGCTTCCTTGAATCTTGAGTTCTTTGAGCTGGTTCTCATATGATTTTGTCGTGTACTGAAATCCTTGATCGGAATGAAGGAGAGCATTCTTGCCAAACGGCTTCCCCTCCAGTTGTTTCAAGGTGTTTAATACCAAATTAAGATCATTTCTTTCAGAAAGTTCCCATGCGACTATTTCATTGTTATATAAATCTAAAACCGCAGACAAGTAAGCAAATGTATCTCCAACACGTACATAGGTAATATCAGTTACGAGTTTTTGTAACGGAATCTCCGCACAGAATTCGCGGTTTAATACATTCGGAAATACCACAGATCCTCTAATGCCGTAGAAAGGTCGTTTCTTCCGAATCACCGATTTTATACCTAGCTCCCTCATTAAACGTCGCACACGCTTATGATTTACAACGATCCCTTCTCTGGATAATGCCCTTGTCATGCGTTTATATCCATAGTACGGATGTAACTTATGAATAGCTAAAATATGTTCTTTCAACAAAAGGTCTTCTTCCAAACGTCTTGACATGTTTGAATGGTTCTTGCGCCACTTGTAGTATCCAGCCCTTGAAACCTCTGCAATTTTTAACAGCCATGACAGTGGGTGTCTATGTTTTTTTCGTAGTTCATCAATAATATGAAACCGATCAGCTTTCAGGACCACTCCTTCCCATGTAGATTTGGATTGCGCTTTTTTAAGTATTCGACCTGTGCTTTCAAATAAGCATTTTCCTCTTCTAAACTCGAAAAATGTTTACGATTCCATACTCCACGTTGATCTTTAAACGACTCGCCATTTCGAAATTTCTTGACCCATTCTGCAATCTGTGCATCACTCTTAATTCCAAAATGTTCACGAAGTTGTCGATAAGACCATCCCTCCTCCAATTTCAAACGAACGACTTCACGTTTAAGCTCTTCTGAATATGAGTTAAAGGTTTGTCCTTTTTTAGCCAAAAAAATCCCCTCCCAGGTAGACTCCTAAGAACATCATATCAAATGTCCTCTTTTTTTACTGTCTACCTGTAGGGGATAATACCACCCTGCCGCGTTTGGGCCCCTCTTTTTTATACATGGAAGAACGAAGGAACTTTTTCCACCGACAAGCGAGTGCCGACAAAAAATGAACCAAACTCGCCAAAGCGGGCGCTCACTTCATCAAAGCGCATTTCATAGACGAGCTTTTTGAACTGGAGTGCATCATCTGAAAACAAGGTGACGCCCCATTCAAAATCATCCAAGCCGACGGAGCCGGTGATGATTTGCGTCACTTTGCCGGCGTATTTTCGGCCGGTCATGCCGTGGGCGCGCATGAGTTCGCGCCGCTGTTCCATCGACAACATGTACCAGTTGTCGTTGCCTTGGCGCCGCTTGTCCATCGGATAGAAGCAAATGTAGTTCGTTTTCGGCAAAATTGGATACAAACGGCGGCGCACCTCTGGAATTTGGTACGGATCTTCGCTGCCGGACGCCAAGTAGTTGCTCAACTCCACGACTGAAACGTACGAATACGCAGGTAATAAATAGTCGGCGAGTTTCGTTTTGTTAAGCGCTGTTTCGATTTCATGCAGCTCATCCAGCGTCGGCCGCAAAATCATGAACAAAATATCGGCTTTTTGCCCGACGATCGTGTAGACGGCATGGCTTCCTTGCTTCTCGCTTTCCGTCGTCTCCCATTGGTCGACAAGCGCTAAAAACTCACTGATCGCTGCCTCGCGCTCTTCGTTTGGAAGTGTTTTCCACGCGCTCCAGTCAATCGTGCGGAAATCGTGCAAACAATACCAACCATCCAACGTTTGGGCCGCTTCGCTCATCATCGTCACTCCTTATGAAATCAATATGTACAATATCACTATATCATAGTTTGCCCAAAAACGCGGACATTGGTGCACGGAGCGAAAGTATACTGAATTGTTCCAAAAGGTGAATTATTTTTTGGAAGGGCTTACCGGCGTTGCGTTTCCCTATTAAAGAGGTATGCTTATTATAGTAGAAAAAGGCTGGCGTGTTTCCGAACGAAAGACGCCGGCTGGGCATTAAGGGAGGCATGAATCGTGGCAAACGATTTATTTGCGGCATTAAAAACGAAAGTGGCCGGAACCGGACGGAAAATCGTGTTTCCGGAAGGGACGGATGACCGCATTCTTACGGCGGCGAGCCGTTTGGCGGCGGAGCGAGTGCTTCAGCCGATCGTCCTTGGCGATGAGCAAGCCGTAAGGGTGAAAGCGGCAGCGCTTGGCTTGCCGCTTGAAGGGGTGGAGATTGTCGACCCGCGCCGCTATGGCGGGTTTGATGAGCTCGTTTCGGCGTTTGTGGAGCGGCGCAAAGGGAAAGTGACAGAAGAAACGGCGCGCGAGTTGCTTTTCGATGAAAACTATTTCGGCACGATGCTCGTTTATACGGGAGCGGCCGACGGCCTCGTCAGCGGGGCGGCCCACTCGACGGCGGATACGGTCCGGCCAGCCTTGCAAATCATTAAAACGAAGCCAGGCGTTCGCAAAACGTCCGGCGTGTTCATCATGGTGCGCGGCGACGAAAAATATGTGTTTGCCGATTGCGCCATCAACATTGCTCCTAACAGCCAAGATTTGGCGGAAATCGCAGTCGAGAGCGCCCGGACGGCAAAAATGTTCGGCCTTAAGCCGCGCGTGGCGCTGTTAAGCTTTTCCACGAAAGGGTCCGCCTCGTCTCCGGAGACGGAAAAAGTCGTTGAGGCGGTGCGGTTGGCGAAAGAAATGGCGCCGGATCTGATCCTTGATGGTGAGTTTCAATTTGACGCCGCGTTTGTGCCAGAGGTGGCGGAAAAGAAAGCGCCGGACTCGGTCATTCAAGGGGACGCAAATGTCTTTATTTTCCCGAGCCTCGAGGCGGGCAACATCGGCTACAAAATCGCTCAGCGCCTTGGCAACTTTGAAGCGGTCGGCCCGATTTTGCAAGGGCTGAACAAGCCGGTGAACGACCTATCGCGCGGCTGCAGCGCCGAAGACGCCTATAAGCTTGCGCTCATCACCGCTGCCCAGTCGCTTGGGGAGTGACGGGGCTGCCGCTCGATAAAAACGAGGGAGGCATGCGCCCCCTCGTTCTTTTTGCGCCATTCGCTAATGGCGATTATGTTATAATGAATAGAGTTGGAATGATCTATGCAAGGGGTTGCTCGCGATGGGCCATGAATTGCTGCATCGACCGAAATGGCGGGTCATCGACCAGTCGCATTTCGGTCCGCTGTTTGATGCAAAACAATCGTTTGCCATCGATGATGCATTATGCACCGCGGTTGGTGCGGGACAGTCGGATGCGGTCGTCCGCACGTGGGTGCATGAGAATACCGTCGTCTTAGGTGCCGCTGATACGAAGCTTCCGTACATCGATGAGGCCGTTTCGTTTTTGCGCCAGGAAGGGTATCGCGTCGTCGTCCGCAATTCCGGCGGGTTGGCCGTTGTCCTTGACAGCGGGGTGTTGAATATTTCGCTCATTTTTCCGGAAACGAAAAACACGATTGCCATCGAGCAAGGGTATGAAGCGATGTACGCGCTCATGGCCGCCATGCTTGCCTCACGCGGCGCCCGCGTTGAGGCTGGGGAAGTCGTCGGTTCGTATTGTCCGGGAAGCTATGACTTGAGCATCAGCGGCAAAAAATTTGCTGGCATTTCCCAACGGCGCGTGCGCGGCGGCGTTGCCGTGCAAATCTACCTTTGCGTCAACGGGAGCGGAGCCGCGCGGGCTGAGCTTATTCGCCGCTTTTATGAGATTGGCCGCCAAGGAGAGAAAACGAAATTCGCCTACCCCGATGTTGTCCCAGCTGTCATGGCGTCGCTGTCTGAGCTTCTCGGCTGCGAGTTGTCGATCGATGAGCTGCTTGTCGCCCTTTGGCGCACGCTGCAGTCGTTTGGCGGCGAGCTATATTCGTCTGCCCTCGAGGGCGGCGAATGGAATTGGTATGAGCAGTATTGGGCGCGCATCGTCGAACGAAATGCCAACGTATCTTCAGGAGAGTCGATGAGAGAAGTCGAGCCGTAAAGCCCTTTTAGCTTCGATGAAGCGCTTCGTCGCTGCTGACCGCGGCCCATGCTCTGCCAAACATTGGCGCGAATGATGGACGTTCGCCAACAAAAAAGGGCTGATCCCAACACGCAAATGCGTGTTGGGATCAGCCCGGCTTTTCACCCGGCATCCTTTTTCGTTACTCGGCGATTTTCTCTAGGTTTCCATTCGGGTCCATCCGGAATTTCAGCCCCCGCTCTTCTTCCTCTTTTAACACCATTTTGCGCGCCCGATTGATGATTTTCACGAGCGTCTCAAAATCTTCTTGAACGGTCGACGAATTTTCTTCTAATTTCGCAACCTTTTCTTCAAGTTCTTTATTTTTTTGCTTTAATTCTTCAATTTCGCGGCGCAGCCGTTCGTTTTCCTTGACGAGCGCCTCCCGCTTCCGTTCATGCGATTGGAACGTTTTTAAAAACGCGATTACTTGGTCGAGCGTCACTTGTTGCGGCGGAGAGGATGGGACGACGGCCGGCAGCTGCATCACATCGCCCAACTCCTCTAATGACGGCATCGGCGGTTCATACAGGCGCCGCTTTCTTGCGCCTCCTTGTTTGGCCAGCAGCCGCAACCGCTCTTTTCGCTGCTTTTTCGCCAGCTGCAGCGCTTCTTCGTACTGATGGCGGACGACGGCATTCCAGCGAAAGCCACAGGCGGCCGATGTCCGATTCAGCTTGTCGCCGACTTCTTCAAACGCGTTCAGCTGGGTGCTCCCTTCACGCACATGGCGCAATACCGTTTCCGCCAACAATAAATCATCTTCTTCCGTCCAAGCGTCTTGCCGTTGTTTCATTGTTCTCCACTCCTTTTTCCCATGCTAGTAAAAGGGTGGACCAAAAGGAAAAAAAATATACGTTGCAAGTTTAAGGGATTGGCAAATTACAAGGGTGAAAGCATGCCAACTTGCAATTTTCCCGCGAAAGCGGTAGAATACACAAAGCAAACGCCACAGAAAGGGATGACGAGTGATGGCGAATGAGTTTCGCGTTTGCGACGACTGCAAGGCGCCGAATTTAAAAACATTGATTCCGCGCCTCAAAAAGCTGGACCCGGACGCGGTCATCAAAATCGGCTGCCAGTCGTATTGCGGCCCGGGGCGGAAAAAGACGTTCGCCTTCGTCAACAACCGTCCGGTGGCGGCGCTGACGGAAGACGAACTGATCGATAAAATTGCCGAAAGGCTGAAAAAACGGTAACCAATCACCTTCTTTGCCGAAAGAAGGTGATTTTTTGTTTTTTCCGTCAATAATGGAGAAAGGCGGAGAAAAAAGTCAACTATTTCTTTGCAGCCAGAAACGGCGTATAATAGATGTATGTTGGAGACGGAAGAGGAGGATGCGATGTATTCCGGCGGGCAGCTTGACGAAGAAAAAGTGTTTAAAGATCCGGTGCACCGATACATACATGTTCGCGACAAAGTGATTTGGGATTTGATCGGCACAAAAGAATTTCAGCGCCTGCGCCGCATCAAGCAGCTCGGCACGACATATTTGACGTTTCACGGCGCCGAGCATAGCCGGTTCAACCATTCGCTCGGCGTTTACGAAATCATCCGCCGCATCATTGACGACGTGTTTGTCGGCCGCGATCATTGGGATCATCGCGAGCGCCTTCTTTGCCTATGCGCGGCGCTCTTGCACGATTTAGGGCACGGCCCGTTTTCCCATTCTTTTGAAAAAGTGTTTCGCCTCGACCACGAAGATTTTACACAGGCCATCATTTTAGGCGATACAGAAGTGAACGCCGCCTTGCGCAAAGTGGGCGACGATTTTCCGCAAAAAGTGGCGGAAGTGATCGCCAAAACGTACCCGAACAAGCTTGTTGTGAGCCTCATTTCGAGCCAAATTGACGCCGACCGGATGGATTATTTGTTACGTGATGCCTACTACACCGGCGTCAGCTACGGCTATTTTGACATGGAACGCATCTTGCGCGTCATGCGCCCGCGCGAAGACCAAGTCGTCATCAAACGAAGCGGCATGCATGCGGTTGAGGATTACATCATGAGCCGCTACCAAATGTACTGGCAAGTGTACTTTCATCCCGTGACGCGCAGTGCGGAAGTCATTTTGACGAAAATTTTGCATCGGGCGAAAAAGCTGTATGAAGAGGGGTATCGTTTTCAGACGAAGCCGGTCCACTTTTTGTCGTTTTTTGCCGGCAATGTGTCGCTCGGCGATTACTTGGCGCTGGATGAGGCAGTCATCTTGTTTTACTTCCAGCAATGGCAATACGAACGGGATCCGATTTTAAGCGATTTGTGCCAGCGGTTTGTCCGCCGCCGCCTGTTCAAATATACGGAGTTTCATCCGACGAACGAGCAAATGGCGAAGCTCATTGAGCTGACCGGTTTGTTTAAAAAAGCGGGCATTGACCCGGACTACTACTTGGTCGTCGATTCGTCGTCCGATTTGCCGTATGACTTTTATCGGCCGGGCGAGGAAGGCGAGCGCCTGCCGATTTATTTGTTGATGCCAAACGGGGAGCTTCGCGAGCTGTCGCGTGAATCGGTGCTCGTTGACGCCATTTCAGGGAAACGGCGCACCGACCATAAACTGTATTTCCCGGCTGATTTCCTGGAAGACTTGTCGACGAAGCGGACAGTGAAGAAAAAGATTATGGAAATTTTAAAGTGGTTAGGAGATGACGGAGAGTGCTCACAGAGCATGCGAAAGTGATGAAGGCGCTGGCCGCCGCGGGGGAAATTGCCGGCCGCAAAAAGCTGCAAAAAATGATTTACATCGCGAAAAAGCTCGACTTTCCGTTTTACGAGAAATTCGATTTCCACTTTTACGGCCCGTATTCGGAAGAGCTGACATGCCGCATCGAGGAGCTGTGCGCGCTCGGCTTTTTACATGAAGTGAAAGAGAAAAAAAGCGGTTATGTGCAATACCGTTATACGCTCACCGAGGCGGGGGAGCAGTTTTTGCGCCATTACGACTGGGACATGCCGGGGCTTGCTGAATGCATGCAGGCGTTGAATGAACAAAACGCCCGCTTTTTGGAACTTGTGTCCACCGTGCTGTATTTCGAACATTTGCCGAGAGACGAAGTGAAAGCGAAAATTGCGGTGTTGAAAAGCAAACAGCGCTATACGGAAGAAGAAATCGAGGAGGCGTACGCGTACATTGACACGCTGCGCAGCCGATGCCACAACAAAGCCCGCGTGTAGGCGGGCTTTGTTAATGTGCCAGCCGGCAGAAGGAGTTGCCTCAACATGCAATCCTCGTTGCCCAAAATACGACCGGTTGATCCTGAAAAGAAAAGGTGTCCCGAAGACAACGGGATACCTTCTTGTCGTTAATGCACCAAAAACGCCAGCTGCAAAAAGAACAACACCGCAAGCAAACGTCGTCAAGCCGGCGAGAAATTCTGTTTTCCGGTCAACCGATTTTCGTAGAAAGCGAATCATGGGCAACCTCCTAAAAAACGAACAATATTGAAAACCAAATATAATAATATTCGTTTTCGTTCCAAAAAGCAATGGGAGCGCCTCATAGCGCTCCCGCCCTTCGCCTTACTCGGCATCGCTCAGCCGTTTTCCGGCGATCGCATAATGGTCTTTTGTCATTTCTTCAATGAATATGACAACGCTCTCCCGCTTCGCCCCTGTCGTCTCGACGACGGCGTCCGTCACTTTTTCAACAAGTGCTTTCTTCTGTTCATCTGTGCGGCCGGCAAGCATTTTGATCGTTACGTACGGCACGGTTGTCCCTCCATTTCATTGTCGGGTGCTGTCGCGCTTATTATACCACGGGGTGAGGAAGTTGAGTCCACTTTTTTCCGCTAATCATGTATACTAAAGATAGTGAATATAAGGAAAAGGGGCTTATGAAAGTGGATCAAATTTTGCCGTATTCGTTAAGCGAAATTCCGTACGTGCTCTTGACGCTGGCGTTAGCGTTTTCCGTGCATGAGTTCGCTCATGCATATGTCGCCTACAAGTTCGGCGATCCGACGGCGAAAAACGAAGGGCGGTTGACGCTGTCCCCGTTTGCCCATTTGGATTTGCTTGGAACCCTGCTTATTTTTCTCGCGGGATTTGGCTGGGCGCGTCCGGTGCCGGTCAATCGCTTTTACTTCAAAAATCCGCGCCTTGCCGGCGTTCTCGTGTCGGTTGCCGGGCCGCTGAGTAATCTCGTGCTTGCCGGGCTTGGATTTGTCATTTGGTACGCGATGATCGACTTCGGCATCATGCGGGCGCTGCCGGATTGGTTCGCCGCTGGATTTGATCTGTTTTTCCAAATTTTTATCAGCTTGAACGCTGTTTTGTTTTTGTTTAATTTATTGCCGTTTCCGCCGCTTGACGGGTATCGTATTATTGAAGACTTGGCGCCGGATGGGCTGCGGGCGAAAATGACGCAATGGGAAAGCTACGGGGCGCTCATTTTTCTCATCCTTGTGCTCACGCCGCTTGACCGATATACGATTGAGCCGGTGTTTCAAGTGGCGCTGCCGTTTGTATTGGAAAATTTGCAGTCGTTGGTCGCCAATTTGTTTATGTAAGGAAGGAGGAACAAGCGGAATGGAGCAAAAAAAGAAAAAAACCACCGGCTTTAATATCATCAAAGATGATCCGACCGACGGGCACCGCGGCTTTGGCGCTGGGGCGTTGAGCTTAGAAAACGTGTCGCCGGTCATCATTGACGTCGAAGCGGGCGAAGCGTTTGTCGATATGGGGGCGATGCATGCGCGCAGCGCCGTTGAGCGCGGCATCAAGTTTTTGCCGGACCGTTCCGCCGTGCCAAACGGCAAGCCGTATTGGATCGTCTGGGTGACGATCGAACGCGGCGAGGACGGTCCGTATTACGCTGGGGTGACGGCGTGCGAAATGACGGTCGACCGTGAGGCGCGCCGCGGCTATAAGTTATTGCCGGAACATGTGAACCGGCTCGATAAATCGCTAAAGCGGCACATTATTGTCGATCATATGGACGCAAAATCAAAACGGGTGCTCGCTGACTTTTTGAAAGGGCACGACATTGGGATGTGGAACCGTTCGAGCGATGAACTGAAAAAAGGGCTCGAAGGCGAATTGTGACGGTTTTGTGAACATATTTGTTCAAGGGCTTGTTCTTGTTTGGAAAAAGGGATAAACTAAATCTACATGTATAACACAGGAAAACTAGGACAAGAAAATCCCCTGCGTATGCACGCAGGGGATTTTCTTTGCTTAAAACCATGGGAACCATTTCTCGAACCAGCTTTTTCCGTCTTCTTTTTTCTTCTTTTTCTTTTCCAAATGGTCGGTGCAATAGTCGGTCGGTTCTGTACCGACGAGATAGTATGTTTTTCGTTTCACTGGACAAGCGTCCGTGGCCAGCTTGCCGTTTTGCGGGTCGATGTAGACGCCGATGACGCCTTTGGTCGGCTTGAACGATTGTTTCGGCTCGCCGGCGAGGCTTTGTTCCATAAAGCGAACCCATATTTGTTTGGCGTATTGCCTTTCGGCAGGACGATCCATCGTTTCTCCGCGGTCGTAGCCGGTCCAGACGCCGGCGACCAGCTGCGGGGCGAACCCGATCATCCAACTGTCCGTTTTCGTCGTTCCCGACTTGCCGGCGTACGGACGCGTGATGTCATCGATGATTGACTGCCCGGTGACGGTTGTATAGCCGTTTAACTTCGGGTCGAACATCCCGGTCATTAAATGGGTCGTCACAAACGCGGCGTCGCGGTCGAGCACTTGCCGGCTCTCCGGCTTATGTTCATACAGTACGTTTCCGTTTGCATCCACGACTTTTTGAATAAACACCGGCTCGGTTTGCTTGCCGTAGTTGGCCAGCGTGCTGTACGCGGCCACCATGTCGATCACCTTCACCGGCGAGGTGCCGAGCGCCAACGACGGCACTGCTTTCAATCTGCTTGTAATGCCGAGCGCTTTCGCTGTTTCGACAAGTTTGTCGGCGCCGATGAACTGGAGCGTTTTCACCGCAAAGACGTTATCGGATACAGCGAGCGCCTGAGCGAGCGTGATCGGGCCGTTGGCATAGTAGTCGTTGTAATTATGCGGCGTATACGACGATCGGCCGCCGTTAAACGTAAATGTCGTCAGTTCGCTGCGCAGTTGGGTCGATGGGGTGAATCCTTGCTCGATCGCCGCATAATACAAAAACGGCTTAAATGTCGAACCTGGTTGGCGTTCCGCCTGCACGGCCCGATTGAACGGGCTCTCTTCGTAGTTGCGTCCGCCGATGAGCGCCTTCACTTCTCCGGTGCGTGGATCCATCGCCACAAGCGCTGCTTGAATGGCGGAGTGCGGGTCGATGATGCGGCGGATTTGCTCTTCGGCAATCCGCTGCAGGCGCCGATCGAGCGTCGTATAGACGCGCAGCCCCCCAAGCTCAATCGTCCGCTCATCAAGGCCGAGTTTCGCGCGAAGCTGCTGTTTAATCACATCTTGGAAATACGGAGCGATCAGCTGTTCCTGTTTCTCATGCCGGGCATAGACGAGCTTGTCGCGGTACGCTTGCTCCGCTTCTTTGCGGCTGATGTAGCCAGCTGCCACCATGGAGGCGAGCACGATTTTTTGCCGTGCTTTTGCCCGCTCTTCGTTCACAAGCGGCGAATAATAGTACGGGCCCTTTGGAATGCCGGCCAGCATCGCTGCCTCGCTGAGCGTCAGCTCGCTCGCGTGCTTGCCGAAATAGTAGCGAGCCGCTGCTTCAATGCCGTAGGCCCCATGGCCGTAGTAAATCGTGTTTAAATAGCCTTCCAAAATTTGATCTTTGCTGTAGTTGGCTTCAAGCCGGATAGTGTACAATGCTTCCTGGATTTTTCGCGACCACGTTTTTTCATGCGTCAAAAACAAGTTGCGTGCATATTGCTGGGTGATCGTGCTCGCCCCTTCGACTTTTGCCATCGCCTCTACATTCGCAATGATTGCGGCGGCGATTCGCTTCAAATCAAACCCGTGATGCTCGTAAAACTTCCGGTCTTCAACGGCGATCGTCGCTTCGATGACATGCGGGGATATGTCTTTGAGCCGAACCCAGTAGCGTTTTTGCCCATGGTCGCTTTCCCCGATTTTGCTGCCATCAGCGGCATAAAAAATCGTCGTCTGCGGCACGGCGACCGGCGGTGCGCCTTCGATTTTCGCGAACAGCACAAAGCTCCCGAGAGCGGCGAAGGCAAAGATGGCGAGAAAAAAGCCGATAAAGACGGCGGCGCGCACATATTTCCACGTGCCGCGAAAACGGCTGCCTGGGATCGGTTCCATTGCGCATCACCTCAACGGTTTTGGCGTTGTTTCAGACATGCGGGCGGACGCCCGGCTGAATGCGCCGCCTTGCTTTTGTCAAGGCTTCGCCAGCGAGGTTTTCCGCTTTTTCTTATCAGTATGAAAAAAAATTTTTTATTTTAAACTTGTTCCTCTTGCATTTTTGCTAGATTGCTCTATACTTTTTCATGTTTAGTTTTTCGCTGGCTAAGGAAAACTTGTATAGTAAGCAACGCTCGGAGAAAGGATGTTACCGATGGAACTTTGGTTCACCGAAAAGCAAACGGAGCATTTTGGCATCACCGCACGCATCATCCGCACTTTACATACAGAACAAACGCCGTTCCAAAAACTTGATATGGTGGAAACAGCGGAGTTTGGCAACATGCTTT
This sequence comes from Geobacillus sp. TFV-3, assembly GCF_009901865.1. Taxonomy (NCBI): domain Bacteria; kingdom Bacillati; phylum Bacillota; class Bacilli; order Caryophanales; family Anoxybacillaceae; genus Geobacillus; species Geobacillus sp. TFV-3. The sequence goes on along the minus strand of NZ_MPSP01000001.1, from coordinate 3,283,123 downwards.
TGCTCGACGGCATGGTCATGACGACGCAAAAAGACGAGTTCGTCTATCATGAAATGGTCGCCCACGTGCCGTTGTTCACCCACCCCAATCCGGAAAACGTGCTTGTCGTCGGCGGCGGCGACGGCGGCGTCATCCGCGAAGTGCTGAAGCATCCAAGCGTCAAAAAAGCGACGCTTGTCGAAATCGACGGCAAAGTGATCGAGTGTTCGAAAACCTACTTGCCGGAGATTGCCGGCAAACTCGATGACCCGCGCGTCGAAGTGAAAGTCGATGACGGGTTTATGCATATCGCCAAAAGCGAAAACGAGTATGACGTCATTATGGTTGACTCGACCGAACCGGTCGGTCCGGCGGTCAACTTGTTTACAAAAGGGTTTTACGCCGGCATCGCCAACGCGTTGAAGGAAGACGGCATTTTCGTCGCCCAAACGGACAATCCGTGGTTTAAAGCGGATTTGATCCGCAACGTTTATCGCGACGTGAAGGAAATATTCCCGATCACCCGTTTGTATACGGCGAACATTCCGACGTATCCGAGCGGGCTCTGGACGTTTACGCTCGGCTCGAAAAAATACGACCCGCTCGCCGTGAGCGACGACCGATTCCATGACATTGATACGAAATATTATACGAAAGAGTTGCACAAAGCGTGTTTCGTCTTGCCGAAATTTGTCGCGGATTTAACGAAGTAAGGGGGCGCAGGCGATGCGATTTGATGAAGCCTATTCGGGCAACGTGTTTATTGGCAGCCATCCGAATTTTGAAGAAAGCGAAGCCGTCATTTACGGGATGCCGATGGACTGGACGGTCAGCTACCGGCCTGGCTCGCGGTTCGGCCCGGCCCGCATCCGCGAAGTGTCGATCGGTCTTGAGGAGTACAGCCCATATTTGGACCGCGAACTCAAAGACATCCGCTACTTTGACGCCGGCGACATTCCGCTTCCATTTGGCAATGCGGCCCGCAGTTTGGAGCTGATTGAACAGTTCGTGAAAAAGGTGCTTGACGCCGGCAAGTTCCCGCTCGGCCTCGGTGGGGAGCATCTCGTTTCCTGGCCGGTCATTAAAGCGGTGTATGGGAAATATCCGGATTTGGCGGTCATTCATATGGACGCTCATACGGACTTGCGCGAACATTACGAAGGCGAGCCGCTGTCGCACGCGACGCCGATCCGCAAAGTCGCTGACCTGATCGGTCCGACAAATGTCTTTTCGTTCGGCATCCGCTCCGGCATGAAGGAAGAGTTTGAATGGGCAAAAGAAAACGGCATGTACATCGCCAAGTTTGAGGTGCTTGAACCGCTTCGCTCGGTGCTGCCGAAGCTGGCCGGCCGTGCGGTGTATGTGACGATCGACATCGATGTGCTCGACCCTGCCCATGCCCCAGGCACCGGGACGGTGGACGCCGGCGGCATTACGTCAAAAGAGTTGCTTTCGGCCATTCATGAGATCGCCCGCTCCGATGTGCGAGTCGTTGGTGCCGATTTGGTGGAAGTCGCGCCGATTTACGACCATTCCGAACAGACAGCCAATACGGCGAGCAAGCTTGTGAGAGAAATGCTGCTCGGCTGGGTGGCCAAATGAAAATAGGGAAAAGCGCCTAAATCGCGGTTTCGCGAGGGCGCTTTTTTCTTTGGTTTCGAGGGGTGGTAAAAAAACCATTTTCCTAAATCTATGGTTCTCGAGTGAAAAGAAGAGCACTATTTATGGTGTTTCTCAATTTGAGAAACACCGTTGTTAAGCCACATTTCCTGATTAAATCACCAGCCTTTTCGGCTTTGGAACCTTTTGCATGCCAACCGGGGCAGAATCGGCCATCTGTTTTGTCCCCCCTTGAATGGGGCGGAACAGTTCTTTATACTATAAATTATGACTGTTTTGCTCGCAAAGGTGTGCTGATCAAGATGAAAGAGACAAATGGCATCCCGGTGAGCCTCCGCCAAGTGACCGTCATACGTGACGGTGCGCGTCAAGAGACGGTCGTGCTCGAAGCGGACGGCATGTACTACATAAAAGGAAAAGCAGGTTATTTGCAATTTGAAGAAGAAAACGAACTCGGACGGGTGAAAACGACGGTGAAAATCGCGCCTGAGGAAGTCGCTGTCATTCGCTCCGGGGCGGTCGAGATGAGACAAACGTTCCGCCGTCGCCAGGAAACGCCGGGCCATTATAGGACAGCGTTTGGGCGATGGGCGCTGGCGGCCAAAACGAGCGCCATAGAGTTTCACTATGATGAACAGCGGAAAAAGGGGCGGCTCTTTCTTTCTTATGAACTGACGCTAGGCGATGAGCGAAGCGGACGCCATACGTTGACGTTGACATTTAAGGGGGTATAAGCGGTGAACATTGTCGGACAAATCAAAGAAAAGATGAAAGAAGAAATCCGCCAGGCGGCGGTAAGAGCAGGACTGGCTTCAGCCGACGAACTGCCGGAAGTGTTGCTTGAGGTGCCACGCGACAAAGCGCATGGCGACTACTCGACGAACATCGCCATGCAGCTCGCCCGCATCGCGAAAAAACCGCCGCGGGCGATCGCCGAAGCCATCGTCGGGCAGCTTGACAGCGAACGCATGTCGGTTGCCCGCATTGAGATCGCCGGGCCAGGGTTTATCAACTTTTACATGGACAACCGCTATTTGACGGCGGTCGTGCCCGCGATTTTGCAGGCGGGACAAGCGTATGGCGAATCGAACGTCGGCAACGGGGAAAAAGTGCAAGTCGAGTTCGTCTCGGCCAATCCAACCGGAGACCTGCATTTAGGCCATGCCCGCGGCGCCGCGGTCGGCGATTCGCTTTGCAACATTTTGGCGAAAGCCGGGTTTGACGTCACGCGCGAATATTACATTAATGATGCCGGCAAGCAAATTTACAATTTAGCGAAATCGGTCGAAGCCCGTTATTTTCAGGCGCTCGGTGTTGATATGCCGCTGCCGGAGGACGGCTATTACGGTGACGATATCGTCGAAATCGGCAAAAAGCTTGCCGAAGAGTACGGCGATCGATTTGTCGAAATGGAGGAAGACGAGCGGCTTGCCTTTTTCCGCGAGTACGGCCTTCGCTATGAGCTTGAGAAAATCAAGAAAGACTTGGCCGACTTCCGTGTGCCGTTTGACGTCTGGTATTCGGAAACATCGTTGTATGAAAGCGGAAAAATCGACGAAGCGCTTTCCACTTTGCGCGAGCGCGGCTACATTTACGAGCAGGACGGGGCGACTTGGTTCCGTTCGACGGCGTTTGGGGACGATAAAGATCGCGTCTTAATTAAGCAGGACGGCACATATACGTACTTGCTTCCGGACATCGCCTACCATCAAGACAAGCTGCGGCGCGGGTTCAAAAAGCTCATCAACATTTGGGGAGCGGACCACCACGGCTACATTCCGCGCATGAAGGCGGCGATCGCGGCGCTCGGCTACGATCCGGAGGCGCTTGAAGTGGAAATCATTCAAATGGTGAACCTATACCAAAACGGTGAGCGCGTCAAAATGAGCAAGCGCACCGGCAAGGCGGTGACGATGCGCGAGCTCATGGAAGAAGTCGGCGTCGACGCCGTTCGCTATTTCTTTGCGATGCGCTCGGGCGATACGCATTTAGATTTTGACATGGACTTGGCCATGTCGCAGTCGAATGAAAACCCGGTTTACTACGTCCAATACGCGCACGCCCGCGTTTCGAGCATTCTTCGCCAAGCGGAGGAACAACACATTTCCTATGACGGCGACTTGGCGCTTGGCCATCTTGTGGAAACGGAAAAGGAAATCGAGCTGCTCAAAGTGCTCGGCGATTTCCCTGATGTCGTCGCCGAGGCGGCGCTCAAGCGGATGCCGCATCGCGTCACCGCCTATGCATTCGATTTGGCTTCCGCTCTCCATAGCTTTTATAACGCGGAAAAAGTTCTTGATCTGGACAACATCGAAAAAACAAAAGCCCGCCTCGCGCTTGTCAAGGCGGTGCAAATTACGCTGCAAAATGCGTTAGCGCTTATTGGCGTTTCAGCGCCGGAACAAATGTAAACGAACGAGGGGGCATCAAAGAGAGCGCCCCCTCTTTTTTGGGCATTCTAAAGAAAAACGAGAGTGGAGGACGAATCTCATGAAGGAAATCGTGCTGTCGCTTCTGACAGGCATGATCGTAGGTTTTTTGTTCACGCTGTTCCGTCTGCCGATTCCCGCTCCCCCGGCGTTGGCCGGCATCGCCGGCATCGTCGGGGTGTATCTCGGCATGCGGTTGTTTCACTGGTTCACGGCGTTTTGGAAATAAGCGAACGCTTCATGACTAAGACCATCGAGAAACAGGGAGCAGAATCCCGGCCGGCGCAGTTTTGGCGGCATCAGGCGGCCAGCAGCGCCCGCCGGGTTTTTTTGGTTGACCCGTTTTTTTTCGGAAATGCCCCGTAAAACCGGTCAAAGCCAGGCAGAGATAAGCTGGGAAATCGACTGTTTGCCGCGGTCAAGAAGCGAGCGTTTGTGCCAAAAGTCGACCGTCAGCGGCTCGGCGCGCAGTAAATCGCGCTCGATCGCCCGTTTGACGAGGCAGGTAAACGCGCGGTCAAATACATAGCAGTTGATTTCGCCGTTCAAAAACAAGCTGCGCCGATCGAAATTCGCTGTGCCGACGTCACACCACTCCTCATCGATGACGAGTGTTTTTGCATGGTAAAATCCTTGGTAAAAGCGGTAAATGCGCGCGCCGGCTTTCAAGAGTCGATAAAAGTACGGATAGGCAGCCTCTTTGACAAATAAATGGTCCGCCTTCAGCGGCACAAGGACGGTCACACGCACTCCGCGCCGAAGCGCTTCCATCAGCTCGTGAAACAGCGGCTGGCTTGGAATGAAGTATGGGCTGCCGATCATAATTTCTTTTTTCGCCTGGCGGATGATCTCGATAAACTGTTCTTCAAGGGCAGCGCCGTTGGTGGCGACGAGCTGATGGCGAATGGCGCCAGCCGGAAGCGGCGGGAAGTAGCGATGTTTGTCAGACACCATCCGGCCCGTTGCTTCTTCCCAATCGTGCAAAAACTGTTCTTGCAAGTCGTGAACCCCTTCGCCGTTCACTTTTAAGTGGTAATCGCGCCATTCGCCGAAGTTGGCGTCTTTTCCGTTGTATTCGCGGCCGATGTTAAAGCCGCCGATGTAGCCGACCCGCCCGTCGATGACCGTAATTTTTCGATGGTTGCGGCGGTTGAGGCGGTAAATGAAAAACGGAAAGCGCGGCTTTCGGGCATAGGCGAACTCCACCCCGCTTTCCTTGAGCGAATGGATGAGCGCTTTCGGCAGTCCAAAGCTGCCGACCCAATCGGTCAACACTCGCACTTTCACGCCGGCAGCTGCTTTTTCCTTCAAAATTTGGAAAAATGGCGCGCTCGTTTCGTCATTTTTTATAATGTAAAACAAGACGTGAATATGATCGCGGGCGCGGCCTAGTTCAGCGAAGTAATCAGAAAATAAATGCCTGCCATTGATATAGAGGGAAATATCGCTTCTCCGCTCCGGGTAGACGACTTTTTTGCGCCCATTGCGGAAGATGAACTGTCCAAGCTTGTCATCAAGATAAACGAGCAGCAATACGATGGAAATGACGGAAATGACGACCATCCCATCTCCTCCTATGTTGATTCGGTATTTATTAATGTGCCCGAGAACGCGCAAAACGTTTCAAATTGCCTCTATCGTGAACGTACCCGAACTCCAAATGAATAAAATTCCCATATTGATGAATTTTTTGTCTCCTAATGTTCATCACCAAAAGATATGCTTGACTTTTAAAGATAAACATCATGGCAATGTTGCTCAAAGAGAGGTGTGGTATAAAAAGGAAAAAAGCTGTTTTGGTTTTCTTTCTCATGATCGTCTTTCTTTGTCAAGTACACTTTGTGGTGAAGATCCGCTCTTCACCCAAAGTTGTACTTGACTGTTTCAGAACACACCTTTCTTACGCCTGTAAGGAAGAAATTAGTAAATCGATATTTTGGATGCATAGTGGCTCAAGGAAACGTCCCATTTGTCCAGTGCACGTTGTGGTGATGAACCGAATATTTTTCGTCATGGAAGTCTATAGAGGGCGGAACAAATCAATGATTCCCCGGCGATTGCTCTGTTGCAAAGGAGAAGTTTTCGCGGCTTGGGTGAAAAAAGGCTATTGACTGAATGCTCATTCATTTGTACAATAGACATAAAGCGAATTCTGAAAATTTCTTTTGTTATGGCAACACATTCGCTCGAAAAGCGGGGGGAAGGAGAGAGAAGATGAATGCCTTGTTGGTGGTGAACTGGCTCGCGTTTTTGCTTGTAACCGCTTACGCAATCTACTTGTTTGCGTATGTCGTCAAAACGCGGGCGATGTACATCAAACTCGGCAAAAAAGTCGAGTTTGACCACAAAGTAAAAGAACGGCTGCGAAACATCTGGGTCAACGTGTTCGGCCAGAAAAAACTGCTCAAGGACAAAAAAAGCGGACTGATCCACGTCGTCTTTTTCTATGGCTTTATTCTTGTCCAATTTGGCGCGATTGATTTCATCATCAAAGGGCTTGCGCCGGGGGCGCATTTGCCGCTTGGGCCGCTGTATGCGGGATTTACGTTTTTCCAAGAAATCGTCACCTTGCTTATTTTGATCGCGGTGCTCGCCGCCTTTTACCGCCGTTATATTGAAAAGCTCGTCCGTTTAAAGCGCGACTTCAAAGCCGGGCTTGTCCTCATCTTTATCGCCGGGCTCATGCTGTCGGTGTTGTTCGGCAACGGGATGAGCATCATTTGGCACGGCGAAGAAGCGGGATGGAGCGAGCCGGTCGCCTCGCTCATCGCTGCCATGTTTTCATGGGTCGGCGAAACCGGAGCGGCGGTGCTCTTCTTTATCGCCTGGTGGGTGCATCTGTTGATTTTGCTCACGTTCCTCGTGTACGTGCCGCAATCAAAGCACGCCCATTTGATCGCTGCGCCGATCAACGTCTTTTTCAGCCGATTGACGCGGCCGAAGCTTGCGCCGATCAACTTTGAAGACGAGGGGCAAGAGTCGTTTGGCGTCGGCAAAATTGAAGATTTTACGCAAAAGCAGCTGATCGACTTGTACGCCTGTGTCGAGTGCGGCCGTTGCACAAGCATGTGTCCGGCGACCGGGACAGGGAAAATGTTGTCTCCGATGGACTTGATTTTAAAACTGCGCGACCATTTGACGGAAAAAGGGGCGGTGGTCACGTCCCGCGCGCCATGGGTGCCAGCGTTCGCTTTCAAAAACACAAGGGGCAATCAGCTCGCGTTCGCCGCGGCGTCGGAGCAGGCGGCGGCGATCGAAATGCCGAGCCTCATCGGCGATGTCATCACCGAAGAAGAGATTTGGGCCTGTACGACGTGCCGCAACTGTGAGGATCAATGTCCGGTCATGAATGAGCACGTTGATAAGATCATCGATTTGCGCCGCTACCTTGTCTTGACGGAAGGGAGAATGAATCCGGATGCGCAGCGGGCGATGACGAACATCGAGCGCCAAGGCAATCCGTGGGGCTTGAACCGAAAAGAACGGGAAAACTGGCGCGAGCTGCGCGATGATGTGCATGTGCCGACCGTCAAAGAAGCGGCGAAAGCGGGCGAAGAGATCGAGTACTTGTTCTGGGTCGGCTCGATGGGGTCGTATGACAGCCGGAGCCAAAAAATCGCCCTCGCTTTTGCCAAACTGCTGAACGAAGCGGGCGTCAAGTTTGCGATTTTAGGCAACAAGGAGAAAAACTCGGGCGATACGCCGCGCCGGTTAGGGAATGAATTTTTATTCCAAGAGTTGGCGACGAACAACATCGCTGAGTTTGAAAAAGCGGGCGTCAAGAAAATCGTGACGATCGACCCGCACGCCTACAACACGTTCAAAAACGAATACCCGGATTTTGGGTTCGAAGCGGAAGTGTATCATCATACCGAGCTGCTCGCCAAGCTCATCGAAGAAGGGCGGCTCGTGCCGAAACATCCGGTGAATGAACGCATTACGTTCCATGACTCGTGCTACTTAGGACGCTACAATGACGTCTATGACGCCCCAAGGAAAATTTTGCGCGCCATCCCGGGCGTCGAGCTGGTCGAAATGGAGCGCAACCGCGAACGCGGCATGTGCTGCGGCGCCGGCGGCGGCCTCATGTGGATGGAGGAGACGACCGGCAACCGGATCAACGTCGCCCGTACGGAGCAAGCGCTCGCCGTCAACCCGACGGTCATCAGCTCCGGCTGTCCGTACTGCTTGACCATGTTGACCGATGGAACGAAAGCCAAGGAAGTGGAAGACCGCGTCTCTACGTACGATGTCGCCGAACTGTTGGCGAAATCGGTGTTCGGGGAAGAAAAAGAGGAAGCCGCATCGTAAAAATAGTTGCGCAGACAATTTTTATTTTTTAAAATAGTGAATAAGAGCAGAGGAGAGGGTGTACCGTTGTACACCTTCTCTTTCGCACCGCTATCGAGCGAGCGTTCAGTCTGCGTTTTGTAATCGCTTTCTTATTCAACGAGAAGGGGAGAGGAAGATGGGCAAAACGGTGATTGTCAGTGGGGCGCGCACCCCGTTCGGAAAATTGGGCGGTTCTTTGCAAGCGTTGTCAGCATCAGAACTCGGCGGCATTGCCGTGAAAGAAGCGCTTGCCCGCGCGGACGTGAGCGCAGAACAAGTCGATCATGTCATTTTAGGCACGGTTCTGCAAGGGGGGCAAGGGCAGCTCCCGTCACGGCAGGCGATGCGCCATGCCGGCATTCCTTGGCATGTTCGCACCGAGACGGTCAATAAAGTATGCGCATCGGGCATGCGCGCCGTGACGCTCGCGGATCAGCTCATCCGTTTAGGCGAAGCCGATGTCGTCGTCGCGGGCGGCATGGAGTCGATGAGCAACGCTCCGTACGTGTTGCCGAAGGCCCGATGGGGGCTGCGAATGGGCGACAGCACGGTGAAAGATTTAATGGTGTATGACGGCCTCACTTGCAGCTTTACGGGTGTTCATATGGGCGTTTATGGCGGGAATACAGCGCGTGAACTTGGCATTACACGCGAGGCGCAGGATGAGTGGGCGTACCGCAGCCATATGCGCGCCATTGCCGCCATCGAAGCCGGCCGGCTCGCGGAAGAGATCGTTCCGGTGACGATTCCGCAGCGCAAAGGGGAGCCGCTTGTCGTCGAACGCGACGAGGCGCCGCGCAAAGACACGTCGCTTGAAGCATTGGCGAAACTGCCGCCGGTGTTTGACCCGGAAGGGACAATCACCGCCGGCAACGCCCCGGGCGTCAACGACGGCGCCGCCGCGCTTGTTTTGATGAGCGAGGAGCGCGCCGCCAAAGAGGGGCTCAAGCCGCTTGCGACGGTCGTCGCCCACACCGCCATCGCCGTCGAGGCGAAAGACTTCCCGAAAACGCCGGGACTTGTCATCAATGAGCTGCTCCGCAAAGCAGGAAATACGGTCCACGACATTGCCTTGTTTGAAGTGAACGAAGCGTTTGCCGCTGTCGCATTGGCGGCCATTCAAATCGCTGGGCTTGACCCAGAAAAAGTAAACGTCAACGGCGGCGCCGTCGCCCTCGGCCATCCGATCGGCGCGAGCGGGGCGCGCATCATTCTCACGCTCATTTATGAGCTGAAACGCCGCGGCGGCGGCCTCGGCATCGCTGCCATCTGCAGCGGCGGCGGCCAAGGCGATGCCATCTTGGTCGAGGTATAACGAGCGGGGCGGCGGGCATGCGGCATTCTGCCCCCGCCTTCCCGCGTTGCGCCAAGGCATAGGACGCGGCGTGTCCACGTCTGTCTGCCTCAAGCGTTGCGTCATGAGGCATCGCGTCATGGTGCGGCATACCGCTGCTGTCTCTGTCGCAGCGCGCGGCACGTTGTTCATTGCCGCAACAGCCGCCCTATCAACGGTTGACACCAAAGGGTTGTTGTGATGACGATGCAAAGACCGGTTGCCGTTGGTTGTTGGCGGCTGAGGCATATGAGTTTGAGCGCGGGACAAGAAACGCAAAGCGGACGATAGGGGGAACAGAAGATGGATGTGAAAACAATCATGGTCGTCGGCGCCGGACAGATGGGGTCCGGAATCGCTCAAGTGTGCGCCGTCGCCGGCTATCAAGTGTTTTTGTACGACATTAGCGAGGCGCAGTTGGACAAAGGAATAGCCAACATCGAAAAAGGGCTCGCCCGCCAAGTGGAAAAAGGAAAAATGACAGCGGCGGACAAAGACGCCGCGCTCGAGCGGCTTGCCCGCTCGACCGACTTGCATGCCGCCGCTGAAGCGGATCTTGTCATTGAAGCGGTCATCGAAAACATGGACGTGAAAACAAAGCTGTTCGCCGAGCTCGATGCGCTCGCCCGCCCGGAGGCGATTTTAGCGTCGAACACGTCGTCGCTGCCGATTACGGAAATTGCCGCTGCAACGAAACGGCCAGAGAAAGTGATCGGCATGCACTTTATGAACCCGGTGCCGGTGATGAAGCTCGTCGAAATTATCCGCGGTTTGGCGACGGCTGATGACGTGTATGAAACGATCGAAGCCGTGGCCCGCAAGCTCGGCAAAGTGCCGGTCGAAGTGAACGACTTTCCGGGCTTTATTTCGAACCGCGTCCTCATGCCGATGATCAACGAAGCGATTTATGCCTTGTACGAAGGGGTGGCGACCAAAGAAGCCATCGATGAAGTGATGAAGCTCGGCATGAACCATCCGATGGGTCCGTTGACGCTCGCTGATTTTATCGGGCTCGATACGTGCTTATACATTATGGAAACGCTTCATGAGGGGTTCGGGGATGACAAATACCGCCCATGCCCGCTCTTGCGCAAATATGTGAAAGCCGGCTGGCTCGGCCGCAAGACGGGCCGCGGATTTTACACGTATGAATAAACCGCTTGGCGTCGCTCCAGGACAATGCCGAAGCGTGCTGCAATGTGCGGGGGCGGCGCCCGCTATGCTGTCTGCCGACCGTAACGCCGCACGTTGGGTGCATGCGGGAACGCTGTTTTGCGGCCTATAATTAAGGCAAATCTATAGAATCGTTCAGCTGCCTGCTGGCTGCCCCATGGAGCGGAGAAGCGCCTGAAAACACCATTGTGTCAGCGACATCGGAAGGAGGCCATTTCATGGAATTTCGCTTCACCGAAGAGCAGGAAATGATGCGGCAAATGGTGCGCGAGTTCGCCGCGGCAGAGATTGCCCCATTTGTCGAGCGTATGGAACAAGGAGAGTTTCCGCGCCCGATTTTAGCGAAAATGGCGGAACTCGGTCTCATGGGCATCACCGTGCCCGAACAATACGGCGGCGCGGGTATGGACTTTGTTTCGTACATCATCGCCATTCATGAAATTTCGAAAGTGAGCCCGACCGTCGGTGTCATCTTATCAGTGCATACGTCGGTCGGCACGAACCCGATCTTGTATTTCGGCACCGAAGAGCAGAAACAAAAATACGTGACAAAGCTCGCCCGAGGTGAGTACTTGGGGGCGTTTTGCCTTACTGAACCGAGCGCCGGCTCGGACGCAAAAAGCTTGAAGACAAAAGCGGTGCGCCGCGGCGATCGCTATATCTTGAACGGATCGAAAATTTTCATCACCAACGGCGGAGAGGCGGATACGTACATCGTCTTCGCCCGCACGAATTCGGAAGAAGCCGGAAGCCGCGGCATTTCCGCGTTTATTGTGGAAAAAGGGACGCCAGGGATGTCGATCGGCAAAGATGAGAAGAAGATGGGGCTGCATGGGTCGCGAACGGTGACCATTACGTTTGAAGATGCTGAAGTGCCGGCGGAAAACTTGCTCGGTGAAGAAGGAGAAGGATTTAAAATCGCAATGGCCAACCTTGACGTCGGTCGGATCGGCATTGCTGCCCAAGCGCTCGGCATCGCCGAGGCGGCAGTCGAACATGCAGTCGCCTACGCGAAAGAGCGGGTGCAGTTTGGCAAACCGATCATCGAGCAGCAAGGCGTCGCTTTCAAGCTTGCCGATATGGCAACGGCGGCGGAAGCGGCGAAATGGCTCGTCTATCGCGCCGCTTGGCTGCGCGCGCAAGGGCTGCCGTGCGGAAAAGAGGCGTCGATGGCGAAGCTCTTCGCTTCACAAACTGCGATGGACAATGCCATCGAGGCGGTGCAAATTTTCGGCGGCAACGGCTACACGAAAGACTACCCGGTCGAACGATTGTTCCGTGACGCGAAAATTACGCAAATTTACGAAGGAACGAGCGAAATTCAGCGCATCGTGATCAGCAAACATTTGTAGCCAGGCATGTTGATGAACCAATCCGAACCATATAGATGCAACAAAGAAGTTTAACATATCCTTGATGGAAAAGTGGTTTGTCCATTTTCGACTGTCGAAGGCAAGCCGACGGTTGTTCTGTTGGAAGGCTGAACAATACCGCCTTCAGGGATCGAGGCATAAACATGGAGCTCTGTCTTTTGCTGCGTTTTGTTGTGCAGCCGGAGCGATCCTATTCTCTTTTCCAAACAACGATTCGTTGTCTGTCTTTGGAAAACGGTGATCACGCTAGCACGGGGGACGAGGATTTCGGATATATAGGAAAACGGGGGAATGACGAGATGAACTTTCGATTGAGCGAAGAACATGAAATGCTGCGAAAAATGGTGCGCGAATTTGCCGAAAACGAAGTAGCGCCGACTGCCGCTGAACGCGACGAAGAAGAGCGGTTTGACCGCGGCATTTTCAATAAAATGGCCGAACTTGGCTTGACAGGCATTCCGTGGCCGGAAGAATACGGCGGCATTGGCGGCGATTATTTAGCTTATGTCATCGCGGTTGAGGAGCTGTCGCGCGTCTGTGCCTCGACCGGGGTGACGCTCTCCGCGCATATATCGCTCGCCAGCTGGCCGATTTACAAGTTCGGCAACGAAGAACAAAAGCGGAAGTATTTGCGCGCCTTAGCGACTGGGGAAAAACTTGGGGCATATGCTCTGTCCGAGCCGGGGGCGGGGTCGGATGTCGCCTCGATGAGAACGCGTGCGGTAAAAGACGGGGATCATTACATTTTAAAAGGTTCAAAAGTATGGATCACCAACGGCGGCGAAGCGGAAATTTACGTCGTGTTTGCCGTGACCGATCCGGAAAAGCGGCATAAAGGGATCAGCGCCTTTATCGTGGAAAAAGGAACGCCGGGCTTTTCGTTCGGCAAAAAAGAAAAGAAACTCGGCATTCGTTCGTCGCCGACGACGGAGCTCATTTTTGAAGACTGCCGCATTCCGAAAGAAAACTTACTCGGTCAAGAAGGAGAAGGGTTTAAAATCGCCATGATGACGCTCGATGGCGGTCGCAACGGCATCGCCGCCCAAGCGGTCGGCATTGCCCAGGGCGCGCTCGATGCGGCGGTGGACTATGCGAAACAGCGCGTCCAGTTCGGCAAACCGATCATCGAGCAGCAAGGGGTCGCCTTCAAGCTCGCTGACATGGCGACGGCCATTGAAGCGGCGCGGCTCTTGACCTATCAAGCGGCATGGTTGGAGTCGAATGGCTTGCCGTACGGCAAAGCATCCGCCATGGCGAAACTGTTTGCCGGCGACACGGCGATGAAAGTGACGGTCGAGGCGGTGCAAATTTTCGGCGGCAACGGCTACACGAAAGACTACCCGGTCGAGCGGTTTATGCGCGACGCGAAGATTACGCAAATTTACGAAGGAACGCAAGAAATCCAGCGCCTTGTCATTTCGCGCATGTTGACACGCAATTAAACATTGCGCGTCAACTCATTCGTGTTGACACGCAATTAAACATTGCACGTCAACTCATTCGTGTTGACACGCAATTAAACATTGCGCGTCAACTCATTCGTGTTGGCGCGCGATTGAGACATTGTGCGTCATTTCATTTCGATCTGAACGGTCGCTTGGCGCTTTGGGGAAGGGCGCACGGATCGGCATGGGGCGGGTCGCCGCCCTGCCGTCAAATGGGAATGGGGGAGAGACAACGAATATGAAAAAACGGGAAGTGATTGCATCGGTTAAAGACGAAAAGCTCGTAAAAAAACGACGCAATGAGATGATCAAAGGCGCGATTTCCTTGTTTAAACAAAAAGGGTTCCACCAAACGACGACAAGAGAGATCGCCAAAGCGTCTGGCTTCAGCATCGGCACGTTGTACGAGTACATCCGCAAGAAAGAAGACGTCCTCTATCTCGTGTGCGACCGCATTTACGACGAAGTGCGGGAGCGGACGGAACAAGACATCGGGGCCCACCACGGCACGATCGAAGGGCTGAGGCGCGCCATTGCCCACTATTTCCGGGTCGTGGATGAACTGGACGACGAAGTGCTTGTCATGTACCAAGAAGTGAAAGCGCTAAGCAAAGAATCGCTGCCGTATGTGTTGAATAAAGAACTCGATATGGCGGCCATTTTCGAACATATTTTGCGCGCATGCGTTGAGAACGGGGCGCTGCAGCTTTCTGAAAGCGAAATCCGCCTGTTTGCCCACAACATCGTCGTTCTTGGGCAAATGTGGGCGTTCCGCCGTTGGGTGCTGCGAAAAATGTATACACTCGATGAATATATCGAACTGCAAACTGAGTTTTTATTAAAGGGGATTATGGAGAAACAGCGAGTCTAAAAGGGGGAGGAGAAACGATGGCGCACATTTACCGCCCGAAGCATCACGTCCGCTTTGTGACCGCATCGAGCTTGTTTGACGGTCATGACGCCTCAATCAACATTATGCGCCGCATTTTGCAGGCGAGCGGCGCCGAGGTCATCCATTTGGGCCATAACCGCTCTGTGGAAGAGATTGTAAATGCCGCCATTCAGGAAGATGTGCAAGGGATTGCCGTTTCCTCGTATCAAGGCGGGCATATGGAATTTTTTAAATATATGTACGATCTTCTCCAAGAGCGGGGAGCATCCCACATCCGCATTTACGGCGGCGGGGGCGGCGTCATCATCCCGCGCGAGATCAAAGAGCTGCACGAATACGGCATCGCCCGCATTTTCTCGCCGGAAGACGGGCGGCGCCTCGGTTTGCAAGGGATGATCAACGTCATGCTTGAGGAGTGCGATTTTCCGACCGTGACGGCGGTGACCGATGAAGTCGAACGGCTCGCGTCGGGTGATGTGCAGGCGATCGCCCGTCTCATTACGCTGTGCGAATATCGCGCCGAGGGGGAAAACAAAGAGGCGGCCGCGGCGGCGGAAGCGGCCATCGAACAAGTGAAGGCGCTCGAGAAGCGCGTCCCGGTGCTTGGCATCACCGGCACAGGCGGGGCAGGGAAAAGCTCGCTCACCGATGAGCTCGTCCGCCGCTTTTTAAACGAAATTCCGGATATCAAAATCGCGATCTTGTCCGTCGACCCGACGAAGCAAAAAACGGGCGGGGCGCTGTTGGGCGACCGCATCCGGATGAACTCGATCAACTCGCCGCGCGTTTACATGAGAAGCTTGGCCACGCGCCATTCCCGCACGGAACTGTCGCCGGCGATTCGCGATGCCATTTCGGTTGTCAAAGCGGCCGGATTTGATCTTGTCATCATTGAAACGAGCGGGATCGGCCAAGGCGACGCCGCCATTACCGAAGTGTGCGACGTGTCGATGTACGTCATGACAAGCGAGTTCGGCGCGCCGACGCAGCTTGAGAAAATCGACATGATCGACTATGCCGATTTGATTGTCATTAATAAATTCGAGCGCAAAGGGTCAGAAGACGCAAAACGGCAAGTGCAAAAACAATATCAGCGCAGCCATCAGCTGTTTGACCGCGATGTTTCGGAAATGCCGGTGTACGGTACAATCGCCAGCCAGTTTAACGACCCAGGCACGAATACGCTCTTTGTCGCGCTTGTGGAGACGATCAATCAAAAAGCAGGAACGAATTGGAAAACAAACTTGAAAACGGTCGCCAATGTCGAAAAGCATAATGTCATCATTCCGAACGAGCGCCGTTACTATTTGCGCGAAATCGCGGAAACGGTCCGTTCGTACCACCGCCGCGCCGAGCAGCAAGTCGAGGTGGCCCGACGCCTCTTCCAAATCGAGGGGGCCATCGAAGCGGCGAAGGAACGGGGCGAAGCGGAAGACGTCATCCGCGCGCTCGAGACGCTCAAAGCGGATTATGAGGCGAAATTGACGCCGGAATCGAAGCGCATTTTGGCAACATGGGAAGAAACGAAAGCGAAATATGCGGCAAAACAATTTGTCACGAAAGTGCGCGATAAAGAAATCGTGACTGAACTGACGACGAAAACGTTGTCCGGTTTGGACATTCCGAAAGTCATTTTGCCGAAATTCAAAGACTACGGAGAGATTTTGCGCTGGGTGTATAAAGAAAACGTTCCGGGATCGTTCCCGTATACGGCCGGCGTCTTCCCGTTCAAGCGCCAAGGGGAGGATCCGAAGCGGCAGTTTGCCGGCGAAGGGACGCCGGAGCGCACGAACCGCCGCTTCCATTATTTGTGCAAAGAAGACAAGGCGAAGCGGCTCAGCACGGCGTTTGACTCCGTGACGCTCTATGGCGAAGACCCGGACTACCGACCGGATATTTTCGGCAAAATCGGGGAAAGCGGCGTCAGCGTCTGCACGTTGGATGACATGAAAAAGCTGTACAAAGGGTTTGATTTGTGCGACCCGCTCACATCCGTGTCGATGACGATCAACGGCCCGGCTCCGATTTTGCTCGCGATGTTTATGAATACGGCGATCGACCAGCAAGTCGAGAAAAAGGAAGCCGAGCTTGGCCGCCCGCTCACGCCGGAAGAATATGAACAAGTGAAAGAATGGACGCTGCAAACGGTGCGCGGCACGGTGCAAGCCGATATTTTGAAGGAAGACCAAGGGCAAAACACGTGCATTTTCTCGACCGATTTCGCCTTAAAAATGATGGGCGACATTCAAGAGTATTTCATCAAGCACCGCGTTCGCAACTACTATTCGGTGTCGATCTCCGGCTACCATATCGCCGAGGCGGGGGCAAACCCGATCACGCAGCTAGCGTTTACGCTTGCGAACGGCTTTACGTATGTCGAGTATTACTTGAGCCGCGGCATGCACATTGACGATTTTGCGCCGAACTTGTCGTTTTTCTTCAGCAATGGCCTCGATCCGGAGTATTCGGTCATCGGCCGCGTCGCCCGCCGCATTTGGGCTATCGTCATGCGTGAAAAATACGGCGCCAACGAACGGAGCCAGAAACTGAAATACCATATCCAAACGTCCGGCCGTTCATTGCACGCACAGGAGATCGACTTCAACGACATCCGCACGACGCTGCAGGCGCTGTTGGCGATTTATGACAACTGCAACTCACTGCATACGAACGCCTATGATGAAGCGATCACGACACCGACCGAAGAGTCGGTCCGTCGGGCGATGGCGATCCAACTCATTATCACGAAAGAGTTTGGCTTGACCAAAAACGAAAACCCGCTCCAAGGGTCGTTCATCATTGAAGAGTTGACCGACTTGGTCGAAGAAGCGGTGTTGCAAGAGTTTGAACGGCTGAACGACCGCGGCGGCGTGCTTGGGGCGATGGAAATGCAATACCAGCGAGGCAAAATTCAAGATGAATCGCTTTACTACGAAACGAAGAAACATAGCGGTGAACTGCCGATCATCGGCGTCAACACGTTCTTGAATCCGAATCCGCCGTCAGAAGAGGAGCTGAACAACATTCAGCTCGCCCGGGCGACGTATGAGGAAAAAGAAACGCAAATCCGCAACTTGCGCGAATTCCAAGAGCGGAACAAAGACAAAGCCGGCCCGGCGCTTGAGCGGTTGAAGCAAGTGGCGACAAGCGGCGGCAACATTTTCGAAGAATTGATGGAAACGGTTAAAACGGCCAGCCTTGGACAAATCACCCGCGCCTTGTACGAAGTCGGCGGACAATACCGGCGTAATATGTAATTCAAGGGCGTTCCGTTGTTCGCAGCTTTGGATGGATGGCCTCGATCACAATGGATAACGGTCCATTGAATTTTAGCAGATTGGTAGAATGAGCGGCTGTTGGCGCACTGGCCCGCCGGAGGCGAAACGAGAACGGAACGCGGATTGAGCTAAAAGATGAAGACGAATGGGCTTCGTAAGGAAAAGTGGAACGGTGTGAACAAAAGGTGATTGTGACAACGGATAGGTCGGAATCGGGAGGAGGGTCACCCTCGCCGCAGGGCTGCCCTCCTTTGCTTTTTTCGGCAAATGGGTAGCATAAACCCCGACAATTTGTTTATAATGAATGGTATGTATTCCACTTGCATTCATTTGTTTCATTAATATAGAAGGGGAGTGCTGAACTTGAGCCTGCAGCAGCAATACTCGCCGGAGGATTTGCAGGAGATGTCGTTCGTCGAGCTGGCGAACCTCATTTTGCTTGACAAGCGGGAGGCGCTGCCGTTTGATCAACTCGTTCGTGAAGCAGCAGCGCTGGCCGGCATATCGGAAGAAGAGGTGGAGGCGCGGCTGGCCCAATATTACACCGATTTAAACATCGACGGCCGGTTTATTTGCGTTGGGGAAAACGTCTGGGGATTGCGCGCGTGGTATCCGTTTGACCAGACAGAAGACGAAACGGTGATGATCGTCAAGCCGAAGAAGAAGAAAAAAGCGCTTGACGATGAATACGATGAATACGATGAGTTGCTTGAAGATGAAGATCTCGATTACGACGATTTGGATGAATATGATGAGGAAGAGCTCGAGTTGGATGAAGACGAGCTCTTGGAAGATGAAGAATTTGATCTGGACGAAGATGTCGCGTTTGACGATGACATTCTCGGCGAAGAAGAGTTTGAGCTGGATGATGCGCCGCTTGATGAAGAGCTTGATCTCGAAGAGCCGGAGGAAGACGAATAACCGCTTGACTTTGCCAGGAGAACCCGGTACAATGTGTGTTGGGCTCTTGAAAACGAACAAATTGATCGCTCCCTTACGTACGGTAAGCGGAGCGTTTTTTATTTGCGCCTTTCGCAAACACTGAAACTGTTATCGCAATTTCGGCAAGGGGGAAGACAAAATGACGAAATACATTTTTGTGACGGGCGGCGTTGTTTCCTCGCTCGGGAAAGGGATTACGGCGGCTTCGCTTGGACGTTTGTTGAAAAACCGTGGGTTGAACGTGACAATCCAAAAGTTTGACCCGTACATTAACGTCGATCCAGGGACGATGAGCCCGTATCAGCACGGCGAGGTGTTCGTCACAGACGACGGTGCAGAGACGGATTTGGATTTAGGGCATTATGAACGGTTCATCGATATTAATTTAAACAAATACAGCAACGTGACGACAGGAAAAATTTATTCCGCCGTCATCCGCAAAGAGCGCCGCGGCGATTATCTAGGCGGCACGGTGCAAGTCATTCCGCACATTACCAATGAAATTAAAGAGCGTGTCTTCCGGGCCGGAAGAGAGACGAACGCCGATGTCGTCATTACGGAGATCGGCGGCACGGTCGGCGATATTGAATCGCTTCCGTTTTTAGAAGCGATCCGCCAAATTAAAAGCGATGTTGGACGCGAAAACGTCATGTACATTCACTGCACGCTCGTGCCGTACATCAAGGCGGCGGGTGAAATGAAAACGAAGCCGACGCAGCACAGCGTGAAAGAATTGCGCAGCCTCGGCATTCAGCCGAACGTCATCGTCGTGCGCACGGAAATGCCGATGCCGCAGGAAATGAAAGAGAAAATCGCCCTCTTTTGCGATATCGATCCGAAAGCGGTCATCGAGGCGCGCGATGCCGACACGCTGTATGCGGTTCCCCTTATGCTTCAAGAACAAAAACTGGACCAAATCGTGTGCGAACATTTGCGCCTCAACTGCGGCGAAGCGGATATGACCGAATGGAAGGCGCTTGTGGAGAAAGTGCGCAACTTATCGAAAACGACGAAAATCGCTTTGGTCGGCAAATACGTCGAGCTTCCGGACGCGTATATTTCTGTTGTTGAGGCGCTCCGTCATGCGGGGTATGCGTTTGACACCGACATTGATATTCAGTGGATCAATGCTGAGCATGTGACGCGTGACAATGTAGCCGACCTGTTGAAAGAGGTGGACGGCATTTTAGTTCCGGGCGGGTTCGGCGACCGCGGGGTCGAAGGGAAGATTGAGGCGATCCGCTACGCCCGCGAGCAGCGCGTGCCGTTTTTGGGCATTTGCTTAGGAATGCAGCTCGCCTCGATTGAATTTGCTCGCCATGTTGTCGGGTTGTCCGGCGCCCATTCGTCCGAGTTTGACCCGAACACGCCGCATCCGATCATCGACTTGCTTCCGGAGCAGAAGGATGTCGAGGATTTAGGCGGCACGCTCCGCCTCGGCTTGTATCCATGCAAGTTGCAGGAAGGGACGCTTGCCTACGCCGCCTACGGGGATGAAGTCATTTACGAGCGCCATCGCCATCGGTACGAATTCAACAACCAATACCGGGCGATCATGGAAGAGCACGGCTTCGTCTTTTCCGGCACGAGCCCGGACGGACGGTTGGTTGAAGTGATCGAACTCAAGGATCATCCGTGGTTCGTCGCCGCGCAATTCCATCCGGAATTCACCTCGCGTCCGACGCGGCCGCAGCCGCTGTTCCGCGAGTTTGTCAGAGCATCGCTGAAAGAGTGACGAAAAAGGGGCTGTCCCAAAAAAGCCGTAGAACGGCCTTTTGGGTTCAGACCCCTTTCTTTTTTGGATCTGTTTCATCTTGTCAAGCACGATGCCCATTGATCAGGCGCCGTTTTTAGGGCGGTTTCTATGCCTCTTGGCCTTTGGCAGGTCGTAATGGCGGCTGTTATTCATATTCCGTCAAAATTTCATCGAGCAAAACGCGCAGTCCGTAGTAGATGAATGAAGCGGTGATGATCGTCGGCATGCCGATGCGGCGGCCGTCTTCGGTCGGCACGAGCGGGCGGGAAAGTTTGCTGTCGATAAAGACGGTGGCTGTATCGGCCAGTCCGGGTTCATCCTTGACGAGCGCCGCGACGGCCACTGCATCGACGCCGTGCGCCTGCAGCTGTTCGACGAGGCGAATGGCCTCAGGATCGGCGGAAAAGCGGGCAAATAGAAGCGCTCGGTCCGTTTCCTGCCAGTCATCGGCTGCTGTCGGCTCAAGCCGTTTGGCTTTCGGCAGCGGATCGGGGCCAAGAAGCGCGGCGGTGACGACCGCATCGAGTTCACCGATGCCATACAGCCAAATGCGCCCATCACCGATGGCGGCCTGAGCGAGCAGGCGCGCCCCGTCTTCAAGCGCCCATTCTTCGTCCGCGGCGATTTTTTGCAACAATCCGATCGTTTGCGTCGTTAAAATTTTCACGGTTCGGCCTCCCTTCGCCGCTATTATACAAAATCGGCAAACAACAAGAAAAGCAAGCAGGAAATGGGTTGGCCAAATGCGAAACATTAATAGAGAGAAAACAGAGAATAGAGGTGCATAACGGTGGGAAACCAAATTTTAATTGTCGACGACCAATACGGCATCCGCATTTTGCTCAACGAAGTGTTTCAGCGGGAGGGGTATGTAACGTATCAGGCCGCCAACGGCATGCAGGCGCTCGAAATCGCCCGCAAACATCACCCCGATCTTGTGCTTCTTGATATGAAAATTCCTGGCATGGACGGCATTGAAATTTTAAAACGGTTGAAAGAGATTGATCCGGATATTAAGGTGATCATCATGACCGCCTACGGGGAGCTCGATATGATTCAAGAAACGAAAGAGCTCGGGGCGCTGATGCATTTTGCCAAGCCGTTTGATATTGACGATTTGCGCGCTGCCGTCAAAAAATACATGACCGCCTAGACAGCGCCATCGACGAGCGGCTTTCCTTTGGCAAAGAAAGCGCATCGATGGACATGGATGACGCTGTCGTCTTTAGGAGAATAAAGGGTGGAAATGTTGCCGTTTTGCCGGCAAGTTGGTATGCTTATAACGTAGATGGATTTTGCGCCTGTGGACCCAGTCACCGCCAGGGCGACAAAGACGACGATCAGCTAAGGAGGATGTAACCATGCCGTTAGTATCGATGAAAGAGATGCTCAACGAGGCGCTGCGCGGCAAATACGCGGTCGGTCAATTTAACATTAACAACTTGGAATGGACACAAGCCATTTTAGCGGCGGCCGAAGAGGAACAATCGCCGGTCATCCTTGGCGTCTCCGAAGGGGCGGCCCGCTATATGAGCGGATTCAAAACGGTCGTCAATATGGTCAAAGGGTTAATGGAAGACATGAACATCACCGTTCCGGTCGCCATCCATCTCGACCATGGATCGAGTTTTGAAAAATGCAAAGCGGCGATTGACGCCGGGTTCACCTCGGTTATGATTGACGCCTCCCACCATCCATTTGAAGAAAACGTCCGCATCACCTCGCAAGTCGTTGAATATGCTCATGCGCGCGGCGTTTCGGTCGAAGCGGAACTCGGCATCGTCGGCGGGCAGGAAGACGACGTCGTCGGAGAAGGGATCATTTACGCCGACCCGAAAGAGTGCGAAGAGCTTGTCAAACGGACAGGCGTCGACTGTCTCGCCCCGGCGCTCGGTTCTGTGCACGGCCCGTACAAAGGAGAGCCGAAGCTCGGATTTGCCGAAATGGAACAAATCCGCGATTTAACCGGCGTTCCGCTTGTGCTCCACGGCGGCACCGGCATTCCGACCGAACAAATTCAACGCGCGATCTCCCTTGGCACATCGAAAATCAACGTCAATACCGAAAACCAAATGGCGTTTACCAAAGTCGTCCGCGAACTGCTCGCGAAAGACCCGAACGTCTATGATCCGCGCAAAATCATCGGCCCGGGCCGCGATGCCATCAAAGCGACGGTCATCGGCAAAATGCGCGAGTTCGGCTCGTCCGGAAAAGCAGCGCGATGAATCGGCTTCGCGGGCGGCGTTTGGCCGCCGCGCGGCTGCCGTTGCATGTGCAACGAATAACAAGGAGGGTCCAGCATGAAATTTTTTATTGACACCGCCAACTTGGAAGAAATCAAACATGCCCATGAACTCGGCATTTTGGCCGGCGTCACGACCAACCCGAGCCTCGTGGCGAAAGAAAACGTATCGTTCCATGATCGGTTGCGCGAAATTACATCGATCGTTTCTGGCTCGGTCAGTGCTGAAGTCATTTCGACCGATGCTGCTGGCATGATCGCGGAAGGCGAAGAGCTGGCGAAAATCGCCCCGAACATTACGATCAAAGTGCCGATGACGCCGGAAGGCTTAAAAGCAGTCAGGGCGTTCAGCGAAAAAGGGATTCAAACGAACGTGACGCTTGTGTTCACCGCCAACCAAGCGCTCTTGGCCGCACGCGCCGGCGCGACGTACGTCTCTCCGTTCCTCGGCCGCCTCGATGACATCGGCCATAACGGTTTAGAGCTCATTTCCACCATCGCTGAGATTTTCAACATTCATGGCATTGAAACGGAAATCATCGCCGCTTCGATCCGCCATCCGCACCATGTGACGGAAGCGGCGTTGCGCGGGGCGCATATTGCCACGGTTCCGTACAAGGTGCTTATGCAGTTGTTCAACCATCCGCTGACCGATCAAGGAATTGAGAAGTTTCTCGCCGACTGGAATCGGCAAAAATGAAAGTAAGCCGTTTGCCTCTTGGGTGAAGCGGGCTCGCTCTGCCGCGGTCAGGCCGGGAGTGATGAGCCCGCCCGGCTTTGCTTTTTCGTCCCAGGGGTGAAGCCAACTTCCGAGCAAAGAAGGGAGACGACGATGGATAAAATCAAAATTATCGGCGGAGATCGGCTGCGGGGAACGATCAAAGTGAGCGGTGCGAAAAACAGCGCGGTCGCTTTGATTCCTGCAGCCATTTTGGCCGATTCGCCGGTGACGATCGAGGGGTTGCCGGACATTTCCGACGTGCACATTTTAGGAAGCTTGATCGAAGAAATCGGCGGCTCGTTTTCGTTTGACGGCAAAGAGGCGGTCATCGACCCGACAAATATGGTGTCTATGCCGCTTCCGAATGGGAAGGTGAAAAAGCTGCGCGCCTCCTACTATTTGATGGGGGCGATGCTTGGCCGCTTCAAAAAAGCGGTTGTCGGCTTGCCGGGCGGATGTCATCTCGGTCCGCGCCCGATTGACCAGCATATCAAAGGGTTTGAGGCGCTGGGCGCCACCGTAACGAACGAGCAGGGCGCCATTTATTTGCGCGCCGAGGAGCTGCGCGGAGCCCGCATTTTTTTGGACGTGGTCAGCGTCGGCGCGACGATCAACATCATGCTGGCGGCGGTGCGCGCCAAAGGACGGACGATTATCGAAAATGCGGCGAAAGAGCCGGAAATCATCGATGTAGCGACATTGCTTTCGAATATGGGCGCGAAAATCAAAGGAGCCGGCACCGATGTGATCCGCATTGACGGCGTCGAAAAATTATCGGGCTGCCGCCATGCCATCATCCCGGATCGGATTGAAGCTGGGACGTACATGATTGCCGCCGCGGCCACCAATGGCGAAGTCGTCGTTGACAACGTCATCCCGCAGCACGTCGAATCGCTGACGGCGAAACTGCGTGAGATGGGGGTTCGCGTGGAGACGGGGGAAGATCAAGTTCTCGTCAGCGGCACCGATGTTTTGAAAGCGGTTGACGTCAAGACGCTCGTCTATCCGGGCTTCCCAACTGATCTGCAGCAACCGTTTACCGTGCTGCTGACAAAAGCCAGCGGCACAAGCGTTGTCACCGACACGATTTACAGCGCCCGCTTCAAGCATGTCGATGAATTGCGGCGCATGAACGCCAATGTAAAAGTCGAAGGCCGCTCAGCCATCGTCACCGGCCCGGTCAAACTGCAAGGGGCGAAAGTGAAGGCGAGTGATTTGCGCGCCGGGGCGGCGCTTGTCATTGCCGGGCTGATGGCCGACGGGGTGACGGAGATCACCGGCGTCGAGCATATTGACCGCGGCTACAGCAACCTCGTCGAAAAACTGTCCGACATCGGCGCTACCATTTGGCGCGAGAAAATGACCGATGAAGAAATCGAGCAAGTGAAAAACGCGTAATGTCCAGTCGACAAAGGGGAAGGGGAGAACGACGATGGAACGAAGCTTATCGATGGAACTCGTGCGCGTCACCGAAGCGGCGGCGCTTGCCGCCGCCCGCTGGATGGGGCGTGGGAAAAAGAATGAGGCTGATGACGCCGCGACGTCGGCGATGCGTGATGTGTTTGACACCGTGCCGATGAAAGGCACCGTCGTCATCGGAGAAGGGGAAATGGACGAAGCGCCGATGCTGTATATCGGGGAAAAGCTCGGCAACGGCTATGGGCCGCGCGTCGATGTCGCTGTCGACCCGCTTGAAGGAACGAACATCGTCGCTTCCGGGGGCTGGAATGCATTGGCGGTCGTCGCTGTCGCTGACCATGGTCATCTGCTTCATGCGCCGGACATGTACATGGAGAAAATCGCCGTTGGGCCGGAAGCGGTCGGGATGATTGACATTGAGGCGCCGATCATCGACAATTTAAAAGCGGTGGCAAAGGCGAAAAACAAAGATATTGAAGACGTTGTCGCGGTTGTCCTCAACCGTCCGCGCCATGAGCGTCTCATTCATGAGCTGCGAGAAGCCGGCGCCCGCATTAAGCTTATCAATGACGGCGATGTCGCCGCCGCCATTAACACGGCGTTCGACCATACCGGCGTTGACATTTTGTTCGGCTCGGGCGGCGCGCCAGAAGGAGTGCTTGCGGCGGTCGCTTTGAAATGCCTTGGCGGTGAACTGCAAGGGAAGCTGCTGCCGCAAAACGACGCTGAAGTCGAGCGATGCAAACAAATGGGCATTGACGTCAACAAAGTGCTTCGCATGGACGATTTGGTGAAAGGAGACGACGCGATTTTTGCCGCCACCGGCGTCACCGACGGCGAGCTGCTGCGCGGCGTGCGGCTGAAAGGGGCCTACGGCCTCACCCACTCCGTCGTCATGCGCGCCAAGTCCGGCACGGTCCGCTTCATCGAAGGGCGGCACAGCTTGAAGAAAAAACCGAACTTAGTCATCAAATGATCTGCCATATGCGGCATGGCTGCCGAAAAACCAAACGCAGTGATCCAATCATCTCCCGTCTTCCAGCCGGGCGCCAAAGCGTCGCCCGGCGCGGAAAACAAAAAAAGATTGATTAAAAAGAGAGAAAAAGGGTAAAATAGTCGTGTTACTTATGCAAAAATAAGCTCTGCCATTCTACTTCTTTCATTTATCAGCCTTCATCATCTTCGGAATGAATCCCTTCGCCTGTCGAATTGATGACCAATACGTCCGAACACGAACGATGGGAGAATAGGAAAATTTGCAAAGCGTGGTGTCAAGATGGAATTAACGTTAGCAGCATTAGAAAACATGAAATTGAAGGAGCTGTATGAGCTCGCCAGACAATACAAAATTTCATACTACAGCAAGTTGACGAAAAAGGAGCTTATTTTTGCGATTTTGAAAGCGCGTGCCGAACAAGACGGCCTCTTTTTCATGGAAGGCATCCTCGAAATCATTCCGTCGGAAGGATTCGGCTTTTTGCGCCCGATCAACTACTCCCCGAGCTCGGAAGACATTTACATTTCCGCTTCCCAAATCCGTCGTTTTGATTTGCGCAACGGGGATAAAGTATCCGGCAAAGTGCGGCCGCCGAAAGAAAATGAACGCTACTTCGGCTTGCTTCATGTCGAAGCGGTCAACGGAGAAGACCCGGAAGTCGCGAAGGAGCGCGTTCACTTTCCGGCGTTGACGCCGCTTTACCCGAATCGGCAAATGAAGCTGGAGACAACGCCGGACAAGCTGTCGACCCGCATCATCGACTTGATCGCTCCCGTCGGCTTTGGCCAGCGCGGTTTGATCGTCGCGCCGCCGAAAGCTGGCAAGACGATGCTGCTGAAAGAAATCGCCAACAGCATCACCACGAACCACCCGGATGTCGAGCTGATCGTTTTGCTCATTGACGAACGGCCGGAAGAAGTGACCGACATCGAGCGGTCGGTGCAAGGCGACGTCGTCAGCTCGACGTTTGATGAGGTGCCGGAAAACCATATTAAAGTGGCCGAGCTTGTCTTAGAACGGGCGATGCGATTAGTCGAGCATAAGCGCGATGTCGTCATTTTAATGGACAGCATCACCCGCCTCGCCCGGGCGTACAACTTAGTCATTCCGCCGAGCGGGCGCACGCTCTCCGGCGGGATCGACCCGGCGGCGTTCCACCGTCCGAAGCGGTTTTTCGGCGCCGCGCGCAACATCGAAGAAGGCGGCAGCTTGACGATTTTGGCGACCGCCCTCATTGACACTGGATCGCGCATGGATGACGTCATTTACGAGGAATTTAAAGGCACCGGCAATATGGAGCTCCATCTTGACCGCTCGCTCGCCGAGCGCCGCATTTTTCCGGCGATCGACATTCGCCGTTCAGGAACGCGCAAAGAGGAGCTGCTCATCCCGAAAGAACATTTGGAAAAGCTGTGGGCGATCCGCAAAACGATGGCCGATTCCCCCGACTTTATCGAGCGGTTTTTGAACAAATTGCGTCGGACGCAGTCAAACGAAGAGTTTTTCGCCTTGCTCGATCAGGAGTGGAAACAGGGCGGCCCGCTCCGTCTGTAGGCAGTTGGCGGAATTTGCCGCGAATCGCCCGTTGCAAACTGACAGAAAAGCTGTTATAATCTTGACATGTGTGTTTTGGCTGGCGCCTTTTGGTTTGTGCGATCCGTGATTTCCACCGGCCGGCTTCGCTTCGGCGGAGTCCCGGCTGTTCCATGCGCTGCGCCTTGCCAAATGGGCGGGCGCGCATAAGCATGAAGCGTTCCATGCTACGAATCACTCTGTTTCGATAAGATACAGGGCGGAAGGAGATGAAAACGATGAAACAAGGCATCCATCCAGAGTACAAAAAAGTCATCGTCCGCTGCGCATGCGGCAACGAATTCGAAAGCGGTTCGGTCAAAGACGAACTGCGCGTGGAGATTTGCTCGGAATGCCATCCGTTCTTCACGGGCAAACAAAAATTCGTTACGGCAGCGGGCCGCGTGGATAAATTCAATAAAAAATACGGCCTTCAGTAACAAGGACGTGACGAAAGCAGGCAAGCGAAACTTGCCTGCTTTTTCGTGAGAGCAGATGGAAGGCCCGCTGATCGTCGCGATGGCAGACGGCACGGGCAGCCGATGGTTTGAGGACAGTGCTATGTGAAAGGAGAGGCCCCGATGTACGTGATGACGCAGTCCGGCTGGCTTGAGGTCATTTGTGGATGCATGTTTTCCGGCAAATCAGAAGAATTGATTCGCCGCGTCCGCCGTGCTCAGTTTGCCAAGCAGGAAGTGAAAGTGTTCAAGCCAACGATCGACAATCGTTATAGCGAAGATGCAGTCGTGTCGCACAACGGCAATTCGGTGATCGCCATTCCGGTCGCGACGCCGGCGGAAATGTTCCGCTACATTTCCGCCGCCACCGACGTCGTCGCTATCGATGAAGTACAGTTTTTTTCCGACGACATCATCGATGTCGTGCAAACGCTTGCTGATTGCGGCTGCCGCGTCATCGCCGCGGGGCTCGACCAAGATTTTCGCGGCGAACCGTTTGGCCCCGTGCCGGCGTTGATGGCGATCGCTGAATCGGTGACAAAGCTGCAGGCGGTTTGCACGGTATGCGGTTCCCCGGCCAGCCGGACGCAGCGGCTCATTAACGGTGCGCCCGCCTCTTATGACGATCCGGTGATTCTCGTCGGCGCCAGTGAAACGTATGAGCCGCGCTGCCGCCATCACCATGAGGTGCCCGGCAAACCGAAAAAGCGATACAACCGCCCGCTTGCTGGACATACGGGTGAGTGATGGTGAGGCGGTCACTGATGTGGTTTGGCCGCTTTCATCGGCGCAGTGGCGAAGCGCCGCCATCGTTGATGGAAACGGCGCATATTCGTATATTTCGCCGACTGAGAAGGGCGGAAGCGGCGACATCATCCTCGCCCGTCTCGTGCGTCCATTCGCTATGGGAGGAAAAAGCGTTTGGCATGCGGCTTGTCCATCATTGGTCGTTCGCTCGACTAGGCTGCCCCTTTTATTCATTCGCCGCAAAATAGACGAATGATGGCAGAAAGATTTATGGATTGCCGTGTATCATTGACGGGCGATCATGGACATCCTAACAGCTAAGGAGGCGAAAAAGGATGAGACGCATCTGGCTGTTAGGAATGATCTTCCTGCTTTCGGCCTGTTCGTTGAATCCGGATCATCCGTCCTACCGCCAGCAAAGCGAGGACAAAAACGGCGCGCGGCTGATGACGGACGGGCGGCCGAAGATCGACGCTGACAGAGACTTGTACAACAACTTCGACGATCCGGAAAACGTGCGGCAAAACCCGAATTTTATCAGCTTGACGGAAGGAAGCGAAAACCAGCGCGCCGATACGCGCAAGGCAGCGCAACTCATTGAGCGGTACACCGATTACCAAGCCGACTCCATCTGGTTTCATGGCGGCAATATGTATGTGACCGTTGATGCATCGGAAGAGCTGTCTGACGAGGAGCGGCAGCGCGAGGCGCAACGCATTGACAAGCTGCTGACCAAAGCGATCCCGACATACGAGATCATCGTGCACGTCAACTGAGAGCCCCCGCTTGCCAAAAGCGGGGTTTTTGTTTGGCTTCCTTTCATGCTATAATCTAAAATTAGACTGTGTGGAAAAAACAGAGGTGAATGATGTGTTTGATCGGTTGGAAGCTGTGGAGCAACGGTATGAAAAGCTCAATGAACTGTTGATGGACCCCGACGTCATCAATGATCCGAAAAAGCTGCGCGATTATTCGAAAGAGCAGGCGGATTTGGAAGAAACGGTGCAAACGTACCGCGAATACAAATCGGTTCGCGAGCAGCTCGCCCAAGCGAAAGCGATGCTCGAAGAAAAGCTGGAGCCGGAGCTGCGCGAGATGGTGAAAGAGGAAATCGGCGAGCTGGAAGAACGGGAAGAGGCGCTCGTTGAAAAGCTGAAAGTATTGCTTTTGCCGAAAGATCCGAACGATGAGAAAAACGTCATTATGGAAATCCGCGCGGCCGCCGGCGGTGAAGAGGCGGCGCTGTTTGCCGGCGACTTGTACCGGATGTATACGCGCTATGCGGAATCGCAAGGGTGGAAGACGGAAGTGATCGAAGCGAGCCCGACTGGCCTCGGCGGCTATAAAGAAATCATTTTTATGATCAATGGCAAAGGGGCGTATTCAAAGCTGAAGTTTGAAAACGGCGCGCACCGCGTCCAGCGCGTCCCGGAAACGGAGTCAGGCGGGCGCATCCATACGTCGACGGCGACAGTCGCCTGCCTGCCGGAGATGGAAGAAATCGAAGTCGAAATCAATGAAAAAGACATTCGCGTCGACACGTTCGCCTCAAGCGGACCGGGCGGGCAAAGCGTCAACACGACGATGTCGGCCGTGCGCCTTACCCATATTCCGACTGGCATTGTCGTTACATGTCAAGACGAAAAATCGCAAATCAAAAACAAAGAAAAAGCGATGAAAGTATTGCGCGCCCGCATTTACGACAAATACCAGCAAGAAGCGCGCGCTGAATACGACCAAACGCGCAAGCAAGCTGTCGGCACCGGCGATCGTTCTGAACGCATTCGCACGTACAACTTCCCGCAAAACCGCGTCACCGACCACCGCATCGGGCTCACGATCCAAAAGCTTGATCAAGTGCTCGATGGGCATTTGGATGAAATCATCGAGGCGCTCATTTTGGACGACCAAGCGAAAAAATTGGAGCAAGCGAACGATGCGTCGTAACGTACATGAAGTCCTCGCCTGGGCTTCTTCTTTTTTGCGCGCCCATGGAAAAGAGGAGCGGACGGCGGAGTGGCTATTGTGCCACCATTTGCGCACCGATCGGGCCGGACTGTTCGCCCGCTGGCGCGAGCCGGTCGACGAAGCGGTATATGAACGGTTTGCGGCCGACGTGCGCCGCCATGCGGTCGATCACGTGCCGATTCAATATTTGATCGGCTATGAATCGTTTTACGGCCGGTCGTTTCTCGTCAACCGCCATGTGTTAATCCCGCGCCCGGAAACGGAAGAACTGGTGCTTGGCGTTCTAAAGCGGGTGTCGCGCCTATTTGCCGGTCGGAAGCGGATCGATGTCGTTGACGTCGGCACTGGCAGCGGGGCGATCGCCATCACGCTGGCGCTCGAAGACGAGCGGCTGTCGGTAACCGCCATCGACATTTCCGAAGAAGCGCTCGCGGTCGCCAAGGAAAACGCCCGGCGGCTTGGGGCGGACGTTTCCTTTTTATGGGGGGATTTGCTTCAGCCATTGATTGCCGCGGGGCGGAAGGTTGACGTCGTCGTCTCCAATCCGCCGTATATTGCGGAGGCCGACGCCGCTTTGCTTTCCCCGGTCGTCAAAGACTATGAGCCGCACACGGCGCTTTTTGGCGGCCGCGACGGGCTCGATTTTTACCGCCGCTTTGCCCGCGAGTTGCCGCTTGTACTCGGCGCGCCGGCGCTTGCTGCGTTTGAAGTCGGCGCCGGGCAAGGGGAAGCAGTGGCGGCGCTCTTGGCTGCAGCGTTTCCAGAGGCCGAAGTGGAAGTCGCTTTTGACCTCAACGGCAAAGACCGGATGGTGTACATGACGCGTCCGAAAAACGGGAAAAAGTGTTAGATTGATAGGTTTAAAAATGAGCGGCGCCGTCCACAATGAAAGGTGAAAGGACGGTGCTGATCATGACCATCAAAGGAAATGCCATTGCCATATGTTTATATATCATTCTATTAACGACAGGTGTACTCCTCGAGCTGTACGGCCATAAGACGGACGTCGGGGCGAACGCGGCGGTCCCCATCCCGAATGAGGCAATCCGCCTGCGCATTTTAGCCAACAGCGATGCTGATGAAGACCAACAATTGAAGCGAAAAGTGCGCGATGCGGTCAATGCGCAAATCAACGGTTGGGTGGCCGAACTCACCTCGTTCGAGGAAGCGAAGCGCGCCATTCGCTCTCACCTGCCGGACATCGAGCAGACGGTCGCCCGCGTGTTGCGCGATGAACAAAGCGATCAAACGTACAAAGTGGAGTTTGGCCCAGTTCATTTTCCGACGAAAGTGTACGGCAACTACGTGTATCCAGCGGGCGTCTATGATGCCGTGCTGATCACACTCGGAGAAGGAAAAGGAGCAAATTGGTGGTGCGTTTTGTTCCCGCCGCTTTGTTTTCTTGACTTTTCCAACAGCGATGCCGTAATGATGGCGGCGAATCGAGCGACTGCCGAACCGAATGAACCGAAAGAGGAGAAGGATGCAACAGTGGAAAACGAAGATCGCCCCGATTCTTCTGCCGATCATGGGCAGAGCGAAGGGAAAGCTGATGGTCGCGAGTCGTCTTTCGTCGTCATGGCCGAGCCGGAACAGCCGGTGGAAGTGAAATTTTTCTTCAAAGAGTGGCTCAGCCATCTCATTCCATAAGCATCTATCCACAAATTTATCCACAAAAATAACAAGTTTATTCACAGTTTGTGCATAACTGTGGAAAGGCGCCGGGCGTCAATCTGACGCTTGTAAAAAAATCCGCCATTTTCAAGGCGAATCACGGCGATGGAGAAGGTGAAATAATTGAGAACAAACGTTTGGATTGTGGATAATATTGTTGATAAACGGCGATTTTATCCACAAATACGAGAGGCGGTTGAATGGTTGCGGGCCGGGGAAGTCATCGCATTCCCGACGGAAACAGTGTACGGGTTGGGGGCAGATGCGGCCAATACAGCCGCGGTGGAAAAAATTTTCGCCGCCAAAGGGCGGCCGAGCGACAATCCGCTCATCGTTCATGTCGCCAGCATGGCCCAAGTGGAGGCGGTAGCCGCCTCGATCCCGCCCGTGGCGAAAACGTTGATGGAACGATTTTGGCCAGGACCGCTCACGTTAGTATTGCCAAAACGGGTCGGAGCGGTGTCTGAACGGGTGACGGCCGGGCTGCCGACGGTGGCGGTGCGCATGCCGGATCACCCGCTGGCGTTGGCGTTGATCGAGGCGAGCGGATTGGCGTTGGCCGCCCCGAGCGCGAATCGGTCAGGAAGGCCGAGTCCGACGACGGCGGCGCACGTGCTTGCCGATTTAGACGGGCGGATCGCCGGGGTGATCGACGGCGGGCCGACCGGCGTGGGCGTTGAATCGACGGTGCTCGATTGCAGTGGGGAGGTGCCGACGATTTTGCGCCCGGGAGGGGTGACGAAAGAGGTGCTTATTGAAGCGATCGGCCGCGTTGAAGAGGCCGCTGCTGTGGACGGCGAGGCGGCGCCGAAAGCGCCGGGGATGAAATATACGCATTATGCGCCGAAAGCGCCGCTTTGGATCGTCGCCGGCTCGCCCGCATTTTTGCAGCGGCTTGTCGATGAAAGCCGGGCGGAAGGGAAAACGGTCGGCGTGTTGACGACCGAGGAAAACCGGGATCAGTATGCGGCCGATATCGTGCTGCCGTGCGGAACGCGCCAGGCGCTTGAGACGGTCGCGAGCCGGCTGTACGACACGCTGCGCCGATTTGATGAAACGAGCGTCGATCTCATTTACAGCGAGGCGTTTCCGGAAGAAGGAATCGGTGCGGCGATCATGAACCGGCTCCGTAAAGCGGCCGGCGGACGCGCCATCAGCGAACAGCGGAAGTGAAAGGACGGCCGTCTGTATAGATGCAACGAACAAGTTTCACATATCCTGGCTGAAAAAGCAGCTTGTCTATTTTTTGGATGGTCGGAGGCAAGCCGCAGGCTTCTTCGTCCGAACGACCATGCGCTTCACAGATCCATGTATGGGTTTGGAAGCGGCGTTGTTCAGTCGTGCGGCAGTCGAGAAAATGGCTCTGCAAAAGCTGCAAACGGTAAGGTTCAAATGGCATCTAGAGGCTTGGGGGATGCCGTTTCCAAACGCCAAACCGGTCTGTTGCGGGCCGGCTTTTTCTTTTCCGTCCGCCCGTCAATCAGGCGGGCCCCATTGGTTGCCCGCCCTGCTTCTAAACTGCCTTGGACGTGCATATGTTAGCAATAAGGCCGGTCCGGGAGGGAAGAAACATGAGCGTATTCATCGGCGAAATCATCGCGCTGTCAATGATGGCGCTGGCGCTGGGCATGGACGCGTTTTCAGTCGCGTTGGGAATGGGGCTGTTGCGCCTTCGGCTGCGGCAAATGTTTTATATTGGGTTGACGATCGGTTTGTTTCATATTCTCATGCCGCTTGTCGGCATGGCCGTCGGCCGCCTGCTGTCGCGCGAGTTCGGAAGTGTCGCGACATACGCGGGCGGGGCGTTGCTGTTATGGCTTGGCGGGCAAATGATCATCACCTCGTTCCGGAGGGATGACGGCTTGCCGCTGTTTCCGCGTGGGGTGGGATTGCTTTTTTTTGCCTTCAGCGTCAGCCTAGACAGCTTTTCCGTCGGGCTGAGCCTCGGCATTTTCGGAGCGCGGACGATGGTGGCGATTTTTCTGTTTGGTCTGTTCAGCATGGTGCTGACATGGGTTGGGCTTTTTGTCGGCCGCCATTTTCAGCAATGGCTCGGTTCTTACAGCGAAGCGCTTGGCGGCAGCATTTTGCTGGCGTTCGGGCTCAAGCTGCTTTTTCTATAAACGGCGGCAGGCGGTTTTCCTTCCGTGGAAAAAAGCGGACTGCCTGCTTTTTTTGCTCTTTTCGCTATGGTATATTGATGGTAAGCCATTAGTGTGAAGAGGTGGTTGCATGCCATACCGCATTTTGTTCGTCTGCACAGGCAATACGTGCCGGAGCCCGATGGCGGCTGCATTGTTGGAAAATAAGCAACTGCCCGGTGTCGAGGTGAAATCGGCCGGCGTGTTTGCGGCGGAAGGGAGCGAGGCGTCGGTTCATGCCAAGGCGGTGTTGAAGGAAAAAGGAATCGAAGCGGCCCACCGCTCCTCACAGCTGAAAAAAGAGCATATCGACTGGGCGACGCACGTGCTGGCGATGACATCCGGCCATAGAGAAATGATCGTCGAGCGTTTCCCAGAAGCGAAGGACAAAACGTTTACGTTGAAGCAGTTCGTCTCGGGAACAGACGGAGACATCGCCGATCCGTTCGGCGGGTCGATTGAAGTGTACCGGGCGGCGCGCGATGAGCTGGAGAAGCTCATTGACCGCTTGGCGGAAAAGTTGAAAACAGAATAATGAGGTCGACAAGTGAGGGGGAACACAAATGGGGGGAACAAGTCATCGGTTCGGTTTGCGCCTGAAGCTCGTCGTTTTTACGACAGCGTTGGCGCTGATCACGTATTCAA
Organism: Geobacillus sp. TFV-3; assembly: GCF_009901865.1. Classification (NCBI taxonomy): domain Bacteria; kingdom Bacillati; phylum Bacillota; class Bacilli; order Caryophanales; family Anoxybacillaceae; genus Geobacillus; species Geobacillus sp. TFV-3. The sequence goes on along the minus strand of NZ_MPSP01000001.1, from coordinate 3,247,987 downwards.
CGAGCGCCTTTTTCTTGTACGTTTTGTATGATCATTGGTTCGCCTCGTGGAACAAAAGTGTGTTTACGATGATCGTGTTGCTCCTTGGCATCTTTTGGTCTGGAGTGCTTGCCTATTTGGCCGCTGGCTGGATTACAAGGCCGCTGCAACGGCTCGAGGAAGCGGCGGCAAAGGCGACGGAAGGACATATCGATGAGGATGTTCCGTTGCCCTCTTCCCATGACGAAATTCGCTCGCTGGCTGTCGCGTTCAACCGGATGCTTGGCCATTTGCGCGCAGTCGTCGCCAATGTGGAAGAGAGCGCAGCGCGCACGACGGAAAAGACGGCGGAAATGAGGCAGGCGTCCGAAACAGTGTCAAACCGTGCACGCGATATTGCAGCGACCATTGACGATATTTCCAAAGGGGCGGCGTCTTCGGCCGAGGCGATCCAAGAAGCGGCTTCGGCGGTTGAGGATGTGCTCGCCATCGCAGTACAAGTAAAAGAAACGGCCGAGCGTGCGGAACAGTCGGTATATGAGATGGCCAAAACGCTGCAGGCAAGCCGCGATATCACCCATTCGCTTATTAACGGCATCGATCAGCTGGCTGACGATCAAGAACGGTCGCGGGCGGCTGTCGAGCAGCTAGAAGCACACGCTAATCAAATTGGCAACATTACGTTGCTTGTTGCTGACATCGCTGAACAGACGAACTTGCTTGCGCTCAATGCTTCCATTGAGGCAGCCCGCGCCGGCGAGCACGGCCGGGGGTTTGCCGTCGTTGCTGAGGAAGTGCGCAAACTGGCTGATGAGAGCGCCAAGGCGGTTAAGCAAATCGCGGAGTTGGTCGGCAACATTCAAAACGAAGTCGCCCGTGTGGTGGCGCAAATGGACAAGCAGGCGGCCGCTGCAAACGCTGAGGCGGCGAAAGGGGAACGCACGAATGAGTCCATTGCGGCCATGGCGGCCTCAGCCGATGAAGTGATCCGCGCCGTCCATGACATCGCTGAGTTGGCGAAGCGTCAAATGGGGCATATGGAGAGGGCTGCGGCGCAGACGCAAGAAGTGGCGGCGATCGCTGAGCAGACGTCCGCCGGCGCGCTCGAAGTTGCGGCGGCGACCGAAGAGCAGGCCGCATCGATCAACGATGTGCATAAGCTGGCTGGCGAATTGGTTGAACAGGCCGAACAATTGCAGACGGCTGTCGCCCGGTTCCGCACTCGTTGATGCACATGCAAACATGATTCATCGAAAGGGGGAAGGGCGATTCCTCCCTGGCTTTCGCTATCACGGCGAAGCCTAGGGCTCCTCGCCCGAACGTGATGAAAGTCGCTATTGCTTCCGACCATGGTGGAATTCGCATTCGTGAGGAAATTAAAGCACTGTTGGATGAAATGGGAATCGAGTACACCGATTTTGGCTGCGATTGTGAAACATCGGTCGATTACCCGGATTATGCGCTTCCCGTCGCTGAAAAAGTGGCGCGCGGCGAATTTGATCGCGGCATTTTGATCTGCGGCACCGGCATCGGCATGACGATCGCCGCCAACAAAGTGAAAGGGGTGCGTTGCGCCCTTTGCCACGACGTCTACAGCGCCAAGCTGACGCGCATGCATAACGACAGCAACATTCTCGCGATGGGGGAGCGCGTCATCGGCCCCGGCCTGGCGCGCGAAATCGCCAAGGCATGGCTTGAGACCGAATTTGAAGGCGGACGCCATGCGCGGCGGATCGGCAAAATCGCCGACTATGAAAACAAGCATTTGTAGGCAGAACGAGGGACGCATCGGAGCGGATGCGGCCTGCGAGCCATAAGCGGGGGACGCCGTGCGGCCCATGCCGGCTGTGGGCGTCTTGCTTCATGAGGATGGCGGCTGCAAGGAAATGTATATAGATGCAGCGAAAACGTTTACCATCCCCTTGCTACAAAAGTCTCTTGTTTATTTTTTTCATTTTTTCATTTTTTCATTTTTTTACGGTCAGGCATGTCCTTCTCTTTTCTTGAGAACTGTCGATTCAGGGGGAAACGGTTGTTTTTTCACCATCCCTCTAGAAGGCTGGTGATTTAGTGAAAAGTCGCGGAAAACGGACTCCCTTCTCAAATTGAGAAGTCCTGTAAAATCAACGCTTCCCTTTCATCCGAAAGCAACGGGTTCGGCGAAATCGGTCGTTTTTCACCATCCCTCTAGGAAAACGACATATTCGTGATCATCGCAGGCATCCCCGGAGCTGGACTCAGTTTAGACGAATCACCGTCGAAAGTGCCCGTGTTCGTCAATGGCAGCATGGATAAAAACGAACGAAGGAGGGGAAGAGGGCATGGACGCACGATTGACCGAATGGCGGCAGCAATGGCAAGCCATCTTGCATGAATTTCGCCAACAGGCGCCGCTTGGCCGCGGCGATGTTGTTGTGATTGGCTGCAGCACGAGCGAGGTGCTTGGCGAGCGGATCGGCACGGCCGGATCGATGGACGTTGCGGCCATACTGTTTGCCGAGCTTGACGCATGGCGGCGCGAAATGGGTGTTGCGCTCGCATTTCAATGTTGCGAACATTTAAATCGCGCGCTTGTTGTTGAACGGGAAACTGCCAAAGCTCACGGGTTGGAGATCGTCTCGGTCGTTCCGGTGCCGAAAGCGGGCGGGGCGATGGCTGCCTACGCTTACCGAAAGCTCGCCGACCCGGTCGTCGTCGAAGCGATTCGCGCCGATGCCGGCATTGACATCGGCCATACGCTCATCGGCATGCATTTGAAGCCGGTCGCCGTTCCCGTGCGCGTTTCGGTGAAGCACATTGGATCGGCGTGCGTGACGCTGGCGAAAACGCGGCCGAAGCTGATCGGAGGCGCCCGCGCGGTCTACTCGTTGGAAAATCCGAATGATTCCTGTTCTTTCTAGAGATTTCATTCATTTTTTCTTTGAATTTGCCTTGCTGAAGCTGATAAAATAAAAAAGAATATTCACTGATTTTGCACAAGGGGGAGCTATTGATGAATTACTTGCCACAACAAGATCCGCAAGTGTTCGCCGCCATTGAACAAGAGCGGAAACGGCAACATGCGAAAATTGAGCTGATCGCCTCGGAAAACTTTGTCAGCCGCGCAGTCATGGAAGCGCAAGGGTCGGTGTTGACGAACAAATATGCCGAAGGCTATCCGGGCCGCCGCTACTACGGCGGTTGTGAATATGTCGACATCGTCGAAGATTTGGCGCGCGAGCGGGCGAAGCAATTGTTCGGAGCGGAGCATGCGAACGTTCAGCCGCATTCCGGGGCGCAGGCGAACATGGCCGTCTATTTCACCGTTTTGGAGCACGGCGACACGGTGCTTGGCATGAACTTGTCGCACGGCGGCCATTTGACGCATGGCAGCCCGGTCAATTTCAGCGGCATTCAGTACAACTTCGTCGAATACGGCGTCGACCCGGAAACGCATGTCATTGACTATGACGACGTGCGCGAAAAAGCGCGTCTTCACCGACCGAAGTTGATCGTCGCCGGCGCGAGCGCCTATCCGCGCATCATCGACTTCGCCAAGTTCCGCGAGATTGCCGATGAAGTCGGCGCCTATTTAATGGTTGACATGGCCCATATTGCCGGTCTTGTTGCGGCAGGTCTTCATCCGAATCCGGTGCCGTACGCCCATTTTGTCACGACGACGACGCACAAAACGTTGCGAGGCCCGCGCGGCGGGATGATTTTATGCCAAGAACAGTTCGCTAAACAAATCGACAAAGCGATTTTCCCTGGCATTCAAGGCGGTCCGCTTATGCATGTCATCGCCGCGAAAGCCGTCGCGCTCGGCGAGGCGCTGCAAGACGACTTTAAAGTGTACGCAAAGCGCGTCGTCGAGAACGCAAAACGGCTCGCCGCCGCCTTGCAAAACGAAGGATTCACCCTGATCTCGGGCGGCACGGACAACCATTTGTTGCTTGTCGATTTGCGCCCGCAGCAGCTGACCGGGAAAACGGCGGAAAAAGTGCTCGATGAGGTCGGGATTACGGTCAACAAAAACACGATTCCGTACGATCCGGAAAGCCCGTTTGTCACAAGCGGCATCCGCATCGGCACGGCCGCGGTCACGACGCGCGGCTTCGGATTGGAAGAGATGGACGAAATCGCCGCCATCATCGGCCTTGTGCTGAAAAATGCCGGCAGCGAACAAGCGCTTGAGGAAGCGCGCCAACGCGTCACCGCTTTGACGGAAAAGTTTCCGCTCTATCAAGACTAAGCGCCGCCAATTCATCCGAAACCGTACGGTGCACCGCCTCCGGACTTGGCGGTGCGCCTTTTTCCGTTCGTTCGGCAGTTGAACAGGCGCTCGTTTTCCAGTAAAATTTATAGAAGTGCAGCGCATACATACGGAAGAGGAGAGTTGACCCATGGGAAAAGTGTACGTCTTTGATCATCCGCTCATCCAGCATAAATTGACCTACATCCGCGACAAGAATACGGGCACGAAAGAATTTCGCGAGCTTGTCGATGAGGTGGCGACGTTGATGGCGTTTGAAATTACACGCGATCTGCCGCTTGAGGAAGTCGAGATCGAAACCCCCGTCAGCAAAGCCAGAGCGAAAGTGATAGCTGGAAAAAAACTGGGCGTCATTCCAATTTTGCGCGCCGGCATCGGCATGGTTGACGGCATCCTGAAGCTCATCCCGGCGGCGAAAGTCGGCCATATCGGCTTGTACCGCGATCCCCAAACATTAAAGCCGGTTGAATATTACGTCAAGCTGCCGAGCGATGTCGAAGAGCGCGACTTTATCATCGTCGACCCGATGCTTGCAACCGGCGGATCAGCGGTGGCGGCGATCGATGCGCTGAAAAAGCGGGGGGCGAAAAGCATTAAATTTATGTGCCTGATCGCAGCGCCGGAAGGAGTCAAAGCGGTGGAAACGGCCCACCCGGACGTGGACATTTACATCGCCGCCCTTGATGAACGACTGAACGACCACGGTTATATTGTCCCTGGTCTCGGCGACGCCGGCGACCGGCTGTTTGGCACAAAATAACCGTTGCAAAGCGCCCCGCGCCGCGCGGGGCTCACATTCTATCGAGCGGGCGGAGAAGATGCCTTGTCCATGCGTCAGTTAAGCGTTTGCATCGACTAGGCTGGGGCTGAAAGATGGCGCTGAGAAACCGCTTCGTTTGCAAGACCAAGTATACAGGATAATGAGAAGGAAAATAGGCTAAAAATAAAATATATCATTATACATCATCATTGTGAGAGGAAAATGAGAAATTGTCACAAATTATTAATATTTGCCCTATGTGAATGAGGTTTTGCGTGGAAACACATTGACATTGACCAGGCCGTATTGTATCCTTTACAAGGGGTAGATTGAGAAGGTTTTCATTATGTTAAAGGGTGTGTTGGCATGTCCCCAAAACAGCGCCACCCGTTTCAAGCCATGGCATTGATGTCCGCCATCGTCTCCCAACTTGTCGGTTCCATTTTGGTCGGCGTTTTCGGAGGGAGATGGATCGATGATCGGTTTGGCACCGAGCCGATCTTTTTGATCATCGGCCTCTTGCTCGGACTGGCGGCCGGCGTGTATGCCATGTTGCGCTTGATCCGCCAATATTCCTCTGAGGAGTAATAAAATGGGAAGTCTTCAAGCGATGTTTTGGCGGCAAGTTCGGTACATATTGTATTTGCTCGCCATCTATACGCTCGGCTTTGGATTTACGCCGTATAAAACCGTTTTTCTCAGCTTGATTCTCGGCACATCGATCAGCCTCCTCATGGTTTGGAACTTGACTTGGAAAATCGAAAAATTTGGACAAGCGGTAGCGGCGCGGAAAAAAGTGCGCACATTAGGCACCTTGTCGCGTTTGGCGCTTGCCGCATTGACCGCTGTTATTGTTCTGACGCATCCGCAACATTTCGATATCGTGCCAACCGTTTTGGGATTAATGACATCCTACATTGTCATTATAATAGATTTCTTCTTTCACAAATGGAAAAACGACAAGCTGTAGGCATGAAAGCGAGGTGAGAGAGGATGGAGCATAAAGCGCCGCTTGTCGAATTTTTAGGCCTTACGTTTAATTTATCAGATATGTTGATGATTACGATCACGAGCTTAATCGTGTTCATCATTGCTGTTGCGGCTACTCGCTCGCTTCAGTTGCGCCCGACGGGAATGCAAAATTTTATGGAGTGGGTCTTTGATTTTGTCAGAGGCATCATCAACAGCACGATGGATTGGCAAACGGGCGGCCGCTTTTTGACGCTGGGCGTCACGCTCATCATGTATGTATTTGTGGCCAATATGCTTGGACTGCCATTTTCCGTCCATGTCAACGGCGAACTTTGGTGGAAATCGCCGACCGCGGATGCGACCGTTACGTTGACGCTGGCGGTGATGGTCGTCGCCCTCACCCACTATTATGGCGTCAAAATGAAAGGAGCGTCCGAATATTTGCGCGATTACACCCGTCCAGTCGCCTGGTTGTTCCCTCTTAAAATCATTGAAGAGTTTGCCAACACATTGACGCTTGGTTTGCGTCTTTTCGGGAACATTTACGCTGGAGAAATTTTGCTTGGCTTGCTCGCCAGCCTTGGCACGCATTACGGTGTGCTTGGCGCTGTTGGCGCAGCCGTCCCGATGATGGTGTGGCAAGCGTTCAGCATTTTTGTCGGCTCTATTCAGGCGTTCATTTTTACAATGCTGACCATGGTTTATATGGCTCATAAGGTCAGTCATGACCATTGAGCATTCCTTTCATAGTAAGACTTGTGAAACATTACTTTAACATTGCGAAGGAGGAACTATCAACATGAGTTTGGGTGTACTTGCAGCTGCGATTGCGGTAGGTTTGGGGGCGTTAGGCGCCGGCATCGGCAACGGGTTAATCGTCAGCCGTACCATCGAAGGGATTGCCCGTCAACCGGAATTGCGTCCCGTTTTGCAAACGACGATGTTCATCGGGGTTGCGTTGGTTGAGGCGCTTCCGATCATCGGTGTCGTCTTCTCGTTCATTTACTTAGGTCGATAAGAAATCGATAATGGAAAGTGATGGCGAAGTTCGTGTCAACGATCACCTTCGCCATTCCTTTATGTGCAATTTTGCGAGATCGCCTTGGTGCGACAGCTGTCGAAAGGAGTGAAACGCGGTGTTGTGGAAGGCAAACGTATGGGTGCTCGGCGAAGCGGCGCATGGCATCAGCGGCGGCACGATTATTTACCAATTGCTGATGTTCATCATTTTGCTGGCCTTGTTGCGCAAATTCGCTTGGCAGCCGTTAATGAATATCATGAAACAACGTGAAGAACATATCGCGAACGAAATTGACCAAGCGGAAAAACGCCGTCAAGAAGCAGAAAAACTTCTTGAAGAACAGCGCGAACTGATGAAGCAGTCGCGCCAAGAAGCGCAAGCGCTCATTGAAAACGCGCGCAAGCTGGCTGAAGAGCAGAAAGAACAAATTGTCGCCTCGGCCCGTGCGGAAGCGGAACGGGTGAAAGAAGCGGCGAAAAAAGAAATCGAGCGTGAAAAAGAACAGGCGATGGCGGCGCTCCGTGAACAAGTGGCCTCGTTGTCTGTCTTGATCGCTTCAAAAGTGATTGAAAAAGAGCTGACCGAGCAAGATCAACGCAAGCTGATTGAAGCGTACATCAAAGACGTTGAAGAGGTAGGAGGAGCGCGATGAACCAAGAAGTGATCGCCAAACGGTATGCATCGGCTTTGTTCCGAATCGCGCTCGAACAAGGGCAGCTTGACCGAATCGAAGAGGACGTTCGCGCCGTGCGCCAGGCGTTGGCGGAAAACGGCGAGTTTTTATCGCTTCTTTCGTATCCGAAACTTTCCTTCGATCAGAAAAAAGCGCTCATCCGTGAAGCATTCGCCGGTGTGTCCACCCCGGTGCAAAACACGCTTCTCCTTCTTCTTGAGCGCCATCGTTTCGGCCTTGTGCCTGAGCTGGCGGAACAATTTCTCGCCCTCGTCGACGATGCGCGCGGCATTGCCAAGGCGGTCGCCTATTCGGCGCGGCCGTTGACGGATGAAGAACTGCGGGCGCTTTCCGACGTCTTTGCTCAAAAAGTCGGCAAACAGACGCTTGAGATTGAAAATATCATCGATCCGGACCTCATCGGCGGCGTGAAGCTGCGCATCGGCAACCGCATTTACGATGGCAGCGTCAGCGGGCAGCTTGAACGGATTCGGCGGCAGCTGATCGGCTAACATTTGAAGACAGGGGTGAAAGGCATGAGCATTCGAGCGGAAGAAATCAGCGCGCTCATTAAGCAGCAGATCGAAAACTATGAATCGCAAATCCAAGTGAGCGACGTCGGCACCGTCATCCAAGTCGGCGACGGGATCGCGCGCGCTCATGGGCTCGACAACGTCATGTCCGGCGAGCTCGTCGAGTTTGCCAACGGCGTGATGGGCATGGCGTTGAACTTGGAAGAAAACAACGTCGGTATCGTTATTTTAGGACCGTACACCGGCATTAAAGAAGGAGACGAAGTGCGCCGCACAGGCCGGATCATGGAAGTGCCTGTTGGGGAAGCGCTCATCGGCCGCGTCGTCAACCCGCTCGGCCAGCCGGTTGACGGATTAGGGCCGGTGGAAACGACGGAGACGCGCCCGATCGAAAGCCCGGCGCCGGGCGTTATGGACCGGAGATCGGTTCATGAGCCGCTGCAAACCGGGATTAAAGCGATCGACGCGCTCGTGCCGATCGGCCGCGGCCAGCGCGAGCTCATCATCGGCGACCGGCAAACGGGGAAAACGTCTGTCGCCATTGACACAATCATCAACCAAAAAGGTCAAAACATGATTTGTATTTACGTCGCCATCGGGCAAAAAGAATCGACGGTCCGCACCGTTGTGGAAACACTCCGCAAACACGGCGCGCTCGACTATACGATCGTCGTCACCGCTTCGGCTTCGCAGCCGGCTCCGCTTTTGTTCTTGGCGCCGTATGCGGGTGTGACGATGGGCGAGTATTTCATGTATAAAGGTCAACACGTGTTGGTCGTCTATGACGACTTGTCGAAACAAGCCGCGGCATACCGCGAATTGTCGCTCTTGCTTCGCCGTCCGCCGGGTCGTGAAGCGTATCCAGGGGATATTTTCTACTTGCACTCCCGCCTGCTTGAGCGCGCAGCGAAATTGAGCGATGCCAAAGGCGGCGGTTCGTTGACCGCGCTTCCGTTCGTCGAAACGCAAGCGGGCGACATCTCCGCGTACATTCCGACGAACGTCATCTCGATTACGGACGGGCAAATTTTCTTGCAATCGGATTTGTTCTTCTCCGGCGTCCGCCCAGCGATCAACGCAGGGTTGTCCGTTTCGCGCGTCGGTGGGGCGGCGCAAATCAAAGCGATGAAAAAAGTTGCCGGGACGCTCCGTTTGGACTTGGCCGCTTACCGTGAGCTCGAAGCGTTCGCCCAATTCGGCTCCGACCTCGACAAGGCGACGCAAGCGAAACTCGCCCGCGGGGCGCGCACGGTCGAAGTGCTGAAGCAAGATTTGCATCAGCCGATTCCAGTCGAAAAACAAGTATTGATCATCTACGCGTTGACGCGCGGCTTTTTGGATGACATTCCGGTTGAAGATGTACGCCGGTTTGAAAAAGAGTTTTACTTGTGGCTCGACCAAAACGGCCAGCACTTGCTTGAGCACATCCGCACGACGAAAGACCTTCCGAACGAGGAAGATATCAACAAAGCGATCGAAGCGTTCAAGAAAACGTTTGTCGTTTCACAATAAGGCCGGCGGGGGCATATCGCCCCCTCTCGCCTGTTAGAACCCGTGCAGCAAAAAGGTGGTGAAACCTTTGGCATCGTTACGCGATATTAAAACGCGCATCAACGCGACGAAGAAGACGAGCCAAATTACAAAAGCGATGGAAATGGTCTCGACGTCGAAGCTGAACCGCGCGGAGCAAAACGCGAAATCGTTCGTTCCATATATGGAAAAAATCCAAGAAGTCGTGGCCAATGTGGCGCTTGGCGCCGGGGGTGCTTCGCATCCGATGCTCGTTTCGCGTCCGGTGAAAAAGACCGGGTATCTTGTGATCACGTCGGATCGCGGTCTGGCTGGCGCGTACAACAGCAACGTGCTGCGCCTCGTGTACCAAACGATCCAAAAACGCCATGCTTCTCCGGACGAATATGCGATCATCGTCATCGGCCGCGTCGGGTTGAGCTTTTTCCGCAAGCGGAACATGCCCGTCATTCTCGATATTACCCGCTTGCCGGATCAGCCGTCGTTTGCCGATATTAAAGAAATCGCCCGCCAAACGGTGGGGTTATTCGCCGATGGTACGTTTGACGAGCTGTATATGTATTACAACCATTACGTGAGCGCGATCCAGCAAGAGGTGACGGAACGGAAGCTTCTGCCGCTCACCGACTTGGCGGAGAATAAGCAACGAACGGTGTACGAATTTGAACCGTCGCAAGAAGAAATTTTGGACGTCTTATTGCCGCAGTATGCGGAAAGCCTCATTTACGGCGCATTGCTCGATGCAAAAGCAAGCGAACACGCCGCCCGCATGACGGCGATGAAGAACGCAACGGACAATGCGAACGAGCTCATTCGCACATTGACGCTTTCCTACAACCGCGCTCGCCAAGCGGCGATTACGCAAGAGATTACGGAAATTGTCGCCGGAGCAAACGCCTTGCAATAGCGGACTAGCAAGTTAGGAGGGAAAACGATGACAAGAGGACGCGTTATCCAAGTCATGGGTCCGGTTGTAGACGTCAAGTTCGAAAACGGCCACTTGCCGGCGATCTACAACGCCCTGAAAATTCAACATAAAGCGCGCAACGAAAACGAAGTCGACATCGACTTGACATTGGAAGTCGCCTTGCATCTTGGCGACGATACGGTACGGACGATCGCGATGGCGTCCACAGACGGCCTTATCCGCGGCATGGAAGTCATCGACACCGGTGCGCCGATTTCGGTGCCGGTCGGCGAAGTGACGCTTGGCCGCGTGTTCAACGTCTTAGGCGAGCCGATCGACTTGGAAGGCGACATTCCGGCTGACGCCCGCCGCGACCCGATTCACCGTCCGGCGCCAAAATTCGAAGAACTGGCGACCGAAGTCGAAATTTTGGAAACGGGAATTAAAGTCGTTGACTTGCTCGCGCCGTACATTAAAGGTGGAAAAATCGGCCTATTCGGCGGCGCTGGGGTAGGGAAAACGGTCTTGATCCAAGAGCTGATCCACAACATCGCTCAAGAGCACGGCGGGATTTCCGTCTTCGCTGGCGTCGGCGAACGGACGCGTGAAGGAAACGACTTGTATCATGAGATGAAAGATTCCGGCGTCATCAGCAAAACAGCCATGGTGTTCGGACAAATGAACGAGCCGCCGGGCGCCCGGATGCGCGTCGCGTTGACCGGCTTGACGATGGCCGAATACTTCCGCGATGAGCAAGGTCAAGACGTGTTGCTCTTTATCGACAACATTTTCCGCTTCACGCAGGCCGGTTCGGAAGTATCGGCGCTGTTAGGCCGCATGCCGTCAGCCGTTGGTTACCAACCGACACTGGCGACGGAGATGGGTCAATTGCAAGAGCGAATCACGTCGACGGCGAAAGGCTCGATCACCTCGATCCAAGCGATTTACGTCCCGGCCGACGACTATACGGACCCGGCTCCGGCAACGACGTTCTCGCACTTGGATGCGACGACGAACTTGGAGCGGAAGCTCGCGGAGATGGGGATTTATCCGGCCGTTGACCCGCTCGCCTCGACATCGCGTGCATTGGCGCCGGAAATCGTCGGCGAGGAGCACTACCAAGTCGCCCGCAAAGTGCAGCAAACGCTGCAACGTTATAAAGAATTGCAAGACATCATCGCTATCTTAGGGATGGACGAACTGTCGGATGAAGACAAACTCGTCGTTCACCGCGCCCGCCGCATCCAGTTCTTCTTGTCGCAAAACTTCCACGTGGCGGAGCAGTTCACAGGCCAACCGGGCTCCTACGTGCCGGTGAAAGAAACGGTGCGCGGCTTTAAAGAAATTTTGGAAGGCAAATACGACCATCTTCCGGAAGATGCGTTCCGCTTAGTCGGCCGCATTGAAGAAGTCGTTGAAAAAGCGAAAGCGATGGGTGTCGAAGTGTGACCCGGGATAGGGGGATTGGACCATGAAAACGATCCACGTGAGCGTCGTCACGCCTGATGGCCCGGTGTACGAAGACGATGTTGAGATGGTCAGCGTCAAAGCGAAGAGCGGTGAGCTCGGCATTTTGCCGGGGCACATTCCGCTTGTCGCTCCGCTCGAGATCAGCGCGGCCCGGCTGAAAAAAGACGGCAAAACGCAATACATTGCCGTCAGCGGCGGCTTTTTGGAAGTCCGCCCGGACAAAGTGACGATTTTGGCTCAAGCTGCTGAACGGGCGGAAGACATTGACGTCCTGCGCGCCAAAGCAGCGAAAGAGCGGGCGGAGCGCCGCCTGCAAAGCCAGCAGGATGACATCGACTTCAAGCGGGCCGAACTGGCGTTAAAACGCGCCATGAACCGTTTGAACGTTGCCGAAATGAAGTAAAAAGCAGGGGAGTTTTTCCTCTGCTTTTTTTGATGAAAACCGAAGAATCATCTGTCAAGGAGAGGGCAAACGCTCTCTCTTTTTTCGTTCTTTTTGAAGGACGATCAAGGAATCAGCCGGTGCTAAGAGGAAGCGCTTGAGAGGGGGGAAAATGTTCCGTCCGGGCTTTTTATCATCTTAAACCGAGAGCCCCCCACTTCCACGAGTGAACGTCAGTGCAGGATGAATCGGAGTCCTCCCATCTCTAAGCGTGAGCGTAGGTGGGAGAGCATTCAAAATGTAGATGCGAATGATACGGCAGACCGGGCGGCTTTAGCCACGACTGAACCGCGTCGTTCGCTGTTTCCTAGCATTCCGTCGTTTCAACAAATTTGAAGCGCTTACATTAATGGATACGGTGTTGACAGTGTTAATTTGAAGTTTTGCTGACACAGCTGGATATAAATGTTATAATGAAATCGAAGGAATTATTGAAAAATTCCATCATTAACACCATACGTATGTAGTAAATCGAAAGGGGGCGAGCTCGGTGAGCAACATCTATGCAAACAGTTATTTGATCATCTTCGTCTTCCTTTGCCTCGGTGTGCTGTTGCCGATCGGGGCGCTCACGGCCGGACGATTGCTGCGGCCGCACGTGCCGAGTGATGCAAAGGCGACAACGTATGAAAGCGGTAACAATCCCTTTCACGACTCGCGCGTTCAGTTCCAAGTTCGGTACTACTTATTTGCCTTGCTGTTTGTCATTTTCGATATTGAGACGGTGTTTTTGTACCCGTGGGCTGTTGTCTATGACCAACTCGGTTTGTTCGCGTTGGTGGAAATGATCATTTTCATCGTTTTGCTTGCCATTGGCCTTATCTATGCTTGGAAAAAGAAGGTGTTACGATGGATGTGAAATGGGAAGGATTTTCCAAAACTGAAATGGAAGAGGTAAAGCGAAACGTCTTTTTGACGACGTTCGAACAGTTGAAAGGATGGGCCCGAAGCAGTTCGCTTTGGCCGTTGACGTTCGGCCTTGCCTGTTGCGCCATCGAGATGATGGCAGTCGGCGGCGCTCATTACGACCTCGACCGGTTCGGCTCGTTTTTCCGCGCCTCGCCGCGGCAGGCGGACGTCATGATCGTCTCGGGCACGGTGACGAAAAAAATGGCGCCGCTCTTGCGCCGATTGTATGACCAAATGCCCGAACCGAAATGGGTCATTGCCATGGGTTCTTGCGCGACAGCCGGCGGCCCGTACATCAAATCGTACAGCGTCGTTAAAGGCGTGGATCAGATCGTTCCGGTTGACGTGTACATACCGGGCTGTCCGCCGAATCCGGCAGCGCTCATCTACGGCATTCATAAATTGAAAGAAAAAATCCGCTTGGAAGCCAAAACGGGGAAGAAGGTGCTGTAATCGATGGGTGAGGAAAAAGATTTGGCCCAGCAAAAAAAGGAAGCGGCCGAGCGGGCAAAACAGCTGGCGCGTGAACGGCTTGCGGCTAGGCAGGCAGATGAACAGGCCAAGTCAACCGCCGAAACGGGCAGTTTGAACTCCCATCTAAACTCAAATGACAGCCAGATCGAAACAACGAAAGGAGAGGCAGCAAAATCAGCATCGGCTGACGATCTGGCCTTGGCCAAAAAACGAGCGGCGGAGGAAGCGCGGGCGGCGGAATTGCGGAAGCAACGCGAGGCGGCAGCCGCGGGAGGTGGAGCGAAGGACGATCTTGAGCTGGCAAAGAAAAAGGCAGCCGCGGCAGCGAAGGCGAGAGCCGCTGCATTAGCTAAACAAAAAGCGGTGGAAGCGTCCGGCAACGATGACGAACTGGCCAAGCAAAAAGCGGCCGCCGCGGCGAAAGCGAAAGCCGCGGCCGCGGCAAAAGCGCGGGCGGCGGCCTTGGCGAAGCAACAAGGCGGCGCTGACGATGAGGGAGCGAAACAAAAAGCGGCAGCGGCCGCCCGGGCGAAGGCCGAAGAAACTGATGGAGGGACCGGACGGTCTGCCGCCCCGTCGCCGAACGATCCGCTGCTTGAGAAATATGTCCGCGTCATTCATGAGCATCTCGGGCCGGATGTGCTTGAGGACGCGTACATCAATCGGCTCGCGAAAGACATGCCGACGCTTGTCGTGAAAAAAGAGGCGTACTACCAAGTCGCTGAGTTGTTAAAAGGCCATGAACAACTTCAGTTTGATTACCTATCCGAGCTGCACGGCACCGATTTTCAGACCCATATGGAAGTGTACGTCCATTTGTACTCATACCCGAACCGGCAGCCGGTGGCGCTGAAAGTCAAAATCGAGCGCGACAATCCGGAAATTGATTCGCTCGTTCCCCTTTGGCCTGGGGCGAACTGGCCGGAGTGCGAAGCGTACGATTTGCTTGGCATCCGTTTCCGCGGCCACCCGAACTTGATCCGCATCTTCCTGGGCGAACAATGGGTCGGGCATCCGCTGCGCAAAGATTACGAGCCGTATGATGCGGAGGTGTAGATGATGCTGCGCACAGAGGAAATGATTTTGAACGTCGGCCCTCAACACCCGAGCACGCACGGGGTGTTCCGCCTCATTTTAAAAATTGACGGCGAGATCATTCAAGAAGCGACGCCGGTCATCGGCTATTTGCACCGTGGAACGGAAAAGATCGCCGAAGGGCTGCAATATACGCAAATCATCCCGTACACCGACCGGATGGACTACTTGTCGGCGATGACGAACAACTACGTGCTTTGCCATGCGGTCGAAACGATGATGGGCATTGAAGTGCCGGAGCGGGCTGAATATTTGCGCGTTCTCGCCATGGAGCTCGGGCGGATCGCCAGCCACCTCGTCTGGTGGGGGACGTACTTGCTTGACCTTGGCGCGACGAGCCCGTTTTTGTACGCGTTCCGCGAACGGGAAATGATTATTAATCTATTAAATGAGCTGTCTGGAGCGCGGTTGACGTTCAACTATATGCGCATCGGCGGCGTCAAATGGGATGCGCCGGACGGTTGGATTGACAAAGTGAAGCAGTTTGTTCCGTACATGCGGGAGAAACTTCACGGCTATCATGAGCTTGTCACTGGCAATGAAATTTTCCGCCAGCGCGTCGCCGGCGTCGGGCGGTATACGAAAGAAGAGGCGATCAGCTATTCGCTGAGCGGCGTCAACTTGCGGTCGACCGGCGTCAAATGGGATTTGCGCAAAGACGAACCGTATTCGATCTATGACCGCTTTGATTTTGACGTGCCGGTGCGCGACAGCGGCGACTGCCTCGCCCGCTATGAATGCCGAATGGCGGAAATCGAACAGTCGCTCCGCATCATCGAGCAGGCGTGCGAGCAATTTCCGCCTGAGGGGCCGATCATGGGAAAAGTGCCCCGCATCATTAAAGCGCCGCCTGGAGAGACGTTCGTCCGCATCGAAGCGCCGCGCGGCGAGATTGGCTGCTATATTGCGAGCGACGGAAAAAAGGAGCCGTACCGCCTCAAATTCCGGCGCCCGTCGTTTTACAACTTGCAAATACTCCCGAAGCTGCTCAAAGGAGAAAACTTAGCCAATGTCATCGCCATTTTGGGGTCGATTGACATTGTGCTAGGGGAGGTCGACGGATGATGGAGCAATGGCTTGAATCCACGCCAAGCTGGTCGAACATCGCCCTGTTTTTCGGGCTTGGGGCGCTGTTGTTGGCGGTCGTGCTCGCTTTTGTTACGTACGCCATTTTGGCCGAACGGAAAGTGATGGGGTTTATGCAAGGGCGCATCGGCCCGAACCAAGTCGGCGGCCGCTTCGGGCTATTGCAAACCGTCGCGGACGTATTGAAGCTGTTGTTGAAAGAAGACACGATCCCAAAAGCGGCCGACCGTCCGCTCTACGTGCTGGCGCCGATCATCGCCTTTACGCCGTCGTTTATGGTGTTGGCAGTGCTGCCGTTTACCGATGCGTTCCGGTTCGCCGATATCGGCGTCGGCCTGCTGTATTATATTGCTGTCTCCGGCTTGACGACCGTCGGCGTTGTCGCCGCCGGTTGGGCGTCAAACAACAAATACGCTCTGCTTGGCGGCATGCGCGCGGCGGCGCAAATGATTTCCTATGAGATTCCGCTCGTCATGTCGGCGCTTGGCGTCGTGCTTTTGGCTGGAAGCATGAATTTGGTCGACATCGTTGCGGCGCAAAAAGACGTCTGGTTCATTTTCGCCCAACCTCTGGCGTTTTTGATCTTCTTCATTGCCGCGGTGGCCGAGTTGAACCGGACACCGTTTGACTTGCCGGAGGCGGAGTCCGAGCTGGTCGCGGGGTTCCATGTCGAATATTCCGGGTTCCGTTGGGCGTTCTTTATGCTCGCCGAGTATGTGTACATGTTCGCGATGGCGGCGCTCGTGACGATTTTGTTTCTCGGCGGCTGGCATCCGGTCGCGTTTCTCGGCTGGATTCCTGGGGCTGTCTGGTTTGCGTTGAAGTTTTGTGCGTTCGTTTTCGTCCTCATTTGGTTTCGCGCCACATTTCCGCGCGTGCGCGCCGACCAGCTGATGGAGTTCGCCTGGAAAGTGCTGCTTCCGCTTTCGCTCGTCAATATCGTGTTGACGGCGGTCGTCAAGGCGTGGTTTTTCTAAAGGAACAAAGCAACTTGCCTTGCCAGGAAGGGGCAGCCGCCCATGAGCATGGCCTCCTCCTTCGGACAAAGGTCGTGTCGGAACGCCATTTTCCCATGAGAGGGGTAGACGGATGATCGGGTTGATGAAAGGATTAGCGTATACATTAAAGGAATTGACGCGCGAAAAGGTGACGTACGATTACCCGCACGAACCGCTCCCGCTCCCGGATCGGTTTCGCGGCATCCAAAAGTTTTATCCGGAAAAATGCATCGTGTGCAACCAGTGTGTCAACATTTGCCCGACCGAATGCATCCAGCTGACCGGGAAAAAGCACCCGGACCCGGCGAAAAAAGGGAAAGTGATTGAGACGTACAACATCAACTTTGAAATTTGCATTTTATGCGATTTGTGCACGGAAGTGTGCCCGACGGAAGCGATTGTCATGACGAACAACTTTGAGCTCGCCGAATACAGCCGCGACGCTCTGTATAAAGATTTGGCCTGGCTGGATGAAAACGATACGAACATAAGAAGGGAGAATAAGCCGTGAGCGGAACAGACATCGCCTTTTTCTTGCTTGCCCTCGCGGCGATTGCGGGCGGGGTGACAATGCTCCAGCTGACGAACGTCGTCCACATGGTCGTCGCTCTTGTCATGACGTTTTTAGGCATTGCCGGGCTGTACGTGCTGTTGTCCGCTGAATTCGTCGCTGTCGTGCAAGTGCTCATTTATTCCGGAGCCATCACGATCATCATGCTGTTTGCCATCATGCTGACGCGCCATCATAGAGATGAGAAGGAGCGCCAAACGACTGGCGGCGTCTGGCATAAAACGGTTGCCGCCATCTCCGTCATCGCCTTCGGCCTTGCCGTCTACTTCGGCATCCGCCGGCTCGACTTTGGCGCTGACGGCAGCGCGCTTTCGGACGACAACGCTAAAGCGATCGGCAAGTTGCTTTACTCGTATTATACGATTCCGTTTGAAATCGTGTCCGTCATTTTGCTTGTCGCTTTAATTGGCGCGATCGTGCTGGCGAAAAAAGACGGCAAGGGGGCAGGAGATCCATGACACTATCGGCTTATTTGGCGCTTTCCCTCATCTTATTTTGCATCGGGCTGTACGGAGCGCTCACGAAGCGGAATACGGTCATTGTGCTCATCTGCATTGAGCTGATGTTGAATGCGGTCAACATCAATTTCGTCGCGTTTGCCAAATACGGCGCCCATCCCAGCGTTCACGGGCACGTGTTCGCGCTGTTTGCGATCGCTGTGGCGGCGGCGGAAGCGGCTGTCGGTTTAGCCGCGCTCATCGCTTTTTACCGCAGCCGGAAGACGGTTCAAGTCGATGAAGCGAATTCGTTGAAACATTAGAGAAGGGGATGGGAACGATGATGAACCTAGCTTGGGTTGTGCCGCTGTTCCCGCTTGGTTCGTTCATTCTGTTGCTGCTGTTCGGACGGAGATGGAAACAAGCAAGCGCCTATGTCGGCATCGCCGCGACGTTGTTATCTTTGCTTTTGGCGCTCGCCGTGCTTGCGGACCGTCTCGGCGGGTCGACGTATGAGGCGAATTGGACATGGATGACGATAGGCGGCGTGACGTTGACGGTCGGGATTTCCGTCACCGCGCTAAACGCTTGGATGCTTGTCGTCGTCGCGCTGGTCAGCTGGCTCGTTCATGTGTATTCGCAAGGGTACATGGTTGGAGATGAGCGGTTTTCGACGTTTTATGCGTACTTAGGGTTGTTTACGTTTGCAATGCTCGGTCTTGTGCTGTCGCCGAATTTGCTGCAGGCGTACATCTTTTGGGAGCTCGTCGGGCTCGGGTCGTTTTTGCTGATCGGTTTTTACTTCTATAAGGAAGAAGCAAAAGCGGCGGCCAAAAAAGCGTTCATCATGACACGCATCGGCGATGTTGGCTTTTTCATCGGCATGATGTTGCTCTTTTGGCAAACGCACAGCTTTGATTACGATGACATTTTCCGCGCCGTCGGCGACGGCACGCTGTCGCCGGGGATGACGACGCTTGCGGCCATCTCGATTTTCATCGGCGCCATCGGCAAATCGGGGCAATTTCCGCTCCATACATGGCTTCCGGACGCGATGGAAGGCCCGACGCCAGTGTCGGCGCTCATCCACGCCGCGACGATGGTGGCGGCTGGGGTGTATCTTGTGGCGGCCTTGTTTCCGCTGTATGAAGCAAGCCGTATAGCCATGATGACCGTGGCGACGATCGGCGGGGTGACGGCCATTTTCGCTGCGACGATCGGCTTGGTGCAGACGGACATTAAGCGCGTCCTCGCCTATTCGACGGTCAGCCAGCTCGGCTATATGATGTTGGCGCTGGGCGCGGGCAGCTATGTCGCGGCCATCTTCCATTTGACGACGCACGCCTTCTTTAAAGCGCTCCTCTTTTTGGCCGCCGGGAGCGTCATCCATGCCGTGCGTACGCAAAACATCGAGGAAATGGGAGGGCTTTGGCGGCGGCTGCCATGGACCGCGCCGCTATTCCTCATCGGGGCGCTGTCGATCAGCGGGGTGCCGCTGTTTGCCGGTTTTTTCAGCAAGGACGAAATTTTGGCCGCCGCCTGGACGAACGGGCCGCGCCTCCTCTTTTGGCTCGCGGCCGCTGCCGCGCTGTTGACGTCGTTTTATATGTTCCGGCTCTTTTTCCTCGTCTTTGCCGGCAAAGCGCGGCATCATGAGGATGCTCATGAAGCACCGGCTTCGATGGTGGCGCCAATGCTTGTGCTCGGCGTGCTGTCGATTGCATCCGGATACATGCAAACGCCGTGGTTTGGCTCGTTCCTTGGCGAATGGTTGACAGATGGAGCGTATCGTCATGAAGCGGCGCCGGGATGGATCGCCGTTATGGCCACCGCCTTGTCGCTCGCCGGGATTCTTCTTGCTTGGCTGATGTACGGGAAGCGGACCGTGCCGCGCGATTGGCTGTCCGCCCGCGTTCCGTATATCGATGAGCTGTTGCGCCGCTGCTACTATATCGATGACATCTACCGTTTGACGGTTGTGGCGCTCGTGTCATTCATCAGCCGCCTGTTGGCGTATGTCGACCGCTTCCTTGTTGAAGGGCTCGCCCGGCTTGCCGCCGGCATCGTTGGCGCGGCTGCTTCGGCTGGGTCGCGCGGGCAAAACGGGCAGGCGCAGACGTATGGGGCGGTGACGGTGGCCGGATTGGCGATTTTGGTCGTCATTTTCGCCTTGACAGGGGGGGCTGGCTATGATGTTTTTGTCGCTGCTCGTCTTTTCGCCGCTGTTGGGCATCGTGTTGCTGATGTTTGTCCGCAAAACGGATGAACGAATGATTCAATGGCTCGGAACAGCTGCCACCTTGCCGCCGCTCATTTTGGCGTTGTTCGCTTTCATCCAGTCTGGACGCGGGTTTCGCCTCGAGCGGCTCGATGAAGCGCGGGACTGGGTGCGGCTTACTGACCTGCCGTTTTTGACGGACGCGGCGTATGTGATCCGCTATGAGCTCGGCATCGACGGGCTGTCGCTTGTCTTTATCGTTCTGACCGCGGCGTTGTCGACGTTGGCCGCTTTGGCGTCGATGCTTGTCAAAACGGAGAAAAAAGGGTATTTTCTCTGGCTGTTGGCGCTTGAGATTGGCATGCTCGGCGTATTTTCCGCCGCCAATTTCGTTTGGTTTTTCCTCTTCTTAGAAGTGACGTTGGTCGCCATGTTTTTTCTCGTCGGCAAGTGGGGCGGGTTTGAGCGCGAGCGGGCGGCGTACAGCTACTTGTTGTACAACGGGCTCGGATCGGCTTTGTTGCTTGTCGTGATCGCGGTGTTGCTTGGCCGAACTGGAACAGCGAACTTTGCCTTGCTTCATGAAATGTTACATAATCCAGCGGCGGAAGGGCAACTGATTGCGCCGCTGACGGAGGAAGGGCGTCGCTGGCTGGTCGGCGGGCTGCTGTTGGCATTTGCCGTCAAGCTGCCGTCTGTTCCGTTCCACCGCTGGCTCATCCGCGTCCACGTCGAAGCGCCGCCGCCGGTGGTGATGCTTCATGCCGGGGTGTTGCTGAAAATCGCAGCGTATGGGATGATTCGCTTCGGGGTCGGCTTGTTTCCGGACGAGTTCCGCTCGTTTGCCGGCGTTCTTGCTCTATTTGGCGTCATCAACGTGCTGTACGGCGCGCTGTTGGCGCTTCGCCAGCGCGAACTGAAGCGCGTGCTCGCCTACTCGAGCGTGTCGCATATGGGGGTTGTGCTCATCGGCCTCGGCGCGTTGAATGAGGCCGGCATTCAAGGAGCGGTCTTTCAATCGGTCGCTCACGGTCTCATCTCGGCCTTGTCGTTTTTGCTTGTCGGCGTTCTCGTTCATCGAATCGGAACAACGGACATCCACCGGCTTGGGGGACTGACGAAAGCGATGCCGCTCTTTTCGGGGTATTTGCTCACAGCGGCGCTCGCTTTGCTCGGTCTGCCGGGGCTGGCGGGATTTGTTGGTGAATTCACGTCGTTTCTCGGGCTGTTTCAAACGAAGCCGGCTCTTGCCGCCGTAGGGGCGCTGGGATTGATTTTGGCTGCCGCCTACTCGCTCAAGGCTGTTCTTGACATCACATTCGGCCGCGGCCGTAAAGAGGCGGTCATGGGTTCAAGATTGGAGGCGGGGGAGATTGAGGCGCATCGGGCTGCCGTCGACTTGCGAGGGAAAGAAGCGGCGCCGGCGTTCATCCTCGTCGCGTTGATCGTGGTCGTCGGCGTCTATCCGCAGCTATTGGCCGCGCCGCTTGCGGCCGTCGTAGAGACGATGATGAACGGGCTAGGAGGGTGATCACATGAACGATGTATGGCAATCCGACTGGAGCATGATGGCGCCCGAATGGATCGTCCTCGCGGCCGCCATAGCGCTGTTGGTGATGGACTTGGCGCTGCCGAGTGATCGAAGCCGCCGGCCGCTTGCTTGGGGCGCCGCGGCGGCGGCGGTGCTCGCGATGATCGCGACAGCGGCGATGATCCCGGCCGAGCCGGCGTCGATTTTGCATGATACGTTTCGGCTCGATGCGTTCGCCAAAGCGTTCAAGCTCATTTTGTTGGCTGGCGGAGCGCTCGCTCTGCTTTTAGTGGCCGAATGGGCGCCGAAAGAAGGCAGTCCGCACCGCGGCGAGTTTGCCTATATGATGCTGTTTGCCCTGCTTGGGGCGATGATGGTGGCGTCCAGCGGCGACTTGCTTACATTATTTGTAAGCATTGAGCTGCTCTCGGTGTCGTCCTACATTTTGGCCGGCTTGCGCAAAACAGCGCCTTCGTCGAATGAGGCGGCGCTCAAATACGTCATCAACGGCGGCATCGCCACCGCCATCATGCTGTTTGGCATGAGCTATGTGTTCGGCTTGACGGGAACGACGAATCTCGGCGGCATCGCGCGCCGTTTGCAGGAGACAAACGAGCCATACATGCTTGCTTTGGCGTTTCTCCTTTTGCTCATCGGCGTTTCGTTTAAGCTGGCGACCGTTCCGTTTCATATGTGGGCGCCGGACGTGTATGAAGGGGCGCCCGTTCCAGCGACCGCGTTTTTTGCTGTCGTGTCGAAAACGGCCGGCTTTGTCCTTCTTCTCCGTTTGCTGGTGACGATCTTTGCCGCGGCGCCGTCTGAAGGCCGTGACCCATCATCGCTTCTTTTGTCGATGCAGCCGGTCATCACCGTGTTAGCCGGATTGACGATGATCATCGGCAGCGTCGTGGCGCTTCGGCAACGGAGTTTAAAGCGGCTGCTCGCCTACTCAGGCATCGCCCACGCCGGCTACTTGCTCGCCGGGTTTGCCGCGATGTCATGGGCGATGATCGATTCGCTCTGGATGTATTTGCTCGTCTATACGCTGATGAACATCGGGGTGTTTGCCATTATTGCTCATATGGTCAATGAAACCGGATCCGATGATTTGGATGGACTCACCGGCTTATATCGGCACCGTCCGCTGCTGGCTGCGGCGCTCGGGCTGTTTTTGCTCTCGCTCGCCGGCATCCCAGGAACGGCTGGCTTTATCGCCAAGCTGCATATTTTCATCGGCCTTGTCGTCACAGAGCCGGGCCATTATGTGCTCGCTGCGGTGATGGCGATCACGACCGTCATCTCTTATGTGTATTATTTCAATTTGATTGTCCAGCTCTTTTTCCGCCCGACGTTCACGGCGCCGCTTGGCCGGCTGCCGGCCGGGCTGTCGACCGCCGTCGTCCTTTGCGCGCTCGGAACGTTGGCGATCGGCTGGGCGCCGGGGCTTGCTTACGATGTGCTCGCTCAGTTCAGGCATTTTGGCGATTTTTTGCCGTAACGGTAGAATAAAGGGAGAGGGAGAATGCCTCTCCTCTTTTTTTGCGTCGCCGGCTTCGTTTGGAAAGGAGGGGATGGGCTGCTTGCTTTGCGCAGGAAAGCTTCATTGAGCAATGTTTGCTTTCCACCTAGCAAGAAGTTTCAAGGCCTGCGCATTTTTATCGTTTCATAGAAAGAGGGGAATCATCATCCCGCTGGCTTTGTGTTGGGGCGAAGAGCGCCTTGGATGCGCCGCTTTCTCTGTTTCGGGGGAGAAGAGCTCACTTGTTTTCGAAACGAATTGAAGTGCTTTGGCTGCTCGTTGCGTTCCGAAAAAGAGGAAATGCTTTGCATGCGCTGTTTCACATATGCTTGGGAAAGAGGTGAAACTTGATGATGCCGGCCATCGGCCAACAAGCGTTGATTTCGATTATCGTTCATTTGGTGTTTCTAGCGGTGACGTGGTGGACGCTGCAGGCGGTGCGGCTCGAGGTGTTGCTTCGGCCCAACCGCGTCGTTCAAGGGCGGCTGCTGTACATTTTATTGACGATTGCCATCGGCTCGACGGTGGCGAACTTTTTCCTCGATTATTGGGCTTGGTCAACCGATTTGCCGTATTTATTCCGCGATTAAAGAGGCCGGGGCGCCGCGGTGCTTCGGCTCCCCCTCCAACTGCCTGCTTGCCCGCTCTCTGTGATCGGTTCTTGCCGCCTCTTTGCTCCCCGTCCTGCCCCTTCTTCCATAGATTCTCGGCCGTTTGCCCTCCGCTTTGATGTTTATTTATGAAAGTTTATTTATGAAAGCGATTTCAAAAATCGGCGGTTGTCGATTTTTTTGACGTATGTTCCCTTGCCCGGTGGCAACAATAACAAGTAAGGAGAGGAAGGGAACGAAGATGAGAAAAAATCCAATCTGTTGGCTGATGGCGCTCGTCGCTGCGGTCTTGTCGTTGGCCGCAGGGCAATATCGGACGGAAGGCGCGCAGGGGAACGAATGGTCCGAACCGTTGGAAATGATGGCGCACACCTTGGCGCAGCACGGTGCCTCGCTCGGCCGCTGGGGCGTGTACACAAGAGAGTATGCCCACGATATTCAAAATGATGCGGACTTTTTCAAAAAAATGGCGGAGTTCAAACAAACATACCGCTCCTTTCGCTGGACGTTCCACCAAACTAGCCATTGGCAAAAGGCGATCGGCACGAACGACCATTCCTTCTTTCGTGAACAAATCCAGCTCGTGATGACCGTCACAAATGGAACGCCGCAAACGTATATCCTCTATGAAGCGGCAGGCCCAACATGGAGCCAAGCTGGTTGGAAAGACATAAAAAGGCACATTGAAAAAACGACGAACGGACTATTTGTGAACCATCCTACATTTTTTGCTTGTATGGAAGGCGAGTTCAGTGGTAATATGGAAGGTGGTTTGTTCGACCAAGCCTCTCAATTGCTTCGCGATTTCCACGCGACGCCTGTCGAGTGGCTGCGGGAAGAGTCACTCGTTTCCCTGTCTGCATATACTGGGCAGTGGAAGAACGTTCTCCCGGCCGCCAATCATCAGCCGATCAACCTGCAACTCGCCTTGAGGAAAAGTTTGGGCGGCAAGACGCGCGTCGTTGCTGGAACCCCAATCATTACCATTGAATACTAATATAGAGAAATTGGACGCGGAGGGGAATACCTTGGAAAAGATCATCGTCCGTGGCGGAAACCGGTTGAGCGGCACCGTCAAAGTGGAAGGCGCAAAAAATGCCGTTTTGCCCGTCATCGCTGCCACTTTATTGGCTACGAAAGGAACAAGTACGATTCATGATGTGCCTGCTCTTTCCGATGTATATACAATCAGTGAAGTGCTCCGTTATTTAGGCGCCGACGTGCACATTGCCGGCGAGACGGTCACCGTTGACGCCACCGGTCCGTTGACAGTGGAAGCGCCGTTTGAATATGTGCGAAAAATGCGCGCGTCGGTGTTGGTCATGGGGCCGCTGTTGGCGCGCAACGGCCGAGCTCGCGTGGCGCTGCCGGGCGGCTGTGCCATTGGCTCGCGCCCGATCGACCAACATTTAAAAGGATTTGAAGCGATGGGCGCGTCTGTGAAAGTCGGCAATGGCTTTATCGATGCGGAAGTGAACGGACGGCTCCGCGGCGCCAAAATTTATTTGGACTTTCCAAGCGTCGGGGCGACGGAAAACATTATGATGGCCGCCGTGCTCGCGGAAGGCACGACTGTGATCGAAAACTGCGCCAAAGAGCCGGAAATCGTCGATTTGGCAAACTTTTTGAACGCGATGGGCGCCAAAGTGCGCGGCGCCGGCACCGGAACGATTCGAATCGAGGGAGTTGACGAGCTCGTCGGCACAACGCATACGGTCATTCCGGACCGCATCGAAGCCGGCACGTTTATGGTGGCGGCGGCGATCACCGGCGGCAATGTCCTCGTGCAAGGAGCCGTTCCGGAACATTTAGGCTCGCTGATCGCCAAACTCGAAGAAATGGGTGTGACCATCATTGAAGAGGAAAGCGGCGTGCGCGTTGTTGGTTCGGAAAAGCTGAAAGCCGTTGACATTAAAACGATGCCATACCCGGGCTTTCCGACCGACATGCAGTCGCAAATGATGGCTCTCTTGTTGAAAGCGGAAGGCACGAGCATGATTACGGAGACCGTCTTTGAAAACCGCTTCATGCATGTGGAGGAATTCCGGCGCATGAACGCCGACATTAAAATTGAAGGGCGTTCCGTCATTATCAATGGCCCGTGCCAGCTGCAAGGCGCCGAAGTGGCGGCCACCGATTTGCGCGCAGCGGCGGCGTTGATTTTGGCTGGACTCGCGGCGGACGGCTACACGCGTGTGACCGAGCTTCGTCATCTCGACCGCGGGTACGTCCGCTTCCATGAAAAGTTGGCTGCGCTTGGGGCTGACATTGAACGCGTCCGTGAAGAAGCGGAACAATTCGACCAAATTCAAACGATCCAATGGAACGGATAACGAGCGAAAAAACGACCGTGAACTGCCTTTGAGCAGGGAATGGTCGTTTTTTCTTGGAACACAGGCGACCGTCGACGGCCGGTAAAAAATAACCGTTCGTTCCTGACGGCCTGTCTTGAAGCTCAGAGAAAGACCGTCTGTATGAAGTTTCTCCATAAGCTTGATTGCATCGCGCGCGGCAAGCTGCGGCAGTGGTGAAACATGTGCTTTCGAAAAGCGGTTTGTTTCATCGCCGCCGTTCAGTTCAACGGCTTCATGTTTAGAAGGCGGGTGATTTAAAGGGGAAATGCTGTTCTCCAACAGTGTTTCTCCAATGGAAAAACCTTGAAACGCCATAGCGTCATTCCTTGCGATTTCTCCCAAACCGAGCGAATCCGTTGTTTTTCACCATCCTTTTAGGCGGGATGCGAAACGCGCTCATGGAGGTTTTGGCTGGAAAGAAAACTGTCATATATACTTGTCCGAGCCCATAACTATAGTAACGAACCGAAGCCAACGCAGGCATTCATTCACGATGTCCGCTTGTGCTTGGAAAATGCATATTGGGGGCTCGGCTATGGTGAAACGATTGAAACCGGTGATGGCGCTCGCTCTCTCGCTGTTTGTCGCCATCCTCGTCATTCCGACGGCGCTCGTTCTTCCATTTTATGACGGGAAGGTGGCCAAATTGGCCGAACAACTGCACAAGCAAGAACAAGTCCAGCGATCGCAGGCAGCCGAAGGGCCGTCCATCGACGTGGCGGTCTATCGAAGCAAAGAACAACGCGTCGAACATATTCCCCTTGAGCAATATGTCATCGGCGTCGTGGCGGCGGAAATGCCGGCCGAATTTGAACTCGAGGCATTAAAGGCGCAAGCGTTGACAGCCAGAACGTACATCGTGAAGCAATTGCTCGCCAACCAGCCATTTCGCCTGCCAAAAGGAGCGAATGTGACTGACACAGTGGCTCATCAAGTCTATTACAGCGATGACGAACTGCGAAAACTATGGGGCAGCGACTACGATTGGAAAATGAAAAAAGTGACAAAAGCGGTGATGGACACGCAAGGACAAATTTTGACATACAACAACGAGCCGATCGAGGCACTGTTTTTTTCGACAAGCAACGGCTATACAGAAAATTCCGAAGCCTATTGGCAAAGCGATTTTCCGTATTTAAAAAGCGTCGCCAGCCCATGGGACAAACAATCCCCAAAGTTTTACCAGCAAAAAACGATGCCAGTGGCGGAATTCGAGCGAAGACTGGGGGTCGAACTGCCCGCTGACGGCTCAGTCGGCGTCATTGTATCGCGCACTCCCGGCCGCCGCGTCGGCGAAGTGAAGATCGGCGGCAAGACGTTTACGGGCCGCGATGTGCGTGAACGGCTCGGATTGCCGTCGAGTGATTTCACCTGGGTGCGCAATGGAGATGACATCGTCATTACGACGAAAGGCTATGGTCATGGCGTCGGCATGAGCCAATACGGAGCCAACTTTATGGCCAAAGAAGGGAAAACGTACGCTGACATCGTCAAATATTATTACCGCGGTGTCCATATTTCGTCGGCGACGGCGTTTTTAAACAAATTGACCGCGAAAAATGGATGAACCGGGGTTCTGCGCCCCGGTTTTTCTGTCAAACTTTCGGGGCAAGCGGCAGGG
This sequence comes from Geobacillus sp. TFV-3, assembly GCF_009901865.1. Classification (NCBI taxonomy): domain Bacteria; kingdom Bacillati; phylum Bacillota; class Bacilli; order Caryophanales; family Anoxybacillaceae; genus Geobacillus; species Geobacillus sp. TFV-3. Next base: position 3,220,024 of record NZ_MPSP01000001.1, on the reverse strand, counting down.
AGACGCCCCTCATTTTTTTGTATAAAATCTAGCCGAATGTCAAAAAATAAGTGAAAAAATTGTTTTCTATGTGTATATCTTTTCCTCTTTCTGTTCAAAATGGTTGCTGAGGTGATGAACATGAGAGAGGAACAAAAACAATCGTCGCTGAAGCGTCTGTTCCGCAAACGTTGGGTGTTTCCGGCGATCTATTTATCGTCTGCCGCATTGATCGTCGCTGGTGCGCTTTGGTTCCAATTGGGCAAAGAGGAGAATACGGGCAGAGACAACGTGGCGAAAAACGGCACCGCCCAGCAAGAAAATCCAGCTGTTCCGGTCAATGAAACGGTCGAAACGATTGCGATGCCGGTGCTGGATCCGAATGCGGTGCAAGTGAAAACGCCATTCTACGATGACAAAGCATCGGAAGCAGAACAGGAAGCAGCCCTCGTCTTTTATGATCATACGTACCACCCGAACCAAGGCATCGATCTTGTGCGCCAAGACGGCAAAACGTTTGATGTCACCGCTTCCTTAAGCGGAACGGTGACGAAAGCGGAAAAAGACCCGATTTTGGGCTACGTTGTCGAAATCAACCATGAACAAGGGGTCACGACCGTCTATCAATCGCTCGCTGATGTGAAAGTCGAAGCCGGCGACACGGTGAAACAAGGCGAAGTGATCGGCAAGGCAGGGCAAAGCGAATTCAACAAAGAAGCCGGCATCCACGTCCACTTTGAAATTCGCAAAGACGGCCGGGCGGTGAATCCGATTGATTATGTCGACAAACCGTTGACGGCTTTGACTGACAAAGCGGAAGACAACGCAGGAAGCGATCGCGCCGCCACGAGCAAAGAAAAAGAATTGATGCCAAGCGACGAAACAGCGCCGACAGACGAAAACCCAGCGAATGAACAAGCGCCGGCTGACGACCATTCGACGGCGCCAAGCGACAACAATCAAGACGAAAACAGCGACGCTTCGTCCTACAAAACGCCAGACGCCTCGATCGGCATGGCAAGAGCGTAATCGACAAAACGTCGAGCAAGAGGAAACGAAAAACGCGACGAAAAGGCTTGTCCGTTTGCCAAGACAAACGGGCGGGCCTTTTTTCATCGTCATGTTGCGCCCTAGAGGGATGAAAAAGCTTTCAACCTGGCAGCCGGAACGGGTATAATGATAGAAAATGGATGCTAGGCGGGTGACAAGGCAGTGAAACTAGATGACATCGACCGTTGTCGTTGCTTGCCATGAAGTGAAGTGAGGAGGGGTTGCCATGGACTTCCTATACCACCCATACCCATCGCAGCGGATGACGGTGTTTGCCAAAAACGGCGTCGTCGCAACGTCGCAGCCGCTCGCGGCGCAAGCGGGGCTTGATGTGTTGAAAAAAGGCGGCAATGCCATTGATGCGGCGATCGCCGCGGCCGCCTGTTTAACGGTCGTGGAGCCGACATCGAACGGCATCGGCGGCGATGCGTTCGCCCTTGTTTGGACGAACGGGAAGCTGTATGGATTGAACGCAAGCGGCTATGCGCCGAAAGCGATCTCGATTGGAGCGCTCAAAGAGCGCGGCTATACGGAGATGCCGAAATACGGCTTCGCTCCGGTGACCGTTCCGGGGGCGCCGGCGGCGTGGGCGGCGCTGTCAAAACGCTTTGGCCGCCTGCCGCTTGCGGAAACGCTCGCGCCGGCGATCGCCTATGCGGAAAACGGCTACCCGGTGTCGCCCGTGCTCGGAAAGTACTGGGCTGCGGCGTTCCGTACATACAAAGAAGCGCTTCGTGGGCCGGAGTTCGCCGCCTGGTTTGCAACGTTTGCGCCGGGCGGCCGCGCGCCGAAGATCGGCGAGATGTGGGCGTCACCAGATCATGCCGCGACGCTTCGCTTGATCGCTGAGACCGAGGCAGAAAGCTTTTACCGCGGCGAGCTGGCGGAAAAAATGGCTGCTTTCTCGAAGCAATACGGCGGCTTTTTGGCGGCGGATGACCTCGCCGAGTACGAGGCGGAATGGGTGGAGCCGATCTCGGTCTCCTACCGCGGCTATGAGGTGTGGGAAATTCCGCCGAACGGCCAAGGGCTTGTGGCCTTAATGGCGTTAAACATCATGAACGGGTTTGACGTGCCAAGTGTCCCGGATGTCGAGACGCACCACCGGCAAATCGAGGCGATGAAGCTTGCCTTTGCCGATGGGAAAGCGTACATCGCCGACCGCCGCTATATGAGCTGCAGCCCAAACGAGCTGTTGTCGGAGTCGTTTGCCGCCGCGCGCCGGGCGCAAATCGGCGAGGAGGCGCTCACACCGGAGCCGGGGACGCCGCCAAAAGGCGGAACGGTCTATTTGGCCGCCGCCGACGGCGAAGGCAATATGGTATCATTCATCCAAAGCAACTATATGGGCTTCGGTTCGGGCCTCGTCGTCCCAGGCACCGGCATCGCCTTGCACAACCGCGGCCATAACTTTGTCTTCGATGAGCGCCATCCGAACGGGCTGGCGCCGCGGAAAAAGCCATATCATACGATCATCCCTGGCTTTTTGACCAAAGGCGGCGCGCCGGTCGGTCCGTTCGGCGTCATGGGCGGATTCATGCAGCCGCAAGGGCATTTGCAAGTGATCATGAACACGGTCGATTTTGACTTGAACCCGCAAGCGGCGCTCGATGCGCCACGTTGGCAATGGATGGAAGGGAAAACGGTGTTGGTGGAGCCGCACTTCCCGCGCCATATCGCCGAAGCGCTCGCCCGCAAAGGGCATGACATCCGTGTGGCGCTTGACGGAGGTCCGTTCGGCCGCGGGCAAATCATTTGGCGCGATCCTGACACCGGCGTGCTCGCCGCCGGGACGGAGCCGCGCACGGACGGTGCAGTCACCGCTTGGTGAGACTCACGATAAAGGGATGACTTCGATGAACCAATGGCATTTGTTTCTCGCCTTTTTTTTGGCCCGGCATTCTCGGCTACGGCGGCTGCCCGGCTTCCATTCCGCTCATCGAACACGAAGTCGTTGACCGCTACGGCTGGATGACGGTCAACGAGTTCAGCGAAGTGCTGGCGCTTGGCAACTCTCTTCCCGGCCCCATTGCAACGAAAATGGCTGGCTATATTGGATACGAACAGGCTGGCGTCCTTGGCGCTATTGTCGCCGTGTTTGCCAGCGTCGCTCCCTCGCTCATTTTGCTGCTGGCGCTCTTGCAACTGTTGTACAAATGGAAAGACGCGCCGCAAGTGAAGCGGCTTACCGCCTATATCCGCCCAGCGATCGCCGTGATGCTTGCGCTCATGGCCATCGACTTTTTCCGTGAGTCGTATGAAGGGGCCGGGCTCGGCCGAACGGTGTTTCTTGCCGCCGCCAGCGCCTTTTTGATGTTTGGCAAATGGCGCCTGCACCCGGCGTACGTCATCGCCTTGTCGCTTGTGTACGGGGCGTTCTTTTTGTTGTAATGCAGGGAAAATCCTTTCGGCGCTGCAACGGGATGCGTCATCCTTGGATGAGCATCCCTCTTTTTGTCGCAGTGCGGGCAAAAAAGAACATCAATGCAGAAATTCCTGTTGGAAAAGGCCGCAAAAAGCGCTCGGGACAGGAGCGTTTCCTCATTTAGACGCCGAATGGCGAGCGCGGCAACAGCCGCGAAGGCAAAACCGGCAGCGCCTTCACTCGACCGTAAACGTCACTTTCGCTCTTGCATTCGGCCAATTTCGGTCAGCGAGCCACCACTCGAGCGTATACGTCCCCGGCTCTAGGTCGCGGAACGTTTCCTGAAACGACAGCTCTTCCCCCTGTTTTAACGGCCGTTCCTCATAAATTTGCGCAAACATTTTCCCTTCGCTGAACTGCTTCACCTTCTGTCCGTCGCGATACAAGATGTAATCGTATTTTTTTCCGCTCGTGAATGTCACCGTTTGCACGCGTTCGGTTTGGTTTTTCACTGTGAATGTAAACACATAGGCGCCGTTTTCCTTCTCATATCTCAATGACGGCTCAAGCGTCCCAGCAATGATTCCTTTTCCCCCCGCTTGGGCCGGTTTGCCCGCGGGAGCGGGGCCAAGCAAATCGTCTTTCGCCTGCGGTCGATCACTGCTGTTTGTGTACATGAACAACGCACTCGCCGCTGCTATTCCCACGAGCGCCCCAATGATGCCAATCGTCTTTCCTTTTCCCATTCTCGCTCCTCCTTTGGCTTTTCTATATTATAGTCGTTTCCCATTTCCTCTTCGTTACAATCGGCAAAAAACTGTGAAAAAACCGTTGTCCGCCTTGATATTTCTGGTATATATGCCCGATTTGTCTAATAAAATGTTACAAATTGAACAGCAATGAGAGTGGTTGAGGTGGGGATCGTTCACAACCGGCAAGCGACGCGATGAAGACGCTTCTAAGACATCCAACGAAAGCGGCGCTCATCATTGGCAAGACGAGTCTCATTTCACACTTCTCACTTCTCACATCCAACTTAGGGAGGGCGAGTGGTGTGCACGATTACATCAAAGAGCGTACAATCAAGATTGGCAAGTATATCGTGGAGACGAGGAAAACCGTTCGCGTCATTGCGAAAGAATTTGGCGTATCCAAAAGCACCGTCCATAAAGACTTGACCGAGCGGCTGCCGGAAATCAACCCGGAGCTGGCCCAAGAAGTCAAACAAATTCTCGATTACCATAAATCGATCCGCCATTTGCGCGGCGGGGAGGCAACGAAGAAAAAGTATAAAAAGCAGGCAGTGAAAAACAACTGACTTTTTCCTTGCCATCTGCCGTTTGCAGTATCATTCCGGCAAGAAAATATGGTAAAATAAACAATTAGGAATGATTTCAGGGCAGAGGCAAGGAGGAGCAAGTCATATGTTTTCACGAGACATCGGCATTGACCTAGGCACGGCGAACGTCCTCATTTTCGTCAAAGGCAAAGGCATCGTGCTCAATGAGCCGTCCGTCGTGGCGATCGATAAACATACGAACAAAGTGCTGGCAGTCGGCGAAGAAGCACGACGAATGGTCGGACGTACTCCTGGGAATATTGTTGCCATTCGGCCGCTCAAAGACGGCGTCATCGCCGATTTTGACATTACCGAAGCGATGCTGAAGCATTTCTTAAGCAAGCTCGACCTAAAAGGCTTTTTCGCCAAACCGCGCATTTTGATTTGTTGCCCGACGAACACGACATCCGTGGAACGGAAAGCGATCAAAGAGGCAGCGGAAAAAAGCGGCGGCAAAAAAGTGTACTTGGAGGAAGAGCCGAAAGTCGCAGCCATTGGCGCCGGAATGGACATTTTTCAGCCGTGCGGAAACATGGTCGTCGATATTGGCGGTGGCACGACCGACGTGGCGGTTCTCTCGATGGGAGACATTGTCACCGCCTCTTCCATTAAAATGGCTGGGGACAAGTTCGACTTGGAAATTTTAAACTACATCAAGCGTGAATATAAGTTGCTGATCGGGGAGCGAACGGCCGAAGAAATCAAAATTAAAGTCGCAACGGTATTCCCAGGCGCACGGTCCGAAGAAATCGACGTCCGCGGGCGCGATCTCGTCACCGGACTGCCGCGCACGATCACCATCCGGTCGGAGGAGATCGAACGAGCGTTGCGCGAGCCGGTGTCGTTGATTGTACAAGCCGCCAAAAGTGTGCTCGAGCGCACACCGCCGGAATTGTCGGCGGATATTATCGACCGCGGCGTCATTTTGACAGGGGGCGGGGCACTCTTGCACGGCATCGACCTGCTTTTAGCGGAAGAGTTGAAACTGCCGGTGTTCGTCGCCGAAAACCCGATGGACTGCGTCGCCCTCGGCACCGGGATTATGCTGGAAAACATCGATCGGGCGCCGACATCGCAGCTGATCTAAAAGGCCGGTGAAAAAACGGCTGCCGCATGCAAATCAGCGGCATTTCATTAAAAACGAAAGCTGATTTCGCAGGTTTCTCTAATTGAAAAACAGGTGCAGTCAAGCAGTAATTTGCACGAAATCACCGGACCTCGAAAAAGCGGGAAGGGGAAACCGCAAAAGGCCAACCTGCGTAGGGATTCAGGAGCCCGCCTTGGAAGAACGATGTTTTCAAGGCGTGATCAAAACGTCCGCAGCTGTTGCCCGGACAATCAGGACAAAAAAGGAAGGGCGGGGGATGCCGCGGCTGCCCTTGCCTGCTTATAATGAAGAGAGAAAGAAGCGGCGCGGCAGGGCAACGCGCCGCCCGCTTGACCATATGGCCCCCATCCGCCGTTGCCTAAAGAGCGGTCGCGGCTTTTTCTGATCGATTGGACAAGTGAGGTGCTAGTCATGTTGAGAGGGTTGTACACCGCCGCCAGCGGCATGTTGGCGCAAGAGCGGCGCGTCGATTGGTTGACGAACAATCTAGCGAACGCCGAAACGCCGGGATACAAAGCTGATGCGGCTGCCATGAGAGCGTTTCCGGAACTGCTGATGAGCCGCCTCGAGGATCAACCGGCCGCCCCAAGGCGCGCCATCCCGACGCAAACCGTCATTGGGCCGCTCGTCACGGGCGTCTATATGCAAGAGCTCATCCCGAACTTCCGCCAAGGGGATGTAACGGAAACCGGCTTGGCGACCGATGTTGCCCTTGTGGACGGACAAGTCCCCGTCGACCGGGCGAGCGGGCAGCGCGGCGCGCTGTTTTTTGCCGTCGAAATGGGCGAGGGCGAAGTCCGCTACACAAGAAACGGCCATTTCACCTTGAGCCCGGACGGCTACTTGACGACGCAAGAGGGCTGGTATGTGCTTGATGACAACGGCAGGCGCATTCCGCTTTCAAGCGAGCGGTTTTCTGTTCGCGACGACGGAACGATCATCGATGAGAACGGAGCGGCCGCCCGTCTCGGCGTCGCATTCGCCGCCAACCCGCAAGCGTTGGTGAAGGAAGGAAACGGTTTATTCCGCAGCACGATAGGCCTGCTGCCGCAGGCGCCCGGCAATGTGACGTATACGGTGAAACAGCGTTTTCTTGAGCGATCAAACGTCGACATCGAGCGGACGATGACCGATTTGCTCGCCGCCTACCGCACGTTTGAAGCAAACCAAAAAATCGTCCAAGCGTACGACCGCAGCTTGGACAAGGCGGTCAACGAAGTCGGCCGCCTGAAATGATGACAAAAGGAGGACAAGCCCGTGCTTCGTTCGATGCTCACCGCCGCCAACACGATGAACGCCCTGCAGCAGCGGCTCGATACGCTAAGCCATAACATCGCCAACAGCAACACCGTCGGCTTTAAACGGCGCGAAGCGAGCTTCGCCGAGCTTTTGACCCAGCAAATCGACCGCCTGCCGAACGACGAAGCGCCCCGGCAAACGCCGGCGGGCGTGCGCTACGGCAACGGGGCGCGCCTCGCTTCGACGATGCTGATCACCAAGCAAGGCGCGCTTGTCGAGACCGGACGCCCCTTGGATTTTGCTTTGACGGCCGAAAACCAATGGTTTCGCGTCCGTCTGACCGATCCAAACGGCGCGGAAACGATCGGCTACACCCGCGCCGGCAACTTTTATATCACGCCGATGGATGGGCGCCTCGCCCTTGTCACGAGCGATGGCCGCCCGGTGCTCGATGAAGCGAACGAGCCCATCGAGCTTCCCGCCGGAGCAACCGGTTTTCAGCTGTCCCCTACCGGGACGCTGACGGCAACTGATGCCGCAGGACGCGTCGTCGCCCGCGTCAACCTTGGCGTCACGGCCATTGACCGCCCGCAGCTTTTGGAAGCGCAAGGCGAAAACTTCTTTACCTCGCCAGCCGTTTCCGGCGCTGCACGGGAGCTCAACGGCAACTTGCGCGGCCAAATCAGCGTCAAGCAAGGCGCCTTGGAACAGTCGAACGTCGACCTTGGCGAGGAAATGGTCGGCCTGATGGCGACAAGCCGAGCGTATCAGCTGAACGCCCGCGCCATTTCCATCTCCGAACAAATGCTCGGGCTGATTAACGGCATGCGCTCCTCATAAGGAGGATCGCTATGAGTGACGAGAGGCATCAAGAACCTATGCACGCGCCGTCTTCACGGATGGCGAGGCGGAAAGGCCGAGTGAGAAAGAGCCCGCCGGCTCCCGCCGAACCAGAAGCCAAAGCCCTTCCGCCGGAAGGGAAGGCGGCCGCGCCGCGCCGGTTCGTCCGCACCCGGCTCATCCCAATCTGGCTTCGGCTGATCATCGTGATCATCTTGATGGCCGCAAGCCTCGCCGCCGGCGCGGTCGTCGGCTACAGCGCCATCGGCGATGGGAAGCCGCTCGATGTATTCCGCCCGTCCACATGGAAGCACATCATCGATATCGTCGAGAAAGGAACGGACCGCGGCTGATGAAGCCGCCAAACGAGAGAAAGGAGTTTGCCCATGCTTGACATCCAGCAAATCCAGTCCATCATCCCGCATCGCTACCCTTTTTTGCTCGTTGATCGCATTCTTGAAATCGAAGAAGGCAAGCGCGCCGTCGGCATCAAAAACGTGAGCGCCAACGAATCGTTCTTCGCCGGCCACTTCCCTGAATACCCGGTCATGCCCGGCGTGTTGATCGTCGAAGCGCTCGCCCAAGTCGGCGCCGTCGTCCTCCTGCAAAGCGAGGAAAACCGCGGCCGCCTCGCCTTTTTCGCCGGCATCGACAACTGCCGCTTTAAAAAGCAAGTCAAACCGGGCGACCAGCTCCGCTTGGAAGTGGAAATTCTCCGCGCCCGCGGCGCTATCGGCAAAGGCAAAGGCGTCGCTACCGTCGACGGTGAGCTCGTCTGCGAAACGGAGTTGATGTTCGCCCTTGGCGACAAACCAGCTGACTGAACAAAACGCGTTCCTTTGGGGAGCGCGTTTTTTCTTGTCGGCTGCGCTATATCGCGAACGAATGAAAAGTTTCTTTCTGGGAAAGATAAACAAGGACCGGCCTTACATAAGGTCACAACAACAAACAGAAAGGAGCCGATAGGATGAAGAAAAAAGCGCTGTTGATCCGGTTGTTCAGCGCCCTTGTCGCCCTCTTTTTAGCGGCTGGATGCAATATGAACCGCGACAACAACAATCCGCCGCCGCCGAACAACAATCAAAACGATGTCAACGATCAAGACATGAACCCGGCCGATGACATCAACCAAAACGATAACGTCGACAACGACAAAGACAATGACGGCATCCCGGACACCCGCGATACCGATCTGAACGACAACCAAAACAACCAACTCCCGCCGGGAGACGACACGAACAACGGACCGGGCGACGATGAGCGCGACGCAGTTCCGGACCGCGAAGACCCGATTGAAGATCCGCGGGATGCGAATGATAAAGACAATAAAGATGAATAACCGCATGGAAGCTGCCTGTTCGGCAGCTTTTTTATTGGTAGAAATTGGATAAAATTTCTGTTAGATATAGTACACTGCTGGTGCTGTCAGCATGATCGAGTCGATTTAAATCAAAACATGAAACACTAAGTCACCATTCAAACATGAAACACTAAGTCACCATTCCGTAAATAAGAGGTGAAACCATAGGTTCGTAAAACCGGAAAGCACGACACAAAAGCGAAACAGAAGCTAATTACCGTCGACAATCCGAAATCGTCCATCGCGCAACAGTATCGGACGATCCGAACAAAGCTCGCTAGGCACTTCATCGCTCAATGAAAAGGGGCTGACCCAAAAGCGTCAATCCTCTCAAAAGAAATACAATATATTGTGTATTATGAATTATTTATCTCTACTATCATACAGAAATAAGAAATGGTGTCCCGATTCTTTTGGGACACCCTCCCTCATTTACTTCACTGCCGTCGCTTTCAGCTCCAAGTGCTCTTTCAACTCGTTCGAAATTGCCAGCCGTTCGCTCTCCGGCACGATCAAGTAATAAATGCCGTTGATTTTCGTCCCTTGGCCGGTGATGTGGAGCTGTTTGATCTGTTTGCGGGCGTCTTTGTAATTCGCTTGAATTTCTTTCATTTCCTCAAACGTCAAGTTTGTTTTCACATTTTTTCCGATCGCTGCGAGCACGTCGCTGTAGTTCGTTAACGACGAGAAGCTGGCGCCTTTCTCGATAATCGCTTGGATGATCTGCTTTTGCCGGTCCTGGCGCCCGAAATCGCCGCGCGGATCTTCTTTCCGCATGCGCGAATATTTTAGCGCTTCGTCCCCGTTTAATGTAATCTCGCCTTTCGGGAAGTGCGTTCCTTCATACGTAAAAGTGAATGGATTGTTCACCGTCACCCCGCCGACGGCATCGACGATGTCGCGGAATCCTTCCATGTTCACTTTAATGTAATAATCGATCGGGATGTCCAAAAAATGCTCAACAGTCGCCATCGCCATTTCGACCCCGCCGAAGGCGTACGAGTGGTTGATTTTATCTTCCGTCCCTTTTCCGATAATCTCCGTTCTCGTATCGCGCGGCACGCTCAGCATGTCAATCGACTGTTTGTTTGGATTGACTGTCATGACGATCAGCGAGTCCGCACGCCCGCGGTCTCCTTTCCGTTCATCGACGCCGATCAATAAAATCGAAATCGGCGTCTTCCGTTTAAACGACACGTCCTCGTCCCGTTTTTTCGACTTCCAGTTTACTTGTTCATGCATTTCATTCGCTGTTTGTTTCACATTATGATAAACGGAATAGGCGAACATCCCTACTCCCGCCAATAGCACTACGCACAATCCCGCCACCCAGCGAAGCCATGTTTTCTTCTTTTTTCGACGTTCTGCTCTCATGGGCATTCTTCCTTTTCCATTGAGAAATTTTCGTGCATATCATTTCGATTATAGACTGTTTTCTGAGAGAAGGCAACTAGAAGCAACGTTAGGGGGCCTCCAGCTTGCGCCTCAATCAAAGGAATGTAGTTTCCATTCCGACGACTTTCGACAAATTTCATTCATTGATAGACTGTTTTTCCTATGTTACCATAATAGGTGTTTAGTAGAGCGAAAAAATAAGGAGGAGTGACGATGATCGACATTCATAGTCACATCTTACCCGGTATGGATGATGGGGCCAAAACGATGGAAGACGCCATTGCCCATGGCACAGGCAGCGGTGGGGGAAGGGATCACGACCATCATCGCCACTCTTCATCACCAGAATGGAAGCTACAACAATCCGAAACCGTTTGTCCTTACCAAATCAGCAGAGCTGAATGATGAACTGAAGCGGCGCAGCATCGCCTTGACCGTGCTTCCTGGCCAGGAAGTGCGCATCCACGGGGATTTGCTGGACGGCCTGGCTCGGCAAGAGGTGATGACGATCGCTGATACGTCCTACATACTGATCGAGTTTCCACCCGATCATGTGCCGAAATACGCGGAACAGTTGCTGTTTGACCTGCAAGTGAAAGGCATCATCCCTATTATCGTCCACCCAGAGCGGAATGCGGAAATCATGGAACAACCCGATCGGCTATACCAACTCATCAAACGCGGAGCCTTGGCCCAATTGACGGCGTCAAGCATTACCGGCCATTTCGGCAAGAAAATCAAAATGTTCTCGTTTCAACTCATCGAGGCGAACTTAGCCCATTTCATCGCTTCGGACGCCCATAACATGAACACACGGCCGTTTCGCCTCCGCGCAGCGTATGACGCCATCCGCAAGGAATATGGATCGAGCGCCGTCTATTACTTCCAAGAAAATGCCGAACTGCTCGTCCGCGGCCAATCGGTGTTCCGCGAAGAGCCGGAACGGGTCAAGAAGAAAAGATTCCTGGGTCTCTTTTGATCGTAACTGTTCAGCCATTACATAGAAAAAGTTTACGAGATCGGGTTTATTTCTGCTCCCCTTGTCTATACTAGTACCATCCTAGACAAGGGAGGTGAACACAATGGCAAACGTTGTTTTTGATTTCCAACAAGCGGTCTTCACACTCGAAAGCATGGTGGCCAAAATCGAACACCAAGCCCAAACGATTGAAACACTCATCCGAGAAAACGAGCAGCTGCGTCAAGAAAACCAACAACTAAAAACACGTATCGCAGAATTAGAAGCCCGTACGAAAAAAAACAGCACCAACAGCCATTTGCCGCCGTCTTCTGACCGGTTTGCGGCGAAATCTCCTTCTCGCCAACCGTCGGAGAAACAGCCGGGAGGGCAGCCGGGGCACCGAGGAACGACGCTCCGTCAAGTCCCCAATCCTGACCACCGAGTCCTTCACCGCGTGACCCAATGCAAAGGGTGTGGTCACTCTTTCAAACATGTCGCTCCACTTCAGGCAGACATTCGCCAAGTGTTCGACCTCCCTGTGGTTCGAATGGAAGTGACTCAACATGAGCGGGAAATCAAGCGTTGTCCGGAATGCCGACTTGTCCAGCAGGCGGAGTTCCCTTTCTATGTAACCCATCATGTACAATATGGACCGGTCATCACTTCGCTCATTTTATACTGGAATCATGCGCAGTTGATCCCGTACGAGCGTGTCACGGAGATGGTCAAAGCGCTAGTCGATCATTCGATGAGTGCAGGCACAGTCGCGACGGCTCCCTGTGTTCGAAGCAGCGCTTGAAGAGATGGAAGCGGCGCTGCTCGCTTCCAAGACGTTGCACGTCGATGAAACGAGTCTGCGTGTGAACGGAAAGAACCAATGGGTGCATGTGGCTTCCACTGCCAAGGTCACCCGATACGGGCTTCATCGTTCCCGTGGAAAGCAAGCGACGGACGACATCGGGCTCTTGCCACGGTACAAAGGAACGATGGTGCACGATGCGTATTCGGTGCACCCGATGTACACAGAGGCGAGCCATGCCCTTTGCCACGCCCATCATCTCCGGGAGCTTCGGGCATATACAGAACTTTACGGCCATTCATGGTCGAAAGAGATGAGCGAAGCGCTGTTGAAGATGAAACAGGCGGTGGAGAACGCGGGCGGAGCGCTGCCGGAGGAGGAAGTCCGGTATTGGGAAGCCGTGTACGACGAGCTTCTAGCGAATGGCCGCCGAGAACTCGAGGAACGTTGCCGACAAGGCAAGCATGAAGGCGTCCGCAACGCGCAGAATTTCATCCAGCGTCTAGAAAAGCGCAAGCAAGAAGCGCTTCTCTTCCTGCGAAAGAAAGAAGTGCCGTTTGACAACAACCAAGCCGAGCGCGATTTGCGGATGGTGAAAGTCAAACAAAAAATTTCCGGAACGTTTCGTCAGGAAGACGATGCGGAGGCTTTCTGCACCATTCGCAGCGTCATGTCTACCCTGCAAAAACACGGAAAGCCGGCTTGGGAATCGTTGCAAAGACTTCTAAGCGGGGAGTCTCTTCAAACGATTCTCCATTCCTCCTAAGGCATTTTCGATACGGGAAATGCCCTATTGGTGCTGGATTCTGAAAATCTCACTAGTATTGGGCTGAATGGATACAAATGGCGGCATATTGCTTTTAAATCTTGGCTCGATCTGTAGTAAAATGAAAGTGCTCTTGCATGGGGATTCTCCTTTCGAATGATGGTTGGCACTTTCATTCTACAGGAGATCCGCAGGCAAGGGCTATATTTATGCTTGTTTGAGTTTATCTAGCACCACGGGTATTAATTTTCATATGATTAACGAACAAATCCATTAGTTTTGGCCGATTTTGCCTCTGCTATGGGCTCGGCGATGTCGTCCTTCGCTATTTCAATGCCGCTGGGCGTACAAGTCGGGAGAAATTGGCGAAGACCATAACCCGGAAACGCATTTGATTCCGCTTGTCTTGCAGCACTTGTTAGGCCAGCGCGACAAAATTTCCGTTTTCGGCACAAGACGAGACATGCATTCGCGACTATATCCATGTGACCGACTTAGCGAAGGCGCATACTTTAGCGTTGGAAGCATTGTTGTCAGGCAAAAAGAAAACCGCCGCTTACCACCTTGGCAACGGCTTAGGCTATTCCGTTAAAGAAGTGATGGAAACATGTGAAAAAGTCACCGGCCGCAAAGCCGTCATTGAATCCACCGCCCGCCGTCCGGGCGACCCGGCGCGCCTTGACGCCTTATTCACAAAAAATTGATGAAGAACTTGGCTGGAAAGCGGAATATTCGTTGGAGCAAATCATCGAAAGCGCGTGGAAATGGCATCAGCGGAAAGGATCCAAATGATCAAGCCGCCCTTGTTAAGGGCGGTTTGTTTATTTATGGTCATATATGATTGAATATTCTATATATAACAGATTAGCCAAACTATGCATGACGGTCAAGGGATATGGAGTAGTGTACATAAATCGTAGGTATATTTTTATAGAAATTTGCTGGAGGGAAAAGGATTAAGAGGAAAAGTGTCGAAATAAAAAGATGGGTGTCAATATCAAGAATATGGAGGAGATCAAATTGAGTTTTTTTCGGGAACTCGGCAGATTGGCAGGGAAAGCAACGGGAGCGGTGATAGGTGGGGCGGTGAATGTTGTCGGTGAAATAACAGGCAGCCAATAGATCAAAGAGGTAGGCGATGGCGTGAAAAAAGCGTCTGAGTTTGCCGGCGATACGTTTGGCCAAGCGGTAGACGGTGTATGGAATACGGCGCCTGGCATCATTCAAAAAGATGAAGCGAAGATAGAAAAGGGCCTTGGAAACATCGGTGAATCGATTTCGCGCACGGCTAAAGGAGTATACGTGACGGCCAAACATACATACCAAAACGGAAAAGAGGTCTATGAAGGACTGGGCGATGACGATGAGAAAAAGATCAAAAATGGATTGACCAACATTGCCAAAACGGTAGCTGTAGGAACGTTGGCGGTCGGAATCGTGGATGTGATCGATGGCACCGACTATAGCGATTGGGCAGAAAGCGATCAAGGTCCGGGCAACATAGTTTGGTGCCTGTCACCACCCGATTAAGCAGCAGGTATGTTGCTATGATTTGCAGTAGCCTTGTGCTGCGTGCGAGTTTCGCCATTCCTGCGCGTATGCATTATTATTTGAATCGCCTGACGAGGCGGTAAAAAAGCTGAATATTGGCGGGACAGTGCCGCATCCGTATATTGTGCGCTGCCACGATTACCGCACGTCTTTTCAGGCGGGGCAGGAGCTAGAGTTTGAGCTGCTGCTGCTCGGTCCGTCAGCGGCCGGTTTTGCCATGCACTTCCTAGGCGTATTTGAAAAGTTCCATCATTATCCTTTTGGAAGTGACCGGGTCTTTTTCCGCTTAAAGGCGGTTTACCAACGTACTGAGACGGCAACGGAAGCCATTTGGGAAGATTACGATGTAGTAAAGCCAGAAATGACATACTTTTTCCGAAAGAAAAACCGTATGAAAAGATACTCATCCAATTTATTACTCCGCTGCGCATGATGCGGAAAGGAAAAGTATTGCGCACGTTTTCCATTAACGAGTTTCTATGGCAAGTGAACCATCGCGTTTGGCAGCTTTACCGTCTGTATGACTTGCTTTCTAGTGAACCTAGTGAGCCACTTCCCCTTATAGCGGAGCACTCTGTTTCGGTGATACAATGTACATGGGAAGATGTAACGAGATATTCGATGCGCCAGCAAAAAATGATGAAAATCGGCGGAATGAAAGCCATCGTGGCCCTTGAACGGACCGATGCGTTGGACCGGTGGTTGCCGCTCCTTTTATTTACAGAGCGCTTTCATGTTGGAAAAGCGGTGACGTTTGGTTTGGGACAATATGTACTATGGTTTCAATAGGGGAGGAGAAAGACGATGAAGAAAACGGTGATTGCCACCGTCGGTATTTCCTTGTTAGGCGGACTGAAACGCCATAACATTTCTTTTGATGCGCCGATAGAGGAAATTGTCAAACAGTTGTACGAGTTAGAAGATCATGAGAAGCTTTGTGCGGAAATGTCCTCTATTACATCATTGCTTCGCGAAGGAATCGTCAGTGACCCGCAAAATTGATATTTGCTCGCTTCCGATACAGCTGAAGGCGCAAAAATCAGCCGGATTTTAAAAGCATATTTTCAGCCGCTGTTCCGCCATGTACATACGTTTTCCGTTGAACATTTAAACGGGGAAATGCCCGATCTGTTTCGCGATGAAGGGCTGCGCAATTTAGTGAAAATTATCGTGCAAATCGTGGGCGTGGTGCCGGAGGGGGAAAAGGAATGCGTCATTAACGCAACGGGAGGATATAAGGCGCAAATTTCTTTCGCCGGCTTGATTGGGCAAGTATTGAAAATTCCTGTTTACTATCAGTTCGAAGGATTTTCCTCCGTCATTCCGCTTCCGGAAATGCCAGTGTTTTTTGACTATAAAATTTGGCTGAAACATTTCCATCTATTCCGCGACTTGTACCAGCTCGGAGTCATGTCTACGAAACTACTACCAGAACATACGGATTTATCCGCCCTAAAAGGGTTGATAGAAGAACAGGCAAGCGGGCAAATTCGTTTGTCGTCGGTCGGCATTTTAATGCATGAAACGTTATGGAGCCGCTTTAAGGAACAGGGAGCATTTTATTTGCCGCCGCGCTCGTTAGAAGCAACCACCCAAGCGGTGCAGGGAATGTCAAACGACTTGCCGCTTCGCTTGCAGACGATTTTAGAAAGCATTAACCAGCTGCCGTTTGTCCGTCATGTCCGCATCACGGGAGTCAAATCCGAAGTATTCGGACCAATGGCTTTTCATCGGGCAGATCGGCTTGGAGTGATTGAAGGCTCTTACGGCCAGGAAGGGAAAACATGGTTGTTTGCCATTGAAACAACCGCGGAAGATGAACTGCAGGTCAACGCCGCCATTGTCGAACTGTACCAGCGCTTCCAACCGGAAGCCGAAAATTCGCATAACAGCAGCGTAGAGTTTATTTTAGTCCGTCACGGTCAGCACGTCGGCGAAAAAGAGAAGCGGATCGAAGGCTGGGCAGACTTTGAATTAACTGAAACGGGCCATAAGCAATCGAAACTGGTGGCGAAACATCTAAAAGAACATTATCCAAAAATCGACGCGCTCTATGCCAGCTCGCTCATGCGGGCGCGTCAGACCGCGGAGCACATCGCTAATGAACTTGGCTTGACGCCGATCGTCGTCGATGACCTCAGGGCGATGAACTACGGAAAACCGAGCGGCCTGACCAAGGAGGAAGCGGAAATTTTATACCCTGTTCCGTTGCGGCGGGTCGTCTACAATAAAGCGTATGACGGAGAATCAGAGGCACAGTTTCATCAACGCATTGTTGAATTGTTTTACGAACTTGTGCAAAAGCATCAAGGGCAAACGGTATGTTTGGTCACGCACGGACGCGCGTGTTTTTTGCAAGCAAAAAATGCAGAGAAGTGCAAGAAAAAATACATAGGCTTGCCAGCTCAAGACTTAAGGTTCCAGACCGGGGGAAGAGGACGGCTGGATCGCGGAGAGAGCGTTCCGCAGTCGATAGCTCTCTCCCGTAAAGGCCAGGATGTGGGCATGGTGAACCAAGCGATCCACCAGCGCAGCTGTCAAGCGGTTGTCCCCAAACACCCGATTCCACTGTCCAAATTCCAGATTCGACGTCACGATGACGCTTTTTCGCTCATAACAGTCGGCGATAATATGAAACAACAGCTCCGATCCTTGCTTTTGAAACGGCACATAGCCGAGTTCATCCAATATCAACAGTTCGCACGCATCGATGCTTCGTTTCAGCCGCCCGAGCGTGCCATTTTTCAATGCCTCTTCCAGCTGGGCGACGAGATCCGCGACGCGGAAAAACCGAACCTCATGGCCTTGTTGGCACGCCTGGATGCCGAGCGCTGTGGCGAGATGGGTTTTTCCTGTCCCGGGCGAGCCTAAAAGCAGAACGTTTTGCTTTCGCTCCAAAAAGCGAAGGTCACACAATTCCTTCTTCGATGTCGTGGTCGGCCAGTGGATGTGATCCGACCATTCGTAATCCTTCAGCCATTTCAACTCCCGAAACTTGGCTTTCTTGATCAGCCGGGCCTGTTTCGCCTGCTGGCGGCACGACAGCTCCAGCGCCAATACATCCCGCAAAAACTGCTCTTTCGTTTCGAACATCACCTCCTCGAATCGATCCGCGATATAGGCCAAATGCAGCGCTTTACAAATCTCTTTCACCTCTGCTCTCATCCCTGGACACCCCCTTCCCGAACGGGGTGAAGACGTTGATCATACACCGTTAAATCCGTTTCATAGTCGATCAGGACGGAAGGGGTGTACGATTCTTCCCACTTGGCCGGGTAATGGGATTGCTCGGCTTCCATCAACACCCCGATTTCATGAGGAGCCAAGTCCCATCGCTGACTCTCCTCGAGCCACTGGGCGATTTCATAAAGCGTGCAACGATCCAACAGCGCTCGCAGCCCTTTCAAACGGGCCGCCACCTGGGGCGGGGTGCCAGCCAGATACGTTCGGATCGCTTCCGGCAAGTACGCCCGGTATCGGGAATGCCCGACAACCCGGGGTTTGGTCTCCCACTCAGCGAAAATCTCTTTCCAAGGGATCTCGCGTTTCACGTTCGTATACGGCCTTGGCATCTCAAGATGTATGCCTCCGTCAGGAGAGAGCACAAAGAAACGATCCCACTCTTTTTTCACCAATACCCGGTTGGGGACGGACAGGCCATGGACGACGAACGCCTTCCCATCCACCATCACTTCTCCGTACTTATTCACGTAAGCGTGATCGAGGGAGAAGATCCGAAGATCTTGTTCCGGCAACGCCAACAGCTCCGGCCGCTCTTCCTGCCATAGCTCCTCTATCAACCGCCCCTTTTCATAATGAGGGCGGTTTCGGTCCTCGACCATCTTGCGATGCAGCCACTCCACCAGCTCCGGATCCGACTCGATCAACGGAGCCGGGACGAAACAAAGGTTGCGAGTGTAATAGACTTTTCGCTCCGCATTTCCTTTCTCATGTCCGCTGTATGGATTGCACACTTGTACATCAAACCGATAGTAGAGTTGAAATTTCTCAAAAGCCTCGGTGAATTGGCGTTCTCCCCCTTTTCGAATCGACACGATGGCCGCGGACAAATTGTCAATGCGCAATGCCTTTGGCACTCCCCCAGCCTGACGAAACAGCTGCGTCAACCCATGGAGGAAGCATTCACTGTTTTCCGCCGGCAGCGGATAAGCAAACGCAGCGTTGCTATACGGGAAGCTTACGATCAAAACCGATCGTTCTTCTTCCTTCCCCTCCTTCGTCACCACCGTCATCTTCCCGAAATCCACCTGCGCCTCGCCTGGCGGGTGCTCAAGTCGTTCATAGCGCTGTTCTTTCTCGAGTTTGAGCTGCGGTCTTCGTTTTTGCACGTACGCGCAAACGGTGCGATACGAGCCTTGAAATCCATGGTCACGACAAAGCGCTTCAAACATCGTCTTGTTCGTTCGCCGTTGTTTTCTCGGCAGCTTGGCATCCTCCTCCAACCAGTCATCAATGATTTGCCCGTATCCTTCTTCCTCCATCATCCCCTTTTTGCGTTTGATGGTTGGTTGGACAGAAATGCCGCCATCCGCGTATTTCTTGACCGTTCTCCAGTTATATCCCGTTTCGCGGGAAATTTCCGCAATCGATAACCCTTTCTTTTCACGCAGTTTTCTGATACGATTCATTTCGGGCATTGCCAGCATCCTTTCGCTCCTCCACTGTTTGGTTTATGTGTTCACAACTTCCACAGTAGAGGAAATGTTAGGGGCTGGCAAGCCTTTTTTCTTTGCCTTAGGCTCTGCACGTTTCGTTGCAGAACTCTGTATTTTTATTTTGCACTAAACACGCGCGATCAATGCGATTTTAAAAGAAGTGATGAACTTGCCGCTGCATCATGACTTTCGCGTCGACTCGGCCGACACATCGATTCATCATTTTATCGTGAACAATAAGCAAACGCTCATTCGCCATATTAACCATACCGACCATTTAGTGTTTTTGCATGCGGAAGTAAAATGAAAAACGGGGGATATGATGATAAAGTTTTTATCGTTTTTAGGCAAGGGAACATATCGTCCGACGGTTTACTATTTAGGGGAGAAAAAAGCGGCAGAAACCCCTTACATTCAGTGCGCCGTGTTGGATGTGTTGTTTCAGCACGGAACGGCTGTCGATGAGGCGGTCATTTTTGTGACCAAAGAAGCGCGGGACAAACACGAAGCCAATTTATCGCAAGAATTCGATTCCTTGCAGCAACGAGCACCGTTTCGTTATCGGTTCGTTTCCATTCCTACCGACTTGCATGGCGATCAAGTTTGGAACGTATTTGAAATTGTGAGCAACGCGCTAGAGGAAGGCGATGAAATTATTTTTGACATTACCCATTCTTTCCGCTATCAGCCAATGCTGGCGCTGTTGACGCTTCATTACGCGCGGGTGGTGAAGCGGATTCGCGTGCGTGGAATTTACCATGGATTATTTGATCCTGAACTAAAATGGCAAGAATGGCCGATCGTGGATGTCACTGCGTTTGCTGACATGCAAGATTGGATTACGAACGTGTATGCGTATATTCAATCGGGAAATACGAGAGCCATGGTGGAATGGATTCATGACCGTGATCGGATGATCCGCCGCCAGGAACAAAAAACGACATCGGATTTGAAAGCAATAAGCCAGATGGCGAAAACGCTGCAGGAGCTGACGAATTCTTTGCAGACGAACCGCGCGCCGTTCATTGCCGGGAAGGCGGCAGCGGCGCTACAGGCGATCGAACAATTACAGACCGTTGAGACGCTCCGCCCGATGTTTCGTCCGTTAAACGAACTGCACGAAAAAATGCAGCGCGATATTCGTCAGCTTGCTGCTGAAGATGATATCCGCTCGGGACTAGCGGCGATTGAATGGTGCATTTCCCACGGTTTGACCCAGCAGGCCTACACGATGGCAAGCGAGCTGTGCACGACGGCGATCTGCCTGAAAAACGGATTGGATCCGACCGGGAAGAAAAAAGTGTTCATTTCCAAGAAGAATAACGAACAAGCAGAGGAAAGCAACAAAACAAGTGAGCAAGCTATCACAAGAAAGATGAGTGAAAGAGAAATTGGCGACAAGATATTAACATATGCGGTGAAAGTAAACAGCAATGAAAAAGACGCCATGATTGACCCGCAAATCTATAACGACTATCTCCCGGCAATTAAGGAGCTGCTTTCCTATCCGAAACTGCTTGAAACTGTAGGTAATATTCGCGACTACCGCAATGATATTAACCACGCCGGCTGGAGGCCGGATCCGCTGCAAAGCGAAATTTTCCGCAAAAAGTTTGATGAATGGTTTCCAACATTTCGCACCTCTCTGTTGGTGTATTGGACGGGTGATAGTTTAGAAGAGGGTGCATCCGTCGCAAAACAGACCATATCTTAAAAATGTACGCAGCCTGAATGTAGGGCTGCTTTTTTTATGGGCAAAAAATTGAATTGGCAGTGAATGGTTGTTTTCTAACTCACGATCGAAGAAACGGAACGAACGAAAGTAAAACGTGGCCGCCCCAAAAAAGGAACCGAACCTGAAAAGGAGACGGTCTATACGATTCATCTCGATATCGAATGGGATAAAGAAGCATGGGAAAAGGAAAAACGCCGCGCTTCCCGTTTTGTCCTCGTCACGACCGTTCCGGTCGAGTGGCAGGACAAAACCATGGACGGAAAGGAGATTTTAGCCCTCTATAAGGGTCAAGTGAACGTAGAGATGAACTTCTCTTTCTTAAAGGATCCGTTTTTTACGGATGAAATTTACGTGAAGAAACCGCAACGGGTGCTGGTGTTGGGATATCTGTTTTTGTTGGCGCTCGTCGTGTACCGGGTATTCCAACGCCGGGTACGGCAAGTTATCACCAACGAACGCCCATTCATGGGTGGTGCCTGTCACCACCCGAAATTTGTCGAAATATTGGTAATTGAAAGGTAAAGGGGAGGGTATTACAATGATGAGTGAGAACTAATGTTCTGTTATTGGGAGGGATGGATGAGTGACGGTGAAGATTTTAAGCATTGGGTTGAGGGGGTTAGAAGGGTATCGGGTGCAGGTGGAGGCGCAGGAGGTGCCGGGGATTGCGGCGATGGTGATTGTTGGGTTGCCGGATGCGTCGGTGAAAGAGGCAAAGAAACGTGTTCTTGCTTCGCTTTATGCTTTCGGATGCGACTTTTTTGATAAAAGGCTTGTTGTTCATTTGTCTCCGCCGGAGCGGAAAAAGCATAGCCTGATGTTTGATTTGGCGATGGCGATTGGGATTTTGAAGGAAATGGGCAAGCTGACAGCGCCGGTTTCCTCCGATGCAGCGTTTTTAGGTTCGTTATCGTTGGATGGAACGATTCAGCCGGTGGATGGCATGCTTCCAGCGATATTGGCGGCAAAGAAGCTCGGTTTTCAAAAAGTATACCTTCCGTATGATTCCACACTTCCGCTTCATCATTTGAAAGATCTCGATTGTATCTTTGTTCAGACATTGGAAGAAACGGTGCAATATCTGCAAGGACAACGTGTTCTTTCGTTATCCCCAGCTTTTCGCACTCCTGAAATTACGAACTCCCAGCGAAAACATCATCGGGATTTTCAATCGATTATTGGCCATCATCAAGCAAAGCGAGCATTGGAGATCGCAGCGGCAGGCGGACATCACGTGTTAATGGTTGGACCGCCTGGGTGCGGGAAAAGTTTGTTGGCGGAAACGTTTCCGACGATTTTGCCGAGCCTTTCACATGATGCGCAGTTAGAGGTGATCAGTTTGTACCAGCTGGCAGGGGAAAAAATCGAGAGCGGCCATCCGCCTTTTCGTCATCCGCATCATTCCGCTTCATCGGTTTCTTTAATTGGCGGGGGAACGCACCCAAAGCCTGGCGAAGTGTCGCTGGCACATCGCGGTGTTTTGTTTCTCGATGAAATGGCGGAATTTGCAAAAAAGACGCTGGATATGCTTCGCCAGCCGTTAGAGACGGGGAAAGTGACGATTAGCCGTATTTCGTCGACGGTGACATATCCCGCGGACTTTATTTTGCTTGGGGCGATGAATCCATGTCTGTGTGGATATTTAGGCTCAAGAACGCGCTATTGCACATGTAGTCCGAAACAAATTCAAGCGTATCGAAATCGTGTTTCCGGACCGATTTATGACCGGATGGATGTTTTATTATCATTGGAAGTCATTGATTTCACCAAAGAAACGAGGGTTTCGGAATCTTCGGAAACCATAAGGAAAAGAGTAGAAGAAGCAAGAAGAAAGCAATATGAACGTTACGGAAAAGAAATAACGAATGGGCGTGTTCCTTTTGAGTTATTAATGGAAAAAAGCCCGCTTGCCAAAAGGCAGCAACATCTATTGCAGCAATGGGCATCCCAGCATCAATGGAGCAATCGTGTACAAACGAAAATCATTCGGCTGGCAAGGACCATTTCCGATTTAAAGGGAACCGAAGAGATAGCGGATGAATCGCTTTGGGAAGCGATGACGCTAAGGTGGCTGAAAACATATACGAAGCAACAGGCAACAGCGAGGTAAAAAGAATGGGACGGCAAAAGCGGATCTGGGTGCCCCATCGGTTTTATCATATCGTTTGCCGCGGCAATCGGCGTGATCCCCTATTCAAGGAAACAAATGATTTTCTCGCTTTTCTCCATATCCTCCACCAGCTTCACGAAAAAATCCCTTTTGAAATAGCCGCATATTGCCTTATGACGAATCACTTTCACCTGCAGCTGCGCTCACAACAGGAGCCGATTTCGAAAGTCATGGCGCTCATGAACAAACGGTATGCGAATTATTATAATACTCGCTATCGTTTGACGGGACATGTATTTGAAAAGCGTTATTATGGTAAATTGATTGACAATCACAGCGGAATGTTGGAAGTGAGTCGATATATTCATCTCAATCCTGTAGAAGCTCATATGGTGCATGCGCCGGAACATTACCGATGGAGTAGTTTTTATTTGTATATGCATCCAAAATCGCTGCCTCCGAAATTTATGAATATGGATGCATTATTAGATTACTTTTCAGGCACAAAAACAGAGCGGAAGAAAAAATATGCTGAATTTGTGAGGGGGTGAGGGTATGAGGGGGTGAGGGTATCTGTCACTTGTCAGCCATCGAAAGCGCGTGGAAATGGCATCAGCGGAAAGGACGATGATTAGGCCGCCCCTTGGTGGGGCGGTTTATTTATAGGCATTTTCTATATACAGCGGTTTCCCTAATGAAATGAGTGCAAGAAAATTCTTTAAGGTGTAAAATATAATTACAATACCGTTTTAAAAGGGAGAGGAAAGGTATATGGAAGGGAATATGGAAAAGAGACCCTTCAATGTTTATTGTAATTCCATTAGTTTAAAGTATGAGTCTTCATGATATTATCCTTAATCTTCAACAGCAATCGCCCGATGAGAATATATACCTCGGAAAGGTTACTATGAGCCCACAACACGCTAAACAATTTGCCTATTTGTTATTGAATTACATTAAGCAGTATGAAGAGATATTCGGTGAAATCCCTTCCCCGCCAAGCAAGGAAAAGATTCAGGAACTTTCGCAATTAGGTATTATTGGTGTGAAGAGTGAGCAATAATGGAAGGTAACAAGATCAATACAGACTACATATTTATAACTGAGGACCCTCTAGGCAGAGAGGTGCGGCTTAAAAGCACAACATGGAATTATCATATTGTTGGTGGGGATCATACAAGGGAAGAGTTTATAGGCCAAGAAGATATGGTCAAGAGCGTCATTCAAGATCCTTGTTTTATATTGCCAAATAATCCGGACGATCGGCATGATACAAGACAAAAATATATAGATCTTGTGCAATTGCCTAAGTTTAAGTCGCTAAAGGCGTTGGTCGTTATTGTCGACCATGAAGACGAAGCGTATGGTGACGTTGTTACCGTCATCGCCAAAAGCAGGTTAAACCAAGAGACAGGAGGTGCGATTTATGTTCGTCCAAAATTTACAGGAAAACGTTAAATACTCCTATGACTATGATCACGATGTTCTTTATATTTATTTGGGCGAACCAAAAGTGTCGTACGATGACGAAGCAGCTCCTGGTGTGTTTATCCGGTTTTCTGAAGAGGATGAGGTCATCACTGGCATTGTGATTATGGACTACAAGAAGCGGGATATTGAGCGTATAAAGAAGTTTATACCGGTGAATATTAATTTTCATATGATTAACGAACAAATCCATTAGTTTTGGCCGATTTTGCCTCTGCTATGGGCTCGACGATGTCGTCCTTCGCTATTTCAATGCCGCTGGGGCGCACGAGTCGGGGGGAATTGGCGAAGACCATAACCCGGAAACGCATTTGATTCCGCTTGTCTTGCAGCACTTGTTAGGCCAGCGCGACAAAATTTCCGTTTTCGGTACGGACTATGATACTTTTCCGTGAAAATCCACGCGCCTTGATGCGTCATTTTCATGCCCGGGTGGAGGGCAAAACGTTGCCCATGGAACTTTTTGGTGATGAATCGTTTTTTTGGTTAACAGCAATCCGTGAATCTCGTTGTTTGGCAGCTCTGTTTTTTGAGGATATCAAATCTAGGAGTGTTGATTAATCATTAGTTTGCTGTCTTTTTTTACTTTTATGAAACTTATATTTTCCAAAAAAGGATGAATATTCATGAATGTTCTCTTGTTAGTTATTTCATGGTTTATTATTTTATTCAGCTTGATGATTCATCATTCCGATGCGTTCATTTATCGGTTTAATCCAAACGTAGTATCAATTAGCGATGAAAGGTATTTTTATACTTTGGTGCCTACCTTTTTCAATATCCTACTTTTATTTTTCCAAATTAAGTTTTTGAGGGAGAGAAAAACAACGATCCATAAAATCTTGTTTGTTACGCTTATCATTAATAGTATATTGTTTTTATATTATGTTCTTTACCAATTTTTTGAATAAATTCAAAATTATTGGCCCGTTAACACAACATGTACATGGCAAGCGAGGCGTTTTCTTGAGCCGTCATGTATGATTTACGGTTTTTTCCTATGGGTGCAAGTAAGACAGGATCTGAAATAGTCAAGTACAACTTTTGGTGAAGATTCTTTGTTTATTTCATTTACTAATGTTTAGGAATGTAAAAGGGACGGACGAGGGCTTGGTTCGTCGCCTGCCTCGGAGCGAGTGTTTCCAAGCAAATCTCCCACCTTTTCGCGGTTGCGCAGGTGGGAGGAGGATCAAATGTATTTCATCATGGCCGTTTCATCGCAACAGTCCAGTTTCGGGCAGTTGACACAGTCAATCCACACTTTTTCCGGCAGCGTTGATTTGTCCACGACTTCAAATCCGCATTTTTGAAAGAACTCGACTTGGTAGGTGAAGGATATCAATCGTTTCACCCCGAGTCTGGCTGCTTCGTCGGCAATATGGTTGACGAGCATGCGGCCGATTCCTTTCCCCATGTGATCGGGAGACACGACTAACGAACGGACTTCTCCAAGATCGTGCCCCAAAATGTGCAATCCAGCCACTCCGACGATTTGGCCGCTCTCCCTTGCGACATACATGCATTGCAAGTGCTGGTAGATGGACAATAGCGAGCGGGGCAGCACCAACCCTTTTTTTGCATAGTGTTGAATGAGCGCATGCATCTCTTTTACATCGCTGGTGACGGCATGGTCGATTTGCATTCGGATCCCTCGCGATCGATAATAAGTGTTCATTTATAAATATACAATATTTTGTTTTTATATTCAAACATTGATTTTCTTTGATCGTGATTAGGCATAAGGTCACAAGGGTGATGATGGGGTGAGAATGTTTCTGTAAAAAGTTTCACAGCAGAAGAAGGAAGAGCAATACAATTGTTGAAGGAAAAAAGTGGTTTTCCTGAAAACGGGGATGCCGTCATGGAAAGGGGGATGTCGATCTTACGTGGTGGAGGGCAGTAATATGGCTTGGATGACGGAATATTGGTAAGCTGTTGAATCGTATTGTAGTGTGGGAGAGGACTTTTCGTGAAACGATGAGGAAGAAAATGGGCGCTATTACGACGTTTGACAGCACGGTAGAGAGCCTGCTTGATTTGCTTGAAAGCATTCAAGAATGCCGAACACAACTTCCCGATTTTCAGAGAGGCTGGGTTTGGGATGACGAGCGGATTCGAAATTTGTTGATCAGTGTTTCTCTCTCTTATCCCATCGGTGCGGTAATGATGCTGCAGACGGGAAATCCCAATGTCCGATTGCAAACGCATGTCATTGATGTCGCATCCATGAGAGCCGATGATTTCGAGCAGTTTTTTGAAAAAAGAAGACTTGCCTTGTTGGGGCTGATCGAGCGGGTGATGGGCAAGGAAGTGGAGTGAGCAGCACGGGCTGATGCTTTATGAGAGAGGTTTTGGTCTATAGAAAATACGTACGATGGGAGCGGTGATTTTCATTAGGGCGGAATCGGTAATGGCCACGACGGCGATTCCAAGCAAAATTCCGGCCAATCCTGCTTTCCATTGATGCTGCTTTCGTATTGATTCGATCACTCTCTTTTACTGATATAGAAAAATCGTTCCCTTATGCTGTCTTATGGCGCAATCTGCGTTATACTGAAAGAATGGAATGGGACAATAAGGAGAGGAGGAAAGCAGAATGAAATGGGAAGACGTTTGTCAAGCGTTTCCGAACCGTTGGGTGTAAATTAGCACATTATTTCAGAATCCCTTTTTCAAATTATTTCAGGCGGATTCGGAAATAATGTGCAAAATTTTTGCGGATTGTTCCGGATTTTGCACATTCTTTCGGAACGTTTGCACGCTCTTTCAGATGAAGATTTCCAGCGCGCCTGATGGACCGATGGAAAAGAGAAAGCACAAAAGAGGCCGATTCGGCCCCTTTCGTGCTAATACCCCATTTCCTCTGCGGCCATGCGCACCACTTCTTCGTCAATGGCGTCCTTTTTCAGCTGATACCCGTATAACAGGCACGTCGTGGCCAACGTGTTGATCACCCGAGGCCATCCCCGCGACTGCAGGGCAATCGCCTCTAACGCCGATGGAGTGAAGATCGGATGCTTCGCCCCGGCCTGTTTCATCCGATGCTCGATGTAGCCCGCCACCTCTTCCTTCTCCAGCGGCCCCATCCGGTATCGCATGATGATCCGCTGATCGAGAGGGCGGTGCTGATTGAGCCGCAGCTTCCCCTGTAAATGGGGCAGCCCGGCCAAAATCAAGACAAATGGGTTGGTCGAATCCATCTCAAAGTTGAACAAGATGGCGATGTCCTGTAAAAATGCATCCTTTGCTAAATGCATCTCGTCCAAAATGAACACCGGCGTGATCCGTCGTTCATGATACAATCGCTCGATCGCCTGCTGGATTTGGCGGAAGAGGTCTACCTTGCGGTACTTCGGTTCCTCTCCTAATCCCAAGGCCAGTCCACGGTAAAAATCCATCACGCCTCCGGTGGATAACGGAAAGTAGACGACATGATACAATGATGGATTCAATGACTCTTTCAGCGCCCGAAGGGCGAACGTCTTGCCCGCCCCCGGCTCTCCGATCAACAGCCCGATCCCCCGGGTTCGTTTCACGTACTCCAGCGCCCGCAACGCTTCCTGAAATGGCGCCCCTTGATACGCCTCGGACGGGTCTGTTTCTTTCGCAAACGGCTCCCGCGAAAGGGAGTAAAACGATTTATACACCGTGTTCTCCCTCCTTCGCCGGAATCGCCGCAAACGGGGACCGATGGCGTTTTACATAGGCGTTGTCCTCCAAACGAACTCGAACGGCCTCCGCCACCTTCCTTCCATCTTCGTACACATAGACGCCCCGTTCATCATAGCGGAGTTCAATCGATTGCCCAATGAACTGGGGCGGCACTTCATACAGCTGCTTGTTCAAGGTGATCGTTCCATCGGCTTTGACCTTGCGGTGCTCCCGTTTCAGAAAAATCGCATCCAGCCAATCGCCATCTTCGATGAACGACACGAGATGCACTTGCGATTGAAACACCTCATGCGGCGTTTTTCCGTCCAGTGAGGCGTGCGGTTTTCGATGATACTCCTCTTCAAGCCACCTCCAAAAGCGCTCGTTCAGCTCTTCGAGCGACTTCGGGGGATCCAACTCCAGCAGCGGATAAAACCGCGTCTGTACGGTGCGGAAGAACCGTTCGATTTTCCCTTTGCTTTGCGGATCATACGGCTGGGTGTGGATGAGCGTAATCCCCATCTCGGCGCACGCATACTGCAGCACCTCGGATCGATAAATTTTCCCGTTGTCCGAGTAAATGCGCTTCGGCTTCCCGCAACGAAGCACCGCTTCCTTCGTGACGATCCGCAGCCCGTCAAACTTCTCCGAAGGGAAAAACTGCGCGTACGGCACCAACCGCGAGCAGTCATCGATATAGGCGATCAAAAACGTTTTCTGGGCTTTCCCATTGACTCGAATCGTTTGTCCATGGGATAAGTCCCCTTGCCAAAGCTCATTGATCTGGTCATACGCAAAGCGTTTTCGCTCCGGCATGGGCAAAATTTCTTTCCCGACAAGGTTGTGTTTTTTCAATAATCGGTATATAGTAAAGTAAGAGGTATGGTTTTCTGGGATTTCCCCCTGCTCGATTAGGTGTTCGTAGAACACCGTCACGGGCATGGTGGGATGTTCTTTTCTTAGGGCTAAAATATGATCCTCATCATCGGGCGACAGACGCCTTGAGTGGCCGCGGTCCGAACGGCGCTTCGGCTTTAAGGCGTCAAAGCCCCCTTTTTTGTATCGGGTGCACCAATCGAGGATCGTCTTGGCTGCGATTCGCTTGTCGCCCTGGTGGGGAACATGGTGCACTCGCTCGCTCACCTCTTTCAGATACGTCTTCGGTTCCACCTGCCCATTCACCAACGGAGCGATTAGCCCGTACCGAAACAGGGCAATGTCGTGTCTCATCGACTCATCCATTCGAATCTCCTCCTGGTCTCACTTGGAATCAGGACCGTTCCGGTCCTCCTGCCCTTATCGTACCGAATTGCTTTTTCTCCGTCGATAGGAAAGGTTTGTGGGAACATCAATCATTTCCAATTTAGGATATATATGTAAAATAAGGATCCCATTTAATTTGCAAAAGGGTGTCGGAATCCGTCCTCCCACATCTCTCTGATGACCGAATAGAGACCGTGTTCCTCCAACGTCCGGATCCACCAAGAAGCCCGTTCCTTTTCTTTTTTCACGATAGGGCCTATGATCCTCCACCGCCTCGCAAAAAAGCTATGAAGGTTTGATAGGTTTCGGTAGAACCGTCGGACATAAAAGATGATGCCGTCCTTTGTCGGGAGGAACGGAGCCTGGTTCGTCCCCTCGGTCAATCCCAACTGTTCTTTCACAACTTGCCATACGGCGGACAACGTATACTGAAAATACGGGAGGAGAAAGGAAGGCAGCACACTCACCGTCTTCAAGCATTCCCGACAGCGATACCGGACAATCCAAATGCGATAATCACCATGTGGGGTCAATGCGTTTCGCTCATAGTAACCGTGGCGGTGCAACGGGCGCTTGGCCCGGCAATGCGGACACTGTGTCAGAAGAGGGAAGTCGTTTTCTTTTCCACGCTCTGCATACGTTTGGACGTCAATGCCAAAGTCATGAAATTGAATCACGTCCTCCTCCCCTCCTCTGAACCGATGGATTTTCTCTTCCGAAATAATTCACAAAAAATTTAGCACATTCTTTCAGAAAAGGGGAGAGGGCTTTCTGAAAGAATGTGCAAAAAAATGGCTCTTTTGTTCCGAAATAAAGTGATAATTTACACGTTGGGTGTTGATCGAAGCGGTGGATGCTTATACCAATGAGGACAACAAACGGATTTTAAATGAGATTGTTCCGATCGAAGCGTTTTCTGATCCAATGGAAGCCATGCGGGCATATAAGCGGCTTCATAAAGAAACTCCTCATCGGGAATTGTACGTTCTTCACACGAATCGGAAAGAAATCAATATTTCCGAACGGAGATGGGCGGGGGGGGGTGGAGGGGATGATGCCGCTTCATATAGAGGACGGGTTGTTGCTCACGGCATTGCGGCTCACACATCGAGGGAAGACCATAGAGTTCCGCAGAGCGTTGGTTGATACTGGATCAACAGGGACGATCGTCTTCGCAGATCAGGCCGCAAAGATCGGGATTGTTCCGGAAGAACATGATGTCATTTATCGAATTAGCGGGGTAGGGGGAACGGAGTTTGTTTACGCAAAGACGGTGGATGAGGTGATGATCGGATCGATCGGAATCAAGCATTTTGAAGTAGAATTGGGAGCGATGGAGTACGGTGTTGAGTTAGATGCCATTATCGGCCTCGATTGTCTTCTCTATATTGGAGCTATTATTGACTTGGAAGCTCTGTCTCTCTATAGCAAAAGGGTTTGAGTTTCCACTTCGTGATGATTTTCCGTATGAGCGTCCCCCTATTCTCCAAACTCGTTTGTTATGTTTTCTGCGATACGAATCGACTAGGTTTTCAGCTGCTCTCTCATTTGGAGAAAAGAAGGCCAGTTTGGATGGTGAAAAAAACTGTGCGGCCGGGATGATCCGTTTTCCACTGTCTCCAAAACATTGGTACGCCTCGATTTTCCCTCGATGTTTATATCGGTTATACCACCTTTGTTAGAGAAACAAGAGAGATGGAGATCTTGCCGAGCGGCAAAGGGCCGACGAAAAGAGCCGCGTGGTTGCGGCTCTTTTGCGCTGCCTATTTGTCCATTTCCTTCGCTAAATCGGCGACTTCGGCGACGGTCAGCCCGGTTCGTTTGGCGATCTCGTGAATGGGCAGGACGTCAAGCAAATTTTTGGCGATTTCCATGGCCTTCCGTTTTTCCGTTTGCTTGATCGCTTGTTCTTTTTCCTGCATCGCTCTTTGCACTGCTTGTTCTTTTTCTTGCATTGCTCTTTGCACTGCTTGTTCTTTTTCCTGCATCGCTCTTTGTACTGCTTGTTCTTTTTCCTGCATCGCTCTTTGTACTGCTTGTTCTTTTTCCTGCATCACTTTCTTCAACATTTCTTCTTTTTCTTGTTCGAGTTCTTCGACTAACAGACGGAACACTTTGTTCATTTTGATCCACTCCTTTACTTTTTCGGCGTATGATCGGTCGATGAATTTGTCTGTGGCGGTCAGCACGCCGGCGATGATGTGCAGCTGTTTCGGTTCGTCGTCGATCGTTTTGGCCAGTTCGATCGTTTTTTCGATCATCGTTTGCCGGTCGAAGCGGGTGTGCATGAGCGGTACGAGGATGAGCTTCATCGTTTCTTCCGGGGTGAGCGGTTCGCCGTTGCGGACTTTTTCTTCGATGGCATGGAAAATCGCGTCCCCGTTGAATTCACCAAGCAGCACCGCTTTGGAGGAAAGAAGCACGTCTCCGGCGTCAAGCTGTTCGCGGGCGTTTGTGACATCGCTTGTGTAAAGGACGACGATCCGAATCGGCCGGATTCGTTTTTCCTGTTGGTAGTATGTGTGAAGCATTCGACAGGCATAATCCAAATACTTCAAATGGTTGTCAATGAATCGTTCGTTGCTTTCATACTCAAGGAGAAGAATGGAATCGTCTTCGAGAAGAAATACGGTATCGGCGCGTCTTTCATCCGCCCGTACGGACGGAAATTCGGTTGGAAGCAATGCTTTGATCCGCGGGAGTCCGTGAAGTCCGTATACATCGAGGGCTTGGTTTTGGTACAATGCGCTGAGTGATTTGAACAAGATGTCCTTGGCGTGATGCGAGATCCCGCCTGCCATTGTCTCAGCTCCATTCATTTTTGTCTCTATTATACCGCTTGTTCGATTGGTTGTCATCTTCCACCTTGAACGGAATAGTGTTGTCCATTCCGGATGAACGGCCGCCTTGCTTAAAATCCAAGACTGTTCAAAAAGTACTCCTCAGCAGACAAAACGGTTTCTCGTCAGTGGATGTCCGGTAAAACAGACTGTCATGGCGAATTACCATTGGTTTTGCCCTCACGGCCGGATGAACACTTCCGTTCCATTCGGGACGATCGAAGCGAGTTTGAGCACGTCTTTGTTGTGCATGCGGATGCATCCTTTTGATACGTATTTGCCGATCGAGGACGGGTCGTTCGTGCCGTGAATGCCGTAATGGATTTTGGACAAGCTTAGCCACATCGCGCCAAACGGCCAGCCGGGATTCAGCTGGCGGTTGACGATGACAAAATCGCCGACGGGTGTGGCGGTGACCATTTTGCCGACGCCGATCGGATACGTGCGGATCGTTCGCCCTTTATATTTCAATGTCAATTGCCGGCGGCTGATTGGAGGGAAACAGCGGTCACCAGCTTCCTAGTGTGAGAAAGCAGACCGCTTTGAGTTGTAAGGGAACAGGATTTTCCATTCCCCTTTCTCCTTAGCGACAAATACATCTTGATGAATCTCGAACACGCCAAAGGCGCTATGGAACGTCTGGATGACGCGGACGCGGTAGACGTTTTTGAGCGGCTTGCTTCTATCAGACATCGACCATGAAGGCAACGACTCGATGTCATCGATGCGGTATTCGAACGTTTTCGCGCCGAAATCTTGCATAAAGACGTGGGTGCGGCGTTGGATGTAGACGTCTTTTGGGAATTTCTTTTTCATCAGCGGGTGAAACAGCTCCCACGAGCTGCCAAAATCCCCTGCTTGTTCGTAGTGGTAAAACGTTTGGACGACTTGCCTTGCATCGCGGCGTTCGCTCGAAAGAACGAATGACAGCACGATGGCGCAAACGGCGGCGAGGACCAAAATGAGAACAGCTGTCCTTGCGGCGATCTTCTTTTGTCGGTAGCGTGGGAACATCAGCCTCTCTCCTCTCTTGGTACGATGATATGCCAAGACGGTCGGGAATATGGGGAAGAGAACGTGCATTTTCGTCAAAAAATGGGCGGTGATGTAGTACAATAGATGGCAGGAGAGGGAAAGCGGAACGAGTATCTTTGCTTGCACGGTGCTTTTTCTCTAGTTAAGCGGAGCGTAAATCGGCTCCGTTTTTCCTTTGGCGTTCCGCTGAAAACAGAGTATGCAGGAGAGGTAGAGAACGATGCGGAAATCATCCATTTATGCGCTGCTGGTCGCCATCATGGTTGCTTGGGGGTTGAACGTGACGGCGTTAAAAATTCTTGTAGAGCATTTTTCGCCCGTCGCGTTGACGGCGCTGCGCATTCTAACGGCCGGGTTGGTCGTGCTTTTGTTTTTATGGGGGATCGGCAAGCTTCAAAAGGTCGGTTGGAAGGAGGCGAAACAGATCGGCTTGGCCGCGTTGTTTAGCGTCGTCGCCCACCACTTTTTCCTTGCCGTTGGGTTGACGAAGACAACGGCGGTGAATGCGGGTCTTGTGTTAGGGCTTGTGCCGCTTGTGACAGCGCTGCTGGCGATCATATTTTTAGGACAGCGGCCGACGTTGTTTCGGCTGCTTGGCATCGTGCTCGGGTTTTTTGGTGTCGTGTTTGTCGTGGCGAGCGGCGACGGAGGCCTTGGCCATTTGTCCATTGGGGATGTGTACGTCTTTTTGGCTGTCTTGGCGCAAGGGATCAGCTTTATTATGATCAAAAAGGCGACGGTCGAGGCGCGGGTGATGACCGGGTGGATGCTTCTGTTCGGGTCGGTATGGCTGTTTGTTTTAAGTTTTGTGCTCGAGCCGCGCGGGATGGCGAGTTTGAAGGAAGGGACGCTTCCGCTTTGGATGATTTTCCTCGCGTCGGCCGTTTTGGCGACGGCGCTCGGCCATATGTTTTACAACCAGGCCGTGCAGCATCTCGGGCCTGCGGAATCGGCGGTGTTCATCAACTTGAATCCGTTCTTTTCGCTTCTTGGGGCGCATTGGCTGCTTGGCGAGCCGATTTCGTCGATGCAGCTGGCTGGTTTTCTTTTCATCGTCGTGGGCGTGTTGTTTGGCAGCGGGGGAATGGATGATGTGATCGCCCGCTTCCGCCGGGCGAAAATGGCGGCTGGGGGAAGGAAGGTGGGGATGTAGCAGCCGGTGACGGCTTCGTTGCTTAGCAAAATGGGTTATACTGAAAATGAACGAGTGGAACTGAAAAAGCAATTTTTGCGCATGTTGGTGCGTCTCGAGCTAGACGAGGCAAGACAGCGTTTGTTGATCGTCTTTTTTGAAACGTATGTGAAGCTGTCCGATGATGAAGAACAACAGCTCCGAAGCGAGGTGGAACAAATGGAGACGAAAGAAAAAGAACGCGTGCTGGAATTGATCATTTCGTACGAGCAAAAGGGAAAAATTCAAGGCCGAAAGGAAGGACGCAAATTGGGAGCGGAACAGGAAAAACGGCACATTGCGAAACGGGTGTTGATAAAAGGGTTTGACGCATAAACGATTCACGAACTGACCGGATTGCCTGTGGCGGAGATTGAGGAAATGAAACAAAGCGGCTTCAAGTGAATGGGAATGAACCACCGCACGCCGCTCGTAAAACAGGCGGGGCAAAAGCCCCGCCCTAGCGCTTTGGTTTCGTTGCGGTCGATTCCCGTTTGATCAGTTTTGTGGACAATAACACTTCTTGGAACGGTTCGTTCGGGTTGTCCCACCGCCATCGCAACAGCTCTACCGCTCGTTTGCCGTAACGTTTCAAATCGATGTCGACGGTTGTGATTTTCGGCGTCGCGATTTGCGACAGCTGGCCGTTGTCAAAGCTGCAGACGGAAACGTCATCGGGCACTTTTAGTCCGTATTGTTGCAGGCCGGTGGTGACGAAAAAGCCAAGTCCGTCATTGACGCAAAACCAGGCGGTCGGCTGCCGTTTCAGTCCGCGGATGTAGCTCGTGATGGCGGTCTCGTCCTCTTGCGCGTGGCGGAACATCCACTCTTCGTTCGGTTTCACCCCATAGTCTTTCAGCGCCAACAAATACCCTTCATATCGTTCTTGATAGCTCGGCGAGTAGTTGATGTCGCCGACAAACGCGATGTCGGTATGGTTGAGCTCCAACAAATGCTGGACGGCGGCATACGCCCCGAACCGATTGTTCGTCAGCACCGCATCGGCTGGAATGTTCGGGTGGTGATGGTCGACAAGGACGGTCGGGATGCCTGTGGCGATGATTTGTTGAATGTACTCGGTGCTGATATGGGAAAGGACGATCACCCCGTCGACTTGTTTTTCCTCGATGAACGAAGGCAAAAGAAGCTGTTCTTTTTGCTCTTTGTTCACCGATTGGATGTGCAGCTTCATGCCGCGTGACAGCGCTTCCTGTTCAATGCTTAAATAAATTTCGCCGAAAAATTTCAATGAAAACGTGCGGTCGGAGGCGATGAGCGCGATTTGCTTCGGCGGTTTGCCGCGCGATTTCGCGCGGGAGGCGGGATATTCATACCCCATTTCTTTGGCCACGCGCTTCACAAGTTCCCTCGTTTCCTCGCTGACTCCTTCTTTGCCGCGCAGCGCTTGCGAGACCGAGTTTTTGGAAATGTTCAATCGATCGGCGATGTCTTGCATGGTGACGCGTTTTTTCATGCACTACCTCCACTTGTTCGCTATTTTTTGCCGACAAGGGCGACAATTGCGATTTCTCGTTTCTCATAGTTCAAGTATACATCGAAATCTTGAAGGTTGTTTCCGCTTTCGCGGCGTTTGGTTTCTTGCTTTCTTTAGTTCAAGTATACCTCCTTGTGAAAATGAAAGACATGCAAACCTCCGGAAAAATATATTATATACGGAACGGTATTGTAACGTTACAAATATTAATTGTCAAGTTAATGCCTTATGTCAACGTTCATTACTTTTTTTGTCTTTTCTGCAAAAAGAAGTTGACTATTCATTTAAACCATGAAATAATGTCATTGTAACGTGATAAAAACATTTAATTTTAGTTGACAAAGTTGTCCGTCTCAGTGATTTGTCATGAGAAGGGGAGGGTTTTCTGAGGCGTTTGTTTATGTAAGCGTTTTATCAACTGCTCATCCATACAAGGGGGGAATGGACGATGAACAAGCGCAAGTGGTTCAAGCTGGCTGCGTTGTTGATGGCTGCCGCGGTGATTGGAACAGGTTGTCAAGGACAGACGGACAAGGAACAAGGGCAGAAGAAGGGAGGATCGACCGTACAAATTGATTTTTGGGCGGCGCCGAACCCGACGCAGCAAGCATTCTGGAAGAAGATGGCGGATCGCTATATGGAAGAGCATCAAAACGTGAAAATCAAAGTATCGCCGATGCCGGAAAGCCCTTCTTCAGAGGCGGGGATTCAGTCGGCGATTGCGGCGGGAAACGCGCCGGTCATTTCGGAAAACATCTCCCGCGGGTTTGCCGCACAGCTGGCGGACAGCCGGGCGATTGTGCCGCTCGACCAAATTGAAGGGTTTGATGATGTAATTGCCAAGCGGCAAATGAAGAGCACGATTTCAACATGGAAATTTGCCGATGGCCATCAATATGTGCTGCCGATTTACTCAAACGCCATGCTGTTTGGGTGGCGAATCGATATTCTGAAAGAATTGGGATATAACGCTCCGCCGAAGACGTACAGCGAAGTCATTGAAGTCGGCAAAAAGCTGAAAGAAAAATATCCGAACAAGTTTCTATGGGCGAGAGCCGATTTGGTCAAACCGACGTGGTGGGCGAGATGGTTTGACTTCTTCATGATTTACAATGCGGCGTCGAATGGGACGCATTTCATCGATGGGAACAAGTTGAGTGCGGATCGTGACGCAGGGGTGAAGACGCTCCAGTTTTTCGCTGATTTAAGCAAAAACAAGCTCGTGTTGACGAAAGAGACGAAAGACCCGTTTGAAAGCGGTACATCGGTGATGTCTGATTTAGGGCCGTGGACGTTCCCGTATTGGGCCGAGAAGTTCCCGGAAATGAAGTTTAACGAGAAATACATTTTGTCGATGCCGCCTGTGCCTGATGGCATGGACCCGTCGCAGTCGAAAACGTTCGCCGATACAAAAGGGTTGGTCATTTACGCTTCGGCCACGAAAGAGCAGCAACAAGCCGCGTTTGATTTTGTCAAATGGGTGTATTCCGACCCGCAAAACGATTTGGAATGGCTGAAAGAAACGAATTTGCCGCCGGCGCGGGACGACTTGTCGACGAACGAGGCGTTTGTCTCCTATTTTGAACAAAATCCGCAGCTGAAACTGTATGCGGAAAACATTCCGAACGCCATACCGCCGATGGACAACGCGAAAATGGTTGAGATTCAAGAGCTGATCGGCAAGGAGGCGTTGAATCCGGTCGTCAAAGGCGAGAAAACCCCAGAAAAAGCGTGGGAGGACATGGAAAAGGCGATCAATGGGGTGTTAAAATAACATGAATAAACACGCGTCAAAAGTGGGTTGGCTGCTTGCCAGCCCATACCTTGTCTATTCCGCTGTTTTCTTTTTGATTCCCCTGTTTTGGGCGTTATATCTCGCTTTTACGAACTGGAACTTGATTTCTCCAGAATACGAGACAGTTGGAATGCAAAACTTCATTGACGCTTTCTTCAGCCCGAGCGTGCGGGCGGCGTTTTGGGTGACGTATAAGTTTATGTTGATGTTCGTGCCGATCGTGATTGCAGGCTCGCTGCTTTTGGCGCTGATCCTTCACCATCTTCCTCGGTGGAAAGGATTGTTTGCCGTCGGATATTTTTTGCCGTACTTGGCGTCAGGGGTGGCGTCATCGATCGTCGTGAAAGGCGTCATTTCCTACAACAGCCCGTTGAATCAATTTTTGCGGGACGCGTTTGGCTGGGATGTTGACTGGCTTGGGTCGCCGATATTAGCCCCGCTCGTCATTGCGCTCATGATGGCGTGGAAGTTTGTCGGATATTATGCGCTGCTGTTTTTGTCCGGCTTGGAGAGCATCCCGAAAGAAGTGTATGAAGCGGCCGAAATCGATGGGGCGGTCGGCTGGAAGCGGGTTTGGCACGTGACGATTCCGATGCTGTATCCTTCGTTTTATACTGTGACGATTTTGGCGGTCGGCTTGATGTTTGGCATTTTCACCGAACCGTATGTGCTGACAGGCGGCGGGCCGGAGTATGCGACCCATACGTGGCAGCTGGAGATTTACAACCAGGCGTTTGAAAAACTGAATGCGGGTTACGGAACAGCGGTCGCGATCATCAATTCGATCGTCACCTTTGCGTCGATTTTCGTTTTTCGCAAGGTGTTGGAAAAATGGGGTGGCAAACATGGCTGGGAGTAAAACATGGAAGGTCGGATTGCTTTATGTGTTGGCGTTTGCCGTTTTGGCCGTCATGGTGTTTCCGTATTTGTATATGGTGTTAGGTTCTCTCGCCCCATGGGATGAAGTCGACCGAAAGCTTATCCCGTCATCATTGACGCTTCGTTCGTATGAATGGCTGTTTCAAGGCGGGGAAGATGTCGTGCCGCGGCCGTGGCTTCGGGCGTTTTTCAACAGTTTGCTCGTCACGTCGGCGTCAACGTTGTTGATGCTCGTGACGGCGGTGATGGTCGGCTATGCGTTGTCGAAGGTGAAATTTAAGGGAAGACAGTGGGTCAACAACGCGATTTTGTTTCAAATGTTCTATCCATCGATCATTTTGCTCATTCCGCTGTTTTTGATCGTTCGGTATTTCGGTTGGTACAACACGTATTGGGCGATGATCGTGCCGAAGGCGGTCAACTTGTGGGCCATCTTTATGTACACGAACTTTTTCCGCGGCATTCCCGATGAATTGATCGAAGCGGCCAAGATGGATGGAGCGGGCCATTTCACCATCATTCGCCGCATTGTCTGGCCGATGTCGCGGTCGATCACAACGATCATTTTCTTGTTCCTTTTTATGGAACGATGGGTGGAACTGCTTTGGGATATGCTTGTGGTGAATAACGAAAAGATGTTGACGTTAAACGTTTTGTTGGCGCAAATGTTTGGACCGTACGGCGGATACCCGGGGCCGATGTACGCCGCCTCGGTGCTTCTCACGCTGCCGATTTTGATTTTGTTCCTTTTGTTTAGCAGGAATTTTAAAGAAGGCATGCAGTTCATATTAAAATAATAGAATCATCATGATGGAAGAGGGAGCAGGGAGAGACGTGATGCAGACAAGGACGCCGACGATGAAAACATGCAAGACACTGCTTGAGGAATTCCAGCGCGCGCCGCAGCCGCTTTGGGCGGAGAAGCTCGTGTTTGCCGGCGTTGGAGGGCGCGATGTGTACAACATTTCCGCTCCGTTCGAAGACGATGGCGAATGGGTCATTGCCGGACGGGTGGAGGCAAGAGACAGCGAGCAATCAGAAGTATACTTTTTCGTCGAGCGTGAAGGAACGTGG
Source organism: Geobacillus sp. TFV-3 (assembly GCF_009901865.1). Lineage (NCBI taxonomy): Bacteria > Bacillati > Bacillota > Bacilli > Caryophanales > Anoxybacillaceae > Geobacillus > Geobacillus sp. TFV-3. The sequence continues at coordinate 3,180,060 of NZ_MPSP01000001.1, read as the reverse complement.
GTGCCGCGGGAAGGGGCGCCGGTGTTCGCTTTGCAGGATCCGTTTGTTTCGCGGGTGCACGGGCATCTCGTGTTTGGCGGCGTGGAGACGTTTCCGCATCCCGTGCTTCACGGGAAGCTGTATTGGCGGACGGTGTTTTACCGTGGAAAAACGATCAAGGAATTGGAGCATTTTTCCACCGGTCCCGACGGGATGAAAGACATCCGCCTTGTTGAGCTGCGGGATGGGTCGGTCGGGGTGTTCACCCGTCCGCAAGGGGAAAAAGGCGGACGCGGAAAAATCGGCTTCATCCGCATCGGCACGCTTGACGAGTTGACGGTGGAGGCGATTGAGAGGGCTCCATTGATTGACGGCCAATTTGCCGATGAAGAATGGGGCGGCGCCAATGAGGCGCATTTGCTTGATAACGGGCTTGTCGGCGTCCTTGGCCATATCGCTTGTTTTGATCAGGAGCGGAACCGTCATTATTATCCGATGGCGTTCGCGTTCAATCCCGATACGGGGGAAGCGTCGGACATGGAGCTGATCGCGACAAGATCCCATTTTCTCGACGGCCCGGCGAAGCGTCCGGATTTGGTGGATGTCGTGTTTAGCGGCGGGTTGATTCGCAAAGGGGACGGAACGGCCGATTTTTACGCTGGAACGAGTGATGCGGAAGCGCAAAAACTAACAATTGTTGATCCATTTACGAAATATGAAAGGCAGGGGTGACGATGCACCTTTACCGCTACGAAGAAAACCCGCTCATTACGCCGAAAGACGTGCCGCCGTACCACGACGGGTTTGAAGTGATCGGGGCGTTTAACGCCGGGGTGGCGATGTTTCAAGGGGAAGTGCTGCTTTTGCTTCGGGTGGCCGAGCGGCCCGTTTCGGATGATCCGAACATTGTGAAAGCGCCGGTGTGGAATCCAGAGACGGGGAAGGTCGATATTTACGAATTTCGCAAAGACGATCCGCGCTATGATTTTTCCGATCCGCGCGTCATTAAAGAGGCGGGGGCCGATCGGTTTGCCTATTTGACGTCGCTTTCGTATTTGCGCCTCGCGCGGAGCCGGGACGGGCGGCGGTTTGTGATCGACGACCGTCCGTTCGTCTACCCGTCGAATGAGCTCGAGATGTTTGGCATTGAAGACCCGCGCATTACGTACATGGACGGCACGTATTACATTTACTTCAGCGCCGTTTCGCCGAAAGGAGTCGGCGAGGCGATGGTGTCGACAACGGATTTTCGGACGGTGACGCACCACGGCATGATTTTCGCCCCGGAAAACAAAGATGTGCTCATTTTTCCGGAGAAGATCAACGGCAAATATTACGCCCTCCATCGCCCAGTGCCAAGAAGCAACGGCCGCCCCGAAGTGTGGATCGCCGAGTCGGAGAATCTGCTTCATTGGGGGAATCACCGCTTTTTGTTCGGTCTGCGTGAAGGAAAGTGGGACAGCGCCCGCATCGGCGGGGGGCGGTGCCGATCAAAACAGAGCACGGCTGGCTCGAGTTGTACCACGGCGCGTCGGATGACCACCGCTACTGCATGGGGGCGGTGCTGTTGGATTTGGACGATCCGGCAAAAGTCATCGCCCGCTCGGAGCGGCCGCTTGTCGAGCCGGAAGCGGATTATGAGGTGAACGGGTTTTTCGGCCGCGTCGTGTTCTCGTGCGGTGCGCTCGTTGACGGTGATATTGTGAAAATGTATTACGGCGCCGCCGATACGTCGATGGCGTGCGTCGAGCTGAAGCTTAGCGAGATTTTGGCTTCGCTTGTGAAAGGGTGACGCGCGTTGCGGCATCAGAACAGAAACGCCTGGATGACCGGGCGTTTCTTTTTTGGTTTGTTGCGAAAATACGGTGCATGAAATAGGCTCTAGAATGGGTGGTGGCGGAATGAAAAAAGCAGCTCCATCATATCTGTTTTCAAGTTGAGAAACTTTATAAGCGTTGCCCTTCTCTTCTTCGGAAGAAATGGTTGTTTTTCACCGGTCGTTTCATAAAGAGACTGGATTTCCCGATTTGACAAACGATGTTGTTGAACGATAGTTTCCGCTCCCTCACCGTCTTCCTAAACGGGCCAACTGTATGGCCCCATTTCGTTTCTTTTCCATTCAACAGGATTTGGTATAATAAAAACAACGCCGATACATGGGGCAAGTCGGCACTTGTTCATTTTGATGGCTGGTTCGCAACTGGGAAATCAACAACACTGGCCATGACTTGAAAGAACAGATGATCATTGGATAGAGGGGGAACCATGAGAGATGAAGAAAGTGCGCAAAGCGATCATTCCAGCAGCCGGGTTGGGGACGCGGTTTTTGCCGGCGACGAAGGCCATGCCGAAGGAGATGCTTCCGATCGTTGATAAGCCGACGATTCAATATATCGTCGAAGAAGCCATCGCCTCAGGCATTGAGGACATCATCATCGTCACCGGGAAAGGGAAACGGGCGATCGAGGACCATTTTGACTACGCGTTTGAGCTTGAACAGATGCTTAAGCAAAAAGGGAAGCTCGATCTGCTTGAGAAAGTGAAAGAGCCGTCGAAAGTTGACATCCACTACATTCGCCAAAAAGAGCCGAAAGGGCTGGGGCACGCCGTTTGGTGCGCGCGCAATTTCATTGGAGACGAGCCGTTTGCGGTGCTGTTGGGCGACGATATCGTCCAGGCGGAAAAGCCTTGTTTAAAACAGCTCATTGAGCAATATGAACAAACGTTCAGCTCGGTGATCGGCGTCAAGCGCGTGCCGGAGGAAGAAACGCATCGCTACGGGATCATCGACCCGCTCGAGCAGCAAGGACGCCGCTACCAAGTGCGCCGCTTTGTCGAAAAACCAGCCCCGGGCACAGCGCCGTCGAACTTGGCGATCGTCGGCCGCTACGTGTTGACGCCGGAAATTTTCGTGTTTTTAGAGAAACAGGAAGCAGGAGCAGGCGGGGAGATTCAGCTGACGGATGCGATCGGGCGGCTGAATGAAATTCAGCGCGTGTTTGCCTATGAATTTGAAGGAAAGCGGTACGATGTCGGCGAAAAGCTCGGCTTTATCGAAACGACGATTGAGTTTGCCTTGCAAAACGAGGAGCTGCGGGATGATTTGCTTTCATTTTTGGAGCGGGTGGTGGCCGAGGCGAAGGGATCAGCCAACAGCTAATTCAATAAGGAGTGGCTAGTGAAGATTGATTTGCAGGTTGTTTTGGGCAGTTGTATGTGGAGGAAAGCATGCTTGTTGAAATGTTGATTGTGGCCATATGGCTAAGCCTGCAAGAGTGGTGAAAAAACAGTCGTTCTCTGTAAATTGGTAGTTCTCAACCAGAGAAAAAACGGATTTTGCAAGGTTTCTCAAATTGAAAAAAGCTGTTATCAAGTCAAAATTTTCATTTAACCACTGGCTTTCTAGAGGGAGGAGGGTAGGTATGCCTCGCATCCGGATCGAGCATTTTGGTCCTGTCGAGCTGTTTGAGGAGGAGATTACCGATGTTACGATTTTGGTCGGCCCCCAAGCGAGCGGAAAAAGTACGATTAGTAAACTTATCTTCTTCTTCCAATCAATTCCTGATGAATGGGTAGATTATTTAATTTCATTCCGTCAAATGGAAGAAAATAACCCATTTTTTGAATTCAATAAACGTCTTCGGAGAAAGTTTGTTGGATACTTTGGCACGACAAAACATATGAAACCGTTTCATATTCGTTATGAGTATGGTGCTGGAAAGTTTGTTCTCCTTGATTTAAAAGACGGTTATGTACAAATCCACTTTAGCGATTCGTTGAAAAAGGATATTTTAGAAACCTTTAAACATATTGTTCAGATGAAAAAGGAAATGCAATACCAAGAACAACGGTTGGATGATTTTTGGAATGTCTCCTCTTGGAAAGCGCGCCAACAGAGTGTTTTGGAAACCGTGAAGACATCGATTGATGACGTGTTTGGCGATTCGAAAACATCCATTTTTATTCCTGCGGGGAGAAGTTTAGTTGCCACGTTATCTGATCAGTTGCAAGATATTAACTCGCAGCAACTCGATGTTTTAACAGAACAGTTCATCGAGCGGATTAATTTGTTAAAGAAGATGTTTTCGCATTCTCTGGAGGAGATTATTGAGGATCGAAAAAAATTTTCGACAGAGAAAATTGATTTTGAGGCGATCCGATTGGCCATCGGGATGATCGAAGATGTGATGAAAGGGAAGTACATGTTCTCTGACAATGGCGAAAGGATTTTTTTTAATGAAAAAGAGTATACAAAGCTGAAATTTTCATCTTCGGGTCAACAGGAAGTCGTTTGGATTTTGTTGCTTATATTCACAGTTATTTTGGAAAGACAGAAAGTTTTTATGGTAATTGAAGAACCCGAGGCGCACTTATATCCAAACGCGCAAAAAGAAATGGTTGCCTTGTTTGCGTTGCTGCTCAATGTGACGAATAGTACACTCGTGATTACGACTCACAGTCCATATATTTTGTCTGCTTTTAATATTTATTTATACGCTGCCAAAATCGGAAAAAAACTGGATCGACGTGGGGATCCGATTGTAGACCGAAGGTTGCGTCTTTCTCCAGAGAGGGTAAAGGCCTATATTCTTAAGAGTGAGGGGGGGAGATTTTGCTATCGAAGCATTATCGATGATGAATTGCAGTTAATTCAAGCTGAGGCGATCGATGAAGCATCATCTTCTATCAACCGTGTGCTGGATGAGCTTATGGAGGCGGAGGAAGAGGGAAAATAAACATGGCCATTGCAGAGTGGGAACATTGTTTGCAATACTGTGATCATCGAAGGTTGGCTGTCGTTGAAGAAAATGGGAGGGGAGTCCGTTTCGTCAACAAGCAGCAAAAGCACGTCGCTTTGTACCGTGTGGATGATTGTTTGCTCATGGAGGGAAAGCGTTGTGATTTCCTATTTTTAGTATTAGAAGAAAGCCGAGCGTTTTTTGTCGAGTTAAAAGGGTCTGATCTCGAGGAAGCTGTGCGACAAATAACGCGAACGGTTGAACAATTAGGCAAGAAGTTGTCTGGATATCGGTTTGAAGGACGAATTATCACGACGCGTGTGAGGACGCCTGCTGTAAAATCGACCTATAGGATCAAGCTGGAAAAAATGTTGAGGAGAACGGGCGGTTCGTTAGTGGTGAAAGTGAACTGGGACGAGGTAGAGGTGTAAAGGAAAGTAGGGAAACGGACCTGTGTTCCAAACAAAGCGAATCTATATTCCAGCGGAACGGGATGACGGCATTCGCATTCTCGTCGACCGCCTTTGGCCGTGGTGTCAAAGGTCGAAGCGTGCCTTGACCGCTGGTGAAAGAGACTGCCCTCCAGCAATGGTTTGGCCATCGGCCAGAGCGGTTTGCCGAGTTTGCGAGAACGTATGAACAGGAGCTGGCGACTGTTACGACGAAGCAAGCGCTCATTACGGAGCTGCTTTCGCTTTCCGGAACGGTGACGCTGTTGTATGCCGCCAAAGACGAGCAGCATAACCATGCCGTCGTTCTTAAGGAGTTTTTGCGCAAAACCGCTAAGGAGGGGTTCGGATGATTCGTGCCATGGTCGGCGATTTGACGAAAGTCGAAGGGGTCGAGTACATTTGCAATGCCGCCAACGGCATCGGGCCGATGGGCGGCGGGGTGGCGGCGGCGATCCGCCGGGCGGGGGGACGCGTGATTGAGGACGAGGCGATCCGCGTCTGCCAGGCGCAAGACCCACAGCCAGGCGACTTGTATGTGACGGGGGCAGGCTCGCTGCCGTTTCGCGGGGTGATTCATTTAGTGACGATGAAGCAGCCGGCCGGGGAGACATCCTATGAGATTGTCCGCCTGTGTCTTGAGCAGCTTGTCTCGTACTGCCGAGAGCACGGGATCAAGAAGGTGGCGCTGCCGGCGTTGGGGACAGGTGTCGGGGGCCTTGACAAAGAAAAAGTGGCGCGGTTGTTTGTCGAGGTGCTCGGGCCGGTCGAGGACGTGGAGTTTGTGGTCGTGGATATTGATCAAGCATTCATCGATTTTGTCCAACAGCGCCAATAAAGGGAGAAAAAGGGCCTTGACGTCGGTTGGCCCTTCTTTTTTTGGAAATGAATAACGTGTTTCTTTCTTTCTCATATCATATTATAATAGGAACACACGAATGAATGAGTTTCATTGACTTCCTGATCCGGCTGACGGGAGGTGGCAACGTCTTTGTTGTCCGAATGACGAAGCCGGTGTGAAGAGGAAGTGGGGTTTCCTGTTCGAACCGCGACCAGGAAAAACGGCCAAAAATGCTCGTGTAGGCGTTTTTGGCGCCATCCGGAGGGATGATCATGTTATTCCAATCGCCAACATTAAAGACATGTCAAGTATTAGTCGATGAATTCCGCCTGGCCCCACAGCCGTTTGAGCCGGAAAAACTTCGTTTTGCAGGTGTAGGGGGCCGAGACGTTTATAATATTTCCGCACCGTTTGAGGATGAGGGAGAATGGGTGATCGCTGGGCGCGTCGAGTCGCGCGACAGCGAGCAGTCGGAAGTGTACTTTTTTGTCGAGCGCGACGGTGTTTGGGTCCCTCGTGAAGGGGCGCCGGTGTTCGCCTTGCAAGACCCGTTCGTGTCGCGGATTCACGGCCAGCTTGTGTTTGGCGGCGTGGAGACGTTTCCGCATCCGGTGTTTGTTGGCGAGCATAGCTGGAGAACGGTCTTTTACCGCGGGCCTAACATTCGCCGCTTAGAAAAGTTCGCCGAAGGGCCGGGCGGAATGAAAGACATCCGCCTGGTTGAGTTGAAAGATGGCTCGATCGGCGTTTTCACCCGACCGCAAGGGGAAAAAGGCGGCCGCGGGAAAATCGGTTTCACCCGCATTTTTTCGCTTGATGAGTTGACGCCAGAAGTGATCGAGGCAGCGCCGATTCTTGATGCCCAATTTACGGATGAAGAATGGGGCGGCGTGAACGAGGCGCATTTGCTTTCAAACGGGCTTGTCGGGGCGCTCGGCCATATCGCTTGCTTTGACGAGCAAGGCAACCGCCATTACTACCCGATGGTGTTCGTGTTGAATCCAGAGACGATGGAGCGTTCTGAGCTGGAATTGCTTGCGCTTCGCTCCCACTTTTTAGACGGGCCGGCGAAACGGCCGGATTTGGCGAACGTTGTCTTCAGCGGGGGGCTCGTCCGCAAAGGCGACGGCACCGCTGAGCTGTACGCCGGCGTCGGCGATGCCGAAGCGCAAAAAATTTCGCTCATCGACCCGTTTGTGAAATACGAAGCGCAAGAGCTCGATCGGATGTATGCTTCCGTTTAGCGAACAGGATCGGTGCGACAGACCTTCTCTTGATGAGGAAGGTTGGCGGCCGATCCTTTTTCACATTTGGCCGGCCATGTTTCTTGCCTTGTGCGAAGGACTTCGGTTTGACCTGAACATCACCTGTTCGTAGGGGTAGGGCAGAGCGGTAATCGGAGTTGCGTTGCTTTTTTAGGGGAAACGATTTTTCTCCTCCATTGCTCCCTCACGAAGCCATCCGGTATACTGAGAAAAAAGGGGATGGGGAGGGGCTTTCTTTGTCTTTGCCGCTTGCTTCTGGTGTGTCGTATGAGCGCTATTGGGTCCTGCGTGAACAAAGCGATGATCGTTTAGAGTATATTGATGGGGCCGTGTATATGACCCCGTCGCCAAGCGTTCGGCATCAGCTCATCTCGAGCCGGCTTCATTTTCAGTTCAGTTTGTTTTTTCGAGGAAAGCCGTGCTATGTGTTGGCGGCGCCGCTTGATGTGGAGCTTGTTGATGAACAAACAGGGGAACGAAATGTGGTCGTTCCCGACTTGACGGTCATTGGCGGCGAAAAAGGGTTGGATGGAACGAAGTATATTGGGGTTCCACCGCTGATCGTCGAGATTTTAAGTCCGTTGAACCAGGCGCACGATCTTGTCACAAAGTTCAATTTGTACATGGCGTGCGGCGTTCATGAATATTGGATTGTCAATCCGATGAAGCAGGCTGTGACGGTGTATGTGCTCAATGAGGAACGGCTATATGAGCAGGCGGATGTTCAAGTGAAAACGGGAACGGTTCGCTCTGTTTATTTTTCGGGGCTTGAGGTCGACATGGCTGAATTGTTTCGTTGACAAGATGCCGAGAGGATGGCTTGAAAGCGAACAGCGTGGGATTGTTCCCACGCTGTTTTGGTGTCCAACGGGATCGGGGCGACGTTCATCGCCCGCGTGATGTCCCTTTACGGTTGCTTTTGCCGCTTTTCCCGCTCTTTCAGCTTTTCTTCCATTCGTTTCAGCAATTTCTCCCACGGATTTTCCATCGGTTTTTTCTTCCGTTTTGGTTTTTCTTCCGCCATGCTCAAGCGCCTCCTTTCGCCGCCGCGGATAAGGCGAGCAAGTCGCGCAGTTCGTCATCGGACAATTCCGTAATCCACGCCTCGCCTTCGGTGATGATGTCAGCGAGCGCTTGCTTTTGTTCGAGCATCTCGTCGATTTTTTCCTCGATCGTCCCTGTCGCAATCAGTTTATGGACATGGACGAATTTCGTCTGTCCGATGCGGTAGGCGCGGTCGGTCGCTTGGTTTTCCACAGCCGGGTTCCACCAGCGGTCGAAATGGATGACGTGGTTGGCGGCTGTCAAGTTGAGCCCGGTGCCGCCTGCTTTGAGCGATAAAAGGAAAATCGGCGCCTTGCGTTCTTGAAACTCCTCGACCATCCGGTCGCGCGTTTGTTTGGGGACGCCGCCGTGCAAAAACAACACCGGTTCGTCAAACAAGTCGGAAAGCAGCTCTTGGATCATCTCGCCCATCCGCACGTATTGGGTGAAGATGAGGCACGACTCGTCGTTGGTGCGGATTTGTTCGATGAGTTCGATGAGCTTTTCGAGCTTGTGCGACCGTTCGACGAGCTGGCGTGGATGGCGCTCTTTTAAATAGAGGGCGGGATGGTCGCAAATTTGTTTGATGCCGTTTAACATCTGCAAAATCAATCCGCGCCGCGCAAACGGACTGGCTTCTTTAGCCCGTTCAAGCGTGTCGTTGACAAGCTGCTCGTACAAAGCCGCCTGTTCGGCTGTGAGCGGGCAATATTCTTTTTGTTCGATTTTGTCCGGCAAGTTGAGGGCGACGGCTTCATCCGTTTTCGTCCGCCGCAGCAAAAACGGGCGGATGAGCGCCTGCAGCGCCGCTTTTTTGCGGGCATTCCCTTCTCTTTCGATCGGTCCGGCAAAGCGGCGCTCAAATTCCGCTTGGCTGCCGAGATAGCCTGGGTTGAGAAAGTGGAAGATGCTCCAAAGTTCGCCGAGCCGGTTCTCAACCGGCGTGCCGGACAAGGCGATTTTATGGTTTCCATGCAGGCGGCGGATGGCGCGCGCTTGTTTCGTTTGCGCGTTTTTGATGTTTTGCGCTTCATCAAGGCAAATCGTATGCCAGTGCATCTGTTTTAAATCGTCATGATCCAAATGAGCAAGGTTGTAAGACGTCATGACGAGATCGGCCTCGCCTGCCGTTTGCGCGAACGCTTCGTTTTTCGCCCGGTTCGGTCCGTGGTGGACATAGATGCGCAAGTCTGGGGTAAAGCGGGCGCATTCCTTTTGCCAGTTGCCGATCACGCTTGTCGGGCAGATGAGAAGCGCCGGTGTGTTCGGACGTTCCGTTTCCTTTACATAGGTCAAATAGGCAAGGAGTTGCACCGTTTTGCCAAGCCCCATGTCATCGGCCAAGCAAGCGCCAAAGCCAAAGCGGCGCAAAAAGACGAGCCAGTCGACGCCGCGCTGCTGATATGGGCGGAGCGTGCCGCGAAACGACGGCGGCACGGCGACGGCGGGAAGTTCGTCGATGTTTTGCAGCTGTTGGACGAACGCCCGAAACTGATGGTGCACATCAATGCGAATGGCGATCTCATCTTCTCCCGCCTCATCGTGTCCATCCGCTTCGGTGAGCAGCGTCTGGGCGACGAGTTCGTGGATCGGCACCCCTTCTTTTTTCGCCTTTTCCATGAGCGCCTGCGCGCGGCGGACAAGAGCGGGATCGAGAATGAGCCATTGGCCGCGCAGGCGGATGAGGCGCCGCTTTTGTTCCGCCAGAGCGGCAAACTCCTCTTCCGTCAGCTCAATGCCGTTGGTCGCGATGCGCCAATCGAAGTCAGTCAGGCGCTCAAGGCCAAACAGCGATTCCGCGTTGACGGAAGGCGCCAGCTTCGCTTTGATCGACAGCTGTGCCTGGCGGATGTCGTGCCACCAGTCAGGGAGCAACAGGCGCACGCCTGCTTCTGTAAGCTTTAAGCTTTCTTCGGATAAAAAGCGCCACGCTTGTTCGTCGGACAGTTCATGAAGCAAAGAATCATTTTCATCGCCAAGCCACGGCACGATCGCGCGGATGCGGCGGATGGCGCGGGCGACCGATGATTCATACGGCCGCCAAGCGCGCGGAATGTCGCGTGCGGAGGCGATGACGCTGTCATCGATGGCCATCAGCACGGGCTCAAGCGTCCATACGTCGCTGTCCTCGGGCGGTTCGACGAGTCGAAGCCCGACGACAAACGGCGGCCGGTCGCCGAGCCAGCCGATTTGTTCGAGCCAGTCGTCTTCCGTTCCGTTCCATTGGTCGCCACGGGATGTGATCAACGGATACGTTCGGACGATTTCTTCCCAAATGCCGCGAAGCTCCGGGTCGCGTGAGAGCCAGTCGGCGACCGCAAGCGACCGCCATGTGGCGACGAACGGATCGGGATCATCGTCCGAGCCGCGCCAGCGGGTGCTTTTTGCTTCACTCCATGCGCCGCCTGTGCTTTTCCAAAGGGAAGCGTCTGGAAGGAAGCGGCGTTCCTTCAACCCATTCCAAATGTGTCTCGCCCACTCTTCCAAGCGGGCGGTGAACTCGTCTGCCCATTCAATGGCGGAAAAGCGCGAGTGCGGACGCAACGCGAACAGGGTGAGCGCCTGCCACGGGGACAGCCGCACGATGTCGTGCTCGACATCGATCATGGTGCCGTAAAACGTTTCTTCGTGCCAGGCAAATAAAGGCGAAACCCATGATGAGGGATGGGTGGAACCCGAGAGTTCGAAACATCGAATCTCTTCATTCCATCTGCAGGAAATCTGAATCGTCGCCAATGCCTTCATGGAAGCAATTTTCCTTTCTTCAATTCTTCATGAAACGCGCGCAGGCGCGTTGTTTTGGAGAGCAGTTGTTCGAAATAGGCTTCCCATTGATCGAGCCGCTTCATCGAGCGGTAATGAGTCCGCAGCGTTTTCAAGTGGCGGACCGCCCTTTGGTAGCTCGCCCGGTTTTTTTCTTCGAGCCGCTTCGTCACGGCCCGATGATACAGCGGCATCACCAGTTCCGCTCCGCGGGCTTGCAATGTTTTGAGCAGCTGCGGATGCAATTCATCGGCGGTGATGTTCGTCCATAAGAACAGGTCAACGACTTCCCGATAGCGTCCTTGCCGATACAAAAAATTCGTATAATAGTTGACGCTGTACGGCAGGCTTCGCTGCAAAAAGTCTTCCCATGCATCCGGACGGTTTCGTTGACGGGCATACATTTCAAACAAATGAACCGCTTCGTCCAAAAAACTGCCCCGAATGAGGTGAGGCAAGTGAGAAAGGTAAAGAGGCCAATCGTCCTTCCCCTTTTCCCAAACGGCTTCAAAGCGCTTCACGAGGCCGTTTTGGATGAACCGTCCGATCCATTCAATCAAAAACAGACCTGCTTGTTCGGGGAACGAGCGGTAAAGCGCCATCGCTTCGTCATCTTCGCCAAGAAGGAAAGAAAGGTGGGCCGCCGCCATGGCGGCGCGGGTGTTGCCTTGTTCATGGGCGAGCCGAAGGAGTTCGGCCCGTTCTTCCTGCCGCCATGGGGGCTTGGTGAACAACAACTCCCACGCGGTTGTGTAAAAGTCATAGCCGAACGATGACAGCGCCCCGTCCAAAAACAATAGATCACGCACGTACGGAATTGTCTGTTCGATCAATGCGTTGAGCGACCGCGGCAGTGATTTGGCAGACAATTGTTCTAGGGAGTCAAAGGCGCGGTCGGCGACATGGTTGACGTCCTGCTGCCAGGAAAACTGCCCGTAAGAGGCGAATCCGCCTTCATTCCAACCTTGAGCCTCCCCGTACTGCCGAAGCTTCTCCAATAAAAAGAGAGCGGCATGAAGCTCCCGCAGCGGGCGGGCGCCGGCTTGCTTCCCTTCGTTTTTGCCCAGCTTCGGGAGGAGCTGGAAGGCCAAACGGTACGGCCAGTTTTGGCCGTTTTGATGGCGCGAGAAAAAGTCTTGATACTGTTTCTCAAATTGGTTCCACCAATCTTCGACGGTTTCATTTGGAGTGATGGAAAGGGCAGTCGGTTTCCCCACCCTTTTTTGAGCGAGCGGGTCCTGCTCATTAGCAGCGGGCGCCTCTTTGCGCAACGCTTGGATTTGGCCTTTTTTCCACAGGCGGAACAGCTCGCCGCTGTCGAACACATTGCCGTATATGTAAAAAAACAGCGCCAAAATGTGCGGACACAACCCTTCTGTCCCGCATGGACAGCGATGGCGGCGGGTGATGTTGGCTAAGTCGAGCATGACCTCATGGGGGGTGATGTCAGAAACGACCCCTTCCACTTCGTGGCTGTTGATGACCATGACGTTATAGACCAACCCGTTTCTTGACAAGTCGCGCCCTTTTTGAATGAGATGATGGAAAATAGAAAACGGCAATTCTTTCAGCAATTCGCCAGCCGCCTGTTGCAAAAGCGGTTTGGAAATGGTCGTTTGCAGCATGTCGGTTCGTCCTTTCCGTTCATTTCCCTATCATTTAATTATAGCATGTCGAAATGAAGAACGCTATGCGATTCCCGTTGGAAGCGGCCTGTCTTCTGCATTTGTTGCTGGGAATGTGTAGGTAGAAAAGCTGACGATGATATATCTTCTAACAATGATGGTATAATGGAAATAGGCAAAGCCTAAGTTTAAGAGAAAGCAGGTGCATCGAATATGGCGGCAGTGCCGCGAAACGAACCATGTCCGTGCGGAAGCGGAAAAAAGTACAAGCATTGTTGTGGGAAAAAAGAAGCGGTGTCGATTGCGTCGTTGATTGACCGCGAGTTGATCGAATGCATGAATGATATGCGTCAGTTTGTCTTGCAACGATATGAGAGGGAAGTGGAAGAACTTTTGGGCCAGTTCCCGCTTGAAGAGATGCCGGAGGAACTCGAGCTTGGCGTGCAGATCATGGCGGTGAACTGGATGTTGTTCTGTTGGCCGCTTGATGAAACAGGGCAAACGATCTTTTCCGCTTACCGGAAAAGCCGTCATTGGGAGCGATGGCGCCCAGCCGTTCAAGCTCACATCGAGCGGTGGGAAGGAGCCGTTCCGTCGTTTGGCGAGTTCATCGGCTATGATGACAAAAATCGCCCCGTTGTCCGGGATTTGTTGACGGAAGAGGAAAGAAACATCCATTTATTGGCTTCTTATCAATGGCCGAACGTGATCGAAAAAGGGGATGTGGTGTTCAGCTTCCTTGTCCCGTACCAGGAAGTGTTCACGTATTTCACGGCGGTGTTTCCGTTCCCAGCATCAGGGAAAGAGCGATTGCTTCGGGCGATTCAAAAAGAAGCGGAGAGGAGCGGCCAGTCGGCGGCTTCATGGATGCGTGATCAGTTTGTCGACGTGTTTTCCGCCATGTTGCTGGAGTGGCTGTGGCAGTTTGTCAAACAGTTCAAATGGGATGATCCGAAACAAGCCGACGTCATTCGCGAGCTGGATGAAAACGAGCCGGAGGCGCCAGCGGCGCTGCTCAGCCAAGCGTTCGCCATATGGGCGCTCTATTGCGGAAAAACGTCCCGCCTTCCTTATTCTGTTCCCGTCTACGCGGCGGCGCTCCGCCATGTGGCTGGGCATTTGATGAAGGCGGAAGGATCGGATGTGGAAGACATCGCCGATCGGTATGACGTGATGCCGCAAGATGTGCGGTCGGCGGCGTTGGAGTTTTTCCTAATGGCTGTCGATGATGAAGACGACGAGGAATGGCTCGATGACTGGGAGGAAGACTGGTTCGAAGAGGACAGGGATGAGCTCGATGCGCGCATCGATGAATGGATCGATGACATGGATCTTATGTTGATGCGTGAAGGATGGGACGAGAAGCGAGTCAACCGCCATATTGACCGGGCCATCCGTTCGTGGCGGAAAGAAGGGCTGCTTGAGGGAGTAAATGAAAAAGAATTGCGCGAGGAGCTCCGTGATTTGGCGTGGGAGATGTTCACCGATCGGGGATTCATCTAAAAGGCTGGTGAAAAGCAACCATTTGATGTGCGGCATTGATCGATGTTTTGAAGTCGTTTTCATCGTGGGGGCGTAGGAGAAGAAGATTGGAAACAATGCATCGTCGAGCAAATCCCTACAAGATGGAATTCGCTTCCATGGGGAGCAGTGAGCCAAGCGCTTGATATGCTTCCTGAGCTGGCCGGATGGCTGGACCGCCGTTATGGAACGAAGCATCGAAAAGCCGTTTGCGCCGTTTTGGAAGATGTCAGAAGCGAATTGGAACATTGTTTTGCTTTGCTGGATGAATGGGGAACGGAGAGAGGCGAGGCTAATGAGAAACTGGCGGTTTGGCAACTTGCGCATTCGTTTGGCTTGCCCGTTCCTCTTTCCGTTGATTTCTCCTTTTTCCGCGTCAAGTACGTAGAGCGGGGGAAAGCGGTGCTTGATTGGCTTGTCCATAATCGAACGGTGACATGGGATGTTCCGGAACGAGCAGAGCCACATCTTTTGCCAGATATGTATATAGTAGCCGTGGTGGATCGCAACGGCAAGGTGAGCGATCTTGCCCGCGCGTACCCGCCGGCTTTCTCTCCGTACTTGGAGCCGTGGCTTCAAGCGCTGAAAGAGCGCCGGACAAGATGGAGAAAGAACTGTCCGCGCTTCAAGAGCGAGTGCGTGCATCGGCGGCTCGTTTGATCCGCCGGCCGTAGGCGTCCCAGATGAATGCAGAAGCGGCCCCTGCCCGCTTGACGGGACAGGGGCCGCTTTAGAGTGTTGCGGTCGTCTCTCATCCCACGGTTTCAGCCGCGTGGAGTGTCAAAATTGGATATAGGCCAGCCGCTTGTTGGCTTCCTCGACGTCAAAGGCATTCGGGTCGAAATCGTCGCCTTTCATTTCGTACATCCAGTCGAGCCGTTCGCGCAGTTCTGGGTCGGCAAGGGAATCTTTGTTTGCGGCTGACTCGAGCAGTTCCAGATAGCCATAGACGCCGCCGCAATCCTCGGGAGGGCACGCCCGTTTTCCTTTCAGGCAAGTGGCGCGTTCTAGCGGTTTCGGGAGCGTCTCGATCTTTTCGACGGTGATGGTGTGGCGCCAGTAGTCGCCAAAATCGTACGTGTACTGAAATTTTTGTTTTTCTTTCTTGAGCCATTGTTCGAGCGTGGTGCGGCGCGCGTCTTCGAACATTTTCCCAAATCCGTAAAAGTCCCAGTCATCGGGAATGCCGATGACGATATCGCCGAATTCGAATTCATATAAATGCGCTTGCTCCCATCCCATCGCTTCTTGGATGACCAAATGAAGCTGGTCAAACGTGGCGTGCCCGGGCACAAGGACGCGGCGCCAGATGGGCGGACGGATGCCGTTTAATGAAATTTTCAGCTGGTAGGCGGTTTTGGAGCGGCGCGGTTTCTTCGACGGTGAACTTTTGCTTTTTGTCGCTTCCACCCAACGACCGCGTGGGCGGGCAGGCTCCGTTGAACTGAGCTTCGTCATCAGTTCATCAATCAAATCCATGAGTTTTTTTTCTTCCATGAACATCGTTCTCCTTTTCGGTTTGTTTTTGTATACTTATAGTTTAACCCGTTTTTTCAAAAATCAAAATAATTGAAGCATCACGATCGCGGTCATCTTGCCTCCGGCTATTATGTATCGGAATGAGCCAGTCGGTTTTTTAGAAGGCCGGTGAAAAACGGCCGCCTCGTGCTAATTGGCTTCGTTTCATTCAAAATGAAAGTCGGTTTTGCAAGAGTTTCTCTAATTGAGAAAGAACGCGAATCGATAGTTTTTCCCTCACCAGTCCTTCAGAAGGGAACGATCGGGCAACGGTTGGAAATGGATGCATGCCGTATTGGTGCCTTGCCCCATCGCCGGCATTGGCGCATCGTTTTGTCCGCTGTCGCACGAGGGGGGATTGTGCGGAAATGGGGCGTTCATTGTCGGTTTGTGGATGTCGGCGGCGCCCGTTCTGTCGAGCGGTTTTCGCGTCCTTCAGACAGGAAATGGCCGATTGCGCGCGAACCATATAGTAGAATGAGAGAACGGGGAGGGAGCGCGCATGAGGCGGGGAGGATGGCTCGCCGCATCGTTTTGTCTGCTTTGCTTGCTTGCACTCCTTTGGCCGTCGGGAGCGAAAGGGGAAAATGGCACGAAAGAAACGAAGCGCTTGGCGGTCGTGATGGCGGATCGCGTCAACGTCCGCCAAGGACCGGGGGTGCCGTATCGGCCGATGGCGAACGTCCGCCGCGGCGAAGTATACCGGGTGGTGGATGTGAAAGACGGCTGGGTGGAAATTGAATGGGAGAACAATCGGACCGGGTGGATGGCCGAGCCGTACGTCGCCTTCGTGCAAAGAGCCGAGGTGGTGCAAGAAGATCGGCTCCGCCTGCGGCAGGAGCCGGGTGCGAACACCCGCATTCTCGGCCATTTGACGCAAGGGGAGACGGTGTGGGTAATTGGTGAAGAAGACGGATGGAAAAAAGTGGTGGCGGAAGATGCCGTCGGTTGGGTCGCCGCCTCGTATTTGGCGCCAGCTGAGGATCGCTCTGTTTCACAGCCGGAAGGAGTGGTGGACGCCGATTCGCTCAACGTGCGGGCGGCGCCGTCATTGCACGCAGAACGGATCGGGCGTCTGTTGCGCGGCGATCGCGTCAAGATTGTTGAAACAAAACAAGACTGGCATAAGATCATCGCTCGTTCGGGCCTGGCCGGCTGGGTGGCGGCTGATTACATTGGCGTGGAAAGTGAAAAGGCCGCCGAAAATCAAGAAGGGGCGGTGGACGCCTCCGTTCCGCCTTCTGTTATTCGCCCTAGCGGCCCGCAAAGCTACGTGAGCCGCTGGACGCCAGGCCCCGTTCAACCGTTGGCTGGAAAAACGATTGTTCTTGACGCCGGGCATGGGGGCAAAGACAGCGGGGCGCAAAGCGTCGATGGCATCAAGGAAAAGGAATTGACGTTGGAAACCGTCAAGCTCTTGAAAAACAAGCTGCAGTCGTACGGCGCCCGCGTCGTGTTGACGAGGGATGGCGATGATTATGTGCCGCTGCCGGCGCGCGTTGCCGCCGCGCGCTTGTATCAGGCGGACGCGTTTATCAGCCTGCATTACGACAGCGCCGCTGACCGGCAGGCGAGCGGCATCACGGTCTACTATTACGACCGGTTGGCGGATTATAGGTTGGCCCAGTCGTTCGAACAGCCGTTTTCGCAATTCGTCCTGCTTCCGTTCCGCGGCGTTGCGTTTGGCGACTATTATGTGCTGCGGGAGAACGAGCGGCCATCCGTGCTGCTCGAGCTCGGCTATTTAAGCAACCCGTCCGATGCCGGGACCGTTGCGGGCGATGGCTATCGGGAAGCGGTGACGACGGCAATGGTTCATGCCATGCTTCGGTATTTTGAATGAGGTTCTGTTTCGCGGCGGCGGCGTTTGCCAAAGATGGCCTTCGTTCGCTTGGGGACGCTGTTCATCCGCTGTTTAGCTTTTGCTTTTCTCTTGCCGTCTATTTGGCGATCGGGCCGTTTTTTGGCATTCCAAGAGCGGCGAGCGTCGCTTATGAAATCGGAGCGAAGCCTTTTTTCGCTGATGGCGGCGCGGCGCTCGGCAAGGCTTTGGATCGAACATTGGCCAACAAACGGAAGCATGCGGCGTAAATCAACCGGGAGGCGAGGGTCTCCCGGTTTTCGCTTTTAGACGGACAGAAACGGTGAAATTTGTGGGGCGATTCGCTATAATGAGGACAAGCGACGATATCCGCAAAGGATCGAAAAGGTGTGATGAACGGTGAAAATCTCGATCGCCGGGGCGGGGTATGTGGGGCTGGTGACCGCCGCCTGTCTGGCTGATAAAGGCCATGATGTCATATGCGTGGACGTGGATGAGGAAAAAATTCGCTTGTTAAATAAAGGGATCGTTCCGATTTATGAGCCGGGACTTGAACCGCTCATCGAACGAAACAGCGCCCGCCTTCGCTTTACGACCAACGATGTGGAAGCGTATCAGCAGGCGGAAGTGATTATGATCGCCGTCGGCACCCCGCCGCTTCCGGACGGCTCGGTCAAGCTCGATGACGTATGGGAAACGCTCCGCCGCATCGCGGCGTCGGCCGAACGAGACTGCCTTGTGGCCATCAAATCGACCGTGCCGGTTGGCACCAGTGATGAGGCTGCGCGCTTTTTGGCGGAACGCGGACGCAGCGGGGTTCAGTTTGATGTCGTTTCCAATCCGGAGTTTCTCTCACAAGGAACAGCCGTGCGCGACACGCTGCAGGCGACGCGCATCGTGTTGGGGGTGGAATCGGAGCGCGCCGAGCGGGTGATGAAGGACCTGTACGCCCCGTTTGCGCTCCCGTACGTCGTGACGGATCGAAGAAGCGCAGAGATGATTAAATACGCCGCCAATGTGTTTTTGGCGCTGAAAATTTCCTACATCAACGAGATCGCCAACGTCTGTGAATTGGTCGGCGCTGATGTTCAGGCAGTGGCGGAAGGAATCGGCATGGATCCGCGCATCGGCCTCCGCTTTTTGCGCGCCGGCGTCGGGTACGGGGGTTCATGCCTGCCGAAAGATGCGAACGCCCTTTATTCATTGGCGGCTTCCTACGGCTATTCGCTCAAAACCGTGTGGGCGGCGATGGATGTCAATGAGAAACAAAAGTGGAAGCTCCTTGATAAAGCGCGTCCGTATATCAGAGATTTTCGCAACCGGACTGTTGCCGTCCTTGGCGCCGCATTCAAACCTGGCACGGACGATGTGCGCGAATCGCCAGCATTGGCGAACATCGAACGGCTGATCGCCGAAGGAGCGAACGTGCGCGTCTGGGACCCCGCCGCCCTCCGCCATGTCGCCCGCCGCTTCGGTGACGCGGTTGTGTGTTGCGAGACGATCGAGGACGCCGTTCGCGGCGCGGACGTTTGCCTGATTTTTACCGAGTGGCCGGCCGTCTTGCAATTTGATCTTTACCGCTACAAGACGCTCATGAAAACGCCGATTGTGGTGGATGGGCGGAACTGTTATGAACCGAAGGCAGCCCAAGCCGCCGGCTTGATCTATGAGTCGATCGGGCGGCCAGCCGGCTTGGGTGTGCGAGCGGAGGGTGGGGTTGTTAATGTTCAGCGGCAGCCGTATCGGTGAGGAATCGGCCGTGATTTGCTTCATCCTTTATCGGAGACTAGCGTTGTGAAAAGAATTGTAAGCAAGGCTGTTACATGGCATCGATGGACATGGACAATCCGGGCCAAGATACAGAGGATAAGCGATTCATCCATAATGTCGTCGACCCCCAATCGTGCTAAAATCCCGGGGGATCGACGACAATTATTTGATGCGCTTGAACCTTACAGCCATCGAGGAAAAAAGGAATTGACAGAATTTTTGGGACGTGATATTCTAAAAACAGCCCAAGCTCAGAAAGCTTGATATAACAAGCTTTTTTGGGGTTTTTATCGTACCTATGAGGGATTGA
Source organism: Geobacillus sp. TFV-3 (assembly GCF_009901865.1). NCBI lineage: Bacteria > Bacillati > Bacillota > Bacilli > Caryophanales > Anoxybacillaceae > Geobacillus > Geobacillus sp. TFV-3. Next base: position 3,160,414 of record NZ_MPSP01000001.1, on the reverse strand, counting down.
AACGCCATTTCTTAGAAAGGGCTAAGAATATTATCTTCAGTTTTTATCGTACCTATGAGGGATTGAAACCGAACAAGAACATGCTGTACACGGAATTCCAATAAATCGTTTTTATCGTACCTATGAGGGATTGAAACAAAAAAAATCAAAAAAATATGTTGACAGCAAAAAAGCGGTTTTTATCGTACCTATGAGGGATTGAAACTTTAACACCAAACAATAAGGGGAAGTTTAAGAAGGAGTTTTTATCGTACCTATGAGGGATTGAAACATAACCAACTCCGTATCTTTGCAAACAGGGCACTCATGTTTTTATCGTACCTATGAGGGATTGAAACCCCGTTTTCCCCTAAAATGGATGTTTCTCCCCTGTAACCGGTTTTTATCGTACCTATGAGGGATTGAAACGCCCAATGTCCATGACATCTGCGTTAATTCGCAAACAGTTTTTATCGTACCTATGAGGGATTGAAACACCGTTTCTGATTCTACGGAAAGAATCTTCATATTAAAGTTTTTATCGTACCTATGAGGGATTGAAACTCTTATGATGGGGTTTCGGCGGAGTCAACCCCGATCGTTTTTATCGTACCTATGAGGGATTGAAACTTGGGCGACACCGGGAAGAACTTATTGAATTGCACCAGTTTTTATCGTACCTATGAGGGATTGAAACCATTAGAACCGTCACTGACGAATACGTCGTACTTGTTTTTATCGTACCTATGAGGGATTGAAACGATGACCTACGAGATAAACGACATAGAAATTACAAGGTTTTTATCGTACCTATGAGGGATTGAAACCTTTGTCAGTTCTTTTTGGCATGCATTACAAGCTAAGTTTTTATCGTACCTATGAGGGATTGAAACACGCGGACGCGGGGGAATCCTGTCTCTATCGCTCGGACAGTTTTTATCGTACCTATGAGGGATTGAAACTGCGCCCACTTCCTCCCCTGCCTGCCGCTGGGATGATTGTTTTTATCGTACCTATGAGGGATTGAAACATTTGACTAGGATTCGGTCATCCGCTTTTTTATCCGGTTTTTATCGTACCTATGAGGGATTGAAACAAGTTTCACATAATCATCCTATTACGCTGTTTTATAAGTTTTTATCGTACCTATGAGGGATTGAAACCGTCCACTGCGGGCGAGAAATCACGCATCCGCAGAGCGTTTTTATCGTAGCTATGAGGGATTGAAACTAGTCGCGAGCGTCAAGATCTCCATATTCTTCATAAAGGTTTTTATCGTACCTATGAGGGATTGAAACTGATAGACTTGCAAGCGGTTGAGATACTGCGACGAGCGTTTTTATCGTACCTATGAGGGATTGAAACCTACAAAGCGTTTTGTAGTGTAGTATAGTAGCAATTGTTTTTATCGTACCTATGAGGGATTGAAACTAGGTAAAACACTGCGTCGATGACATTGTAGATCCCGTTTTTATCGTACCTATGAGGGATTGAAACATGCTATGTCTTGCTTGAATGGATGTCTTTTCAATCGGAGTTTTTATCGTACCTATGAGGGATTGAAACTTTCAAAACTGAAGAAATGGAAGAGCCGATTGGTTTTGAAGTTTTTATCGTACCTATGAGGGATTGAAACTAGCGAACCGGACGCGTGCCTGTTTCGAGGCGAGCCGGTTTTTATCGTACCTATGAGGGATTGAAACCCATCCGAGAAGTAGAGATATCTACCGTCTTCGTAGTTTTTATCGTACCTATGAGGGATTGAAACCTGCTTATGCAACTTGGTGGATCCGTCAAGCTATCACTCGTGCCATTGCGGACCAAGCAAGAACGATTCGAATTCCAGTACATATGATTGAGACACTTGGGAAAATGAATCGAGTGCAATTGGTGTAAATTATCACTTTATTTCGGCACAAAAGAGCCATTTTTTGCACATTCCTTCAGAAAGCCCTCTCCCCTTTTCTGAAAGAATGTTCTAAATTTTTTTGTGAATTATTTCGGAAGAGAAAATCCATCGGTTCAGAGGAGGGGAGGAGGGCGTGATTCAATTTCATGACTTTGGCATTGACGTCCAAACGTATGCAGAGCGTGGAAAAGAAAACGACTTCCCTCTTCTGACACAGTGTCCGCATTGCCGGGCCACGCGCCCGTTGCACCGCCACGGTTACTATGAGCGAAACGCATTGACCCTACATGGTGATGATCGCATTTGGATTGTCCGGTACCGCTGTCGGGAATGTTTGAAGACGGTGAGTGTGCTGCCTTCCTTTCTCCTCCTGTATTTTCAGTATACGTTGTCCGCCATATGGCAAGTTGTGAAAGAACAGTTGGGATTGACCGAGGGAACGAACCAAGATCCGTTCCTCCCGACAAAGGACGGCATCATCTTTTATGTCCGACGGTTCTGCCGAAACCTATCAAACCTCCACAGCTTTTTGGCGAGGCGGTGGAGGATCATAGGCCCTATCGTGAAAAAAGAAAAGGAACGGGCTTCTTGGTGGATCCGGACGTTGGAGGAACACGGTCTCTATTCGGTCATCAGAGACATGTGGGAGGACGGATTCCGACACCCTTTTGCGAATTAAATGGGGTCCTGATTTTACATACATATCCTAAATTAGAAATGATTTAGGTTCCCACAAACCTTTCCGATCGACGGAGAAAAAGCAATTCGGTACAGGAGGACCGGAACGGTCCTGATTCCAAGTGAGACCAGGAGGAGATTCGAATGGATGAGTCGATGAGACACGACATTGCCCTGTTTCGGTACGGGCTAATCGCTCCGTTGGTGAATAGGCAGGTGGAACCGAAGACGTATCTGAAAGAGGTGAACGAGCGAGTGCACCATGTTCCCCACCAGGGCGACAAGCGAATCGCAGCCAAGACGATCCTCGATTGGTGCACCCGATACAAAAAAGGGGGCTTTGACGCCTTAAAGCCGAAGCGCCGTTCGGACCGCGGCCACTCAAGGCGTCTGTCGCCCGATGATGAGGATCATATTTTAGACCTAAGAAAAGAACATCCCACCATGCCCGTGACGGTATTCTACGAACGCCTGATCGTGCAGGGGGGAATCCCAGAAAACGTTTTTGATTGCCTATATCGATGACGGCTAGCGGTTGGTGCCGTACGCGCAGTTTTTCCCTTCGGAGAAGTTTGACGGGCTGCGGATCGTCACGAAGGAAGCGGTGCTTCGTTGCGGGAAGCCGAAACGCATTTACTCGGACAACGGGAAAATGGATCGGTCCGAGGTGCTGCAGTATGCGTGCGCCGAGATGGGGATTACACTCATCCACACCCAGCCGTATGACCCGCAAAGCAAGGGAAAAATCGAACGGTTCTTCCGCACCGTACAGACACGGTTTTATCCACTGTTGGAGCTGAATCCGCCGAAATCGCTTGACGAGTTGAACGAGCGTTTTTGGAAGTGGCTTGAAGAGGAGTATCATCGAAAACCGCACGCCTCACTGGACGGAAAAACGCCGCATGAGGTGTTTCAATCGCAAGTGCATCTCGTGTCGTTCATCGAAGATGGCGATTGGCTGGATGCGATTTTTCTGAAACGGGAGCACCGCAAGGTGAAAGCCGATGGCACGATCACCCTGAATAAACAGCTATACGAAGTGCCGCCTCGGTTCATTGGGCAATCGATTGAGCTCCGCTATGACGAACGAGGCGTCTATGTGTACGAAGATGGCAAACGGGTGGCGGAAGCCATTCGGGTGCGTTTGGAGGACAACGCCTATGTGAAGCGCCACCGGTCGCCGTTTGCGGCGGTTTCGGCGAAGGAGGGCGAACAGGATGTATAAAACGTTTTATTCCCTCTCGCGGGAGCCGTTTGCGAAAGAAACCGACCCGTCCGAGGCGTATCAAGGGGCGGCGTTTCAAGAAGCGTTGCGGGCGCTGGAGTACGTGAAGCGAACCCGGGGGATCGGGCTGTTGATCGGAGAGCCGGGGGCGGGCAAGACGTTCGCCCTTCGGGCGTGGAAGGAATCGTTGTCCCCTTCGTTGTATCATGTGGTCTACTTCCCGTTATCGACCGGAGGCGTGATGGATTTTTACCGTGGACTGGCCTTGGGATTAGGAGAGGAACCGAAGTACCGCAAGGTAGACCTCTTCCGCCAAATCCAGCAAGCGATCGAGCGTTTGTATCATGAACGACGGATTACGCCGGTGTTCATTTTGGACGAGATGCATTTCGCAAAGGATGCATTTTTACAGGACATCGCCATCTTGTTCAACTTTGAGATGGATTCGACCAACCCATTTGTCTTGATGTTGGCCGGGCTGCCCCATTTACAGGGGAAGCTGCGGCTCAATCAGCACCGCCCTCTCGATCAGCGGATCATCATGCGATACCGGATGGGGCCGCTGGAGAAGGAAGAGGTGGCGGGCTACATCGAGCATCGGATGAAACAGGCCGAGGCGAAGCATCCGATCTTCACTCCATCGGCGTTAGAGGCGATTGCCCTGCAGTCGCGGGGATGGCCTCGAGTGATCAATACGTTGGCCACGACGTGCCTGTTATACGGGGATCAGCTGAAAAAGGATGCCATTAACGAAGAAGTGGTGCGCATGGCCGCAGAGGAAATGGGGTATTAGCACGAAAGGGGCCGAATCGGCCTCTTTTGTGCTTTCTCTTTTCCATCGGTCCATCAGGCGCGCTGGAAATCTTCATCTGAAAGAGCGTGCAAACGTTCCGAAAGAATGTGCAAAATCCGGAACAATCCGCAAACATTTTGCACATTATTTCGGAATCCGCCTGAAATAATTTGAAAAAGGGATTCTGAAATAATATGCTAGTTTACATTCCCTTTCTATGCAACCAATCATGTACAATATGGACCGGTCATCACTTCGCTCATTTTATACTGGAATCATGCGCAGTTGATCCCGTGCGAGCGTGTCACGGAGATGGTCAAAGCGCTAGTCGATCATTCGATGAGTGCAGGCACAGTCGTGAACATGACGAGACGATGGCTCCCTGTGTTCGAAGCAGCGCTTGAAGAGATGGAAGCGGCGTTGCTCGCCTCCAAGACGTTGCACGTCGATGAAACGAGTCTGCGTGTGAACGGAAAGAACCAATGGGTGCACGTGGCTTCCACTGCCAAGGTCACCCGATACGGACTGCATCGTTCCCGTGGAAAGCAAGCGACGGACGACATCGGGATCTTGCCACGGTACAAAGGAACGATGGTGCACGATGCGTATTCGGTGCACCCGATGTACACAGAGGCGAGCCATGCCCTTTGCCACGCCCATCATCTCCGGGAGCTTCGGGCATATACAGAACTTTACGGTCATTCATGGTCCAAAGAGATGAGCGAAGCGCTGTTGAAGATGAAACAGGCGGTGGAGAACGCGGGCGGAGCGCTGCCGAAGGAGGAAGTCCGGTATTGGGAAGCCGTGTACGACGAGCTTCCAGCGAATGGCCGCCGAGAACTCGAGGAGCGTTGCCGACAAGGCAAGCATGAAGGCGTCCGCAACGCGCAACATTTCATCCAGCGCCTAGAAAAGCGCAAGCAAGAAGCGCTTCTCTTCCTGCGAAAGAAAGAAGTGCCGTTTGACAACAACCAAGCCGAGCGCGATTTGCGGATGGTGAAAGTCAAACAAAAAATTTCCGGAACGTTTCGTCAGGAAGACGATGCCAAGGCTTTCTGTGTCATTCGCAGCGTCATGTCCACCCTGCAAAAACACGGAAAGCCGGCTTGGGAATCGTTGCAAAGACTTCTAAGTGGGGAGTCTCTTCAAACGATTCTCCATTCCTCCTAGGGCATTTTCGATACGGGAAATGCCCTATTGGTGCTGGATTCTGAAAATCTCACTAGTATTGGGCTGAATGGATACGTGAAAGCGCAAAATACACTTCTTCCTTCGACAACGAGAACAAAAACAGCCAAACCTAATCGTATAGCAGGCGTTCCTAAGGAAACGATTTAAACTTCAAAACGTGAAGCATTTCGCACAATAAAAAGCAAAGAGAGCCGAAGATCACAGCACCTTGCCATACTGAGGAGCACACATGCAAAAACAGAGAGCTATGCTATGACTCTCTGTTTCTACGAATCTCGACAATCCTCGGGGCGTGACAGGCACGTATCCTACACTTTCACTTCGTTTAGAAGTGGGAGACTTCTTTCGGAAATTAAAGTATTTGAAAGTTTATTAAATATTTATTATATTCGAAACATAGATGGAATTCATTGGTGAATAACGGGCGAGGAGGAGGGGAAATTGATTGGTTGCGGGAGAAAGACTTTGGCAACGGCTCATGGAGCTAGGAGAGATCGGCAAGCAGCCGGGCGGCGGTATTACGCGCCTATCGTTCACCGCTGAAGAGCGGCGGGCGAAAGACTTGGTCGCTTCTTATATGCGCGAAGCGGGGCTGTCCGTGTACGAAGACGCAGCAGGCAATTTGATCGGGAGGAAAAAAGGAACGAACTCAGAGGCTCCGGTTGTGCTTGTCGGTTCGCATTTGGATTCGGTCTACAATGGAGGGCGCTTTGACGGTCCGCTCGGGGTGTTGGCTGGCGTGGAAGTCGTTCAGACGATGAACGAGCAAGGGATTGTGACACATCACCCGATTGAGGTCGTGGCATTTACCGATGAAGAAGGAGCGCGTTTTCGTTTCGGCATGATCGGCAGCCGCGCGATGGCGGGGACATTGCCGCCTAAAGTGCTCCACTATCGTGATGCGGAAGGGATTTCCCTCGCCGAGGCGATGAAACAGGCGGGGCTTGACCCGGACCGCTTGCCGCAGGCAGCGCGAAAACCAGGAACGGTGAAAGCCTATGTCGAATTGCATATCGAACAAGGACGGGTGCTTGAGGAGACAGGACTTCCAGTTGGCATTGTCACCGGCATCGCCGGGCTCGTCTGGGTGAAATTCACCATCGAAGGAAAGGCGGAACATGCGGGAGCGACACCGATGGCGTTGCGCCGCGATCCGATGGCGGCGGCCGCTCAAATCATCGCGGTCATTGAAGAGGAAGCGAGACGGACAGGGACAACAGTCGGGACTGTAGGGCAACTGTACGTCTTTCCAGGCGGCATTAATATCATTCCGGAACGAGTCGAATTTGTGCTCGATTTGCGTGATTTGAACGCGGAGGTGCGCGACCAAGTCTGGAAAGTCATCGCAACGCGGGCAGAGAAGATCGCCACGGAGCGGAACGTTCGTCTCACGATGGAGTTGCTGCAAGACATGCCGCCGGTGCTCTGTTCCGATGAGGTGAAGCGTGCTGCCGAGGCGGCGTGCAAAAAGCTTGGCTGCTCGCCGTTTTGGCTGCCGAGCGGTGCGGCTCATGACGGAGTGCAGCTGGCGTCCATTTGTCCAATCGGGATGATTTTTGTCCGCTCCCAAGACGGGGTGAGCCATAGCCCGTCGGAATGGAGCACGAAAGACGATTGTGCTGCCGGCACCGCTGTTCTGTATCATACAGTGCGGCAGCTGGCCCAAGCGGAATAACGAAAAAAGAACAGGGGGAAACGTGATGACAAAGGAAGAGATCAAACGGCTCGTCGATGAAGTGAAAGCGGACGTCATCGCCTGGCGCCGCTATCTGCATGCCCATCCGGAATTGTCGTTCCAAGAGGAGAAAACGGCGCAGTTTGTGTACGAGACGCTGCAATCATTCGGCCATCTCGAGTTGTCGCGGCCGACGAAAACAAGCGTCATGGCGCGGCTCATCGGCCAACAGCCGGGCCGAGTCGTCGCCATTCGCGCGGATATGGATGCATTGCCGATTCAAGAGGAAAACACGTTTGAGTTTGCTTCAAAAAACCCGGGCGTCATGCATGCGTGCGGACATGACGGCCATACGGCGATGCTTTTGGGAACGGCGAAAATTTTCTCCCAGCTGCGTGATCAAATCTGCGGTGAAATCCGCTTTTTGTTCCAACATGCGGAAGAATTGTTCCCCGGCGGGGCGGAAGAAATGGTGCAGGCCGGCGTCATGGACGGGGTGGACGTTGTCATCGGCACTCACCTTTGGTCGCCGCTTGAGCGCGGAAAAATCGGCATTGTGTATGGGCCGATGATGGCCGCACCCGACCGGTTTTTCATCCGCATCATCGGCAAAGGCGGCCACGGGGCGATGCCGCACCAAACGATCGATGCGATCGCCATCGGCGCCCAAGTCGTGACGAACTTGCAACATATCGTCTCGCGCTATGTGGACCCGCTCGAGCCAGTCGTTCTGTCCGTGACGCAATTTGTCGCCGGTACGGCGCATAACGTCCTGCCTGGGGAGGTCGAAATTCAAGGGACGGTGCGGACGTTTGATGCGGAGCTGCGGCAGACGATCCCGCAATGGATGGAGCGTATTGTCAAAGGCATTACCGAAGCGCACGGCGCTTCGTACGAGTTTCAATTTGACTACGGATACCGCCCGGTCGTCAACTACGATGAAGTGACCTGCGTCATCGAAGAAACAGCGCGCGAGCTGTTTGGCGATGAAGCCATCGCCCGCCTGAAGCCGAACATGGGCGGCGAGGATTTCTCGGCCTTCTTGCAAAAAGCGCCGGGCAGCTTTTTCTACGTCGGCGCTGGAAACAAAGAAAAAGGCATCGTTTACCCGCATCACCACCCACGCTTTACGATTGATGAGGATGCGCTTGAGATCGGGGTGCAACTGTTTGTCGCGGCGACGTTGAAACTGTTGGCGGAAGCAGAGTAGGCGCTTCCGCTTTTTGTACGTCTTGAAGGCGGATTGATATTTTGCATGATCTCCTTCGGTTGCCAATCCACATGATTGGACTTGATGTAGCCCACATGAGTGGAAAAGAAATGAAGGAGGGCATGGGCTTTTCTGCCTTCCTGAATTTTTGGAGCCTCCATTCGATCAAGACGACAGGGCTAGGCGATTTTGACAATTTTCGTAACCGGTGCTTGGTTAGGGCTCTGACTATAAAGAGCGTTCACAAAATCACCGTCAAGTGTGGCGAAATAATCATAATGATAATATGTTGCGAGGGCATAGTGCAAGGCATCATATGCTTCGAGCTGCAAAAGCCGCATTTGAGCCAAGGCTAAATCTTGAATGTTGGCATCTGCCGTTAGGAATTCGATGTGGAAATTTTGTCTTATGACAGATAAAAATTCATTATATCGATCAATGGAATTGTTGTAAAAGACTTGTAACTTGTTTCTTTGGTGGGGATAATTCATTTTCACCAACTTGATTAGTTCTGAAATATTAATAGAAACGTTCTTTTTGTAGAAGCTTGGAATATGTTTTTTCCAAACGTTATACAGGAAGGATACGCTTTCTTCCAATTCTCCAAGGTGATGATTGTGTCGAGACTTTGGACGTAGATTGGATTGATTTTTATGGTAGATTTCTAATGGTAATAGAATTTCTTGAATGAGTAAGTTATGTACCACTTCTCCAAATACATGTGTACTTATCCCTAATTTCGCTACACCTTCGTTATGCCACTTTTGAAGGATTTCACATACCTTGTCTCCTCTTCGGTCATCGGAGTCCATATAGGACAAAATAAAACAAGCATCGATGTATATAGACGCTTGTCCAAAATGTTCATCTATGGCATCTTCATATGTCATTACAAACGACATAATCGGCTACCGTCCTTGTTTGTAGATGTCCACTAATTTTTTGCCAAAGGGAGAAGGTTTGGCTATTTTTTTCCGTAATTCGGCAAATGAAAGATCCTTATCCGGTTTGTTGGCCTGTTCAGTGTAAGACAGTGTCACCTTCATTTTCGTTTCCAAAGCGGAGGGCATATCGATCACCTCATTGATTCTCCTTTCTAAAAATTATAATGCTGGCCAGAAAAAATGTACAGATTTTTCTTTTACTACTATACCCTTGTTCATGAAAACATAAACAGGGAGAGAATCTCCCCTAAAGGGGTAATGGCTGAAAGAGAAGGATGTTTGGGACGGAGAAGAACTCTTCTCTAAGCTCACGAGCAGATGATTTGAAAGCAATGGTTGATGGTTGTTTTCCTGCGGCTTGTAGAAAAAGAAAATGGAAAAATACTACCCATCCTTGTTATGATGGTAACGGGTTTAGCCAACAAGGCTCTTTGCTTTCATGGTTTGGAGTGCCTTGTTTTGTTGGCAAAAAGGTTGTTGGCAGGTGAAAACAATGAGAGATTTTCTCTCCCGCTGGCTTCCCGTCATCCTCTGGTGTTTAGTCATTTACACGTTTAGCGAGTCTTCGTGGTTCACTGGAGCGAATACCGCTCAAGTTCTGCAAGTGATTCTCTCGTATTTGCCGTTTGGCGGTGGGGAGGAGGAAGGTCCTTCTTTCTTGAACTTCCTTATTCGTAAAGCGGCGCATTTGACCGAATTCGGCATTTTGGCTGTGTTGGTCTGGCGAGCGCTGTTCCCGAGGCGGGCGTCGTATATCGGTGCTTGGCTGTTTGCGACCGTGTATGCGGCAACCGACGAGTGGCATCAATCGTTTGAACCGGGGCGGACGGCGACGCCGAAAGACGTGGCGATTGACTCGTGCGGGGCGCTGATTGCGTTGGTGATCGTCTTTGTTTGTCGCCGTTGGCTGAAAGCAAGGCATCGTTCGCTCCATCGCGGCATATGATCATAACAAACTCTCCCCATGTATAGGCCGAGACGAAAAAGGAAAGAATGATAAATAACCAGTTTTGGAGAAAAGGGAGAGATGCCTATGGCCGCGTTTATTGCTGGAATGTTTGTTGGTTCATTCGTGATGCTTGTCATCATGAGCATGATGGTGGCCGCCAAACGGGCGGATGAAGCGAGTGAACGATGGGAAAAAGAATAGCAAAGAAAACTCCTTGCGTCAGGCAAGGGGTTTTTTGTATTATGGAAAAACGTCCTGAATTTCCCAATACATATTTGTTGCTAAGAGCGGACGTGGTATAATACATATGCACCGTTTACGCAGGGTGGGCAGTGGCGACTCCCTTGATGAAAGGGGGTGCTGCTGGATGATGACTGTTGCGGAGGCACTGACGTTAATGATTTCGTTTGCATCGCTGATCGTGGCAGTCATTGCAGTATCAAAAGAAAAGCAACCCAACCTGCTCGGCCTAGGTAAGGGTGGGTTGCTTCTGCCTGCTTCTGGGCCGCTGCACTTCTTGCAGCCACCGTGCGTGTTGGTCAGGGCATTGGCCGTTGCCAATGTCCTGTTTTTATCGTATGCCTTTCCATTCTTATGATAACCATAATCGAGGGAAAATCACAATACGGCTTGCATGGAAAAGAGCGTACACATTCCTGAGGATGTGCTCAAAAAATTGCTTGATGGCGCACGAAAAATAGGATATACTATGTGTAACCGGTTACACATATACAGATAAAGAAGGAAGCGAGCATGGCAACAATTCGTGATGTAGCAAAGCGTGCAGGTGTATCCGTCGCCACCGTTTCGCGGGTGTTAAATCAAAACGGATACGTCAATGAGGAAACAGAAAAGCGAGTCAGACAGGCGATGGAAGAACTGAATTACAAACCGAATGAGGTGGCGAGGGCGCTATTCAAAAAAACATCCAAAACGGTCGGGCTGATTGTCCCGGATATCACCAACCCGTTCTTTCCGGAGCTCGTTCGCGCGGTGGAAGATGTGATGAATATTTATGACTATACCGTCATTTTATGCAACTCCGATGAGAAGGCGGAAAAAGAACGAGAATATATCGAGGTGTTAAAGCAAAAATACGTGGACGGCGTCATTTTGACCACGAATCAGTTCGCGCCGGAAGAAGTCGAGGAATGGGATGTTCCGATTGTCGTGCTCGATCGTTCGCTGCATGAACGTTATCCGTCGGTGGTCGCGGATAATTACGAGGGAGCCCGTTTAGCGACGCGTCATTTGTATGAAGTGGGCTGCCGGCGGATCGCCCATATTCAAGGACCGACCCACGTGGTGAACGCCATAGAGCGTTTTCGCGGCTATCAAGATGAAATGAAGGCGCTGGGGTTGGGAGATCGGCAGCTCGTCATTCAAGGCAATTACCAGTTGAAGCAGGCGAAGGAAGCGGTGATGGCCGCGTTGGCCGATCATGAGATCGACGGGATTTTTGCCGGCAACGACGTGATGGCGGTCGGCGCATTGAAAGCGGTTCAGCAATGCGGGCTGCGCGTTCCGGATGATATTGCGATTATTGGCTATGACGGCATCCCGCTGACGGAAATGACAACACCCGAACTATCGACCGTGTCTCAGCCCATTTATGAAATGGGCGCCATGGCGGCAAGAATTTTAATTAAACAAATTGAGGGGAAGCCGCTTGAGAAGTTCCATTATCAACTTCCGGTTCAACTGATGGTGCGCGAGTCCACGTCAAGGGGGGAACGAACGTGAACAAACCAGTTATTACGGTGATCGGCAGCATCAACATGGATTTAGTCACCGTGGCACCACGCTTTCCAAATCAGGGAGAAACGATTTTAGGCGAACAGTTTCTCACCACTCCCGGCGGCAAAGGGGCGAACCAGGCGGTGGCCGCCGCCCGCCTCGGCGCCAATGTGCAGATGATTGGCGCGGTTGGGGATGATGCGTTTGGTCAAGAGCTCATCCGTTCGTTACAAAACGAAGGCATTTCCGTCGACTGTGTGAAACCGGTTACACATCAACATACAGGCATTGCTTCGATTACGATTTCTGAACAAGACAACCGAATTATCGTCGTGCCGGGAGCGAACCATGCCCTGACGATAGAGGATATTAACGAGTGCGAATCGGCGATCGCCAAAAGCGATGTTTGTTTATTGCAGCTCGAAATTCCCATTCCGGTCGTCGAGCGGGCGGTCGCCATCGCCAAGCGCCATGGCGTGCGCATCATCGTCAACCCAGCTCCAGCCCAGCCGTTGCCGTCGTCGGTGCTCGAGCAAGCGAGTTTCTTGACGCCCAACGAACATGAGCGGGTCATTTTGTTTGCCGGGATGGACGAAGAAGCGTTTGTCGATCGGCTCATCGTCACCGAAGGGGCAAAAGGGGTGCGCATTTGGCAAGAAGGACAAGAACGGCTCATTCCAAGTTTCCAAGTTCCAGTCGTCGATACGACGGGCGCGGGCGATACGTTTAACGGGGCGCTCGCGGTGGCGCTCGCGGAAGGGAAGCCGCTTGATGAAGCGTGTCGGTTCGCCAATGCGGCCGCGGCTTTGTCGGTAACGAAACTCGGGGCGCAGGCCGGGATGCCGAGACGGCAAGAGGTCGAGTCATTTTTGTTCAAACAGAGGGAGAGTCAGTGATGAAAAAACGAGGGATTTTGAATAAAGAATTGAACACGCTGCTTGCCTCGCTAGGGCACACCGATACGATCGTGATTGCCGATTGCGGGCTGCCGATTCCGAACGAACATGCGCGCATCGACTTGTCTATCGTCAAAGGGTTCCCGCCCTTCTTATCCGTTTTGGATGCGATTGTTGATGAGCTGGAAATTGAGGAAATCGTACTAGCTGAGGAGATCAAGAGCGAGAATCCGGACCTATACGAAAGCATCAAGGCAAGAATGGGGGATGTTCCTGTCCAATTTGTCCCCCATGAAGATTTCAAAGAGATGACAAAGCAGGCGAAAGCGGTGATTCGCACTGGGGAGGCGACTCCCTATGCCAATATCATTCTGCGTTCTGGTGTGAGTTTTTCATAGAAAGGAAAAGGAGGGCAGAAACGATGAAGCCCTTGATTGAAATGCGGTCGATTCAAAAGTCGTTTGGCGACAACGTCGTCCTCAATGGCGTTGATTTTGAGGTGCTCCCTGGAGAAGTGCATGCGTTGATGGGAGAGAACGGAGCGGGGAAATCAACGCTCATCAAAGTGTTGACTGGCATTTATGAGCGGGATGGGGGAACGATTGTTGTCAACGGGCGCGAAGTGCATTACCGCCATCCGAAAGAGGCGGAACGCGACGGCATTGTCGTCATTCATCAAGAGTTGAACGTCATTCCGACATTGACGGTGGCTGAAAACATTTTCCTTGGGCGCGAGCCGAAAATCGGAAAAACCGGCTTGATTCGCCATAAGGAAATGGAGAAACAAGCCGCTTCCCATTTGCGGAGATTAGGAATCGAGCTCGACACGCGGGAGCTCGCTGGTCGGTTGTCCGTCGGCAAGCAGCAAATGATCGAAATTGCGCGGGCCATTTCAACGAATGCGAAGTGTCTCATTATGGATGAACCGACAGCGGCGCTTACCGAGCGCGAAATTCAGGCTTTATTTTCTGTCATTCGCACATTGAAGCAGCAAGGCGTCGCGATCGTGTACATTTCCCACCGAATGGAAGAGATTTTTGCCATTTGCGACCGGATTTCGGTTCTCCGGGACGGCCAGTTTATCGGCACGAAACAAGTCAAGGAAACGAACTTCGATGAAATTGTGCAAATGATGGTCGGTCGGCAAATCGGGGAGCGCTTTCCAAAGCGGAATGTCGCGATCGGGGAAGAACGGCTGCGCGTAGAGCGGCTCACGAAAAAAGGGTTGTTTGAGAATGTATCGTTTTCCGTGCGAGCCGGTGAAGTGCTTGGTGTGGCGGGACTGATGGGATCGGGGCGAACCGAGATCATGGAAGCGATTTTCGGCGCCAGATCATTCGATGAAGGAAACATCTATATCGACGGGCGCCCTGTGCGCATCCGGTCTCCGCGCCAAGCCGTAGAACATGGCATCGCCATGATTACCGAAGACCGAAAGCAAAAAGGGCTCGTTCTCGACATGAGCGTCCATGAGAATTTGACTTTGCCGAAATTGGAGCAATTGGCGGCAGCGGGATTCGTCCAGTCATCGAAAGAGCGGGACGTGGTGTTGACATACATCCATCTGTTGAATATTAAAACCTCCTCCCCAGATTTGCCGGTGAAAGCATTGAGCGGCGGAAATCAACAAAAAGTCGTATTCGGCAAGTGGCTGGCGATGAGCCCGCGCATCCTCATTTTGGATGAACCAACCCGAGGGGTCGATGTCGGGGCAAAGAAGGAGATTTACGACATCATCAATGAATTGGCCGCTCAAGGTGTTGCCGTTATGATGGTGTCTTCCGAATTGCCGGAAGTATTAGGGATGAGCGACCGGGTCATGGTCATCCATGAAGGGAAAGTGCAGGCGATCTTGGAAAACGACGGCTTGGATCAAGAAACCGTCATGCGCGCAGCGACAGGGGGGAATCGATAATGGAAACGAAGCGAAAATGGGATGTGAAAAAACTAGGGCCTCTGATTGGGTTGTTTTTGCTATGTATAGCCCTTTCCGTGTTGAGCGATGACTTTTTGACAATGGACAACTGGCTCAATCTTCTGCGGCAAGTATCGATCAACGCGCTGATTGCGTTTGGGATGACGTTTGTCATTTTAACGGGGGGCATTGATTTATCGGTCGGTTCGGTGTTGGCGTTATCAAGCGCCATCACAGCAGGAATGATGGCGCAAGGGGTCAGCGGATTTGTCGCGATATTCATCGGCTTATTAGCAGGCATGGCCATGGGCGTCTTGAACGGAGTCTTGGTCACCAAAGGAAAAGTTGCCCCTTTTATCGCCACACTGGCGACGATGACCGCATTTCGCGGCTTGACTCTCGTTTACACGGACGGGCGTCCGATTACAGGGTTTGCGTCTGATGACATCCTGTTTCAGATGATGGGGCGCGGTTATTTCTTCGGCATTCCCGTACCGATTATATTGATGCTCGTCGTCTATATCGTGTTGTATATCGTCCTGAAAAAGACGACCTTTGGCCGTCATACGTATGCGATTGGCGGGAACGAAGAAGCGAGCCGTCTATCAGGACTTCGCGTTGATCGGCTCAAAATCTATGTGTATGCGCTAACAGGGACGTTATCCGCTTTGGCGGGGCTCATTTTAACCTCCCGATTGAATTCCGCGCAGCCGACAGCGGGAACGGCGTACGAGTTGGATGCCATTGCGGCCGTTGTTTTAGGTGGCACAAGTTTGTCAGGAGGGAGAGGCTGGATTTTCGGCACGTTAGTCGGCGCTCTGATTATCGGTGTATTGAACAATGGATTGAATTTGCTCAATGTGTCATCGTTCTACCAGCAAGTCATTAAAGGAGCGGTCATTCTTCTTGCGGTGCTGTTAGACCGCCGCAAAGAAGCATGATAGATTTTATCAAAAAACAAGGGGGAATCCAAATGAGAAAAGCAGTAGGGCTGTTAGTTGCATTATTGCTTGCGGGAGTCGTGTTGGCTGGATGTTCGCTCGACCAAAACAACGCATCGAGCGACAAAGGGAAAACGAAACAGGATGGAGAAGTCAAAATCGGTTTATCCATTTCCACCTTGAACAACCCGTTCTTCGTCACTTTAAAAGAAGGGGCTGAAAAAGCCGCCAAGGACGAAGGGGCAAAATTGATTGTCGTCGATGCCCAAAATGACTCGGCAAAACAAATTAACGATATTGAAGACTTGATCCAACAACACGTCGATGTGCTTTTGGTCAACCCGACGGACTCAAGCGCCGTCACTTCTGCGATTGAATCAGCCAACAGCGCCAACATTCCGGTCATTACGGTCGACCGCAGCGCGGACGGTGGGAAAGTGGTCGCCCATATCGCCTCCGACAATGTGGCTGGAGGAAAAATGGCGGCGCAATTTATCGTCGATCATTTGAAAAACGGTGGAAACATTGTGGAATTGGAAGGGATTCCTGGTTCGTCAGCAGCCCGTGAACGCGGAGAAGGATTCCACCAAGTGATTGACAAAGCAGCCAATATGAAAGTCGTCGCCAAACAAGCGGCTGATTTTGACCGGGCCAAAGGATTGTCGGTCATGGAAAACATTTTGCAAAGCCATAAAGACATTCAAGCGGTCTTTGCCCATAATGACGAAATGGCATTAGGGGCGTTGGAGGCTTTGCAGGCGCATGGAATGAACAACGTCCTTGTGGTCGGGTTCGATGCGACAGATGATGCGGTCAAAGCGGTGAAAGAAGGCAAAATGGCGGCAACCGTCGCGCAAAAGCCGGCATTAATTGGCGAAAAGGCTGTAGAAGCAGCCATTCGTGTTCATAAAGGGGAGAAAGTGGACAAATTTATCCCAGTTCCGCTTGAATTGGTTCAAGGGCAATAATATGGAATTTTATCCGGTGGTGCTAGTTGAGCTCTGATGCTCAACTAGCACCATGGGTTAGCTAAAGCAACTTGTTATGACTGGTAAGTTAAACCTCCATGGCTACATAAAGGTGCTAGCCATGGGGGGCTTTTACTTGCATGTGTACTCAATGTATATTGATTCTAGGGATGAAATTTTTGAAAAATTTGTCATTCAATCTCTCGACCGCTTTATGATTATATTTAAAGAATATTTACCTAAGAATGTCGAACTTCCTCGAAATGTTCAAGCCGACATACTTCGAATCTACTTTGAAAGGGATTGTTCATTTTCTTTCTTTTTTTCTTAGAAGTTGTTAAGTATACTTATCAGAGTGATATGGATGACGTAGTAAGATCTATTTTAGAAACAATGGTTAGCTATTTTAGAGATTTTAATTATGGAATATTAGTAAAATTCAAGGATGGTTATGAGCTATATGTTTCGGAAGATGGGGAGGATGCATCTGTCTTTTTTTCAGTCACATACTAGAGTACGAAGAATTCAAAAAAACACAAGAAGTGGAAAGAGTGTATGTGTATTATGAGATATGTTAAGGAAATTCAATTTATTGCTTTACTATACTTATTTTTAATTTTGTTATCTGGTATTCTTTATTCATACACGATAACTAGAATTGTATCTATTTCGCACATCTCCCCTTTTTGGGTTATAATTATAAATTCAATTATTAGCATTTTCATTTTTATTGACTTCTCTTATATAAAAAAATTTTCAACTTTACATTCTCGGTTTATTAGTGCAATTACAAGCTTTCTTTTATTGATATTATTTTTTTTGTCATCTTTTCTAAAAGATCAAGGAATTATCTTATTAGTTGCATACGCAATTTCATTTTTCTCTTCTTCGTATGTTGGAAGAAGTTTAGAAAGAAAAATATTCGAAGAGGAGAAACGCTTATTTGGCGGTATGGTTAAAATCAGTATAGTTGGGAATTTAGCGAAACTTATAGGATTTGGAGTAGGGGCTTTCATTTTTAGTATTCCTTTAAGTATATACATTTTCTTATCATTCATTTTGTTTTTAGTCATGGCAAGTGTAAATGTTGAACACGGTTTTTCGTATAGCAAGGTTGCTATTGCAGGTAAAAAGAAAGTAAATAGTTTATTTTTGCTACTATTTGTTGGGCTTATATCATCCATTCCGATTCTATGGATACCATCTTTAGTAGAAAGATTTAATGAGGCAGGCATGATCAGGTTATCTTTTATTCCATTTGTATTACCAGGAATAATGAATATTTTATTTCTGAGATATCTGAAAGATAGGATTTGGAGTAAGTATATTCCTCTCTTTTACTTTGTATTAACTGTCTTTTTCATGGCGATATATTATATTGATGTCTCCCTTATTTTTCAAGTTATAGTACTGAGTACTATTATCACTCTAGGTGTGAGCATAAATGTTTATATAAATACGATTTTTCTTCAGAAAAATAAAACAAGGGACAAGAGGGAGCTAATGCAATTAATTAATGTTGTTACATCAGTCTCTACTTTATTATTTAGTTTTTTCACAATATACATTTCCCTTACTGTTCATCTTATGTTATTAATAAACGCTACTTTAAGTTTGTTTATTTTTGTATTTTTTGCACGAATAAGGGGGGAAGATGAATGAAGATAGGATTATGTTACAGAGATTCTATTCACGAGGAATTTATGAAAAAAGAGGAAATTCAACACGAGGACGGGAGTACGGAAATCAAGAAAGTGCCGAAATCGAAATTTGGTTATTTGCTGAATTGTTATTGGTGCGCGGGTGTATGGAGTGCGATGTTTCTCGCGCTTGGGTATTTATTCATCCCGACAATTGCAATGCTGTTTATTTTTATTTTTTCGATCGTCGGGGCGCAGGCGATTTTGGAGACGTTTGTCGGGGTGGGGACGAAGGCGATCGATCTGTTGTCGGCGGCGAAAAAACGAATGGACTAGAGCGTGTTGGCGGCGGGCAGAGAGCAGGGAACATTTGCGAGCGTGCGGCGGAAAAATGCCGCACGCTCGCTTTTCTTGCTTTTGTAGGTATATCGTTATTGACTTATATAAGCATTTAATTATATACTGATTGACAGAAACAATTTCGTTGGTCGTCGTGACTGTTTCCATGATGTATGTTCGTTTTTTTATAAGCAAATAATTATGTGATGATGAATGGAGGGGTTATATGCCGCAACTCGCAATGGAGATGGAAGCGACAGCCCGGGTGTTGAAGCTGCTCGGCGATCCGACGCGGCTGACGATTTTGGCGATTTTGAATAAGCGGGAGTGCTGTGTGTGTGAGCTGCTTGAGGTGTTTTCGACCAGCCAGCCGGCGATCAGCCAGCATCTTCGCAAATTGAAAGATGCCGGGCTGATCCAAGAGGAGCGGAGAGGGCAGTGGGTGTATTATTCGCTCCGGACGCAAAGTGAATATTACCCGCTGCTGCAAGCGGTGTTGTCATACGTCCCGGATCAAGATGAAAACATTCGCAAAATCGAGACAGCGAATCCGGCGTCCCGCTGCGGGTGCTGATTTTTTTAAACGGGGTGAAACATGGTGGATTGGTGTGAGCCAAAACGGTTGTCGTTTTTAGATCGGTATTTGACGGTATGGATTTTTTTGGCGATGGCTTTCGGAATCGGTTTAGGGATTTGGTTTCCGCAGGTTGTTGGCGGGCTGAACCGCTTGCAAGTCGGAACAACCTCGATTCCGATTGCGATCGGGTTGATTTTGATGATGTATCCGCCGCTGGCGAAGGTTCGTTATGAGGAGATGGGGCGGGTATTTAAAGACGTCAAAGTGCTCGTTTTGTCTCTCGTGCAAAACTGGGTGATCGGTCCGATTCTTATGTTTTTGTTGGCGATTGTCTTTTTGCCGGATAAGCCGGAGTATATGATCGGCTTGATTTTAATCGGCCTCGCCCGCTGCATCGCCATGGTCATCGTCTGGAATGACTTGGCGCGCGGCGATGCGGAATATGCGGCAGGGCTTGTCGCCTTCAATTCGCTCTTTCAAGTGTTGTTTTTCTCGCTGTATGCGTATGTGTTTGTCACGGTGATTCCAGAGTGGATTGGACTTGAAGGGGCGATCGTGAATATCACGATGGCGGAAGTGGCGAAATCGGTGTTCCTGTACTTAGGGGTTCCGTTTTTGGCCGGCATGGCGACAAGGTTTTGGCTTGTGAAAGCGAAAGGGCGGACATGGTATGAAACGGTGTTTGTGCCGAAAATCAGCCCGCTGACGCTCGTTGCGCTCTTGTTTACGATCGCCGTGATGTTTTCGCTCAAAGGCGATATGATCGTCAGCTTGCCTCTTGATGTCGTCCGGGTCGCGATTCCGTTGTTGCTGTATTTTGTTTTGATGTTTTTCGTCTCCTTCTTTTTGGCGAAAAAGTTGGGCGCCGGCTATCCGGTGTCGACGACGCTTGCGTTTACGGCGGGAAGCAACAACTTTGAGCTCGCCATTGCCATGGCGGTCGGCGTGTTTGGCATCCATTCGGGCGCGGCGTTTGCGGCCGTCATCGGTCCGCTCATTGAAGTGCCGGTGATGCTCACGCTTGTCAACGTAGCATTGGTGTTTCAGCGAAAGTATTTTTCCTCTGTCACTCCCACATCAAAGTAAAGGTCGAATGAAGCGATGAAGAAAAAAGTCATTTACTTTTTATGCACCGGCAACTCGTGCCGCAGCCAAATGGCGGAAGGCTGGGCGAAACAAATCCTCGGCGAGGAATGGGAAGTGCACAGCGCCGGCATTGAAGCGCATGGACTCAATCCAAATGCGGTGAAAGTGATGAAGGAAGTCGGCATCGATATTTCCAACCAAACGTCTGACGTCATCGACCCGAACATTTTATACCGCGCCGATTTGGTCGTGACGCTGTGCGGCCATGCAGCTGATCATTGTCCGGTCACACCAAAGCATGTGAAGCGCGTCCATTGGGGGTTTGACGACCCGGCGAAAGCGGAAGGGACGGAAGAGGAGAAACTCGCTGTGTTCCGCCGCGTCCGCGATGAAATCGGCGCGCGCATCCGCCGGTTTGCCGAGACAGGGGAATAAAGGCGATATGGCAAGACTGCAATATTGACGAAAACGGGTGAAAGCGAGCGGCTAGGACGTTGGTGGACGAACACGAGGGGTTGCCCGGCGGCCGGAACGATGCGGGCAACCTGTTCCGGTCCCGCTGGCGGGAACCACGCCGCCCTGGATGTTCGGGAAACCGCTATTAGGCAAAAAGAAGGTTCCAACCGGCTTGGCTTGAGCCGATGTGGAACCTTTTTTGCTTATCGTTGATCGGCTGGGAACACGATGCCGGTTTGTCTTCGCGCTTCGTCCATCAGCTCGATTGTCCAAAGCGAATGGCGGTGTGAGTTGGTTGCCGATTCGCGTTCTCCGTTTTCGATCAAACGGATAAACTCTTCCGCTTCATAATACATCGGCGGTTTGTCTTGCGGCATGGTGATGTCCTCGACGCGCCCGTCGCGGTAGCAGATTTCCGCCTTTGCCGGTGTATGAATGGCGTCAATGATCATGCTTCCTTCTTCCCCTTGAATTTCCGCCGGCAAGTAGGAATTGGCGATTTTCGAGTAAAAGACGATCCCATCCATCTCTCCGTAGTCCACGACGATCGTTCCTTCGCCGTCCACCCCCGATTCGAGCTTGACGCTTTGCGCTTTGAGGCTCTTCGGCTTGCCGAACAGGACAACCATCGGGTACAGACAGTAGACGCCGAGATCCATAAGCGCTCCGTTGGACAAAGCGGGGTTGAAGGCGTTGAGCACCGTTCCTTGCTTATAGGCGTCATAGCGCGATGAATATTGGCAATAGCTCGCTACATAGCGGCGGATGCGGCCGAGTTTATGTATGTGCTGGCGGATTGCTTCGAAGTTCGGCATGAGCGTTGATTTCATCGCTTCCATCAACACGACGCCGTTTCGCTCGGCCGCGTCGATCATCGCCTTTACCTCTTTGGCGTTGGAGGCGAGCGGTTTTTCGCATAAGACGTGTTTGCCGTGATTCATGAGCCAAATCGCCTGTTCGGCATGAAATGCGTTCGGGCTCGCGATATAGACGGCATCGATGTCACGGCTTTCGGCCAGCTTCTGTAAGTCGGTAAATGTGCGCGGCGCCCCGACTTTGTCGGCAAATCGCTTCGCTGTCTCGTCCGTCCGCGAGTAGACGGCGGCGAGTTCGAACGAGTCCACCAACCGCGCGGCATCAATGAACGCCTCGGTGATCCAGTTTGTGCCGATCGTCGTAAATCGAACCATGATCATTCCCCTTTCGCTCTTGTCGCCCTTCATTTTAGCACAATTTATTCTAAAAAAAGAGTTGACATATGCTTTTTTTTTTTTTTTTATGATTATTTTGGGAATTAATTTTTCGCTAGGAGGGATACGATGAACAAAATACAAAAAGTTGCGCATTGGGTAGTCAGTTCTATAGCGGACGATTTGAGGAGTAATACGATTTCTAACATTGTTGGGATGGCTACAGGTGGAATAGGCAATGGAGTGAGAGCGTATAAAGCTGCAACTACAGGATTTACTATGTTAGAAAGAAAAGTGGCGTCCGAAACTGCAAAAGGGGCCGCCAAGGGAACGATAGCGGGATATTTCGCAGGAAGTTATGTAGTCGGGAGCATGAACAAAGTCGCTGCAGTAGAAAAATGGTTTGACAGCACTAAAGTAGGGAAGGCAATTGACAACGGCATAACGAAGGTTGAAAATAAACTTCATAAATTAATTGGCGGTGGTCGTTATTAAGTTGTGTAGTGTAAATAGCTGTGCCGAGCTTGATAGTGATCGCAATCCTTTAGATATAAAAAAAGTCTTCACTCCACTTGATAAATATTGTATTGTTCATTGCGTTGTTTCAAATGTGCAAAAAACAGATAGATTTGTTGAAATGATATGGCATCACCCGCATGGAGAAGCGATTTTTGGAGTTAAGATAGAACTTGATCAGAAAAAAGCTATACAAAAAGTATTTTCAATTGTACATTTTTCTTTTTTTCTTCATTTAGAAAAACCAGATGGTATTTGGGCGGTTCATATTATGCCCTTTGACTTCAAGTGGGATTTAGAGATAAGGACGTTTGGTTTCCGAGATAATGGTACTTTATCTACTTATGATTTTAAAGTTTGAAAGAGGAGGTTTACTACCACAATATACCAAATGTTTTGTATAGACTTGTATCCAAAATGAACTTTACTTATGACGTAAGAAGGACAAGTTCTGACGCAGCCAAACCCAAACTTTTGGTGGAGAGCTAAAGAGGAAGTAGTTATGAAAAAAAATCACATTGCATTCTTTGCATTTCTTGTGTGCCTTTTGTGTATAAGTTGGTTTAAAGAAGGATGGAAAGGCATTTCCCTTCTTTTTTTGAAAGGCGTCGTTATTTTTATAACGATCTATGTTGTGGTGTTTGTTATTGTCTGGTCGACTATGAAGTTAGTTGGTTTTCTTAAAAGACGTTTATAGTGAGCGATCATTTGAATGAAATATTTCGAATGTTCAATCTATACCGTATGAGGTAGTTTTTTATCATTCCAAACCGAGAAGACCCCCACTTCTACGCGTGAGCGGAAGTGGGGGATGAATCGGCATTCGCCATCACTCTCTCTTGCCTTCAACGAACAAAAGGTGTAAAATAGAGGGTAGAACAAATGTTCTGAAAGGAGGGAGGGAAGGTCATGCACAAAGCCTACCGCTTTCGGTTGCATCCCACCCGAACATAAGTGGAGCTCATTCACCAAACGATTGGGTGCTGCCGGTTTGTGTACAATCACTTTTTGTTCGAATGGAATCAGGCGTATGAAACAACAGGGGTGGGGCTTAGCGATAACGAGTGCTCCAAGCGGTTGACTGCATTGAAGCAAACGCTCCCGTGGCTGAAAGCGCCCGATTCGACCGCCTTGTAAAATGCATGGCAGCAGTTGGCCGAGGCGTTGGACCGATTCTTCGATGGAACGGCGAACGCTCCCCGCTTCAAAAGCAAAAAACACCCGAACCAGTCGTACACCGCCCAGTGCAACTACCCAAAGAAAGGGCGCCCATCGATCGAAGTGGACGGCCATCGGTTGAAACTCCCGAAGCTCGGATGGGTGGCGTTTTCCAAAAGCCGTGAGGTGGAAGGCCGCATTCTCTCCGCCACCATTCGCCGAAACCGAACAGGGAAGTATTTTGTCTCCATTCTCGTGGAAACGGAGATTCCTCCATTGCCTCCAACGGACAAGCAAGTGGGCGTCGATTTGGGGTTGAAACATATGGTGGTGCTTTCCACGGGCGAGAAGATCGAACACCCTCAGTATTGGCGCCGATATGAAGAAAAGCTGGCGTACTGGCAGCGGGGGATGGCTCGCCGGAAGCCGGGCGGTTCGAACTGGCGCAAAGCCCGCTTGAAAGTCGCCAAGCTTCATGAGACAATCGCCAACTGTCGGAACGATTTCCTGCACAAACTGTCCACCCGCCTCATCCGCGAAAACCAAGTGGTGTGCGTGGAGGACTTGCGTGTGCAGAACATGCAGAAGAATCGCAAGTTGGCCAAACGCCTTTCGGATTCCGCGTGGGGGCGCTTGCTTCGGATGCTCGAGTATAAAGCGAAATGGTACGGGCGGACGTTGGTTCGTGTCGGCCGCACGTTTCCATCGAGCCCATGGTGCTCGTGCTGCGGGCGCCGGCATGTTGAGGTGAAATCGCTCGACATCCGCGAATGGGTGTGCCCGAACTGCGGAGCCGAACATGATCGGGACGAGAACGCCGCCCGAAATATTTTGCAGGAAGGGCTTCGTTTGCTGTCTTTGTAAGGCAGCCCAACCGTGGGACGCACGGGGATGGCTTGGTGAACAGCCTGCCGTAGGGCGAGGGTTCCCAAGAATCTCCCACCTCGAAGCGCAAGCGTAGGTGGGAGAGCGTTCAAAGATGCATATAGGCAAAGAAGATGGAACTCATATTTCGCAACCTTCTTCGGTGTAAAACCATTTCGACCGTTCATCGCCTGAACAAATGATGGCCATGTGATGAATGCGGGCAATACGCATGTCCATTTCCTCCTTAGTGATCTTTTGTTATTTTGCAATAATGTCGATGACCGCCGATGATTGTCGAAAAGAATGAAACAAGTTTGGCTCCCATCGAGTTGACAGTGAGATGATATGTATACTATCATAAAATTTGTAGATTCAAAAATTTAGAATATTCATTTGTTTTTGTAGAAATCCATTTTTGTAAGCGCTTCACATCCGTTATCTCCCATTTGGCACCATCAACATAGGCATCGTTCAAGGCGTTCATCCATACATGAGAATACAAGGGGAAGGGGATATCACATGATCTACGAATTTAAATTGCCGGACATCGGCGAAGGGCTGCATGAAGCGGAAATCATCCGCTGGCTCATTCGCGAAGGGGATGTGGTCAAAGCCGACCAGCCGATCGCCGAAATTCAAACGGATAAGGCGATGGTCGAAATGACGACGCCGGTCGCTGGGAAAGTGGTGGCGCTTGCCGGGCCGGAAGGAGCGACGGTCAAGGTTGGAGAGCCGTTGATTGTGGTGGAAACCGAGGCGGCGGTTGCGGTCGAAGAGGTGTCAGCCGACGATTCGGTTCGGGAGCCTGTGCCTGCTGCTCATGGAGAAGCGCCGCGTCCTTCGCGCAAGCGGGCGATCGCCGCGCCGTCGGTGCGCAAGCGGGCGCGGGAGTTGGGCGTTCCGATCGATGAGGTGGAAGGAACGGGAGAAGGCGGCCGGGTGACGCTCGCCGACTTGGAGCGGTATGTCAGGGAGCGGGAAGCGGCCGCGGCGGTGGCGGCAAGGAGCGAAGCGAAGGGAGACGTCCTGCCGACCGGCAGCGCGGCCGGAGGGCGGCAGGCGAGTATAGCCGCATGGACGTCCATCGCGAGCTTGGACGCGGTGTTTGAAGAAGAAGAGCGCATCCCGCTTCGCGGCTTGCGCAAAAAGATCGCCGAAAAAATGGTGAAATCGGCATACACGGCGCCGCACGTGACTGGCATGGATGAGGTCGATGTGACGAAGCTCGTCGAGATTCGCAAGAGCCTTGCCAGCGAGCTGGCCAAAGAGCAGATCAAGCTGACGTATTTGCCGTTTGTCATCAAAGCGGTGACAAGGGCGCTGAAGGAATATCCGATGTTCAACGCCTCGCTCGATGAAGAGACGAATGAAATCGTGCTGAAAAAGCGCTATCACATCGGCATCGCGACGGCGACGAAAGCGGGGCTCGTCGTCCCTGTCATCCGTGACGCCGATCAAAAATCGATCCGCGAGCTCGCCGTTGAGATCGCTGAGCTGTCGGAAAAAGCGCACCGCCAGGCGCTTCGCCTTGAGGAGCTGCAAGGAAGCACGTTTACGATCACGAGCACCGGCGCGGGCGGCGGCTGGTTTGCGACGCCGATCATCAACTACCCGGAAGTGGCAATTTTCGGGGCTCATGCGATCAAACGGCGCCCGGTTGTCGTCGGCGACGAGATTGTCATCCGCGATATGATGGGGATGTCGCTCACCTTTGACCACCGCGTCATTGACGGCGAGCCGGCCGGGCGGTTTATGCGGACGGTGGCGCACTATTTGGAAAATCCGGAAGTGCTGTTGTTGGACGTGAGGTGACCGGCGGGCGGTTAGGAGGCCATGTCTTCGTGTTGGGAGAGAGCGAGCGCCAAAGAAAAGCAGCTGGGCCTTGATGGAAAAAACAATGAGGAGGGGACCGGATGTTTGACCCGGACAAATTGCCGGTCGAGATCGTGCAAATTCTCGATGAAAATGGAAACGGCGACGAGGAGAAATTGGCGGCGTTTTCCGATGAGTGGCTGCTTCGTGCCTATCGGGAAATGCGGCGGGCGCGCGTCATTGATGAGCGGCTTTTGCGCATGCAGCGGCAAGGTCGGATCGGGACGTATGCCCCGTTTAGCGGTCAAGAGGCGGCGCAAATCGGCAGCGCCCTTGCGCTTCGAAAAGACGACTGGATTTTCCCGAGCTACCGCGAAGTGGCGGTCTGTTTGATGCACGGCATGCCGCTTGAGCAGTTTTTCTATTATGTGCAGGGCCGTCTGTCGGGGAAACGGATGCCGGAAGGATTGAACATTTTCCCGACACAAATCATTATCGCGGCGCAGACGCTTCACGCGGTCGGCTGCGCGTGGGCGTCGAAATTGAAAGGCGAATCGCAAGTATCGGTGGCGTATTTTGGCGATGGCGCGACGTCAGAGGGCGATTTTCATGAAGCGATGAATTTTGCCGCGGTGTACAACGTGCCGGTCATCTTTTTCTGCCAAAACAACCAGTACGCCATTAGCGTCCCGTACCGGAAACAGACGGCAAGCTGGACGATCGCGCAAAAAGCGCTCGCTTACGGAATGAAAGGGGTGCTCGTTGACGGCAACGATGTGCTGGCGGTGTATGACGTGATGAAACAGGCGGTCGAAGCCGCCCGCCGCGGCGAGGGTCCCATGTTGATCGAGGCGCTCACCTATCGGTTTGGGCCGCACACGACGGCGGACGATCCGACGAAATACCGGCGGCCGGAAGAGGTTGAAACATGGCGGACGAAAGATCCGCTTCACCGTCTGCGAGTGCTTTTGGAACGGCGCGGATTATGGACGGAAGCGCAAGAAGAAGCGCTTGTCGCCCAAGTGAATGACGAAGTGACGGCGGCGTACGAGGCGGCCATCGCCAGCAAGGCCGGTTCGATTGTCGATGTATTCGATTACGTGTACAGCGAGGCGCCAACATTGCTTGCCGAGCAAAAAGAAGAAGTGATGCGGCGCAAACAACGGAGCGGGGTGAGATAAATGGCCGAGCTGACGATGATTGAAGCGATCAATGAAGCGATGCGCCAGGAGATGGAGCGCGATTCGCGCGTCATCGTGCTTGGCGAAGATGTCGGCGAAAACGGCGGCGTCTTCCGGGCGACGGACGGGCTGCTTGAGCAATTTGGCGACCAGCGTGTGTTTGATACGCCGCTTGCGGAATCGGGCATTATCGGCACGTCAATCGGTTTGGCGATCAACGGAATGCGGCCGATTGCCGAAATTCAGTTTCTTGGGTTTGTGTACCAGGCGATGGACCAGCTTGCGGCCCAGGCGGCACGCATCCGCTTCCGCTCCGCCGGACGGTTTGCATGCCCTATCGTTGTGCGCAGCCCGTACGGCGGCGGGGTGCGGACGCCTGAATTGCATTCCGATGCGCTTGAGGCGCTGTTTACCCATTCCCCGGGCTTAAAAGTCGTCATGCCGTCCAATCCGTACGATGCGAAAGGGCTGCTCATTTCCGCCATTCGCGATGAAGACCCGGTTCTGTTTCTAGAGCCGATGAAGCTGTATCGGGCGTTTCGCATGGAGGTGCCGGAAGAGCCGTACACGATTCCGCTCGGCCAGGCGCGCATCGTGAAAGAAGGGGACGATGTGACGATCATTGCTTGGGGGGCGACGGTGCCGCTTGCCGCCAAAGTCGCCGCCGAGATGGAAGCGAAAGGGGTCAGCGCCGAAGTGCTCGACCTTCGCTGCCTGCAGCCGCTTGATATCGACACGATCATCGCCTCGGTGGAAAAAACGGGGCGGGTGATGATCGTCCATGAAGCGGTGAAAACGAGCGGGTTTGGCGCCGAAGTGGCGGCCTTAATCAGCGAGCGGGCGCTATTCGCTCTCTCGGCCCCGATCGTGCGCATCGCCGGTTACGACACGCCATACCCCGTGCCGTCGGTCGAGGATGACTGGCTGCCAAACGCCGAGCGCATTGCGGAAGGGATCGAAACGCTGTTGCGATACTAGAAAACGGATCATTCCATCCGGGCGGGTCGCCTGAAAGGTCGGCAAACAACGGCTTCTCCCGCCCGTTTCATTCGTTCGTTGGGGCTGACAAAGCGGGGCGATTTTTTGAGAACCATTTGATTTCCGCGATTCAATCATCTTTACTAGAGAAAAGGCGGCGCATGGGCGGATCGCGCCGCTTGATCCGATCGGGTGAGGGGGAGAACGATGAATCTATATGAATCATTGCTTGCGTTGATCGGCGACCGCGAGCGGGTGAGCATCAATGAAACGGTTCTCGAACACCACAGCAAAGGCATCGCCTACCATGCGCCACATGCGCCTGATGTCGTCGTGTTTCCGAAAACGGCGGAGGAAGTGAGCCGGGTGATGGCGTTTGCCAACGAACAGCGCATTCCCGTTACGCCGTTTGGCGCCGGCACGAGCTTGGAAGGGCATGTCATCCCGGTTGCGGGCGGCATCAGCTTGGATTTGACGTTGATGAACAACATCATCGACATTCGCCCGGACGATTTTCTCGCCATTGTCGAACCCGGAGTGACGCGGTTGCAGTTAAATGAGGCGCTGAAGCGATACGGACTGTTTTTCCCGGTCGATCCAGGGGCGGACGCGACGATCGGCGGCATGGCGGCGACGAACGCGAGCGGCACGAACTGCGTGAAATACGGCGTCATGCGCGATCAAGTGCTCGGATTAGAGGTGGTGCTCGCTGACGGTTCGGTCATTCAGACGGGCAGCTTGGCGGTGAAATCGTCGGCCGGATATGACTTGACCGGCTTGTTCGTCGGATCGGAAGGGACGCTTGGCGTATTCACCCGCCTCGTCGTCCGCCTGCACGGCATTCCGGAAGCGACGAACGCCATCAAAGTGTGCTTTCCATCGCTTGAGGCAGCGGCGCAAGCAGCGTTTGCGGTGTTGAAGGCCGGCGTCGGCCCAGGAAAAATCGAGCTTGTGGACGAAGCGACGATCGCCGCGGTCAATGCGTACAAAAAAACCGATTATCCGGTGAAGCCGACGTTGTTTATTGAACTGAGCGGCAGCCCATCAAGCGTCGAGGACGGAACAGAGCTTGTCAACGAATTGTGTGAAGCGGAGGGGGCTGTTTCGTTTATCGTCGAGACCGACTCGCTCGCCCGCGCCAAGCTATGGGAAGCGCGCCATCATGCGGCGTTCGCCATTCAAGCGGCGTATCCAGGCAAGGCGATGCTGTCGACCGATGTGTGCGTCCCCTTGTCAGAACTGCCAGGGGCGATCGCCGATACGCGCCGGCTCGTTGACGAGCAGAAGATGACCGCCGCCATTTTCGGCCATGTCGGCGACGGCAACTACCATACGGTGCTTGCCTTTGACCCGAACGATGCGGAGGAGATGGCGCGGATTGAACAGGTGCACACCCATATCGTCCGCTATGCCTTATCGCGCGGCGGCACGTGCACGGGAGAGCACGGCATCGGCATCGGCAAACGGGCGTTTTTGCGTGAAGAAAAAGGAGACGCCGTCGTTTGGATGCAACGGTTGAAACAATTGTTTGACCCGAACGGCATTCTCAATCCGGGGAAAATTTTTTGATCATAGCGGACGCTCTGCATCCCTGCCTGTTGGCGGGGATTTTTCTTTTGATCGGCGGGCAGGGCAACAAGGATGGGGAATGGATGATGTCATTTAGGTGCAAAGCGATATGCAGTCATGAATGGTGACAGAAAAGGTCCATGGGCAGCGGTCTGCCCTCCACCCGGGGATGAAAATCACGCGTCAGTCCTGCAGCTTTCTGATTTTTTGTTTCAGTCGCCCTTTGGCGAGTTGCGCCAATACCGCTGAATCTTTTGTTCCTTCGATCAGGGAGCAAACTCGGGAAGTGGAATGTGAGTTTTGGAGAATGTGATGTTGCGGGTATGGATATATTAACCTATTAAGTTAATATTATTATTTTATAGATAATTTTACATTAAAAAGTGTTGATTTTTTTTTTTTTTTTGTTATAGTTTTACATGGTATCGATACAACATTATTTCTATAAAATGTAAATTAAGGGTGTTTTTGTCATGACTCTTACTTATAAATTAGACGGTTACTGGATATTATCGAACATTGTTGAGATACCTAATTTATACGAGAAATCTCTGAAATTGGCTTTAGGAAGAGGCGAAGAAGTTCTTTTTGATGAAAGAGAGATTCTCAAGAAGAAGTTTATAAAAGTTTTCGGTATTCTGAATATAGTGTTTGTATTTATGTCAATAGCAGCAGGGTTTGGAGGTATATATTATGTGTCCATTAACATTGGGGGATATTTTCAATATGTGATTCTTTTCTTCGAAGGAATAACATATTTTTTAGTTTTGATATTTTTTGGGTTATTTCTTTATAAGTTGTCCAAACGGAAATCTTTAAGTTGAAGGGAATGGAAATCATTGATCATTCTTCGGAATATAAAAAAGTACTATACATTAGGTAATGAAAGCATTGAGGTGTTGAAAGGAGTTTCTTTGCATCTTCAAAAAGGGCAACTCATTTGTTTATTAGGGGAGTCAGGATGTGGAAAATCGACTTTATTAAATATTATTGGCGGGTTAGACTATGCGGATGATGGTGAATACATTTTTCAGTCGATCAATGTTCGGAAATTCAATGAAAAGGAATGGGCATGCTTACGACGAGAAAAGATCGGGTTTGTGTTCCAAAGTTTTAACCTTATTCCTCATCTAAGCGCTCTGGAAAACGTAGAGATGAGCATGACTTTATTAGGGAAATCGAAAGAAGAAAGAAAAAGAAGAGCGATAGAGCTTCTAAATATGGTAGGATTAGAGGATAAATTGAATTATCTCCCTAATCAGTTGAGTGGAGGACAAAAGCAACGTGTAGCAATAGCGAGAGCGCTAGCCAACGATCCCGACATTATATTAGCAGACGAACCAACGGGAGCGTTAGACTCAGAAAACTCAGTACGTATAATGGAAATACTAAAGAAAATTTCACAACAAGGCAAAGTGGTGCTGGTTGTCACGCACTCTCAAGAGCTAGTCTCATTTGCTGATAGAATCATAAGGATGAGAGATGGGAAAATTATTGAAAATGAGGATGTTGCACATGCAACAGAAGTTGAAGATGTGGACAAGTCGATAGGAAACAAAAGCAAAAAACTAGACTTGTTTACCACTTGCAAACTGTCATTTCGAAATATAAAAAATAAAAAGTGGAGAAATATTTTAACCGCTATAGGTGCATCAATCGGAATTTTTGGATTATCGATCATAATGGCTTTAGGCAACGGCGTAAAACAAAAGTTATCTAGTTCCATAGATGAAGCGACAGCAAAATCCTCCTTAAGTGTAGCAAATGAACAGTTTGCAGTTTTGAGCGAGAACGACAGCGCTCAATTGAGGGAACTCAAAGGAGTAAGGGATATATATCCGTACAATCCGTTTCAAATAAGTATAAAAACGAAAGAAGGAGCGAAAGCTACATCATCAGCTGAAAGTTTGTCTCCTAGAAAATATGCTGAGATCATATA
This sequence comes from Geobacillus sp. TFV-3, assembly GCF_009901865.1. NCBI lineage: Bacteria > Bacillati > Bacillota > Bacilli > Caryophanales > Anoxybacillaceae > Geobacillus > Geobacillus sp. TFV-3. The sequence goes on along the minus strand of NZ_MPSP01000001.1, from coordinate 3,128,096 downwards.
TGGAAAAAAATATATCGTGAAAGGAAGGTTTCCAGATGATCAAAGCGATGAAATTGTGCTGCCTGAGCGTATAGCCAAGAAACTATTTAAAGATTCTAAAGAGGCTGTGGGGAAACATGTTTCGCTTGTTGTACAGGTAATGTCTTTAAAAGAGATTTATCCGACAGTTAACGTCCATGCGACGGTAGTAGGAGTGGTAAAAAATAATCCTATCCCTCTGCTCGATACTGTAGGGATTTCTTATGGATTGTCACAAAAGATTATGCAAGAATCGATAGGCAATAGCACAAGTGCTCTATCCTTCACCATTATCCCATCGTCCATGAAGGATATAGCGCCTTTAAAGAATGAGATTAAGAAGATGGGATATAAAGTACAAACAGACGAGGAAAGTCAAAATGAAATAAATGAGTATATTTCCTTAGCAAGCATTGCATTGGGAATGTTGTCAGGCATATCGCTTATCGTTTCTTCCATTATGATTGGGATTGTCTTATACGTGAGCGTTTTAGAGAGAACTCGCGAGATTGGGATTTTAAAAGCACTTGGCGCCTTTCGTTCAGATATTCGCCGCATATTTGTCACAGAAGGAATGTTGATCGGCGTTATTGGGGGAGTATTTGGAATTTTAGGCTCGATCGCGGTGGGAAAAGCAGCAAATTATGTTGTAACGACGGTAATGAAAAAAAGTAATTTGGATCTTTTTCAGTTTAGTTTTGTTCAAGTTGTACTTCTTATCCTGTTTAGCGGGCTGCTAGGTGTTTTAGCTTCGTTTGTTCCTGCAAATAAAGCAGCGAAACAACCTGCTGTGGAAGCATTGCGACATGAGTAAGAAAATAAAAGGTGGAGCGTGAAATGATGAAGTGGATGAATGTTATATTTATTCTGTCGGTTCTTTCTTTTATTTTGTACAAGCTGATTTCGGGGGAGACGATTAGCAGCACTGCGTGGATCATTTCTACTTTTCTTGTCATCACTAATTTCATTGGTTTGATAAAGGAACGTAGAGAGAGTAGACCATTGTAATCTGTATACATCCAAGTGCAACGATTTCCCTAATGGTAGTATGAAGAAACGAGAGAAGCCGACGGCTCTGTGATCAGAGGCCTGTGGCTGTTCCGAATCGTCAAAGCTGTTCTGATGGAAGTGAATGCCCGATTCGGTTGGGCGTTGCGTATGTCCGTTCACTACATCGGAACGCCTGCTAAAGGGGGGCTGGGGGCCGCAAGCTGACCCGGCCGACGCGACAGGCGTTTTTTTGTTGAAGTATGTGAAAGTGGTCCTGTTCAAACTGTCGGATGGACTTCTCCAAGGCGCACGGATTCGTTTCCTCAATCCAGATCCACAAAGGATTCTGCAGAGATTGGTCATGGATGAGAGCATTCACCTGTAACGTCATACGGAGTGACAAGCGATGGCAGAAAAGGGATGGCCATCGCTTGACGTGTTGGTTAAAAAGTGATTCTAAAAAACATCGGTTGTATATGCTTTGGCTACAGTAAGTCAATGTAAGAGAATCAACAAAAAGGAACATATATTCTTGTTTATGTAACATACTGTTATAATCTAGAAACAATTGCCTTTCGGTCTCCTTTTGTTACAACCGAGCGCCATCCCCTTTACTTTTCCCATCAGGCGCGGTTTAGTAATAGTAGATGCGGCCAACAACAAGGCGATGGCGTTGCCGCGATCAGCAGAGCTGGGCTCAAACGGTTGAGCTGCTGTCCTTTCCGATCGTTTCCGTCTTCCGTCCCAGCAGCCGATACATTTCTTTCGCTAACCGTTCAAGCAAATAGACGACCGGCAGTTGCGTCGTTACGTCCGTCTGCCCGATCCGCTCCGGCGTGGCGTAGTATGTCAAGTTGTAGTCCGAGATGTTCGCGAGCGTGCAATGTTTCCGGTTGGTGATGCTGATGATCGTGCTGCCGTTTTCTTTGAACCGGTGCACTTGGGCGAGCGTATAGGACGTCTCTCCAGACACCGACAAGGCGATGACAGCGCAGTTGTGGAAATAATGGCCGTAAATCGGGAAGAACGGATCCTTGATGTAGACCGAAAACTTTTGAAAGGCGGAAAAATAGCGCGAGCCGTATTCAGCCAAAATGCCGGAGCTGCCCGACCCGACGAAAATGACGTGATCCGCCCGGGCGATCGCGGCTGCCGCATCGAGAATGGTCTGCTCGTAATCGGCGGTCAGCGTCCGCTCGAAAAATTCCGCAAGCGCCTCTTGACTGCTGATGACCGCGGTTCGCTTTGTTTCACGCAAATACAGCTTCCATTTTGTTTTAAATTCGCTGAACCCTTCGCAGCCCACCTTTTTGCAAAAGCGGAGCACCGTCGGCGGCGAGACATGGACGGCTTCAGCGAGCTCGCGGATGCGCATGTACGCGACTTCATGCGAATGTTTCATCACATAGTCGTAAATGGCGTAATCGAGCTCGGAGAACTGGGCGATTTGTTCTGGGGTAAACATCGAGACACCTCGCTTTCATGGACGGAACGGCGATAGCAGGGAAAGGATGGCGCTTTCAAACCCACTGGTTGATTCCTACATTGATTATACCATGCCCAACAGGGCGAAAGGGGAAGAGGAATATGGGGAAACGATTGAAAATGGCGACGATTGGCGGCGGGTCGAGCTACACGCCGGAGTTGGTCGAAGGATTGATCAAGCGTTATCATGAATTGCCGGTCGGGGAATTGTGGCTTGTCGATATTCCCGAAGGCAAAGAAAAACTCGAAATCGTCGGCGCGCTCGCCAAGCGGATGGTCGAAAAAGCCGGCGTGCCCATTGACATTCATTTAACGTTGGATCGCCGCCGGGCGCTTGACGGAGCGGATTTTGTGACGACGCAGTTTCGCGTCGGAGGTCTTGAGGCGCGGGCGAAAGACGAGCGCATCCCGCTCAAATACGGGGTGATCGGCCAGGAGACGAACGGCCCGGGCGGATTGTTTAAGGGATTGCGGACGATCCCGGTCATTTTGGACATCATCCGTGAGATGGAAGAGCTTTGCCCAGACGCATGGCTCATTAACTTCACGAATCCGGCTGGAATGGTGACAGAAGCCGTCTTGCGCTATACGAAGCAGGAGAAAGTCGTCGGCTTGTGCAACGTGCCGATCGGCATGCGCATGGGCATCGCCAAGCTGCTTGGGGTTGAGGCGGACCGCGTGCACATTGATTTTGCCGGCTTGAACCATATGGTGTTTGGCTTGCACGTCTACCTGGACGGCAATGAAGTGACCGACCAGGTGATCGACCTCATCGCCAACCCGGACCGCTCCGGCGTGACGATGAAAAACATCGTCGACCTCGGCTGGGAGCCGGACTTTTTGAAAGGGTTGAAGGTGCTGCCGTGCCCGTACCACCGGTATTACTACCAAACGGACAAAATGCTCGCCGAGGAGCTCGAGACGGCGAAAACGAAAGGGACGCGGGCGGAAGTGGTGCAACAGCTGGAAAAAGAACTGTTCGAGCTGTACAAAGACCCGAACTTGGCCATCAAGCCGCCGCAGCTCGAACAGCGAGGAGGGGCGTACTACAGCGATGCTGCCTGCAGCTTGATCAGCTCCCTTTACAACGACAAGCGGGACATCCAGCCGGTCAACACGAAAAACAACGGTGCCATCGCCAGCATCCCTCCGGAATCGGCGGTGGAAGTAAACTGCGTGATCACGAAAGATGGACCGAAACCGATCGCGGTCGGCGATTTGCCTGTCGCGGTGCGCGGGCTCGTCCAGCAAATCAAATCGTTCGAGCGCGTCGCGGCCGAGGCCGCAGTCACCGGCGACTATTACACAGCGCTTGTCGCCATGACGATCAACCCGCTTGTGCCGTCTGACACGGTCGCCAAACAAATTTTGGATGAAATGCTTGAGGCGCATAAAGAATATTTGCCTCAGTTTTTCAAACAGACCAAAGCAGCGGCCGGGCGCTGAACGGACGCTTGGAAAACGATTGACAAAGCCGCCCCATCGACAGGCGGCTTTGTCATTTCATCGTGAAAAACCGCACAACACTTAGAGCTTGATGAAGCGAAACAGCGGCTGTTGTTTGGATTTTTCGAGACGTATTTTCACTTGTCTGAGGAAGGGGAACTTCAATTGCGAAACGAGGTGAGCCAAATGGAAACGAAGGAAGCGAAAAAAGTAAACGATCTCCTGATCTCATACGAGCGGCGGGGAATGGAAAAAGGACGTGGCTAAGCGGATGTTGGCGAAAGGATATGATATGCCAACGATCTGTGAACTAACTGGGTTGCCAGCCGAGGCGGTGGAAAAGCTGAAAGAGTAAAAAGATGGAGGAGACGCCGTTCCGATGCAGCGAGCCTGTTTCGGAACGGCGTTTTTTTGCTCGCTCTGCGCTTGATGATGGGGATGGCCATCGCCGCATGCCGGATGATGCCGGCCGGACTGATCCCTATTTGTATTTCATATAGATGCAATTTGAAGTTTTACCATTTGCAGCTTTTATCGACTGTCGGGCGACCGAACAACGCCGCTTCCAGACCCATATATGGGCCTTTGAAGCAGGTGGTCGTTCGGTCTTCCGTCGCGCTTTGGCGCGACGGGGCAAGCCTGTGGCTTGCCTTCGACAGTCGAAAATGGACAAACCGCTTTTCCGTCAAGGATATGTTAAACTTCTTCGTTGCATCTATACAGCTTTTGCTGCCATTGAGAAGCAGGGGGAGCGGTGAGAAGGGAGAGGCACGGCATCCATTTTCTTTTGTCTAGGCTAGCGCCCCGACATTCATGTACAATGGCGGTAGGAGGGATCAAGATGCGCGATTGGTGGAAACGGATGTTTTACGGCGGCGGCATCGCCGCGCTGCTTGCAAGCGCTTCCTTCACCGTCTATTGCGCTTGGAACGTGTATGCGTATCCGGAGTCAGAGAAGGAGCGGGTTCCGGCAAAAGCAAAAGAGGCATACCATTTCGTGCTTGTGCCGGAGGAACTCGATAATGATTACTGGCGGTTGGTGGAAAAAGGAGCGAAAGCGGCGGCGAAAGAACTGGGGATTGATCTCGAGTATATCGGGCCGCGGCAGGCGAATATTGATGAGCATTTGCGCATTTTGAAAAAAGCCGCGGCAGCGAAAGTCGATGGGATCATCACCCAAGGGTTGACGGAGGCGGAATTTGTCCCGGTGATTAACGAAATCGCGGACAAGAATATTCCTGTGGTGACGATCGATACCGATGCCCCGACGAGCCGACGTGTCGCCTATGTGGGAACGGATAATTATTATGCCGGTTTTCTCGCAGGAAGGGCGTTAGCCGAGGATACGAAGGGCAAGGCGACGGTCGCGATTATTACCGGCAGTTTGACGGCGGCGCACCAACAGTTGCGAGTGCGCGGATTTGAAGATGCGGTGAAACAGGAAAAAGGCATCCGCATCGTCGCCATTGAAGAGTCGCACATTACGCGTGTGCAAGCTGCGGAAAAGGCGTATACGATTTTGAAAAAACACCCGGATGTGAATGCGTTTTACGGCACGAGCGCACTTGATGCGATCGGCATCGCCAAGGTGGTCGAGCAGTTCCATCGGGAGCGTCAAACGTATATTATCGGGTTTGATACGCTGCCGGAGACGATCCGGTACTTGCAAAAGGGGACGATCGCGGCGACGGTCGTGCAGGAGCCGTATGAAATGGGATACAAGGCTGTCAAAATGATGGCCGAGATCGTTGCCGGGAGAGACGTGCCGGCGGTGACGAATACGGAGACGAAAGTCATTCGGAAAAAAGACTTGCCGCTGCGCCCGGCGCGCAATTATGAGGTCAACACGCCATGAAGGCGGCTGCCAGTTCCACCGCGGGGAGGGGGCTAAAGGTTGGCGAACGCCGCTAAGGCATGAGAGAGGGCCGTCTTTGCTGTTCGAACACGTTCGGTTTGAAGCGGCAGGACGACGCAGGCGACAAAGCGCCGGTGACAGCGGGGTGGAATCGAGATGAACATTCGGACGAAGATGCTGCTTTGTTTTACCGTTTTTTTGCTTTTGCTCAACGGAGCGGTGTTTCTTTTATACCAGACGAGCGAAGAGATGATGAGCGATTATGATCAACGGATGCGCCGATTGTTGTTGCTGAATGAGGTGTCGCAGCGGGCAAACCGAATGATGGAACAGCTCAATGCGTACGTCTCGGAAAAAGAAGGGCGATATGCGCGCGCTTATGAGCGGGAGTTCCGCTGGTTGCAGCAGCACCGCCGGCAGCTCGGCGACCTCTTGCCGGTGCTGTCCGACCGGCTGGCGGCGGAAAACTATGAATATATGATCGAAAGCTTATTAGAGGAGGCAGCGCTGACTTTCTATCATTTTCAGGCGGGGAATATCGGCTTGTACTCGTCCCACTTGCATGAAACGATGAGCATTGCGTCCTTTTTGCAAGAGGAAACGTTAAACTTGATTGACGATGAGCTGACGGCCTACCAACGGCGGTACGATGAAGTGGAGCGGCGCAACCGTTATTTCCGCTATATGGGAGTGGGATTGTTTGTCACAACCTTGCTGCTTGGCGTCTTGCTGGCGGTGTTCTTTTCTGGCCACTTGACAAGGCCGATCATTCTTCTCTCGCGCGCGGCTCGATCCATCGCTGACGGACGGCTGGACGGGCCGGATATTGAGCCGATGACCAACGATGAGCTGCGGCTGCTCACGATGACGTTTAATGACATGCGCCGCAATTTAAAGCAATTGATTGCAGAAATGAAGCAAAAAGCCGAACTTGACCGGCTCGTCAAAGAGTTTGAGCTGAAAAGCTTGCAAAGCCAAATCAATCCGCATTTTTTGTTCAATACGCTGAACACGGTCGCGAAGATGGCGTACTTGGAGGACGCCCAGCAAACGTCGCGGCTGATTGAAGCGGTGGCGGCCATTTTGCGCTACAACTTAGGCGATTTGCAGCGGACGGTGACGCTTGCCGATGAGGTGCGCATCGCTCGTGAATATTTCTTCATCCAGCAGACGCGGTTTTTTGATCGGATCAAGTTTTCGTTAGAGGCGGAACCACCTTGCCTCGATCAACCGCTTCCGCCGCTCACGTTGCAGCCGCTGATTGAAAATGCGTTCATCCATGGCATTGAGACGTACGAGCAAGGAGCTGAGCTGTCCGTGTCCGTTTTCGCCGAAAACGGGCGGGTCGTTGTGGAAGTGCGCGACAATGGCGTGGGCATGGATGAGCAGGTGAAGGCGGAGCTTGATGTGTTGATCCGCGGCGAAGAACCGCCGGCGCGCCGCGAACAAGGGCGCGGTCATTCGACCGGCATCGGCTTGCGCAATGTCATTCGCCGGCTGCAGCTGTTTTACGGAGTGATGGATGTGGCCGAAATCGAGTCTGCACCAGGAAAAGGAACGACGGTGCGGTTATGGCTGCCAAGATGGCAAGGGGGGATGAACGGTGAAAGTGGCGATCGTCGACGATGAGGCGTTGGAGCGAAGAGCGCTTTGCAAAATGATCAACGACCATCTTCCGAACGTCGAGGTGGTCGCCGAGGGCGCCAACGGGCGCGAGGCCATTGACATTGCCAAGCAATATTGTCCGGATGTGATGCTCATTGACATCAAAATGCCCGGCCTTGACGGGCTGCAAGCAATCGAAGCGATTCGCCAAGACGGACTTGATCTCGAGTTCATTATTGTGTCGGCGTTTGATTTGTTCGACTATGCGAAACAAGCGATGCGGTTTGGCGTCAAGGAATATATATTGAAACCGAGCCGGAAGGAGGAGGTTATTTCGGCTTTGGAACGGGTCAGCCAAGAAGTGGCGGCCAAACGGCGACACGAGGAGAGCAACCGCCAGCTCGAGGAGCAGATTCGCCGGCTGCAGACACTTGTGGAAAGTGAATGGTTGTCGGCCCTTATGACAGAAGACGCATCGGCTGATGAATGGGAGCGGTGGAAGGAGCTGCTGCCGTTTTCGATTGCGTCGGGGATGTTTCTCGTCATTCACTTCCCGGACGCGGAGAGAGCGGACGAATGGAGAAGGTGGCTAGACAAGCAGCTTAGCGGGCAGGCGCCAACGCGCTATTGGATCGGGCGGATGGCGAACCGACGCCTGCCGGTCTTGTTTTTCCGCAGCCCAAACGATGGCGAGCCGGCCTGGAAGCCCGTCATCCAGGCATTGGCGCTCGATTTGGCGCGGCAGTTTTCGGCCCGGTACGGCGCTGCGCTGTATATCGGGCTCGGCTCCCCGTTTTCCCGCCTTGACCAACTTCGTTCCTCGTACTATGAGGCGCTGTCGGCTGCACATTATTACGCCGACCGGCAAAAAGCACAAGTGGGGTTTCTGCCGGCGGAAGCGACGCGCGCCGGTGGGGAAGCGGAACGGGATAAACGGCTGTTTGAAGCGCTGCGCCTTGGCGACATCGAGCAAGCACGGCTGATTGGTCTCGCGTATATAGAGGAACTGGCCTCTTCTCATTCATTGCCGGCCGCCGGTCGCAAAGCGGAAGAGACCTTTGTGTGGCTCGGGCGTCTTCTATCAGAGCTGGGCATTCGTTACGAGCGGCTCGCTTCCTTTTCTTCCTGCCGGTCGGCGGCAGAATTGAAGCGGGCTGCGCTTGATGAACTGGACCGCATCGCCGCTGATCTCGAGGTTTGGCGCCAGCAGCAAGCGTATGGCAAACTCGGCAAGGCGAAAGACTATATTGACCGCCACTACGCCGAGCCGCTGACGCTTGAGGAAGTGGCTGAACAAGCGGGCATCAGTCCGTACTACTTCAGCAAACTGTTCAAAGAGCATTTTGGCATCACCTTTATCGACTACGTGACGAACGTGCGCATCGAACGGGCGAAAGAGGCGCTGGCTGAGACTGATCAAAGCTTAAAAGAAATTTGTTTTCTCGTCGGCTACAACGACCCCAACTATTTCAGCCGCGTCTTTAAAAAGCAGACCGGCCTGTCGCCGAGCGAATACCGGAAAAAAGTACAGGCGCGCTGACAAGGGGAGTGCTGTCTCCAACAAAGAAGGTGGATGGCGAGTCAAAAGGAGAACGGACAAGTCCCGCAAACGAAGCGGGTTGCCCCGCCCTCTTCCGGCGCCCGAAACGAAGCCCGATCCCTTGATGGGGAGACGGGCTTCTTTCGCGCCATGGAAGCGAAATGGCTGCTAGCTGGTACCAGAGAGCCTTTTGTTTGCCCGACAGGAGAACGGAAAACAAAAAAGTGAAGAAAAACGCAAAAAAGTGAAGAAATCAAGCCGCAGTTTGATGAGCGGCGCATGGTACACTCAACATTGAAAGGGGTTTCAAAAAAACAGATGCAAAGGGGGAGAATCATGAGAAAGAAAGCATCCGCATGGCTCGCGCTGGCGCTTGGAATTGGGATGGCGCTCTCGGGCTGCAGCAGCTCGAACTCTTCATCCGATGACGCCAAACAAGGCGGCCAAAAAGCGGGAGAGAAGCTCGAGATTTTCAGCTGGTGGACCGGAGCCGGTGAGGAAGACGGCTTAAAAGCGCTCATCAAACTGTTCCAAGAAAAATATCCGGATATTGAAGTCGAAAACGCAGCGGTCGCCGGCGGGGCCGGAACGAACGCCAAGGCGGTGTTGGCGAGCCGCATGCAAGGAAACGATCCGCCGTCGACGTTCCAAGTGCACGGCGGAGCGGAACTCAATGAAGGCTGGGTTGCGGCTGGCAAAATGGAGCCGCTTAACGATTTATATGAAAAAGAAGGCTGGATGGACAAATTCCCGAAAGCATTGATTGACATGGTGAGCAAGGACGGCAACATTTACTCCGTGCCTGTCAACATTCACCGCGGCAACGTGCTGTGGTACAACAAAAAAATCTTCGCCGACAACGGACTAAAGCCGCCGAAAACGTTCGACGAGTTTTTCCAAGTGGCGGACAAGCTGAAAGCAAAAGGCATTACGCCGCTCGCCTTGGGTGACAAAGAGCCGTGGACTGCGACGCACCTGTTTGAAAACGTGCTCCTTGGGACGATCGGAACGGAAAACTACAAGAAGCTTTGGACGGGCGAATTGTCGTTTAACGATCCACAAGTGAAACAAGCCGTTGAGACGTTTAAGAAAATGCTCAACTATATTAACGAAGACCATAGCTCGCGCAACTGGCAAGACGCCGCCCAGCTCGTTGCCGAAGGAAAAGCGGCCATGTACGTGATGGGAGACTGGGTGAAAGGCTATTTTGTCAACGATTTGAAATTGAAGGTGAACCAAGACTTCGGCTATGCGCCGGTGCCGAATACGGAAGGCAAGTTTATGGTTATCACCGATACGTTCGGCTTGCCGAAAGGTGTGAAAAACCCGGACGATGTGAAGAAATTTTTAGCCGTGCTTGGTTCGGTGGAAGGACAAGATGCGTTTAACCCGCTGAAAGGCTCCATCCCGGCCCGCATCGACGCGGATCCGTCCAAGTACGATGAATACGGCAAACAAACGATGCAAGATTTCAAAACAGCGGAGCTGGCGCCAAGCTTAGCGCACGGTTCAGCAGCGCCGGAAGGGTTTGTCACGAAGGTCAATCAGGCCGTCAACATTTTCGTGACGCAAAAAGATGTGAAGACGTTCATCGACACGTTGGCATCGGCCGCAACAGAACTGAAGAAGTAATGGGAAAAGGGGACGGGAGCCATTCTCTTCCCCTTTTCGTCATCATAGGGAGGGATCCTAGTGGAAACGGTCAACATCACGCCAGCCGAGAAGGCAGCGGCTGTCCCCGCCGTGCGGAAAAAGCGAAAATGGACGGCCGATCATTGGCTGGCAGCAGCGTTTTTAGCGCCATCAGTCATTCTGATTTTCTTGTTTGTGTACGGGTTTATCGCTTGGACAGGGTATGTGTCCTTGAGCAACTGGAATTCGCTCGTGCCGGATTGGTCGTTTGCCGGGTTGAAAAACTATTGGTATTTGTTTCATGATTTCCGCTTCCAAGCCGATTTGCGCAATACGCTTGTGTTTACGGTGTTGTTTATCGCCGCTGTCATTGTGCTCGGACAGTTGCTTGCCATTTTGCTTGACCAGAAGCTGCGCGGCGAGTCGCTGTTCCGCAACATTTTCTTCTTCCCGATGGCCTTGTCATTTGTCGTCACCGGGGTCGTGTGGCAATGGCTGTTCAACCCGTCAACCGGCGTCAACTTGTTTTTAAAGCCGCTCGGCTTGGACTCCAAATGGTATACCGACACCACAATTCTCGGCGGATTTCATTGGGGCAAAATTGAATTCGGCATCCCGGTGGCCATCATTGCCGTCGTGGTTGCCGCCGTCTGGCAAATGACGGGATTTGCGGTTGCGATGTATCTCGCCGGCCTGCGCGCCATTCCGGATGAAGTGCGGGAAGCGGCGCGGATGGACGGAGCGACCGAGTTTCAATTGTATTGGAAAATCATTTTGCCGCTGTTGCGGCCGATTACTGTGAGCGTCATCATCATCATGGCCCATATTTCGCTGAAAATTTTCGACTTGATTTACGCCATGACCGGACCGGGAGCGAACTTTGTCACCGATGTGCCGGGAGTGTACATGTTTGAAACGACGTTCCGCGGCAACTATTATGCGAACGGCGCGGCGATCGCGATCGTGATGTTGCTGTCGGTCGCCATCTTCATCGTTCCGTATCTCATCTCAAGCCGCAAGGGGGGATCGTGATGGCGAGATCCGTGTGGGCGCGGCCGTTTTTGTATTTATTGGCCCTCGCCATGAGCGTGTTTTTCCTGTTGCCGGTGTATGTCATGATCGCAACGAGCTTGAAGCCGCTCGATGAAGTGACATTGGCCGACATGTGGAAGCTGCCGTCAACGATTGACTGGAGCAGCTACGCGACGGCGTTTGACAAGCTCGCCCCAAACTTTTGGAATTCGATTTTGCTCGTCGTGCCAGCGACGTTGTTATCCGCGCTGCTTGGGGCGCTCAACGGCTACGTGCTGTCGAAATGGAAGTTTAAAGGAGCGGATACGCTCTTTACGCTCATTTTGTTCGGCATGTTCATCCCGTATCAAAGCATTCTTATTCCGCTCATTCAGTTTTTGCGCGAAATCGGGCTGTACAACACGATCCCGGGGCTCGTGTTCGTCCATGTCGTCTACGGCATTCCAATTACGACGCTCATGTTCCGCAATTTTTACGCCGCGATACCGGATGAAATGATTGAGTCCGCGAAAATCGACGGTGCGGGGTTTGTCCGTATTTTCCGCTACATTATGCTCCCGCTGTCGATCACCGGCTTTGTCGTCGTGGCGATCTGGCAGTTTACAAACATTTGGAACGAATTTCTGTTCGCGGTGACGATCACGACCTCCGACAAACAGCCGATCATGGTCGCTTTGCAAAATTTATCGGGAAGCCAAATCGTGCAATGGAACGTGCAAATGGCGGGAGCCTTGCTCGCTGCGCTGCCGACCTTGCTCGTGTACATCTTCCTCGGCAAATATTTCGTCCGCGGCTTGCTCGCCGGTTCGGTGAAGGGGTGAGCCAATCAGCAGTGTAGATCCACAAACCCGGCAGACAATAGAATCGATTGCACTATGTTTCAAAAAGCCGCTGATCAGCGGCTTTTGTCATTGATGCCCTCTCCCTTTTTCTAGTAAGATAGATACAAGAAAAGAGCAGATGAAGAAAGCGAGGCGTACATATGATCCTAGGAGCGATTGAAGCTGGAGGCACGAAATTTGTCTGCGCCATCGGCGATGAACATGGGAACATCTATGAGCGGGCGGTGTTTCCGACGACGGCGCCGGAAGAGACGATGGCGCACGTCATCGACTTTTTCCGTCCGCACCGCATCGAGGCGATCGGGATCGGGTCGTTCGGCCCGATCGATTTGCGTCCGGACAGCCCGACGTACGGGTACATTACGAGCACGCCGAAACAGGCGTGGGCAAATTTCGATTTTGTCGGCGCGATGAAGCAGCATTTTCCCGTGCCAATCGGCTTTGACACCGACGTGAACGCAGCCGCGCTTGGCGAACAGCGCTGGGGAGCGGCGCGGGGGCTTGACAGCTGCCTGTACATGACGGTCGGCACCGGCATCGGCGTTGGGGCGGTCGTCGAAGGTCGCTTGCTGCATGGGCTCCTTCACCCGGAGATGGGCCACATGTTGGTCCGCCGCCATCCGGATGATGCGTTCGCCGGCGTTTGCCCGTATCATGGCGACTGTTTGGAAGGCATGGCGTCTGGCCCCGCGATTGAGCGGCGTTGGGGGAAAAAGGGGACGGAATTGGCTGACCGCCATGAAGTATGGGAGCTGGAAGCATTTTATCTTGCCCAAGCGATCGCCAACTACATCCTCATTTTATCGCCGAAAAAGGTGATCACGGGCGGGGGCGTCATGAAGCAGACGCACGTGTTGCCGCTTATGCGCCGTCATGTGCAGAAATTGCTTGGCGGCTATATTCAGCATGAAGCGATTCTTGAGAAGATCGATGAGTACATCGTTCTCCCAGGGCTTGGCGACAACGCCGGCATCGCGGGCGCGTTGGCGCTCGCAGCGGCGGCAAACGAATAGCTATATATATAGATGCAATTTGAAGTTTTACCATTTGCAGCTTTTATCGACTGTCGGGCGACCGAACAACGCCGCTTCCAGACCCATATATGGGCCTTTGAAGCAGGTGGTCGTTCGGTCTTCCGTCACGCTTTGGCGCGACGGGGCAAGCCTGTGGCTTGCCTTCGACAGTCGAAAATGGACAAACCGCTTTTCCGTCAAGGATATGTTATATAGAACGGCCGTTCACCGCCTTCGATCAAGTGGTGGGGCCGTTTTTTTTGTTTGAAGGCAGAGTTGTTGACTAATTGTTCAATAAATTTAGTTTGAAAAATGACTGTTTGGTCAAAAAAATATCGTTTTTGAGTTGCATATCTTTAAAACGATGGTTTATAATCATTTTGACCAAATGGTCATGTGGGGTATGGAGGCGAGGACAATGACCGATGTTCGACAGTTGATTGAATGGCTGCAACAGCAAGGTGTACGGGTTGATTTCGTGAAACCGCGCGCGGAGTTGCTGTCGTATCGGCAATGGTTGACGGCGAATGGGAAAGGAATGAGTCGTTGCCATGGATGAACGGCGCGCCCAATTTATTGAGACGGCAATGAAATTGTTTGCCGAAAAAGGGTATCATGAGACATCGATTCAAGATTTGGTCGAGGCATGGGGGATTTCGAAAGGAGCGTTTTATCACCATTTCGCCTCGAAGGAAGATTTGTTGCTGGCGGCGCTCCGCTACTACAGCGAAAAAATGGTCGCTGATTTCATGGCGGACGGTGGGGAAGGAACGGAAAAAGAGCGGTTTGTGCGCCAGCTGGCTGCCCATTTTTCTCACATTCGCGAGTACAAAGACTTTTTGCGTATGATGATGTCGGAGCAATTGCCGAAAGTCAATCCGGAAGTGGAACGGTATATGTTCCGCCAGCATGGGCGCCTTTTTTTATGGTATTGCACCCGTCTGGCGGAGGTGTACGGAGAGGAAGTCGGTCCGTATGTGTATGATGTTGCCATGATGACGAACGGCATGATCCGGCAATATTTGTTTTACTTCTTTTTTTGCGAGGAGGCGTTTGATGCGGACGAGGCGGCTCGTTTTCTCGTGCGGCGCATTGATGCGATTGTTGACAGCTTCACGGCTGATGAGCGCCCGCTTTTGACCGAGGAGTCGTTTGCGCCATGGATGAAACTGGAGGAGCGTGAGCGCGAGCGTCAGCGCGAGCGGCTGGCTTCGGCATTCGCCGCCGTCCGGGAGGCCGCCAACGGGCTCAATCCGAAGCAGGCGAACGATGTGCTTGAAGCCATAGCGGCGCTCGAGGAAGAGCTGCTTGGGCGCCATGAACCGCCGCGCGCCTATATCGTCGAAGCGATGCTTTTGTATTTGCGGCATCAACAGGCGCCTCAACTTTCGTCGGCTTTGGACGCACTGATCCAAGAAATGGAAGAGTATCAACGACTAAATGGATGGGAGAGAGGACTATGGAAAAAGCGATAACAGCGCCAGCGAGCACCATTCGTCATCGCCCGCTGTTCATCGCAGGGCTGATCATTGCGATGCTGTTTGCGGCATTGGACGGGACGATCGTCGGCACGGCGATGCCGCGCATTGTCGGGGAACTCGGCGGGCTCGGCGTCATGACGTGGCTGACGACGGCATATATGTTGACGTCAACGACGGTTGTGCCGATCGCCGGCAAGCTCGCCGACTTATTGGGCCGTCGGCTTGTGTATGTGAGCGGGCTTGTCATTTTTATGGCCGGATCAGCGCTTTGCGGCATGGCTAATGATATGACCGAGCTCATCATTTACCGCGGCATTCAAGGAATTGGCGGCGGGATTATGATGCCGATGGCCATGGTCGTCATCGGCGACGTATTTACCGGCAAGGAGCGGGCGAAATGGCAAGGGGTGTTCGGCGGCTTGTACGGCCTCGCCTCTGTGCTCGGTCCGCAAATCGGCGGCTTTATCGTCGACCATTTGAACTGGCGCTGGGTGTTTTACATCAACTTGCCGGTGGGAATTGTTGCGACGGTGTTGATTGCGATGGGATTAAGCAAATATAAAGCCGAGGGTCCAGTCAAATTTGACCTTGCCGGCATGGCGACGTTGACGGTGGGCGTCGTCAGCTTGCTTTTGGGGCTGACGTTTGGCGGCGACCGATATCCGTGGGGGTCGTGGCAAATCGTCTCTCTCTTTGTGGCCGCGGTTGTCTTTTTCGCTTTGTTCGTTTGGGCGGAAAAGCGAGCCGAGGAGCCGATCATTCCGCTTTGGTTGTTCCGCAATCGGACGTTTACGCTGCTCAATGGCATCGGCTTTTTCATGAGCATCGGCATGTTCGGTGCGATTATGTTCGTGCCGTTTTTTATGCAAGGCATTGTCGGTGTGAGCGCCACCCAATCCGGGACGATTATGACCCCGATGATGATCACGATGATCATCGGCAGCGTCCTTGGCGGCCGTTTGGTGTATCGAATCGGAGTGAAAACGCAGCTCGTCGCCGGCATGATCATTATGGCGTCAGCATTCGGGCTGCTTGGCACGATGGATGTCGATACGTCAAAATGGACGGCGACGTTGTATATGATTATTCTTGGACTTGGCACCGGCTTGGTCATGCCGATTTTGACGCTCGCTTTGCAAGAAAGCTTCCCGAAATCAGAGCTTGGCGTTGTCACCTCGTCGAGCCAGTTTTTCCGCTCGATCGGTGGGACGTTCGGCATGACAGTGCTCGGCGCCATCATGAACCATCGCTCCAGCACCTTGCTTGATGAAAGGCTTATGCCGAAGCTTGAAGCGTTGCCGGCGCAGGCGAAAGGGCTTGTCGACCGCTTTGCCGATATGATTCATACCGACCCGCAAGGCTTGTATTCTGTCTTGCTCAGTCCGGAAGCGATGGCCAAGATTCCAGCGCCGCTGCGCGACATGTTCGTGCCGGTGCTGAAGCAGTCGCTTGTCGATTCCCTGCAAGCCGTCTTTTTGTTCGGGCTCATGTTTATCGCGGTGGGCTTGTTGTTGGTGTTCGGTTTGAAAAGGATCACCTTGTCTGATCGGACCGAGGCGATGAAGCAGTTGAAGCAGGCAAAGGAGAAGGCCTAGCGGCATGCGAGTGAAGAAAAGAAAACGGCGGACCGCGCCTCATTCGCTCAGGCGGCGGGCCGCCTTTCTTTTTGGCGGCGATGAACAAAACTCCCCCGGAGCGATGAGGCATCCGGGGGCGAGGTGCCAATGGAAGCCGGCGGCTCGCTCCGTGCGGCCCATTTCGCCATGCGGTTTCGCATCGACGTGATGCCCGGCGCATGGCGGTTTCACGGTGACGATCCGCAATGGCTGGTTACGTTGCGCCCGCATCCGCGCTTTGGCCGAAGACGCGCGAGCGGGTGAGAAAGCGGACGCCTTCCGGGCCTTCGAGCGAAAACATGCCGCCGCGCCCGGGGACAACGTCAATGATGAGCTGCGTATGCTTCCAATATTCGTATTGCGCCTTAGAGATGTAAAACGGGCAGCCGCCGATTTCGCCAAGCAAAACATCGGAATCGCCGACAATCAGCTCGCCGAGCGGGTAGCACATCGGCGAGCTGCCGTCGCAGCAGCCGCCGGATTGATGGAACATGAGGGGCCCGTATTTCGCCTTTAATTTTTCAATCAATTCTAACGCTGCTTTGGTGGCGATGACTTTCGGTTCATCAGGCATCGGATGCACCTCCTTTCGCATCACGGTCAAAGGCAGGCTCCTAGCGCAGCTCTGCTGGATTCGTCGAATGAAACAGAGTTGCTGCGTCGTGTTCCATTCCATCATCAAAAGGCGTTTGTGTGGTGTTGGCGGCGACGGATGCAACAGTGGGTAAAAGGCAGCGCCGGCGCGCTGCCTTTTGCCGTGGAAGAGCAGGTGGGCCAATGTTAGAACAAGCCAAGCTTTTTTGGCGAATAGCTGACGAGCAAGTTTTTCGTTTGTTGGTAATGGTCGAGCATCATTTTGTGCGTTTCGCGGCCGATGCCGGACATTTTGTAGCCACCAAACGCCGCGTGGGCCGGATAAATGTGATAGCAGTTCGTCCAGACGCGGCCGGCTTGGATGCCGCGGCCGAAGCGGTACGCGGTGTTGATGTCGCGCGTCCAGACGCCGGCGCCAAGGCCGTACAGCGTCTCATTGGCGATCGAAAGCGCTTCGTCGTGATCTTGAAACGTCGTGACCGCGAGCACTGGGCCGAAAATTTCTTCTTGGAAAATGCGCATTTTGTTATGCCCTTTGAAAACGGTCGGCTTGACGTAATAGCCGCCGGACAGTTCTCCTTCGAGCATGTTCCGCTCGCCGCCGATCAAAAGTTCGGCGCCTTCCTGTTTGCCGATGTCGATGTATGACAAAATTTTCTCGAGCTGTTCGGAGGAGGCTTGGGCGCCGATCATCGTTTCCGTATCGAGCGGATTGCCTTGCTTGATTTGCTTGACGCGCTCAAGCGCCCGTTCCATAAAGGCATCGTAAATCGACTCGTGGATGAGGGCGCGCGACGGGCATGTGCACACTTCACCTTGATTTAAGGCGAACATGGTAAACCCTTCGAGCGCTTTATCGAGAAACTCGTCATCTTTGTCCATCACATCAGCGAAGAAAATGTTCGGGGACTTGCCGCCAAGCTCGAGCGTGACCGGCACGATGTTTTGCGAGGCGTACTGCATGATGAGCCGTCCGGTCGTCGTTTCACCGGTGAACGCCACTTTCGCCACGCGCGGATTCGAGGCGAGCGGCTTGCCGGCTTCTAAGCCAAAGCCGTTGACGATATTGACGACGCCAGGTGGAAGCAAATCTTCGATGAGTTCGATGAGAACGAGGATCGACGTCGGCGTTTGCTCCGCCGGTTTCAAGACGACGCAGTTGCCGGCCGCGAGCGCTGGCGCGAGTTTCCAAGCCGCCATTAAAATCGGGAAGTTCCACGGGATGATTTGTCCGACGACGCCGAGCGGTTCTTTGAAATGATAGGCGACCGTGTCGTGATCGATTTCCGAAATCGTGCCTTCTTGTGCACGGATGCAGCTGGCGAAATAGCGGAAATGGTCGATGGCGAGCGGAATGTCAGCCGCGAGCGTCTCGCGGATCGGCTTGCCGTTTTCCCATGTTTCCGCCACAGCGAGCATTTCCAAGTTCTCTTCCATTCGATCGGCAATTTTGTTCAGCAAACGGGCGCGCTCGGCTGGAGATGTGCGTGCCCATGCGTCTTTGGCCGCATGGGCGGCGTCAAGCGCCAGCTCGATGTCCGCCGCTTTTGAGCGCGGCACTTCGCAATACGGCTGCCCCGTGATCGGCGTGATATTTTCGAAATACTCGCCGTCGACCGGCGGCACCCATTTGCCGCCAATAAAGTTTTCGTAGCGCTTTTTGAACGTGACAAGCGCGCCTGGCTGGCCTGGTTGTGCGTAGATCATCCCCGATTCCTCCTCCATATTGGATTTTTTGTATTCGCTTTCAATAGAAAGAATATTATAAAAATTCTTTCCAATGAATACAATATCATGGCTGGACAATACTGTCAAATCGAAAATGCCCGTGCGGCAGTATAGATGGTGATGAGAAAAGGCGCCCCGTTGCGTTTGGGGCACCTTTGGTTGGCTTCAAGGACTTCGATCGACGGTTTGTCCATCAATCGACTTCCAGACCTTCAAGCCAGCGGCTTGCGTAGACGCTGCAAAGATGATGGAACACTTCGATCGCCTCGTTCGGATCAGCGGCAAAAAAGGTGCTCGCGGCCGCTTCGTTTTCTTCGCGGACGAACTCAAGCAAAAAGTCGGAGGCGATCCGGTTGAACAAAAGAAGGGCGCTGTAGGAGCGCTCAAGCTGGCGTTTCCGCTCGAGCGGGTCGTCGATGGACAAAAACGGACGCTCATAGCGGGCTGTCATCTCCGACAACCGGCGCTGGATTTTGCGCTGGGCGTCCGCGAGCATTGCCTCGATCGTCTCTGGCGACAGAAAGGTTTGCTCGCGCAGCATATAGCCCCAAATTTGCTTGAGCGCATGAGCCGATTCGCTCGCAAACGCGATGTTGCTGAGCAGATCGGCGACATATCGCTCGTCGTCATCGGCTTGAATACGCAGCTTCATAATGATTTCGAGCACATCGGAATGAATTTTTTCTTTCCGCCATGACTTCGTCAGTTCATGAAGCAAGACGGAAAGGGAGCGTGCCAATTCTTCTTTCGTCATGATCAGCCAGTCCTTTCCCCGCAACATCCTTCCCTTTCTCATTGTATCATGGCGGCTTTCTATTTGAACGCTCTCCCCACCTGCGCTTCGAGGTGGGATCTTCTTGGGAGCATCTGCCCCACGGCAGGCTGCCAGCCAGGCCCCCCATGCGCCCTGCGGTTCTGCTGTTCTCACTTATGCGGATCGCGTGAAAGAGGAGGTCTTCTCGGCTAGAGATGATGCATACAAGCAAGAACGTGTTGCATAGCGTTGACCTATTTTGTAAGCCAAGGCGTGATCGAAGACAAACCACCAATCGCTTTACAGACGCGCATGGGCCTAAAAGCGGTGTTGTTCGCTCTCACAATGGTTGAAAAAATGCGGCGGTCTATGTTTCGATTGCTGAATGACAAGAGTTGACGTATGATGGAGGCAAAGACGACCGAAATCATGGAAGCGGGGCGGCATATATTTGAAGAGAAAAAAGAAAGGGGAGAGAAGATGAAACCAGTTCGTTTGCGGGGCCATCATTTGCTTTGTGTGCACGGATTTCGTGGCATGGGCTACAGCCCGTCATTCGTGGAAAAAATGTGGGAGATCGTGGCTCGCATTCGCGATGAAAATGACGATTTCCCGATTGAAGTCGTCGCGGCGCTTGACGAGGCTTGCCTCGCCTGCCCGCATCATGGGGAGACAACGTGTGAAGCCGGTCCGAATTCGGACGCCCATGTCCGTTCGCTCGATGGCAACGTCATTCGCCATTTAGGCTTGGAACCGGGCAACGTGTATTGGAAGTCTGAACTGATCCGGCGGACGGCGGAACGGGTCAAGCCGGATGATTTGGACGAGTTATGCCGCAACTGCTCGTGGCTGCCGTACGGCGTCTGCAAAGAAGGGATCGCCAACGTCCGCCGCGGTAATGCGGCGCAAACGTGAGAAGGATGTCAATTTCGGAAAAAGTAGCGAAGGGCGATGGAAACACGGTGCTGCGCTGAACCATCATCTGTTCGTCAAGGCGGGGATCTGTGGCATCACCGTCTTTCCGACATGGAATCATCTGTTGTGATAGGGAATCATGTCCGGCGATGGCGGCGGTTTTGAGCGTTCGCGGAAATTTCTAAAAAATGAATGGTTCCATGGGCGGGAAAATGTGATATGATAAACAATTATAGAGACTTTCGACAGAAAGGGTCATGAACGATGAAGGTAGCCAAATTCGGTGGAAGTTCGGTGGCGAGCGCCGCGCAGTTCCGCAAAGTGGCCGATATCATCTGCTCGGATATCGAGCGCCGCATCGTCGTCGTGTCGGCGCCGGGGAAACGGTACAAAGACGATGTGAAAGTGACCGATATGCTCATCCAGCTGGCCGAACAAGTTGTGGCTGGCGAGCCGCATGAGGAAACGATGGAAGCGATCGTGAAGCGGTACGCTGACATCGCCGATGAGCTGGGGCTGGGAGCCGACGGCTTTTTGGCCGAGCTTGTCGATGACTTGCAGTCGAAAATCAGCGCCTATCGAAGCGAGCCGCCCCGGTTGTTGGACGCCATGAAAGCGAGCGGCGAAGATCATAACGCAAGGCTCATGGCGCTCTATCTGCAAGATTGTGGGCTTGATGCGAGCTACGTCAGCCCGCTTGAAGCGGGCATTATCGTCACCGATGAGCCAGGCAACGCCCAAGTGCTTTCCGAATCATACGAAAAACTGCGTCAGCTCCGTGAACGTCGTGGCGTGCTCGTAATCCCGGGATTTTTTGGCTATTCTCGATCCGGCCATATCGTCACGTTCCCGCGCGGCGGGTCGGATATCACGGGCTCGATCGTTGCCGCGGGCGTCAAAGCAGACGTGTACGAAAACTTTACCGACGTCGATTCGATTTATTGCGTTAACCCATCGATCGTCGCCGATGCCCGCAAGTTGAAAGAAATCACGTACCGCGAGATGCGCGAGCTGTCGTATTCTGGATTTTCCGTCTTTCATGACGAGGCGCTCGAACCGGTCTACCGCGCCGGCATTCCCGTTTGCGTGAAAAACACGAACAACCCGGCCGCTCCAGGCACGTGGATCGTCGCCAAGCGCAACCATGTCGATGAACCGGTCGCCGGCATTGCGAGCGACACTGGCTTTTGCAGCATCAACATCAGCAAATACTTAATGAACCGTGAGATTGGCTTTGGCCGGCGCGTGCTGCAAATTTTAGAAGACGAAGGCATCTCTTACGAACATACGCCATCCGGCATCGACAACATGTCGATCATTTTGCGGGCGGATCAGCTCGCGGACGGAAAAGATGAGCGCATCCTCGCCCGCATCCGCGAAGAGCTTGCCGTCGATGAGGTGACGATTGAGTACGGCTTGGCGCTCATTATGGTCGTCGGCGAAGGGATGGAAAAAACGATCGGGATGGCGGCGAAAGCGACTACCGCACTCGCCAACGCCAACATCAACCTAGAGATGATCAACCAAGGTTCATCTGAAGTGAGCATGATGTTCGGCGTGAAGGAAGAAGTCGTCAACGAGGCGGTTCGCGCCTTGTACAACGCCTACTTCCAACAGGCAACCGTGAGCCGCCTTTTCTAACGCGAAACAGGCGTCCGAAACTCGGGCGCCTATTCTTATGAACCGAGAAGCCCCCACTTTCACGCGATCAGCGGAAGGGGAATGAATCAGCGTCTTCCATCATGGATGTTCCCCCAACGCCGCCCAAAATATCTGAAAAGAAGGACTTCGTTGGGACAGCCAAATCGCAGGGGCAGACGAGGATGGCTTGGCTGGCAGCCTGCCGTGGGGCAGGTGTCCCCGAGAATCTCCCCCCTCTAAGCGTTGGTGTTCAAGCGCTCTAAGCCGAGTTTTCTTCTTTTTTCGCTGGTTGGCGTACATAAGAGCGGCATGTTCGGAAAATACTACCAATGTACGTCAAAGAAAGCGGAAGGGAGGAAGAACGAATGCGGCAATGGCTAGGAATGGCTGTGCTTGTCGCTGCTTTCGCTTCGTTTCCGGCTGAGGCGGCGGCCATCAGCCGAAGCGAGCTTGAGCAGTACGCCGAGAGCGTCGGCTGGACGGTGAGCGACCTGTTGGTTTATTTGGATCAATACGGCTTGACAGCCGCCGATTTTCGCACGATGGATGAGCTGAAACAATGGCTCGGCACGCCCATCACGCATGAGCGGCTTCACACCGTGCTGCGCCGGCACGGGCTGACGGTCGAGGAGCTCGAGGCGCTGCTTGGCCAGTTTGGCGAAACGGTGCAAGACTACACATTTGTCGAAGACTTAGACCGGGCCATCCGTTTTTACTCGCAGCGCAACGCTGCCATGCAGCAAATCAACGACTTGCTTGGGGCCATCGGGATGACGGAACAAGAAGTGCGCGCCTTCACCCGCCATATCGCCTCGATTGACGACCCGCAGTTAGCCGAGCGGCTTTTGGCGCTTCGCGAGCGGCTGCGCCCGTTTGCGGAGACGGAAGGGTCGTGGACGGATGAAGAGCGCCGCCAACTGCGGGCGATATGGGAAGAGGGGCTTCGCCTGCTCGAGCTTAAGGCGAACCTTCCATCTGACGGGTCGGGCATAAAGACGGCCGGAGCGGAGCCGATCCGCGTTCGATTGTCCAACCGCCAAGGCGAGAAGATCGCCGATATCGCCATAACGCGGGAAATGTTGACATCAGGCTACATCGTCCGGGCGGGGGAGAAAAGCATTGACGCTGGGCTGCTCGCGGTCGAGATGAAAGGAAAGATGTATGGGGAAAAACTTCCGGAGACGGCGTCGCCGTATTTGACCTATACATTGGCCGGGCTGCTGCTCGCTTCAGCCGGCTTCCTTCTTTACCGGCGGGTCGGGCGGCTGAAAGGGTGAAGGAACGTGAACGGCAAGCCCACGCGGTTTTCGTGGAAGCGCCGGGCCGCGCGATGGGCGGCGCTGGCGGCGATCGTCATCGGGACGGCGGCGGCCGGCTGGAACGGTTATTGGTACACCGTCGGCCGGATGGCAGTCAAGCGGGATGCCCCTCAGCCTTCCTCACCGCCGACCGCAAGCCTTCCAGCCGAACGTTCGGCGCAAAAAGACGCGCCGCTTGGCGCCTGCCTTGGCGAACTCGCCATTCCGAAGCTCGGGGCGGCGATTCCGGTGTATGAAGGCGTCCGCGAACAAGAATTGCGCCGTGGCGTCGGCCATTATCCGGCGAGCGATTGGCCGGGGGAAAAAGGGCATGTCGTGTTATCCGGGCACCGCGATACCGTGTTCCGCCGCTTTGGCGAGCTGGAGATCGGCGATGCGCTGATCATTCGGACGGATCGCGCGTCCATCCATTACCGCATCGTCAACATCCGCATCGTCGATGACGACGACCGAACCGTTTTGGTCGACAAAGCGCGCCCGACGCTGACGGTGACGACGTGCTATCCGTTTCGCCTGATCGGCCGCGCCCCGAAGCGCTGCATCGTCACCGCCCGCCCGGTCCGGGTGGATGCCCAGGCGTTTCCAAGAGGATGATCCGCTTGCCTGCAGGAAGGCAAACAAAAAGGCTGGAAAGCGCGCTCTCCAGCCTTTTACCTTTTTCGTTCATGCGGTGTCTTGGCGTCGATTCGCTCATGCATTTGCTGGCGAAACTCTTGAAGCAGCGCCTCGCCTTGCAGCCCTTTCCTGACAAGGCCGGCCAGCACGACTTCCGCCAAATGGGTGCGCCGCGGGATCATCAGCCCTTCCATCAAGACGCTGATATGGCCGTTCATTTTCGTGATCGAGCGGACGGCGACGAGCATGTTGGCCGGGTCATTGCTCGTATGGGTGATCGTCACTTGCAATTGAAACTCTGGACGCCGCTGCAGGCTCACAAACATCGGCTCATAGTCGTCATCCAAATACGCCTCCACGAGCCAGCGGTTTTGCCCGTCTTCTTTATTGATGATCAGCCCGTCAATAAATGGGATGTCTTGGCGGTGCATGTCGTCGTCGATGACCGAGAGCCCGACAAGCTTGAACGTTTTCATCTCGTCCACCTCGTTACCGTTGTCTTATCCAAGATTATAGCACAGGCGGACGAGGGAAGAAAAACGGGATGCGGCCCCTAGTGCTGAAAAACGATCTGCATGTTTTCCGCCCGATGGCAAAAACGCCATTTTGCCCCGCCATTGTCGACGGAGATTTCGCCTTTTTCACTGGATTATATCCATAGAGTGTGCAAAAAATGCAAAAATCGCGATTTTACGACCTAAAACGAGATTCGTTATCATAAAGGTGCGGTGGAGGAAAGGGGGGATGCGCCAACACATGATTAACCAAGTCGTGTTGGTCGGCCGTTTGACGAAAGATCCCGAGCTTCGCTATACGGCCGAAGGGGCTGCCGTCGCAACTGTCACGCTGGCGGTGGCGAGAAATTTTCGCAACGCAGAAGGGGGGATTGACGCCGATTTCGTTCCGTGCGTCTTATGGCGGAAAACGGCGGAACATACCGCCAATTATTGCCGAAAAGGATCGATGGTGGCGGTGACGGGGAGAATTCAAACGCGCCGCTACGATAAAAAAGACGGTCAACGCGTCTATGTCACCGAAGTCGTCGCACAGTCCGTCCAATTTCTTCACTCTGGCAAGAAACAAGAATGGCCGGAGCACGTATAGTCGTTTCCCCATCCATGCCTTTCAAAGCGAATCCTCAAGAGAGAGAACGTGTCCCCAAACACTCCCCCAATGGATGGCGCTAGCACATCGTTGTTAGCGCTTTTTTCAGCATTGGGGAGCTAAATGAGCTCGGAGCACTCTTTCACGATCGTCACGATCATCGTTTCGACATGTTTCCGCTTTTTATCCGGCAGCTTCGCGAGCGCGTACACCGCTTCGCTCATTTCCCGGTTCTGAAGCAAGTAATCCAACGCCGCGAGCGCCGTTTCGTGCACATCCGCCGTTCCGTACATGTCCGTCACTTCGCGCAACAGCTCGCGCTGGCGCGTTTCACCGCCAAGCAAAAAATCGGCGCTGACGTCAAATAACTGGCATAGCTTCTCAAGCGACTGCACATCTGGAAGCAAGCTGCCGTTTTCCCATTTGCTGATTTGCGAGCGCGACACGTTCAGCTGTGCGGCCAGCTGTTCCTGCGTCCAGCGCCGTTGTTTCCGCAGCCGTTTGAGCGTCTCCCCAAGGTTTGTCATTGTTCGTCACCACGCTTTTCATTATTACTCTTTAAAGATAGAAAAGCATGGAGCCAATGGTTGTTCCTTTTCAGCCCATTTCTCTCTTTGTTTCTAAATCAGAACGGATTTGTCCGTGATTCCGGCGTTCGGCATCTTTTTTTGCTCAGGAAGGACATAGTACAATTAGTTAAAAATGGTAAATTATGAACCAAAAAGAGGGGGTCAAGGTGAATATCTATCTCGCCGATTTTGTCATTTGTGAACGAAACGGGGAGAAGCACGCCCCAAAAGTGTACCATATCTATATTAAGGAAATGAAAAATCCGTTTTCCGTGCGGCTGAAAACGATCGCCCCGGCCAGTTTCACTGATTCATTGCGATCGCTAAAAAATGAAGACGGGCGGACGCAGTTTTCAACGGAAGGCGAGGTGTTGTTCCGCACGATCACGTGCTCGTCCGAAGCTCAGCTCTATTTTGTGTTTAAATGCACGAGCCAGTTGTACATGTTTATCGTCAAGCTCGACCTTCGCCAAAAAAAGTTTACCGTCGCCCTCTACGAGTGGAACGAACCGAAGCAAAAATACATCCCGATCCGCGCAGATGAATGGTTGGCGATGGAAAAACAGCTCATTTATGACGTGCTGCAGTCGATTTATCTTGTCGATGATCGGCGTGTGTCGCACTTGTTCGCCAATCTGTCGCGTCCGAAAAGGGGAACACCCCATTCAGATTCATGATCTTCTTTCCTTTTCCAATGGAAAAAATCATTTCCTTTCATGGCTTTCATACGGTATACTGAAAATATAGAACATTGTCGCTCCTCATTTTGAACATCCATTCAGGACAAGACGACAACAAAACGAAAGGGCGGCGAAGGGAGAGGACGCATCCGTGAAACCGAATCACGTCGTCTTTGCCGCTGTCATGGCTTCGTCCTTTTTTCTTGCCCCGGATGACAGCCAGGCGGCGGAATGGAAAAAAGGCATGAGTTCCCCCGAGATTAAACAAATCCAGCAACGTTTAAAGGAACAAGGCTTTTTTACATACTCAAAAGCGACCGGCTACTTCGGCGCCATCACCGAAGAAGCGGTCAAAGCGTTCCAACGGGCGATGAATTTGCCGGCTACGGGCATCGTCGATGACGCCACCTACGCGAAGCTCAAAAGCGCGCCTGCGTCAAACGACGCGTTGGCAGTCGGTTCGCGCGGCGTGGCCGTCAGCGATTTGCAGCGCCGGCTGAAACAGCTCGGCTATTTTCGCTACCCACAAATCACCGGCTACTATGGTGCGGTGACGGCCGATGCGGTGAGGCAGTTTCAGCGGGCAAACGGGCTTCCCGAAACCGGGCGGGCGGATCGCGCGACGATGGAGCGGCTAAAGCAAAAAGAAACAAGCCAGACGGCCCCGTCGTCTGACGTACTGACGGTCGGCGCCCGCAGCGACCAAGTCCGCGAGCTGCAGCAGCAGCTCAAACAGCTTGGCTACTTTACATATCCGGATATCACCGGCTACTACGGGGTGCTGACGGCTGACGCCGTCCGCCGCTTCCAACGCGACAACGGTCTGCCAGTGACCGGCGCGGTCGACAACCAAACCGCCGCCCGCCTTGCGAATGCCGTGAAAGCGAAGGCAACCCCGCCCGCTGCGACCGAACGCTCAACGATTCGCCTTTCGATCGGCGCGCGCGGCGACGACGTCAAGCGCATTCAGACGAAGCTGAAAGAGCTCGGCTACTTTACACATCCGGAAGCCACGGGCTACTACGGCACCGCCACCGCCGATGCCGTCCGTCGTTTCCAACAAGCGGCCAAACTCCCAGCGACCGGCGTCGTTGACAGTGAAACATACGAGCGTCTGATCGGACAAGCCCCCGCGGTGAAGGTGGACGTCATCGAACTTGTCGCTGATGCGGCCGAACTGCTCGGCGCTCCGTACGTTTGGGGCGGCGATGCGCCGGAAGAGGGATTTGACTGCAGCGGCTTCATTTTTTACCTTTTCCAGCAACAAGGCGTCACCGTGCCGCGCACCGTCGCCTTGATGTGGAATGCGGGCACGGCCGTTTCCGCCCCGGAAGTCGGCGACATCGTCTTTTTCGCCACGACCGTGAGCGGCCCATCGCACGCCGGCATCTATATCGGCAACGGCCAGTTCGTCCATAGCGGCGCCTCGACAGGCGTGACGATCAGCCGCCTGGACCAATCGTATTGGAAGCAGCGGTATTTAGGGGCGAAACGATTGTTCTAGCATGCCAAAACGGCCACGATGATCAAGTGAGGAGGAACAGAAAATGAAGCATGCATCGCGAATGGCGGCCGCCGTCTGCCTCGCCGCCGCCATCGCCCTCGGAGGAAATGGACAAACGGCTGACGCCGCCGTCCAATGGGGGCAAGTCCAATGGAAACAAGGGATGATCGGCAAAGTCGTCATTTTGCGCGACACGTCCCTGTACCGCCTGAACGGAACGACATGGCAGCCCGCCATGACAGCGAAACAAGGGCGCGAGTATCGCGTCTACAGCCAAAAACGGGCAGGCGGCGCCGTCTATTACAGCCTCGGCGGCGGGTTGTATGCCAAACAAGGGGACGCCATCCAGTACGTGCCGTTCACAAAAGACGAGCTTCTCGCTCTTGTCACCCGCTCATGGAAAGGCCAGTACATTCTGCAGGCAGGAAATGAATCCGTCCCGTTCGTCATCGAGCGGCAAAAAGGCAGCCGTCTGTTTGGCTGGTACTTATACGGCAAAAATATGTCCTTGCCGATCGAAGGGCGCATCAGCGACTCCGCTGTGACGCTTGACATTTACTTTAACGACAATGTTGAGGCCATTGCCGATTCGATCTCTTACTTGAAGGCGTACAATGTGCCGAAAGACGAAATCGAAAAAATTGCCGAGCAGCTTGCCAACAGCGGAGATTACCAAATGCAGCTGCAATTTTCCGTCACCAACAGCCCGGAGCAATTCTCCGGCCAGTTCCGCTTTCTCGACTTGTACTTGAATGACCGCTATGATGTCGTCAAAATGACGCTCGGCCAACCGATGGACGTCACGGTGAAGAAAAACGATTGATGTTTTTTTACAAAACGAAACCCATCAATCTGCAAAAATATCGTTCTAACATTCTGATTTCCATCATATTCATATCAATGCCGTCACTGATGGAAATAATTTCAATGTCATATTCTCTAAAAAATTTGTATTTAGGGCTAGAATTTAGAAGAAAAATGTATTATTATAGGAGACGTGGAGCATTAAGGAATGATGTGCAAGTGCTAGCACTGGATGCGCGGACTGCCAATCGGTCCAGCATCTAGCCGCAAAGGATGATGTTGGTTCTTGTTAGCACCTTTTAGGCAATGAATCTACTAAGCGGAAACGTTTAGTACCCATTGTCCTAAAGTTTCATAAAAACGAAGGGGGATTTTGAGCTTTATGGACAAAAAGAAAGCAGTCAAACTCGCCACAGCCAGCGCTGTAGCAGCGAGCGCTTTCGTTGCCGCCAACCCGCACGCTTCCCAAGCGGCGACGGACGTGGCAACGGTCGTCAGCCAGGCGAAAGCGCAAATGAAAGAAGCGTACTATACGTACAGCCATACGGTAACGGAAACGGGTAAACTGCCGAACATCAGCGACGTTTACGCTGCGTACAACCAAGCGAAA
Source organism: Geobacillus sp. TFV-3 (assembly GCF_009901865.1). NCBI lineage: Bacteria > Bacillati > Bacillota > Bacilli > Caryophanales > Anoxybacillaceae > Geobacillus > Geobacillus sp. TFV-3. The sequence goes on along the minus strand of NZ_MPSP01000001.1, from coordinate 3,098,704 downwards.
CAGGCATATGCGAACGCTGTCGCTGTTGTAAACAAAGCCGGCGGCGCGAAAAAAGACGCGTATTTGGCTGACTTGCAAGCTACATACGAAACGTATGTATTCAAAGCCAACCCGAAATCGGGCGAAGCGCGCGTCGCTACGTACATCGACGCTTACAACTATGCGACAAAGTTAGACGCGATGCGTCAAGAACTCAAAGCAGCCATCGATGCGAAAGACCTGAAAAAAGCCGAAGATCTCTACCACACAATTTCGTACGAGCTCAAAACGCGCACGGTCATTCTCGACCGCGTATACGGCCAATCGACGCGCGACCTGCTTCGTTCGCAATTCAAAGCCGAAGCACAAAAACTGCGCGACAGCTTAGTCTACGACATCACCGTTTCGATGAAAGCGCGTGAAGCGCAAGACGCCATCAAAGCCGGCAACTTGGACAAAGCGAAAGCTGCTCTTGACCAAGTCAACCAATACGTATCGAAAGTCACCGATGCATTCAAAGCCGAACTGCAAAAAGCAGCCCAAGACGCCAACGCGGCGTATGAAGCGGCATTGACGCCGAAGGTTGAGAGTGTAAGTGCGATTAACGCTAAACAAATTGAAATTAAATTCAACAAAGCTGTTGACAAGTCTACAATCTTCTCTAACGTAACAACAGGAACACTTAATGCTGGTGTAGTAACAGTAAAACGTACAGTAAATGATACAACAGACGCTAATAAGAATGTTGATTCAAGTTCTGATACAATTACAGGTTCTTTAAGTGCTGATGGTAAAACATTAACATTAACTGTTGATGCTACTAGTGCTAAGTACTTCGACGGAACTTATGCGGTAACTGTTTCTGATGCTGTTAAAGCTACTGATGGTAAAGCACTTACAGCATATGCTGGTACATTTACAACTAAGGACCAAACAAGTCCAACAGTATCAAATGTAAGCTATAATACAATTACAAACAAAATCGAAGTTACATTCTCAGAACCTATTACTGCAGTTCCAGACGTTGTAAGATTAAATGGTGAACCTGTAACAAGTGCTTCATTTGTAGTAGGTACAAATCGAACAAAAATTGATTTTGCTAAGCCTTCTTCAGTAGCTGCTGGCTCTACAGCAACTTTATATGTAGCTGGAGCGAAAGACGCAGCAAATAATATACTTACTCCATACACTGGTAATGTAACAATTACTAACGATGCTTCTGCATTGCAAGTAACATCTGTTACACAAATTAGCTCTAACCAATTGAAAGTAGTATTCAATAAATCTCTTGCGAGCGACAGTGCTACTATTGATGGTGCTCTAACTGCAGTTATCGATGGAACTGTAGTGAGCTCAAATAACGTAACAGCTGCTCTTGATACAACTGATACTTCTAATAAAACGGTTATCGTAACATTTAGTGGTACTGCACCTAACTATTTCTATGGTAGTGCAAATTCAAAAGCGGTAACATTAGTATTTGCTGATAACGCAATTGCAGATGTATTCGGCAAAAAACTTGCTGCTACAACTCAAAGCGTTACTATGACTAAAGATGTTACTGGTCCAAAAGTAGTTTCAGCGAAAGTTGCTTCTAACGGAAAAGACATTGAAGTAACATTTGATGAAGCAATTTCTGGTGCTGCTGGTGATATTGATACAAGCAAAATCGTATTACGCAAAGATGGAGTTGCGTTGAGTGCAGTTGCTAACGCTACTCAAAAAGCGGCTACTGGAGATGGCGCTAAAGTCCTTGTAATTACTCCAGCTACTGCAGACCTTGTTTCAGGTAAGTTACCAGCTGGAACATATACAGTTCGTTTAGACGCTGGTGCAGTTAAAGACGCTCATACTAATACTAATGCTGCAGCTACTGCAACTGTTTCTATTAGTGCTACTACGACTGATTTAACTGCTACCATTGCTAACCAAACAGTTTCTAGTTCTGCAGTTCCTAACGTTTTTGAAGTAACATTTAGCGAAGATGTAACAGCTGCTTCAGCATTAAATCCTGCTAACTATACATTGGATGGAGCAGCTTTACCAAGCGGAACTGATATCTATTTCAAAAACGGTGCTGCAAACAGAACAGTAGTTATCGAATTGCCAAGCAACTCAATTAACATTGGTTCAGCTACTACACCTGCAAATGCTGTACTAGCTGTTAAAAATGTTCAAACTTCAACTGGTAAAACAGTTGTTGCTACATCTGGAACTGTAAAAGTAAAAGATAACACGCCAGCTACGTTGCAAAGTGCAACATTAGTAGGAAATAATATCCTTAAACTTACATTTAATGAGAATATTAGCGCTTCATTTGCTAATATCGCTGATATCTTAGATGATATCGAAATCTCTAATGGCACTACTACATTTACAGCTGGAGATGCTACAGCAACTGCATCTGTATCTGGTAAAGATTTAATTATTACTGTGACGCCAGGAAATTCTAACTGGTCTACAGTAACATCTTCGCCTACAGTAACAGTGAAGACTCTTGGTACTGGTGACGGAGATATCAAAGACGTTAACGGTGTAACTGTTAAGGGCGATGTTTCTGTAACATTAGCAAAATAATATTGCACCTTCTAAAGAGTGACCATATTTAGTGGTCACTCTTTTTAGCTATAAGTATCTATCATAGCGAAAGGTCCTTTGGAGAGAAAACTCTGCGGGGCTTTTCTTTTTGCCCGAATCTGTATCAAGCTTGATTTCAAATATATATTATGATTTTGAACCTACAATCATAAAGCCTCCATTCCTTTCGGGGAATTGGGGCTATTTTTGTTTTAGGAGGGAGTCAGATGCAACCAGCGAAGCGCGTGAATATCGTCAGCTTGAGGCTCGTTCGGGAGTCGAGCGTGCTGTACAGGGAGCGACAAATCAAGTCGCCGGAAGACGCGTACAAGCTGCTGAAGCCGTTTCTCGTGGAAGCCGACAGGGAGAAGTTTGTCGTTGTCTGCCTTGACACGAAAAACCGGCTGACGGTGATCAACGTGTACCGCTTCTTCCAGCGATTTGTGTTAATGATTGGAGGAGGAAAATACTAATATTTGGTCCTGACGAACAAGAGGGATATTTCCACTTTTATGAAAACGTAATAAAATGATAGATGATGAAACTCAGTAAAGGGAGTTTTCGGGGTATTGGAAATGTAATGAATGAAAAGAAAGGAGACGAAAAGATGAAGGTGCTCGAGTACCCCTTTGCCGTTGCACCCATTTTTCATTTGATTGCAAACAAATCGATGGAAGCAGGCTTGCATTTATGTGATGGCAATGCGAAACAAACAGTGCAGTTGTTTATGAATGATACGGCTTCCGAGAAAGGAAAGAAGCGCATCGGGGCCATACAATATGAAGGAAGCAACGATTACACAACGAAAGAGCCCCACATCGTCAGTTGGAGGTTCGAACGAGCGTCGCTTCCGGATGGCCTCAAACAAGACTTAGAGGCGATCACCGCGTTTCGCAGAGATCAAAACGAAGGCCCGTCCATCAATCCAAGCGCCCAGTCGATAGCCTTTAAGTTTGAAGCGTTGACGGATGCCGCCAAAGAAACGATTGAGGCGATTACTTCCGTTCTTAAGAAGCATGCAAGAAGTTGAAATGGTTACGTGCCTGTCGCTTTTCGATGGATGGGACGGTGTGGCTAAGGCGGAGATTGAAAGGGAAACGGGGGATTAGGAATGGCGCATGTATTTCAAATCAAAACAAAACCGCATGGGTTTCAGCGGTACGACGAATTTATTCGTGACCAGGTCATTGGGATTGGTTGGCCGCTGATTGGCAAGTTGGACGGTATAAGCAAAGATGAATTGAGAGAGCGATTGCGCAACGTGTACCATTATTCGGGGGCGAAGCTTGGCAACGCTCTTGGCGCGATCTGGGCATTTGTAAACACGATGGAACAAGGGATATCGTGTTGGTTCGTAATGGAGCATTGCTCAGCATCAGGATCGTCGGCCCCTATCGCTACGTGAAACATCTTGACAATGATAACGATGGGTTTTGCCATCAACGGTCGGTTGAGTGGAAGGTCATGAATGAAAACGTTCGCTTGTATAATGAGAAAGTGCATGAAACATTGCGGAACCCGGGAGTTGTGACAAAAAGCAAATATACTGTACACGAACTTCAACTAGGGATTTAATGGTGAACCAGGAATGTTTGAGACATATATGAAATGGTTCAACGGTCGAAAATAGTCATTTCGTCTCACTTCTTCGCGAAGAAAATCATGGTACAATCATGATAAAGGTACAGCTAAGGAAACTTAGCGTCACAAAGCTACAGGGGCTAAGGGGAAACCTATGCCAGCCAGCTGCCATTACCAAAAAAATAAAGGAGGAATTGGTAATGTTAAAGAAAGGATGGCCGATTTTGGTGGCGTCGATGCTCGTCGCCTCTCCGACGTGGGCGGCCGCCAAACCTGCAGGCAAAGCGCATGAACGCGAGATGACGGTGAAGAAAGTGGAAATCGTCATCAAGAAGCAGACGGAACAAAAGGAAACAGAGGCGAAGAAAAAACAGGAATCGTCCAAGCAGCAAAAAATGCTTGCGCAAAAGTTGGCGCAGTTACATAAAAAAGTGAGCCAAATTGAAGAGCGGCTAGACAAAGTGACCGCTCGCATTCAAGCGTTAAGTGAAGCGGAACCGGCGACGGACACGCAAGCCTCGCCGGGGTCTGCTGATTCGGCGTCAACGGGCGAGCCGTCCACTTCTCAACCGACAGAAGCCACAGCGGCAACTGACGCTCCGAGCGGACAAGCCGTAGCGGCCAATGATGCTGCAGCTCCGGCTGCCAGCGGGCAAACTGCAACAGAGGCGCCGTCTCCGACTTCTCAACAGCCTGTTGATGAGGATCAAGCGGAGCTCGATGAGGAAAAACAAGAGCAAATCGATGGCCTCATCGGCCAGCTCATCGCGTTGTCCAACCAGCTGCGGGCGGTGACGAATGAAATTCGCGCCCTTGAAAAGAAAGTCGGCGCCAACAACGCAGACATTCAGAAGGTAAAAGAAAAAGTCAAGGCGTTGAACGAACAAGTGCAAGCGAACAAAAAGGCGTTGCTCAATTTGCTATAGGGATAAGGAAGGGCGCCAGTGGAGGGCGCTCTTCTTTGTATTGCAATGGCGATTTTCTGTTTTTGTTTGGGTTGCTTCTTCCTGCTCTTTTAGAAAAGGCAGTTCTTAAAGGCGTATTCTCTCTGCGGATAATGGATTATTTGAACAGCTTTTCTGCTTCCTTATCTACTCCTCTTAACGATGCGTGTTATGCCTTTAATGTCGGCTGTCATTCCTTCTTTTCCTATCTTCCAACGGTTTTTTGATGTGTTCTGCTAATGTTGAGCTGTCCATCGCTCGTCGGACGGCGGTTTCAAGGATCATATACAGCATGAATGTGGAAAGGAAGATTGGAAAGATCAACCGTCCCCAAGAATAGGACATTGTGCTTTCCTCTATCTCTCTCTTTCGATATTGTCTGTTTCTTTCCTCTATTTCTTTGTTTTTTCTATCAAAATTTTGTCGCTTTTATGGTAATATGATGTAGAGATGACAATGATTTGATCTGAGTGAGGGGGATGGGCATTGAAAACACGGAAGAAATACTCGGCGGCGAGCGTGGTGTTGGCGTTGGGGTTGCTTGCTCCGGTTGTGTTGCCGACAGCAGCGGGCGCGGAAGACCGAGATGTCGTCAAGCTGCGCATTTTAGAGACGACAGACGTACATATGAATCTCGTCAACTACGATTATTTCAAAGACAGTCCGACGAATGAGTTCGGGTTGTCGAAAACGGCGCGTTTGATCGAGCAGGCGCGCGCTGAGCAGCCAAACACGCTTCTGTTTGACAACGGGGATTTGATTCAAGGAACTCCGCTTGGCGACTATGTGGCCAAAGTGAAGCCGCTGCAAGACGGAGAAGTGCATCCGGCGGTGAAGTTGCTGCACTTGTTGAAGTACGATGCGGCAACGGTTGGGAACCATGAGTTCAACTACGGCTTGGATTTCCTCAATGAAGTGTATGACGATGCCAAGCTACCGATCGTGAATGCGAACGTGTACCGTGACGATCATGACCAAAATCCGGATAACGATGTCAACTATTTTACGCCGTATCAAATTTTAGAGAAAGAAGTCGTTGATGAAGACGGGGAGAAACATACGCTGAAGATCGGCGTCATCGGCTTTGTGCCGCCGCAAATTATGGATTGGGACAAAGCGAATTTGCAAGGGAAAGTGATTGCGAAAGACATTGTGCAGTCGGCGCAAAAGTATATTCCAAAAATGAAAGCGGAAGGGGCCGATTTGATCGTCGTGCTATCGCACTCGGGCATTGAGACAGGCGGAAACAGCCCGAACATGGAAAATGCATCGTATTATTTGACGCAAATTCCGGGGGTCGACGCCGTGTTGACCGGCCACCAGCATAAAAAATTCCCGGCCCTTCCAGGCACGACACCAGATTTTCCGGACGGAAACGGAATCAACAATGAAACCGGAACGATTAACGGTGTTCCAGTGACGATGCCGGGTTCATGGGGTGATGCGCTCGGCGTGATCGACTTGACGGTCGAGCAAGTCGACGGAAAATGGAAAGTGACGCAAGCGAAAGCCCAGCTCCGTCCAGTGTATGACAAGGCGACGAAAACGCCGCTTGTCGACAGCGACCCAGCTGTTGAGCAGGCGATCCAGGCGGAACATGAAGCGACGATTCAGTACGTCCGCAGCCCGGTTGGGAAAACGACGAGCCCGATCAACAGCTATTTTGCGCTCATCAAAGACGATCCGTCGGTGCAAATCGTCACGAACGCGCAAAAATGGTATGTCGAAAAGATGTTGAAAGGGACGAAATATGAAGGCCTTCCGGTGCTGTCGGCCGGCGCTCCGTTCAAAGCAGGCGGACGCGGCGGGGCGAGCTATTATACCGACATCCCGGCAGGGGAAATCGCCATTAAAAACGTCGCCGATTTGTACTTGTATCCGAACACGGTGTATGCGCTGAAAATTACGGGAGCCGAGTTGAAAGAATGGCTTGAGTGGTCGGCGGGGCAATTCAACCAAATTGACCCGAACAAGACAGACGTTCAACCGCTCGTCAACAATGATTTCCCAACGTACAACTTCGATATTATTGACGGCGTAACGTATGAAATCGATGTGAACGAACCGGCGAAATACGACAAAAACCAAAATGTGATCCATCCGAACGCGAACCGGATTAAAAATTTGAAATTCGAAGGCAAGCCAGTGACGCCGAACATGGAATTTATCGTCGCAACGAACAACTATCGGGCGACGACGAACCGGCTCATCAATCCGGGCGGGAAAAACACGATTTTGGCCGCGCCGGATGAAAACCGGCAAGTGATCATCGATTACATTCGGGAAAACGGAACGATCAACCCGTCGGCGGATGGCAACTGGCGGTTTGCGCCGGTGAAAGGAAAAGCGTCGGTGACTGTTTCCTTTGAATCGTCGCCGGAAGCGCAAAAATACTTGCCGCAAGACGGCAGCATCCGCTATGTCGCCACTTTGCCGAGCGGATTTGCCCAATATGAATTTGCCTTGCCGCTTTGGAAGGAAGAAAAGCCCAATCCGCCAAAGCAGCCAGAGAAGCCACCCATTCCTCCAGGCCAAGCGAAAAAAGTCTACTGGGATGGCGTGGAGCTGAAAAAAGGGCAAATCGGCCGCTTGACGGTGCAAAAGCCGATCAATCTATGGAAACGGACGGCGGATGGACGCCTTGTGTTCGTCCGCATCTTAAAGCCTGGGGAAGTGTACCGCGTCTACGGGTATGACGCGCGCTTCGGCGGGCAGTACGCGGTCGGCGGCGGGTATTACGTGACTGGAATCGACACGCACATCCGTTACGAAACGCCGTCGAAGGAAAAGTTGAAGCAAGTAAATGGATGGTAACAAAAAACACTGCCTTGCGCCGCCATTCATGGCGGGCAAGGCAGTGTTTTTTTGTCTCAATGATAGAGCGGCATGTCTTCACAACGCGATCGCAGGCATCAAGGCCATGCCACCAACCGTGGTTCAGTCCAACGGACGAATTCACCAGTCCACGATCCGGTTGTGATCGGCCAAGCGATGGTAGAGACGGTCGTTTTTCTAGGAACCCAAACCGAAACCGAACCGCCATTGACTTTGAATTCTCCCCATCCATCAGTGTTGATGGTGACGGTGTCACTCCGGTTGCCGGTAAGGTCATAGAACACTTTTCCGGCGTGTTGTTTGCCAACGTACATCCATTTGCTTCCGCCTGGTCCATCGGTGATCAGTGCGGCTAGTCCGGATCCTGGTTTTTCGCTGACGCCTTCCCTTGTCCATCCGATGATATCAGCATGATCAAGATAATCATGTTGTGTACCGTAAGCATAATCCCTGCGCGCGATGAGGAGCGGATCGATTTTGCTTTTCAGCGAAGGAATGTTATATTGTGGGATGCCATAATAGTCACCGTAAAAGACGCACGGGTATCCTTCCTGCCGAGTTAGAATAAAGGCGTAAGCCAACGGTTTGAACCATGGATCCACCCATGATTGCAGCGCCTGACCAGGTTCGGTGTCATGATTATCGACGAAGGTGACGGCCAATGTCGGTTGATCTTTCATGAGAGTATTGGTTATTAACGTACGCATATCAAATGCGCCGCCTGATTTGGAGGCGGTATAAAATTTATTGTGCAGCGGGGCATCGAACAAAGACATCGTTCCGTTTGTTTTGGTAATGTAATTGTGCAGCTTGTTGATGTCATAGCTCCAATATTCGCCAACGGTAAATAGCGGCTTGCCAGTCTGCGAACGCACGTACGAAAGCCAATCTGGGAAAAAGCTGAACTTGATATGCTTGACTGCGTCGAGTCGAAACCCATCAATGTTCGTTGTATTGACATACCATTTTCCCCAGTTTTTCAGCTCGGCAACGACTTCGGGATGATCCATATCCAGATCAGCATACATTAAGTAGTCATAGTTTCCATTTTCCGTATCGACTTCCCAATCCCATGCTTTACCGGTACCGCGGAATTTGTAAATCCGATTCAGTTTTCGGCTTTCATCCCAATCGACGCCATCAAAATGATACCATCGCCAACGAAAGCTAGAATAGGTGTTACCTCGGCCAGGGAAGTCAAACTTAGTCCATGCTTGGATGGAGTAAGTGCCTGAGATTTCTTGATTGCGGTCGGATGGGTTGACTTCGACGGCATCCACCCATTCTGTCGCATCGGCGCCGCCTTTATGGTCGAATACCACATCGGCATATACTTGCATTCCGGCGGCATGAGCGGCTTGAATGGCTTGAAGATACTGCGTTTTTGTCCCGTATTTTGTGCGGACGGTTCCTTTTTGGTTGAATTCACCGAGATCATACAAATCGTATACCCCGTACCCTACATCGCTTCGACTCGTTCCTTTGTAGGCGGGAGGAAGCCAGAGGGCAGTGATGCCAAGACTCGATAAGTTTTTTGCTTCGTTAGCGACTTTGGTCCATAGCGTGCCGTCATCGGGCAAATACCATTCAAAATATTGCATCATGGTGCCGTTAAACGGTGCGGCAGCCTTGGCGGGCTGTTCTGTTGGGCAGAACAGCGAGGCGGTGAGCAAAAACGCGAGCAGGAAAGTCCACCCTTTTCGAATGATGCGGTGAAACGTTAGCACAATTCCCTTCCCCCTTAATTAAATGTTACATTCGACGGTTTGGCTTCCAAAAAATAAAGGGAAACGATTGCATAAAAAGAGTAAAAAGGAAGCAAAACCTCGAAAGTTTACATCTATTATAATTCTTATTTGTAAGCGATTTCAATGCCTAACAAACAATTTTAAGTTTGACAAAGATCGAAAATAGAACAACAGAACGATTCGTTTTTCAACACAAAAAAGTAGTTGAAATATTGTGATTATTCGTATAAGATAAAGATTGGTGAAATCGTTTGCATCAATCGTTTTGTGCAAACGATTGCTCAAAAGTATAAAAAGGAAAGGAGAGAAGGAAGTTGACAAAACGGAGAAGGAAGCGGGGGATGATCAAGAGAGCGAGGAGAACGTTATCATTGGTTTTGGCATCGGTGTTGTTGCTGGCATTGACTCCTTTCCAAGCGGTTGGCGCTGCGAACGGGGCGGGAAGTTCTAGCACTCTAGGGAATGGAGCGCATCGGTGGACGGCCGAATCCACGACCTCGCAACCACGAACCATCACGCTAGTCGGTAATTTGCAAAACGAGTTGGGCCATACGGCGGAATGGGATCCGGCGGCATTGGCGACGAGGATGCATGATGAAGGGAATGGGCTTTATACATTCACCGGGACGCTGCCAGCCGGGACCTATGAGTACAAAATTGCGGTCAATGGCAGTTGGGATGAAAATTACGGCGCCGGTGGCCGCAATGGCGCAAATCTGGTGTTGAAGCTGGATCGGCAAACTGATGTGACGTTTTACTACAATGACCGGACGCATGCGATTGCGGATTCGACATGGTATACGGCGATTGCGAAGGAGAAACAACCGCGTCTTGTCGGGACGGTGTTGCCGGCCATCGGCTATGAGGGGGAGAACAACGGATGGACCCCAGGGACATCGACGGCGCTGTTGACCGATGATGATTTTGACTCGGTGTACACGTTTGCGGCTCAGGTGCCGAAAGGATCGTATGAATATAAAATTACCCTCGGAAACAATTGGAATGAGAGCTACCCACAAGAGAATGCACGCTTAAACGTTTTGGAAACGACGACCATTACATTCTTCTTCAATGCGAAAACAAAAGAAGTGTACACCGACTACAACCCCAATGGCTCTGACGGTGTTGTTCAGAAAGACCGATTAAAACACAATACATGGGATGCGCTGTACCGCCAGCCGTTTGGCGCGGTGAAAGCGGGAACGAAGGTGACGCTTCGTCTTGCGGCGAAAAAAGGCGATTTGACGAAAGCGGATGTGTATGTGAAAAATGCGATGACCGGAACCGCCAAAGTCTACAAGATGGAAAAAGTCGGTGTGCTCGGGGATGATGAATATTGGGAGGCCGCGTTTACCCCTTCTGCGCCGGGGATATACGGTTATAAATTTATCGCTGTCGATGCCGGGATGAAGGCGGAATATGGCGAAGATGCGAAAGAAGGGCAATGGGGGAGGGCGTTCGACAAAAATGCGGAGCTGTTTCAGCTGACCGTTTATGATCCGAATTACAAAACACCGGATTGGATGAAAGAAGCGGTTGTGTATCAAATTTTCCCGGATCGGTTCTTTAACGGCAACCCTTCAAATGACAACAGCAAGCAGCAGGCACGCGGGGCGCAGCCGATTGAGCATCGCGATTGGTCGGATTTGCCCGATAATCCGCGCCTGAAAGGGACGCGCGGCTACGAGGGCGACGGCGAATGGTCGAATGACTTTTTCGGCGGAGACATCGCTGGAATTGAACAAAAGTTGGATTATTTGCAGTCGCTTGGGGTGAATACGATTTACTTAAATCCGATCGCCAATGCGCCATCGAACCATAAATATGATGCGAGCAATTACAAAGAATTGGATCCGATGTTCGGTTCTCCGGAAGAATTCCAGTCGTTTGTGCAGGCGCTTGCCAACCGGGGGATGCATCTCATCTTAGACGGGGTGTTCAACCACGTATCCGACGATTCGATTTACTTTGACCGCTACCACCGCTATCCGACCGTCGGCGCGTATGAATACTGGGAAGCGGTTTACGATTTGATGAATGAAAAAGGAGTGAGCGAGGGGGAAGCACGGAAACAAGCGGAAGAGAAGTTCAAACAAGAGGGGCAGACGTTCAGTCCGTATGGGTTTCACCTTTGGTTCAATATTGAAAATAAAAAAGTGGGGGGCCATTATCAATACCAATCATGGTGGGGCTATGACAGCCTGCCGGAGTTTAAGTCAGTGACGGGGGAGAAAGTGCCGCATCCGAGTGAATTGAACAACGATGCGCTCGCGAATTACATTTTCCGTGAATCGGATTCGGTGGCGAAAAGCTGGATTGCCCGCGGCGCTTCCGGCTGGCGGTTGGATGTGGCCAATGAGGTGGATCCGGCGTTTTGGCGCGAGTTTCGCCAAGAATTGCTTCAAAGGTCGTACGACCGCGGTCCGACGTTAAAAGAGGGGGAGCAGCCGCTCATTTTGGGGGAAATTTGGGATGACGCATCGAAATATTTTCTAGGCGATCAGTACGATTCCGTGATGAACTACCGGTTCCGCGGGGCGGTGCTTGACTTTTTGAAAAACGGAAATGCAGAAGAGGCGGACAAACGGCTGACGGCCATACGGGAAGACTACCCAAGTGAAGCGTTTTATGCGCTGATGAACTTAATTGGTTCGCATGACACGGCGCGGGCGGTCTTTCTGCTTGGGAACGGAACGGATTCAGCCGAGCGGGCGGAGTTTGATCCGAATTATAATGAAGAACTTGGGAAAAAGCGGCTCAAGCTGGCGGCGATTTTGCAGATGGGATACCCGGGAGCGCCGACAATTTATTACGGCGATGAAGCGGGAGTAACAGGCTCAAAAGACCCGGACAACCGCCGCACGTATCCGTGGGGCAAAGAAGATCAAAATCTGTTGGCCCATTATCAGAAAGTGGGGCACATTCGCCAGCACCATCAATCGTTGTTGGCCTATGGCGACATCAAGACGGTGTATGCGCAAGGGGATGTATACGTATTTGCCCGCCAATACGGGCGTGAAGTGGCGCTCATTGCCGTCAACCGCGGCAATGAGGACAGGACGGTGGCGCTTGACGTCGCTTCGTTGCTTCCGAACGGCACCGTGCTGACGGATGAGTTGCATGATGGCGGGAAAGCCACGGTCGCTAGCGGAACGTTGACGGTCACGATTCCGGCCCTGGATGGACGGATGATGTTTGGAACGGTGACGGCGGAAATGCCGGCACCAGTCATAAAGTTGCAGGCGAGCGCTTCGGATGGCCGTGTGACGTTAACGTGGGAAGGGAATGCGCCGAAATACCGAATTTACGAATCCACGTTAAAAGGGGCCGGTTATACGATGGTGCAAGAGACGGAAACACCTTCGGCCACGATCGGTTCGTTGACGAACGGAACAGCCTATTACTTTGCCGTTGCGGCGGTCGATGAAAACGGGAATGAATCGCCGAAGGTCGAAACGAATCGCGTCGTTCCTCATTATCCGCTGACGAGCGGCAATGTCCAGTTCGTGACAACGTTAAGCCATGCCACACTGGATTTGTCAAAGCCGCAGCAAGTGGATGTCAATGTCAACATCGACAATGTGACAAGCAAAGGAGCTGCCGATGGGTTGCAAGCGGTGTTGCAAGTGAAAGGTCCGCATGACGAAACATGGAAAGAATACAAAGCGACTTACCAAGGACAAGACGGCGACGCCAACGTGTTCCGAGCTGCCTTCACTCCGCTTGCCGCAGGGACGTATACGTATCGTTATGCGTTGACGACCAACCTCGGCGAGGAGTGGGTGTATACAGAAGAGAAGCAAGTGACGTTTGCGGCAGACAACAGCGACCAAATAGCGCCGGCGAAAGCCATCGAGCTGCGGCAACCTGCGGTTGAATCGGGACAAGTGAATTTATCATGGATGTTTGTTGGGAAAAAAGACGGGGATGCTTATTTGTTAGCCATCGAGCGCAACGGTGATACCGTGCATACAACCACTTCGATCGGTAATTCATTTACGGACTATGATGTCGAAAACGGCACCGAGTACACGTATGTTGTTAAGTTGTATGACCGCTCCGGCAATGTTGTGGCGTCGAACACGGTTAAGGTGAAGCCGGACATTGTGATGGTGAAAGTCATTTTTAAAGTGAGAGCGCCGGATTACACACCGTTGGATGCCCGAATTACGATTCCGAACAGCTTGAACGGCTGGAACACAGGAGCATGGGAGATGTCGCGCAACGGTGCGGTGACGCCCGATTGGCAATTTACCGTCGAGGTGCAAGAAGGGGAAACGATTACGTATAAGTATGTCAAAGGGGGCTCATGGGATCAGGAAGGGCTCGCTGACCATACGCGTGATGATGTCGGCGATGATGATGTAAGCTACTACGGCTACGGATCGATTGGCACCGACTTGAAAGTGACGGTCCACAATGAAGGAAACAATACGATGGTTGTGCAAGACCGCATTTTACGTTGGATTGATATGCCGGTCGTCATCGAAGAGGTGCAAAAACAAGGGGGGCAAGTGACGATCAAGGGCAATGCCATTAAAAACGGTGTTTTGACGATCAATGGCGAGCGGGTGCCGATTGATGGTCGGATGATGTTCTCGTACGCGTTTACGCCGGCCAACCATCAAAAAGAAGTGTCGATCCATATTGAACCATCGGCCGAAAGCAAAACCGCCATTTTCAACAATGACGGCGGAGCGATTGCGAAAAACACGAAAGATTACGTGCTGAATTTAGAAACAAAGCAATTGCGCGAAGGGACGTTGACAACGCCGCCAAGCAACGGCGATTCTCCAGGAAGCGGTTGGCCAGGCAGCGACACGCCGTCCCGTGACGGAGGGGCAACACCAGGCAACGGCACCTCTCCGGGCAGCGGTGGTCCATCGGATGGCACATCCCCTGGCGGGAGCATTCCGCCGGGCGGCACAGCTCCTCCAGGAAACGGAGCGCCTCCATCAGCACCGCGGCAAAAACCGTCTCCATCGAAACCAAAAGAGAAACCAGAGAAGCCACCCATTCCTCCAGGCCAGGCGAAAAAAGTCTACTGGGATGGCGTGGAGCTGAAAAAAGGGCAAATCGGCCGCTTGACGGTGCAAAAGCCGATCAATCTATGGAAACGGACGGCGGATGGACGCCTTGTGTTCGTCCGCATCCTAAAGCCAGGGGAAGTGTACCGCGTCTACGGGTATGACGCGCGCTTCGGCGGGCAGTACGCGGTCGGCGGCGGGTATTACGTGACTGGAATCGACACGCACATCCGCTACGAAACGCCGTCGAAGGAAAAGTTGAAGCTGGTGAATGGGGAGTAAACAAGAAAGCGAGGCTGTCCGATTCATTCGGACAGCCTCGCTTTTGGCATGTTTATCATTCCGAACCGAGAAGCCCTCACTTATACGCCTGAGCATAAGTGGGGGATGAATCGCTGTCTTCGCAAGACAGCCCAGCCGTGGGACGCACGGGGATGGCTTGGTTCATAGCCTGCCGCGGGGTTCCCAAGAATCTCCCCCTCTAAGCGCATGGGGAGAGCGTTCAAGTTAAGTGGTAATTAATGAAGGTGTTATGATGTTCACAGTTCAAATCATTTAACGGAGTAATAGTCAGTGGCAGTGACGTCGCTGCTATAGCCATAGACATTGCGGTTGACCAAGGACAATGTATGGAGTACAGTCAGTATGATATGGAGCCTCCATAGGCATTATTTTGCTCGAATGATGATATATGAAGATATTTCGAGAGGCAACCACTCCCTCCATGATTAACACGATGTCTTTCCGGGAGTGGATCATGTTTTCATGAGCCAAATGGTTCAATATGATATGTGAAAATAACGGCGGGAATTTTACTTATTGTCGGCATATAATAATAAGTGAATGCATTAAGGTGAAAAAAGAGGGATATTTGTGAATAATCGAGAATAAGTATATTAAACGTTTGCAATGAATGATAAATGCCGACGTTTAGGTGAAAAGAGTGGTGATAATGAATGAATAAAGAAGTAAGCAAGATAATAAAAGATATTTTTGTGCGTCAAAAAGGATTTGCGAAGACAGAAGACTTAACCAGAGAAGGAGTGAGCAAATATTATATTCGAAAGTTCGAGCAAAATGGAGAAATCATTAGGATAAAACGTGGGCTGTACCGTTATGCTGAATTTGAAAATGACCAAAATGAAGAAATGGTTGAAGTATCAAAAGTGATCCCGAATGGTGTTCTTTGTCTTTTGTCGGCATTGTCTTTTTATGAGTTAACAACTTATAACCCGTGGGAGTACCAAATTGCTATTGAAAGAAAATCAAGGAAACCCAGTTTACCTGATTATCCACCAATTAAAATTTTCTATTTTTCAAAAAAACAGTTTGAATATGGAATTGAAGAAGTGGAAGTAGGCGGCCATAAAGTAAGCATTTATAATCGTGAAAAAACGATTTGCGACATTATTCGATACAGAGAAAAAATAGGAATCGATTTAATGAAAGAAGGTTTGCGAAATTATTTACAAAGTCCTGAAAAAAACATAAATAAATTGGTGGAATGTGCTGAGAAAATGCGCATCAAGACCGTTTTATTAAAATACTTAGAGGTGCTTTTATAATGGGAAATGTTAAAAATATACCTGCTTCAGTTGGAGAAAGACTAAAGAATATTGCCAAACAAAGCGGCAAAACCTTTGATTTTATTTTATTGTTGTATTTTCAAGAAAGGTTGCTATATCGCCTTTCCATTTCTAATTATCGGGATAAATTTGTTCTAAAAGGCGGGCTCTTTTTATTTTCCTTAACACAATTTAAATCTAGACCAACAAAAGATATTGACTTTTTAGCCAAACAAATTTCGAATGATATACAATATATTAAGGCTGCGTTTGAGTCAATTTGTGCTTTAACCGTTGAAGAAGATGGAGTCGAATTTGATGTAAACGGCATTACGGCTGAACGAATTAAAGAGGGTGCTGATTATGAAGGGATTCGTATTAAAATTCTGGCATCACTTGGCAAAATAAAAAAGCAATTGCAACTGGATATTGGGTTTGGTGATGTCGTGATTCCAAAACCACAAGAGATACAGTATCCTACTTTATTAAATATGAAGCCCCCAGAAATTCGAGTCTACTCAACTTATTCAGTAATAGCTGAAAAGTTTGAGGCGATGATCTCACTATCTGTTGTCAACAGTAGAATGAAGGATTTTTATGATGTTTTCACGCTTTTATCAACCGAGAATTTTGATGGACGTGTTTTATGGGAAGCAATATTTGAAACCTTTCAAAGACGTGGAACGAATTTAGAAAAAGAACATCCTGTGTTTTCACCTTCTTTTGCAGAAGATGAAAGCCGAAACAAACAGTGGAAGGCATTTTTGCAAAGAACGGGTATAAAAGAAGATCTACAGTTTCCCTTCGTCATGGAGAAAATTCGGGATTTTCTTTTGCCTGTATATGACTCAATTTTAAAAGAAAATGAATATTGGAAAATGTGGAATAGCCGGACTCTTAAATGGGAGTGATAAGAAGACAACAGCTCCAAAATTAGAAAAGCATAGGGTAGACGAAATGAATTGCACAGCAATGTCTGAGAGCCTGATAAAAACTAGATAACTGTAGATGAGTATTTTTCATTACAATAATTGCCATGAAATCTGCATACTTCAGATAGGGAGTCCAACCCGCCAAAGCAGCCAGAGAAGCCACCCATTCCTCCAGGCCAGGCGAAAAAAGTCTACTGGGATGGCGTGGAGCTGAAAAAAGGGCAAATCGGCCGCTTGACGGTGCAAAAGCCGATCAATCTATGGAAACGGACGGCGGATGGACGCCTTGTGTTCGTCCGCATCTTAAAGCCTGGGGAAGTGTACCGCGTCTACGGGTATGACGCGCGCTTCGGCGGGCAGTACGCGGTCGGCGGCGGGTATTACGTGACTGGAATCGACACGCACATCCGCTACGAAACGCCGTCGAAGGAAAAGTTGAAGCTGGTGAATGGGGAGTAAACAAGAAAGCGAGGCTGTCCGATTCATTCGGACAGCCTCGCTTTTGGCATGTTATTGTTCACTAGTGACCGTGACAGCCAACCCGTCCGCATCGTAGGAAAGGGCGATCACAAGGCCGTCATGGTGAAAGACGAGTGCAGGCGGATAGCCTTGTCCAGAATCAGACTGTTCATACTGATTGCCGAATAGCGCGATGAGCTGTTGTTTCAGATTGTTATAAATAGCGGTGAGCTGATCGTTTGTATACTCCTGCCCAGCATCGAACGAGTAGCCGTAAAAGGCCAGCTTTCCGTTTTCAAATCCATAGACGAGCAGCGTATGATACCCGAAAAGAGAAGTAGAGTAGACCCAGGCTTGGCCGCCGTCTATCTTTTCTTGCAGGAGAAATGTTGCGGTTTCCAATTTCTTGACTTGAGAAGCGGACATGCCGAGTTTTACCCCACGGAACAGCTGTTCCATTTTGACTTGATTGAGTTTCGCTTTGGAAGGAGTTTCGTATTTTACCCGAGCGTCGCGGGCGACATAATATCCGCCGCCTAACCCTAACATGCCCGGTTTAAACGTGTAAATGCGGTACACTCCACCGGCTTTTAACGTTTTTATGTAAACTTTCTTCTCTCCTTGTAACTTATAAAGCTCTGTGTCTTTTAAAACGGTCAACTTGCCGATTTGCCCCTGTACCAATTCCATTCCATTCCACCAAACTTTTGCTTGCGCATCGTGGGCGTGAAATGGTGACAGAAGGATTCCGGCGCTTAGCGCTGAAACTGTTAGGAATTTTTTCATGATCTTCATAAAGTATGCTCCTCTCTCACGAAAATGGAAGAATAATATGATCCATTTTAACCTATATTTCGCCCCTTAGCCAAGTGGGCGAGAAGCTTGTTTGACGAAATTTTGAAATTTGTACAACCAAAGCGGCCTCTTTTTCTTTGAAATCATTCTTTTTTCTCTTTTCTTTTGATGGAAAGACATCTATGATGAAAGAAAAAGAGGCAAAGAAAGGAGCGGGCGGAAGTGAGGAAATGGGTGCAGGCGGTGGCAATCGGAATGCTGTTGGGTGCGGCTGGATGGCTTTTGATGCCGAGTTCACCAATGGTCAAGGCGGAGGATTGCGGGGAGCTTGTCGGAACGGAAAAAGTGTGGTGGGACGGCGCTGAACTGAAGCCCGGGCAAATCGGCCGACTGACGGTCATAGCGCCGACAGAGCTATGGTTGTCGAACAAAGCAGTGAAGATGTTGCCGCGCGGCGCGGTGTACCGCGTGTATGCGTTGCGCGGCGGCTATTTCGATGTCGGCGGAGGATATGCGATCAAGAACGATGCCCGTGTCCGCTATGAAACGCCGTCAAAAGAGAAGTTGACCGCTGCTTTATGCGTACAGCGGGCGAGGGTTCACCTGGCTGATGTTACGATGAACGGGGTGGCCATCGGTGACCCGCGCGTCAAGGTTGAAGTGATATACGGCAAGGCAAAAAGGAAGACGAAAAATGCCTACGGCTTATATTGGGAGACGTATGATCAAGGTGGTTACAAAAACTTTTTGATGGTGAGCTACGACCGCGATCGGGTGGCGGCGATGTACACGAACCAGCCGATCGTCCAAACGAAAAAAGGAACGGGCATCGGAACGGCGAAAACGGTGGTGGAAGCGCGCTACGGCCGGGCGCTTGCGGTGATTCAAAAAAAGGATGGCCTTTACAGCATCCAAAATGATGAGTACGATACGTATCTTGTCAATGGCCGCTATGTCACGTTCTTTTATGACCGGTATGACAACAATCGGGTCGATGGCGTGCTGGTGGTGAATCGTGCACTGGAAGATGAAAAACCTGGATTTTATGGAACGCCGACAGAGGAGCTGCGCACGGCCTATGAATACCAAATTTTTGATCTGGCGAATGCTGCGCGCCGCTTGCACGGACTTCCGGCGCTCGCGTGGGATGCGAAGGCGGCGGCGGCCGCCCGTCGACATAGCGAAGATATGGCGGTCCATCACTATTTCTCTCATACGAACTTGCAAGGATTGTCGCCGTTTGACCGCCTGAAGCGCCATGGCATCGTTTATCGGGTGGCGGGGGAGAACATCGCCTACGGGCAATACGATGCGATTTTTGTCCATGAAGCGTGGATGCACTCGCTTGGGCATCGGCAAAATCTTTTATACCCGGACTTTACCTGCCTTGGCGTCGGGGTGGCGTTCAATTCCTTTCATCAACCCTACTACTCTCAAGAGTTTTATACTCCGTGACCGTGGGTGACCCTTTCGCTTCTCAAGAGCGGGGCTGACCCAAAAGCGTCATTCCTCTCAAACGAAATACAACATATTGCGCATGATTCATTGTTTCGTGGCGATATATGGTGATGAGCAAGGGTGTCCCGATCCTTTTGGGACACCCCCATTTTTTTGACCAGATAAATGGGAAAGAATTCCCCTTTTTTGTAGAAGTTTGTCGTATAATAGAATCGGTTGCAACAAAATGATAGAAAGAGAGGAAAATAGGACCAGTGGGAAAAGCAAAGAACATCATCCGCATCGGGGTCGGGGCGGTATTGGTTGCATGGACGGCGTTGCAAGCAACCGAAGCGGACGCCGGGGCGAACGTTGTCTACTGGGAAGGCATGCGCCTTGTGCAGGGGCAAATTGGAAAATTAGAGATCGTGAAACCTATTAATCTATGGAAACGGGAAAACGGGGCGCTGACGTTTGTCCGCGTGCTGCAGCCTGGAGAACAGTACCGGGTGTATTCGTATGATGAAGCGTTCGGGGGACAATACGGGGTCGGCGGCGGGTATTACGTCACGAACATGAAAGGGTACGTTTTGTACAAAACGCCCTCCAAAGAGAAGTTGAAGCTTGTCAATCCGGGTCGGTATGGAGCGAGGCGGCTGGCGATCGGCACAGTGGTGAAGGAGGCGTCGGCGCGCGTGGCGCCTGGGGTAGAAAAAGAAGAGATGGAAATTGTGGGAACACGCGGCAAGCAGCACGTGTACAAGTTGGACATTGACACGTCCAATGAGAAGCTGGCCATTGAGACGGCGCTGTCCAATGATCAAGTGCTTGGCATCGAGCCGGTGCTTGAGCAGGCAGAGCGGTACGACGGCCGCGACGGGACGGTGCTGGCGGCGGTGAACGGTGATTATTTCAAAGAAGACGGTTCGCCCACCGATTTGATGGTGCATCGCGGGGAAATCGTGATGACGAATACGACGCCGGCGGCGGAACGGACGATTTTTGGCATCGGTTCGGATGGGAAGCCGATGATCGGCAATCCGGACGTTCAGATTGATGTTCGAATTGGACAAGGAAGCGCATACCCCGTCGACGGCATCAATAAGCCGCGGCGCGCCCACCAGTTGATTTTGTACACCCCGTATTTCGCCGCTTCCACCAAAACGAACGCCCTTGGGACGGAAGTCGTGCTGACGAATGTGCAGGGGGTGTTGAACGGAAATGGAACGGTCACCGGAACGGTGAAGAAAGTGGTGGTCGGTCAAGGCAATGAACCGCTTCAACCCGGAGAACTCGTGTTGTCGGGCCATGGTCGGGCGAGCGACTATTTGCGGCAGGCGAAAGAAGGGGATGCGGTGGAAATTTCGCTTCAATACGATCAGCCCCAATGGAGCGGGGTGAAAGAAGCGCTTGGCGGCCGCTACCGGTTGGTGGCGGATGGGCAAGTGCAGTCGTTCGCCATTGCCGGAGCGCATCCCCGCACAGCGGTCGGCATTGACAAGAACGGAAACGTCATGCTCGTCGTTGTCGATGGCCGTCAACGTGCGCATAGCCAAGGAATGACATTGAACGAGATGGCCAAGCTGATGCATGAGCTTGGCGCGGTCGATGCGATGACGCTCGATGGCGGGGGATCTTCGACATTTGTCGTCCGCCAGCCGAACGGGCAGCTCAAAGTCGAAAACAAACCGTCTGATGGATTTGCCCGTCCGGTTTCGAATGCCCTTCTTGTTGTGTACAAAGAGACGCAAGAGAACGGGGAAAGCGAAGAAGTGCTTGACGACTTTGAAACGGAGTCAAAGTGGAATGCATCGGGTGTCAACTATGTGTCTGCGGCGGTCGAGCGGACGATGGAGAAGGTGAGAGAAGGAAAGCAGGCGCTGAAAATTTCATACGATTTCCGCGGGATGCCAGGGACATCCGGCGTCTACGCTAGTCGGGAGGAAGCGATTTGGATTTCGAAGCGGCCGCAAACGATCGGTATGTGGGTGTACGGTGACGGAAGCGGCCATTGGCTTCGCGCCCAGCTGCGGGATGGAAGCGGGCGCCGCATCTGGATCGATTTTGCCCGCCATGTCGATTGGACCGGTTGGAAATATGTGAGCGCCGCTGTGCCTGACGATGTCGCGCTGCCGCTCATGCTGGAGATGCCGGTGCGCTATATGGAAACGGAAGCGGGGCGGAAAAACGCCGGGGCGATTTACATCGACGACCTTCGCGCCATCTTCCGTTGATGCATTCGCCTTCCCTGATTGTCTAGAAGGATGGCGATTGCTTATCGATAATCGAGAAAGTCCTTGCATGCTGCTCTTCTTTTGATCCAAGAGCAACAATTTCGAAGAAGCTTCTAGTTTTTCGCCGTCCTTCTAGGCATTTGCATTTCTCTGAAAAGTATTGTTATATTATAAAACGAGTGGATAGGCAAACCGCAAGGGAGGCAAAAGCTTGACGATGGATGAGCAAACGTTGTTGGAGCAGTTTCGGAAACATCCTCCGAAGCTGGTTGGAGGATATAAAAAACAAGGATGGGCGATCAAAGTGTTGGAGCGAATCGCCAATCCGGATGTGGAAGACGAAGGGGGCGGCCGGGTGACGGCCAAAGCGGTGCTGCGGGCGCAAGACGGCACGTACTATCCGGCTTTTTTGACGATTGATCTTAACGAAAAAGGAAAAGTGGTCGGCGTCTATTTCATTGCAGAAAATAAAGAGCAGTTCGATTTGATTCCGTTCGAATGGGCAAAAGAGTTTCTTGGCAAACCGGAACAGGAAGTCGTTCCGTTTCGCTACCGGACGCTAAGCAAAATTGACGGGGACAAGCAGCAAACCCATTGGCCGGACTTTAGTTGATCAAGGCTGACTCTGACAGTCAATGGAAAGGAGGCTGAAGAGTCGGCCTTATTTCATGCCTTGAAGGGATTAAGTTGGATTTTTTTCAGAGCATATTTTCATTTTGTTCCTTTTCCAGTAAAATTGAAATACAGTTTTATATTTTCATAGATAGCAGGTGAAAGTGTGAGGAGAAAACGGAGAAAAGCATTTTCAATCATCGGATGGCTGGCGGGGTTTTGTTTATCGTTTTCGCTGTTGGCCGTTCAGGCGGAAGCGGCCCCGTTCCCGAATGTGGAGCGGCTTGAGCAACATGCCGCCCAGCTTGAGCGGGCGATGAAAGCGGATCAATGGTCCAAGCCGTACCGTCTCTTGAATCAAGTCAAAAATGATTATGAGGCGGCGAAAAAAGAAGCGGCGCGCGTGCGTCCACAAGCGGCAAGGGCGCAGCTGGAAAAACGGATCGCTGTTGGAGAACAGACGATGAAAAAGGCTTCTGCCTATATCAGCGCTGTCGAAAGCGGCGAGCGGCTGCGCGCCTTGACGGCCAACGTCGACCGGGCGCTGCGGACGGGGGATGTGGATGTCGTGTATGATTCCTATGCCCCGTTGCAATATCAAATTCGCAAAACGGCGATTCTCATCGGCCGCGTTCCGGGAGCAGCGCTGCGCGAAAAGATGGAAGGATGGTTTCAACGCCCGGCTTTGGCTGTTCAGCGGCGTGCGTATTATCCGATCAATATTATGCAAGCCATGGACAAGCTGCTTGATGCGTATGATGAAGGGGATAACGCGCGGGCGGAGCGGTTGCTGTCGCTTTGCGACCGGTGGCTGCCAAAAGTGGCGGATGCGGCGACGCGCAAGCAGTTGGCGGTGTATATCGACGATTTTAAAGCGCCGGTTGTCTTAGATGTCGATATTGAATAAACCGGTGCATGTCGGGAGAGGAGAGACAAATATGAACGTGATTCAGCGATGGGCGGCGGCTCTTATGTTGCTTGCGGCTTCGTTTTCGATTTGGAGTCCGCCGGCGGAGGCGGCGACGGCTCCGGCGTCAACGAAGGTGCTCGAAGAAGTGCGGGAGCTTGTTCGGCAGTATTACGTCGATCCGGTGAATGAAAGCGTACTGAAAGCGAGCACCCCGCAGGAGATCGTCAAGCAGCTTGATCCGTATTCGACTTATATGACGGCGGAAGAGTATAAAGAGTTTTTGGAATCGATCAATATGGAGTTTGTCGGCATCGGTATTATCATCGAGGAAGACGAAGACGGCGTCCGCATCATGTCTGTCTTGGACAATGGGCCAGCTGCCCGCGCCGGACTGCAGGTGGGCGATGTGATTCAGGCTGTTGACGGGCAGCCGGTGACGAATGAGACAATGGAAAAAGTATTGAGCTTGATTGCAGGAGAAGAAGGAACAACGGTGGCAGTAACCGTTTGGCGGCCATCGACTGAGGAAACCGTCAGCGTCACCATCAAGCGGGAAAAAATCGACTGGCCGAACGTTGAGTTCAAACGGCTGGCGGGGAATATCGGCTATATTCAGCTATATAGTTTTGATGAGACAGCGCCCGGTGAGATCGAACGCGCCATCCGCTCGTTAAGCGGGGTGAAAGGGTGGATTTTTGACCTCCGTAACAATCCGGGGGGATATGTCGAAACCGCTCAGCAAATCGCCGGCTTTTTCCCGAATGTGAAACAGGCGTTTCAGCTGCGCGACCGTTCGAATCACCCGGAAGTGTATGCCGCTGTCAAACAGCCGGTGCAAATGGCAGGACCGATCCGGCTGCTTGTCAACGCGTCGAGCGCGAGCGCGTCGGAAATGTTGGCGGCGGCAGTGAAGGAGCAAAAGGCGGCTGTTTTGTATGGACAGCGGACGTTTGGCAAAGGGTCGATGCAGGAAATGTTTGAGCTGTCAGACGGCAGCATGTTGAAGTTGACCGTCGCCCACTTTTTCTCGCCAAAAGGGACACCGATTCATAACGTTGGGGTGAAGCCGGATGTGCCGACGGTTGTCGGCAAAGAGCTGTACGCCGCTCACCGCGATTTGCTTATTGGTCAGCTGAAAGGGTATCAGTCGCTCGGCAAACTGCGCGATGCGCCGGTCGATAAGACGTTTGTCGTCCGTTTCTCTCGTCCGCTCGCCAATACCGCAGTAAGCGGAGTGAAATTGTATCAATTAGGCGGACAGGAAGCAGCGGTGACGGCGCAAATCCGCCAGGGGACGGAGCTGGTGATCAAACCGTCAGCGAAGCTGGCCAAAGGGCAGAGCTATTTATTGCTTATTCCGCCGGTGTTAAAAAGCAAAGACGGCGTGGCGATGAAAAAAGGCGCTTACATGGAGATTCAAACCGCTGCTTCTACGAAATAAGGCCTTCCCGTCGAGATGCGTTGGATAGCCGTCCGCTCTTGATGGTGCAAAGTTCGGCTGCTTCGCCTAAGGCTCGGCCGACAGCGGGAGCGCGGCCGTTTTGAACGGAACGATGCAAAGAAAGCTGGCTTCCATTGGTCGTTTGGCGACCATGGGCGCCAGCTTTTTGTAGGTTATTCGTCGCTTGACGGCGTTTCTTGCTTTTCGCTCTGTGCCGGGGAGGAGGGGATCGTCACCTTCCAGGACGTCCAATCCGGTTCGGCTTTGTGCAACAATTCCGGCGGGAAGAGGAACGTCCATGGTTTGCTCGTGTAGGCTTTCACTTCCAGATGGCAGGGAAATAATCCGCGGGCGACTATGTCGCCAGTATGATCCCGCACTTCAAGCGGGATTTGTTCAAAATGGATATGTTTGTCGCTGCCGTTGCGAATGAGCAATGTGACGCCCAGTTCACCGGAAGGCAGCTGTTTCGCTTCAATGCCCATGAAGTTTACCTCTCCGGGAGCGGGAGGCGGAGCCGAGTCGACGAGGGCTTGCAGCTGTTGGCGCTGCTCGGCCGACAGCGCCTGTCCCCAGCTTTCCTCTAGGTCGAGCCGATGCCGCGGTGTCAGTTCAAATGCGATCTTCCATCCATCTGCAGGCAACTGATCGACGAGCTTGTCCTCGGCGGCGAACAAAAACCGCCACGGGCGGGCCGTCATCGGCGGCAGTTCGCCGAAAGGGCTCATATCAAACTCCTTGCGGGCCATGGCTGTGCCATCCTCGCCAAGCAGCAACAGGCGGATTCGTTCAAAGCGAACCGGCTTCGGCAGCGTGTTTCGCAAAATGGCGACAGCGACAAACCCATCGTTGTATTCGACCAGCTTGACGCCGGAAATGGAAATTTGGTTTGGCTGAAGCGGCGGCAGCTGCTCGTGGTAAAAGCGATAGACGTACATTTCTTCTGGAGACAGCTGCCAGTCCGGATGGAACGACAGCGTCGTCTTCGTCCCGGCCTCCGGCTGTTTCGGCTGTTCAGCGTGTAGCGCCGGCGGCTTGGCCTCTAGCTCTGTGCGTTGTTTTCTTCGGAAAATCATGGAGAACCTCCTTTACGGGGCGGCATGTTGCGCCGCGGTTATGGTTCGTTCGCGGCGGCGGCCGCTTCGTCATCGATGACAAACTGGCTTTTCAAATAGTTCATGGCTGTGGTGCAAATGCCGGCGTCGATCGCTTGCTGCAGCGCGACAAATTCGCGGTAGGCGTCCATTTCAAAGGCGCGGTACGGATCCTCTTGTCCGTAGCTGCGCAAATGAATCCCTTCTTTTAATACATTCAGTTGATTTAAGTGGCGAATCCAATGGGTGTCGATCGTTTCCACCATCAAATGCTTAATCCGCATCGTTTGCTCTTCGTCGCACGGAAGGTGGGCGAGCGCCGCTTCAAGCGTTTTGTATTCGTCCCAAACAAGCTGGGCGATTTCTTCTTTTTGCTTATGGCGAAGATCATCGAGCGGATGGGTAAACTGGAAGAATGCACGGCGCAGCTCGTTGTGCAGCCCTTCGATGTTCCACTCTTCAAAAAAGATGTCCTCCGGACAATAACGGTCGATCGTTTGCGTGATATGGCGCTGGATGTGCTGAAGGAGCTCGGACAGCACGTCTTCATGCTTTAGCGCCAGAACGCGGTCGCGCATATGGTAGATGACTTTGCTTTGCTGGTCGATGACCGTGTCCAGTTTCAATAAATGCAGCCGCGCTGAATAATGGGCGTTTTCGATCGTCTTTTGCACCTTTTGGACGAACTTGATCGGGTCAGGCGATACGATGCGCCCGGTTTCATCCGTCTCGACTTTGCTTCGCCATTTTTTCAATTCGTCTTGATCATACAAACGGAATAAATCGTCGTCGAGCGAAATGATAAACTGGGAAGACCCAGGATCCCCTTGGCGTCCCGCCCGGCCGCGCAGCTGCATATCAATGCGATGGCTTTCATGGCGCTCTGTGCCGATGATATGCAGCCCGCCAAGTTCCTTGACGCCTTCCCCAAGCAAAATGTCGGTCCCGCGCCCGGCCATATTGGTGGCGATCATCACTTGCCCTTTTTGCCCGGCGGTTGCGATGATGCGCGCTTCCTCTTCCTCCGTTTTGGCGTTGAGCAGATGGTGGGGAATGCCCGCTTTCGAAAGCTCTTCCGACAACCGTTCCGATTGGGCGATTGATGTCGTGCCGATGAGAACGGGTCGGCCGATGGCGTTCATTTTTTTGACTTCCTCAATCACTTTTTTCACTTTTGCCTCGTATGTGTCATAGACGAGGTCGTCCCAGTCAATGCGGCGGGACGGGCGGTTCGTCGGAATCGTAATGACGCGCAGCCGGTACGTTTGCCAAAATTCTTCTTTCGACGGCGTGGCGCTGCCCGTCATCCCGGCTAACTTCTCATACATGCGAAAATAGTTTTGGATCGTAATGGTCGCTTGGATGTCGTTTTCTTCGGTGATTTCCACGCCTTCTTTCGCTTCAATGGCTTGATGCAGGCCGTCGCTGAACGAGCGTCCTTCCATCACCCGGCCGGTGAACGGGTCAACGATCATCACTTTGCCGTTTTTGACGATGTAATCGACATCCCGCTGCATGATAAACCAAGCGCGCAGCGACTGCATCGCGTGATGGAGCAACACGTGATGCTCCCAGTCGTATAGGTTGTCAATGCCAAACGCCCGCTCAATTTTTTGCGCTCCTTCTTCGGTGAGGAAAATTTGTTTCGTCTCCGGGGACCGTTCGTACTCTTTTCCTTCTTCGAAGGTGCGGACGATGCGCGCCATAATCGGGAACAATTCGGCTCCGATCCCCGATTTATTGGCGATAATGAGCGGGGTGCGCGCTTCGTCGATTAAAATGCTGTCGATTTCATCGATGATGGCGTAATACAGCGGGCGCTGCACTTTATCTTCGAGGCGGTACACCATGTTGTCGCGCAAATAATCGAAGCCGAACTCGGTGCCGGTGCCGTATGTGATATCAGCCGCGTACGCTTCTTTTTTCTGGCTGGCCGTCATTTGCGACACATTGAGGCCGACGGTTAAGCCGAGAAAGCGGAACACACGGCCCATTTGTTCGCAGTCCCGGCGCGCCAAATATTCGTTGGCCGTAATAATGTGGACGCCTTTTCCAAGGAGGGCGTGCAAGTAGCTTGGCAAAGTGGCCGCCAACGTCTTCCCTTCCCCGGTCTGCATTTCGGCGATGTTTCCTTCATGCATTGCCAATCCGCCCATCAGTTGCACGTCGTAATGGCGCAGACCGAGCACGCGCCGCGCCGCTTCCCGTACGACGGCAAACGCCTCGGTTTTTATGTCATCGAGCGTCTCGCCGCTTTCGAGCCGTTCTTTGAAGGCAACCGTTTTTTGGCGCAGCTGTTCATCGCTCAGCGAAGAAATGGTTGGTTCCCATTCATTGATTTGCGCCGCCAGCTTGGCAAGGCGCTGCACTTCTCGCGCGCTTTCGTCAAATAGTTGCTTTACTTTTGCAAACATATGTCCATTCCTCTCCTAAGACAGGCATGATTCGCACCAAGTGCTCTAAAACCTAATTATAGCACAAGATGTTTCCTGTGGAGAGAAGATGTAAAATGTGGAATCATCCGGCGGATTGGCGCTCGGAGTTTCTCACGGCAAGCGGAAAAAGAAATTTTCCATCCTTGGGGACAAAAAAGGGGTGTAAAAAAAGATTGATTTACTCATCGTATATGGTAACATAAAGATGATGTGTGTTCCCGCGATTTTATAAGGCCAAGGTGGTTGCATATGAATGTGGAAGCATTTGCCGCATGTTTGGCTTCATTTTTGACAGTACTCGTCATCACCCCGTTCGTGATCAAGCTCGCCATTAAAATTGGCGCGGTCGATCGGCCGAACGGGAGAAAAGTGCATACAAAAGTCATGCCAAGGCTTGGTGGATTGGCCATTTTTATCGGTGTCGCCGTCGGCTATTTTGTCGGCGGGGTGTATAAAGAGCAAGTCACGGGGATGACGGTCGGCGCCATCATCATTGTGCTTGTCGGGATGCTCGACGATTTGTACGAGCTGTCGCCAAAAGTGAAGCTGGCTGGCCAGCTGCTGGCGGCGCTCGTTGTTGTCGCTTCCGGGCTGAAGGTCGATCTTTTGACCGTCCCGTTTGTCGGCACGTTTGAGTTGGGGCTGTGGAGCTACCCGATCACCATATTTTGGATTGTCGCCATTACGAACGCCATCAACTTGATCGATGGGCTCGATGGGCTGTCGGCGGGCATTTCTGCCATTGGGATTGCTGCCATTGCCGTCATGGCGGGCATGGCGGGCAAAATGCTCATTTTCACGCTCTGCCTGATCATCTTGGGCAGCGTCCTCGCCTTTTTGTTTTACAACTTCCACCCAGCGAAAATTTTCATGGGGGATACCGGCGCGTTGTTTTTAGGATATGCGATTTCCGTCTTGTCGGTGCTGGGGCTTTACAAAAGCGTAACGCTCTTCAGCTTCGTCGTTCCGGTGATCATTTTGGGCGTCCCGATTTTCGACACGACGTTTGCCATTATTCGCCGCATTGTCAATAAAAGGCCAATTTCGGCGCCGGACAAATCGCATCTTCACCATCGACTGCTGGCTCTTGGCTTTTCCCATCGCAACACGGTGTTGCTCATTTATGCGTTTGGTCTTATGTTTGCCATCAGCGCCATTTTGTTCTCCGCCTCGACGTTATGGCAATCCATTCTCATCGTGTTTGTCCTCATCGTCATCGGGGAACTGTTGGCCGAGCTGATCGGGTTGGTCAATGACCAGTACAAGCCGTTTATGACCTTCCTCCGCAAACTGTTGCGCGGAGGCCGGAAAGTGTACGGGAACGACCGTTAAAAAAGCAAAATTCAGCAAAATGGGCCGTTTGTGTCACTTTAGGGACAAACGGCTTTTTTGAGGAATTGTTTGTCTTTGGAAAATTATACCCTTTTCATTCTCTGTTTATGCAACATCTTCGCTTATTTTTTGACGGTGCAATCAACATTGCCACAAAACTGTCATTATATATTGGCGCAAATGTGATAAACTAAACATGTTTATTATATTTTTTGGAGTTTGGAGGAACTTGCGATGAACGTGCCAATGTTGGATTTAAGCGAACAGTACGAACAATTGAAGCCGGAGATCATGCGCGTATTGGACGAAGTGATGCGCTCCTCCCGCTTTATTTTGGGGAGCTATGTAAAAAAGATGGAAGCGGAAATTGCCGCCTACAGCCGGGCGAAACACGGGATCGGCTGCGGCAATGGAAGCGATGCGATACATATTGCTTTGCAAGCGGCCGGTGTTGGGCCGGGCGATGAAGTGATCACGACGGCGTTCACCTTTTTCGCGACTGGGGGATCGATTGCCCGCGCCGGCGCCAAACCGGTGTTTGTCGATATCGATCCGGTGACGTTCAACATCGATCCAGCGCAAATTGAAGCGGCGGTGACGGAGAAGACGAAAGCCATCATCCCTGTGCATTTGTACGGGCAAATGGCGGATATGGAGGCGATCGTGGCGATTGCCAAGCGGAACGGATTGGTTGTCATCGAGGACGCCGCCCAGGCAATCGGCGCGAAATACAACGGGAAATGCGTTGGCGAGCTTGGGACGGCGGCGACGTACAGCTTCTTCCCGACGAAAAACTTGGGCGCCTACGGGGATGGCGGCATGATCATTACGAACGATGACGAACTGGCGGAAAAATGCCGGGTCATCCGCGTCCATGGCAGCAAGCCGAAATATTATCATCATGTGCTCGGCTACAACAGCCGCCTCGATGAGATGCAAGCGGCGATTTTAAGCGTCAAATTCCCGCATCTTGACCGGTGGACGGAATTGCGGCGCAAGCATGCGGCGACGTATACGCGCCTGCTAGAGAAGGCGGTCGGCGACCTTGTTGTGACGCCGAAAGAAGTCGACGGGCGCTATCATGTGTTCCACCAATATACGATTCGGGCGCCGAAACGCGACGAATTGCAGGCGTTTTTGAAAGAACAAGGGATCGCGACGATGGTGTACTATCCGCTGCCGTTGCATTTGCAGCCAGTGTTTGCTTCGCTCGGGTATAAAGAAGGACAACTGCCGGAGGCGGAAAAAGCGGCGAAAGAAGCGCTGTCGCTGCCAATGTTCCCAGAGCTGAAAGAGGAGCAGCAACAGTACGTCGTGGAAAAAATCGCGGAATTTTATCGCCATTTTGCTTGATCGCCCAATCGGCTAAAGGAAACGTCACTTGCGTACAGCAATGGCGTTTTCTTTGGCGTTGGATCATTTGTTTTGTTCCCAGCACTTTGTTATTTTATGATAAGGGATGGTGGCCGGATTGACGGCGGAAAAACGACCGTTTGTACTATACGAATATTTGCGCTTTTTTTGGCAGCGAAAATGGTGGTTTCTTGTTGTTCCGCTTGCAACGATCGTTTTGACCGTCATCGCAGGGCGGCTTTTGCTGCAGGGGGAACAGTATACGGGGAAAGCTGTCGTGTTTACCGGATCGATTGACGTCAAAGAGTTGACGGATCCGAAAAATATAGAAGCGAAGTTTCCTGAGGTGAAAAACTTGGATGTCGTCGTTCCGGAGGAGCAGTACGTGCAAATCACTGTCAAAGGCGACGATGAACAAGACGTAAACCGCGAATTGAAGCGGGTGGTGTCGGAATACAGCAAGGAGCTCGAGCGCCATTCGCAAGAGCGGATTGATGTCACAGCGAAATACTTGCGTGCGCTGGAAGAACGGGAACGCGCATTGCAGCAAAAAGTCAATTATTATAGCGAGCAAATACAGTCGGGCCGCTTGAATCCGGAACAGCTCAATGACATCAGCGATTTATTGGTCGAGTCGGAAAACGATTTGACCGAAGTGATGGAGCGCGTCAACCGCATCCGCGGCAACCTTGTCTTTTACGAAAAACCTGCTGTTTTGTCGGAAACGGTGGCGAAATCGAAAACGTATACGGCGCAGCTCGCGGCGATCGGCCTTGTCCTCGGCCTGTTTTTGACGGTCGTTTGGCTCGTGCTTTGGAAGTATATATTGGACGCGAGGAGGTACTATTCTTCATGATCCGTTTTGCCATTGTCGGCATGGGGCATATCGCCAAAAAACATATTGATGCCATTGAAAAGGTGGACGGCGCTGAACTGGCGGCGGTTTGCGACACGAACCCCGAACGTTTGCGCGATGTGTCGGGCGTTCCTGTTTATACTGATATGGAGACGATGTTGAAGGAGAACGAACAGATCGATGTCGTCAACCTTTGCGTTCCGTCTGGCTTGCATGCGCCGCTGGCCAAACTGGCGGCCCGCTATGGCCGCCATATCATCGTGGAAAAACCGATGGCCCTTCGCACAAGCGACGCTGAAGAGATGATCCGCGCGACGACGGAATATGGCGTGAAGCTTGCGGTCGTCCATCCAAACCGCTTCCGTCCGGCGATTCGGAAGCTGAAAGAGGCGATGGAGCGCGGAATGTTCGGGAAACTGAGCCATGCGAACGCCACGGTGCGCTGGAATCGAAATCAAGCCTATTATGATCAGGCGGCTTGGCGGGGGACGAAAGAGTTTGACGGCGGCGTCTTGATGAACCAAGCGATTCACAATTTGGATTTGCTGCTTTGGCTGATGGGGCCGGTTAAGGCGGTGCAAGCGATGGCGGCGACAAGGCTGCGCAAGATTGAGACGGAAGACGTCGCGGCGGCGGTCGTCGAGTTCGAGAACGGGGCGCTTGGCGTCATTGAGGCAGCGACGACGATTTATCCGCAAAACTTGGAAGAATCGATTGCCATTTTCGGCGAAAAGGCATCGGTGAAAATCGGCGGCCGGACGGCCAACTTTATCGAAACGTGGGAAGCGGAAGGCGTGAGCGAGGAAGAACGGGCAAAGCTTATCGATGAGATCAATGCCGACCCGTTTGGCAAGCCGGGGCACCAATGGATCATTGAAGATATGGTGCAAGCGATTCGCGAAGACCGCGAGCCGATCGTCACGGGTTTGGACGGATTGGCTCCAGTTCGGCTGATCGAAGCGATTTTGCGTTCAGCGGAAACGGGGACAAGAGTGCAACTATCTGAATAGAAAGGAATGGGAGCGAATGAACTACGCGGAACGGCTGTTGCAAAAATTTGAGAAACGCGACGCGGTCATCGGCGTGGTCGGGCTTGGCTACGTCGGGCTGCCGCTGGCAGTCGAAAAAGCGAAAGCAGGGTTTCATGTCATCGGCTTTGACATCCAACAAAGCCGCGTCGATCAAGTGAACAACGGGATTAACTACATCGGCGATGTCGTCGATGAAGATTTGCATGAGATGGTCAAACAAGGGCGGCTCGTGGCGACGACCGACTACGCCCGCATCGCGGAAGTCGACGCCGTGGCGATCGCGGTGCCGACCCCGCTCGATGAGCATCACCAGCCGGATACGTCCTACGTCGAAAACTCGGCGAACGAAGTCGCCAAATACGCCCATGAAGGGATGCTTGTCGTTTTGGAATCGACGACCTATCCGGGGACAACCGAAGAAATTGTCAAACCAGCGTTGGAGAAGAAAGGGCTTGTCGTCGGGGAAACGGTGTTTGTTGCCTATTCACCGGAGCGGGTCGACCCGGGCAACAAGCAGTTTAAGACGAAAAATACGCCGAAAGTCGTCGGCGGCGTGACGAAAACGTGCACGAAAGTGGCGGCGGCGATGTATCGCGCTGTGCTCGAAGGAGACGTGCACGAAGTGTCCAGCCCGGCGGTTGCGGAAATGGAGAAAATTTTTGAGAACACGTTCCGCCATATCAATATCGCATTGGCGAACGAAATGGCCATTTTGTGTGAACGGATGGGCATTGATGTTTGGGAAGTGATCGATGCAGCGAAGACGAAGCCGTACGGATTTATGGCGTTTTACCCGGGCCCGGGGCTTGGCGGCCATTGCATTCCGATCGACCCGTTTTATTTGACATGGAAAGCGCGCGAATACAACTACCATACACGCTTGATCGAGCTGGCCGGCGAAATCAACAACGCGATGCCGGAATATGTCGTCAACCGCGCGATGCTCATTTTGAACGAAGAAGGGAAGGCGCTGCGCGGCTCGAAAGTG
This sequence comes from Geobacillus sp. TFV-3, assembly GCF_009901865.1. Taxonomy (NCBI): domain Bacteria; kingdom Bacillati; phylum Bacillota; class Bacilli; order Caryophanales; family Anoxybacillaceae; genus Geobacillus; species Geobacillus sp. TFV-3. Next base: position 3,064,539 of record NZ_MPSP01000001.1, on the reverse strand, counting down.
ACGGTGCTCGGCGTCGCCTACAAAAAAGACATTGACGATGTGCGCGAATCGCCGGTGTTGAAAATCGTCGAGCTGCTCGAACAATACGGGGCGGAATTTGCCGTCGTCGACCCGTATGTGCCGTCGTTCCGGGCGTGCAACCGCGTCATTGAGACGGTTGAACTGACGCCGGAGCTGCTTGAGCAGTCAGATCTTGTCTTGATCACGACCGACCACTCCAACATTGACTATGAGATGGTTGCTCGCCACAGCCGGGTCGTCTTTGATACGCGCAACGCCATGAAAGACGTGTCGAAGCCAGTGAAATACGTCAAATTGTAAGCGAAGGAGACGAAACCATGAACGTTGTCGATCCCTCTGTCGTTTGCGGTGAACGTGTCGAAATCGGCCATTTCACTGTCATCGAGGCGAATGTGAAAATCGGAAACGACGTCAAAATCGGCCATCGCGTCACGATTCATGAAGGAACTGTCATCGGCGACGGCGTGACGATCGCCGACGGCGCGGTGCTCGGCAAACCGCCGAAGCCGGCGAAAACGAGCACCGTCAAGCTGTCGGGCGAGCTGCCGCCGCTTGTCATCGGGGACCATTGCACGATCGGCGTCAACGCCGTCATCTATCGAGGAGCGACGATCGGCGCCTACACATTGATCGCTGATTTGGCGAGCGTGCGCGAAAACGTGCACATCGGCCAATATGTGATCGTCGGGCGCGGGGTGTGCGTGGAAAACCACGTCCGAATCGGCGATCGGACGAAAATCCAGTCGAACTCCTACATCACTGCCTACACGACGCTCGAAGACCATGTGTTCATCGCCCCGTGCGTCACGACGACCAATGACAACTACATGGGGCGGACGGAAGAACGGTTCGCCAAAATCAAAGGGGCGACTGTCAAGCGCGGGGCGCGCGTCGGGGGAGGGGCGATTTTGCTGCCGGGCGTGACGGTGGCGGAAGAGACGTTTGTCGCCGCTGGGGCGCTCGTCACGAAAGATACGGAACCGAAGACGGTCGTGAAAGGATTCCCGGCGCGCTTCAGCAAAATGGTCGACGAGCGGGAGTTGTTATAAATTGTTCTCGGCATTCAAGCGTTTAGGAGCGGATTCGCTCCTTTACGCGTTTATGAACGTCGGCACGAAGCTGATTGCCTTTTTGATGCTGCCGATTTATACAAGCTATTTGTCCAAAGCGCAGTACGGGGCGGTCTACTTGATCGACCAATGGACGTCGATGCTGACGTTTCTCGTCATTTTCGGCACGGATTCGGCGCTCTCTTTTTACTATTACGACACGGACGACAAAGAGAAGCGCCTTTTGTATGTGCGCAACGTCATGTACTTCCGGCTGTTTGTCGTCGCGCTCTTGTTTTTGGCCGTCGTTTTGGCCGGTCCGTGGATCGCAGGTGCGCTGTTTGAAGAACCTCGCTATGTCGATTTGCTGTACATCAGTATAGCGACCTTGTTGCTCGATACGATTTTCGTCATGGCGACAACGGTGCTGCGGTTTGAATTTCAAACGAAAAAAGTGGTGATTTGGACGCTCGTGAAAATGCTGCTTGTCGCTGGGCTGTCGTATGCGGCGCTTCGGTGGTTCGCAGCGACGCCGGAAGGGCTGCTCATCGGCCGGCTCATAAGCAGCGCGCTCGTGTTTTTGTTGATGCTGCATTTGACTCTCAAGTATATGGTGTGGCGGGTGCGCCTTGACGTGTTAAAGGAACTGCTTGCCTACGCCGCCCCGCTCGTGCCGACTTCGCTTGCCTTTTGGGTGATCGCCAACGTCAGCACGTTTTTCATCCAACGGTTTGCGTCGCTCGAGGAAGTCGGGGTGTTTGGGGTTGCCTTGCGGCTTGCGACCGTGATTACGCTCATCACGAGCGGCGTGCAGATGGCGTGGCGTCCGTATTCGATGTCGATGAAAGACCGGCCGGAAAGCCGTGCGCTGTTTGCGAAAGTGTATATGGCGCTTTTGCTCATTGGAGCGTTTGGGTTGCTTTTGATCGCCACTGTGAGCCCGTGGCTTGTAGAGACGTTTTTCAAACCGGAATATCGAGAGGCAGCGTCCTATATCCCGTTTTTATCAGCCGTCACGTTTTTGAACTTTTATTATTTGATTGTTTCCACCGGCTTGTTCTTGACAAAGGAAACCGGCTATATTTCAAGGGTGTTCACGCTAGCGGCGCTTCTTCATTTGGCGTTGAACGCCGTTTTGGTGCCGCTTTGGCTCAGCTGGGGGGCGGTCGCGGCCAGCCTCATTACGTATATTGTCGCTGTGGCCTTCATTTTTCGCAAAAGCCAGCAAGTGCATCCTGTGCCGGTGTCGTGGAAAAAGATGGCTTTGGTTTTGGTCGGTACATTGCTCGCCCTCATCGTCATCGTCTACGTCCAGCATGCGCCGCTTGCTGACGGCTGGGTGCTCGCTGGTTGGGGGTTGTTTATTGCCGTGCTCTTTGCCAGCCGGGTGGATCGTGATTTGCGCCGTCCGATGCGCACGATCGAGGGCGAAAATGCGCAAAATACTTGATAACCGTTCATCTGATCTAGGAGGTGTTTCGGATGAAAATCGCGACCGTTTTAGGCGCCAGACCGCAGTTTATCAAAGCTGCCCCCGTCTCGCGCGTCTTGCGAAAACAATACACCGAAGTGCTGATCCATACCGGGCAGCACTATGACCCGAATATGTCGGCCATTTTTTTTGAGGAGTTGAACATTCCGACGCCTGACTACTATCTTGGGGTGGGTTCAGGCAGCCATGGAAAGCAAACGGGGGAAATGCTGATCAAAATTGAGGAAATTGTCATGCAGGAAAAACCGGATTATGTGCTCGTCTATGGTGATACGAACTCGACGCTCGCCGGCGCGTTGGTCGCGGCGAAGCTGCACATTCCGGTCATCCACGTCGAAGCTGGGCTGCGCAGCTTCAACAAGCAAATGCCGGAAGAAATCAACCGCATCATGACCGACCATGTGTCTGAGCTCTTATTTTGCCCAACGGAGACGGCCGTAGAAAACTTGCGAAATGAAAATATTACGCGAAACGTCTGGAACGTCGGCGACGTCATGTATGACGCCATTTTGTACAACAAAGAGCTCGCGCAGCGCCAATCGACGATTTTGGATGATTTGTCGCTGGCGGAGAAATCGTACTACTTGATCACGATTCATCGGGCGGAAAATACCGATGACCCCGACAAATTGAAAGCCATTTTGGCTGCTTTTGCCGACATCGAAGGAACGAAAGTATGGCCGATTCATCCGCGGACGCGGCATAAGCTCGAGGAATACGGCTTGGATGCTTCGGCGATTCCGGGGCTTCAGCTGATCGATCCGGTCGGCTATTTGGACATGCTTCGGCTTGAGAGCGGAGCGAAAAAAATCATCACTGATTCGGGGGGCGTGCAAAAGGAGGCATATTTTCTCCGCGTGCCTTGCGTGACGGTGCGCGAACAAACCGAATGGGTGGAAACGCTCGAAGGCGGTGCGAACATCTTAACCGGCACGGACCGCGAGAAGATCGTCGCGGCAGTCTATAAGGAAGTCGCCCCTGTTTATGCGGACGTCTTTGGCGATGGGCATGCGGCGGAGAAAATCGTGGCGGCGATCGGACAGCGATAAGGGTGCGTCGGCATGTTGGACGTGTTGATTTGGCTGACGGTTTTTGTCGCCTCCACCTTGATGTTTCGCTATGCAGCGGGGACGCTTTCGTGGACGGCGCCCAACTTAGTGTCGATGGTGTACTATTACTCGTTCCTTCTGTCGAGCTTCATCGGCGCGCTGCTGATCGCGCTTGGGGTTGACGATTACTACATGATTCGCAAGTTGTTTCGGCCCGAGGAATACCGGCAGATCGGGTTTCTCGTCGTCTGCTTCGTTATGATCGTGTTTCCGCTGTCGATGGTGGTCGTTTCAAGGCTGTGCGGATTTGAAGCCAGGCAGGAGTTTCGCGCCTACTTGCAAAAGCCGCTGTCCCCGTTGGCCGGAGCGATGGGCAGCCAAGTGTTTTATACGTTTTTGGCGCTGTCGTTGCTCAGTTTTGCCGCCATTGCGTATATGATTTGGAAAACGCCGACGATTCCGTTGTTTGCGCTCTTGACAGGGACGGACGAGAGCTTGGCTGCGCTGCGCGTTGAGGCGTCGCGCCATTTTGCCGGGAACGTGCTGTTTCGCAACATTTTCGCCATCACGCTCACGCCGCTTTTGTCGTTTGCTGCCTATTTGTTTGCCGTGCTGACGAACGAGTGGCGGTGGAAGCTGTTGTTCGCCTGCTTATTCGTCGGGGCGGTGTTTGTCAATGTGTACGATTTGGCCAAATCGCCCATTTTCTTTTACATGATGATGTTTTTGCTTATTCGCATTTACATTGGAAAAACAAAGTTGTCGGCAGCGAAACTGGCGCTGTACGGCGGGGTGGGGGCGGCAGCGCTCGTCGGCATGTATATTGTCATTCAAGGGGTTCAGGATGTCACCACTTTTTTGTCCTACAACAAAGGCCCGATCGGCCGCATGATTTTGGCGCAAATCGCGCCGACGTTTCTTCATTTGAATTTGTTCGGCGAAGCGCTGCCGTTCCTTTACGGAAAAAGCTTGCCTTCGATGTTGACGGGGCTGTTTGACGTCGAGAACGTCCGTTCCGCCCGCCTAGTGATGTTGCACGTGTTTCCGGAGCGGATCGAAGACGGGACAGGAGGAGTGCTCAACACGCTTTTTGTCGCTGAGGCGTATGCGAACTTCGGCTATGTGGGAATCGTCGTCGGCACGCTCTATGTTGCCGTCGTGACACAGCTGTTGTATATAGCTTTCCTTCGACTTCCAAAAAATCCGTTGTTTTTAAGTTTATTCGTTTATTTTTCCATCAACATTCCCCGCACGCTTGTCGGTGGATTTACCGACTTTTTGTTCAATCCGACCTGGGTGCTGCTTGTGGCGCTGTTTGGCGGAATGGCGTTATGGCTGCGCGTGCAGGGAGATGTGAGGACATGGCTTGCAACGAAAAGGCGAATAACCGATGAGGGATGAATGATGAAAACGGTATTGATTTATTATCCTTTTTCGCTCGCGTCAGAACGAAACAGCGGGTCAAAGCTGCGGCCGTATGAAATGCATCAGGCGTTTTTGCGCTGGGGAGCAAAGCAGGGAGTAGATGTTCTATTGATCGCTGGCACGTCAGCCGAGCGGGAGAAGCAATTTCAAGAGCTTCGCGGCCAAGGCAAGCTCGATGACGTCTGGTTTTGCTATATGGAAAACCAGACGATTCCCCTTTGGCTGACCGACCCAGGGCACCGGCCGCAACGCCCGTTCATCGACCGGGACGTGCTCGGCTACCTGAAAGCCCGCAACGTTCCCATCGGCATTTTTTACCGCGATGTGTATTGGAAGTTCCCTGATTTGTATCCGCTCCGCGGTTGGAAAAAAGCGGCCATGCAAATGATGTACCGTTGGGAAGAGCGGTTTTACGAGCGGTACTGCGATGTCATCTTTTTGCCGAGCCTCGAAATGGGAGCATACGTCGCGATCCGGCGTCCGATGGTTGATTTGCCGCCGGGGGGGAAACAAAAGCAACTGCAGCGGACTCAAGAGGCGAAACAGCCGCTGAATGCCATTTATGTTGGCGGCATCAACAATGCCGACTATGGGCTTCCGCTTCTGCTGGAAGCGATTCGCTTGGTCAACCGCCCTACGCCGCTTGTTTCGCTCACCGTCGTCTGCCGAAAAGACGAGTACGAGCGACAGCCGCTGGCGGTGAAAGAGGAGCTTGCCGTCTTGCAAGTGCGCGTCGAGCACGTCAGCGGCGAAGCGCTCGACCGTTTGTATGCGGAGATGGATTTCGCCTTCATCCCGCGCCGTAGAAGCGAATACAACGATTTTTCCGTCCCGGTCAAGCTTGTCGACTATTTATCAAGCGGTTTACCGATCGTCGCCACCGCTTGTTCGGCGCAAAAGCGGTTGATTGAAGCGGACGGGTACGGCGTCATTTGCGACGACAACCCGTCGTCGATGGCAGAAGCGATTGCCAAGATGGCTGACGTGCTCGAGGAATGCCGCTCGCGCATTGCGGAGACGTTTATGGCGAAACATTCATGGGAAGCGAGAGTGGAAAAGGTGAAAGAAACGTTGGTGGAGGGCCTCCGATGAAAATCGCCTTATTGGCTCCAAGCAAATCGATCCATACGCATAAGTGGGCCCGCTTTTACCAAACGCAAGGCATCGATGTGAAAGTCGTCACGTTCAAAGATCATTACGGGCCGGAACAAGCGAAAGAAGTCGAGACGGTCGTGCTGCCGAAATGGCTGCCGGGGAAGTTGTCGTATTTTTCCACGGTGTTTTCGTTAAAGCGGCTGCTCGCCTCGTTTCAGCCCGATATTTTGCACGCCCATTACGCCTCAAGCTATGGGTTGATCGGGGCGCTTGCGGGGTACCACCCGTTTTACGTCTCCGTCTGGGGGCGCGACGTGTACCAGTTTCCAAACGTCAACCGCTGGAACCGGCGGATGCTGGAATATACGTTGCGGAAAGCTGATGTCATTTGTTCGACAAGCCATGTGATGGCGGAAGAAACCGGAAAGTATACGGACAAGCCGATTGAGGTGACGCCGTTTGGGGTCGATGTCGCCCGCTTCAAACCGTTGCCGAGACAACCGAAGCGGACTGTGACGATCGGCACGGTGAAAGCTCTTTCCGACAAGTACGGGATCGCCGATTTGATCCAGGCCTTTGCCATCGTGCATGAGCGCCATCCGCAAACGGAGCTGTTGATCGTCGGCGATGGGCCGCAGCGGAGCGAATACGAGGAGCTGAGCGCCCGACTCGGCATTCAAGCGGTGACGACGTTTACTGGCAAAGTCCCAAACGAACAAGTGCCTGTGTATATCAACCAAATGGACATTTTCGCCGTGCCTTCGACGGAAGACAGCGAAAGTTTTGGCGTTGCCGCCGTCGAGGCGATGGCGTGCGGCGTCCCCGTTGTCGTCTCCAACGTCGGCGGGTTGCCGGAGGTCGTCCGTGAGGGAACAACGGGATTGATCGTGCCGAAAAATAGCCCGGAAAAGCTGGCGGAGGCGTTCGAACGGCTGCTGCTTGATGGAGAGCTAAGGCGGCGAATGGGAGAGAACGGTGTCCGCCATGTCCATGAACATTATGAGTGGACAGAAAATGCGATGCGCATGATCCGATTGTATGAACAAACGTTGAAAGGCGGTGGAGGGAGTCGATGAGGAACCAAACCGTCATATCGGCCGCCGCGATGGGCGCCCGCTTGTCGCCGGCGGAGGCTAAGCTGGAAAACCGGTGGCCGGACGCTGGCAAGGTTGTGATGGCCATCCATTCACGGCAACGCTTATCCATCCGCGGACATCGGCACGATGTCGATGAAGCATTTGCCCCTTTCCCTGCTTCGTTTGCGCTCGCCTCTTGGCGCTTGAGGTGGAACGTGTGTTTGCCATTCGGTAGGAAAGCGGTGTGGAGCCAACCATGAGAATCATTTACCTATGCCAACACTTCCCACCGGAAACAGGTGCACCGCAAATTCGTGTGTATGAGGTGAGCAAAGAGCTGATCAAACGGGGGCATCAAGTGGAAGTGCTCACGGCGTTCCCGCATCATCCGCACGGCGTCATCCCGGAGCCATACCGCGGCCTGTTTTATTTGTTCGAACAATGGGACGGCATTCCCGTTCATCGGACATGGATTTATCCGTCGCCAAAGGGAAGCTTTTGGAAACGGCTCGCTTCCTATTTTTCGTTTACGTTCAGCTCGTTTTATTCGCTGCTTGTGAAAGCGAAGCGGACGGATGTGATCATTTGCAATTCTCCACCGTTGTTTTTGGGGATCACGGGATATATTGGCGCCAAGCTGAAGCGAGCGAAGTTTGTCTTCAATGTCGCCGACATTTGGCCGGAATCCGCCGTTGAACTTGGCATTTTGAAAAATCAGCTGTTCATCCGAATGGCGAGATGGCTCGAGCTGTTTTTATACCGGAAGGCGTGGAAAATCGCCGCCGCGACGGAAGGCATTCGCGATTATATGATTGAGCAGGGAAAGGCGCCAGAGGACGTCTTTTTGTTGCCGAACGGCGTCAACACCGATGTGTTTCGCCCGTTGCCGAAAAACAGAGAGTTGCTTGCGGAATTGGGGCTCGAAGGAAAAGTCGTCTTTACGTACGCCGGAACGATGGGATACGCGCAAGGGCTCGATTCTGTTCTGCGGGCGGCGGCCATTGTCAAAGAGAAAGAGGAGCGGGCGCATTTCCTGTTTGTCGGCGATGGCCAGGAACGGGAAAAGCTGATGGCGCTAAAAGAAGAGCTCGGTCTTGACAATGTGACGTTTTACGGATCGGTTCCGGTTGAGAAGATGCCGGAGATTTTCTCCATCACCGACTATAGCATCGTTTCCTTGCGCAATATCGATTTGTTTAAAGGAGCAAGGCCGTCGAAAATTTTCCCGGCGATCGCCACCGGAACCCCGGTGCTGTATTGCGGCGAAGGGGAGAGCGCAGCGATTTTAGAAACATACCATTGCGGAAAAATCGCTCCTCCAGAAAATCCTGAACAGATCGCTGCGGCGGTCCTTGAGTTGCTTTGCCTTCCGAGAGAGGAATACGAGAAGATGGCGGAAAACGGGCGCAAGTTGGCGGTGGAGCAATACTCATGGATCCGCATTGTCGACGATTTGCTTCACGCCCTTGGTGATGAAACAAAACGCGAATCCGTCGGATGGACAGAAAAATAGAAAAAGAAAAAAGGGCGTTCCGCTCGCAGAGAAGGACGCCCTTTTTGTTTCCGTGTCATGCTCAGGTGGAGAGCAAAATCCCGTATGAAATCATCGCCTCTGCCACTAGAACGAGACTTCCGCTCCGGGGAAGTAGTGCTCCAAAATTTGCGCCGCCGTCCATCCGCGCTCGGCGAATGCCTTCGCTCCGTATTGGCTCATGCCGATCCGGTGCCCCCATCCTTTTCCAGTGACGATGATCGAGTTAACCCCTGACGGCGAGGCGGAAAGCGGCGTGACTCCGGCGGTTGTTTGCACTTTTATTTCTTCGACGTTGGCAAGTGAAATCGTTCCGTTTCCTGTTTGAACGGAGTAGGACGACAAGGAGGAAGCGGCGATATTGCCATTGACCGTTTGAATCGACACCGACGGACCGTTTTTCTCTACCTGAATGTCAAACCAGTTGGACGGCAAGATGCCGTAAAATTGATTGCCGTCTAGCGGAAACAGTTTGCGGATGGTTGTTTCATTGCCTTTCACTGTTTTTTCGCCTGCCGAGGTCTCAATCGTGACGGCCCCCACTTCTCCGTTCGCGCCGGTTTTGGCGATCGAGACGTCGTATAAAACAACCGATGGATCGGTGAGCCCGAACGAACGCAACAGCACAGACGGGGAGAAGGTGAACGACCAACGGCTGTACGGCGATGATTCATACGGGTCATCGACGCTCGCCAAATATGGGTAGGCGGTTTGCGACGAGTTCCAGACGTCGCTTACGTTGGCGGTTCTGCCGCCGCTTGTCGAGTGGTAATACGTTTCGATGACGCTGCCATTATATTTCAGATACAATCCTCTTGTCGCATCCACTGCCTCGCTCGATCGAGGAGATTCCCCGTCATATCCTTTATAGGTCTGTGTGTTTGGATTGGTTGTCAAACTTGTTTTATGTTTATAGGCGTAGTTTCGGGCCGCAATAGCTTGCGCCTTCAGCGCCTCAAGCGGCCAAGAGGCAGGCATCTCGCTCGGCACGACTCCTTTTAAATAATCTTCCATGTCTAAAATATTGACAGCATGCAAGGCGCTGTTTTGCAGGCGAATGTCGACGCTGCCGCGGTAGCGCGTTTGATTCACTTTCACAAGCGACAACGGCGCAGCGCCGATCGTTTCTTGAATGGTAAATCCGGTGCTTGAAAAATCCGTCTTTCCGTTGTACGTGGCCAATACGGCCGAAGAGGAAGAACGAAATGTCAAGGTTGTCCCGCTTGCCAACGGGGTGATCGTCAACGTCTCTTTATTGAAAATTTGGTAATTTCCTTCGACGGCGACTGTGACCGATGTCCCTTTATATAAAAGGACTTGCACGGGATTGTTGTACGTTTTCACCCCAGCGGCGTTTGAGGCGGAAGGAGAGACGATGAGCAAAAACAGGCCGACGGCCAACCACGCTAATTTTTTCACCGTCTACTTCACCTCACCAAATTCAGCGGCCATCCAACCCCGCCGCCCGTCAGACAGCTGCACGTTGTACCATTTCTCTCCTTTGCTATTGGTAAACGGCTGGATATAGGTCATTTGTGTTCCCTTCGGAACTGTCGTCACAATGGGGTAGGAGGTTGATGCTCCTTTTCGAATATTGACTGCGGCCGTGGCGATGACGTGCTTGGTGCTGTCGCTGCTGACGGCGGATGTTGAGACATCGCCTGAATAGATCCATCCTTTCAGCGATGAGGAGAGGACGACGTTGTACCACAGTCCTTGGGAAGTAAGGTATGCACTGACGACTTGCAGTGAAGTTCCCGCCTGCTTATAGGCGATGACGCGGTAGCTTGTGGATGCACCGCTGCGGACGGCCGAATTGTTTTTCGCCACATAGACGACAGAAGGCAAAGAAGGCGAAGCGGGTTTGCTGGCAAGTTGTTGTTGAAGTTGTTGAATTTGTTGTTGCTGGGCAGCCAATTGCGTTTTCAAATTGGCAATGTCGCTTTTCATCGGGTTGAGTTGGGAAGTCACCCAGTCGACGCTCGCTAACACGACTTCTTCCGATGCTTTCATCGCCGATGGCGTAAACAAGAGGGCGCCTGCCGTCATGCCGACCGCTAGGCTGGCAGCAACGGCCCATTTGGCTTTTCGTTTCATCATGTTCATCTCCCCCGTTTTCTTTTTTGTCCCCGTCGCCCTTGACGTCCCTTTCGCACCTTTGGCGGGTGTTGGTCAAGGGCGAATTCGGCCTTGAGCATCCCTACGATGCTCAAGGCGATGGTCTGTGTGGAGTTTTCATAAAACTTTTGATGCTACCTACCTAATTACGGAAACAAAGGAGAATAATAGCTTTTCCATGCTATTATTCTCCGAACGCGAACAAACTAGAATTGGCTGAAATACTCTTCCAATCCTTCGCGAATGCCGATGGCCGCTTTTTGACGGAACGCTTTCGTTTTGAGCAATGCCTCTTCATTCGGATTGGAGATGAAGGCGAGCTCAACGAGAATACTTGGAAGCTCGTTTTTCCGGTTGACGTAAAAGTCTTGCTTTTTATGGCCGCGATCATATGTTCCGAGTTGTTGGACAAGATGCTTTTGCACGATGGCGGCCAACTGCTCGCTTTTTGGCCCATTGAAGTTGCTCGATACGTTGTAGTACGTTGTCGTTCCGCGGGATGTTCGCGAGTACGAGTCGGCGTGAATGCTGATAAAGGCGTCGTAGTCGGAACTGTTGGCGATCCATGTTCGTTCCGACAGCTCCAAAAAGATGTCGGTGCTTCGCGTCAATTTCACGATCGCTCCGGCCCGCTCCAATTCTTCTTTTAGCAATAAGGCGGTGTCAAGCGTAATATCTTTTTCCCGCGTGCCGCCAGGGCCGATCGCCCCCGTGTCGTGCGCTCCATGCCCTGCGTCAATGATGATTTTTTTGCCTTTGAGCCCGGTCTCGAGAATTTTCAGCGCCAATCGGTCGCTGTAATGGCGAAGAGTGAACGTGTACCCCGGTTCAAAGGTAATGAGCAGGCTGTTGCCGTTCCACTCCACAGTTTGTATGCCTGGAATGTCGGTCGACGGGACTTCAGCGTAGGAAAACGAGCCGGTGATTTTCAGACGATTGCCCGGCAACAACGAATAGGAGACGCGGAAATTTGAAGTTTTTTTCCACGTCAAATAGGCCTCTTCGTTGATGGTCGAAAACGTCGGTTCGATGAGACTATTTAAGGCGACGGTAGATGTTCTCGATTCCTCCACCCATCCGCGGACGCCATCGGATGTTTCGACATTCAGCCACCCATGATATTCGTAAAGGACAGCAAGCCGTTCATTCGCTGCCAGTGCCTTCAACGATCGATAGTTCGAAGATGCACCTCGGCGCAGCGGAGTGTTGGCCTGTTTGACGTATACGTAGGATGGGGCTTTTACTTCAAACGCCGGCATCCATCCCGTTTTCCCCGATGCAGAAGCGACTTGCACCCAGTCGAACGGAAACGCTTCTGTCGTCTTCAAAACTGTGACCGTTCTGTTTTTCGCAATCCGTTCGATGACTGCGGCGCTCAACGAAGGTTCGGAAAACAACGCCGCATTAGCGGTTGTCACCTGTTTTTGCTCCCCTTGGATGGCTGGTGGGGAAAGGAAAGATTTGGTTACGACCGTCTCGTGCACCCAGCCGAGCGTTTTTCCATTGAGGGACACTTTGTACCAAAGCGCTCCTGACGTATCTTTGGCGCTTGACAGGCTGTTCAGTTTAGTTCCTTTTTTCAGTTGGGTGACGACTTTTGCTTTTAAAGAAGGAGCTTGCCGCACATTGGCGACCGACACGCTGACCATCAGCGGCTGGCTTGAGATGCTGGATGTATCCGAGACACCGCTTGGAACCGAAATGGTTGATGACATCGTCAACACTTTTTCCGACACCCATCCCCGGACATGTCCGAGATCAACGCGGTACCACAGCTCCTGGCCATTTGTGACGAACAAATCGATCACTTGGACCGATTGACCGCGTGACACTGTGGCGACGGTGCGGTAATGGATGCTCGCCCCGCGGCGAACCGGCGAGGACTGCACAACGTTCATGAATGTCGGCAAAAGTGTCGGAAGCTGTTCTGGTATGTAGATCTGCTCCGTTTTCACCCATCCTTTGACTCCCGCCCATTCCACACGCACATACTGTTCCCCGAGCGAATTGGTGAACTCGGCAATGATGGAGACGATATCGCCGTTAGATAGTGTTTTTACGGCCGGATAGTAAGGGGATGCCCCCTTGCGCATCACGATGTCGTTGGCGGCGATCACCGCCTGCTTTCCGACGAGCATAGAAGGCGGTTGGTTGGAAAAGCGGTCCGCACGCGCCCAGCCTGTGATGCCCTTGTACTCGATGCGATACCACGTTTCGCCAACAGCGTTTTGGAACTTGTCGATCACCTTCACTTGTTGGCCAGCGGGAATCGAACCAACGGCCCGATATGAATCGGTTGCCCCTCTTCTCAGCAATGAGTCTTGCTGGGCGAACATCACGTTAGGGAAGGCGGAAGAGATGTGCGTTTCAGAAAAGTCGTCTGCACGCGCCCAGCCTGTGATGCCCTTGTACTCGATGCGATACCACGTTTCGCCAGCAGCGTTTTGGAACTTGTCGATTACCTTCACTTGTTGGCCAGCAGAAATGGATTCGACGACTTGATAGGAATCCGTCGCTCCTCTCCTCAGCAAAGCGTTATGCTCAGCGACCATGAGAGTCGGTAAGGATGAGGACGGACTTCCATCAGCGGCCAAGGCGGCTGACGGCCATAGCGGGCAAGTCGCCAACAAGACGGAAAGAAGCGTTTTTTTCAAAGATTCGATCCCCCCTTTTTTCTGAAGTTTGCGTTTTCTATACTATCATAGCGAATTTTGCCGTTTTATCCAACCCGAATTCAGTCCTATTATGAGAAAAAATGAAAAGTTTTGTTGAAAAAGAGAGAAAAAAACAGAGGACATGAAAGGTTCGGTTCTTTCATCATCATTGCGGCATGATGTACGATATAAATGGAAAAAGGCGCCCCATTGCTTCTGGGAACGCCTTCTCTGCGATCGTTAATTTTGGCTTTGTGTGGACGGTGAATCGCTGCGCGTGAGGGAGGCGTTGGACGTCTCAAGCGCTTGCCGCAGCGTTTCATTGATTGAGCTGACCGATTGCTCGTCAGGGATGTAGTAGTACACGCCGTTGATCGTTTCGTCGTATCCTTTCAAATGCAAATTTTCTACATCCGCGTGTTTCATTTTTTGATAGACATAGATGAACGACAACAAATCGGACGGAGGAATGTTCGTCCGCACGTGATCCCCTAAATCAGCGATGACGTCATCGAGTTTCGGCAGCGAGGTGATGGACGTGCTTTTGTCAATAATGGCGCGAATGACTTGTTTTTGCCGTTCGTTTCGACCAAAATCGCCGCGGGGGTCCGATTTTCTCATCCGCACATAGGCGAGCGCTTCATTGCCGTTCAACTCTTGTTTGCCTTTATGGAACGTATGCCATTTGAGAGAACCTGTCAGCTGGGCTTTGAATGTAAACGGAACGTCCACTGTGACGCCGCCTAGGGAATCGACAATTTTTTCGAACCCTTCAAAATCAGTCGTCACGTAATAGTCGATCGGAACATCGATCAGCTCATTGACGGCTGCAATCGTCGACTGAATTCCTCCATGGCTGTAGGAGTGGGTGATTTTGTCTTTCCGCCCTTCGCTTGGAATGTAAACGCGCGTGTCACGCGGAATGCTCAACAAATACACTTTGTTCGTTTTTGGATTGACGGTCAACAACATGACGACATCAGACCGCCCCTCCTCGTCGTGGTACTGATTTTCCACTCCAACCAACAGCACGGTAAACGGATCTTTGTTCATTTCAATATCCTTCGGCGGCTCTCCCGATGGATTGAGGGCTTGATAAATTTTGCTTGACGCCTGTTTCGTCTCGGAGTAAATATTGTAGCCAAAGGCGCCGATTCCCCGAGCAAAAGAAGAAACACGAGCAAAAATAGTCGGCGGAGCCGCTTTTTTTTCTTTCTCTTTTTCACCGTTTTTCTTGTATGATTCATCATTTAACCCTTCTTTCCTTTACGGTGTCGTTTCAGGAAGACGGAAGCAGCTGTTCGGCATACTCCATCGCTCCCGTCTGAATGTTCGCCCTTCCGTTTGTCAGTTCGGTCATCCACTTGCCGAACGAAGACTGGCTTTCCTCGGGAACGAGAACGTCAAACGTGACGCGCTCGGCATATTGGATATTTTTAATAGTATATACGGAAGACCGCAGCTCATTTTCCACTTTCCCAAGCCATGGATAATCGATCGTCACATGCATGACGCGCATGAGCCGACGCTCGACGATGCCGGCGGCGTTCAAGCCCTCGGAGACGGCGCGGCTGTAGGCGCGCACCAACCCGCCCGCACCGAGCTTGATGCCGCCGAAATAGCGGGTGACGACGGCGACGGTGTCTTTCAGCCCTTTTTTCTTCAGCACTTCAAGCATCGGCACCCCTGCGGTGCCGCTCGGCTCGCCGTCATCGTTCGCTTTTTGGATTTGGTCATGCTCGCCGATCAAATAGGCGGAGCAGTTGTGGGTGGCGTCCCAATGTTTCTTCTTGATCTGTTGGATAAAGGCGACAGCCTCTTCTTCCGTTTCAGCGCGATTGATATAGCAGATGAACCGTGATTTTTCAATCACGATCTCGCGTTCACCGTATCCTTTGACGGTGTAATATTTTTGTAACAAAGCAAAACACCTCAATATACAAAAACGCGAAAACGGTTTAATGTTGCTTATTTTTTTGCATGAATGGCTAGCGCTCTACTCTAATTATGGTAAACTGAAAATAAAAGAGCAATAGATAGCGCATGCTTCTATTATTATAAATCGACAACTTTTTTCCTTCAAACAAATTTTGCTGGCGCCCATGCGCACCGCTTGGCAGCGCTGTTGGAGGTTGGCAAATGGCTGAGGCAAAACAATGGGATGTGAAGCAGTTAGATCAGATTGTCGAAAAAATGATCGACACTGTTCAACATAGCAAAGACGAAATTTTCCGCATCGGGGAGCAGTCGCGTCAAGAGCACGACCATTTGCTTCGCGAACTCGAGGAGGTGAAGCGGCTGACAGTGCAGGCGATCGAAGAAGCGGATCAGCTGGAAATGAAAGCGCGTGAGGCGCGCCGTCATCTGTCGGAAGTGAGCCAAAACTTTTCCACCCATTCGGAGCAAGATATTCGCGAGGCGTATGAACAGGCGCACGGGCTGCATATGAAACTGGCAATGGTGCGCGAGCGGGAGAAACAGTTGCGGCTGCGCCGCGACGAGCTTGAGCGGAGATTGGCGAGCCTTGCGCAAATTATCGAACGCGCCGATTATTTAGTTGGACAAATTACGGTCGTGCTCCACTACTTAAACAGCGATTTCCGCCAGGTCGGCGAGCTCATTGAAGGAGCGAAGCAAAAGCAGGAATTTGGGTTGAAAATCATCGAAGCCCAGGAAGAAGAGCGGCGTCGCCTGTCGCGGGAAATCCATGACGGCCCGGCGCAGCTGCTCGCCCATGTGTTGCTCCGGTCGGACCTTGTCGAAAAGGTGATCAAAGAGCGAGGGCCAGAGGCGGCGATCGCCGAAATTCGCGATTTTCGCAAAATGGTGCGCTCCGCTTTGTCCGAAGTGCGCCGCATCATATACGACTTGCGGCCGATGGCGCTTGATGATTTAGGACTGGTTCCGACGATAAAAAAATATTTGCAAACGACCGAAGAATATAATAACGGAGTCCATATTTCCTTTGTACATATCGGCGAAGAAATTCGGCTGCCGTCGCGGATGGAGGCGGCCGTGTTTCGGCTTGTCCAAGAGTCGGTGCAAAACGCCTTGAAGCATGCCGAAGCGCGCCATATCGACGTCAAAATGGAAGTGACGTGCGGCCATCTGCTTGTCAGCGTCAAGGACGATGGCAAAGGATTTGATCCATCGGTCAAAAAAGAAAATGCGTTCGGCTTGATCGGAATGCGGGAGCGCGTGGAGCTGCTCGGCGGCACGCTCGTCATCCGCTCAAAGATTGGCAGCGGAACGACTGTGTTCATTCGCGTTCCGCTCGACCGTTCGACTGACGAAACGAACAAGGAGGAGAGGAAACGATGAAAACACGCATCGCGATTATCGATGATCACCAGCTGTTTCGCGAGGGCATCAAGCGCATTTTGGAATTTGAAGGCGATTTTGAAGTCGTGGCGGAAGGAAGCGACGGAAGCGAAGCGCTTTCGATCGTCGAAACATACCGCCCCGATTTGGTGCTGATGGATATCAACATGCCGGACATCAACGGTGTTGAGGCGACGAAACATCTGATCGAAGCTTACCCTGATACGAAAGTCGTCGTGTTGTCGATTCATGACGATGAAAACTACGTCATGCGCGCCTTGCAGACGGGAGCGACTGGGTATTTGTTGAAGGAGATGGACGCGGATACGCTCATCGAAGCAGTGAGAATCGTCGCCGAAGGCGGTTCGTACTTGCATCCGAAAGTGACGCACAACTTGATTCGCGAATACCGCCGCTTGACGACGGAAAAAGGCGGCGCGGCGGTCAAACAAGAGGTGCGCCGTCCGCTTCATTTGCTGACGCGACGCGAGTGCGAGGTGCTGCAGCTGTTGGCGGACGGCAAAAGCAACCGCGCCATCGGCGAGGAGCTTTACATTAGCGAAAAAACGGTGAAAAACCATGTCAGCAGCATCTTGCAAAAATTAAACGTCAACGATCGGACGCAAGCCGTTGTGGTGGCGATCAAAAACGGCTGGGTTGAGGTGCGTTAATGGCGATGATTCCCCCTCCATTTCCACTGGCTGTTGGCATGGCGGACATTTGACGGCTGTGTTGAGGGGATCGAGGCGGCGATGCCTCGTTTTTGGTTTGTTCGTGGAGAGGACGAGCTGTCTTATTGTTAACGGCAAGCGACTTTGTGTTGATCCCTTGGTGGTGTGCTATCCGTCATTTGGATTGGTAGTAGTGGGCGTGTCTCCTTTTTGGTATAATGGAAGAAAATCCGAAATCAGGAAGGAATGGCGCCCGTGAAAACGGCAATTGTCACTGACAGCACAGCCTACTTGCCGAAAGAGGTGCGCGAGCGGCTCGGCATCCGGATGATTCCGCTCAGCGTCATTTTTGGAGATGAAACATACCGCGAGGAAATGGACATCTCAACGGATGAATTTTTCGTTAAAATCAGACAGCACCCCGCCTTGCCGACGACGTCCCAGCCGTCGGTCGGCGAGTTCGTTGAGTTGTTCACTGCCATTCGCGAGGAAGGGTATGACGCCGTTATCAGCATCCATCTCTCAAGCGGCATCAGCGGCACGTACCAAGGGGCGGTCACCGCAGGAACAATGGTGGATGGCTTGCGCGTCTACGCGTACGACTCAGAAATCAGCTGCATGGCGCAAGGGTTTTACGCCATCGAAGCGGCTGAAATGGCGCAGGCGGGGCGGCCTCCAGAAGACATCATCGCCCGATTGGACGCCATCAAACGGACGTTGCGCGCCTACTTTATGGTCGACGACTTGGCCCACTTGCAGCGCGGCGGTCGCCTGTCGGGCGCCCAAGCGTTCATCGGCGGCCTCCTGCAGATCAAGCCGCTCCTCCATTTTGAGAACAAAGTGATCGTGCCGTTTGAAAAAATCCGCACGCGCCAAAAGGCGGTGAAACGCATCGAGGAATTGTTCGCTGAAGACGCGGACAAAGGCGTGCCGCTCAAAGCCGCCATCATCCACGCCAACCAGCCCGATGAAGCTGCCCGCTGGCGCGACGAACTGTCTGCCCGCTATCCGCACGTCGAATTTTGGATCAGCTATTTCGGTCCGGTCATCGCCACGCACGTCGGCGAAGGAGCGCTTGGGTTGACGTGGTATCAGCCGTAAGCCGGGGCCGCAAAGCGCCGTCTCAAGTCTCTATAGCCGAGCGCAAGGTGGATCCGCTCCGCCTTGTGCGGCGGCGAATTTGTGGTATAGTCGTTTTGGCTATATGGCCGATCATGATGTTTTGGCCTTGGCTGTTTGGCTTTCATGAGACGAAATGATCCGAATGAGTTTTTGCAGTTTTGAACTTATTCATACACAATGTTTCCAGTTTCCTCGTCCAACCTCGATGCACCGCCATTTCGTGAGCCGTTGTCCTTCGGATGTATTCTCCATAACCGTTCGCAGCTGCCGAATTCAGCAGTCGCATTCGTTGGTTGCGCCTTCTTCTCCTCTCTCCGCTTTATGGAACGAGACCGGAGATGTAGGGCTGGCCGAACTTGTCGAACGGTTTTCCTTTCCTGAAAAATTTGTCGCTATTTCCCTGGGAATGTTGTCGAAACACGTTGCCGACCGACTCCATGGTCCTCTTGTGAATCTTCGTTGGCGCCGGATTACGCTGCATCCATTTCTTTCGAAGGCCGGTATGTCGTGAAAAAAACGGTCGAACCACATCCTCATTCCGTTTCGAAAAGCCGTTTCGCCTCCACTTTCTTTTCTGAATCGAATGCTGCCGTTTTGTGCATGACGACCATTTTTCACCACCTTTCTAACTTTTTAGGAAAAAGAGCACCGTCAAATCGCTCTTCCTGCACCCCTCTAATAGTGTCCAATTTATGCGCATCCAAGTCTCTCAACTTGGAGAGAGGGAGTTTTCCATGACGTGTTTGCCGCATCGCCGTGTCGCCCGCTCTTTTTTGACTCCCGACTAGGGAACGTGTTTTTCTTGAATTTCGAAAGGAGTGATGTTGATTGTACATTCTCCCATCTTCTGCTATTTCGCCCCTCGTCGAGTGGCTGAACGGCCAGCGTCTTCCACGGGAGCAGTTGCTGTTTCCCGATGAAGAAATCGACGCCGCCATCCAGAGCGGTTCGCTTCACGAACAGCCTGGGCTCATCAAAACAGCACGCGGCTGGCGCTGCGTGCGCTGCGGGAATGAAGACGCGCGTCTTTTTGCCTCGTTTTCGTGCGCCCGCTGTGGATCGGATTGCGCGTATTGCCGAAAGTGCTTGATGATGGGGCGCATCAGCGCTTGCACCCGCCTTGTTCATGCGGCGCTGCCGCTTCCATCCGCCCGTTATGAAGCGCCGCTCGCTTGGGACGGAGAACTGTCCGCCGCCCAAGCGGAAGCCGCTATGGCCGTGCAACAAGCAGTATTGGATAGTCGTGAACTGATTGTTTGGGCCGTATGCGGTGCGGGGAAAACCGAGATATTGTTTCCTGCCATCGCCGCCGCGCTTGAGAAGGGCTGGCGCGTCTGCCTTGCCACGCCGCGGACCGATGTCGTCCGCGAGCTCGCCCCGCGCTTCCGCCAAGCGTTCCCGCGCGTTCCGCTCGCCGCGTGGCATGGTGGAAGCGACGAGCGCGGACGGATTGCTTCCTTAGTTCTCTCCACCACCCACCAGTTGCTGCGGGCTTACTGCGTCTTTGACGTCATGATCGTCGATGAAGTCGACGCCTTTCCGTATTCAGTCGAGCCGATGCTCGAATACGCCGTCAGTCAAGCGCGGAAAGAACGGTCAAGCCTCATCTATCTAACCGCCACCCCATCCCGCGCTTGGCAGCTTGACGTTGCGCGCGGCAAGCGGCAAGCCGCCGTCATCCCCGCCCGCTACCACGGCCATCCGCTTCCTGTCCCTGCGTTCGAATGGTGCGGAAACTGGCGCAAACGGTTAGAGCGCGGCCGCTTGCCCGAAAACGTCCTCTCGTGGGTTCACCACCGTCTGGAGCAAAGAAAACAAGCGTTTTTGTTCGTCCCCCATATCGATGAGCTCGAAGCCGTCACCTGCCTCTTGCAGCGCGTCGATTCCCGCATCGTCGGCGTTCATGCCGAAGCCCCAGATCGTGCGGAACATGTTCAGGTGTTTCGCGATGGGCGCGTTCCGTTGTTGGTGACGACGACGATCCTTGAGCGCGGGGTGACGGTGCCGAACATCGATGTCGCGGTTCTCGGCGCTGAAGACCGCATCTTCACGGAAAGCGCCCTCGTGCAAATCGCCGGCCGCGTCGGTCGAAGCGCGGCGTTTCCCGATGGGGATGTCCGCTTTTTTCACCATGGAAAAACGCAGGAGATGGTGCGGGCGCGCCGCCACATCCTCCGCATGAATGAAGAAGCGCGAAAAAGGGGGCTGTTGCGTACATGAACTGCCTTCTTTGCCATTCTCCGTACAACCCGATTGCGAGCTGGCGCCAGCTTCTTTTCCTCGAAGACTTTGACGTCCTTTGCCCGCGCTGCCGCGGGTCATT
Source organism: Geobacillus sp. TFV-3 (assembly GCF_009901865.1). NCBI lineage: Bacteria > Bacillati > Bacillota > Bacilli > Caryophanales > Anoxybacillaceae > Geobacillus > Geobacillus sp. TFV-3. The sequence goes on along the minus strand of NZ_MPSP01000001.1, from coordinate 3,043,592 downwards.
CAAACTCATTGACGGCCGGCTTTGTGAGATATGCGGCCGCCTGCTTGAGGAGGCGGCGCCATCGTTGTGCGCCGACTGCCTCCGCTGGCAGGAAGATGAACAGTGGGGGAAGGTGCTCGTGAAAAATCGATCCGTATACACGTATAACGACTGGATGAAGGATGTCATCGCCTTATGGAAGTTCCGCGGCGACTACGCGCTCGTTGAAGCGTTCCGCCGCCCGTTCGCCCAATCGTTTCGTCGGCATTTCGGCCGCGGTTGGCACATCGTTCCGATCCCGTTAAGCCCCGAACGCCTGCGTGAGCGCGGCTTCAACCAAGCTGAGGCGCTCGCCCGGCTGCTTCCGTTCCCGTCTTTCCCTTGGCTTTCTCGCAAGCATTCAGAAAAACAATCAAAAAAATCGCGCCGCGAACGGCTCGAAACGGGAAACCCGTTTTTCCTCTCCGGTCATCCGCCGCTTTCGGGGAAACGCATCGTTCTGATCGACGACATTTACACAACCGGCATCACCGTCCGCCGCGCCGCCCGCGTTTTGCTTGAGGCGGGGGCGGCCGAGGTGGGGGCGTTGACGCTTGTGCGGGCATGAGAGAGACAAACATGTCTCGGCATACGACGCATGATGGGAGGTTTTGAGGAGCGCGCGCTTAGAAGGCTGGTGATTTCGCCAAATATGCGGCTTCACAGTGTTTCTTAATGAGAAACCTTGTCACATCTGTTTCTTTTTTCGCACGATCACCAATCTATCAGGGGAACCCGTTATTTTTCATCAGTTCTTTAGAAGACCGGTGAAAAATGGATGACGCGTGCAAATTGGCAGCTTTCATCTGGAAAGGAAAGTCGGTTTAGAAAGGTTTATCTAATTGAAAAATAATTAGGACCGGCAGCCTTTTTGACTAAATCACCGACCTTTTAGGCGTGTGATGGATCAAGCGGTCACTATGCGTTTCGCGGGTAGTTTGGCGGACACAGGACTGAACACAACATCTTTTTTGCCCGATTCCATGTGGCTGACATGTTTAACGTGGGAGCTTTCTCAGTTGAGGACCATAAACATTTGGGCGAAACGTGCCGATATAAACAGTAGCAACCCATTGAGTGGAGAGTGAACGGGGATGGAAATTCGCGGTGTGTTCATGGGACGTACGATCGCGGGTTCGGAACAGCCGTTGCAACAAGGCCAAACATACGAGGCAGCGATCAAAGAAGTCAAAGGCGGCGAAGCAGTCGTAAACATCAAAGGGACAGACGTGCGTGTTCGGACGGAAGGCACGTGGCCGGAGGAAGGGCGCGCAACGATCAAGATTGTCGGTGAACAAGACGGACTTCCTGTGGCGCGAATCGTTCCCCGCCCGCAACAAGAAGCGGCCGGAAGGGTGTCCCGCCCAGCCGCCTTTGAGGCGCTGCCTCCTGAACTGAAACAAATCGAGTCGTGGCTGCAACAGCAAGGACAGCCGCTCACGAAAGAGGTCCTTTCCACGTTGCGGATGTTTTTCGCGGAAGCTCCGGGCACAGTAGAACAAAAATTGGACACCGTCCGCGCTGTCATGAATAAACAGTTGGAACTAACAAGCACTCACCTTGCGGCTGTTCATGAGGCCTTGCATGGACAATCGTTTGGCGAGCAGTTGGCGGCCATTGCCAACACATTGGATCCAACATTTACGTGGGCCAGCCAAGAACAACAAAGCATGGCGGAGGAAGCCGCATTTGGACGCCGCATAGGCGCGACAGCGGATGTTTCAGGTGGGATAGAAAAAACCCAACAAACGCGCGAACAAGTGTTGTTTCAACGTTTGGCCGCCCTGCTGTTAGAACAGCGTGCAGAGGACATGGGGGGTGGTGAGGAACGGCTCGTCTTTTCTCCGGCACCAAGTGGAGCGACGGACAATGCGGGCCACTTTGCCCAGCAGATCGAGCAGTTGCATGAAGCTGTTCGCCGGGCGATCAAGCTGTTGAAGCAAGAACCTCATTTAGAAAAAGCGTTAAGTGCGGTTCAGACAGAGATCGGAGAGGCGATCCGGGCTCATCCTCACTGGGGGCAGACACTCGCTGAAGCATTGGTCAAAGCACGGGAATTTGCGGGAAAAGGAAGGGAGTTTGCCGCAAGGAAAACGGTGCTTGAAACATTGAACGAAATGGAAGTGTCACTCTCTTCGCCGACGAACGATCGCCCGTTTGACGATGCATGGCAAACGAGCTTGCCGCTCGAAACAAAAGATGTTCTCGTGCGAACGGTGACGAAAAAAATGGCGCAGGCTGCTCGTGATTTTCAAACGGTCAAACGCGACGTGATGCGCCAATTAGAAACAACGCTCAAGCTGGCAGAAACAAGCGGGCCCGCCGCCCGCCTCCAGGCGAAATCGATGGTGGAGGCGATAATCAAACAGCTCGACAACGCCATTTTAAAAAGCGACATCATGCTGTTTACCGATATGACCACGGAAAAGCAGCTGATGAAAGCAAGCTCTGAACTGACCGAGGCGAAAAAGCGGCTCCAACAAGGAGATGTGGCCGGAGCGCGGAAAATCGTGAGCGATGTGAAGAGCATGTTGTCCACTCTCGTGTTTAAACCGTCTGATGTGGAAGTGAAACACCTTGTAGTGGGACAAAGCGGGATGCAGCTGGATCCATCTAAAGCGTTTCTTGAGCAAGTGAACCGAGTGATGCGTCCGCCGGCTGATGGGCCATCGGCGCGGCACTTGTTTGACGCAATTCGCCGATTGGGCTTGACGCATGAGTACGAGGCGGCCCAATCGCTCGCATTAAACAGCAACGAGGAGAGAGCAGCTCCCATCAATATGAAAGAGGCGCTGTTGCGGCTGGCGCAAAGCGGAAATGAATCGGTCGCGCGGCAGGCTGAACAAGCGTTGACGAATTTGACCGGCCAGCAGCTGCTCAATAAATGGGACGTTGGGGCAGGCGTGCAAGGCTTTTTCTTCTCCTTGCCGCTGTTATGGCACAACGAAAGGCGGAACGTCAACGTGTATGTCAACGCTCGCCAAGACGGCGAGCGAATCGACTGGGAAAACTGCCAGTTGTATTTCTTGCTGGAAACAAAGAAACTTGGAGATCTTGGCATTTTGCTTCAAGCCAATGAACGAAACTTGTCGATCACCCTTCGCAACGATCGCGATGATTTTGCCGAAAAAGCAAAGCCCTTTCTTGATGTGGCAAAAGAGAGATTGAAAGAAATCGGCTACCACGTCACAGGGATCAACGTGACGAGGCTGACCAATGACATAGAGAAGAAAGGAGAACAGGTGACCCCCTCGGTTCCCCCATATCGAACATTTACCGAAAGAGGGTATGATATCACGATATGATGACAGCGTATTTCAATCAAAAGGAGCGAAAAACAATGAACGGCCCGACAGCGGCCGTCATCCGCTATGACGAAGCGAGCGGCCAGGCGCCGACATTGATTGCTCAAGGGAGCGGACGGGTGGCGCAAAAAATCATTGAACTGGCGAAACAGCACCACGTCCCTATTCAAGAAGATCCGCTGCTCGTGCAAAACTTGCTTCAGCTTGATCTTGGCGACCGCATCCCGCCGCAGTTGTACGCGGTGATTGCCGAAATTTTGATTTTGATTGAGGAAATTGAAAAAAATGATTAAACATGGTCAGCTTATCGCCGATATAAGTGGGAGAGGGCAAATGGGGGTGCACGGCGTTGGATTTTTTAACGGAAGAGTGGATTTATCAAAAAAACTCGCAGCAGTTGACGGCGTTGTTATATGAGGGGCTCATCGAATGCTTGGAAGAAGCCATTACGGCCATTGAACAAAAAGACCATTGGAGAGCGAACAAACAGTTGCAAAAAGGAAACGACATCCTCCACCGCCTCGGCGTTGGCTTGCGCTATGACGCGGGCATTATCGCTCATCAGTTGGATGCGCTCTATAACTATATGGCAGATCGCCTGATTGAGGCAAATATGAAAAAAGACGCCAAGATTGTTCGGGAAGTGCTGCAGCTAGCCGCCACGATCGCCACGGCGTGGAACGAGGCGCTGAAAAGCGGCGCCTCCTCCACGAAGACGGCGCTCAAGCCAAAAACAGCAGTCTACGAACAGTTTGTTGCATATGAGGAATAAAAAGAAAGAGGAGCGGATGTTCATGCGGATCAACCATAACATTCAGGCGCTGAACGCTTATCGCAACTTAGCTGCCAACCAAGCAAGCATTTCGAAAAACTTGGAGCGCCTCTCGTCCGGTCTGCGCATCAACCGTGCGGCTGACGATGCGGCTGGGCTCGCCATCTCGGAAAAAATGCGCTCGCAAATCCGCGGCTTGCAAATGGCGGAACGGAATGCGCTTGATGCGATTTCGCTCATTCAAACGGCGGAAGGGGCGTTAAACGAAGTCCACAGCATTCTCCAACGGATGCGGGAGCTTGCCGTGCAGGCGGCGAACGGGACGAACCAAGATACCGATCGCGAGGCGCTTGACAGCGAGTTTCAGCAGTTGATTGAAGAAATTGATCGCATCGGGCAAGATACGCAATTTAACAAAATGAATATTCTTGCTGCTGATCAAAATATCGATATCCAACTCGGAGCCAACAACGGGCAAACGTTGACATTATCTTGGAAACAGCAGTTAAAAGGCTCCCTTGGCGAGGACGCTGAAGACATTAGCAATTTAAATATTAAAACGGTTACTGATGCCCAGAATGCGATCACGACATTGGATAATGCCATCATCTCTGTATCCAAATCCCGTTCTAAGATGGGGGCTTATCAAAACCGCCTCGAGCATACGATCAACAACTTAACGACAGCGAACGAAAACTTGACCGCTGCCGAATCCCGCATCCGCGATACGGATATGGCGATGGAGATGGCCGAGTTTACGAAAAACAACATCTTGACCCAGGCGGCGCAGGCGATGCTCGCGCAATCCAACCAGCTGCCGCAAGGAATTTTGCAGTTGCTGAAAAGCTAATGCTACACTGGGCGGGGCAAGAAAGCCTCGCCCTTTTCCTATCGTTATGCGATAATGGTAGTAACGAGAGGTGATCGCGATGGACGTGCAAAAAGTGACGCGCGCCGGGTTGATAGGCGTAAGACGCAAGGAAGAGGCCCCGATGGAGTCGGTGTCTTTCACCGAGGTCATGGCGAAAACGCGCCGCGATGTCATGTGGGAGCGCATCAACGAACAAGTCCGACAAATTGAGGAGCAAGGGAAAAAGCTCGCCGAGTCGCGGACGGTGGAAGACTTGCGAAAATATAAGCAGCTCGTCAAGTCGTTTTTGGACGACGCGGTGAAAAACAGCCTCCAGCTCGAGGAACAACGCGGATTCAGCCGCGGCGGCCGAGCGCGCATTTATAAACTCGTGAAAGAAGTGGACCAAAAATTGATCGAGCTGACGAACGAAGTACTGCAAAAAGAACAGCGCGGGCTTGAGGTTTTGCGGCTCGTTGGCGAAATTCAAGGACTGATCATCAATATCTATACATGACCCATCGGCAGGCTGAAACGCCTCCATTGGCCATAGTGAGTCCAACATGCTGCTGTGCGGCCGCACGAAAAAGCAGGAGAGCTTATCTATCAGACCAAGCCGTTTGATGCCGACAATCGGGAGGGGATAATGATGGCAGAGTTGTCCAATTGCGCGAAGTGCGGGCGGTTGTTTGTCAAACACTCTGTCCGCGACGTATGTGAATCGTGCTATCAAGAGGAAGAGAGGCAGTTTGAGCGCGTCTACGCGTTTTTGCGCAAGCGGGAAAACCGCACGGCGACGATGGCGCAAGTCGTCGAAGCGACGGGCGTGGAGGAGAAGCTGATCATCAAATGGATTCGCGCGGGGCGGCTGCAGCTCGTCCATTTCCCGAACCTCGGCTACCCGTGTGATTCCTGTGGGGCGACCATCCGCGAAGGACGGCTGTGTGCGAGGTGTCTAAGCCAGCTGCAAGCCGATTTGCGCCGTGCGGAGGCAGAAACGGAAAAAGAAGCCCGCTCCCGCCATGCCACTTATTACACCCAAGACCATCGAGAACGCTAAACATTTCCGGCAATTTTCCGATACAAATAGTAGCGCGAAGCGAAGAGCATCGGTCAAGCGAGGTGAACGAAATGAAAATCCATCATATCGGCCCGATGAGCGTCAATCCATACCAGCGCCAGCTCGCAAAAACAGAGCGGCTGGCGGCGGGGAAGGCGTCTAGCGATAAAGTGGAAATTTCGAAAGAAGCGAAAGAGCTGCAAGAAGCGGCAGGCTGGGAACAGGCGCGGCAGGCGAAACTCGAAGAGCTGCGGCAACAAATTGAAAGCGGCACATACCAAGTCGACCTGAAGGCGGTCGCGACGCGGATGATCGACTATTACCGAAACAACCGATAAAGGAAGCGGGTCATGATGACGTTTGCGGCACTCATCCGTCTTTTGCGGGCGCACATCGAGCTGCATGAAAGCTTGCTGGCGCTTTCGCGGCGGAAAACGGAAGCATTGAAGAAAAACGATATCGAGGCGCTGTCGGCCTTGCTTGCGGACGAGCAAAAACATATATTGGCCATTCGCCAACTCGAAGAACGGCGGCAGCGCTGGCTGAAGGAGGCGCTCGGCGACGAGGCGGCGACCGTCGTCCGATGCATCGCGATGGCAAAAGGCAAGGAGCGCGAGGAGCTAAGCGAGTGCTATAAGCGGCTCAAAGCGACGGTGGAAGCGGTGGCCGAGGTGAATGAGTTGAATCGTCAGCTCATTGAGCAGTCGCTTCAGTTTGTCACCGCCATGATCGAGACGTTCGCTCCGACGCCGTCCACTTACAGCCGCACGCAACAATACACGCCGACGCCTGAGCGCCCGCTGTTTGAATCAAAAGCGTAAGGAGGGGGACAATGCTCTCGACATTCCATGGCCTTGAAGCCGCCCGGCGCGCTATGATGGCCCAACAAGCCGCCTTGTATACGACAGGGCATAACATCGCCAACGCCAATACGGAAGGGTACACACGGCAACGCGTCCAATTGCGGCCGACGCCGCCGTTCCCAACGCCTGGGCTCAACCGCCCGAACATCCCTGGGCAAATGGGGACAGGGGTCGAAGCGTCGTCGGTTGAACGGGTGCGCGAATACTTTTTGGACGTCCAATACCGCGGCGAAAACAGCAAACTCGGCTATTGGGAAGCGCGGGCTGATGCGGTCGCTAAAATGGAAGATATTATGAACGAACCGTCCGACAGCGGACTGGCGAAAACGATGGACCAGTTTTGGCAAGCCCTCCAAGACTTGAGCACCCACCCGGAAAACGAGGGGGCGCGCTCCGTCGTCCGCCAGCGCGGATTGGCAGTTGTGGAGACGTTCCATTACTTATCCAATTCACTCACGCAAATCCGTGAGGACATCGGTTCGCAAATCGGGGTGGCGGTGACGGAAATCAACTCGCTTCTCAACCAAATCAGCGCCTTAAACGAACGAATTGCCGAAATCGAGCCGAACGGCTATTTGCCCAATGATTTGTACGATGAGCGTGATCGATTGATCGACCAGCTGTCGCAATATATGGAGATCGGTGTGGAAAAGCATCCAACCGGCGGAAATGCTTTGCCCATAGCCGAAGGAACGTACGACATCTACGTGATGAACGGGAGCGCGAAAGTGTATCTCGTTCAAGGACGCACCGCGTCTGCCGTGTCATTTCCCGACGGCAGCGATGTCGACGGCGATGGCGTGAAGGAAATGCCTCCTAAGACGGGGGTGGGGAACATCACGATCGGCGCGAACACTGTCGCGTTTTCCGCCCTCCCGAACGGCAAACTGCGCGGGCTGATCGAAGGATATGGCTACCAAAACGGAACAGATGCCAACGGCCAACCGATCATCAAGGGGCTTTATCCCGACATGCTCGCCAATTTGGACAAGCTCGCCTACACGTTCGGCACGGTGTTCAACAACGTGCATCAACAAGGCTACGGCCTGAACGGAAGCACGAATCACCCGTTTTTTGCCGGGCTGGGCGGGGTGAACGGCGCGGCGAAAACGATCACGCTCGCAGCCGACATAGACGATTTAGCGAACATCGCCGCGGCGACGAAAAGCGGGGAACCCGGAAATGGCAACAATGCCATCAACCTGGCCAACGTCCGCAGTCTGCTTTTGTCCAACGCAACCGTTTCGCTGCAAGACGGAATATCGGTCGACCTTGCCTCACTCAGCCTCCCGCTTTCCTCGGGAACGGTCGAAACGAACTACCAAGGCTGGATCGGGCAGCTTGGCGTGGACGGCGAACAGGCGAATCGAATGAAACGCAACAGCGAAACGCTGCGCCAGTCGGTGGAAGAAAAACGGCAGTCGGTGAGCTCGGTGTCGCTTGACGAAGAGATGATGAACATGATCAAATTCCAGCACGCCTACAACGCCGCGGCAAGGCAAATCACGGTGATTGACGAGATGCTCGATAAAATCATCAACGGCATGGGCGTGGTTGGAAGGTAGGTGGATATCATGCGCATCACGCAAAGCATGTTAGCGAACAATATGCTTAAACAAATCAGCCGAAGCTACGAGAATTTGGACAAATACCAAACCCAACTGTCGACGGGAAAAAAAATCACCCGCCCGTCCGACGATCCGGTCGTGGCGATGAAAGGGATCGCCTATCGCTCGAATTTGGCGGAAGTCGAGCAGTTCAAACGCAATTTTTCCGAAGCGTACAACTGGGTGGAGAACTCCGATTCGGCGCTTGACAAGGCGACGCAGGCGCTGCAGCGCATCCGCGAGCTCGTCGTGCAGGCGAGCAACGATACATACGAAGAAACGCAGCGCCAGGCGATCGCCAAAGAAGTGCGGCAGCTGACGGAGCATTTGGTGACGATCGCCAATACGAAAGTCGGCGACAAATACATTTTCAACGGCGCGAAAACGACCGAACCGCCAGTCAAGGTGAATGCCGATGGCACGATTTCGGTGTCGACGAATGATCAACAGTTGAACATCGAGCTGGCCAAAGGCATTTACATCCCGGTCAACATTCCTCCTAGTGCGGCGTTTGGGGCAGGCAGCGGATTGTTTTCCGACTTGCAAAATTTGGCCGCTTCATTGGAAAATTCAAGCACGACAGGGGATGACCTAACGGGCTATTTAGACAAGCTCGACACCCATCTCACCAACTTGCTCGGTGTCCGCGCCGAACTCGGCGCGCGCATGAATCGGATCGAGCTGATGGAAGACCGCATCGACAGCCAACAAGTGATCGCGGAAAAAATGCTGTCGGACAACGAAGACGTCGATCTCGAAAAAGTCATCACCGACTTGAAAACGCAAGAAAGCGTCCACCGCGCGGCGTTGGCGGTCGGCGCGCGCGTCATCCAGCCGACATTGGTCGACTTTTTGCGCTAAGCTAGCTTCCCGCTAGCTTTTTTCACCGAAAGGAGGAAGAAGATGCGCATTCCGCAGCTCAGGATGGAAGCGACGTACGCCAAGCTGGCGATCTCAACCGTTCCTGCAAAGCTTGACATCACCCAGCCGCCAGCTGAGATGACGATCGAACAGCCGTCTGCCGAAATGAGCGTCGCTTCTATTCCCGCGCGCCTGACGATCGACCAGTCGCAGGCGTGGGCATCGATGAACAACAAGCATGTGTTCCAGTTGATCAAAGACGCCGCTGATCGCGGGCGGCAGGCGGTGCTTGATTATATTGACCGCACCGCCGTCCAAGGCGATGAGCTCATGCGCATTGAAAACGGCGGCGATCCGCTCGCCGATCAGGCCGCGGCCAACAGCGAAGGCCCGCCGTTGGAGTTCAACATCGCCCTCGTCCCACCGCCGTTTAGCGTGAAGGTGGACTACGAACCCGGGCAGCTCGACATCGACTGGCACATTCAAAAGCCGCGCATTGATGTGAACACCCATGCGCCGATCATCCGCTACCAGCAAGGTGCGATCAAGATCGATCTCGCCCAGCGCCCGTCGCTTCACATAGACGTCGTCATTTGACGAAAACAGGAGGAACAAGCCATGAACATCGACACGAAATACCACGGAACGGTGGCGGTGAACGAGCAAGACATCGTTCACTTTCCCCACGGATTGCCCGGATTCGCGGACGAGAAGCGGTTCGTCCTTTTGCCGCTTGCCGACTCGCCGTTTGTCATCTTGCAGTCGGTAGAGACGCCCGCGCTCGGATTTGTTTTGATTGAACCGTTTTCGTACTTTCCGACGTACGAATTTGAACTGGATGACGCAACAGCCGAACAGCTAGCGATCTCAAGCGAACGCGACATCGCCGTGTACGTCATCCTCACCGTCGCCGAACCGTTCCACGAGACAACGGCCAACTTGCAGGCGCCGGTGGTTATCAACGTCCGAAAACGAACTGGCAAGCAAGTGATCTTAACCAACACCCCATACAAAACGAAACATCGCCTCTTCCCGGAAAAAGTGGCGACGTAAAGGAGGCGGCCCGATGCTTGTCCTAACGCGCAAAATCAAAGAAGCGATCCAAATCGGCGATGACATCGAAATCACCGTCCTCGCCATCCAAGGCGACCAGGTGAAGCTCGGCATCAGCGCGCCAAAATCGATCGACATCCACCGCAAAGAAGTGTATCTTGCCATTCAAGCGGAAAACAACGCCGCCTCCCAAGCATCTGAAACGTCGCTTGCCGAACTGACCGCCAAATGGAAACAATGGAACACACCATAACCCGACCAAGCGCCCAAGCGGCGCTTTTTTGTCACCATCGACAAAAAATTTAAATTTCCCTATTAAACTTCCAACAAACGCGCCGATATAAAAAGTGAGCGCGGCATCAGGCGAAAGGCGGCCGACTTTCGCCCCGTGCCGACAACTTCCACAAGGACGTGGAAGAAAAATCATTTCAAGGAGGAAGAGAACATGCGAATCAACCACAACATCGCGGCGTTGAATACGTATCGGCAATTGACCGTCAATACGACAAACGCATCCAAATCGATTGAAAAACTCTCTTCTGGTCTCCGCATCAACCGCGCGGGCGATGACGCGGCAGGCTTGGCCATCTCGGAAAAAATGCGCGGTCAAATTCGCGGGTTGGAGCAAGCAAGCCGCAACGCTCAAGATGGGATCTCGCTCATCCAGACGGCAGAAGGAGCGTTAAATGAAGTTCACTCCATCCTTCAACGGATGCGCGAGCTGGCGACGCAAGCGGCCAACAGCACCAATACACAAGCAGACCGCGAGCAATTGCAAAAAGAATTCAACCAACTGACGTCCGAAATCAACCGGATCGGCAATACGACGGAGTTCAACACGCAAAAATTGCTGAACGGCAATGTGAGCGGTGCGAGCCCGATTAAACTTCAAATTGGTGCGAATACCAGCCAGTCGTTTGAAATTAAAATTTTCGACATGCGCGCCCAAGCGCTTGGATTGGCTGGCACGACATCAAGCGGCAGCGCCAATACGATTGGAGCGGCTACGAATGCCAATGGTACATCGGTATCTTCTGTATTGTCTGGAGGCATCGCGAATGCTAAGTTTGCCGGAGGAGATGCTAACAAGTTAACAGATGTCAGCAATGCAGGCACTGATGAATATGCTCTAGACATTATGACCTTCAGCGGTGCGACAGCAGCCATTTCGAAAATCGATATCGCGATCAACACGGTTTCGACGGAGCGCGCTCGCCTCGGTTCGTACCAAAACCGTTTAGAGCATACGATCAACAACTTGGAAACGTCGGCAGAAAACTTGACGGCGGCGGAATCGCGCATCCGCGATGTCGATATGGCGAAAGAGATGATGGAATTCACAAAACAAAACATTCTCACCCAAGCGGCCCAATCGATGTTGGCTCAAGCGAACCAACAGCCGCAAAGCGTGCTTCAGCTGCTGCGATAATCGAAAAAATCAAGGCCTCTTCTCGGTCGATCGAGAGGGGCCTTCTTTATTTTAAGGCTGGCGATTGAATGGAACATGTCGTTAATCCTCCACCCCCTCACGCAGGAAGCTTCTCTAATCATCGATTTCGTAAAAATGGGATTTTTTTAAAAGATATCGATTGGCATTATTTTCTCCTACCATTCGCTTCAGATTGACAAAAATCGTCCGATAATAATGGTAGAAGATGTCGAATCATGACCGACAAATCTCGTTTAGGAGAGTGCGCGACATGCAGCTCAACATTTTCGGACAAACATTTGAATATCGGAATGATCGCACAGAGCTTGACGCGATGTTCCAACAAATTTCCCGCATGGTTTCCGAGGCGGGGAGGCAATTGAGTCATCTCGTCATCGATGGCGTCGAAGTGTATGACGATGTTGAGACCTATATCGAAGAGCGAATCGATTCCATCCGCACCATTGACGTCGTGGCGGTGACGATGGAAGAATACATACGCGATGTGTTCCAAACGATGCATTCGTATTTGACGCGCTCCTTGCCAGAGATTGAGCGCATCATCGATGAATTTTATCAAACCCCTTCCGAAGATACATGGGTTCGATTTGAGCAAATGCTGGAAGGAATCCAATGGATCGACCAAGCGCTTTATTGGCTTGCCGAACATCGGAATGATACGATTGATCGTCAGACGCTCGTCTGCATGCGGGAGACGTTGGCGGAGTCATTGCGGCAATTGCTTCAAGCTGTAGAAGCAGACGATGCGATTTTTATAGCGGATCTGATTCAATATGAGATCAAGCCGTTATTGAAGGACATCATGGAACACGTTAAAGTCAATGTAGTGAACTAAACGCAGACAGCAAAGGCAGTGAAACGAGTTGAGCATCTACACCGGAAAAAAGATCTTGATTATTGGCGGTACAGGAACGATTGGACAACATTTAACAAAAACGCTGCTACACTACGAGCCAAAAGTCATTCGCATTTTTAGCCGCGATGAACATAAGCAGTTTGAACTGGCGCAGCAGTTTAAACATTCTAATGTGCTTCGTTATTTAATTGGTGATGTTCGCGACGAAGCGCGCGTGCTGCGTGCGATGGAAGATATTGACTATGTGTTTCATCTTGCCGCGATGAAACATGTTCCCGCTTGTGAATACAATCCGTTTGAAGCCGTGAAAACGAACATTATCGGCACGCAAAATGTCATTCAAGCTGCTTTGAACGCAGGGGTAAAAAAAGTGTTATTTACAAGCACGGATAAGGCCATTTCGCCAACGAACACGTACGGTGCAACGAAATTGGCGGCAGAACGTTTAATCGCGGCGACAGAGTATCAAAAAGGACCGAAGCAAACCATTTTTTCAGCAGTGCGGTTTGGAAATGTCATGGGCTCTCGCGGTTCGGTCATTCCGTTATTTAAAAAGCAGATTTTAGAGGATCGAGAAGTGACCGTCACCAATATGGACATGCTTCGTTATATGATGACGCCGTCGCAAGCCATTTCTCTCATTTTAAAAGCCAATGAACTGGCCGTGGGCGGAGAAGTGTTTGTGCTGAAAATGCCAGTGGTGGCGCTAAGGGATTTAGTTGAGGTGATGATTGAGGAAGTCTCAAAAAAATATCACATTACCGAAACGATTAAAATCAAAGAAATTGGGTTGCGTCCAGGGGAAAAAATGTACGAAGAGCTCATGACGGAAGATGAAGCACATACGGCATGGGAGACAGAAGACATGTATGTGATTGGTCCTCCTTTCGGATGGAAACCGCATGCCTATCCGAAGGAACTGAACATCCGTCCGTGCGACAATCCGTTTCAAGGCGAGATGATTGATAAAGAAACGTTGCGCCGTTGGATTTTGGCAGAAGGCTTAATATGAGGGGAAACTGTGAGTGATCGGGAGATGAACATGATGTTGTTGGCAGAGAATCGGCAATTTTTGCAAACGAACTACCCAGCCATTTGGCGACTATGGAATCGCATCGTACATGAGCAAGCGGGGCAGCCATATGAAATGATCCCATCCCATGTCGGGTTGCCGACGATCCAAGTTCAGGCAAACGGCCGCCCTCTGTATTTGCACAGCAAATACAACCCAGAGCAAGAGGCAGAGCGGCTTGTTCAACAATGGAAAGACGAGATCGAGAAGCATGACCACCTGTTCTTTTACGGCATCGGTCTCGGGTATCATGTTGAAAAAATCTTGTCCATGTTTCCCAATAAGGTATTTACGATTTATGAACCGAATCCATGGGTCTTTTTTCACTTTTTATCGTATAAACGGCTCACGGAATGGCCGTTGCAACGGCTTCGCTATCTGTATGTGGAAGCGGACGAGACTTCGCGTAAGCAATTTTTTGCTGAGTTTGCGAACGCGCTGGAGACGAACGTATTGCTCATTACGCTGCCGAGTTATGAGCGCATTTTCGCTCATCCATTTCAACAATTTGTTCGCCAGTTTCGTGACCTCATACAGTCCAAGCGGATCAATTTGGCAACAGAATGGGCCTTCAGCAAACGGTGGACATTAAATAGCGTCATGAATTTGCCGACAACGCTGCGGTCGGCCAGCATCTTCAGCAAAAAAGAGTATTTCCGCTCCAAACCGGTCTTGCTCGTCGCCGCCGGCCCGTCGTTGCAAGACGAATATGACAACCTCCGTTATATCAAAGAAAAGGGGTTGGCTTACATTTTTGCCGTCGGATCGGCCAATCGGGCCTTGGTGGCCAATGGCATCCTTCCCGACGCCGTTTGCACGTACGACCCTCAGGCCCATAACTTTGCCGTTTTTTGGGACATGATTGACAAAGGGATTGACGCGAACGTGCCGATGATTTACGGTACCAGCGTCGGCTATGAAACGATTCAAAAATATAAAGGACCAAAATTTTACGCCGTCACATCCCAAGATACGGTAACGCCATATTATTTGGACCATTTGGACCGAAGCGAAATCATCGATGATGCCTTCTCGATCGCCATCATTACATTGCAAATATTGGCGAAGTTGGAGGCGAATCCTGTCATTCTCGTCGGGCAAAATTTTGCCTTCCGCGACAACTACTATTATGCGAAGGAGATTAAACGCGGAGAAAAACAAACCGCTGAGGTGCTCGAACATGAGCGACACGGCCTCATGCAAGTGAAGGACGTATACGGTCAGCTGATTACAACGAATGAATCGCTTAACCAAATGCGGCTGTTAATGGAACACTATATTCAGACGTATTCCCATATCGAAGTCATCAACACAACAAAAGGCGGCGCCCAGATCTCGGGAGCTCCCTTTATCCCGCTGGAGGCCGTCATTCAAACCCGTTTGACAGACGAAGTCGTGGATGCGAACTGGCATGCCAGTCAGCCATCCAACACAGCCCAAGCGGTGGAAGCCAAGATCGAGAACATGAATCGAGCCATGGTTGACTTCATCAAAGGATACCAAGAAATTGAAGCGATGCTTCATGAATTGGAACAAGCCGCTCAACGGCAGAAAGAAGAGAAATTGCCCAAATTATTCGCCCGCTTTGATGAGCAGTTTCGCCGTTGGACGAAAAATGACTTTTTTGACGTATACGTCCGACCTGTCGTTCGCGTCGATACCGAACTATTGCAAAAAGAAGCACAGGCGATTCGAGAAGAACAAGATCCGAAGATGAAAGCAAACAAAGTGGTTCGGTCATTTCGCCGCTATTTGCATACATGCCAGCAAGCGTATAACGAAATCGCGCCATTCGTGCAAACGTATCTGCATCCCGCATTGAAGCGAAAGGACTCTGGATGGAAGAGATATGAAAGCACGTCTAGCGCATTTCACTATAGCGGCCAATGGCGCAAAAAAGAAATCAAACTTCAAAAACAGCCGTCAATGGAATCTGATGTGATCGCCGCGTATTACGAGACGAATCAAGCAAATGCAACCATAAAATTCAAGTTTAAAGGGACGGCGATTCGGGTGATTGGGGCAAGGCATGCCAATTGCGCCGAGAGAGTGCGAATCACCATTGATGGCTATAGAGAAAATTTTTCGATGATAGATCCACGCATTTCTGATTCATTTCCCCCTTATTTCCAACAAGTGTTATTTGAGAAAGTCGGTTTGAGAGACGAAATACATGAGGTTGAAGTCACATTGTTGGAACATAGGTGGTTTCTTTTCCAAAGCATTGAATTAAATGCTGATGGACAACTTGAAATAGTTTTGGATGAACAATGATGACCCTCGAGAACCCGATTTTGTAAAGTTTCTCAACTTGAAAAATGTTGCCGGAGAGCGACCACTCATCAGACCTATTGTTATTGAAGAACATGATGGAAATGCTTTTAACTTAACAACTGCGAAGGAGACAAGAGAGCAATGCTTCGTCGTTTTCATGACATTCAACAAAGGGATTGGCGAATTCAAACCGTTATTGAAACATTAGACCAATATAATGATAAAGAAGTAGCTATTTATGGTACAGGAAAACATACAGAATGGATATTGGATGAGTTGGGTCCGCTTGCAAACAAAATTTCTTGCTTGCTTGACCGTGATGCAAGTGCAGTAGGGAAGTTGAAATTCGGATTGCCTGTTCAAAAATTAGATGAAGCGATCATGGCTGGAGTGAAAGCAATTGTTATTTCTTCTACGTTTGAGGAGATCATCTATGAGCGGATTAAGCACGTTGTGCAACAAGGGGTTGAAGTGATTCGATTATACGCGAAAGAGACAATAGATAAGAGCAAGAAGGATGCCATAAAACAAATTCAAACGATGGCTTGTGAGTCAAATATTTATACTTTCGTCGATAGAAGAAAAAACAGCGATCAGCTTTTGATTGTGCTTGCTGGATATAAACCGTATCTTTGGCCATTTACCCTTGAAAGAATTGCAAGGCATGCTCCTTCTAACCTAGATATTTGCTTAGTATCTTCCGGTCTTTACTCAGAGGAGTTGGCTAATTGGGCAGAGCATCATCATTGGTCATACTTGTCCACTATGATCAATGAAGTCTCTCTAGCTCAAAATCTAGCCATAGCGGAGCATCCTGAAGCAGAATGGATTTATAAACTGGATGAAGATATTTTTATTACCGATCAATATTTTGAACATTTGCGTTCAGGATATGAACATATTGAGGAAGAAGGACTGTTTAACCCAGGGTTTGTTGCGCCCATTATCAATGTGAATGGGTATACTTATATAGAATTTCTTAAAAGCATGGGATTAGACCAGAAGTATAAACAGATTTTCGGGGAACTTCGATATGCGGCAAATGGAATTAAGTGTCATTCCGATCCCGAGGCTGCTCAATGGATTTGGCAACATAGTCTGCCGCTAGATGAGGCTGCGCGAAAAATTGCTAGCCAGGCTTTTCATTATTCTACGGTCCCTCATCGCTTCAGCATAGGAGCGATCTTGTTAAAGCGGGAATATTGGGAGAAAATCGGAGGATTTAAGATAGGCACTAAAGAAGGTATATTAGGAGGTGATGAAGAAGATTTATGCCGAAAATGTATGGAGCACTCGCGTGTGATGTGCGTTGTGCATAATGTTTTTTGCGGACACTTTTCCTTTTTTTTACAAGAAGAAAGTATGAAGAGATTTTTAGAAAGACATAAGGAACTTTTTTTGTGACATTTTTGAGATGGTAAAGCACCTAATCTTATATAGATGCAATTTGAAGCTTTATCATTTGTAGTTTTTCCCGAGTATTTGATCGACTGTCGGAGGCAAGCCTGTGGCTTGCCTCCGACAGCCGAAAATGGGCAAACCTCTTTTTCGTCAAGGATATGTTAAACTTCTTCGTTGCATCTTCATATCGTCGATGCCTTGACGACCAAAGGATTTTCAGGAACGCTGACCGATGTCCATCACTGGAGTTTTCATCCCAACCATCGAACAACGCTCAGCCATTTTTTCACGAAAAGCCCTTGGGATGAAGAGACGCTGCTTCGGAAACTCCAGCAATGGATGCTTCATCGTGTCGAACGGATCGCCAAACAGAAAAATCAATCCCTTTTTGTTTCGATCGATGATACGATTTGCCAAAAAACGAAGCCTTCGTCACGGGCAACAACGCACGCCATCGAAGGGTGCGACTGGCACTACTCGCACAAGGATCATCAATCGGTTTGGGGGCATTCGCTCGTTTGGCTGATGGTGCACACCTTCACGCAAGCGTTTCCGTTCGCGTTCCGCTTGTATGACAAGAAGGCGGGAAGAAGCAAAATCGACCTGGCGATCGAGATACTTTCCTCGATCAAGGTGAAGCTGGATCAGCAGGTGTATGTGCTGATGGACTCTTGGTATCCGTCCAAACAGCTCATCGAAGCCTGTCTGAAAAAGGATTCCCTATCATCGCGATGCTCAAGACGAACCGGATTCTCTACCCGAACGGCGTCGCGGTCCAAGCCAAGCAGTTTGCCTGCTATTTCGAACCGCGAGACACCCGCCTCGTCACGGTGGGGAACGAGCGCTATCGTGTCTACCGCTGCGAAGGCGCGCTCAACGGTCTTGATGATGCGGTGGTGCTGCTTGCTTGGAAGGCTGCTTAGCCGATGACACCGGAACATCTTCATGTCGTCTTGAGCACCGACCGGAAGCTGAGCGATGAAGAGATCTTGCGTTGCTGCGTCCAGCGTTGGACGATCGAATGCTTTTTCCGGCAGGCGAAAGACCAGCTGAAGCTAGGTGGATATTGCGTTCGCCACATTCGGGCGGTGAAACGGTATTGGGCGGTGGTGCTGCCCTCCTGCGTGTACAGCATCGCCGAATCTCAACAAACCCTTTCCGCTGGACTGGAGTTGCTTCAGTCGCGGAAAGGCCACAGCGTCGTCGAGTTCATTTATGATGCTGCCAAGCAAGATATTCCCATTGATGTGATCAAAAAACAGCTCCGTATCGCATAAGGGGTACCCTGTTTGTCTCTCTAATCATGGGAATTATTGTAACGAAAAATGTTCATCTACAGTATATAGTTAAAATTAAGAAGATTTATCGAGAGGTATCTATATTATGAAGGTAAAAATGGCAGTTGTTATTTGTAATTGGAATGGGAAAGATTGGTTGATACGATGCATAAGATCTTTGCTCAGTTCTAGTTTAGAAAGTTTTGAATTAATTGTAGTAGACAATGCATCTACAGATGGCTCTGTGGATGCGATTATAGAGCAATTTGGGGATAAGATTAAAATAATTGCTAATAAAGAAAACAAGGGAGGTTCTGGCGGCTTTAACACAGGGATTCGTATTGCATTAGAAAAAGGGTATAAATATATTCACTTATTAGACAATGATGTAATTGTGCATCCTAAAGCAATAGAAGAGTTATTTTACTTTATGGAGAAAAATTCGAATGTAGCAGCAGCAGGATCAAAAATATATAGTTTTGATCAGCCTAATCAGCTTCAAGAGTTGGGAGCATCAATTAATTGGAACGAATTTAATATAAGACCTAACTACAAAGGATATATTGATGATGAAACGATACCAGAACTTATTGAGTGTGATTATGTTCCTGCATGTTCAGTAATGGTTCGAACTGAAGCGATTAAAAAAGCAGGTTTAATGGATGAATCGTTTTTTATCTATTGGGATGATATTGAATGGTTTTATCGAATGAAGTTAGCCGGGTATCGTATTGTAGCTAATTCTAGATCAAAAGTATGGCATAAGATGGGGGCGGCTAATAAGACAAATACATTTTCAACTTACTATTTTTGGCGTAATCGTATAAATTTCTTTTTAAACTATCTTGATGACGAGTTGTTGGAGAGCTTTGCTAAGCAAATTATAAAAGAAACATTTCAAGCTGTTTATATGTGTAACTATAATAAGCAATATAATGTTGCCAAGACAATATTACTAGCTATTGAAGATGCATTAAAGGGATTGAGAGGTAAAGCTCCTGAAGGCCGCATTTTCGAACGTGAAAAAACCAATACTTTTGATCAATTCGCTAAATTTGTGAATAATGAAAAGCGTATTGTATTAATTCCTCAGTGTGAGTTTAGAGTACTTCAATCAATAGTTGGACACATTGGAGAAGCGAAAATAGAAGCTATAGTTGCAAATAATGAGGATAAAGAGTTGTTAGAGTTGCAATTTCCCACAATAAATATTCGTTCAGTTTATGAGAAGGGAACTCTCCCTTCTATTGCTGTGTATAATCATGTATTAGATGCAGATTTTACGAATGATATAGATTTATATGTAGACCAATATTTTAATGTTGTTCAATCTGAAGAAGATCGGCACTACATGGCGAACTACAAAACGATGTATCAAATTTATCAAAATATTTATTTCCCTGTTTTAAAGCAACGCTTTTTAGACTGGAGAGAAAAATAAGATTAGTTAAGGAAAGGAGCAAAAATGAAAGATCAATTTCCTCTTGTCAGCATCGTCATGCTTGCATGGAACCGTAAAGATGATGTGCGTGAAAGCTTAATGCATATTCAAGAAATAGATTATACGCCAATTGAAGTGATTGTGGTGGACAATGCTTCCACAGATGGTACGCCCGAAATGATTGAAAACGAATTTCCCGATGTTCGTTTGATAAGAATGTTTAAAAATATCGGAATTGAGGCGTATAATATTGGATTTGAAAATGCTAAGGGAAAGTACATCGTTATTATTGACGATGATTCTTTCCCTGCGAGACATGCGATCCGGAGAATGGTTCAAGTATTTGAAGAGGATGAACGGCTTGGTGTGGTGGCCTTTGATGTGCGCAATTATTATAATTACGATGAGATAAAAAACGAATTAGAGCATACCGATGAGACAGCAGAAGTGAAGGCCGTAGCCAGCGATTACTTGATGTCTTTTAACGGTGCGGGTGTAGGTATTCGGAAGGATTTATTTAAAAAAATTGGATATTATCCTGAAGAATTTTTTCTTTACAATAACGAAATGGATTGTGCATTTAAAATCTGGGATGCGGGTTATCGCATTGAATTTTATTCTAACATTGTTTCTTATCATAAATATTCTCCTAAAAATCGCGCCTCTTGGAGGGCGCCATTCTACTATACAAGAAATGCATTTTGGCTTGTTTGGAAACATTACCCTACGGACATGGCGTTAAAAATAACGCTTAGACTAATATATGATTGCTTTTATTATTCCATGGAACAGAAAACTACTGTTTACTTAAAGGCGATGTGGTCAGCCTTTCGCGAAGCATACAAATTAAAAGGAAAGCGAAAGGCGGTCAATCGGGCTATCGCGGAAAAACTGCGTGTTCCGTTTAATATTTCTTTTACATTCTATCGGTAAAATGTCGATACTAAATCGAGCAAATTAAACACCTATGCATGGTTAGGGAGTACATCGTAGTATGAAAAAATTATTAATTGTTCGGTCAGCAAGCATGCAGCAATTAGATAAAAATCTAAAAACTATTATACAAAAATTCCCTGATTACGAATATCATATGCTGACACATGAACATAGTGTCAAACTTGTAGAAAAATATGATGTCATAAAAAAAATCATCGTATATCCTTATAAAGAATCCTTTTCGATAAAAAGACGGGTACCAGAATTAAAAAACGAAACTTATGATGTTGTTATCATTCCTGTTGCTAATCTGACTGGGGCTGGATTTTTTAATGTTTTCCAATTCTCACTGTCATTAAAGGCAAAAAAAAGAGTGGTTTGCAACCTTGTTTCCGATTTATGGGATATTACGCCTGGACAAATTCGATGGATGAGAATAAAGCATATCATAATGTCCATTATATCTATGGCTGGCGCGGTGGTTGCTGGGCTATTTGTCCTTTTGCTATTGCCGATAAAGTTAAAAAGGCTTGAAAAAAAAGGAGAGTAACAAAATGTTTAGCTATGTTGTTGTTGGTGCGGGATTTGCTGGAGCAGTGATAACTGAACGAATCGCTACTCAATTAAACGAAAAGGTGTTAGTTATTGAAAAGAGAAATCATATTGGTGGTAACGCTTATGACCATTATGATGAAAATGGCATTTTAGTTCATAAGTATGGGCCACATATTTTCCATACTCGTTCCAAAGAAGTATGGGACTATTTATCACAATTTACAGATTGGTATTTATATCATCATCATGTTCTCGGTTCAATTGATGGAAAAAAAGTTCCGATTCCGTTTAATTTAAATACATTATATGAATTGTTACCCGAATCACTTGCTAAACCTTTGGAAGAGAAGTTAGTAAATAAATTTGGGTATAACGTAAAAGTCCCGATTTTAAAGTTGCGTGAAACGGATGATCAAGATTTGAAGTTTTTAGCGGATTTTGTTTATGACAAAGTGTTTCTGAACTATACAACAAAACAATGGGGAATGAAACCGGAGGAATTGGACCCAACGGTTACTGGAAGAGTGCCGGTATATATCTCTAGGGACAACCGCTATTTTCAGGACGCTTATCAAGGAATGCCGAAAGAAGGTTATACGAAAATATTTGAAAAGCTATTATCTCACTCTAATATTAAGCTTATGTTGAATACGGATTATAAAGAAGTTATACAAATTGACCTTAATAATGGGAATATAAGTTTATTTGGACAAGAATTTAAAGGAACATTGATTTATACAGGGAAAATCGACGAATTTTTTAACTATGAATTTGGTGAACTTCCTTACCGTTCTCTTCGTTTTGAATTTGAAAACATTCAAAAGGAATTTGTGCAGCCTGTCGGTACTGTTAATTATCCGAATGAATATCAATTTACGAGGATTACAGAATTTAAGCATTTAACTGGCCAAAAACATCAATCGACGACGATTGTCAAAGAATATCCTCAAGCCTATGAACGAAATGTAAAAGGAAAGGATATTCCTTACTATCCAATTCCCAGAAAAGAAAATTTAGAGTTGTATGCAAGATATAAAGAGAAAGCAAAACAATTTTCTAATGTCCTATTTGTTGGGCGGCTTGCCGAATATCGATATTATGATATGGATGCTGTTATAGCAAGAGCTCTTAAAGTGTTCAAAGATAAAATTTCTACGTAAAGTATTTATGGTGAATTTTAATGAGAGATTTCAAAGGATATATATTTGATCTCGACGATACCCTATATTGTGAACATGATTACGTAAAATCAGGATTTTGGGTTGTGGCGAATGAGTTGGCGAATTATCGATTGGATATAGATGTAAGTGAAATTTACGAAATGCTCATTGATGAGTGGAAAAGAAATGGTCGCGGTCGAGTGTTTGATGAAGTATGTAGGCGATTAGATATCCATATGGATATTTCACATTTAGTTTGTCTTTATCGTGGACATGTTCCTAACATTTCTTTATATGATGATGCTAAGAAATTAATTTTCTATTTAAAAGAAAAAGGAAAAAAGTTAGGGATTATTACCGATGGAAATTCAACGATGCAATGGGCCAAAGTGAAGGCGCTTCATTTAGAGAAGCTGTTTGACTATATTATTGTCACTGGCGATTTAGGAGAGGAACATTGGAAACCTAGCGAGACTCCGTATCGAAAAATGGTTAAACATTTGCATTTAGATTTTGCCGATTGTGTATATATAGGAGATAATCCAAACAAAGATTTTATTACCGCTAAAAAACTAGGCATGGGAACCGTTCGTATCGTTCGCGATGTTGGTGATCATATGCAAACGAGGCTTTCCAGAGAATATGAAGCGGATTATTTAATTTATTCGTTAACTGAATTAATTAAATAAAAATAAACAAGCTGATGATAGAATTGTCATTAGCTCTTTTTTCTATAAAGCGAAGGGGTGATATGTATTAATGTATTAGTAACAAGCATTTCGAAGAAAATACCGATGCTGCAAGCTGTTCAACAAGCGATGCTGAAAATGGATTCTTCTATGGTTTTGATTGGCGCCGATATGAATCCAAATTGTATCGGTCGATATTTTGTTCATGAATTTTGGGAAATGCCTTCTTTTAAAGAGGTGGAAATCGAAGAATTTATTTTAGTCTGTAAGAAAAAAAATATTCGTTTTATTATACCGACAAGGGATGGCGAACTTCTTTATTTTGCGTTCCATCGTCGATTGTTTGAGGAACATGGGATTTCCGTCATGATTTCTGAGCCAGAAGCTATTAAAGCTTGTCTTGATAAACTGCGCTTTTACAAAGTTTTAACTGAAAATGGTTTTCCTGCGATTCCGACTTCCTTATCCGCTCAAGAATTAAGATGTAATAATTATGTCGTAAAAGAACGTTACGGAGCTGGAGCGAGAAGCATAGGGATTAATTTATCAAGAGAAGAGGCGGTATTGCACGCTAAGAAATTAGAAGACCCTATTTTCCAACCATTTATTCAAGGCATTGAAATCAGTGTTGATCTTTATGTTACTCGTACAGGGGACGTTAAAGGAGTAGTAGCGCGAACAAGGGACAATGTCGTAAACGGGGAATCGCAAGTAACGACAACGATAAAAAACGAAAAATTAGAACGTATGTGCAGTGATGTTGCTAAATGTTTAAAATTATATGGTCATGCTGTAATGCAAGTTATAATGGATAATAAAGGAGATTTTCATATTATAGAGTGCAATAGTCGTTTCGGAGGAGCTTCCACGTTAAGTATAGAAGTCGGTTTAGATAGTTTTTATTGGTTTTTTCTTGAATCGCAAGGGATGAACTTGGACGATTATCCATTTGTCCGTTCAACGAATGAAAAGAAACAAATTCGATATCCAGCCGATTTCGTGATCGATTTGTAAAGGGGGATCAAGTTGAAAACGCTCATCATCATCCAGGCCCGCATGGGATCGTCGCGGCTGCCGGGCAAAGTGCTCATGCCGCTTGGAAACAATGTTGTATTGGACTATGTTGTTTCGCGGTGCGAACAAGTAAAGGAAATTGATGAAGTGATCGTCGCCACGTCCACTCTGCCGCAGGATGATGCGATTGAATCGTGGTGCAAACAGCATCATGTTCCGTGCTTCCGCGGCTCAGAGGACGATGTGCTTGCCCGCTATTACGAGTGTGCGAAACTTCATGGTCCTGATTATGTCATTCGCGTGACGGCGGATTGCCCGTTTGTTGATTATGAGCTGGCGGGTCAAATTATTGACGTGATGAAGTCTGAACCATCTGATATCGTGATTGTGGAAGGAAATTTGCCTCGGGGCCTAGTGGTTGAAATGATGTCATTCTCAGCTCTCA
This sequence comes from Geobacillus sp. TFV-3, assembly GCF_009901865.1. NCBI lineage: Bacteria > Bacillati > Bacillota > Bacilli > Caryophanales > Anoxybacillaceae > Geobacillus > Geobacillus sp. TFV-3. The sequence continues at coordinate 3,018,633 of NZ_MPSP01000001.1, read as the reverse complement.
AATACATATACCATCATGGAAAAGAGCCGCGCCATCGGGAGCATGTGACGTATTATGCGTATGAGTTTCCGGATGAATTTCAGCGCACATATATTCAAGCGCCAAGGGAGATTCAGCATCCTCAGTTGCGCATCACACTCGATACGGAAGAAGATTATCAATTATGCAGGGCGATTGCAGAACATTTCAAAGGAGACCGACTTGTTCGTTCACGCGAGGTCGTTCGTTTTTTGCTTGATCATCCTGATGTAGCACAAATCAACGCCCATGTTCAGCAAAAGCCGGTGGTGTAAAATGTGTACGTGGAGGCGAAGCTATGAGTCATCAAAATAAAACGATTGTCCTTTATAATGGGCAAAGTCAGTATGGTGTGCTTCGATATTTTATTCAAGATCTCGCTGTATCTTTTCAACAACTCGGTTTTGAAGTGAAAATTATAGATCTTCTATCATCTTCATGGATAGCAGAACTTGAAAGAGTTTTAAAAGAAAAAGAGGTATTTTTCTTCTTATCAATGAATGCCATAGGGATTGACATAAAGGTTGGAGATAAGTCGTTATATGACCATTTAAATATTCCGTTATTTGCCTTTTTAGTTGACCATCCTATGTATCATATAAATAGATTAAACCAAGGAGTAAAAAATCTCATTGTTTCGACTGTCGATCAAACCCATCTTTCATTTCTAAGGACATTTTTGAATGGAGCATATTCCAAAGTTTTTATTCCTCATGGTTCTTCGTATAATGAGGTTTCTGTCTCAAGTAAGACAATGGAAGAGAGAAAGATCGATATTTTATTTGTGGGGACGTTTACAAATCCAGATTGCTTCCGAAAACAGTGGACAGACTGCGATAAGCATATCAGTAAACTGTTTGATACAATTATGGAAAAATATTTATATACTCATAATCAAACGTTAATAGATATAGCTGAAAGTGTATTTATCGATTATGGAATTGATCATGAATATATGCATCACTTTAACTTCTGGAGTCATCTTGTGAATATAGATCTGTATATACGAAACAAACGAAGAATGGAAGCTGTTTTGGAAACTGCCAAGTTGGATGCCAGATTTGAAGTATACGGAAATGGATGGGAACATTTATTCACTAATCATCATTCTATAAAGTTGAATCGAGCTATTGGTTTTGGAGATGTATATGAGAAGATGAAGGACTCCAAACTTGTTCTGAATGTTTTGCCCAATTTCGTTCACGGTGGTCATGAGAGAATTTTTACGACTATGCTAAATGGATCCGTTAGTTTGACAGACAACAATCTATTTTTGGAAAGTGAATTTAAGGATGGAGAGGATCTTCTTTTGTACTCTTTTACTCGATATCCTCATGCTAGGATACAGTCATTTTTGGACGATAAAGTAACGTTGCAGAAGATTGCTGAGAATGGAAGAAAGAAAGTGATGGAAAAGCATACTTGGTTGGCAAGAGCGGAAAAAATCATTGAAACGGTTATTTATCATAAACATTTTATGGCTTGAATGGGCAGAGGCGAATAGGATCATGAATATTTTATTCCGTGTCGACTCATCGTTTGCGATCGGCACCGGCCATGTTATGCGTTGTTTGATATTGGCGAGGATGCTGAAAGAAGCCGGTTGTACGGTGTATTTTGCGATGAGGGTGGGGCCAGGGGATTTGTGTGATGAGGTGGAACACGAGGGGTTTCCTGTGTTCCGTCTTGCTTACGATGGGCCTGTGATTCAGGAAGTGGATGCACAATGGACGATGGATGTCATTCGGCGGTTGCTCCAACCGATCGACTGGTGCATTGTCGATCATTATGAGCTTGATCGCCGCTGGGAAGAAAACGTGAAAGCCTATGTCGGTCGTGTGATGGTGATTGATGATTTAGCGAACCGACCTCATCAATGTGATATTTTGTTGGATCAAAACTATTACCAACAGGCGCAACAGCGGTATCATGGGCTTGTGCCGTCCGGTTGCCGTCTGTTTTTAGGCCCACAATATATGTTGTTGCGGCCGGAATTTGATGAGGCTAGACGATATGCACCGATTCGCAACGGACAAGTTCGGCGGTTGCTCTTGTTTTTTGGCGGGAGCGATCCGACGAATGAAACGGAGAAAGCGTTGCATGCTTTAAAGGAGCTTGATTTTCGCCATTTGGACGTTGATGTTGTGGTAGGGAAAGCCAACTTGAATCGCGTTCACATAGAATCAAGGTGTCGGGAAATGGGATTCCACTATTATTGTCAAATTGATTACCTTGCCGAACTGATGGCAAAGGCGGATTTTTCGATTGGAGCTGGCGGCGCAGCGATGTGGGAACGTTGCTTTCTCGGCTTGCCCTCTGCGGTGACGGTGGTGGCGGAAAATCAGAGGCAATCGACGGAAGATGCCGCTGCATACGGAGCGGTGTGGAATGTCGGCTGGCATGCGGATGTAAAATCGGATGACTATGCCGATATTGTATATAGAGCGATGACTTCATCGGAACAACTGAAGCGTATGAGCCGCAAAGCATTCGAATTGGCGGGAAGTATGAGAGAATATACTGTACACCCTATCGTCGAGGCATTATTGGAGGGATGATTCGTTGATCAAAGACATTCAAATTGGCCATCGTCTCATTGGGCCTAACCATAAACCATTTATTATTGCGGAAATGTCCGGCAATCATAACCAATCGTTAGAGAGAGCGTTGGCCATCGTGGAAGCCGCGGCGCAAGCAGGCGTCGATGCGGTGAAATTGCAGACGTATACGGCCGATACAATGACGCTTGATATTGATGAAGGTGATTTTTTTATTGATGACCCGGATAGCCTTTGGCGAGGGAATTCGCTTTACAAGCTCTATCAGGAAGCTTACACCCCTTGGGAATGGCATGAGCCGATTTTTCAACGTTGTCAAGAATTAGGGCTTCTTGCGTTCAGCACCCCTTTTGATGAAACGGCTGTTGATTTTTTAGAGGAACTCCATGTTCCAGCCTATAAAATCGCTTCGTTTGAAAACACGGATTTGCCTTTAATTCGCAAGGTGGCATCGACAGGCAAACCATTGATTATTTCAACAGGAATGGCAACGGCGGCCGAGTTGGATGAAACGGTCAGAGCAGCAAGGGAATCGGGATGCCAAGATTTGATTTTATTAAAATGTACAAGCACGTATCCGGCGACACCTGAGAACTCCAATTTGGCTACTATTCCGCATATGAGAGAGTTGTTTCAATGTCAAGTCGGGTTGTCTGACCATACCATGGGGGTCGGTGTCAGTGTCGCTGCCGTTGCGTTAGGGGCCACTGTCATTGAGAAGCACTTTACCCTTTCACGCACCGAAGGAGGGGTGGACGCGGCGTTTTCAATGGAACCCCATGAAATGGCTTCCTTAGTTGTCGAAACGGAACGGGCATGGCAAAGCATCGGGCGGGTTCAATACGGCCCCACGAAAACGGAAGAAGCCTCGCTGAAACATCGGCGGTCGTTATACATTGTGCGCGATATGAAAGCAGGAGAGACGCTGACGAAGGAAACCGTTCGGGCGATTCGTCCTGGAAGTGGATTGCCTCCGAAATATTTCGACCAGCTGCTTGGAAAAACGGTGAAACGTGATGTAAAAAAAGGAACGCCGGTGACATGGGATTTATTATTGTAAGGAGTGATCCGTATGAGAATATTATTGACAGGCGGCGCGGGGTTTATCGGTCGTGCGGTGGCCAAACAGTTGCTTGAGGACGGTCACGATGTTTGGATTCTCGATGATCTTTCCAACGGGAGAGAAGAAAATATTGCTGAGTTTCGCCATCATCCAAATTTAAAGCAGTTTATCGTCGGTGACATCAAAGACGAGAACTTGCTGGCACAACTTTTTCATGAAAATAGATATGAGCTTTGTTATCATTTAGCGGCGTCGATTAATGTGCAAGATTCCATTGATGATCCAAGAACGACGTTTTACAACGATACGATTGGAACCTTTTATCTCCTTGAACAATGTCGAGCGCATCAAACAAAACTGGTGTTTATGAGCACCTGCATGGTGTATGACCGCTGCTATCAGGAAACAGGCATCACCGAAACTCATCCGACAAAGCCGGCCTCTCCGTATGCAGGGGCGAAGATTGCGGCGGAAAATATGGTGCTGTCTTATTTTCATGCCTATCAACTGCCGGTTGTCGTTGTACGGCCGTTTAATACCTATGGTCCTTATCAAAAGACAAGCGGTGAAGGTGGAGTTGTCGCAATCTTTATTCGGAAGAAACTGACCGGCGAACCATTGCAAATTTATGGAGATGGTACACAAACACGAGATCTATTGTATGTCGACGATTGTGCACGGTTTGTCGTTCAGGCTGGTTATTCAAATAAGGTGAACGGGGAAATCTTGAACGCTGGATTAGGCAGGGATATTTCGATTAATGATTTAGCTAAGCTCATCGTGGGCGATGAAAAGCGGATTGAGCATGTTCCTCATATTCATCCGCAGAGTGAGATTCAAAAGTTGTTATGCAATTATGAAAAAGCAAAACGGCTGTTAGGCTGGGAGCCGAAAGTGTCTCTTGAAGAGGGGATTCAAAAGACGGAAGAATGGATCAAAACGAGCCGCCTGATGTAGTCGGGTGGCTTTTCTTTAGGATATCAAGGAGGAAATGGAGCATGAAGTTAGCGATCAATGGGGGAACTCCTGTACGAGAATCATTTTTATCTTACGGACAGCAATGGATTGATGAAGAAGATATTGAAGCGGTGGTGGAAACATTAAGAAGCCCATTCATTACACAAGGGCCGAAAATTGAGCAATTTGAAGAAGCAATCGCCCGCTATGTCGGGGCGAAATATGCGGTGGCGTTTGCCAATGGGACAGCCGCCCTGCATGGCGCTTGCTTTGCCGCTGGCATTTCGCCAGGAGATGAGGTCGTGACGACCCCGATTACCTTCGCGGCCAGCGCCAACTGCGTGCTGTATGTTGGCGGCACGCCTGTGTTTGTGGATATTGATGAAAAAACGTACAATATCGATCCGAATCTGATTGAGAAGGCCGTCACTCCGCGCACAAAGGCGATTATTGCCGTTGATTTTACAGGCCAGCCTGCCGATCTAGATCCGATCCGGGAAATTGCCAGAAAATATGGTCTCGTCTTCATCGAAGATGCCGCTCATTCTTTAGGAGCTTGTTATAAAGGAAAAAAAGTAGGCTCGTTAGCAGATATGACGATGTTCAGCTTTCATCCTGTCAAGCCTATTACGACGGGTGAGGGTGGCGTTATTGTCACTGATCATGAAGAATACTACCTTAAATTAAAACGTTTTCGTACGCATGGGATTACAACGGAGAATGTAAGGAAGAATGAAGGGCCTTGGTATTATGAGATGGTGGATCTTGGCTACAATTACCGAATGACGGATGTGCAGGCAGCGCTCGGGCTCAGCCAGTTGACAAAGCTTGATGCATTTGTGCAGAAACGGCGGGAAATTGCCGCGATGTATCATGAGGCGTTTTCTCGCATTCCTGGGGTGCGCATTCCTTATCAGCTTCCGTATGTGGACTCAAGCTGGCATTTATACGTGCTTCAGTTGCAATTAGAGAATTTTCGGGTGGGACGCAAAGAGATATTTGAAGCGTTGCGGGCAGAAAATATCGGAGTGCACGTTCATTACATTCCGGTTTATTTTCACCCTTATTATCAACAATTAGGATATAAGAAAGGAATTTGTCCGGTTGCCGAAAAGTGGTATGAAGCGGTGTTAACGATTCCCCTTTTTCCGAAAATGAGCGAATATGATATTCGAACAGTTATGGAAGGGGTGAACAAAGTGCTCTCCTTTTATCGAAGATAATGAGGTTTGCCACCTCGTTTTCATTTTACGGAAGCAGCTTTCTGAGTTTTATTGGTGATCACGGCAGGAAGTTGCCATGGGAATGGAGAAAGTAAAAATACGGTTTCATGATTTAGGCGTGATTCGGATGGAAGATTTGGCGGGGATTCGGAAACGGGCAAAATCGGCCAAAGAAGCAGGACGAAGTCTTCATTCATGGGCGTTCCATCAACTGCAAACGATGATTGCCTATAAGGCGGAAATGGCGGGCATTCGGGTCGAGTGGGTGAATCCGACCTACACCAGTCAAACATGCCGATGCGGGCATCGGGAGAAAGCGAACCGAAACGGCATCCACTTCCGATGCCAAAAGTGCGGATACACCATCCACGCCGACTTGAATGGCGCGATCAACATCGCCAAAGCGATTTCGGGCTTCGCCGTCTAACCTCGCGCACTGGTCACAGGTGCGCCGCCCATTGGGGTACAACTTAACCCGATGGGACGGGTGTTTTTTGCAAGCAAAAAATGCAGAGAAGTGCAAGAAAAAATACATAGGCTTGCCAGCTCAAGACTTAAGGTTCCAGACCGGGGGAAGAGGACGGCTGGATCGCGGAGAGAGCGTTCCGCAGTCGATAGCTCTCTCCCGTAAAGGCCAGGATGTGGGCATGGTGAACCAAGCGATCCACCAGCGCAGCTGTCAAGCGGTTGTCCCCAAACACCCGATTCCACTGTCCAAATTCCAGATTCGACGTCACGATGACGCTTTTTCGCTCATAACAGTCGGCGATAATATGAAACAACAGCTCCGATCCTTGCTTTTGAAACGGCACATAGCCGAGTTCATCCAATATCAACAGTTCGCACGCATCGATGCTTCGTTTCAGCCGCCCGAGCGTGCCATTTTTCAATGCCTCTTCCAGCTGGGCGACGAGATCCGCGACGCGGAAAAACCGAACCTCATGGCCTTGTTGGCACGCCTGGATGCCGAGCGCTGTGGCGAGATGGGTTTTTCCTGTCCCGGGCGAGCCTAAAAGCAGAACGTTTTGCTTTCGCTCCAAAAAGCGAAGGTCACACAATTCCTTCTTCGATGTCGTGGTCGGCCAGTGGATGTGATCCGACCATTCGTAATCCTTCAGCCATTTCAACTCCCGAAACTTGGCTTTCTTGATCAGCCGGGCCTGTTTCGCCTGCTGGCGGCACGACAGCTCCAGCGCCAATACATCCCGCAAAAACTGCTCTTTCGTTTCGAACATCACCTCCTCGAATCGATCCGCGATATAGGCCAAATGCAGCGCTTTACAAATCTCTTTCACCTCTGCTCTCATCCCTGGACACCCCCTTCCCGAACGGGGTGAAGACGTTGATCATACACCGTTAAATCCGTTTCATAGTCGATCAGGACGGAAGGGGTGTACGATTCTTCCCACTTGGCCGGGTAATGGGATTGCTCGGCTTCCATCAACACCCCGATTTCATGAGGAGCCAAGTCCCATCGCTGACTCTCCTCGAGCCACTGGGCGATTTCATAAAGCGTGCAACGATCCAACAGCGCTCGCAGCCCTTTCAAACGGGCCGCCACCTGGGGCGGGGTGCCAGCCAGATACGTTCGGATCGCTTCCGGCAAGTACGCCCGGTATCGGGAATGCCCGACAACCCGGGGTTTGGTCTCCCACTCAGCGAAAATCTCTTTCCAAGGGATCTCGCGTTTCACGTTCGTATACGGCCTTGGCATCTCAAGATGTATGCCTCCGTCAGGAGAGAGCACAAAGAAACGATCCCACTCTTTTTTCACCAATACCCGGTTGGGGACGGACAGGCCATGGACGACGAACGCCTTCCCATCCACCATCACTTCTCCGTACTTATTCACGTAAGCGTGATCGAGGGAGAAGATCGGAAGATCTTGTTCCGGCAACGCCAACAGCTCCGGCCGCTCTTCCTGCCATAGCTCCTCTATCAACCGCCCCTTTTCATAATGAGGGCGGTTTCGGTCCTCGACCATCTTGCGATGCAGCCACTCCACCAGCTCCGGATCCGACTCGATCAACGGAGCCGGGACGAAACAAAGGTTGCGAGTGTAATAGACTTTTCGCTCCGCATTTCCTTTCTCATGTCCGCTGTATGGATTGCACACTTGTACATCAAACCGATAGTAGAGTTGAAATTTCTCAAAAGCCTCGGTGAATTGGCGTTCTCCCCCTTTTCGAATCGACACGATGGCCGCGGACAAATTGTCAATGCGCAATGCCTTTGGCACTCCCCCAGCCTGACGAAACAGCTGCGTCAACCCATGGAGGAAGCATTCACTGTTTTCCGCCGGCAGCGGATAAGCAAACGCAGCGTTGCTATACGGGAAGCTTACGATCAAAACCGATCGTTCTTCTTCCTTCCCCTCCTTCGTCACCACCGTCATCTTCCCGAAATCCACCTGCGCCTCGCCTGGCGGGTGCTCAAGTCGTTCATAGCGCTGTTCTTTCTCGAGTTTGAGCTGCGGTCTTCGTTTTTGCACGTACGCGCAAACGGTGCGATACGAGCCTTGAAATCCATGGTCACGACAAAGCGCTTCAAACATCGTCTTGTTCGTTCGCCGTTGTTTTCTCGGCAGCTTGGCATCCTCCTCCAACCAGTCATCAATGATTTGCCCGTATCCTTCTTCCTCCATCATCCCCTTTTTGCGTTTGATGGTTGGTTGGACAGAAATGCCGCCATCCGCGTATTTCTTGACCGTTCTCCAGTTATATCCCGTTTCGCGGGAAATTTCCGCAATCGATAACCCTTTCTTTTCACGCAGTTTTCTGATACGATTAATTTCGGGCATTGCCAGCATCCTTTCGCTCCTCCACTGTTTGGTTTATGTGTTCACAACTTCCACAGTAGAGGAAATGTTAGGGGCTGGCAAGCCTTTTTTCTTTGCCTTAGGCTCTGCACGTTTCGTTGCAGAACTCTGTATTTTTATTTTGCACTAAACAGACGGGGTGATGACACACCTCTGAACTTGGGCGTTGTCTGAACCAGAAATGGATGAGGACGCGAACGACCCAAGAATCCCACGCCCTTTAGGCGTGTGGAGTGTCAATTGGGGTTTGAACTTTTTGAAAACAACATCAATATTTTTATTTCATTATCAAGATGGGCGTGAAATGGAAACATCGATCCCATACGATGTGCGGGAGATCAATCGAATCATTGTTGACTTTTATGAAACTGCTCTAAAAGGCCGGTGAAAAACGATTATGTTTGCCAAATGGATGGAGTTCGTCGGGAAATAAGAGCCGATTTTACAAGACTTCTCAATTTGAGAAGAGCTGGTTTTGAACCGCTTTTTCTCATTAAATCACCCGCCTTCTAAATGCTCCACCCCCAACGTACTCATCTCCTTTGCTTTTCGCTGCCTTTCATTATACATCGAATTTCTCGGGAAGTTCACTTTTCTTTTTATTCATTGCATTTGTCAGCTTCCCCCCTTCACACTTCCTGCCTCTCATCCGATATAAACGGTAGAAAGCGTCTAAAACAAAGGAGCGGGTCGTATGACGATTGAACGGGTGTCTTCTTCTTTCCTTTCATATGAGCCGATGCGAAATGAACAGGCTAATCCAAAAGTCGAGATCTCGGCGGCGCGGCCGCAGGAGGCAGAGGCGTCGTCTCCTCTTGAGAGGCTGCCATCGGAGGAAACGCTTGAGAAAGTGGTCAATGGCTTGAATGAGCTGGTGCAGCCGAGCCATACGTCGGTTCGGTTTGAGCTGCATAAAGAGCTGCACGAATATTACGTGCAAGTGATTGATGAAAAGACGCATGAGGTGATCCGCGAAATTCCTCCGAAAAAGCTGTTGGATATGTACGCGGCGATGATGGAGTTTGTCGGGCTTTTGGTGGATAAAAAAATTTAACGGTGGTGAGTCAAAATGGCGAACACGTTGCGCATCAGCGGTCTCGCGAGCGGGATGGACATTGACAAAATCGTCAGTGATTTGATGAAAGTGGAGCGGGCGCCGCTTGATAAATTGAAGCAGAAAAAGCAGTTGCTTGAGTGGCAGCGCGATGACTACCGATCGATGAACACGCTGCTGCAAGGGCTTGACGACTATTTGTTTTCCAATGTGACGCTCCAAAGCGGCATGATGAAAAAAACCGTCTCCAGTTCCAATGAGGGCGTCATCACGGCGACGGCGGGCTCGAGCGCGGCGAACGTGGCGACGACGATTCAGGTGAATCGAGTGGCGACGTCAGCCGTTTGGCTGTCCGATGCGGCGACAAGGGTGGACAAAGCGACTTTCTCCGTAGCTGCCGATGTGACGCTCACAATCAACGTGACGAACGGGGATGGGAGCACGAAACAGGCAGCCATTACCGTAAAGCAGGGAACGACGCTGGATGGGGTGATCGCCCAGCTCAATAACAACGCAGACCTTGGCGTCAGTGCGTTCTATGACGAGCAAACCGGGCGCATTTCGATCATGAAAAAAGACACGGGGGCGCAGGCAAGCCTTGTTTTAGCTGACGCGGCAACGGTGAACTTTTTCCGGAATCTTGGGTTTACCCAGTTGACGGCGGATCAAGCGAATCAGGAGCTGACCGGAAAAACGGCGGGAACGGACGCCGACATCACGATCAATGGTTTGCAAACGACCCGTTCGTCCAACACGTTTACAATCAACGGCGTGACGTATACGGTCAAAGGGACAGGAACGGCGACGGTGTCGGTGGCGACGGATGTAGACGCGATGTTCAATGCGATTAAAGGGTTTGTCGACAAATACAACGAAACGATCGACAAAATCAACGCCAAGCTGAAAGAAGAGCGCTATCGCGACTATCCGCCGCTTACCGACGAGCAAAAAGAGGCGATGACGGAAAAGCAAATCGAGCTGTGGGAAGAGAAGGCAAAAAGCGGCATGCTTCGCGGCGATTCGATTTTGTCAAGCGCCTTGAGCAAAATGCGCATGAACGTGTACATAAAAGTCGAAGGGGCGAACATCCCGAGCGGATTTTCGCAGCTGGCGCAAATGGGGATTACGACATCGTCGAACTACCTCGACGGCGGGAAGCTGATCATTGACGAGACGAAGCTGCGGGAGAAAATCAAAGAAAACCCCGATGCCGTGTATCAGCTGTTCAATCAAAACGGCGCGACGGATGCGGAAAAAGGCATCGCCCGCCGCCTGCGCGATACGATTAAGGAAACGATCGGGAAAATCGAACAAAAGGCGGGGAAGACGATTTGGACGAACCAGCAGTTTGCGATCGGGCGCGATTTAATTCAAATCAATGACCAAATTGACCGCTTCCAAGACCGCTTGAAACAAATTGAAGACCGCTACTACCGCCAATTCACAGCGATGGAAGAAGCGATCCAGCGCGCCAACCAGCAAAGCATGTATTTGATGAACGCCTTTGGCGGCGGCATGCAAAGATAACGATCACCGGATGGGGACTGCAGGCGGCCGTTGGCGTGGGGCCATGAGTGGGAAGAGGATTGCTTCCCGATGATGGCGATTTTGGGTTGAGGCAACTGAAACGGAGCGACGCCTCTTGAAGGGGGCGGTTTGGCTGAAAAAACGTTTTTGCATCAGTCTTGAAACGTGTGCAGCAGTTGACGTGGAAAAGGAGTGATCGGGATGGCAACGAACAATCCGTATCAACACTACCAAGCGAACGCCGTGCAGACAGCGTCGCCTGGGGAGTTGACGCTGATGCTCTATAACGGCTGCTTGAAGTTTATCAAACTTGCGCGCCAGGCGATCGAAAACGGTGACATTGCGGCGCGCAATGAAAACTTGATTAAAGCGCAAAACATCATGTTGGAATTGATGAAGACGTTGAAAATGGAGTATGATGTCGCCAAATCGATGATGACGATGTACGACTACATTTACCGCCGGCTCGTCGAGGCGAATGTGAAAAACGATGCGGCGATTTTGGACGAGGTCGAGGGGTATGTCGTCGAGTTTCGTGATACGTGGAAGCAAGTGATTCAGCTGAACCGGCAGCGGCAATACGGGGAAGGCGGGCAAGTATAATGGAGGTGGTGCGCGACGTTTGGCTTGTTACGAAGGAGCTGCTTGAGGCGGTGATGGCGCCATGGCCCCCTGAGGAGCGCGAGGCGCGGATGGCAGTGGTCGATGAGCTGTTGAGGCGGCGTGAGGCGCTGCTTCCGAAGCTGCGGCCGCCATACAGCGAGGAAGAACAGGAGCTTGGCTGTGAGATCATCGTTTGGAATCAAGAGATTGAAGCACGGCTGCGGCGGGTGTGCGAAGAGATTGGCCGCGACTTGCGAATGGCGGGGGCGAAGCGGCAGGCGAACGCCCGCTACGTTCATCCATACGAGCAGCCGCTTTCGTTCGATGGGATGTTTTACGACAAACGGAGATAGGGAAGAAAAGGACAGCGGCGCGCTGCCCTTTTCGCTTCAGACGGCTTTGACGATTGTGACGTTCATCTCTTTTCGCAAGTCGATCTCATATGGGCTTTTCAACTCTTCGCCCGCCGGATTTTTAATAATCCGAACGACGGGGCGGAGCGGGAAGCCCGGGAACACTTGCGAGACGACGCCGATATGCCCGGTGTTGAGCTTGACGGTCGCGGCGACCGGGTAGACGGCGATGTAGGAGAGAAACAGCTTGATCAGTTCATAGTCCAAAAGGCCGCCGGCGGCGGATAAGTACTCGGCCGCTTCGTGCGGCGAGTATTGTTTCCGGTGGTAGCGCGCGGATGTCAAAGCGTCAAAGACGTCGGCGATGGCGACGATGCGGGCGTATTCGTGAATCTCGTTTCCGGATAAGGCGCGCGGGTAGCCGCTGCCGTCGCAACGCTCGTGGTGCTGCAAGGCGCAATGGGCGGAAAAGAGCGAAATGTTGCGCTGGCGCCGAAGCAGCTCAAAGCCGAGATAGGTGTGGCGGTGGACGATTTCCTTTTCTTCTTCGGTCAGTTCCCCTTTTTTCCGCCAAAGGCCATCGGGCAGCTGGGTCATGCCGATGTCAAACAGAAGCGCCCCAACGCCGAGGTCAAGCAGCTGTTGGGGGCTGTACCCTTTGGCGATGCCGATGACGCCGGCGATGGTGGCGACGTTGACCGAATGGTGAAAAAAATATCCATTTGAGATGACCAAATCCGACAAATTGATGAGCAAGTTCTCCTGCTTCAGCAAGTAATCCAAAATGTCTTTGAACACCTTCTCGTACTCTTTTCCTAAATCGAACGAGGAGGCGCGGCGGAGTAGCTTTTTTTGCTCGATCAAAGCGGTCATCGTCTCGTACACTTTCTTGACCGCCTGCTGGCGCACGGTCGCGCTGATCAATGGCAGCGGGCGGATGTCATATGTTTGCTTGTCGTCAATATAAATGTATTGAACTCCTTTTTGCGCTAAAGAACGGATGTAGCCGCTTGTCAGCCGCACGCCGCGCGACAAAAGCACACTGCCGTTGGCGGCGAATAAGTCGACGGCGAGCACATCGCCGCTTTTCGCATGGGAAATATGGACCTTTCGCATTGTTCACACACCCCGTACCTTCCACATCATTAAGAAAAAACACCTATGTCTATCTTACCATATTTTCTATGTTTTTCACAAAATCTTCAAAAATATTTTTGATTGAAACACGGATTGGATGGGTAATAAAAAAGTGTAGGGATTTACAGTTTGAAGATAAGGAGTGGTCAGCGATGATGTATCACATTCGCGGGGAAAACATCGAAGTGACTCCTGCGTTGCGCGAGTACGTGGAGAAAAAAGTCGGCAAATTGGAGCGCTATTTCGACCGCACCGATGACGTAAATGTCCATGTCAATTTAAAAGTCTACAACGATGGACAAGGGAAAATCGAGGTGACCATTCCGATGCCGCATCTGTTGTTGCGCGCCGAGGAGCGGCATGACGATATGTATGCGGCGATCGATTTAGTGACGGATAAATTGGAGCGGCAAATCCGCAAACATAAAACGAAAGTCAATCGGAAGCTGCGCGACCGCGAGAAAGAGGCGAAGCTGGCTGCCCCTGTCTCGATCGGCGCTTCCGCGGCGGAGAATGAAGAGGAGTTTGAAATCGTGCGCACGAAGCACTTCAGCTTGAAGCCGATGGACAGCGAAGAGGCGATTTTGCAAATGAATTTGTTGGGGCACAACTTCTTCATTTTTACGAACGCCGAGACGAACCGGACGAACATCGTTTACCGCCGCAAAGACGGAAAGTACGGACTGATTGAGGCGAATTGAACAACCCTTCTATGCGCATCCCCTGCTTTTTTTGGCAGGGGATGTTATAATATGTGTGAAAGAAGCAAAAAGGGGGAGAGCGGTGGAGGAACTGCTGCGTCAAATCTTGTCCAAGTTGGATAACATGGAAAAAGGATTTTTGGCTTTTCAAGAAGAAACTCGCCAACGTTTTGCGCAGATTGATGAACGGTTTGCCCAGATTGATAAGCGCTTTGCCCAGATTGACGAATGCTTTGCTCAAATGAATGAGCGTTTTGTGCAGATCGATGGCCGTTTGACGGAGATGAACGGACGCCTCGCCAGCCTCGAACAGGAAATGGGTGTGGTGAAAGAACGGTTAGACCGTGTGGAAACGCGGTTGAATGGTGTACAGACCCGGCTCGACGGCGTGGAAACTGAATTGGCGGAAGTGAAAAAGACGCTTCATCGAGTCGAAACGCAGCTTGTGGATGATGTGCAAATATTGCTTCGCAAAATTCATGGAAAAGTAGATGAGAAAAGTTTTGAAATTTATGCGCTGAACCGGCGTCTTCATCATGCGGAAGCGGCGATTGAGCAGCTTCAGTCCAAGGCGTGACCCCTCTCTTGGACATGCCCCTCTCTAAGCCTGTGCAACAGTTGTCACTGATCCCTGTAAATGATATGATGAATAAGTGAGTCCATGAAAAATAAGGAGCGTTTCCTATGCTTGGAGTCTTAAAAAAAGTATTTGACCCAAACAAGCGCCAGTTGGCAAGATTGGAGAAAATGGCGGATCAAGTCGATGCGCTCGGTCCGGAGATGGCAAGACTGACGGATGATCAGTTGCGGCAAAAAACCGAGGAGTTCAAAGCCCGCTATCAACAAGGCGAATCGCTCGATGACCTGCTCGTTGAGGCGTTTGCCGTGGTGCGCGAAGGGGCGAAGCGCGTCCTCGGTTTGTATCCATATAAAGTACAAATTATGGGCGGCATCGTCTTGCATGAAGGCGACATCGCCGAGATGAAAACCGGGGAAGGGAAAACGTTGACGGCGACGATGCCCGTCTATTTGAACGCCTTGACGGGGCGCGGGGTGCATGTTGTGACGGTCAACGAATACTTGGCGACGCGCGACGCGACGGAGATGGGCAAGCTGTACGAGTTTTTGGGCATGACCGTCGGCTTGAACTTAAGCGGCATGTCGCGCGAAGAGAAGCAGGCGGCGTACAACGCCGACATTACGTACGGAACGAACAACGAGTTCGGCTTTGACTATTTGCGCGACAACATGGTGCTGTACAAAGAACATATTGTGCAGCGTCCACTCTATTATGCGATCATCGACGAGGTCGACTCGATTTTGATCGATGAGGCGCGGACGCCGCTCATCATTTCAGGGACGGCGCAGAAGTCGACGAAGCTGTATGTGCAGGCGAATGCGTTTGTCCGCACGTTGCGCAAAGATGTCGATTACACATACGATGAAAAGACGAAAAGCGTCCAGCTGACGGAAGAAGGAATAAACAAAGCCGAGCGGGCGTTTGGCATCGACAACTTGTTCGATTTGAAACACGTCACGCTCAACCACCACATTCAGCTGGCACTAAGGGCGCACGTGACGATGCAGCGCGATGTCGACTACGTCGTGCAAGACGGAAAAGTGATTATCGTCGACCCGTTCACCGGGCGCTTGATGCACGGCCGCCGCTACAGCGATGGGCTTCATCAAGCCATTGAGGCGAAGGAAGGGCTCGAGATTCAAAACGAGTCGATGACCTTAGCCACGATTACGTTCCAAAACTATTTCCGCATGTATGAGAAATTGGCGGGGATGACCGGAACAGCGAAGACGGAAGAGGAAGAGTTCCGCAACATTTACAACATGCGCGTCGTCGTCATTCCGACAAACCGCCCGGTCATCCGCGAAGATCGTCCGGATTTGATCTACCGGACGATGGAAGGGAAGTTCCGCGCCGTGGTCGAGGATATCGCCGCCCGCCATGCGAAAGGGCAGCCGGTGTTGGTCGGCACGGTGGCGATCGAGACATCCGAGATGTTGTCAGAGATGCTCAAAAAGCGCGGCATCCCGCACAATGTCTTAAACGCGAAAAATCATGCGAAAGAGGCGGAGATCATCGCCCAAGCGGGGCAAAAAGGCGCCGTGACGATTGCGACGAACATGGCCGGGCGCGGGACGGATATCAAGCTCGGCGAAGGGGTCAAGGAGCTTGGCGGGCTTGCGGTCATTGGCACGGAGCGGCATGAGAGCCGGCGCATTGACAACCAGCTGCGCGGCCGCTCAGGGCGTCAAGGCGACCCTGGAGTGTCGCAGTTTTACTTGTCGCTTGAAGATGAGCTGATGCGCCGATTCGGCTCGGAAAGCTTAATGGCGATGATGGACCGGCTCGGGATGGACGATTCGCAGCCGATTCAAAGCAAAATGGTGACGAAAGCCGTCGAGTCGGCGCAAAAGCGGGTTGAAGGCAACAACTTCGACGCCCGCAAACAGCTGCTTCAATATGACGACGTCCTGCGCGAGCAGCGGGAAATCATTTACCGCCAGCGCTATGAAGTGCTCGATTCCGACAACTTGCGCGGCATTATCGAAAAGATGATTCAATCGGTGATCGAGCGCGTCGTCAACGCTCATACACCGAAGGAAGAGGTTCCGGAAGAATGGAATTTGAAAGGGCTTGTGGAGTATCTCAACGCCCATCTGCTTCCGGAAGGGGATGTGACAGAAGCCGACTTGCGCGGCAAAGAGCCCGAAGAGATGATCGAGCTCATTTGGGCGAAAGTAAAGGCGCGCTATGATGAGAAAGAAGCGCAAATCCCGCCGGAGCAAATGCGCGAGTTTGAACGCGTCGTCGTCTTGCGCGCTGTCGATATGAAATGGATGAACCATATCGACGCGATGGAGCAGCTTCGCCAAGGCATCCATTTGCGCGCCTACGGGCAAGTCGACCCGTTGCGCGAATATCAAATGGAAGGGTATGCGATGTTTGAAAACATGATCGCTTCGATTGAAGAGGAAGTCGCCACCTATATTATGAAGGCGGAAATCCATCACAATCTCGAGCGTCAGGAAGTGGCAAAAGGCGAAGCGGTCCACCCGAAAGAAGACGGAGAAGAACCGAAGCGAAAACCGGTCCGCAAGGCGGTGCGCGTCGGCCGCAATGACCCGTGCCCGTGCGGGAGCGGGAAAAAATATAAACATTGTTGCGGAAGAGCGGTGTGACCGTTTATAAATAAAAGGGGAGGCTTAGCCTCCCTTTTGAATGGCAGACATTCATCGTTGGCATACTATATTGATGATGAGGTGAGGACAACATGATTGATTTGGTGGAAATTAAGCAAGAGCTTGAGAAAATGGCTAAGCGATTAGCGGAAATCAGGGGGTCTCTTTGACCTCGAAGCGAAGCAGGCGCGCATTCGCGAATTAGAAGAGCAGATGGCGGCGCCAAACTTTTGGGATGACCAAAAGGCGGCGCAGGCGGTCATTTCCGAGGCGAATGCGCTCAAAGATCTCGTCGAGGAATTTTCCTCGCTGGAAGAACGGTTTGACAACTTGGAAGTGACGTACGAATTGCTCAAGGAAGAGCCGGATGACGAACTCCAAGCTGAACTCGTCGAGGAAGCGAAAAAGCTGATGAAAGACTTCAGCGAGTTCGAGCTGCAGCTCCTGCTCAACGAGCCGTACGACCAAAACAACGCCATTTTGGAGCTTCACCCGGGCGCGGGCGGCACGGAGTCGCAAGACTGGGCGTCGATGCTGTTGCGCATGTACACGCGCTGGGCGGAGAAAAAAGGGTTTAAAGTCGAGACGCTCGATTACCTACCGGGCGAGGAAGCGGGGATTAAAAGCGTGACGCTGCTCATTAAAGGGCATAACGCCTATGGCTACTTAAAGGCGGAAAAAGGGGTGCACCGTCTTGTGCGCATCTCCCCGTTTGACGCCTCGGGCCGACGCCATACGTCGTTCGTCTCGTGCGAAGTGGTGCCGGAGATGGACGATAACATCGAAATTGAAATCCGCCCCGAAGAGCTGAAAATCGACACGTACCGCTCAAGCGGCGCGGGCGGGCAGCACGTCAACACGACCGACTCGGCTGTGCGCATCACCCACTTGCCGACGGGCATTGTCGTGACCTGCCAATCGGAGCGCTCGCAAATTAAAAACCGCGAAAAAGCGATGAATATGTTGAAGGCGAAATTGTACCAAAAGAAACTCGAGGAGCAGCAAGCCGAACTCGCCGAGCTGCGCGGCGAGCAAAAAGAAATCGGCTGGGGCAACCAAATCCGTTCGTACGTCTTCCATCCGTATTCGCTTGTCAAAGACCATCGGACGAACGTTGAGGTCGGCAATGTGCAAGCGGTGATGGATGGGGAAATTGATGTGTTCATTGATGCCTATTTGCGGGCAAAGTTGAAGTAAAGGGCGATCATCGGATCGTCCTTTTTTCCTTTACCATAGCAGATCGCTATCGCGTTAACCGACTGTCATTTACTTGCCAAAACGGGCATGCTATACTCACAGAGGAAGGTGGGGAAGCATGCGCAAAAGAAGAGACAAGACCATGCCTCCGGCGGTGGAGGCGGCTTTGGAGTATGCGTATGTTCTGATCGGTGCGGCGATCGTCGCTGTGGCGTTTAACGTGTTTTTGCTGCCAAACCGGATCGCCTCGGGCGGAGTGAGCGGCATCAGCACGATTATGCACGCGTTGTTTGGCATTGAGCCTGCCTACGTCCAATGGGCGCTCAACATTCCGCTCTTTATCGCTGGCGTTGTGCTTTTGGGACGGCAGTTTGGCGTGAAAACGTTCGTTGGGACGGTGTTTTTGCCGTTTGTCGTCTATTTGACGAAAGGGATGGAGCCGGCGACGACCAATCCGCTTCTTGGCGCAATCTTTGGCGGCATCGGCGTCGGATTGGGCCTCGGCGTTGTCTTCCGCGGCCGGGCGTCGACCGGCGGCACCGATTTGGCAGCGCAGATCATCCATAAATATACTGGACTGTCGCTTGGCATGTGCGTCATTTTGATCGATGGCTTGATCGTGTTGACCGCGGCGTTTGTGTTTGATATTGAACGGGCGCTCTATGCGTTGATCGCGTTGTATGTGACAAGCAAAACGATCGATCTCGTCCAAGTCGGGCTTGGGTATTCGAAAATCGCTCTGATTATTACGAATGAAGAAGAAAAAGTGCGCCGCGCCATTTTGCACGAAATCGACCGCGGAGTGACGCGCTTGCCCGCGTATGGCGGCTATACGGAACATGAGCGGCCGGTGTTGATGTGCGTCGTCGCGCAATCAGAGTTCACGAAATTGAAACAATTGGTCCGAACCATTGATCCGACAGCGTTTGTCATCGTTGCGAACGCCGCTGAGGTGCTCGGCGAAGGATTTCAACGTACGTAAAACGGAAAGAATCGGTTATAATAAAGGAGAACGAAATTTGTGTTTTGAGGGGGAGTTCGCCATGAAATGGAAGTTGGCTGCGATGTTCCTTGGCGTTTCGCTCGCGCTTGCCGCGTGCGGCGGTGGCGGGGACAAGGCCGGGGAGAACAACGGCGGCAGCAACGGCGGAGGGGATACTGCAGCGGCTGCCGAGCAAATTTTTAAACAAAACTGTGCGTCCTGTCATGGACAAGACTTGTCGGGCGGGGTCGGCCCGAACTTGCAAAAGGTTGGGAGCAAGTATTCCAAAGATGAAATTAAAAACATTATCGCCAACGGCCGCGGAGCGATGCCGGCCGGAATCATTAAAGGGGAAGACGCCGACAAAGTGGCGGAATGGCTGGCCGCGAAAAAATAACGGGAATATGTTTTTAACGTAATTTCCAAAAGAAGTCTCCCGCCTCAAGGAACGTGAAGGGCACAGCCCAGTGAGTAGGCGGGAGATGAATTTCGGTTGCCAATCGCCAACGAATATGATAGTCTATGGTTAGAACGGACACCTTCGGAATGAAGGGAAGCGTAAAGGGTTCTTGTGTGTGGCTTACCGTTCAGCAAACACGCACAAGTCGCTTGAAGCCTCCACCTCTAAGCGAAGTGTAGGTGGCGGGTAGTTCACCGCTGTGAACATTTCAACCAAAGGAGATGCACCGCCTTGTTCGCTTAAGAACAGGGCGGTGCTTTCTGTTTTTGAATCTTTTGTCCTAGTTTCGCCAGTGTCCCTTCATTTGAAATATAAATGTAAAATTCGACAATAGAAAATCGTGCTATAATAATCTTTGCGGAATTTTGCAAGATTCATTCGAAACAGCTCGAGAAATGGCAGCAAACGAGTCGAAAATAGGTGATTGCGATGATTGAAATGCAAGATGTATACAAGACATATCCAAACGGCGTTGTGGCGTTAAACGGCATCAACGTCCGCATCAAGCAAGGAGAATTCGTCTATGTCGTTGGCCCCAGCGGAGCTGGGAAGTCGACGTTTATTAAAATGATGTACCGCGAGGAAAAGCCGACGAGCGGGACCATTATGGTCAACGGCGTCAACCTTGCCAAGCTCAAAGAAAGCAAAGTCCCTCTTTTGCGCCGCCATATCGGTGTTGTGTTCCAAGATTTCAAGCTGCTACCGAAGCTCAACGTTTACGAAAACGTCGCCTTTGCCTTGGAAGTCATTGAAGAATCGCCGAAAGTGATCCGCAAAAAAGTGATGGAAGTACTCGACCTAGTCGGCCTCAAGCATAAAATCCGCTCTTATCCGAACGAATTGTCCGGCGGCGAGCAGCAGCGCGTCTCGATCGCCCGCTCAATCGTCAACTCCCCGAAGATCGTGATTGCCGACGAACCAACAGGAAACTTAGACCCGGAAACCTCATGGGGCATTGTGGAGCTGTTTGAAAAAATCAACGACCGGGGAACGACGATTGTGATGGCGACCCATAATAAAGAGATCGTCAACGCGACCCGGCGGCGCGTCATCGCCATCGAAAATGGGAAAATCGTCCGCGACGAGGCGAAGGGGGAATACGGCTATGACGCTTCATACGTTTAAGCGCCATGTACGGGAAAGCGTCAAAAGCCTTGGCCGCAACGGTTGGATGACGTTTGCTTCCGCGAGCGCCGTCACGGTCACGTTGTTGCTTGTCGGTGTCTTTTTTGTCGTCATGTTCAACATCAACCATTTTGCGCAAAAAGTTGAAAATGATGTGGAAATTCGCGTCCATATCGAGCTGACGGCTGACAGCCGGCAAAAAGACGCTTTGCGCCGACAAATTGAAGCCATTCCAAACGTGAAGGAAGTGCGTTATTCATCGAAGGACGAAGAACTGAAGCGGCTGATCAAAAGCATGGGGGACGAGGGTTCGTCGTTCCGATTGTTTGAACAGGACAACCCGTTGAGCGATGTATACGTCGTGAAAGCGGCCCATCCGCAAGATACGGTGAAAGTCGCGAAGCAAATCGAAACATTGCCGTTCGTTCATAAAGTCAACTATGGCCAAGGGACGGTCGAGAAGCTGTTTGACGCGTTGAAGGTGGCGCGCAACGTCGGGCTCGTGCTTATTCTCGGACTGTTGTTTACGGCGATGTTTCTCATTTCCAACACGATCAAAATTACGATTTTCGCCCGCCGCCGCGAAATTGAAATTATGCGGCTTGTCGGGGCGACGAACGGATTCATCCGCTGGCCGTTCTTTTTGGAAGGGTTATGGCTTGGGGTGCTTGGCGCTCTCTTCCCGATCGCGGCGCTTTCGATCGTGTACTACAATGTGTATCAAGTGTATGAACAGCGGGTTTCCTTGCCGTTTTTCGAACTTCTTCCGTTTTCGCCGTTTATATGGCAGTTGAGCGTACTGCTGCTGGCGATCGGCGCAGGCATCGGCATTTGGGGAAGCGTCATGTCGGTGCGCAAGTTTTTGAAAGTGTAAAAAAAGAGTCATAGGGAGAGGGGAAAACGATGAAAAAGAAAAACATGATGGCACTCGCCGTCGCTGCGGCGCTTGGGATTGGCGTTCTGCCGCCGGCGGCGGACGCCGTCAGCACTCGCGACATCGAACAAAAGCGAAACGAAATCGACTCGCTTCGCTCGAAGCGGTCAGAGGTGCAAGACAAGATCAGCGAGGCGCAAAAAAACATCGAGGCCCTTCAGTCGCAACAAAAACAAGTCGCCAACGATATTGAAAAGCTGAACATTGCCATTGAGGAAACGAGCGGCAAAATCCGCAACGTCAGCGCCGATATTGACCAAACGGAGCAAGCCATTGACCAATTGAAGCAAGAAATTGCCGAAATTCAAGAACGGATTAAAAAGCGAAATGAAATTTTGAAGGAGCGGCTTCGTTCTTTGCAGGAAAACGGCGGGGCGGTCAGCTACTTGGAAGTGTTGCTCGGCGCGCAAAGCTTCAGCGACTTCATCGACCGGATGAGCGCCGTGACGACGATCATGGAAGCCGACCAGCAAATCATTCGGGAGCAGGAAGCCGATAAAGCGTTAAAAGAGAAAAAGGAAGGCGAATTGACGGAAAAGCGGAACAAGCTGCAAGCGGACTTGCAAGAATTGAAGCAGCTGCAATCGAAACTCGCCGGCCAGCTGGAACAGAAAAACCGCCTGATGGCCGATTTGAAGCAAAAAGAGGAAGAAGAGCATGATCATAAGATGGCGCTTGAAGAAGAAAAAGAACTGATCGCCAAGCAAGAAGCGGCGGTGAAACAGCAGCTTGCTGAACTTGAGCGGCAAAAACGGGCCGAAGAAGAAGCGAAACAGAGAGGACATACATATGCTTCGCCAAACGGTGGAGGAGCGTCATCAGGAGAAACGCCATCCGGCGGCAGCACGCCGCCTGTATCGAGCGGAGCGTTCACCCGCCCGGCCAACGGACCGATCACCTCGGGCTTTGGCTACCGGTTTGGGGGCACTGATTTCCATCCAGGCGTTGATATCGGCAAGCGAGCTCCCGTTGTGCCGGTTGTCGCTGCAGCGGACGGCATTGTATTCCGCTCCTACTATTCTAGCAGCTACGGCAACGTCATTTTCATCAGCCATGTGATTAATGGGCAAACATATACGACCGTGTACGCCCATTTGGAAGCACGTCTTGTCGGAGAAGGGCAGCATGTCCGCAAAGGACAAATAATTGGCTACATGGGCAATACAGGGAATTCGACCGGTCCGCATCTTCATTTTGAATTGCACCGCGGCGGCTGGAACGAAGCGAAAACAAATGCGGTCAATCCGCTTGACTATATTCCTTTCTAATTTCGAGCAGTAGGTGGCATTGCGCAACTTGTCTGTCTTTTGGCAGGACAAGTTGCGTATTTTTTTGATTGATTCGACATCATCATCAGGTAAATTCGATGCCCATTCCACTTTGATTCTGTTTCAATCCATTTTTGGCGGTAATGGATGCGGGAGCCCCTCTTCAACTCGTTGGGAATGAAAAAAGATTGTGGCCATCCGTTGCCTGTGATACGATTAATGTAAACATTTATTTGTTTTTGGTTTACAAATGTTAGGGGGGATCCCATGAATATTGTCTGCATTCCGGGATGGGGAATGAAAGCGGATATTTTTGCACCGTTGCTCGATTCGTTATCATTAAGGGGAAATGCGGCAGCCGTCGAATGGAAGGAAATTGAAACGGTTCATTGCTTTCGAAAGCGGGCGGAACAGGTGCTTCATGAGCGTGCGACGGTCATCGGCTGGTCGCTCGGTTCGCTTGTAGCTCTCGAGTTGGCCTATGCTTATCCCGAGCGGGTCTCTCGCCTTATTTTGATCGGCGGCACGAGCCGTTTTATTGCCGATGAGGGGTATGAAGCTGGATGGCATCCACGGATCGTCAAGCGGATGAAAACACAGCTGCAAGTACGGCCGGCTGACACGATCGCTGCGTTTCTTGCTTCATTATGGTCCAAGAGCGAAAAGGGGGATATTTCTGATTTCTTTTACCGCGATCGGATTGATGATCTGCTGATCGGACTTGATTATTTGATCGAGGCCGATGCGCGCCCGTTTTTGGCGGACATCTCCGCTCCAATGCTGATCGTTCACGGTGAGCAAGATGCGATTTGTCCACCTGCCGCTGCACGCTATATCGCTGAACGCGCTCCCAACGCTATCATGGCTTTGCTGCCTGATGCGGGGCATGTTCCGTTTTGGACTCAAGCAGAGACATGCGCTCATCTTATTCAGACATGGGTTGGTGAGACGGATGATTGACAAGCAACTCATGAGAAAACGGTTTAGCGAGCGGGCGAAAACGTATGACCAGTTTGCTAATGTCCAAAAAACAATGGCCGATCTATTGGCTGTCCACATTGGCATACGCCCCCACAACATTTTAGAAGTTGGCTGCGGCACGGGCTATCTCACTGAAAAACTGTGCCGTATGT
This sequence comes from Geobacillus sp. TFV-3, assembly GCF_009901865.1. Lineage (NCBI taxonomy): Bacteria > Bacillati > Bacillota > Bacilli > Caryophanales > Anoxybacillaceae > Geobacillus > Geobacillus sp. TFV-3. The sequence continues at coordinate 2,994,324 of NZ_MPSP01000001.1, read as the reverse complement.
TCCCGCACGCTCGCATGACCGCAGTCGACATTGCACCAGGCATGATCGACGTTGCGAAAGAACGACTTAGCGGCGAAGATGTGACATGGATATGCGCCGATATCGAGGATATGACATGGGATGAGCAATATGATTTGATCATTTCCAATGCAACATTTCAATGGCTGAATGACGCTGTCAGGACGATCGCCCGCCTTTACCGGGCGTTAAGTGAGGGAGGGTGCCTTGTGTTTTCCACTTTCGGCGCCCGCACGTTCCACGAATTGCATACTTCATTTTCGTTGGCGCTGAAAGCTAGGAACATCCATGAGTCGTTTCGCATCGGCCCTGCTTTTCCGACCCTGGCGGAATGGATGGGCCGCTGCCAGCAAGCTGCCCCTGCCGCTCAAATTGACGGGTTTGAATGGGTGGAAACGGAGCGATTTCCATCTGTCCGTGATTTTTTCCTATCGCTGCGCCATATCGGTGCCACGAATAGCATGGTTGGCCGCTATTGCCAGCGTCCGTCTGTCTTCAAAGCCATGATGCACGAATACGAACAGCGCTTTTTGGCGCACGGGGAGATCACAGCTACTTACCATTGCCTATTGATCCGTATGACCCGCTGTTAAGGCGGGGATTTTTTATGGTTTCGGACGTTGCTTGGCCGATTCAAGGAAATGGTTTGGCCGCACCACATTCCCCCTTGACTCTGTACCTTAGTCCATCGTTTATAATGTTGAGCAAAGACGGGAACCCTCCATCCCGTCATCGCAAGGAGGGAGAACGATGGAAATGGCCAAAAAATCGTTTTGGGCCGTGCTGGCACTGCTCAGCTGCCCGTGCCATCTGGCGGTTATTCTGCCGTTGTTGGCAGGGACATCGGTCGGTGCGTATTTGATCCGACACGAAAGCCTTGCCATCAGCCTTTTTACGGTTTTGTTTTTCTGTTCGCTGATGATGATGGGAAAGCGAAAGCCAATGGGATCAGGTGAAACGGAAAGCGGTGGCCTAGGGAAAACGGGAAACGGCCATGGGGCGTGCTGCGTCCCCTTCCGAATGAATCATGAGGACGAGTGATATCGGTTTCGTAATCGAGGATCTGAACAAAATAGGAAAGAAACATTTGTTAATAAGGAGTGTTTTTTACCATGAAAACATATCGAATGACCATCCATGGCATGACATGCACCGGTTGTGAGCAGCATGTCGCCAAAGCGCTGGAGGCGATTGGGGCCGAGAAGATTGATGTCAGCTTTCCGCGCGGGGAAGCGGTATTCGCGCTGCCTGAGGGCACGGACGTTGACATGGCGAGACAAGCGGTCAAAAACGCCCATTACGAGCCGGGGGACATCGAGGAGATCGCCGTGACAGCCAGCCCTGTCATCGCTGGCGAAGAAGAGTATGACTACATCGTCATCGGTTCCGGCGGGGCGGCGTTTTCTTCAGCGATCGAAGCGGTGAAATATGGGGCGAAAGTGGCGATGGTCGAACGCGGCACGGTAGGGGGGACGTGCGTCAATATCGGCTGCGTGCCGTCAAAGACATTGCTTCGGGCTGGTGAAATCAATGCATTGGCGCGAAACCATCCGTTTCTTGGCCTGCATACATCCGCTGGTCCGGTTGATTTGGCGCCGTTAGTGAGGCAAAAAAATGAACTGGTCGAGCAGCTTCGCCGAGCGAAATATGCGGACTTGATCAAAGAGTATGGGTTTGACTTCATCCAAGGGGGGGCCCGATTTGTTGGACGTCAAACGATTGAAGTGAACGGCCAAACGCTGTCGGCGAAACGGTTTTTGATCGCGACGGGCGCTTCCCCGGCAGTGCCGGATATTCCGGGGCTTCATGATGTCGACTACTTGACGAGCACGACGCTGCTCGATATGAAAAAGGTGCCCAAACGGCTCGCCGTCATCGGCGCCGGTTACATTGGGATGGAGTTGGGCCAGCTGTTTCACCATCTCGGCTCGGAGGTGACGTTGATGCAGCGAAGCCCGCGTCTCTTCAAAGAGTATGACCCGGAAATTTCCGAAGCGGTGGAGCGGGCGCTCACAGAACAAGGCATCCGCATCATCACCAGCGCTTCGTTTGAACGGGTCGAACAAGACGGGAATACGAAAAAAGTGTATGTGAATGTAGACGGACGCACCCGGGTCATCGAAGCGGACGAACTGCTCGTGGCAGCCGGGAGAACGCCGAATACGGCGGCGTTGAACTTGCCGGCAGCCGGTGTGGAAGTCGGGGCGCGCGGGGAAATTTTGATCGATGAATACACACGGACGACGAACCCGTCGATTTATGCGGCAGGCGATGTCACGCTCGGCCCGCAGTTCGTCTATGTCGCGGCCTATCAGGGAGCCGTTGCCGCGGCCAATGCCGTCGGCGGGCTGAACAAGCGCTGGGATACGGCCGTCGTTCCGGCGGTGACGTTCACCCATCCGGCCATTGCCACCGTCGGGTTGACCGAGCGACGGGCGAAAGAAAACGGGTATGACGTGAAAACGTCCGTTCTGCCGCTTGAGGCGGTGCCGCGCGCGATCGTCAACCGGGAAACGACGGGAGTGTTGAAACTTGTCGCTGAGGCCCATACGGGCAAGCTGCTAGGCGCCCACATCGTTGCGGATCATGCCGGCGAGGTCATTTACGCCGCAACGTTGGCGATTCAATTCGGATTAACGATCGACGACCTTCGCCACACGCTTGTCCCGTATTTAACGATGGCGGAGGGGTTGAAGCTGGCGGCGCTGACGTTTGACCAAGACGTCTCGAAGTTATCGTGCTGTGCGGGATGAGGCGTTCCAATGAGGCCGCCGTTTCGTGGAGCGTTATGAAGGGGTTGGAGCCAATTGTTGTTGCGATGGTGGTGAAGCTGAATGGGGAGCAGTCCGTTTAGCGGCGTGCTTCCCTAAGCATCATAGAAGAAATGCCGGCCTAACTTTCATATCGACTTGACCCTGTACGATCGTGCAGGGTTGATCCTTTTGGATGAGGTGGTTATGTGAAACATTACCGCATCGGGGAGCTGGCAGAAAAATGCCATGTCAATAAAGAAACGATCCGGTACTACGAACGGAAAGGGCTTATTCCAGAAACGGAGCGGACAGAAGGCGGATATCGTCTGTATACGGAGGAAACGGTCAGGCGCATTCAGTTTATTAAGCGGCTGCAAGGGCTCGGATTCACCTTGGCGGAAATTGATAAATTGCTTGGCGTTGTCGATCGGGATCGCGATCGATGCAAAGACATGTACCAATTTGTGGAACAGAAAATCGAGGAGATCAAGGAGAAGATTCAGGACTTAATGAAAATAGAGGCGATGCTCCTTGAGTTGAAGGCGTGTTGCCCCCATGAGTGTTTTCTGCAAAGAAAAAATACAGAGTTTTGCAAGGAAAAGTGCAGAGAATTACAACTTGACATGGAGCCTCTGGGGGCGTGATTAAAAAACTAGGAAGCCAGCAATATCAAGGACTGGCTATGCCTAAAAAGGCTATCACACCCCCCACTCCATGTAAAGTTGGCCTAAGCCAAATTCTCTGCAGATCTCTGCATTTTTATTTTGCAATAAACACCCATGAGGAGAATCTCTACAACTGTCCGATTATTGACATGTTGCTCGAAGGGATATATGGGCAAGAAAAATAGATTTTCGCTAAAAGACGAAGGGAAACTTCGGTAACTTAGCGACAAGAGCAGATGACTTCATAGAGAGACAGATCAACGGATCATATGGAAGGAGGAACGGAAATGCGAAGTAAGCGATACTATTGGCTTGCTGGGGCTCTCCTCCTCATTGCGGTTTTGGCAGTGGGATGGTTGAGTATAAACAAGATGGCAAAAGAAGAGGATGCCATCCACATTCGCGTGAAAGATATTGAGGGAAACACAGTCAACATCGATGACGAGAAACCAACCGTCCTGTTTTTTATGGCGGCCTGGTGCGTCTCGTGCGCTGAGATCGAACAGAGTTTAAAGGAAGTAGCGAAGGATAAGAACGTTCAAGTAGTGACTGTTGATGTGGATCCGCAGATCGACAAAAAGGAGCATTTAGCTGCCTTTCAGCGAACGTATGGGGGTTCTTGGCCGCATGTGTTTGATGCCGATCTTTCCCTTGTCAAGTTATTCGGGGTAAACTCGCTTGATACGGTAGTGGTTGTGAAAGACGGGAAAGTCGTCCATAAAAGCATTCGACCGGACATACAAACGATCAAGGAGGCCATTCGCCATGGACGTTAGCATGGGGATTGTGTTCAGTGCCGGGGTCGTTGCCGCATTGAATCCTTGCGGCGTCGCCTTGTTGCCAGCGTTTATTGTGTATTTGATGGGGGGAGAAGAGGCGCATTGGACGAAGGGGGTTCAGGCTGGGATCATGATGACGCTCGGTTTTTTGAGCATTTTTCTTCCCATCGGTCTGTTGATGTCCTTATTTCAGGGGGTGATCGGGAGGTATTTGTCGGCGGCAGTAACCATGATGGGATTGTTGCTCATCCTCGCCGGGATATGGATGTGGTTGGGCCGCGAATTCCGAATGGCCAATCCGTTTAGGGTGAAAAAAGGAAGTCACCCGGCATGGTCTTTTTATCTGTATGGCATTGCGTATGCGATCACTTCTTTAGGCTGCACGTTGCCGATGTTCTTTTTAACGGTGGCCTCGGCGTTGCTTGCGGGAGACTTGGCAGGGGGAATGACCCGTTTTGCAGCCTATACTGTAAATTATCATTTTATTTCAGCACAAAACGCCCATTTTTTGCACATTCTTTCAGAAAGCCCTCTCCCCTTTTCTGAAGGAATGTGCTAAATTTTTTGTGAATTGTTTCGGACAAAGATTTCCATTCGTTTCAATGAGGGGGAGGAAGTGTGATCCAGTTTCACGACTTTGGCATTGACATTCAAACGTATACGGATCGTGGGAAAGGGAACGATTTTCCCGACGTGAACCAATGCCCCCACTGTCCATCCCGCCGCCCCTTGCATCGTCACGGATACTACCAACGCTATGCGTTGACGGCAGAGGGGGAGTATCACCTTTGGATCGCACGATATCGCTGTCAAGAGTGTCGCAAAACCGTGAGTGTGCTGCCTTCTTTCCTCCTCCCGTATGTTCAATATACACGATCGGTTATTTGGCAAGCGGTCAAAGCATGGTTCGAAACGCCAAGGCGAGGAGCGAAGACCAAACAGGTTGTTTTTCCCACCAAGGAGGTCATCTTGTTTTATGTCCGACGATTTTTACGGAATCTCTCTCGCTTGCATCACGCGGCGGCGAGAAGGTGGGGGATCATCGGCCCTGTGGGGAACGCAAGAACAGAACGGGCGGTTTGGTGGATGCAGACCTTGGAGGGACGGGGGGTGGGCTCGATCATCCAAGACCTGTGGACAAACGAGAGGTGGCATCCGTTTGCGGATCAAATTGCTTCCTGATTTTCTACTTAACACCAAAAATGGAGATGGTTGATGTTTCCACAAACCCTTCCTCTCGACGAATCTCGAGTCGTTTCGTAAGATAGGGGGTAGAGGGGACCGGGACGGTCCAACATCACAGGGAGACAGGGAGGAGATCCAGATGGATGAATCGATGAGACACGACATCGCGCTGTTTCGGTACGGGCTGATCGCTCCGTTGGTGAATGGCCAGGTGGAGCCCAAAGCGTATTTGAATGAGGTGGGCGGGCGAGTGCACTCGATTCCCCATCAAGGGGACAAACCCATTGCGGCGAAGACGATTCTGGATTGGTGCGCCCGATACAAAAAAGGGGGCTTCGACGCCTTGAAGCCGAAGCGCCGTTCGGACCGCGGCCGCTCCAGACGTCTGTCCCCCGATGATGAGGATCATATTCTAGCATTGAGGAAGGAACATCCCACCATGCCCGTGACCCTATTCTACGAACAACTCACCAAGCAGGGGGACATTCCCACCACCCTCTCATACTTTACTATATACCGATTGTTGAAAAAACACAACCTGGTGGGAAAAGAAATCTTGCCGATGCCGGAGCGAAAGCGTTTTGCGTATGACCAGATCAATGAGCTATGGCAAGGGGACTTATCCCATGGACCCACGATTCGCGTCCATGGGAAAACCCAGAAAACGTTTTTGATCGCGTATATCGATGACTGCTCGCGGTTAGTGCCATATGCCCAATTTTTCCCTTCGGAGAAGTTTGACGGGCTGCGGATCGTCACGAAGGAAGCGGTGCTTCGTTGCGGGAAGCCGAAACGCATTTACTCGGACAACGGGAAAATTGATCGGTCCGAGGTGCTGCAGTATGCGTGCGCCGAGATGGGGATTACACTCATCCACACCCAGCCGTATGACCCGCAAAGCAAGGGAAAAATCGAACGGTTCTTCCGCACCGTACAGACACGGTTTTATCCACTGTTGGAGCTGAATCCGCCGAAATCGCTTGACGAGTTGAACGAGCGTTTTTGGAAGTGGCTTGAAGAGGAGTATCATCGAAAACCGCACGCCTCACTGGACGGAAAAACGCCGCATGAGGTGTTTCAATCGCAAGTGCATCTCGTGTCGTTCATCGAAGATGGCGATTGGCTGGATGCGATTTTTCTGAAACGGGAGCACCGCAAGGTGAAAGCCGATGGCACGATCACCCTGAATAAACAGCTATACGAAGTGCCGCCTCGGTTCATTGGGCAATCGATTGAGCTCCGCTATGACGAACGAGGCGTCTATGTGTACGAAGATGGCAAACGGGTGGCGGAAGCCATTCGGGTGCGTTTGGAGGACAATGCCTATGTGAAGCGCCACCGGTCGCCGTTTGCGGCGGTTTCGGCGAAGGAGGGCGAACAGGATGTATAAAACGTTTTATTCCCTCTCGCGGGAGCCGTTTGCGAAAGAAACCGACCCGTCCGAGGCGTATCAAGGGGCGGCGTTTCAGGAAGCGTTGCGGGCGCTGGAGTACGTGAAGCGAACCCGGGGGATCGGGCTGTTGATCGGAGAGCCGGGGGCGGGCAAGACGTTCGCCCTTCGGGCGTGGAAGGAATCGTTGTCCCCTTCGTTGTATCATGTGGTCTACTTCCCGTTATCGACCGGAGGCGTGATGGATTTTTACCGTGGACTGGCCTTGGGATTAGGAGAGGAACCGAAGTACCGCAAGGTAGACCTCTTCCGCCAAATCCAGCAGGCGATCGAGCGTTTGTATCATGAACGACGGATTACGCCGGTGTTCATTTTGGACGAGATGCATTTCGCAAAGGATGCCTTTTTACAGGACATCGCCATCTTGTTCAACTTTGAGATGGATTCGACCAACCCATTTGTCTTGATGTTGGCCGGGCTGCCCCATTTACAGGGGAAGCTGCGGCTCAATCAGCACCGCCCTCTCGATCAGCGGATCATCATGCGATACCGGATGGGGCCGCTGGAGAAGGAAGAGGTAGCGGGCTACATCGAGCATCGGATGAAACAGGCCGGGGCGAAGCATCCGATCTTCACTCCATCGGCGTTAGAGGCGATTGCCCTGCAGTCGCGGGGATGGCCTCGGGTGATCAACACGTTGGCCACGACGTGCCTGTTATACGGGCATCAGCTGAAAAAGGACGTCATTGACGAAGAAGTGGTGCGCATGGCCGCAGAGGAAATGGGGTATTAGGACGAAAGGGGCCGAATCGGCCTCTTTTGTGCTTTCACTTTTCCATTTTCCATCGGTCCATCAGGCGCGCTGGAAATCTTCATTTGAAAGAGCGTGCAAACGTTCCGAAAGAATGTGCAAAATCCGGAACAATCCGCAAAAATTTTTCAAATTATTTCAGAATCCATCTGAAATAATTTGAAAAAGTGATTCTGAAATAATGTGCTAATTTACATATACGTTAGGCATGGGATTGGTTGTGACCGCGATTTCGGTGGCGGCTGTCATGTCGAGGGCACTGATCGAGAGGGTGATAAAAAATGTGGCTCCTTTTCTTTACAAGGCGTCGTCTTTGTTATTGGTTGGATCAGGGGTCTATTTGATCGTGAAGTTCTGGCCATTCTCTTAACCATGACAGTCCTATAAACGCTAATCTGGAATTGATATATGTGGAAAAGGCGCTTCAAGCGGACTGAAGCTAGTAGGGGGAATGTGGAAGCATGGGGGTGCAAGGCATGGCTGGATGCTGTAGCTTGCCTCCCAATTGGCGAGATCTCATTGAGAACAAGGAGATTTGCCCAAAATGCTCTGCTGCAGGGTCGCCAATAGATGAAGGGGAGATGAGAAAAGTTTTGAACAAGGATAGTTGGGACTTGGTTATTGAACGGGAAGATTACTTTCGATGCCTTACCCCACATTGCCCGGTTTCCTTGTTCAGCAGGGTCGATGATATGTGGTTTTGGATGCGGGATATTGTATAAGGGGGGGTAGTTCACCTCACATTTCGCACCCTCCCGACGAAAATCGGGAGGATTTTTTCATCCCGATGTCGAATAGGTCCTTGGTACACAAGGAATGCAAAGGAGTTTCCACACCATGGACGTTCGAATTCGTGCTATTTATGAAAGTTCCTATTTGAATATAATAAGCGCCATCTTCAAGGATCTTGGCCTCCCCCAGCTGATTGACCGGCTAGTTCCGGTGGATCCCCAATGCCAAACCCGAGCCAGCGATGTGGTCTGGCTGCTCATCCTGGATATCTTGAGCGGCCGTCAAGCGCTGGTTCATTTGGAACGATGGGCGCATGAAATCGATTTGCCCAAGCTGATCCGGCCGGGGCTCCAGCCTTCTTGGTTCAATGACGATGCCATCGCCCGCCATCTGGATCGCCTGTATGATGCCAACATCCATCAAGTCATTTCGGCTTGCCTTGTGCAGATCTACAAGGAGGAAGGCATCCCCCTTCGGGTGTTCCATGCCGATACGACCGATGTATCTGTTTACGGCACGTATGAATCGGCCTCGCCGGATACCCTGCATATTGCCCATGGCTGCAACCGGCAACACCATTGGCAAAAGCAGATCGGCTTCGGACTGATCGGCAACGAGGATGGCGTTCCTTTTTATGGAGATGTGCACGACGGCAACCTGCCGGACAAAACGTGGAATCCCGAGGTGCTGTCCCGTGTCCATGAGCAGCTGAAGCAAGCGAAGATCGAGGACGAATGGATTTATGTGGCGGATTCCGCCGCGATGACGAAGGACACACTGGCGCAAACGAAAGCGGCGAACGCCTTTTTGATCACCAGAGGCCCTTCGTCGCTCCGGATCGTGAAAACCGTGCTGGCGCAAGCCGATGCCAGGGACACGACGTGGAGCGATCCATTTTCGCTGGCGGAGAAAAACGGCGCCACGTATCGGGTATGGGAAACGACATCGACGTATGAAGGACATCCGGTTCGGCTGGTCGTCGTCGAATCGAGTGCCCTCGACCAACGGAAAGGAAAGACGCTCGAAAAAGAACGAGCACAAGAAGCGGAGCTTCTTGCGCAGGAACAAGCCCGTTGGGAGCGCCACCCGTTTTCGTGCCGGGAAGACGCCGAACAAGCCTTGGCATCCCTCAAGGCATCCCTTCGTCCCCGGTTCCATCGAGTGGAGGCCGTCGTCGAAGAGATCGTGCGTCCGAAAAAACGGCGCGGACGGCCGAAAAAAGGGGCGGAACCGGAAATGGAGACGCTGTACACGCTTCGCCTGAGCGTGGAATTCGACCAAGACGCGTGGGAACAGGCGAGACGGAAAGCGTCCCGGTTTGTTCTCGTCACGACGGTGCCGGAGGAATGGAAGGACCGACGAATGGACGCGAAAGAGATCTTGAAGCTGTATAAAGGGCAGATCTCGGTGGAAATGAACTTCTCCTTCCTGAAAGATCCGTTCTTTACGGACGAGATTTACGTGAAAAAACCGGAACGAGTGGCGGTGTTGGGCTATTTGTTTCTCCTCGCATTGGCCATTTACCGCGTCTTCCAGCGCCGGGTGCGTCAGTTTATTACGCCGGAGTGCCCGTTAAAGGGCGCAGGAGGCCGCAAGCTGACCCGTCCGACCGGGCAGGCGATTTTTCAGTTGTTCTGGTATGTGAAAGTCGTCCTGTTGGAGCTGCCGGATGGGCAAATCCAACGCGCGTTAGGGAAACCGCTCACCTACGAGCAGCGAAGGATTCTGCAAGAGTTGGGAATGGACGAAAGCATTTACGTCTAATCTCATAAGGAACGATGAGAGATGGTAAAAAAAGGATTGCCATCGCTTGTTGTGTTGGCTCAAAAAATATTTTAAAAAAATGAATAAAAAATCCTTTGTTTCTGCACTACTGGGGTGCGAAATGTGAGTTACAAAATATATAGTTACAGAAAAAGAGTGAAAAATTATGAATGTAAAGGGTTTTACAGGTCCTTTAACAAATCGTAATTTTATCTTTTTGCTTATTGGGCAAACTCTATCCCAATTCGGTGATCGTTTACACCAAGTTGCTCTTCTATGGTTTACTTATCAATTAACTAATTCCGGGGAAGTTGTTGGTTTGATGGCAACTGCTACTGCACTCCCTTATCTTCTATTTGGGATGATAGCTGGAACTATCGTAGATACGCTCGATAAGCGTAAAGTCATGATTTTAGCTGATTTGTTAAGAGGAATATTAATCACACTATTATTTATACTCAGCTGTATAAAATTGGTCAATTTGTGGTGTTTAGTCGCTATAACATTTTTAAGCAGCAGCATAGCTCAATTATTCGAACCGGCTAAACAATCTTCAGTACCGCTATTTATTCATAGTGAAGAGTTACTTAACGCAAATTCTTTATTATCATCTTGGCAACAGGGAGCTCGTTTGGCTGCACCAGTAATAGGTGGCCTATTAATGGTAACTTGGCCACCTTACTATTTATTTTTAGTAGATGCAATTACTTTTTTTATCTCTGCTTTAATGATTTATTATATGAATTTTGACTCTAAAAATAAGAAGTCTGAGAAAGACCATTCAATTAAAGGGCGTTTAATTGGTTCGCTTCTATATATGCGCACAATGCCTTTACTACTGCTACTGTTGATAATGTATGCGGGTGTTAATTTAATATTTCATGGTACTTCTGTTGTCTTTCCACCAATTCTTTCTGAAAAAATTTTGAATAAAGGTTCATTAGGATATGGATCGATGCTTACAGGTTATTCTTTTGGTATGCTACTAGGAGCAATTGCAATAAAACGGATTGTAACTCGTTTTTCAATTTTGCGTATTTTTTCAGGTGCAATTTTTTTCGGCGGAATTAGCTACATGATATTGGGTATGACTTCATTATTAATAGTAGCTATTATTTGTTTCGTTTTATGCGGGTTCTTTTTTAATATTGTTTCAATCTCTTTTGTTACTACTATCCAACAAAAAGTTCCTATATCTCAACAAGGATCAATCTTTGGCTTAATCGGAATGATAGGAATGGGAGTAACCCCTTTATCTACTCTCGCTGCTTCGTTATTATTGTTAGTTATTGATATTAAGAGTTCATTTTTGTTGTCAGGGGGATTAATAGCTCTTATTGGATTTGTTGCTTTTTTTAACCCTCTAATGAAATCAAAGTTTGTAGAGAGGGGAGAAGTCAAGGCTTATGATTGATTCTTTAATCGCATGTCCGCGTTGTCATTCTCCTTTAGAATTAGAGGAAAATGGTGAATATGGTTGTAATAATTGCTTCATTCTTTATGGTTTTGAAGAGGGAATATTAGATCTTTATTATTCACCTCTACCAGATTTTGATGGTTTACAACCGTATATGTGGAGTGATTTTTATTTCTTAGAAAACTTACTTAATAAAATTGTGAAGCCAGGAATGGTTATAACAGAAATATGTTCGGGAGCAAACTATGTTGTTCCTGCAATACTATATAGATGCAATTTGAAGCTTTAACATTTGTCGCTTTTACCGAGCATTTGATCGACTGTGGGGCGAACGAACAACCCCGCTTCCAGACCCATGTATGGGTCTGTGAAGCGGGTGGTTGTTCGGTCTTCCGTCACGCCAAGGCGTGACGGGGGCAAGCCTGTGGCTTGCCTTCAACAGTCGAAAAATGGACAAGCCTCTTTTCCGTCAAGGATATGTTAAACTTTTTCGTTGCATCTATATAGGTGGGACGGTTGACTATTCGTGTTCTGCGGACAAGGGATAGAGAGTTGTTTTATAATCAAAAATAGGGGGCGAGAACATGTATATTCCTTCATATTTCCAAATACAAGATGAAGATGTTATTTACAATATTATCGAAAACAATAGTTTTGCTACACTATTTTCTCAACATAATGGAAATCCATTCGCAACCCATCTACCGTTAACATTGGATAAGAATAAAGAATACTTATATGGTCATTTTGCACGTCTTAATCCTCAATGGAAGGATATAGAAGATCAAGATGTCTTAGCAATTTTTCATGGTCCCCATTGCTATATCTCCCCCTCTTGGTACGAGACAAATATAGCAGTTCCAACATGGAATTATGTAGCTGTTCATATATGCGGAAGAGTGAAGATTGTAGACAATGAACAAGAATTAATAAATTCTCTGTGTGACATGGTATTGAAATATGAAGAACCAAATAGTTCATACAAATTAGATAAGGTGGATATTAAATATTTAGAAAGTATGGCTAAAGGAATTGTAGGATTTAAAATCAAAATTAATAAAATCAAAGGTAAGGCAAAGTTGAGTCAAAACCATCCATTAGAACGGCAAAAACTTATTATTCAGCGATTAGAACAAATTCCTAATGAAAATAATCAAAAAATTGCCTCTCTGATGAAGAGAAACCTTAGAAAAAAATCTTAATTGGTACCAAACCTTCTTTTTTGAGCATATTAAATGAAACACAACCTAAAAAGCGGATATAGCAAAGTCATACCCAACAGCTGCCACCACCAAAGTTAGACGGAAATGACGTTATCACTTGGAGAGTGCCGAATTGACCGTTATATCACCGTTATGAATTAGCACGGCAAGAGCAAGAAAGATTTGTTATCAAAACAGCTTACCTCACATTTCGCACCCTAACAGGGTAGCAGGGTAGAAAGAAAGGATTTTTTATTTCGTTTTTCAGAATAACCTTTCGACCAACACGACGAGCGAGGGCAATCCTTTTTTTACTATATATGGTCGTTCCGTATAATGTTACACGTAAATGCTTTCGTCCATTCCCAACCCTTGCAGAATCCTTCGCTGCTCGTAGGTGAGCGGTTTCCCTAACGCGCGTTGGATGCGCCCATCCGGAAGCTTGAACAGGATGACATTCACGTATTGAAACAGCTGAAAAATCGCCTGTCCCGTTTTCAAGCTTTCCTTTTCGCTGGTCGAGCGCGCTCGATTCGACGACGATCAAGCGTACGGGGCGGCCTTCATAGGTCGAGGTCGTTTCCCATACCCGGTGCGTGGCGCCGTTTCTCTCCGCCAAGGCAAAAGGTTCGCTCCACGGGATGTGGGCGGAATCGGCCTCGGCCAATGCTCGTTTCAGTTCTGTGCCTCCTTCCGCTGGCAACGAGGGAAAGAAAGCGGTTGGAAGCTCCAACAAAAATACGGCTGCCCTCATTAGCCGGTTTCCCGGCCTTTCGGCAGCCGCTTGTCTGCTCAGGACGCGATTATTCGCTGTTGTTGCCCTCATCGTCTTGGTCGTGATTTTGATCATGGCCTTGGTCATCGTCATCTTGATCATCGCTGGGTTGCCCAGCATTTTCTCCTTTGTCCTCGTCTTGTTTGACAGAAAGTTTCCGCGCTCGGCCGCTTCCGTATTTCCACTCGAGTTCAAGGCGGAATGGAGTGTCAAGGGAAAAGAGAGTTTGGATTTTGGCGATTACTTCATCGTTTGACAGCGACGGCGAGGCTCATCTCGAACGGCGCGATGCGGCCCGCATCACAGAAACGCCGGTTCTTCGCCTCGCAACGAACAAAGGATCGCGGTTGATGCTCATCGACTTGCCAAAAGAGGTGTGAAAGCGTTTCGTTTTGTGCGGCTCTTTGGCTTGGCCGCCATTTCCGATCCGGCCAAGAAGACGGATCAAGAAGGGGCATCGTTCGCCGGCACGGCGAGGGGTGCCTCTTTTTTCCGCTCTGTATGAGTTGAGAAATCAACAAGGAGCGTGTAAACTAGTAAAGGATAGACAACGCACTAGCATACTCGGTACAAGCCTGACATATGATGGAGATAAAGGCATGGCACGGCGTGAGGCGGTGCTTTTCCTTTTCGTTTTTGTAGAAGCCGCCGTCGTTTAGGCGGAAGAGGCGTCCATTTGCTTCGCCGAAGGAAGAATGAGGAAAGCCCCCTTCTTGCGCCGCTGCAGGCAAGCGGTGGGGAAGGTCAAGCATAGGGTGAGGAGGAAGCAACGTGAAAAAATCGACGACGGCCGCATTGATGGCCATATCGATGCTCATTGGGGCGGGGGGGGCGTACGCTGGCCTCCAGCTGGCGGACCGCCCGACGGACGGCTCGCTTTCGACGATTGTTTCGAATGAGCCGTCCAAGTCGACGAGCGAAAGCGAAGAGATGAAAAAAATCCGGCAAGCTTATGAGCTCATTAAGAATCGGTACGTCGAGAAAGTGGATGAAGAAAAACTGACGGAAGGCGCCATTCAAGGGATGATCAACACGCTCGATGATCCGTATTCCGTCTACATGGATGCCGAAACGACGGAGCAGTTCAACGAATCGCTTGACTCGTCGTTTGAGGGGATCGGCGCGGAAGTGAGCATGATTGACGGCAAGGTGACGATCGTCGCCCCGATCAAAAACTCGCCGGCGGAAAAAGCGGGGCTGAAGCCGAATGACCAAATTTTGCGCGTCAACGGAGAAAGCCTGGAAGGGCTTGATTTATATGAAGCGGTATTGAAAATCCGCGGCAAAAAAGGAACAACAGTGGAGCTTGACATTTTGCGCCCCGGCGTCAAAAACGTGATGAAAGTCAAAGTCGTCCGCGACGAAATTCCGATTCAGACGGTGTATGACTCGATCAAAACGTACAACGGCAAAAAGGCGGGCTATTTGCAAATTACGTCGTTTTCGGAAAACACGGCCGCTGATTTCAAAAAGAAACTGGCGAAGCTGGAAGCCGAGCATATTGACGGCTTGATCATCGATGTGCGCGGCAACCCGGGCGGCTATTTGCAAAGTGTTGAGGAAATTTTGAAGCAGCTCATCCCGAAAGGAAAACCGTATGTGCAAATTGAAGAGCGCGACGGCGACAAGCAAAAATTTTATTCCGATTTAGCGGAGAAAAAGCCGTACCCGATCGTGGTGTTGATTGACAAAGGAAGCGCATCGGCGTCGGAAATTTTGGCGGGAGCGCTGAAGGAAGCGGGCGGCTACAAGCTTGTCGGCGAGACGACGTTCGGCAAGGGGACAGTGCAGCAGGCAATTCCGATGGGCGACGGCAGCAACATTAAATTGACGCTGTACAAATGGCTGACACCGGACGGGCATTGGATTCATAAAAAAGGGATCAAGCCGGATGTGGCTGTGGCCCAGCCCGATTACTTCCATGTCGCTCCGCTTCATGTGGAAAAACCGCTTCGGTATGACATGAACGACGAGCAAATCGCCAATGCGCAAAAAATGTTAAAAGGGCTTGGCTTCAACCCAGGCCGCACCGATGGCTACTTCAGCAAAGAAACCGAACAAGCCGTCCAAGCGTTCCAAAAAGCGAACCAGCTGCCGGTCACTGGGCGCATCGACGAAGCGACGGCGGATGTGCTGCAGGCAAAAATCATGGAAGCCGTCCGCGATCCGAAGCATGATGTGCAGCTGAAAAAAGCGCTTGGCGTGTTGTTTCCGTCGTAAGCAAACCAATGATGGCGGGCAAAAGGAACAAAAAAGAAAAGGGTGCCTCTGCAAAAGACGAGGCGCCCTTTTCATCATATTCCCCGTAGATGATCCGTGGCTTCCTACAGGCGGGCTGGCGTTTTCTCCCTTTCTGACGAAAGCGGCAGCTGCACTGTTTTTTCGATCGCAAACCGCGGCCGTCGTTTCACTTCTTGATAAATTTTCCCGATATATTCCCCGATGAGGCCGAGGCTCATGAGCACGAGCCCGCCGATGAACCAAACGGAAATCATGAGCGACGTCCAGCCCGATTCAGCGTGTCCAAGAAATTTGACGATCAGCGCGTACAGCCCGGCCGCTCCACTGATGAGAAAGGCCAAAAAACCGATGAGCGTAATGGCGCGAATCGGTGCGACGCTCAAGGATGTGATGCCGTCAAAGGCGAAGGCGAGCATCTTTTTGAGCGGATATTTCGACTGTCCAGCCCACCGCTCATGCCGGTCGTAAAAGACGCACGTCGAGCGGAAGCCGACGAGCGGAACCAACCCGCGCAAAAAGAGATTGACTTCCGTGTAACGGCTCAGTTCATCGAGCGCCCGCTTGCTCATCAAGCGGAAATCGGCATGGTTGTAAATCAGTTCGATTCCGAGCGCCTGCATGAACCGATAAAAGGCTTGGGCGGTCGTACGCTTGAACCACGTGTCGGTCTTTCGGCTCCGCCGCACGCCATACACGATGTCATAGCCTTCGCGATATTTTTGCACAAATTCGCGGATCGCCTCGACATCGTCTTGCAAATCGGCGTCAATGGACACGGCGCAATCGGCGTACGCGCGGACGGTGTCAAGCCCAGCGAACAGCGCCCGCTGATGGCCGACGTTGCGAGCGAGCTTCACACCGGAGACAAACGGGTTGCGCTCGCTTTCTTCTTCAATGAACGCCCACGTCCGGTCGCGGCTGCCGTCGTCGACAAACACGATATGGCTGCCGATGGCGACTGCTCCTTCTTCGAGCAGTTGCTCAAGCAAAGCGGTCAGGCGCCGGGCCGTTTCCGGCAGCACGTCTTCTTCGTTGTAGCATGGGACGACGATGGCTAACAACGGTTTGTCCACCATGTTTCTTGCCTCCCTTTCACTCCACTTCGTATACATAAATTTTCCAGACTGACTGTCGATCAGTGAACGCCCGCAAGAAGCGGAGATGGATGTCGCTGGCGTTTTGAATCGGGACGGAGGAAAAAATGTACTTGCCGCCAAGCTGTTTGAACGCCTTTGTGTCGATCTCGAAATGACGGATGACTTTATGCGAGCGTTTCGTGAACATGTAATGTTTCCCGAGCTCTGCCGAAAACAAATAGACGCGGTTGCCCCAATGGTCGAAATAGTCTTTCAGCACCGGGCTTTTGTCCAATTCTTTGGCGATGATGCCGCGAAACTTCCGCTTATACGATAACGGGTAAAAATTGTTGTACGTATCGAGTGTATAAAACCCGTTGTATTGAGCGATGGCCGGGTGAAGCCCAACGCTGGCGACGCGGTAGGACGATACAGGCTTGCCGATGTATTTCTTGATTTTGGTAAATAAATGTTCGGAATAAAACTGCTCGAACGACGGCGTGCCAGCGAGGCGATAGCGGATTTCCTCGTTGAACCCGCCAAGCAAAAGCAGCTGCAGCGCCAAGGCGATCGGTACGAGGCGCCGCCATGCGGTCCGTTCCTTGGCTAAGATTTGCAAGGCCAAGGCAAAGTCGACGTAAATGACCATCGGCCTCAAAAAATGGAAGCGGGCGAAATTGAACGTATTCAAAAGTGAAATCCGTTCTTTCAGCGGCTGCCACCCTTTGTAAAACCAAAACGCATACCAAGCCGATAAGGCGATGTTCAACCAAAACAGCAAAAGGAAGCGCCGCTCCAATGGCCCGCGCTGGCGGCGGCGCAAAACGAGGAAAAACGCCGCCCAAAGAACCGGCAGGATGATCGGCCCATGAACGGTCATTACGTGCGTATGGCCGAGCACATAGTTTTTTAACGTCAACCGAAGGCAATGGACGAAGCTGAGCCGCGAGGAGAGAAACTCGTTCCGGCTCGTCGGTTCGCCGCTGAAGACAAGCGAGTACACGAGGCGATACTCGATGGCCAAAAACAAGCTTGTCATCAGGGCAATTGCGGCGAAAAACCGCTTGTTCCACCGCTTGCGGACAAAGCCGTCCCACAACCAAACAGCTGTCATAGCAGCCAAGAAAAAGAAAAACCCGAGCACAAAGCTGGCGTAAAACGGAAGCAAGATGATCGCAAGCCATTCCTTCCATGTCGCTTCTCCGTTGCGGATCGAAAGAAACGCCCAAAGCGCCAGCGGCATGCCGAGCGTGCTTAACATGCCGGACGGCCAAAACGGTGTCAGCGCAAAAGCAAGCGCCGCCCCGACGCGAATGAGCCATGATTCGGGAGCAGGCAAAAAATGTCGTCTTAGCAGCCAATACATGCCAAGAAAGGCGAATATCCTCGTGATCGTCTGGCTGATGGCATACGCCGTCATGGACGGGAACAAAGCGTGCAGCCAAACGATGCCGCTGAATTCGGTGCCAAACGCGTTGCGCGGCAACCCGTTGATCACTTGCGGGATGACGGCATCAAGCGGGCCGAATAGTTGGCCGCTGCGAACGAGCACGCGGTACCAGGCGATGTTCGAATCCATATTGTCGTGCACGCGAATATGGGCGTGTTCGCCTAAAATGTAAAGCGGAGAAAGGTAGAGAGCCAATACGATGAACGCGATGGCGAC
The DNA here is from genome assembly GCF_009901865.1 of Geobacillus sp. TFV-3. Lineage (NCBI taxonomy): Bacteria > Bacillati > Bacillota > Bacilli > Caryophanales > Anoxybacillaceae > Geobacillus > Geobacillus sp. TFV-3. Next base: position 2,975,850 of record NZ_MPSP01000001.1, on the reverse strand, counting down.
CGCTTTTCGTTCTCTTTGTTCCATCTCGCGCGCCTCCTTTCCCATACGGGAAGATTGCACAACGTGATCCATTATAAACCGCTGGGATTAAAAAAGAATAAGAAAATTGTAAAGAAGTAGTGAAGGAAAAAACAAAAAAGAAAGTGCCCCAACGCGCAGCGATCACCGCAACATGCGCGCGAAACACTTTCATCAGACGATATTGGGCGCTTTTGGCGGTCCAACCCGCCTAAACCCTTTAGGCAAACAGCCCCATCACGCGCCCCCAGCCGCGCCGTTTCCGTTTCGGTTGTTCTGACGGATCGCGCGGGGCCGGCGGTTGTTGATTCAGCTGCTGCTCGAGGCGGGCGACAAGCTGCTCCAAGGAGGCAAGGCGGGCGGTCATTTCCTCCATCTCCCGGCGGTGGTGCAACAGTTGAATGGAGACGACGTCATCTGCTTTTTGCTCCAGCTGTTTTTCAAGTTGGTCAAGGCGCGAGGAAACGCGGTCCATTTCCGGCTCGATATATTCTTGGAACAGAGTGTGAATGGGAACGTTTGGCGGCGTTGTCGAAGGACGGCTAGAGGCCGGCGGCGCTTCAGGTGTTGCTTTTGGCGGCGCTTCCATGGCGGCGCCTTGTTCAAATTTGACCCGTTCGAGCAAGGCGATCGTTTTTTCATCAAACAAGTAGTGGCCAGCCTCGTTTTTCCGCAGCGGAATGTCGTATTTGCGCACCCAGCGCTGGATCGTTTTCGGCGATACACCAAGGCGGACAGCGACGTCGGACGTTTTCAATTCCATCGTTTCACTCCTCCTTGTTTCGTCTTGTTTATACTTTTTCCTCTGCATCTTTGAAAATCCTTCCCGGCCGACAAAACTAGTGTTGATTCGGCAAAGAAAGTGGAAAACAGCGAAGATTCGCCATTCGCGAAAAAAGATGGCGGTGGGCATGGGAATTGGCCATGCCATTTGGTAGAATAGAAAATAAAGAATGATGAACGACGCAAGGGGTGAAGCGGATGGCAACATGGTGGCTGGAATGGTTTGAGGGCGTCGCATCGGTTTGGCGGCAGCCGCTTCTTTATTATGGCGCTGCGCTCGCTTTGGCCATCGGTTGGCGGCGGGTGAAGCGGGAGCGCCGAGATTTTCATGTACGTGTCTACAACCTATGGAACGAATGGCGCGGGCTTTGGACGAAAGGATGGATGGCGGGAGCGGTGTTGTCGGCGGCGGCCGTCGGCATCGGGATCGCGGTGCCGCAGGAAGCGGTTTGGACGGTGACGGTGCTGACGGTGCTCTTGAGTTTGACGATGGAAGTGCGGTTGTTGTCGCCTGCTTATACGGTTGGCGGCGCGCTTCTCGTGTTCGGTTTGGCGGAGCAAAGCAGCGCGTTGTCCCGCTGGCTTCCCGATGGCCTGGCGGCGGCGCCGGCTTTGGCGGTGTGGCTTGCGTTGCTTTTGCTGTCGGAAGGATGGCTCATCATTCGCACGCGAAACGAGGCGGCCTCTCCGCAGCTCGCCAAAAGCAAGCGGGGGATGACGGTTGGCCTGCAATGGACGCAGCGCCTTTGGTTTGTGCCGGTTGTGCTGCCTATATCAGGGGGCGCGCTGCCGCCGGCTTCTTGGTGGCCGTTCGTTTCGACGGGAGACGGCTATTCATTTTGGCTCGTGCCGTTTCTTCTCGGCTTTTCCCAGCGCCGCCAGCACATGCTGCCGGCGGAAACGGCGCGCGCGGAGGGGCGGCGCGTTGTCTGGCTGGCGTTTGTTGTCGCCCTATTGGCCGCTTCCGGCATATGGTATCCACCGCTGGCGGTGGCGGCGGGGGCTATGGCCATCATCGGCCGCGAATGGATCGCGTTTTCCGGGCATCGCGCCGACCGCGCACGCCCGCCCCGCTTTGCCCGCCATCCGCACGGCTTGGTGATTGTCGGCGTGCTTCCCGGCTCAAAAGCGGAAAAAATGGGGCTTTCGACCGGAGAAGTCATCATCAAAACAAACGGCGTCCCGGTGCGGAGTGAAACCGAGTTTTACGAGGCGCTCCAACGCAACCGTGCGTTCTGCAAGTTGGATGTCGTCGGACATAACGGCGAAGTCCGCTTCGTCCAAGGAGCGCTCTATGAGGATGAGCATCATGAACTCGGGCTGCTGTTCGTCCGTGATCGGAACGCCTCAGCGTCTGAAGCTGTTTCGTAAAGGAGAATGGACCATGTGGTTTTTAGCGGCACTCATCATTCCGTGTCTATTGGTGCTGTTGTTTGCGCGGGTGACGTACAATCGGTACATTGCGGTGCTGTTGACGACGGCGCTGCTTGTCGCTTCCTACTTTAAAGGCTATACGGACGAGCTGCATGAAATCGTTGCTGACATTGCATCGACGATCGCCGGCTTTCTTTGGGCCGGTCGCATGCTCGACCATCTGAAGCAAAAATGAAGCGGCGTTGTCGGTTCAACCGTCTGTTTTTGGAAAAAGGCATCGCCGGCTGAACCTCGGATTGTCGAAACGGAACGGAGCGAAGATGCGGACCTTGGGCATGAATGGGTCCGCTTTTTGGCGTCTTAGCGAATGGAAATCGCTGTGTAGATTGATGCGAATATGAGTTCGCGTTTTTGATGCATTGATCATAGCGATGTGATACAATGGGGAAAGATGGTACGAAGGAGGAGGCGAAACGGTGGAGGACCGTTTTCAATTAGTGTCGCCATACGAACCGCAAGGCGATCAGCCGCAGGCGATCGCCAAGCTCGTTGACGGCCTGCGCCGGGGAGTGAAGCATCAAACGCTGCTTGGAGCGACGGGGACGGGCAAAACGTTTACGATCTCGAACGTGATCGCCCAAGTCAACAAACCGACGCTCGTCATCGCTCACAACAAAACGCTCGCTGGCCAATTGTACAGCGAGCTGAAAGAGTTTTTTCCGCACAACGCCGTCGAATATTTTGTCAGCTATTACGACTACTATCAGCCGGAAGCGTACGTGCCGCAGACGGATACGTACATTGAAAAAGACGCGAAAATCAACGATGAAATCGACAAATTGCGGCACTCGGCGACATCAGCCTTGTTTGAGCGCCGGGACGTGATTATCGTTGCAAGCGTGTCATGCATTTACGGTTTAGGGTCGCCGGAAGAATACCGGGAGCTCGTCGTCTCGCTGCGCGTTGGGATGGAAATCGAGCGGAACGCGTTGCTTCGGCGGCTCGTTGACATCCAATACGACCGCAATGACATCGATTTTCGGCGCGGCACGTTCCGCGTCCGCGGCGATGTTGTCGAAATTTTCCCGGCGTCGCGCGATGAACATTGCATTCGCGTCGAATTTTTCGGCGATGAAATCGAGCGCATCCGCGAGGTGGATGCGTTAACCGGCGAGGTGCTCGGCGAGCGCGAGCATGTCGCGATTTTCCCGGCGTCGCACTTTGTCACGCGCGAGGAGAAAATGCGGCTCGCCATTCAAAACATCGAACAAGAGCTGGAGGAGCGGCTCGCCGAACTGCGCGCGCAAGGGAAGCTGCTGGAGGCGCAGCGGCTTGAGCAGCGGACGCGCTATGACCTTGAAATGATGCGCGAGATGGGCTTTTGTTCCGGAATCGAAAACTACTCCCGCCATTTGGCGCTGCGGCCGCCGGGTTCGACGCCGTATACATTGCTTGACTATTTTCCGGACGATTTTTTGATCATTATTGATGAGTCGCACGTCACCTTGCCGCAGCTGCGCGGCATGTACAACGGAGACCGGGCGCGCAAGCAAGTGCTCGTCGACCACGGCTTCCGCCTGCCGTCGGCGCTTGACAACCGGCCGCTCACGTTTGAAGAGTTCGAGCAAAAAATCAATCAAATTATTTACGTCTCGGCGACGCCGGGGCCGTACGAGCTCGAACACAGCCCGGGCGTTGTCGAACAAATCATCCGCCCGACCGGGCTTCTCGACCCAACGATCGACGTCCGCCCGACGAAAGGGCAAATCGACGATTTGATCGGCGAAATTCGTGAGCGCGTCGAGCGGGACGAGCGGACGTTGGTCACAACGTTGACGAAAAAAATGGCCGAAGACTTGACCGATTATTTGAAGGAAGCCGGCATCAAAGTCGCCTACTTGCATTCGGAAATTAAAACGCTCGAGCGCATTGAAATCATCCGCGATTTGCGGCTCGGCAAATACGATGTATTGGTCGGCATCAACTTGCTTCGGGAAGGATTGGACATTCCGGAGGTGTCGCTTGTCGCCATTTTGGACGCCGACAAAGAAGGGTTTTTGCGCTCGGAGCGCTCGCTCATTCAGACGATCGGCCGTGCGGCGCGCAATGCGAACGGCCATGTGATCATGTACGCCGATGCGATTACGAAATCGATGGAAATCGCCATTCAAGAGACGAAGCGGCGCCGCGCCATTCAGGAAGAGTACAACCGGAAGCACGGCATCGTGCCGCGCACGGTGAAAAAGGGCATTCGCGACGTCATCCGCGCGACGTATGCGGCGGAAGAGACGGGGACGTACGAGGCGAAGCCGGCGGCAGCGATGACGAAACAAGAGCGGGAAGAGCTGATTCGAAAGCTCGAAGCGGAAATGAAAGAGGCGGCCAAAGCGCTCGACTTTGAACGGGCCGCCCAGCTGCGCGATATCATTTTCGAATTGAAAGCGGAAGGGTGAACGGAATGGATAAAATTATCGTCAAAGGGGCGCGCGCCCACAACTTGAAAAACATTGACGTCGAAATCCCGCGCGGCAAACTCGTCGTCTTGACCGGGCTGTCCGGATCGGGGAAGTCGTCGTTGGCGTTTGATACGATTTACGCGGAAGGCCAGCGGCGCTACGTCGAATCGCTGTCGGCGTATGCCCGCCAGTTTTTAGGGCAGATGGAAAAGCCCGACGTCGATGCGATTGAAGGATTGTCTCCGGCCATTTCGATCGATCAAAAAACGACGAGCCGCAACCCGCGCTCCACGGTCGGCACGGTGACGGAAATTTACGACTACTTGCGGCTGCTGTTCGCCCGCATCGGCCGTCCGTTCTGCCCGACGCACGGCATTGAAATCGAATCGCAGACGATCGAGCAAATGGTCGACCGGCTGCTCTCTTACCCAGAGCGGACGAAAATGCAAATTTTGGCGCCGATCGTTTCGGGAAAAAAAGGGACGCACGCCAAGACGCTCGAGGACATCCGCAAACAAGGGTATGTGCGCGTCCGCATTGACGGCGAGATGCGCGAGTTGACGGAAGACATTGAGCTTGAAAAAAACAAAAAACATTCGATTGACGTCGTCGTCGACCGCATCGTCATCAAAGACGGCATCTCCGCAAGGCTTGCCGATTCGCTCGAAACGGCGCTCAAGCTCGCTGATGGCAAAGTGATTGTCGATGTGATCGGCGAGGGGGAGCTGCTGTTCAGCGAAAAGCACGCTTGCCCGTACTGCGGCTTTTCGATCGGGGAGCTTGAACCGCGTCTGTTTTCGTTCAACAGTCCATTCGGCGCCTGCCCCGACTGCGACGGGCTCGGGGCGAAGCTCGAAGTGGATCTGGATTTGGTCATCCCGAACGATGAGCTGACGTTAAAAGAACACGCCATCGCTCCGTGGGAGCCGCAAAGCTCGCAATATTACCCCCAGCTGCTCGAAGCCGTGTGCCGCCATTACGGCATCCCGATGGACGTGCCGGTGAAGGATTTGCCGAAAGAGCAGCTCGATAAAATTTTGTACGGCAGCGGCGGAGAGCCGATTTATTTCCGCTATACGAATGATTTTGGGCAAGTGCGTGAACAATACATCCAATTTGAAGGCGTCGTTCGAAACATCGAGCGCCGCTACCGCGAGACAAGCTCCGATTACATCCGCGAGCAGATGGAAAAGTATATGGCGGAACAACCATGTCCGACATGCCAAGGCTACCGGCTGAAAAAAGAAAGCCTCGCCGTCCTTGTCGGCGGCAAGCATATCGGCGAGGTCGCCGCCATGTCGGTGACCGAGGCGCTCGCCTTTTTTGATGGGCTTGAGCTGACGGAAAAAGAAGCGCAAATCGCCCGCCTCATTTTGCGCGAAATTCGCGATCGGCTCGGTTTTTTGCAAAACGTCGGCCTTGACTATTTGACGCTCAGCCGCTCGGCAGGAACGCTCTCCGGTGGCGAGGCGCAGCGCATCCGCTTGGCGACGCAAATCGGCTCGCGGCTGACGGGGGTGTTGTACGTGCTCGACGAGCCGTCGATCGGGCTTCATCAGCGCGACAACGACCGGCTGATCGCGACGTTGAAAAGCATGCGCGATCTCGGCAATACGCTCATTGTGGTGGAGCACGATGAGGATACGATGCTGGCCGCGGATTATTTGATTGACATCGGACCGGGGGCGGGCATCCACGGCGGCGAGGTCGTCGCCGCCGGCACGCCGGAAGAAGTGATGAACGACCCGAATTCGCTCACCGGCCAGTATTTATCGGGGAAAAAATTCATCCCGATTCCGGCCGAGCGTCGCCGTCCGGACGGACGTTGGCTTGAGGTTATCGGCGCGCGCGAGCACAACTTGAAAAACGTCTCGGTGAAAATCCCGCTCGGCACGTTTGTCGCCGTCACCGGGGTGTCGGGCTCGGGCAAAAGCACGCTTGTGAACGAAGTGTTGTATAAGGCGCTCGCGCAAAAGCTCAACCGGGCGAAAGCAAAGCCGGGCGAGCACCGCGGCATTCGCGGGCTGGAGCACCTCGATAAAGTCATTGACATCGACCAGTCGCCGATCGGCCGCACGCCGCGCTCGAACCCGGCGACGTACACCGGGGTGTTTGACGACATCCGCGAAGTGTTTGCGGCGACGAACGAAGCGAAAGTGCGCGGCTACAAAAAAGGGCGGTTCAGCTTCAATGTCAAAGGCGGACGCTGCGAGGCGTGCCATGGCGATGGCATCATCAAAATTGAAATGCACTTTTTGCCCGATGTGTACGTCCCGTGCGAAGTGTGCCACGGCAAACGGTACAACCGCGAGACGCTCGAGGTGACGTATAAAGGAAAAAACATCGCCGAGGTGCTGGACATGACGGTCGAAGATGCGCTCGACTTTTTCGCCCATATCCCAAAAATTAAGCGCAAGCTCGAGACGCTTTATGACGTCGGCCTCGGTTATATGAAGCTCGGCCAGCCGGCGACGACGCTCTCGGGCGGCGAGGCGCAGCGCGTCAAGCTCGCCGCTGAGCTGCACCGGCGCTCGAACGGCCGGACGCTTTACATTTTGGACGAGCCGACGACCGGGCTTCATGTCGATGACATCGCCCGGCTTCTCGACGTGCTCCACCGGCTCGTCGACAACGGCGACACCGTGCTTGTCATTGAACATAACTTGGACGTCATCAAAACCGCGGACTATATCATTGACTTAGGTCCGGAAGGGGGCGACCGCGGCGGACAAATCGTCGCCGCCGGCACGCCGGAAGAGGTGGCCGAGGTGGAGGAGTCGCACACTGGCCGCTACTTAAAACCCATTCTCGAGCGCGACCGGGCGCGCATGCAGGCGCGGTATGAAGCGGCGAAGGCGTAACGCTTTTGTTGCTTTTTTCGCTGCTTGGGCACCGGCGGCCGAACCTTTTTTGCCGACGGCAGGAAACTTTTCCTAGCGGCCGTCGTATATACAGGGTAAAGGAAACTTGGAAAGGGGATTGCCGATTGTCGACGAACAAAGTGTTGTCCGCGCTTTGTTATTTCAGCGTCTTTTTTGCGCCGTTCATTTTGCCGATTGTCGTCTATTTTGTTGTCGAAGATCTTGAAGTCAAACGCCATGCCAAGCGGTCGCTCGTGTCGCATTTGATTCCGGCCGTTACGATCCTCTTGTTCATTGCGTTGGCCGCATCGCCGGTGCTATTCGGCCATTGGGGCGAGGAATCGCTTCTTTTTGGCGGCGGGCTCGTCTGGCTCGGGTTCCTCGTTGCCGGGGCGGTGAACTTCGTTGTTGTGATTTGGAATGTCATTAAGGGGATTCAAGTGTTAAAATAGAAAACAACAGCCCTGCTGAAAAAAGACGATGACTGATTGCCACGGTTCGGTTCGAGGCAATATATGTCGAGGAGGGCGTTTCAAGGCGAAAGATTACAGAAAAGATGGTGATGAGATGCTCAATTGGCTGATCGGTGTCTTTATTAATACCGTGCTGTTGATGGTGATTGACGGCTATTTTGACGATATTCATTTCAGCGGCATCGGCGCAGCGTTTTTAGCGAGCGTGATTTTGGCGGTGTTAAATGCCGTCGTTCGCCCAGTGCTCATCTTGTTGACGCTGCCGGTGACGGTGTTGACGCTTGGGCTGTTTTTGTTTGTCATTAACGCCGTCACGCTCATGATGACCGCAGGGCTGATGGGCGATGCGTTTCAAATCGGCGGCTTCGGCACGGCGCTGCTTGCCTCGATCGTCTTGTCGTTTTTCCATCTGCTCGTGCAAAAAGCGATCATCGAGCCGTTGCGCAACCGGTCGTAATGGGGGCGCATGCTCGAACATAGGCAGAAGCGGTGTTTGATCGTTTATGACTAGCGGAATGACGACGGTGTTTCATTCGATCGGTTTTGCTTGATCGGGACGGGGGAGCCGTCCCTGTTTTGTTTCCTCGAATGTTTTCCATTCAATGACGAAACGAAACGTGCTACAATGGAAAAAGATGAGGAAAGGGGAGAAAGGCAACGTATGCCGAAAGTGCGGACGAAAGACATCATTGAACAGTTCCAGCTCGAGCTCGTAAGCGGCGCCGAGGGCATTTATCGGCCGATTACGACGAGCGACTTGTCGCGGCCGGGGATTGAAATGGCCGGCTATTTCGCCTACTATCCGGCGGAGCGCCTGCAGCTGCTCGGACGGACGGAGCTGTCGTTTTACGAAACGTTGACGCCGGAAGAAAAAAAGTCGCGGATGGAGCGGCTTTGCACGGACATTACGCCGGGCATCATCGTCTCGCGCGGACTTGAGGTGCCGCCGGAGCTGATCGAAGCGTCCGAGCGCCAGTCGGTGCCGGTGATGCGCTCGACGATGAAAACGACCCGTCTGTCAAGCCGGTTGACAAACTATTTAGAAAGCAAGCTCGCTCCGACGACGGCGGTGCACGGGGTGCTTGTCGATGTGTACGGCGTCGGGGTATTGATCACCGGCAAAAGCGGCGTCGGCAAAAGCGAAACGGCGCTCGAACTCGTGAAACGCGGCCATCGTCTTGTCGCCGACGACTGTGTGGAAATCCGCCAAGAAGATGAAGACACGCTCGTCGGCAGCGCGCCCGAACTGATTGAACATTTGCTCGAAATTCGCGGCCTTGGCATCATTAATATGATGACGCTGTTCGGTGCGGGGGCGGTGCGGACGCATAAGCGCATTTCGCTCGTCGTCGACTTGGAGCTTTGGGACCCGGAGAAGCAGTACGACCGGCTTGGTTTGGAAGAAGAAAAGGTAAAAATTTTAGATACCGAACTGCCGAAATTAACGATTCCGGTCCGCCCGGGGCGCAACTTGGCGGTGATCGTCGAAGTGGCGGCGATGAACTTCCGGTTGAAGCGGCTCGGGGTCAACGCGGCCGAGGAGTTTTCCGCACGGCTGAGCGACGCCATCGAAGACGGCGCGCATGATTATGATTGATCGTCAGCCGTGTTCTTGTAGCTGGAAAAACAAGTTCGGTTTTGTACGGAGCATAGGAGGTGGAAACGATGGAGTCAACGATTCAGCCGCTCGACCGCGTGTTTTTGCATCTTGGTCCGATTACGATTTATTGGTACGGCGTCATTATCGGCACGGGCGTCTTGATCGGCTTATGGCTGGCGACGCGCGAAGCGGTGCGGCGCGGCTTGCCGAAAGAGACGTTTGTCGATTTAGTACTGTTTGCCGTGCCGATCGCCATTGTATGCGCGCGGGCGTACTACGTGCTGTTTAAATGGCACTATTATTCAAAGCATTTGTCCGAGATTCCAAAAGTTTGGCAAGGAGGTCTTGCTATTCACGGCGGTTTGATCGGGGCGGTGGCAACAGGCGTGGTGTTCGCCCGCGTGCGCGGGCTGTCGTTTTGGAAGCTCGCTGATATTGCCTCGCCGAGCATTATTTTAGGCCAAGCGATCGGGCGCTGGGGCAATTTTATGAATCAAGAGGCGCACGGGGGGCCCGTGTCGCGCGCGTTTCTCGAAAGCTTGCACTTGCCGGATTGGATCATCAACCAAATGTACATTGACGGCCGCTATTGGCATCCGACGTTTTTGTACGAATCGGTTTGGAATTTGGCCGGTTTTTGCCTTTTGCTTTGGCTCCGGCGCGTCAACTTGCGGCGCGGCGAGCTGTTTTTGTCATATTTGATTTGGTATTCCGTCGGCCGCTTTTGGATTGAAGGAATGCGGACCGACAGCTTGATGCTGGCCGGCAGTCTGCGCGCGGCGCAAGTGATGTCGGTGGCGCTCATCGTTCTTTCCATTGTGTTATGGATTGTGAGGCGGGCAAAAGGATGGGCCAAGGAGCGGTATCAAGATTAACAGTGGTTTTTACCGACGCTGATCGGCCGCACCGCAACATGAAGATGAGCAAAGGAGAGAGGAGAACATGACAGGAACGTTGCAGCGCGGTGTGCTCGCCGGGTTGAAGACCGCATGGGCGCTTGGCAAAATCATTTTTCCGGTGACGCTCATTTTAGCGCTGTTGCAGCCGACGCCGCTGTTTTCGTGGCTCATTGATTTTGTCACCCCGTTCATGAAATGGTTCGGCCTATCGGGCGATGCGGCCGTGCCGCTTGTGCTCGGCAATTTGCTTGGGCTGTACGCGGCGATCGGGGCGATGCTGACGATTGAGTTTACGGTGAAAGAAGTATTCATTCTCGCTGTCATGCTTTCGTTTTCCCATAACTTGATCGTCGAGTCATCCGTCGCCTCGCGAACCGGGATGACCGTCTGGCTCATGATCGTCGTGCGCGTCGGACTGGCTGTTGTGTCGGGACTGTTGATCGCCCATCTATGGGACGGGGGGAAGGAGATCGCCCAATATGGGTTTGTCACGCATGAAGCCGCGCCGCCGTCCGGTTGGGGAGAGATCATCTTGGCGGCGCTGAAAAAAGCGGCTGCCGGCATCGTGCAGCTTGTCATGATTGTCATTCCGCTCATGACGGTCATTCAAATTTTAAAAGAACGCCACTGGATCGAGACGGTTTCGCGCTGGATGGCGCCGGCGATGAAGATGCTCGGCATGAGCGCAAACACGTCGCTCACGCTCGCGGCCGGGTTTGTGTTCGGCCTCGCTTACGGAGCTGGCGTCATGATTCAAGCGGCGAAAGAAGACGGCGTCTCGAAGCGCGACTTGACGCTGGCGTTCATTTTTCTCGTGTCATGCCATGCGGTCGTCGAAGATACACTCATTTTCGTCCCGCTTGGTATTCCCGTGTGGCCGCTGCTTTTGATCCGCTTGATTACAGCCGTGCTGTTGACGATGGCGGTGGCGCACATTTGGCGCCGCTTTGAACAACCGACTAGAAAGGAAGCCGCTTCATGACGATTCGCACCATTTTGTTTGATCTTGACGGCACGTTGATTGATACAAATGAGCTCATCATCCAGTCGTTTTTGCATACGCTAGGGATGTATTACCCGGGCCGCTACGGGCGAGAGGATGTTCTGCCGTTCATCGGCCCGTCGCTGTATGAAACGTTCGGCTCGCTTGACCCAGAACGAGCCGAGGAGATGGTGGCCGCCTACCGCGCGTTCAACCATGCCCATCATGATGAATTGATCCGCGAGTTTGACACGGTGTATGAGACGATTGAAACGCTCCATCGCCACGGCTTCCGCCTCGGCGTCGTGACGACGAAAATGCACGACACCGCGCTGATGGGCTTGCGAAAAACGCGTTTAGAGCCGTTTTTTTCATGCGTCATTGGCTTGGACGACGTCGAACGGCCGAAGCCGGATCCCGAGCCCATTTATAAAGCGCTCGAGGCGTTGCAGTCAACGCCTTCGGAAGCGCTCATGGTCGGCGACAACTACCACGACATTTTGGCCGGCAAAAACGCCGGGGTAAAAACAGCCGGCGTCGCCTGGGCGATTAAAGGCCGCGCCTATTTGGAACAATATGAACCGGACTATATGTTGGAAAAAATGAGCGATTTGTTGGCCATTGTCGGCATCAACGAATGAAAGGAGGAATCGTCCTCCCGGTGAGACGGACGACAAAATACCCCGTTCAAGGGGCGAACTCGCTCTGGCAGTTGTACCGCACCGTATCGTTTTGGAAAGTGCTGAAAAACGTCATCATCATTCAAATCGGGCGCTACACGCCGTTTTTGCCGCTGAAAAACTGGCTGTACCGCACCTTTCTCGGCATGAAAATCGGCGAGCAAACGGCGCTCGCCTTTATGGTCATGCCGGATATTCTCTTCCCGGAAAAAATCCAAATCGGCCGCAATTGCGTCATCGGCTACAACACGACGATTCTCGCCCACGAATATTTAGTGGACGAATACCGACTTGGCGATGTGGTGATCGGCGACGAGGTGATGATCGGCGCGAACTCGACGATTTTGCCCGGTGTGGTGATCGGCGACCGCGCCGTGGTCGCCGCCGGCACCGTCGTCCATAAAGACGTCCCGGCCGGGGCGATGGCCGCCGGTTGCCCGATGCGCATCGTCCGCCGGAATGACCCGCCTTCCGATTGAACGGAGGCGGGTTTTTCTTTGGGAAAACGAAAATTTCCTTAATAAGGTAATAAAATGATTGGCAAACTATCTTTTTATTTTTTAATATTAAGAAAAATAATAAGTGAGATAATTCATTGGAAAAGAGGTGGATAGGAGATCAGCGGCTTTCATTGATTTGGATATCCATATGGAAGGGAAATACGATGATTAAGAAAGTGGATGGTGTACATGATTATGTTTTTGCCTCAACATTGATTTTACCTCCTTGCAGAGAAATCCCTTCAAGAATTCCTACAGCCGGAATAGTGATGAAATAAGGGATGCAGGAAAAAGGTTTCCTATCCGAGAACGGCTTGAAATGGTCACTCCAAGCACATATTTTCACAGTATAATAAAGAATTTCTGATTTTTCATTTCCGTTTTCATCTCAATATAAGCAGATATAGTATAACGTGGAAGGTAATCAGCTGGATGTAAAACAAAAATTCAACATATATGCCTTATTGAATTTTCATGCATATGTACAGGATACTTCGATAGAGGGTTGTTACTCTTCTGCTATTTTATATTGCCTTTTTGGTCAGTGATCTTGTTTTTTAGATAAGGAGAATTGGGGATTTTGGCAAGATGGATCGCCGCTATTTTCATTAGAGTGCAGATCACCGCCTATGCCGTGTGGAACGAAACGGACAAGCGCTTCCTGTTTTGGAAGCGGTCTTGTCCGTTTTGTTGTGGATGGCGTGTTCCCTCTTGACGCTGTGGCCGCAAAGGAGTAAACTACTAATAACTTCACTTCTCTACCATATTAGCAAACTAAAGTATTTTGATAAAGGGCGTGGGGACATGGCAAAAAAGCTGTTCATGTTTGAAAAACCGTTGGGCATGCGAGATACGCTGCCGTTTTTATATGAGTTGAAAAAGCAAGTGCGCTCGGTGATGGCGGAAGAAATTGAGCGCTGGGGGTACGAGTTTATGGAAACGCCGACGCTTGAGTATTATGAAACGGTCGGGGCGGCGTCGGCGATTGCCGATCATCGGCTGTTTAAGCTCCTCGATCAGCAAGGGCATACGCTCGTGCTCCGACCTGATATGACGGCGCCGATCGCCCGGGTGGCGGCGTCGCGGTTGTATGAAGACGGCAATCCGCTCCGGCTGGCGTACAACGCCAATGTGTTCCGCGCCCAGCAGCGCGAAGGGGGTCGGCCGGCGGAGTTCGAACAGATTGGCGTCGAGCTGATCGGCGACGGCACGGTGACGGCTGATGCCGAAGTGATTAGTTTGATGGTCTCGCTGCTGAAACGGGCTGGACTCGGGCGCTTTTCGGTGGCGGTCGGTCATATCGGCTATGTCAATGCGCTGTTTTTGGAGATTTTAGGGAATGAAGAGCGGGCGAGTGTATTGCGCCGTTTCTTATATGAAAAAAATTACGTCGGCTACCGCGAACACGTGAAGTCGCTGCCGCTTTCGTCGATCGATCAAAAACGGCTGTTGGATCTTCTTTCGTTGCGCGGCGGTGCGGCGTCGCTCGAGACGGCGAAAATGCTGGTGACGAGCGAGGAAGGACGGCGGGCGGCCGATGAGCTGGCGGCGCTCATGGCGGCGCTTCGTACGTACGGAGTGGCCGAGGCGGTGAAGCTCGATATGGCGTTGGTCAGCCATATGAGCTACTACACGGGCATTTTGTTTGAAGTGTACGCTGAGCAAGTTGGATTCCCGATCGGCAACGGCGGCCGGTATGATGATTTATTGGCGAAGTTTTCGCGACCGGCGCCGGCGACGGGGTTTGGCTTGCGCGTCGACCGGTTGATCGAGGCGATCGGGGAAACGGATGTGCGCGGCGATATCGAGTGCATCGTGTTCAGTCAGGAGCGGCTTGCGGAAGCGGTGGAGCTGGCGGAAGCGAAACGGGCGGAAGGCAAGCGCGTTGTCTTGCAGCATATCGCCGGCATTGGCGATATTGACACCTACAGCCAGCGCTATCGGTCGATCGTCTATTTGCTTGGCCGCAGCGGGCAGTGAGGAGTGAAAAAGGCGGGTAAAACGAGGACGGAAACGTTCCATGAACGAGTTTCGCCCTCCACCCAAGCATGAAAATGGTCCGACAAGATGCGCACATGTTTGTGAAAACGAATGGAACATTGGACGGTGTGCCGCCGACGCTGTAGGATGGAGGAAAGAAAGGTTGGAACCCGATGGGCGGACAAGACCGCTCCGCGCGTTCGGTTGGAGTTGATCTATGCAGACCATCGGGCTTCGGAACGAGGCGCCTGTGAGGAAAGAGAAGTCAGGTGGCGGCCCGGCCGCCTGATGACAAGAAGCAAGGAGGAAGAACGATGCTGACGATTGCGATGCCAAAAGGGCGCATTTTTGAAGAGGCGGTCGAACTGCTGCGACGGGCGGATTATACGCTGCCGCCGGAGTTTACCGAGTCGCGCAAGCTCGTGATCGAGGTGGCGGAGGAACAGATGCGCTTTATTTTGGCGAAACCGATGGATGTGGTTACCTATGTCGAGCATGGGGTCGCTGATTTGGGCATTGCTGGAAAAGACGTGTTGATGGAAGAAGAACGGGATGTGTACGAACTGCTTGATTTGCAAATCAGCCGCTGCCATTTGGCGGTCGCCGGGCTGCCCGGCGCCAAGATGAACGAAATCGCGCCGCGGGTGGCGACGAAATACCCGAATGTCGCGTCAACGTATTTTCGCGAACAAGGCGAGCAAGTCGAAATCATCCGCCTAAACGGCTCGATCGAGCTCGCCCCACTGATCGGATTGGCCGACCGGATCGTCGATATCGTTTCGACCGGACGCACGCTTAAAGAAAACGGGCTTGTGGAACTCGAACGGATCGCCGAGGTGACATCGCGCCTCATCGTCAATCCGGCGAGCTATCGGCTGAATGGCGGGGCAATTGAGCGGTTGGTCGACCGATTGGCGGCGGTGATTTCTGAGCGGTAAGCTGCCGCTGGGCGGTGGAAGGCCCAACGATGTTCGCATGTCGAACAGGTGAAAAGGTCGAAGAAGCATGGCGATGGAAAGGAGAACAGGCGATGAAAATCGAACGGGTCCGAGGCGGTGTGTCACTAAGGCGCACGATTGAAAGCGGAACGGAGGAACAGCGGCGTGCGGTGCTCGATATCATCGCCGCCGTGCGCGCCCGCGGTGATGCGGCGCTCAAAGAATATACAGAACGGTTTGACGGTGTCCGCTTGGATTCGCTAAAGGTGACGGAAGAGGAAATGAAGCGCGCGCATGCGTCCATGAGCGCGGAAATGCTGGAGATCATTCGTGAAGCGGCCGCCAACATTCGCGACTACCATGAGCGGCAAAAGCGCCAATCATGGTTGATGACGAAAGAAGACGGCACGATTCTCGGGCAAAAGGTGACGCCGCTCGATGCGGTCGGGTTGTACGTGCCGGGCGGGACGGCCGCCTATCCGTCGTCCGTGCTCATGAACGTCATTCCCGCACAAGTGGCGGGGGTGAAGCGGATTGTCATTACGTCGCCGCCAAACAAAGACGGCACGCTCCCGGCTGGGGTGCTGGCCGCCGCGTATGAACTCGGCGTGACGGAACTATACAAAGTCGGCGGCGCGCAGGCGATCGCCGCGCTCGCTTACGGGACTGAAACGATTCGGCCGGTGGATAAAATTTTCGGGCCGGGCAATATTTATGTGGCGCTGGCGAAGCGGGAAGTGTTCGGGCATGTGGCGATCGACATGATCGCCGGGCCGAGCGAAATCGTTGTGCTTGCGGATGAAACGGCCCATGCAGATGAGATTGCGGCCGATTTGTTGTCCCAAGCCGAGCATGACGTGCGGGCGTCGGCCATTTTGGTGACGCCGTCGATGAAACTGGCCTTGGCGGTGGCGAGTGAAGTCGAACGGCAGTTGGAGACGCTGCCGCGCCGCGACATCGCCCAAGCGGCGCTTGAGAATTACGGCGCCATTTACGTCACCGAGACGCTTGCGGAAGCGGTCGATGTCGTGAACGAACTGGCGCCGGAGCATTTGGAAGTGATGACGGCCGAACCGATGGAGTTGCTTGGTCGGCTCCGCCATGCGGGAGCGATGTTTTTCGGCCGATTCAGCTCCGAGCCGGTCGGCGACTATTTCGCCGGGCCGAACCACGTGCTGCCGACGAACGGGACAGCCAGGTTCTCAAGCGGCTTGAGCGTTGATGAGTTTGTGAAAAAATCAAGCGTGGTCGTTTACAGTGAAGCCGCATTGAAACAACATGGAGAAAAAATCGCCGCCTTCGCCCGCCTCGAGGGGCTTGAGGCGCACGCACGAGCGGTGGAAGCGCGGCTGAAAAAAGAAAGTGGGGAACGATAATGGCAAGGGGAGCGACGATCACAAGAACGACGAACGAGACAAGCATTCGGTTATCGCTTTCGTTGGATGGCGAAGGGAAGGCGGAACTGGAAACGGGCGTGCCGTTTTTGACCCATATGCTCGATTTGTTTGCGAAACACGGCCAGTTCGATTTGCGCATTGAGGCAAAAGGCGACACGCATATTGACGACCACCATACGACGGAAGACATCGGCATTTGCCTTGGACAGGCGATCAAAGAAGCGCTTGGCGACAAAAAAGGAATCAAGCGGTACGGCAACGCGTTTGTGCCGATGGATGACGCCTTGGCCCAAGTCGTGATCGACTTGAGCAACCGCCCGCATTTTGCGTTTCGCGGCGAGTTTCCGTCATCGAAAGTCGGCGCGTTTGATGTCGAGCTCGTGCATGAATTTTTATGGAAGCTGGCGCTTGAAGCGCGCATGAACTTGCACGTCATCGTCCATTACGGGCGCAATACGCACCATATGATCGAGGCGGTGTTCAAGGCGCTCGGGAGGGCGTTGGATGAAGCGACGATGATCGACCCGCGCGTCAAAGGCGTGCCGTCGACGAAAGGGATGCTGTAGGGCTCCGTGAGCGGCGGGATCGGCGGAACGGGATAATTGAGCCGGAATACGGCGTCTTTGTGCGGAAAACGTTCCGCGGCAAAGGGAATGCACCTGGCGCCAAGGGGCGTCTGCGTGCGAAACGTGGGCCGACGGCAAAAGGATGAACGGCGTTTGCTGAATGATCGGTTGACACGCACTGCAATGAAAGGAATGGGATGACGATGATCGGGATCATCGACTATGGCATGGGCAACTTATACAGCGTCCGAAAAGCGCTTGAGCGGCTCGGCTGCCCGTATATGGTCAGCGGCGACAAAGAGGTGTTGGCGCAGGCGCGCGGGCTCATTTTGCCGGGCGTCGGTTCGTTTCGCGATGCGATGCATAGTTTGAACGAGACAGGATTAGCGGATTTCATTCGCGAAGCGGTTCAAGGCGGCATGCCGCTGCTTGGCATTTGCTTAGGGATGCAGCTGTTGTTTGACGAAAGCGAGGAAAATGGACCGACAAAAGGGCTTGGGCTTCTGCACGGCCGCGTCGTCCGCTTTCCGGGCGTCACGAAAACCGGCGAGCCGTACAAAGTGCCGCATATGGGCTGGAACCGGCTCCGCTTCCATCGTCCGTCGCCGCTTCTTCGGGGCGTTGAGGAAGGGCATGTGTATTTTGTCCATTCGTATTATGTCGTTCCGGGGGAGGAAGATGTCGTGCTCGCGAGCAGCGAATATGACGTTGACGTTCCGGCGGTCGTCGGGCGCGGAAATGTGTTTGGCACGCAGTTTCATCCGGAAAAAAGCGGCGCGGTCGGCATGAGCATCTTGAACAATTATGTCGGCATTGTCACGGGAAGGGGGAATGGCTGATGGCGGCGTTTACGATTTATCCGGCGATCGATATGCGCGGCGGCAAGTGCGTTCGTTTGCTTCAAGGCGATTACAATAAAGAAACGGTGTACGGCGATTCGCCGGTCGCGATGGCCGAGCGATTCGCTGCCCAAGGGGCGGAATGGATTCATATGGTCGATTTGGACGGAGCGAAAGAAGGGAGGCGCGTCAACGACCGGTTTGTTGTCGAAGCGGCGCGGACGCTTTCCGTCTATGTGCAAGTCGGCGGCGGCATCCGGACGGAAGAGGATATTGTGTATTATTTGGAAAACGGGGTCGCCCGCGTCATTTTAGGAAGCGCGGCCATTGCCGATCCGCCGTTTGTGAAAGAGATGCTGAAAAAATACGGCCGCCGCATCGCCATCGGCATCGACGCCCGCGACGGCTTCGTGGCGACAGAAGGGTGGATTGCGACGTCAAACGTGAAAGCGGAAGAACTCGGGCAAATGCTTGCCGAGGCGGGGGCGGAGACGTTTATTTTCACCGATATTGCGACCGACGGCACGCTGTCGGGCCCGAACATCGCGGCCGCGGTCCGGTTGGCCGAGGCGACGGGGAAAGAAGTGATCGCGTCTGGCGGCGTCAGCTCGCTTGATGATTTGCGCGCGCTTCATGAACAGGCTGAGCGCGGCATCGGCGGCGCGATCGTCGGCAAGGCGCTGTACACCAACCAATTTACGCTCGCGGAAGCGTTAAAGGCGGTGAACGAGCGATGATCACGAAGCGCATCATCCCGTGCCTCGATGTGAAAGACGGCCGCGTCGTCAAAGGGGTGCAGTTTGTCCAGTTGCGCGATGCCGGCGACCCGGTGGAGCTCGCGAAGGCGTACGATGAACAAGGGGCGGACGAGCTCGTGTTTTTGGATATTTCCGCCTCGCACGAAGGGCGGAAGACGATGGTCGATGTCGTCGAGCGCGTTGCCGCCGAGCTTGCGATTCCGTTTACGGTCGGCGGCGGCATTCATTCGCTCGACGATATGAAGCGCATGTTGCGCGCCGGCGCCGATAAAGTGTCGCTCAACACCGCCGCAGTGCTCCGTCCAACCTTGATCACCGAAGGGGCGGACTTTTTCGGTTCGCAATGCATCGTCGTCGCCATTGACGCGAAATACGATGAAACGCTTGGCTCATGGCGCGTCTATACGCACGGCGGCCGCAACGCGACGGAATGGGAAGTCGTCGCTTGGGCGCAGGAAGCGGTGCGCCTTGGCGCCGGGGAGATTTTGTTAACGAGCATGGACGCCGACGGCGGCAAAAACGGCTTTGATATTGAGTTGACACGAAGAGTGAGCGAAGCGGTCAGCGTTCCGGTCATTGCGTCCGGCGGCGCCGGCAAGGCGGAGCATTTCCTTCAAGCTTTTGAAGAGGGGAAAGCGGACGCGGCGCTGGCGGCATCGATTTTCCACTACAAAGAGACGTCGGTTGGACAAGTGAAAGCGTACTTAAAAGAAAAAGGGGTGAACGTGCGGTGACGGCGGACATTCGGTTTGACGACAACGGGCTCGTGCCCGCAATCGTCCAAGATGCGCAAAGCAAGGAAGTGCTCACGCTCGCCTATATGAATAAAGAGTCGCTCGAGAAAACGCTGGAGACCGGTGAAACATGGTTTTACAGCCGCTCGCGCCAAGAACTATGGCATAAAGGGGCGACATCGGGGAACGTCCAGCGTGTCATCGATATCCGCTACGACTGCGACGCCGATGCGCTGCTCGTTCTCGTCGAGCCGGCCGGTCCAGCGTGCCATACGGGGGCGTATTCGTGTTTTGCGCACTCGCTGGACGGCGCGGCGCGCACACCGCGGGCTGACCGATTCGCTATTTTGAACGAGCTCGAACAGATCATCGCCAAGCGCGACGCCGAACGGCCGGAGGGGGCGTACACGACGTATTTGTTTGAAAAAGGCGTCGATAAAATTTTGAAAAAAGTCGGCGAAGAAGCGGCGGAAGTCATTATCGCGGCGAAAAACCGGAGTCATGACGAGCTGAAATGGGAAGCGGCTGACTTGCTGTATCATTTGCTCGTTTTGTTGCGCGAACAAAAGCTGCCGCTTGATGCGGTGTTGGAAACACTTGCCGAGCGGCACGCGCAAAAGGCGGGAGCGGGCGACAAAAAATAATAAGATGGTTAGGGGAGAAAACGGAACGTCTGCCATCGCGCCGGCGTTCCTTTTTTGCACGGAAAAACCGGATTCCTGAAGTTTCTTGCTTGTTTTCGCCGCCGATATGGTATACTGTTGTTCGACGAATTTTACGGACGACGGAGGACAGAATGGGAAAACAACTGAAGCGATCATCACGAAAAGCGACGATTGTACCGTTCATCCAAAGCGGGGATTACTTTTTTAAAAAAGGAATGAAAGCATACGACCGAGGCGATTTAGAAAAGGCAAGGAAATATTTTGAGCGCGCCGTCCGCTTGGATGAGCGCGATGCCGCGTTTGCCTTGCAGCTCGCCCTTGTGCTGTCGGAGCTTGGTGAATATCAATTTTCCAACCAGTGGCTGTTTAAAATCATTCACGATTTAGATGAAACGATGGACGACTGTTTGTATTTTTTGGCGAATAATTTCGCCTGCCTCGGCTTGTTTCGCGAAGCGAGGCAATACGCGGAGCGTTATTTGGCGCATGAGCCGGACGGGGAGTTTGCCGACGATGCCGCCGACTTGCTTGAGCTGCTTCGGCTCGATGGCCTGGAATGGACGGAAGAGCAGGAAGACCTCATGGCGCTCGAGGATCGCGCCCGCCGTTTGCTTGAAGAGGAGCGGTTTGCGGAAGCGATTGAGGCGCTCGAGGAGATCGTCGCGCGCTATCCGGACGTTTGGTCGGCGCATAACAATTTGGCGCTTGCCTATTTTTACAGCGGCGATGCCGACAAAGCGAAACAGAAAGTGCGTGAAGTGCTCAAGTGCGATCCCGGCAATTTGCATGCGCTTTGCAATGCACTTGTCTTCGCTTATTACTTGCGTGAGGAAGAACAGGCGGCCGCACTTTGCGAGACGCTGGCCGGTTTGTATCCGTTTTTTCGCGAGCACCAATACAAGCTCGGGGCGACGTTCGCGCTTGTCGGGCGATTTGATTTGGCGTTCCGTTGGCTGCACCGTCTGTATAAACAAGGCTTTGATGGGGATGGGCCATTTTATTATTGGCTCGCTTGCGCTGCTTACTATACTGGCCATGAGCCGCTCGCTCGGCAAATGTGGGAGATGTTCACCACGCTTCATCCGGAAAAACGCGGTGAGGAGCCGTGGGCCGTTTCAGCGCCGGTGGATGAGGCGCTCATCCGCTTGATGGCTTGGCTGGAGGGCGACGAGCTGGCCGACCGTCTGTACGGATTGTACTTGTTCAGCCGTTCGCCGCAGGCGAAAGAGGCATCGATGTCGCTTGCGGTATGCCGCCTCTTGCCGTCCGATCCCCGTCTTCGCCCGTTTATCGACTGCTTTTTGTTCGGCTTAACTGACGGACCGTCTGCTTGGGCGGCGAACATCGGCCGCATGGTCGATGCGCTTTCGGCGCATAATGAGGAAAAGGAAGCGCTCTGCCGATTCGCCTTCGCGATGGCCGTCCATCCGCTCGCCAGCGGTGAACGGTTTGCAAATGAGGCGGCATGGGCGGCGGCGATCGAATACATGTGGCGCCGACAGCAAGGAGAGCGTGTGACGCAAAGGGAGATGGCGGCCAAGTACGGCGTCTCAGCGGCGACGGTGGGAAAATATGTGCAAAAAGCGCGCCGGCTCTATACATGAGCAAATCAATAGACACGGCGAATCGACTTCTATACGATGAAAATGAAAGGATTATCAAGCGAGGGAGTGGACGGTGTGGCAGAGGAAAAAATTTACGATGTCATTATTGCCGGAGCCGGGCCGGCTGGGCTGACGGCGGCTGTCTATACATCGCGCGCCAATTTGTCGACGCTGATGATTGAACGCGGCGTCCCGGGCGGACAAATGGTCAATACCGAGGAAGTCGAGAACTATCCGGGATTTGAGACGATTTTAGGACCGGAATTGGCGACGAAAATGTTTGAACATGCGAAAAAATTTGGAGCGGAATACGCCTATGGCGACGTGAAAGAAATCATCGACGGCGAGGCGTACAAAACGGTCATCGTCGGCGACAAACAGTACAAGGCGCGCGCGGTCATCATCGCTACCGGGGCGGAGTACAAAAAGCTTGGCGTTCCGGGCGAGGCGGAGCTCGGCGGCCGCGGCGTTTCGTACTGTGCGGTGTGCGACGGGGCGTTTTTCAAAGGAAAAGACTTGGTCGTCGTCGGCGGGGGGGACTCTGCGGTCGAGGAAGGCGTCTATTTGACGCGCTTTGCCAATAAAGTGACGATCGTCCATCGCCGCGACAAGCTGCGGGCGCAAAAAATTTTGCAAGACCGGGCGTTCGCCAATGAAAAAATTGATTTCATCTGGAACCATACGGTGAAACAAATCAACGAGAAGGACGGAAAAGTCGGCAGTGTGACGCTTGTGCATACGCAAACGGGAGAAGAGCGCGAATTTCCGTGCGACGGCGTCTTCATTTACATCGGGATGGTGCCGCTCTCGAAGCCATTTGTCCATCTTGGCATCACGAATGAAAACGGCTATATCGTGACGAACGAAAAGATGGAGACGAAAGTGCCGGGTATTTTCGCCGCCGGCGATGTACGGGAAAAAACGCTCCGGCAAATCGTGACGGCGACCGGCGACGGCAGCATCGCCGCGCAAAGCGCCCAGCATTACGTCGAGGAACTGAAAGAAAAGCTCCATAAGCAAGGGGTCAGCTGAGCCAGTAACGAAATCGCAACAAAATGGTAATGGTGATTTAACCCAGATGTAACACGAATGCAATAGAAATGTCGTATGCTATCAGTAAGTAATTGACCCCCTTTTATATAGATCCTTTTTGGCGCGGGCGTTTGTCCGCGTCTCTTTTTTGTTTTGCGCTTGCATCTCGCCGCGCTCTTAAAACGGCTGGGGATGGGCGTCTTTTGGGTGGAGGGAGTGTTGGGGCCCGGCGGCTTTTTGCAGGCGGGAAAGAGGATGGTTTCCAACGGTTTGAAGGTGGAGCGGCCTAACTATTTATGGTAAAATAAAAATGGATCACGTGCGTGTTTGCGGATGGTTGGGGTGAATGAATTGCAACGGGTGACAAACTGCGTATTATATAAAGACGGCCAAGTGCTGCTGTTGCAAAAACCGAAGCGCGGCTGGTGGGTCGCCCCGGGAGGCAAAATGGAGCCCGGCGAGACGGTGCGCGAAGCGTGCATTCGCGAATACCGGGAAGAGACGGGCATCTACTTGAAGAATCCGGAGCTGAAAGGCGTCTTTACGATCGTGATGAAAAATGGGGACGAAACAGCATCCGAGTGGATGATGTTTACGTTTTTCGCCGACGATTTCATTGGCGAAAACGTGCCGTCTTCCGAAGAGGGGACGCTCGCCTGGCATAAAGTGGAGACGCTTTCGACGTTGCCGATGGCTCCCGGCGACTACCATATTTTGGACTACGCCTTGAAAGGAAAAGGGGTCATGTACGGGGTGTTTGTCTATACAGAGGAATTCGAGCTGCTTTCATATCGGCTCGATCCGAGCTGAGGGAGAGGAGGGAAGGAGATGGGGCAAAACGGGGCGCTGCAGCCGATTCAGCTCGTCATTATCACCGGCATGTCCGGCGCGGGAAAGACGGTGGCGATTCAAAGCTTCGAAGACCTCGGCTTTTTTTGTATTGACAACTTGCCGCCGACGCTGCTGCCGAAATTTTTGGAGCTCGTCAAAGAGTCCGGGAATAAAATGAACAAAGTCGCCCTTGTCATGGATTTGCGCAGCCGCGACTTTTTCGATCATTTGTTCGCTGCGCTCGATGAGTTGGCTGAGCAGGCGTGGGTCGTCCCCCAGGTGTTGTTCTTGGACGCTCAAGATTCGACGTTGGTGGCCCGTTACAAAGAAACGCGGCGGACGCATCCGCTTGCGCCGAACGAGCCCCCGCTTGAAGGAATCCGTTTGGAACGGAAGCTGCTCGAAGAACTGAAAGGGCGGGCGCAGATCATTTACGATACGACCGGACTGAAGCCGCGCGAGCTGCGGGAGAAAATCATCCGCCAGTTCTCATCGCATGCTCAATCCGGGTTTACCATCAACGTCATGTCGTTTGGGTTTAAGTACGGCATTCCAATTGATGCAGATTTGGTGTTTGACGTCCGCTTTTTGCCGAACCCGCATTACATTGAACATATGCGGCCGAAAACCGGGTTGGATGATGAAGTATCGTCCTACGTGCTCAAGTGGGGGGAAACGCAAAAGTTTTTGGAAAAGCTCATTGACTTGTTGTCGTTTATGCTGCCGTATTACCAGCGCGAAGGAAAAAGCCAGCTGGTGATCGCCATCGGCTGCACGGGCGGGCAGCACCGTTCGGTGGCGCTCGCCGAATACATTGCCCGCCATTTTTCGGATGACTATAAAACCGTTGTCTCGCACCGGGACATGGAGAGGAGAAAGGACATACACCGATGAGGAACGAACGAGCAGCGAAACTGGTCGTCATCGGCGGCGGCACCGGGCTTCCCGTTCTGCTAAGGGGGCTGAAGCAGCATGAATTGGATTTGACCGCCATTGTCACGGTCGCCGATGATGGAGGAAGTTCCGGGCGGCTGCGCGATGAGCTGCACATTCCGCCGCCCGGGGATGTCCGCAACGTATTGGCCGCGCTGTCTGACGTCGAACCGCTCATTGTCGAGCTGTTCCAGCACCGTTTTCAAAACGGTAACGGCTTATCCGGCCATTCGCTCGGCAATTTGATTTTGGCGGCGCTCACATCGATTACCGGCGATTTTGTCAAGGCGATCCGCGAGATGAGCAAAGTGTTGAACGTGCGCGGCCAAGTGCTTCCGGCGGCGAACAAAAGTGTTGTGCTGCACGCCGAGATGGAAGATGGCTCCATCGTCTCCGGCGAGTCAAAAATTCCGAGTGCGGGAAAAAAAATTAAGAGGGTGTTTTTAACGCCGGAAGACATTGAGCCGCTGCCGGAGACGGTTGATGCCATCCGCCGCGCCGATTTGATCGTCATCGGGCCGGGCAGCTTGTACACAAGCATCTTGCCGAACTTGCTCGTGCCGAAAATCGGGCAGGAAGTATGCAAGGCGCAGGCGAAAAAAGTATATATATGCAACATTATGACTCAGGCCGGCGAGACGCCGCACTATACGGTGAGCGACCATGTGGAGGCGCTTCATGCTCATCTTGGCGGCCCGTTTTTGGACGCGGTGATCATCAACAGCGGAGCGATCCCGGAAGCGATCCGCCGCCGCTACGAGGCGGAACGGGCCGAGCCGGTGCGTGACGACAGCAGCGGGCTTTCGTTGCAAGTCATCCGCGACGATATTGTTGCGTATGAAGATGGGGTGATTCGCCATAATACGGCGAAAGTTGCCGCCCTCCTTCTCGGGCTCCTCCCTCGCGGTTAAAGGCAGGGGTTGAGCAGGCCGCGCAAGGGGCGGCGCCGCTTCCTATGGCCGCGCCGAAGATTAGGCACCTCCAACCGGCCGGATGCGGGGAACGAATGGAGGTGAGGCAATCGTGTCTTTTGCATCGGAAACGAAAAAGGAATTGACCCATTTAGAGGTGAAGCCTTGTTGCTTGCGCGCGGAGCTGTCCGCGCTTTTGCGCATGAACGGTTCGCTGTCGTTTTCCAGCGGGCGGATGGCGGTCGATGTCCAGACAGAAAATGCGGCGATCGCTCGGCGCATTTATACGTTATTGAAAAAGGGCTACGATGTCGCCGTTGAGCTGTTTGTCCGCAAGAAAATGCGTCTGAAAAAAAATAACGTCTACATCGTCCGCGTGACCGACGGTGCGGCCTCTTTGCTTCGTGAACTTCACATTGTCAACGGCGATTTTTCGCTCATCCATGACATTTCCCCGGAGCTCGTCAAGAAAAAATGCTGCAAGCGCTCGTATTTGCGAGGTGCATTTTTGGCCGGCGGTTCGGTCAACAACCCGGAGACGTCGTCCTACCATTTGGAGATTTTTTCGCTGTATGAGGAGCATAACCGGTCGTTATGCGAATTGATGAACAGTCACTTTTTTCTAAATGCGAAAACGTTGGAACGGAAAAAGGGGTTTATTACGTATTTAAAAGAGGCGGAAAAAATCGCCGAGTTTTTGAACATCATCGGGGCCCATCAAGCGCTGCTTCGCTTTGAGGACATTCGCATCGTCCGCGACATGCGCAACTCGGTCAATCGGCTCGTCAACTGCGAGACGGCCAATTTAAACAAGACGATCGGCGCCGCGCTTCGCCAGGTGGAGAACATCCGCTACATCGACGAGACGATTGGTCTTGATTCGCTGCCGGCCAAGCTGCGGGAAATCGCGAAGCTGCGCATCGAGCATCAAGACGTGACGTTGAAAGAGCTCGGCGAGATGGTTGCCGGCGGAAAAATCAGCAAATCCGGCATCAACCACCGGCTTCGCAAAATCGACGAAATCGCGGAGCGGCTGCGGGCGGGAAAGCCGGTCGATTTCCATAAATCGCTGTAAAGGGGAGATGGAGAGTGGTTGAAAAACAAGTGGAAGTGAAATTAAAAACCGGGCTGCAAGCGCGCCCGGCGGCGTTGTTCGTCCAAGAAGCGAACCGTTTCTCGGCAGACGTCTTTTTGGAGAAAGACGGAAAACGGGTCAACGCGAAAAGCATTATGGGCTTAATGAGCCTCGCCATCGGCCATGGAGCGGTGATCACGCTCATTGCCGACGGTCCGGACGAGCAAGAAGCGATCGAAAAGCTCGCCGCCTATGTGCAAAAGGAGAAGTAAAGCAGCATGTGGGGCTGGCGGGGAAAGGAATGGAAAAGGCTGCTCCGTTGTTGCCGGAAGCAGCCTTTTGCTTTTCATTTTATTTTTCATCAGCGCGCGTCAGCACGCGGTCAATGATGCCGTATTCTTTTGCTTTTTGCGCGGTCATAAAGTTGTCGCGGTCCGTATCGCGCTCGATCACCTCGATCGGCTGGCCGGTGTTTTCCGATAAAATGCGGTTCAATTTGTCTCGCAAGAACAAAATGCGTTTCGCTGCGATTTCGATTTCCGTCGCTTGCCCTTGGGCGCCGCCGAGCGGTTGGTGGATCATGATTTCACTGTTTGGCAAGGCGAACCGTTTTCCTTTCGCACCGGCGGCAAGCAAAAACGCGCCCATCGATGCCGCCATGCCGATGCAAATCGTCGATACGTCCGGCTTGATGAACTGCATGGTGTCGTAAATCGCCAGGCCGGCTGTGATCGAGCCGCCCGGGCTGTTGATGTACAAGGAAATATCTTTGTCCGGGTCTTCCGCCGCCAAAAACAACAGCTGCGACACGATCGAGTTGGCCACTTGGTCGTCGATCGGGCTGCCAAGGAACACGATTCGGTCCTTCAATAAGCGCGAATAAATGTCGTACGCTCGCTCCCCGCGGTTCGTCTGTTCGATGACAGTCGGAATCAAATACATGAAAAACGCCTCCTTTTCCATCCTATGGATCAATATGTACGCCTTAATCATACATGAATGGTCAATGAAGGTCAAAAAAAACGACCTTCCTCATTCTTTATAACATATTCGCGGCTAGCGGGAACATCCCTCTTTTCATCATAACCGCTTTTTCATTTTTTTAACCAGTTGCCTGTGGCGGTGGCATTGATGTGGAAGGAGCAAAGGCCTCATTTTTCCTGTTTTTTATTGCATTTTCCCCTTGCATTTTTGTACGATCCTGCTATAATAGAACATGCGACGGAACGAAACAGAGAAATAATGAACTGCCATGCCCTCGTAGTGTAGTGGATAGCACGAGAGATTCCGGTTCTCTTAGCGTGGGTTCGAATCCTGCCGAGGGCGCTTCACATGGGAAACGGTTGCATTGGCAGCCGTTTTTCGTTTTTTTTTCGGAGCGACATTGCACGGCCAAGCTTCACCATCTCGGAAGCACCGTCAAAAATTTCTCCTACCCCCCATCCCCGCCGTCGTGTACAATAGAAAGAAAGGAGGCGTGACGATGAGGGCGGAGTTATGGCAAGAGCAGCGGCTGCAGTTGTCGCTGACAAAGGAGCTTGTGCAGGCGATTGAACTGTTGCAGTATTCCGCGGTCGATTTGGAAGCGTTTTTATATGAACGGTCGTTGGAAAACCCGTTTTTGGAAATTCGCCGCAGCCGGGTGCGGCAGCGGTCCAATCGGGCGAAACGGGACCAAAAGCAGTGGCTTGAGAACATCGGCGCCCGCGCAGAGACGCTTGCTGGCCATTTGCTTTCTCAGCTGCCTTCGTTGAAGCTGGCCGATCGGGAAGATCGCATCGTCCGCTATCTCATTGCCTCGCTCGATGAGGACGGCTATTTGCGCGTGCCGCTTGCAGAGCTGGCGGCGCGGTTTTCCGCATCGGAACAAGAGATGGAGCGGGGGCTGCGCCTTGTCCAGTCGTTCGACCCGCCGGGAGTCGGCGCCCGTGATTTGGCGGAATGCCTTTTGTTGCAGCTTGAGCGTCTTCCGGAGCGCGACGAGCTGGCGGAAACGATCGTCCGCGACCATTTTGTTCCCTTTGCGGAAAAGTCGTGGAAAACGTTGGCCAAGCAGCTTGGCGTCGGCCTTGGCGAACTGCAGCGCGTCTTCGAGTTCATCCGCTCGCTCGAACCGCGTCCGGGCATTCACTATTCGAGCGACACACCGCCTTTCGTTGTGCCGGATGTCATCGTCACCCGGGGAGCGGATGGGGACTGGATGGTCGCCTACAACGATGACATCCATCCGGAGCTCGGATGGAACCGGGAGTACGAGCGGCGCATTGCCGCATCCGGCGACCGGCATGCCGAACAGTTTATCAAGGAAAAATACCGGCAGTTTACGTGGCTCGCGAAAAGCCTCGAGCAGCGAAAGCAGACGTTGCTTCAGCTTATGGCGGTTATCGTAGAGCGCCAGCGTCTGTGTTTGGAGTTCGGGCTTTCCGCGCTCAAACCGATGACGATGCGCGAGGTGGCCGAGGAGCTTGGGGTGCATGAATCGACGGTGAGCCGCGCGGTGCGTCATAAATATGTGCAAACGCCGTTTGGCACGATCGAGCTGCGCCGCTTTTTTTCGAGCGCGGCTACAGTCCTTGCAACAGACGAGGCGGCTTCCTCGACCCAGGTGAAAGCGATCATCCAAGAGCTGATCGCGGCGGAAGACCGGCGGGCGCCGCTTTCCGACCAGCAGCTCGCCGAGTTGCTTCGCGACCGGCACCACATCGCCATTTCACGCCGTACGGTCGCCAAATACCGCGAGCAGCTGCGCATTCCCTCTTCGGCGAAGCGAAAGCAATATACCGGAGCTTGATGCGGACGGTGAAGGAAAGGGAGAACGTGATGCACATTCGGTTGTACACGAAAACAAACTGCCCGCTTTGCGACAAAGCAAAAGCGGTTTTGGCAGAACTGCAGGCGGATGATCCGTTTACAATGGAAGAAATCGACATTTACCAAGACGATGCGCTTCTTGAGAAATACCAATTGATGATTCCGGTCGTCGAGCTGGACGGCGAAGAAATCGGATACGGGATGATTGAAAAAGAAACGATAAGAAAGCGGTTGCGGCAGGCGCGAAAAAGTTGAACCGTTTGTTTCCTCCTGCTATAATGAAATTGACGCGGGAGGAATTTTTTATCGACTTGTGGGACATAATATGTCATACCGGGACAAAAAATGTCCCTATGTTCCGCTGAGGAGAAGGATCGATGCAATCGTTATTAGAGGCATTAAAAAAATTATCGCCCGACTTTCTTGACGTTATGCAAAAGCGATACGAAATCTTGCATTCCATTTCGCTCATGGCGCCGATCGGACGGCGGGCGCTGGCGGCGAGCCTCGGCATGAGCGAGCGGGTGCTCCGGTCGGAAACGGAGTTTTTGAAAGGGCAAAACTTGCTCTCCGCCGATGTGTCGGGCATGCGGCTGACGGAGGAAGGCCAAGAGCTCCTTCATGCGCTCAATGATTTGATGCGGGAAGCGCTCGGGCTCAAAGAGCTGGAATCCGCGCTGCAGCGAAAGCTCGGCATTCCGCGCGTGATTGTCGTCGCCGGGGATAGCGATCGTTTCCCATGGGTAAAAAAAGAAATGGGAAGAGCGTGTGTTGCCTGCATGAAGGAACTGCTTGAACCCGGGGACATCGTTGCCGTGGCTGGCGGCACGACGATGGCGGCGGTTGCGGAGATGATGACGCCGGATTCGAAGATTCGCGATGTGTTGTTCGTACCGGCGCGCGGCGGCCTCGGCGAGGATGTCGGGAACCAGGCGAACACGATTTGCGCCAAGATGGCGGAAAAAGCGATGGGCCGCTATCGCTTGCTCCACGTGCCCGATCACTTAAGCGATGAAGCGTACGCGTCGCTCGTCGAAGAACCGGCGGTGAAGGAAGTGCTTGAGCTCATCCAATCGTGCCGCATGGTCGTCCACGGCATCGGCGAAGCGGTGACGATGGCGAAGCGGCGGAAGACGCCGCCTGCAGAGATGGAGAACATCATCGCCCGCCATGCGGTCGCCGAGGCGTTCGGCTATTATTTCAACGAACGCGGCGACGTTGTCCATAAGGTGAAAACGGTCGGCATTCAACTCGAACACCTCCCGCATGTCGAACATGTCATCGCCGTCGCCGGAGGGGCGTCGAAAGCGAAAGCCATTCGCGCCTACATGAAGCAGGCCCCCCGTTCGCTGTTGGTGACGGACGAAGGCGCCGCGAAAGCGTTAGTAGGGGAGTCAAGTCCCTTGCCGATACAATCCAAATCATAAGGAGGAAACAACGATGGCAGTAAAAATCGGGATCAACGGATTTGGCCGCATCGGGCGCAACGTGTTCCGCGCGGCATTGAAAAACCCGGACATTGAAGTGGTGGCGGTGAACGATTTAACGGATGCGAATACGCTGGCGCATTTGTTGAAATACGACTCCGTCCATGGCCAGCTTGACGCGGAAGTGTCGGTGAACGGCAACAACTTGGTCGTCAACGGCAAAGAAATCATCGTCAAAGCGGAACGCGACCCGGCGAATTTGGCGTGGGGCGAAATCGGCGTTGAGATCGTCGTCGAGTCGACCGGCCGCTTCACAAAACGGGAAGATGCGGCGAAACACTTGGAAGCCGGCGCGAAAAAAGTGATCATTTCCGCTCCGGCGAAAAACGAAGATATTACGATCGTCATGGGCGTCAACCATGACAAATACGACCCGAAAAGCCACCATGTCATTTCGAACGCGTCGTGCACGACGAACTGCTTGGCGCCGTTTGCCAAAGTGCTGCACGAAAAATTCGGCATCGTCCGCGGCATGATGACGACGGTTCACTCGTACACGAACGACCAACAAATTTTGGACTTGCCGCATAAAGACTTGCGCCGGGCACGGGCGGCGGCGGAATCGATCATCCCGACGACGACCGGGGCGGCGAAAGCTGTTGCGCTTGTCCTGCCTGAATTGAAAGGCAAATTGAATGGCATGGCAATGCGTGTGCCGACGCCGAACGTATCGGTTGTCGACTTGGTGGCGGAGCTGGAAAAAGAAGTGACGGTCGAAGAAGTGAATGCCGCGTTGAAAGCCGCGGCGGAAGGTGAACTGAAAGGCATTTTGGCTTACAGCGAAGAACCGCTTGTGTCACGCGACTACAACGGCAACCCGGCTTCGTCGACGATCGATGCGCTTTCGACGATGGTCATTGAAGGCAAAATGGTGAAAGTCGTTTCGTGGTATGACAATGAAACGGGCTACTCGCACCGCGTCGTCGACTTGGCTGCCTACATCGCCTCGAAAGGGCTGTAAAACTAGCTTGGCGTTGAGTTTTCCATCCGTTCAAGTCTATAATAGGGAAATGGAGGGGAGCGGGGAAATGATCCCCACTCCTTTTCCTTTGTCGAAACTGCAGCCAAAAGGGGGCACGAACGATGAACAAGAAGACGATCCGCGACGTTGAGGTGAGGGGAAAGCGCGTCTTTTGCCGCGTCGATTTCAACGTTCCGATGGAAGAAGGCGCGATCACTGATGATACGCGCATCCGCGCGGCGCTGCCGACGATCCGCTATTTGATCGAGCACGGGGCGAAAGTCATTTTGGCGAGCCACCTCGGCCGTCCAAAAGGAAAAGTGGTCGAAGAATTGCGCTTGGATGCCGTTGCGAAGCGGCTCGGCGAGCTGCTTGAACGGCCGGTCGCGAAAACGAATGAAGCGGTCGGCGATGAAGTGAAAGCGGCGGTCGCCCGTTTGAACGAAGGCGACGTGCTCTTGCTTGAGAACGTCCGTTTTTACCCTGGCGAAGAGAAAAACGATCCAGAGCTGGCCAAAGCGTTTGCGGAGCTCGCGGATCTGTATGTCAACGATGCGTTCGGCGCCGCCCACCGCGCTCATGCGTCGACGGAAGGCATCGCCCATTACTTGCCTGCGGTGGCCGGGTTTTTGATGGAAAAAGAACTCGAAGTGCTCGGCAAAGCGCTCTCGAATCCGGACCGCCCGTTTACGGCCATCATCGGCGGCGCGAAAGTGAAAGACAAAATCGGCGTCATCGACAATTTGCTTGAAAAAGTCGATAACTTGATCATCGGCGGCGGGCTGGCGTACACGTTTGTGAAAGCGCTCGGCCATGATGTCGGTAAGTCGCTGCTTGAGGAGGACAAAATCGAACTCGCCAAATCGTTTATGGAAAAGGCGAAAGAAAAAGGCGTCCGTTTTTATATGCCCGTGGACGTCGTCGTCGCCGACCGGTTTGCGAACGACGCCAATACAAAAGTCGTGCCGATTGACGCCATTCCGGGCGACTGGGAGGCGCTTGACATCGGCCCGAAAACGCGCGAATTGTACCGCGATGTCATTCGTCAATCGAAGCTCGTCGTCTGGAACGGCCCGATGGGCGTCTTTGAAATGGAGGCGTTCGCCCATGGGACAAGAGCGGTCGCACAAGCGTTGGCGGAAGCGCCCGACACTTATTCGGTCATCGGCGGCGGCGATTCGGCGGCGGCGGTTGAGAAATTCGGCTTAGCCGACAAAATGGATCATATCTCCACCGGCGGCGGTGCGTCGCTCGAATTTATGGAAGGGAAACAGCTGCCAGGGGTTGTCGCGCTGCAAGACAAATGACCCACGGCGTCGGATTGGGCGCATGGCGGCTGATGCCGCCGATTGAAAGGAAGGGTGAACGATGAGAAAACGCATCATTGCAGGCAACTGGAAAATGCATAAAACATTGGCGGAAGCTGTTCAATTTGTCGAGGAAGTAAAAGGGCACGTGCCGCCGGCGGACGAAGTCGATTGTGTCGTTTGCGCGCCGTTTCTCTTTTTGGATCGGTTGGTGCAAGCGGCAACAGGAACGGATTTAAAAATCGGGGCGCAAAACATGCATTTTGCCGACCAAGGGGCGTACACCGGCGAAGTGAGCCCGGTCATGCTCAAAGATCTCGGCGTCACGTACGTCATCCTCGGCCATTCGGAGCGCCGGCAAATGTTCGCCGAAACAGATGAGACTGTGAACAAAAAAGTGTTGGCCGCCTTCACCCGCGGCTTGACGCCGATCGTTTGTTGCGGGGAAACGATCGAGGAGCGGGAAGCCGGGCAGACGAACGCCGTTGTCGCGTTGCAAGTGGAAAAAGCGCTCGCCGGCTTGACGCCCGATCAAGTGAAGGAAGCGGTCATCGCTTACGAACCGATTTGGGCGATCGGAACGGGCAAATCGTCGACGGCGGAAGACGCCAACGAGGTGTGCGGCCATATTCGCGCGGTCGTCTCGCGCCTGTTTGGCCGGGAAGCGGCGGAAGCGATCCGCATTCAATACGGCGGCAGCGTCAAACCGGACAACATCCGCGACTTTTTGGCGCAAGAACATATCGACGGCGCCTTAGTCGGCGGAGCGAGCCTCGAGCCGGCTTCATTCTTGCAATTGGTGGAGGCGGGCCGCCATGAGTAAACAACCAGTGGCTCTCATCATTTTGGACGGGTTTGCGCTGCGCGACGAAACGTACGGCAATGCGGTCGCCCAAGCGAACAAGCCGAACTTCGACCGCTATTGGAACGAATACCCACACACAACGCTCAAGGCGTGCGGCGAGGCGGTTGGACTTCCGGAAGGACAGATGGGCAACTCGGAAGTCGGGCATTTAAACATCGGCGCCGGCCGCATTGTGTACCAAAGCTTAACGAGAGTGAACATCGCCATCCGCGAAGGTGAGTTTGACCGGAACGAAACGTTTTTGGCGGCGATGAACCATGTGAAGCAGCACGGAACGAGCCTTCACTTGTTCGGTTTGCTTTCTGACGGCGGCGTGCACAGCCATATTCACCATTTGTACGCCCTCTTGCGCTTAGCGGCGAAAGAAGGCGTCAAGCGCGTGTACATCCACGGCTTTTTGGACGGCCGTGACGTCGGCCCGCAAACGGCTCCGCAATACATCAAAGAGCTGCAAGAAAAAATCAAGGAGTACGGCGTCGGCGAAATCGCGACATTGTCCGGCCGCTACTACTCGATGGATCGCGACAAGCGTTGGGACCGGGTCGAAAAGGCGTACCGGGCGATGGTGTACGGGGAAGGTCCGACGTACCGGGATCCGCTCGAGTGCATCGAGGACTCGTACAAGCATGGCATTTACGACGAATTCGTCCTGCCGTCGGTCATCGTCCGTGAAGACGGCTCGCCGGTGGCGACGATCCAAGACAACGACGCGATTATTTTCTACAACTTCCGCCCCGACCGTGCGATTCAAATTTCGAACACGTTTACGAACGAAGATTTTCGCGAGTTTGACCGCGGCCCGAAACATCCGAAGCATTTGTTCTTCGTCTGCTTGACGCACTTCAGCGAAACGGTGAAAGGATACGTGGCGTTCAAGCCGACGAACCTTGACAACACGCTCGGGGAAGTGCTGTCGCAGCACGGCTTGCGCCAGCTGCGCATCGCGGAAACGGAAAAATACCCGCACGTGACGTTTTTCATGAGCGGCGGCCGCGAGGAGAAGTTCCCCGGCGAAGATCGGATTTTAATCAACTCGCCGAAAGTAGCGACGTATGACTTAAAACCGGAAATGAGCGCCTATGAAGTGACAGATGCTTTGCTCAAGGAAATTGAAGCCGATAAGTACGATGCGATCATCTTGAACTACGCCAACCCGGATATGGTCGGCCACTCCGGCAAGCTCGAACCGACGATCAAAGCGGTCGAAGCGGTCGACGAATGCCTCGGCAAAGTCGTTGATGCCATTTTGGCAAAAGGCGGCGTCGCCATCATCACCGCCGACCACGGCAACGCCGATGAAGTGCTGACGCCCGACGGCAAGCCGCAAACGGCGCATACGACCAATCCGGTGCCGGTCATCGTGACGAAAAAAGGCATCAAGTTGAGAGACGGGGGCATTTTGGGCGATTTGGCCCCGACGATGCTTGATTTGCTCGGTTTGCCGCAGCCGAAAGAAATGACCGGAAAATCGCTCATTGTCCAATAACAACGATACAAGGAAAAGGAGTGCATGTTGATGTCTGCGATTATTGACGTCTACGCCCGCGAAGTGCTTGACTCGCGCGGCAATCCGACGGTGGAAGTGGAAGTGTATACGGAAGACGGCGGCTTCGGCCGCGCTTTGGTGCCGAGCGGCGCTTCGACCGGGGAATATGAAGCGGTCGAACTGCGCGACGGCGACAAACACCGCTACCTCGGCAAAGGGGTGTTAAAAGCGGTCGAAAACGTGAACGAAATCATCGCGCCGGAAATCATCGGCCTAGAAGTGACCGACCAAGTGGCGATCGACCGCAAATTGATTGAACTCGACGGCACGGAAAACAAAAGCAAGCTTGGCGCGAATGCGATTTTAGGCGTATCGCTTGCGGTCGCGCGCGCAGCGGCGGATGAACTTGGTTTGCCATTGTACCAATACTTGGGCGGTTTTAACGCCAAAACGCTGCCGGTGCCGATGATGAACATTTTAAACGGCGGCGCGCATGCCGACAACAACGTCGACATTCAAGAATTTATGATCATGCCGGTCGGCGCGGAAAGCTTCCGCGAAGCGCTGCGCATGGGGGCGGAAATTTTCCACAGCTTAAAAGCGGTGTTGAAAGCGAAAGGCTACAACACGGCGGTCGGCGATGAAGGCGGCTTTGCCCCGAACTTGAAATCGAACGAAGAAGCGCTGCAAACGATCATTGAAGCGATCGAAAAAGCGGGCTACAAACCGGGCGAACAAGTGATGCTGGCGATGGACGTCGCGTCGTCCGAGCTCTATAACAAAGAAGACGGCAAATATCATCTCGAAGGCGAAGGCGTCGTCAAAACGTCGGAAGAAATGGTCGCTTGGTATGAAGAACTTGTATCGAAATACCCGATCATCTCGATCGAAGACGGGCTCGATGAAAACGACTGGGAAGGGCATAAACTGCTCACCGAGCGGCTCGGCAAAAAAGTGCAGCTTGTCGGCGACGACTTGTTTGTGACGAACACGAAAAAATTGGCCGAAGGCATTGAAAAAGGCGTCGGGAACTCGATTTTGATCAAAGTGAACCAAATCGGCACGCTCACCGAAACGTTTGACGCCATCGAAATGGCGAAACGCGCCGGCTATACGGCCGTTGTCTCGCACCGCTCCGGCGAAACGGAAGACAGCACGATCGCCGACATCGCCGTCGCCACGAACGCCGGCCAAATCAAAACCGGAGCGCCGTCGCGCACCGACCGCGTCGCGAAATACAACCAGCTGCTCCGCATCGAGGATGAACTCGGCCATACGGCGATTTACCAAGGCATCCGTTCGTTTTACAATTTGAAAAAATGACGGAAACAGGCGTCCCCAACGGAGGGGGCGCCTGTTGTTTTGATTGGGGGCAAAAGGAATGGCTGACGGTGATAAAGATGCCTCGATGCATTCAGGAAAGCTGCGAGTGAAGATTAAAACGCTCCACGTCTCATGATTAGACAAAGTCAAGTGGCATAGTTTGTAGAAAAAAGTCTAATTTTTACCCAGTTAACGGAATAGTTGTACCTATAATAACGTCGGATCCGATTTTCAGCGGATTGCTCGGGCGGATGAATGAGGCGCCGAGCGAAGATGGGCTGTACTTGAACGTTTGATCGCCGGCGGCCGATGGGAAGAAGCGGCCGGTGCTCGTTTGGATTCACGGCGGCGCCTTTTTGTTCGGCTCTGGTTCTTCGCCGTGGTATGACGGGACGGCGTTCGCGAAACATGGCGATGTCGTCGTCGTGACGATCAACTACCGGATGAACGTGTTCGGCTTTTTGCATCTTGGCGATATGTTTGGCGAAGCTTACTCCCAAGCGGGGAATCTCGGCATTTTGGACCAAGTGGCGGCATTGCGCTGGGTGAAAGAGAACATTGAGGCGTTTGGCGGCGATCCGGACAACATTACGATTTTCGGTGAATCGGCCGGAGCGCGAGGCGATCGCCAACGAAATGCATTATGCTTGGCTTTCGTTCGCCCGCACGGGCAATCCAAACGGCGATCACTTGCCGGAAGAGTGGCCGGCGTATACGAATGAGCGCAAGCCGGCGTTCGTCTTTTCCGCCGCAAGCCATGTGGAAGACGATCCGTTCGGCCGCGGGCGGGCGGCGTGGCAAGGGCGCGCCTAATCGAAAAAAGGAACGGTGCCTAACGGCCGTTCCTTTTCTATGTATCGATTCAATCGTTTGCTTCTTTCGCAGGAAGCCCGAACTGTTCCGCCAGCTCCGGGTCGCGGTCGATCGCCTCAAGCAGCTTCCGCATGACGTTGACGTCAAATGTGAAGTTCGCTCCGATCGGCGAGGTGACGAAAATTTTCCCTTCCTTCGCCTCCCGCGCCCGTTTGAATTGATAGCCGTCAATCGCGATGACGACTCGTTCGTCCGGTCTTGCCATTTTTTAGTCCCTCCAATCGTTGCCGATTTGCTTTCATTGTAACGTATTTTGGCTGCGGACGACAATGATCATACCGCGCCCGAGGCATGGAGCGTCAAGCGGATGGAGGATGAAACGCTCCCCTATCTATGTAAAGGTGTAGAGGCGGGAAATTTTTTTGGCTCTCCGCCCTGCGATTCAGCTGTCTTGCAAAGATAGGAAACGCAGCCTTTCCTTCAACAACGTTCCATTCTTCCGCTGCCTCCAAGCCGATCAGATCAAGTCAGATACGTGGCGATTTTAGCCAGGCATTCGTCAATGATTTCGTTGATTTCCTCTATTTGAGCATCTTCTCGATTGTATTTTAAAATTTTTAGATGACGGGCTTTCCAATCCAATGATTTGATTTGATCGGATAAAATGACTCCTGTGATGGGATCGCCGCCGTCTTCTAGAAATATTCCTCCTTTTGGCAAATCCACTTCAAACGGATAGCCTTTCTTTTTCACGCTGTTGTTTTGTTTTGAATTCATTCTATCATCTCTGCTCTTAAATGTATATACACGGTATATACAAATTGATTAAAAATGATCACATGTTTCACCAAAAAGTGAATTTGTGTCTTTTGTCATGTTGAGACAGGCCCGCCAGTTGCCGCCAACGGCGATCTATGGTATAGTGAAAGTATTGCAATGTCGGTCGTTGGAGGTGTCAGGCATGCATGCCTTGCTTGTGACGTTGCTTGTCATTGTGTCGATCGCGCTGATCGTCGTTGTCTTGTTGCAGTCGGGCCGCAGCGCTGGGCTGTCGGGGGCGATCACTGGCGGTGCGGAGCAGCTGTTCGGCAAACAAAAGGCCCGCGGGCTCGATGCGGTGTTTCAGCGCGTCACGGTCGTGTTGGCCGTCTTGTTTTTCGTATTGACGATCCTGGTTACGTACGTACAGCCATCATAAGTCAAACATGGGGCGGTCCATAGAATGAAGGGCTGCCCTTTCTATTTCACACTAGAGAGGAAGGAGAGCTTATGATGAAAATTGTTCCGCCGAAGCCGTTTTTCTTTGAAGCCGGGGAGCGGGCGGTGCTGCTTTTGCACGGGTTTACCGGCAACTCGGCTGACGTTCGGATGCTCGGGCGATTTTTGGAATCGAAAGGCTACACATGCCATGCCCCGATTTACAAAGGGCACGGCGTGCCGCCTGAGGAGCTCGTCCACACCGGGCCGGATGATTGGTGGCAAGACGTCATGAACGGCTATCAGTTTTTGAAAAACAACGGCTACGAAAAAATTGCCGTGGCCGGGTTGTCGCTTGGAGGCGTATTTTCATTGAAATTAGGTTACACTGTACCTATAGAAGGGATTGTGACGATGTGCGCGCCGATGTACATCAAAAGCGAGGAAACGATGTATGAAGGCGTGCTTGAGTATGCGCGCGAGTATAAAAAGCGGGAAGGAAAATCAGAGGAGCAAATCGAACAAGAAATGGAACGGTTCAAGCAGACGCCGATGAAGACGTTGAAAGCCTTGCAAGAGCTCATCGCCGATGTGCGCCGCCATCTTGATTTGGTTTATGCGCCGACGTTCGTCGTCCAAGCGCGCCATGATGAGATGATCAATCCCGACAGCGCGAACATCATTTATAACGAAATTGAATCGCCGGTCAAACAAATCAAGTGGTATGAGCAATCAGGCCATGTGATTACGCTTGATCAAGAAAAAGATCAACTGCATGAAGATATTTATGCATTTCTTGAATCGTTAGATTGGTAAAGGAGAAAGGAGGGGATGGCTGATGGATCACGCATTGGCCGAACGAATTTTAACGTTTATGCGCGATGAGGCGTACAAGCCGCTCACGGTTGAAGAACTGGAAGAAGCGTTTGGCATCGAGGATGCCGATGGGTTCAAGGAGTTTGTCAAAACGCTTGTGGCCATGGAAGAGGAGGGCCTTGTCGTTCGGACGCGCAGCAACCGCTACGGCGTTCCCGAGCGGATGAATCTCGTGCGCGGCAAGGTGATTGGCCATGCGAAGGGATTTGCCTTTGTCGCGCCGGAGGAGCCGGGGATGGACGATATTTTCA
Organism: Geobacillus sp. TFV-3; assembly: GCF_009901865.1. Classification (NCBI taxonomy): domain Bacteria; kingdom Bacillati; phylum Bacillota; class Bacilli; order Caryophanales; family Anoxybacillaceae; genus Geobacillus; species Geobacillus sp. TFV-3. Next base: position 2,935,584 of record NZ_MPSP01000001.1, on the reverse strand, counting down.
TCCCGCCGTCGGAGTTGAAAAACGCGATGCATGGGGACACGGTGCTTGTGCGCGTCCAAGCCGATTCATCCGGGGCGCGCCGCGAAGGGACGATCGTCCGGATTGTGGAGCGCGGGGTGAAAGAAATCGTCGGCACGTACACGGAAAGCAAATATTTCGGCTTTGTCATCCCGGATGACAAACGGATCGTCAACGACATTTTCATCCCGAAAAACGCGGCGAACGGGGCGGTTGAAGGGCATAAAGTCGTCGTCCGACTCACTTCATACCCTGAAGGACGAATGAGCGCTGAAGGGGAAGTCGTTCAAATTCTCGGCCATAAAAACGACCCGGGCGTCGACATTTTAGCGATCATTTATAAATACGGCCTTCCGCTTCAATTTCCAGAAGACGTGATCGAGCATGCCAACCGGGTGCCGGACGTCATTACGGAGAAAGACTTGGAAGGGCGCCGCGATTTGCGCGGCGAAATGATCGTGACGATCGACGGGGAAGATGCGAAAGACTTGGACGACGCCGTGACGGTGACAAAGCTTGAGAACGGCAACTACAAACTCGGGGTTCATATTGCTGATGTCAGCTACTACGTCGAGGAAGGCTCGCCGATCGACCGCGAGGCGTACGAGCGCGGCACGAGCGTGTATTTGGTCGACCGCGTCATCCCGATGATTCCGCATCGGCTGTCGAACGGCATCTGCTCGCTCAATCCGAAAGTCGACCGGCTGACGCTCTCGTGCGAAATGGAGATCACCCCGCAAGGTGAAGTGGTACGCCATGACATTTTCCCAAGCGTCATCCGTACGGTGGAACGGATGACGTATTCCGATGTCAATAAAATTCTCGTTGACAAAGACGAAGCCTTGCGGGAACAATATGCGCCGCTTGTGCCGATGTTTGAGCTGATGGCTGAGCTTGCCGACATTTTGCGGGCGAAGCGGATGAAGCGTGGAGCGATCGATTTCGATTTTAAAGAAGCGAAAGTGCTTGTCGACGAAAACGGCAAACCGTACGATGTCGTCTTGCGCGAGCGGTCGGTTGCCGAGCGGTTGATTGAAGAGTTTATGCTCGCGGCCAACGAAACGGTGGCCGAGCATTTCCATTGGTTGAACGTGCCATTTATTTATCGTGTTCACGAGGATCCGAAGCCGGAAAAACTGCAGCGCTTTTTGGAGTTCATCACGAACTTCGGCTATGTTGTCAAAGGAACGGGCAACCAAATCCATCCGCGCGCCCTCCAGCAAATTCTCGAAGCGGTGCGCGGCGAGCCGGAAGAAATGGTAATCTCGACCGTCATGCTTCGGTCAATGAAGCAGGCGCGCTATGACGCGGAAAGCCTCGGCCATTACGGCCTGTCGACCGAGTTTTACACCCATTTTACGTCTCCGATCCGCCGCTATCCGGACTTGATCGTCCACCGTCTCATTCGGACGTACTTGATCAACGGGCAAATGGATCCGGATACGCAGCAAAAATGGGCGGAAAAGCTGCCGGAGATTGCCGAGCATGCATCCGATATGGAGCGGCGCGCCGTTGAGGCGGAGCGGGAGACGGACGATCTGAAGAAAACCGAGTTTATGGAAGACAAAATCGGGATGGAATTTGATGGCATCATCAGCTCGGTGACGAACTTCGGCTTGTTCGTTGAGCTGCCGAACACGATCGAAGGGTTGGTGCACGTCAGCTACTTAACCGATGACTACTACCGCTATGACGAACGGAGCTATGCGATGATCGGCGAGCGGACGGGAAAAATGTACCGCATCGGCGATGAAATCACCGTCCGCGTCATCAACGTGAACAAAGACGAGCGGATCGTCGATTTTGAAGTCGTCGGCATGAAAGGGCGCCGCCCGCCGAAAGCGAAAGCCGCTCCGGTCGTCATTGAAGGGAAAAAGCAAAAGAAAGGAAAAGCGAAGGCGGAGCCGAAAGCGCAAAGCGGGTCAAACCGCAGCGCGAAGGCGAAAAAGAAGAAAAAGAAAAAACGGTGAGGAAAAGCCGAATAGGCGGCTTTTCCTTCTTTTTCGTTTTTGGTAAAATAAGAAACGCTACGATGAGGAGGGGGAAAACGGATGCCGAAAGGCGAAGGAAAAGTAATCGCCCAAAACAAAAAAGCGCACCATGATTATTTCATCGAAGAGACGTATGAAGCCGGCCTTGTGTTGCAAGGGACGGAAATCAAATCGATCCGCAACGGCCGGGTGAACTTGAAAGATTCGTTCGCCAAAGTGGAAAAAGGGGAAGTGTTTCTCCATAACATGCATATCAGCCCGTACGAACAAGGCAACCGCTACAACCATGACCCGCTGCGGACGAGAAAGCTTCTTTTGCACCGGCGCGAAATCAACAAGCTGATCGGCTACACGAAAGAGCAAGGGTATACGCTCGTGCCGCTGAAATTGTATATTAAAAACGGCTTTGCCAAAGTGGAGCTCGGGGTGGCCAAAGGGAAGAAAAAATACGACAAGCGTGAAGACATGAAGCGGAAAGAAGCGCAGCGCGAAATCGAGCGGGCGTTTCGCGAGCGGCAAAAACTGTAGAAAACATTTCCGTTGAAAATATGCAAAGCCATGCTATAATAAGAATTGCAACAGCCAGTTATCCGATGCTTAAGCTGTTCCGATCTCTTCGCACCGCGGGGACGATCCGGATTCGACAGGGGTAGGTCGAGCTTAAGCGGCGAGCCGAGGGGGACGTCCTCGTAAAAACGTCACCTAAAGATAACTGGCAAACAAAACTACGCTTTAGCTGCCTAATTGCTGCAGCTAGCTCCTCCCGCCATCGCCCGCGTGGTGTTCGAGGGGCTCATATGGAGCGGGCTACGCCCAAATCCGCCGCCTGAGGATGAGGGAAGAGACGAATCAGGCTAGCCGCCGGGAGGCCTGTCGGTAGGCGGAACGGACGGCGAAGCGAAATATACCGACTACGCTCGTAGATGCTTAAGTGGCGATGCCTCTGGACGTGGGTTCGACTCCCACCGTCTCCATTTCCAACATCCGAACGGTTCGGATCGAAAATCGCAAAACCGTCGATGCGACCGCAATGGCGGTCGTTTTTATTTTTGCGGGAGCTTAAATGCGGCTTCCATGCCTGGCCATTTCCTTGCAGTGAACCATCGTTGGTTGCCCTATCGCCTGCCGTCCGAAAGGTGCTTCCGTGAATCTCGCACAGCGCGTGTCAGAAGGGAGACTTAACGATACATAGATGGTGAAAAAATGCATTTCGCTTCCATCGATCTTGCCGAAGAACCGGCCAACTGCGGGTTTCGTTCTCCAGCCTTCTAAGGTGATGATGCATACAGGTATATGTGTGCAGTTTGTCTGCTATGGCTTCCTGATCGCGAAACAAGGGGCTCATAGGGAGGTTCGTGCAAGGAGGGAGAAAAAGAAGGCCGAACGAGTGAGGATTCGCCTCGTCCGGCCTGTTTTTTAGTCAGCCGCCGTAGCGGATGGTTCTTTGTCCGCGGCTGCCTCGCTATGCGCCATCGGCGCGTCGGCTTCGGCCCATTGCGGCCGCCAAGCGATGCAAAGCGCCCCGCCGATGATGCCGAGAATCGTGCCGACCAAGAAGCCTCCCAAGGCGCCCATAATCGATACAATCGCGCTGAACATGCCAATGATGCCGAGCAAGGTGGACAACCGCGGCATCGCATAGGCCAGAATGCCCATCAGCAAGACCATGCCACCGAGGAAAAAACCAGCGAAGACCATGCTTCCAGGGACGAGTGAAATTTCGTACAGTTGCATCGGAATCCATAAAATGACAAGGCTTGACAATAGGAGAAACGTCGCCCCCCAAAACGGGCGTCGTTTTTGCCAATGCCGGAACGCCCGCCAGTTCGAACGGATCGTGTCCACTGCCTCTCATCCTTTATTAATTGAGTTTTTCAAAATACACTTTCATGCCTGGAAGGGTGACTTTTTGCTGGAACAAATAGACCGTTTTCAAATCTCCGTTTTCGATCGTAATGTTGTCGGCCCCTTGGGTGAACTCTTTGGCGGCTTTTTCGACCGGATTGCTCACATCGCCGACATAGCTTTCTTTCATCGTCAAGCTGCCGAAGGAAATGTTGCCGTTAATTTGCGTCGCTTTTTGCACGAGCCCGTCGATCGACACTGGCTCGCTGGCTACAATGATGACCCGGATGCCGAGCGCTGGAAAATCTTTTGAAATCCGAAGGCCTTGAATCGTCGCTTTTTCGATTTCGTTGACAAATACGGGTGTTTGCGATGCATTTCCAGCTTCTGCGACTCCGCCGTACATTTTAAACCCGGTGCCGTTCAGCTTGTCGAACTGAACGGTAAATTCGCCGACTCCACTGATCGGCACGGCATAGGCGACGCCTGTCAGCCCAAAGATAGACAGCAAAGCGCCAAGAAACAAAAACCCTCCCAACAATGCGGCGAGCAATGGCTTTTTCGCCGTGCGCCCCCCAATGATGACCGGTTTTGCTGCCATTTCCATGGCGTTTCTCCTCCCCCTTTTTTTGAATGATAAGCGATGTAAGCGCTTTAGCCAATCTGTTCAAATTTTATGACAATTATTCATTCCATTAAATCCCTATGTTTGTCGGATTTTTTAAGTGCTCTTGGACAAACTTGACGGGCAAAAGAAGGAATTGACCGAGCGAATTAAGAAAGTAGATGATCAAAGTAGTCGATAACCAGCGGGGATGCGAGGGGAGGATGGGCATGTCGAAGGAATTAAATGATCATTTGCTTCGTTTGCTGCGGGAGGCGGCGGACATCTTGCATAGGTATGAGGCGGAATTGGACCGGGAATGGAAGCGGATCGGCGAAGCGCTTGGCAAGCGGAATGCGCGGGCCACAGACGTTTTTTCCACCCTGTGCGCATTCGTTCAGCATCGATGGTTGCCGTATGGGGGCGGGCATTCAGCCGATGGGCATTTGGAGCGCATCGCGGCGTTTCATCCGGAGATGATCATCTTTTCTCTGAATTTAATGGAAAATACGGTTCATCAAGTGTTGAAGGCGCATGCCCAAGCGGCTGCTGCGCTGCACCCAGCCGTGCGGTATTTGTTTTTCAAATGGAATGAATGGCTGCTGTATGAAGTGAATGAACAATCATTCAAAACTGGCGGCGATTCCGCGTGGAAAAAAGAATCATTGTGGAAAGATGCCGTCATTTTGTTCAACGAATGGATTTTGCGGGCGCAGACGTTCGAGGAATCGGCAGCGCATATTTGTTTTGGTTTTTCCTATTTTCTCCCCTTCAGCCGGTGCGCTCTGTTTCAATTTGTCAATCAGGAGAGCACGGCCATCGGTCTATACGGGCATGGCGTGGACAACAGGCAAATCCAGCGGCTGCGCGTGGAATTGGACAGCATTCCGATGTTGAAAGAAAGCGTGGGGAAATTGAAAGCGGAAGTGCATGAGTTTCGCCATTTTCGCCCGATTTACGTGCCGAGGGCGAGCGAACAGTTTCCAAAGGCATATGTCGAGCCATTCGATTTGGCATCGCTGGTGATCGTTCCGGTGTATGTGCCGACAGAGGGGCGGATGATTGGCGGCGTTGTCCTTGATCGGGGGCCGGGGCGATTTTTCTCCATCGACCGTCGGTTGTTTCCGGCGTTGATGAAATTTGGCCAAAGCGCGGGGGAGCTGCTGCTGAAATGGATCGAGGCGCCCAAAAAAGAAGCGGGAGCGATGGTTGAATCGTTGTCGCCGAGAGAAATCGAGGTGTTGAAGCTGCTCGCGGACGGAGCCTCGACATTGGAAGCGGCCTGTCAGCTTTATTTGAGCGAATTTACGGTGCGCGACTATATTTCGAGCGCTTTAAGGAAGCTTCACGCGAAAAATCGGACGGAAGCGGTGGCGAAAGCGCTGCGTCTTGGGTTGATTGGATGACGAGGCGGACCGGTCTGTCCGGCTGTTTCATTTCACACCATTTTCGCCGATTGCTCACCGTTTGGACACAGTTTTCTCCTATACTTTTTCTGAAAAAACAATAGGGGGAAAACAGTGGAACAAACGGTGAAGGCGGCGGAAAAACAGCAGCCGATGTATGGGGCGGTATGGAGATGGCATTTCTATGCCGGGATCCTCTTTGCGCCTTTTTTGATCATTTTAGCGTTGAGCGGCGCCGTCTATTTGTTCAAGCCGCAAATCGAATCGGCTCTGTACGGCCATTTGTACGAGGTGGACAAGCTCGGGGAAAAGAAGCTGCCTCTCGTCGAGCTGACGGAACGGGTCAAAGAGAAATATCCGCATCATGCCATCGTCTCCGTGACGCTTGAGAACGAAGCAAATCGAACCGTGAAAGTCGGGATGATGGACAAAGGAGAAATGGTGTTCGCTTTTGTCAATACGTATACCGGGGAGGTGCAGGGGACGCTGCGCGCGGATGAGAATTGGACGGAAATCGCGAAAAAAGTCCACAGCGAGCTGCTGATTGGCGGAACGGCGGCCAACCGTTTTGTGGAGCTGGCGGCTTGCTGGGGATTCATTTTGCTTGCCACAGGCCTGTACCTCTGGTGGCCGCGGCAGTCATTCTCGGTGTTCGGGACGTTTTGGCCGCGCTGGCGGGCGAAAAAACGGTTGGCTTGGCGCGATTGGCATGCAGTGACAGGCATATGGTTGAGCATCGGCATCCTGTTGCTCATTGTGACGGGGATGCCGTGGACAGGGGTCATGGGGGAGGTCATCAACCGCGTGGCGACGGCGACAAACACCGGTTATCCGCTGTTTGCGTTCAGCTTCGGACCGAAGCCGGAATCGAAAGTGGCCACCAAAGACGTGGCGCAAGACGTGCCATGGGCGGCCGAACAACTGCCTGTGCCTTCTGTTCGCGTGCGCAAGGCGGCTTCGTTGTCGCTCGATGAGGTGTATCGGATTGCGGAGGCGAAAAAGGTGAAAAAGCCGTTTACGATTTCGCTGCCGCTAGGGCCGAAAGGGGTGTTTACCGTTGCGACATCGAAGACGAAGCCGTGGGATAACGCCACTTTGCATATTGACCAATATTCGGGCCGGGTGCTGAGCGATGTCCGCTTTTCCGACTATGGCGCATTGGCCAAAGCGATTACGATTGGCATTGCGTTTCATGAAGGACGGTTGTTTGGGCTTTTGAACCAGCTGCTTAACCTTGCGATTTGCCTCGGTCTCGTCTTTTTAGGCGTCAGCGGCTTTGTCATGTGGCGCAAGCGCAAACCGAAAGATGGGCTCGGGGCGCCCGCGCGCATCAAAGATCAGCAAGCGGTGAAAACGGTGTGGGGCGGCATGATCGTTGCTGGGATTGTGATGCCGTTGTTTGGATTGTCATTGATTGTGATTTGGTTGTTTGATCGTTTCGTTGTGCAAAAGATGCCCAAAGTCCGCCGTTTTTTGGCGGCATGAACCGTTCGTTCGCGGACGAGCAATTGTTTAGCAGGAAATAAGGCAATGATCAAAACCGCTTTTCTCTTTGCGTATGAACCATTGATGCAAGGGAAATGACTGATGTTCACCGCCTTTCTAGAAGGCTGGTGATGGAATGAAAAGGGCGGCTCATCCTAATATTTTTGCAATTAGAGAAGCCTTGTCAGATCTGTCTCCTTTTCTGATCAACTGCCGTCGGTTCGAGCAAACAAACGAGTTTTTCATCAGCCTTCTAGGGCTTGAAGTATTATGAAACGGGGGCTGACCCAAAAACGTCATTCTTCTCAAACGAAATACAACATATTGCGCATGATTCATTGTTTCGCGGCGATATATGGTGATGAGAAAGGGTGTCCCGATCCTTTTGGGCCCCCCCTGCTATTCGTTCAGCAGGAGAAGACGAAAGGAAGACGCAACGGAGTTGGCGCATTTCGGTGTCATGTTTTTCCTCGGGCGGCATATGGATAAAAAGAGGATTTTCTTCAGTGCATCAAAAGGGAGGAAATGAGAATGAACCAGCCCTACGCGTCCTATGCTTCGCCGCCGCAGCTCATTGCCCTGGTTGACCCGTATGTGTACCACGCTTTCCAAGGCTTGAACGGCAAAGAAGTGGTGGTGGAAACAGTCCGCGGTTCGATCCAAGGAACAGTGAGGGATGTGAAGCCGGACCATATTGTCATCTCGGCGCATCAGGCGGTTTATTATATCCGCTTGGCGCAAGTCGTTTCTGTTCGCCTCGGCAATTAATTGCAAAGGAGGAAAAGAGCGTTGGTGTTTCAGCGGATCGACCGGCTGGCGATCGAATTGCCGAAGCCGAAGTACGCGGACCCCAATGCGGCTGCCGCTGTTCAAGAGTTGCTTGGCGGCCGTTTTGGCGAAATGTCCACGTTAAACAACTATTTGTTTCAGTCATTCAATTTTCGGCAAAAAAAGAAACTACGCCCGTTTTACGAGTTGGTGGCGAGCATCACCGCCGAAGAGTTCGGCCATGTGGAGCTCGTGTCCAATGCGATCAACCTTTGCTTGACCGGCTCCACCCATCCGGGTGATCCGGACACAACGCCGATGAAGGAAGCGAAAGACAAGCGCAATACGTATCATTTTATTGCCACGGCGCAGACGGCGTTTCCCGGCGATTCGATGGGGAAGGCGTGGACGGGGGAGTATGTGTTCAACAGCGGCAACTTGATTTTGGATTTGCTTCATAACTTCTTCCTTGAGTGTGGAGCGCGCACCCATAAAATGCGCGTCTATGAAATGACCGACCATCCTACGGCCCGCGAGATGATCGGCTACTTGCTTGTGCGCGGGGGCGTCCATATTTTGGCGTATGCCAAGGCGTTGGAAGTCGCGACGGGCGTTGATGTGACGAAACTGCTGCCGATCCCGAAGTTGGATAACCGTGTGTTCGACGAGGCGAGAAAGTATGAGGATCAAGGCGTCCACCGACGGCTTTATACGTTCAGCGATCGCTATTACAAAGAAATCGTCCGCATTTGGCAGGGCACGCATCCGAGCGATGGGCAGCCGCTTGAGGTGGTCGAAGGAGCGCCCCAAGGGGGGGCGATCCCGGATTTGGACGAAGTGCCGGAAGAATTCGCCCCTGGGATTTCGGCTGAAGACTTTTTCGAAATCGCCAAGCGGCTGCAGCGGTCGGCAGGGTTGTGACGAGGCGCCCAACGGCGCCTGATTTTTTTTGGAAAACCGGTCGTTGAACAAAAAGTGCGGCGCAACGAAGAGATGATGCCAATGTTGTTTTTTCCTTCACTTGAGCGTCCACCATTGGCCGAATCGCTATCTTTCTTCATGTTGTCCGTCGGCGGCGCGGACCGCAACGGTTTGGAGGATGTCGAGGAAGCGGCGGGCGCTTTTCGGCAAATACCGTTGCGGATCGAGGATGGCGGCGGCTTCCGCGGTCATGGAAGAGTCGGCGATCTCGAGCACGCGGATGCCGGGGAGGCGAAACAAGGCCACGGTGGATTGCGGCACAATGGCGGCCCCGAGGCCTTGGGCGACAAGGGAAAGCAAAATCGTGGCATCCGGGCATTCGCATAGGATGTTCGGTTCAAAGCCATGGCGGCGGCATTCCTCGATGACCCGCTCGTACTGTCCGGCGCCGTGCACCCGGTGGAGAAGGAGAAGCGGCCAATCCGCAAAATCGCGCATGCATAACGCGGTTTGGTCGGTTTTCCATTGCGCCGGCAACACGCCGACATAGCGTTCGCCGTTCAGGCGGATGACGTCGTAATCAGCCGAGTCGATCGGCAGGCGGACGATGCCGATGTCAATGTGCCGCTCTTGAAGCAGCTGGCAAATGGAAAACGTATCTCCTTCACGGAGATGAAAGGTCACGTTCGGAACTTGTTCATGGAAGTGGCGGATCGCTTGGGCCAAATAGTAAAAGCATGATTTAACGCAGCCGATCGACAGCGTTCCCGCCGCTCCCGCTTCGATTTCTTTGATTTCCGCTACGGCGTCATCAAGCTGGCGCAGCAGCTGCTTCGCTTTTTCATAAAACGCTTTGCCTGGTGCGGTGAGCTCCATTTTTTTCGCCTTGCGGTCAAACAACGGAACACCGAGCTCTTCTTCAAGCTGCTTCAGTTGCTGGCTGAGCGGCGGCTGGGCGATATGAAGCTTTTGCGCCGCTTTGGTGATTTGCCCTTCTTCCGCAATGGTGACGAAATATTTCAGCTGTTTCACATCGATCATGGTCATGTTCCCTCTCTATATCTTTTTCGTATAGGATCGTTCATCATTTTTGTATTTTTCATATATGAAATAATATGTTATATTAATTTTGAACATTCTGAATAAATGCACTTCCTTGTCTATTATACATGAAAACGGAGGGAATGAAAATGCCGGCCAAAACGGGGCAACAGTATATGGAGCGGCTCAAGCGGGCAAAAAGCAGCGTGTACATCCACGGGGAAAAAGTCGAGGATGTCACCGCACATCCGGCGTTTTGCAACGTCGTCCGTTCGATGGCGGCGCTTTACGACCGGCAATATGAGAAGCCGGACAAAATGTTGTATCGGTCGCCGACAACCGGGCAGCCCGTCGGCATGACGTTCATTCAGCCGACCACGATTGAAGAGCTCATTGCCCGCCGCGAGGCGACGCAAGAATGGGCGCGTATGTCGGCGGGGATGATGGGGCGCTCGCCGGATTACTTAAACGCGGAAGTCATGGCGATGGGCGTCGCCAATGATCTGTTTGCTGAAGATGATCCGATGTTTGCCGAAAATGCGAAAAACTACTATGAGTACGCGCGCGAAAACGACATCAGCTTGACGCACACGCTCATTCATCCGCAAATGAACCGGGCCAAGGCGCTTCATGAACAAAAAGACGCCGATGTGCCGCTCCATTTGGTGGAACGGCGAAAAGACGGGATCATCGTCAGCGGCATCCGCCTGTTGGCGACACAAGGCGGGATTACGGACGAAATTTTAGTGTTTCCATCGACCGTGAAAAAATCGACAGCCGGTGAAGATCCGTACGCGCTCGCCTTTGCCATTCCGAACAACACGCCGGGCGTGAAGTTCATTTGCCGCGAGGCGTTTGACTATGGGCGGAGCGCGTGGGATCATCCGCTCGCGTCCCGCTTTGAAGAGGGCGATGCGATCGTATCGTTTGAAAACGTGTTTGTGCCGTGGGAGCGCGTGTTTGTTTGCGGCAATTCGTCGATTTGCAACCGGACGTTCCGTGAGACGAACGCGGTCGTTCATATGTCCCATCAAGTGGTGGCGAAAAATATTGTGAAAACGGAGTTTTTGCTCGGTGTCACGCTTTGTCTCATCGAAGCAATCGGCATCGGCGAGTTCCAGCATGTGAAGGATAAAGGGGCGGAAATCATGCTCGTCCTCGAGACGATGAAAAGCCATCTGTACCGGGCTGAGCACAACGCCCGACCGGACCGCTGGGGAACGATGACGCCGGATTTTGCTGCGCTCGATGCCGCGCGCAACTGGTATCCGCGCATTTATCCCCGGCTTTCGGAGATCATCCGCATTTTAGGAGCATCGGGGTTGATGGCGATTCCGACCGAAGCGGATTTCCACAACGAAGAAATTGGCGAGATTGTAAGCCGAGCGATGCAAGGGGCGACGGTGGACGGCTATGAACGCGTCCAGCTGTTCCGGCTTGCTTGGGATCTCACGATGAGCGCGTTCGGCGCCCGGCAGACGCATTATGAATATTACTTTTTCGGCGATCCGGTTCGGATGGGGATGGCGTATTTTGACGGCTATGAAAAAGAGCCGTATAAACAGTTCGTGCGCGAATTTATGCGCGGCGCCAAAAGCGTGTTCATTCCTTCTGACAACAAGCATTGACCGTTCATTTGGACGCTCGCAAACACGGGCGGGCGTTGGAACGGTTGAGGCGTGCGGAGGATCGCGCGCTGCGGCGTGTCTCAAGGTTGCCGCCGATTGAAAAAAGGAGGGCATAGCGGCGCGCAAGCCGCTGATCGGGGCATGCTGCGAGATGTTTGAAGCGAAGGGATTTGGCGAGCAGCTCAGGAAGGCTTTGTTCCATGTTCGCCAGCAGAAAAGAAAGATTCTTTCTGTAGGCCGCCTGACTTTGGAGGAAGGAATGTTGCGAAAGGGGGAAGAGAGTGATGACATTTTCCATTATTCGCTGCGCCCGCGCGGTGCTGCATGTGACTGATTTAGCCGCCGCCCGCGATTTTTATGAACGGGTGCTTGGGTTTGTTGTGACGGAAGCGGATGAGAGCCATCTGTATTTGCGTGGACTTGAAGAATATCATCATCATAGCCTTCTATTGAAAAAGGCGCCCCGCCCCGCGGTCGAAGCGCTTGGCTACAAAGTCGGCTCCGAGCGGGAATTGGAAGCGCTTTATGAATGGTTTGCGGCGCAAACGCTGCAGCCGAAATGGTTGGAAGACGGGAGCCAGCGCGCCGTCGGAAGAGCGTTTCGCGTGCAAGATCCGTCCGGGCTGCCGCTTGAGTTTTTCGCTCATATGGAGAAAACGGAGCGGCTTTTGCAACGGTATGACTTGCACCGCGGCGCCCGCGTGCAGCGCATCGATCATTTCAACTGCGCGGTGACGGATGTAAAGAACGCGTACGACTTTTATGTCCATGGTTTGGGCTTTGCCTGCTCAGAGTATACGGAAACAGAGGATGGGAAACTTTGGGCGGCATGGCTGCACCGGAAGCAAAACGTCCACGACTTGGCGCTGATGAATGGGAAAGGGCCGCGCCTGCACCATATCGGTTTTTGGCTGTCGGACCCGCTCAGTTTGATTCATGCCTGCGATGTGCTGGCGGCGGCCGGGTATGCGCCGAACATTGAACGCGGGCCGGGCCGCCACGGATTGTCGAACGCCTTCTTTGTCTATTTGCGCGACCCGGATGGCCACCGAATTGAGCTGTATAACGGCGATTATTTGACGAGCGACCCCGATTTTCCGCCGATCCGCTGGGATTTAGACGATCCGCGCCGGCAAACGTTTTGGGGGCATGCGGCGCCGGACAGCTGGTTTGAAGAAGCGTCCGTCGTTCTTGACGTTCACAGCGGCCAGCCGATCGAGCTGAACGAACCGACATTGGCGAAGCGGAAACCGACTTTCCTGATTTAGAAAAGGGCCGCATCCCTTCTGCCGGCGGTTTTCGGGAACATGATTATATATGATTTTATCGTTGATTTCATATATGACAATATGTACAATATAAATAAGATTCGGAAAAATAAAGTCAATAGGGGGCAAGGGGATGGCATACCGCGAGGCGAAAGAACGGCTGCGCGGCTCGATCGCGCCGGTCGTCACGCCGTTTGATGAGGAAGGAAACGTGGATTTTGCGGCGATGACTGCACTTATCAATTGGCATATTGAAAGCGGCACGCACGGCATTTCCGTCACGGGAACGTCGGGAGAGCCGAGCTCGCTGACGCTTGAAGAGCGAAAACAGGTGATGGAAACGGCGAAACAAGCGGTGGCGGGGCGGGTGCCGTTCGTGCCGGGGACGGGCTCGACCAACCATGCGGAAACGATCGAGCTGACCAAATTTGCGCAAGAGATTGGGGCCGATGCGGCGATGGTCATCGTCCCGTATTACAACCGTCCGTCCCAACAGGCGCTGTATAAACATTTTAAGGCGGTGGCCGAGGCGGTCGATATCCCGATCATCGTCTACAACATCCCGGGGCGGACGGCGGTCAATTTGGAAGTGAAGACGTTAGCGCGGTTGGCCGAGGATTGTCCGAACATTATCGGGGTAAAAGAGTCAAATAAAGATTTTGAACATGTCAACCGGGTGTTGTGGCATTGCGGGCGCGATTTCCTTCTTTTTTCCGGCATCGAGCTATTGTGCTATCCGATGCTTTCGATCGGCGGCGCCGGATCGATCAGCGCGACGGCGAACGTCGTGCCCGATAAAGTGGCGGAGCTGCACGACGCCTGGTTCGAAGGTGACATCAAGCGTGCGCAAGATCTTCATTTTGAGCTGATGGAGCTCAATGATGTGCTGTTCATTGAAACGAATCCGGGCCCGGTCAAGGCGGCGCTCGGGATGATGGGAAAAATCACCCCGAAGCTCCGGCTGCCGCTCGATTTGCCAAGCGAAGAGCATCAGCAGCAAATCCGCCGCACGCTCGTCAAATACGGACTGTTGGCAGAAGCGACGCCGCAGCAAACGACATAAAACAGGCGCATGCAGCAGGCAGATGAGGAGGAGAAGTGATGGCGAATGTACGCTTGCGCCTGGCCGGCATGAGGCGGACGATTGAGGCAAAAGCGGATCCGCGCGGCGGGAAGGTGTTGATTGGAGGGCGCGTCTGCCGCGTCGATGAATGGGAATGGGACGCGCCCATTGACGGAGCGATGTACGGAGTGGCGTTGAATGATTTGAAGGAATGGGCGGCGTTGTCAAGAGAGATGATTGCCCCGCCGTATGAAAAGCCGCCCGAAGGCCCGGTGCTGTATATGAAGCCGGTCAACACGATCAATGCCCATCGGCGGCCGGTGTTGCTGCCTCGTGGGGTGAAGCACCTTCAGGCGGCTCCAGCCCTCGGGCTGGTGATCGGGCGGACGGCGGCGCGCGTACGGCGCGAGCAGGCGCTCGATTTTGTATTCGGCTATACGATCGTCAATGATCTCTCGATTCCGCACAAGCAGCGCTATCGCCCGGCGGTGAAGGAGCAGGCGCGCGATGGCTTTGCCCCGGTCGGCCCGTGGATCGTGCCGAAAGAGGAAGCGGCGCCGCTCTCCACTCTCACCGCGCGCGTATACGTCAACGGGCGCCTCGTCCAGCGCGCAGATCCGAGCCGCTTCCGCCAGCCGGTGGAACAATGGCTGGCCGATGTAACCGCGTTTATGACCCTTTACCCGGGCGATGTGCTGTTTTTCAGTTGGCCGGCTGATGCGCCGCTTGTTTCGGCAGGAGATGTGGTGTGCATTGAAATCGAAGGGATCGGGGTGTTGGAAAACGAAATCGCCCCGGAACAAGGAGACGATGAGCGATGAAGAGGGCGCGCGTCGCTTGGAACGGAATCGTGGCCGAAGCCGAGCCGCTTGACGGTGACCGCCTCCGCCTGCCGGACGGAACGATCGTCAACGAACGTGAGGTGATATGGCTTCCTCCGGTGGAGCCGGGCACGATCATCGCGCTTGGATTGAATTATGCCGACCATGCCGGCGAGCTGTCGTTTTCCGCGCCGAAAGAGCCGCTTTTGTTTTTCAAAGGGAAAAACACGCTCGTCGGCCATCGCGGTCAAACCGTTCGACCCGATGGCGTGAACATGATGCATTACGAATGCGAACTGGCGGTGGTGATCGGCCGCCCTGCCCGCCGGGTGAGAGCGGAACAAGCGTACGACTACATTTGGGGTTATACGATTGCCAACGATTACGCCGTTCGCGACTACTTGGAAAATTACTATCGACCGAATTTTCGCGTCAAAAACCGCGACCGGGCGACGCCGCTCGGCCCATGGATCGTCAGCCATGACGAAGTCGGCGATCCGATGGCGCTCCGGCTGCGGACGTATGTCAATGGAGCCGTTGTGCAGGAAGGATATACGGGCGATATGATTTTTTCGATCCCGTACTTGCTTGAGTACATCACCGAATTCATGACGCTCGCGCCTGGCGACTTGATTTTGACCGGCACGCCGAAAGGGGCGGTCAATGTCCGGCCCGGCGATGAGGTCGTGGCGGAAATCGAGCGCATCGGGAGGCTAGTGAATTACATCGTCTAGCCAAAGGAGGGGGAATCATGCCGCACTTTATTGTCGAGTACACGGACAATCTCGGTGAAGAGGCCGACATTCGCGGCTTGCTGGAAAAAGTCCACCGCGTGTTGATCAAGCGGAGCGATTGGTTTCCGATCGGCGGCATTCGCTCGCGCGCCGTTCGGCTCAGCGAATATTATGTGGCTGACGGTGCGGAAGATGATGCGTTCGTGCACGCGACACTGAAAATCGCCGCCGGGCGCCCCGAGGAAGTCAAAAAAGCGGTCGGCGATGAACTGTTTGCGGTCATGAAAGATCATTTCGCCCCGCTGTTTGCGAAACGCTATTTGGCGCTGTCGCTTGAGCTGTATGAATTCAGCGGGGCGGGGACGTACAAGCACAACAACATTCATGCGCGCTATCGGACATAGCGGGAGGAGGAGACGAATGGCGAAGCAGCCGAACGTGCTTCATTATATCAACGGACAGTTTGTCGAAAGCGCGGCTGGCGCGTATTTTCACAACATCAATCCGTTTACGAACGAACCGATCAACGAAGTGGCCGAGGGGCGGAAGGAAGACATCGACGCGGCGGTCCAGGCGGCGAAAGAGGCGTTTGATCATGGCCCGTGGCGGACGATGCCGGTGGAACAACGGCTTCGCTATCTCTTTCGCATTGCCGACTTGATTGAAAAATATGCGGATGACATCGCCTACCTAGAGGCGCTTGACACCGGCATTCCGATCAGCCAGGCGAAAAAGCAAGCCGCCCGCGCGGCGGAAAACTTCCGCTTCTACGCAGAAATGGTGAAAACGCGCCTTGTCGGTGAAGCGTACCATGTGAATGGACAGTTTGTAAACTATACCGTTTATAAACCAGTCGGCGTGGCGGGGCTTATCACGCCATGGAACACGCCGTTTATGCTCGAGACATGGAAAGTCGCTCCGGCGCTCGCCACCGGCAACACCGTCGTGTTGAAGCCGGCCGAATGGTCGCCGTTGACGGCGAATAAGCTCGCAGAAATCATCGATGAAGCCGGGCTGCCGCGCGGGGTGTTCAACGTCGTGCACGGGTTTGGCGAAGCGGCGGGCGCTGCGTTGGTCGCCCACCCGGATGTGCGCCTCATTTCGTTTACCGGTGAAACGACGACCGGCATGGAAATCATCCGCAACAGCGCTGCGACGTTGAAAAAAACATCGATGGAGCTCGGCGGCAAGTCGCCGCTCATCGTGTTCGCCGATGCGGATCTCGAACGGGCGCTCGACGCGGCGGTTTGGGGGGTGTTTTCATTAAATGGCGAACGGTGCACGGCCAACTCGCGGCTCTTGCTTGAGCAGTCGATTTACGCCGAATTTGTCAAGCGGTTGAAAGACCGCGTCGACCGCATCGTCATCGGCGATCCAATGAATCCAGCGACCGAGCTTGGACCGCTCATTCACCGCAATCATTGGGAGCGGGTGAATCACTATATCGAGATTGCCAAGCAGGAAGGGGCGGACGTCTATGCCCCCAGCGTTCCGAAAGGATTGGAGCGTGGCAATTTCGTGCCGCCGACATTGTTGCTTAACTGCCGTAACGATATGAAAGTGGCGCAGGAAGAAATTTTCGGCCCCGTCATGGCGGTCATGTCTTTCGCGAGTGAAGAAGAGGCCATTCGATTGGCGAACGATGTGAAATACGGGCTGGCGGCATACGTCTGGACGAGCGACATGAAGCGCGGCCATCGCGTCGCTCAAGCGATCGAAAGCGGGATGGCGTGGGTCAACTCGCCGAACGTCCGCGATTTGCGCATCCCGTTTGGCGGGACGAAATACAGCGGCATCGGCCGCGAAGGCGGGCATTACAGCTTTGATTTCTATACGGAAGTGCAAGTCGTCCACGTCGCGGTCGGCGATCCGCCGATCCCCGCGTTTGGCAAGGGGGAGAAACGGACCGCCTTGTCTGCCGAACAGGCATAACGACTAGTCAATGTATATGATCTAGTATATGATAAACGTATGGAAACGAAAGCGAAAAACAAAACCCAATTGGCTTATGAGTATATTCTTTCCCGCATTGAAAACGGCGTCTACGGGCCGGGATACCGCGTCGTCATCGATCAAATCGCCCGCGAGCTGGGGTTGAGCAGCATCCCAGTGCGCGAAGCGATCCGTCAGCTTGAGGCAGAAGGATTAGTCGAGTTCAAGCCGTATGCAGGCGCTGTCGTCAGCACCATTAACGAGAAAGAATATGTAGAAACGTTATCCGTTTTGGCTGTCTTAGAAGGCTATGCGACTGCGCTTGGCTCCACCCATTTGACGAAGGAGGCGATCGAAGAGCTTGAGCAGTTGAACGAACGAATGGAGCGGGCGCTTGAAGAGCTGGATCTTGAACGGTTCAGCGAGCTGAACTACGAGTTTCATTCCTTGATTTACGCCCATTGCGGCAATGCATATCTTGAGGAGCAAATCAAGCAAATTTGGCAGCGGATGAAGCGCATCCGCGTGTACGGATTCACGTTTGTCCCGCAGCGGGCAAAAGCCTCGATCGAAGAACATAGAGAGATTGTCCGCCTGCTGCGGGAACAGGCGCCGTTGCATGAAATTGAGCAATACGTCCGGCAACATAAAATAAACACCGCCGAAGCGTTTAAGCGGCGGCGCTGATTTTCTTCCGCCGGGTGAAGGCCTGGCGGAAGAAAATTAATTTGAAAGCGTTGTCAATATAAAAGGGGGAACAAAATAATGAAAAAGAGAATGTCTCTGTTCATGGCGGCATTGCTGTTCCTTTTCCTTGCCGCCTGTGGAAAGACATCGACATCTGGGAATGGAGAGGATGAGATCAAAGTCGGCGCCATTTTCTCTGCCTCAGGCGGGGCGGCCCCGCTTGGCAAACCGGAGATGGAGACGGTCAAAATGCTCGTTGAGCAATGGAACAAGCAAGGCGGCATTGATGGAAAGAAAATCAAGCTGATTGTCTATGATGACAAGTCCAACCAAAATGAGGCCGTATTATCCACGAAAAAACTGATCGAACAAGACAACGTGACGGCCATCATCGGCGGCACGATCAGCGGCAACTCCTTAGCCATGATTCCACTCATTGAAAAAGCAGGCATTCCGTACATTTCCCTCGCCGCAAGCAAACAAATCGTCAATCCAAGCGATGGATCCTCACGTCATTGGACATTTAAAACCGCTCAAGGGGACAATATCGTCATTCAGAAGCTGCTTGGTTTTCTAAAAGAGAAAGGATGGATGAACGTCGCCTGGCTGAATGTCGCCAATGCCTATGGAACGAGCGGGCATGAAGAGTTTGTGCATTATGCCCCGGAATATGGGGTGAAAGCCGTCATCGAAGAGGAGTTTGAGGCGACGGTCGATGATGCGAAAGCGATGTTGACAAAGGTGAAAAAAGCGAATCCGCAAGCCATTATCGTATGGGGAACAGCGCAGGAATCGGCGGTCGTGACAAAAAACATCCGGCAGTTGGGCATTGATGTGCCGATTGTTGAAAGCCACGGCATTGGCACAAAAAGTTTTATCGATCTAGCCGGTGATGCGGCTAACGGCGTCATTTTCCCGGTCGGGCGCATTTTAGTGGCAGACCAGCTTTCGGACAACGATCCGCAAAAAGAAACGTTGTTAAAATACAAAGAAGACTTTGAAAAAGCGTACGGTTATGAGCCGACCACGTTTGGCGGACATGCGTGGGATGCATTTCACCTGTTGGCCAATGCGATGAAAGAGGCGGGGACTGATAAAGAAAAAATACGGTCGGCGCTGGAGAATACGAAAAAGTTTATCGGCATCTCGGGCGTCTTCCATATGTCAAAAGACAACCATACGGGGCTTGATGCCGACAGTTTGGTGATGGTGCAAATTCAAGACGGCAAGTTTGTCCTTGTTGAGCAGTAAAAAGGGAATTAGACCGCTAATTCCCTTTTGTTTCACTTAACTGCTGAAGGAGGGATGGGAAATGGAGGCGTGGAGCCAGTTTGTCCAGCTGTTGTTTTCCGGGCTCACGATTGGCAGCATTTATGCGCTCGTAGCGCTCGGATTTGTCATTACGTACAGTGTGACCGGCATTTTGAACTTGGCCCAAGGCGATTTTGCCATGTTAGGCGCGCTGTTTTGCATCACATTCGTCAACAGCGGCGTGCCGTTTGCGCTCGCGATTGGGCTCAGCATTGCATCGGTGATGGCCGTCGGCGGACTGTTTGAACGGCTGGCGATTCAGCCGGCGCGTCGTTCGTCTGTCGCCGTGCTCATTATTATCACAATCGGCGTTTCGTTTGTGTTTCGGGGGATTGCTTTGCTCGTTTGGGGGACTGACCCTTATGCGTTGCGCCCGTTTACCGGAAATGAGGCGCTGCGCATGTTTGGCGCGGTCATCCAATGGCAAAGCGTTTGGGCGATTGCCATCTCGGTCGTCAGCTTCATGGCGTTGCATGTATTCTTTAATCGGACATATCTCGGCAAAGCGGTGAGCGCTTGTGTCATCAATCCGTTTGCCGCTCGGTTGATGGGGATTGACATCCGCAAAATGTCGCTTGGCGCGATTGCCGTCAGCGCCGGTCTGGGGGCGCTCGCGGGAATCGTCATCGCCCCGATCTCCGGAGCCTCGTATGATATGGGGATGATGATTGGGCTGAAGGCGTTCATCGCCGCCGTTGTCGGGGGATTGACGAACGCCCCGGCTGCGATCGCCGGTGCGTTTCTCGTTGGGCTGCTTGAATCATTTGCGGAAGGATACTTGTCCTCGGGATACAAAGAAGCGATCAGTTTCGGTCTGCTATTGCTTGTGCTGTTTTTCATGCCGAACGGGCTGTTCGCCAAGATGACCGGAAAGCGGGTATAAGGGGGGCGGATGGATGCAGCACGGTCAACGAATGGCAGATGGACGAAAACGGTGGCTTTGGTTTGCCGGCGCAGCCGTCTGGCTCGGTCTCCCTTGGCTTGTCTTCGGCAATAATTATGTGTTAAGCACGCTCATTCTCATCGGGCTCTATGCGCTCGTGAGCACGGGGATGACGCTGTTGATGGGGTATGCAGGGCAAATCTCGCTCGGCCAGGCTGCCTTTTATGGCATTGGCGCCTATGCGTCCGCCTATTTGACGGCACATTCGGGATGGTCGCCTTGGCTGGCGTTGGCTGCCGGCGCGGCCTTGGCTGCATTGGTGGCGTTGGTTGTCGGCATTCCGGTTTTTCGGCTGCGCGAACATTATTTGGCGTTGGCGACGTTAGGATTTGGCGTCATTATGTTTACGTTTTTTAAAGAATGGAAAGGAATTACGGGAGGATTGAATGGATTTTTCGGCATCCCTCCGATTCATATCGCCGAGGTCTCGCTGCAAAGCGATCTCCAGTTTTACTACCTCGTTTCGTTGTTTGTCCTTGCCGGGCTATGGTTTGCCCATAATATCGTCCGCTCCCGGGTCGGAAGAGCGCTGCGGGCGATTCACGGAAGCGAGGTGGCCGCAAGCTCGCTTGGGGTGAACATTACGAAATACAAGCTGCAAATTTTTATGCTCAGCGCTGTTTACGCCTCGGTTGCCGGGAGCTTATACGCCCATTACGTCACGTTTATCAATCCAGACTTATTCGGCATCGTCCCGTCGATTTACTTTTTGATTATGGTGGTGATCGGCGGATCGTCCCATGTGTGGGGCGGACTCGTCGGCGCGGCTGTTTATGTCTGCTTAGGAGAATGGCTGAAAGCCGTTGTCCCGTTTCTCATTCCTCATGCTGGCGGCGAGTTCGAAATTGTCTTTTTTGGCTTGTTGCTCGTGGTGATGTTGATTTACATGCCGAACGGACTTTCGGGTGTCCTGTCCAAGGGAATGAAGCGGCTTTTGGAAACAGGCCGGCGTCAAAAGAGGGAGGCTGCAGTCGACAGCCGCCAAGCTGGTTCGATTGGAGGTGGGCAAGGATGAACGAGGCGCTGCTTGAGGTGGAGCAATTGTCCAAGTCATTTGGCGGCGTTCAGGCAGTGCAAAACGTGTCCTTCCACGTGAAAAAAGAAGAAATCGTCGCGGTGATCGGGCCGAACGGGGCAGGCAAAACCACCTTGTTCAATATGATCAGCGGCATTATTCCGCCGACTAGTGGTCTCGTTCGCTTCCAAGGAGCTGTAGTCACTGGAAAAAAGCCGCACGAGCTGGCGATGCTGGGAATGACAAGGACGTTTCAAAACTTGCAGCTGTTTTCCGATATGACGGTGCTGGAAAACGTGATGGTCGGATTTCATTCACGGTTGAAGAGCGGAATCCTCAGCGCTGGCTTCCGGCTGCCGCGCACGGTGAAAGAAGAAAAGCAAGCGCAGGAACAGGCGTTTTCCTGCCTCGAGCAGGTCGGTTTGGCTCATCTTCCATGGGAGCGGGCAGGCACACTGCCGTATGGAACGCAGCGGCTTGTGGAAATCGCCCGGGCGGCTGTGTCCCGTCCTTCGCTCATTTTGCTTGACGAGCCGATGGCCGGGCTGAACCCGCAAGAATCAAAGAGGCTCGTCGATGTGTTGCTGGCGATGAGAGAACAAGGGTTCACCTTTTTGTTCGTGGAACATGATATGGAAACAGTCATGTCGATCGCCGACCGGATCATGGTCCTTGATTACGGCAAAAAAATAGCGGAAGGGACGCCGGGAGAGATCGCGCGGCACCCGGACGTCATCAAGGCGTATTTAGGAGAGGAGGCGGTCTGATGATGCTCACGCTTCGCAATGTCCATGTCTACCACGGCCATTTGCACGTGTTAAAAGGGGTTAGTTTGCAAGTGGGCGAAGGAAAAATCATCGCTGTTGTCGGCGCCAACGGGGCGGGCAAAAGCACGTTGCTCGGCACGATTGCCGGCGTGTACGCCCCAAAGGAAGGGGAGATTCTTTTTGAACATGAACCGCTTCCATACGGAAAGGTGGAGCAAATGGTGGAAAAAGGTATTTGCCTTGTTCCGGAGAGGCGGCAAATTTTTGACAGCCTGTCGGTGAAGGATAATTTGCTGCTTGGAGCCTATCGACGACACCGCCGCAACGGACAGGAAGTGAAGCGCGACTATGAGCGGGTGCTCGAGCTGTTCCCGAAGCTGCAAACGATGCTCGACCGTCCGGGAGGACTATTAAGCGGCGGAGAACAGCAAATGTTGGCGATCGCCCGCGGGCTGATGGCGAGACCAAAGCTGCTTTTGCTCGATGAACCATCGTTAGGGCTGGCGCCGCTCGTCGTGAAAGAAATCATGGAACTGCTGACACAGCTCTGCGACCAATTTCACACGGCCATTATTCTTGTGGAGCAAAACGTGCGCGCCGCGCTGCAGACAGCGGATGAGGCGTATGTGCTGGAGCGGGGAAGCATCGTGGTGCACGGGAAGGCCGCCGAGCTGCTCGCCGATGAACGGGTGGCAGAGGCGTACCTTGGAGCGGCAGGCCGCCGATGACTGCCGTATATCGTTGTTTCTTTCCTCTATTTCTGCTATGATGGGGATAGATTTGGCTTGCATTCTGGCATGAATAGAGGCAAAATGCCGGAGAAGCGTAAAACCTCAAGTTAAAGGAAGAAAGCGTCTGCACGCCAGCTGCAGAGTCAGGGCGGCTGATGACGAAAAGGGAAGGATGGGAGAACCGTATGGATGATCGCACATTTCGCCGAGCCATGGGAAAATTTGCGACCGGCGTGACGGTCGTGACGACCGAATTTCAAGGAGAAGCGAAAGGAATGACGGCGAACGCCTTTATGTCCGTTTCGCTCGACCCGAAGCTTGTCGTCGTCTCCATTGGACATAAAGCGCGAATGCATGACATCGTCAAGCAAACGGGGAAATTTGCCGTCAACATTTTGCGCCGCGATCAAGAGGACTTGTCGCGCTTGTTTGCCGGCCAGTTGAAAGAAGAACGCCCCGTTTCGTTTGAGTGGGTGAACGGCCATCCGATTTTGCCGGAGGCGTTGGCGAATATTTTATGCAATGTCCACAGCTCGCACGTGGCCGGCGATCATACGTTGTATTTTGGCGAAGTGACCGACATTTTCATGAAAGACGAACCGGGCGACCCGCTTTTGTTTTTCGAAGGACAATACCGAAGCATCGGACAGTAAGTGCTCCGGGATTGGCGAGGCAGTCGGCTGACATTTCGATGTGGGGATGAAAAAAGGCTGTCTCCAAAAGCGGTTCTTCGTTCAGCATAGCCCGCCATATCGTGTCCCGGTCGTTTATACGGCAATCAGAAAAGGTGTCCCGTCTCGTTCGGGACACCTTTTTGTCATTTTTTCAGCACGTCATGGTCAACGTACCGTTCGCCGTTCAGCTCGCTGATGACGTTGATGGCGACTTTCGCCCCGTCGCCCGCCGTGATGATTGTATGGACGCTGACGCCGGCGACCGTCCCGGCCGCCCAAATGCCGTCGATGTTCGTTTTGCCGCTGGCGTCGACGTCAATCACCGTTTTAATGCGCGGCTCCGTGCCTGGTTTGGTGCGCAGGCCGACTTTTTCCGCCAGATCAGTGGCGACGCCAGTGGCGAAAATGACGTGTTTCGCCTCAAATGAGCCGTTTTTCGTTTCGAGGCGGAAGCCGTTGTCCGTTTTTTGCACGTCCGTCACTTGTGTTTCAACCAATTCCGCGCCGCTGATTTCCGGAACGCCGTAATGATTTTCCACCTAGGCGCGTTTTGTCATGCCTTTGTCGTTGTCAAACAACACCGTTTTTTTTCCCGCTTTGGCGGCGAAGATCGCAGCGCTCGCTCCCGCCGGCCCAGCGCCGATGATGGCGATGTCGTACATCGTGACAGCCCCCTTGTTTTGAATATTGGCACTATTATTACCTTATCATAAATGGAAACAGAGACCAAATGATATGCTTGATATTTATAATTATTATCATTTTATATTTACTTTAAATAATCATAGGTGTATAATAGAAACCAACCACGCAACAAAGGGGAGAAAACGAGTGAATAAAACGATCGTTTGTGAACAGTGCGGTCAGCCGTTGCGGCGGTTGAAGCATTCGTTGCTTTGCCAATGCGGAATGAAAATTGTCGTGCAAAAATAATACAGCGAGAAGCGGCTTCCTGTTTCTGTCGCATTCAACCGGCGAATGGCGCCGGTTTTTTTGTCTTCTCATTTACGAAAGCGGCGAATATATAAAAGTAAAACCGCATTTTTCACAAGGGTTGGTGCCGCTGATGCACGACAAACGAGATTTGGGCGCCCGCTTGGCCGCTTTTTACCGCGGGATGGCGGAGTGGGTGGAACAAAAGCAGAAGCATTTTCCTCTTCCATCCCATGAAGAGAGCCGGGATCAGTTGCTTGCCTGCTTATATATGAGAGAGCATATGCCGTCGGATTTGCTTGAAGCGATGGAAGACGCCGGGTGGCGGCTCGAGGGGCAAGAGGATCATCTCATCGATGCGATCGAACAAATTTTGGCATATTTGCGCACGCCGATTGATGGTGGATGCGGGCTTCGAAAGATGACAAGAAAGGAAGCGAAACAGTTGCTTCATAAACGGGCCGATGCGGTGTTTGGAAGCCCAAGTTCTGTTCGGCCGACACGCATCATGGTGACGATGGACGAGGCATGGGTGGATGAGCCAGGGCTGATCGAGTTGCTGCTTCTTTATGGCATGGACATTGCCCGCATCAACTGCGCCTACGGTTCTCCGGAAACGTGGGAGGCGCTCGTTTCCATCATTCGTCAAGCCGAGAAGCAGTTGGAGTTGCAGCTGCGAGGGAGGCGATGCCGTATTTACATGGATCTGCCGGGTCCAAAAATCCGGGTTGCCCGCTTGGCGGTCGATGCGGGGCCAATGAAGCTCTCAGTGAAGAAAAATCAATATGGAGAACCAATGGAGCCGCTCATCGGCGTCATTTCTTTCTCTTCTCCTCCGCCGTCTCCGTTCCCCCGCGATGTTTCATTCTTGTGGCAGTTGACGGCTGAGGACGGAGCGGCCGTTCGAGAAGGGGATGAACTGCTGTTTACCGATGTGCGCGGAAAAAAACGAAAACTGCGGGTCATTGAACAAATTGCGCCGTCTTGTTTTAAAGTTCTTCTTTCGCGGACGGCCTATGTGCAAAAAGGGATGAAACTGGGGCGCGGGTCGGATTCTTTCACCCTTTCTTCTGTTTTGTTCATTCCAATGAAAGCGTTCGTCACCGTCGGTACGCCGCTGTATATTTATTTCGATGACGCTGCGTTTGCAGCGGCGCAGAATGGCTGCGGTGTGAAAATAACGACGACGTTGGCGAAGGCGTGGCGCAATGTGAAGGCAGGAGATCGCCTCTACTTGAACGATGGGCAAATTGTCGCGCGGGTCGTGAAAGTGCACGAGCGGCATGTAGAGGCCAAAGTCGTTGCCGATGGAGGAAAGCGGAAAGCGATTAAGCAAGGAACGGGCATTCATCTTCCCGATTCATTCCCTCATTTGACGGTTCCACCGCTCACGAACCGGGACCTTGAATGGATTCCGTTCATCGCAAAATGGGCGGACATCGTCGGGCTGTCGTTTGTTCAGACCCCTTATGATCTCCGAAAACTTTATCATTTGCTTGCCGAACAAGGGGCTGGTTCTCTCCCGGTGATCGCGAAAATCGAAACGCGGACGGCGCTTCATAACTTCGTTCGCATTTTGCTTGAGGGATTGAAGTTTCCGGCGTTTGGTGTGATGATTGCGCGCGGCGATTTGGCCTTGGAGATCGGGTTTGAACATCTCGCGGCCGCGCAGAACGACGTTTTGGCGCTATGCCGGGCGGCCCACATCCCGGTTATTTGGGCGACGCAAGTGCTTGAACAAATGACAAAAAAGGGAATTCCGTCGCGAGCGGAAATCTCGGACGTTTCGCTTGGAAGGAAGGCGCAGTGCATCATGTTGAACAAGGGAAGGCATATTGCGGAGGCGGTGCGTTTGTTGTCTTTTTTGTTGGAAAAACAAGAGGGGCAAAGCGGATTACCGGTGATGCCGAAAACGGACGGCGAACGGATGGACCCGTTCCGCTTGTGGGAGGATGAAGGTTGAGCGTTGGCTGTTGCTTGCGCCGTAGTTTGCTTGGTGAACTGAACGAACAAAGAGGCTGACTCAAAATCGCCATCCCCACCAAATGAAATACAACATATTGTGAGTGGATCAATCTTTCGTAACTATAAATGGTGACAAGGAAGGGTGTCCTAATCCTTTCGGGACACCCTCATCATTTTTTTAAATGTAAACCTTTATAAAAAATAAGGTTGACAAATAAAAGGCGCATTAGGCAAAATAGAAACAAATATTGGGGAGGAGGGGAAACGTGCGCATCCGTTCCTTTATTTGGGCTGCACTGTTTGCGGCGTTGACGGCTGTTGGCGGGTGGATCAAAATTCCGGTGCCGTATGTGCCGTTTACACTGCAAATCGCTGCGGTTTACTTGGCTGGCTGTCTGCTTGGTCCGAGAGTAGGAGCGCTCAGCCAGATGCTTTACGTGTTGATTGGGTTGGCGGGCGCGCCCGTGTTTGCGGAAGGCGGCGGGCTCGGTTATATTTGGAAACCGACGTTTGGCTACTTGCTTGGCTTCATCGCCGGGGCGTATACGTGCGGCTCGCTTGTGCACCGCTTTCAATGGACAAGAGCGCAGGACATATGGAAAGCGAATGCAGTGGCATTGTTGGTCGTGTATGCGTTTGGCTGCGCGTGGCTGTATATCGCGATGAAATGGATCGCAGAGACTCCGCTTTCCATCGGCCAAACGCTATGGTTTGGCTTTCTTCTTCCGATGCCGGGAGATCTCGTGCTTTGCGTCGTTTGTTCTGTCATCGCGGCGCGCGTATGGCCGCGCATCCAGCCGATCATAATGGCTCGAGGGATGGGGGGATAAGAATGGGAACCGCCATTTTCATGACGGGAACAGGAACAGAAATCGGCAAAACGGTCGTCACTTCCATCGCGGCGTTGGCGCTGGAGCGGCTTGGGATGAAGGTCAGCGTGTTTAAACCGGTTCAGACTGGACTGGCCGAAGACGGGATGTCGTTTGCCGAACAATATTGGTATGAACGAGTGGCGAAGCTTTCCGCATCAGAAGGCATGTACTATATGGAACCGGCGATGTCGCCGCATTTGGCGGCCAAGTTGACCGGCGCGTCCATCGAACCAGAGAGGATTGCTGAACGATTGGAATGGCTGAAGCGACGCTATGATGTCGTGCTCGTCGAAGGAGCGGGAGGGTTGGCCGTTCCGTGGTGCGAGCGCGACGGACGATTCTATATGACGAGCGATTTTGTCCGTGACTATGAGCTGCCGGCGGTTCTCGTGTCGCTCTCGGGCCTTGGCGCGATTCACCATGCGGTGACGACGGCGGCGTATGCGGACGCCAAAGGCATTCGCCTGTTGGGCCTTGTGTTTAATCAGTTTCAAGAGCAAGAGGTCATCCACCAAAACAATGTCGAAACGATCGTGGCCTTGCTTCGGCTGCCGGTGCTCGGGGTCGTGCCGCTCCTTCCTGCAGTCTCAAGGCGGGAACTGGAAACCCTAGCTGAGCATTGGATCGAACAAGGAAAGGCGAATCAATGGCTGGAGGTGCTTGGCGTTGGCGTATAGCTATGAGCAATTGGAACAGTGGGACAAGCAATACGTATGGCATCCATTCACGCAAATGAAGCAGTATGCCAAAGAACGCCCCTTGATCATTGAACGCGGGCAAGGAAGCTATTTGTACGATGTTGACGGCAACCGGTATTTAGACGGCTATGCGTCGCTGTGGGTCAATGTCCACGGGCATAACGATCCGGAGTTGAATGCGGCGCTTCGCGAGCAATTAGAGAAAATCGCCCACTCGACGCTGCTCGGCTCGGCGAATGTGCCGTCGATTTTGCTCGCCAAAACGCTCGTTGACTATTGGCCGGGAATGTCGAAAGTGTTTTATTCCGATACCGGGGCGGCGGCGGTGGAAATTGCCCTCAAGATCGCCTATCAGTATTGGAAAAACATCGATCCGGTTAAATACGCGAAGAAGAACAAGTTTGTCTCGTTGAAGGAAGCGTACCACGGGGATACGGTCGGGGCGGTGAGCGTCGGGGGGATGGATGTGTTCCACCGCATTTTTGCGCCGCTTTTGTTTGAGCGGATCGAAGTGCCGTCGCCGTACGTGTACCGCATGGACGAATATGGAAGTGAGCAGGAGATCGTCGGCTATTGTTTGCGCGAGCTTGAACGGGTGCTTGAGGAGCAGCACGACTCCATCGCCGGTGTGATCGTGGAACCGCTTGTGCAAGGAGCGGCGGGGATCATTGTCCATCCGCGTGGGTTTTTAAAAGGAGTGGAGACGCTTTGCCGCCGTTACGGGGTGCTCTTCATTTGCGACGAGGTCGCCGTCGGCTTTGGCCGCACCGGCACGATGTTCGCCTGCGAGCAGGAAGAGGTGAAGCCGGATCTTGTCTGTCTTGGGAAAGGGATCACGGGAGGATATTTGCCGCTCGCGGCCACACTGGTCACGGAAGAGATTTATGCCGCATTTCTCGGCGATGTGGACGAAGACAAAACATTTTATCACGGCCATACGTACACGGGGAATCAGCTCACTTGTTCCGTCGCGCTGAAAAACATTGAGCTCATCGAAAAACGCGGCCTGATTGACAGCGTAAAGCGGAAGGCGCGCCGACTGGCCGAATGGCTTGAGCGGTTGTATGAAATTCCAATTGTTGGCGACATCCGGCAAAAAGGCTTGATGTGCGGCGTTGAAATCGTGAAAGACCGAAAAACGAAAGAGGTGTTCCCACGCGCGGCCATGGTGGAGCACCGGATCATCCTCGAGGCGCGCCGGAGAGGGCTTGTCATCCGTCCGCTCGGCCCGGTGTTGACGTTCATTCCGGTTCTTTCCATGAGCGAAGACGAAATGACTGAAGCGGTGCGCATTTTGTTCGATTCGATCATCTGTTTGTATGAACAGGTGCGCATAGAGCTTGTGTGAACGCGGGCGGCGGACAGCCGCCTGTTTTCGTGTTCGGCAGATTGATCAAATCTCTAGAAGACTGAGGATGTAGCGGAGAAGACTGTCCGCTCTAACTGTTTCCCTATTGAAAAAATTTTCCCATACCAGTTTCTTCTCTGGGCAAATTTCATCCAATTGCATGCGGGCCCTGTTTTTCACCGCTCTTCCAGATGGAGGGGTTTGGTCAGATCATGTGAAGCTGAGCATTTCCCCCAAATGAATGAATCCCCTTCCAGATGAAGAGGTTTGGTCAGACCAGCCCTCCTTTCCAATCAGGCGCCGCCGGTTTCAAGAGGTTTTTCCATGCTCCTTGGGTGCTGGCCTAAGCAGCAGGCGTTTTACATCATACAGTGGGAATAAACAGGCGGAAGGGGGGAAGCAAGATGAGTCATCTCCAAATGGCGGATGAGCGCATTTGGCGGCCATGGGGCTGGTGGTTTTGGCGTCCGCACCCATTTTTCTTCGGCGCTCCGTTTTTTGTTGCTCCATTTTTCGGCGGCTTTTTAGGCGGTTTGCTCGGAAGCGCATTGGTCCCGCCGTTTCTCTATCCGTGGTGGTACGGCCCGATTTGGTGGTGAGAAAACGGGCAAGGGGTGGGCGGACGGCCCACCCTCTTTTCTTGTTGTTGCATATGAATAAAGTGTAGCATTCTAGCTTTGGGGAAAGGAGAAGGAATGATGCTATTTCCAGGATTGTTGTTTGGCGCCCCATTTGTCGGCGGTTTCTTGGGTGGACTGCTCGGCGGCGCGTTGGCTCCGCGTCCGTTTTACCCGTACCCGCCGTATCCGCCGTACCCGCCGTATCCAGGCTGGTGGTATTAATCCTCTATCCATGAAAGAATAAGCATCCCTGTGGAACAAGAAGGGATGCTTATTCCATGATTCCGGTGTCGAGGATGCGGACGCCCGCCGCAATCTCTGACGTTTGTAGCATGCTCCATACCGATTCGGATGGCGCCGCCATCCCCTCCTTCCTCTTCTCAACTGCTCATTCGGAAGAGGATGTCCGGGTGGAGCGAGGACATCCTCATCGAACGGGATCATTGCATCACGTTGCCTCGATAGGGAAGTTGACTGGTATATCCTTGGAACTGCTGGTACGTTTGCTGAAGTTTTTGCGGATCGGCGGCTTCAAGCTTGTACCATCCTTTTTTGAACATCAAATTGTACAAGTCGCGCTGACAGTTTTGCGTTTCGGTGAAAATATTCATCATATCTTGATATAACGGTTGGTTGCTCGCTTCATGCAAAAAGACGCTGTATGACAACGTCATGTATTTTTCCGTCGCCAGCATGTCGTTGAGAAAATCACGCTCGTTCATTTGCGGCGTTTTCGGCACTTGCGTCTCTGGATTTTGCACTTGTTTCGTGTTCATGCGGCGTTCCTCCTTTCACATCACCGGCGGCTGCGGCGGGGCTTGCAAATGGCGCAAAATCATTTCGTAATGGTGCTGATGCATCTGCCCGGCGCGCTCGATCGCTTGCGCCACTTCAGGGTCTCGGCATTGCGCGGCGAAAAAGTGCGCTTTTTTCGCCGCGAGCAAGTTCCATGACATCATGTCGGAAAAATACATGGCGTCTTTCGTGGACACCATTTGCGGCGGCTCGGGCATCGCCGCCTGCGGGTTCATTTGCGGTTGCTGTTGCATCGCTGTTCGCTCCTTTCGTTGGTTGTTCGCTTGTAGATTGTCCAACGAGTGGAAAATTATACATAAATAAAAAATAAAACGTCAGGAAAAAACATATTCAATAGAACGGAAACATGGTACAATAAGGGATGGTGAATGCGTTTCCATACAAGGAGGCTTGCAACAGTGGAGCAGTTGATGCGCGATTTTTTTCTGTTCTTATCGAAAAATAAAACGTTGACGAAATGGGCGAAACGATACGGCCTCCGCTTCGGCGCGTCGAGGTTTGTCGCCGGCGAAACGATCGAGGAAGCGGTGCGCGTCATCCGCCAGCTCAACGAAAAAGGGTTGGCGGTCACGGTCGACTATTTGGGCGAGTTTGTCGACAATGAGCAGGAAGCGAATGAGATGGCGCGCCATTGCTTGGAGGCGATTGAGGCGATCAGTCGGGAGAAGTTGAACTCGCAGCTGTCGCTGAAAATGACATCGATGGGGCTTGACATTTCCGATGACCTTGTCATGCGCAACATGCGCCGCATTTTGGATGCGGCAAAACAGCGCGGCGTGTTTGTGACGATCGATATGGAAGACTATTCGCGCTGCCAAAAAACGCTTGACATTTTTAAAACGTTGAAAAAAGAATACGACAACGTCGGCACGGTGCTGCAGGCGTATTTGTACCGGACTGAGCAGGACATTGAAGACTTAAAGCCGTACCGCCCGAACTTGCGGCTCGTCAAAGGAGCGTACAAAGAGCCGCCTGAAGTGGCGTTTCCGGATAAAAAAGATGTCGATGAGAACTTTAAGAAGATCATCAAAATGCATTTGCTAAATGGCAACTATACAGCTGTAGCGACGCATGACGACGCCATCATCGAATATACGAAGCAGCTCGTCAAAGAATACAACATTCCCAACAGCCAGTTTGAGTTCCAAATGCTGTACGGCATCCGCCCGGAGCGCCAAGTGCAGCTGGCGCGCGAAGGATATACGATGCGCGTGTACGTTCCGTACGGCACGGACTGGTACGGCTACTTTATGCGCCGGCTCGCCGAACGTCCGGCCAACGTGGCGTTTGTTTTAAAAGGCATCATCCGCAAGTAGGGGGCGCAAAACAGAGGAAAACGCCGGCGCCGATCTCGGATGTGCACAACGGCAAGGGGACTGACGCCATGGGCGTCAGTCCCCTTGCATGTTGTGCTTTTTGTATTGCTGGTTTTGGCTCGTCCGCTTGCCGCCGCCGTCGGCTTCGACCGTCGGGCCGGCGTTTCCTTTCACGCTCGCGGCGCTGACGCCGCGTTCAGACGGATTTTTTTTCAACCGGGCCATCGGTGGCTCACCTCCTGAACGTTAGTATGGGCAAAACTTCGGAGCGCAATGTCGGGAAAAATGTGCGGCAAATATGTTGCGAAAATTACTAACATACTATATATTTAGTTATAGAGAGCGGTTTCAACGATATTTTTTTCATCAAAAAATGAATGACCATTCATTCAATGGTGTGAGGGGGAACCGAAATGGCAAAACGCATTCGGCGCGCCGCGGTGCTTGGCTCCGGCGTCATGGGTTCTGGCATTGCCGCCCATTTGGCGAACGTCGGCATTCCGACGCTTCTGTTGGATATCGTGCCGCGGGAATTGACAAAAGAGGAAGAAGCAAAAGGTTGGACGCTCGAACATCAACAAGTGCGCAACCGCCTCGCCAACCAGGCGATCGAAAGGCTGCTCAAGCAAAAACCGGCGCCGCTCATGTCCAAAGACAACATCGCCTTGATTGAAACGGGCAACTTCGAGGATGACTTCCACCGGCTGGCGGAAGTCGATTGGATCATTGAAGCGGTCGTGGAAAAGCTGGAAGTGAAAAAAGAGGTTTTCGCCCGCGTTGACGAGGTGCGGACGCCGGGGACGATCGTCAGCTCGAACACATCCGGCATTTCGATCGCCGCGATGGCGGAGGGGCGTTCCGACGATTTCAAAAAACACTTTTTAGGCACGCATTTCTTCAATCCGCCGCGCTATTTGAAACTGCTTGAGATCATCCCGACGGAGCATACGGATCCGGAAGTCGTCGCCTACATGAAAACATTCGGCGAAGATGTTCTCGGCAAAGGCGTCGTCATGGCGAAAGATACGCCGAATTTCATCGCCAACCGGATCGGCACGTACGGCTTGCTTGTCACCGTCCGCGAGATGATGCAAGGCGGCTACAGCGTCGGCGAGGTCGATTCGGTGACGGGGCCGCTCATCGGCCGGCCGAAAAGCGCGACGTTCCGCACGCTTGACGTCGTCGGGCTCGATACGTTCGTGCATGTCGCCAACAACGTGTATGAAAACGTCGAAGGGGAAGAAAAAGAGGCGTTCCGCGTGCCGGAGTTTATGAACACGATGCTTGAAAACGGCTGGCTCGGCAGCAAATCCGGACAAGGCTTTTTTGTCAAGCAAGGAAAAGACATTCTCGAGCTGAACTACGTCACGATGCAATACGAGCCGCGCAAAAAGCTTGTCACCCCGGCGGTGGAGATGGCGAAGCAGGCGAAAGGAGCGGCCGCCAAGCTGCAAACGCTCGTGTATGCCGATGGCGACCGCGCGGGAACGCTCCTTTGGAACATCATCGCACCGACATTGCTGTACACCGCCCGTCTTGTCGGAGAGATCGCCGACGACATCGTGGCGATCGATCGGGCGATGAAGTGGGGGTTCGGCTGGGAACAAGGCCCGTTTGAACTGTGGGATGCGATCGGCCTTGAGAAGTCGGTGCGCAAAATGCAGGCGGAAGGGCGCGACATCCCATCGTGGATCACGGACATGCTCGCCGACGGAGCCACATCATTCTATAAAACGGAAAACGGCCGGCTGTTCTATTATGCGCCGGGCGGGTATAAAACAGTAGAAGAAAACGAAAAAGTCATCCACATCCGCCGGCTGAAAGAAGCGCGCGGCGTCATCAAGAAAAACGCCGGAGCGAGCCTCGTTGACCTCGGTGATGACGTGGCGCTTCTCGAGTTCCATTCGCCGAACAACGCGATTGGCGCTGATATTGTCCAAATGATCAACGAGTCGCTTGAGGAAGTCAACCGCAACTACAAAGGGCTTGTCATCGGCAACCAAGGGAAAAACTTCTGCGTCGGCGCCAACCTTGCCATGATGCTCATGGAGGCGCAAGACGAAAACTTTTTTGAATTGGAACTTGCCGTTCGCCAGTTCCAGCAAGCGCTTCTCAAAATGAAATACAATCCGAAGCCGGTCGTCGTGGCGCCGTTTGCCATGACGTTGGGCGGCGGGGCGGAAGTGAGCCTGGCGGCTTCGCGCATCCAGGCGGCGGCCGAGACGTACATCGGGCTCGTCGAAGTCGGCGTCGGCTTGATTCCGGGCGGCGGCGGCAACAAGGAGCTGTACATCAAACGGTTGAACAGCCTGCCGCGCGGGGTCGACGTCGACTACGTCAAAATCGCGGCCAGTGTATTTGAAACGATCGCCATGGCGAAAGTGTCGACGTCAGCGGCGGAAGCGCGCGAGCTTGGCTTTTTGAATCACCGCGACGGCATCACGATGAACAGCGACCATCTGCTGTATGAAGCGAAACAGGCGGTGCTCTCGATGTATGAGGAAGGGTACCGGCCGCCGGTTCGGAAAAAAGTGCCGGTCGCCGGCGAAAGCGGCTATGCCGCCATGCTGCTTGGGGCGCAGTCGATGTTCCATTCCGGCTACATCAGCGAGCACGATTTGAAAATTGCGAAAAAGCTGGCGTATGTTCTAGCCGGCGGCAAGGTGCCATACGGAACGGAAGTCGACGAGCAATATTTGCTCGATCTCGAGCGCGAGGCGTTTTTGAGCCTAATTGGCGAGCCGAAGACGCAAGCGCGCATGCAGCATATGCTTGTGAAAGGAAAACCGCTCCGCAACTAAAGCGGGGGAGATCAAGGGGGGATTGGCGTGAGAGAAGCGGTTATTGTCGCAGGTGCGCGCACACCGGTCGGAAAGGCGAAAAAAGGGACGCTCGCCCATGTGCGGCCGGACGATTTAGGGGCGCTCGTCGTGAAAGAAACGATCAAGCGCGCGGGGAACTATGAAGGAAACATTGACGATCTCATTATTGGGTGCGCCATGCCGGAGGCGGAGCAAGGATTGAACATCGCCCGCAACATCGGCGCGCTCGCCGGGCTGCCGTATACCGTGCCGGCGATCACGATCAACCGGTATTGCTCGTCCGGCTTGCAGGCGATTGCTTATGCAGCGGAACGGGTGATGCTCGGCCATTCCGACACGGTCATCGCCGGCGGGGTTGAATCGATGAGCATGGTGCCGATGATGGGGCATGTCGTCCGCCCGAACGCCCGCTTGGCGGAAGAAGCGCCGGAATACTACATGTCGATGGGGCACACGGCCGAGCAAGTGGCGAAAAAATACGGCGTCAGCCGCGAAGACCAAGACGCGTTCGCCGTGCGCAGCCATCAGCGCGCCGCCAAGGCGATTGCCGAAGGAAAGTTCGATGAAGAAATCGTGCCGGTTGAAGTGACGGTGCGCAAAGTGGAAGGAAGCAAACTCGTCGAAGAGAAAATCGTCTTTGCTAAAGACGAAGGCGTACGCCCAGATACGAACATGGAGACGCTCGCGAAACTGCGCCCGGCGTTTGCGGTGAACGGCACGGTCACCGCCGGCAACGCGTCGCAAATGAGCGACGGGGCGGCGGCGGTCATGGTGATGGATCGCGAAAAAGCGGAGTCGCTCGGCTTGAAGCCCCTCGGCAAGTTCCGGTCGTTCGCGGTCGCCGGCGTGCCGCCGGAAGTGATGGGAATCGGCCCGGTGGCGGCGGTGCCGAAAGCGTTGAAGCTGGCCGGTCTTGAGCTGTCCGACATCGGCTTGATCGAGCTGAACGAAGCGTTCGCCTCGCAATCAATCCAAGTCATCCGCGAACTCGGGTTGGATGAGGACATTGTCAATGTGAACGGCGGCGCGATTGCTCTGGGCCACCCGCTCGGCTGCACGGGCGCGAAACTGACCTTGTCTTTGCTTTACGAAATGCGGCGCCGCAACGTGCAGTTCGGCATCGTCACGATGTGCATCGGCGGCGGCATGGGCGCAGCCGGCGTGTTTGAACTGTTGTAGCGGCAGCCGAAAGCGAGCGGGCTCCACATCAGCTCGCGCGAGGCATGCCTCCGCATTTGCCCGGTTGCATGGAACGCCTATTTCCCGGGCGGCAACGCCGCCCGGATCATCAATCTGAATTTCGAGGGAGGAAACAACGATGGCGAAAACAATCGAAGAAGCGATCAAAGGCGGCAGCTTTTTGATCGAAGACATTTCGGCCGAGCGCGTGTTTACGCCGGAAGATTTCACCGACGAACATCTCATGATCGCCAAAACGACGGACGAGTATGTCAACAATGAGGTGCTCCCGCAGCTCGAGCATCTCGAAAACCATGAGTTTGACCGCTCTGTGAAGCTGCTCCGCAAAGCGGGCGAGCTCGGCTTGTTGAGCGCCGACATTCCAGAAGAATACGGCGGATTGGGCTTGGATAAAGTGAGCTCGGCCATCATCGCGGAACATATGGCTCCGGCCGGTGGCTTTGCGATTTCGCACGGGGCGCACGTCGGGATTGGCTCGCTGCCGATCGTCCTGTTTGGCACGGAAGAGCAAAAACAAAAATATTTGCCGTATTTGGCGACCGGCGAAAAAATCGCTGCCTACGCCTTGACGGAGCCGGGGTCGGGTTCGGACGCACTCGGCGCGAAAACGACGGCGAAACTGAACGCGGAAGGCACGCATTACATTTTAAATGGTGAAAAACAATGGATCACCAACTCTGGATTCGCTGATGTGTTTGTCGTCTATGCGAAAGTCGACGGCCAGCATTTCACGGCGTTCATCGTTGAGCGCGATTTCCCAGGCGTGTCGACCGGTCCTGAAGAAAAGAAAATGGGAATCAAAAGCTCGTCGACGCGGACGCTCATTTTGCAAGACGTGCCGGTGCCGAAAGAAAACGTGCTCGGCGAAATCGGAAAAGGCCATGTCATCGCCTTCAACATTTTGAACATCGGCCGCTATAAGCTTGGGTTAGGGGCGGTCGGCGGCGCGAAACGGGCGTTGGAGATCACGCTCAAATACGCCAATCAGCGCCAACAATTCAAACGGCCGATTTCGCAGTTTACATTGACGCAGGAAAAATTCGCGACGATGGCATCACGCCTGTATGCCGCCGAAAGCTCGGTTTACCGCACAGTCGGCTTGTTCGATGAGCGGATGGGACTCTTGGATGCGGAAAAGGCGAAAGACGGAAAAGAAGTGGCGAAATCGATCGCCGAATACGCCATCGAATGTTCGCTCAACAAGTTTTTCGCGACGGAAGTGCTCGATTACATCGTGGATGAAGGCGTGCAAATCCACGGCGGGTACGGCTTTATGCAGGAATACGAAATTGAGCGCGCTTACCGCGATTCGCGCATCAACCGCATTTTCGAGGGGACGAATGAAATCAACCGCCTTCTCGTGCCGGGCATGTATTTGAAAAAAGCGTTAAAAGGCGAGCTGCCGCTCTTCCAAAAAGCGCAGCAGCTTCAGGAAGAACTGATGATGATGACGGCCGAGGAACCGGGTTCGGGCGTGCTCGAACAAGAAAAATATCTCGTGCGCAACGCGAAAAAAATCGCCTTGATGGTCGCTGGCTTAGCGGCGCAAAAATACGGCCAGCGCATTGAAGAAGAGCAAGAAGTGCTTGTGAACATCGCCGACATCGTCTCGAACATTTACGCGATGGAATCAGCGCTCTTGCGCACGGAAAAAGCGATCAACGCGAGCGGGGAAGAGAAAAACAAACAAAAACTTCTTTATACGCAAATTTTCTGCCAAGAGGCGTTCAATGAAATTGAAGCCCATGCGAAAGAAACGCTCGTCGCCGTCGAACAAGGCGACACGCTGCGAATGATGCTCGCCGCGCTCCGCCGGCTGACGCGCCATACGCCGATCAATGTGATCGCGAAAAAACGCGAAGCGGCCGCCGCGCTCATTGAAGCAGAACGGTATATTGTGTGATAATAGGAAGTACCAAGCTGCGGCTTGGTACTTTTTGCTTGATGGGCATTTCATTCGGGCGGGCCAGACGCCAAGACAGGCTTGCCGTGCCGCGATCGTCGATCCATCATTTCAAAGAGGGGTGAGGCACGCGGCGGTTGGTTGATCCATCATTTGAAGGGAGGGGTGGCTATGGCGTTGACGCTCTATTGGTATCCAAAATGCGGCACGTGCCGGAAGGCGAAAAAATGGTTGGATGAACACGGCGTTGAGGTGCAAACGGTGCATTTGGTTGACGAACCGCTGACGAAAGAAGAGCTCGCTGAACTGCACCGGAAAAGCGGGCTGCCGCTCAAAAAATTTTTCAATACGAGCGGCATGAAATACCGCGAACTTGGTTTGAAGGACAAGCTCGATCGCGCATCGGAAGACGAGATGCTCGATTGGCTCGCCTCGGACGGGATGCTCGTCAAACGGCCGATTTTGACGGACGGCGAGCGGGTTGTCGTGGGCTTTCGAGAACAAGAATACGAGGCGTTTTTCGCCAAGAAGGCATAAAAATTTTTGCAAAATCGGGTGAATTCAGTGAGTTTTTGCGGAAAATCGGTTATGATGAAAAAGGATACATTTTGTCGCGATGGAGGGATTCGATGAACACGCCGAAAGAACTTCGTTACACAAAGGAGCATGAATGGGTGCGCGTGGAAGGAGAGAACGTGCGCATCGGCATTACGGATTACGCCCAATCGGAGCTTGGCGACATCGTCTTTGTCGAGCTGCCGGAAGTGGGCGCAGAGGTTGCGGCCAACGAGCCGTTCGGCAGCGTTGAATCGGTGAAAACGGTCTCCGAATTGTATGCGCCGATCAGCGGCACGGTCGTTGAAGTGAATGAGGCGTTGAACGACCATCCGGAGTACGTGAACGAATCGCCCTATGACAAAGCGTGGATGATCGTCGTCAAACCGAACGATTTGAGCGAAATGGACCACTTGTTGACGGCTGAGCAGTACGAAGCGATGATCAACGAAGGATAAACGTTCCTGCAATCTTCGCTTCCATTCGGGCACTCTATACATACCGGAATTTTGATGAAAAAGGGGTGCTCGCTGTGGTGTTGCAAACGAAGCACATGGATGTCACGGACCGGATCATCGGCAAACTGAACGGCCGCTCGCTGGACTTGTACGAGGAAGGAGAGCTCATCGGGCGCCTTCCGCTTCCGGCGGCCGTCCCGTTGAAACATGGATATATCGAACAAAACGGGCGAATTTTCAAACAGGTGACCGCTACCGTTGAACCGGACCAAAAATATGTCGACTGCGACGGGGAAGCGGGCTGGTGTTGAAAGGCAACGGTGCGATGCCGTTGCTTTTCTTTTTCCACCTTTCGCCGGCGCGGGGCATACAATATCGTATCTCCTTTCGAAGTTAGGTGGGTCGGACATGCGACGCGTGGAAAAAGTGATCATTGTGGAAGGGCGATCGGACAAGCAAAAAGTGGCGGCTGTCCTGAATGAGCCTGTCGTCATCCTTTGCACGAACGGCACGATCAGTGACGCGCGTTTGGAAGAATGGGCTGATGAGCTGGAAGGATATGATGTGTACTTGCTGGCGGATGCCGATGAGGCGGGAGAAAAATTGCGCCGGCAGTTTCGCCGCATGCTTCCAGAAGCGGAGCATCTTTACATTGACCGGGCGTACCGTGAAGTCGCGGCCGCTCCGATTTGGCACTTGGCGCAAGTGCTGCTGCGCGCCGATTTCGACGTCCGCATCGAATGGCTGATGAGAGGGAGAGGCGAGTGAAAGCGATCGATCGAAACGATGTCAAACGAGTGGTGGAAGGAGAGCCGCTTCTGGCCCTTTACTTGTATACCCCGCTGTGCGGCACGTGCCAGCTGGCGCGGCGGATGCTCACGGTGGTGGAGCAGTTGTTTCCGGCGCTGCCGTTTTATGAAACGGACATCAACTATATTCCTGAGCAGGCGGCTGCGTGGAAAATCGAAAGCGTTCCGTGCCTGCTTCTTTTTAGGGATGGAACGATCGCGGGCAAGTGGTATGCCTTTCACTCCGTTCCGTATTTGTATGAAGTGATTCAAGCCTGCTTGCCGGACGAGTGATTCGCCTTTTTTTGACGCTGTTTGACACATTTCTTGGGAAATGACAAAAACGGCGCTCATTCGTCAACGGGTTGTCGAGATTTTTGTAAAGGATTTCCCCTCTTCAGAATGGAAGTGAAAGAAATATAAGGAATGGAGGAGGGGGATGTCCATGGAAATGCGCGAATTGGTCGGGCAATTCGTGGAACGGATGCAAGGGT
The DNA here is from genome assembly GCF_009901865.1 of Geobacillus sp. TFV-3. Classification (NCBI taxonomy): domain Bacteria; kingdom Bacillati; phylum Bacillota; class Bacilli; order Caryophanales; family Anoxybacillaceae; genus Geobacillus; species Geobacillus sp. TFV-3. The sequence goes on along the minus strand of NZ_MPSP01000001.1, from coordinate 2,895,143 downwards.
TGCGCCATTTGTTGCCGATTTTGCCGGATGAACAGCTGTGCGTTCGCTTTGAAAGCGGGGATGAAACCGTGCTGTTGATGGTTGGCAAAGAGCCTGCTGCGGCGGAGAGGGAACACGATGAACGGAAGACATTGACGATTAAAGGTTCCAAAGCATCGATCGAGTCGTTGTTGAACGGGGAATTGAAGCTGCAGCAGCTCGTGCGGCTGCAAGAAGTGTACGTGTCAGGAAGCTTCCGCCATCTGCTACTGCTTGAGTCGCTCCTCCATTTGGCCAAACCGTATCGGCATGTTGGGTGAAAAATTTGTTGACAGCGTTCGACAAGTGATGATACAATCAGATTTGTAATAATTGAATAGACGATTGTTGCGCTCTTATCAAGAGAGGTGGAGGGATGTGCCCAATGAAGCCCGGCAACCGTCAGCGCATGCGCTGAAATGGTGCCAATTCACACAAAGCGGCCTGCTTTGAGAGATAAGAGACGGAATGGTGAACAATACCTTTCTGTTCTCTGCGGGCAGAAAGGTTTTCTTTTTGTGCTCTGCTGCCTTGGGAGAAAGGAAGGTGAAACAATGATTGCATTAGAACAAGTGACGAAAATTTATCAAGCGGCCAACGGTTCGGTCACGGCCGTCGACAACGTGTCGCTTGAAATTCGCGAAGGGGAAATTTTCGGCATCATCGGCTACAGCGGCGCGGGGAAAAGCACGCTCATTCGATTGCTCAATGGGCTCGAGAAGCCGACGAGCGGCCGGGTGGTTGTCGCCGGACGCGATATGGCGCGCATCAAAGGCCGAGAGCTGCGCAAGGCGCGCCAAGAAATCGGAATGATTTTTCAGCATTTCAACTTGCTTTGGTCGCGCACCGTCAGGGAAAACATTGCCTTTCCGCTTGAAATTGCCGGCGTCCCGAAAGAGGAGCGGAACAAGCGGGTGGGTGAATTGATCGAGCTTGTCGGCCTTTCCGGGCGCGAGGATGCCTACCCGTCGCAGCTGAGTGGCGGGCAAAAACAGCGGGTCGGCATTGCCCGCGCGCTGGCGAACAATCCGAAAGTGCTGCTTTGCGACGAGGCGACATCGGCGTTGGACCCGCAGACGACCGATGCGATTTTAGACTTGCTCGTTGACATCAACAAACGTCTTGGGCTGACGATTGTGCTCATCACCCATGAAATGCACGTCATCCGCAAAATTTGCGACCGCGTCGCCGTGATGGAAAGCGGCCGAATCGTTGAGCAAGGCGAAGTGCTGCATGTGTTCCGCCACCCGCAGCAGCCGATTACGAAGCGGTTCGTCCAACAATTGATCGAGCCTGAGGAGACGGAAGAAGCGATTTCCCATTTGTTTGGCCAATACCCGAACGGGCTGATCGCCCAGCTGACGTTCGTCGGCGCAGCCGCCGGAAAGCCGCTCATCACCGAAGTGGTGCGGCAGTTTGCTGTTGATGTCAACATTTTGCAAGGGAAAATTTCGCAAACCCATCAAGGCGCCTATGGGGTGTTGTTCGTGCACCTCGACGGAGCGAAGGATGAAATCGACCGGGTGCTTGACTATATTCAACGCCAGCAAGTGGCGGTGGAGGTGATTCAAGATGCTCGCTGACCTCCTGCCGAACGTGCAATGGGAGACGATGTGGGCGGCGACGGTCGAGACGCTGTATATGACGGGAGTGGCGGTGGCGGCCACCTTCGTCCTCGGGATCGTTCTTGGCTTGCTGTTGTTTTTGACAGCGAAAGGAAACCTGTGGGAAAACCGGTTTGTCAATACAGTGATTGCTGCGTTTGTGAACATTTTCCGCTCCATTCCGTTTATTATTTTGATCATTTTGCTCATTCCGTTTACAACATGGCTCGTCGGGACGATGCTTGGCGCCAATGCGGCGCTGCCGGCTCTGGTCATTGGAGCTGCGCCGTTTTACGCCCGCATGGTCGAAATCGCGCTTCGCGAAATTGATAAAGGAGTCATCGAAGCAGCCCAAGCGATGGGCGCCTCAACGTGGACAATCATTTGGAAAGTGCTCTTGCCCGAATCGCTGCCGGCGCTTGTCTCCGGCATTACCGTCACGGCGGTGTCGCTTGTCGGCTACACAGCGATGGCTGGAGCCATCGGCGCCGGCGGGCTTGGGAACTTGGCGTATTTGGAAGGGTTCCAGCGCAACCATAACGATGTGACGTTTGTCGCGACCGTATTGGTGCTTATCATTGTCTTTGTCATTCAGTTTATCGGTGACTTTGTCACTTCGAAAATTGATAAACGATAAAGGAGGAAGAACTCGATGAAAAAATGGCTTGGCGCTCTGCTCGCGGCCGTTCTCGTCTTGGCTTTGGCGGCATGCGGCGGCAACAAGAACGACAACGCGGAAGGCGGCAAAGACGGCAATTTGGTGAAGCTGAAAGTCGGCGCCTCAAACGTGCCGCATGCGGAAATTTTGGAAAAAGCGAAACCGATTTTGAAGAAAAAAGGCATCGACTTGGAGATCATCACATTCCAAGATTACATCTTGCCGAACAAAGCGTTGGCGGAGAAGCAAATAGATGCCAACTACTTCCAACACATCCCGTATTTAGAATCGCAAAAGAAAGAATACGGCTATGATTTCGTCAACGCCGGGGGCATTCATATCGAGCCGATCGGCTTATACTCGAAAAAATACAAAAGCATTGAAGAACTGCCGGACGGTGCGACGATCATCATGAGCAACTCGGTCGCCGACCATGGCCGCATTTTGTCGATGCTGCAAGAAAAAGGGCTCATTAAATTGAAACCGGGTGTCGATAAAACGAAAGCGACGGTCAACGACATCGTGGAAAACCCGAAACATTTGAAATTTAAGGCCGACGTCGACGCTGGGCTGCTTCCGCAAATTTACAAAAACGGCGAAGGCGATGCCGTGCTGATCAACGCCAACTATGCGCTTGATGCCGGTTTGGATCCGGCGAAAGACCCGATCGCCGTTGAGTCGCCGAAAAATAATCCGTATGTGAACATTGTTGCGGTGCGCAAAGGCGATGAAAACCGGAAAGAAATCAAAACGCTTGTCGAAGTGCTGCAATCGAAAGAAATTCAAGACTTCATCAAAGAAAAATACCACGGCGCCGTCATTCCAGCGGCGGAAACCAATCAATAACGGGAGCATTTCGCTTCCGTTTCTTTATTTGTCCCAAAAAAGCCGCCCCCTTGCCCGAAGAAAGCTCCAACGTTCAAAACGGTTCTCAATGCGAGGGCGCCGTGGTCAACCTGCTTTTCCGCTGCTTCATCGACCGTTCAAGCGCGCCAGCACGGCGGCGAGCATCACGATGATGGCGCAGTTTTGCAACATGATCACCGCCGCCAGACTCAGCTCTCCGTCTCCTTGCTCGTTCCACATGGAGGCGATGCCCAGCCAAACGATGAATGAAACGGCAACGGCAGTCAGCCAAAAGACAAACCAACGAGCCATGGTTATCTCCTCCTTTTTCTCAATACAATTCGTTGTTTAATTTCGTTTTCCTCCATGCATACTAACAACTGAAACGAGCAAAGGAGGAAAACGAAGATGAACAACGGAACATATGCGTCGGTCGAAACGGCGCTTCGCCACTATAAGGAAGGGCTTGGGGCGTTCACCCAAAAACTTCCGAACGTGGCGGAACGGTTTAACGCCTTTACGGAAGCATGCTTTGCCGAAGGGGCGCTGTCGAAAAAAGAAAAACAATTGATCGCCCTTGGCATCAGCGTGGCCGCGCAAGATGAGTATTGCACGATTTACCATGCGAAAGGCTGCCTTGATGAAGGGGCGTCGGAACAAGAAATTTTGGAAGCATGCGCGGTGGCGGCCGCGTTTGGCGGCGGGGCGGCGATGAGCCAGGCGGTGACGCTTGTGCAGGAATGCCTCGGCGAGTTGCGAGCGGCTCACTAGACTCCGGAAAAAACGGGGTCTTTTTTTTTTTTGCAAAAACTCGTACAAGCTTGAGGTTTTCGTGTAAAATAGTAAAAGGCGCTGTTTTTTCACACGGTCATAGTGAAAACAGAGCGAGAAAGTTGCAGGCAGTTTTCATTTGTTATAAAATTATAATGAGAATAAATTGAGAATGAGCGATCGCTAGAAGATGAGCGAGCTACGATTACTTTCAAGCGGGAATTGGAGGTATGCTGCATGGCAGTATTGACGATTCGAAATCTTCACGTCTCCGTGGAGGGAAAAGAAATTTTAAAAGGAGTGGACTTGGAAGTAAAAGGCGGGGAAATCCACGCCATCATGGGTCCGAACGGGACGGGGAAATCGACGCTGGCATCGGCGGTTATGGGCCATCCGAAATATGAGGTGACCGAGGGCGAGATTACGCTTGACGGCCAAAACGTCTTGGAGATGGAAGTCGATGAGCGGGCGCGCGCCGGCCTGTTTTTGGCGATGCAATACCCAAGCGAAATCAGCGGAGTGACGAACGCCGACTTTTTGCGCGCTGCGATCAATGCCCGGCTTGGGGAGGGCAACGAAATTTCGCTCATGAAATTCATCCGCAAGCTTGATGAAAAAATGGCGTTTCTTGAAATGAACCCGGATATGGCGCACCGTTACTTGAACGAAGGATTCTCGGGCGGGGAGAAAAAGCGGAACGAAATTTTGCAGCTGATGATGCTTGAACCGAAAATCGCCATTTTGGACGAGATCGACTCCGGATTGGACATTGACGCGCTGAAAATTGTCGCCAAAGGCGTCAACGAAATGCGCAGCAGCGAATTCGGCTGTTTGATCATCACTCACTACCAACGGTTATTGAACTACATCACGCCGGATTACGTGCACGTCATGATGCAAGGGCGCATCGTCAAATCGGGCGGTCCGGAACTGGCGCAGCGGCTTGAGGCGGAAGGGTACGACTGGATCAAAAAAGAGCTTGGCATCGAAGACGAAACGGTCGGACAAGAAGCGTAAGCGTTAGGAGGAGGATTATGGCGACAGAAACGAAAATCCCATTCGAGCAATCATACATCCGCACGTTCTCAAGCGGGCGCGGCGAGCCGGACTGGCTGACGGCGCGGCGCCTTGAGGCGCTTGAGCTGGCGGAGCGGCTGCCGCTTCCGAAACCGGAGAAGACGAAAATCGACAAATGGAATTTCACCGAGTTCGCCCGCCACACGGTCGACAGCGCGCCGTATGATGGTCTTGACGATTTGCCGGAAGCGGTCAAGGCGCTCATTGAAGCAGGCGAAGGAACGAAAAACTTGTACGTGCAGCGCAACCATACGCCGGCGTACGTGTCGCTGTCCGATGAGTTGAAAGAAAAAGGCGTCATTTTCACCGACATCTTCACAGCAGCGCGCGAGCATGGCGACTTGCTGAAAAACTATTTTATGACGGCGGTCAAGCCGGATGAGCACCGCCTCGCCGCGCTCCATGCGGCGCTGTTTAACGGCGGCGTGTTCGTTTACGTTCCGAAAAACGTGGAGATCGAAACGCCGCTTCAAGCCGTCTACATTCAAGATGAGGATGACATCGCCTTGTTCAACCATGTCATCGTCGTCGCGGAAGACAACAGCCGCGTCGTGTTTGTCGAAAACTATATATCGGCAAACGGGGAAGGAAAAGCAGTCGCCAATGTGGTCGCCGAGGTGTTTGCCCAAGCGAACGCAAGCGTCTTTTTCGCCGCCGTCGACCATTTGGCAAAAGGCACAACGACGTATGTCAATCGGCGCGGCATCGCTGGGCGCGACGGACGGATCGAATGGGCGCTCGGGCTGATGAATGACGGCAACACGGTCTCCGAGAACATCACCCGCCTTGTCGGCGACGGCTCGTTCGGCGATGCGAAAACGGTCGCGGTCAGCCGCGGCGAGCAAGTGCAAAACTTTACGACCAGCGTTATTCATTATGGCAAGCATACAGAAGGAAGCATTTTAAAACACGGCGTCGTCCGTGACAGCGCGACCTCGATTTTCAACGGCATTGGCAAAATTGAGCACGGCGCGTCGAAATCAAACGCCGAGCAGGAGTCGCGCGTGTTGATGTTGAGCGAAAAAGCGCGCGGCGATGCGAACCCGATTTTGCTCATTGATGAAGACGACGTCATGGCGGGCCACGCGGCATCGGTGGGACGCGTCGATCCGATTCAATTGTATTACTTAATGAGCCGCGGCATTCCGAGACGCGACGCGGAACGGCTCATCATCCACGGCTTTTTGGCACCGGTTGTCGAGGCGATTCCGCTTGAAGGCGTGAAAAACCAATTAATTGAAGTGATTGAAAGGAAAGTTCAATCATGAATGTCAATGAAATTCGCGCGTTGTTTCCGATTTTGCACCAACAAGTGAACGGCCATCCGCTCATTTATTTTGACAGCGCGGCGACGTCGCAAAAGCCGCTGCCGGTGATCGAGGCGCTTGACCGCTATTACCGCGAATACAACTCGAACGTCCATCGCGGCGTCCATACGCTTGGGACGAAAGCGACTGACGCGTACGAGGGGGCGCGCGAAAAAGTGCGGCGGTTTTTAAACGCCCAATCGGCGCAGGAAATCATTTTTACGCGCGGCACGACGGCGTCGCTCAACTTGGTCGCTGCAAGCTACGGGCGCGCCAATGTTAAAGAAGGCGACGAGATCGTCATCACGTACATGGAGCATCACAGCAACTTGATCCCATGGCAGCAGCTGGCGAAGCAAACGGGCGCGACACTGAAATACATTCCGCTGCAGGAAGACGGCACGATCGATTGGGGCGATGTCGAAGCGACCATCACTGAAGCGGCGAAGATCGTCGCCATCGCCCATGTGTCGAACGTGCTCGGGACGATCAATCCGGTGCGGGAGATCGCCCGCCTCGCCCATGAACGCGGAGCGGTCGTCGTCGTCGACGCAGCGCAAAGCGTTCCGCATATGAAAATCGACGTCCAAGAGCTCGATTGCGACTTTTTGGCGTTTTCCGGCCATAAAATGTGCGGGCCGACGGGAATCGGCGTATTATATGGCAAAAAGAAATGGCTTGAGCAGATGGAACCGATCGAGTTCGGCGGGGAAATGATCGATTTCGTCGATCTGTACGATTCGACGTGGAAAGAGCTGCCGTGGAAGTTTGAAGGCGGCACGCCGATCATCGCCGGGGCGATCGGGCTGGGGGCGGCGATCGATTTCCTTGAACAAGTGGGCTTGGACGCCATCGCCGCCCATGAGCACGAGCTGGCGCAATATGCGCTTGAACGAATGGCGGACATCGAAGGCGTCACCGTCTACGGCCCGAAAGAGCGGGCGGGGCTTGTCACGTTCAACATCGACGGGGTGCATCCGCACGATGTGGCGACTGTCCTTGACGCCGAAGGAATCGCCATCCGCGCCGGCCACCATTGCGCCCAGCCGCTCATGAAATGGCTTCATGTGACGGCGACCGCCCGAGCCAGCTTCTATCTGTACAACACGAAAGAGGAAATCGACCGGTTTGTGGCCGCATTACAGAAAGCGAAGGAGTACTTCAGCCATGTCTTCTAACCATCCGCTGGATCAGCTTTACCGCCAAGTCATTATGGACCATTATAAAAACCCGCGCAACCGCGGGGTGCTTGAAGGAACGAACGTCGATGTCAACATGAACAACCCGACGTGCGGCGACCGCATCCACTTGACGATGAAAGTCGAGGACGGAAAAGTCGCCGACGTCAAATTTGAAGGGGAAGGCTGTTCGATTTCGATGTCGTCGGCGTCGATGATGACGCAGGCGATCAAAGGAAAAACGGTGGAGGAAGCGCTTCGGCTCGCCCACATTTTTTCCGACATGATCCAAGGGAAAGAGTACGACGATTCCGTTGACCTTGGCGACATCGAGGCGCTCCAAGGCGTTTCCAAATTTCCCGCCCGCATCAAATGTGCGACATTGGCGTGGAAAGCGCTCGAAAAAGGGCTCAACAATCAATGAACATGAAGGAGGGTGAACCGAGATGGCGAAAAAAGCCCCGGAAATCGGTGAATACAAGTACGGCTTCGTCGACAAGGACGTCTCCGTCTTCCGCGCCCAACGCGGCTTGACGCGCGAAGTCGTCGAAGAAATTTCGCGGATGAAAAACGAGCCGCAATGGATGCTCGAGTTCCGCTTAAAAGCGCTCGACATCTTCTACAGCAAACCGATGCCGCAATGGGGCGGCGACTTGTCAAGCCTCGATTTTGATGAAATTACGTATTACGTCAAGCCGACGGAAAAATCGGGCCGCTCATGGGATGAAGTGCCGGCGGAGATCAAAGCGACGTTCGATAAATTAGGGATTCCAGAGGCGGAACAAAAATATTTAGCCGGCGTGTCCGCGCAGTACGAGTCCGAGGTTGTGTACCATAACATGAAAGAAGACCTCGAGAAATTAGGGGTGATCTTTAAAGACACCGACTCGGCGCTGAAGGAAAACGAAGATTTGTTCCGCGAGTATTTCGCCAAAGTTGTGCCGCCGACGGACAACAAATTTGCCGCGCTCAACTCGGCCGTCTGGTCGGGCGGTTCGTTCATCTACGTCCCGAAAGGCGTCAAAGTCGATACGCCGCTTCAGGCGTACTTCCGCATCAACTCGGAAAACATGGGGCAGTTTGAACGAACGCTCATCATCGTCGACGAAGGGGCGCACGTCCATTACGTCGAAGGCTGTACAGCGCCGATTTACACGACGAACTCGCTCCATAGCGCAGTCGTCGAGATCATCGTGAAAAAAGGCGCGTACTGCCGCTACACGACGATCCAAAACTGGGCGAACAACGTCTTTAACTTGGTGACGAAGCGCGCCGTCTGCGAAGAAAACGCGACGATGGAATGGATTGACGGCAACATCGGCTCGAAGCTGACGATGAAATATCCGGCCGTCATCTTAAAAGGCGAAGGGGCGCGCGGCTTGACGCTGTCGATCGCCATCGCTGGCAAAGGCCAGCACCAAGACGCCGGGGCGAAAATGATCCACTTGGCGCCGAATACATCGTCGACGATCGTCTCGAAGTCGATTTCAAAACAAGGCGGCAAAGTCACCTACCGCGGGATGGTTCATTTCGGCCGCAAAGCGTCTGGCTCGCGCTCGAACATCGAATGCGACACGTTGATTCTCGACAACCAGTCGACATCGGATACAATTCCGTACAACGAAATTTTAAACGACAACGTGTCGCTCGAACACGAAGCGAAAGTGTCGAAAGTGTCGGAAGAGCAGCTGTTCTACTTGATGAGCCGCGGCATTTCCGAGCAGGAAGCGACGGAAATGATCGTCATGGGCTTCATCGAGCCGTTCACAAGAGAGCTGCCGATGGAATACGCAGTCGAGATGAACCGCTTGATCAAGTTCGAGATGGAAGGGAGCATCGGATAAGCTTGATGGATCAAGGGTGGAGCACCTGTGAGCGGGTGTTTCACCCGTATGGTCTTTGTGGGTGGACTTGGAGAACATATCGGAACAGAACAAAACGGGGCGCGGCTGGTGCTTATTCTTTCCAATGATCGGATGAATCGCACATCCGGAAGCGCTAAGGCAGGCCCCCACTAATCAGCTGCCTGCCGCGTCGCAAGTCGTTTCACCCCTTCACGGAGGATTCATGTTTTTTAGGGGGGAGCGCCTGAACAAGAGCGCTCCCCCTGCATTATTTGTTTTGTCATACTGGGCAGCTTCGTTTCGTTGCGTCCTATTCCTCGTTTAACGCTGGACTTTTTCAAGCGCCAATTTGATGCCAAACCCGATCATGACCGCGCCGGTGGTGACTTCGATCCATTTTTTCGTTTTCGGCTGCTTCATGAGATTGTAAATATTGACTTTTTTGTTCTTTATAAACCGCCGCTGCCCCTTGGTGGTGCGGCGGTCATTTTTATTTCCTGACGGTGGCGCATATGGTATAGTGAAGATAGCTGGAAATCGAACGAATTGGTGATCGGGATGATTTACATCGGACTGACCGGTTGGGGGGATCATGACAGCTTGTATCCGCCCGGCCTTGCCGCGAAAGACAAATTGCTGGAATATGCGGCCCATTTTCCGACGGTCGAGGTCGATTCGTACTTTTACGCTATTCAGCCGCATTCCAACGTGGAAAAATGGATTCGCGAGACGCCGCCGTCGTTTCAGTTCATCGTCAAAGCATACCAAGGAATGACCGGACATGAGCGCGGCCCGATTCCGTATGAAAGCAAGGAAGAGATGTTTGCCGCGTTTTTGGAATCGATCGCGCCGTTTCAAGAAGCGGGCAAGCTGGCGATGGTGCTGTTTCAGTTCCCGCCTTGGTTTGACTGCCGGCGCGAGCATGTGGCGTACTTGCGCTGGGTGAAGGCGCGCATGGGGGACGTGCCCGTTGCGTTGGAATTCCGCCATCAGTCGTGGTTTTCGCCGCGCTTTTATGACAAAACGCTCCGTTTTATGGAAGAAGAAGGGTGGATCAACACGATTTGCGACGAGCCGCAGGCAGGGGAAGGGTCGGTGCCCACCGTTTTGCATCCGACCGATCGGGAAAAGACGCTCATCCGCCTGCACGGACGGAATGTCCACGGGTGGAACAAGGCGACGGCAGGAGACAACTGGCGCGCCGTCCGCTATTTATACCGGTACAATGAGCGCGAGCTGCGAGAGTGGGCGAGCCATATAGAGGCATTAAAGAAAAAAACGAAACAGATTTACGTGCTATTTAACAACAACTCCGGCGGCGATGCCGCCGACAACGCCAAACAATTGATCGATTTGCTTGGCATTGAGTACACGGGCCTTGCGCCGCGGCAGCTTGGTTTGTTTTGAAGCGGGGGGAGAGACAAAATGGCATATATGTTGCTTTTATTGATCGGCTTTATCGCGGGGACGGTCGGCAGTTTGGCCGGTCTTGGCGGCGGGGTGATCATCGTGCCTGCGCTTTTGTTTTTCGGCGCTCTCGGCTGGCTCTCGGCTGTGACGCCGCAAACGGCGGTCGGCACGTCGCTTGTCGTCATTATTTTTAATGGCTTATCGTCCACATTGTCGTATATGAAAGACAAAATGGTCGACTATCAAAGCGGCTTGCTCTTTTGCCTTGGCAGCGTTCCTGGAGCGGTCATCGGCGCTTGGATGAACAATACGTTGAGCGCCGCTCATTTTTCGTTGTATTTTGGGCTGTTTTTAATCGCCATGTCGCTGTTTTTGTCGCTGAGCCAGAAGAAAACGAAACGCTCGGCGGACGAGACGGCGGCGACGACGGAGAATGAACGGGAGCAAGCCATTCCTGAGACAGAAGCGGAAGAAACATTGAAAAAACAGTGGTGGGCGCAGCGGGTGACACGCACGTATATGGATCGGAACGGAGAGACGGCAGTTTACGGCTATCATCCGGCAACGGCGATCGCCATTGCGTTTGTGGTCGGCTTTTTCGGCGGTTTGTTTGGCATCGGCGGGGGCTCGCTCATGGTGCCGGCGATGATCGTGCTGTTTCGCTTTCCGCCTCATGTCGCGGTCGCCACGTCGATGTTGATGATTTTTTTGTCCTCGCTCGTCGGCTCTCTCACCCATGTCGCGATGGGAAATGTGCAATGGTGGTTTGCCCTTGCCCTCATTCCCGGCGTATGGATCGGCGCGAAAACCGGGGCGTGGATCAATAAGCGGATGCCAAGCCGGATGCTTGTCGTCGTGCTTCGGATGGTGCTCGTTTTGCTTGGCCTTCGGCTTGTGATCGAAAGTTTGTCGTAACCAAGGAGGCTTGCGCATTGAAGCAAACCGTCTACATTTATCATACGAACGACGTGCACAGCCATTTTGAACATTGGCCGCAAATCGCCCGCTTCTTATCGGAGCGGCGGCAAGAGCATCGCGAACGCAACGAGGCGATGCTTTTGTTTGATGTCGGCGATTTTCTCGACCGCGTGCATCCGATTACCGAGGCGACGCGCGGAAAAGCGAATGTGGACTTATTGAACGATCTCGGCTATGATGCGGTGACGATTGGCAACAACGAAGGGATCACCCTTGATTATGATGAATTGGATACGCTGTACGAACGGGCTCGGTTTCCGGTCGTTGTCGCCAATTTGTTTCGCCGAGATGGCGCACGTCCGCATTGGGCGCTTCCGTATGTCGTCATCCCGGCGACGGAGACGTTTCGCGTTGGGGTTGTTGGCGCCACCGCTCCGTTTGTGAAATTTTACGAGCTGCTCGGTTGGAAAGTCGCCCCGCCGTTTGATCTGTTGGCGGCGGCGGTGGAGGAAGTGAAGCGGCAGGCAGATTGCGTCGTTGTGCTGTCCCATCTTGGGGTGAATGAGGATGAAAAAATCGCTGCGACGATCCCGGGCGTGGATATTGTTTTAGGCGCTCACACCCACCATGTCTTTCCAGAAGGAAAAACATTGAATCAAACGTTGCTTTGCGCGGCGGGGAAATACGGAAAATATGTTGGGGTTGTTAAGCTGGAGATTAACCAAAACCAGCTGTCCAGGGCATCCGCGACGGTCGTGGATGTCGAACCATTGCCACGTTCCGAAGAGGTCGAGCGCCATCTTGTTTGCCTTGAGCAGGAAAGCTTGGCGCGGCTCGAAGCGGAACGAGTCGCTGTGCTCCATGATGACTTGCCGCTGGACTGGTTCGCTCCGTCGCCGCTTGCGAATTTGCTCGCTTCCGCTTTGCGTGAATGGTGTCAAGCGGAAATCGGCATGGTCAACGCCGGCGTGCTGCTGGCGCCGCTTTCTAAAGGTCCCGTGACAAAAAAAGACTTGCACCGCATTTGTCCGCATCCGCTCAACCCGTGCAAGGTGAAGCTGCGCGGTGCGGAGCTCAAAGAGATTATGCTTGAGGCCAACACGGAACGGATGAAGCATTTGCGGTTTAAAGGATTTGGCTTCCGCGGCGAAGTGATGGGGGAAATGGTGTACGACGGCGTGGACATTGAGGCCGATCTCGAGGAGGATGGGCAATGGCATATCCGCCGCATTACGATCAATGGCGAGCTGCTCGATCCGGATCGCACGTATGAGGTGGCGACGATCGATATGTTTGCGATCGGCCATTTTTATCCGCAGATTCAGCGGGCGGCGGAGAAAACGTATTACATGCCCGAGTTTTTGCGCGATCTTCTCGCTTGGAAATTGGCCCAATAGGCAGGCACCTCTTTTTTCATGCTTCATACATTGGAGTATGGAAAGGAGTGTGGCTGCGGCGATGGTCGAAGTGAAGCCGATCATCATAGAGGGGCATCCGTTTATTGCTGTGTCTGTCCAGCTGCCGAAAACGAATTTGTTGGCGGTGGCGAGTGAAAAAGGGTACATTATGTGCGGGGCGCTCGATGTGGCGCTGTTGAATGAGAAATTGCGCGATCGTGGCATTATCGCCGGACGGGCGGTCGGGGTGCGCACGATTGAACAGTTGCTTGAGGCGCCGCTCGAATCGGTGACAGTCGCCGCTTTGGAGCTCGGCATTGAACAGGGAATGAAAGGAAAAGACGCACTGTTGAAAATGTGGTGAAAATCTCCCTCCTTGCAAGCATACATATAGCTTGTAAAGGAGGGATTTTCATTTTGCTGCGCCCCCGATTCGTGCGGAGAGGGCCGCTCCCGTTCCGCTATGTGTTTTTATTGACGTTCGTTTTTTTTATGTTTTCGACGGCGGCCAGCCTTTGGATTGTGAATAAAGGCATTAAACCGGTGCTGATGGAAATCGCTGAAACGGAAACGAAGCGGATTGCCAACTTGGTGATCAATAATGCCATTGAGCAGCAGTTTCAAAAAGACAATCCAGAATTTCGGCAGCTGGTTACGGTTCAAAAGGACGAAAGCGGCAAAATTGTGTCGGTCGATTTTGACACCGCAGTGATCAACCGCATCTTATCGGAAACGGACGATTATGTGATGGAAAGTTTAAAGGCGGCGACAGAAGGGCGGATTGAACGAATGGTGCTTCCCGAAGTCGAGTCCGGCACTGGAAACAGCCGCGGCATCATTTATTACATTCCGCTCGGGCAAGTGACGAACAATGCGCTTTTAGCCAATCTCGGCCCGCGCATTCCGGTGCAGTTTCAGATCGTTGGCAATGTCGACTCGGAAGTGACGAAAGAAATTCGAGCCTATGATATTAACAGTTTTTTTATTGAAATTGACATTCATGTATCGGTCGACATCCAAGTCGTCATTCCTTTTGCATCGAAAATTTCCAATGTGACAACGGATATTCCAGTTGTGATGCGCTTCATTCCGGGAGAAGTGCCGCAATTTTACAACAAAAACGGCGGTCAAGTGGGTCCGTCCATCCAGCTTCCGAAGCGGTAGCGGGAAAGGCTGTCAATGCGCGCCTCTAAAAGGCCGGCGGCCGTCATTTTCCTAAATCGATCGTTCTCGATTAGAGAGAAGAGTGGAGTTGATAAGGGTTTTCAAGTTGAGCCTCATTTTTCATACCATCACCGCCCATCTAGAAGCAGAGCTTATTTTGCGGCCAGTGTTCGCCCGCCGTTAGGTTGACGGAGGCCCGCGTTCGCCGTTGGGAATGGTTTTGACAGAAACATGGAAATGTTATGCAAAAAAAGTGTTCTTCCCGGCAAAGGGGCTTTGGCTGTTTCTCTGGCGCTTGTCAAGAGGAAACAGCTTTTTTGTTTTTCAAATAGAAAAGAACTAGACGAGCCGCTGTAAATTTTGTAATATTATATTAAATTGAAAATAGTTTTATTATTTACATAGCGGTTTGAGAGGGGGAATGAACGGCTGGCATCGGAAGGCATACATCATTTCGCTGCGCCATCCGGCGCGGCGGACGAGCGCACAAGGCGGGCAGGCCTTGTCCGTATGGCCTGGGACGAAAGGCGGTGCGCTTTCGTGACAGAACATTTTGAACAATGGGGGGAAAACAAGTGAAGAAAAAAAGAATGGCAGGAGTCTTTTTCTCATTGATGCTGACAGCGGGCTTGATGGCCGGCTGCGGCAGCAACCAGCAAGGCGGCAGTTCTTCAGGCGGAAACGGCGGCGGAGGAGGCGGCGATGTGATTAAAATCGGCGCCAACCTCGAGCTGTCCGGCGGGGTCGCTTCGTACGGCCAGTCGATCGCTGAGGGGCTGGACTTGGCGCTTGAGGAAATCAACAAAGAAGGAATCAATGGCAAAAAGCTGGAGTTGGTGAAAGTCGACAACAAATCGGAAGCGGCCGAAGCGACGAACGGCGCGATCAAGTTAATCAGCCAAGACAAAGTCGTCGCCATCATCGGCTCGGCGACGAGCACGAACACGCTCGCTCAAGTGCAAGTCGCCAATGACAATAAAGTGCCGCTCATTACGCCGACGGGCACGAACCCGACGATCACGAACAAAGACGGCAAAGTGAACGAGTTCGTCTTCCGGACGTGCTTTATCGATCCGTTCCAAGGAACCGTGGCGGCGAAATTTGCGCTGAATGACTTGAAAGTGAAAAACGCGGCGGTCTTGATCGACAGCTCAAGCGATTATTCGAAAGGGCTGGCCGCTTCGTTTAAAGACGCGTTCACCCAAGGCGGCGGCAAAATTGTCGCTGAAGAGGCATATGTCGCGAAAGACACCGATTTCCGTGCGACGCTGACGCGCATCAAATCCAAAAATCCGGAGTTCATTTTCTTGCCGGGCTATTATGAAGAAGTCGGCCTCATCGTCAAGCAGGCGCGCGAGCTTGGCTTGAACGTGCCGATCATGGGAGGCGACGGCTGGGATTCGCCGAAGCTTGTTGAAATTGCCGGCAAAGACGCATTGAACAACACGTACATTACCAACCATTATTCGTCCGGCGACCCGGATCCGAAAATTCAAGAGTTTGTGAAAGCCTTTAAAGCGAAATACAACAAGGCCCCGGATGCGTTCAACGCGCTTGGCTATGATACAGCCTACTTCCTGGCCGATGCCATTAAGCGGGCCGGCAGCGCCGATCCGGTGAAAATTAAAGACGCGCTGGCGCAAACGAAAGATTTGCAGCTCGTCTCCGGCACGCTGACGCTCAATGAAAACCATGACCCGGTCAAATCAGCGGCCATTTTGGAATACAAAGACGGGCAGCAGCAATTTAAAACAAAAGTTAATCCGTAATGAGGCGGACAGGGCGGGGAGGGGGCGCCCTCGATGGGGCGTCTCCCTGTCCGGCCTTTCGTTTGGACAAGGAACGAGTTTTCGTTAAGGAGCGTGCAGACATGGAACTCATTCAACAGCTGGTCAACGGCATTTCGCTAGGCAGCATTTATGCGCTCATCGCTCTTGGCTATACGATGGTGTATGGCATCGTTCGGCTCATCAATTTCGCCCATGGCGACGTCTTTATGGTCGGTTCATTCGTCGGTTTTTACGCCGTCACGATGCTTCACGTCGGCTTTGTCCCGGCGCTTTTGCTGGCGATGGCAGCTTGCGCCGTGCTTGGGATGATCATCGAGCGGATTGCGTACAAGCCGCTGCGCAATGCGGCGCGCATCGCTGTGCTCATTACGGCGATCGGCGTTTCGCTGCTTATCGAGTACGTCACCATTTATTTGCGCGGAGCCCAGCCGGAAGCGTATCCGAGCACATTGCTGCCGGACCGGAATTTGGAGCTGTTTGGGGTTGTCATCAGCAGCCAGTCGCTGTTCATCCTCGGCACGTCCCTCGTTTTGATGGTCCTTCTTCAGTTCATCGTTCACCGGACAAAAATCGGGAAAGCGATGCGCGCCGTCTCCCACGATGCGGAAGCGGCCCGGTTGATGGGGATTAACGTCGACAATACGATTTCGGCCACGTTCGCCATCGGTTCGGCGCTTGCGGGGGCGGCCGGCGTCATTTTCGGCATTTATTATACAAAAATCGAGCCATTGATGGGCATTCTTCCTGGATTGAAAGCGTTTGTCGCCGCTGTGCTGGGCGGAATCGGCATCATTCCAGGAGCGATGGTCGGAGGGCTTTTGCTTGGCGTCATCGAATCGCTCGTCAGCGGGCTCGGCTATTCGCTCTGGCGCGACGGAGCAGCGTTTGTCATTTTAATTCTCATCCTCATTTTCCGGCCGGCCGGATTGTTTGGCAAGAACGTACGAGAAAAAGTGTAAAGGATGGTAGGGGACAATGGCAACTTGGAAGCGGACTCGTGGATTTTGGGTTTCCGTCATACTGGCTTTCGCCTTTTTCGCTGTTGTCGAGTGGCTGATTGCAAGTGGGACGCTCAATGTGTTTTATGTGAACACCCTCTTTTTCATGGCGATCAACGTCATGCTGGCCGCGAGCCTTCACTTGATCATCGGCATCACCGGACAGTTTTCGATTGGACATGCCGGCTTTTTCGCCGTCGGCGCTTACGCTTCAGCCGTCATGACGATGAAGCTGCAGCTGCCGTTTGCGGTCGGCGTCTTGACCGCCGGGGCGGCGGCGGCGCTCGCCGGGCTCATCATCGGCGTGCCGAGCCTGCGTTTAAAAGGCGATTACTTGGCGATCGCCACGCTTGGGTTTGGCGAAATTGTCCGCATCGCGCTCTTGAACATCGATTACGTCGGCGGGGCGAGCGGCATGACGGTGACGCATATGACGACATGGCCGTGGGTGTTCGCCTGCCTATTTGTGACGATTTTGGTGATCGCCAACTTCACCAACTCAACGCATGGGCGGGCGTGCATCTCGATTCGCGAAGATGAAATCGCCGCGGATGCCATGGGGATCAATACGACGTATTACAAAGTGGCGGCGTTTGCGATCGGTTCGTTTTTCGCCGGCATCGCCGGGGCGCTGTACGCCCATCACTTTTACATCATTCAGCCGTCGAACTTCGGCTTTTTAAAATCGTTTGACATTTTGATTTTCGTCGTGCTCGGCGGGCTCGGCAGCCTATCCGGCGCGGTGGTGGCGGCGGTGCTGCTGACGATCGTTTCGACGTTCTTGCAAAACTATCCGGAAACAAGGATGATCATTTACAGCATCGTCTTGATTTTGGTGATGCTGTACCGTCCAACCGGGCTGATGGGGACGAAAGAACTATCTTCGCTCTTCAAATGGCGGAAGGCAGCGCAGGGAGGAATGAATCATGGCGGCAACAACACCGTTGCTTAAGGCAGAAAACATCGGCATCCAGTTTGGCGGGCTGAAGGCGCTCTCCGGTGTGACGATGGAGCTTCATCAAGGGGAGCTTGTCGGGCTCATCGGCCCGAACGGCGCCGGGAAAACGACGCTGTTTAACTTATTGACGGGCGTGTATGTGCCGACTGACGGGCGGATTATGCTTGACGGCGAGACGTTGAACGGCCTGCCGCCATATAAAATTACGCGCAAAGGGATCAGCCGGACGTTTCAAAACATTCGTCTGTTCGGCGAACTGTCGGTCTTGGACAACGTGAAAGTCGCCTACCATGCGCACGCCCGCCATTCGATCGCGAGCTCCATTCTCCGCCTCCCGTCCCATTTCCGCGGTGAGAAGGAGATGGAAGAAAAGGCGATCGAGTTTTTGAAAATCTTCCAGCTTGATGGCGTCATGCACGAGAAGGCGAAAAACTTGCCGTACGGCCAGCAGCGCCGGCTTGAGATCGCCCGGGCGCTGGCGGCGCAGCCAAAAGTGCTTTTGCTTGACGAGCCGGCCGCCGGCATGAACCCGCAAGAAACGAAAGAATTGATGAAGTTGATTGCGTTCATTCGCGAACGGTTTGCTTTGACGATTTTGTTGATTGAGCATGACATGTCGCTTGTCATGGGCATATGCGAGCGCATTTACGTGTTGGATCACGGCCAGCTGATCGCTGAAGGCACGCCGGAACAAGTGCGCAGCAACCCGAAAGTGATCGAGGCTTACCTTGGCGAGGAGGTGTCGTGACCATGTTGAAAGTGGATGGAATCGATGTATTTTACGGCAACATTCATGCCTTAAAAGACGTATCGCTTGAGGTGAACAAAGGCGAGATCGTCACGCTGATCGGAGCGAACGGTGCGGGGAAAACGACGCTTCTGAAAACCATTTCCGGGCTGCTTAGGCCGAAAAACGGCGACATCGTGTATGAGGGAGCCTCGATCGCCGGCAAGGCGGCGCAGACAATCGTCAAGCAAGGCATTTCTCACGTGCCGGAAGGGCGGCGCGTGTTCGCCAATATGACGGTCGAGGAAAACTTGGAGCTCGGCGCGTTTTTGCGCAAAGACAAAGAAGGCATTCAACAAGACTTTGCCAAAGTCTTTCAGCTGTTCCCGCGCCTTGAGGAGCGGCGCAAGCAATTGGCCGGCACGCTCTCGGGCGGCGAACAGCAAATGCTCGCCATCGGCCGCGCGCTCATGGCGCGCCCGAAGTTGCTCTTGCTTGACGAACCGTCAATGGGGCTCGCGCCGCTTTTGGTCAAAACGATTTTCCGCATCATTCAGGAAATCAACGAGTCGGGGACGACGATTTTGCTTGTCGAACAAAACGCCCATATGGCGCTTTCCATCGCGCATCGCGCCTATGTCCTCGAATCGGGCCGCGTCGTCTTGTCGGGAACAGCGAGCGAGCTGCAGGCGAGCGAGCAGGTGAAGCAGGCGTATTTGGGCGGGCATTGAGAAACGATAGGCGGAAGAACGTCAGCGGAAAGCCGTTTCAAACGGTTGGCGCCGCCGTGGAAAAAGGGGGGCCGAACAGATCGGGCCCCTTTTCTAATTGCTGGATATTAGGTTTAAAGGAAATGGCCTTTTGGAGAGGGCCCTTTTCCCTGCTTGCCCCGTTTTGTCCGGCGAATGCCGGCTGGGATGGAGGGACGGGAAACATCGGCGTCCGGGACGTCTCTGCTCTTGAAAAAACATGCCGCTTATTTGGGCGTCTGGCGTTGGCGGAGAGAACCCGATCACGCCAGCCCCCGCGCGGCTAGCGGCGCCGTTGTTGCCGCTCGGCCCGCTCCCATGCTTTTAGGTGCGGGTACGGATCAAACGCCCATTCGGTATAGCCGTTGTCTTTGTACATGCCGTAGTGAAGATGGGGCGGAAATTTCCCTGCCGTGCCGGGCGGACCGTAGCCAGAGCTGCCGACTGAGCCGATGATCGTCCCCGGCTCGACGATTTGCCCTTCGCGAAGATCGGCGGCGAAGCCGTTCAAATGGGCGAAGTAATGGTACGTGTTGTTGATGTCGCGGATGCCGACGCGCCAGCCGCCGTATTTGTTCCACCCCTTCAGCTCGACGATGCCGTAGCACGTCGAGCGCACCGGAACGCCGTAGCCGGCGAAAATATCGGTTCCTTCATGAATGCGCCGCCCGCCCCAGCCGCGCGCATCGCCCCATGTATCGCGGTAGCTGTAAGTGGCCCCTAGCGGAAGCGGAAACACGTGGTTGTCCAATTTCAACGTCTGATATTTTTTGTAAATTCTTGCCTTTCCTAAAATCAAGTCGACGGTCTTGGCGCGTTGGTAATAGTTCCAAAGCGCGATTTTGATATGGCGGTGATCGATGCCGTACGTCTGCAAATAGCGGGCCATGGCCATGATCACATCGTCGTCGTCGTCCGCCCGCGCATAGCCGTCGCCGTCGCCGTCCACGCCAAGGCCGCCAAACTGGGAGATCGTAAACGGGTTCGTATCGTGCGGGTTTTTGTTCAGCGGCCCGGCCCATACTTCCGGCTTCATATAAATGCCGAGCACGCCGGCCGGCTTGGGCAGGTCGCGGCGCACTTGCCGGACGTTTCGCTCATACTGGTCAATGGCCGCAAAGTAATGCCACGGGATCAAGGAAACGGCTTCAGCCTTTTTGTACAGCTCCATCCGCTTTTCATACACCGCCTCTTCCTGTTCCGCCGCGGAAGCCGCGCCGGCGGCGATCCACAGCATCGCTGCCGCCGATATGGCGGCAAGCCATCGATGCACGCGTATTCCCCCTTTCCGCCCGTTTCATATGTTTAGTTTGGGGAGAAACGGGGATTTCATAAATGTTAAAAGGAGGAAAATCGTCTGATGGACGATTTTTTTGTGTTTTCCTGCGCTTTTCATTATAATGAGAAATGAACAATCCTCGACAAGTGGAGTGAGAACGATGGCGACGAAAGAAGAACACGTCCGCAAGCCGGACTGGTTGAAAATCAAGTTGAACACGAACGAGAATTATATCGGTTTAAAGAAGCTGATGCGGGAAAACCGTTTACATACTGTTTGCGAGGAAGCGAAGTGCCCAAACATTCACGAATGCTGGGCCGTACGGCGGACGGCGACGTTTATGATTTTAGGCAGCGTCTGCACGCGCGCCTGCCGCTTCTGCGCTGTCAAAACTGGACTACCGACCGAGCTCGACTGGCAGGAGCCGGAACGCGTCGCGGAATCGGTGCGCATCATGAACTTGAAACACGTCGTCGTCACCGCCGTCGCCCGCGATGACTTGAAAGACGGGGGGGCGGCGATATTCGCCGAAACGGTGCGCGCCATCCGCCGGAAAAACCCGTTTACGACGATTGAGGTGCTACCGTCGGATATGGGCGGGGTGTATGAAAACTTGAAAATTTTGATGGATGCCCGCCCTGACATTTTAAACCATAACATCGAAACGGTGCGCCGCTTGACTCCAAGGGTGCGCGCCCGCGCGACGTACGAACGTTCGCTTGAGTTTTTGCGGCGCGCGAAAGAATTGCAGCCGGACATTCCGACGAAATCGAGCATCATGGTCGGCCTTGGGGAAACGAAAGAGGAAATCGTGGAAGCGATGGACGATTTGCGCGCCAACCATGTCGACATTTTGACGATCGGCCAGTATTTGCAGCCGACGAAAAAACATTTGAAAGTTGTAAAATATTACCATCCAGATGAGTTTCAAGAGCTGAAAGAAATCGCGTTGAGCAAAGGGTTCAGCCATTGTGAAGCCGGCCCGCTCGTCCGCTCGTCGTACCATGCCGATGAGCAGGTGAATGAAGCGGCGAAAGCGCGGCAGTTGAAAGCGTAACATCCACCGAACGGCGCGAAAGCAAGTAAGCGTTGTTTTAGCGGCTGTAAGCATCTCCCGGCCGGATGAACGCGAAGAAACGGTCATGCCTTTCATCAAGAAGGCAGACCGTTTCTTTTCCCTAGCGCCCCGCTTTCGTCGCCCGCGGCGTGCCGTCGCGGAAATCTCGGTCTAATTCATCGTTTGTTTCATTGATCATTTCGCCGTTTTCATTTTCCCCGTCGCTCAGCTTTTTCCCTTGCGGATAGTTCAACATCCGCTGAATCGTCGCATCGAGAATTTGGTCGATGTTGCGCGTGTTCGAATCAAGGCGCCCGAAGCGCTCGATGTCCTTCATCAGCTGCGGATTGTCGGCGACATACACATGGTAGTAGCGGGGAACGACGGAAAGCGCTGTTTTTTTCACTTGATCGGCGGTTAGCTGCCGGTTGTTCGTATCCGCGTCATACACGACGAGCACTTCCTCGTCCGTGACGAGCGTGGCGACGTCTTTGACGCCCGGCAACTGGGTGCACAATTTGCTGATTAAATCAGCCGCTTTCTCGCGGTTGAAGGACGGCATGTCGTTATAGCCGTTTGCATCGCCGAGGATCGGGCTTTTTTGATGGCGGACGTACCCGAAGTTGTTCATCGGCGTGTCATCGCCGTTGGGCACCCCGTTTTCATTGTACAGCTCGTTGCGGTCGGTGACGTTGATCGTGTTGCCGCTCCGCTTGTAAATGTCGGTGTTTTCGTCCTCGGCCGTCTGCGCGCAGCCGGCGAGGGCGACGGCCGTCCCGAACGCAACGGCCAGCCATGGTCGTCTCATCGTCAGCACCCCCTTCGCTTTTAGGGTGGCACAGAGCGGTTCATTTGATGACAGTAATTGATTGGGTGCGGTGCATCTTTTATGATGGAAGTGGAAAGGCGAGGTGAGAACAGTGATTTGCATTAACAATCATTGTTACGAACTGGTGGAAAATGTGAAAAACGCCTTTAATGAAGAAGCCTTCCGCGCCCGATATGCGGACATTTTGGCGAAGTACGACTACATTGTCGGGGACTGGGGGTACAACCAGCTCCGGTTGCGCGGGTTTTTTGACGACCATAACCAAAAAGCGACGTACGATACGAAAATCAGCACGTTGTCCGAATATTTGTATGAATATTGCAACTTCGGCTGCGCGTATTTTGTGCTGCGCAAGGTGAAACGGTAACCGCGCCAGCCGACTGGGGTGCGGCGGTGCCGGAGAAGAGGCGGGAGCAAGAAATCGCTGCGCGGCGAAAGGCTCGCAGGAGGGAAGACAGTCCGCGGACAGACTAAAAGCGGCGCCGCGCCATTCTCATCGCCGCCGCATGGCGAGACGGCAAAGGCGGCAGCCGCCATAGGATGGGCGGCTGCTCCGTTTCTTTCGTTGTTCCGCTGAATGTCAAGCTTGTTCTTCTGTTTCATTGTACGGAAACTGTTCGCTCTGATGCGGATCGTCGTGCGGCGGGTGGGCGGCTGGGTCGCGCCTCGGAATGTTTTGGTGGAACGATTTAAACTCGTAGTTGAAGGCGCTGTAATGCCGCTGGCCTTCCTTCCAAGGCGTGCTTTTGTTTTCGACCGGCGCGTCGTCGCGGCGCGGCGAGCCGTACGGTCCTTCTGGGAACTCTTCAGCGGTCAAGAAATTGCGCTGTTTCTCGACGTCGGAAAAATCGGCATATGTTTCCCGTTCTGCCATTCGTCTCACCTTCCTTGCTGCTTCGGTGTTTCATAAGATGCCCGAAACCGAGGAAGGTTATGAGAGATGCTCCTCCAAAAAGGCGCGCAAATCGTTGGCATCTTGTTCATGAAGCTGGTAGGCGTGCTCGATATAGCCTGGCTCCTCCAAATCGTCGCGCCCGAGAATGGCAAAGCGGTTGCTTTGCAAGTCGAGCACGAGCCGCTTCCCGTAAAAACGATCCGTTTCGATGAGCGCCAAATCAAACCGCTGCCGCTCGCCGACAAAGCTGACGAAGCGGACGGCCGCTTCGACCGTGTCGTCGTATAAATAAAACCGTTCGCCCATAATTTGAGCCCCTCCTGTTTTTTTCGTCTATGTCCATCATAGCAGACAGGCGGCGAAAACGGGAGACCGCAAATCGCACAAAGAAACGAGGAGGGATGAAGGATGTATTTTGTCGATCGCAAAAAATTGGAAGAAACGCTCAGCTGCATGGAACAAATGCTCGACCGTTACAAGGCCGAGGAGCGATGGGACGAGCCGCTTCGGCAATTGGCGCTCGAACGGATCGCTCATATCATCATCGAGGCGGTGTTGGACGTCGGCAACGCCATGATCGATGGGTTTATTATGCGCGACCCGGGCAGCTACAACGACATCATCGACATTTTGGCTGACGAACGAGTAATCTCGCCGGCGGATGCCGACCGATTGAAATCGTTCATCGCCCATCGGAAAATGCTTGTGCACGAATATGCAAGCGTCGATCACGCGAAATTGCTCGCCGATCTGAACAAACATTTGCCGGCGCTTGAAGCGTATCCGAAGGCGGTGCGCGCTTACCTGGAAAGCGAGCTCGGTCCGGTGTCGGCGTTTCGCAATTGATGGCGGGAAAGGAGAGAGAATGCATTGAAACGATACAACGGCTACCTCATCGATTTGGACGGGACGATGTACCGTGGCACCGAATGCATCGCTGAGGCGCGGATGTTTGTCAACGAGCTGCACCGCCGCGGCATTCCGTATTTGTTTGTCACGAACAATTCGTCGCGCACACCGGCGCAAGTAGCGGAAAAATTGCGTTCGTTCGGCGTGCCGGCCGAGGAGAAGCATGTGTTTACGACAAGCCAGGCGACGGCGAATTACATTTTTGAAAAAAAACCGGATGCTTCCGTGTATGTGATCGGCGAAGAAGGGCTCCAAACCGCCTTGGCGGACAAAGGATTCCGTTTGGCCGGCGAAGATGCGGATGTCGTCGTCATCGGGATTGATCGGCAAATTACATACGAAAAGTTCGCTGTCGCTTGTCTGGCTGTCCGAAATGGAGCGATGTTCATCTCAACGAACGGCGACATCGCCTTGCCGACGGAGCGCGGGCTTTTGCCGGGCAACGGAGCTCTGACGTCGGTCGTCGCCGTATCGACGCAGGTGAAGCCGACATTTATCGGCAAGCCGGAAAAAATCATTATGGAGCAGGCGCTCAAAGTGCTCGGCGTCGCGAAGGAGGACGTGCTGATGATCGGCGACTATTATGAAACGGATATTTTAGCCGGCATGAACGCTGGCATTGATACGCTGTTAGTTCATACGGGCGTTACGACAAAAGACATGCTCACCCGTTGCGAACGGATGCCGACGTATACGGCCGATTCGCTTTTGGAATGGCTTGACCGCTTGTAAACAACGCCGCCTTGCCAAAAAAAGGCAAGGCGGCGTTTCATGTTGCTCGGCGCGGATGAAGGGCGCGCATGGGCGGCGCCGACGTTACTCGGCATTGGCAGCCCGGTGCGCCAGGCGGCTTGACGCCGCCGCGGCGATGGCGCCGACAATGTCGTCCAAAAACGTGTTGCATTTGCCGGTTGATTTATCATTTAAATATTGCAAAATGCCCGGTTTTTGCTTATCGATATAGCCGTAGTTTGTAAACCCGATCGATCCGTACACATTCACGATCGACAGCGCCAAAATTTCGTCGACGCCATACAGCCCTTCATCGCGGCGAATGATCGACTGCAGCGGTTCATCGAGCCGGCCGTCTTCGGCGAGTTTATCCAATTGGATGCCGGTTAGAATCGCATTTTGCACTTCGCGTTTCGAAATGACGCGGTTGACGTTTTCGATGCACTCCTCCATCGTTAAATCGGGATGATATTTTGATTGCAAGTAATACACGAGCTCTGCAATTTTTTCCACGGTCACCCCCCGTTCCTCAAGCCAGCGCCGAGCTGTTTGTTCCAGATTGTTCATAATGAATTCGCTCATGAACTTCACCTGTTTCTTTTAGAAAGTCGTTTTCTATATATATGTATCATGTCATAAATCAGTCCGTCATATAAAGAAAAATGCTCATCGGCTTTTTTGGCGCCCGCTGTCATATATAAAAAGTAGCCCTCTTTTTCCGCGGCCATGCGCTGGCTGATCGCATAGGCGCGTGAATGGGGCCGTTTCCTGCTGGAGCGGAGGCGGAATCGGCTCATCGATGGGGCGGCGATGAGATGAAGGGGTGGAACGAGCGGAATGACTGGTTTCGGCAAAAAGGAAAAAGGAGGAGCGGCGATGGAAGCTTGGGTGCGTGAACAGTACAACATGCGCGTCGAACGCTTCGAACAAAGAGGGATGCATACCGCGTTTTGGCATAAGCAGGAGCGTTTCCTCATTGTTTCCGCTGATGGGCAAAGCGAAGCGGAAATGGAAGAGCGCCAACAAATGAGCCGCTATTTGCGGGCAAAAGGAGTGGACGGCGTCGGAGAACTGGTCAAAACGACGTCCGGAACGTATATCGCCCTCTATAATGGACAGCCGTTGGCGCTCGTTCGTGCTCCGCTTCCGGCGGCCCGCTTTCGTTCGCTCGGAAGGGAATTGGCGGTGATGCATGAATGCGGAAGAACGTGTCCATGGCCGATCGTCGCATGCCGGCGCATCGGCCAATGGCGGGAACTATGGGCGAAGCGGATCGATCAAATGGAGGCGTTTTGGTCGAGCAAGCTCGCTGCTGGACCGTTGTCGCCGTTTGATCGGCTGTTTATCGAGTCGTTTCCGTACTATTTAGGTTTGGCGGAAAACGCGGTGCAGTATGTGGCGGATACCGAGATTGACGAAGAACCAGGGCGCATCGATTACGCGGCATTTTGCCATGAGCGTCTCCCCGAGGCGAAGTGGGCTGGGGGGATCGAAGCGAAGCTGCCGACCGACTGGGTGTATGACCATTGCGCCCGCGATTTGGCGGAATGGGTGCGCCATTTGTACGAAAAGAGCGGACTTGGCTGTCAGCGGGCGGTGCGGCAGTTTTTTCAAGAGTATGAACATGCGTCGCCGCTGTCGCCGTTTGCTTGGAGACTCGTTTACGCCAGGCTGTTGTTTCCGCTTTCCTATTTTGAATGTGTCGAGGCATATTATATCGCAGTGGATGAGAGTGAACAGACAAGGCGGGAGGGGGAGTTGCGGCGCTTGCTGGAGCGATCGCATGAATATGAACGGTTTTTGGCTTCGTTTGCCAAGATCGCCGGCATCTCAAACCGCATCCGCCTGCCGGCGGTCGAGTGGCTGCCCCCGGCGTAACGCAGGGAAGACAGCTTTCCCGCTTTTTTTGGCCCAAACGAAAAAACGATCGCTTCCCTGCCGTTAAACCTTAGGGGCAACTTCCCGTTTTTTTTCGGCCAAAGTTGTGATAAGATTTAGAAAAAACGATGCGGGAGGCTGCATCATGACGAAGCCGTATGTATTCATTGCGCGAAAATTGCCCGAGGACGTGGTCGCGCCGCTTTTGACCATCGCTGAAGTAGAAATGTGGCCCCATGAAGATATGGCTGTGCCGCACGATGTGCTCGTGGAAAAGGCGAAAAGAGCGACGGCCATCTTGCCGATGGTGTCTGATCCGATCGATGAAACTGTGCTGTCTGCCGGTTCGGCGCTGAAAGTGGTCGCCAATATGGGCGTCGGCTACGATAACATTGATGTAGCGGCGGCGACCCATCGCGGCATTCTCGTTTGCAATACACCTGATGTATTGACCGATACGACGGCCGATTTGACGTTTGCTTTGTTGTTGGCCACCGCCCGCCGCCTTGTCGAAGCGGCTGAATTTTTGAAGGAAGGAAAATGGAAAAGCTGGAGCCCGTTTTTGCTTGCGGGCGCCGATGTCCATCATAAAACGATCGGCATCGTCGGCATGGGGAACATCGGTCAGGCCGTGGCGAAACGGGCGAAGGGGTTTGACATGAACATTCTGTATTACAACCGCTCCCGCCGTCCGGAGGCCGAAGAGAAGCTTGGCGCCGTCTACCGCCCGTTCGCCGACTTGCTGGCTGAGAGCGATTTTGTCGTCTGCTTGACGCCGCTCACCTCCGAGACACGCCGTTTGTTCAACCGCGAGGCGTTTCGGCAAATGAAGAAGTCTGCGATTTTCATTAACGCGGCGCGCGGAGCGGTCGTCGATGAACAGGCGTTGTATGAGGCGCTGGTCGGCGGGGAGATCGCCGCGGCCGGGCTGGATGTATTTGAAAACGAGCCGGTCGCGGCCGATCATCCGCTCGTTTCGCTTCCGAACGTCGTCGCCTTGCCGCATATCGGCAGCGCCACGTACGAAACGCGGCGCGCTATGATGACATTGGCGCGCGACAACATCATCGCCGTGCTCGAAGGCCGGCCGCCGCTGACGCCGGTGAACCGGATCTCGTAAAAATTTTCATTGCCAAATGGCCGATCGTCTTTTATAATGTCTACTATAAAATTACAAATGTCTACTGTACGTAAACAGAAGGGGCGGGAAGGATGGAAAAGCCAATTTTTGTTGGGTTGTTAGGATTCGGAACAGTGGGGAGCGGCGTGGTCAAAATTATTGAAAACCATCAGGAAAAGTTGATGCATCAAGTCGGGTGTCCGGTAAAGGTGAAAAAAATCCTTGTCCGGGATGTAAAGAAACCGCGCGATGTCGCCGTTGACCCGTCGCTCCTTACGACGAGTGCGGCTGAGGTGATTGACGATCCGGACATTGATGTCATGATCGAAGTGATGGGCGGCATTGAGGAGACAAAAGAGCTGCTATTGCGGGCGCTGCGGCAACGAAAGCATGTCGTGACCGCCAATAAAGACTTAATGGCCGTCTACGGGTCGGAGCTGCTTCGGGTGGCGGCGGAATACCGCTGCGATTTGTTTTATGAAGCGAGCGTCGCCGGCGGCATTCCGATTTTGCGCAGCTTGGTCGACGGCTTGGCGTCGGACCGGATTACGAAGTTGATGGGCATTGTGAACGGAACGACGAACTACATTTTGACGAAAATGTCGCAAAACGGCGCTTCCTATGAGGACGTGCTCGCCGAAGCGCAGGCACTCGGGTTCGCGGAAGCCGACCCGACATCGGACGTCGAAGGGCTCGATGCGGCGCGAAAAATGGCCATTTTAGCCCGCCTTGGCTTTTCGATGAACATCGATTTGGACGATGTGCAAGTGAAAGGCATCACCCAAGTGACGGAGGAAGACTTGAACTACGGGAAGCGGCTCGGCTACACGATGAAATTGATCGGCATCGCCCAGCGCGACGGGCAGAAGGTCGAGGTGAGCGTTCAGCCGACGTTTTTGCCGGATTCGCATCCGTTGGCATCCGTGCACAACGAATACAATGCGGTGTACGTATACGGCGAAGCGGTCGGAGAGACGATGTTTTACGGACCGGGGGCTGGGAGCTTGCCGACGGCGACGGCGGTTGTCTCCGACTTGGTCGCGGTGATGAAAAATATGCGCCTTGGCGTAAACGGCCATTATGCGGTGTCTCCGCAATATGAAAAACAGTTGAAGACGCCGGCGGAAATTTTCTCGAAATACTTTTTGCGCATTCACGTCAAAGACCAAGTGGGCGCGTTTGCCAAAATTACAACGTTGTTTTCCGAGCGCGGGGTGAGCTTTGAGAAAATTTTGCAGCTGCCGTTAAAGGAAGACGGTCTGGCGGAAATCGTCATCGTCACGCATGACGCCTCGCAGCAAGACTACGAAGAGATTTTGCAGCAGCTCGGCGATTTGGAAATTGTTGAGCGGGTGCAAAGCTCGTATCGAGTGGAAGGAGAGAAACGGTAATGGCATGGAAAGGGCTGCTTGACGCCTACGGCGATTTTTTGCCGCTCTCTGCGGCGACGCCAAGGCTGTCGCTTTGCGAAGGGAATACGCCGCTCATCCCGCTGCCGCGCTTGTCGGAAGAGCTCGGGATTACGCTGTATGTCAAGGTCGAAGGGGCGAACCCGACCGGTTCGTTTAAAGACCGCGGCATGGTGATGGCGGTGGCCAAGGCGAAAGAGGAAGGAAGCCATACGATCATCTGCGCCTCGACCGGCAATACGTCGGCTTCGGCGGCCGCCTATGCGGCGCGCGCCGGCATGCGTTGCCTCGTCGTCGTCCCAAATGGGAAAATCGCCCTCGGCAAGTTGGCGCAAGCGGCGATGTATGGCGCAGAAATTTTTGCGATTGACGGCAATTTTGACGAAGCGCTCAAAATGGTGCGCCGGCTGAGCGAAACGGCGCCGATTACGCTCGTCAACTCGGTCAACCCGAACCGAATCGAGGGGCAAAAGACAGCGGCGTTTGAAGTGTGCGACCAGCTTGGGCGCGCCCCGGACGTGCTCGCCATTCCAGTGGGCAACGCCGGCAACATCACCGCCTATTGGAAAGGGTTTAAGGAGTATCATGCAGCGAAAGGAACGGGCTTGCCGCAAATGCGCGGCTTTGAAGCGGAAGGAGCGGCGGCGATCGTCCGCAACCGGGTGATTGAACAGCCGGAGACGGTGGCGACCGCGATCCGCATCGGCAATCCGGCGAGCTGGGGCAAAGCGGTCGAGGCGGCGCGCGAGTCGCGCGGAAAAATTGATGAGGTGAGCGACGCAGAAATTTTGGCCGCCTACAAGCGGCTCGCCCGAATGGAAGGCATTTTTGCCGAGCCGGCGTCATGCGCCGCCATCGCCGGGGTGATCAAGCAGCGTGAACGGAACGAAATCGAACGCGGCAGCCTCGTCGTTGCTGTTCTCACTGGCAACGGCCTGAAGGATCCATCCATCGCCTTGGAGACGGCAGCGATTGAACCGATCGTGCTGCCGAACGATGAACAAGTTGTCTTGGAGCATTTGCAAGGGGTTGTCCATACATGAAGGAAGACGAGATGTTGAAAATCGTTGTGCCGGGAAGCACGGCCAACTTAGGGCCTGGGTTTGACTCGATCGGGCTCGCGGTCAATCGTTATTTGACGCTTGACGTCCGCTTGGCGGATGCGTGGTCGTTTACGCCGAAAACAGCGGAAGTGATCGGCATTGCGCGCGGGATGGACAATTTGGTGTACCAAGTGGCGGCGGAGACGGCGGATGTTCACGGCCGCCCGCTGCCGAGCTGCGCGGTGGAGGTGTACAGCGACATTCCGTTTACGCGCGGACTCGGGAGCAGCGCGGCGGCGGTCGTTGCGGGCATTGAGCTCGCCGACGCGCTGCTTGGGCTTCAGTTGCCGCGCGAACAAAAGATGGAGTTGGCGACCCGATACGAAGGACATCCGGACAATGTCGGCGCCTCGTTGTACGGGGGGCTGGTCATCGGCTGCTGCCGCGGGGCGGGCGTGGATGTCGTTCATATTCCCCAATTGGATGTAGAACTTGTCGCCATTATTCCGGAGTATGAACTGGAAACGAAAAAAGCGCGCGGGCAGCTGCCGGAACAATGGTCGAGAGAGCGGGCGGTCGAGGCGAGCGCCGTCAGCAACGTTCTCGTCGCTGCCTTGCTCACGAAAAACTGGAAGCTTGCCGGTCGGATGATGGCCGCCGATTTGTTCCATCAGCCGTATCGGAGACAGCTCGTTCCGGAACTCGAGCGGGCGGAGGCACTCGCTCTTGAATACGGAGCGATCGGTGCGGCGCTGAGCGGAGCGGGGCCGACGGTGCTCGTCTTTGCCGAACCGGGCCAAGGAGAGCGGCTCGCGCAGCGGCTGCGCCCGCATTTTCCAGATTGCGAAATCGCGCGTCTTTCCGTCGAGCCGCGCGGCAGCCGCGTCTACAAGCTGGCGCTTGAGGCGTAAAAAAATCCGAACAGCGGCCGCTGTTCGGATTTTTTGGCTATTAAAACACTTGTTCCACTTCGACGACGCCCGGCACTTCTTCAAACAACGCGCGCTCAATTCCGGCTTTGAGCGTGATCGTGGAGCTCGGGCAGCTGCCGCATGCGCCGAGGAGGCGAAGTTTCACGACGCCGTCTTCCACATCGACGAGTTCGCAGTCGCCGCCGTCGCGAAGCAGGAACGGGCGGAGTTTATCTAAAACTTCTTGCACTTGTTCTTTAATTTCTTGATCCGTCATTTCCATCGACTCCTTTCTTTACTTTTTATTATAATCATGGTGAGAAAAAAAATCTAATGATAAATTTTGCTTTCGCAAAGGGTGACACAGATGACATTCAAACCGATCGAAATTTGTGTATATGGGGCTGACATCATTTGCCCGTCATGCGTGCAGCTGCCGTCGTCGAAAGAGACGTACGAATGGCTCGAGGCCGCACTGCGCCGCAAATATCCCGATCAGCCGTTTGTGATGACGTACGTCGATATTTTCGCGCCGCCGGCCGGTGATGAGGCCAAGCGGAAGTTTGCCCAGACGATCGTCGAGGAAGATTGGGTGTATCCAGTTGTCGTGATCGAAGGAAACGTCGTCGCTGAAGGGAATCCGCGGCTGAAGGCGATTTGGGCGGAAATGGAGAAATACGGGTATCGACCGTCGACGCCGGAAGGGAAAAAGGCGGAATGAATTCCGCCTTTTTCGCTGAATAAGAGCCAGCCGTGCTGTCAATACCCATGGTGGTGCTTGTACATCCACAAAATGCCTGATTTCAGCAAACGCGGCACCCGGCCGGTGAGCGGGCGGTCGGCGAGCAGGCCGAAACCGTGCTTTTTGCCGAGCGAGCCGAGAATGCCTTTTAATTTGATCGGCGGAAATTCACGGGGCGGTTCTTCGCCGTTCCACCGCTTTTGCAGCACTTGAACGATTTGCTCGGCTTGCGCTTCAGCGAGCTGGGCGCTCGGGGAATGGGGCAGGCTCGCACAGTCGCCGACGACGTAGGCGTTTTCATAGCCGGGGATGTGATGGCGCTTCGTCAGCACGACGCGGCCTTGCTTGTCCTTTTCAACATTCAGTTCGCGGACGACGCGGTTGGGCTGAATGCCGGCCGTCCAGACGATGACGTCGCATTCCACCGGCTCGTCGTGGTTGTACAAGACGCCAGGTTCGACTTTCGTGACGTTGGAGTTGCGGACGATTTCCACCTTGTGTTCAACGAACCATCTTTCCACATAATCGCTCAACCGTTTCGGAAACATCGGCAAAATGCGCTCACCGCGGTCAAACAGCTTGATGTGCAAGTCCGGACGGCTCTCCGCCAGTTCGCTGGCCAGCTCGACGCCGCTCAATCCCGCGCCGACGATGCCGACCGTCGCTTTCGGCGGCAAATTGTTCAGCGCTTCATAGGCGGCGCGCGCCTTATCGATCGACTGGATGCTGTACGTATGCGCCTCGGCGCCCGGCACCCCGTGATATTTGTCTTCACAGCCCAATCCGATCACGATATCATCGTAGCGGACGCTGCTCCCATCCTTTAAATGGACGAGCTGCTGGTCGAGATCAATCGAGACGACTTCGCCGAATCGGTACACAAGCTGCGGATGTTCCGGAAACGGAACGCGGATGTGATGATCGCTGACTGTCCCCGCGGCCAAGGCGTAATATTCCGTTTTTAAACAATGGTATGGAACGCGGTCGATGAGGATAATATGAATGTCGTTTGGCAATTCGTCCGGGAGGAGGCGCTGCAAAATGCGCATATTGCCGTATCCTCCGCCAAGCAATACAAGTTGTCTCATCGTGAAAAATCCCCTTTTGTCGAGTTTCTAAAGCCGACAATGCCATAGAAAAGTATAACGAAATTGTGACAAAAGAACAATAATTTTTCCGCTTCCTTGATCAAACGAGCATGTTCATTGACGCCGCACAGGAAAATCGCTACGATGGGAAGCAGGAAGGTGAGCCGCACATGATATTACCGATCATCGAATTTTGCATCAGCAACTTAGCCAGCGGGTCGTACAAAGCAATGGAAATGTTGGAAAAGGATCCGAATTTGGATATCATGGAATATAGTTGCCTAAGCTATTGCACGCGCTGCGCGGAAACGCTGTTTGCGCTCGTCAACGGCGAGTTTGTCAGCGGTGAAACGCCCGAGCAGCTCGTGGAAAATATTTATCGGCATCTTGAGGAAAACCCAATGTTTTAATGAAAAAAGGAGGATGCCCGCAGTGCGGCATCCTCTTCCATGTATATGAAAAAACGGGGGATATTCTCATTGTGTCCAGTTGATGCGTTCCATATACGCATGAAATAAAAAAATGGTTAGGAGGGAGCCGTGTGCGTTCGTTTTCGTTTACGAAAATGCATGGATTGGGTAATAGCTACATATACGTTGATTTGTTCCGGGAAACATTGCCGGAAGAGGAGATGCCAGCGATCGCCCGCAGCGTCGCCGATGTCCACACAGGCATCGGCTCCGATGGCTTGATTCTCATTTGCCCGTCGGAGAAAGCGCCGCTCAAAATGCGCATTTTTAACAGCGACGGCTCAGAAGGGAAAAACTGCGGCAACGGCTTGCGCTGCGTGGCGAAATACGCGTACGAGCACGGCATCGTCCGCGAGCGCTCCTTTTTGATTGAAACGCTCTCTGGGCTTGTGGAAGCCTGCGTGGCGGTAGAAGGCGGCGAAGTGGCGAGCGTGACGGTCGATATGGGCGAGCCGCGCCTTTCGCGGAGCGCCATTCCGATGGCGGGACCGCAAACGGATCGGGTCGTCGCCGAGCCGTTTGTCATTGGCGGGGGCGAATATGAAATTACGGCGCTGTCCATGGGGAATCCGCACGTCATTTTTTACGTCGATGACATCAACAAAGCGCCGGTGACGACGCTCGGCCCGCTCGTGGAAAAGGATCCGCGCTTTCCGGAAGGGGTGAACGTCGAGTTTGTCGAAGTGGTGAACGAGCGCGAGCTTCATTTTCGCGTCTGGGAGCGCGGCTCCGGCGTGACGCAGGCGTGCGGGACCGGAGCGTGCGCAGCGGTCGTCGCTTCGGTGTTAAACGGCAAAACGGCGCGCGGGGAGGAAACGGTCGTCCATTTGGCCGGCGGCGATTTGACGATCGTCTGGGGGCATGACGGGCGCGTGCGCATGACCGGACCGGCCGAGACCGTTTGCACCGGCGTTTATTACTACCGAGGCGGGCGGAACGGTTGAGCATCGAAAGGGGAAGGCGGTATACTATGAAGTAAGACGGGAACCATTCAAGGGGATTCGCCCCATCTGAGCAGCCGGGTGAAAGCGGGCGAACCTGTCGAAAAACGGCCAAGTTGTTTGGCCAGCGTCGACCGTGAAAGGAGGGATCATGGATGGCAGAGGCAGTCATTACGCTGACAGAAGCGGCAGCGTTTCAAATCAAAGATATGATGAAAGAGCACGAAGAAGAAGGCGCGTATTTGCGCGTCGGCGTCCATGGCGGCGGCTGCAGCGGGTTGTCGTACGGCATGGGCTTTGACCATGAGCGGCGCGATGACGACATCGAATTGGAGCAACACGGCATCAAAATTTTGGTGGACCGTAACAGCGCACCGATTTTGCGCGGAACGGTCATCGACTATAAACAGTCGCTGCTTGGCGGCGGGTTTACGATCAACAACCCGAACGCCATCGCGACGTGCGGCTGCGGCTCCTCGTTCCGCACAGCGACCAATGCCGGCACGCCGGAGCAATGTTAAGCGGGCGGACAGGTTGACCTCGATCCGCCCGGCAGAGGCAAACGGCCTGCCTTGCCGTGATCGTCGGGCTCTTGAGAAGGCCGGTTTTCGCCGCATGGCCGGTTGAAAACGCGGGCGTGCACCGACTGGCGAAATGTTGGAAGGGGGGCTTCCCCTCACGAAATTGGGGAAAACGGCCGCGCTCCAACATCCGCCTTTTCGGGAGCGCCAAAGGAGGAGAAACGATGAAAGGACAAATCAATGTCATCTTGGCGCTTGTCTTGGCGCTCATTGTGGCGCTGCTGGCGGTGGCAAATGTCGAGCAGGTGACGATCCATTATTTAGTCGGCGAAACTCGTTTGCCGCTCATTATCGTCATTTTAGGTTCGGCCGTCCTTGGCGGTTTGGTTGTCGGCATGCTCGGCTGGGTGCGTTTGTTCAGTTTGCGTCGGCAAGTCAAGCTGCTTGAGAAGGAGCGGGCGGCCAAGGTTGAAAGCGATCAGGGCGAAACGGCTTCCCCGGAGCGAGGCGCATGAAAAAGAAGGGGTTGACCGAAAAGGTTGTTTTTTCTTAAACAAAACACAACATATCGTTTTTTCGCGATTGTTTGATCGTAATCAGAAAAGGTGTCCCGATCGTTTTGGGACACCCTCTTTTTGATTGCCGTATATACGCATAAAACTTGCTGGATGTGCTATGGTGAAGAGCGGCCTGTTGAGACAGCTTCTTTTTCGACAGAAAAACAGCGGGTAAGACAGCGCCTTGATCGGCCGAAAAGGACAGAGAGAAACGATGTCACGCTCAAAACAGCGATGTCGAGTGCGCGGGCTGCATCCGCGCCGTCGGATCGATGTACGTTTTGGCGCTGCTGATGGCGATCGGCGCTTCGCCAAAGCCGCAGGCGATCAGCTTGATTTTTCCGTCATAGGTGCAAATGTCGCCCGCCGCATACACGCCCGGGATGTTCGTTTCCATCCGCGAATTGACTTTGATCGCATTTTTTTCGAGGTCAAGCCCCCAGTTTTTGATGGGGCCAAGCGAAGAAATAAAGCCGTAGTTGACGATGACGGCGTCAACCTCAACCGTTTCTTTCGTTCCTTCTTTCACATGCTCAAGGATGACTTGGCGGATGCCGCATTCATCGCCGACGAGTTCAACGGGCACAAACGGCGTTTTCACTTGCACGCTCGACTTCTTGAGCTGCTCGACGCTATGTTCATGGGCGCGGAATTTGTCGCGGCGATGCACAATCGTGACGCTTTGGGCGATCGGTTCGAGCATGAGCGACCAGTCAACAGCCGAGTCGCCGCCGCCGCAGACGAGCACGCGCTTTCCGGAAAACTGCCCCAAGTCGTTGATGAAGTAATGCAAGTTTTTTCCTTCATAGCGGGAAGCGCTTTCGATTTCGAGCCGGCGCGGCTGAAAGGCGCCGTTTCCGGCGGTGATGATGACCGTTTTCGAATAATGGATTTGTTGATTGGTGACGAGTTTAAACGTTCCGTCCTCCTGCTTTTCAAGCGTGTCGACCGACTCATTCAGGCAGACGGTCGGCGAAAATAGGTCCATCTGCTCTTTCAGCTGGTTGACAAGCTCTTGGGCGCGCACTTTCGGAAATCCGGCGACATCATATATGTATTTTTCCGGATATAACGCGGCCAGCTGCCCGCCGAGCTGTGGAAGGCTTTCGATAATTTTGACTTTCATTTGCCGCAAGCCGCCGTAAAACGCGGCAAACATCCCGGTCGGCCCGCCGCCGATGATCGTGACGTCATACATCGTGCGATCTTCTTTCACCAACATCCCTCCCTGTAGAAATGGATGGCTGCACAACTCTATCTTACCATAAATGGACGATGTTCAAACGAAAGAAATTTTGGGACAAAGCAGCGAAAAAGTCTTGAAATGAGAAAGAAAAAGGGCTAATATGATGAATGGAGAAATTGTTAATGTTTTGTGACAGTCTCCCGACATTTTTTTGGCAGTAAACGTGAAGTGTTTCACAAACTTCGCTCAATAAAAACGGGGGCAGCGGCAAAAGCTATAATCACAATGAAAAAAGGATGGAAGGGATTCAAATGAAAAAACCGAATGTGGTCATTTTAGGCGCTGGTTATGGCGGGCTCATGACGACCGTCCGCCTGCAAAAGCTCATCGGCGTGAACGAAGCGAACATCACCCTTGTAAACAAGCACGATTACCATTACGAGACGACATGGCTTCACGAGGCGTCGGCCGGCACGCTGCACCATGACCGCGTGCGCTACCCGATCCGCGATGTCATCGACCAAAACAAAGTGAAGTTCATCCAAGATACGGTGACGAAAATCGTTCCGAGCGAAAAGAAAGTGCTGCTCGAAAACGGCGAGCTGACATACGATTACCTCGTCATCGCCCTCGGGTTTGAGTCGGAGACATTTGGCATCAAAGGCTTGAAAGAATACGCGTTTTCGATCGCCAATGTCGACGCTGCGCGGCAAATCCGCGAACATATCGAATACCAGTTTGCGACGTACAACGCGGAAGAGGAAAAGAAAGAGGAGCGATTGACGATCGTCGTCGGCGGGGCGGGATTTACCGGCATTGAATTTTTAGGAGAGCTCGCCAACCGGATGCCGGAGCTGTGCCGCGAGTATGACATCGACCCGCACAAAGTGCGCATCATTTGCGTGGAGGCGGCGCCCACGGCGCTGCCGGGCTTCGATCCGGAGCTCGTCGAGTACGCGGTCAGCCAGCTTGAGCGCAAAGGAGTCGAGTTTCGAATCGGCACGGCGATTAAGGAATGCACGCCGGATGGCATCATTGTGGCCAAAGGCGATGATGTCGAGGAAATTAAAGCCGGCACCGTCATTTGGGCGGCCGGCGTGCGCGGCAGCCGCGTCATCGAGGAATCTGGATTTGAAGCGGCGCGGGCGCGCATTAAAGTGGATCCATACTTGCGCGTCCCGGGACA
Source organism: Geobacillus sp. TFV-3 (assembly GCF_009901865.1). NCBI lineage: Bacteria > Bacillati > Bacillota > Bacilli > Caryophanales > Anoxybacillaceae > Geobacillus > Geobacillus sp. TFV-3. The sequence continues at coordinate 2,856,976 of NZ_MPSP01000001.1, read as the reverse complement.
TGAAGACATTTTCGTCGTCGGCGACTGTTCGCTCGTGATTGATGAAGAAACGAACCGCCCGTATCCGCCGACGGCGCAAATCGCCATGCAAGAAGGCCAGCTGTGCGCGAAAAACTTGGCGGTGCTCATCCGTGGACAAGGGGAGCTGGAGCCGTTCAAGCCGGATATTAAAGGGACGGTTTGCTCGCTCGGCCATGATGATGCCATCGGCGTCGTGTTCGGCAAAAAGTTGTGGGGAACAAAAGCGAGCTTCATGAAAAAAGTGATCGACAACCGCGCCCTGTATTTGATCGGCGGTTCGTCGCTTGTGATGAAAAAAGGCAAATTTAAATTTTTCTAATCAATCCAAAAAGCTCCCGTGATGGCGGGAGCTTTTTGCATGGCAGCGAAACAGGGATCCGCCGCTCGATTGTCGAAATACAAACGAGTGCATAACGATAGGGAGAAAAGGATGAGGACGATGGACAACAAACGAGGAAACGTTTGGATTGCGGCGGCCGGACTGGTTATCAACGAGAATGGGGAATGGCTCGTTGTCAAGAAAAAATACAGCGGGCTAAAAGGCAAATGGTCGCTGCCGGCCGGGTTCGTCCAGCCGGGGGAAATGCTCGATGAGGCGGCGGTTCGAGAAGTGAAGGAAGAAACGGGGATCGACGCCGAGCCGGTCGCGCTTCTAGGCTTGCGCACCGGCGTCATCGCTGGGGAGATCAGCGACAATATGGCGATTTTTCTGTTGCGCCCGCTCTCGCGCGACATCGTCGTGCAGACGGATGAGCTGTATGCCGCCGCGTTTTTGAGCAAAACGGCGCTCGAGAATGATCCGAACACATCAGGCTTGCTTCGCTATTTGTTGGCGCTCGAGCCGCTTGATTCCCTTTCGCTGCATGACGGTCTCAATCCCGGCGATCCGTTCGGCTACACGAAATATCGCCTTTACTTCGAATCACCGAAATTGAAAGAATAGTCAAGAAAATAAAAGCGATCGAAAGATGTATCCGCTTACACGGGCGAAAACGGGGGGATTCGCCGTTTGTTTTTACAGAAAATTTTGATATATTAACAAGAAAAGAAACGGAGGGGAACATCGATGACAAAAACATTGACAATGAACGACTGCCCGTACTGCGAGGGGCATGGATACGTTCAGCTGCTCTTGGGCGGATCGGAAACGTGCTACAGCTGCCAAGGAACGGGAAGCGATCACGAAGAGGATGACGAACATTGACATTCGTCTGAGGACATGAAACATCGTTTGGAACCAATCAGGCGATCACGAAGAGGAGAACGAACATTGACGGTTATCCGCCAATCCAGTACACTGAAAACGGGTGTACGGGAGGTGAAGGGCGGATGCAAATGAGTTTGCCGGTCGTATTGATTTCGATGGTGTTGTTTTTCGTCTTGTTTTTTGGCATTGGGTTTTTACTGAACATGATCATGCGCATGACGTGGATTTTGGCGGTCTGCTTTCCGTTGATTGCGGTTTTCATTATCGACGATGTGCCGTTGGCGCGCTATTTCACCGCACCGTCCGAGGCGTTCGCCGCGCTCGGCCGGAAAATTGCTTCGCTGGCGGCGGCGGATCTGTTGATTTTGTCAAGCGGCTTTGCCGGCGCTCTTTGCGCCGGATGGGCGATCCGTACGTTGAGGGCCAAAGGGTATCAAATGTTTTAGAGCGTCTCCGAAATGCCAAACGCATTCTAATGGAAAAAGCGTGAAAGGTTTATTGAATGTTTTCAAGCGTCTCTGCCTTGGGCAGGGGCGTTTTTTTGTGAACGGCACCGATGGGCATGCGAACAGACCACAACGTCGGTTCGGGTATGTTTTCGGCCAAACGAACAAGCTTTGCGCTCGGGTTTCACAATCAGGCTGTTCATGGACGGTTTTTTCGTTTTTTGTCTCATTCTCAATGAATATTTCGATTTTGGATGGAGATAAATAGAGGTGTGAGAGGAGTTGAGAGCATTGAATGGGTTCAGGCAGTTCGTGCGCCGAACCGCGATGACGCTGCTGTTTTTGGCGGCGCTCTTTGCGACATTCGAGTCCGTTTCCGGGGTTGACGCAAAGACGGTTCTCCATCCCTTTCCGAGCGCTTTCTCGATGGATCATCAGCCCATTTGGAGAATGAAAGGGCTTGCGAAAAACGAGGGCCGATCTGTTCCGCGGCTTGAGGATCATTTTGACTGGTCAAAATATCCATCCGTTGAAGTAGTCGCCACCGGCTATACAGCCGGCATTGAATCGACCGGGAAAACGCCCGATCACCCTGAGTATGGCATCACGTACTCCGGCGTTCGCGTCAAACGCGATCTTTATTCGACGATTGCGGCGGATTTAACCGTGTTTCCGATTGGCACGATTTTGTTCATCCCCGGATACGGGTTCGGCGTTGTCGCCGACAAAGGCGGGGCGATCAAAGGCCATCGCATTGACTTATATTATGAAACCGTGGAAGATGTCTATAAATATTGGGGAAAAAGGAAAGTGCAGGTTTATATTATCCAAAAAGGGGATGGCACGCTGTCGGAAGAGGAGTTGAAGCGGCTGAACGAAGATGAAACGATGCAAGTGTTCCGGCAGCAATATTTGGAATCGAAAAGTTGAAAGAGGGCTCCCGCCTGTCAGCCGCAAAGGAGCGGATCGCGGCCGTCGGCGGGAGGGAACAGCGCCGGATGCAAAAGCGGCGCCAATTTTTTTAATCCGACCAAGAGGCGCGGAGACGGACGGCAATAGAGCGATTCTTCTAAAATGTGGATGTTCCCGGTGCGGACCGCCTCGGCCTGTTGGGCATTCGGGCGCGCCGTGACGGCTTTCGGGCTCATGTTTTTTGTTTGCACCCCGACCCAAACGAGCAAGATGTGCGACGGATTGCGGGCGAGAACGTCGTCCCACTCCGTTTGAACGCTTGCTCGCGGGACGTCCGAGAAAATGTTGCGCCCGCCGGCGAGCTCGCTTAGTTCGCTCAGCCAGTTGGCGCCGCCCGGTGTGAAGATTGGCCGCGGCCACCATTCCCAATAAAGGCGGGCCGGTTCGGCCGATGCGGCCCGCTCGCGGTGCCAATCAAGCACGTCATGATAGCGGTGGGCAAGTTCAGCCGCTTTTTTTGTTTCGCCAAGCGCCTCGCCAAGCCGAAGAAGGTCGTTGGCAATGTCATCGAGCGAATTCGGCGCCAGCACGAGATGCGGGAGCCCGCGCCGTTTGAGCTCCTCGACGTTGCGCTCCATGCCGGGCACGCTTAAGGAGGCGACGACGAGATCCGGCTTGAGCGCTTCGACTTGATCCATATCAATGCGAAGATCCGGCCCGACTTTCGGAAGCCGCTTCACTTCCGGCGGCCAGTCGGATGAATCATCGACGGCGGCGACATCGTCAAGGCGGCCGAGATAGGCGAGCAGTTCGGTGTTGCTTGGACAAAGGGAAACGATTCTCATCAGCATCGGTCCTTTCTCAATCATCGTGATGATGACAGATTCGCCTTGCCCCACGTGATTTCCTGTCCGTTTCGGCTAATTTTTTTGAGTGAACGCAAGGAGAGAAAATTAGATAGTCGAAACAACCGCTTTGCTTCGCTATAATGAAGGTGGGAATGAATCAACAACATGGAAAGGGATGAGACGATGTTTACGGTAAAACCATTGCCGTCGGTGGAGGAACGGGATGAGGCGCTTGTCATCGGCTTGTTTGAAGGGGCGAATTCATGGAGCGGCCTTGCCGGCGAGTACGACGCCCGTCTTGGCGGGCAGCTGTCCGAGTTGCGGAAAGAAGGCGATATTTCCGCGAAACGGGGGCGCATCGCGGCCGTTCATCCATTTTTGCCGACGGGGGCGAAGCGGTTGTATTTCGTCGGTCTCGGCAAAAAAGAAGAGCTGACGTTTGAACGGCTGCGCGAGGTGTTCGGCAAGCTGTTTCGCACGTTGAAGCAGGCGAAGCGGACGAAAGCGGCGGTCGCGCTGGACACGTTTACGACCGAGGCCGTCGATGGAAACGAAGCGGCGCACGCCTTGGCGGAAGCGTATTATTTGGCGACGTATGAATTCCCAGGGTATAAGCAGAAAAAGTCAGAACCGGATTACCAGCTCGAATCGCTCATCGTCTACACGGCGGCCGAAGCGGTGGAAATTGAAGCGAGCTTGTTTGTCGGCTCGGTGTACGGGAAGGCGACGAATTCGGCGCGCACGCTTGTCAATACGCCGGGGAATTTGCTGACGGCGGCCGATTTGGCTGACTATGCCGTAACGCTCGCGAACCGGTATGGCTTTGACTATGAAATTTTGGAGAAGGAAGACATGGAGCAGCTCGGCATGGGGGCGCTTTTGGCTGTCAACTAAGGGTCAAAACAGCCGCCCAAACTGATCGTCTTAAAATACCAAGGAAAAGACGAGTGGGAAGACGTGATCGCCCTTGTCGGCAAAGGGGTGACGTTTGATACGGGCGGCTATTGCTTGAAGCCGCGCGACAGCATGGTTGACATGAAAACCGATATGGCCGGCGCAGCGGCGGTTCTCGGGGCGATGGAAGCCATCGGCGAGCTTCGGCCGGAACAAAACGTGCTCGCCGTCATTCCGGCGACCGACAATATGGTCAGCGGCGAGGCGTTCAAGCCGGACGATGTCATTACGTCGCTGTCCGGAAAAACGATTGAAGTGAAAAACACTGATGCCGAAGGACGGCTCATTTTGGCCGATGCGGTGACGTATGCGAAACAATGCGGCGCGAATTACATCATCGATGTCGCCACCTTGACGGGCGGCGTGATCGTCGCCTTGGGCGCGGACAAAACGGGGGCGATGACGAACAATGAGGAGCTGTTTGAGCAGGTGCTGGAAGCGTCGATGGAAACCGGGGAATTCATTTGGCGGCTGCCGATTACAGAACACGACCGCGAGCGAGTGCGAAGCAGCAAAATCGCCGACTTGAACAACTCGCCGGGGCGCGAAGGGCACGCCATTATGGGCGGTGCGTTCATCGGCGAATTTGCGGAAGACACGCCGTGGGTGCATTTGGATATCGCCGGAACGGCCGCCGCAAAGAAAGACGGCGACCTCGGCCCGGCTGGAGCGACGGGCGTCATGGTGCGCACGCTCACCGCGTTTGTCGAACGGTTTGGCCAAGACGACTAAAAGAATCGTGCAGTTCGCCGCTTGGACGTTAGGCGGTGGACGCAAACGAGCCGAAGCGGACGTGCATAGCTTCGGCTTTTGTTTGGCACTATAGTACATAGCACGAAAAGCGAACAAAATGTAAAGTTAGTGTAAATCTATTGTAAATTTTCTCTTTTTGTATTGTAAATGGATTTTAAATTGTTACAATAAGTAGCGGTGATTTTGATTTCGTAAATGGAGGGTGTCCGAGATGATTTTTTCGCCGAAAAAGGACGTTTTTTTCGACATGTTGTTGACGATTTCGGAAAATGTGAAGGAAGCGGCGCAATATTTTGTCGAGTATAAAATTCAAAGCGTAAGCGACTTGAAAGAATTTGCCCGCGTTATGAAAGAGTATGAACGAAAGGGCGATTCCTTCATCCATGAACTGGTCGTGCAATTGAACAAAACGTTCATTACGCCGATCGAGCGGGAAGACATCCACCAGTTGGCGATGAAAATGGACGATGTGCTTGATGGATTTGAGCAATGTTCGGCGCGGCTTGAAATGTTTTCATTTACGGACATCGATGAACATATGGTGAAGTTTTTTGATTATATTTACCAAAGCACGATTGAAATCGTCCATGCCCTCGAGCTGCTTGCGAATAAAAAATTGCTCGATATGCGCCAGCACGCCATTAAAATTAAGGATTATGAAACGAAGTGCGACGAAATTTTGCGCACGTCGATCAAAAACTTGTTTGTGACGCAAAAAGACCCGATTAAAATCATTCAATACAAAGAGCTTTACGAAATGCTCGAAGAGATTGCCGACAGTTGTGAAGATGTCGCCAATACGCTCGAGACGATCATCATGCGCAACGCATAAAAGGGGACGTTGTTTTTATGGATACGATCCTGATTTTAACCATTCTCATCGTCATTTTCGCTTTGGCGTTTGACTTTATCAACGGCTTCCACGATACGGCCAACGCCATTGCGACATCGGTGTCGACAAGGGCGCTCACGCCGCGTCAAGCCATTATTTTGGCTGCGACGATGAACTTTATCGGCGCGCTCACCTTTACCGGCGTCGCGAAAACGATTACGAAAGACATTGTTGACCCATTTGCGCTAGAAAATGGGCCGCTCATTATTTTAGCAGCGTTGACATCAGCCATTGCCTGGAACTTGATCACGTGGTATTACGGCATTCCGAGCAGCTCTTCGCACGCGATCATCGGTTCGGTCGCCGGGGCGGCGATTTCCGCGGCTGGGGTTGGGATTTTGAATTATGGCGGATTTTTGAAAATTTTACAATCGCTCATTCTTTCCCCGTTTTTGGCGTTAGGGGTCGGCTTTATCATGATGAGCATTTTTCGTTTTATCTTTAAAAACGCCAACTTATACAGCACGACGAGAGGCTTTCGGATGTTTCAAATTGTGACCGCATCGTTTCAGGCGTATACGCACGGAACAAACGATGCTCAAAAAGCGATGGGGATCATTACGATGGCATTAATCGCCGGCGGATACCACGCGACGACCGACATTCCTGAATGGGTGCGCATTTCCGCCGCCTTGGCCATGGGATTGGGAACGGCCGTCGGCGGGTGGAAGATCATTAAAACGGTGGGTGGAAAAATTATGAAAATCCGCCCGATCAATGGAGCGGCGGCTGATTTGTCGTCCGCACTCGTCATTCTTTCGGCGACGATGTTCCACTTGCCGGTCAGCACGACGCACGTCATTTCCTCGGCCATCATGGGGGTTGGCGCCGCCCAACGGGTGAAAGGAGTCAAATGGGGTGTCGCGCGCCGCATTGTGCTCACCTGGATTATTACATTGCCGATTTCGGCGTTGATTGCCGGATTTGTGTACCAAATTCTCCGGTTGTTTTTCTAACTTGAAAAAGGGTGCCCCGATTTGTTGGGACACCCTTTTCTGATTGTTGTTAAGGGAAATTTCCCTTTTGGGTCAGGCTTTTTTCATGTTTAGGCGGCCGAACGGCCCGCAGCGGAAGAGCGCCCGATCGCCCGGCAAATCCTTGGGGCGATCAAGCCGGCGACGATCGACAACAAAATGTCTTTTGGCAGCGGTGCGAGCATCCAGCCCCACACCATGCCGTACGAAAGCCCTTCCGGCGCCTCAGCCCATAGTTTGTACGCCATATACATCCAGTTCGTGCCGATGGCATAGTTGATGACCATGCCAACGAGTGCGGCGGTGACGAAACGGGCCTTGGACGCCGGCTGCGGGCCGCGGTTGATGACCCATCCGGTCGCATAAGCGGCAACGATAAAGGAAAGAATGAAGCCAAACGTCGGTTGGAACACCATCGACAATCCGCCGCTGAATTTCGCGAACACTGGAACGCCCGCGAGTCCGACGAACATGTACACAATCATCGCCACCGCGCCGAGCCGCCGCCCGAGCACCGCGCCAGCCAAGACGCAGAAAAACGTCTGCAGCGTAATCGGAACACCGCCGACGACCAAAAACGGCGCCCACGACGTAATGTTCGCCCCGATCGCCATCAAGGCGACGAACATGGCGGCAAGCGTCATGTCAATCGGTCGAAGGGAACTCCGTCCTTCCATATGTAAACCCCCTTTTTTTGTCTGTTAACAAAATCGTACCGAACAACCGCTAGGCTGTCAATCCTCTTTTTTCGGCGGATGATCAAGCGGCTTTGGGAGACGATAAGAAAAACGGCTCCTCGAGCGCCTCATGCGGGCAACGCGGCGGGGAGCACGAAAGGAGGTCTTGTCAATGGAGCGGTTCGTGCCGGATGAGGAGCTGAAGCGGGCGAGCAAAATCGGGGCGAACGAAGACATCATCCATACAAGCAAATACGATGACGGCTACGATTTGCGCACCCCGGTGGAAATCGGCAAGCGGCAGCCGACGGATGAAAACGGCAATGCGTGAAGGTGGCGAAATAGGCGCAGACGAACGGGAAAGAAAGAGATGCCCTAACACATCGGCCCGTTCCGGTTTTTTCACGTAAATCTCGTCCGTAAAGAACGGATCTTTCAGGAAGGAGAAGTTCATTTCGACCGAGATTTGTCCTTTATACAGAGCCAAGATCTCTTTTCCGTCCATCCGTTGGCCCTTCCACTCCTCCGGCACCGTCGTGACGAGAACAAACCGGGACGCTTTCCGTCTCGCCTGTTCCCACGCGTCTTGGTCGAATTCCACGCTCAGGCGAAGGGTGTACAGCGTCTCCATTTCCGGTTCCGCCCCTTTTTTCGGCCGTCCGCGCCGTTTTTTCGGACGCACGATCTCTTCGACGACGGCCTCCACTCGATGGAACCGGGGACGAAGGGATGCCTTGAGGGATGCCAAGGCTTGTTCGGCGTCTTCCCGGCACGAAAACGGGTGGCGCTCCCAACGGGCTTGTTCCTGCGCAAGAAGCTCCGCTTCTTGTGCTCGTTCTTTTTCGAGCGTCTTTCCTTTCCGTTGGTCGAGGGCACTCGATTCGACGACGACCAGCCGAACCGGATGTCCTTCATACGTCGATGTCGTTTCCCATACCCGATACGTGGCGCCGTTTTTCTCCGCCAGCGAAAATGGATCGCTCCACGTCGTGTCCCTGGCATCGGCTTGCGCCAGCACGGTTTTCACGATCCGGAGCGACGAAGGGCCTCTGGTGATCAAAAAGGCGTTCGCCGCTTTCGTTTGCGCCAGCGTGTCCTTCGTCATCGCGGCGGAATCCGCCACATAAATCCATTCGTCCTCGATCTTCGCTTGCTTCAGCTGCTCATGGACACGGGACAGTACCTCGGGATTCCACGTTTTGTCCGGCAGGTTGCCGTCGTGCACATCTCCATAAAAAGGAACGCCATCCTCGTTGCCAATCAGTCCGAAGCCGATCTGCTTTTGCCAATGGTGTTGCCGGTTGTAGCCATGGGCAATATGCAGGGTATCCGGCGAGGCCGATTCATACGTGCCGTAAACCGATACATCGGTCGTATCGGCATGGAACACCCGAAGGGGGATGCCTTCCTCCTTGTAGATCTGCACAAGGCAAGCCGAAATGACTTGATGGATGTTGGCATCATACAGGCGATCCAGATGGCGGGCGATGGCATCGTCATTGAACCAAGAAGGCTGGAGCCCCGGCCGGATCAGCTTGGGCAAATCGATTTCATGCGCCCATCGTTCCAAATGAACCAGCGCTTGACGGCCGCTCAAGATATCCAGGATGAGCAGCCAGACCACATCGCTGGCTCGGGTTTGGCATTGGGGATCCACCGGAACCAGCCGGTCAATCAGCTGGGGGAGGCCAAGATCCTTGAAGATGGCGCTTATTATATTCAAATAGGAACTTTCATAAATAGCACGAATTCGAACGTCCATGGTGTGGAAACTCCTTTGCATTCCTTGTGTACCAAGGACCTATTCGACATCGGGATGAAAAAATCCTCCCGATTTTCGTCGGGAGGGTGCGAAATGTGAGTACTAAGGTCGGCGGCTGGATCAAGAACCGTTTCGTTTGTGTGTGAAAAAGGGTTGTCTGCCTGCTTTGCCTGGCGCGGCAAGTGGCAAACAACGCCGCCTCCAGCGCCGTGCATGGTCTGGAAGCGGCGTTGCCGCGTCGGGCGCGACCGTCTTTGAAGGGGACCGAACAATGCAACTTTCAGACCCATGTATGGGCTTGTGAAACGGATGGTTGTTTGGTCCTTCCGTCAGCTGAAAAATGGACAAGCGACTTTTCCATCAAGGATATGTTAAACTTTTTCGTTGCGGCTATATAGCACTACGGGTTATATTTATTCAATTTTATTCACTTGATTTATTTGAAAGTCGTTAAATGGAACCCATTTAAATGGTTCAGTATAATTTACCATTCGAATCAAATATTTATGTTTATTATCTTCCGTTTTGATAACGAAATCAAACATATTATTTCTTTTTTTTGTCTTTGATAGAATTTTAAATCGAAGCGGATGATCTAACGAATTGATCTCTTCTACCGCCTTCTTATCTGAGAGGAAATTCACTTTATCAACTGATAATTTGTCTAATTGAGTTCGTAACTGATAATTTAGCAATAGATTTGAATGACCTATTAAGAGAATTAGAAAAATTAAAATAATCAAACACGGAAAGAGATATCTGAGTAATTTTTTAGAGATAAAATCATTAAAAACTATTACAAAAATAAGGACTAGAATGAGGAAAAAAAATAGAAAGTTAAAAAACAAAGATAACATAAATCAGCCTCTTTTCAAGAGACATGAACCCTCCTTATGAATGGTTTGGTAGCACATCTATTCTAACCAAGTTTGGATATTCAGCAAACCAATCGCCTATTCCCCAAGTTCTTGGGTGATACCCACTTCCTCGAATTGACGCTACTGTTCCGTAAGCATCAATTACAATTCCCGCATGACCTGTAACCCCATAAGAAGAGGTATTATTTGTTACCAAAACATCTCCAGGTTTAATTACAACTGAACTTCCTGGGTAATACTCAGGAGGAATAGCTTGAGGAGTAATATTAATTTCAGCAAAAGTCAAATTGCTAAAGCTAAAGGTAAATAATACAAAACAAAAAACAAGTAAAATAGATTTTAATTTTTTCATATACTAACACTCCTCTTAAATCACAATCATAGTAAATTGACTAGAAGAACAATCAAAACAGTTTGCTTGTATCAGAAAATCAATCTGTATTTATACAGTATTCATGCTCTTACCCAACTCCTTCTCAAAAAATAGCTGATCAGCTATTTTTAATTTACTAAAATAAACATATGGAAAAATCCGTATTTTCTGCCAATTACCTGACGAAAATCCGCCATTTTCTTCGAAAGTAACTGTTCAGCCGTTACATAGAAAAAGTTTACGAGATCGGGTTTATTTCTGCTCCCCTTGTCTATACTAGCACCATCCTAGACAAGGGAGGTGAACGCGATGGCAAACGTTGTTTTTGATTTCCAACAAGCGGTCTTTACACTCGAAAGCATGGTCGCAAAAATTAAGCGCCAAGCACAAACCATCGAAAAACTCATCAAAGAAAACGAACAATTAAGACAAGAAAACCAGCAACTTCGTCAAGAAAATCAACAATGGAAAGCACGTATTGCAGAATTAGAAGCCCGTACAAAAAAACAGCACCAATAGCCATTTGCCGCCGTCTTCTGACCGGTTTGCAGCGAAATCTCCTTCTCGCCAACCGTCGCAGAAACAGCCGGGAGGGCAACCGGGGCACCGAGGAACGACGCTCCGTCAAGTCCTCAATCCTGACCACCGAGTCCTTCACCGCGTGACCCAATGCAAAGTTCCAGCGAATGGCCGCCGAGAACTCAAGGAGCGTTGCCGACAAGGCAAGCATGAAGGCGCCCGCAACGCGCAACATTTCATCCAGCGCCTAGAAAAGCGCAAGCAAGAAGCGCTTCTCTTCCTGCGAAAGAAAGAAGTGCCGTTTGACAACAACCAAGCCGAGCGCGATTTGCGGATGGTGAAAGTCAAACAAAAAATTTCTGGAACGTTTCGTCAGGAAGACGATGCCGAGGCTTTCTGTGTCATGCGCAGCGTCATGTCCACCCTGCAAAAACATGAGAAACCGGTTTGGGAATCGTTGCAAAGACTTCTAAGCGGGGAGTCTCTCCAAACGATTCTCCATTCCTCCTAGGGCATTTTCGATACGGGAAATGCCCTATTGGTGCTGGATTCTGAAAATCTCGCTAGTATTGGGCTGAATGGATACGAAACAAATGACAAAGTTTATTAAATGAAGTAGAATTTAGTAAAAAATAGTAGAGGGGAAATGGTATGGTTATTCGTACATTGCTTGTTGATTCTGATCCTATCTGTTTGCTTGGTTTGGAAAAATTATTAGAAAAAGAAAGAGGCATAACTGTTGTTGGTTCTGTTTCTTGTCTTGATTCACTAGACACTCTTGTACATATACATGTACCAGACGTCATTGTGATAAATATGCACATGCACATAATAAAAGTACTTGACTGGATAAAAAACGCGAAGGAAACACACCCCACGATAAATGTCATTATGCTATGCAATTATCCACCATTTGCCTTATCTTCATATGAAGCAGGTATAGCTGCGATATTACCAAAAGAAAAAGTTTCTACTCATTTGGTACATGCGATACGTGACAGCAATGAGGGGGGGAGGCTTTTCTTGCTTGACAGTAAGACTACATGTTCAATGAAATGTTGTTTGACAAAAATTGAAATAGATATATTACAAATGCTGGCAGATGATCAAACGAGTGCGCAAATCAGCGAAAAGCTAAATATAAGCAAACGAACAGTGGAACGTCACCTTTCTTCTATTTTCGGAAAATTAGGGGTGTTGTCACGAACAGGAGCGGTTGCCGAAGCGCTGCGGTTACAACTCATAAAATGAAAGGTGCTAGTCGAAAAATCTAACTAGCATCTTTCATACCTACACTTGCGAATATATCGACCGCACACCTGTCGCTGTTTCGATCGCTTGTTCTAAGTCTTCGATTAAATCGCCCACGTTTTCGATTCCGACCGATAACCGAATCATATCTTCTGTCACGCCGGATGCTTTTAAGTCTTCTGCACTTATATAAGTTGCAATAAAGAATTTCCGATCTCCATGTCCCGTCTTTATCACCTGACAAGCTGGCACGGTGGCAAGAAGAGTGAACAATGCCATGTAAAACAAAATTGCAACTTATATAAAACCGTACTGGACGACAGTAAAAATCATAAGGTATTACAGTGATTATTATGATCATATATATGACGCGTATCACTTTGTCTACAGTGACAGCAAGCGCACCAATCTGAAAAAAGTATATATTTCCGACGATATGATCAAAACGACGGGCAATGTATTGGATACATTCTGATGAAGGAGAATCGGTTTCCATGAATCGAAAAAAAAGGTTTGTCTTGTTCGTTGCCGTGCTGATGGTCATTTTCTTTTTCGTCTACATGTTTGAAGAACAAGTGCTGCGCTTTTTAGACTACAAGGTGGTCAAATTGACGATGTTGATTTCTTTGATCACGATTATTGTCGGTGATGTCATCTATCGACGCACGTAATCGGATGCACAAAGGAAACGGAAGGGGCTGTCGGGCGACGATGCCCGGCAAGTTCGTTGGGGCGTTGGCGCTGGACGGTGATGAGACGATCGCCGTCTTTTTTGGTTTACAAAGGTCGGCGGCTGGATCAAGAACCGTTTCGTTTGTGTGTGAAAACGGTTGTCTGCCTGCTTTGCCTGGCGCGGCAAGTGGCAAACAACGCCGCCTCCAGCGCCGTGCATGGTCTGGAAGCGGCGTTGCCGCGTCGGGCGCGACCGTCTTGAACGGATTTCCGCCAATCGCCAAGCCGCGGCCAAAGCGGCGAATGCGAAAAGCGAAGGCTTCCTGCAAACCGTTTTCTCCCATTTCGCCCGCCGCCGTGATGGCGAAGGCTACCCGCCAAAAGGCGGAAACACGTTCCAGCGCAAGCCGACAACGAGCTGGCAGCACGGAAACGCGCCTGGCGGCGGCGACAGCGTCAGACGGATGCCGTCGGGATTGAAATATACGTCCGTTTTGGAGCGGATGCCGAGCGAGCGGATCAGGCGTTTCACTTCCTCCGTTTTTCCTTCTTGGGCAGCCGACATGACCGAGGCCGCGAACGAGCGCGATTCGGCGAGTTTTTTCAAAACGGCGGCGGCATCGTTCATCAGCGCCTGCGCCGTGGCGGCGGACTGGGAAAAGAGAGCCGGGTCGATCGGGGGATACGGGCTGGCCGGCATCCGCGGGAAATGAGCGAACATGGCCGCTTGAGCCTCCTTTACAAAAATGGAATCGATAATACGATATGTCCGAATATCAAAAAAGGAGCGAAACCTTCATTCGGTTTCGCTCCTTTTTTCTGCGTCCGCGCAGGCGTGGCTCTACAAATAGCGCAGCCATAAATAGGCGTGCGACAAAAGCAAGGCGATGAGCGTGAGCGGCGCGCCGATTTTCAAAAAATCAACGTATGTAAAGCCGTGCCCTTCGCGCGACGCCATGCCGGCGACGATGACGTTCGCTGAGGCGCCAATGAGCGTCCCGTTTCCGCCGAGGCAGGCGCCGAGAGACAGCGCCCACCAAAGGACGTCGATTTGCGGGGCGCCCGGGGATAAGCCCATGCCGACGGCCATATCTTGAATGAGCGGGATCATCGTGGCGACGAACGGGATGTTGTCGATCGTCGCCGAGGCGACGCCGGACAGCCAAAGGATGAAATAGGCGGCCGTGGAAATGTCGCCGCCGGTGACCTCGAGCGTTTTTTCCGCCAATGATTTGATCAGGCCGATGTCAACGAGCGCGCCGACTAAGACGAACAGGCCGGCGAAAAAGAAAATCGTGCCCCATTCGATCGAATGAAAGACATCCTCAATTTCGTGCTCCGGCACGGCGATGAGCATGAGCGCGACCGCCCCGGTCATGGCGATGACAGCCGCATCGACATGAATGACGGAATGAAGAATAAAGCCGACGATCGTCAGCCCGAGCACGGCGACCGATTTGCGCATCAGCTTCGCGTCTTGAATATAATCGGCGTCGCGAAGCTCCATCAGCTTTTGAATCAACTTTGGATCGGTTTGCAGCTGCTTGCGGTAGACAAACGCCAGCAGGGCGACCGTGACGATGGCGATCACGATGACGATCGGCGTCAGGTTGAACAAAAAGGCGTTGAAATCGAGATGCTTGTTCGCCGAACCGATCATAATGTTCGGCGGGTCGCCGATCAATGTCGCCGTGCCGCCGATGTTCGACAAAAGCACTTCCGAAATCAAATACGGCACCGGGTTGACTTGAAGGAGGCGCGTAATGGAAAATGTCACCGGCACAATGAGCAGGACGGTGGTCACGTTGTCCAAAAACGCCGACAACAGCCCGGTCAACAAAGACAGCATCACCAAAATGCGGACCGGTCTGCCTTTCGCGAGCTTCGCGGCTTTAATGGCCATGTATTGAAAAAAGCCGGACTTCCTCGTAATGCCGACCAAGATCATCATTCCGATCAACAGCGTGATCGTTCCCCACTCAATATGGCGGGTGAACGCTTTTTCGATGTCGACGATGCCGAAGATGACCATGAGCGCCGCCCCGAGCAAGGCGATG
This sequence comes from Geobacillus sp. TFV-3, assembly GCF_009901865.1. Lineage (NCBI taxonomy): Bacteria > Bacillati > Bacillota > Bacilli > Caryophanales > Anoxybacillaceae > Geobacillus > Geobacillus sp. TFV-3. The sequence continues at coordinate 2,841,780 of NZ_MPSP01000001.1, read as the reverse complement.
ACGGCACGGTGGATTTTTTCAGAAATGATGATGGCGTATACAACCAAGAAAACGGCAATGGCAAAATAATATTGAAGATTTGACACGTGTGCGGCAGAATGATCCATTCGTACTCCTCCCTTTCCAGTTACGGCGTCAAGCTGTTATGGAGTCAAGCTGTGTGAAAGCCGTTCCCGCACGCTGGGCACGTCCAGTCGCGGCGCTCGCTGGCGGCTTCACGAACATAAAACGTAAAGGAACAATGCGGACAACGGATTTCGCGCATCCGATCGATCAACATCCGCCGCCTCGGTTCAGCTGGAGCGTCGGTGTCAATGATCTCGACATGCCTGTCGCCGCGCGATTCGTCTTCCGCGATCACGTTTCCTTCCGCTTCATCTTTTGTGCGCCAGCGGCCGCCGAGCACATGCTGCTCAAGTTGGCTGTGCGAGGAATGTTCAAGCATTTCTTCAGCCAGTTTCATGTACTGGCGGTCCGTCAGCCCGCTGAACGGAAGGCTCTTCTTCTGTGTTTTCCAATACGCCCGCAGTTGGTCTTCGGTGAAAATCCATGTGACAATCTGATGAATCACGACGTTTTCCATCCCATCCACCCTCCTTTTTCTTGATCATATCATAGAGGGATGGTGTTTTAACAGGAAATGCGGCTCAACAATAGCATTTCTTCCATGGATCAACCTTATAAATGCTGCTCTTCTCTTCCTTCAAGGACAGTCGGTTTAGGGGAGATCGTATAGAGGATGGGGGAGAAAAAGCGATTGGCTTGAATAGGAAGCGTCCATCCGACCTTCTTTCTTTTTCGCCAAGGCTTTTGCTGGTTCCTACGGCATCCGCCTCTTTTTCGCCATTTTCTGAAAAAAGAAATAAACAATCGCTTCTGCGTGATATAATAATAGTAAGACGGACGGCAACAGCGTGCCGGAAAGGGGGGAAGCGACGATGGACAGCCCGCAATATTTGTTTCTCGATTTTGAATTTACGATGCCGGAGACGAAAACGAGCCCGAACCGATTTTGCCCGGAAATCATTGAAGTCGGCCTTGTCGCGGTTGTTGACGATCAAATCATCGGCCAATTTTCTTCCTATGTGAAGCCGCTCCGCTTTCCGCAGCTCACCGAACGGTGCAAGTCGTTTCTCAATATCACACAAGAGCAAATTGACCGCGGCATGAGTTTTTATGAGTTGGTTTCTTTGCTTCGGCAATATGACCGCGAACGCCCGACGACCGTTATGACATGGGGGAGCATGGATATGAAAGTGCTGCGGGAAAACTGCCAATCGGCGCAAGTGGAATTCCCATTCACTGGCGAGCACCGTGATTTAGCCATGGAGTATAAGCGGTTTTTCGGCAACAAAAACCAAACCGCGCTGCGCAAGGCGGTGCAAGAGTACGGCAATGAAGCAGTTGGAAAAGCCCATTGCGCACTCGATGATGCGTTCACCGCGTATACGATTTTCCGGCTGGTGGAAAACGATAAAAAATATTTGGCGAAAACGAAACCGCCGACGATCGGGGAACGGATCGATTTCACCCAGCTGCGGAAAAAATTCGCTTTATAGCCGGCTGCGTTGGCAGCGGCTTTTTTGTGCTATAATGGGAATGGACAATTTTGCGGCAGAAAGGTTGTTTTCGTGATGTGGCCATCGGTGTTGAATTTGTTTTTGTACTTTCCGGAAGACAAACGCGAATACATTCCCGCGGCGATTTCGTTTGCCGTCTTCTTCTTGATGGCGGTGTTCACGATGCGGCTCATCATCGTCATTTCCCGGCGGCAGGAGAAGGAAGCGAAGCGGCTTGAAGAACAGCTGCTTGGAAAACGAGAGGAACGGAAGGAGCCGCCCGGAGTATAAACGCGCCTCCCTCCGGCAATACTGGCGGATAACAAGTGATGCTGGAGGGTGGTTCGTGTTGCGAAAAATGTACGGTGTGGTGCTCGCGGCGGCGTTCGCGCTGTCTGGATGTGGCCAAGAGGATGCGACGAGCCGAAAGGTGGAGATGATCAATGCGGACGGCGATTCGATCGGCACGATCGAGTTGACCGAACAGGCGGAAGGGGTGCAGCTGAAGCTAGACCTAGAAGGCCTCCCTCCGGGGGAGCATGCCATTCACATCCATGAAAACGGAAGCTGCAAACCGCCTGATTTCCAGTCGGCCGGCGGTCATTACAATCCGGACGGGAAAAAGCACGGCCTTTTACATCCGGAGGGAGCGCATGCCGGCGATTTGCCAAACATTATTGTGAACGATGACGGCACGGTCCATGTAGAGCTGACAGCGCCCAATGTGACGCTGAAAGAAGGAGAAAAAGGTTCGCTGCTCACAAAAGACGGAACGTCGATCGTCATTCACGCCAAGAAAGATGACGGCATGACCCAACCGGCGGGGGATGCGGGCGGACGGATTGCCTGCGGGGAAATCAAGTCGTCGTGAAACAGGGGCTCTCGCGAGAGCCCCTGTTTCACGTTTTTGGTGCAACGCAGCGGTCGACCAATGCATCTCTTCTTTGATTTTAGTGCATGACAGCAGCTGATTGATTCGGCTCTTCTTTGTGTTTAGAGCAAGGCAGCGGCCGACCCGCGCGGCCCTTCTTTGATTTTAGTGCAGCGCCATCGCCAGCCGCCGCAGCCCTTCCTCAAGCGTCGGGCGCGGGCAGGCGATATTCAAGCGGATGAAGCCGGCGCCTTCCCGACCGAATTTGCTGCCGAACTCGACGGCCAGTTTTCCTTTTTCCAAAAGATGCTTCTTCAGCTCCGCCTCGGAAAGGCCAAGGCCGCGGCAGTCAATCCAGACGAGATACGTCGCTTGCGGACGGACGGGGCGAAGCTGCGGCAAGTGTTCCGCCAAATAGGCGACGGTCATGTCGATGTTTTGCCGCAAGTAATCGAGCAAGGCGTCAAGCCACGGCTCGCCATGGCGATAGGCCGCTTCCGCTCCGACAATGGCGAACGTATTCAATGTAAAAAAGCCGTGCCGCTGCTGAACGCGGCGGAACGCCCGGCGCCGCGATTCATCGGGAATGATGACTTCCGCCGCCTGCAAGCCGGCGAGGTTGAACGTTTTCGTCGGCGCGCGGAACGTCGCGCTTAGCGCGGTCAGCTCCGGGTGGAGCGAGGCAAACGGCGTGTGTTTGGCTGGCAGAAACGTTAAATCGGCGTGAATTTCGTCGGACAGGACGAAGACGCCGTGTTTCAAACAAAGTTCCCCAAGCCGTTTGAGCTCTTCTTTTGTCCACGATTTGCCCCCTGGGTTGTGCGGATGGCAAAGGATGAGAAGCCGAGCGCCGGGCAGCTTCCCCTCCAAGTCGTCCCAATCGATGGCGTAGTTGTTTTCCGTCAAGCGAAGCGGGCTGAATATGAGCGTGCGGTCATGGCGACGGACGAGATCAAACAGCGGCCGGTAGACCGGGGAAAAAACGATGATGCGATCCCCCGGTTCAGAAAACGCTTCGATGGCGGCGGCGACCGCCGGCACAACGCCGTGGGCAAACACGAGCCAAGACGGGTCGATCGTCCAGTCATGACGGCGTTTGAGCCATTGGCATACCGCTTCTTTGAGTGAATCAGGAATAAGGGTGTAGCCGAACACGCCGTGTTCGATTCGCACTCGCAGCGCTTCTTGCACTTCTTTTGGCGCGGGAAAATCCATATCGGCGACCCACATCGGCCATACGTCTTCGCAGCCGAACACCCGATGGACATCATCCCATTTCACTGAGAGCGTACCTCGGCGGTCGATGACGCGATCAAATGGAAATGCGGCTTCATCTTCCCGCCAGTCTGCTCCATTGCTGGCGGGGCTGTTTGAGTCAAACGGAAACATGGTTGCATCTTCTCCCTTCTTTTTTTCGAATCGATGGCTTATAATTGGTTATATCATAGCATCAAAAAAGAAGGTGGATGGCGGCGGCATGGATGGACAACAGTTGAATCGGCTTCTTATTGAGACGATCGGCGCTTGGGATCCGTTTGGCCTTGGAAAAGACGCCTACGACGTCGAGGCGGCCAGCGTGCTCCAGGCGGTGTATGAGACGGAAAACGCCCGCCTGTTGGCCGCCCGCATTCAGTCCATATATGAATTCGCCTTTGACGAGCCGATTCCTTTTCCCCACTGCCTAAAACTCGCCCGCCGGCTGCTTGAATTAAAGCAAGCGGCGTCCTGTCCGCTCCCGTGATGACGACAGGCGGCCGGCTTGGCGAAACCGACCGATGAAATGGAGGGATGTTGGGTGAAATTGAGCGAAAAAGAGCTGGAAATTATCGAAATATTGGAAAAAGATGCGCGAACGCCGATCGATGTACTGGCGAAGATGGTCGATTTGCCGGTCGAGGAAACGGAAGCGCTCGTCAAAAAGCTGGAAGAGGCGAAAGTGATCGTCCAATATACGGCGCTCATTGACTGGCGGAAGGCGGACGGCCGCGAAGGGGTGACGGCGATGATCGACGTCAAGGTGACTCCGAAGCGCGGCGTCGGCTTTGACGAGGTGGCGGAACGCATTTACCGGTTCCCGGAAGTGAAATCGGTCTATTTAATGTCCGGCGCTTATGATTTGTCAGTCGTTATTGAAGGGCGTTCGATGGCGGAAATCGCCCAATTTGTTTCCGAAAAGCTGTCGACGCTCGATTCCGTCATTTCGACGACCACTCATTTCATTTTGAAAAAATACAAACATGACGGCATCGTCTTTGACCAAGGAGATCAAGATCGCCGCATCGTGGTGTCGCCATGAAGCCGCAAACGAGAAAAACGTACGTGTCCAAGACGGTTGCGGGCTTGAAGCCATCCGGCATCCGCCGCTTTTTTGACCTTGCTTCCAGCATGGACGGCGTCATTTCGCTTGGCGTCGGCGAGCCGGATTTTGTCACGTCCTGGAGCATTCGCGAAGCGAGCATTTTGTCGCTCGAGCAAGGCTATACGTCGTATACGGCCAACGCCGGGCTCTTGGAGCTCCGCCAAGAAATCGCCGCCTATTTGCGCCGCAAGTTTCATATCGATTACTGTCCGGAAACGGAAATTTTCGTGACGGTTGGGGCGAGCCAGGCCATCGACTTGGCGCTTAGGGCGATCATCAACCCGGGCGATGAAGTGATCATCGTCGAACCGAGTTTTGTTGCCTACGAGCCGCTTGTCGTGCTCGCGGGCGGGAAGCCGGTGGCCGTTCACACGTCTGGCGAAGACAAGTTTCAGCTCAATCCGGTGCACCTTGAGCGGGCGATCACCGAGCGGACGAAGGCGGTCATCATTTGTTCACCGAACAACCCGACCGGAACGGTGCAGAGCCGCACGGAGCTGGAAGCGATCGCCCGTCTGGCTGAGGCGTACGATTTGCTCGTTGTTGCCGATGAAATTTATGCCGAGCTGACGTATGAAGGAGAGTATACGAGCATGGCCGCTGTTAGCGGCATGCGCGAGCGGACGATTTTGATTTCCGGTTTTTCGAAAGGGTTTGCGATGACCGGATGGCGGCTCGGGTTTGCGGCAGCACCTGACGAGATTTTGCAGGCGATGCTGAAAATCCATCAGTATGCCATGATGTGCGCGCCGACGATGGCGCAATATGGGGCGCTTGAGGCGCTTCGCAGCGGAGAGCGCGATGTCGTCGAGATGCGCAACAGCTACCGGCGGCGGCGCAACTATTTTGTCGCTTCGCTCAATGAAATCGGGCTGCCGTGCCATTTGCCGGGCGGAGCGTTTTACGCCTTCCCATCCATCAAGCCGACCGGTTTGACATCGGAGCAGTTTGCTGAGCGGCTGCTCATCGAAGAAAAAGTGGCGGTCGTCCCCGGCAACGTCTTCGGCCAAAGCGGGGAAGGCTATATCCGCTGTTCATACGCTTCATCGTTGGAACAGCTGCAAGAAGCCATTAAGCGAATGAAACGGTTTTTGGCGCGCCTGTAATTGGGGATGTTCCGCCGTCAGCGGGACATCTTTTTTTGGGTTTGCTGTCGGTCTATGTTATAATACAAAAACATAGGACGAAATTCATCAAGTAGGAGTGTTTCGCTTGTCAACGACCAAACGAGGAGCGATCGTGAAAGGGAAGGTGACGGGCATTCAGCCGTATGGAGCGTTCGTCCAGCTTGAGGACGGCATGCAAGGGCTGATCCATATTTCCGAAATTTCTCATCAATTTGTGAAAGATGTGCACGATTACGTCCATGTTGGGGATGAAGTGACGGTCAAGGTGCTTCATGTCGATCAAAAGGCGAGGAGGGCGAGCCTGTCCCTAAAGGCGCTCGAACCTGCTGGGGAGAAGGAAAAACGCCATATGCGCATGAAAATGCCGCTCAAGTCGGGGTTTCGTCCGTTGAAGGAAAAACTGCGCGAATGGATTGAGCAGTCCAAGAAAGAAAATGGGCCGAAACCATAAGAACCGTGCCCCTAGGCGGTAAAGGGGCATGGCGCTTTTGACCGGGAATTGCCGCCAAAATCAAACACCCACCGCCAAGCGGTGAGTGTTCCGGCTGCATGTTTTGTCATGTGCGCGATGTTTTCGGTTCAGTGCGACCAAGCTCTTCTGCCGGTTTGAACAGCAGCGCCAAGTTGATCAAGCCGGCGATGCCGACCAAGCTGTAGATGATGCGCGACCAAACGGAGTCTTGGCCGCCGAAAATGGCGGCGACTAAGTCAAATTGGAAAAAGCCGATTAGTCCCCAGTTAATGGCGCCGATAATGGTCAACAATAGCGCAATGCGTTGCAATGCTCCCATCTTGTTTGCCTCCTTTGGAAAGTTTCTTTTCAACTTATAGGATGAATCGCAGTCGTGAAAAATATGCATCGTTTGCCGCCAAAGCAGTTGGTTTTGCAAACGGCGGCAGGCGCTGCCATAATCCATTCAGGAAAAAGGAGGGCATCCATATGCAAAAGTTTATCTTCCGCAACCCGACGAAACTGATTTTCGGAAAAGGACAGCTCGAACAGCTCAAAGAAGAAGTGCCGCGCTACGGCAAGAAAGTGCTGCTCGTGTACGGCGGCGGCAGCATCAAACGAAACGGGCTGTATGACGAAGTGATGAAGATTTTGGGAGATATTGGCGCTGAGGTCATCGAACTGCCAGGAGTCGAACCGAACCCGCGCGTCTCGACCGTAAGAAAAGGGGTGGACATTTGCAAGCGGGAAGGCGTCGAGTTTTTGCTGGCGGTTGGCGGCGGCAGCGTCATCGACTGCACGAAAGCGATCGCCGCTGGGGCGAAATTTGACGGCGATCCGTGGGAGTTTATCACGAAAAAAGCGCCGGTCACCGGCGCCCTGCCGTTTGGCACCGTCTTGACGCTGGCGGCGACCGGCTCGGAGATGAATTCCGGTTCGGTGATTACAAACTGGGAGACGAAAGAAAAATACGGATGGGGCAGTCCGTTTACGTTCCCACAATTTTCGATTTTGGATCCAACGTATACGATGACCGTTCCGAAAGATCACACGGTGTATGGCATCGTTGATATGATGTCCCATGTGTTTGAGCAATATTTCCACCATACGCCGAACACGCCATTGCAAGACCGAATGTGCGAAGCGGTGTTGAAAACCGTGATCGAAACGGCGCCCAAACTGATCAACGATTTAGAAAACTACGAGCTGCGCGAGACGATCATGTACTCAGGCACGATCGCCTTAAACGGCTTTTTGCAAATGGGCGTCCGCGGCGATTGGGCGACGCACAATATTGAGCACGCCGTTTCAGCTGTGTACGATATTCCGCATGCGGGCGGCTTGGCGATTTTGTTCCCAAACTGGATGAAGCATGTGCTCGATGAAAATGTCAGCCGTTTCGCCCAGCTCGCGGTGCGCGTGTTCGATGTCGATCCGGCGGGCAAGCCGGAGCGCGATGTGGCGCTTGAAGGCATTGAGCGGCTGCGCGCCTTCTGGTCGAGCCTCGGGGCGCCGTCGCGGCTTGCGGACTATGGCATCGGCGAGGAAAACTTGGAGCTGATGGCCGATAAAGCGATGGCGTTTGGCGAGTTCGGCCGTTTCAAAACGTTGAACCGCGATGATGTGCTCGCCATTTTGCGCGCTTCCCTTTAACGTAATTTCCGAAAGAAGTCTCCCGCCTCAAGGAACGTGAAGGGCACAGCCCAGTGAGTAGGCGGGAGATGAATTTCGGTTGCCAATCGCCAACGAATATGATAGTCTATGGTTAGAACGGACACCTTCGGAATGAAGGGAAGCGTAAAGGGTTCTTGTGTGTGGCTTACCGTTCAGCAAACACGCACAAGTCGCTTGAAGCCTCCACCTCTAAGCGAAGTGTAGGTGGCGGGTAGTTCACCGGGGGAGATGCAGTGGTTTCCTTGATGAATTGATGATGGCGCTGGCTTGGCGGCTGAATCTGCCTGAGCCGGCGCTTTTCCTATTTTCTTGGTTGGATTGGGCCGCTTCTGATCCCACGGGATGGCGGAAAGTGAGGAGGGCGCGCAAAACAGCCGTTCCTCCCGAATCCATGGTTCTCGAATGAGGAAAAAGCACAACGTTGATCACGTTTCTTGAGGCGAGCAGCCTTTTGATTCCATCACGAACCTCCTAGAAGGCTGGTGAAAAACGAGTTTTGTGCGCAAATCGGCGGGGTTTCATCAGAAAAGAGGGACGATTTGGCGAGGTTTCTCTGCTTGAAAAACGATTGGGATAGGTTGTCTTTTTCACTGCATCCCCCTCTCTCTAGGCGCTGCTCAAGGAAATTGGCGCGGCGAACATGACGAAACATGAATCCGTTTCCAAAAAAGTGGGCTGCTTGATTTCCCTTGTTTATTCCGCTAAAGTGAAAGAAGGCAATGATTCTTGAAGGGGAGGCGGACATCGATGACCCACATTCGCTTTGACTATTCCAAAGCGCTCGCCTTTTTTGGCGAACATGAGCTTACATACTTGCGCGATGCGGTGAAAGTCGCGCACCATTCGCTTCATGAAAAAACCGGTGTTGGAAGCGACTTTTTAGGCTGGCTTGACTGGCCGGTCGACTATGACAAAGAAGAATTCGCGCGCATCAAGAAGGCGGCGACAAACATCCAATCGGACTCGGATGTCCTTCTGGTCATCGGCATCGGCGGTTCGTACCTCGGCGCGCGGGCGGCGATCGAGATGCTGCACCATTCGTTTTACAATGCGCTTCCGAAGGAAAAACGGAACACGCCGCAAATCGTGTTTGTCGGCAACAACATCAGCTCGACGTATATGAAAGACGTCATCGATTTCTTGGAAGGGAAAGATTTCTCGATCAACGTCATTTCCAAATCGGGGACGACGACCGAGCCGGCGATCGCCTTCCGCATTTTCCGCAAGCTGCTTGAGCAGAAATACGGCAAAGAGGAAGCGCGCCGCCGCATTTACGCGACGACGGACCGCTCGCGCGGCGCACTTCGGACGCTCGCCAATGAGGAAGGGTACGAGACGTTTGTCATTCCGGATGACATCGGCGGCCGCTACTCGGTGCTGACGGCGGTCGGGCTGCTGCCGATTGCCGCAAGCGGCGCGAATATTGACGCCATGATGGAGGGAGCGGCCAAAGCGCGCGACGATTTCAGCTCCTCGGAGCTTGAGGAAAACGCCGCTTACCAATATGCCGCCATCCGCAACATTTTGTACAACAAAGGGAAAACGATCGAGCTGCTCGTCAACTATGAACCAGCGCTGCACTATTTCGCCGAATGGTGGAAGCAGCTGTTCGGCGAAAGCGAAGGAAAGGATCAAAAAGGCATTTACCCGGCTTCCGCCGATTTCTCGACCGATTTGCATTCGCTCGGCCAATACATTCAAGAAGGGCGCCGCGATTTATTTGAAACGGTGTTGAAGCTGGAAGAACCGCGCCATGAGCTGATCATTGAAGCTGAAGAAAACGATCTTGACGGACTGAACTATTTGGCCGGAAAAACGGTTGATTTCGTCAACACGAAAGCGTTCGAAGGGACGCTGCTCGCCCATACGGACGGCGGCGTGCCGAACTTGGTCATCACGTTGCCGAAGCTCGATGAATATACGTTCGGCTACCTCGTCTACTTCTTTGAAAAAGCGTGCGCCATGAGCGGCTACTTGCTTGGGGTGAATCCATTTGACCAGCCGGGAGTGGAAGCGTACAAGAAAAACATGTTTGCGCTGTTGGGCAAACCGGGGTACGAACAGTTGAAAGAAGAGCTGGAGAAACGGTTGAAATAACAAGGAAAAGAAAGCCTCTTCCACCTTTGCGGAGGAAGAGGCTTTTTCTTCTTAACGTTTTTCGTCTCGTTCACCCTTTTTCACCATTCCCAGTCGCTCTTTGCAGGCAATGTGCAGAAGTTGTGAAAAGTTGATTCCTTCTGACTCTGCCGCATTATTTCACCATTTGGGGATCGTCAATGTTTTCTTGACTGCTTTGTTTTCCATCTCGTCACGTGGCAAATAATTGTCGCTAAACGGGAAACGATAAAAAGAAAGGAGGGATTGTCCATGATTGAAATTCCATCCCGATTGGAAGGGAAACAGTTCCAGCTTTATCATTTGGAAGAGCAGCTGAAGCCGCTCGGGTACACGATCGGCGGCGGGTGGGACTACGATCACGGCTATTTCGACTACAAAATCGCCGATGACGTGGGCTACCAGTTTTTGCGCGTGCCGTTTCGGGCGGTCGACGGGCAGCTTGATTCGCACGGAACGACGGTGGAGCTTGGGCGGCCGTTTTTGCTAGGGCATAAATACCAACGGGGCATCGACGATTTCGCCGATGTCGGCAACATCAGCGCCTCATTCAATCAGTTTGCCGAGCCGCAAGACCCGGATGCGACCGTACCCGAGCGATACATTTCCGTCGGAAAGGCGCTTGTCCAAGAACTGGAGCGCCGCCTGCTCGATTAAGGAGCAAGCACGAACAGGCGGTCGCTTTGTTGAATCGGGCGGTCCGGTGCAACGGAAATCGCTCCGTGATCTCCGTGGATGACGCCAAGCAGCGTCACGTTTTGCTTGAGCAGCTGCTGTTGAACGGCGGTGAATGGCTGGCCGATTTGCTGTTCGTCTGGCTCAAGAAGGCAGAGCGTCTGTCCATCCAGGCGGTAAAGCGCCGTCTCCCACACGCTGGCGGCGCCCGGCGAGCGAAGGCTGGCGGCCATGGCGAAACTCGCCAGCAAGTTTGTCTGAATCACCTCATCCGCCCCAGCGCGGAAGGCGTTCTGGACGTTTCGGCCCGTTAGGATTTCCACGATGGCGTACACCGACGGGTTGAGGCTTTTGGCGGCAAGCAGCGTCACAATTGTATCTTTATCGGCTTCCGCTTCCGCTTTATGCGGATCAGCGGTGATGAGCAAAAAACGCGCTTCTTGAATATTGGCCTTCTCCAGCACCGCATCGTCGCTTGCCGTTCCTTTAATGAAATGAACCGGCGCGTTCAGAAGCGGGTGGGACGGAACGGTGGCGTCGATGAGAACGAAGCGCATGGAGGCGTCGTGCCGCGCGAGACGGAGCAACACCTCACGAGCCCGCTCGTTCCAGCCGACGATCACTGCATGGCCGCGTTCTGTATACCGGAGCTGTCCGCTTGTAAAGGCGGTTTCCCGGGCGGCGGCCGCGGCGGAGATGGAAGCGAAATAAGCGGTGAGGATGCCGGTGCCAAGGACGATGAGCGCAATGGCAGCGAGTTTTCCAGCGACCGTTTTCGGGGCGATGTCGCCGTAGCCGATTGTCGCCGACGTCACGATCGCCCACCACACGCCGTCGAACACCGTGCGGAACGTCTCTGGTTCAATGAAGCGCATGAGCGCGCCAAACAGCACGATCAACGCGCTCGCCGAGACAAACAGGCGAAGCACGGGCGGCCAGCGCCAATATGATAACAGCACGTTCCTTGTTTTCATCGTCCACCCCTCTTTTGCTTTTGTCTTTTTTAGTGTGATCCGTTTTTGCATAAACATTCCTGTTTTTTTCCATACTAGGAAACGGAACATCACAGAAAGGGGACAGTGGTCATGGATATGAACCGTGTCAAACAAATCGTTTCTTCCCCTGCCGATATTCCGGTGTATTACAACGGCGTGTCGGTATGGATTGACGGGTATGATGAGGAAAAGCAGACGGCGATCGTCCATTTGCGCGACGGGCGGACTGGTGAGCGCCGGGATGTGCCGGTTTCGGAATTGACGGAAGAGCGGGATGAAACGAATCCATAACGGAATTTGAAAGTGGAGATGCCTGCGAATACCGGTGCATTCACCGGTTTTTGGAAGGCTGGCCCGTCGTTCCAACGGTGAAACCCCACTGATGTTTGGACCGTGGTCTGCGCAGAATGGAAGAAAAGAGGCTGTCGCAAAAGGCGGGTTTCCGTTCAACATAAAAAAAACGTGTCCCGGCAGTGATTTTATGCGTATATCCGATAATTCGAAAAGGTGTCCTGATCCTTAGGGGACACCTTCTTTTTTAGGAGATGCCCCCTTCCCGTCAGGCGGAAGGGGATTGCTTGTACGCCTGGAAGATGCGCACAGCCAATAACAAGGAGCAGGCGAGAAAAAGCAAGTCATCGACCGCATAGACGAGACGGTAGCCGACGGCGGCAAACAGCATGCTGCCGGCCATCGGATCGAACGCTATTCCCATGTAGCATTGAAAGATGAGAAACGAAGAAGCCGCAAACGCCTCTCGCATTTCTGGTAAAATAGGAGTGTAAATTGTTTGCGTAAACGGGCCGAGAAACGCGGCGAGCGGCACAAGATACACGACAAGCTGGCGTTTCATGTCTTTTCTCTTTCCTTTATCTGTACATATGTTATGATTATACTCCCGCTTTTCCTGCTTATAGAAACGAATAAAGGTGGGGGATGCACAATGGAATCGTTTTTAATCCGCGATGCGGCCGCGCCGGATTTGCCGCACATCGTCCGCATTTATAATGAAACGATCCCAAGCCGGATGGTGACGGCGGACTTGGAGCCGGTGTCGGTCGAAAGCCGGCGGGCGTGGTTTGAGGCCCATAATCCGCACCATCGTCCGCTTTGGGTCGTCGAGGACGACGGTGTGGTTTGCGCCTGGCTCAGCTTTCAGTCGTTTTACGGCCGCCCGGCGTACCGCCATACGGCGGAGGTGAGCATTTATATCGCCGAAACGCACCGCGGCCGGGGGCTTGGGACGAAGCTGCTCGAGCGGGCGGTCGATCAAGCGCCGTCTCTTGGGATCAAGACGCTGCTCGGCTTTATTTTTGCCCACAACGAACCGAGTTTGCGGCTTTTCTCCCGCTTCGGATTTGAACGATGGGGATACTTTCCACGCGTGGCGGAATTGGACGGCGTGGAACGCGATTTGGTCATTGTCGGCAAACGGCTTGTATAGAATGGGGGAGGCGGGGAAGTCATAAGTAATGAGGATGAACGGAAAGAGGGAAGGATATGAACGTCATGCCGATTCGGCTGTTTACGATCCAAGATGGAGAAGGATTTGTCGCTGACGCGTTTCAATGCCCGGTGACCGGCAATTTGATTTACAAATCGTCCGGCACGCCGTCCGTTGTCGCATACGCTGACTTGACCGATGAACAAATCATGCACCTTGAGAAATACGGATTTCGGCGGCTCGATTCGGCGCCGGCGCGGGTGGAAAACGGCGCGGATGGCATTGAAGAGCTGCTTCCGAGGCAGTGAGGGAGAAAGAAAATGAGATGAAAGCGTTGAAGAAAAGGCCTGCCCGATGGGGACAGGCTTTTTCTTTTCGCCAGAAGGCCGGCGAAACACAACGGATTCCCTTGATCCGTTTGTGAGAAAGCTCAAGGGATGAAACTGCGGCGCTGCAAGGTTTCTCAATTTGAAAAACATTGTTGCAAAGCCCGATATTCGTTCCATCACCGGCCGTTGATCATTTCAATTGGCGGATGAGCCAATAGAGCGCGGCGGCCGCCGCTAGGCCAAGCAGCGTATAAAGAACCGGACGGCCGGATCGTTCGGGCGGCGTTTTGTTCTCCAAAGCTGGCGGGTGATCGGTTTTGGCCGTCTTTTCCCCGGTCTGCGGCCGCATGTCCGTCCCTACCCCCTCCCTCTCTCCAGCGGCGTGCCTGCCGTACATGCCCGCTCCGGTTCGTTTCGCCTCCTCGTACGCCTTGCGGACGCGTGCTTCGTATTTGTATGTGCCGTAATCGTAAAAATCCTCCACCAGCCCGGCTTTGGCGAGGTCTTCTTGCAGCAGGCGCTTGCCGACCCACACCCAGGCGAGCAGCCGCTGGTATTTGTCAAACAGCGCGTCTCCGTCGGTCTCAAGCGTAATGTTCCCTTGATGGAGGCGGGAACACGTAAACCGGCTCGCTTCTTTCCCATACGGTTCGACTTGGATCGTGCTCTCCGGTGTATCGATAAACAAAAATCGCGTCGTATACACGTGCCCGTTGACGCGGAATTTCGCCGTATCGCCGTCGATGCACTTGACCAATTCAGCCGGGTAGGTGCGGCCAAGGCGCAACGTAGAACGATCATCCTTCTTCCCCAGCGTATGGCCGTCCAGGTCAATTCGGTCTGGAGTGAGATTGCGCTTGCACTTCTCGTTGCCGTTGTATTGCTGAATAAGCCGGACAAGCTCTTGTTTCGTTTTCGCCTGCTTCGCCAGCGCAGTCGGCTCATGGAGCAAATACACGCAGTCGCGGCTGCGGAAATGCCCGCCCAACTCATCAAGCTCGCCCGGGTGGGCAAAAGCGGAAATTGGGAACATCAACAGCAAACAAAACAAGAGCATGGCGATTTGTTTCAAAAACGATCCCTCCACTTCGAAAAAGCGTTTCGTCCTCGCACACCGTCCCTCTCAAACAAGAACGAAGCAGCCGCGATGATGGTTTTCAACGCATCGTCGCGCATTTTATGCCGATTCTTGCTGTTTTTCCATGCGAAATGAAGCCTACATGGCGGTTATCGCGTTCTTAGGCCGTTTGCTTTCGTTCACGATAAAGTTTATCAAAAAAGTGAAATGATGAGGAACTATTTCCTCGATAGAGGATGTTGGAGGAGGGAGAGGATGGCATGGCCGCCTTGCTTTTGGATGATCAACCGCTGATCGTTTTGCCTAAACTGGCTATGGCGATCGGGTTGAATGAAAGCATCGTCGTGCAGCAGCTGCATTACTGGCTCGAGAAAAGTGAAAACGTCCATGACGGCTATAAGTGGGTGTACAACACGTACGGAGATTGGCAGGAACAATTCCCGTTCTGGTCGGAAAGCACGATTCGCCGGATCATCACTAAGCTTGAAAAAATGGGGATCATCGTCGCGGCGAATTTTAACCGTTCCAAGATTGACAAAACGAAATGGTACCGGATCGACTATGACAAACTGGCTGAATGGACGCAAGAAACGCTGGGCGGGCAAGATGAACAGACGATCGTTCAAGATGACGTTTCGATGCTTCAAGATGGCGCTTTGATGGTTCAAGATGGGGTTTCGACGGTTCAACATGAGCAGACGACGGGCGGCATCGCCGATCCATCTGTTCAAAATGAGCAGTCCAGCTGTTCAAACTGGCCAGTCGAGCCGCTCAATTTGACCACATCCATACCAGAGAATACTTCAGAGATGACGTCAGAGATGAAAAAAGAAGACGAAGAAGACGCGCGCGTGCGCACATACAAGGAGATCGTTCGCTTCTATGAGGAGAACGGATTTGGGGTGATCGGCGATTATTTGCGGGAAAAGATCAACGTGTGGGTGGACGAGACGTCCGAAGAGCTGGTCTTGGAAGCATTGAAAATCGCGGTGGAAAACGGCGCAAAACGGTGGGTGTACGTCGAAACGATTTTGCGGGACTGGACGGAAAAAGGATATCGCACCGTGGACCAAGTGCGCGCCGCACGGTTGGCGTTTCGGGAACAGCGGCTAAAGCAGCGATCATCTCTGTCTTCATCCGATGGCGGCAGAACGATGCGCAAACCGATCCGCACCGAGATCGTGCCAGATTGGCTGAAGATGGATTACAGCCAGCCGGAAGACGACGATTTTGACATCGAACAAGCGCGTCGAGAGCTTGAGGAGAGGTTGAAAAAATACAAAGACCATCCAGACGGAGCATCTCCGTGAGGATGGCATGAACATCTAAGCCGGGCTGAACGAGAAGCGGGGCCTACTTGATCCGTTTCAGTTCAGCTTCGTGTTGAATGGAGCGGGCGGACAGCAAATCGATAATGCGCTGCTGGTTTTCTTGAATTTCCTCTAACCGTTTGATGGAATCGGAGGCGTCCAGAACAGCCCACTTGATGAGAGGAAGGTCAGCCACATCTTCTTTCGTCGCCATGTTGTTTTCCACTTGATCCAACCTCTCGTTAAGCTGATGAATCTGGCGGTCGAGCCGTTGGTTGAGGTGGTCAAATTTTCCGTTGAGCTGGTGGATCTCATGGTCAAGTCGCTGGTTGAGCTGGTCAAACTTTTCGTTAAGCTGATGAGTCTCGCGGCCGAGCCGTTGGTTGAGCTGGTCAAGTCCTTGAACGAGCTTTTCGTTAAGCTGATGAAACTGATTCAAAATTTGTTTGAGCAACTGCTCATTCATGATTGTTCCATCCTTTCCAATCATACTAACAAAATATGGGAGTTTCTTGGAAGTGTTGATGAGCTGGAGAACCGGCGTCCTTGTTCGAGGGAAAAGGCAGGAAGGCTTGCGCACAGTCAAATTGATGCATAGTGGATAATCAACAATTGTGATATGCATCCGACTTTGTTTGAAAGAAAACCCTTGCTACGCAAGGGTTTTGCGAATGGAGCATACCGGGCTCGAACCGGTGACCTTCGCGCTGCCAGCACGACGCTCTCCCAACTGAGCTAATGCCCCAAAAAAGGATATGGATGATCTGTCCATGTCCCATTATATATATGGATGCGGACAATTGCAATCCTTTTTTGATCACCCGCTTTCAATATCAACGTGCACAACATCGTCAATGGAGCGGATGACGTAGTAAAGTTCGGCGGTCGAGCGCTTTTGGTCAATGACGGCTCTTAGTTTCAGCAAATGTTCATTCTCTTCAACGTCTTTAATGCGCATCGTTTTAATGTTGATGTCCTGTTGTTTTAAATGGTCGATGACCTTTGTAATGTTTTTGGCGTCCGCCACGGTGATTTGCAACAGCACCTCTTTTTCGCGCAGCTGCTTCGGCCCGAAAAAATTGATCAAAAACGGAATGAGTTCCACACTGACAATGAGAAGCGCGACGCCGAACGCCGATTCCCAATAGAAGCCTGCGCCGACCGCCACTCCAATCCCTGCCGCCCCCCAAATGATCGCGGCGGTCGTCAGCCCGGTGATGCTGTCGTTGCCGCGGCGCAAAATGACGCCTGCCCCTAAAAAACCGACCCCGGACACAATTTGCGCCGCCAGTCGAAGCGGATCCATTGTAATATGGTCTTTAAGCGGAAAGACGTACGCCGATTCGATCGAAACGATTGTAAGCAAGCAGCTGGAAATGGAAATCACAAGACACGTTTTCAACCCGACCGGTTTTCTCTTCAATTCCCGTTCCAGCCCGATGATCAGCCCGAGAATGGCGGAAATCCCTAGTTTGAGGAACGGATCAAACATCATCGTTTCTCACCTCATTCATGGTATAATGAAAGAAAACGCCCGATGACGCCTGTTTTCGCCCGGCGTGAAAACGGCGGCCAGGGATTGCGCTTGAAGAGACAAGGAGAGGAAAACGAATGAAGCCTTCAAGCACTACAAAGGCTTATGCCGCTCTATTCATCGGCGCGCTTGCCGTATCGACATCGGCCATTTTCGTCAAATGGTCGCAGGCGCCGTCCGCGGTGATCGCGTTTTATCGGCTCTTTTTGGCCGTCGCCATCATGACGCCGTTATTCCTCCGGCATCGAAGCGAACTCCGAGGCATCTCTTGGCGCGATTGGCTGTTTTCGCTTTGTTCCGGGGTGTTGCTTGCCTTTCATTTTATCCTTTGGTTTGAATCGCTCGACTATACATCCGTTGCCAGTTCGGTCGTGCTTGTGGCGATGCAGCCGCTGTTTGCCTTCGCAGGCGGCGCGTTGTTTTTCCGCGAACGGTTGACCGTCGCCGCGTTCGGGAGCGCGGTGTTGGCCATTATCGGCAGCGTTCTCATCAGCTGGGGAGACTTCCGCGTCAGCGGCGAGGCGCTGTACGGTGATGGATTGGCGCTGCTTTCGTGCGCGTTTGTCACGGCGTATTGGCTGTTTGGCCAAGAGGTGCGCCAACGGTTGTTATTGGTGACGTATACATACATCGTCTATGGCATCAGCGCGGCGGTGTTGTGGCTGTACGCGATGCTGTTTCGCCTTTCGCTGACGGCGTATCAGCTGACGGATTGGCTTTGTTTTCTCGCTCTCGCCGTCATTCCAACGCTGCTCGGCCATTCGGTCATGAACTGGGCGGTCAAATGGGTGAGCGCCTCGACGGTGTCGATGGCGATTTTATTTGAACCGATCGGCGCCTCGGCTCTGGCATGCTGGCTGTTTGGCGAACCGATCCGTCCGTTTCAATGGATCGGCGGTATTTTTATTTTAGCAGGAATCGCCCTGTATTTGTGGGAGAAAAACGAAAAAGGCCCGCTAACGGCGCAAGAACGCAGCGGACCCTAGGGTTCCGACGATAAAGCGCGGGCGGCGGATCGGCAGGCGGAATTCATCGAAGCCGCGGGCGAATTGGGACAAATAAGCGAAATCGACTTGCGTGATATCGGGAAGCAGGTAAGCGGATTTCGTCGCTCCCCGTTTTCGTCTTCGATTGAGCGCGGCGATGATGCCATCCTGCGTCTGAATGCCAATGCCATGCCCGTAAAACAAGCCATCGCCCAAGTAGATCGTGTTTTCCCCTTGCCATTGCGGCGTCAACGGATCGAATTCCGGGTTTTTGAAATAGAGGCAATCTCCGGGGA
Organism: Geobacillus sp. TFV-3; assembly: GCF_009901865.1. NCBI lineage: Bacteria > Bacillati > Bacillota > Bacilli > Caryophanales > Anoxybacillaceae > Geobacillus > Geobacillus sp. TFV-3. The sequence goes on along the minus strand of NZ_MPSP01000001.1, from coordinate 2,822,977 downwards.
GAAAGTGTTCATCTTTTTTTGTTCGAATGCCAAGATCCTGGTCGGTATGCCAGTCATACAGCAACAAATCCGCAAACAACCGGTTGAACGCTGATGTGTCAATCACGTCAAGCACGGCCTTGTAAAACACGATGACGATCGCGGTCGCGCATTCAAACGCGTATCGCTCGCTATGGACAAAAATGTCCTTGATCGCTTCTGAAGCGGGGACGTCCGGACGAAGATGAAAGCCGCCGCGCTCGTCCCGCGTCCAAAAATCGCTGTTGCAGCGCGAAAAACGGAAAATGGCAAACCGCGCTCGGCTTTTCGCCAACTCGCTCGCCGACCGAACAATGCGGTCGCGCAAGACGATCTCGAATCGAAGCTGCCGTTCATTCGGGTATGTGTATAATTGCGGCGAAGAAACAAGAGCATCTAAGATTCGTTGTTCGCTGGCCGGAAGCGAAAACGAACTCGAAACGTCAAAGTTGATGGGGGACAACACGCGAATCAAAGTGAAGATGCCTCCTTGCTTGAAAAGATTGAAGCAACCAACGATGCCATAGAAAAAATGTATGCACGCGCGGCGGCGTTCATTCCGCTTTTTTAAAAGGCAAAGATTGTTTTCATGTTGGATGGAGGGACAAGATGGCTCATGGATGTCTTCGGGGGGAGTGGACGGCGTATAATGGGCCTCACAAACGAAACACGTTGAGGATTTGGGCGCGAGTGCGCTCACTTCTATGAAAGCGTAGAAGGCCGGTGAAAAACAACCATTTCCCCTAAATCGATGGTTCTCGAGTGAAGAGCAACATTTATAAAGTTTCTCAATTTGATAAATGTCATTGTTGAACCGCATTTCCTGTTCAATCACCAGCCTTTTAGGCAGCCATTGATGCGTAAGCGGGCCTTCTGAGCCGCCATTTGTATTGTCAACAATAGTTGGGCGGTGCATAGATGGATCAGGAATGGAGAAGAGGGAAAGAGGATGGATCGTCGCGTCCTAAAAGTTTTTTAAAAAAGGTGTTGCATTTGTGGAGTTAAGGTGGTATATTAAAAAACGTCGCTGATCGAAGAGGTTGTTTGACAGCGATGTGAAGCAAAAAAGCAGTTGACATCGAAAAAGATGTTATGCTAACATAAAAGAGCTGTTTGAGAGAGACAAAACAGCCGAAAGTTTGTTCCTTGAAAACTGAACGAAACGAAGCGCAATAGAAAAGCGGAGGCGGGCGTTTCGCCGCGACGGGCAAATGTTCTTCGCCTGCAGGGATTTCTAATCCCGAAGGCGAAGGTTATTTGACCCCGAGCGGCGGCGAGCCGAAGCTGGATCATGCAGGAAGTAATCTACTTTCTTTGGAGAGTTTGATCCTGGCTCAGGACGAACGCTGGCGGCGTGCCTAATACATGCAAGTCGAGCGGACCGGACTGGAGCTTGCTCTAGTTTGGTCAGCGGCGGACGGGTGAGTAACACGTGGGCAACCTGCCCGCAAGACCGGGATAACTCCGGGAAACCGGAGCTAATACCGGATAACACCGAAGACCGCATGGTCTTCGGTTGAAAGGCGGCGCAAGCTGTCACTTGCGGATGGGTCCGCGGCGCATTAGCTAGTTGGTGAGGTAACGGCTCACCAAGGCGACGATGCGTAGCCGGCCTGAGAGGGTGACCGGCCACACTGGGACTGAGACACGGCCCAGACTCCTACGGGAGGCAGCAGTAGGGAATCTTCCGCAATGGGCGAAAGCCTGACGGAGCGACGCCGCGTGAGCGAAGAAGGCCTTCGGGTCGTAAAGCTCTGTTGTGAGGGACGAAGGAGCGCCGTTCGAAGAGGGCGGCGCGGTGACGGTACCTCACGAGGAAGCCCCGGCTAACTACGTGCCAGCAGCCGCGGTAATACGTAGGGGGCGAGCGTTGTCCGGAATTATTGGGCGTAAAGCGCGCGCAGGCGGTCCCTTAAGTCTGATGTGAAAGCCCACGGCTCAACCGTGGAGGGTCATTGGAAACTGGGGGACTTGAGTGCAGGAGAGGGGAGCGGAATTCCACGTGTAGCGGTGAAATGCGTAGAGATGTGGAGGAACACCAGTGGCGAAGGCGGCTCTCTGGCCTGCAACTGACGCTGAGGCGCGAAAGCGTGGGGAGCAAACAGGATTAGATACCCTGGTAGTCCACGCCGTAAACGATGAGTGCTAAGTGTTAGAGGGGTCACACCCTTTAGTGCTGCAGCTAACGCGATAAGCACTCCGCCTGGGGAGTACGGCCGCAAGGCTGAAACTCAAAGGAATTGACGGGGGCCCGCACAAGCGGTGGAGCATGTGGTTTAATTCGAAGCAACGCGAAGAACCTTACCAGGTCTTGACATCCCCTGACAACCCAAGAGATTGGGCGTTCCCCCTTCGGGGGGACAGGGTGACAGGTGGTGCATGGTTGTCGTCAGCTCGTGTCGTGAGATGTTGGGTTAAGTCCCGCAACGAGCGCAACCCTCGCCTCTAGTTGCCAGCATTCGGTTGGGCACTCTAGAGGGACTGCCGGCGACAAGTCGGAGGAAGGTGGGGATGACGTCAAATCATCATGCCCCTTATGACCTGGGCTACACACGTGCTACAATGGGCGGTACAAAGGGCTGCGAACCCGCGAGGGGGAGCGAATCCCAAAAAGCCGCTCTCAGTTCGGATTGCAGGCTGCAACTCGCCTGCATGAAGCCGGAATCGCTAGTAATCGCGGATCAGCATGCCGCGGTGAATACGTTCCCGGGCCTTGTACACACCGCCCGTCACACCACGAGAGCTTGCAACACCCGAAGTCGGTGAGGCAACCCGTTTCGGGAGCCAGCCGCCGAAGGTGGGGCAAGTGATTGGGGTGAAGTCGTAACAAGGTAGCCGTACCGGAAGGTGCGGCTGGATCACCTCCTTTCTAAGGAGAAAAGCGGAGGCTGTTAATAGCCGACTTTACCAATTCATTGCGCTTTCGTTTCGTTCAGTTTTGAGGGAACGAGTCATGTTCTCTCAAATGTTTTGCGTCTGCGTCTACAAGCGGATTCGGAGAAACCGAATTCCTCGACGCAAGACTGCAGAGAAGCAAATTCAGGAAGCAGTCTCGTTCCTTGAAAACTAGATAACCGATTGACACAAGGAAGAAGCCGAGACGCTTTAGGTTAAGCTAGAAAGGGCGCACGGTGGATGCCTTGGCACTAGGAGCCGATGAAGGACGGGGCAAACGCCGAAACGCTCCGGGGAGCTGTAAGCAAGCGTAGATCCGGAGATGTCCGAATGGGGGAACCCACTGTCCGTAATGGGGCAGTATCCATGCCTGAATCCATAGGGCATGGAGGGCACACCCGGGGAACTGAAACATCTTAGTACCCGGAGGAGAAGAAAGCAAACGCGATTCCCTGAGTAGCGGCGAGCGAAACGGGAACAGCCCAAACCAAGAGGCTTGTCCTCTTGGGGTTGTAGGACCGCTCACGATGGGAGTGAGAAAGGAACGGGGTAGACGAACCGGTCTGGAACGGCCGGCCGGAGAAGGTGAGAGCCCTGTAGTCGAAACTTCGTTCCCTCCCGAGCGGATCCTGAGTACGGCGGGACACGAGGAATCCCGTCGGAAGCAGGGAGGACCATCTCCCAAGGCTAAATACTCCCTAGTGACCGATAGTGCACCAGTACCGTGAGGGAAAGGTGAAAAGCACCCCGGGAGGGGAGTGAAAGAGAACCTGAAACCGTGTGCCTACAAGTAGTCAGAGCCCGTTGATGGGTGATGGCGTGCCTTTTGTAGAATGAACCGGCGAGTGACGATGGCGTGCGAGGTTAAGCCGAAGAGGCGGAGCCGCAGCGAAAGCGAGTCTGAAGAGGGCGTTTAGTACGTCGTCGTCGACCCGAAACCAGGTGATCTACCCATGTCCAGGGTGAAGGCCGGGTAACACCGGCTGGAGGCCCGAACCCACGCACGTTGAAAAGTGCGGGGATGAGGTGTGGGTAGGGGTGAAATGCCAATCGAACTTGGAGATAGCTGGTTCTCCCCGAAATAGCTTTAGGGCTAGCCTCGGGTTTAAGAGTGTTGGAGGTAGAGCACTGATTGGGCTAGGGGCCCAAACCGGGTTACCGAACCCAGTCAAACTCCGAATGCCAACGACTTATGCCCGGGAGTCAGACTACGAGTGATAAGATCCGTGGTCGAGAGGGGAACAGCCCAGACCGCCAGCTAAGGCCCCGAAGTGCACGTTCAGTGGAAAAGGATGTGGAGTTGCAAAGACAACCAGGATGTTGGCTTAGAAGCAGCCACCATTTAAAGAGTGCGTAATAGCTCACTGGTCGAGTGGCTCTGCGCCGAAAATGTACCGGGGCTAAACGTGCCGCCGAAGCTGCGGGATGACCGTTGGTCATCGGTAGGGGAGCGTTCTAAGGGCAGAGAAGCCAGACCGGAAGGACTGGTGGAGCGCTTAGAAGTGAGAATGCCGGTATGAGTAGCGAAAACAGAGGTGAGAATCCTCTGCGCCGAAAGCCTAAGGGTTCCTGAGGAAGGTTCGTCCGCTCAGGGTTAGTCGGGACCTAAGCCGAGGCCGAAAGGCGTAGGTGATGGACAACAGGTGGAGATTCCTGTACCACCTTCTTCCCGTTTGAGCGATGGGGGGACGCAGGAGGATAGGGCGAGCAGGCGGCTGGAAGAGCCTGTCCAAGCCGTGAGGCTGATCCGCAGGCAAATCCGCGGGTCGCTAAGGCCAAGCGGTGACGGCGACGGAGCATTCCGGAAGTCCCTGATTCCACACTGCCAAGAAAAGCCTCTAGCGAGGGAAGAGGTGCCCGTACCGCAAACCGACACAGGTAGGCGAGGAGAGAATCCTAAGGCGCGCGGGAGAACTCTCGTTAAGGAACTCGGCAAAATGACCCCGTAACTTCGGGAGAAGGGGTGCTCTTTCGGGTGAAGAGCCTGGAAGAGCCGCAGTGAAAAGGCCCAAGCGACTGTTTATCAAAAACACAGGTCTCTGCGAAGCCGAAAGGCGACGTATAGGGGCTGACACCTGCCCGGTGCTGGAAGGTTAAGGGGAGCGCTTAGCGGAAGCGAAGGTGCGAACCGAAGCCCCAGTAAACGGCGGCCGTAACTATAACGGTCCTAAGGTAGCGAAATTCCTTGTCGGGTAAGTTCCGACCCGCACGAAAGGTGTAACGACTTGGGCGCTGTCTCAACGAGAGACCCGGTGAAATTATACTACCTGTGAAGATGCAGGTTACCCGCGACAGGACGGAAAGACCCCGTGGAGCTTTACTGCAGCCTGATATGGAATTTTGGTATCGCTTGTACAGGATAGGTGGGAGCCTGGGAAGCCGGAGCGCCAGCTTCGGTGGAGGCGGCGGTGGGATACCACCCTGGCGGTATTGAAATTCTAACCCGCACCCCTTAGCGGGGTGGGAGACAGTGTCAGGCGGGCAGTTTGACTGGGGCGGTCGCCTCCCAAAAGGTAACGGAGGCGCCCAAAGGTTCCCTCAGAATGGTTGGAAATCATTCGGAGAGTGCAAAGGCACAAGGGAGCTTGACTGCGAGACGGACAGGTCGAGCAGGGACGAAAGTCGGGCTTAGTGATCCGGTGGTTCCGCATGGAAGGGCCATCGCTCAACGGATAAAAGCTACCCCGGGGATAACAGGCTGATCTCCCCCAAGAGTCCACATCGACGGGGAGGTTTGGCACCTCGATGTCGGCTCATCGCATCCTGGGGCTGTAGTCGGTCCCAAGGGTTGGGCTGTTCGCCCATTAAAGCGGTACGCGAGCTGGGTTCAGAACGTCGTGAGACAGTTCGGTCCCTATCCGTCGCGGGCGGAGGAAATTTGAGAGGAGCTGTCCTTAGTACGAGAGGACCGGGATGGACGCACCGCTGGTGTACCAGTTGTCCCGCCAGGGGCACCGCTGGGTAGCTATGTGCGGACGGGATAAGCGCTGAAAGCATCTAAGCGTGAAGCCCCCCTCAAGATGAGATTTCCCACCGCGTGAAGCGGGTAAGATCCCTCGAAGATGACGAGGTCGATAGGTCCGAGGTGGAAGCGTGGCGACACGTGGAGCTGACGGATACTAATCGATCGAGGGCTTGACCTAATTAGAAAAGCGGAGGCGAGCGTTTCGCCGCGACGGGCAAATGTTCTTCGCCTGCAGGGATGTTCACATCCCGAAGGCGAAGGTTATTTGACCCCGAGCGGCGGCGAGCCGGAGCTGGACAACGAAAAGCGCAGGCTTGCGGCTTCTTCCGACGGTTATCTAGTTTTGAAGGAATGAACATCCTGTTGACAAATCCAACAGGATGGATATAATAAGGATTGTCCATAAGTTGATGATCATTGCCTAGTGGCTATGGCGGAGGGGAAACACCCGTTCCCATCCCGAACACGGAAGTTAAGCCCTCCAGCGCCGATGGTAGTTGGGGCCAGCGCCCCTGCAAGAGTAGGTCGCTGCTAGGCAACCCCGTGGAGGATTAGCTCAGCTGGGAGAGCACTTGCCTTACAAGCAAGGGGTCGGCGGTTCGATCCCGTCATCCTCCACCATTTTAATGAGTTTATCGCTTTGAGATGCAACAACGATGAATCTGCTTCGAGTTACCTCGAAGTATCTCACTTCCTTGAATCAACTAGTAGAGGAAGAGGCAACGAATAGCACACTCAGAGCATTATCAAAACTTACTGGCTTTCTTATCGCCGCGGGGTGGAGCAGTCCGGTAGCTCGTCGGGCTCATAACCCGAAGGTCGCAGGTTCAAATCCTGCCCCCGCAACCAATATGGTCCCGTAGTGTAGTGGTTAACATGCCTGCCTGTCACGCAGGAGATCGCGGGTTCGAGTCCCGTCGGGACCGCCATTTCATCAAACCTAGATTTTTTATAATGCTCGGTAGCTCAGTCGGTAGAGACGAGCTTCAACATCGCTGAATCTGCTTCGAGTTGCCTCGACGCATCCAGCTTCTTTGAATCAGCTGGCAGAGGAAGAGGCACAACAGCAACCAATGAGCATGGTGAAAAGAAAATATGGCTCGGTAGCTCAGTCGGTAGAGCAAAGGACTGAAAATCCTTGTGTCGGCGGTTCGATTCCGTCCCGAGCCACCATATAATTAAGATATGCATGCCGACTTAGCTCAATTGGTAGAGACGAGCATCCGCTTCATGGAATAAGTTGCGAGTTGCCTCGACGCATCCAGCTTCTTTGAATCAGCTGGCAGAGGAAGAGGCACAAAGCTCAACAATAAGTCACTTTTCTCATTCATATCGTGCCGGCTTAGCTCAATTGGTAGAGCAACTGACTTGTAATCAGTAGGTTGCGGGTTCAAGTCCTGCAGCCGGCATCTTTATTTTCAAATAAATCGTAAGCCATTAGCTCAGTAACGAGCGTTGCATCTTCGAGTTCGCTGTGAGTTGCCCCGACGCATTTGGCTTCCTTGAATGGGCTGGCAGAGGAAGGGGCAGGTAGAGCTAGATAATACTTAGAGTGTTTTCCTAACTATGAGCCATTAGCTCAGTAGGTAGAGCAACGAGCGAAGCATCTTCGGATTTGCTTCGAGTTGTCCCGACGCATACGACTTCCTTGAATGGGCTGGTAGAGGAAGGGACATCGTTGGTTGTGAGTGTATACTTAACTATGAGCCATTAGCTCAGTAGGTAGAGCATCTGACTTTTAATCAGAGGGTCGGAGGTTCGAGTCCTCCATGGCTCATCGTCTTGCGGAAGTAGTTCAGTGGTAGAACACCACCTTGCCAAGGTGGGGGTCGCGGGTTCGAACCCCGTCTTCCGCTCCACTTCCGCCGGGGTGGCGGAATTGGCAGACGCACAGGACTTAAAATCCTGGGGTAGGTAACTACCGTGCCGGTTCGAGTCCGGCCCTCGGCACTTGTGCGCTCGTAGCTCAATTGGATAGAGCATCTGACTACGGATCAGAAGGTTAGGGGTTCGAATCCTCTCGAGCGCGTTTGGTCGGGAAGTAGCTCAGCTTGGTAGAGCACACGGTTCGGGTCCGTGAGGTCGCAGGTTCAAATCCTGTCTTCCCGATTTATCATGGGGCCTTAGCTCAGCTGGGAGAGCGCCTGCTTTGCACGCAGGAGGTCATCGGTTCGATCCCGATAGGCTCCACCTTTTGACTTGAATGTGGCGGTGTAGCTCAGCTGGCTAGAGCGTACGGTTCATACCCGTGAGGTCGGGGGTTCGATCCCCTCCACCGCCACTATTATCGGACCTTTAGCTCAGCTGGTTAGAGCAGACGGCTCATAACCGTCCGGTCGTAGGTTCGAGTCCTACAAGGTCCACCATTATTATTGTTGCTTTTTTGGAGGAGTACCCAAGTGGTTGAAGGGGTCGGTCTTGAAAACCGAGAGGCGCCGCAAGGCGCGCGGGGGTTCGAATCCCTCCTCCTCCGCCATGTTTTGTTCTCGATGAATCGCGTAAATGTATTTGAACCATGCCGGCTTAGCTCAATTGGTAGAGCAACTGACTTGTAATCAGTAGGTTGCGGGTTCAAGTCCTGCAGCCGGCACCAGAACGAGGCGACTATGGCGAAGTGGTTAACGCACCAGATTGTGGCTCTGGCATGCGTGGGTTCGATTCCCACTAGTCGCCCTTTTCTTCAATATATTTGCGGGTGTAGTTTAGTGGTAAAACCGCAGCCACGAGCCTTCGCATCATCGAATCTGCTGCGAGTTGCCCCGACGCATCTGGCTTCCTCGAACAGGCTTGCAGAGGAAGGGGCACAGGGGAAGCGTGGGAGATATCAATCAAAATTATATGCGGGTGTAGTTTAGTGGTAAAACCTCAGCCTTCCAAGCTGATGTCGTGGGTTCGATTCCCATCACCCGCTTTTGATGGGCCTATAGCTCAGCTGGTCAGAGCGCACGCCTGATAAGCGTGAGGTCGGTGGTTCAAGTCCACTTAGGCCCACCATGTTTCATTGCATATTGTCTGAGGATTCGCTATAATAACTAATGAAATTTGTCATGATCATTCCGCAATAGCTCAGCGGTAGAGCAACCGGCTGTTAACCGGTAGGTCGTAGGTTCGAATCCTACTTGCGGAGCCATGTTACGGAGAAGTACCCAAGTGGCTGAAGGGGACGGTTTGCTAAACCGTTAGGTCGCAGTTTTGCGGCGCGCGGGTTCAAATCCCGCCTTCTCCGCCATAATGGCCCGTTGGTCAAGTGGTTAAGACACCGCCCTTTCACGGCGGTAACACGGGTTCGAATCCCGTACGGGTCACTGGTTGCTGGCACCAGAGATTCTGGTGCCTTTTTGTACAATTTGTTTTGTCGATTTTTGCGTTTTTTCTTGCAATGTGTGTAGAAATCTGTTATAATCTTTATCGTTAGTTGCAAAATTACGTTATGATTGTTGGGGACAACGCAGTGTTTCGTTTCGTTAAAGAACGAGGCATTGCGTTTTTTATTTCTCACCCTAAACCGAGAAGACCCCCACTTCCACGCGTGAGCGTAGACGGGAGAGCGTTCAAGCAGGGAGGGAGTCTCCCGTTTCCAACGGCAGAAAAGTGGGGGAGAAGATCAAACGAGCAATTGGGCGTCGGCTTCGCCGCCATGAATTTGCACAAACATCGTTTGGATGGCTTGAAGCTGGTGCTTGGCGGTTTCTTCTGGCGTTGATGGGAGAAAGTAAACGATTTGCAAAGCGTTTTTCGTTTCTCTCGTCACGGCGGTCCGCTCCGAATCGACGATCGGACTGCCAAACGGCCCTCGTTCATCTTTGCTGACGAGCTTGTTGGCAAAGTTGACTGTGCGGCCGTTTAACGCGATATATTCGTCTTGTTCCGTGCCGATCGTGAGCGTCACTGTCCCGTCGATGCGGTCTAGATCATAGATGCCGAGCGGAATTTTATAATAGAGTGAAAAAAAGTTGTTTATGTCCGCCGCTGAATGGATAGGTGGGATGAAGCTTTTTTTCTGGATGCGTCGGTACAGGCTTTCACTTGATGGTCGATAGCGGCTTGGGTCCGTTCCGATTTGTTTGAAAGTACGGCGCCATTCGACCATCTCGGGAATGTCGGTAATCGACTTTTCCTGCAGCTCGATGTAAAGAGATTCTTGAAACAGCTCAAGCCGCCCCCTTAACATTTGCGGTGAATCGCTGACCTCGATATGATGATAGCGAATGACGCCGAATTTGCCGGAAGGAAGGCGTTGCTTTAGCTGTTGCGATATCACGCATTTCATCTTGATCACCTCGGGTTTCATTTTACCATATATGATGAAAGGAGGGAAAACGATGGATGTTATGGCATTAAAGCAGGAAGTCGTTGAGTACAGTCGGTCAATCGGCATTGATAAAATTGGCTTTGCAAGCGCCGATCCGTTTGTTGAATTAAAGGAACGATTGCGCCGCCAGCAGGAGCTCGGCTATCAGTCCGGTTTTGAGGAACCAGATATTGAGAAACGGACAAATCCTTCATTGCTTCTTCCGGAAGCAAAATCGATTATTGCCATTGCCCTTGCCTATCCGTCCAAAATGAAAAATGCGCCGCAAGGGACAAAGACGGAACGGCGCGGCGTTTTTTGCCGTGCGTCATGGGGAAAGGACTACCACGATGTACTGCGGGAACGTTTGCAACAGCTCGAGGAGTTTTTGCTGACCAAAGTGCCCCATGCCCGCGTTCGCTGGATGGTGGATACTGGAGAGCTCGCCGATCGGGCTGTGGCGGAACGGGCAGGGATCGGTTGGAGCGGCAAGAACTGCTCCATCATTACACCGGAGTTTGGATCGTATGTGTATTTGGGAGAAATGATTACGAATATTCCATTTCCCCCTGATGAACCCGTTGAAAACCGATGCGGCACATGCACGAAATGCATTGACGCCTGCCCGACCGGGGCGCTTGTGCAAGGTGGGCAGCTGAACGCGCAGCGGTGCCTTTCTTTTTTAACGCAAACGAAAGGCTTTTTGGCTGATGAGTTTCGGGAGAAAATCGGGAACCGGCTGTACGGCTGCGATACGTGCCAGCAAGTCTGCCCAGAAAATAAGGGGAAAGACTTTCATTTGCATCCAGAATTCGAGCCGGATCCGGAAGCGGTAAAGCCGAAGCTCATCCCGCTGCTTCAGATGAGCAACCGTGAATTTAAAGAGAAGTTTGGGGCTATGGCGGGCTCATGGCGCGGGAAAAAGCCGATTCAGCGCAACGGCATTTTGGCGCTCGCTCATTACAAAGACCGAACTGCGGTGCCGCATTTATTGCGGTTGTTGAAAGAGGACAGCCGTCCCGTCATCCGTGGAACGGCGGCGTGGGCGCTTGGGAAAATCGGGGATCCAAGCGCCAAACCCTATTTGGAGGCTGCGCGGCAAACGGAGACGGATGCGGATGTGATCGCTGAGATTGAAAAAGGATTGAAACTGTTGTCCGAGGCAAAGGAATAGGGAAAAAAACGCAGCTTCCCCACATAAGGTAGTAACAAAAACGAAAGTGGTGGAAAGCGGCATGAAAAAACAGTTGCGCGCGTGGTTGGATGAGCGAGCCCGTTCGTTTGTGTCGGAAAGCAACGTACGGAACGAAGAAGCGGCAAGGAAGCAGCAGCTTTGCCAAAAGCGCGGCGCGGAGATCGTCCGTTGCACGATCCGGGGACAAATTGTTGGCAGGCAGACCATCGAGCGGGAAGCGAAAGTTATGTATATTGCCCACCATCAATTTTTAATTCAGCAAAGGGGTTCACTATATATAGAAGAACAGGTTGAGGAGCGATGCGCCTGTTTTGTTCGCGGTGAGCTTGTAGCTGATGAACCGATCAACCGGACGGGAGGCTATATGGAGGCGCCGCGCGTCGAACGGGAACAATGGACAGGGGAGCGTCTTTCTTACCAATATGACCGCGCCCGGGCGGTGCGGTATGCGGAAATGTGGTGGAATCGGCACAATCCGTCGTTTCCGTCGTTTCCAGTCGATTGCACGAATTTTGTCTCCCAATGCTTGTATGCGGGCGGGGCGCCGATGACGGGTTATCCGAACCGGACGAGGGGATGGTGGTGTCAAAACGGAAGTTGGAGTTACAGCTGGGCTGTGGCCCATGCTTTCCGTTGGTATTTGAGCGGGTCGCGCATCGGCTTGCAGGCGGTGGAAGTGGCGGAGCCGGAGCAATTGATGGCAGGTGATGTCATCTGTTATGATTTTCAAGGGGACGGACGCTTCGACCACTCAACGATTGTGGTGGCGAAAGATCAGAACGGGATGCCGCTTGTGAACGCCCATACGACAAACAGCCGAATGCGCTATTGGTCGTATGAGGATTCCAGTGCCTATACGCCGAACATTCGCTATAAGTTTTTTCACATCATCGATCGCAAATAAACGTTGTTGAGGTGAAGGAAATGCCGCTTCATGTAGTGTTATACCAACCAGAAATCCCAGCCAATACTGGAAACATCGCCCGCACATGCGCAGCAACCGATACGTCGCTCCATTTGATCCGCCCGCTCGGGTTTTCCACGGATGATAAAATGTTAAAGCGCGCCGGGCTTGATTATTGGCCGTATGTCAACATTTCGTATTATGACTCGCTTGACGAGCTATTCGCACGCTTTCCGGAAGGGGAGTTTTATTTCATTACGAAATTCGGGCGCCGGTATTATGATTCGTTTGATTTTAGCGATACGGAAAAGGATATTTTCTTTGTGTTCGGCCGCGAAACAACTGGGCTGCCGAAGGAGCTGCTTGAGGCCAATATGGATCGTTGCCTTCGCATTCCGATGAATGACAAAGTGCGCTCGTTAAACTTGTCGAACACGGCGGCCATTTTAGTGTATGAAGCGTTGCGCCAGCAACGGTTTCACGGATTGTCGTAAACAAAAAAACGACCTTCGCACCGGAGGTCGTTTTTTTTGGTCTTATTGTCTGACGCCTGGTTTGTCTTCATAGCCAGCGGTGAAAATGGCTGTCAAAAACGCAATGATAACCCCTAGCACAAGCAAAGTGCGCATCGTTTGTTCCTCCTTCAAGGCATTTTCCCTTTTATTATAACGAATATGGTCAAGCATGTGAATGACTGCGGCCGGTTGTTCGGAGACAAAATTTTTTTTGCGGCGAATGATGCGGGACATCCTCGCATAAATTGTAATAATCTTGCTGTTAGACATCAAGGGTGAGGAGGTCCTTTATGGATATTTTGCAAAAAATCGCCCGGTATCGGGAAGAAGAAGAAAAGTTGAAATGGGAAGGAACGTTTGCCGAGTATTTAAAGATTTTAAAAGAAAAGCCGTGGGTGGCCCAGTCGGCTCATTCGCGCGTTTATAATATGATCAAAGATGCTGGGGTCGAAGAGGTGAACGGACGGAAACGATATAAGTTTTTCAGCCAGCACTTGTTCGGGCTCGAGGAAGCGCTTGAGCGGCTTGTTGAGGAATATTTCCATCCAGCGGCGAAGCGGCTTGATGTGCGGAAACGGATTTTGCTGCTGATGGGGCCAGTTGGCGGTGGGAAGTCGACGCTTGTGACTTTGCTAAAGCGCGGGCTTGAAGAGTATTCCAAAACAGAGCGCGGTGCGGTGTATGCCATTAAAGGCTGCCCGATGCATGAAGACCCCCTTCACCTCATTCCTCACCATTTGCGTGACGATTTTTATAAGGAGTATGGCATTCGCATTGAAGGCGAGCTGTCGCCGCTCAATATGATGCGGCTTGAGAGAGAATACGGAGGACGCATTGAAGACGTGCTAGTGGAGCGCATTTTCTTCTCCGAGAACCGCCGCATCGGCATCGGAACGTTCAGTCCGTCCGACCCGAAATCGCAAGACATCGCCGATTTAACGGGAAGCATCGATTTCTCGACGATTGCGGAATACGGCTCGGAGTCCGACCCACGCGCGTATCGGTTTGACGGCGAGCTGAACAAAGCCAACCGCGGGATTATGGAATTTCAAGAGATGTTAAAATGCGATGAAAAATTTCTTTGGCATTTGCTGTCGCTGACGCAAGAGGGCAATTTCAAGGCGGGACGGTTTGCTTTAATCAGCGCTGATGAATTGATCATCGCTCATACGAACGAAACGGAATATCGGTCGTTCATTGCCAACAAAAAGAACGAGGCGCTCCATTCGCGCATCATCGTCATGCCGATTCCATACAACTTGCGCGTCTCGGAAGAAGAGCGTATTTACGAAAAAATGATCCGCGAAAGCGATGTCGCCGACGTGCATATCGCTCCGCACACGTTGCGGATTGCGGCTATGTTTACCATTTTAACGCGGTTGAAAGAATCGAAGCGGCCGGATGTGGATTTATTGAAGAAAATGCGCTTGTATGATGGCGAAATGATCGAAGGATTCAGCGAGGTCGATGTGGAGGAGCTGAAAAAGGAGCATCCGGACGAAGGGATGAGCGGCATCGACCCACGCTATGTCATCAACCGCATTTCCGCCTGCATCATTCGCAAAGGAGTGCCGTCGATCAATGCGCTTGATGTGCTCCGTTCGTTGAAAGAAGGATTGGATCAGCATCCATCGATCACGAAGGAAGATCGCGAGCGGTACTTGAACTTCATTTCGCTTGTGCGCAAAGAGTATGACGAAATCGCCAAACAAGAAGTGCAAAAGGCGTTCGTCTATTCGTATGAAGAGTCGGCGAAAACGTTGATGGATAACTATTTGGACAACGTCGAGGCGTACTGCAACAAGACGAAGCTGCGCGATCCGCTCACTGGCGAGGAAATGAATCCGGATGAAAAACTAATGCGCTCGATCGAGGAACAAATCGGCATTTCCGAAAATGCGAAAAAAGCGTTTCGTGAAGAAATTTTAATCCGCATTTCCGCCTATGCGCGCAAAGGGCAACGATTTGATTACAACTCGCATGAACGGCTGCGCGAGGCAATCCAGAAAAAACTGTTCGCTGATCTAAAAGATATTGTGAAAATTACAACGTCGACGAAAACACCGGATGAGCAGCAATTGAAAAAAATTAACGAAGTCGTCGCCCGCCTCATTGATGAATACGGGTACAACTCCACGTCAGCCAACGAATTGCTCCGCTACGTCGGCAGCTTGTTGAACCGCTAGGCATGCCTCAAGCCGCTGGGGCATGCTTTTTTCTTATCTTTTTAGCGCATTCTAGACGAAAAGGTCGGGGAGCGGTGTCTCTGCTTAAAGCGGTGTGAAATCGACAATCGGGCTTGTCCATCGTTTTGTTTTCCATATTCATTTGTCAATTATTTTTCGTTTTTGCATAGGATAAAATAAACCAACTTGGCATCATGATGGACCGTTTGGATGACGCCAACATAAGTATATGCGGGAAAGCGAAAAGTGTGAAAATGATTTTTTCGAAGGAGGGGAAAACATGAAGGGGAATTTTGTTATATCGAAAGAAGACTGGTCCCTCCACCGCAAAGGATATGATGACCAAAAGCGCCATCAAGAAAAAGTGAAGGAAGCGATCAAAAACAATTTGCCCGACTTAATTACGGAAGAAAGCATTATCATGTCCAACGGGCGCGATGTGATTAAAATTCCGATCCGCTCGCTCGATGAATACAAAATCCGCTACAATTATGAGAAAAACAAACACGTCGGCCAAGGGAACGGAGACAGCCAAGTCGGTGATGTGGTGGCACGAGACGGAAGCGGGGAGGGGCAGGGGCCAGGAAAGGGTCAAGGGGCTGGCGATTTGCCGGGCCAAGATTATTACGAAGCTGAAGTGTCGCTGATGGAGATTGAGGAAGCGTTCTTTAGCCAATTGGAGCTACCTAACTTGCAACGAAAAGAGCTGGATCAAAATGTAACCCAACATATTGAATTTAACGACATCCGCCGCACCGGATTGATGGGGAACATCGATAAAAAGCGGACGATGCTCGCCGCCTTCAAGCGCAATGCCATGAACGGCAAACCAGGATTTTATCCGATTTACCGCGAAGATTTGAAGTTTAAAACATGGAATGAAGTCGTCAAGCCGGAATCGAAAGCGGTTGTCTTAGCCATGATGGATACAAGCGGTTCGATGGGCATGTGGGAAAAATATATGGCACGCAGCTTTTTCTTCTGGATGACCCGCTTTTTGCGCACAAAATATGAAACCGTTGAGATCGCCTTTATTGCTCATCATACGGAAGCGAAAGTCGTCAGTGAGGAGGAGTTTTTCACGAAAGGGGAAAGCGGCGGGACGATTTGCTCGTCTGCATATCGAAAAGCGCTTGAACTGATCGAAACGAAATATTCTCCGTCGCGCTACAACATTTATCCGTTTCATTTCTCGGACGGCGACAACTTGACATCCGACAATGCCCGCTGCGTGAAGCTTGTTCAAGAGCTGATGAACGTATCGAACATGTTTGGGTATGGGGAAGTCAACCAGTACAACCGCCATTCAACGCTTATGTCTGCTTATAAAAACATTAAAGATGAAAAGTTTCGGTATTATATTCTTAAGCAAAAGTCAGACGTTTTTCACGCGATGAAGACGTTTTTCCGAAAAGAAGAAAAGAAAACGTTTGTGTAGCCCCTTGCTTCGTGTAAGGGGTTTTTTTGATTTCCAGACAAAATTCGACATGCTTACCTGGAATAATTTGTTGTTATTAAGATTGGAAAATGTGAGTGTTAAAAGGGGGACAAATGATGTACGTTGTAGACGGCACTGGTAGAATCTATTATCCGTCGAACTATACGAATTACTTATGGAATGGGCAAACATTGAGGAGGGGAGACAGGAACGATTATGTGAAAACTTTGCAGTCTTGGCTTTATAACTCACATTTCGCACCCCAGTAGTGCAGAAACAAAGGATTTTTTATTCATTTTTTTAAAATATTTTTTGAGCCAACACAACAAGCGATGGCAATCCTTTTTTTACCATCGCTCATCGTTCCTTATGAGATTAGACGTAAATGCTTTCGTCCATTCTCAACTCTTGCAGAATCCTTCGCTGCTCGTAGGTGAGCGGTTTCCCTAACGCGCGTTGGATTTGCCCATCCGGCAGCTCCAACAGGACGACTTTCACATACCAGAACAACTGAAAAATCGCCTGCCCGGTCGGTCGAGTCAGCTTGCGGCCTCCTGCGCCCTTTAACGGGCACTCCGGCGTAATAAACTGACGCACCCGGCGCTGGAAGACGCGGTAAATGGCCAATGCGAGGAGAAACAAATAGCCCAACACCGCCACTCGTTCCGGTTTTTTCACGTAAATCTCGTCCGTAAAGAACGGATCTTTCAGGAAGGAGAAGTTCATTTCCACCGAGATCTGCCCTTTATACAGCTTCAAGATCTCTTTCGCGTCCATTCGTCGGTCCTTCCATTCCTCCGGCACCGTCGTGACGAGAACAAACCGGGACGCTTTCCGTCTCGCCTGTTCCCACGCGTCTTGGTCGAATTCCACGCTCAGGCGAAGCGTGTACAGCGTCTCCATTTCCGGTTCCGCCCCTTTTTTCGGCCGTCCGCGCCGTTTTTTCGGACGCACGATCTCTTCGACGACGGCCTCCACTCGATGGAACCGGGGACGAAGGGATGCCTTGAGGGATGCCAAGGCTTGTTCGGCGTCTTCCCGGCACGAAAACGGGTGGCGCTCCCAACGGGCTTGTTCCTGCGCAAGAAGCTCCGCTTCTTGTGCTCGTTCTTTTTCGAGCGTCTTTCCTTTCCGTTGGTCGAGGGCACTCGATTCGACGACGACCAGCCGAACCGGATGTCCTTCATACGTCGATGTCGTTTCCCATACCCGATACGTGGCGCCGTTTTTCTCCGCCAGCGAAAATGGATCGCTCCACGTCGTGTCCCTGGCATC
The DNA here is from genome assembly GCF_009901865.1 of Geobacillus sp. TFV-3. NCBI lineage: Bacteria > Bacillati > Bacillota > Bacilli > Caryophanales > Anoxybacillaceae > Geobacillus > Geobacillus sp. TFV-3. Next base: position 2,805,295 of record NZ_MPSP01000001.1, on the reverse strand, counting down.
GGCTTGCGCCAGCACGGTTTTCACGATCCGGAGCGACGAAGGGCCTCTGGTGATCAAAAAGGCGTTCGCCGCTTTCGTTTGCGCCAGCGTGTCCTTCGTCATCGCGGCGGAATCCGCCACATAAATCCATTCGTCCTCGATCTTCGCTTGCTTCAGCTGCTCATGGACACGGGACAGCACCTCGGGATTCCACGTTTTGTCCGGCAGGTTGCCGTCGTGCACATCTCCATAAAAAGGAACGCCATCCTCGTTGCCGATCAGTCCGAAGCCGATCTGCTTTTGCCAATGGTGTTGCCGGTTGTAGCCATGGGCAATATGCAGGGTATCCGGCGAGGCCGATTCATACGTGCCGTAAACCGATACATCGGTCGTATCGGCATGGAACACCCGAAGGGGGATGCCTTCCTCCTTGTAGATCTGCACAAGGCAAGCCGAAATGACTTGATGGATGTTGGCATCATACAGGCGATCCAGATGGCGGGCGATGGCATCGTCATTGAACCAAGAAGGCTGGAGCCCCGGCCGGATCAGCTTGGGCAAATCGATTTCATGCGCCCATCGTTCCAAATGAACCAGCGCTTGACGGCCGCTCAAGATATCCAGGATGAGCAGCCAGACCACATCGCTGGCTCGGGTTTGGCATTGGGGATCCACCGGAACTAGCCGGTCAATCAGCTGGGGGAGGCCAAGATCCTTGAAGATGGCGCTTATTATATTCAAATAGGAACTTTCATAAATAGCACGAATTCGAACGTCCATGGTGTGGAAACTCCTTTGCATTCCTTGTGTACCAAGGACCTATTCGACATCGGGATGAAAAAATCCTCCCGATTTTCGTCGGGAGGGTGCGAAATGTGAGATAAATACAACTGGGAGGTTTAACTTATGGCGGACGAAAAAGTAGACCCCCTATTTTTTCGACTGTCGGAGGCAAGTCTGTGACTTGCCTTCGTCACGCCTTCGCGTGACAGAGGACCGAACAACCAACCGCTTCACAGACAAATGTATTTGTCTGGAAGCGGTGTTGTTCGGTCACCCGACAGTCGGAAAACACCGATTACTCCATAAAAGACGAAAACGTTAAAGTTCTAAATTGCATTTATATAGTTTTGTTAAAAGGAAAATGGAACCATTTTTACATAAATTAACATTTAATTTACGAATCTATTAAAATATTTTAACAATGATCCTGTTAAATGTAAGTAGGATATTTATTTTATTACAAGGAGGAAAAAGATGAAAAGGAAAGGAATTGTCGTTGCTTTGGCTCTTGGAATGATGGTTCCGGCATTGCACCCATCTCAAGCTGCAACAAAAGAAGTAAAGATTGAATCGATCTCATTTAGCGGCTCGAGAGTACCAACTACCGCTGAAGAAATGAGCAAGCCGTTTACAACAGCTTCAGTTGTTGTAAAGTATACGGATGGAAAAACAAAAAACTTCCCGCTTACATATAAGCAGCTTTTTAAAACAACCGATCGGTTTAAAATGTCCAATGGCGAGACGTTCTCAGCAGGTACACCAACGGATTATTATGGTGACCCAATTACCGACAAATCCGTAGATGGAAAACCTGTTCATTATGTATCTGATGCGCCTGATGCGAACAGCTTGCTTCGTCCAATGAAAGACGGTTCTTTGTATCTTGTTTCTCATTATGAATATGATTCCTTGGACAATGCTGGAAATCCGGCATGGCGCCGTGTACCTGCTTCGATGACGTTAACGAAACTATATCAAAATATGAAAACAGGAGAGCTAAAGATTGCAACTGTTGATAAAATTGATTTTTCAACAGTAAACGGTTTATGGGTGCCGTGCAACGGCTCGTTAACGCCATGGAATACGCACTTAGGTTCAGAGGAATATGAGCCTGATGCTCGTTCATTTGAATTTGACACATCAGATAAGCCCAGTCAATCAACAGCTCATTTAAAAGATTTTGCAAAGCTATATTTTGATGATGAGAAAAAAGCAAACCCTTATTATTACGGCTTTATTCCTGAAGTGTTTGTCAGTTCTGACGGAATGACGCGCGTTGTGAAACATTATAGTACCGGACGTCGTTCTAATGAATTGATGGTTGTCATGCCGGATGAGCGTACCGCTTACTTTGGAGACGATGGCGAATATACAATGCTGTTTATGTATGTGGCTGATAAGCCGCGTGATTTGTCAGCTGGCACATTGTATGCGGCGAAGTTTATACAAACAAGTGCAGAAAACGGCGGGGCCGGCAATTTAGAATGGATTAAACTCGGGCATGCGACGGATAAAGAAATTAAACGGATCATTGATAAAGGCATTAAATTCAGCGATATTTTTGAAGTGTCGAATGAACCAAAAGAAGGGTTTACTCCTGTTAAGCAATACTCAGGACAAGGTGCAAACTATGGCAAAATAGAATATTTGAAATTGAAGCCGGGTATGGAAAAAGCTGCGGCATTCTTGGAGACGCGTCGTTATGCAGCGATGTTGGGGGCAACAAGCGAGTTTAATAAAATGGAAGGTTTAGCGGTGAACGCGAAAGACAAAAAAGTGTATGTAGCGATTTCTGATATTAGCAAAGGTATGGAGAAAAACAATCAAGACCCAACGGATCACATTCAATTACCGAAAGTGAAAGCTGGTGCGGTTTATGAGTTAAGCTTAGAGCCAAGACAAAAGAGCACAGCTGGTGAGCCGATTAACAGTAAGTATGTTGCTTCTTCTATGAAAGCCCTCATTGTCGGTGAAGATTTGGCTCAACCTGACGCTTACGGCAATAAAGCGAACGTGAATAAAATTGCTGGCCCGGATAACTTAAGCTTTTCTGAGGATTATCGCACATTGTTTATCGGAGAAGACAGTAGCCAACATATTAACAATTTTGTATGGGCGTATAATGTGGATACGAAAAAGTTATCCCGCATTTTATCTGTTCCCGCTGGTGCAGAGGCAACAGGACTTCAAGCGGTTGATAACCGAAATGGATTTAGCTACATTATGAGCAATTTCCAGCATCCGGGGGACGAATTAGACAATTTTGCACCGACAGCTGTCAAACTTGAGGATGTGAAAAAAGCGATCAATGCTACATATGGAATTAATCAAGCTGGAGCTGTTGGCTATATCCAAGGGTTGCCGAACATTCAAAAACTTCAGGAAGAATTAAAGAAACAGCAAAAAGCTCAACAGAGCAAAAAGAAAAAATAAGAGATAACAGAAAGTCTGCCCCATAACTGAATGAGGCAGACTTTTTTTATAAGGCATGATGAGAAGTATTTTTATAGCCAAACTTGACGGATATAGATTCTATCCCCATCCCGTGCGTTATTGCTTTTGCAATGTGGCAGCCATAGCAAGGACAGCGCCAAGCACGTCTTCCTTGCTTGGAGCGTGCACGGTCAATAGCATCGGCGTCGGTTGGGCGCTGGCGATGACATGAACGGTGACGCCGTCCGCTTGAGCGGTGTACCAAACCGCATCAGTGAACGGTTTAGGCAGTTCGTCTGTTTGCTGGCGGGCGGCGTCGGCATCAACGGCTTGGGCATGTTCTTTAGCAAGCTGTTCATAGTTCGTTTCCCCTCCGGAAAGCAGACGGATGCGGGCAAAGGTGTCGCCATGGAGCAAGACGTCGGCGTTTGGCTCCTCGGCGTCAAGCGTCCATCCTTCTAAAACGTAGAGGGAAAAATGTTGATTGTCGCTCGTTTGCAGCGTCGCTGTTTTCGTGACTGTTTGATTTCCCGTTCGGTAGGACAAAGAAGTCGTTGGTTGCGAAGAGGCAGGTTTCTCTTTACCCGCCGGCGTCTGCTCGGCGGTTTCTTCTTTCGCGGGTGCTTGTCCGCCCGCCGCTGCGGCAGATGGGCCGGCAGAAGAAGCAAGATTTTCGTTTGTCGGTTGCACATCGGCGGACGTTTCTTTTGAGTCGGCTGTCTGTTGTTCCCTCGCTGCCGCCGTTTCCGGTTCCTGCGCTTTCGTTCCGCAGCCAGTCAGCAAGACAGAGACGACAGCGAGAGAAAATAACAGCTTCCAGTATCGATCCATGTTTATTCCTCCTTACGTTCCATATACCACTCATTATACCAATTGAAACGGTGGAAACAAACAGACTGGGTTCCCTATTTTTTCGGCTTGTTTGTTTTTGTCTGTTCTTTGGCATGAAGGGCGATGTGCGCACCGCCCCACACGGCGGCGGCTAGAAGAGAGAGTAAAGCAAATCCGTAAAGCATGTGGTTCCCTCCTCATGTATACTAGATGGCAGGATCAACATAATGTATGAAACGCGTTTCAAAGCAAGTCTTTTTTAGGGGAGTGGGGAACATGGCGAATATCCGCGATTTGGCGAAAGAGGCGGGAGTGTCGGTGGCCACTGTATCGAGGGTGTTGAACGGATATCCATATGTGAGCGAGGAAAAACGAAAAGATGGTGTTGCTTTAATAATCAAAACTTAAAAATAGAAAAGAAAGGAGATTTCTACACGGTTGCTTTTCCAACATTGGAGAAAAAAATAGGCGTACCCGTTGTCGTGCGTCCCGATCAACAAACATGGCTTGATCGAATCATAGACGGGACTGCCAAACAAGGAACCGCTGCACTCTATAAAAAGAAAAAGAAATGGTACGTAGCCATTCCCATCACGTTTGAAGTCAAACAACGGAAAGAAACAAAAGTAATGGGAATTGATCTAGGGCTAAGATATATCGCTGTTGCTAGTGTTGGAACCAAATCTTTATTCTTCAAAGGGAATCCATGCGCCTTCATACGCCGACGATACGCGGCTTTGCGAAGGAGACTCGGAAAAGCGAAGAAGCTCCATATGATTCGCAAAATCGGCGATAAAGAGTCCCGCTGGATGAAGGATATGAACCATAAAATCAGCCGTCAAATCGTCCGTTTTGCCCTCGCCAACGGTGTTGGCGTGATTCGGATGGAAGATTTGACGGGGATTCGGAAGGGGGCAAAATCGACCAAAGAAGCAGGACGAAGTCTTCATTCCTGGGCGTTTCATCAATTGCAAACGATGATTGCCTACAAAGCCGAAATGGCGGGCATTCGGATCGAGTGGGTGAATCCGACTTATACGAGCCAAACGTGTAAATGTGGACATCGGGAAAAGGAAAATCGTAATGGCATCCACTTTACGTGTAAAAAATGCGGATACACCATCCACGCCGACTTGAATGGCGCTATCAACATCGCCAAAGCGATTTCGGGACTTGCCGCCTAACCTAGCGCACTGGTCACAGGTGCGCCGCCCATTGGGGTACATCTTAACCCGATGGGACGGGGTGATGACACATCCCTGAACTTGGGCGTTGTCCGAACTAGAAATGGATGAGGACGCGAACGACCCAAGAATCCCACGGCTTTAGCCGTGTGGAGTGTCAAATTTGCTTCAGCTGATACCGGTTCACCGGACGGCCGACGCCGCCGTATTGGACATCAAGCGTCACTTTCCCATTTTTTTCGAGATACTCTAAATAGCGGCGGGCGGTGACGCGGGCGATGCCGACCCCTTCAGCCACTTCCTCGGCGGAAACGGGGGAGCGGTGTTGGCGCAAATAGGTGATCACTTTTTCCAATGTCACCTCGTTCAATCCTTTCGGAAGCTCGGAGGACGGTCCGGCTGGTTGTTCAGTCGCCCGCCTTAGGGCATCGAGTTCCACTTGGGTGAGCGATTCTTTTTCGGCAAGCGACCGGCGGAATGCCCGATAGTTTTCCAACGCTTGTTTGAGCCGTTCAAATTTAAATGGTTTCACGATGTAATCGAAGGCGCCGTTTTGCAAAACGCGGCGCACCGTTTCAATGTCGCTCGCTGCGGTGATGGCGATGATATCGACTTCATGGCCGCGGGCGCGGATTTGTTTTACTGTTTCAAGGCCGTCAAGCTGCGGCATGTAAATGTCAACCATTGCTAAATCGGGATGAAGTTCATCAATGAGGCGGAGCCCTTCTTCACCGTTTCTAGCGAGGCCGATGACGGTGAAGCCATCGACTTGTTCAATCATTTGCCGATTCACTTCTTGCACCATCGGGTCGTCTTCAATGAGCAGCACGCGGTACATGCGTTTTTCCTCCTTCGTCTCGACCTTGGTCTGTGCTGTTACATGTCGAACGTAATCGTAAACACTGTTCCTTTCCCTTCTTCTGATTGAACGTCGATGCGTCCGTTTCCTTTTTCCACAATTTGCTTCACCAAATATAAGCCGATGCCGCGTCCGTTTTCCCCTTTGGTTGAAAAACCTTCCTCAAAAATGCGGCCGATATGCTCGCGGGCAATGCCTCGGCCGTTGTCTTCGACCGAGAGGGAGCAAATGTCTTCATTTTGTTCAATGCTGACGTAAATTTCTTTCTCTCGGTCGGTCACACCATGAAAGGCATCGAAGGCGTTTTCGATTAAATTGCCAAGGAGAACAACGAAATCATGATGATCGAGGTGCGGCGGAAAGCGGTGCAGCCGGCTGTGGCGATCGATTGTCACGCGAATGCCGAGCTCTTTGCCTCGGCGGATTTTGCTCAGGAGCAGCCCTGAAATGCTTTCGTCCTTGATGTTGCGGCTTAAAAACTGCGTCAGTTCTGCTTGTTCCTCTGTAACTTGGAACACGTACTCGAGCGCTTTTTCGATATGGCCGAGCTGAATAAGGCCGGCGATCGTATGAAGCTTGTTCATGTATTCGTGGTTTTGCACGCGCAAGGCGTGGACAAACGCCTTTACGCCCGTCAGTTCTTCGGCCAGCCGTTTCACTTCCGTTCGGTCTTGGAAAATGGCGATGGCGCCGACCGTTTTCCCGTTGACTTTGATCGGGATGCGGTTGCTCCAAATCGTTAGGTTGCCAAGCTGGAGCTCTTTGTTGTAAATCGGCTTGTTTACTTCCAAGATTTCTGGAAGGTGTGTGTCCGGGATGACGGAGCGGATCGGCCGGCCGATGACATCCCCTTTGACCCCGAGCATTTGTTTGGCTCGGTCGTTGAAGATGGTAATGTTTTCATTGCTGTCAATGGCGATGACGCCTTCGTGCATGGCGTTAAACGCTTCGGTTCGTTCGATCAGCAGCTTGGCGATCTCATGCGGTTCCAGCTCAAACATTTGCCGCTTGATATGGGAGGCGAGCAGCCATGCGCCAATTCCGCCGGCAAGCAGGGACAAAACGACCGCTACGGCAGCTTCTTCCTTTAAAGAATCAATGGCTTCAAAAAACGTCGGCAGCCGGTAGGCGGCGATGACGACGCCAATTTGTTCGTGTTCGCTATTCATAATTGGCACGAAGGCGCGAACTACCGTTCCGATTTCTCCACGGGCTTTGGACGTGTACGTATGTTCGGCAAACGCCGGCCCTTCATCAGCGCCGCGGGAGATCGTGCCGATCATCGCAGGAAGCGGGTGGGAGAGACGCACTTTGTTCATATCAAGAACGACGATATAGTCGGCGCTGTGAATGACGCGCACCCGCTCGACGATTGGATTGATGAGCGCCCGACTTTGTTTGTTTCCAACAATATGGCGCCTGACTTCAGGCAACTCGGAGACGGTGCGCGCGGTTAGCAAGGCGCGCTGGCTGAGCTCCTCCTCCTTTGTATGGAAAAAGTCGCTGATGATAAATGCACCACTCAGAAACATAGAAAAGCTGACGATAGTGAAAGTTAAAATCGTAATTTTCCAGCGAATCGGCAGCTGGTTCATGGCGGAACTCCTTTTTGTCAGTCGTGATGGCCGTTGGTCAGCCATATGAAGAGAATGAATCAACGTTTTTTTTATTATACCAAATCTTCTTGAATGGAAAGAAATGAAAGGTGTAAAATGGCGGTGGGGGAACAAATATTCTGACAGCCTGCGTAAGACGCGGCGTTTGCTGCTCTCAAACCGAATCCGTGTCCGTGAGCTCGAGCCGCTTTTTTGCTTCAAACAGTATACCGTTGGAGTACCGTGTTAGCAATGATGATGGATGAAAGAATGGTGTGAACAATGAGAAAAACGTGGAAAGTATGGACAATTCTTTTGTTTGTCGGCCTCGGTCTGATCGGCTGGGCAGCGAGCCGTTCACTGAACCGTGAACCGCTTATCTATGACGACGAGCAAAAGGGGTTGAAAAAGCAAATCATTATTTATTTCAGCCATGTCGTAGCGGAGAATACGCCGAAAGGGCTGGCGGCGCAAAAATTTGCCGAACTCGTTGGGAAAAAGACAAACGGGCGCGTCAAAGTGGAGGTGTTTCCCAACGGCTCGCTTTATTCAGATGGGGAAGAGCTTGATGCGCTGTTGCGCGGCGACGTGCAAATGATTGCGCCATCATTTTCGAAAGTGACAGAATTGATCCCTGAGTGGCAAGTGCTCGATTTGCCGTTTTTGTTCCGCGATGATGACCATGTGCGTTGCGTGTTTACCGGAAAGGTGGGAGTCGAGCTGCTTCAGATGCTCGAGGCGAAAGGGATCAAAGGGTTGGCGTTTTGGAGCAACGGATTTAAGCAAATGATGGGCACGAACCGGCAGCTGATGGAACCGGACGATTTTCGCGGCTTGCGTTTTCGCATTATGCCGAGCGAAGTGATTGAAAGGCAGTTTCGTTTGCTTGGCGGTGAACCGGTTGCTGTTTCATTTGATCGCGTTTATCAGGAGCTTGAACAGCATAAGTTTGATGGGCAGGAAAATACGATTTCCAATATTTACTCGAAAGGGTTTTACAAATTTCAACCGTATATTACAATCAGCAATCATGGCTATCTCGGATACGTGGTCATGATGAATCAGTCATTTTGGGACAGATTGCCGAAAGACATCCAGCAAAAAATTACGGAAGCGATGGCGGAAGCGACGAATTGGAATTTGCAGCAGTCGAAAGAGCAAAACGAACGGGAGCTCCAGCAGCTTGAGCAGCGGGACGGGGTTCATCTGTACATGTTATCGGAAACGGAAAAAAAGAAATGGGAGCAAAAATTTAAGCCGCTGTATGAAGAGTTTGTGCGGCAGTTTGGTTCTAAGCTGTTGAATGAAGTGAAACAATCGTGCGAATGAGGGTGTCCGAAAAATAACGGGACGCCCTTTTCTTATTAACGTATAGACGCGTGAAACTCCTTTGCAAGGAGAGCGTTTCGAGGAAAACGCCCATGCCAATGTTGAGACCAAAAAGACCAAAACGACCATTATCACCATAATATTTTGATTTCGCTGATTTTTCTTTATGATGATATTGAAAGCGTTGTCAAGATATCGAAAGGAGTGGGAGAAATGCGGAGAAAGCTGAAAAACTTGACGGTGCAAGTCATCATCGGCATCATTTTAGGGATCATTGTCGGATTTGTATTTCCGGAATTTGGCGCGAAGTTAAAAGTATTAGCGGATGGATTTATTAAGCTCATTAAAATGGTGATCGCCCCGATCATTTTCTTCACAGTCGTGATCGGGATCGGCAATATGGGCGACTTGAAAAAAGTCGGCCGCATCGGCGGCAAAGCGCTCATTTATTTTGAGATTGTGACGACATTTGCGTTGGCGATCGGGATTGTCGTCGTCAACCTTGTGAAACCAGGGGTCGGGTTTAATACGGATGCGGCCAAAGGCGGCGACATTTCGCAATACACGAAGCAGGCGGAAGAAACGAGCCACGGGTTTGTAGATTTCGTGCTAAGCATTATCCCGGATAACGTTGTCGCCGCGATGGCGAGCGGACAATTGCTTCCGGTGCTCTTCTTCGCCGTGTTGTTCGGCTTAGCGGCTGCTGCACTTGGCGAAAAAGCCAAACCGGTGATTTCTCTGTTTGAGAGGTTGGCGGAAATTTTCTTCGGCGTTGTCAACATGGTCATGAAGGTGTCGCCAATCGCTGCATTTGGCGCAATGGCGTACACGATCGGCACATTCGGCCTCGGTTCGCTCGTGTCGCTCGGCAAATTGATGGGTTCTGTTTACATTACGATGGCGCTCTTCATTTTCGTCGTGCTTGGCGGGATTGCCAAGTTTTACGGATTCAACATCTTTAAGTTTCTCGCTTATATTAAAGAGGAACTGTTGCTTGTTTTGGGCACGTCTTCGTCTGAATCAGCGCTGCCGCGGTTGATGGAGCGTCTAGAAAAATACGGGTGCTCAAAATCGGTTGTCGGTCTTGTCGTCCCGACAGGGTATTCGTTTAACCTCGACGGCACATCGATTTACTTGTCGATGGCAGCCATTTTCATCGCCCAAGCGTACGGCATTGATTTAACGATTTGGCAAGAGCTGACGCTGCTCGGAGTGTTAATGCTCACCTCGAAAGGGGCTGCAGGGGTCACCGGTTCTGGATTTATCACATTGGCGGCCACCTTGGCGGCGTTCCCGATGATCCCGGTCGAAGGGATCGCCTTGTTGCTTGGTGTTGACCGCTTCATGTCGGAAGCGCGGGCGATTACGAACATTATTGGCAACGCTGTTGCAACGGTAGTCGTTTCGAAAATGGAAAACGAGTTTCATCCGAACGAAGCTGAAGTGGAGCGTGTCTCGATGAGTGTGGCCAAATAAGAGTTAGGAGCGCTCTGCAAGTCCAATTGACAGCTTTTCCGTTCGCATGTTTCTGACTGCGGAGGGAAAGGTGTCGCACGCTGCAAATTGTTGACATCGCTCTATTCCTTTCTGCCGCTGTCAGCAAACGTGCCGTTTACCAACTGAGGGTGTCCCAAAGGGATCGGGACATCCTTTCTTATTACTATATATAGGTATAAAACAATCATTAATAAGCAATATGTTGTGCTTTGTTTAAGGGGAATTGCCCTTTTGGGTCGCCCCTCCTTGAACCGTGAACGCTTTGCGGGCAAATGTCATTTGCCCGCAAAGCGTTCTTGTTCGAGGGAAAAGGCAGAAAAGTTTGTGTTCAGCCGTATGATTCAATGTTTTTAGTAAAATAATGGATAATCAACACTCGTGAGCATATATTTTGCTTTTCTTTCCCTCTTTTCCCATAATGAAACTATAATGAGACTCGAGGAGGAGATGATATGAACGGCCTGCAAGATTGCGCCGCCTTGCATAACGGAGTGAAAATGCCTTGGGTCGGCCTTGGCGTTTATAAAGTCAAAGAAGGGGAGGAAGTAAGAAGCGCGGTGCGCACCGCGCTTGAGATCGGCTACCGTCATGTCGATACAGCCGCTTTTTATGAAAACGAAGAAGGTGTCGGCCAAGCGATCCGCGAATCCGGCATTCCTCGTGAGCAAGTGTTTGTGACGACGAAAGTGTGGAACACCGACCAGGGATATGAGACGACGCTGAAGGCGTTTGACAGAAGTTTAAAAAAGCTCGGTTTTGATTACGTGGACTTGTATTTAGTTCATTGGCCGGTGAAAGGAAAATACAAAGAAACGTATAGAGCGCTTGAAAAGCTGTATAAAGACGGTTATGTGCGCGCGATTGGAGTAAGTAATTTCCATGTCCACCATTTGCAAGATGTACTGGCCGATTGTGAAATCAAGCCGATGGTCAACCAAGTCGAGTATCACCCGCGCCTGACGCAAAAAGAGCTGCACGCGTTTTGCCAAGAAAACGGCATCCAGCTTGAAGCATGGTCGCCGCTCATGCGCGGGGAAATTTTAAGCGAGCCGACGATCGTTGACATCGGGCGCAAGTACGGGAAAACGCCGGCGCAAGTCGTGCTGCGCTGGGATTTGCAACATGGTGTTGTGACGATCCCGAAATCGGTGACGCCGGCGCGGATCAAGGAAAACGCTGATATTTTTGATTTCTCGCTGACCGACGAAGAAATGAAACTGATCGATGCGTTGAACTTGAACAAACGGGTCGGCCCTGACCCAGACAATTTCAATTTTTGATGTCTCCATTAGCCAAATAGCGCCTTGATGCAGGCGCTGTTTTTTTTGAAACCAAAGCGGGCTGTTTGACGTATGAAATGATGAGCAAGTACAATAAATAATAGTATACACATTTGATGAACATTGAAAAAACGGAGGGTGCTGCGATGCTATTCCATCCGATGGATATTTTCATTTTTATCGCCTTCCTGATATCGCTTTGGGCGCAATGGAAGGTATCGAGCAATTTCAATGTCTGGTCTGAAGTTCCAGCCTCATCGGGGTTGACGGGGGCGGAAGTGGCGCGCATGATTTTAGACCGCCACGGGCTGCACCATGTGCCGGTGGAGGTTGTGCCAGGGAGATTGTCCGACCATTACGACCCGATTTCCCGCACGGTCCGTTTGTCGGAGCCGGTCTTTTATGGGCGTTCGATCGCTTCCATTTCCGTTGCCGCCCACGAGGTCGGCCATGCCGTTCAACACCAGCAAGGCTACGCTGCGCTCGTCCTTCGCCACCGGATGTTTCCGGTTGTGAACTTTGCTTCCGGCGTTGCACCGTTTTTGCTTTTGGCGGGCTTTTTGTTCCACCAGTTTTCGTTACTTGGCCTCGGCATTTTGTTCTTCTCGCTGGCTGTAGCGTTTCAAGTGATTACTTTGCCGGTGGAGTTTAACGCGAGTGCGCGGGCGAAGCGGTTTATGCTGGCTGAAGGGTTGATCGCCCCAAATGAAGCGCGCGGCGTGAACAAAGTGCTTGGCGCAGCGGCGCTGACGTACGTTGCGGCAACGTTGATCGCCGTGTTTGAACTGCTGAAATATGTGCTCATTTTCACCCAAGGGAACAATAATGAGGAATCGTAACGTATTGGGCTGCCTAAGGCGGCCCAACGGCATCATCGTCTATCAGCTGCAGTGGAAACTTTTGTGTGCAGGAGGTGTAACCTGGGCGCTTCATCCGCGCTCGGAGACGAATTGGATATAGCCAGTTTGCTGTTGGTGGCGTTTCTCATCGCTTGCACCGCCTTTTTTGTCGCTTCTGAATTTGCGATCGTCAAGGTGCGCAGCTCGCGCATCGATCAGCTTGTCAATGAAGGGAATCGACGGGCGGTCGCGGCGAAAAAAGTGATTTCGAATTTGGACGGCTATTTATCGGCGAACCAGCTCGGCATTACGCTCACCTCGCTTGGCCTTGGCTGGCTTGGGGAGCCGACGGTGGCGCGGATGTTGCTGCCGCTGTTTGAACGCCTCCATTTATCGGAATCCGTCTCCCACTTTTTAGCGTTTATCATTTCGTTTTCGCTCATCACCTTTTTGCATGTCGTTGTCGGTGAATTAGCGCCGAAGACGTTCGCCATTCATAAGGCGGAAGCGATTACGCTGTTTACGGCTCAGCCGCTCATCTGGTTTTACAAAATCATGTATCCGTTCATTTGGACGCTCAACAACTCTGCGCGGCTCGTGACGCGCCTGTTTGGCCTCAGGCCGGTGGCGGAGCATGAAATCGCCCACTCTGAGGAGGAATTGCGCCTCATTTTATCGGAAAGCTACAAAAGCGGGGAGATCAATCAGTCGGAGTACCGCTATGTCAATAACATTTTCCGGTTTGACGACCGCATAGCGAAAGAAATTATGGTGCCGCGCAAAGAAATTGTGGCGCTCGATATCAACAAAAGCGTCAAAGAAAACTTGGACATCATTCGTGAAGAAAAGTATACGCGCTATCCGGTCATTGACGGCGATAAAGACCATGTGCTTGGACTCATCAACGTCAAAGAGGTGTTTACGGATTTTATTGCCAACCCGTCCAACGAAAAACAGATGAAAGACTATATCCGTCCGATCATTCAAGTGATTGAATCGATCGCCATCCATGATTTGTTGGTCAAAATGCAGAAAGAACGCATTCATATGGCGATTTTGGTCGATGAGTACGGCGGCACGTCTGGGCTGGTTACAGTCGAGGACATTTTGGAAGAAATCGTTGGCGAAATCCAAGATGAGTTTGATATTGATGAAACGCCGCTGATTCAAAAAATGGACGATCGATTGATTTTGGATGGCAAAGTGTTGATCAGCGAAGTGAATGACTTGCTTGGACTGGACATTGACGATGATGACGTCGATACGATCGGCGGCTGGATTTTAACGAAGCATTATGATATCAAACCAGGCGAGTGTGTAGAAATCGATGGCTACTTGTTTACGGTGAAGGAAATGGATGGCCATCATGTGAAGTCGCTGGAAGTGGCAAAAAAAGAGCCGAGCAAAGAGGAAGAGGCGGCAGACGTTGCTGAAGAGGAGGAACTTCGTTTGTAAGGCAGACGGGGGCGTCTGCCTTTTTTGCTATGAGTAAAACGGCGAAAGATCAATGGGAAAATCATCGGTCGGTGCCAGGCACATGACCTCTTCATTGGTAAATGGATGACGGAACATCAGCTTCATGGCGTGAAGGGCATGACGATGAAATAATGGTTTGCCGCCATAAAGCACATCGCCGACGAGCGGATGGCCGAGATGGGCCAAATGGACGCGGATTTGGTGCGTCCGTCCGGTCTCGAGAGAAAGCTCGACAAGCGATGTTGACGGGAATGTTTTGATGACGCGATAGTGTGTCACCGCTTTTGCCCCCGTTTTCGAGACGCGCCGGCGCGTTGGATGGTGGCGGTCGCGGCCGATTGGGGCGGAAATGGTTCCTGATTTCGGGGATAAACGACCGTGAACAAGAGCGACGTACGTCCGCTTAATGGCACGGTGGGCGAGCATTTGATCGAGCGTCGCACCGGCGAGCGGGTGTTTGGCAAATAAAATCGCTCCCGACGTGTCGCGGTCAAGCCGGTGAATGTGGCGCACTTTTGTCAAAATCGCCTGCGACTGCAAATGAAACGCGACCGCATTGGCGAGCGTGCCGGTTTGCCCCGGTTCGGACGGATGAATGTCGATGCCGGCTTCTTTGTTCAAGACGAGCAGATGGTCGTCCTCCCATAAAATCGAAAGCTCCCGATATTCTGGAACGATGAACGACGGCTCCGGCTCATATGCGTAAAGCTGAAGCCGGTCGCGTTCGTTGAGCACCGTCTTCCAGAGAACCGCCTGGCCGTTCAGTTTGACGCCGTGTTCCATCCGCCAACGGTGGACGAGCTTTTTCGAGGCCGTCCATACGTCTTTCAGCAATTGTTCAATGGTCAGGCCGCTCCAAAAACTAGGAATGGTGCACTCGAGCCAATCGCCTTTTCTTGTCCACAAAGGTTGTCACCCTCTCAATTCCCTTTTAGTCGTGGAAACACTTTCTACGCCTATCCTTGCTTGAGATATGGTACACTCATAGTATCGTCTCAGTGATGGAGAACGCAAGCATTGCGGCGAGAAAAAGGTGGTATGGACGTTGAAAATGATGTATGCGGCGACTCCGGAACAAGAGCATTACATGCAGTATTTGCTCAACTACTTTTATACCGATGTGTTCCCGTATTACTTCGATGATGAACAAATTCGGCAATTTGAGGAATGGGGCATTCTTTCGCTGGACCACGAATATGTTGCATATAATGGGACAATGAAAGAGGCTTTCCAAATCATTTCGGCGTTGCAATCGCTCATTGCCGTCATCGAACATATCGGAAAGCATGGGGATTTGGAACAGTATGAATGGTTGTTTGTTCGCAATCAAAAGATTTTGGCCCGCCATGGCATTGCTTTTCCTTTTCATGCCAAGCAGTTTACTTGCAGGCGGCTTTGGCCGTGCAGCGTGTATGCGCCTGCGGCGAGTCAATGGGTGATGTAAAACAAGGAGCTAAGCATAGCTTAGCTCCTTGTTTACTTTTCAATGTGCAATGAGGAAAACCAATTTCGGAACGTTCGTTCGTCATGATACCCTTCGATGCGTTTGATTTCTTTGCCGTTTTCGTAATGGACGATCGTCGGGGTGGCTTCAATATGGTACGCATCCCATCCGTCTTCGAACTCAAGCAAGTTGAACAGCTTTAAATCGATGCCAAGCTCCTTCGCTAGCGGCACGACGATCGGCGTTGTCCGGTGGCAGTGCGGGCATGTCGGGCTGTAAAAGTAGACGGTGAGCGTCTTTTTCTCGGCCAGCTGTCGCTTCAACTCCGCGGGCAAAATAATGTTGCGGTAGTTCGGGTCGTCAAGTTGGGCGACGGTGGCTGGGTTCAGCTCGCTTTTATGGTAAGGATTGTTGCTTGCGGCTTCTTTTTGTTCGTACATCGTGATAAACGCAATCGCAGCGAACAGGACGACAATGATGCCGCCAAATATGAGCAATTTTTTCAACGTTCGCTCCCCTTTCTTTGTTGGCGCATGACGGCCCAACTTAGCAACATAATGATCATAAAGGCGGTTAGCGCCAAAAATGGAATGGTGATAAACCCAAGCCAGTTGATATATTGTCCTGTGCATGGAATGCGGCCGCAGCTGATGGCATACTCCTGAAACAGCGGAATTTTTTGCAGCCCATAATGATACAGCGAAATGAGCCCGCCGATCAATGACAGAGCGAAGCTGTAACGCGCCGCCGCCGCGTCTTGGCGCACGACGGCCATTCCTAAAATGATGACTTGCGGATACATAAAAATACGTTGAAACCAGCATAGGTCGCACGGAATGTACCCAAGCACCTCGGAAAAATAAAGGCTTCCGAGCGTGGCGATCAGCGCTGTCGCCCATGCGCCCAAAAGCAAGTTCTCCGCACGTTTTTCTCGTTCCATATTCTCTCCTTTTTATCATCGTGTTCCAGATGATTTTGCTTCCGTTATCTCCATTATAAGGGAATGGAAAACGGCGCGTCCATTCATAACCGGCAAAGGGCAGGAAAGAAAACAACATTTTCTATCTATATCAGGCGGCAAACGAGCCATACTAATCGGTGAAAGGGGAGGATCACATTGACGAACAACAGCGGAAACAAAGTGCAGGACATTATGACGAAAAACGTCGCAACGATTTCGCCGAACCAAACAGTGCAAGAAGCAGCGCAAATCATGAGCCAAAAAAATATTGGCGCGCTTCCGGTTGTGGAAAACGGGCAAGTCAAAGGGATGATTACGGACCGTGACATTACATTACGCGTCTCATCCAAAGGAAAAGACCCGTCAACAGTCAAGGTGGCGGAAGTCATGACAAATCAAGTCGTCACCGGTACGCCGAATATGAGCGTACAGGAAGCCGCGAATGTCATGGCTCAACATCAAGTCCGCCGTTTGCCGATCGTGGAGAACAACCAGCTTCAAGGCATCGTTGCGCTAGGCGATATTGCGACGAACAGCGCATCAAACGAAGCGGCTGAACAGGCGTTGACGAACATTTCCGAGCCGTCGCAGCCGCAAGGGTAATGGGAGAAAAAGGATGTCCACATTTTCCAGGACATCCTTTTTCTTTTGGCAGGTATATTGTATGATGGGAGCGAATACATAAACAGGGAAGATGAAAAGCAAGGGGGAACAGCGATGGAATGGAGACGAAAATATGAACAATGGCTGCGTGAGCCGCAACTTGATCCGGAATTGAAGCGGCTGTTGGAACAACGCTGCGATGATGAACGTTGGTTGGAGGATTGCTTTTACAAAAATCTCGAATTCGGCACCGGCGGCATGCGCGGCGAGATCGGCCCGGGGACGAACCGAATGAATATTTATACGGTGCGAAAAGCATCGGAAGGATTGGCGCGATACATACAATCGTTTGGCGATGAGGCGAAGCGGCGCGGGGTCGTCATTGCCTATGACTCCCGGCATAAGTCGCCGGAATTCGCGATGGAGGCGGCGAAAACATTGGCTACGAACGGCATTCAAACATACGTGTTTGATGAATTGCGTCCAACACCGGAACTGTCGTTTGCTGTTCGCCATTTGCGGGCGTTTGCCGGCATTGTCATCACCGCCAGCCATAATCCGCCCGAATATAATGGCTATAAAGTGTATGGAGAGGACGGGGGACAGCTGCCGCCTGCTGTCGCCGACCAAGTAATCCGCTATGTCAATGAAGTCGAAAATGAGCTCGCCATTTATGTGGAAGATGAGAAAACGTTAAGAGAAAAAGGCCTTATTCGCATCATCGGAAGCGAAGTCGATGATGCTTATATCCATGCGGTCAAAACGATTTCCATCCATCCGGAGCTTGCTCGGGAAACGGTCATCAATATCGTGTTTACGCCGCTTCACGGTGCGTCAAACAAACCGGTGCGCCGCGCGCTCGCTGAGCTCGGCTACCAAAATGTCTTTGTCGTCAAAGAGCAGGAGCTGCCGGATCCGAATTTCTCAACGGTCGCCTCGCCCAATCCGGAAGAACACGCGGCCTTCGCCATGGCGATGGAGTTGGGCAAGCAAGTGAACGCCGATTTGCTGATCGCCACTGACCCGGATGCCGACCGGCTCGGTGTGGCGGTTAAAAATGACAAGGAAAACTATGTCGTGCTGACCGGCAATCAAACGGGCGGCTTGTTGCTCCACTATTTGCTGTCGCAACGAAAAGCTCAAGGCACTCTGCCGGAAAATGGTGTTGTCTTAAAAACGATCGTGACGTCTGAATTTGGTCGGGCGATCGCCCAATCGTTTGGTCTTGAGACGGTTGATACGTTGACCGGTTTCAAATTCATCGGCGAAAAAATGAAGGAATACGAACAAACAGGGCAATATGCGTTCCAGTTCGGATATGAGGAAAGCTATGGGTATTTGATCGGCGATTTTGTCCGCGACAAAGATGCCGTGCAGGCGGCTGTCCTCGCGGCGGAAGTGTGCGCGTTTTATAAAAAGCAAGGGCTGTCGTTGTATGAGGCGCTCTTGCAATTGTTTGACCAGTACGGCTATTACTGCGAGGGACAACGATCGCTCACGCTGAAAGGCAAAGAAGGAGCAGAGGCGATTGCCGCGATTTTAGCGTCGTTCCGCCAACAGCCGCCGGTGGAGGCCGCGGGGAAAAAGGTGACGGTGATTGAGGATTACAAAACGAAAGAGCGGACGAACACGTTGACCGGCGAAAAAACGGCCATTGATTTGCCGACATCCAATGTGCTCAAGTATATCTTGGAGGATGGCTCGTGGTTTTGCCTGCGCCCATCAGGGACGGAGCCGAAAATGAAGGCGTATTTCGGCGTCAAAGGAACGTCGCTAGAAGACAGTGAAGAGAGGCTGGCGCGCTTAACGGAAGCCGTCATGCAGCGCGTAAAGGACGTGCTCAGCACCGTTTCGCCTTCTTATGCGCAATGATCAGGACAATCTGCGGGGAATTGGACGATGCCAATTCCCCGTTCGTTTTACGAATAAAACTGCGCGTATTGCTCGACTCCCATTTTTTGTTCGCTCACTTCAAGCGCATGGTCAATATAGCGAAGCAAGGCGTGCAGCCGCTCCTGGATGACGGAGTAGTCATGTTCAAAATTATAAGCGTGGAGAAATTTTTCAATTTTTTTCGACAGAATATCATCAGGCGTACGCACCATTAAAATGAGCAAATTGTCCCATTCGGAGCGATGCGTGTAATAGAGCGCCTTATCATAGTCGACGGTGTTCAAGCGGCATGCCTCCTTTATCAAGAAGGAGTCATTGTTAGTGTATGACAGCAGGGCGTTTTGTTGCCCTGTAAATGTTGCGACAGAAGGCAAAATATAAATTATAACCGAAATGAAAACGAAAAAGGAAAAATAAATGTTGCAATTTTGTGACAAGGATAGTATCCTCAAAATAAGGGGATGATGAGAATGAACAAACGGCACGAAGGGCAAGAAATGATCAACATGTGCAAATGGATGGCGTCAGTGGGATTGATTGTCGGAGTTGTACTGTTTTTGCTTAGTTTTATCGCAAGCGCTTACAACAAAGACTATTTCTTGACGATCATCAGTCTCGGCATTATCGGGGCTTCGATGTTTATGTTCGGATTCGGCCTGTTTATGGGTCTGCTGACGGAAACATACCATCGCGGCCCGCGCGAGAACGTATAGCGCGCATAGAGAATGAAAAACACCGGAGATTACCCCGGTGTTTTTCGTTTTTGTTGGATGTACCAATAGAAGATGGCGAAGCCGAGAACGACCAGAAAGACAGGAAATAAGAATGGACGGTAGGCGTGGATATACTGCTTGACGGCCATCCAGCGGCTTTCAAAATAGGCGCCGATCGTCAAAAAGACAGCCACCCATACGATCGCTCCGCTGTAGGCGAACAAAGCAAACTTTCTCCAACGGTAGGCGTTCATGCCGGCCCAAAAGGCGGCGAGATGCCGAACTCCAGGGATGAAATAGCAAATGAACAATACCGCTGGACCGAGCTTCGAAAAAAGCGCTTTCGTTTGCTCGAGCCGTTTTTCTGTAAGATGGAGCTTGGGACCGAATTTATGCAAAAACGGCAGCCCGAGCGTAATCCCAAGCATATAGCTGAGCGAGATGCCAATGATGGCTCCAAGCCAGCAGGAAAGAAAAGCGAGCGGATACGAAAACGCCCCGGTTGAAACGCGGTAACCGGCATATGTCAACAGCAGCTCGTCGGGGATCGGCAGCCCGACGATGCCGAGCATCAGAGCGACCATAATGCCGATGTAGCCGAAGTGTTCGATAAGATATTGCAAATAGTGCTGCAAATGACCACCACGCTTTGCCGCGATGTTTTGTACCATCATTATAAATCATAGGGTCAAAAAGGTAAACGGCCGTCCCCCAACAGAAAAACATCCGCCTATATTTACCCTTGGTTGGTTTCGCTGCAGCGAGGAGAAATAGGGATGAGAAGTTTTACCTCCGTCCCTTTTCCTAATTCGCTGTCAAGGTGAATTCCCCCCGGTGTTGCCGGATGATGTTTTGAGCGATCGATAACCCAAGCCCTGTTCCGCCTGTTTTCCTCCTTCTGCCCTCACTAAGTAAAGCCCGAATTTTAACATATCCAAAACGCCAAGCAGGCGGGAGAGGTTCGTCAGCATCTTGGCGATTCCGAACGTATCAAAACATCTTTTTCCTCATACATTGTGATAAGAGGAAAAAGGAGGGAGATGGATGCGGAAGGGCGAGCTGAAAGAGCTGGAACGGGCCATTGCGGAAATTACCGAAATCGCGGAAGGATTTGGCCTTGATTTTTATCCGATGCGTTATGAAATTTGTCCGGCGGACATTCTTTATACGTTTGGCGCCTACGGAATGCCGACGCGATTTTCTCATTGGAGCTTTGGGAAACAGTTTTACAAAATGAAGCTTCATTATGATTTAGGGTTAAGCAAAATTTACGAGCTCGTCATCAATTCGGACCCTTGCTACGCGTTTTTGCTCGATACGAATACGCTCATCCAAAATAAGCTGATCGTCGCTCACGTGTTGGCGCACAGCGACTTTTTCAAAAACAACGTCCGCTTCAGCAACACGAAGCGCGATATGGTCGAAAGCATGGCGGCGACAGCCGAGCGGATTAAACGTTATGAACATCAGTACGGAAAGCAGGAAGTGGAAAAGTTTTTGGACGCTGTCTTGGCCATTCAGGAACATATTGATCCGTCGCTGCTTCGGCCGAAGCTGTCATGGACGTGGGAAGATACGGAAGTGTACGAAGAGGAAGAGCCTGCGAAAACATCGACGCTCTACGACGATTTATGGTCGCTTGAGGAGCGGAACAAGCCAAAAGCGCCGCCGCGAAAAAAACGGCGCAAGTTTCCGCCGCAGCCGGAAAAAGATGTGCTATTGTTCATTGAAGAATACAGCCGCGAGCTTGAGGACTGGCAGCGTGACATTTTAACGATGATGCGTGAAGAAATGCTCTATTTTTGGCCGCAGCTGGAGACGAAAATCATGAACGAAGGCTGGGCGACGTATTGGCATCAGCGCATTTTGCGCGAGATGGATTTGACGAGCGATGAGGCGATTGAATTTGCGAAACTGAACGCCAACGTCGTGCAACCGTCGCGCACCGGCATTAACCCGTACTATTTGGGCTTGAAAATTTTTGAAGACATTGAAGAGCGGTGGAACAACCCGACGGAAGAGATGAAAAAATACGGTGTCAAGCCGGGGTCGGGACGGGCGAAAATTTTTGAAGTGCGCGAGCTGGAATCCGACATTTCGTTTTTGCGCAACTATTTGACGAAAGAGCTCGTCATGCGCGAAGATATGTATTTGTTCCAAAAACAGGGGAAAGAATATAAAATCGTCGACAAAAACTGGGAGCATATCCGCGACCAACTCGTCAGCATGCGAGTCAACGGCGGGTTTCCGTACATCACTGTCAATGACGGCGACTACATGCGCAATGGAGAGCTGTATTTAAAACATTGGTATGAAGGGATCGAACTCGATCTGAAGTATTTGGAAAAAGTGCTGCCATACATTTATCAGTTGTGGGGCCGTCCGGTCCATATGGAGACAGTCGTCGAAGAGAAGCCGATGTTGTTTACGTATGACGGGAAGACGGTGCATCGGAAGTATTTGTGATCACGAACGGCAGGGGCATCCTGCTTTTTTTGTTTGTCACGACAGATATGTGAAAAACGTCACAAATCATTCGGGTTTGCGGCGGCATACTGGCTCGGGTCGATATTCCGTTGGCAGTGGATCATGAAAAAGTGGTTTTTTGGCTTGTTAGCGGCAGGAGGTCCGCTGGCGATGCTAGCCATTGAAGCCGGATGGTACTTGGCGGAAGTCGGTCGGCAGCCATGGATTTTGCGCGGCTATATGAAAACGGCTGAAGCCGCCACTTCATCAGGGCATGTCGACACAATGCTCGTGTTATTTTCCTTGTTGTATTTCATGTTAGGCATTGCGAGCGTGACGGTGCTTGTGCGCATGTTCCGCAAAAACCCGATTGAGCGGGAGCTGGCGGAGCGCGCCGGTCACGAGGAGGTGGCGCCATGAAGCTTGAAGTCATCGGTATTTCGGTGCTGTGGTTGTTTTTGTTCGGCTATATCATTGTCGCTTCGATTGACTTTGGGGCGGGGTTTTTCAGCGCCTACAGCCATTGGGCGAACAAACAACATATTTTGCATCGCATCATCCAGCGCTATCTCTCCCCGGTTTGGGAGGTAACGAACGTCTTTCACGTCTTTTTCTTTGTTGGCATCGTCGGCTTTTTCCCGAAAACGGCGTATTATTACGGGTCGATTTTGCTCGTTCCGGCCAGCATCGCCATCATTCTTTTGGCCGTCCGCGGCTCGTATTATGCGTTCCATACGTACGGCGGGACGGAGCGGAATTGGTATTTGCTCGCCTATGGGTTGACGGGTCTGTTCATTCCAGCGTCGCTCTCCATCGTCTTGACGATTTCTGAGGGCGGATTTGTCGAAAAAAATGGGAATGCCTTGGCGCTTGATTACGGAAAGTTGTTTGCGAGCCCGCTGTCGTGGAGCATCGTGCTGTTAAGCGTCACGAGCGTTTTGTACATTTCCGCCGTGTTTTTGACGTATTATGCGGATGCGGCGGGGGATGAGCGGGCGCGGTCGCTTTTGCGCCGCTATGCTCTCCTTTGGAGCGGGCCGACGATGTTGTCGGCGCTATTGATCATTTATCAGCTGCGCCACCATAATCCTGAACATTATGCCAACTTATGGATGGTAGCTTGGATGTTCGCTGTTTCCTTTTTGTTTTTTGCGCTCACCGTTTGGCTTCTTTGGCGGAAGCGGCGGTTCGGTTTGGCATTTATTGCGCTTTTGTTTCAATACGCGTTTGCATTTTACGCGTACGGCATTTCCCATTACCCGTATTTGCTTTATCCATATTTGACGATTTATGACGGGTTTACGAATGAAGTGATGGCCATCGCGTTGATCATCGCCTTTATCGCTGGGTTGTTCTTGCTTATTCCGTCACTGTACTTGCTGATGCGCCTCTTTTTGTTTAACAAGGCGTACGTCAAAGGAAAATGGGAAGGAGGAAAAGGATGATGCAAACATTTTTGATTATGTATGCGCCGATGCTGATTGTTGCCCTTTCTGTCGTTGCTGCCTTTTGGGCCGGGTTGAAAGATGAGCAGGTCAATGACTGAACGCGATGGAGACAAGGGTGCATAGTTTGCCGCCAATCGCTCACACTAGCGGATGACAATGAATCAAGGAAGGGTGGGCGATCATGAGAGAAGTGTTGCAGCGTGTGAAAGAACAGTTGGAACAAGCATTTGACGAACCACGTTCGACGAACCTTGACGGGGCGCTCCATGAGCTTGAACAATTGAAGGCGAGCGCTGGGGAGAAGAAACAAATGATTGAAGACGTCATTCGCGCCGTCACCCATGCGCGCAATGCACGAATGGAGTTGGCCGAGGCTGGAGATGAATCGGCGACGAACGCCTTCGCTGAGGCGTATCGGGCGTTGGATCAAGCGATTGAATCGTACAGCGACGTCGATAACGACCCGGTGTAAGACGGATGGGGGCCCCTCAGCCTTCATCTGTCGGAAATATGCGGAAGGCGGATGGATTGCAAGCGTTTGGCTGACGTGTTATACTGATTGACAGCCAAGTAAATACAGGGAATGTTTTCTAGGGTTCCGCAGCTGCCTGGCAGCTGGACTGCGACCGAGAGAAAACGCGCGGCGCGCCCGCGTACACGGAGGGACAAAAGCCCGGGAGGAGTATCGTTTCGATATTTCCCGCGGCTTTTTTATTTTGGAAAGGGGGAATGCTCATTGGCGTGGATTTGCTTAACGATCGCTGGATTGTTTGAGGTGGTTTGGGCCATTGCGCTGAAATATACGAACGGGTTTGCCCGCTTTTGGCCTTCTGTTGTGACGATTGCGGGGATGGCGGCGAGCTTTTACTTTTTATCCTTGGCGATCAAGACGTTGCCGATCGGCACCGCCTATGCGGTGTGGACGGGAATTGGAGCGCTTGGTGCGGCCTTGGTCGGCATGTTGTTTTTAAACGAGCCGGTCAATGCGCCGCGGGTGGCGTTTTTGCTTTGTATTCTTGTCGGAGTCATCGGACTGAAGTTTACGGCGGGGCAATAAATTGGATTCATTTCTTGTCAGTCAAGAAAAAGAGTTGACAACAGGTATCAATATTGAATATCATGAAAGTGTAAAATAAAAACGAATACAGTTTCTTTTGTTAAAGGGGAGTAGCTTTAACAGCAAAGTCGTCAGTCCAGGGTGCATGCCCTCGGCTTTGTTGGCAACGGCGACGTTGTTAGCGAGACCTTTGCCGATGTTGGTAAAGGTCTCTTTTATTTATGAAGGCCTTTACCAAGGATGGTAAAGGCCTTCTTTCATTTCATGAAACAAAAGGGGGGAAGATAATCGTAAAAGAAGATAGGTTCGGCTTCAAAAGAACAAAAAGTGGAGGGGATGGCATGCGCAAATGGTGGAAACGGCTTCGCTTCATCGTCCATGTTCGGCGTTTCCTGCCGTTTTTATTCGAATTTTTCGTTTCGCATGAAGTTCCAATGCGAAAAAAATGGTTTTCCGTCGGTTTGCTGCTTTTGTATATAGCGCTGCCGTTTGACCTCATTCCCGATTGGTTTGCGTTGTTTGGTTTGATCGATGATTTGGCCGTCTTCGTATTTATTTTGCAGCAAATCATTAAGATGGCTCCAATTTCATTAAAAGAAAAATATAACTTGTAAAGGGGGATTGTTCATGGATTTATTGTCAGCAGAGTTTTGGACGGCATTGCTGTCGATCATCATTATTGATCTTTTGCTGGCAGGGGATAACGCCATTGTGATCGGATTGGCGGCCCGCAACTTGCCCAAACACCAGCAAAAAAAGGCCGTTGTCTGGGGGACGGTGGGTGCTGTCGTCATCCGGGCGTTCGCGACGATCTTTGTCGTCTGGCTGCTGAAAATCCCAGGGCTTTTGCTTACCGGCGGCGTGCTGCTTGTCTGGATCGCCTATAAGCTGCTTGTTGAGGGGAAGGGCCACGACGATGTTGAAGCTGGGGGAAGTTTATGGGAGGCCATTCGCACGATCATCATTGCCGATGCGTTGATGGGGCTTGACAACGTGTTGGCGGTTGCCGGAGCCGCGCACGGCAGCTTTTTGCTCGTCATTCTTGGGCTGATCATTTCGGTTCCGATCATGGTGTGGGGCAGCACGCTCATTTTAAAATGGATCGAGCGCTTCCCCATCATTATTACGATCGGCGCTGGCGTCCTCGCTTGGACGGCGGCGAAAATGATCGTCGATGAGCCGTTTTTAAAGGCGTATTTTGCCAATCCTGCCGTGAAGTATGGATTTGAGCTACTCGTTGTTGCCGCTGTCATTGTGGCGGGAACGATGAAAAAACGAAAAAGCGCCAAAGAGCCGCAACCGAAAGCCGCCAATGAATGATTGGCGGCTTTCGGGGGTGGGGCAATCACCAACGGATGGCTATTTCCATTTCAGCAGTAGAAATTGCAGCAGCCACCCAATGGAGAGACCGGGAATGACAGATAAGATCGGCAGCCAAATCGGCCCAAAAAACACGCCGCCGATGGTCACGTGCGACGAGTACATCAAGCTGACCGTCACAAAGTAGGCGGAGACGACAAACGGCAAAAACGAGTACGGTGTTCGCCCGCCGCCAGCGTCTTTAAACGCATCCCACATGGCAAAAAAGTATAGACATGGATAAAACATCAGCCATCCGATATCGACAATGCGGGCGGCCTCATCCGTACGTCCCAAAAAGCTGAGGCGGATGGCTTCATTGAAATGAGATTGGGTGTTAATCACAAATTCCAACGCAATAAACAAAATTCCTTTTATATACTTTTTGTTCAACAGTTGCCCGAATCCAGGCAAAGCAATGCTCCATAACAATGCTTCGATCGCCTTCACCTTCTCGAACCCTTTACTGAGATAATATTAGTTGATCGTTGCTTTGTCCATTGCACCGTCAGATGGAGCTGGGGACAATCGATGGGTGCAATTACATTTTTTGCGCCAAAGACTTGTTTTATACTTTTTTGAAATAGGAATGCAGGAACACGCTCCTATAGAACCAAACTATACATTAGTTGAAGATGAAAAAATGTCTTTAAATTTTTCAGAATAATGAATATAATAGTAGCGTAAAGAATTTTGACAAATAAAAAAAGGAGGAAGCCGTGTGAAGGGGCTAAAGTCGATTTTGCTATGGGGCCTGATTTCCGTCCTTGGGGCCGCAGCGTTTGCCATTTTGGCTTTAAGCCGCGGCGAATCGGTCAACGCCATGTGGCTTATCGTCGCTGCCGTTTGCACGTACGCGGTCGCCTATCGATTTTACAGCCGGTTTATCGCCCGCAAAGTGTTTGGCCTCGATGATAACCGGAAAACGCCGGCGGAAGTGTTCAATGACGGAAAAGACTATGTTCCGACAAACAAATGGGTGTTGTTCGGGCATCACTTCGCCGCCATCGCCGGCGCTGGGCCGCTTGTCGGACCGATTTTGGCGGCGCAGATGGGCTATTTGCCGGGCACGCTTTGGATCGTGATCGGGGTTGTGCTCGGCGGAGCGGTGCAAGACTTTGTCATTTTGTTCGCTTCGATGCGCCGCAACGGGAAGTCGCTCGGCGAGATGATCAAGGAAGAAATGGGGCCGGTGACGGGCTTTATCGCAGCGCTTGGCATTTTGGGCATAATGATTATTTTATTGGCTGTATTGGCGCTCGTTGTTGTGAAAGCGCTTATCGGAAGCCCTTGGGGGATGTTTACGATCGCCGCGACGATTCCGATTGCGATTTTGATGGGCATTTACATGCGCTTCATCCGTCCGGGGCGCGTTGCTGAGGCATCGCTTGGGGGATTTGTGCTGTTAATTTTGTCGATTGTGGCCGGGCAATATGTCGCGGAACATCCGACGCTCTCGGCGATGTTTACGCTAAAAGGGGAAACGATCGCCATCTTAATGATCATTTATGGCTTCGTTGCTTCGGCGTTGCCGGTATGGCTATTGTTGGCGCCGCGCGACTATTTGAGCACGTTCTTGAAAATCGGCACGATCGTCGGATTGGCGCTTGGCATTTTCGTCGTCATGCCGGACTTGCAAATGCCGGCGGTGACGAAATTTATCGATGGCACAGGACCGGTGTTTGCAGGCAATCTGTTCCCGTTCTTGTTCATCACCATTGCTTGCGGCGCGGTGTCCGGTTTCCACTCGCTCGTTTCATCCGGTACAACGCCGAAGATGATTGAGCTTGAAAGCCATGCGCGGCCGATCGGCTACGGTGCGATGTTGATGGAGTCGTTCGTCGCTGTCATGGCGATGGTTGCGGCGTGCGTGCTGACACCAGGTGCGTATTTTGCCATCAACAGCCCGGCGGCGGTGATTGGCACAGACGTGGCGCAGGCGGCAAAAGTGGTATCGTCATGGGGCTTCACCGTCACGCCCGATATGCTTGCGCAGTTGGCGAAAGACGTCGGCGAGCAAACGGTGTTGTCACGCACGGGCGGGGCGCCGACGCTGGCGATCGGGATGGCGTTCATTTTATCGAGCGTCATCGGCGGCAAGGCGCTTATGGCGTTCTGGTATCACTTTGCCATCCTGTTTGAAGCGCTGTTCATCTTGACGACGATTGACGCCGGCACACGAGTCGGCCGTTTCATGATCCAAGACATTATGGGCACGTTTTACAAACCGCTCGGCAAAACGGATTCGCTTGCCTCGAACTTGATCGCCACGACCCTTTGTGTACTGGCGTGGGGGTACTTCCTGTACCAAGGCGTCGTCGATCCGCTTGGCGGCATCAACACACTATGGCCGCTGTTTGGCATCGCCAACCAAATGTTGGCTGGCATCGCCTTGTTGTTTGCGACGACGGTTCTATTTAAAATGGGCAAAAAGGCATATGTTTGGGTCACGCTCGTGCCGACAACATGGCTGCTTGTCGTCACGCTGACGGCCGGGTATCAAAAGCTGTTCCATGAAAATGTCAAAATTGGTTTCTTGTCGCATGCGAAAATGTTCCAAGACAGCTTGAGCCAAGGCAACATTTTGGCGCCGGCAACGAATGAGGCGCAAATGCGGCAAATTATTATGAACGACTACATTGATGCGACATTGTGCGCGATTTTCATGCTCGTTGTGATTGCGATGCTGATCTCGGCGTTGAACATCTGGATCAAAGTGCTGCAAAACAAACATGTGCCGCTCAAGGAAGCGCCGTACGTGCCGCGCGATGGAGAAGGAGCGAAGCACTATGCCTAAATGGTTGCAAAACGTTTTCGCTTATCGCCGGCAGTTTCTTGACTTGCTTGTCGGTGTGCCGAGTTATGAAAAATATGTCGAGCATATGAAAACCCATCACCCTGGCGAGCCGATTAAGTCGCGGAAAGAGTTTTTCTGCGAGGCGCAAGAGGCGCGCTACAATGCTAAAGGCGGCAAAGTGTCGCGTTGCTGCTAGCGGCTGGGAAGGAAGGAGGGGCGCGTCCCCTTCTTCCTTTTTTCTTCTTGTTCATCATCTTGTTCATCATCGCTGAGAACATGTTCGGTTGGCGGCATGGTTTTTGTGAAAGACGTTGGGAGCGCTGGATCAACCCTCAAGTGGAGAAAGGAGCTGTACATACGATGCGTATTCTGTTTGTCGGAGCGGGGGCGGTCGGCGGGTATTTCGGCGGCCGTCTTCTTGAAAAAGGGGTGGACGTGACGTTTCTCGTCCGCGAGCGGAGAAAGCGGGAGATCGAGGAACGTGGACTTGTCATCCATAGCGTCCATGGCGATGCGGTGCTGAAGCCAAAGCTGCTTGTCGCCGGCGAGCCGTCTGCGCCGTTTGATCTTGTTGTGTTTTCGAGCAAGGCGTATCATTTAGCCGGCGCCATCGCCGACGCGAAACCGTATGTTGGAGAGGCGACGATGATTTTGCCCTTGTTAAATGGCATGGCCCATATGGATGCGTTGTGGGGGGCGTTCGGCCGCGAGAATGTCTTAGGCGGGCTTTGCTTTATCGAGACGACGTTAAACGAGAGAGGGGAGATCATCCAAACGAGCCCGACGCATGAGATGCGTTTCGGTGAATGGCCCGCAGGACGGACTGGGCGGGTGGAGGCGCTCGAATCGCTGTTTGCCGGCGCCAACGCCTGCTTTCGCTTAAGCGAACAAATTGCGGCTGATATGTGGAATAAATATTTGTTCATTGCGGCGATGTCGGGCGTGACGACGCTGTTCCGCGCTCCGATCGGGCCGATTCGTTCCGGCGAGTACGGGAGCGTCATCATCGATCGGCTGTTTCGGGAAATCAAAACGATCATCCAGGCGCATGGGGCGCCGCTGACCGATGAAATGGCCGATCGGCAGCGCACCCAGCTCGAACAGATCGCCCCAACGATGAAATCGTCCATGCAACGCGATATGGAAAAAGGACAGCTCATCGAAGCCGACCATTTGCAAGGGTATTTGCTGGCATTGGCGAAGCGGCATGGCATCCATGCCCCGATGCTCGAGACTGTATATCACAATTTAAAAATTTACGAAGCGAGCCGCGCAACCGGTGAGTGAACCAGTTGTCCCCCTCGGCCGTTTGGTAGGAGCGTGCAGCCCCGCCAAACGGCTGTTTTTTTGAGAAAAAGAGAAGTTGTTTACCGCACCAATATCGTGTACAGTTAATAGTGAAAACGTATGCACAAGGAGGAGGCTGCCTTGAAAAAAACATGGTGGAAAGAGGGCGTCGCTTACCAAATTTATCCGCGCAGCTTTATGGATGCCAACGGCGACGGCATCGGTGATCTTCGCGGCATCATCGAAAAGCTGGACTATTTGGTGGAGCTTGGGGTCGACATCGTTTGGATTTGCCCGATTTACCGATCGCCGAACGCCGATAACGGATATGACATCAGCGACTATTATGCGATTATGGACGAGTTTGGAACGATGGACGATTTCGATGAATTGCTTGCTGAAGCGCATCGGCGCGGGTTGAAAATCATTTTGGATTTGGTCATCAACCATACGAGTGATGAGCATCCGTGGTTTATTGAATCGCGGTCATCGCGAGACAACCCGAAGCGCGACTGGTACATTTGGCGCGATGGCAAAGACGGGCGCGAACCGAACAACTGGGAAAGCATTTTCGGCGGCTCGGCATGGCAGTATGACGAGCGGACGGGTCAATATTACTTGCATATTTTTGACGTCAAACAGCCCGACTTGAATTGGGAAAACGACGAAGTGCGGCGGGCGCTTTATGCGATGGTCAACTGGTGGCTTGACAAAGGCATCGACGGCTTTCGCATCGACGCGATTTCCCACATCAAGAAAAAGCCCGGCCTTCCTGATCTTCCGAATCCGAAAGGGTTGAAGTATGTGCCGTCGTTTGCTGCGCACATGAACCAGCCAGGGATTATGGAGTATTTGCGAGAGTTGAAAGAGCAAACGTTTGCACGATATGACATTATGACGGTCGGCGAGGCGAACGGAGTAACGGTTGATGAGGCCGAACAATGGGTCGGGGAAGAAAACGGCGTGTTTCATATGATTTTTCAGTTCGAGCATTTAGGGCTTTGGAAAAGGAAAGCCGATGGTTCGATCGATGTTCGCCGGTTGAAGCGGACGTTAACGAAATGGCAAAAAGGATTGGAAAACCGTGGGTGGAACGCGCTCTTTTTGGAAAACCACGACTTGCCTCGATCAGTGTCGACATGGGGAAATGACGGCGAGTATTGGGCGGAGAGCGCGAAGGCGCTTGGCGCGCTCTACTTTTTCATGCAAGGGACGCCGTTCATTTACCAAGGGCAAGAGATCGGGATGACGAACGTGCAATTTTCCGACATTCGTGACTACCGCGATGTCGCTACCTTGCGTCTGTATGAGCTCGAACGGGCGAACGGCCGGACGCATGAGGAAGTGATGAAGATCATTTGGCAAACCGGGCGCGACAATTCGCGCACCCCGATGCAATGGTCTGATGCCCTGAACGCTGGGTTCACGACAGGTACGCCATGGATCAAGGTGAATGAAAACTATCGTACGATTAATGTGGAAGCCGAGCGGCGTGACCCGAACTCGGTATGGTCGTTTTATCGACAAATGATTCAGCTTCGAAAAGCGAACGAGCTGTTTGTTTACGGAACGTACGATCTGCTTTTGGAACACCACCCATCCATTTACGCGTACACAAGAACGCTTGGCCGCGATCGGGCGCTTATCATTGTCAACGTATCCGATCGTCCTTCACTTTACCGCTATGACGGCTTCCGCCTTCAGTCAAGCGATTTGGCGCTCTCGAACTACCCGGTCCGTCCGCATAAAAATGCAACGCGCTTTAAGCTGAAGCCGTACGAGGCGCGCGTATACATCTGGAAAGAATAAGGAGGAATTTGCCTTTCCGTGTTGAATGAATCAATGAATACGGAAGGGAGATGATCAACATGGCAACGGTCGATCCGATTCGCTACCCGATCGGAACGTTTCAAGCGCCGGAGCGGTTTGACGCTCGGGAGGTGCAAGAGTCGATTGCTGCCATCCGCGGGTTGCCGAACGCCTTAAGGGCTGCTGTCGCTGATTTGAACGATGAACAGCTGAACACGCCGTACCGCGACGGCGGCTGGACGGCAGCCCAAGTCGTCCATCATTTGGCTGATGCAAGCATGAATGCGTTTTTGCGCACGAAGTGGGGGATGACGGAAGACAGCCCGACGGTGAAGCCGTTTGCGGAAAGCGAATGGGCAAAAACGGCCGATGCTTGCTCGTTGCCCATTGAACCGTCGCTTTTAATGCTTGACGGGCTGCATGCGCGATGGACGGCGTTGCTTGAATCGATGACAGAGGAGGATTTTCACCGAACCGTTCGGCTGGAAGGGGCAGCGAAGGAAATGCCGCTGTATGTATTGACCGCATTATATGCATGGCATGGGAAACATCATACCGCGCAAGTTGCGTCGTTGCGCAAACGAAAAGGATGGTAAAGGCTGCCGATTGTTCGGCGGCTTTTTTCTTCATGCATAATAGAAAGATGATGCTGCGCAAACAACATTGGGAACCCGCCGGCTGGGCGGGGCTTTTTTGTCGTCATCCTGCCGGGAGAATGGTGAAATAGCATTTTGCTTAAACGGCGGAATATGATTATGTTATACTAACAAATATTAAGGGACACGAAATACATAGTTGGCAAGGGGGATCGGTATGGGAGCGGAGCAGCAGCCGCTTATGGCAGAACAAAAAGAAAAAATATGGACGAAAGATTTTGTTTTGATTTGTTTGGCCAATTTTTTTGTGTTTCTTGGGTTTCAAATGACGCTGCCGACCATTCCGCTGTTTGTCGAGCATTTGGGCGGCAACGATCAGCTGATTGGCGTTGTCGTCGGTGTGTTTACGTTTTCGGCGCTCATCGTCCGTCCGTTCGCCGGCCATGCGCTTGAGACGAAAGGGCGCCGGTTTGTGTTTTTATTGGGGCTTCTCATTTTTGTCGTTTCTGTCGGTTCCTACAGCTTGATCTCAAGTATTTTCTTTCTCTTTTTGATGCGGGTCGTCCAAGGAATCGGTTGGGGGTTTTCGACAACCGCTTCCGGAACGGTGGCAACGGACATCGTTCCAGCGAGCCGCCGCGGTGAAGGAATGGGCTATTACGGGCTGTCTGGGAGTATCGCCTTGGCGTTTGGTCCGTCGCTTGGACTTGTGCTTGCCGCTATGATTCCGTTTAGCCATCTGTTTGCCATTTGTGCGGCGCTTGGAGTCGCTTCGGTGCTGTTTGCCGCCGCGATCACGTATAAAAAAGCGGAAGCCGTGCATGGTAAAGGGGAGAACAGATGGGACTTGTATGAAAAAAGCGCTTTGACTCCGTCGTTGCTGTTGTTTTTCTTGACGGTGACGTTCGGCGGCATCGCCTCATTCTTGCCTCTATATACGGCGCAAAAACAGATCGGCGGCCTGCAGCTGTACTTTTTGCTTTACGCGCTTGCCTTGATGGTGACGCGAACGTTCGCTGGCCAGTTGTATGATCGAAAAGGGCATCGGGCCGTTTTTCTACCTGGGGCGGGGCTTATTTTGCTGGCGATGCTTCTTCTCGCTTGGCTGCCGGGAGAATGGGCGTTGCTTTTGGCGGCGGTGCTATACGGTTTCGGCTTTGGCATGGTGCAACCGGGGCTGCAGGCGTGGTCCGTCGAGCGGGCGCCTGCCCACCGCAAGGGAATGGCGAACGCGACATTTTTCTCGTTTTTTGATTTAGGGGTCGGCGTCGGGGCGATGGTGTTTGGCCAAATCAGCCATTGGTTCGGCTATCCGAGCATTTATTTGGCCGCCGCCGGTTCTGTGCTCCTTTCAATGCTTGTCTATTGGACCGTCTTGCACAGAGAGCAGCCCCTTCGTTCAAAGGCGGGAAAAAACGCTTAGGGATAGCCCCTAAGCGTTTTTAGCTAGGTTCTTCACCGGCGGGAATGCACTTCGTAAATAGCGAATTTTAAGTAGTCGCCTTCTTCCGCGGCAAGGAGTTTCGGGTGGTCGTAGCCGGCGCCGTTCCAATATACTTGACGCAGCACTTTTTTTGCGTCAAATGCTGCGTCGGCGATCATCTCTTGAAACAGGTGCGGGCGGACGTGGTACGAGCAGCTTGATGTGACGAAAAAGCCGCCGTCTTTCACAAGCTTCAAACCGTTTAAGTTAATGTCTTTATAGCCGCGCAGCGCCTTCGGGACGGCATGGGCCGATTTCGCGAACGCCGGGGGGTCGATGATGACGACATCCCACTGTTTGCCGGCGCGCACCGATTCGCGCAAATAGTCGAAGGCGTTGGCGACGACAAATTCAACGTTTGTGAATCCGTTTAACGCGGCGTTCCGTTTTGCCGTTTCGATGGCATGTTCCGAAATGTCGACTGCTGTGGCATGTTTTGCTCCGTACAGACAAGCGTTTAGCATAAACGAGCCGGTATGGGTGAAGCAGTCGAGCACGGTCGTCTCCGGACCGATCAGCGGACGAAGGGCGGCGCGGTTTTGCCGTTGGTCGAAGAAAAAGCCGGTTTTTTGTCCGTTTTCAATATCGACGATGTATTTCACGCCGTTTTCCTCGATTTCGATTTCCGTTTCCCCTTCCCCGTACCAAAAGCCCTTTTCTTGTTTGAGACCTTCAAGCTCCCGAACGGACACATCGTTGCGCAAATAAATGGCCCTTGGGGCGAACACGTCAAGCAAGCCGCGCAAAATCCAGTCTTTCCGTCTTTCCATGCCGAGCGCCAAAATTTGCACAACAAGCACATCTTCATATTTGTCGACGATCAATCCGGGCAAAAAGTCGGCCTCGCCATAGACGGCGCGGCAGGAGCGAACGCCGGGAATCATCCGTTCACGGTACGCCCACGCCTGACGGATGCGGTCGATGAAAAAGCGCTCATCAAGTTCATCGTTTCGGTTTTGCGTCAAAACGCGGACGATGATTTGTGAAGCGGGGTTGATATATCCTTTCGCCAGCCAATAGCCTTGATGATTGTAAACGTCAACGAAGTCGCCCGGCGCCGCATCACCTTCGATGCGGTCGACTTCACTTTGAAAAATCCATGGATGCCCTTGCTCAAGCCGTTTTTTTCGTTCTCGTTTGAGGATGACCTTTGCCATCGTTTCCACTCCCATTCCATCGTCAATTGTTGCGTTTCCATCATAGCGGATTGAAACGCGCAGCGCAACGTCGGCGAAAAAAGGATTGACAATCGTTCGTGCCATGGTATGATTAAGTGTAAAGAAAACTGAAAATTGCACCATCATCCACTAGGGGGGCCTTTAGAAAGGCTGAGATCAAAGTGTGCCTTTGAGACCCTTAGCACCTGATCTGGGTAATGCCAGCGTAGGGAAGTGGAGGAGCAGCACAGCAAGGCTAGGCTTTGCCTTGCCAACGTCGCATGCCCACGCCGCTTTCTTTACGCCAATCGGCAAAGGAAGCGGCGTTTTTATTTTGCCAAAAAGGGGGAAAACGAATGTCATTTGCCAAACAATTGCGCCAAGCGGCCGATCCGATCTGGCAGGCGAGTTTCCGCCATCCGTTTGTTCAGGAGCTTGGCCAAGGGACGCTTGCGCGCGAGAAGTTTCGCTATTACGTGATGCAAGATGCCTATTATTTGCGCCATTTTGCCCGCGTGCAGGCGATCGGGGCGGCGAAATCGCCGGATTTGGCGACGACAGCCCGGTTGGCGCACCATGCACAAAGCACTTGCGAAGCTGAGCTGTCGCTGCATGAAACGTTCGCCAAGCTCTTGGGCATTACGGAAGAGGAAAGGGCGGCGTTCATTCCGGCGCCGACGGCGTACGCCTATACGTCGCACATGTACCGCGCGGCGTACGAAGGGCATCTCGGCGATGTCATCGCTGCCATTTTGCCGTGCTACTGGCTGTATTACGAAATTGGCGAGCGCTTGAAAACGTGCCGGCCGAATGATCCGATTTATGAAAAATGGATCGGCACCTACAGTTCGGATTGGTTCCGCTCGCTTGTTGAAGAGCAAATCGCGCGGCTTGACAACATCGCTGACGCGGTCACCGAAGAGGATCGCCATCGGATGAAGCGGCATTTCCTCATCAGCAGTGAATATGAGTACGAGTTTTGGGAGATGGCGTATCGGCTTGAGCAGTGGCCGTCGGCTGAATTGGCGGCGAGCCGTTGACGCAAGACAAGGAGGAGAACAGGATGGAAGTGAAAACAAAAGGGTTAAAATTGGCGGATATTTTAACGACGATCGTCATTGCCATTGTGTTTGGCGTTATTTACAAATTATGGGGACCGCTATATAGCGCGGTGGGAGCAGTAGGGTTTCATCTCGATCAACTTATTTACGGCATGTGGTTTATCGCCTCCTCGCTCGCCTATTTGTTGATCCGCAAACCAGGGGTGGCGTTGCTTGCGGAGATTGCGGCTTCGTCCGGCGAGCTGATCATGGGATCGCAATGGGGGCTTGAAGTGCTCATTTACGGGGTCGTCCAAGGGCTGTTGGCCGAGCTTGTCTTTGCCGTCTTCCGCTATCGGCGCTTTGATGTGTTCGTTGTCTCGCTCGGCGCGGTCGGGGCGACGGTCGGCTCGCTCATCATGGATTTTTACAAAGGCTATATTGGAGCGCTTGCTCCATGGAATATGGCGCTCTTTTTGCTGGCGCGTTTTATCGGCGCCATCCTCATCTCCGGTGTGTTTGCTGTTTCATTGGCGAAAGCGCTCGAAAAAACCGGAGTGACGCAAATGTGGCGGCCGGCCTCGAAAGACGATTACGATGCGTTGAACCGGTAAGGCGGCGAATGGCGATGAAACAAGCAATTGCGATTGATCGGCTGCGCCTGAAATTTCCCGGGAGCGACGGACTGTTGTTTCGCGACTTGTCGCTTTCGATTGCCGAGGGGGAGAAAGTGCTCCTCCTTGGTCCGTCGGGATGCGGCAAGTCGACATTATTGCAAGTGATGGCTGGCATCATTCCCCACTCGATCGATGTGCCGATGAAAGCGGAGCGCCTTGAGCGGCCGGAACGGTGGGGCTATGTTTTCCAAGATCCTGATGCGCAATTTTGCATGCCGTATGCGGACGAGGAAATCGCTTTTGCCCTGGAAAATCGAAGCGTGCCGCGCTATGAGATGCCCGTCCGCATCCGCGCCCTGCTGGACCAGGTCGGTTTGGAGATCGCCCCGCATACTGATATTCATGCGCTTTCCGGCGGGATGAAGCAGCGGTTGGCTCTTGCTTCGGTGCTGGCGCTTGAGCCGGATGTCTTGTTTTTGGATGAGCCGACGGCGCTGCTCGATGAAGAAGGGACGAAGGCGGTATGGCAAACGGTGAAGCAGGTGGGCCGCGGCAAAACGGTTGTCATCGTCGAGCATAAAATTGACCATGTGCTCGACTTTGTGGATCGCATTGTCTTGTTCGGCCGCGATGGGCGCATCATCGCCGACGGCGAGGCGAAGGCGGTGTTTTCCGACTATAAAGACGTGATTGCCGCTGAAGGGATTTGGTATCCAGGCGTCTGGGACGACTATGACCGGACGGCAAGGCGGCGAAATCGCCATCAAGGCGAGGAGCTTCTTCGCCTCGCCCGTTTTCGCGGGTTCCGCGGCCGGGAGGCGAAAATTTATGTTCCTGAAGCAACGGTGCATGCGGGCGAATGGATTGCCGTCACCGGAAAAAACGGCGCCGGTAAAAGCACGTTGTTGCACGCGCTTATGCAACTCATTCATACAGACGGCGAGTATGTGCTGCTAGGGGCCGACATCAAGCAGCAACACCCGCTCTACCGCCATATTGCCTTTGTTTTCCAAAATCCGGATTGGCAATTTGTCACCCATTCGGTTCGCGAAGAGCTCGCCTACTCGCTTCGGCTTGAAGGGCGGCCGGAAGCGGAAATTGAGGAAACGATCGCTCGCCTGTTGCGTGAATTTGACCTTGTTGAGCAGCAAGACCAACACCCGTACCAGCTGTCGATTGGGCAAAAACGGCGGTTGAGCGTCGCTGCTTCGATCGTCGCCGGCCAACGCCTCTTTTTGCTTGATGAGCCGACGTTTGGTCAAGACGCGAAAAACACGTTTGCTTTGCTTGAAATGCTTGAAGCGCACCGCGAACAAGGAGCGGCGATCATGATGGTTACACATGACGAACAAATCGTCCGCCGCTTTGCGACGAGACGGTGGGTGATTGAAGACGGGACGCTTGTTCGGGACGAACAGCTTGACATCCGAGAGCCGGTGTTGGCGGAAGGTGGGGCGGGGCGATGAAATGGGAGGTTCGCTGCCGCGAGACATGGCTTCATGAGACGAACCCGAGCTTAAAGCTCATTGTGCTTGTCGTGCTCTTTTTCGCTGTGTTGTTCATTCATAACCCGAACGTACTGATCAACGTTTCGCTCGCTCTGTTTGTTTTGTTTTGCTTTG
The DNA here is from genome assembly GCF_009901865.1 of Geobacillus sp. TFV-3. NCBI lineage: Bacteria > Bacillati > Bacillota > Bacilli > Caryophanales > Anoxybacillaceae > Geobacillus > Geobacillus sp. TFV-3. Next base: position 2,766,858 of record NZ_MPSP01000001.1, on the reverse strand, counting down.
GCACCGGCTATCCGGCAAACGTGTTGTTTTGGCTGTTTTTGCCGTTTTTCCTCGTCTTTGTTTCGACGGCCTCATCGATGATGATGTTTGGCGAAGGAACGACGACATGGGTTCGCTGGGGGCTCATCCATATTACGGCGGAAAGCTTTTGGCGCGGAGTGCATATCGGGTTTCGCGCTTTGGCGCTTGGGCTTCTCGGGTTGATTTTTTCGCTGACGACTCGGCCGGTGCATCTGTTTTATTCACTCATGCAACAGCTGAAGCTGAAGCCGAAGTATGCATACAGTTTTTTGGCGGCCGTTCGCCTGTTGCCGATTATGCTTGAAGAGTTTCAGACGATCCGCTATGCGTTAAAAGTGCGCGGCGTGCCGAACAAGGGCGGCCTCAGCAAAGTGAAGCGCTACGCCATTCCGCTGTTGTCGCAAAGCATCCGCCGCGCCCAGCGCATTGCGGTCGCGATGGAGGCAAAGCGATTTTCCGGGAATGGGCGGCGCACGTTTTACTATGAAATAGGGTTTGGCAAATATGATGTCCTGTTTGTCGCCTTGTTCGCCGCCTTGATGCTGGCGGCTTATTATGCCGGCATACATTATCCATATATCCCGACCAGCGATGTCCGATAGAGGAAAAGGGATGGCGATGGGGATTCTTCATTTCATTTCGACGGGACGGCAGACAGCCGATGAGTTCGCGGCGATTTGCGCCCATGTTCATCCGTATGCCGATTTCATTCATATTCGTGAAAAGGAAAAGACAGCGCGCGAAGTGGCCGAGTTCGTCACCGCGTTGCTTCGCGCCGGGGTGCCGCCGCGAAAAATTGTGGTCAATGACCGAGTTGACGTCGCTGTCGTTTATGGTGTCAAAGGGGTGCAGCTTGCTTATCACAGCCTGCCGGTGCGCGCCGTCCGCTGCTCGTTTCCGGACTTGATGGTTGGCTGCTCGGTGCACGGGTCAGAGGAGGCGAAACAAGCCGAACAGGATGGCGCTCACTTTTGTTTGTATGGTCATATTTTTTCGACGGACAGCAAGCCCGGTTTGCCGCCGCGTGGGTTGGATTCGCTTGCCGAAATCGCTGCTGCCGTGTCCATTCCAGTCATCGCCATCGGCGGCATTCATGCCGGCAACGCCCGTCAAGTGTTGGAAGCAGGCGCGTCCGGGGTGGCGGTATTGTCGGCTGTTTTTTTCGCAGCCGACCCTGTTGCTGAGGCTAAACGGCTGGCAGACATCGTGAAATGGAGGGGATAGGGGATGACGCATCGGTATGACGTCGCCATCATCGGCGGCGGGGTGATCGGGGCGGCCATCGGCTTTGAGCTCGCCAAGCGGCGGCATCGCGTCGCCATTTTCGAAAAAGGAACGATGGGAAGCGGGGCGTCAAGTGCGGCGGCTGGCATGCTCGGGGCGCAATCGGAGTTTTCGGCGCGGAGTCCGCTCGTGCCGCTTGCCTTACAAAGCCGGGCGCTCATGCCGGCCTTGGCTGAAGAGCTGAGGGAGAGGACCGGCATCGATATCGGCCTTGTCGAAAAAGGAATGATCAAACTAGCGACAACGGAGGAGGAAGCAGACGATCTCCACCGCCATTATACATTTTGGCGGGTTATAGGCGAGCCGGTGCAGTGGCTCACGAAAGGGGAGGCGCTTGACATCGAGCCGCGCCTGGCGGGGGAAGCGATTGCTGGAGCGATGTACATCCCTGGCGATGGGCAAGTGAGCGCGCCGGATTTCGCCGCCGCTCTCGCCTATGCCGCCGCCTCCGCCGGTGCTTGTCTGTACGAGTATACGGAAGTGTTCGACATCCGTTCCGACAGCAGTGGGCATGTGCTAGACACAACAGGCGGGACGTTTGCCGCCGAGGCGGTCGTCATCGCTTCCGGAGCTTGGGCGGCGCGGCTCGGCGCGCGGGTTGGGCTTTCGCTTTCCGTTTACCCGGTCAAAGGGGAGTGCGTCATGGTGCGCACTCCAGTTCCGTTGTTGCAAACGACTGTATTTGCGAAAAACGGGTGCTATATTGTTCCAAAATCGGGGAACCGACTGCTCATCGGAGCAACGTCCACGCCCAGCACGTTCGACCGGCGCGTATCGGCCGGTGGGGTGATGAACTTGCTTCATCGCGCCGCCCACCTTGTTCCGGACATTGAAAAGGCGGAGTGGGTAAGGGCATGGAGCGGCATCCGGCCGCAGACCGAAGATGGCTTGCCTTATCTAGGCGAGCATCCGGAGAGGCGCGGCTTATTCGTCGCCGCCGGCCATTACCGGAACGGCATTTTGCTCAGCCCGTTGACCGGTCTGCTTGTCGCCGACTTAGTGGAGCGGAAAGAGACGGCGTTTGACCTTGCGCCGTTTTCGTTGACACGCCATATCGGAAAGGTGGGGGTGGAATGACGTTAGTGATTAACGGGGAGACGGTCGCCGTGCCCGACGAGGTGAAAACGGTGGGCGATTTGCTTGCCCATTTCCGCCTTGAGAACAAGCTTTGCATCGTCGAAGTCAATGTCCGCATCATCCCAAAACATGAGTATGGGACGACGGCGCTATGCGATGGCGATCGCGTAGAGATCGTTCATTTTGTAGGAGGCGGTTGAGATGTTGAAAATTGGTCCATATGAATTCTCTTCGCGGCTGTTGCTCGGCACGGGCAAATATCCGAGCTTGGACGTGCAAAAAGAAGCGGTGGAAGCGTCAGGGGCGGAAATTTTAACGTTCGCCGTCCGGCGGATGAACATCTTTTCCCCGGAGCAGCCGAACTTTTTAGAGCAGCTCGATTTAAGCAAATATAAGCTTTTGCCGAACACCGCCGGGGCGAAAACGGCCGAAGAAGCGGTGCGCATCGCCCGGCTCGCCAAAGCGTCCGGGTTGTGTGATATGATTAAAGTAGAAGTGATCGGTTGCGACAAAACGCTCCTCCCAGACCCGATCGAGACGTTGAAAGCGGCGGAAATGTTGCTTGAGGAAGGGTTTATCGTGTTGCCGTACACATCCGATGACGTCGTGCTGGCAAAGCGGCTTGAGGAGCTCGGCTGTCATGCGATCATGCCGGGCGCCTCGCCGATCGGGTCCGGGCAAGGCATCATCAATCCGCTCAATTTGAGCTTTATCATTGAGCAGGCGAACGTGCCGGTCATTGTCGACGCCGGCATTGGCGGACCGGCGGATGCGGCGCTGGCGATGGAGCTTGGCGCGGATGGGGTGCTCTTGAACACCGCTGTTTCCGGCGCGGCCGATCCAGTCAAAATGGCGAAAGCGATGAAGCTGGCGGTGGAAGCGGGCCGGCTTGGCTATGAAGCCGGACGCATCCCGAAAAAACGATACGCGTCAGCAAGCAGCCCAATGGAAGGAATGAGTGTTGTTTGAACGAACGGTATTCCCGGCAGCAATTGTTTGCACCCATTGGTGAGGAAGGGCAGAAAAAAATACGGGAAAAGCACGTCGTGTTAGTCGGCGCCGGAGCGCTCGGCACAGGCAACGCCGAAGCGCTCGTTCGCGCCGGCATCGGCAAATTGACGATCATTGACCGTGATTACGTCGAATGGAGCAACTTGCAGCGCCAGCAGCTCTACACCGAAGCGGATGCGAAGGAGCGGCTGCCGAAGGCGATCGCCGCCAAACGGCGCCTTGAACAAATCAACAGCGAGGTTGAGATCGAGGCCATTGTCGGCGACGCCGGCCCAGAAGAATTGGAAACGATCGCCCTCAAGCAACGCCCTGACTTATGGATCGATGCGACAGACAATTTTGATACGCGCCTTGTCATCAATGACGTTGCCTACAAGTACAACATTCCGTGGATTTATGGCGCTTGTGTCGGCAGTTACGGTTTAAGCTGCGCCTTCATTCCGAACCGCACGCCTTGTTTGTATTGCTTGCTTGAAACGGTGCCGCAAGGGGGATTGACGTGCGATACGGCCGGCATTATCAGCCCAGCGGTGCAAATGGTTGTCAGCTATCAGATGGCTGAGGCGTTAAAAATTTTAGTGGAGGACTGGTCGGCGCTTCGCGGCAAGCTCGTTTCGTTTGACCTTTGGACGAACGAATACACCGCCATTCGCATTGACGGGGTGAAAAAGGACGGCTGCCCGACGTGCGGACGTCATCCATCGTATCCGTTTCTTTCCTATGAACAACGAACGAAGACGGCCGTCTTGTGCGGGCGCGATTCCGTGCAAATCCGTCCGTCTGCTCCGCGCCAGTACAACTTGAATGAATTGGCGGAGCTGTTTCGCCGCCAAGGGCTTCAAGCGGAAGCGAATCCGTATCTTGTCTCCGCTTCGCTCGGCGACAAGCGATTGGTTGTCTTTCGCGACGGCCGTGCGCTTGTGCACGGCACAAAAGACGTGCAGGAGGCAAAGGCGATCTATTACCGTTATTTAGGTTGAAACGAGAGAAAATGAAATGATGCATTGATGGGAGGACGCCCTTGTTTTGTTCATCAAACTGTCAAAAAGACGTCCTTCTTCTCCTGTTTTTCCCGCCGTCAAGATGGTACGATGAAAGAGGGGAAGAAAAGGGAGGGGAAGACGAATGGCCGAGTGGTCAGTGACATTCAACATTGCCTCATTGCTTGTTCTGGTGTATTTGATTGGTTCCTGTTGGCTTGAATCATGATGCGCCTCGGTTCATCCGGCGCATTTTTCTTTTTTGGTTGTCTGGATTTATATGGAAGGACAACTCGCCAGCTATAGTCAGTTGGCGAAAAATTTGTTATATTTAAGATAGGAAGAGCGAAAACGGCTGCTGCCGGCCGCATCGCTTTGTTTCCGCTTAGCGCGGCAAGTGTGGCTTTTACAGCATGATTTGGCGGAAAAATGGATATGAATAACATCGTCACCATCCATAGGAGTGTGAAGATTCGTTGGAAGAGTGGCCGTTAAGGTTGTTCGGGTGGTTTTTCCTCTCCATGCTCGCGAATGCGCTGTTCGCTTCAGCAGAAGCCGCGTTTTCTTCGGCAAGCAAGGCACGGTTGCGGCATTATGCGGAAGAGCATCTGCACAATAAGCGCCTTCAAGCGTTGATCGGTCAGCTTGACCGGGTGCTGTTGGCGCTTGCTGTGGCCAACCGCCTCACCAGCGTCGTGACGGTCGTGCTTTTTACGGACATCGCCGTTTCGTTGCTTGGGGAACAGATGGGCTTGTTTGCCACGCTGGCGGTGATGACAGTATTATTTGTCGTCTTCGGTGAAATTTTGCCAAAATCGATGGCGAAAGAGCATGCGGAGCAGCTCGCCATCCGATACGCCGGCCTTGCCTATGGACTGATGAAGTTGATGACGCCGGTTACGGCGTCGCTCCAAGCCTTAAAAAATCGAATCGCTAGGCGGTTCGCCAATGGAGTGGCTGTGCCGGCTGTTACGGAGGAAGATATTAAAGTGATGGTTGAGCTGAGTGAAGAAGAAGGAGTCATCGACAACAAAGAAAAAGAATTGATCCAACGTTCGCTCGATTTTGATGAAATTTTGGTCGGAGAAATTTTCACACCGCGCGCTGATATGGTGGCGGTGGAAGTGAACCAGCCGATTGAAGAGATTCGCGACGTGTTTTTGGAAGAGAAATATTCCCGCATCCCGGTCTATGAAGGGGATATTGACAACGTGATCGGCATTTTGTCGGAAAGCGACTTTTTCAGCGAGCTTGTGCAAAAGCGAGAGGTGCGCATCCGCGATTTGTTGCGCCAGCCGTTGTTCGTTGTCGAGTCGATGAAAGTGTCCGATCTCCTGCCGGAGCTGCAAAAAAGCAAAGTGCATATGGCGATCGTCGTCGATGAGTTTGGCGGCACCGCCGGCTTGATTACGCTCGAAGATATTCTCGAGCAAATTGTCGGCGAAATATGGGATGAGCATGATGAGGCAGTGAAAACGGTGCGCCAAATCGACGAACGCAGCTTCGAGTTCAGCGCTGAACTACCGCTGGATGAATTTTGCGAAGTGATGAACATCGACGTGCCAAAGAGTGAATCGCATACGTTGGGTGGCTGGATTTTTGAGATGTTTGAGCGCATTCCGGCAGTCGGCGAAACGCTGCAGTACGGACCGTTGACGTTCACGATCCGCCAAGTCGACAATCGGCGCATTCGCAAAGTGCTTGTCTCATTGAGCCAACCGCTTGCCGAGCAGGCGGGAGGCGCCTGATTCGCTCCCTGTTCCTATATGAAAGCGCCCCGGGCTGACTGCCCGGGGCGTTTGCCATCTATATGAAGTTGCTCGTAAGGGGGTTATTGAATGTTGCCGAATTGGCCGCCAAGTTGTTGCTGAGCCATAGCGACAAGACGTTTCGTAATTTCGCCGCCGACCGAACCGTTCGCGCGAGAAGTCGTGTCAGCGCCGAGGTTCACACCAAATTCTTGGGCGATTTCGTACTTCATTTGATCAATGGCTTGTTGAGCACCAGCCACTAACAGTTGGTTGTTGTTATTGTTGCGTGCCATCGTTGATCATCTCCTCTTTAAAATTTTGGATGGTTGGGGTGGTTGGATTTGCACCAACGCTTCACGCTGCAAGGAGTGTGCCAAGCTTGGCTCAACCCACCGGCCCACCCGCTTTTGGCTTCGCCAGCGCCCCCGTTGCAACGGATGGACGATTTCGCTGGCGGTACTCATAGTTTGGGCCGTTGTTTGCCTGTTATGCATGGTGAGAATATGGGAATTTTTAACGTTTTACCGCTGTCACCATTAGGGAATATGTAAAGATAAGGAACATCTTAGAGGAGGAAGCAGCATGAATGTATGCCCGCTGTGCAACGGATTGCGCCGGGTGACGGTGTATTGCAGCTATTGCCGGCAACCGATGGAAGACCAAGGAAAGGTGACGGATTATTTCGATGATTACAGTCCGTATATGGATGCGGACGTCATGAAGCTTGTCGACGGTTATTTGCGCACATACATGAACCATGAATGCGTCCATTTGTTTTACTGCTCACGCTGCCATGAGGAGGAAGTTCGTTTTATTAAGGAATAGAGCCGTTGACGGAGGAGAAAGAAACGGCGTCCCGGTTTTTTCGGAACGCCTTGGCATGAATCTATATGAACAACAATGGGGGGTTACTTTTCATCCGCCGCCCGGATGCGCCGTTCGGTTTCCGCATCAAAGAAGTGGGCTTTGTTCATATCAAGCGCTAGGTCAATCCGGTGGCCCGGCTTGATTTCCGTGCGGGCGTCGATGCGGGCGACCAATTCTTGGTTGTCGATGCTAAAATAGATCATCGATTCAGCGCCAAGCAGCTCGGCGACTTCGACGAGAGCGGTGACTTTCGTCGCCGGCGATGCTTCAAGGAAGAGCGGTTCGTCGTGAATGTCTTCCGGACGAATGCCTAAAATGACTTCTTTGCCGACATACCCTTGCTCACGCAACACTTTCATTTTTCCTTCCGGAATGCCAAACGATGTTTGGCCGACGACAAACTTGCCGTCTTGCAGCGTTCCACGAAGGAAGTTCATGGCCGGCGAACCGATAAAGCCGCCGACAAAAATGTTTTCCGGTTTTTCGTATACCTCGCGCGGCGTTCCGACTTGCTGGATGACGCCGTCTTTCATGACGACAAGACGGGTGGCCATTGTCATGGCTTCCGTTTGGTCGTGGGTGACGTAAATGGTCGTCGTTTCCAAACGCTGATGGAGCTTCGCGATCTCCGAGCGCATTTGCACCCGCAGTTTCGCATCCAAGTTCGAGAGCGGCTCGTCCATTAAAAACACTTTTGCATCGCGGACGATGGCCCGTCCCAACGCGACGCGCTGCCGTTGCCCGCCGGAGAGCGCTTTCGGTTTGCGGTCCAAATATTGCTCGAGTCCAAGAATGCGCGCCGCCTCGCGGACGCGTTTTTCAATTTCCGCTTTCGGGAATTTGCGCAGTTTTAAACCGAATGCCATGTTGTCATAGACGCTCATATGTGGATACAGGGCGTAGTTTTGGAACACCATGGCAATGTCGCGGTCTTTCGGCGGCACATCGTTCATTCGTTTGCCGTCGATGTAAAGATCGCCTTTGGAAATTTCCTCAAGGCCGGCGATCATCCGCAACGTGGTGGATTTGCCGCAGCCGGACGGGCCGACAAATACGATAAACTCTTTGTCTTGAATATGTAAATTGAAGTCTTTGACGGCGACTACATTGTTGTCGTAAATTTTGTAAATATGGTCAAGAAGCAGTTCTGCCATCGTGAATCCCCCTTATCGTTGAAATCGTTTTCCAATGACCAGTGTATAGAAAAATAGGAACATTCGTAAATGGACAAGGTGCACAAAAAATGCCGCCGATTTTCGGCGACATGACAAAAAAGCGGGGGATTACGAACGGCGCCGGTGCAAGATGGCCAAATAGACGGCTGCCGCCCCTTTGAACCGTTTGATGTCAACACCAGTTTGCTCTGTCCATTTATCGATTCGATATTGCAAACTATTGCGGTGCATATACAGCTTTTTCGCTGCCATCGAGGCGTTTAAGTTGCATTGCAAAAACGTCTCCATGGCCCGCACTTCCTCGTCGTCGAATCCGTCAAGAAATGAGAGGATCCGGCGGGCTTTCTCACTGACTGCTCCTTCTTCAAAGAGCGGAAGAGGAATGACGTCTTCCCATTCGTACACCGTTCGTTTCGGCCAAAAGCGCCGAGCGGCGGAAAAACACTCTTTTTCAAGGAGAAACGATTCATATAGCCGTTCATCAACGGAGCGGATTGGGCCGATCAACCAATCGATCGTCGTATAAAAGTCAGCAGCGAGCGCTTCGGCCATGTCGGTCAACAAGGGTGGTTCCGCCGTCCGTTTTTGTCTTGCTTCGATGATCAGCCCGCGCCGATCTTGTTCCCAGACGATGGAAACCGGGGAGGAAAATAAGCCGCGAACGGCATCAGCAAACTCCTCTTTGTTGGCGATCGGCCGGCTGGCTGTAAAATGAATGAACCGGCAATACGGAGCAGCAAGCCGAGTGAGCGCGGCTGGGTCGCCGGTTGCCATCCATCGTTTCCATGACCGCTCCTCTTCGCTTTCCGGTTCGCGCCGGCGCTCGGCGGGGGTGAAAAAAAGCGCCAGCAATCGCCGCTCCTGCTCTGTCAATCGATGCTTGGCGATGCCGATCTCATCACCATCGGCGGTATAAAACCATTCGTAATCTTCGGGGTGTTCCGGCTGACCGTTGATGACGATGTCCCCTTCATAAAGCGATTCGAGCTGTTTTAGCATCACGGCGCACCCCTTTCCGTTAAGGATGATGTCACACCGAAGAGGATCGGCGTTGTTTTCATTATACCAAATCCCCGCGAATGGAAAGAAAGACAATGGATGAAAGCAGGAAAGCCGCCGAATGAACGGGCGGCTTGGTCAACAGCGGTCGTTTCGAACGATCCCCGCCTAACGCATCGGCGGAGAGGCTTCATAGAACAAAAGGCCGATTTTCCCGAGGCGGGAAAATCGGCTCCGTTTACTGGCCGGCTTCGTACGGCGGCTCTTCTTTGACAAGATCGCGCGCTTCCTCAATGTTGACGTCATCGCCGTGTCCGTACACGGCACCTCCGGCCATCCCTTCGTTGATCATGCGGTCGATGTCCATATAGTATTCATCGCGCCCTTCGTACAATGAATCCCGGCGCTCGTTTTCCTTTCGTTCCATCATCTCGCTCCTTTCTCTCACCGTTTTTCCTAAAGTTTGTCCAAAAGAGGCATATGCTATCCATGTCATTCATATGGATGAAAGAGGACAAGCGGGAAGAAAGGAGCGGCAGGCGATGATCATGCTGATCAAAAAATTGCTCGAAACAACCGCCGCGGCGGAAGAACAAGCCCGGCAGCTTGCTGAGATGGAAACGGATGAGGCATGGGCGGTCTATTTGGCTGAAGCCGAGCGGCAGCGTAAACTTTGGCAATATGTGCATTATTTAGTTGCTGGGGCTGACACCGACGGTCGAGCCGAAAGAGAGCGAAGCAAAGCAGGTGCACCTCGTTGTGATCTCTTGCAAGCCATGGCGGCGGCTGAGTGGGAAAAAGCGATGTTATGCCAGAACGTCTGCCAAAGCTTAAATGGAGCCGCCAAACAAGCTGTTGATGTTGTGTTCCGCCAGGCGCTTCGCTACAGCGGCCAGTTTCTAGCTATGGCTTACGATGAGCGAGCTCGGCAAACAGCTGATTGAGCCTTTCGAGCCGCCGTGCCTCAATCTCCGGCTCATCAAACACCATCGGCTTGGCGTTGATTTCATAAATGTAAAGCTGCCGTTCGCTTCCGACGCCGATGTCGGCGGAAAATTCGCCGACAAAGCCAAACCGTTCGCCAAGGCGTGCGCCGCTCAAGGCAATAAGCCGTTCGAGCGCCGCTTCATCGATGCGTTCCTTGACTTCTTTGTACGGGAGGATGGTTCCGCCATGAAACAGATGGGTCGTCACCGACTCGACGCCCGCCGAACGAACGCCGATGCCGGTGATCGTATGGCGGCCGTTGTGCCAATGGGCGAGCACGCGCAAATCGTAGCGGCGGCCGTTCCACTCGTCAGTTTCAGCCGCCGCTTGGGCGATGTAGCGGCCGGACTGAATGAGTGATGTGAGCGCATCGAGCGAGCAGAACCGTTTTTGGCCGCCCGGATATTCGCAAATGGCTTTCGTCTCCGAAAAGGAGGTGAGGCGAAACAGCCCCATTCCTCTGGAGCCGTCATCCCGCTTCAAGTAAATGCATCTGTATTGGCGGAGCCAAGCGCGAAGATCGGCCGCTGTTTGGACAGGCGCCGTCGGCAATAGATGCGGCCAGAGCCGGCGGTTGGACCGCAGCGCGTCATACACGTCCGATTTGCGGAAAAAAGAGCGGTTGACAAGTGGAATGCCATGGGCGCTCAACTGGGCAGCCGCCGTTTGAAACGGCTCGCTTTCTTCTTCTTCGCGGTTTTTTACCCGATTGTAGACGACATCGGGCAGTGGAGCGGCCGCTTCGATGAAACGATGAAGCGTCGGAACGAATACATATCCGGAGACCGTTTTCTCTCCGATGCCGGTGTCCGCACTGACGATGGAGATGCCGCCGGCTTTGTGGATGGAGCGGATGACGGTTTCAAGCCACGGCTTTTTCCCAGACAGCAAAGCGGAAAGGGACGAGGCGCTGACCAGCACGCCGACGAGCGGTCCCACCCGTCCATCTTGCTCGCGGACAGGAAAGACGAGATCGGGAAGGACAGCGGCGGGAGCAACCCAGCCGCTGCCGAATCGATAAGAAGGGCCGCCCGGACTGTTGCACACCCACTCGCCGGTGTCAGGATGGTAGCCGATCGTCAGCATGGCCAAAGCGCCTCGGGCTCGGTGATGGCTGTTTTGCTGAGGTGGACGGCGTAAGCGAGCGGCAACCGCGTTGTTCGTTCGTCTGCGTCCTTTAATTTTGGGTGCTTAAAAATCGACCGTCCGGGTTTGGAATTGGCTTCAAACATCCAAATTCTTCCTTGTTGGTCAACGCCAAGGTCAAAACCGATTTCGCCGATCAACGTTTCTGATGCTTCATCAAGGCAGCGGCTGAGCGTAAGGGCGGCGTCAGAAAGACGGGTGAGCACGATTTCGCGCTCGGCGGCATCCGGGAAAATTTCTTCCAGCGTTTTGACGATGCCTCCGCTGTTCATATGGGTCGTGATGCTTTGTTTTCCAGCGATTTTGGCGGCGATGGCGCTCACTTGCCATATGCCGTGTTCGTTTTTGTTAACGTGAACGCGGAAATCAGCCGGTCGGCCGTTGACGGCAAGAAGCGGAACGGCTTGTTGGATGACATAGCGATGGAGCGGCGCATGGGCGAGTAAATGATGCCACACCGCCATGGCAGTCGGAAACGGCATCGTTTTCAATTCTCCGTGTTCATCGCGAAAGCGGCATTCATAGCCACTGTTTTTTTTCGCCAGGTGATAAATGCCGCGGCCGAGGCTGCCGTCGGCCGGCTTGATGTACGCTTCACGGTAGCGGGCAAGAAACTGCTCAATGGTGTGCTGCGTCACGTGGGCGGACGTCGCCGGCAAATACGGCTGCGCCTTCGGATGGGCAGCGAGCCGGCGGTAAATGTCCCATTTGTTGAAAAAACACCCGTTAAAGATCGGGATGCCGTAGGTGGTTTGCAGCGTCTTCGTCATCGTTTGAAACGTTTCCTCCTTTTCGACGCGCCGGTTTGGCAGCCGGTTGTAAACGACATTCGGCAACGGCACTGTATGGCGTTCCCAGCCGCGCTCTGTGTAAAAATAGCCGTTTGTCATGCCGTTTTCCCAGTCAATATGGGGCGCGCCAAACAAAAAGGCAAATCCGCCGACTTGCTTTTCTTGCGCCAGCAGCTTGGCAAAAAAGAAGCTCCGGCTGCCGACCGGGCGGTTGAGCGACTTGGTGAATCCGGCGGTCAAAATGCCGACAAGCGGCCCGAAGTGAACAGCTTCATCGGTCAAAAAGACATGAACGTCAGCGGCGAATGGGATCGACAAGCATCGGGCAACGTCATGCGCCACAATCACACAGTCGGTGAGACGGGGGGAAGAAATGACTTGGCATGGGGCGACAAGGCTGCCGAACGCGGCTGATGTTTGCCTAGATGCTTGGAGCGTGGCGGGAAGGATCACCGTATTTGTTTGCTGTTCGTCAATGATCAACGTGTAGGTCATTGGCTTTTCCCCCTCTGGCCAAAAACAAGCAATATTGAAGCGGCGCTTCGTACAGTTCATTTTGTTGCTCCGGGGGCAGAAGATGGACCACTTTTCTCCCCGGCTTGGAATTGACATCCAAAATCCACACCGCCCCGTTGTCGGTCGCACCAAGATCCAAGCCGATTTCAAACAAAGGGCCGAACATGTGATCTATATAAACTGGCAGCGTGCGGATGATCGTCTCAACACCATCGAGCACGAAGAGACGTTGGGAAGAAGATAGACCGTCGAGCCAATCGGAAAACGGGCGAATGTCCGCACCGGCGCGGACGTTGGCCACCCACGCCCCCGGCCGGCCGACACGCACGGCCCGCACCCGCTCCACCCAGCGTCCGTTTTCATCCTTTTGCAAAAGAATACGGAGGTCAAACGGTTCACCCTCCGGGGTCGATAGCTGAAGCAATGGTTGCAGGACATACTCGCCGCGGCGGCCCCAAGAAGAGAGAAGCTGTTCCAGCTCGCTTCGGCGGGCAATGACGGCCTGTTCTTGACCGTGACTGTCTTGGACGGACAGCGCCTTCCCTTTCTTTTGAAAGATACAAATACCGCGTCCTCCGGAGCCGTGCACCGGCTTGGCGATGGCGGCTTGTTCGCGGCGGAGAAGCGCAAGCACATCATCAGCGCGCTCAAGACGGACAGTCGGCGGCACGTAGGCGGACAAAAGCGGGTGAGAGGAGAGCGCTTCATATACGTCCCATTTGCCCGGCAGGCCATAGCCTAAAAACGTGAGGTCAGGCCGCTGCTTCAACCAGTTCATAATCGGTTTTGCTTTTTTGGACCGCTCATCATTGCCGTAAAAGCAGCGGTCATATAAAAATGGCGGAATGGCAAAGACGGCGTTTGTCCATTCGTTCGTTTCCTCTTGAAAGAGAAAGCCGCGGACGTTTTCCGTCTGCGGATCGATGCCAAGCGGCGAAAAGCGGCAGACGGAAATGCCGTAGCGTCCAGCGCGTTTCGCCACCTCAGTGCAATACGTGCGGTCTTGCTGTTCGTCAAGGGTGACAAAACCGAGTGAAAGCAAAATGGTTCACTCCTTTTCCTCCATCAATGTCAAACTATAGTCGATGATCGCCTTCGCTGACGGGCGGACCGATTGGTAGGAAGCGGCCATATCCGTCTGTTTCGACGGCTTCGTATTCACTTCGATGATCCACGGCTGGCCATGGATGTCAATGGCAAGATCAACGCCAAACTCTCCGTACAGCCCTTCCGCTTCCGAGGCGAGAACAGCGGCGGATTCCAGTGCGATTTCTTTCAGAAGCTGTTTTTGCTGGAACGCGTCAGTTCTCGTATACCACTTCCGCAAAACATCATTGACCGCCATCAGTTCTCCGCCGCGGGCAAGGTTAGCGACAAACTGATCGGGCGGCGCTATGCGGGCGACGGCGGAAGTGACGCGCCAATCATTGTGGCGGACGCGATGACAAAGCAGGCGAAAATCGACCGGGCGGCCGTCGAGGGTGCGAAGCTCAAGCCCTTGTTGGATGATCATCGGCGTTCGGATTTTTTGCCGCAAAGCGGAAGCTAAAGCGTCCATCGAACGATATGCGTCCGTTGAAGCGAAAGTGGAATGGCGAAGACAAATTTCGTCGTCTGAATGTTGGAGGCGGAAAATCCCTCGCCCTTGGCTGCCATAGATCGGCTTGAGAAAGACGGATGGGAAAGCGCCAAGGAATGCCTCGAGCGCATCTTTGCCGCTCCAGAGAGCCGTTTTCGGCAAGTACGGGCGCAAGTACTCGTGACGTTCAAAATGACAGTGCACTTCCCATTTATGCAAAAAACGATGGTTGAACATCAGCCCGTTTTCTTCGGCAAGCCGGGCGAGCAGCTCGGCAAACAAAGGGGAGCGTTCGAGCTTGCGCGAGTGAAGGCGATTGTAAACGACATCGGCCGAAGGCACGTCCCGCTTGCCCCATCCGCTTTCGGTCCATTGATAGCCGACTCCCTCTAGGTAAAGCGCCGGCGAGGATACGTAAAAAAAGAGACCACGCATTCTAGCATATGCCGCCAATTCCTCGCAAAAGTGATGGATGGATCCAAAGGCAGCCCGTTCACTTGTTTCATTGATTTCCGTCAGCACGGCCATCGTTCGTTGTTTGCTCATCGCAGTCCCTCATTTGCGCATTCGTCAGGCAAGCTCTATAATGAACAATTAGGCAAACGTTTATATCGCCATCGTATGATGACGGACGCTGTTTGGTGACAGCGGCGGGGACGGAAGGAGAAGAGGATGGAAACGTTCGTTTATTTGCTGTTTATGGTGGCGGTCGGGGCGCTCATTGGCGGGGTGACGAATTTTATCGCCATCGTGATGCTGTTTCGCCCATATGAGCCGATGTACGTGTTTGGAAAACGGCTTCCGTTTACGCCGGGATTGATTCCAAAGCGGCGGCGGGAGCTGGCCGAACAGCTCGGGAAAACGGTCGTGGAGCATTTGGTGACGCCGGAAGGATTGCGGCGCAAACTCATGGATCCGTCCTTTACGGCCGGGATGGCCGAGTGGGGGCGGGAATGGCTTCGAAAGTGGCTTGCGCGCAAAGAAGCGCCGGCTGAGTTGCTTGAACGCCTCGGTATTCGCTCTCCCGCCGAGCGGCTCGAAGCGATGGCGGCCGAGCAAGCTGAGCGAGCGTACGAACGGTGGAGCGAAACGTGGCGTCTGCGGCCGATACGCGATGTCTTGCCAGCGGAGTTGAAGCAGACGATGGAGGCGCGCGTCGAAAGTCTAGCGGGTTATTTGGCCGACAGGACGCTTGACTACTTTCGCAGCGAGGAGGGAAAGCAGCAGATTTCCAGCATGATCGAGCGTTTTTTCCAAGAGCGCGGGATGATTGGAAATATGCTGCAGATGCTGCTTGGCAATGTCAATTTCGTCGATAAGGTGCAGGTGGAGATCGGTAAATTTTTGCGCCATGCTGGCACAAGAGAGGTGCTCTCCCGCCTTCTTTGGACGGAGTGGAACAAATGGTTGGACTATCCGCTCGCAACTGTGGAAGAGATGATCGGCCGCCGGCGCATCGATGAGGCGGTGCGTTCGGCTGTCCGCCGCTTGGTGCAAAGCGGCGGCTGGCTGCATCGCCCGCTTGATGAGTTGATCGCTCCGTACGAGCAACCATTGTTTGACCGGCTGATCCCGCAGGCGGCGGCAACGGTCAGTTGCCTGTTAAGCGACAAAATCGAGGCGATTGTTGCGAAGCTTGGGCTGGCGGATATTGTCCGCGACCAAGTGGAGTCGTTTTCGTTACGGCGGTTGGAAGCGATCATTTTGTCGATTGCCCGCCGCGAGTTGCGGATGATTACGTATTTGGGCGCTTTGCTTGGCGGGCTGATCGGCGCTGTCCAAGGGCTCATCAGCTTATGGCTGTAATATCTCTGTCGGGCGGCGCATACGTTAGAACGTGAACGATATTCGTATAGGAGGCACTTTTTATGTCTGAACCCCTTCATGCGCTCGCTAGACAGCTTGAGCAGGCGATTCGGGCGAGCGAACCGTTTCAGCAGCTGAAACGGGCATACGAAGATGTCGGCCGAGATGAAACCGCCTATCGAATGTTCGCGAATGTCCGCGACATCCAGCTTCGGCTCCATGAAAAACAGATGCGCGGAGCGGCCATTTTGCCTGATGAAATCGAACAGGCGCAAAAGGCAATGGCGCTCGCCCAGCAAAACGAGAAACTTGCCCGCTTGATGGCGCTCGAGCAGCAAATGAGCATGACGATCGCTGAAGTTCAGCAAATCGCCATGAAGCCGCTTGAGGAGTTGCACCGTTCATTCATGGAAGGAAGATAGGAAAAACACCCGGTCGGGTGTTCTTTTTTTGTCCGTTTCGTCATAGTCATGAAAATGATAAGGAATGCAAAACCGCCGCCAGCTTGCTGGCAGCGGCAAGAGAGGTTGAGACGGACAAAAGGGGGAGACAGCCGTGTATAAGCTGTTGGCGCTCAACATTGACGGAACGATTTTAAAAAACAACGGCCGCCTGCCGCGCGAAACGAAAGAGGCGGTCGACTATGTGAAGAAAAAAGGAGTTTATGTTACGTTAATCACGAGCCGCAATTTGCTTTCCGCCCGGAAAGTGGCGAAAGCGTTGCGGCTTGATGGGATGCTCATTGCATTCCAAGGAGCGATGATTGCCAGAACGCTTGATGATCGGCTGTTTGACGCCGTGATTCCTGAGGAGCGGACGTTTAATATCGTGCAAATCCTGGAAAACTTCAACTGCAACATCCGCCTCATGCATGAGCGGTATTCGCTCGGCAATCGGAAGAAAGTGAAGAAAAACCTTGTCGTGCAAACGGTTCTCTCCTCAAGCGACCCGTTTTTCTATCCGACCCAATTTGTCGATTCACTCGGCGATGTGCTGATCGACGAACCGATCGCTGTGCCGAAAATTGATGTATATTTTGCTGCAGACGAAGAGCGGGATGAAGCGGCCGCTTTATTGATGAAATCGATTCCGGCTATTGATATGATTATGCAGCCAAACGGAAAAATGGAAATTGTCCCGCAAGGAGTATCTAAACTCGCGGGGTTGCGCCGGCTGGCTCAACATATCGGCGTATCGTTGAAAGAAACGGTAATGATCGGTGACGGTCTTGACGATTTGCCGGCGATTGAAGCGGCTGGGCTCGGCGTCGCCATGGGGAACGCGCCGCTTGAGGTGAAGCGGGCGGCCGACTGGGTGACGCGTTCGAATGAACAGCTCGGCGTTGCCTACATGGTGAAAGAACATTTCCGCAAACAGCAACGGATCGAGTTTTTGCAAAAACTCAAAACAAAACGGTGAGCTGTCCATGGGGGATTGCGGTTTTTCAATGAGGCCGGGAGTGAATGCCCGGCTTTTTTAATCTATATAAATTGAAATTTTGTTTTACATCCAGCCGATCACTCGCAAAGTTATAGCATAGTCGAATTGTATGGGGGTCAAAACAGAAACGAAAAATCGGAAATTCTTTATTGCAACTTATATAGTTGGCCGGGCGTGAGCCATTTCCATAAAGTCGGCGGCAAAGGTGCATTCTTCCGCTTGACGAAGGAAACAGCAGTTCAGTACACTGAAAGAAGTTTGAAAGAAAAGGTGATGAACGTGCGGATCGAAATTCAAGGACTGCCGCATCCGGAACGGTTTCAGCGCCCGCTCGAAGTGATGACCGAGCTGTTCTTCGAAGCGCCGGAGCTGTCGTTGGCGCCGCTTCCCGAGGCCGATATGGCCGCGATGTTTTCCGTCAAGGAAGACGGATGCATCGCTGTTTCTGGGACGCTTCTCGACAAGACGTCCGGGCGCGTTGAGGAAGCGAGTCATGAACGAAGCGCGCCGGCGGGCTCTGACGGGAAAACGTACGAAAAACAGCTGAAAAACGCCGTTTTGCATGTCTATTTGACGTTGCTTGAGCGTTCTACCGGCCTCATTCAGCCGTGGGGCGTGCTGACCGGCGTTCGTCCGGTCAAGCTGCTTCATCAGCTTTTGCGCTCAGGCCTTTCGAAAGAAGAGGCGCACCGGAAGCTGGCTGAAGAGTATTTAGTGACAAGCGAAAAAATCGAATTAATGCAAGCGATCGTGGATCGTCAGCTCACGGTCGTTCCGGATTTATACGATTTGGCCCACGAAGTGAGCATTTATATCGGCATTCCATTTTGCCCAACGAAATGCGCTTATTGCACATTTCCGGCGTACGCCATCAACGGCCGTCAAGGGTCGGTCGACGCCTTTTTGGCCGGCCTTCATTACGAAATGGAGGCGGTCGGCCGCTTTTTGCGCGAGCGCGGCATCCGCATCACAACGATTTATTACGGCGGCGGGACGCCGACGAGCATTACGGCCGACGAGATGGACCAGCTGTACGCTCATATGTATGACGTATTTCCAGATGTCGACCGCGTCCGCGAAATCACGGTCGAAGCCGGGCGTCCGGATACGATTACACCCGAGAAGCTTGACGTGTTGAAAAAGTGGCGGATCGACCGCATCAGCATCAATCCACAGTCCTATATTCAGGAGACGTTAAAAGCGATCGGGCGCCATCATACGGTCGAAGAGACGATCAACAAGTTTCATTTAGCAAGGCAAATGGGGATGAACAACATTAATATGGATTTAATCATCGGACTGCCCGGCGAGGGTCTGGCGGAATTTACGCATACGCTCGCCGAGACGGAGCGGCTCATGCCGGAATCGCTCACCATCCACACGCTGTCATTTAAACGGGCGTCGGAAATGACAAAGAACAAACAAAAGTACAAAGTCGCCAGCCGCGAGGAAGTGCAGGCGATGATGAAGGCGGCCCAAGAATGGACAAAGGAACACGGTTATGTCCCTTACTATTTGTATCGACAAAAAAACATTCTCGGCAACCTGGAAAACGTCGGCTACGCGCTGCCGGGGCAAGAGAGCATATACAACATTATGATCATGGAAGAGCAGCAGTCGATCATTGGTCTTGGCTGCGGGGCATCAAGCAAATTCGTCGATCCGAAAACGCGGAAAATCATCCGCCAGGCGAACCCGAAAGAACCGAAAGTGTACAACGAGCATTTCGCCGAATATACAGAAGAGAAAATCAATATGCTAAAAGCGATCTTTGGCTAAACGGCAGCACCCCGGGGGCAACCCCGGGGTGTTTTGATTAGCGGTGAAATAAAATGAGCTTGCCGCTGGCATTGACGCAACGGTGTGTTTTGTCCAAACAGCCGCGCTCGCGCAGCTTTTGTTCACCGATTTTTTTGGCTTCTTCATCATTGGCTGCCTCAAACGTTTCATCGAGCAATTTTTCTCCATCGCGCTCAAAAGCGGTCAACGTATATGTCGGCATGTGTCCCTCTCCTTTCGCTGAAGCATCATTCATATTATCTCTTTCATTGGCGGTTTGATCGGCAAATTCCTGCTTCTGTCTGAAACTTTTTTTGAGACTGCACGTTTTAATAATGTAGGTGGAAAATTTGGTTTATGTTGGGGGAATGTGGATGAGTTTAGAGATCATTGAGGTGACAAAACGGTTTGGTCAGGCGACGGCCGTCGACCATTTGACGTTGACGGTTCCAGAAGGGGAGATGTTCGGATTGCTTGGGGCGAACGGAGCGGGAAAAACGACGACGTTTCGCATGATTTTAGGCCTTCTGCTCCCGACGGAAGGGGTGATCCGTTGGCAAGGCGAACCGATTGATGACTCGAAAAGCCATCTGATCGGCTATTTGCCGGAAGAGCGCGGGTTGTACCCGAAGCTGAAAGTGCAAGAGCAGCTTCTGTATTTAGGGCGGTTGCGCGGAATGAAAAAGACGGATCTTCTTCCGGAAATCGACCGCTGGCTCGAGCGCTTCCATATCCGCGATTACGCCAATAAGCGGGTGGAGGAGCTGTCGAAAGGCAATCAGCAAAAAATCCAGTTTATCGCTGCTGTGCTTCATCGGCCGAAGCTATTAATCTTGGATGAGCCGTTCAGCGGCCTTGATCCGGTGAACGTTGAACTGTTGAAAGAAGCGGTGCTTGATTTAAAACGGAACGGCACGACCATTGTCTTTTCAAGCCATCGAATGGAGCATGTCGAAGAGTTATGTGAACGCATTTGCATTTTGCGCCGCGGCCGCGCGGTGGTGGCTGGAGCGCTGCGTGAACTGAAACGTTCGTTTGGCAAACAAATACTTGTTATTCAAGGGGACGGGCCGTTTGAAGAATTGGCGCGGTTTCCTGGCGTTTTGCAGTGGAAGCGGACGGCGGAAGGGGTGCGGCTGCAAATCGCCAATGAGGAGACGGCACAAGTGATACTCGGCCATATAGCAGGAAAAGTCGCGGTTCGTCTGTTTGCCTTGGAAGAACCGTCTCTGAATGATATCTTTATTGAAAAAGTAGGTGCGGCGTATGAATAAGTTTTTCCTTGTGGTGGGGCATACGTATGGAACGAAGCTGAGGGCGAAAGCATTTCTTGTGACAACCGCCATCACTTGCCTGTTGATCATCGGGGTGGCCAACATTCAGCCGATCATTGAATTTTTCACCGGTGATGAAAAGACTCATGTCGCGGTCATTGACCGCACAGGATCGTTGTACGGTCCGCTTGAGAAGCAGGCAAACCGTGACCAAATCGCGTTGACGAAAATTACTGATATGGAAAACGAAGCGAAAGAAGCAGTCAAAGAAGGCAAATGGGACGGATTGCTCGTATTGTCCATGGATGCGGAAGGATTGCCGGAAGCGGTGTATTATGCCAATACGATTGTGGACAATCAGACGCCTGCGGAACTGGAACGAGTGCTAAGCCAGCTGAAAACAGCGCTTTCAGCCGCTAAGCTCGGCCTGACGGATGAACAAATGACTGAGCTTTACAAACCGGTTCCGTTCCAAAAGGTGGCATTGGAAAAAAACGCGAAGACGGAAGAGGAGTTGAACCAAGCACGCGCACTTGTTTATGTCCTTCTTTTCGCGATGTATATGTTTGTTTTGATGTATGGAGGAATGATCGCGACGGAGGTGGCGACGGAAAAATCGTCGCGCGTGATGGAAATTTTAGTGTCAAGCGTCCCACCGGTACAACAGCTGTTTGGAAAAATCATCGGCGTTGCTCTTGTCAGCTTGACGCAATTTTTCGTTTTTTTCGCCGTCGCTTTCGCCGCGTTAAAAACGAGCGGGCAGGAAGTGTGGCGTTTTCTCGGATTTGACCACCTGCCGGCATCAATATTTGTGTACGCACTCGTTTTTTTCTTGCTCGGTTACCTCTTGTATGCGGTGCTATTTGCTGTGCTCGGTTCGCTCGTCAGCCGAGTCGAAGATGTGCAGCCGGCGATTACGCCGGTCATGTTGTTGGTTGTCGCTGCGTTTATGATCGCGATGTTTGGCTTGAATGCGCCAGAGTCGGCGTTCGTGACCGGCGCCTCGTTTGTTCCCTTTTTCGCTCCGATGCTCATGTTTTTGCGCATCGGCCTCGTTTCCGTGCCGGGATGGGAAGTGGCGCTTTGCCTTTCGCTTTTAGCGGCGACGATTGCCGTGCTGATCTATTTTGGCGCCAAAGTGTATCGAGGCGGCGTGCTGATGTATGGGCGAATGAACATTTTCAAGGATATAAAACGGGCCATTCAGTTAACAAAAAAATAAACAACGTGGTGGGATGTTTGGGCCAATGTTTCCTTGCCGTTTCGGCAAGGCTTTCTTTTTGCCCTCTAACCGTTATGATATACTAGAAAGTACGTACAGAGAAACGGAGGAGAACGAAGTGGCGAAAGGCATCATCCATTATGAGGTTGGGGAACAAGTTGATCTCTTTTTGCTCATCAAATCAGCAACGAAAGGCATCGCCAGCAACGGCAAGCCGTTCTTAACTTTGATTTTGCAAGATAAAAGCGGCGATATTGAAGCCAAACTGTGGGATGTCTCGCCGGATGACGAAGAGCGGTATGTGCCGGAGTGCATCGTCAAAGTGGCGGGAGACATCCATAACTACCGCGGCAAATTGCAGCTGCGCATCCGTTCGATCCGTCCCGCTCATCCGGGCGATGCCGTGCGCATCGATGACTTTTTGGAGAAGGCTCCGCTCGGCCGCGAGGAAATGAAGGCGAAAGTCATGGAATACATATTTGCGATGGAAAACCCGAATATTCAGCGCATTACCCGCTATTTGTTGAAAAAATACGAAAAGGCGTTTTTTGAGTATCCGGCGGCCACGAAAAACCATCATGAATTCATCTCCGGACTGGCGTACCACGTCGTGTCGATGCTCGAGCTCGCCAAGGCGCTCATCCATCTCTATCCGTCGCTCAATAAAGATTTGCTTTATGCCGGCGTCATTTTGCATGACCTTGGCAAAGTGATGGAATTATCCGGTCCGGTATCGGCGGCGTATACGCTTGAAGGAAATTTGCTCGGACACATTTCGATCATGGTGAGCGAGATCAGCAAGGCGGCGGAACAGCTCGGCATTCAAGGTGAAGAAGTTGTCATTTTGCAGCATCTTGTGCTCGCGCATCATGGCAAGGCGGAATGGGGCAGCCCGAAGCCGCCGCTTGTCAAAGAAGCCGAGGTGCTTCATTACATTGACAATTTGGATGCGAAAATTGCGATGATCGACCGCGCGCTTGAGAAAGTGAAACCAGGTGAATTCACCGAACGCGTCTTTGCCCTTGACAACCGTTCGTTTTACAAACCGGCGTTTTTGTCTGTTTCAAAGCCAAAAAACGCGGGTAGTAAAGAGTAGGGGCGGATCAAGGGAGGGATGGATCATGATCGAACCGATCATTGAAATCGTCTCGACGGCTCAGTATGAACAGGCGAAAGAAGAGTTGAACGAGCTGCGCCGACAGTGGAAGAAAGCGAAGAAGAAAACAAAGAAGAAGCGAAACGAAGCATAAGCGTTGTCCCTAAGAAAGAGGCGGCTTTCCCGCCTCTTTCTCCATGCATACTGCCCCCTTGTTGCGCGTATAGTGTACTAAGACAAGACAAGCATACAAGGGGGAATGGCGATGCTCAGTTTGCCTTGGTGGGTGTATTTGGTTGTTGCCGGCATTATTTTCAGCGGCTATATGACCGTAAAAACGGCGGCGCGCGAGCGGGAAATCGACGAAGCATTCATTGAGAAAGAAGGGGAGATTTACATGGAGCGCATCCGCCAGGAGCGAGAGCGGCGGAAACAAGCGAAGTCCTTGCAATAGCAGGGGCTTTCTTTTTTGGAAAATTTCATCTGAAAACGCTTTTTTCGAAAAATTCCCTTTCTTTTTTTGCGAATCGTGTTAGGATAATAATATCGATGGACTACCAGGAGGCAAAGTGAGGGATGATGGATGAAACGCGCGTACAACTTCAACGCCGGCCCGTCAGCGCTGCCGCTTCCAGTGCTTGAGCGGGCGCAAAAAGAGCTGCTTAATTTTCAAAACACCGGCATGTCGGTGATGGAATTAAGCCACCGAAGCAAGGAATACGAGGCTGTCCATAATGCGGCGAAAGAGCGGCTCAAGCGGCTTCTTGGCGTGCCGGACGGATATGACATTTTATTTTTGCAAGGCGGGGCGAGCTTGCAGTTTTCGATGGTGCCGATGAACCTCCTTGCGGAAGGGAAAATCGGCTGTTATGTGCTGACGGGGGCGTGGTCGGAAAAAGCGCTGAAGGAAGCGCAAAAAATCGGTTTGACAACGGTTGTCGCTTCAAGCCAAGAAGCGAACTACACATACATTCCGTCGCTTGACGACGTCCAATGGCCGAAAAACGCCGCCTACGTCCATATTACGTCAAACAATACGATCTTCGGCACCCAATGGCAGGCGTTTCCAAACACACCGGTTGATTTGGTCGCGGATATGTCAAGCGATATTTTAAGCCGTCCGTTCGATGTCAGCCGATTTGCCCTCATTTACGCCGGCGCGCAGAAAAATCTCGGCCCGTCAGGAGTCACGGTTGTCATTCTCCGCAATGATTTGCTTGAACGCATTCCGGACGGGCTGCCGACGATGCTTGATTACCGGACGCATCAAAAGAACAATTCGCTGTACAACACGCCGCCGACGTTCGCGATTTACATGCTGTCGCTCGTGCTCGAATGGGTCGAAGAGCAAGGCGGTGTGGCGGCGATGGAAGAGCGCAACCGGCAAAAGGCGGCCGTGCTGTATGAAGCGATCGATGAAAGCGGCGGTTTTTACAAACCGCACGCCGAAAAGGGGAGCCGTTCGCTCATGAACGTCACCTTTACGCTTCCAAATGAGGAGCTGACGAAGACGTTCCTCGCCGAGGCGAAAGAACGCGGGTTTGTCGGACTCGGCGGGCACCGATCGGTCGGCGGCTGCCGGGCGTCGATCTACAATGCGGTGCCGCTTGAGGCGTGCGAAGCGCTCGCGTCGTTTATGAACGAGTTCCGCCGCCGTTTTGCCTGAAAATTTCTTCTTCACTTTTACACTGCAAAGTGATATAATGATAAAAAATTCTCGAGCAAAAGATTATAGACGAGGGGAGATGAGGAGAGATGAGCATGAATGTGAGAGCATTAGTATCGATGGCGCTGTTAGTCGGAATCGGAGCCGTGTTGCACGCGGTCATTCCGGGATTGTTTTTCGGAATGAAGCCGGATATGATGCTGGCGATGATGTTTTTGACGATTTTGCTTTTTCCAAACGTCAAAGCGGTCGGCCTTGTCGGCGTCGTCACTGGCTTGATCTCAGCCATGACGACGACGTTCCCGGGCGGACAGCTGCCGAATATGATCGATAAGATCATCACCGCCTTTGTCGTGTTTGCCCTAGCGACTTTGATGAAAGCATACAGCCAAACGGTCATAGGGGCTTCGGCGCTGGCGGCAGTCGGCACGGTCATTTCCGGCGGGGTGTTTTTGGCTGCGGCGCTCTTGCTTATCGGGTTGCCGGGCGGAGCGACGTTTTCGGCGTTGTTTGTCACCATCGTGCTGCCGACAGCGGCGTTGAACGCAGTGGCGATGGCCATCATCTATCCGATCGCATCGTCGATTTTTCGACGGATGAACGTGACAGCGCGCGTGTAGACGGCGAAAAACCCGATCATTGCTGGTCGGGTTTTTTGCTATCAAAAGAGAGAGGATAAGGAGAAAAATCCTTCCCGTTCCATTCATTTACGATGTATATTAGACATAGCTGAGAAGCCAAGCAGTGAGCAAGCAAATGAACGCTATTCCAATATAGCGCAAAGTCTGTTCTTTCAGCAATGCTTTCGGCGGGTACGCCCGCGCTTTCCATAAGGCAAAAAATGCGTTTATAAAAAGACAGAAAAATATGAATCCGACAGCGATAAGCAGCCATTGTATATACACCATGGCATTCTCCTCCTGTATGCGCCAAGCGCCTTATGCTTACTAATATGAATATGCAAAAAAAATCATAAAAATAAATACTTTTGTCTTTATTCCTTTTTGTTTTATTGATATAATGGAGAGTAAAAAATACGGTGAGGGAAGAGTGGGTGGAACGATGAAAGCGACAGAACAGCATTATTCCATCAAAGAGGCGATGTTATTCAGCCAACGAATTGCTCAGTTGAGCAAAGCGCTATGGAAATCGATTGAAAAAGATTGGCAGCGGTGGATCAAGCCGTTTGACTTGAACATTAACGAACATCACATTTTATGGATTGCCTATCACTTCAAGGGAGCCTCGATTTCGGAAATCGCCAAGTTCGGTGTGATGCATGTGTCGACGGCGTTCAACTTCTCAAAGAAATTGGAAGAAAAAGGGTTGCTTTCGTTTTCCAAAAAACAGGATGATAAGCGCAATACGTACATTGAGTTGACGGAAAAAGGCGAAGAAGTGTTGATGAAGCTGATGGAGACGTATGACCCGACGAAAAATGCCGTTTTCAATGGGGCGCTGCCGCTGCGCGAGTTGTACGGGAAGTTTCCAGAAATTTTAGAAATGATGTGCATCGTCCGCAACATTTATGGCGATGATTTTATGGAAATTTTTGAGCGGGCGTTTGAAAACATTAAAGAAGATTTTATCGAGCAGGACGGCAAACTTCTCAAGCGAAAGCCGAAAACGGAAGAGCACGAGAAAGAATTGGCCAGCCAGGCTAACTGATGGTGCGAATGAGCGTTTTCAGCTCGGTCATAAGCGGGACAAACATTTGTTGGGCCAAAAGAGCGTCAACTGTCTGTTCCAGCGGAAGGTTCGGATGAAGCATCCCAGCAAACTGCACGAGCAGGGGAGTGAAAATCGTCAACCCTTCCGCTTTTTGTTGTTCGTATTGGTCGGCAAGCTCTTGGCAAAACGCCAAGAAGGCGTCGACTTCTTCTTTGGTCAAATCCGCGCGGATGATGAGGGAATAAAATGGTTTTTTCGTTTCGTCGATCATTTCCATCAGCAGAGACTGGTGAAATTCCAGCTTGGCCACTCGCTTTTCCAATGATTCCATATATCGTGCTCCTTTTGGTGACGAAAATGTGACCGTTTTTACGTATATTTTACCGAATTTGTGCGCATTCACCAATAGAAAAATCGGTTTGGGTCCGGAAAAAGAAAAATGATTGATTTCCAGCCATGAACGATGTAAAGTTAAAGCCATGGGCGGCGTTTGGCGAAGATCAAATGAGGAGGGGAACAGTTTTGGTGCTTTATTTCATCCTCCTGGCGGTTACAGTCTTGTTTTTGATCAACCAGCTTACCCACTCTCTTTGCGCGCAGCGTGACATCCCAGAGGAGCAGCAGCCGGCGGTTTTTCGCACGATCAATGTGCTTATTACGATTTTATTAATCTCTTCTTACTTTGAAGTGTTGTTTGCATGACTTTTCCCTGCTTTGACGGTTGATGCGGGGATTGTTATGTTTTCCTTTTGATGGAGCCAGTTCCATTGTCGTTGCCTCTCCCTTCGTTTCAAGGAAGGCGGCAAAAAAGGGTGTCCCTTTTGCGGGAGCACCCTCTTTCGTTTAGTAGATGACACAGGCGCAGCCGACAATGATTAGCAAAATAAACAGCACAACAATCAACGCAAAGCCTCCGGAGTAAGGTGCGCTCATCGTAACACCCCCTTTCGGCAAGAAGAAGCCTGTCGAGCGCTTCATCCTCATCATATGTATGGCAAGCGTGCATGTTATGGGCGGATGACTAAAGCGGAAAGAGGTTTTTTTTTCGTTGGAAATATGGTATAGTTATTGTCGTGGCTGAAGAGGCGAGCATGTTGTTTCTTGGGCGCGCTTGGGCGCCATTCGATCTGCGCCGCTTGAAAGCGTGGGAACATTCAATCGAAAAAAGATGTAGGAGTTGTGAAGCGAATGAAAAAATGGATGATGGCCGCTGCCGTCGTTTCGCTCATGGCTTTGTCGGCCTGCAGTAACGGCGGTTCCGAAGCGATTGTGGAAACGAAAAACGGCAATATTACGAAAGACGAATTTTATAATGAGATGAAAGAGCGCGTCGGCAAATCCGTCCTTCGTGATTTGATTGACGAAAAAGTGTTGAGCAAAAAATACAAGGTAACCGATGAAGAGATCGACCGCGAAATCGAACGAATCAAGGAAGCGTATGGAACGCAATATGATTTGGCCGTGCAGCAGAACGGAGAAAAAGTGATCCGCGAAATGGTTAAGCTCGATTTGCTGCGGACGAAAGCGGCCGTTGAAGACATAAAAGTGACGGAGAAAGAGCTGAAGGAGTATTATGACAACTACAAGCCGAAAATTCGTGCCAGCCATATTTTGGTCAAAGATGAAAAAACAGCAAAAGAAGTAAAGGCGAAGCTTGATAAAGGCGAGGATTTCGCCAAGTTGGCCAAAGAATACTCCCAAGATCCGGGCTCGGCGTCCAACGGCGGCGATTTAGGCTGGTTTGGCCCAGGGAAAATGGTCAAGGAGTTTGAAGAAGCCGCCTATAAGCTGAAAGTCGGCGAAGTGAGCGATCCGGTGAAAACGGATTACGGCTACCATATCATTAAAGTAACGGACAAAGAAAAGAAAAAGTCGTTCAACGAAATGAAAGATGAAATTGCGTTTGAAGTCAAGCGGAACAAGCTTGATCCTGCGACGATGCAGTCAAAAGTGGACAAACTGGTGAAAGAGGCCGGTGTTGAGATCAAAGACAAAGATTTGCAAGATGTGATCGACGAGCAAGGAAAACAGTAAAAAAACGGAAGCGGAACATCCCTGCTTCCGTTTTTTTATTTGTGGGCTTGACCTTTCTGCTGTTCAACAACGGGAGATCAGCCGAGCTGTTCGCGAATGGCAGCCGCGATCGCCTGCAGGTCAGCGGGCGTATAGTCGCTTGCATGCGACTTCCAGACCGCGCCAAACCCATCCCCTTTGCCGTAGCGTGGAATGAGGTGAAGATGGTAATGGAACACCGTCTGCCCGGCTTGCTCGCCATTGTTGTTCAATAAGTTGAGCCCGACCGGGGAAAATGCTCGCTTGAGTGCATGGACAATCGTCGGCACTGCGCGAAACAGTTGGCCGGCCGCCTCCGACGTGAGGGTGAAAATGTTTTCTGTATGTACTTTCGGGATGACGAGCGTATGCCCTTTTGTCACTTGGCTGATGTCCAAAAACGCGAGCACATGGTCGTCTTCGTATACTTTCGCCGCGGGCAATTCGCCGTTAATGATTTTGCAAAAAATGCAATCGCTCACTCTGGTCACCCTTTCCTTCCTCTTTTCTTCATTTTACCATAAAAAAAACGGGATGTAATCCTGCAACGCAGGCTACATCCCGATTGGTGAAAAGGGGAGAGGATGATTCAAGCAAATGTGCGTTTGATGAACACCCCATTTGCAGCAAAAGTTGGTTCGGCGTGAGCGCTTCCTTTGTTCAACGTGACCATCCCCTTTGGACAGGCTCGTTGCTTCCCAGCAACGAAAGCGATGGTCGCTTCCTAGGAACGTTTACAACGTTTTGCGGCTCACAACGGTGTCTTTGACGAACACCCCATTTCGGATGGATCGTTCATCAATGTTTTGATTCCTCATCCCCTCTTCGCTATTTATCATGCCCGGCTTGAGTGGATTTATGCAAAAGAACGGTGTGATCTTTTTTTGGTAGGAGTGGAGATTGTTTGGTACAATGGGGATAAAGGCCTGAACAGGAAGGGAGCGGACGATGACGCTTTTGCAGGTGAAGGATCTATCCGGAGGCTACACGGCGCAAAACGTGCTTGAAGACGTGACGTTTGCGGTCGACCGCGGCGAAATGGTCGCCTTGATTGGCCTAAATGGAGCGGGCAAAAGCACGACGATCAAACATATTATCGGGCTGATGGAACCGCGCCGCGGCGCGATTTCCATCAACGGCCATCGGCTTGCGGACGGGCCGGAAACGTATCGGAGGCAGTTTGCTTTTATTCCGGAAACGCCGGTGTTGTATGAAGAATTGACGCTCGAGGAACATTTGCGTCTAGCGGCGATGGCGTACGGGTTGAGCCAAGAGGAGTATGAACGCCGCCTTCCGCCGCTGCTTCGCGAATTTCGGTTGGAGCAGCGGCTTTCCTCGTTTCCGTCTTATTTTTCCAAAGGAATGAAGCAAAAAGTGATGATTGTATGTGCCTTTTTGCTTGAACCGCCGCTTTATATCATCGATGAGCCGTTTCTCGGCCTCGATCCGCTTGCCATTCACGCCCTGCTTGAGCGAATGAATGAACAGAAAGCGAAGGGGGCGGGCATTTTGCTGTCGACGCACATTTTAGCGACGGCAGAACGGTATTGCGACTCATTCGTTATTTTGCACAACGGCCGCGTCAAATCCAAAGGGACGCTCGATGACATTCGCCGCCAGCTCGGGCTGCCCAATGCAACGCTTGATGAACTGTATATTGAACTGACAAAGGACGATGCGCCATGATTGACGCCCGCCGTCTTTGGAAGCAGCGTTTCCAAGCGGAATGGCGAAAACGGATCCGCTACTTGCGCTATATGTTCAACGACCATTTGCTCGTCGGTTTGATCATCGTGCTTGGCGGTATAGCGGTGATGTACGAGCGTTGGGCGTCTTCGCTTCCCGATTCGTTTCCGTATCCGGCGATTGCGGCGGTCGTGTTCGGCTGGGCGGCGGCCGCCGGATCGGTGCGCACCTTGTTCCGCGAGGCGGATGCGGTGTTTTTATTGCCGGCGGAAGAACGACTGGGTCCGTATATTCAGCGGGCGTTTTTCGTCTCATGGTTATGGCAGGCGTATGGCCTTTCTTTGCTTTTGCTGTTGGCGGGACCGCTTCATGCCCGGTTTTCTCCGGTGCCATGGCCGCTTTTTTTGCTTGGCCTTTTCTGCTTCAAAGGATGGAGCTTATGGACCAGTTGGCAAGGAAGCTACATCGCCGATCAGTCTTTTCATCGCGTTGGTGCATTTACCCGTTTCAGCCTAGCGGCGGTGTTCGTTTATTTGGCGCTGGTTGCGGCTCCATGGCCATTTTTTGTCGTTTTGGTCGGTTTGATGGCCGTTCTGTCCATCTATTTGTCACGGTTGGTGAGAGGGAAAACGTGGAAATGGGAACAGATCATCGCCGAAGAACAGCGGGCGGCAAGGGCGTTTTATCGTCTGGCCAACTTGTTTACCGACGTTCCGGAATGGCGGGGGACGGCGAAGCGGCGGCGCTGGCTTGATTCGCTTCTCGCTTTGATTCCGTACGGCAAGCGGTATGTGTTTTTTCATTTGTATGCCCGTACATTTTTGCGCGCCGGTGGGTATGCTGGTCTGTATGTCCGTCTCACTGCGATCGGAGGCGTCATGTTGGCTGTGATCGATCACCAATACGGGCGGGCGGTCATCATATTTTTGTTTCTTTACGCGACCGCCGTTCAATTGGCCGCGTTGCCTTCCCATCATCGCTATTCGCTATGGCCGCGGCTGTATCCGTTGCCGCAGGCGCAGCAGGAAGCAACGGCGGTTCGGTTGCTTTCCATTCTGCTGATTGGGCAAAATACGGTATTCCATCTTGTACTGTTGGTTGTTTCCCCGCGCCTTCTTTGGCTCGCCACTTGGCTTGGCGGAAACATATGGGGTCTTTGGGCGGCGGGGCGGTACGTGCGCCCGCCGCGCGGGCGGAAAGCCGGACGCTAGCGCTGTTTACGCTGGCACCGGCGTTTTTCTTTTTGTAACGGGGCGCTGCGGGCTTTCACACCTTTTTTCCCGCTTCATATGCTGTAGTACACCGGCCTGGGCGCATGTCCAGCGGGCCGGGCTGGAAGTTGGGAAGAAAGGGGAATGATTCATGAGTGTAGAGCTTGTGGCGCTGCACTGGATTTACTTGCTGTTCATCGTGCTCATTATTGGGTTTATGGTCGCTCGCAAAGATACATCGCTCATTTGCATTGCCGGCATCTTTTTATTGGCGGCGGCCGCTACCCATTCGTTGAGCGCGGCGGTCAGTGGAGTGTTTAATAGCTTTATTTACGCCATTACGGAGCTGTTGCCGACGATTTTAGTCATCTCGATTATTGTGGCGATGAGCAAAGTGTTGTCGGCCACCGGCATCAGTGATGTCATGGTTTCGCCGTTTGTCCGTTTCATCCGTACGCCGGCTTGGGCGTATTGGACGATCGGGATTTTGATGATGATCATTTCTTGGTTTTTCTGGCCGTCCCCGGCTGTTGCTCTCATGGGGGCAGTTCTGTTGCCGGCAGCGGTCCGTGTCGGTCTGCCGGCGTTGGGAGTGGCGATGGCGATGAACTTGTTCGGGCATGGCATCGCACTTTCCGGCGATTTTATCATCCAAGGGGCGCCGAAATTAACGGCCGATGCCGCTGGGTTGCCGGTCAGTGATGTCATCGCTGCCAGCGTGCCGCTTGTTTTTGTCATGGGGGCCGTCACAACGGTCACCGCGTTTTACTTGCTGCGCCGTGACATGAAGCGAGGGCGACTGGCACGCGGGGAGGCGGAAATGGCTGCCACGGTCGATTCGACGCTGGAAAAAACAAGCCATTTACTGACGGGACAAACGAAAAAATGGCTCGCGCTGTTGATTCCGATTTTGTTCACCTTTGATGTCATCGCGATGTTTTATTTGCGGTTGCAAGGCGGGGAAGCGACTGCCCTGGTCGGTGGGACGGCGATTTTCATTTTGATTCTCATCTCCGTTCTCGCCCATCGGCAAGAAAGTTTTGCAGAAGTGACAAATTACTTTATTGAAGGGTTTCAGTTCGGGTTTAAAGTGTTCGGCCCTGTGATTCCGATCGCCGCGTTTTTCTATCTCGGCGATGAGGGGTTTGTGAAAATCATCGGCGACTATTTGCCCCAGGCATCGCAAGGCATCGTCAATGATTTAGGGGTTGCCTTGGCTCATGCAGTGCCGCTGAACAATGAGGTGGGGGCGGTTACGGTCACGATCGTCGGGGCGATTACTGGTCTTGACGGCTCCGGGTTTTCCGGCATCTCGCTCGCCGGTTCGATCGCTCATTTGTTTGCTGTAGCGATCGGCGGCGGGGCGGCAACGTTGACGGCGCTCGGCCAAATTGCCGCCATTTGGGTCGGCGGCGGCACGCTCGTTCCGTGGGCGCTCATTCCAGCGGCGGCCATCTGCGGCGTCGATCCGTTCGAGTTGGCGCGCCGCAACCTCATTCCTGTTGTCATCGGGCTTTTGGTCACGACCGTTGTCGCCATGTTTCTCATTTGAACCAAATGCTGTCCCGTGCAGGCGGGGCGGCTTTTTTGCTATAATGGGCATGGACTTGAAAATCGGTCGATTTTTTGACAGTTTGCCTTCTTCTCTATACATTGGGTACGGAAAGCTGTATAGTGAAAAGGAGATAGGCAACGTTTAAAGATAAGAAAACGCGAAACCGTTGACGGGATTGTGAGGAAAGAAAGGCGGATGGAGATGGCTAGACAGATCAACGATACATTTTTGCGCGCCTGCCGCGGCGAACAAACATCGTACGTGCCGGTTTGGTATATGCGGCAAGCCGGACGGTCGCAGCCGGAGTATCGGGCGCTGAAAGAAAAATATTCGCTGTTTGAAATTACGCATCAACCCGAGCTTTGCGCGTACGTCACGAGACTTCCAGTTGAGCAATATGGTGTCGATGCCGCCATTTTATATAAAGACATTATGACACCGCTGCCGGCCATTGGTGTGGACGTCGAGATTCAGGGCGGCGTCGGGCCAGTGATCGCGAATCCGATTCGCTCGCTTCAAGACGTCGAGCGGCTTGGGGAGATTGATCCAGAACATGATGTGCCGTATGTGTTTGAAACGATTCGGCTTCTTGTCAATGAACAGTTGGACGTGCCGCTCATCGGGTTTGCCGGGGCGCCGTTTACGTTGGCGAGTTACATGATTGAAGGCGGTCCGTCAAAAAATTATCATAAGACGAAAGCGTTCATGTATGCTGAACCGAAAGCGTGGTTCGCCTTAATGGACAAGCTTGCTGAGATGACGATCCGTTATGTGCGGGCGCAAATTCGGGCAGGGGCAAGCGCTGTGCAAATTTTTGATTCTTGGGTTGGCGCCGTTAATGCTGACGATTACCGGACGTTTATCAAGCCGGCGATGGCGCGCATTTTTGCCGCTTTGCGGGAAGAAGGGGCTCCGCTCATTATGTTTGGCGTCGGCGCCAGTCACTTGGTGCATGAGTGGAATGACTTGCCGCTTGATGTCATCGGCCTTGACTGGAGGCTGTCGATTCGCGAAGCGCGCCGCCAAGGCATTGCGAAAGCGATCCAGGGCAACTTGGATCCGGCGGTGCTTCTTGCGCCGTGGGACGTGATTGAAGAACGGGTGAAGCGCATTTTGGACGAAGGGATGGAACAGCCGGGCTACATCTTCAACTTAGGCCACGGCGTTTTTCCGGATGTTCAGCCGGCGACACTGAAGCGTCTAACCGCTTTTATCCACGAATATACGTCAACGAACTAAACGAGGGGTGGCACAATTGGTGAAAAAAACAGTGGGGCTGCTCGTGATGGCGTACGGAACGCCGTACCGGGAAGATGATATTGAACGGTATTATACGCATATTCGCCATGGGCGCAAGCCGCCGCAAGAACAAATCGAGAATTTAAAAGCGCGCTACCGGGCGATCGGCGGGTTGTCGCCGCTTGCGAAAATTACGGAAGAGCAGGCGAAACGGCTCGAGAAGCGGCTGAACGAAGTGCAAGATGAAGTCGAGTTTCGCATGTATTTAGGGCTCAAGCATATTGAGCCGTTCATTGAGGATGCCGTCGAGCGCATGCATGATGACGGCATCAAAGAAGCGGTTGGGATCGTCCTAGCCCCTCATTATTCCACATTCAGCATTCGCTCGTACAATGAGCGGGCGAAAGCGGCAGCGGAAAAGCTCGGCGGACCGGCCATTTACACGATTGATCAATGGTATGACGAGCCGAAGTTTTTGCAATATTGGGCAGAACAAGTGCGGGCGATTTTTGCCGCCATGCCGGAACGTGAGCGGGAGCGAGCTGTGCTGATCGTATCCGCACATAGTTTGCCGGAAAAAATTATTCAAGCCGGTGACCCGTATCCAACGCAACTCGAAGAGACAGCGAAACGAATTGCTGATCAAGCCGGCGTCGCCCACTATGCCGTCGGCTGGCAAAGCGCCGGTCAGACGCCGGAACCATGGCTTGGGCCGGACGTGCAAGACTTGACGCGCCAGCTTTACGAAGAGTGCGGCTATACGTCGTTCGTGTACGCGCCGGTCGGTTTTGTCGCCGATCATTTGGAAGTGCTGTATGACAACGACATTGAGTGCAAACAGGTGACAGAAGAGATCGGCGCCCGCTATTACCGACCGGAGATGCCCAACACAAATCCATTGTTTATTGATGCATTGGCGTCCGTTGTGTTAAAGCAGTGGGCGGAAGAAGGCGATCGACATGAATGAAGGACAACGGACGGTCGTCATCATCGGCGGCGGCATCACCGGCTTGACGGCTGCTTACTACTTGCAAAAGACGATTCGAGAGCAACGCCTCCCGCTTGCATGCAAACTTGTCGAGGCGACGCACCGGCTCGGCGGAAAAGTGCAGACGGTCGTCCGTGACAGTTTTGTCATTGAACGCGGTCCAGACTCGTTTTTGGCGAGGAAAACGAGCGCGTTTCGCCTTGTGAAGGAAGTCGGCCTTGAACATGAGATCGTTCATAACGCGACCGGAACATCGTACATTTTGGTCAACGGCAAACTTTATCCCATTCCGGGCGGAGCGGTGATGGGCATTCCGACGCGCATCGCCCCGTTTTTGACGACCGGACTGTTTTCTCCGGCCGGCAAGCTGCGGGCGGCGCTTGACTTTGTGCTGCCGCCAGTGAAAATCGATGGTGATATGCCGCTTGGCCGCTTCTTCCGCCGCCGCCTCGGCGATGAGGTGGTGGACAATCTCATCGAACCGCTGCTTTCCGGCATTTACGCTGGCGACATTGATGAGATGAGCCTAATGGCGACGTTTCCACAGTTTTTTCAGCTTGAGCAAAAATACGGAAGCCTTGTCCGTGGAGCGAGACGAACGACGCCGAAAGAGCAAAAAGAGCGGAAAGGGGCGTTCCAGACGTTAAAAACGGGTTTGCAGTCGCTCGTTGACGAAGTGGAAAAACGGCTTGAGCCGGGCAGCGTCATCAAAGGGGTGCGTGTCGAGCGGATCGTTCGCACCGATTCGGCGTATCGGCTGCAACTGAGCACAGGAGAGGTGTGGGGGGCAGACGCCATCATCGTGACAACGCCGCATCATGTTGTGCCCGACATGTTCGCTGACTATCCGTTTTTCGCCCCGTTCCGTTCAGTGCCGCTGACGTCGGTGGCGACGGTGGCGCTCGCATTCTCGGAAAAGGCGATCCGCCAAGACATTGACGGCACCGGATTTGTCGTTTCGCGCCGCAGCGATTACACGATGACAGCGTGCACATGGACGCATAAAAAATGGCCACACACCGCGCCGTCTGGCAAGGCGCTCTTGCGCTGCTACGTCGGGCGCCCGGGCGATGAGGAGATCGTCGATCAACCTGATGATGAGATCGTCCGCGTTGTATTGGATGATTTAAATAAAGTGATGAATATTGCCGGCCAACCGGAGTTCGCCGTCATCTCGCGATGGAAGCGGGCCATGCCGCAATACACGGTCGGACACTGCGAGCGGCTGGCGTACATTAAGCGGCAGATGGCTGCTACGCTGCCGGGTGTGTTTTTGGCTGGCAGCTCATACGAAGGGCTCGGATTGCCGGATTGCATTGACCAAGGCGAAAAAGCGGCCCATGATGTGCTTGAACATTTGCAACCGACAGCGGTGGAGCGGGCGTCTGCTAGGTATAGCACCGTCCATTAACAAGCAACTTGTAAACGGTCGAACGGTTCGCCGCTTCCGTTCGATGGTAGACGCTCGCCCGCCCGTCTTTTTCTTATGAAAATACATGCGCCTTGAACGGTCATGTTCATGCCTAGGGAAAAGGGCAAAAATGGCTCATGGATGTTTTCGGTGAAAATGCGAGTGATGGAGTTTCCGTTTTCATGTCGAATGGAGCGCCAAACGTGCGCCTAGATGTTTGGGGCAAAAAAGGATGGGGGCAGTTTTACAGAAATCTCGTGCTTTATAGGGGTGTCCCAAAAGGATCGGGACACCCTTTCTTAATTACTGTATAGTAGGTATAAAATAATCATTAAGAAACAATATGTTGTGTTTTTGTTAAGGGAAATTCCCTTTTGGGTCAGCCCCGTCGCAGTTCATTCATCGGACTGATATGGTCATGAGTGCAGCAGGAAATGCATCAAGCGAAACCATCAAACGTTATGTGGAATCTCAAAAGAAAAAGGAGGTGAATTCATGCTCACGATCACACTAAGGGTAGAACTGCACAAACCAACGAAAGTCAAACTCGGTGGGATGGATGATGACACAGCTCCAAACTTGGGCGTTGTCCAAAACAGAAAGGGATGAGGACGCGAACAGCCCAAGAATCCTACGGCTTTAGCCGTGTGGAGTGTCAACCGTTATTTTTTCAAGGATTGTCGAAGTAGATGATCCTCTTTTTTTGCCGAGAATTGACCATACGAACAATTTGGTCATCTATGCAAAGGAGGGAGCGCCATATGCTGCGAAAAGAGTTGCGGGCCATCGTGTTCCGTCCGAAAGTGTTTGTCCCGGATCTTTGCTGTTCTGTTCATTCCTCTTTTTGCATTGGCCAATATCGGAATCAAACAATATATGGGAAATAATAGGTATAAAAACCATTTGCTGGGGCGGGGGATTGCTTTTTGCGGCTGGGCCGCCATTAGAACGTTGTGTGTGATGGCGTCCTTGAGATTGGCAAAAAAAATGCCTCTTAGCTGGAGGCAGTCAAGAGAAAAGGCAGGCTGCATTGGGGAACAGCCAAACGCCGGCGGGGCAGCCGACGTTGCGACACAAGGGATGCTTCTCCGCTCACCTATTGGCGGTAAGCGGCGCCAAGGCAATCAGAGCACGTATTGCCGTAGCATTCATGTTGCTCGTCAATCTCTTTGCCGCAATGCAGACATTTTTTTGGTGGTAAGTTTCTGAAAAATTCCAACACTTTCATCAACATTCCGATCCCCTCCGTTGTCTTGGTAATTTCATTGTATTATAACACAAACCAAAATGTCAATATGTGTTTTAAAACAAAAGTCGACAAAGATGAAAAAATAGTCGCGGTTGTGTATGATGAAGACAAAACGAATGGAAGGAGAGAACCGAAAATGAAAGTGACGGTCATCGGCTATTGGGGAGGATTCCCTGCCGTCAATGAAGCGACATCGGCGTATTTGTTCGAGCATGACGGATTTTGCCTGCTCGTTGATTGCGGCAGCGGGGCGCTTGCCAAGCTGCAAAACTATGCGGCTGTGGAAAACTTAGATGCGGTCATCATCTCCCATTACCATTACGACCATATCGCCGACATCGGCCCGCTCCAATACGCGCGTCTCATTCATAAAAATTTGGGGGCTGACCTTCCTGTCTTGCCGATTTACGGCCATGTGGAAGACGAGGCGGCGTTTTCCCGCTTGACGTACAGCGGCATTACGGAAGGAGTTGCCTATGATCCGAATGGGGTGCTGGCTGTTGGACCGTTTTCGATCACATTTATGAAAACCGTCCATCCGGTGCCATGCTACGCGATGTGCATTACTGCCGGCGGCAAGACGGTTGTTTATACGGCCGATTCAAGCTATATACCGGAATTTCTTCCGTTTGCCAAAGGAGCTGACTTGCTCATTTGCGAGTGCAACTTTTACGCTGGGCAAAATGCGGCGCCGGCTGGGCATATGACGAGCGAGGAGGCGGCGGCCGTTGCCGAGGGGGCTGGCGTCGGCGAGTTATGGCTGACGCATTTGCCGCACGTTGGCCGGCACGAGCAGCTGGTTGAGGAGGCTGGCCGGACGTTCCGCGGTGTCATCCGCCTCGCCCACACTGGCCTGACATGGGCGCAATAGGCCAAAAACAAGGGGGAACAGCAAAGGAAACGCTTTCCCTTGCCCTTTGCTGTTCTTTTTTTTTATAATGAATATAGTTCGAATTTTTTTACTTATAAAATGAATGGTTATTCATTCATTTTGGGGGAGGAGCTCATATGAACATCACGATGCGATTGGCGCAAATCGCGAAACAGTTGCCGGACAAGGAAGCGTATGTCTTTTTGAAAGAGCGGCGCACGTATCAGCAATTGAATGCTGCGGTGTCACAGTTTGCTGATGGGTTGGCGCAGCTTGGCGTTCGCCGAGGCGACCATATCGCCTTGCTGCTTGGCAACTCGCCGCAGTTTGTCATCGGCTTGTACGGAGCGTTGCGGCTTGGGGCGACCGTCATTCCGATCAATCCCATTTATACGCCGGAAGAAATCGCTTATATTTTGCACAACGGCGACGTAAAGGCGGTGATCGGCCTCGATTTGCTCGCTCCGTTGTTTGACGAGGCGAAAAAGCGTCTTCCATT
This sequence comes from Geobacillus sp. TFV-3, assembly GCF_009901865.1. Lineage (NCBI taxonomy): Bacteria > Bacillati > Bacillota > Bacilli > Caryophanales > Anoxybacillaceae > Geobacillus > Geobacillus sp. TFV-3. The sequence goes on along the minus strand of NZ_MPSP01000001.1, from coordinate 2,727,959 downwards.
GCTTGAGCATGCGATCATTTGTGAAACGCCGGAAGGGAAGGAAAAAGGCATTTCCTTGTCGGGAGGAATGAAATCGTTTGCAGAAGTGTTGGCGGCCGGCAGCCCGGATTTTACCGGACCTGAGCTCGATGATGACGATGTCGCCGTCATTTTGTACACATCGGGGACGACCGGCAAGCCGAAAGGGGCGATGCTCACTCATAAAAACATATACAGCAATGCTCAAGATACGGCTGATTATTTAGGCATCAACGAAAACGATCGCGTCATCGCCGCGTTGCCGATGTTTCATGTTTTTTGCTTGACCGTGGCGCTCAATGCCCCGCTGATGAACGGCGGAACGGTGCTCATTATGCCAAAGTTCAGTCCGTCGAAGTTGTTCCAGCTGGCCCGCGAAGAAAAAGCGACGATTTTTGCCGGCGTGCCGACCATGTACAACTTCCTTTACCAGCATGAGGAAGGAAGCGCAGACGATTTGCGAACGCTCCGCCTCTGCATCTCAGGAGGCGCTTCGATGCCGGTCGCCTTGCTTGAAAACTTTGAGAGAAAGTTCAATGTCATCATCTCGGAAGGGTACGGGCTCTCGGAGGCGTCCCCCGTCACCTGCTTCAATCCGCTCGATCGGCCGCGCAAACCCGGTTCGATTGGAACGAGCATTAAGAATGTTGAAAATAAGGTCGTCAACGAATACGGAGAAGAAGTGCCTGTCGGCGAAGTCGGTGAGCTTGTCGTTCGCGGGCCGAACGTCATGAAAGGGTACTACAAAATGCCCGAAGAGACAGCGGCCGCCTTGCGTGACGGCTGGCTGCACACAGGCGATTTGGCGCGCATGGACGAGGACGGCTATTTCTATATCGTCGACCGAAAGAAAGAGATGATTATCGTCGGCGGCTACAACGTGTATCCGCGCGAAGTCGAAGAAGTGCTGTACAGCCATCCGGATGTCGTGGAAGCCGCGGTGATCGGCGTGCCGGACCCGGATTACGGAGAGGCGGTGCGGGCGTATGTCGTCGCGAAAAATCGGGAGCTGACGGAAGCAGAGCTCATTGCTTACTGCCGTGAGCGGTTGGCAAAATATAAAGTGCCGAGCGCGATTGACTTTTTGGACGAGCTGCCGAAAAACGCGACAGGAAAAATTTTGCGAAGAGCGCTAAAAGAGCGGCTCGCGTCTTCCCACGCTTGATGGTGCTGAATTTTCAGCACCTTTTCTTTTTTTTGAATAGTATATTGAAAACAAGCAGAGAAATTTATATAATTTAACACATAAAAGTTTAAAAGGACTAAACTTCTCTACATAGGGGGATGGGATCATGGGTCAATCGATTCGGCGGCTCGCCGCGGTGTGCGCGGCCAGCTTTTTGTTGCTTGGCGGCTGCGGCGGCGCGAAAGAGACGGGAAGCAGCCAGGGAAGCGGCGGGAAGAGCGAGAAAGAAAAGACGTACAAAATCGGCGTGACGCAAATTGTCGAGCATCCATCGCTCGATGCGGCGCGCAAAGGATTCCAGCAGGCGTTAAAAGACAAAGGGCTGTCCGTTGAGTATGACGTGCAAATCGCCCAAGGAGACCAAAGCAACAACCAAACGATCGCCAATAATTTTGTTTCGGACGGCGTCGACTTGATTTTTGCCAACTCAACGCCAAGCGCGCAGGCGGCGCTCAATGCGACAAAAGACATTCCGATCGTGTTCACTTCGGTGACTGACCCAGTCGGCGCGCAGCTTGTTCAATCGATGGAAAAACCGGGCGGCAATGTGACGGGAACGACCGATACGCACCCGGAGGCTATTCCGAAAACGGTGCAGTTTATTGACAAATATATTAAAGGCAACCGTGTCGGCATGGTATATAACGCCGGCGAACAAAACTCCGTCGCTCAAATCGAACAGGTGAAAAAGGCGATGCAAGGAACGGACTTGCAAATCGTTTCTGCATCAGTATCGACGTCGGCAGAGGTGAAGCAGGCGACCGAGTCGCTCGTCGGCAAAGTCGATTGTCTGTACATCATCACCGACAACACGGTCGTCTCGGCGCTCGAGTCGGTGATCCAGGTGGCGAATGAACACGACATTCCGCTTTTTGTCGGCGAATTGGATTCCGTCAAGCGCGGCGGTTTTGCGGCGTACGGGTTCGACTATTATGACATCGGCTACGAAGCCGGGGAAATGGCGGCGCAAATTTTGCAAAACGGCAAAAAGCCAGCCGATTTGCCGGTGCAATATCCACAAAAATTGAAGCTTGTCATCAACAAAAAAGCAGCGCAAGAAATGGGCATCAAGCTCAATCCGGAATGGGATTCCATTGCGGAATATATTGAATAAGCGGCCGTCCCTCCTTCGATGAAGGAGGGGGGGCCAAAAAAGTAGGTAAAAGTGCGTTTTTGCACTCAACGTGTCAAATGCGCCTTCGGTGTGTTTCCGAAAAGGTAGGTGAAAAGTTGTGTGGACAGCGATGTTCAGTTCCGTCGAAGCCGGCTTAATTTACGCTGTGATGGCGCTTGGCGTCTATTTATCATTTCGAATTTTGGATTTTCCCGATCTGACAGTTGACGGCAGCTTCGTCACCGGTGCGTCCGTCGCCGCCGTGCTCATTGTCAATGGAGCCAACCCGTTCGCCGCCTCAGCCGCGGCGCTTTTGGCCGGCTTTGCCGCCGGGGTGTTGACCGGGCTTTTGCATACGAAAGGGAAAATCAATCCACTGTTATCCGGCATTTTAATGATGATCGCTTTGTATTCGATCAATTTGCGCATTATGGGCAAATCGAACGTTCCGCTGTTGCAGCAGGAAACGGTCATCACGAAAATCACCGCCGTCTGGCGGCAAGCCGGGTTAGATGCGGCGCTCAACCAGCTTGTTTCCTTCACTGGCTTCGCGCCGCGGACATGGGCGGTGCTTGTGTCAATGGCGATTGTCACGCTAATGGTCAAAGGGCTGTTGGATTGGATGCTGAAAACAGAAGTGGGGATTGCCTTGCGGGCAACCGGGGACAACAAACTGATGGTGGCGAGCTTTTCCGCCAACACGGATTGGTTGATCGTGTTTGGCCTTGGGTTGTCGAACGCGCTCGTGGCACTTTCCGGAGCGCTCGTCGCTCAGTATGGCGGATTCAGCGATGTGGGGATGGGAATTGGGATGATTGTGATTGGCCTGGCTTCGGTCATCATCGGGGAGGCGTTGTTTGGCGCCCGTTCGGTCTCAAGCGCGACGTGGGCGGTGATCGGCGGCGCCATCGTCTACCGTCTTATTTTGGCGCTCGCGTTGCGTGTGGAGTTTTTGGAGACGGGCGATGTGAAATTGATTACCGCTCTCATTGTCATGCTGGCGCTCGTCGTGCCCAACATGTTGGCGGCGCAAAAAGAACGGCAGCGAAAAAAGCGGAGGGCGCAGCAGTTGGAGAGGGGGGAAACCGTTGCTGGAGCTGAAACGAATTACAAAAGTATTTAACGAAGGAACGGCTGACGAGAAAATCGCTTTGCGCGGCATTGATCTGACGCTTGCCCCCGGCGATTTCGTCACCGTCATCGGCAGCAACGGCGCCGGCAAGTCCACGCTCATGAACATCATTTCCGGACGGCTGTCTCCTGATGCCGGCGAAGTGTGGATCAACGGCCGTAATGTAACCGCGCTCAAGGAGCATGTGCGCGCCCGTTGCATCGGCCGCGTCTTTCAAGACCCGATGGCCGGCACTGCCCCGCATATGACGATTGAGGAAAATTTGGCGCTTGCCTACAACCGGACAAAGCGGCGCACGTTAAGCCTCGGCGTCACGAAGCAAAAGCGCGAATGGTTTCGGGAGACGCTGCGAACGCTTCATTTAGGGCTTGAAGACCGGCTCGCCGTCAAAGTCGGGCTTCTTTCCGGCGGGGAGCGGCAGGCGCTCTCGCTGTTGATGGCGACGTTTACAAAGCCGGATCTGCTTTTGCTTGATGAGCATACCGCCGCCCTCGACCCGGCGCGCGCGGAGTTGGTCACGGAGTTGACGAAGCAAATTGTTGAGCAGCACCGCTTGACGACGCTCATGGTGACGCACAATATGGAGCAGGCGATCCGCCTTGGCAACCGGTTGATCATGATGGACGGTGGGCAAATCATTTTTGCGGCGGAAGGAAAAGAAAAAGAGGAACTGACGGTCGAGCGGCTGCTTGAGGCATTCCAACGCATCCGCGGCAGCCAGTTCGCGAGCGACCGCGCCGTGCTCAGCTCATAAAACAAAACCAGGTGTCCCAAAAGGATCGGGACACTCTTTTTTATATCTATATATAGTATAAAAATAATTAAAATAACACAATATATAGTATTTCGTTTGGGAGGATTGACGCTTTTGGGTCAGCCCCTTCTGTTCGGTCGGCCGGTCAAATCGTTTTGGCTGACGGTTGTGTCGCTTGTCGGTAAGCGGCTTGCAGCGCCTTCGTCACCGCCCCCGGGGCGCCGCTTCCGATCACTGTTTCGTCGACTTGAATGATCGGGATAATCGCTGACGTCGTGCTCGTTAAAAACAGTTCGTCCGCCTTGGCAAGGTCGGCGGTGGAAAACGCTTCTTCGACAAATGGAATGCTAAGCTCGGCGCAAAACTGCTTCACTTTCGTGCGGACGATGCCGTTTAAAATCCGTGCGGTGGCCGGATGAGTGTACACCGTTTCATTTTTAACAAGAAAAATGTTTGACGAACTGCCTTCGGTTACGACGCCGTCGCGATGGAAAATCGCTTCAAACGCCCTGCGCTCGACCGCTTCCTGTTTAGCCAATACGTTCGGCAGCAAGTTCAAGCTTTTGATATAGCAATATTCCCAGCGGACATCTTTTGTCAAAATCGCGCGCACACCGTACGTCATTTCCTCGGTTTTCCGCGCTATCGGCTGGATGTAGGCGTACAAATTCGGGCGTTTTTCGGCTGGGAACGCATGGTTGCGCGGGAAGCTGCCGCGCGTCACTTGCAAATACAAAATCGCATCTTCCTGCACATCGTTGAGGCGGCGAAGCTCCTCAAGCCGTTCGATGAGCTCTTCGCAACCAAACGGAACGGATAGGCGAATGGCGGCCGCTGAACGGTACAGCCGGTCAAGATGCTCGCGAAGCCAAACATATATCCCGTTATATAAGCGGACGACTTCATAGACGCCATCGCCAAATTGCAAGCCGCGCTCTTCCATCGGGTACGTGACTTGTTCATAACGGAAAATGCCGCGGTCGGTTAATACATACCGGTTTCACTGACACGGACGTGCCCCCTTTTTCTGTTGCCGTCAATCATGAATCAGTTTGATTATATCATAGATTGGCCTCTCTCTGCATTTGTCTCGTGTTTGGCGTGAGCGGAAACGATAGATGGACGTTCGGGTTGCGAAATGAGGGGAATTTTTAGACAATAGAGTTATCAATCTAGTCAAATGGAGGGGATGAATGGATGGAAACGACATGGGCAGCCGGCAAGATGGCGCCGTTTCGCCAAGGGGTGCAAGCAGGAGTAGCGATCGCCATCGGCTATATGCCGATCGCGCTGGCGTTTGGGTTGCTCGCCAAAACAACCGGACTGACGTTCGCCGAGACTGTGCTCATGAGCATCGCCGTCTTCGCTGGCGCCTCGCAATATATCGCGTTAAGCCTGCTTGCCGCTGGCACCGGGGCGTTTGAAATCGTGTTGACGACATTCATATTGAACATTCGCCATTTTTTAATGTCGGCGTCCCTTAATGAAAAGGCTGAGCCGGACGCGTTTTGGAAAAAAGCGCTGTACGCCTTTGGCATTACCGATGAGACGTTTTCGGTGGCGGCGATGAAAGAAGGAATGATCAACGCCGCATATATGTTTGGGCTCATTGCCATGGCGTATGGCAGTTGGGTCGTCAACTCGGGCATTGGTTATGCGGCTGGGGCCGGTTTGCCGGAAAGTTTGCAAGAAAGTATGTCCATTGCCTTGTATGCCATGTTTATCGGTCTGCTCGTTCCAGCGTTGAAAAAGCAGCGGAAAATTGTCTGGCTGGCGGGGCTGTCGGCTTTATTTAACTCGATCGGCACATTTGCTCTTCACTTGTCGAAAGGCTGGTCGATCGTTTTGGCTACATTGTTGTCGGCCATCATCGTCCAATGGCTGACGAAGGAAGGGGGAAACGGCGGTGAATAGCACGATCGTATGGATGATCATCGGCATGGGGGTCGTGACGTATTTGCCGCGCCTGTTGCCGTTTGTGCTGCTCGGCGGCATCGAGCTGCCGCCGTTTTGGCAAGGAGTGCTGAAAAATGTGCCGTATGCGGTGCTTGGGGCGCTCATTATTCCTGACGTTTTTTTCCTCCAAGATGATCTTTGGTTCGGTGTCATCGGTTTTGCGGCGGCCGTCATCACTGCTTGGCTTGGGGCGAACGTCATGGTCGTTGTGCTTGCGGCGGTTGCGGCGCTCAGTCTGTATTCGTTGTTTGGTTAAAAAGGGAAGCGGACATCGCTTCCTCTTTTCCTTTTGCGACAGCTATGCAAACTTATGACAATTCCTCCATAATCGCCTCATATACCTCATCGACATGAAATTGAGATGTCCCCATGCCGATTTGTTTGACGACACGCCCGTTGCGGCCAAGCAAGTAGGCGAACGTCGTGTGTACGATCATGCCGTTGCCCGGGTCGCGGTATTGAAAGTGGAAGGCATCCGCTACTTTTTTCGTGTCCGCTTCACTGCCGCGCAAAAACACCCACCCTTGCCCGTCGCTGGTGATTCCAAACGTACGGGCATATGTTTGCAGTTTTTCATTCGTATCGCGCGCTGGGTCGATCGTGATCGTGATGAATTCCACCTTGTTCCCAAATACCCCGGCTTTTTTCAAACGATCGCGCAGTTTTGCCATTTGCGCTGTCGTGTTCGGACAAACATCCGGACAGTTTGTGTAAATAAACTCGACAAGCCGCACTTTCGGCGGAAGGTCGCCAAACTCGTATGATTTTCCCCATGCTGTTTCCATCGTCACGTCATTTGGAAGCCGCATCGTCGATGGCTGGTAGACAGCAAAGTACAGGATGCCGACGCTGATGCCGATGATGACAAGAAGGGTAGCTAACGTATACCATTTTTTCACCATTCATCACTCCTTAATATGATCATATCAAAAAGATTAACGAAAAAATCGCGATGTTTATGAACAATATACGACCATTTTCCCAATTGAAAAAAGTTTCAAAAAAAGGCTTGCACTTTTGTTTTTCTGTTATATAATAAAATCGTAAATGAAAACAATGTAGTATAACAATAGGGAGATGGGGGAAGGAAACATGGCGTCATTTGCTGAACGTGTCCGGCAATTAGAAGAAAGTTGGAAAAATGAGGAGCGCTGGAAAGGGATCGTCCGTCCGTACAGCGCTGAGGATGTCATTAAACTGCGCGGCTCGCTGGATATCGAGTATACGCTCGCTCGGCGCGGAGCGGAAAAACTGTGGAAGCTGCTTCATACCGAGGATTATGTCGCGGCTCTTGGCGCGCTGACCGGAAATCAAGCGGTGCAGCAAGTGAAAGCGGGCTTGAAGGCGATTTATTTAAGCGGCTGGCAAGTGGCGGCCGATGCCAACCTCGCTGGGCAGATGTATCCGGACCAAAGTCTGTATCCGTCCAACAGCGTTCCGCATGTCGTCAAGCGAATCAATCAAGCGTTGCAGCGCGCGGATCAAATTCAATACTTAGAAGGCAGCGGGGACGTGGACTACTTTGTGCCGATCGTCGCTGACGCTGAGGCGGGGTTCGGCGGCCAACTGAACGTCTTTGAGCTCATGAAGGCAATGATTGAAGCCGGAGCGGCTGGCGTCCATTTTGAAGATCAGCTGTCATCGGAGAAAAAATGCGGCCATTTAGGCGGCAAAGTGCTTTTGCCGACGCAGACGGCGATTCGCAACTTGATTGCGGCGCGGTTGGCCGCCGATGTCATGGGGGTTCCGACGGTGCTCATCGCCCGCACCGACGCGAACGCGGCTGACTTGATCACAAGCGACATCGACCCGCGCGACCAAGAGTTTATTACCGGCGAGCGGACACCGGAGGGCTTCTACCGCACAAGAGCTGGTTTGGATCAAGCGATCGCCCGCGGGCTTGCCTATGCGCCGTATGCCGACCTCATTTGGTGCGAGACGAGTGAGCCGAATTTGGATGAGGCGCGCCGGTTTGCCGAAGCCATTCATGAAAAATTCCCAGGCAAGCTGCTGGCGTACAACTGCTCTCCGTCGTTCAACTGGAAGAAAAAATTGGACGACGAAACGATCGCCAACTTCCAGCAAGAGCTCGGCAAAATGGGATACAAGTTTCAATTTGTCACTTTGGCTGGCTTCCATGCGCTCAACTACAGCATGTTCGAGCTGGCGCGCGGCTACAAAGAACGCGGCATGGCGGCGTACGCCGAGTTGCAGCAAGCGGAATTTGCCGCCGAGAGGTACGGATACACGGCGACGCGCCATCAGCGCGAAGTCGGCACGGGCTATTTCGACGAAGTCGCCCAAGTGATCTCCGGCGGCCAATCGTCAACAGTCGCCTTGAAAGGATCGACCGAAGAGGAGCAGTTTACAGCCATCTAATGCCGATCATCAGCAAAGGGACGCCCGGCTTGGCCGGGCGCTTTTTTGTTTGAGACGAACAGCCACCTTGTTTCCATCGCATAATAAGGAAAAAATGACGCATCCTATGGAGTACAAGGAGGCGATGTGATGGAAAAGAAGCAAGGCGACCTGCCGGAGTTGATGCCTGCTGAGTTTCGCGTCAGCACGGATCTTCATTTTGAGCAATGGTCGATGAATGAAGAGACGTATGCTGGCGACTCCGTCGGCGAACATACCGCCTTGGAACAGGCGAATGAATATTTGGCTGCCAAAGAGATCGGTCAAACGTTTGAAAACTCCTGACATCCCCCATGACATTCGTCATGGGTTTTTTCGTTAACTTTTTTCAAAATATAGAAAAATATGACTCCTAATGGTATGATAGGAGTAGTGATTCAGTTGATCATGGGAGGAGATGAACGGATGAAAGTCAATGAGTTCATTGTGCTGAAACATTTCGTCGTAAGCCGTTATACGATGGCGGTTCTCCCGTACTTTGTCAACAGCGATGTATACGCGAAAGTCATTGAAGAGGACGGCGAATATATCATCAAACAGACGCCCATTGACATTATTAAACATAGTTGCGATTACTACGGAAGCAGCTTTCAAGGGAGAAAAGAAGGGACAAAAGCTGTCATCGGCATCACCCATAAAGCGCCGATTGCCATCGAACCAGCCAATGAAATTTACGTATTTCCAACCGCCTCTCCACGCGATTCCCGCTGCGTTTGGCTTTCGCACATCCATGTCTGCCAGTATGAGCCTGCCAAATATGAGCGGACCGTTGTTTATTTCCGCAACGGAAAAAGCGTACTCCTCGACGTTTCCTACAAATCGTTTATCAATCAATTATACAAAACGGCGCAACTCCGGACGAAACTGTCCGAACGGATGGAAGCGAGAGAGCGCAAACTCCAATACATATTTCGCATGCAGCAAGAAAAACAGAGTTAGCTGAACAAATTGATAAAAATGGTTTTTCCGAAAGATGAGTTCAAATTAAGCGTCTGGACGTGTAAAATAAAAAATATAAACGGCATTTGAATGGGGAATAGACATGGATATGGAAACAATCAAACAATGGTTCACGCTCGACAGCATCCTTTCCCTGCTCGAACAATACCGCTCTTTCGGCGTGCTTCCCGGCATCGCAGCGACGTTGCTTGAGTCGTTTTTTCCCATTTTGCCCATGTTCGTCTTCGTGATGGCGAACGCAGCGGCGTTTGGACTATGGAAAGGGTTTCTTATCTCTTGGCTAGGTGCTTCACTTGGCTCGCTCATCGTGTTTTGGCTGACGCGGAAGGTGGGACAAAAGCGATTTTTTCATTTTGTCCGCCGCCATCCCAAAGTGCGGCAGTTTATGCATTGGATTGAGCGACATGGATTTGGTCCGCTGTTTTTATTGTATTGCTTTCCGTTCACCCCGTCGGCGCTTGTCAATATTGTCGCCGGACTGTCGCGCATCAGCCGCCAGCAGTTTATATTGGCGGTGCTGCTAGGAAAGATGATCATGGTGTTTACAATCAGTTTTATCGGCTATGACTTGAAGGCGCTCATCCGTCAGCCGCTGCGCACAGCGATGATCGCCGCAGTCGTTCTGTTGCTTTGGTACGCCGGAAAACGGGTGGAAGCGCGATTTTCGTTGACGGAAGAACAAGGCGGCGAGGAGGGCGGGGAGTGACCAAGCAAAAAGAAAAACGAGGCCGCCGATGGCCATGGTTTGTTGCCGTTTGCGTTGTTGCCACGCTTCGGTTGTTCGTGTTCAGCAATTACGTGGTGGAAGGAAAATCGATGATGCCGACGCTAGAGAGCGGCAATTTGTTGATCGTCAATAAGCTTTCCTATGACATCGGGCCTATTCGCCGGTTCGATATTATCGTTTTTCACGCCAACAAAAACGAAGATTACGTCAAGCGGGTTATCGGCCTGCCTGGCGATCGGATCGCGTACAAAAATGACATCTTGTATATCAACGGAAAAAAAGTTGACGAACCGTATTTGCGCCCGTATAAGCAAAAGCTGCTTGACGGCAGGCTGACCGGGGATTTTACGCTTGAGGAGGTGACCGGGAAAACACGGGTGCCTCCCGGCTGCATTTTCGTTCTTGGCGACAACCGGCTTAGCAGCTGGGACAGCCGCCATTTTGGGTTTGTCAAAATCAACAAAATTGTCGGCAAGGTGGACTTTCGCTACTGGCCGTTTAAACAGTTCGCCTTTCAGTTTTAACCTTCATCTCGAAAGAAGTCTTCCGCTTCTATAACGAATTGAAGCTTCGGAGACCAATAAATGGATCCTTCGAAGCGAGGTTGTTCAGTCGTCCGACAGTCGCTGACATGTCGGCTGGCTTCACAAAAAGAAACAAACGTTAACGTTTCAGATTGCCTCCATATAACCCGCAGCCGGAAGGGCGTTTTTTCTTCCCAAAAGCGAACGTATGTGCTAAAATAAAACAAATAAAGGAAACGAATGGTGGTGGATACAATGTCGCTGCGGTTTTTGCTCGGGCGGTCGGGAAGCGGGAAAACGGCTGTCTGCCTTGCAGAAATTCGCCGCCAGCTGCAAGAGGATCCAAAAGGAAGGGCGATCGTCTATCTCGTTCCGGAGCAAATGACATTTCAATGCGAATACGCGTTGATACATACCGAGGGAGTGGGCGGGATGATTCGCGCCCAAGTGTTCAGCTTCACCCGCCTCGCTTGGCGCGTACTGCAGGAAACAGGCGGCATGACCCGGTACCACATTCATGATGTTGGCGTGCAGATGATGATCCGCAAAATTATTGAGCAGCGCAAACAAGAGCTGAAACTGTTTGGCCGCGCGGCGGACAAACATGGTTTTATCGAGCAGCTCAACGAAATGATCGCCGAATGCAAACGGTATTGCCTGACGCCGGGCGAACTCCGCCGACATGCCGAGGCGTTCGAGGATGGGCCAAACCAGCCGGGCCGACGCTTGCTCGCTGACAAGTTGAACGATGTGGCGCTCGTGTATGAGGAACTTGAGCGGAGTCTTATCGGCCACTATCTTGATTCGGAAGATTATTTGCGCTTGCTCGCTGAGCATATTCCGCGCTCAAGTTATTTGCGGGATGCCGATATTTACATCGACGGCTTTCATCATTTTGCGCCGCAAGAATATATGATCATCGAACAGCTTCTTCGCCATTGCCGGCGCGTCACCGTTTGTTTGACGATCGACCGTCCGTATGACGACGGAATGCCGGACGAACTTCATCTCTTTTATTTGCCGGCGCAAACGTACCGCCAGCTGAGGGAGTTGGCGCTAAGCAATGAGATTGCGATCGAAGAGCCGATCGTGCTTTCGGCCAACCTCCGCCATGAAGACAGGGCGCTCGTTCATCTTGAGGCGCAATTTCACCGCCGCCCGTTGCTTCCATATGGTGCAAAGACCGATGCCGTCCATCTTTATGAGGCGTCCAATCGCCGAGCGGAAATCGAGGCGGTCGCACGCGAAATCATCCGCCTTGTCCGCGATGAAGGGGCGCGCTATCGCGACATTGCGCTGATCATCCGCCAGACGGAGGCGTACCGCGATCTGGTGAAAACGGTGTTTTTTGATTTTGGGATCCCGTATTTTATGGATGAAAAAGAACCGATGCACCACCACCCGCTCATTGAACTCGTGCGCGCTGCCTTAGAGACGGTCGTGACGCGCTGGCGATATGAAGCAGTGTTTCGGGCGGTGAAAACGGATTTGCTTTTTCCGGCCGACGGAGACTTGGTCATGTGGCGCGAGGCGGCCGACAAGCTCGAAAACTATGTGCTTGCTTACGGAATCAAAGGAGATAAGTGGACAAACAATGAGCGCTGGACGTATCGGCGCTATCAGGCGCTTGAAGGTTTGAACGCACCACAGACGGACGAAGAGCGGCAGTTTGAGGACAAGCTCAATGAATGGCGTGAGGCGTTGGCCGCTCCGCTTCGCCGGTTGGAGCGCCGCCTGCGCCGGGCGGAGGACGGACGCGGGTTTTGTATGGCATTATATCTGTTTTTGGAAGAATTGCAGATTCCAAAAAAACTAGAGAAAATGAGCGCGCAAGCGGAAGCGGACGGCCGCCTCGTTGAAGCGCGCCAGCATGAACAGGCGTGGAACGCCGTCGTCGATTTGCTTGACCAATATGTAGAAATGCTCGGGACAGAATCACTGCCGCTCGCTGAGTTTGTCAAGATTATCGAAGCTGGGCTCGATCGGTTGGAGTTCTCCCTTGTGCCGCCGGCGATGGACCAGGTGATCGTCGCTCAGCTTGATCGCTCTCGTTTGATTGACATCAAGTATGCGTTCGTCATCGGCGCCAACGATGGCGTTATTCCAGCGAAAGTGAAGGAAGACGGGCTGATGGCGGAAGTGGAGCGCGAGCATCTGCGTGAGTTGGGGGTGGCGCTCGCTCCGGGAGGGCGGGAGCAGCTGTTTTATGACCCATTTTTTGTCTACTTGGCACTTGTTTGTCCAAGCCAGCGGCTGTATGTTACATATCCGCTTGCTGATGGGGAAGGGAAAGCGTTGATGCCGTCGCTGCTCATCAAGCAGCTTACGGAACTGTTTCCGCATGCGCCGGTGCATCTGTGCGGCAACGACCCGTTCGACGCCCCGGCAGAAAAAGCAGAGGCGTTCGTGACTGCGCCGCGGGCGACGCAAACGTATTTGATCAGCCAGCTCCGAGCATGGAAGCGCAACTACGGCATCGATCCGCTTTGGTGGGATGTGTATAACACATTCATCGGCCATCGGGACTGGAAGGAGCAGGTGCGGCATGCCGTCTCCGCGCTCTTTTATACAAACGGAGCGACGCCGCTCAAAAAACAGTGGAGCCAGCGGCTGTATGGCCAAAAAATTCAGGCGAGCGTCTCGCGCATGGAGCAGTTTCAAAAATGCCCGTACGCCCATTTCGCATCGCACGGGCTGCGGTTGAAAGAACGCAACGTTTTCCGACTTGAGGCGCCAGATGTTGGGCAATTGTTCCATGCCGCCATCAAGCAAATCGCCGACCGGCTGCGCGAACAGCATCTTGATTGGCGCGAATTGTCAAGACCAGACTGTGAACGGCTGTCGGCCGAAGCGGTCGAGCGAATCGTCCCGCTCATCCAGCAGCAAGTGCTCTCAAGCTCTCATCGCTATGAATATATGAAACGAAAATTGAAACATGTCGTTGCCCGTACAACCCATGTGTTAAGTGAGCATGCGCGGGCGAGCGGTTTCGTTCCGATCGGGCTTGAGCTGTCATTCGGCCCCAATGGCGACCTGCCGCCGCTTCGGTTTCGACTGCCCGACGGAACAGTGATGGAGCTTGTTGGGCGGATCGATCGCGTCGATAAAGCGGAAAGCAGCCAAGGAGTGCTTCTTCGCATCATCGATTACAAATCGAGCGCGAAAACGCTCGATTTGACGGAAGTATATTACGGCCTGGCGCTGCAAATGCTCACCTATCTGGACATCGTGCTGACGTATGCCGAACAGCTTGTCGGGCAGCCAGCTTTGCCAGCCGGGGTGCTTTATTTTCACATCCACAATCCGATCGTTCAAGCGAAGCAATGGGTGGATGATGAGGTGGAAATGGCGAAAAAGCTGCTGGAACCGTTTCGGATGCGCGGGCTGTTGCTAGCTGATGTCGAGGCGATCCGGCTGATGGACAGACGAACGGAAGACGGACAATGGTCACTCATTGTGCCTGCTCAGCTCACGAAAAGCGGGTCGATCCATTCGCGTTCATCGGTGGCGAGTCCATCCGACTTTGCCGCGCTCCGCGAGCATGTCCGCCGCTTGTTCATCGACATCGGCGGGCAAATCGCCGACGGCGTCGTGTCGATCGCCCCGTACAAGTTGAAAGACAAAACGGCGTGCGAGTTTTGCGCCTTCAAACCGGTCTGCCAATTTGATGAGGCACTCTCCGGCAACGAATACCGGAAGCTTGCTCCGCAGACGAAGGAAGCGGTCATGGAAAAACTAGCGGAAGGGAAGGAAGAATGATGAACGCCACGATTCGTCCGAAGCCGGTTGGGAGCCGATGGACGGATGAACAATGGAAGGCGATCGCCGCCGGCGGCCGGGACATTCTCGTCGCCGCCGCGGCTGGATCGGGAAAAACGGCCGTTCTCGTCGAACGGATCATCCAAAAAGTGACGGCGGAAGAAGGAGCGGTCGATATCGACCGGCTGCTTGTCGTCACCTTTACCAACGCGGCTGCGGCAGAGATGAAAGCGAGAATCGGCGAGGCGCTTGAGCGGGAATTGGCCAAACGTCCGCATTCGCTCCATCTGCGGCGTCAACTCAGCCTGCTTCCTCGTGCCGCGATCTCGACGCTCCATTCCTTTTGCTTGGATGTCATTCGCAAATATTACTATTTGCTTGATTTGGATCCATCGTTTCGCATCGCGGATGAAACGGAAATCGAGCTGTTGAAAGAGGATGTCCTTGAAGAGCTGCTCGAGGAGGAATACGGAAAGCCGGACAACGAGCGGTTTTTTGCTGTCGTGGATGCCTATACGGGCGACCGGAGCGATGCGGAGCTGCAGGAGATGATTGTGTCCCTTTATGAATTTTCCCGCTCCCATCCGGAACCAGATGAATGGTTGGCGGGTTTGACCTCGAAGTATGATGTTGACGAACGAACAGATATAAAGACGCTGCCAGCAGCCCGCTATATCGCGCAACATGCCGCGATGGAGCTGGCGGCGGCCAAACGGCTGATCCGAAGGGCGCTTGAGCTTGCGGAAGAACCGGGTGGACCGCGTCCGTACGTGGAGCGGCTGCGCGAAGATCTGGAGATGATCGCCAAGTTAGAGGCGCAACTTTCCGGGCCGTGGGCTGAGCTGCATCGCGCGCTCAAGACGCTGTCGTTTGGGCGGCTGCCGGCTTGCCGCGGCAAGGATTATGACGGGCGGCTGATCGATGAAACAAAGTCGCTGCGCGATCAGGCGAAAAAGAAAATGGAAGCGCTGCGCGACAATGTGTTTTCGCTCGATCCATCCGTTTGGCTCCGCCATATGCGGGAAATGAAGCCGATCGTTGAAACGATCGCTGCCCTCGTCCGCCGTTTTGCCGTCATGTTCCAAGCGGCGAAACGGGAAAAAGGCATCGTTGATTTTTCTGACTTGGAACATTATTGTTTGCATATTTTGCGGCGGCGCGATCCAGAAACGGGCGAATGGCAGCCTTCCTCCGCCGCCTTGGAATACCAGGCGCAGTTTGATGAAGTGCTTGTTGACGAGTATCAAGATACGAACCTCGTTCAAGAAGCGATTTTGCAGATGGTGAAAAAAGGGAGCGAACGAACAGGCAATTTGTTTATGGTCGGTGACGTGAAACAGTCGATTTACCGATTCCGCCTTGCCGAGCCGATGCTGTTTTTGGATAAATACAAACGATTCACCACCGACGGAGAAGAAGGGGGGATGAAAATCGATCTCGCGAGCAACTTCCGCAGCCGCCGCGAAGTGCTTGACGGGACGAATTTTCTGTTTGCGCAACTCATGGGGGAAACCGTCGGCGAAATGGTTTACGACGAAGCGGCGCAGTTGAAATACGGCGCCGATTACCCGGAAAGGGAGGATGCGGCGCCGGAAGTCATGATCATCAACCGGCAGCGTGCGGCAGAAGAGGACGAAGAGGAAGCGGCTGAATGGGAAGCGGCGGAGCTCGAGGCGCGGCTGATGGCGAAAAAAATCAAAGAGATCGTTTCCGCTCCGTTTTATGTATACGATCGTTCGAGCGGGCAGCCGCGGCGCGCCATGTACCGTGACATCGTCATCCTTGTCCGCTCGATGACGAATGCGCCGCAGATGATCGAGCAGTTGCAGGCGCAAGGCATCCCGGCGGCCGCGGATTTATCGTCCGGCTACTTTCAGGCGACGGAAATTTCCGTCATGCTCTCGCTGTTAAAAGTAATCGACAACCCGCACCAAGACATTCCGCTCGCCGCGGTGCTCCGGTCGCCGCTCTTTCGCTTTGACGAGAACGAACTCGCCATGATTCGCCTTGCCGATCCAAAAGGCACGTTTTATGAAGCGCTCTGTTCATTTCGGCAAAAGCCGGCGGAAACGGAAGAAGAGGCCAACACCCAAAGGAAAGCGGCGGTTTTCTTAGAGCGGCTCGAGGGCTGGCGTACGATGGCGCGCCGCCGCTCATTAGCTGACCTTATTTGGCAGCTGTACCGCGATACGCAATTTTACGATTTTGTCGGCGCACTGCCAGGCGGCAGGCAGCGGCAGGCGAATTTGCGCGCTTTGTACGACCGCGCACGGCAGTACGAGTCGACGTCGTTTCGCGGATTGTTCCGTTTTCTCCGCTTTATCGAGCGGCTGCAAGAGCGCGGCGACGATTTAGGGGCGGCTCGGCCGCTCGGCGAGCAGGAAGACGTCGTGCGCATCATGACGATTCACAGCAGCAAAGGATTGGAATTTCCGATCGTATTTCTCGCCGGGCTTGCGCGTTCGTTTCATACGCGCGATTTGCATCACCCATATTTGCTTGATAAAGAGCTGGGCTTTGCCGCCCGCTTTGTCCACCCGCGGCTGCGCATCAGTTATCCGACGCTGCCGCTGTTGGCCATCCAAACGAAAAAGCGGCTTGAACTGCTCGCTGAGGAGATGCGCATTTTGTATGTCGCGCTCACAAGGGCAAAAGAGAAGCTGTATTTGTTGGCGTCGGTCAACGATGCGGCCAAGGAGATTGAAAAATGGAAAAGCGCTGCTTCGGAACGCGGGTGGCTTCTCCCCGACGATGTGCGGGCTTCGGCCCGCTCCTACTTGGATTGGATCGGCCGGGCGCTCATCCGTCATCGTGATGGGGGGGCGCTTGCGGGAACGAAGGCGCCTGAAGAGGTCGCCTCCCACCCGTCTGTATGGCGCATCGCCATCGTGACGGCCGCCGATTTGCGCGGCGAAGAGGCTGCGAGGGAGGAGATGGATGGCGGCGTGCTTCTTGCCCTCGAACAAGGGCGACCCGTTCCCGTAGAAGGAGGGTGGCAGAAGGAGGTCAAACGCCGCTTGTTGTGGCGGTATTCGTATGAGAAAGAAACGGCCGTGCGCGCCAAGCAATCGGTGTCAGAACTCAAAGAACATCGCGCGCTCTTTGGTGAGCAAGTGGACGAATGGCGGCCGCGCCAAGGGACGGCTCCGGTGTTTTCTCGGCCGCGCTTCATGCAGGAAAAGACGTTGACGCCGGCTGAAAAAGGGACGGCGCTCCATATCGTCATGCGCCATCTTGATTTGCAAGCGCCGCTTGATGAATCGTCGATCCGCAGTCAAATCGCCCGCCTTGTTGAAAAAGAGCTGCTGTCGTCAGAACAAGCCGAAGCGGTCGACATAGCGGCGATCGCCGCCTTTTTCGCTGCCGACCTTGGCCGCCGACTTTGCGCCGCACGCGAAGTGCACCGTGAAGTGCCGTTCGGCTTGGGGCTTCCGGCAGATGAACTCTACGGCGGTGAAGGGATGGAGAAGGGACGGCGCGTCCTTGTGCAAGGGGTGATCGATTGCGTGTTTGCCGACGAATGCGGCTATGTGATGATCGACTATAAAACCGATGAAGTAACCCGCCGTTTTGCCGGACAAAAGGAAGAAGCGGCGCGTTTTCTGCTTGGCCGCTATGGGACGCAAATGCGCTTGTATCGGCGGGCCATCGAGCAAATTTGGCGCGCGCCGGTGGCGGAATGCTATTTGTATTCGTTTGACGGCGGATTTGTTGTGGCGGTTGAGTGATGCAAGGGGGAGAGAGAATGCGCATTTTGCATACCGCGGATTGGCATTTTGGGAGAACGCTCGAGGGGCGGAGTCGGATGGCTGAGCAAGAGGCGTTTGTTGATGAGCTTGTGGAGATTGTCAAGAAAGAACAAATCGACATCATCCTTGTGGCTGGCGATGTATTCGACTCCGTCAATCCGCCGGCGGCTGCGGAACAACTGTTTTATGAAAGCCTCGCCCGCTTGTCCGACAAAGGACGTCGCCCGGTGGCAGTCATCAGCGGCAACCACGATCACCCCGACCGGATCAGCGCCGCCCGGACGTTGATGTGTGCGCACAACATTTTTCTTTTCGGTCGCCCGCAAGCGGCTGTTTGCCAGATTGACGTCCCGTCATGCGGGGAAACGATGATGCTTGCTCCATTGGCCTATCCGTCCGAATCGCGCCTTGCTGAGCTGTTGTCATCCGACTGTAAGGAGACGACGATGCGCAATCGGTACGATGACCGCATCCGCGATTTGTTAGCGGCGATGGCAGCCTCGTTCACGGTGGAGACCGTCAATGTTGCGATGAGCCATCTTTACGTCGCCGGCGGACGCACGTCCGATTCCGAGCGGCCGATTGAAGTCGGAGGCGCTTATACGGTGGCGGCTGAGAGCTTGCCGAAAGCCGCGCAATATGTGGCGCTTGGCCATCTGCACCGGCCGCAGGATGTCAAGCGGGCCAAGACGGCGGCGCGCTATTCCGGTTCGCCTTTGGCGTACAGCTTTTCCGAAGCCGGTCAAGCCAAATCGGTCACGGTCGTTGACGTGCATCCAGGCGGCGCGGCCAAGGTGGCGGAGATACCGCTCGCTGCCGGCAAACCGCTCATCCGTTGGAAGGCGACAGAGGGGCTCGCTCAAGTATACCGCTGGTGTGAGGAAGGAAGAGACCGATCAAGCTGGATCGATTTGGAGATCTATGTGACTGAGTCGTTGACAATGGAAGAAATTGATCGGCTGCGCAAGCTTCATCCCGGATTTGTCCACATTCGCCCAGTGCTTCCCAATCGGGCGGAAGAGATGATGGAAATGAGCCGCGAGCCGCTTTCACTTGAAGAAATGTTTCATCGCTTTTACGAACGGCAGACTGGGGGACAAACGCCAGATGAAGAGCTCGTCCGCCTCTTTTTGGAGCTGGCGGCGGAAGAAGAGAAGGAAGGGGAGGGAGAATGAAACCGATTTCGCTGACGATCGCCGGGCTTCATAGCTTTCGTGAAAAGCAGACGATCGATTTCACCGCGCTGTGCGACGGCGGCGTGTTCGGCATTTTCGGACCGACCGGAAGCGGCAAATCAACGATTTTAGACGCCATGACGCTCGCCTTGTTCGGCAGCGTCGAGCGGGCGGCCAACCGCACGCAGGCGATCATCAACCACGCGGAGCAAGAGCTGTTCGTCTCGTTTACGTTTGAGCTGGAAAATGCGGCAGGAGCGAAACAGTATACAGTCGAACGAAGCTTAAAAAAAGTGGACGAATGGCGGACGCGCAGCGCCGTTTGCCGTTTGATTGAGCACCGGTCCGAGCCGATCGTGCTCGCTGATAAACTGTCAGATGTGGACAAGGCGATCGAGCAATTGCTCGGCTTGACGATGGAAGATTTCACTCGGGCGGTCGTCTTGCCGCAAGGAAAATTTGCCGAATTTTTATCGCTCAAAGGGTCGGAGCGGCGGCAAATGCTGCAGCGCCTCTTCCATCTTGAGCGGTATGGCGATCAGTTGAACAAAAAGCTGAAAGACCGGCTTGCCGCCGCGGAGCAAGAATGGGAAAAAATCGAAGCGGAAAAAGCAGGGCTCGGAGACGCTTCAAAAGCGGCGCTTGAGCAGGCAGAGGCGGATGTGCGGGAGCTCGCGGGGCTGTTTGCCAAGCGAAAAAAAGAGCTTGAGGAAGTCGAAGCGGATGTGGAACGAACAAAACAACGATGGGCGTGGCAACAAGAAAAAGAAGCGGTCGAACAAGAGCTCGCCGCGTTGCGTCGGCATGAGCCTGCTATCCGCGAGCTTGAGGAGAAAAAGGAGCGCGCTGAGCAAGCGGAGCGCATTTGGCCGTATTGGGAGCAGTACGAGCAGGCATGCCGCTTGCGGGCAGAGGCGTTTCGTCGGCATGAAGAACTGGCGCGTCGGTTAGAGGAAGCCCAATCGAGTTATGAAGAAGCAGTGCGGCGTTATGAACGGGCTCGCCAAGAAAAGGCGCGGCGCGAACCGGAATTGCTTGCCCAGATGGAACGGCTGCGGCAGGCGGAGCAGCTCGAGCGGCAAATGGAAGCGCTCAGGCAGGAGCTCGCGGCCCTCAATGAAGAACGGGAGCGCCTCATCGCCAAGGAGAAGGCAGCCGCGCGCCGGTTTGAAGAGGCGTCGGCCTGGTATGAGCGCGGCGCGAAGCGGCAGCAGGAGCTAAAAGAAGAGCTGAAACGGCATGAAGAGGCGCTGGCTGGAAAAGATGATGCAGAGCGGGCGTACAGGCAGAAGCAGCATATTGAGCAAGCGGCGTCAGCCATCGCTCGCATCGATGCCCAGCTTCGGCAAAAGGAGACTGTTTGGCGCCGGGCGGAAGAGGAAAAGTTGGAGAGGGAACGCCGAGCAGCTGCTGTCAGTTCCCGGCTTCACGAGCTGTTCCGGCGTGTGGAACAGACGTATCGTTTCGTCTGCAGGCGTCAGCAGGACGCTGAAAAACAATTGTATACTTTGCAGAAAACGATAGAGGCGGAGCGGCAGCGAGCCGAGGAAGCGCGGACGGCGCAACTCGCCTCTGCCTTGGCTGAGCGGCTCCGTCCCGGCGAGCCGTGTCCAGTGTGCGGATCGCGCGAGCATCCGCACCCGGCCGTTGCAATGCACGATGTCCAGCCAAGCCGGCTGTCGGAGCTTGAAGTAGAGCGGCAGCGGTATGAACAAGATTGGCAAATGATCATTTCGTTCAAGGCGCAGCTCGAGCAGCTTGCCGAGCTGGCGGCAGGCCATGAAGCGCCGCCCGTGTTGGCCGAAAGTCGCTCGGTGGAGGAGGCGGTCGACCTCACTGTGGAAGTGCGGGCGCTTGCGCAAGATGTGATGGAATTGAAAGAAGCGGTCTACCGTGCGCTTGCCCAATGGAATGAAGCCGAGCCAGCGCGGCGCGAAGTGGAGAAAGCGTACCAATGGATAGCGGCGGACATCGAAGCGCTGCAAGTTGAAAAGCAGCGGCTGGAGGAAGAGCGGCGGCAACTTGAACAGCAATGGCGGCAGATGTATCCTTTCCATTCGCTTGAGACGATCGATGCGGTGTATGAACAGCTGCGTGAACGGGAAAAAGTGTGGCGCGACGTGCAAAAACGGCTGGAGGACAGCGTGCTGTTTTTAGAGGAAAAACAGCAGGCGAAAGAGGAAGCGGCTGAAGAGCGGCGCCGGCTTGAGACGGAGCGGGTGCGTCTTGACTCGCTGATTAGTGTTAAACAGCAGCAATGGAACGAATATGAGCGGCAACGGGGCGAGAAGACGGGCTCAAGCCCAGCGGCTGTGCAGCTTCAGCAGGCGGAGGCCGAATGGCGCCAGTTGCAAAACGGCGAGCAACAGGCGTATGAGGCCTGGCAGCGAGCCCAGCGGGCATATCAAATGCTTGAAAGCGAAACAAAAGCAGCCAAGCAGGCGTGGGAAGAAAGCGTCCGCCGCGAAGAAGAGGCGCTCGCTCGTTGGCGCGGCGCGCTTTCGGACACCATGTTTGTCGATGTCGAACAAGTCAAGCAAGCGAAGGCGGAAAAAGCCGAGCGGGATGAATGGAATGAGGCAATCCGCCTCTATTGGCGCCAAATCGAGCAAGCCGAACATCGCCTCGCCCAGCTGGCCGCCGCCATCGGAGGGGCGGCGGTGAGCGCTGAACAATGGAAAACGATGCAGCGTGTATACGCCGAGTTGAAGGGGCAAGTGGAGGCGATGACGAAGCAGCTTGGGGCGGCTCAAGCGAAGGTAGAAGAGTTGAGAAAAAAACATAGCCGCTTTGTTGAACTAGAGGAGAAACAGGCGGAGCTCAGCCGGGGCATCGAGCGGTATAAACAGTTGCAGGCGCTTCTTCGCGGTAACAGTTTTGTCGAATTTATGGCTGAAGAGCAGCTTGAGCAAGTAACCGCCATGGCTTCGGAACGGCTGCAGCGGCTGACACGGCATCGGTATTCGCTCGAATTGGATTCGCAAGGCGGGTTTCTGATCCGTGATGATGCCAATGGCGGCGTCAGACGGCCGGTATCGACGCTCTCGGGTGGGGAGACATTTTTGACGTCACTGTCGTTGGCGTTGGCGCTATCGGCGCAAATTCAGCTGCGCGGCGAGTATCCGCTCCGCTTTTTCTTCTTGGACGAAGGGTTTGGCACCCTCGATGCTGAGCTGCTGGAGACGGTCATTTCTGCCTTGGAAAAGCTGCATACCGAGCGACTGGCGGTCGGCGTCATCAGTCATGTTCAAGAAATTCGCCACCGTCTGCCGCGACGGCTCATCGTCGAACCGGCTGAACCGTCCGGACGCGGCACGCGCGTCTGGCTGGAAATGATGTAAATGGCTCGTCCGTCGAACTGAACGGGCTCTAGGAAAAGAATGAGGCGGTCGCAAAAGGTTGGTTTCCTTTCGATCAAGCATAATGTATGGTTTTTTAGATATAGAGGTAAATCAGCAAAGGTGTCCAGATCCTTTTGGGACACCTTCTCTTTTTGGTTTCCGCAGCGTTCGGCTGATAAGGTTGATGTCGGCAAATGAAAGGCGAGGGGATTCGTTTTCTGCAACGTTCAGTTGTTGGCGGTCACGTTTTGGTCGGATACATCCGGATCAAACGCGTTTGTAAAGCTGATGGCGTTGTTCGTCATCACAAAGTCCCCGGTGTTGAACCCGCCCGATCCGGCTTGCGTTTTCGTGGCGA
This sequence comes from Geobacillus sp. TFV-3, assembly GCF_009901865.1. Lineage (NCBI taxonomy): Bacteria > Bacillati > Bacillota > Bacilli > Caryophanales > Anoxybacillaceae > Geobacillus > Geobacillus sp. TFV-3. The sequence continues at coordinate 2,704,788 of NZ_MPSP01000001.1, read as the reverse complement.
CTTTCGGCGCGATGTACAGACAGTCCCCCATTTGGACGACAGCCCCGCTGCTGACGTTGTTGATTTTAATCGGGCCGACAAACGAAGGCATTATGAATCCCTCCCTCTTGTTGGCGCGCTCGACTCAGAGCCGGCTAGCTGGCGAATATGTTTAATTCTTGCCTCGGCCTCTGCTGTTGAGGTCGAGCCGATATGGACGATGGCGGACGAAGAAATCGCGAGCACGCGCACAGACTGAACAGAAATGACCGGGGACTCATGGAGCGTTTGGCGTACGGCTGCCGGCGGTGGAGAAGTCCAGCGCGGGATCGGCTTCGCAAAAACCGGGAATATTTGTTCTCCTTCTCGACCAAAAAATAATTCATATTGCCGTTGAACGGCAAAGGCGCGCGTGCGGGCGGAAATTCGCTCTGAGTCGCCGATTTGCAGCACAGAGCTAATGATAAGCGTTTCAGCATGGAACGTTTGCACAACTGACGTTCGTTTCACGGCGTATCCCCTCGGGCCGGCACAAGCGGGACGAACGGGCCGATGATGAGCGATTCAGGCGGTGTGTCAAACGCTGATGACAAGTGAATCGCATCAGCGTCGCCGATTAAAAACAACGAGGCGCTGGCGACGGCCACGAGACGGATGTCGCCAACATGCAAATGACGATTGATCACTGTATAATTCACGTCGATCCCTCCCCTGAAGGAAAATGTTTTAAAAACGCATCGAGCGATTGTTCGATATCGGCTTTCACTTTTTGAAAAATTTCATTTTCGACCGCCTCATCGCGGTCGCCGGACGGAACGTAGCCATGGTTGGCTTTCTCTTGCAAATAGAAGCGGATGCGTTCATCTGTTTGCCGGGCGATGTCTTGCAAAATGAACTGGCGGTACGTATCGTCAAGGCGGCGACCGTATTGCTGCTCAAGGCGTTTTAACGTTTCCGACGCTTCCCCATTGAGATAGGCGGCTACTTTTTCTTGAATCGGGCGCATCAGCACCGGTTCCGGCTTTGGAATCACGGTTTTGACCGGTTCGACGGCAAAGTCTTCAATTGTACCGCCGGCTCCGGGCGGAGTGATCCCGATGTTTAGCGTTCCTTCGAGCGTTTCCACTTTGAGCTGGTCAAATTTATACTCAATTCGTTCGATCGATGTGCGCGGCTGAGCCTCCATTTCCCGAAGACGGGCTTCGAGTGCGTGGAGACGGCGTTCCAGCGCCCGTATTTTTTTTGTTTGCCATAATAAATAGCGGTGCAGCTTGACGAAATACTCGTAAATGCTCATTGTGCACCATCATCCTCTCCAAAGAGCCCTCTTACTTCAATATATGGACGGCCTTTCGCTCTCATCACTTTTTTCCGCTCGATTTAGCGGGTGGCTGAATGGAGAGGAACGAGGGGAGCGGATGCACCGGGCGGCACGGTTGCTTGCGGGGCTGGGCCGGTGAATCCGCCGGTGTTGGCAAGCGTCGAGAGCGCTTGAATGCTGCCGGCGCTTCCAATTTGCAAAATGGACGAATTGGTGACCGAGCCGATCCGCAACTGATGGATGCAAATGCTTTGGCTGATGTAAACGCGCACCCTTCTTCTCCTCCTTCAAACGTTTCCGACGACATTTTCATCGGCGACATCGGCGTCATTCGTATTGGTATTACTGTAATAGTTATAGATATGAAGTCCGTCGCCGGTGTTAAACGAACCGGCGCCAGCGAACGTTTTCGTTACGCTTTGCGGGGAAATGGCAAACACATCGCCAATATGGAACACGCCGCTGCTTCCGATGCTGTTCAGTTTGACGACTCCGACAAAAGCCGGCATGTGGGCATGCTCCCTTCCATGTTTTTTCGTTGATACTAGTGTATGGGCGCAAGCTGCGAAACGTTCGCTTTAATTGTTGGCGGTATTATTGGAGTCTACCAAGTCCGGATCGCTTGCGTTCGTAAAGCTGACGAACGTATTCGTCTGCAGAAAGTCCCCGTTGTTGCCTCCGCCTGAGCCGGTGTTGGATTTCAACGTGCTCTTTGGTGTGATTTGCAAGACGTCGCCGAAATTCACCGTGCCGTCGCCGCTGACATGGGTGATCTTAATCGGACCGCTGATAAATGAAGGCATGAAGAGCCCCCTCCTTTTTCGTCCTGTCGTTATCGTTATTGTATGAAAACGGAGAAAAAACGGTTCAATCCGGGGCGAGAGTCCAATTGGGGGAAGCAGCTCCCGCGTATAATAAAGAAAGGGAACGGGCAGAAAGGAAGGGGAAAGGGGATGCCAGCAATCGTCATTGGTGGGATCAAAGTGACGAACGTAAGCGGCAATGGCACCGTCAACATGGGAGATGTGCTGCAAATCGCTCCGAAAAGCACCACGAAGTCCAATTCAGGCGCCGGCGGTGGCAATACTGGCGATTTCTTGCAAACGAATACGTTTTGCAGCGTCACGAATACGGTCGATCCGGACGTCTCTGACGCCGGGGTGAAAGGAAATAACTAGCGGATGTTGAGACAACCCGCCTAGCATTCGTTTTTTTGGAAATAAAGAAGAAACCGAGTTCTTTTTTGGCGCAATGGAGCGGATTAGCCAAGAAAGAGGGCCGGCTTCAAAAGTCGTTTTACGACCTTTTGGGACGGGCCCTCTTTTTCTTTATGCCATCTTTGTTATATAATACAATTATAAATTTTCAAAAATATAAAACAAGGGGATGAAAGAATGAATGCGCCGCTCGTGCTCAATCACTTTTTAGATCGCGCCGTAGCTCTCTATGGGGACAAGACAGCCATGATTTGTTCGGGGCGGACGGTGACGTATCGTGAGCTTGGCGAACGGGTGTCGAGGCTTGCCAACGGGCTGCGAGGGCTTGGCGTTCATAAAGGCGACCGCGTGGCGTACTTGGCGCCCAACACGCTCGAGATGCTCGAAGGATTTTACGGTGTATTTGAAGTGGGAGGGGTGATGGTGCCGCTGAATACGCGGCTGAAACCGGATGATTACGTTTTCATTTTGAATCACAGCGAAACGAAAGTATTGTTTGTGGATCAGGAGCTGTACGGGCTGATTGCACCGGTCAAAAACAAGCTTGAAACGGTCGAGGAGATCATTGTCCACCATAAAACAGAGGCGGCGATTGATGAAATCGCTTACGACGAATGGCTGGACGGCCAGTCTTTGACGCCCGTTCCGCGCCCGATGATCGATGAGAACGATGTATGCAGCTTGCTATATACGAGTGGGACGACAGGCAACCCAAAAGGAGTCATGCTGACGCATCGGAACAACTATTTGCATGCGCTTGTGACGATGCACCATTTGCGTGTGTCCGACCGCGATACGTATTTGCATGTGTTGCCGATGTTCCACGTCAACGGCTGGGGGGCTCCGTTTTATTACACCGCCAACGGGGCAACACAAATCGGTCTGCGTAAAGTGGACCCGAAAGCCATTTTTGACCTTGTCCAAACTCACCAAGTGACGGTCATGCATATGGCTCCGACTGTGCTCAATATGTTGCTGCAATATTATGAGCAATATCAACCGGACGTCCCGGAAGGCGTGCGGGTTGTCATCGCCGGTTCTGCGCCGCCGCCGGCGTTCGTCGCGCGCGTCGAGGAGAAGCTCGGCTGGGAGTTTATTCAAGTGTACGGCATGACCGAATCGTCTCCGCTCAGCACGATTTCGCTCATTCGCCCGCAGCTTGACGGGCTGACGCTGGAACAAAAGCAGCGGATCAAAGCCAAAGCCGGCTATCCAATGATCGGCTGCGAAGTGAAAGTGGTCGATGAAAACGGCGACGAAGTGCCCCACAATGGCCGGGCGATCGGCGAAGTGATCGTTCGCAGCCATGGTGTCATGAAAGGATATTGGAAAAACGAAGAAGCGACCGCCGCAACGATCCGCGACGGCTGGTTGTACACCGGTGATATGGCGACCGTCGATGAATACGGGCATATTGATATCGTCGACCGGAAAAAGGATATTATTATTAGCGGAGGAGAAAATATTTCGTCGATTGAAGTCGAAGGTGCGCTTTATGAACACCCTGCTGTGCTCGAGGCAGCCGTCATTGCCGCGCCCCACGAAAAATGGGGCGAAACGCCGCATGCGTTCGTCGTCGTTCGTCCGGGGCACAACGTGACAGAGGAAGAGCTGATCACTTTTTCACGGGAAAAACTGGCTCATTTCAAAGCCATTACGGGAGTCACGTTTGTTGATGAGCTGCCGAAAACAGCCTCCGGAAAAATTCAGAAAGTGCATTTGCGCCGCCAATATTGGGAGGCAATGGGGAAATCGGGCCGCTATGTCAACTGATGATACAGGTATGCGCCTTCGGACGAACAGAAGAGAGCGCGTCGAATGAAATGGATCAAGCGGCGGGCGTGCTGGCAAGGCTGTAAGGCGTCGCCGATTGCGCAGACGGCTAGGCGGTAGAAAGAAGGGGGAAAGCGATGATCAGATCGCCCGAGCGAATCGCGGCGGCGGATGTGCTGCGTGGATTCGCCTTGCTCGGCATTTTGCTTGTCAACATGCGTTATTTTTCCTCGCCGGCGTTATATGGTGACACCATCAAGGACAGGGGCTTCGATCGGACTGTGGCCGCGGTCGTTGACGTGTTGTTTGAAGCGAGCGCGTATCCGCTGTTTGCCTTTTTATTCGGCTTTGGCGCCGTGATGATGTTCCGCCGGCTCAGCAGCCGCGGGGAGCGGCCGATTCCGATTCTTTTGCGCCGTTTCCTTCTTTTGTTGGGGATCGGCGTTGTTCACGCGTTTGGCCTTTGGTTTGGCGATATTTTAATTCCTTATGCGATTGCGGGATTCATCATGCTTTTCTTTTTCGCCGCCCCGCCCCGTTGGTGGGGGGCGGCGGCTGTTGCTGTCTTTTTTCTTTTTCGCGGCCTCATGGCGCTGCTAATGGCCCTCAGCATGTGGGCAGGAGGAATGGAAACAGTTGGCGGCCACGAGGCTGAGGCGGCCGCAGCGGTTCGTCATTATCAAAGCGGAACGTTTGGCGATGTGTTTTGGCAACGTTGGCATGACTGGGCCTATGTCAACAGCGATGGCGGGCTGTTGTTTACAGTGTTGACCGTATTGCCCTTTTGTTTCCTCGGCGGCTATGCCGCTTACGAACGTTGGCTTGAAGCCGACCGTCACTCGCCTGCGAAGCTGCGCCGCCTGATGGGGTGGGCGCTCTGTTTTGGTTTAGCGCTCAAAACCATCCCGTATTGGATTGAGGCCAACGACTTGACCGTGTACATCCAAGACAGCTTCGGAGGCGCCGCATTGGCGGTGTTCTACGCGGCGGCTGCCGTGTTCGTCTGCGGGAAACAAAGCTGGCAGCGCGCTTGGCGGTGGTGGCAGGATGCCGGCAAAATGTCGCTTTCCCATTATCTCGCCCAATCGCTCGTTTGCACGTCGCTGTTTTACGGTTATGGGCTTGGGTGGTATGGACGCACAAGCGCATGGCAGGAGACGCTGCTCGCGTTTGCTTTGTATGCAGCTGAAGTATGGATGAGCCGCTTTTGGTTCGCGCGTTTTCGTTATGGGCCGGTTGAGTGGCTGTGGAGGTGGGGGACATACGGAGCGCGGCCGCCGTTTCGCCGCCGGGCGGGGCAATAAAAACCCTCGCTTACTGGACGGACGGGGAAGGCGATTCAAAAACCCTCGTTTGCTGCAAATATTGATTGATCAATTGGTCCAGCTCTTGGCTGCATTCGATCGTCTCTTTCGCCGTGAACCCATAAGTGAGCGCCAATTCGATCATTTGTTGCCGTTTTTCTTCAATTTGCAACAGAACCATTTCCTTCACCATCAATTCGTTTGAAATGTTGGTTGAGGCATGCCGCGTCGATGCAAGACGTGTGTTGCATGACGAAAGTCCCAATCGACGCCCTAGTGGAAACTAAACATTATTATACATATCACGACGAAAAGAAGGAAGCGATTCGAGAAAATAAGTGATAAATTTCCTAATTTAGACAAAATTCTACAAAAACAGGGCTTTTTCGCCTCGATGACGAATATCATCCTCAACGCATCAAAATGGCGAAGGCGGGCGGAAGAGAAGAGTCCACGAAGCGTCCGCTGCATAACAAAGAAAGGGAGAGAGACGTGATGAAACTGATCACCGCACTTTTCGGTGGAGAAACGTTTGTGGGAGCCGTGCTGCAAGAAGACGACTGGGCGGTTCATTTGCGCCGCGCCGAACGAACGATGGATGGGACGGAGACGATACCGGCGACGATGCTTGAGGCGATTGCCCAAGGGGAGGCGTTTTTCACCCGAGCACAAAAAGTAGTTGACTGGGCGCTGCGCCACCCGGCGCCGGAGTACGTTTATCGCCTCAGTGATGTCCGTCTTTTGGCACCGATCCCACGGCCGGCGAAAAACATTTTTTGTGTCGGCAAAAACTATGTCGATCACGCGCTGGAGCTCGGGGGCGCCGATGTGCCGGAGCATTTGATCGTCTTCACGAAAGCGCCGACAACGGTCATCGGCCATGAGGAGACGATTTTGCGCCATGCTGATGTCACTGATGAGATGGACTATGAAGGGGAGTTGGCGGTGGTCATCGGCAAACAAGGACGGGGGATTCGCTGTGAAAATGCGTTGGATTACGTATTTGGATACACCATTGTCAATGACGTGACGGCGCGGGATTGGCAGGAGCGGCACCAACAATACTTTCTCGGCAAAAGCTTCGATACGTTTTGCCCAATGGGGCCATGGATTGTGCCGCGCCGTTTTGTCCCAAACCCCAATGACTTGCGCATCGAGACCCGGGTCAATGGAGAAGTGCGCCAACAAGCGAGCACGAAACAGTTGATTTTTTCCATCGAATCGATCATCGAGACGATCTCCAAAGGCATTACGCTTGAGCCGGGCGACATCATTGCTACAGGAACACCGGCTGGGGTCGGCAAAGGGATGAATCCGCCGCGCTTTTTGCAGACGGGTGATGTCATTGAGGTGACGGTGGAAGGCATCGGCACGCTGCGCAACAAAGTGGGAGAGTAAACGGTGAAAGCGAGCAAGCTCCCATTGATGTTTGAAAGGCGTCCTCTTGAAAGAAAGGGCGTCTTTCGTTTTCGTGAAGTTTGTCAACCGTCCGCTCGCCGTGCTATGATGGGGAGGAACAAGAATGGTTGGAGGGATGGACGTTGACGCATGCCCATATTACGAGCTGGCTTATCACGATTGTTTTGTTTTTCCTTGCAGTGTCGATGGAGCGGCAAGGGACGGGCAAAGCCAAGATCGTGCAAATGGTGTTGCGGCTGTTTTACATTCTCACGATCGTGACAGGTCTGCTTTTGCTGCATAGCATTGCCTCGATATCCGCGCTATATTGGGTAAAGGCGCTTGCTGGGCTGTGGGTGATCGGAGCGATGGAAATGGTTTTAGCAGCTGAAAAAAAGGGGAAAAGTGCGGCGGTGGGTTGGACGCAGTGGATCATTGCGCTTGCGGTGACGCTGTTTCTTGGTTTGCTGCTGCCGCTTGGTTTTGACTTATTCTAAAGTGAAGCGGCAGCCTTCTCTTGGTTGCCGCTTTTGTTGAAGACGAAAATATGGTATGGTAGAATAAATGTATTTTTTTGAATTTTCTGGTTATATTGGTCAACGGAGGGGGGCATGATCGTTTATGCGTTGGTTCTGTTGCCGCCGTGCCGAGGAGTTGGATCGTCTGTTCAGTGAGCATCGTTCTTCCTTGGAGGAGCCGCAGTTTATCCAAATCGCCGGCCACGATGCGGGCGAAGTCGATAAAATAGTTGCTGATCTGGTCCGCCGTTGGCCGCGCGCCCATGTGATCGGAATGGCGGGGCCGTTGCCAATGGCTGGTGGGGGGAATATTGCCATTGGCATCGCGTCGATGATGTCATCGACCCTTTCATCGCTGGCGCTGCCGGCTGAGGAGTTTGATCGTCCGGACGGATTGGCGGAGCTCATTGCAGGGGCAGCCATTCACCGGGATACGGCGTTGCTTCTTGTGTTTTCTGACCGCCGTTTCGTTTTGCCGTCCTTGCTTCGCCGCTTGCCGCTTGCCAACGAACGAATGGCCATCATAGGCTGCGCTCTTCCTGAGGGCAGCGTGTTAGTTTCGTCCGACGGTCGGCTTGAGCGCGGGGGAATCGCTGTCTCTTTCAGCGGAACAGCGCTTCGCGGCCACTGTGTCGCACCGTTTTTATGGGAGCCGGTCGGCTTGTCATTTTCGATCACGAAAAGCCGCGATCAGCAAATTGACGAGCTTAATGGACAAAAGGCGTCGCTTTATTTGGAACGGTATTTAGGCAAAGAATTTATGGACCGTCTGCCGCTTTCTGGAGTGGAGTTCCCGTTTCTTGTCGAACGAAATGGGCGTAATGCCTGCCTGCCGATCGTCGCCCTCCATTCAGACGGTTCCGTTGCCGTAAGAGGTCACGTCCATAACGGGGAAAAGGTTCGCTTTTCCTATGTTCATGCCCCGTCCCTTTACTGGAGCGCGCGCGACGCCGCCATGCATGCGGCCAAGCAGCCGGCTGAGGGGATGTTCTTTTACTACAGCGCGGCGCTCAGTGGGTATACGCGCCCGCTGTTTGACAGTGTTGTGTCTGCTTTTGGACAGGCTACATTCTTTCCGGCTGTCGAAGTATTGGTGAAAGATGCACATACAGCGATGCGGCCGGCTGCGTTTGCCGCTGTTTCGCTGACGGAGACAGCGGCATCAGCGGAGAACCGTTTGTCGTTGCCATTGCCGGCGCCGCCGGAAGGAATCATGACGCTGGCGCAGCTCATGTCCACGTCCTCACGCGATATGGAGCGCCTGCATGTTCGCCTGCAAATGTCGGAGCAACGCTACAAATCATTGTTTGAGCATAACACGGACATTGTCTATTCCACAGATTTGCATGGTCGTCTGACAAGCGTCAATCCTGCCTTTGAACAAGTGCTCGGTTACAAAAAGGAGGAGATTTTGTATACGAATTCGCTCAAATACATTCATTCAAACGATGTTTCCCGCGCCACCCGCTATTTTTACCGAGCGTTGCGCGGAAATGTGCAGACCTATCATTTGGAACTGCCGACGAAATCGGGTGAACGACTTCTTTTCCAAATGAAAAACATTCCGATCATTGTCGATGGGAAAAAAGTTGGCATTTACGGCATTGGCCATAACATTACCGAGCAGAAGAAAGCCGAAGAAAAAATTGCGTATTTAGCTTACTACGATCCCGATACGAATTTGCCGAACCGGACAAAATGGATGGAGCTGTTTTCCCGCCAGCTGGAAAAAGCGAAGCGGAAGCGGCGGAAGGCAGCGGTTGCCTTGATCGATTTGGATCGGTTTAAATGGATTAACGACAGCGTCGGCCATTATGCGGGTGATGACATTTTGCGCCAGCTTGTCGAGCGCATTCGCCGCGTCTTGCCGGTTAGCGCGGAGCTCGGCCGGTTCCACGGGGACAAGTTTTGCCTGTTTTTTCCATTAAAAGCAGAGGACGAGGCGGCGGAAACATCGCGTTCCATCGTGCGTGAGGTGGCGAAGCCGCTCATGTACGGGGAAAAGGAGTTTTTTATTACAGCGAGCATCGGCCTAGCCGTGTTCCCCGACGATGGAGAGGACGAACATGCGCTGCTTCGGCACGCCGATATGGCGGTCAATATGGCGAAAAAAGGCGGCGGAAACCGGGTGGAGCGCTACTGTGCGCAAATGAACGAAGAAGCGATGCATCGGATGGAAATGGGTGGCCATCTGCGCCGAGCAATTGAGGAGAATGAATTGTTTCTTTGCTATCAGCCGATTGTGGATGTACATACTCGTGCAGTAAAAGCAATGGAAGCGTTAATCCGTTGGCGCCACCCGACGCTTGGCCTTGTGCGGCCGGATGAATTCATTCCTTTGGCGGAAGAGACCGGCTTGATTCATGAGATTGGGCGATGGGTGCTGAAAACGGCCTGCAAGCAGGTGAAGCGATGGCAGGAGATGACAGGAAACGACCAACTTGCGATTTTTGTCAATGTATCCGCTGTTCAGTTTCAGCATGAGCGATTTGTGGATGATGTCAAACAAGCGCTTCGGCAGACGCGTCTATCGCCGTCGTGTCTGCATCTCGAACTGACCGAACATTCGATGCTCCGTCATCTGTCCAACACGCTGCGGACCATGGATGAACTCAGGAAGCTTGGCGTCGGCATCGCTGTTGACGATTTTGGCAGCGGATATTCTTCGTTTCATTATTTAAAGCGGCTGCCGGCGACGATCTTGAAAATTGACCGGGCGTTTATTGAGCAATTGCATGCGAACGCTTCCGATGAGGCGATTGTTAGGGCGATGATCACGATGGGACGTGGATTGGGGCTTGAGACGATCGCCGAAGGAGTGGAAACACCAGAACAGCTCGACCGGCTTCGCGATTTGCAATGCACGTATGCCCAAGGGTATGTGATTTGTCCCCCGCTTTTGGCTGAAGAAGTAACGTCGTATGTGACGGAGAAGCAAACATGATCCCCCGCCCGGCGCCGATTGGCGGCGGGGGAGCCGGTGTTCTTTTGGGAACAAAATGGCTTTAGGTGGAATGGCCGGCAAGGGAAAACGTTGGCGTCTCGCCGTTGATTTCATCAGTAGTTCAGTTCAGCCAATTTGGGCGCAAATCGCCCGTTCCCCGCTGTTTAGCGTAATTTCAAAACGATCGCTCGGCGTCTGTCCGCGTTCGTAATAGTGATGGACGCTGGCGATTTGTTTCGTGTTGTCATAAATCATGAAATTCACGCCGGATGATTTGGCAAACAATAAGCCGTTGTAGCAATACAAGCAGTCATACAGCGAGAACCCGAGGCTGTTCAGCCATTGAACAAACTGGAAAAAGGTTGAATCAGGAAGCGCGGCGAGCCATTGCTGATAAGCATACGTCAGCCGCTTGCGAAAACGAATGCGATCGCCGTTCTGAAGAGGAAAGATGCCAAGATCGGTGGCGATGGCGCCTTGTTCTTGCCATTGGCCGGACAACCAATGTCCACCGTGAAACCATTCAATGCCTTGTTCCGCTATTTCTTCTATTAAAGAGGCTTCCTCTTCTTCGTCGTCGAAAAAGATCCATTCATCGTTGACGAATTCCACTGTCCCATACACATACGCCCGCGGTTGTTCCACAATGCATTGCAATCGTTCTTCGATGTTCAAAGTGTCTCATCCTCCTTGTACTCCTCTGTTTTTCCATTTTTTTGCTCATTTATTCGTGTGGAGACCGACATCGGACAATTCATCGAAATGACGGGGGGTGCATAAAATGGAATCATGCCGACGTGGAGAACCATCGTGAATCAAAGGAGCGATCGCTGGAAACGATCGTGAAAAAAGAACGAACGAGATGATGAAAACGGGTGAGAACTTGCCATCTTTGATAAAAAGAAAGGATTGGTTTGTATGTGTGGCATTACTGGCTGGGTTCATTTCGGGCGCAATTTGCGCCGGGAGCGGACGGTCATTGACAGCATGACAGAGACGCTCGCCAAACGTGGACCGGATGATACCAATACGTGGCTGGACACTCATGTCGCCTTCGGCCATAAACGGCTTGTCGTCGTGGATCCGGCTGGCGGCAAACAACCGATGGTTCGGCAAAAAAATGGGCGCCGTTATACGATCGTTTACAACGGCGAACTGTATAATACAGAAGATATTCGCAAGGAGCTGCTGCGTAAAGGTTACCGATTTGAGGGTCACTCGGATACAGAAGTGTTGCTTGCCGCGTACATGGAGTGGAAGGAACAATGCCTGGATTGGCTGAACGGCATTTTTGCTTTTGCTGTTTGGGATGAGGAGCGCGAGCTGTTATTTATGGCACGCGACCGGCTCGGAGTAAAACCTTTGTTTTATCGAGAAGATGGCGGGGGGCTGCTGTTCGGCTCGGAAGTGAAAGCCATTTTGGCTCATCCCGATGTAAAGGCAGAAGTCAATTATGAAGGAATCGCGGAAGTGTTCGGCCTCGGACCGTCGCGCACGCCGGGGCACGGTGTGTTTGACGGCATTCGAGAGCTGCGCCCGGCACATGCGCTCACGTTCTCTCGCAGCGGGCTTCGCATTTGGCGGTATTGGAATGTCGAAAGCGACGTCCATCGTGATTCGTTCGAGGAAACGGTCGAAAAGTTGCGCTTTCTATTGACGGATGCGGTCACACGCCAACTCGTTTCCGATGTGCCGGTTTGCACATTTCTATCCGGCGGAGTCGATTCGAGCGCTATTACGGCCATTGCCGCCAATGCCTTCGCGGCAGCTGGAAAAGGGCCGTTGCACACCTACTCGATCGATTATGAAGGGAACGACCAGTATTTCAAAGCCAACGATTTTCAACCAAACACGGATGCGCCATTTATCGAACAGGTGTCAAACAAATTTCAAACGGTTCATCATCGCTGCGTGATCACGCAAGAAGAACTGTTCCGCCATTTGCATGAAGCCGTCATCGTCCGCGACGTTCCGGGCATGGCCGATGTCGATTCTTCGCTTCTTTGGTTTTGTAAACAAATTCGCGAACGGTTTGTTGTCAGCTTATCAGGGGAGTGCGCCGATGAAATTTTCGGCGGCTATCCATGGTTCCATCGGCCGGACGATTTGTCGCGGAAAGGATTTCCGTGGATGCGTTCGGTCGACGCGCGCATGGGCCTATTAAAGGATGAGTGGCGGCAAAAGCTTCGCCTTGACGACTATGTGCAAATGCGTTATGAACAAACGCTTGCTGAAGTGCCGCGCCTCGAAGGGGAAAGCGCCGAGGAGGCGAAGCGGCGTGAGCTGTTTTATTTAAATATGATTTGGTTTATGACGACACTGCTTGACCGGAAAGACCGGATGAGCATGGGAGCAAGTTTGGAAGTGCGCGTGCCGTTCGCTGACCATCGCATTGTCGAATACGTTTGGAACATTCCGTGGGATATGAAAATGTACGGCGGCCGAGAAAAAGGCCTTTTGCGAAAAGCGCTAGAGGGATTGCTTCCCGAAGAGGTGCTCTACCGGAAAAAAAGCCCCTATCCGAAAACGCACCATCCTCTATATACGAAAATTGTCAAACAATGGATTGAGCAGCTGCTCCATGACCGCTCTTCGGTTTTGCACGAGTTTTTCGACCGGGAAAAATTGACGGCGCTCATTGAAACAGAAGGGAAATCGTTCCAAGTGCCGTGGTTTGGTCAGCTCATGACCGGTCCACAGCTGCTCGCTTACCTTGGTCAAGTGCACGTTTGGTTCGATCATTACGGCATTCGCATTAAAGAATAAGAGCTGCGCCTGTGCGCAGCTCTTATTCGATTTGGCGGCGCTACGCCATTTTTGCTTGCGGCACCATCGTTTTTTTCATCCAGACGCGCGACCGCCAGCGCCAAAGCATCAACAGCCCGCGCAGCCATTCGTCGGCGATAAATGACAGCCAAATGCCGACGAGGCCAAACCCGAGGGCGATGCCGAATACGTAAGCAATGGTCACACCGACGCCCCACATCGACAAAATGCCCATATAGACCAGAAAACGGCGTGAATTTGCGGTTGGCAGTGGACACTATTTGTTGTTGATCCCGGGGAAGGAACATTACGGGCACCGCCCATGCGAAGAACATACGGAACTGGTTTGGCTTCATTTTTTGCTGCCAGACTTTGCGGTCGTTTCCGATTGCGGTGTCAGCCGGCAGACAGTGATAGAAAAGGAAGCGACATACACCGAGCCGATCCAATACCGGCTCTCCATCCGTCAATATGGTGAAGTAAAGCAGCGCGAGCGGGTAGAACAGCTGCTAAGTCAAATCGTGGAACAAAACATTCGGCGGGATATCGATCAGCCGCTCCGGCAGCTGCTGTTGTTCATCGACTTCCTTTGGCACTTGCAAAAACAGGAACTTTCCGTCCCAAGCGCATCGGAACAGGTTAGCGCCGCCGCCGTTGTGTATATTGAAAAACATTTTAGCGAGCCCATTACACTGGACATGCTCGCACGGGAGCTCCGGTTTCACCCGGACTACATCACCCGCTGCATGCAAAAAACGATCGGCATGGGATTTAGCCGCTACTTGGCGCATTATCGGCTGTCAAGGGCAAAGCAATGGTTGGCGGAGACAAACGAGACGATCGAGGCGGTCGCCAAGCGGGTCGGCATTGACGATGGCGCCTACTTTTCGCGCCTGTTTAAAAAGATGGAAGGAATCACGCCGACTGAATATCGGCGCATGGCGCGGCGTAATTGACCTCTTTCTATGACGTTGGTATTAGGATGGGGACGGTCGGCAAAAAATCAAACCGGTGCAGCTTGTCCGCTGCACCGGCAGCCGATATGTAGGTCCGTAACCCCCCGCTCAGTCGCCTTGCCAGTTTTCGACCGCGTAAAGCACAAACCCGTACGGTGGCAAGGAGACGCAAAGTGTTTCCGCCTCTGCGGCAAACCGCTCCCCTGTCAGGAGGTTGACCAGCCATTTTCTCCGCGCATCGATCGGCATGGGGATTTCTGCTGCTTCGTTGCTCCGGTTGATGATGATCATGACTGTTTCATTGCCATCCGTTTTTTCATAAACAAGATGGTTACCTTCATCATCGGCGGCGAGAAAAGCGACATCGCCGCGCCGAAGCGCCCGATATTGCTTGCGAAGCGCGATGAGTTGCTTGACATGTTCATACAGTTCTTTGTTTTGCTTCTCTGGATCCCACACCATGCATTTTCGGCATTCCGGATCGTTTCCACCCGTCATGCCGATCTCATCGCCGTAGTAAATGCACGGTGAACCAGTGAAAGTGAGCTGGAACAAAAACAACAACTTCACTTTGCGGACGTCGCCGCCGCAAACAGTGAGGAGCCTTGGTGTATCGTGGCTGCCAAGCAAGTTAAACGCCGCCTCGTTGACCTGTTTTGGATAGGAATGAAGCACATGCATCAATCGGTCGGCAAACTCGCTGGCGCTCATGTCTTCTTTGGCGAAAAAGCGGAGCGCCGCGTCCGCCAACGGATAGTTCATGACGGCGTCAAACTGGTCGCCGCGCAGCCACGGCATCGCATCATGCCAAATCTCGCCGAGAATGTACACATCGGGCTTTAGCGCCTTCACCGCCTGCCGGAACTCACGCCAAAACTGATGGTCGATTTCGTTCGCCACATCGAGCCGCCAGCCGTCAATATCAAACTCGCGAATCCAGTACGTCGCGACATCAAGCAAGTAGCGCTTCACTTCCGGATGGGCGGTGTTGAGTTTGGGCATTTGCGGCACGAACGCAAACGTGTCGTAATTCGGGCGCGGCTCCGTTTGGAGCGGAAACTCGCGAATATGGAACCAATCTTTATACCTAGACGCTGCACCGTTTTTTAACACATCTTGAAACGGGGCAAACTCATAGCCGCAATGATTGAAGACAGCATCGAGCATGACGCGGATCCCTTTTTCATGGCAACGTTTGACAAGCGTTTTCAATGTCTCTTTGTCCCCAAAGTGAGGGTCGATTTCAAAATAATCAGCGGTGTCGTATTTATGATTCGACGGCGCGCGGAAAATCGGCGTCAAGTAAATGCCGGTGATGCCGAGATCAGCCAAATAGTCAAGGTGATCGATGATTCCTTGCAAGTCGCCGCCAAAAAAGCTTGTCGGCGTCGGGTCCTCGTTTCCCCACGGCCGCGCTCCTTTCGGACTGATGGCCGGGTTGCCGTTGGCGAACCGCTCGGGGAAAATTTGATACCATACTGTGTCTTTTACCCAGTCCGGGGCTTGGAATAGGTCGACCCGATGAAGAAAGGGGAAGCAAAAGTAGTAAGCGGTGTCGTCGCTCGGAGCTTCATGGTAAAATCCTTTTTCCGTATAGACCAGTTTCTCGCCGCCAGCTCGAAGCACAAACCCATAGCGCAGCCGTCGATATGGCGGCTTGACTTCGGCGAGCCAATAGTCAAACAGCCCGTCGCTTCCTGTTTTCCGCATCGGCATCGTTTGAAACTGCCAGGAGCCATCGTGCCATTCGTACGGGTCGCCAAAAAGCAGCTCGACGTGGTCGACATCATTTTTCTTTGTTTGAAGCCGGAGATGGAGCGTCTCGCTGTCATAAGCATAAGCGAAATGGTCGGTTGAGCGGTGGTGAATGGCTTCTTTCCTCATTCGCTTTTCCTCCTTTGTTATCCGAAGCAATCGTTTGCATTAATGCTTCGCTATAATAAAAAGTACGTTAAGAGAAAAGAAAAGTCAAATTTTATAGAAAAAAAGGCTTGTAAAATGAAAAATAGGCGTTATAATGGAGATGAACGGTGCAATCGTTTTCATGGAAAGGATTAAAATTTATTTGTGCAAACGTTTGCCTTATGATTGTACCGCTAAGATTCCGTCATGGTGACAGGAGGGGGATTATGAGAAAAGCGTTATCTTTATTTCTCATGGCCGTGTTGTTGATTGGCGTGCTGGCTGCCTGCGGTCCGAAGCGCGATGTCCAGCAGCCGAAAGGAAACGACCAAAAGACGGCGGAACAGGCCAAAAAACCAGAGAAACTAGTCGTGTGGGTGAACGATGATGAAAAACAAAAACAAGCGCTGAAGGATATTTTTCAAAAGTACACCGAAAAAACCGGAATCAAAATCGAAATGGTGGCCGTCAGCATGCTCGACCAGACGAAGAAACTGGCGCTTGACGGCCCGGCGGGCAAAGGGCCGGACGTGTTCTATCAGCCGCATGACCGCATCGGCGACATCGTGCTGCAAGGATTGGCCGACCCGGTCGACCTTGGTGATGTGAAAGGCGAATACAGCGAGACCGCCGTCAATGCGGTGACGTATGACGGGAAAACGTACGGCGTCCCGATGGTCGTCGAAACGTACGGCGTGTTCTACAATAAAAATTTAGTGCCGGAAGCGCCGAAAACGATGGATGATTTAATGAACATCGCCAAGGAAAAAACGAATGCGTCGAAAGATCAATACGGCTTTCTAATGGAAGCGGCGAACTTCTATTTCGTTTATCCGTTCTTTGCCGGCTACGGCGGCTATGTGTTTAAAAATGAAAACGGCAAATACGATACGAGCGACATCGGGCTTGCGAACGACGGGGCGGTCAAAGGTGCCGAGCTTGTCCAGTCGTGGTTTAAAAACGGCTATATTCCGAAAGAGATCACGGGCGATATTATGAACGGGCTGTTTACAAAAGGAAATGTGGCCGTCGTCATCACTGGTCCGTGGAACATTGCGTCGTATAAAGAAGCGTTGGGCGACAAATTGGCGACCGCGCCGCTGCCGGTGTTAGACAACGGCGAGCATCCGAAATCGTTTGTCGGCGTGAAAACATGGATGCTCTCAGCCTATTCGCAAAACAAAGAATGGGCGGTTGATTTCATGAAGTTTGTCACGAACGAAGAAAACTCGCTCCATTACTATGAAGTGGCGGGGGAAATGCCGGCGAATGAAAAAGCGTTGACGAATGGGAAAATTACGAATGATCCGTTGATCGCCGGTTTTGCGGAGCAAATCCAATACGGCGAGCCGATGCCGAACGTGCCGGAAATGTCGCAAGTGTGGGAGCCGATGGGCAACGCCTTGCAATTTATCGCCAAAGGCGACAATCCGAAAGCAGTGCTGAGTGAGGCGGTCAAAACGATTCAGGATAAAATTGCCGCCAGCGGCGCCGGGAAATAATGATTGAGATCGCGGTGGATAGGGCTCGCCCTATCCACCATTGTCATCTACCGAGAGGGGGAGTTAACATGCCGGAAGCAAACGTCCGCCATCGGCCGGCGGTGGCGATGGCGCTGTCGCTGTTGTTTGCCGGCCTTGGACAATTGTACAACCGCCGGTACATCAAAGGGCTTTTGTTTATCGTCATTGAAGCGTCTTTTTTGATCACCTTTTACAATTTTTTGAACATCGGGCTCTGGGGGCTTGTGACGCTGGGAGAAATCCCGATGCTCGACCATTCGATTTTTCTCTTGATTCAAGGATTGGTTTCTGTCATCATCATCGCTTTTGCGGTCGCTTTGCATATCGCCAACATCATCGATGCGCGCAACGATGCCCGCCGCCGGCAGCGCGGTGAACCGTTTCCATCGCTGATCGAATCGTGCCGTCATGCGTGGGATCGGGGATTTCCGTACGTCTTTGTGACGCCCGGGCTCGTGATGCTGTTGTTTATCGTTGTGCTGCCGCTGTTGTTTATGGTGTCGCTCGCGTTTACCGACTACAACTTGTACCACTCGCCGCCGCGCCATTTGTTGAATTGGGTGGGGTTTGAAAATTTCAAGAACTTAGTGTCGATTCCGATTTGGAAAAGCACGTTTTTCAGCGTTCTCGCTTGGACGATTGTCTGGACTGTGGTGGCGACGACGGCGCAAATTGCCCTTGGACTGTTTTTGGCGTTGCTTGTCAACGACCCGCGCATCAAGTTTAAGCGGTTCATCCGTACGGTGTTGATTTTGCCGTGGGCTGTGCCCGCGTTTGTCACGATTTTGGTGTTTGCGGCGATGTTTAACGACAAATTCGGCGCCATCAACCGCGAAGTGTTGAGTTTGTTTGGACTGTCGATTCCGTGGATGACCGACCCGTTTTGGACGAAAGTGGCGCTCATTTTGATTCAGACGTGGCTTGGCTTCCCATTTGTATTTGCCTTGTTTACGGGCGTTTTGCAAAGCATTTCCCGCGATTGGTACGAAGCGGCCGACATCGACGGAGCGACGCGCTGGCAAAAGTTTCGCTCGATCACCTTGCCACACGTGCTGTATGCGACGGCGCCGCTGTTGATTATGCAATATGCCGGCAATTTCAACAACTTTAACATCATCTATTTGTTCAACGACGGCGGCCCAGCGGTGCGCGGACAAAACGCCGGTGGCACCGACATTTTGATTTCTTGGGTGTACGATTTGACGTTTACGACAAACAACTACAATATGGCGGCGGCGATCTCGCTCATCATCGGCTTGATCGTCAGCGGGTTTGCCATTTACCAGTTCCGGCGCACCCGTTCCTTTAAAGAGGAGGGGAACATTTGATGGACCGCAAATGGAAATCGCACGTGGAAGTCGCGCTTATTTATTTGTTTATCGCCTTCATGTTTGTCGTCATCGCCTATCCGCTCCTTTGGACAATCAGCATGTCGCTCAATCCAGGAACAAGCCTGTATTCAGCATCGCTCATCCCTGAGAAGTGGACGTTCGAGCATTATAAATGGTTATTTACCAGCCCGCAGAGCGATTATTTGCTTTGGTATAAAAACAGCTTGTTTGTCGCTGCAGCCAACGCGGTGCTGTCGGTCTTGTTCACGGCACTCATCGCCTATGCGTTTTCGCGCTACAAGTTTGTCGGGAGAAAAACAGGGTTGTATTTATTTTTAGTCCTGCAAATGTTTCCGTCGCTCATGGCGATGGTGGCGATCTATATTTTGTTAAACATGCTTCATCTGCTTGATTCGCTTTGGGGGCTCATTCTTATTTACGTCGGCGGGCAAATACCATTTAACGCGTGGCTTGTCAAAGGCTACTTTGACACGATTCCGCGCGAGCTGGACGAGGCGGCGCGCATCGATGGGGCCGGCCACTTCGGCGTCTTTTTCCGGATTATGCTGCCCTTAGCCAAACCGATTTTGGCCGTTGTCGCGCTGTTTAACTTTATGGCGCCGTTTACCGACTTTTTGCTGCCGTCGATCGTCTTGCGCGATCCGGACAAATTTACGCTGGCGGTTGGGCTGTTCAACTTCATCAGCGACCGGTTCGCGAACAACTTCACCCGCTTTGCCGCCGGCTCGATTTTGATCGCCGCCCCGATTGCCATCGTCTTTTTGTTCTTGCAACGGTATTTGATTTCTGGCTTAACGGCTGGTGGCACAAAAGGGTAAGAACCGCTATCATAGAATAGGGGGCTTACCCGTTTCCGAACGAGCAAATGAATCGGGAAGGGAGGAATGGAAATGGGGAACCGGCTCTTTATGTTGTTCGTCCTTCCGTTCCTTCTTTTTTATGCCATGCCGGCTGCGGCGGCGGAGAAAGAAGAACGGACGTGGCAAGATGAAGCCATTTATTTCATTATGGTCGACCGGTTTAACAATATGGATCCGACCAACGACCAGGACGTGAATGTGAACGATCCGAAAGGGTATTTCGGCGGCGACTTGAAAGGGGTGACGGCGAAACTCGATTACATCAAGGAGATGGGATTTACCGCCATTTGGCTGACGCCGATTTTTAAAAACATGCCGGGCGGCTACCATGGTTATTGGATCGAAGATTTTTATCAAGTCGATCCGCACTTTGGCACGCTGGGTGATTTGAAAACACTTGTCAAAGAAGCGCATAAGCGCGACATGAAAGTCATTTTGGACTTTGTCGCCAACCATGTCGGCTACAACCATCCGTGGCTGCATGACCCGGCGAAAAAAGACTGGTTCCACCCGAAAAAAGAGATTTTCGACTGGAACGACCAAACACAGCTTGAAAACGGCTGGGTGTACGGACTCCCGGATTTGGCGCAAGAAAATCCAGAAGTCAAAAAGTATTTAATTGATGCTGCCAAATGGTGGATCAAAGAGACCGACATTGACGGCTACCGGCTCGATACGGTGCGCCACGTGCCGAAATCGTTTTGGCAAGAGTTTGCGAGAGAAGTCAAATCGGTGAAAAAAGACTTTTTCCTTCTCGGTGAGGTATGGAGCGATGATCCGCGTTATATCGCTGAATATGGAAAGTACGGCATCGACGGCTTTGTCGATTACCCGCTGTATGGCGCGGTGAAGCAGTCGCTTGCTAGGCGTGATGCGTCGTTGCGCCCGCTGTATGATGTCTGGGAATACAACAAAACGTTTTACGACCGACCGTATTTGCTCGGGACGTTTTTGGACAACCATGACACCGTCCGCTTTACGAAGCTAGCGATTGACAACCGCAACAACCCGATTTCACGCATTAAACTGGCGATGACGTATTTGTTTACCGCCCCTGGCATCCCGATCATGTATTACGGGACAGAAATCGCCATGAACGGCGGCCAAGATCCGGACAACCGCCGTCTGATGGATTTCCGCGCCGACCCGGAAATCATCGATTATTTGAAGAAAATCGGCCCGCTTCGCCAACAGCTGCCGTCATTGCGGCGCGGCGATTTTACGTTGCTATATGAAAAAGACGGCATGGCGGTGTTCAAGCGGCGCTACCAAAATGAAACAACCGTCATCGCCATCAACAACACGGGGCAAACGCAGCACGTTCATTTGACGAACGATCAGCTGCCGAAAAACAAAGAGCTGCGCGGCTTTTTATTGGACGATTTAGTGCGCGGCGATGACGACGGCTACGACCTTGTGCTCGACCGCGAAACGGCGGAAGTGTACAAGCTGCGGGAAAAAACCGGGATCAACATCCCCTTTATCGCGGCGATTGTCGCCGTCTACGCTCTCTTTCTCCTATTTTTGTACTTAGTGAAAAAACGGGCGAAACGGATTCATGAATAAATGAAGGAAAGGAGGGAGCTTATGACCGTTACGATTAAAGATGTGGCGAAAAGGGCCAATGTCGCGCCGTCGACCGTCTCGCGGGTGATCGCCGACAGCCCGCGCATCAGTGAGAAGACGAAGCAGCGGGTGCGCGAGGCGATGAAAGAGCTTGGCTATCATCCGAACTTTATCGCCCGCAGCCTCGCGAGCCAGACGACGCAAGTCATCGGCATCGTCATGCCGAGCTCGGCCGACCAAGCGCTGCAAAACCCGTTTTTCCCTGAAGTCATCCGCGGCATCAGCAAAGCGGCCCATGAAAAGCGGTACGCCTTGCAAATGTCGACAGGAGAAAAAGAAAGTGACATTTACGAACGGGTCGTGGAGATGCTGCAAGGACGGCGCGTCGACGGGGTCATTTTGCTTTATTCACGGCAAAACGATAAGCTCATGAAATACTTGCAAAAGCACGACTTTCCGTTTGTCGTCATCGGCAAGCCGCACCAAAAGGCAGAACAAGTGACCCATGTCGACAACGACAACGTGCAGGCGGGAAAAGATGCGACGAACTACTTGATCGCCCGCGGCCATGAACGGATCGCTTTTGTCGGCGGCAATCCGCAATATTTAGTGACGGTGGACCGCCAAAACGGTTACGCTGCTTCGTTGCATGAAGCCGGGCTGCCGTACCGCTCGGAATATGTCGTCTATGAAGAATTTCTGCAAGAAGGCGGCCAAGAGGCGATGAAGGAGCTTCTTTCTTTGCCTGAGCCGCCGACTGGGCTCGTTGTCGCCGATGATCTCATGGCGCTCGGGATGCTCAAAACGCTCGATGAAATCGGCCTTCGCGTCCCGGAAGACGTGTCGATCGTCAGCTTCAACAACACGCTGCTTGCGGAGATGTCGCGTCCGCCGCTCACGTCGATCGACATCGGCATTTTCCAGCTTGGCTATGAAGCGGCGAAAAGTTTAATTGAAAAAATCACAAACCCAAACGAACCGATCAAACGCATCATCATCCCGCACCGACTCGTTGAGCGTGGGTCGTGCACTAAACGATAAACGGGCCATTCACAAAAAGCAGCCATCGCGGCTGCTTTTTTTGATTTGAAAAAGGAAATCAACAAGTCGGGGAGAAAAAAGAAAACAAAAGCAAACACGGAGGTGAACATCAAATGACCGTGACCCGCGAACAGGTGAAATCCATGTGGGAAAAGTTCGTATTTCATAACGAGCTCGATCCCGATCTGCCGCCCATGATTCGAGACTCTTGGCTTCGGTCGAAAAAAGCGATGGTTGATCCGTTTCGGCCGTACGGGTGGATTAAAGAAATCGACAATGAAAAGTACCGCTCCTTGATCGATTGGTCATTGCCGTTAATGGAAGGGTTGTATTCGATTGTCAAAGGATCTGGATTTTTGGTGATCCTGTGCAATGAAAACGGACAGTTGCTTTTGTCGATTGGCGATCGCGATCTCACATTTGAAGTCAAGCCGTGGCACGAAACAAAGGTGATGGGGGTTGACGTTGGGCTTCGCTATATCGCCGTTGCCAGCGTGGGAACGAAATCGTGGTTTTTCAAAGGGAACCAATGCACCTTTGTGCGCCGACGATATGCGGCTTTGCGGCGAACGTTGGGCCAAGCGAAGAAGCTTCATATGATTCGCAAAATCGGCGATAAAGAGTCCCGCTGGATGAAGGATATGAACCATAAAATCAGCCGTCAAATCGTCCGTTTTGCCCTTGCCAACGGTGTTGGCGTGATTCGGATGGAAATTTTGACGGGGATTCGGAAACGAGCCGCTTCGGCCAAAGAAGCGGGACGAAATCTTCATTCATGGGCGTTTCATCAACTGCAAACGATGATTGCCTATAAGGCGGAAATGGCGGGCATTCGGGTCGAGTGGGTGAATGCGACCTACACCAGCCAAACATGCCGATGCGGGCATCGGGAGAAAGCGAACCGAAACGGCATCCACTTCCGATGCCAAAAGTGCGGATACACCATCCACGCCGACTTGAATGGCGCGATCAACATCGCCAAAGCGATTTCGGGCTTCGCCGCCTAACCTCGCGCACTGGTCACAGGTGCGCCGCCCATTGGGGTACATCTTAACCCGATGGGACGGGGTGATGACACACCCCTGAACTTGGGCGTTGTCTGAACCAGAAATGGATGAGGACGCGAACGACCCAAGAATCCCACGCCCTTTAGGCGTGTGGAGTGTCAAACGAAAATATGCCAGTCGTGGACGTGTTCCGCTGCCTCCATCCATGATCCCGACGGTCGAATCATTGGTGTATTGAATATGTCAGGACCCTATGAAAAAGTGCACTCTCATCACGCGCCCCTATCAAGAGGCATGGCTGAATCGGCTGATCCATGGAACCGCAGATTCCAACGTGTTAATATTAGGGGAAAGCGGAACAGGAAAAGAGATGGTGGCTCAGGCGATTCATAATGAGAGCAAGCGGAAAAACAAGCCGTTTATTGCCATTAACTGTGGGGGCATACCGCCAGCGGAGATGAGCGGGGGGGGGGGGGGACATGCACAATTTCGAATATCGGCTCGGCCAATGGTTCATGGTTCACGTCGATTATTCATTATCCGCAGTCTTGCCTTTTAGGAATCGGGAAAGTTGAGAAAAAACCGGTGGTTGTCGATGATTCGATTGAGATTGCTTTTGTGATGCCGCTGTCCCTTACTTATGATCACCGTCTGATCGATGGCGTGATGGCTCAACACGCCTTAAATGAATGTCAAACGTACTTGTCTGAACCGGATTGGCTGCTTGTGATGTGACAAAAAACCCCGCCCCCATTCCGGGGTGGGGTGAGAGAAGAGGGGCACCTTGCAAAGAAGTAGAGGAACATCGTAGGTTTATCATATCGATTTTTTAACAATCATTCTACATTTTTGTAAGAAAAGGTAACGCGATTTTGTCAAAAAGGCTTGGCAACGGCGGCCGCATCGAAACGGGCAGCCGCTGTGGTCAAACGCTGATGAACTTGCCGCCATTTACATGAAGCATTTGCCCGGTCATGTAGGACGATTCGTCGCTCGCCAAAAAGACGTAGCACGGAGCGACTTCGCTCGGCTGGCCGGGCCGTTTCATCGGCGTGTTGGCGCCAAATGCGGCGACTTGCTCGCTTGGGAACGTCGACGGGATGAGCGGCGTCCAAATCGGGCCTGGGGCGACGCCGTTGACGCGGATGCCTTGGCCGACGAGCGCTTTGGCGAGCGAACGGGTGAACGCCACGATCGCGCCTTTTGTCGCCGAGTAGTCGATCAACTGTTCATTTCCCTCATAAGCGGTGATTGAGGCGGTGTTAATGATGGAGCTTCCGTTTTTTAAGGTGCGGGAGCGCCGCTTTCGTTAGGAAAAAGCAGCCGAACACGTTCGTGCGGAACGTTTTTTCCAGCTGCGCGGCGGTAATGTTGAGAAAATTCGGCTGTGGGTGCTGCTCGGCGGCGTTGTTGACGACGATGTCGAGCTTGCCAAACACTTCCATCGTCTGCTTCACCGCCTCTTTACAAAACGCTTCGTCCCCAATGTCTCCCGCAATGGTCAAACATCGTCTTCCTTCCTGTTCGACGAGCCGTTTCGTTTCCTCGGCATCTTCGTGTTCGTTGAGATAGACAATCGCGACATCGGCGCCTTCTTTGGCGAAATGGACCGCGACCGCCCGGCCGATGCCGCTGTCGCCGCCGCTGATGATGGCGGCTCTGTTTTCGAGCTTGCCGCTTCCTTTATAGGTGTCTTTGATCGTGACCGGCTGCGGGTTCATTTCCGTTTGCAGGCCGGGCTGGCGCGTCTGGTGTTGCGGGGGCAGCGTTGCTTGTTGTTTTGTAACCATCATTTCTCCTCCTTGGCTGTCATTGTCATTGTTAGTATGGGACGAGGGAGGGAAATTATGTGTCGGATCGGGATTCATGATAAAAATGAGTGATGAGGATCAGGAATCATAATCCAAATAGGGAACACAAAAAATATTTATTCTACCCAAAAAGAAAAAGGTAGGGTATTCTCTGATTGAACGAAAAACATTCCAGAGAAAGGAGAACCCTACCTATGTCTAAAAGTATACCGAATGTAGACTGGGCAAATCAACTGGAAAATGCCATTCGTCAGTTTGTGAAGGAAAAATTAGAGCTGATTATGCGGGAAGAAATCAAACATTTTCTCGAAATCGAACAGGCGGACACATCCAATATGAGAAACGGCTGCTATCAACGAAATCTAGAAGGCCGGTGAATTAATGGGGCATAGACTTCCCTCATGTCGAATGTTGAAGGCCATTCTCCCCGCCATTTAGCGCCAAAATTTCCGCCATGCCGTATGGGGTGGTTTTTTATTTCTTTATATACAATTTGTTCTAAAAAAGGGATTGACGGATAAGTTTTTTTTTTTTTTATGATTATTTTGTGAATTATTTTTGAAATGGCAGGGTGTACATGGTTGTGATAAGAAAATGATTTTGTTTTTTTGCTTTGTTTTATGTTTTGCTTCAATATCTCCAAAAGTTTTAGCAAAAGAAAAGTATTCAAATAGAGAGTCGTTTTATACAAGTGTCATGCCTGTATATAGTATGGAAAATAGAAAAAAGGTTGGACAAAAATCTTTTGAAACTAGTGTTAAAATTGAAAACAAGACTAATGATACTGAAGAAGTAATTGTTTCAACAAAGATAATTACAGAAGATTTCCAATCAGGAGAGGTTCGCGAAGAATATAGCACGCAAACATATTTAAGAAGAATAAGATATATAAGTTGCAATTTTGTTTTACATGGCATTGTTCGCTCTTCTTGTCACCGTGCCAGTTTGTCAGGTGGTAAAGACGGGACATGGAGATCGGAAATTCTTTATGACAACCTATATATATTTTACACATGCATTTTCATTCTTCTTTTTCTTTTATCCAGATGATAAAGGAAGTGAGTTATGAAAGTATTTTTGAAAAAAGTTTTCCTGTCGATTGTGTTGTTTTTCTTGCCGCTTTCACTATTCAGTTCATGGTCTTTTGCGTAGGCTGTTTTTCCGTTTTCGTTGTTGCTCATTTTTCTTGTTTGTGCGGTGACAGAAGCTGTTCTTTTGTTCTTCGATAAGAAATTCCATTCAGCATTCGTTTTTATTGCGGCAACGCTTGTATCCATTCCGTTTTATCCGTCTGTTGCTTTTATCGTACCGATTTACGTTGGAGTAGTTGGATATGATGTCGGAAGAAGATTATTTACGAAAGGTTAGCTTCATTATTTCCACCATCCCACATGAGGTGGTTTGTTGTGATTCATCACCAAAAGATGTACTTGACTTTTTAAAGACAAACATGATAGCAATGTTGCTCAAAGAGACGCATAGTATTAAAAGGAAAAATGCTGTTTTGTTTTGATTTTCTCTATTATGATCGTCTTTATTTGTCAAGTACACTTTGTGGTGAAAAGCCTATATTATGTAATTGGGGGAAGATATATTATGTTGGCCAAAACTGAAATAGTTTTAGGTCAACATGAAATAAAAAAGAGAATGGAGGAAGGGAGATTAAAAGATTGGGAGTTAGAATGCTACCAAAACTTTAGAAATAATATCCTAGATGGGGAACATCCTTACCCATGTTATTTTGCAGTAGAAGCTGAGAAAAAGGGGCTATCCAGATATATTTTTGTACAATCAACATCGGATGAAAATGAACTCTTAAGATTAAGAGATGGTTTGTATGAATACATTAAGACATATAGAAATATTGGAAAACGAACAACTTTAGTCGCATTTTTTAAACCACCGATAGAAAGAGTGTATGCAGAATACTACAAAAAACAATTTTGGAAAGTGCTACAGTTTTTAATGGATCATGATCCTGAACCTTGGTGTAAAGATATCCCTGAAGATCCGAACCATCCTAAGTGGGAGTATTGTTTTGGGGGAGAACCTATTTTTGTTGTCTGCAGAGCTCCTATTTATCATGCAAGAAAAAGCAGATACACAGCTAATGGGCTTGAAATTACTTTCCAACCGAGAGGTACACTTGATGATATTACAGGAGATACTCCAAAAGGTCAACAAGTAAGAGAAATTATTAGATCCAGATTAAAACAATACGATGCAATTCCCCCTCATCCAGATATAGGCGATTATGGAGACCCTGACAAAAGAGAATGGAAACAATACATATTACCTGATATAAATGAAGAAAGTGTGATGAGGTGTCCATTAAAAAGGAGAGATTAATAGATGCTAAATGGTTTTTTTGCTTCGATTCTTCTTGGCTTATCTTTATCAATTCCGATTGGTCCTATTAACGTAGAAATGGTGAAGCGGGGAATAAAATATGGATTTTTTCATTCATGGGTTGTCGGATTGGGAGGAATGTCAGCGGATATTGTACTAATGTTTGCAATCTTTTTTGGTTTATCCGCTTTTTTAACAAAATCCGTTGTACAGCTCATCATGTGGCTCTCTGGTTTCTTGATTTTGTGTTATTTGGGTTATGATAGCATAAAGGAAGCATTTAAAAAAGTTGAAATAAGCGGGGAGGTTAACAAAGAAGGTTTATTTAAATCATATCTTTCGGGTTTCTTCATTGCTATATCGAATCCACTCAATATTGTCTTTTGGGTTAGCATCTATGGATCGGTATTAGCTATGGAATTGAATTCTGTCGAAAGGTATCAGGCACTTGCTGAAAGTAGTGCAATATTTTTGGGTATCGCATTATGGGATTTTACAGTAGCACTATCTGTACATTTCGGAAGAAAAATGATAAGTGAAAAGTGGTTAAAATGGCTATCAGTTGCAGCAGGAATCACATTAATTGGATTTGGCATAAACTTTGCGTATAAAGCATTTAAAACATTTTTACATATGGTTTGATGTAAATGAAAAGAGGTGTTAGCTATATCATTTTCTAACTGTCAAGGCCGATTATTTTTTTTCAAAAATCGCCGGTTTAAAATTCCCCAGAAGGACCTCATGGATCCTTCTGTTCTTCTTCTTGGAGCCTCTTTTCCCGTAATCGATAGCTTTCCCCCCCTTTTAGGTTGAAAATGATGGAATGATGTAGTAATCGATCTAAGCTTTAAGATTTCTTGGGCATCCAAATGTGAGAAATTATGCAAAGGTCGCGAAATATGAGTTCAAATAGGAACTTTCATAAATGGCACGGATTTGAACGCTCATCATGTGGCAACTCCCTTGCTTTCCGTGTATTTCAAGGATTCATTCGACAGGAACATGAAAAATCCTCCCGATTTTTGTCGAGAGGGTGCGAAATGTGAGGTATATCGTTCGGGTGGAGCATTCAACGAAAAACGACAAATGAGCCGGCCTATTCGGCCAGCTCGTTTCCTGTTTATAATACATTGAAATACCGCGCTTCCGGGTGAGCAAAGACAATAGCGGAGACGGATGCTTCCGGCTCCATCATATAGCCATCGGTGAGGTGGATGCCGATGTCTTCTGGATGAAGCAGGCGGAACAGTTTCTCTTGATCTTCCAAGTTCGGACAGGCTGGGTAGCCGAACGAGTAGCGCTGGCCTTGGTATTTGGCGGCGAAGCGCGCCTCCATCGTGAAGTGCGGATCGTCCGGAAAGCCCCAGCGGTCGCGCATAATTTGATGGATTCGTTCGGCGAACCCTTCGGCGATTTCAAGCGCCAATGCTTGGATGGCGTGGCTTTTCAAAAATTCCCCTTCGTCTTTCCACCGCTGGGCGAGTTCGCGGACGCCATGCCCGGCGGTGACGGCGAACAAGCCAACGTAATCCATTTCGCCGCTTTCTTTTGATTTTAAGTAATCGGCAAGGCAAAGGTACGGCGGCCTTGGCTGACGCGGGAAGTCAAACGTTTCAAGCGTTGTTTGCCGGTCGGACGGATCGTAAATGTATACGCGGTTGCCGTCGCTTTGCGCCGGGAAAAAGCGGTAGACGCCAGCAGGCTGAATCCAGTGATGTTCTTTCGCTTCGGCGAGGAGTTCGTCGACGACCGCTTTTAACGCCACCGCTTTTTCGTCTTTCTCCTCAAGCAGCCGTTTCACCTTTCCTTTCAAGCCGAGGTGGTGTCCGAGCACCATTTGCCAGTTGACGTACGGCAGAATGTGGTCAAGCGGCACATTTCGCAGCACGTGGCGGTCGAGGTCTGCCGGGACGTAGACCGGCACATCGGTCGAGACGTTCGATTTGGCCGCTATGGTGACAGCAGTGGTTCCCGTCGGGTCGGTTTCTGCCGCTTCTTTTTTCTTGTAGTCAATCTCTCCTTGCTGGATTTGGTTGGCGAGCGCAAGCCCGTCCATGGCGTCTTTCGCGTACAGGACGACGCCGTCGTACTCGGGCGCAATTTTGTTTTCCGTAAACTTGCGCGTCAAGGCGGCGCCGCCGACTAAAATCGGGGTTGAGATGCCCGCTTGGCGCAAATCTTGGGCGGTGACGACCATCTGCTGGGCCGATTTGACGAGCAAGCCCGACAGCCCGATGATGTCCGGTTGATGTTCGCGCACCGCTTCAATGAGTTGTTGCGGGGCGACTTTAATGCCGAGGTCGATCACCTCGTAGCCGTTGTTGCTTAAAATAATGTCGACCAAGTTTTTGCCGATGTCATGGACATCGCCTTTGACGGTGGCGAGAATGACTTTTCCTTTTGTGCTTCCTTCTTTCTTTTCCATATACGGCTCTAAAAAGGCGACGGCCGCTTTCATCACTTCCGCGCTTTGCAGCACTTCGGCGACGATGAGCTGGTTGTTGTTGAACAGCCGCCCGACTTCATCCATGCCGGCCATAAGCGGGCCGTTGATGATCGACAGCGGATCGGAGTAGGTCTCAAGCGCCTTCTCCAAATCAGGAATGAGCCCGTCTTTCGACCCTTCAATGACGTAGCGGGCGAGCCGCTCTTCCAAGCTCAAGTTCGTCTGCGACGGTTTGGCGGTGGTGATTTTGCTTCGGTAAAATTCGATAAAGGCGTTTAATGTTTCGTCGTTTGTGTCAAAAAGAAGCGCCTCAGCCATTCGCACTTCCTCTTCCGGAATCGAGGCAAAACGCTCCAGTTTCTCGGTGTTGACGATGGCGTAATCGAGCCCGGCTTGCGTGCAATAGTATAAAAAGACGGAGTTGAGCACCTCGCGTCCGGCCGGCGGCAAGCCGAACGAGACGTTGCTGATGCCGAGCATCGTCAAGCACTCGGGCAGCTGCTCTTTAATGAGGCGGATGCCTTCGATCGTTTCTTTCGCCGCGCCGATGTATTGCTCATCGCCAGTGCCGACCGGGAAGACGAGCGGGTCGAAAATGATGTCGCGAGCTGGGACGCCGTAGCGGTTCACCAGCAAGTCATACGAACGCAAGGCGATCTCAAGTTTCCGCTCCGCGGTGACGGCCATCCCTTGTTCATCGATCGTGCCGACGACGACGGCGGCGCCGTATTGGTGCAAGAGAGGAACGACTTTCGCAAACCGCTCCTCACCATCTTCCAAGTTGATCGAATTGATGATCGCTTTCCCTTGCGAGTAGGTGAGGGCGCGTTCAATGACGCGCTCGTCGGTCGAGTCGATGACGAGCGGCACTTTCACTTTTTTCACGACTTCGCGGACGAACTGTTCCATGTCATAGAGTTCGTCGCGGTCCGGGTCGGCCAAGCAAATGTCGATGACATGGGCGCCGTTTTTCACTTGGGCGCGGGCGATTTCCGCCGCTTCTTCGTACTTGCCTTCGGCGATGAGGCGCTTGAATTTCCGTGAGCCGATGACGTTTGTCCGCTCGCCGACGAAGAGCGGGCGCATCGTTTCATCATAAATGAGCGCATCGATGCCCGAGACGGCGTGCACATCAAACGAAGACGGGATTGCCCGCGGTGGAAGATCACGCACCGCTTCGGCAATGGCGCGAATATGGTCGGGCGTCGTGCCGCAGCACCCGCCGACGATGTTGATCCATCCCTTTTCGGCAAAGCGGCGGATTTTCTCCGCCAGCATGTCCGGCGTTTCATGGTAGCGGCCTTCCTCATCCGGCAGACCGGCGTTCGGGTAACAGCTGACCGCCGTATCTGCAAGCGAGGCGAGCGTGCGCAAATGGTCGGTCATAAACTCCGGGCCGGTCGCGCAGTTTAAGCCGACGGCGATCGGCTTCATATGGCGCACCGAGATGAAAAATGCATCGATCGCCTGCCCGGCAAGCGTCGTGCCCATCGGTTCGATCGTGCCGGAAATCATGAGCGGCACGCGGCGGCCGACTGTCTCAAACGCTTTGGAAATGCCGAGAAAACCGGCTTTGACATTGAGTGTATCTTGGCACGTCTCGAGCAGAAGAAGGTCGACGCCGCCCAACAACAGCCCACGCGCCTGTTCTTCGTAGGCGGCGACAAGCTCATCAAACGTCGCCCCGCCTGTGACCGACAACGTTTTCGTCGTCGGGCCCATCGAACCAGCGACAAAGCGCGGCCAGTCCAGCGTCGAAAACGATTCCGCTGCTTGCTTGGCGAGCTTGGCCGCTTCGATGTTCAGCTCAAGCGCTAAATGACCTAGGCCGTATTCATCCAGCACGATGCGTGTCGCCCCGAACGTGTTCGTTTCAATGATATCAGCGCCGGCGTCCAAGTACGCTTCATGGATGCCGCGGATGACATGCGGGGCGGTCAATGTCAAATATTCATTGCATCCTTCATACGCCTCGCCGCCAAAGTCGGCGGCCGATAAATTCGCGTTTTGGATCATCGTGCCCATGGCGCCGTCGATGACAAGAATTTTTTTCTTCAGCTGCTGTTCTAAGGTGACCTTAGCCATGAACAACCTTCCTTTCTTTCGCGGCCGCTTCTTTTTCGTGAATGTAGCGGACAAGCTCGACCGTCATGTCATAGCGCAAAAACGGCGTGATCAAATAAATGCCGTTAAACAAATCGAACGTAGCGTCAATGAGCGATTTTGCGATGGCGATCCCTTCGCGCGCTGCTTGCACCGGGTCGCCGCCGCAGGCGGCCATGCGGGCGCGAATTTCATCGGA
This sequence comes from Geobacillus sp. TFV-3, assembly GCF_009901865.1. Classification (NCBI taxonomy): domain Bacteria; kingdom Bacillati; phylum Bacillota; class Bacilli; order Caryophanales; family Anoxybacillaceae; genus Geobacillus; species Geobacillus sp. TFV-3. The sequence continues at coordinate 2,672,453 of NZ_MPSP01000001.1, read as the reverse complement.
AAGGGTGATCCCCGGCACTTCATGATGCAAAAACTCGGCGTTGCGCGCGCTCACAAGCGGCATAATGCCGATGTAAATCGGCGTGTCAAGGTGTTTCGTCGCCTCGTATATTTGTACGATTTTTTCTTCCGAGTAAACGGGTTGGGTCAAGAAATAGTGAGCGCCGCACTGAATTTTTTTCTCCATCCGCTCGACCGCTTTATCCAAATGGCGAACGTTCGGATTGAACGCCGCGCCGATCGAGAAATTCGTTTTTTGCCCAAGCGGTTTGCCCGAGTATGCCATCCCTTCGTTAAACTGGCGGATCAAGCGGATCAAATCGAACGAGGAGACATCATACACCGACGTCGCTCCCGGGAAGTCGCCGATTTTCGACGGATCGCCGGTAATGGCGAGCACGTCGGTGATGCCGAGCGTATGCAAGCCCATCAAATGCGACTGCAAGCCGATCAAATTGCGATCGCGGCATGTAATATGCACAAGCGGGCGGACGCCGAGCCGCTCCTTGATGATCGTGGCGACAGCGGCGTTGCTGATGCGCGGCGTGGCGAGCGAGTTGTCAGCCAACGTCAGCGCGTCGATGCCGGCGTCATGGAGCGCCTTCGCCCCGGCAAGAAACTTGTCAATCCCCAATTTTTTCGGCGGATCCAGCTCCACAATGACCGAGCGGCGCGTGCGGGCGAGCTCGGGAAGAGGCGTGGCCGCTGACGGGATGTCAGCGGAAACAGATACAGAGATGGCGCGCCGTTTCACCGTTTTTTCCGTCACCGGCGTTCGGTCGGAGAGCGCTTTTGCCATCGCTTCAATATGTTTCGGCGTCGTGCCGCAGCACCCGCCGATCAAGCGCACCCCTTGGTCGCGGAACGCTTTGGCCGTTTCCTCGAAATATTCAGCGTTCGTCTCATAGACAAGCCGGCCGTCGCGGTAATCTGGAAGGCTGGCGTTCGGGTAGGCCGACAAAAACGCCTGCTTTGGCAGCGGCACTTCCTCGAGCGACTGAAGCATATAGTACGGCCCCAGCCGGCAGTTGAGCCCGACGACATCGGCCCCGAGCGCCTCTAGGCGGGCAAGGGCGTCCGCGAGCGGCGTGCCATCTTGCAAGACGCCGACTTCATGAAGCGAGACGTGAGCGATAAGCGGCAAGTCAGTCTCTTTGCGGGCGATGGCAAGCACTGTCTCCAACTCTTCCAAATCGTAATACGTCTCGAGCAGTACGCCATCAACCCCTTCCGCTAGCAACACAAACAGCTGCTCGCGAAATGTCCGCTTCACTTCTTCGAGCGTGACGACGCTTTTGTTTAACGTTCGCAGCCCTCCGATCGTCCCGAGCACGTATGCTCTCCCGTTGGTTGCTTGTTTCGCCAGCCTAACAGCGGCGCGATTGATCGCCGGCACATCGTCTTGCAAGCCGTAGCGGGCGAGTTTCACATAGTTGGCGCCGTATGTATTCGTCTGAATGACATCGGCGCCCGCGGCGATATACGCCTCGTGAATATGAACGATTTCATCTGGATTGGATAGATTCAATTCTTCAAAACAACGGTCGATGCCGTGCGAATATAGAAGCGTCCCCATCGCTCCGTCAGCGATGAGAATGCGTTTTTTCAACTCATCCAGCAATCCCACGTTCCATTCCCCCGTTTCTCCGTAGTAAAAGAAAAAAGCCTTCTAAGAAGAAGACTTTTCATTCGCTTCTTCTTATCTTCCAGGCTTCCGCCTGTCTGGATTTAGCACCTTGGCCGCGGGCCAGGTTGCTGAGGGTTCACCGGGCCAGTCCCTCCCCCTCTCTTGATAAGAATGCCGGTATGAAATTTGTGCGGTGACGTTTTGATGATTACTATATAATTTAATGTATTTTTCGAAATTATTCAATACGGTGAAGCAAGGAAATTTCAAAAAAAAGAATTTCCCGAATCAAGGGAGAAGCGCTTTCCCACATCGGGGGCAAAATTGGAAATCGTGCCGCACATGCCCGCCGCAATGAGGACAATGCTTGTTTGGCTGTTTATGGCTTCCGAATCGGACGTTCAGCGGGTCGGGCTCTTCCTCGCTGTCGACAATGTCCAACAAGGACATGCGCTGTTTTCCCGTCGCGTTTTTGTAATGATAAATCCCTTGAAACACGCCGATGGCGATGACGACAAGGCCGAAAAACGGAAAAAAGCGGGCGGCGGGAAACGGCGAATCAGCGGTGATGGAGAATGCCATCACCATCCAAAAGATGCCGAACAACACAGCGGCGATGCTTCCAATCAATCCTTGCATCGACGGGCCGCGGCCGGGTTTGATGCTTTTCAAGTTTATTCCTCCTAACCAATATATCGTAACTCCATTATAATAGAAAAAACTGGTTTTTACTATCCTCAACTGTTAGTCCAGCTCGGGAGAAAAGGGTGTTTTCGATCTATTGACTTGAGCGAAGAAAATGTTGCGGCTTCCTGATCCAATCCGAATGGTCAGCCGTTTTTTTATTTTTTAGCATTGGCATGGGCGGGAAGATGGTTCAACGATCGTTTTGTCGTTGCACTTTCGCTGCCCCTATGTTCTAATTAGGAATGATAGAAATGAAGAAGACGGGGGGCTGGAAGTGAACGGAGAAGAAATCATCCGCTTCGAGCGAGTGACGAAGGAATATGACGGCATGACTGTATTGGATGATGTCAGCTTTGCGATTGAGCGCGGAAAGTTTTATACGCTGCTTGGGCCGTCGGGGTGCGGGAAGACGACGATTTTGCGGCTGATTGCGGGGTTTATCGAGCCAACGCAAGGAACGATTTATTTCCATGGGAAGCCGATTCAGAACGTCCCGCCGAACAAGCGGCAAGTCAATACTGTTTTTCAAGATTACGCCTTGTTTCCGCATCTTGACGTATTTGAAAACGTCGCCTTTGGCTTGCGCGTGAAAAAAATGAAAGAAGCAGACATTCACCGCAAAGTGAGCGAAGCGCTCCAGTTTGTCAACTTGGAAGGATATGAGCGCCGCCGCATTCAAGAGATGTCCGGCGGCCAGCGGCAGCGCGTCGCGATTGCCCGGGCGATTGTGAATGAGCCGGAAGTGCTGCTTCTGGATGAGCCGCTGTCGGCGTTGGATTTGAAGCTGCGGACGGAAATGCAGTACGAACTTCGTGAACTGCAGCGCCGGTTGGGGATCACGTTTATTTTCGTCACGCATGATCAAGAAGAAGCGCTGGCGATGTCTGATTACATTTTTGTTCTAAATAAAGGGAAAATTCAGCAGTTTGGAACCCCAAAAGAAATTTACGATGAGCCAGTGAACCGGTTTGTCGCCGATTTTATCGGGGAATCGAACATTCTACCAGGGCGCATGATCGAAGATTTTCTTGTCGAGTTTGCCGGCCAGCGCTTCGTTTGCGTCGACCGCGGCTTTGCCCCGAATGAACCGGTCGACGTCGTCATCCGCCCGGAAGATTTGGAACTCGCAGCGCCGGAAGCCGGCCAGATCGTTATTCGTGTCGATTCGCTCTTATTCCGCGGCGTCCATTATGAAATTTGCGGCTACGATGAAAACGGGAATGAATGGCTTGTCCATTCGACGAAAAAGGCGGAAGTCGGGGAAACGGTCGGCCTTCGTTTTGAACCGGAAGCGATTCACGTCATGCGGGCCGAAAGGGAGGACGGGAGCGAATGATGGAGCGGACGTGGCGGAACTGGTATTTAGTTCCTTATGGCATTTGGTTGGTATTGTTTGTCATCGCTCCAATCGTCTTTTTATTATACGAATCGTTTTTGGATATAGATGGACATTGGACATTGGCCAATTATGAAAAAGTGATGACGCCCATTTATGTAAAAATGATGGCGTATTCGTTTTGGTACGCGTTTTTGATTACCCTTGTGTCGCTGTTGATTGGCTATCCGACTGCCTATTGGCTGACAAAAACGAAGCACAAGCAGTTATGGCTGTTGCTGCTCATCTTGCCGATGTGGGTGAATTTGCTGCTGAAGGTGTATGCGTTTTTAGGGCTGTTCGGCACGTACGGTTTGGCCAACGCCCTGTTGCAGACGCTTGGCATCGGCGCACGGCAGCTGTTGTTTACCGATTTCAGCTTTGTGTTTGTATCGGTGTACATTTTTATTCCGTTTATGGTGCTGCCGATTTTTAATGCTCTGGAAGAATTGCCGCCGTCGCTCATTGATGCAGCCCGAGATTTAGGCGCTTCGGCGTGGACGACGTTTCGCCGCGTCGTCTTCCCGCTCACGCTTGGCGGGGTGAAGGCCGGCTGCCAAGCGGTATTCATCCCAGCGCTGTCGTTGTTTATGATTACGCGTCTTGTCGCGGGCAACCGCGTCATTACGCTCGGCACCGCCATCGAGCAGCACTTCCTTGTCACACAAGATTGGGGGATGGGGGCGACGATCGCCGTTGTCTTAATGGCGGCGATGGCCGTCATTGTCGTCTTGACAGGAACTGGAAGGAAAGAGGGAAGCCGATGAAACGGACACATTGGTGGGGGCGCGTGTATCTTTTGGTCGTGTTTGCCGTGATGTATACGCCGATTGTCTATTTGATGTATTATTCGTTCAACAGCGGCGGGGCGATGCACGATTTTCAATCGTTCACCTTGAAATGGTATCGGGATGTATTGTCGGACGATCGATTGTTGATGATCGTGCTGAATACGATTGTCATCGCCTTATTGTCCGCGGCGATCGCCACGATTTTAGGAGTCATGGGGGCATTGGCGATTTACTATGTCAAGCGGCAGCGGGCGAAAAACGCCCTTCTCGCCCTCAACAACGTGCTGATCGTCAGCCCGGACGTCATCATCGGCGCTTCGTTTTTGCTGTTGTTTACGATCGCTGGCATTCAACTAGGGTTTACATCTGTGCTGTTGTCCCATATCGCTTTTAGCGTGCCGATTGTTGTATTGATGGTGCTCCCTAAACTGGAGGAAATGAGCCCGACGTTGATCGATGCGGCGCGCGATTTAGGGGCGGGGCCTTGGCAAGTGCTGTCGGGCGTGGTGCTGCCGTTTTTGGCGCCGAGCATATGGGCGGGCTTTTTCATGGCGCTCACGTATTCGCTCGATGATTTTGCCGTGACGTTTTTCGTCACCGGCAACGGCTTTTCAACGCTGTCGGTGGAAATTTATTCGCGGGCGCGCCAAGGCATTTCGCTGTCCATTAACGCCCTGTCGACGCTGTTATTTTTCTTTACGATGCTGCTTGTCGTCGGCTATTATGTGCTCAGTCAAAAAGGCGGCCGAGTGTACGGAATAGGGGGGCGAAAGTAGGTGAAACGGCTTGTTGAAGGGTTTGCGGCCGTGTTCATCGCGGCGTTCGCTCTCATGTTTATCACCGAGCGGTTGAACGAAGCGGAAGGGTACGGCAGTGGCAAAACAGTGACCGTTTACAACTGGGGCGATTATATTGACCCCGCGCTCATTCGTCAATTTGAGAAAGAAACGGGTTGGAAAGTCATTTACCAGACGTTTGATTCCAATGAAGCGATGATGGCGAAAATCGCCCAAGGCGGGACGACGTTTGATGTCGCCGTTCCGTCGGACTACGCCATCAGCAAAATGATCGAGGAAAAACTGCTCCTGCCGCTCGATCACGACAAGCTGCCGAATCTAAAATATATTGAACCGCGGTTTCTCAACTTGTCGTTTGATCCGCACAACCGGTATTCGGTGCCGTATTTTTGGGGGACGGTCGGCATCGTCTACAACAAGAAAATGCTTGGCGGCAAGACAATCACCAGCTGGAACGACTTATGGGACCCGGACTTGCGCAATCAAATTTTGCTTGTCGACGGAGCGCGCGAAGTAATGGGCATGGCGTTAAACAGCCTCGGCTATTCGCTCAATGAGACGAACAAAGCCCATCTGCAAGAAGCAAAGCGAAAGCTCGATCGGCTCATGCCCAATGTGAAGGCGATTGTCGGCGATGAAATCAAGATGCTTCTCGCCAATGAGGAAGCGGCCGTTGGTGTCGTCTGGTCGGGCGATGCGGCGGAAATCATCGCGGAAAATGACAAGCTCGACTATGTCGTGCCGAAAGAAGGCTCCAACTTATGGTTTGACAACATGGTCATTCCGAAAACAGCGAAAAACATCGAAGGGGCGCATGCGTTTATCAATTTTATGCTCGACCCGAAACACGCGGCGCAAAACGCCGAGTATGTCGGCTATTCGACGCCGAACAAAAAGGCGCTTGCCTATTTGCCAAAAGACATCGCCGGTGATCGGCGCTTTTACCCTGATTTGGATTCGGCAGGGCATTTGGAAGTGTACGAAAACTTAGGAAAGCGAATGCTCGCCTACTACAACGAGCTGTTTTTAGAGTTCAAGATGCAGCAAAAGTGAACAAGCGATGTCCCCTTTACCGACGAAGCGAGCGCCGTCTTCATCCATGAGGACTGGCGCTCGCTTTTTGGCGGAAGGGCTGAGCGGTTTCTTTTTTTTTCGGGATGGTCAGTGTTTTCCAGCGATCGGCGTTCAGATGTTTGGTAATATAGACGATTTGTCTGATATGATATGAATAATGGTGTGCTACAGGTGGTGCGGTGACGGTAAAAGTGAGAAAGCCGTTGCGATGTACTAAAATGATGTGGCGGTGAATGTAGACGAGATTGTATTGGAACGACATTGAGAAGAACGAACATATCCGGGGGCGCTGCGTCCTATAAGGTCGGACAGTGTCAGGATTTTTGTTTGCAGGAAGTGCTCACCATGTTTGCCAAGTGTGTCATTATTTGTATAGCATAGAGGGATTTTCGTCTTGATCTCTCATTTCTCCTTCTCGTGCAGAAAATCAGGAGGATTTTTCATCCAGATGTCGAATGAGTGCTTAAAACATAAGGTTGTTGAGCAATAAAAAGAAGATGGCCAATAAGGGGGCACGAGGATGAACATTCATAAGTTCGTGATGCCCGAAGTGATTTTTGGCAACGGTTCCATTCATCAAGTAGGGGAAAGTTGTCTAAGGCTTGGTGCGACAAATGTGTTGATTGTCAGCGATCCAGGTGTTGCGGAAGCCGGTTGGCTCGATGTTGTCATTAAGAGTTGCAGGCAGGTAGGATTAAAATACACGATATTTTGTGATGTAACAATAAATCCAAAGGATGAAGAAGTGACAAAAGGCTGTGAAGCATATCTTGAAAATGAATGCGATGCTATCATTGGAATCGGTGGAGGCAGTTCTATTGATGCCGCAAAGGCTGTCGCCATTCTTGCTACAAACGGTGGACAAATTCATGAATATGAGGGAGTGGATAAAATTCAATTTCCCCTTCCTCCTCAAGTGATGGTTCCAACAACAGCAGGATCGGGATCAGAAGTGTCTCAATTTTCTGTTATTGTTGATACAAAAGAGAAAAAAAAGATGACGATCATTTCCCGATCTCTTATTCCTGATATTGCAATCATTGATCCAGAAACATTATCGACAAAAAGCGCTCATTTGACAGCCTCAACAGGATTAGATGTTTTAACGCATGGCATTGAGGCGTATGTAAGCTTAGCAGCTACACCGCTTACAGACGTTCAAGCTCAAAACGCTATTTCTTTAGTAGGAAAATATTTACGCCCTTCTGTCGCCTCTAAAATCAACCAAGAGGCAAAAACAAATATGGCAATGGGGAGTTTACAGGCAGGATTGGCTTTTTCCAACGCGATTTTAGGCGCTGTTCATGCAATGTCCCATGCTGTTGGGGGAAGGTATCCTCTTCTTCATGGGGATATAAACTCTATATTGCTTCCGCATGTGATGGAGTTCAATCTGTTGGCGAATCCGAAAAAATTTGCTGATATTGCTTATTTTCTCGGAATTGATACTCGCGGCATGTCCTATATGGAAGCGGGAAGAAAGGCGATTGAGTATGTAAAACAATTGGCAGAGGATATTGGGGTGCCGCAGCGATTATCTGATATAGGAGTGAAACAAGAAGAAATACGGAAAATGAGTTTGGTCGCCTTTCATGACGCATGTATGATCACCAACCCTCGTGATATCACTGTAGAAGAAATTGAGGGAATATTCAGAAAGGCGTGGTAAACAAAATGAATGACCGGCAACAACTCATTAGCCTTTTAACAGGAGTTCAATCTTCGAAAAAAAGTTATTACACAGAATTAAAAAAGATGGTCACAGAGTTAAAAAAGAAAAATATGCAGTTGGAGATTATTAATGATATTACAAAAAGCTTCAATATTGATATATCAATGGATGAAATGATAAAAAATAGTATGGACAAATTGAAAACAATTTTTCCAGTGGAACGAATCAGCTTATCGTTATGTGAAAATCATAAATTAGTGTTAACAAATGTATATCCCGCTCACTCTTTGTATTTTCCTATTGGTTTTGTTTTGCCAAAAGAGAGGTCGCTCTATTGGAAAGTCGTACAATCGCTCGAAAAAATTTTTTATCAAATAGAAGAAGACGAAGATTTGTATGTTGAAGCAGCTGTATATAACGCCTTAGGAGTTCGCAGTGTATTATTGATCCCACTTATTAGCAAAGGAAAGGTGATCGGGGTACTGAGTATAGGAAGCAAGGAAAAAGTGGTGTATGATGAAGATGATCTGTCCTTTTTTCAGCAATTTTGCGACCAACTGGCGGTTTGTATTGAAAATGTCCGTCTTTATAATGAGGTACTTACCAGTAAAAAAGAATGGGAAGAGACATTCCGAGCTGTTTCAGAAATGATATTCCTCGTCGACCTAGAAGGGAATATTTTACGGTATAATGATGCAGCTAACGAGTTTTTTCAAGTTGACTTGTATAAAAAAGATATATGTAAATTGTTATCAATTAATCCAAAGGAAAGCCCGATCGTGGAAATTTTAGAAACAAAAAAATCCGTTCATCGGCGTATTCATATCCAGCAGAGGATATGTGAATTGCGTTCTTATCCCGTCTTGAATGAAAAACAAAATATGTACGCTGTGATTATGTATCTCAATGACATTACTGAAAAATTGCAGATTGAAGCCCAACTTGTTCAATCAGGAAAGTTAGTTGCAATTGGGGAAATGGCTGCTGGAATTGCGCACGAATTGAATAACCCTCTCACCGCCATTCTTGGCAATGCCCAGCTGTTGTTGAGGTCTTTTTCAAAAGATGATCGTATATATAAACTGCTATTTGATATTTATTCATGCGGGAAACGCTGCAAAACCATTATTCAAAATTTATTGACATTTTCAAGACAAGATGAATATAGGTTTGAAGATTGTTCTATAAATGATGCCGTTGAACAAGTATTAGGGTTAATTGGTGATCAAATTTGCAAACAAAATATTAGTATTCAAAAAAGATTAGACGCTTCCATTGAATTGATTGAAGGAAACCTTCAACAGATAAGCCAGGTTATTTTAAATTTATTAATAAACGCTAAAGATGCACTTGAAGAGATGGATATTCCAGAGAAAATCATTGTTATAGAAACAAAGTCGATCGTTGAAGCCGGAGAACATTGGGTTGTTCTATCGGTCCGTGACAACGGAAAAGGAATAGAAGAACAACATTTGCAGGAAATTTTTAATCCATTTTTTACAACGAAGAGGCCAGGTAAGGGAACCGGGCTTGGGCTGTCTGTTAGTTTAGGGATTGCTGAGGCGCACGGTGGAACGATTCAGGTGGTCAGCGAACTTGGTAAAGGAAGTGAGTTTATATTAAAACTTCCAAAAAAGAAATAAGGGGGGAGATGAGTGGGGAATATTTTAGTTATTGATGACGAAAGGGAAGTTGGAACGTTTTTTCAACATTTATTAGAAGGGAAAGGGAACAAGGTCAAGCTTGGATTTAGCGGGAAAGATTTTTTTCAGTTGATTCAACAATACAAGTTTGATCTTGCTTTCATCGATGTGAAACTTCCAGATGCAAACGGTTTAAATTTATTAAAACAGTTAAAACGCTCATATCCTTCTTGTAAAGCGGTTGTAATGACAGGCTATAGCACAATAAAGACAGCAGTTGAAGCGATTAAACATGGAGCAAACGACTATATTGAAAAACCGTTTGACGATATTGAACAGTTAGAGCGATTAATCGATGAATTATTAAGTGATGGTCCTCTTTCATCCCAAGATGATATGTATAAGTTGGCTGAGACGCTCGGTTTCATCGTTGGAACAAATAAAGAGATGAATGATTTGCTTAAATTAGCTTATAAAATTGCGAAAAAAAATGTGAATGTGTTGATTGAAGGAGAGACTGGGACTGGAAAAGAAGTGCTCGCTCATTTTATCCACAACGCGAGCATGCGCTATGATCAGCCTTTTATTGGGGTGAATTGTGGCGCTGTTTCGGAAACACTGTTAGAAAGCGAATTGTTCGGACATGAAAAAGGGGCGTTCACAGGAGCGGTAAAAGAAAAAAAGGGGATTTTTGAAATTGCTAACCGTGGCACGTTATTTTTAGATGAAATTGGAGAAGCGTCTCTTGCAACGCAAGTAAAACTGTTAAGAGTGCTGGAAACAGGGGAGTATATTCGCGTCGGGGGTGAAACGATCCGCAAAACGAATACACGCATTATTGCTGCTTCGCATGTCAATCTGGCAAAAGCAGTCGAGGAGAAGACGTTTAGAGAGGATTTATTATACAGATTAGATGTTGTGAAACTTACCATTCCTCCGCTTCGAGAGCGGCTCGAAGATCTTCCAATTTTGATTGATTATTTTTTAAAAAAACTTAATACACCTCTATCGTTTTCAGAGGACTGTATTTCCCAGATGAAACAGTATCATTGGCCGGGGAATGTGAGAGAATTGTTTAATGTTGTTAAAAGGGCGGTAACTTTAGCGGAAGGAGAAACAGAGGTGATCACCCTTGACTATTTGCCGGAGAAGCTTAAGATTCTGTTGCATTTAGGGCAAGTATCGAATAGCGTGCGAAGTCCAAAAGATGGAGTAGAAGACTTAGAAGCCTATTTGCAAGAATGGATGAATGGTGTGCTAGCACTATGGAGAAACAGTGATCGGTTAGATCTTGAACATGTATTATCTTCAGTGAAAGAACTAGAAACGAAAATCGGCCGATCTTTTGTACTGAAAATGTTAAAAGAAACGTTAGGAAATCGTAAAGAAGCAGCAGAACGGTTAAATATCACCGTACGAACATTAAGATATTTATTAAAAGAAAAAGGAGCTGATCCAAAAGCGTAAATGGCTTTCGGATCAGCTTTTTGTTGCTTGATTGATCAGAAAAATCCTAATGGTTTTGGATTGTAGCTAACGAGTAAATTTTTCGTTTGTTGATAGTGCGCTAACATCATATGATGGGTTTCACGGCCGATCCCAGATTGTTTATATCCTCCAAAAGCAGCATGGGCCGGATAAGCATGATAGCAATTTGTCCAAACTCTTCCTGCCTGAATGCCTCTTCCGAAACGGTAAGCCAAGTTGATGTTTCTCGTCCATACCCCGGCACCAAGGCCGTACAACGTATCATTAGCGATCTCCAAAGCCTCCTGTTCATCTTTAAACGTTGTTACTGAGACTACTGGACCGAAAATTTCTTCTTGGAAAATGCGCATTTTATTATGTCCTTTAAATACGGTTGGCTTGATATAATACCCGTTTTCGAATCCAGGAATTATGTTTTTTTCGCCGCCGATTAGGCATTCGGCGCCCTCTTGTTTTCCAATATCAATGTATGCAAGAATTTTTTCCATTTGTTCTGCTGAAGCTTGCGCTCCCATCATTGTGCTTGTATCAAGCGGATTTCCTGTTCGAATCTTTTTCACGCGTTCAAGAGCGCGCTCCATAAATTCGTCATAAATGGACTCATGGATGAGAGCACGAGAAGGGCACGTACAAACCTCGCCTTGGTTTAAAGCGAACATGACAAATCCTTCAATCGCTTTATCTAAAAAGTCATCGTCTTTTTCCATTACATCAGGAAAGAAGATGTTTGGGGATTTGCCGCCCAATTCCAGTGTAACAGGAATAATATTTTGTGAAGCGTATTGCATAATCAGCCGCCCTGTCGTTGTTTCACCGGTAAACGCGATTTTGGCGATACGTGAACTAGAAGCTAATGGTTTGCCAGCTTCTAATCCGAACCCATTGACAACGTTGAGCACTCCAGGAGGCAACAGATCGCCAATCAGCTCCATAAGCACCATAATCGATGCCGGAGTTTGTTCAGCTGGTTTTAGCACAATGCAGTTTCCGGCAGCAAGCGCAGGAGCAATTTTCCATGCTGCCATCAATAATGGAAAATTCCATGGGATAATTTGCCCGACAACGCCGAGTGGTTCATAAAAATGGTACGCGATCGTATCGTCATCAATTTGGCTGATTGTTCCTTCTTGGGCGCGTATGGCTCCAGCGAAATAACGAAAATGATCGATGGCTAGGGGCAGGTCGGCGTTTAACGTTTCACGGATCGGTTTGCCGTTATCCCATGTTTCGGCAACCGCTAACATTTCCAAGTTTTCTTCCATTCGATCAGCGATTTTATTTAAAATCAACGCTCTGTCAGCCGGGGATGTTTTTCCCCAAGCTTCTTTTGCCGCGTGCGCGGCATCTAATGCCAATTCAATATCCTCAGCCTGCGAGCGTGCTGCTTCACAAAACACTTCTCCTGTTATGGGCGTGATATTTTTGAAATATTGGCCTGAAATAGGCGGCACCCATTCTCCGTTAATATAGTTATCGTATCTTGCTTTGAATTGAACTTTTGCGTCTCTTTCGCCTGGTTTGCTGTAAATCATTTGCATCCTCCTTGTGTAATAAGGTTTCAGAAAGATGTTTAAATTAAGCTATTTTCCATTCAGATATGCTCTTAGGGGAAGGGGAATCTTCCCCTAAGAGTTTGACATAATCGGATAGCACTTTTCGTAATACTAGAAAGCAGGTGATTTACTAGGCACTGGTGGTTGAACCGGTCGATTTCTCAAAATGATAAACTTTATGATATCGATCTGTGCCTAAACTAAAAACAGGCAATGCTGAAAAAATCGCCATTTTTCCCCGTTCCCCTAGAAAATTTAGGATTGTTCTTCTGCCGCTTTGTGTTACATTGTTAAAACAATGCGGCCATTGATTTGGCCTTTTTCCATCCGTTCAAATACTTCGTTAATTTTTTCTAATGGTACCGCTTCCACAATGGGGCGAACTTTTCCGCGTGCGGCGAAATCTAAAGCTTCTTGCATATCTTTTCGTGTACCGACGATCGAACCTTTTATTGTAACGCCATTTAATACAGTGTCAAAAATAGGGATCGGTAGTTCATCGTGAGGCAGTCCAACGATGACAAGGCAACCACCGCGTCGAACGGATTGATAGGCTTGTTCGAAAGCTTTTTTCGTTACAGCAACGCTAATAGCTGCATGCACTCCGCCTACTTTTTCACGAATTGTTGCTACGGGGTCTTCACGCAGGCCATTGATTGTAATATCAGCTCCTAACTTTGCTGCAAGCTCTGCCTTTTCATCACTGATATCAACAGCAACGACATTTAATCCCATTGCTTTGGCATATTGAAGAGCAATATGGCCCAATCCCCCGATTCCATAAATAGCGACCCATTCACCAGGCTTGGCATTTGAAACTTTTAATGCTTTATACGTTGTGACTCCAGCACAAAGAATAGGAGCAACTTGTACAGGATCGAGATTTTTAGGAATTCGTGCGACATAATCGGCCGGGGCTTTGCAATATTCTGCATAACTGCCATCGACAGAGTATCCACCATTTAATTGATGTGGACAAAGTGTTTCTTGACCGCTTAAACAATATTCACATTCACCGCATGCCGAGTATAACCATGGAATGCCAACACGGTCGCCAATTTTGATTGATTTCACTCCCTCGCCGACCTCAACAACGATTCCTACTCCTTCATGACCAGGAATAAGCGGAAGTTTCGGTTTGACCGGCCAATCTCCATGGGCCGCATGCAAATCGGTATGGCAGACGCCACAAGCTTCAATTTTCACAAGTACTTCGCCATACCCTAGTTTTGGTTTCTCCACTTCTTCAATTTGAAGTTTTTGTTTGAATTTGTGAACAACGGCGGCTTTCATTCTCACCATCTCCTTTATAAAATTTTTTGTTTCGCCTGCTATGAAACGCAAAAATCGTGCCAAGCAATAGTAACAGGGAAAAGGAACCGGTGATAAAGTGAAAGAACTTTTCAAGCAAGCAAATGTCTGAGTTTGAAAAGCAATACGGCCGCCGTCTTCTTTAGGATTGGCGAATAAGCGGTTGAGAAGAAATAAAATGTGTTTCGCCAGCGCCTAAAGAGATTTTATAGGGGAAATGTGCCAAGATTTCGTCCATTTTCTCCGAATGTTCGGCAAGTTTGTTCAAAAAATTGTCATATTTTGATGAGAAAGTTTTCACAAAGTCTTGATGACTTGCTTCTTTGTTGCAGAACAATATTGTACGTTAGGATATGAAACATGGCGGTTGCTTTATATGTGAAAAAAGAAAGTAATATTGCTCAAATGAGGCAAATGGTATAAAAAGGAAAATTGTTATTTTGATTTTCTTTATTATGAACATCTTTCTTTGTCAAGTGCATTTTGTGGTGAAGAGCCAATATTAAAGAAGGAAGAGGAGGAATGGAAAGAGAAGTATAGAAGAAATATCACCTTACCTTGATGAAAGGGGCTGTAAACATGCATAAACATTTGCCGATGGAAGAGGAAGTGATGGATTTACTCATTGGCGTTTTTTCCGTCGTGATGTTGATCGCCACCATGACGGTCGTTTCCCTTTGGCGGAAGAATCGTACGCGTCGTTTGGCATTCCATTGGATTTTTGCTCATTTTCTGCTGCTCTCTATTGCCGCCTACTTTGCGTTAAGAGCCATTTCCTTTGATCTTACCCATACACAGGCATCCGAAGAAATCTCCCTTCTTCTCGGCAAGGCGGGGCTGGCGTGGGGAGTGGGGATGGTTTGTTTGTTGGCCGGCATTGTGAAGCTTTCCACACGATGACGGCGATCCCGATCCATATGATTGTACAGAAACGCCAAGCCACAAAAAAAGCCATCCACCTTGATCGGTTGACGGTTCCGAGGGGCGGATGGCGTTTGCATGATCATTTGAATAGGGAGCTGCCTATGTTGTTTTTCGATTTCGTGGTATGGTTAGTGTTTTCCATTTGTTTGCGTTCAGTTGTTTGGCGATATAGACGATTTGCCCGATATGATACGAATAGTGGTACATTTGCCGTTCAATTGCTTCGATGACGGAATGGGGTTCGCTGCGGATCGTGACCGTCCGCAACAAATCTGTTTCTTGCAGTTCGTTCAGCGTCTGAAAGAAAGCAGACCACCCTTTTTCCCAGCAAGCCATGACTTCTTCGCGCGTATGGAAGTCGTTGATAAACTCATCATCGCGGTTTCGGTCTGGTTTTTCCCCGTCCGACGAAAAAAAGTCCGTCCAGCGCGACACCATATTTCCGCTCATATGTTTGACAATGATGGCAATGCTGTTTGTTTCTTCGTTAAAGCAATGGAACAGTTGTTCCTCCGAACATTGATCCATAGCCCGTTCGGCGGTCTTTTTCATGTCGAGAAAGCGTGCGCGCACTACTCGCAAATATTCTTGGCCGATGTTCATTCATACACCTCCGTCAAAGAAATGTCATCTCTTTTATTCGCCGTCGATGCTGTGATTTCTTGCCATGTGACGGCACAAACCAAAAAAGCAACGCTTTGGGCGGACATGATTCCGAGTCATGTTTTCGAAGCGGGCGAGTGAATCATCAGATAATAGCGGCACTCTTCTTTGCCCGTGTTGATAAATTAATGTTCGCAGGCGGCATCGTAATAGAGAGCGTCTCCTTCAAGCAAATCATAGTGACGCTCCCCCAGCACGACGCGCAATGTTCCGCTGGCGACGGTAAGTTTGGTGTGCTGATCGGAAGGGCGGCGCATGTAGCGGCTGTTTGATTCGTTCAGTTCCGTGATCGGCGCCATGCCATGGCTTTTCGCTCTCATTCCAAGACGAGTGGCTCTTTTCCTTTGATATACGAATCGATGTCGTAAGGAAATTGAGAAGCTAGTTTTTCTTTCAAATTTCCGTATCGCTCCGCTTCTTGTTCAAATAATGCTACCCATTGCAATTGGTATGGTATCACCTCCACTTTTCTCATGTAGAGCACTCCTTATTTGTTCTTGTCGGGCAGGGCAAGGGGAACATCCTTCACGGAAGACGCCAATTTCCTCACCTAAACTGATCGCGTGGAAACGGGGTTTCTCGGTTAGAAACGGTAAAATATTGAAGAAGCAAACCATGAACCTGTCAGTATAATAACGGTGAGGTAAATGTTTCATCACTAAACAACAAGAAAAGTGGATGGGATTTGCCCCATCCGCTTAGCGATAGTTCACAAACTGCACGTCAATCGGCAAATCGGCTTCGCGAATGGCGGCGATCACCTTTTGCAAGTCGTCTTTGCTTTTGCCGCTGACGCGGATTTGGTCGTCTTGCACTTGGCTTTTCACTTTTAGGCCGGTGTTTTTGATGATCGTGTTGATTTTTTTCGCGTTCTCTTTATCGATCCCTTGGACAAGCTTGGCGCGCTGGCGCACCGTGCCGCCTGCAGCCGGCTCGATTTTGCCGTATTGGATGTTTTTCGTCGCCACCCCGCGCTTAATCAACTTGCCGATGAGCACGTCTTTCAGCTGCTCAAGCTTAAACTCGTCGTCCGAGATGAGAACGAGCTCGTCTTTCTCCAGCGAAATATCGCTTTTGCTTCCTTTGAAATCATAGCGTGTTTTAATTTCTTTCATGGCGATGTTGATCGCGTTCGCCACTTCCGACAAATCGACTTTTGAAACGATGTCAAACGAACTTTCTTTCGACATAAGCAACCTCCCGGGCGTGTGATGTACTTTCATTATAGGAAATGGTGGGTGGGAAGGCAACAATAAGCAAGGGGACAAGAAGGTTCGTTTCGTCTTTTTGGTTGGAAGTGGCTGGTATATGACATCATGCTGAAATGGAGAAAGACAAAGCAAAAAAGGCGGTTATTCAGCCGCCTTTCATTACGCCAATCATAAATGATCCGTCTTCTTCGAATAAGCGAATTTCCCCGCTTCGCGGTTTTTCTCGCGCGTCATGTTGTTCTCATGGCGCTTCGCTTGGTTGTCGCGCGCTTTTTTGTCGTTGTCGCTTGTGTTTGGCATGGGTCGCCCTCCCTTAATTCCGATCGTGCATCATTAGTATGTGGCAAATGGAAATGAAATATATCGAAATGGGCGGAGGTAGTTTGTGGAAGGGCGAAATGAGAATTTTTCTTAACAAATGGTTCGCTTCAGAGTATGATCAATGTTTGTAACATGATAAATATGGATCGTTAACGATCGATTTTATCTAAAATGTGTGTAAAGGGGAATGAAATAAGGAAGCGAAAACCGTTTGTCCCCTTCAAGCTTCCGCTTGGTGAAGATGTAGTGAATCAAATGCGTTTTCTTCGTGAGTTGATCGAAGCGAATAAGGCGATGGTTGAGTACCAAACGATGCTTCGGCATTCAAAGCTGCATCCTCGATTCCTGCTCAAACCGATCATGCTGAAGGAAGTGGTTCAGTCGACGAAAATGGAAGGATTACAGAAATCTCGGGGCTGACCCAAAACGCGAGGGCGTTTTGGGATCAGCCTCACCTTTTTGTCTGTAAATTATCACTTTATTTCACAACAAAAGAGCCATTTTTTTGCACATTGCTTCAGAAAGCCCTCTCCCCTTTTCTGAAAGAATGTGCTAAATTTTTTGTGAATTATTTCGGAAGAGAAAATCCATCGGTTCAGAGGAGGGGAGGAGGACCATACCCGTCAAGTTTAGCGGTATAAAATTTTTAAGACGATACTCGTGTTCATCCCCCCAGTGAATGATGGGGATAACATCCATTATTGGGCATGCCAAATACCCCTTCAGAAGAGGGGTATTTGGCATTTATATCCATATCTGATTCTACCATATCTCTAATTTCGTTAAGATATCCGATGCCGTTTCTTCCCCTTTCCTTCGATCTTTCTTGGCATGTTTTCGTAACAGGGAAAGGAGAGAGGAAAGGTTGATTTCCGCAATATGCGAACGCAAAAGCAACTGGTGCCAATACGATTGGAGAAGATCGAGCGCTTTCCGTTCACTGATTTGAATGTCTTCCTTTTGATGCCAATACATCCGAGCTTGAAACAGAAACGTCTGGGTGACCAAAATGGCAATCAACGTCCCGTATAAATGGCATTCGAAACGTTCTTTCTTCATCTCCTTGACTTTCTCCAAATCAAATACGGATTTCCAGGCTTTAAACAACCATTCAATTTGCCAGCGCAGGGAATAGAGCTCATAAACCTGTTGACCATCAAACGACTCTTGTGGTAAATTCGTCAGTAAGATGTGGTATTTCTGTTGTTCGAGGGTTTGGCGTGCCAGCGCCTTCCCTTTTCTTTTTTCCTTTTTCCGCACATACGCCATCCGTTTTTGCCATTCTTCCGCCGTTAGACGGCGGAAAACCAACCGTGGAACATACAAGTGTTCATGTCCGATGTACACATGTTCCATTTCCACTGATTCCCCTTCCTCTAATTGATTCCCAAGGGATTCCCCATCCCATTCCTTCCACTGACCATTCTCTTTGATATACACTTTCATATCGGAACGGAGCCGAGTCATATAATACGCTCCGCGGGCGTCGATCTCGGCCAGGGCGGCAACGGAGAAAAAGCCCAAATCCCGAATACATATGTCATTCGGTAAAATCGTGTGCTGGGCATGATAGGCAAAACGGGCGTCCGAGTCATTGGCCGATTGAACGCATAGCTGAAGGCAGGCGCCGGATAACCAGTCATATTCAAACTGAATTTTCGCCCCCGACGAAACGGAACCTCGATAGTCTTCCCCATAGTCAGCGGGAACCAAAAAGCTGGTTGAGTCCAAAATCCGTAGGCGGGTAAAACAAGTTCGATAGGTCTCAACGGCTGACAAAAGCAACGGACGTTGATGCAGGAGGAGAAGGAAAAACACTTCTCGCAAAAACGCCACGGCCCGATCGGTAAAACGCTGATTCAAGCCTTCGCTTGAAAGAGAACAGCCATGCCAGAGCGTCAAGGCCGCACACAACCGCTGAAGCGACTGTTTTGCCAGTGATCCATCTCCCCATGCACAGAGAGTCAGAAAAGCTTCCGCCGTTAACGAACGCTGCCGCCGGATAAATCCTGTTTTCCGTGCGAGACGGGTTAATTCTTCGGGAGAAAAGAGTTGACGAATGGTTTGAATCCATGCTTGCATTTGTTTTTCCATGCAAAAAATCCTTTCTAACGTGGAGTGTTCGTTAGAAAGGATACCATGTTTTTGACGATGCACAAAGACCAAAATTCTTAACTTGATGGGTATGCAGTGGAATCCCCCTCTATTTAGCAAAACATGTAAAAAATAAAGGGAGCTGACCCTAAAAGTCCGCTTTTTGGCGGACTTTTGGGTCAGCCCCGTTGTAGTCCATCCATAGAACTGATACAATCATGGTATGGGACAAGAATATCGTCATACGAAAACAACCATATCGCTCATCAACGATCATTTCGTGTTCTGTCCGCGATGCCGGCGGAAAGTTCTCGTTGGTCAAGTGGAATCACGGTTCAAAGAACTGGTAAACGAGATTTGCGCCCAAAACGATTGGCTGATTCTTGCGATGGAAGTCATGCCGGATCATGTCCATTTGTTTCTCCATTGTCTCCCGACAGATTCGCCTTCCGGAATGATGGCGACGATCAAGGGGATCACATCCAGGAGACTGCGTGAAAAATTCCTGCATCTAAGACACCTTCCCAGCCTGTGGACACGTTTTTTCTTTGTGAGCACGGCAGGAAACGTGTCCAGTGATACGATCCGCCGGTACGTCGAAGCTCAGAAAAAGCGCGGGTGAACGATATGCACAAAGCCTATTCCTTTCGTCTCTATCCGACAAAAGAACAGCACATCCGGCGTACCATAGGGTGCTGTCGATTCGTGTTCAATCACTTCCTCGCTCGCCGGAAGCAAGTCTATGAGCAGGATGGCACCACCCTGAACCAGTACGCCTGTATGCGGGAATTGCCTCAATTGAAACAGCAACACCCTTGGCTCCAAGAAGTCGATTCCACAGCCCTGCAACGGGCGGTGGAAGGGCTGAACGATGCCTTCCAGCGGTTTTTCCGGGAGAAGAAAGGCTATCCGCGCTTCAAGAGCAAGAAGCACCCAAAGCAGTCCTACACGTCCAAACGCAATGGCAAAGAGGATGACAAGGCGACCATCCGCATTGAGGGCAGCCGGATTCGACTCCCGAAAGTGGGATGGGTGAAGTTTGCCAAGTCCTGCGAAGTGCAGGGGCGCATCCTATCGGCCACGGTTCGTCTGGCGCCTTCGGGAACGTTCTTTGTATCGGTCCTGGTGGACACGGAGATTCAGCCTTTGAAGCCCAACTCCAACGCCGTTGGCATCGACCTGGGGTTAAAGAGCTTCGCCGTGCTCAGCACCGGGGAAACCATCCCGAATCCCCGGCACCTGCAAAAACACGAAAAGAAACTGAAACGCTGGCAACGGATTCTTTCCCGCCGGAAGCCGGGCGGGAAGAACCGGGAAAAGGCTCGGCTAAAAGTGGCCCGGCTTCATGAGAAGGTGCGAAACGCCCGGCTGGACTTCCTGCACAAGCTGTCCTCCCGGCTGATTCGCGAGAACCAAGTGATCTGCCTGGAGGATCTGCGGGTGCGGAACATGCAGCAGAACCACCGGCTGGCGGGAAGCATCGCCGACGCCAGTTGGTCGGAATTCCGGCGGCAGTTGGAGTACAAAGCGAAGTGGTGCGGTCGGCAGGTGGTGATCGTGTCGTCTGTTTTTCCGTCCAGCCAGCTTTGCTCCTGCTGCGGACACCGAAACACCGGGACGAAAGACTTGTCTGTCCGGCAGTGGACGTGCCCAGAGTGCGGCGAGACCCATGATCGGGATGTCAACGCCGCAAGAAACATTCTCCACGAAGGATTGCGTATTTTGTCCGCTTAAGCGGGCTCAACCGTGGGACACACGGGGATCGCTTGGTGCCGCAAGGCAGAACTCCCGGGTGCGGGAGTGCTCCCAAGAATCCCACGGCTTTAGCCGTGTAGAGTGTCAAAACCTTCTTGATCAGCTTCGGTGATGAAAACAGGCGCCTCTGCTGTGCAGGCGCCTTTGTTTCGTTCAGCGGGAAAGATGTCATATTTCAATATACTTGTTCAGAAAAAAGAGGGCAATCGTCCCCGGACCGGCGTGGGCGCCGATGGCGCTGCCGATGTCGGAGAGGAAAAAGCGCGTGCAGCCGTGCGTTTCCTCGATCATTCGCTTCAACTCGAGCGCCGTTTCTTCGTCATCGGCATGGCTGATGCCGATTGTTTGCTTTTGCAGATCGTCGCCGCGCTCGCCCATCAGTTCGACCATGCGTTTCAACACTTTTTTTCGCCCGCGCAGCTTCTCAAGCGGGACAAGGGCGCCATCTTCGACGTGGAGAAGCGGTTTGATGTTGAGCAGTCCGCCGAACGCTGCGGCGGCTTTGCTGATGCGTCCGCCTCGCGCGAGGTAGTCCAAGTTGTCGACGGTGAAAATGTGCTCCATATGGCGGCAATATGCTTCGATCGTTTCACAAAGCAAGTTGTACGGCGTGTTTTTTTCGACCAGCTCGACCGCTTTCATGACGGCGAGCCCTTGGCCGAGCGAGGCGCACTTCGAATCGATGATCGTCAGCCGGAAGTCCGGATATTCGTCGAGCAGCTCGCTGCGGACGGCCATCGCCGTTTGGTATGTACCGGATAATTTCGATGAAAAGGCGATATACAGACATGGCCGATTTTCTTTGGCATATGGCAAAAACAGCTCTTTCATCGCCATGGGGCTTGGCTGTGCGGTTCTCACGACATCTCCGCCGCGCATGGCGTTATACACTTGTTTCGGCTCAATCGTCACGCCGTCTTCGTAATCTTGGCCGTTCCAATGAACGACAAGCGGCAAAAAGGCGATGTGATGCTCGCGGATGTACGACTGCGGCAAATCCGCTCCGCTGTCGGTGATGATTTGAATGGACATGTTTCGTCCCCCTTTTCTTGCTTGAGAAAATGCCTGTGCTGCCTATAGCCGCATGGGATGAATTTGCGGCTTTGGCCGATGAACAACGATTCATATCTTTATTTAGTGTAGCGGTTTTTCGTTCGGAATACAATGGAAAATCAGCAACGGGCGAAAGAAACAGCTGCGGAAAGCCCGCAGCCGTTATTGGGTGAGCTCATCAAGCTCGGCTTGAAATTGACGCAACTGCGCTTTTTCCGCCGTGTTGGAATGCGCGTACGCGGATGACAAAGCGTTTTTGGCAATGGCAATGGCGCGGTCAACGCTCATGTTGATCTCGCCGTTCGCGGCTTGTTTCGCCTGCGCGACTGCTTTGCGCGCTTCCTGGAAAAGACGATTGCCCATCTTTACGCTCCTCCAAGCGACGTTTCCACCGCTTTTTCTGCTTTGCGCGCTTCCGCCTCGGCGTACGTCAAGTGATAAGGGATTCGCTTGTCATGCCGTTCAACCGCATCGACGCTTTGTTGGACGAAACGCTTCGATTTGTTCCGTTTGCCCATGACCGATTCCCCCTTTAAAATATGAAGACGCGCGTTGCGTCACGTATAGTGTAACCGCGGGCAGGGAACAGTAGTAAGGAAATTCGTTACAAACGGATTGTTCATCCATCCGTTTCGCTCGATGGGGAATCGCGTGGGCTGATGGCATCACAAGAGCGAGGTGTTATCCGTTCCGGGTCTTTCTGAACGGGAAGAAGGCTACAGGCCTAGGATGTCTTGCAAATACAAGCCGATGCCATCTTCTTCATTGGTTTTTGTCACATCGTCAGCAATGGTTTTCAACGGTTCGACGGCGTTGCCCATCGCAACACCGAGACCGGCCCAGTCGATCATCTCGAGGTCGTTGTCTTCATCGCCAAAAGCAATGACGCGCTCCCTTGGGATGCCGAAGTAGTCGGCGACTTGTTTTAAGCCCGCGGCCTTATGGACGCCATGGCGGATAATTTCAATGACATGCCACGGTTCGTTCCAGCGCCGGTGGTGCAGGACGTTGGCGTATACGTTTGACAAATGTGATTGAATGTGTTCGATATGATCGCTGTCGGTATATACGAGCACGCTTGTCGGGTCTTTGCCGAGCGAGCGGCGCAAATCGCCGATTTCAATCGTTGGATTGCCGAGGCGGACAATGTCAAGCAAGATGTCGTCATGTTCGTGAAAATACACGTCATCCATCACTTCCGCTAAAATGTTTTTGATTCGGTATGTTTCCCCAAGCTCGACAATGTCTTTGACGACCGCAAGCGGCAGCGGGGAATGGCGCACACCCCACGACGGCTGGCGCGGGTGATGGACAAACGCGCCGTTGAAATTGATGATCGGCGTCGTAAGCCCGAGCTCTTCATAATACATGCGGCTTGCCCGGTACGGCCGGCCGGTGGCGATGACGACCGTATGGCCGGCGTCGATGGCGCGGCGGATGACGTCTTTGGTGAATGGAGAAATCGTTTTATCCTCTTTAAGCAGTGTTCCATCTAAATCCAACGCGATTAAATACGGCTTCATGTTCGACTCCTTTGCCTTCGTTATTCTTCACACTACATAGTGTAACTCTTTTCCAAAATCGCTGTCTATATGATACACTATACAGCGATGGAAAAAGACAGAAGGGGTTTGAACTGCAATGGTCATCGTTGAAAAAGAACTATTGGCTGGCGTGCCGGTTCTTCACGTTGTCAAGCTGGAAAAGCGGGACGAACGGCTGCCGCTCATTTTCTTTATCCACGGCTTTACAAGCGCGAAAGAACATAATTTGCATTTCGGCTATTTGCTTGCGGAAGCGGGCTACCGCGCCGTGCTTCCCGACGCGCTGTTTCACGGCGAGCGTGGGCAGGGCTTAAGCGAACGGAAACTGCAGCTGTCATTTTGGGACATTGTCGTACGAACGATCACCGAAATCGACGAGATGAAAAGCGAACTGGTGAATCACGGGCTTGCCGATCCAAAACGGATCGGGCTCGCCGGGACGTCGATGGGCGGGATCATCACGTTCGGCGCGCTTGCCGTTTATCCGTGGGTGAAGGCGGCGGTGGCGCTCATGGGCTGTCCGAACTACAGCGCCTTTTTTGATGAGATGATTGAAGAAGGAAAGCGGCGCCGCATCGACATCCCGATGCCGCCGACGCTGCTTGCGCTCGAAAAAGAAAAGCTCGCCCGCTACGATTTATCCAAGCAGCCGGAAAAGCTTGCCGGACGGCCGTTGTTCATCTGGCACGGAAAAGCCGACCAAGTTGTTCCGTATGCTTATACATATGAGTTTTACGAACAAATTAAACCTCTTTACGAAGGAAAAGAGGATCGTCTGCAGTTCATCGCTGATCCGCACGCCGGCCATAAAGTGACGCGCCAGGCGTTTTTAGAGACCGTGCGCTGGTTTCGCGAGCATGTGTAAGCGACATCGACGACAGTGGACACATTGATGCGGCAAATCAAAGTTGGCTTCACGAAACGAAAATCCGCCTTTCGAAACAAAGAAGGCGGATTTTTTGTTTGGGCACATTTTTCATTCAAATGAATATTTGAATATCGTAGGGAGATATGCTATTCTATATTCAAACGAATATTTGAATATTGACAAGGAGCGAGAAGGAATGCACCGTCATGATGTGTGCGACGTTTACTGTTATGACGAAGAGAAGGTCGAGCGGGTTCAGCGGCGGCTTCGTGATGAAAACATTGCCGCGATCGTGCCGTTTTTCAAGGCGCTTGCCGATGAAAACCGAGCGAAAATCGTGTATGCGCTGTGCAGTGAGGGAGAGCTGTGCGTTTGCGATCTGGCCAACGTGATCGGGGCGACGGTGGCGACGACATCGCATCATTTGCGCATCTTGTATAAGCAAGGAATTGTTAAATATCGAAAAGATGGGAAACTTGCCTTTTATTCGCTTGATGATGAACATATCCGCGAGTTGCTGCTTGTCGCGCTCGCCCATCAGAAAGAGGGGGATCGCTGTGGAGAATGAACAAGCATTGGACCGGTTCGAGGTAAAAACGTACCGCGTGCAAGGATTAACGTGCACGAACTGCGCGGCCAAATTTGAGCGCAACGTGAAATCCTTGCCCGGCGTGAAGGAGGCGAAAGTCAATTTCGGCGCCGCTAAGCTTACCGTTTGGGGCGAAGCGACGATGGATGAGCTCGAGCAAGCAGGCTCGTTTGAACAGCTGAAAATTCGGGAAGAACGCGAGCCGTCTGGAAAGAGAGAGCCGTTTTGGAAGCGAAAAGAAAATCGAAATGTCTTCGCCTCTATGGCGCTGCTTCTGTTTGGTGTTGCAGCGGATGCGGCAGACAAGGAGATGTTGGCGGTCGTGATGTATTTCGCGGCGATCGCAGTTGGTGGTCATTCGCTGTTTTGGGCAGGGATTCGGAATTTGGTCCGCTGGCAGTTTGATATGAAGACGTTAATGACGATCGCCATTCTCGGTGCGGCGGCGATCGGTGAATGGCAGGAAGGGGCGGTTGTTGTCATTTTATTCGCCATCAGCGAAGCGCTCGAGCGCTATTCGATGGAGAACGCGCGCCGGTCGATCGCTTCGCTGATGGAGATGGCCCCTGCTGAAGCGATCGTTCGGCGCGGCGCGGAGGAAATGACCGTTCCTGTTGAGGACGTTGGCGTCGGGGAGGTGATGGTCGTCAAGCCGGGTGGAAAAATCGCCTTGGACGGCATCGTCATAAGCGGCGCCTCGACCGTGAATGAAGCGGCGATCACCGGTGAAAGTCTGCCGATGGAAAAAACGGTGGGTGATGCAGTGTTTGCCGGGACGCTGAACGGAGAAGGATTCCTCGAAGTCGAAGTGACAAAGCGAGCGGACGAGACGATGCTAGCGAAAATGATCGACCTCGTCGAAGAGGCGCAAGCGGAGCGGGCCCCATCGCAAGCGTTTGTCGACCGGTTTGCCCGTTACTATACCCCGTTCATTATCGTCTTTGCGCTGTTTATTGCCATCGTGCCGCCGCTGGTGATGGGGGGAGATTGGCTCGTTTGGATTTACCGCGGTCTTGCCGTTCTTGTCATCGGCTGTCCGTGCGCGCTCGTCATTTCGACGCCGGTGGCGATTGTGACGGCCATTGGAAACGCGGCCCGGCGCGGCGTGCTCATCAAAGGCGGAGTCTATCTCGAACAAATCGGTCGGCTGCGAGCCGTTGCCTTTGATAAAACCGGGACGTTGACGAAAGGAGAGCCAGCTGTGACCGATATCGTCGTGTATGAAGGAAGCCGCGAACAACTGTTGGCCATCGCCGCCGCCATCGAAAATCGGTCGCAGCACCCGCTCGCTTCGGCCATCGTCCGCAAAGCGGAAGAAGAGGGGGCGCCGTTTTCTGCCGTACAGGTTGACGAGTTTCAGTCGCTGACCGGCCAAGGGGTGAAGGCGGTGATTGCGGGGAAAACGTACTATATCGGCAGCCCTGCCTTGTTCACTAGTTTGGTCGGCAAGTTGCCGAATGAAGCGGAACAACAAATCACGGCCTTCCGCAAAGAAGGAAAAACCGTGATGGCCGTTGGCACCGCTGATCGGTTGTTGGGGCTTGTCGCCGCGGCCGATCAACTGCGGGCGTCCGCCCCGTACACGATCGCCGCGCTGCGGCGCCTTGGGGTGGCGGAAGTGGTGATGGTCACGGGCGACCACGAGCAAACCGCGCAGGCCATCGGCCGCCAAGCGGGCGTATCCGATATTCGCGCCGGATTGCTTCCGGAAGAGAAATTGGCTGCGATTCGCGAGCTGAAAGAACGTTGCGGCATGACCGCCATGGTCGGCGACGGGGTGAATGACGCCCCTGCCTTGGCCGCAGCCGATGTCGGCGTGGCGATGGGCGGAGCGGGGACGGATACCGCCTTGGAAACGGCTGATGTCATCCTGATGGCCGATGATTTGCGCCAACTGCCGTACACGGTTCGTCTCGGGCGCCGAACGCTTGCCGTCATCCGGCAAAACATCGCTTTCGCCTTAGGGCTCAAAGCGTTGGCGCTCGCCGCCGCCATCCCGGGCTGGCTCACCCTTTGGCTCGCGGTGTTCGCCGATATGGGCGCAACGCTGCTCGTGACACTGAACAGCATGCGCCTGTTGCGGGTGAAGGAATGAGAGGGGGCTTGCGGGCAGCGTTTCGATGCATTGTCTAACTTAGTGTTTGTTTTCGTGTATGAAATGATTGGAAAAGATAGATAGCCTTTGTCGATGAGAGATGGTATCATGAAGATGAAACATAGCGAATGGCTGAACTTGGGGATCGCCGTTGTTGGATGGAAACATCGTTTTTGTCTGTTCATGAAAATCAATGGGGAAGAGGGGGCGTCATGAAGGGCTCTCGAGAAGAAGAGATGCACGAAGCACAATGGGCAGAAGAGATTCAACGGATGGATGACCGGGTGTTTTCGTCGACCGAAGAGTTGGATCGGATAGCAGCGGGAGGGGCGATGAAGCGGAAAGCCCTCGATTGGCGAGGATTTCCCTGGTGGATTCGGTGCTTCGGGTACATCGCCTTGGCCTTCTTTGTCATCGTTCCTTTGATGGCATGGTTGTTGAATGTGTTGCTTGAATAGCGGATCGAATGCCAGCCGGAGGATTGGAGCAAGAAAGACACGGAATCATGTTCACTTCCGTGTCTTTTTCGTTTTGCGCTGTTTCATTCTCCCTCAATCCCTAACGCGTGCAAATAGTGGTGCAAGCTTTCTTCGCCACATGCGGTGATCAGTTGAATGAACGGAGTGACTTCTCCTTTGACGCTCGCTTCTTCCAGCGCCTCATAATATTGCCGACGTTGTTCTGGACAGGGAAGGGGAAGTGGCAAGCAGCCAAAGTGGCGATGAAAAAGGCTGCTCGCCCAACATGGGGAACAGCCAAAGAAAAGTGAAACTGTTTAGGCAAAATACCCAAGCTGCCGCAACGCTTCTTCGCTCATCCGGTCCGGCGTCCATGGCGGGTTCCATGTCACTCGGACGCGCACGTCGCGGATGCCGTCGATTTGTTCGAGCGCCCGTTTGACGCCGCCGGCAATCGAGTCGTGAAGCGGGCAGCCAGGGGTCGTGAGCGTCATCAGGACATCGATATGGCCATTCTCAATTTTCAAGTCATAAATCAATCCCAAATCGACGACGTTAATGCCAAGCTCCGGGTCAATGACCGTTTTCAGTTGTTGCATGGCGAGTTCGCGGACATCCATCGTAGTTTCCTCCTCATTCGCTTATTTTCGGAAGACCGCTACAATCGTTCCGGCAAAGGCGACGCTTAGTCCAGTCAGCAATACTTGAGCGACGGTCAGCAGCGGCATGCTAGCGGTCGCGAGCGCAACGGCCGCGAGCGCGAGGGCGGCAAGCCATAGGCGGCATTGGACGGCGATGGCTCGCTCGTTCATCATTTGCTTTAACGTCGGCACGTGTTGTTGGCCGACTTTTTCGCTGTAGCGATGCGTCCACCATAAAAACGGCACGATTTTGAACAAATAGCCGATGATGCTAAACCCGATCCAGCCGACCGCCGAAAGGTAGATGATGATGCCAAGCCACCGTCCGCTGCCGGCCATGATGGCGGCAAGGGCAGCCGCGTGCAGCACAAGGCCGATGGCGACGGCGGATAACGAAAACCGAAACGGGCGGTCGAGCGTCTTTTTCATCCGCTTTTGCAAAATCGCGCGGATATGCCAAGCAAAAAGAGCGAACCCAGTCGTCAGCAATGTCACACCGACCGCAAGCCACCCCTGACTTGGCGAGAATAGGCTGGCGAACGCCACCACAATCCCGCCGGTATACAGCGCATACACATAGCGCGCCGGCCGCAGCGAAAAGCCGTGGGCGAGCGAAAACATCGGCGCCATTTTGTACGAAAAGCCCATGATGAGAAGCGTAAACCAGCCGCACAGTCCAAACAGCATGTGCAGGCCGAACACCGCTTCATGGCGGTTGGCGCCTGTGGCGGTGAAAAAGTGAAAGGCAAGCGACGTTCCGGCGGATGCCGTCAGCAGCAAAAACAACAGCGACGTGGCGGCAAAGAGCGTCATCACGTTTTTCGTTCCTTGCTTTCTCAACGTCATCGCCATTTGCCAGACAAATAGCACGATGCCCAAAAGCAGGAGCAAGCCGGGCAGAAAAGCCCAAGTCGGCGCCGCCGCCAGGCTCGCGGCAAACGCGACGATGCCGATGGCTGTCACGGCAAACTGCCAAAAGCCAAGCCGCACGCTCCAAATTGGCGTCAAAAAGGCGACGGGGACAAGCTGGTACATCGCCCCCATGGCGGTCATCAACGCGAAGCCAAGCAAGCCGAGGTGAGCCGCCGCCCAGACGAGCGGCAACCGGAACGCACCGCTGGCCAGTGACGGAATGACGGTCAGAAGCAACACTTGCGACGCAACAAACGACAAAACAGCAAACGTGATAAACGAAAACGGCAGCCGGACGTCTGTTTCCGTCCCCGTGCGAGTGGGAAACACGCTGCTCATCCTTTCGTAATGCGGATTTCAAAGCTGCCGTCTTCGCGCGCGACCGTTTCGTGCCGGTAGCCGAGCTCATCGAGCTGTTCATATAAAAACATCGGACGGCGGTCATTGATGATCGTCAGCGTTTCGCCTCGGTTGAGTTTGGCGAGGGCGGCCAGCGTCCGCATCATCGGCTGCGGCGGCTCGAGTCCGCGGTTATCGAGGATCATCGTTCTCCCCCCTGCTTCACGAACGTTACTTTCCAATGTTTTTTCTCGATTTGTTCCGCTTCGTACGTAAATCCTTTCGCTTTCATAATCGGAAACAGCGGCAGCGGCTTGAACGGGGCATGCAAAATGAACGTATCGCCCGGTTTGAGCGGCTTAATGGCGTTCATAATCTTTTCAAACGGTTCCCGTTTCTTCTGCAAATCTTCGCGCACATCGAGTTCAATCGTCATAGCCATGCGTTTTCCCTCCTTTTTGACTATCATGATAATCATTTTCATTGTGAAATGTTGTGATATAGCTCACATCTTTCGGCCGAAACATGACAATTCCGTTTTGGAAAAAAGGTTTCGTTTTCGTTTGAAAGAGCGGGAAGGAAACCCCATCAGCTCCATTGCGCATCCCGGCCGGTGCCGGACGATGGGGATAAAGGAGTTAGAAAAAGATTTCTTGTTCGAGTCCTTCGCGGTCAATTAAATAAAAGCCGTGTTCATCGACATCAATCAGCCCTTTTCGTTTCAGCTGGCTCAACGTGCGGCTCACCGTTTCGCGGGCGGTGCCGATCATGTTGGCCAGCTCGCGGTTCGTCATGTGGGCGGTGAGGCGGTGCCATTTTCCTTGCTTGACAGCGTTCGTCCGCGTCAGGCGCAGCAGGAGAAGAACGATTTGCTCGTACGTATTATGAAGCACTTGCGCCTCAAGCCGGTTTTGCAAGTCGACGATTTTTTCGCCCATGACGCGAAACAGTTTCATGCATAGCTCGGGGCTTGCCATCAACACTTGTTCAAAATCATGGATCGGGATCGCGATCAATGTCGCTTCTTCCACTACTTCAGCATGGGCTGGGTACGTGCCTTTTAAGAAAAAGCCGGCGTGCGGAAACATTTCTCCCGTCTGCAAAATCGAGACGATTTGTTCTTTTCCGCTGACATCGGTTTTATAAATTTTGACCGTGCCGGAATGAATGAAATAGACGCGCTCTAACGGGTCGCCTTGCATAAAGACGAACGTCCGCGGTTTGTAGACGCGCACGTGGGAAATGGCGACGAGCGAATCGAGCTCGTAATCCGACAGTTCGCGAAACAATGGAACAGCTTTTAGGCGGTCTTTCATCCAATGGTTCGCCATGGGGTTCTCTCCTTATAAAAATGTGACAAAATGATAACAATGGCCGAGCGGGGCCTCGATCGGTTCTCTTTTTGAAAATTTGCGTCGTTCAGCACATTCTGCTTTCATTGTATAAATTCTTACACCGAAAAGCTGTGATATAAATCATAGTCGACATTTGCCCCGGCTCACAAACGGGTTGCGGTTTGACGCGCTACAATGGGAGCGAACAAACGAGAAGGAGGTTGTCTCATATGGAAGTTCATCGATCCGTTCGCCCCAACGTCCGGCCGGGGCGGCAAACGACAAACAGTTTTCTTAAATCGATTCTCATTTTCACCATTTTGATCAGCTTTACCGTCCTGCTTGTCGGCGGGTATTGGATCTTTAAAGAAATGGCGCCAAGACCGAAGGAAGTGCGCAGTGAAGACGGCCGAGTGCTGATGACGAAAGAAACGATCATCGGCGGGCAGGCCGTTTTCCAAAAATACGGGCTGATGGACTACGGCACGGTGCTTGGCCACGGGTCGTATATGGGGCCGGACTATACGGCGGAAGCGCTAAAAGTGTATACGGAAGGCATGCAAGATTATAAAGCGAACGAGCGGTATCACAAACCATTTTCTGATTTAACAGCCGATGAGAAAACAATCATCCGCGAACAAGTCATCAAAGAAATGCGGCAAAACCGCTACAATCCGATAACCGATGTGCTTGTGTTGACGGACGCCCAAGTGTACGGACTTGAGAAAGTGCGCAACTACTACCGCGACGTGTTCACAAATGGCGACGGCTGGGGATTGAAAAAAGGGTTGATTCAAGAATCGGATATGCCGAAAACGGGCCGTGCTTGGGTGGCGGATGGCGACCAAATCAAACAAATTGCCGACTTTTTCTTCTGGACGGCTTGGCTGTCCAGCACGCCAAGGCTTGGGGATAACATCACGTACACGAACAACTGGCCGTACTATGAAGACGCCGGCAATACGATGTCGTTCTCCGCTGTCTGGTGGAGCGGTGCGAGCGTGACGATTTTGATTTTGTTCATCGGGATCATTTTGTACGTGTTTTACCGCTATCAATTAAGCATGCAAGAAGCGTATGCGGAAGGGACGTTTCCGGTCATCGATTTGCGGCGGCAGCCGCTTACTCCGTCGCAAGTGAAAGCGGGCAAATATTTCGTCGTCGTCGCCGCGCTGTTTTTCGTCCAGGCGATGTTCGGGGCGCTGCTCGCCCACTACTATACGGAACCGGACAGCTTCTTTGGCATCAAATGGATTCATGACTTGTTGCCGTTTAACATCGCCAAAGGGTATCATTTGCAGCTGGCGATTTTCTGGATTGCGACCGCCTGGCTTGGCATGGGGATTTTCATCGCCCCGCTTGTCGGCGGGCAAGAACCGAAAAAGCAAGGCTTGCTTGTCGATCTGCTCTTTTGGGCGCTTGTCGTCCTTGTCGGCGGCAGCATGATCGGCCAATGGCTCGGTGTGAACGGCTATTTAGGAAACGAATGGTTCCTCTTTGGCCACCAAGGTTGGGAATACATTGAGCTGGGCCGCGTTTGGCAAATCATTTTAGTCGTGGGCATGCTCCTTTGGCTGTTTATCGTCTTCCGCGGCGTCAAGCGCGGGCTGAAACAAGAAAGCGACAAAGGCGGGCTCATTCACTTGCTGTTTTATTCGGCCATCGCCGTTCCGCTCTTCTATATTTTCGCCTTTTTTATCAAGCCGGATACGAACTTTACGATGGCCGACTTTTGGCGCTGGTGGATCATCCACTTATGGGTGGAGGGCATTTTCGAAGTGTTTGCTGTTGTCGTCATTGGGTTTTTGCTCGTCCAGCTGCGGCTTGTGACGAAAACATCGACGGTCCGAGCTCTGTATTTCCAATTTACGATTTTGTTGGGCAGCGGCGTGATCGGCATCGGCCACCACTATTACTACAACGGTTCGCCGGAAATTTGGATCGCCCTCGGCGCCGTGTTCTCGGCGCTCGAAGTCATTCCGCTCACGCTGCTCATTTTGGAAGCGTACGAGCAATACAAAATGATGCGAGACGGCGGGGTCAACTTCCCGTACAAAGCAACGTTCTGGTTCTTAATTTCGACAGCGATTTGGAACTTGGTCGGCGCCGGGGTGTTCGGCTTTCTCATCAACTTGCCGGCGGTCAGCTACTTTGAGCACGGACAGTTTTTAACACCGACTCACGGCCACGCGGCGATGATGGGCGTGTACGGCATGTTTGCCATTGCCGTGCTCCTTTACTCGCTGCGCAACATCGTCAAACCGGAAGCATGGAACGACAAATGGCTGAAATTCTCATGCTGGATGCTGAACAACGGTTTGGCTGGCATGGTTCTTATCACGCTTCTCCCGGTCGGGATATTGCAAATCAAAGAAGCGTTCGAACACGGCTATTGGGCGTCGCGTTCGCCTTCGTTCCTCAAGCAAGACATCGTGCAAAACTTGCTGCTTGTCCGCTTCATTCCGGATACGATCTTTTTAATCGGCGTCGCCGCGCTGCTTGCCTTTGCCATCAAAGCGATGTTCCACTTGCGCAAGCCGACGCATGGGGAAGGGGAAGAGCTGCCGGTGGCGAATTTGGCGCAGGAAGAATAAAACAAAAACGCACAGCGGGATTCCGCTGTGCCTTTCATTTGTGAACGTTTTCAATTACTTGTGGCATTTGTCTGGCTTGGCGTGTTCGGTTTCCTTTTGCTTGTCATGGCATGGAAAGCAGTACAACGTTTCTGTCTCTCGGCTGACGACGCCGTTTAAAAACCCATGCAGACAATGGATCGGCTTGCCGCATTGCGCGCAAAAGCCAACAAGCTCTTCCAACCGCCATTTCTCCTTTCACGGGGATTGAACATGTTCACCTTCGGGCTGTGACGCTCGTCACTACTCTCCAAGGTTCAAGCGGTTATGATAAAGTATATAATTCATTATACTACAAAGGAGGCGAATGTTATGAACCAATTTGCCGCAAAAATCCACGCTCCCGACTATCCGCCGCGCGACCGCCATCCGGCGATTTTCCAGCTGTTTGACCGCTTAAAGCCGGGGGAAGTGATGGAGCTTGTCAATGACCATGACCCGCGTCCGCTGCACTACCAATTCATGATGGAGCGTCCGGACCAATTTACGTGGGAGTATTTAGAAGAAGGACCGGACGTATGGCGGGTGGCGATCGGAAAAAAATAAATCGCGTCCATCGGGATTTCCGTCTGCAGGCGGAAATCTTTTTTTTCGCCGGTTCATATGGTACGGTAGGAACAGATGATGTCCGGAAAGGGGAATCGCCATGAAACCAACCATTGCCGGAGCGGTGCTTGCTGGCGGCCAGTCGCGCCGGTTCGGGCGTCCGAAGGCGTTTGCCGAGCATCGCGGTGCTCCGTTTTTCACTTGGTCCATCGCAGCGCTGCGCCCGCTTGTCGATGAGCTGTACATCATTAGCCATCCGGCGCTTGTCGATGAATTCCGCCGGCAAACGGACATCCCGGTGCTGCTCGATGTGGAGCGCTACCGCGGCTGTGGGCCGCTTGCCGGCATTTACACCATCATGGAACAAAGCCGAGCGGACTGGATGTTCGTCTTGCCGTGCGACATGCCGTACATGCGTCAGGAAGTGACAGAACAGCTCGCCTCATACATCGATCCGACGTTTGACGCCATCGTCCCGCTCCATGGCGGACGCCCCGAACCACTTGTCGCTTTGTATCAACGGCGGCTTGGCCCGGTGATCGCCGAGCTGCTTGATGCCGGCGAACGCCGGATGGCGGCGCTCCTTGACCGCGCACGCGTCCGCTATGTTGATGCCAAACAGCTTGCCGCGGATGAAGACGTATGGCGCAATGTCAATACTGAGGAAGAGTATCGATACGGGCGGGAATGTTGGCCAAAGCAGACGTAGCATACATCTTTTGCCGGTCAGAAGAGCCGTCCTTGACCACGGAATTGTTCTTTTCCCCGGCTCTTCACCACAAAATGCACTTGATACAGAAAAACGCTTATGATACGCAAGTTAAAAATGATTTCGCCTGTACGATAACGTTTCTATTATCAATGAAAGGTCAAGTACACCTTTTGGTGATGACCTTGAATTTCATGAAACGGCAACAGCGCGAAAAAAGAACAGCACGGGCCGCGATTCTTTTGTATTATCGAGTCGTCGGTTGATTTTTGTCCATTTCCTTCGCCAAATCCGCGACTTCGACAACGGTCAGCCCCGTTCGTTTCGCGACCTCGTGAATGGGCAGGATGTCGAGCAAGTTTTTCGCGATTTCGGTGGCTTTCTGTTTTTCGGCTTGTTTGATCGCTTTCTCTTTTTCCTGTTCTAGATCTTCTACGAGTAAACGAAAGGCTTTATTCATTTTCATTCACTCCTCGCTTTTGCTTATTATATCGCCTGTTCAGACGGCTGTCATCTTCGTTCATGGCACGATCACCATCTGTTGCGGCTTCGCTGTTGATGTGATGGAGATCACATAATGCGCTTGGCCATTGCGATACAATGAAGGCCGAGGAGGGAACATGATGCGTGATTTCAAGGAAAACCCGTTTATCGTCATTTGGGAGTTGACGCGGGCGTGCCAACTCAAGTGCCTTCATTGCCGCGCCGAAGCGCAATACCACCGTGACCCGCGCGAGTTGACGTTCGAGGAAGGGAAAAAACTGATCGATGAGATTTATGAGATGGATCAGCCGATGCTCGTCTTTACGGGCGGCGATCCGCTCATGCGCCCGGATGTGTACGATTTGGCAAAGTACGCGGTTGACAAAGGATTACGCGTGTCGATGACGCCGAGCGCGACGCCGAATGTGACGAAAGAGTCGATCCGCAAGGCGAAAGAGGTCGGCCTGTCGCGCTGGGCGTTCAGCCTTGACGGGCCGAACGCCGAGATTCACGACCATTTCCGCGGCACGAGCGGCTCGTTTGATTTGACGATCCGAGCGATTCACTACTTGCATGAACTCGACATTCCCGTGCAGATCAACACCGTCATTTCCCGGTACAACGTTCATGTGCTTGATGAAATGGTGGCGCTGGTGGAGAAACTGAAATGCGTCCTTTGGAGCGTCTTTTTCCTTGTGCCGACCGGAAGGGGGAAAGAGGAGGACATGATTTCCCCGGTTGAGCATGAGCGGGTGTTCCGCTGGCTGTATGAAACGAGCAAGCGCGTTTCATTTGATATTAAAACGACCGCAGGCCAACATTACCGCCGCGTCGTGCTGCAGGCAAAAATGCGCGAAGGAAAAACGGCAAAAGGCGGCATCCGCTATGAAGACGTGTTGAACAAAGGCTTAACCGGACAAGTCGACGGGCTCGGCCGCGCGCCGAAAGGAGTAAACGACGGCAACGGCTTCGTCTTCATTTCCCATATCGGCGACGTCTACCCGAGCGGGCTGTTGCCGGTGAAAGCCGGGAACGTTCGGGAGACGCCGCTCGCTGACATTTACCGGTACTCGCCGATTTTCCAAGATTTGCGCAATCCGGACAAATATAAAGGAAAATGCGGCGTTTGTGAATTCCGTCATGTATGCGGCGGCTCACGCTCGCGGGCGTACGCCGTGACGGGGGATTATTTGGAAAGCGAGCCGTATTGCGTTTATATTCCGAAGGCGTGGCGGACAAAAGAGCGAAGCCAATGCTAGGCCAAGGGAGGACGTTTTTGGTGCAAACGTCGGATTTTCTTCCAGCGGTGTCTGGGCGTCTGCGGTGGACAATGGCGGATGGGGCGCGTGCAACAACCTTGTTTTTTTGTTCGCGAAATCGTTTTTGTGGCGATTCAACATGACGGTTTTTCTTAGACGCAAGGGGAAGGAGCATGCGCCTTCCCCGTTTTCATCGGTTGATGCGAAAGATCATTCATGGTCCAAATCGGCAATAAATGTCTCCGGCCCGGTCGGCGCCGCGCTTCCTCCTTTTGGTTCGAGGCTCGCTTTAATTTGCTTGAACTGTTTGACATCCTCGCCGGTGATCAACACGCGCGCCGCTCCGTGGCGGATCGTCAACAGTTCCCCTTTGACTTCGTTGTTGGTGTAAATGATCCACAATTGATAATCGCGGGTCGCAAACGGCGGCAGCCCTTCAATTTCCATCAGCATTTCCTCCGTTTCATCGTTGAGCCAAACCGTGCCGTCCAGCTGTTGAAAGAACGCCGATGGTTCAATCGGAATTTGTTTCGTTTCTGGATTATGGATGATCTGCTCGATCGGAATGTCGTGATTTTGTTCGATAATCTGGTATCGATATGCTTCGCTCGGTTGGTCATGCGAAGCATCTCGCCCACCGTCCGAAACGGAAAGGCGCAAGGCGAAAAGGGAGACGGCCAAAGCCGCGCTGATCAGCCCTCCAGCAATGCGGAGACCGCGCCGCATCCGCTTTGTTTGTTTTTGCGCTTCTGCTTGGGCCCAAATTCGCTCTTGATGGGAAAGGGGAGGTGCTTCATACTGGGCTTCTGCCTTCAGCCCGATGCTTTTCCACGCTTCAAGCAAGCGTTGGCATTCACGGCACTGCTTTAGATGGTTGGACACGTCTTCTTTTTCTTGCTCCGGCAGCACGTCTAACAGCCAGTCCACGATTTTTGTTTCAGGAATATGGCTATGCTTCATGCTGTTTTTCACCTCGGCCAGCCTCCATCCAGCGGAACAGCTCTTTTTGTTTCCGCAAATTGCGCAAACCGTAGCGGATGAGCGACTTGACGGAGCCTAACGGCTTGTTCATCGCGGCGGCGATTTCCCGCTGTGTTTCCCCGTGAAAGTAAAAGTGAATGATGGCTTGCCGCTGCTCCTCGGGTAGATGGGTTAACGCATCGATGATGACTCGTTGTTCCAGTTGGCGGAGAAAATGAAATTCCGCCCCCTTTTCTTTTAAGGACGCTTCTTCAAGGCGGCTCACCAACAGATCCCGTTTCTTGCGCAGGCGGTCGAGCGACCGGCTTTTCGTTTTCACGGCAAGAAAGGCTTGAACGCTTCCCCGCTTCGGATCGAATTGATGGGGCTTTTGCAAGATTTCGAGAAACACATCGTGGCTGACGTCTTCCGCCTCCGCCTCGTCGCCGACGATCTGAAGGGCGATGTGATAGACCATCGGGGCGTATTTTTCGTAAAAACGGTCAAAGGCGGCGCGGGAACCTTTGGCGATGTTCGCAAGCAGTTCTGCGTCTTCCCGTCGATCTTCCATCTTGCCCCACCTCCCGGCTCTACTGGTGATCAAGTTTGAGCTCCTACTGTACATTCTATAATTTTTTCCCTGCAAAACAAATCCATTGATCCATTTCTGGCGTATACGAAATGAAAACAGAAGGAGGGAGTGAACGTCGTGCGAAACAGGGGCATCACTATGTTCGTCATGATTTTGACTCTCTTTTCTCTTCTTCTTCCCACCCGCTCGGCATCGGCGGCAAGCGGTGTTGTTCTCTTCACGCCGTACACCGGGCTTTCCGTGACGCCGGGGGAAACGATCGACTATACGGTCAATGTCATCAACAATGGTTCCAACATTGAAAACGTCACCTTCTCGTTTGACCACCTGCCGAAAGGATGGTCGACTTCGATTACCGCTGAGGGGAGAACGATTGAGCAGCTGTCCGTCCGAGGCAGGAAAGAAGAAGAGGTCACGTTGGAAGTGACCGTGCCGTTGGATGTTGACAAAGGGGATTACCGCTTTTGGCTCGTCGCCAAAGGGGAGAGCGGCGTCTCCAAATTGCCGCTGCTTGTCCGCGTGACGGAACAAGGATCGTTTAAAACTGAACTGACGTCGGAACAAACGAACCTCGAGGGGCACGCGGATTCGAGCTTCACGTATGATGTCACGCTGAAAAACCGAACCGCCAAGACGCAAAATTACGCGTTAAGTTCGGCGGCGGAAAAAGGTTGGCAAGTGACGTTCAAATCGGAAGGCAATTCCGTTACGTCGGTGAAACTCGAGCCGAATGAGTCGAGAGACATTACCGTC
Organism: Geobacillus sp. TFV-3; assembly: GCF_009901865.1. NCBI lineage: Bacteria > Bacillati > Bacillota > Bacilli > Caryophanales > Anoxybacillaceae > Geobacillus > Geobacillus sp. TFV-3. Next base: position 2,633,700 of record NZ_MPSP01000001.1, on the reverse strand, counting down.
GAGGTCAAACCGCCGGAAAATGTGAAAGCGGGCACGTACAAAATCCCGATCAAAGCGCAAACGAGCGATACGTCGGCTGAGCTGGCGTTAGAAGCGGTCATTACGGGCACGTATGCGCTCAAGCTGACGACGCCGTCAGGAAATTTGAGCACCGACTTGACCGCAGGGCATGAACGGGTGATCGATCTCGTCGTCAAAAACACTGGAAGCGCCCCGCTTTTGGACATCAATATGACGGCCGACGCTCCGCCGGATTGGGACGTGGAATTCGACCAAAGCACGATCGCCCAGCTGAACCCCGGTGAATCGAAAACCGTCAAGGCGAAAGTGAAAGCGTCGGATGAGGCGATCGCCGGGGATTACGTCGTCAACTTCCAGGCGCAAACCGCGGAAACATCGGCGGAGGCGGCATTTCGAGTCTCGGTGAAAACGTCGACCGTTTGGGGCGTGGTGGCGGTGTTGATCATTCTCGGGGTGGCCGGAGGGCTGTACTATTTGATCAAAACATACGGGAGGAGGTAAGCATGGGGGCATCCGCCGTCATTGAGCTGAGCGATTTGTGCAAAACGTATGGCGACCATCGGGCGGTTGATCATTTGTCGCTTTCCATTCAAAAAGGGGAAATTTTTGGCCTCCTCGGCCCGAACGGAGCGGGAAAAACGACGACGATTTTGATGATGCTCGGGCTCACCGTGCCGACGTCCGGCAGCGTGAGAGTATGCGGGATCGATCCCGTGCGAAATCCGATTGACGTCAAACGGAAAGTCGGGTACTTGCCGGATGATGTCGGATTTTATCATCATATGACAGGGATGGAAAATTTGCTGTATACGGCAGCGTTAAACGGCATTCCCCGCGCCGAGGCGGAAAAGCGGGCGTGGGAGCTGCTCGAGAAGGTGAATTTGACTGATGCGGCTCATAAAAAAGCAGGAAAATACTCGCGGGGAATGAGGCAGCGGCTCGGTTTGGCCGATGTGTTGATGAAGCGCCCGGAAGTGATCATTTTGGATGAGCCGACGTTGGGCATCGACCCGGAGGGGGTGCGTGAGCTGCTCCGGCTGATCCGCGATTTGAGCCGCCATGAAGGCATCACCGTTCTATTGTCCTCGCACCAATTGCACCATGTGCAGCAAATTTGCGACCGGGTCGGTTTGTTCGTCAACGGGAAATTGCTGGCCGAAGGGAATATGGAACGTCTGGCGCAGCAGCTGTTTTTGCAGGATGCCTATGTCATCCATGTGATCGCTTCACCGCTTGACGCTTCCTTACAGTTCAAAATCGAGGCGATTCCGGGCGTCAACAAAGTGGAGCAAACGGAAAATGGATGGGATGTGTATTGCCAAACGGATGTGAGCGCCGACATCAGCAAAACGATCATCGAATCAGGTGCTTCCTTGTTTCATCTGAGCCGCCGCAATTTCGGCCTCGATGAGATTTATCACCGCTATTTTGAAGGGAGGGATGTACGTGAAGGCCAGTAAGGAGGGGCGATGGGCAAACGGTGTTTTTTCATATGTGAAAGGATGGAGCGAACGACTGAAAGCGGGTGCGCTTGATGAGAAGAAACGGACAAGAGAGGCAAACAGCGCCTTTTCGGCCATTGTCAAAAAAGAATTGGCTGATTATTTGACGAGCTGGCGCATGATCATTTTGATCGCTCTCATCTTGCTCACTTGCTTCGGGTCACTGTATACGGCGATGACGGCGATTCGCGACGCGTTGGATTCCTCGGAAGAAGCGAAAGAAATCGCGAAAGGCGCCTACTTGTTTCTCAAATTGTTCACCGTCTCGGACGGAACGCTTCCTTCGTTTCTAACGTTTGTCAGTTTTCTCGGGCCGCTTCTTGGCATCGCCCTCGGATTTGACGCCATCAATTCGGAGCGGAATCGGGGGACGTTAAGCCGGCTCATGGCCCAGCCGATTCCGCGCGATTATGTGATCAACGGCAAGTTTGTCGCTGCACTGTTGTTAAATGCCGCTTTGTTTCTTTCGCTCGGCCTGCTTGTGACGGCGTTGGGCATTTTGGTCTTGGGGATTCCGCCTACTTTCGAAGAGTTTGCCCGCATCATATGCTTTTTGTTGTTATGCCTTGTGTATATCGCCTTTTGGCTGAATCTCGGCATTTTGTTTTCCGTCGTCTTCCGCCAAGCGGCGACCTCGGCGCTGTCGTCGATGGCCGTTTGGCTGTTTTTTAATCTATTCTACTCGATGATCGTGGAAGTGTTTGCGAAATCGTTTTTGCAGTCTGACGCCATTACGTCCGTCGAACAGGCAATCGGGCGTCAAGAACTGGTGCTTGGCCTCATGAGGTTGTCGCCGAGCTATTTGTTCAATGAATCGACGACCGCCTTGCTTTCGCCGGACGTTCGGACGCTAGGGATCGTCACTGTGGAACAAACGGCCGGCGCTGTCGCGGCCCCATTGCCCCTTTCGCAAAGTTTATTGCTCATTTGGCCGCAAGCGACCGCGCTCATTGCCGCCACCCTCGTCTGCTTTGCGATCGCCTATCTGTTGTTTATGAGGCAGGAGATACGGGCGCATGGGTAATAGAACTGCAATGGCCAACCGATTTCAAAGGCGGCCCTTCTTGCGGCCGCCTTGTTTTTATGCAGCAGAACACCTTGCCTAACCCCCGTTCTCTGTAGGGAGGGATCGAGGTGGATGATGGTTTGGCTGCGCTGTTGGAAGCAAGATTTATACTCCATCGCGGTAATGGCAGAAAGTCTGCGCCAATGGCTACACAAGTCCGCTTTTTTGACGATTATGTGAAAACCGTTGATTTTGTGATCAACATCACAAATTTTTTTCGTCATCTCCCGTATGATGGCATTACCAACTGTTCAACGGTAAGCCGATCTACGGGAGGGGTTTATGGTGAACAAACAGAAGGCGTTGCTGCCGATTACGACGTTGGCGATGATGTTTTCGTTCGCGGTGTGGGCCGTGTTTTCGCCGTTGGCGAGCACGTTTCAACAAATGTACGGGCTGACATCGACGCAAAAAAGCATTTTAGTCGCCATTCCGGTGCTGCTCGGCTCAGTCATGCGCTTGCCGCTCGGCATTTGGACGGATCGGATCGGGGGGCGGAGACTGTTTTCGCTGTTGCTGTTGTTTTTGAACATTCCGCTTGTTGGTGCAGGGTTTGCCGACTCGTACGCGATGCTCATGTTTTGGGCGTTTTTCATCGGCATGGCGGGAACGTCGTTTGCGATCTCGGTGACGTTCGTGTCGCGCTTGACCCCGCCGGAAAAGCAAGGGACAGCGCTTGGGATCAACGCGATGGGGAATTTCGGCACGGCGGTCGCAACATTTTTCGTTCCGTCAATTGCTGCGGCGTTTGGGGTGCCGTGGGCGTTTTGGGGGATGATCATCCCGGTTGTCATCATGCTCGTTCTCGTTTGGTTTTTCACACCGGATATGCCGAAGCCGAAGCACCAAAAAACGGTGCGCGAATCGCTGTCGGTGTTGAAGTATAAACATACGTGGACGCTGTCGCTTTTTTACTTCGTCACGTTTGGAGCGTTTGTCGCTTTCGGCATTTACTTGCCATCGCTTCTCGTTGACTTGTATGGGTTGACGCCAGTGGATGCCGGGATGCGGGCGGCCGGGTTTACGGTCATCGCGACGCTTGCACGGCCAGTCGGCGGTTACCTCGGCGATAAAATTGGTGCTGAGCGGGTGTTGGCATTTGTGTACGCCGGTATGACGACCGGCGCGTTGGCGATCGCGTTCGGAATGGGGAACATTTGGGTGATGACAGCGGCTTGTTTGTTTGTTGCCGTGATGTCCGGGCTGGGCAACGGGGCGGTGTTCAAGCTCGTGCCGCAGCTGTTCCCGGCGGAAACGGGCGCCGTCACCGGACTTGTCGGCGCTTGGGGCGGGCTTGGCGGCTTTTTCCCGCCGATTGTCATGGGGATCATCAAAGACGCGACCGGTTCGTACGTGCTTGGTTTTCTGCTCCTTAGCTTGTTTACCTTTATCTGCTTCTTGCTCAACCGGCTCGTATTTGGCAAAAAAGCCGGCGAACCGGCAAATCGGTACGCATCGTAACACCCTAAAGAGGTCAAAAGCATGTGCTTTTGACCTCTTTTTCATTTGGGAAGACGACGGATTTAACGAAAGAAAGACAAGTGACGGAGGCGGAGATGATCAAGAGGCGAAGGAGGAGGGTTTTCCGTTAGCCAACGTGAGAACGCCTATTATCGTTTTCACAGTAGTGATAAAACATATTGCTCACTATTTCACAAACCCTTCAAATATGCGTGTTCATTGGTGATACAAATCACTAGGGGAAAGGCAGAAATGGCGTACGCTGAAGGTGTAAATCAAATCACCTGAAGGGGGAGAAAACGGTGAAACGAAATGTGTCTACGTTGTTGTCAGTTGCGTTGGCTGCGTCGTTTTTGGCAGCATGCAGCAACAACGGAGGAGGAGAGGCGCAGGCAGAAAACAAAAATGGGACGTCAGCGCAACAGTCTGCCGTGGACGTGTTATTGGCGCACAAAGGAGTCAACCAAGTGCCAGTACCATTAAAATTAGAACGGATCGGTCCGCATGACGTCCGCGTCGAAATGACGGCGCAAATTACTGACATTGAAATCGACAAAGGAAAAACGTATAAGGCATGGACATTTAACGGTCAAGCTCCCGGACCGCTCGTCGTCGTCAATGAAGGGGATACGATCCACTTTACGTTGAAAAACATGGACCCCGTCATCCCGCACAGCATGGATTTCCATGCCGTCCATGCCGCACCATCAAAAGACTTTATCGATGTGATGCCGGGAAAATCGGGAACGTTTACGTACCCGGCGAATAATCCTGGCGTATTCATGTACCATTGCGGCACAAAGCCGGTCTTGCAACATATCGCCAACGGCATGCACGGCGTGATCATCGTCAAGCCGAAAAACGGCTACCCGACCGATCAAGAAGTCGACCGCGAATATGTGCTTATCCAAAACGAGTGGTACAAATATAACGATATGAACGATTTCCAAAACGGCGTGCCAAGCTACGTCGTCTTCTCGACAAAGGCGCTCAAACCTGGCGATCCGAATACAAACGGCGATACGTTTACGCTGAAAGAAAAACCGCTGCTTGCGAAAGTCGGTGAGAAAATCCGCTTGTATGTCAACAACGTCGGTCCGAACGAAGTGAGCTCGTTCCACGTTGTTGGGACGGTGTTGGATGATGTATACCTTGACGGCAACCCGAACAATCATCTGAAAGGGATGCAAACGGTGATGCTTCCGGCAAGCGGCGGTGCGGTCGTCGAATTTAACGTCACCAAACCGGGAACATATCCGATCGTCACTCACCAGTTCAATGACGCACAAAAAGGAGCCGTCGCCATACTGAAAGTGACTGAAACCGGCGAAGACGACGGCACGGAAGCGAGCGGGCATTGACCGCATCCCGTTCTCCCAAAACGGGATTGATGCCGCCCAAAGCCTTATGATTCTTAATTATATCGCGGCGAAAAGAAAAAGAAGTGATTCACATCACATTTAAAAGAAAAAGAGAGCGTCCGGCAGGCCGCGAACAACGGCTGATCGGGCGCTCTTCCAATCAGCGCGCCAAAACGGCTTGGTCGTTGCTTTGGCCATGGGAAACGATCGGGTAGACGTTCTCTTCCTTTAGCCATGGCGCTCCGCTCACTCAATGCAACAAATATCCGCCGGACAGTCTTCACACTGGATTTCCGTTTTCAAATAGTTCAAGTCGTGGATGGTAATTCTGCCCCGCTTCATCGAGATGATCCCTTCCTGCTTCAAGGCGTTGAGCATCCGATTGACACTTTCACGCGTCGTGCCACAAAAGTTGGCCAAGTCTTGGTTTTTTAACGTTAAATCAATGAAGATGCTTCCGTCTTCAAGCGGGACGCCATAACTGTTGCACAAGCGAATGAGCGTCGAATAGAGCGCTCCTTTTTTGCCGTTCATAATCAAATCGCGAAACTTTGTTTGCGTCCGCCGGGCATGCTTGCTCATCCAGCGCATATATTCAAGAGCAAGAGTTGGATTGATGAGCAGCTGCTGTTCCAATTCATTCTTATCCATGACCGCTGCTTCGCCGGGTTCCATCACTTTGGCGGTTAATAAGTAGCGCGGGTCGCTCGTAAACAGCGTCAATTCACCGACGATTTCCCCGCTTCCGCAAATGCGGAAGCACATTTCTTTTCCGTCCGGGCAAATTTTGCTGACTTGCACTTTGCCGGAAAGAATCAAGTAAAGCTCATTGGCTGGCATCCCTTCTTGGAACAAAAATGAGTGCTTGCGCAACGGAATCACTTTTTTGGATGATTGCAGCAAAGCGCGCAAATGGGAAAAATCACGATTCGACGCTTTGCGGATTTGTCCTTCCATGATGGACACCTCCATTTGTTCAGCTATTTCTATTTTAAAAACATCACAGTGGAAACTGAGTGAAAAAAATCACCATTGGCCGATTTTTGTGCACATGGTCACAAATTTTTCTAAGCCGGATTTCCCCGCTCATATGATACAATCAATGTGAACAGTGTCACAGCAAGCAATTGAACAGTTTCGTATAGTTAATAGAGACGATGCAAAGAGAGGCCCATTATCTATGACGGATTTTTGGTCACCCGTATGGTTGTCAATAAAGGTGTCCCTTCTCGCTGGTTTGATCGTCGCCATCCTCGGGGCGGCAGCGGCGAGGTGGATGGCGCGCCGCCGGTTTCGCGGGAAGACGATCGTGGAGACGGTGTTTATGCTGCCGTTGGTGTTGCCGCCGTCGGTCGTTGGGTTTTTGCTTGTTGTGCTGTTTGGGCGGCATAGCCCGATTGGACAATGGATCGAGGATTGGTTTCATACGACGGTGCTGTTTACGCCCGGAGCAGCGGTGATGGCGGCGGTCGTCGTGTCGTTCCCGCTCATGTACCAGGCGGCCAAAGCGGGTCTGGAAGCGGTTGATCCAACCATTGAAGGAGCGGCGCGCATCGATGGGGCGAATGAGCGCCAAGTGTTTTGGCATATTTCGCTGCCGCTTGCCAGACACGCGTTATTATCCGGGGCGGTGCTGTCGTTTGCCCGCAGTCTCGGGGAGTTCGGCGCGACGCTCATGTTTGCTGGGAACATCCCAGGCAAAACGCAAACGATCCCGACCGCCGTCTATATGGCGATGGAGTCGGGGCGGATGGAATTGGCGTGGGCATGGGTGGCGGTCACCATTGGATTGTCATTTAGTTTGTTGTCCTGTGCGGCGAAACTAGGCCGTTTGCAACGATAGAAGAACAGGCCGTTGGAACATCACGCGGCCCATGAAAGAGAAAGGAGGGAGCGCCATGGAAGAGCGCGACCGGATGAACGTCATCGACCGTTTATCCCGCCCGCTTCGCGATTTGCGGTTGTCGGTCACCGATCAGTGCAATTTCCGTTGCGTCTATTGCATGCCCGCTGAAGTGTTCGGTCCGAATTTTCGCTTCTTGGCGGAAGACCAGCTGTTGACCGTTGAGGAAATGGCGCTGTTGGCGGAATGTTTTGTTGAACTCGGGGTCGAAAAAATCCGCCTGACGGGCGGTGAGCCGCTGCTTCGGCGCGATTTGGATGCGCTCATTAAGCGGTTGTCCATGATTCCCGGCTTGCGGGACATTGCCCTCACGACGAACGGCATCCATTTGGTGAAATGGGCGGAACGGTTGAAAGCGGCCGGGCTGAAGCGCGTCAACGTCAGCTTGGATGCGTTGGACGATGACATCTTCCGCAAAATGAACGGCATCGGCGTCGGTGTTACTCCGGTGTTGAAAGGCATTGAAGCGGCGCGCGAGGCGGGGCTTGGCGTGAAAGTCAATATGGTCGTCAAAAAAGGATGGAACGACTCGCAAATCGCGCCGATGGCGTCGTATTTTAAAGACTTAGGCATTCCGCTCCGCTTGATTGAATTTATGGACGTTGGCACAACGAACGGCTGGGATTACTCCCATGTCGTGACGAAAAAAGAGATGTATGAGCAAATCAACGCCATGCACCCGCTCGAGCCGGTGGAAAAGGAGTACTTCGGCGAAGTGGCGAGCCGCTACCGGTACGCGGGCACGAACGTGGAAGTCGGCTTTATCGCCTCAGTGACAGAAGCGTTTTGTCGAAGCTGCACACGAGCGCGCATTTCCGCCGAAGGCAAGCTGTACACGTGTTTGTTTGCTTCTGAGGGCGTGTCGTTGAAAGACAAACTGCGCGCCGGCGCGGGAAAAGAGGAGCTGAAGGCGCTGATTGCCGCAGTCTGGAGCAAACGAGCAGATCGCTATTCCGAGGAACGGACGGCAGAAACAGCGAAACAGCGCCCCAAAATTGAAATGTCGTATATTGGAGGGTGAAGAAAAACGGGAGCGCTCTTTCATATAGAAGAAGCGATCCCGTTTGGTTTATGTTTTCGGAAGTGCGAATCGGCGTTTTTTTCTTTATGCCTTCACCGCCGCCAACACGCGCGGGAAGAGGATGTTGTTTTCCAAATGGATGTGGGTGAACAAATCGTCTTCAAGCGCCGCGAGCCGGTTGTAGACGAGGCGGTACGTGCCGCATGCGTCCTCCGGCGGGGTGAAATCGTTCGTGATGTCGCGAATTTCTTTGATCAAATTACCGGCCGCGTCATGTTCATTGACGAGTTCGCGAACAGCCCGCTCGACCGCCTCTCGGTTTTCCGGCGATGGGTTGTCGGCAAATTGTAAAATGAGCGGAAAAGCTCCTGTTTCTTCTTTAATCAAGTGTTGTTCAAGCTCCATTTTCAACTCATGGAACAGTTTATGCATGCGAGAAAGGTGCGGGTGGTGCATGCCGTGTACGCGCAATACTTTTGTGACATATGGGCTGAGCTGCGGCAGTTCCTCGTTCAAATAGCGGTGGTGCGTGTTGATGATATGCTCGACCAAGTCGGCTAGCGGCGCTTCACCCCAGTTTCCGGCCGGCTTGTTTTGCGCCTCCGCATAAAGGGCGTTCAGCTCGCGAAGGAGCGCTTCGCCATCCAGCCTGCGCTCTTCGGCAGCTTCTTTCAGCGTACGCTGTCCGCCGCAGCAAAAATCAATGCGTCGCGCTTTAAATAAGTCGGCTGCTTTCGGAAATTTCGTGACAATATCGCCGATCAACGATTGCTCGGTAAAACGCTGTTCCATTTCGGATCCCTCCATTGATCAAATCGTTACAGTTTCAGCATAACGTGTTTGCCGCTAAGGTGTTGTGATGGATCTCACATATACGAAAAAAAGTGGACAGTGATGCGTGTGATAAACATCACAACAGCCTTCTTCTTCTGTATCGTACAATAAAGAAAAGCGGACTTTTGCTGACTGCTTATGGAAGGAAGTGTCCGCTTCATAATCGAAAGAATACATGCTCAGTAGGTAACATACAACATTTTGACAAAAGAATGAGTTCCATAAACAGAAAAAGGGGAGACGGGTATGTGGCCGTTGGTGAAAGGACGGCAGTGGGAGGAGGAAAAAGCAAAACTAGAGCAGCAAATCGCCGAGATGAAAGACCAGCTCACTAGACAGAAGGAATCGATTCACGAGACGGTGGCCGGCTTGCTCGGGGAGTTGCAGGAAATCGTTCATCAACATGTGATGGTCAACGGACAACATCATGAATTAGGCCGACTTGTTGACCGAACGAAAGAAAAAGTCGATAATGTCAGTATGCTCAGCAAGTCATCATACGCGATCTCCGACCGTCTGTGCGAACAAGGAAACTCATTGGCGGAGACAGCTGGCCAGATGGTCGCGGCAGCAAAAGAAGGCATCCGCATGTCAGGGGAAATGGAGAAGGCGATGGGGCAGCTCGGCAGCGAGATGGAGGCGACGTCGGCAGCGATGCACCGGCTGCGCGACCGTTCGCAAGAGATTGAGCAAATTGTCAAGGTCATTAAAGAGATCGCAGGACAGACGAATTTGATTGCCTTAAACGCCTCGATTGAGGCGGCGCGCGCCGGGGAGCATGGAAAAGGGTTTTCCGTCGTGGCCGCCGAGGTCAGAAAGCTGGCGGAACATACGGCAGACAGCACGGAAATGATTCATCAACTCACCGATGCGGTGCAGCAAGAAATTCAACGATCGCTCACGCAAACTGGTGCCATTTCGGCCATCATTGATAAAGTGGTGCAAATGAGCATTGATACATCACGGACATGGTCGGCGATGATCGGGCTGATCGATCAAGTTGAAAAACGGGTTGGCGATGTGCTCAACGATATTCAAGAACAGTTCCGCTATGCCGATGAAGTGATGAAGGAGCTTGAGCGGTCGGCTGCTTTGTTCGGAGAAACGCGGGCGATGATTTTGCAACATATTGATGATGCCACCGTCGTTGACGAAAAGTTGGCGAAATCGATCAAGCAGCTGCAAGATTGGCAATCATCGTGATGAAGCGATAAAATGGGCTTAGTGAAGTGAGTGAGGGAAAGAAAGGGGAGAACACCGTTGGCCGAAAGACGAACCCCCATTCCCGTACGGGAAGCGATCAATCGGGTGATGCGTTACGCTGGAAGAGGGAAAAAGGAGATCGTGCCGCTAAGGCAGTCGTACGGCCGCTATTTAGCGGAAGATTTATGCGCCGACCATGACGTGCCGCCGTTTGACCGTTCGCCGTATGACGGATTTGCCATTCGCGCCGCCGATTCCGAAGGAGCGGGGCTGGATCGTCCGGTCGAGTTTGAAGTGATCGAAACGATCGGCGCCGGGCAAGTGGCGAAGCGGCTCGTCGGCCCGTTTCAAGCGGTGCGACTGATGACCGGGGCGCAAATTCCGGAAGGGTGCGATGCGGTCGTCATGCTCGAGCTTGCCAAACAGTACGAACGGGATAGAAAAACGTATATCGCCATCAAGCGCCCGTTCCGCCCTGGCGACAACATTTCATTTCAAGGAGAAGATGCGAAAAAAGGGCAACCGTTGGTCGAAAAAGGAACGCGCATCAATCCCGGGGTGGCGGCTCTCTTGGCGACGTTCGGCTACGCCGAAGTGAAGGTGGCGAAAAAGCCACGGATTGGTATTTTTGCGACCGGCAGCGAGCTGCTCGATGTTGCTGAACCGCTCGTGCCTGGAAAAATTCGCAACAGCAACGCCTACATGATCGAGGCGCAGGTGCTGAGAAGCGGCGCCGAGCCGATTTATTTTGGCCAGCTCGCCGACGACCTCGAGGCGTGTTTTCACGCTGTGCGCCAGGCGCTCGATCAAGTGGACATGCTTATTACGACGGGCGGCGTCTCGGTGGGAGACTTCGATTATTTGCCCGCCATTTACGAACGGCTCGGAGCGAACGTCTTGTTTAACAAAATCGCCATGCGCCCGGGAAGCGTGACGACCGTCGCCGAACGAGATGGCAAGCTGCTGTTCGGCTTATCCGGCAACCCGTCGGCGTGCTATGTCGGCTATGAACTGTTCGTCCGCCCGGTCGTGCGTACGCGGTTGTTTTCCACAAAGCCGTATTTGAAAAAAGCAAAAGCCGTCCTTGGCGCCGATTTTCCGAAGCCGAACCCGTTCACCCGCTTCGTGCGCAGCCGGGTCGAAGCGGTCGACGGGCGGCTTGTCGTGAAACCGGTCGGCATGGACAAATCGAACATCGTCACCTCGCTTGCCTTTGCGAACGCCTTGATGGTGCTGCCGGGCGGAACGCGGGGGTTTGCGGCAGGAGACGAGGTCGAAGTGTGGCTTTTGGATGACGATGAGGGATCAAGCGAATGAACGTTTGGCAAGTCGTCGGCTATAAACATAGCGGCAAAACGACGCTTATGGAAAAATGGGTGGCGGCCGCTGCCCGGGAAGGATGGCGCGTCGGGACGGTGAAGCATCACGGCCATGGCGGCGAGCCCGCACAGCCCGAAGGCGTCGATTCCGTCCGCCACGAGCGGGCCGGGGCGGCGGCGACGGCGGTCGAAGGGGGCGGGCTGTTGCAGCTTCATCTCCGCCGCCCGTTATGGCGGTTGGATGACATTTTGGCGCTTTATGCGCCGCTTCGGCTCGATCTCGTGTTGGTGGAGGGCTACAAACAAGAGCGGCATCCGAAAGTTGTGCTCGTGCGCTCCGAAGAAGATTGGGCGTCGCTTCAGCACCTTGCCGACATTCGCGCCGTCATCGCTTGGGAACCGCTTGAAGGGCCGCTTCCATATCCAGTGTTTTCGCTGGCCGATGATGACGAATATATTCCATGGCTCATGAACGAGGTGAAAACACGAACATGACCGAACCGTTATTTGTGGTGACCGACCAGCCGATTTCGGTCGAGGATGTGATGAAAAAAGTGATGCGTCCGGAAGCGGGGGCGGTCGCTGTCTTTGCCGGCACGGTGCGCGAATGGACGAATGGCAAGCGGACGCTCTTTTTGCAATATGAGGCGTACGTGTCGATGGCGGAGAAAATGCTCGCGCAAATTGGGACGGAAATTGCTGACAAATGGCCGGGGGCGAAAACGGCGATCACCCACCGGATCGGACGCCTCGAGATCGGCGATATCGCCGTCGTCATCGCGGTTTCCTCGCCGCACCGCGCCGAAGCGTATGAGGCGAACCGCTATGCCATTGAGCGGATCAAGCAAATCGTGCCGATTTGGAAAAAAGAGCAATGGGAGGACGGAAGCGCCTGGGTGGGCGACCAGCTTGAAACAACGGCGTATCCGTCCGGAAAACCGGAGGTGAAAGAGGAATGATCCGTCTATTGTTTTTCGCCCATTTGGGCGAACAAACCGGCGAGCGGGAAGTGATGTGGCCGCATGTTCCGGAAACGGTGAAACAACTGAAAGACGAAGTGGAAGAGCGCTACGGCGTCTCACTCGGGCGCGTCATGACCGCGGTCAATGAGGAGTACGCCCGCGACGAAGCGCCGCTTCACGAAGGCGACACGGTCGCCTTTATCCCACCGGTAAGCGGAGGATGAGACCAATGGCGAACAAAAGCAAATGGGTGATGCCGAAGCAACACGGCGCTTGGGCGATGCTCATCATCCCGTTTTGGCTTGGGGCATACGCGGGCGGGCTTTCGTGGGTTCACGTTCCGCTCTTTATCGCCTGGACCGCGCTCTATTTGGCGACGTATCCGCTCTTAATGGCGGTGAAAACGAAACGGAAAGAGCCGTACGCGCCCGCCGCCCGCTATGGCGCCATCGCCGCGGCCGGGCTGGCCGTCTCCCTTTGGCAGCAGCCGGCGCTTCTCTACTTCGGGATCGCCATGGTTCCGTTTTTCTTGGTGAACACGTACTACAGCAAGAAAAAGAACGAGCGCGCCTTTTGGAATGATGTCGCGGCCATCGCGGCGTTTTGCATCGGCGGCCTCGCCGCCTTTTACGTCGGCCGCGGGGCGTTGGCGATCGAAGCATTTGAGCTCGCCCTGTTTTCCTTCCTCTTTTTCCTCGGCAGCACGTTTTACGTCAAAACGATGATTCGCGAAAAGAAAAACGCGCGTTACAAATGGCTGTCATGGGGTTACCACGCCTTGCTGATCGTCGGCCTCATCGCCATCGGCGAGCCGTTCGCCGTTTTGGCCTACGCGCCGAGCGTCATCCGCGCCGTCTATTTGTACGGCAAGCCGCTGCCGATCATGAAACTTGGCATCTTGGAAATCGCCAACGCGGCGTACTTTTTCATTGCGATGATCGTCCTTTACTCTTGAACGACCCCCAAACGGGAGGCATCCATGACCGTTTGGGGTTTTTCTTTTGGTTAAGTGACATCGCCCTCGGCATGTTTTTGTCTGGCTGTTGATTAGGGAAGAATCGTTTTTTCACTTTCTTTTCGTTAAAATAAGAGTAAAGAGTACATTGGAGGAGGCTGTATATGTTTATGGAAAAACAAATGACAGCAGAAGAAATTTTAAAAGCCATTCAAAACATGAGCAATGAAGAACGATGGAAATTGCTTGATAAGATGTATGATTTGTATTATTCGAAAGAACACTTAATCAAAAAAGAAAAACTTGAGCGATTATGGGAGGAGGACGATGAATGAGAGGAGAAATATGGGTGTACATGGATACCGAAAGTTCGAAAAGAAGGCCGGGTGTGATTATTGCGGACGGCGGAACCATCGCTGATATCGATGTCACTCTTGCGAAAGTGACGAGCCAAGGGATTCGAAATATGTTTGATGTCCCCATCGAACATTGGAAGGAAGCGGGGCTCCATAAGCCATCGGTTGTTCGCTGCTCAAAATTAAAAACGGTAAGCAGTGTAGAGCTGCTATTCAAAGTAGGGGCGTTGCATCATGAAGATTTGCGGCGGGTGATGGATGCGGTGATCAAATATATTACCGCAGGCTGGTCAGAAAAGTGAGCATTCCGATTTTTGCATGACAACGTTGGGACTTGATGTTGAGTCGCAGCGCCAGATGAGACACTTGCTCATGGAAAAGAGCGAATGGTGGAATACGGTGCTCATTATCGTCGAATGTGAGTACATATGTGAAACGTGGTCGTCTGTTTTGCGAGAACTGGGACGTGAAGGAACGGGAAAAACGACGTGAATCCCTATCGGAAGGGAAGACGATCGTTTTTCTCTGCGAAAAAGCAAAGGATGTCCTTTGTACGCGAGGACATCCTTCTTTTTGGCCGCACCCGCCCGTCAGTCGATGCGGCACAGCTCGGGCGGGCAGCCTTCGCAGGAGATTTCGTCGCGCAAATATTGCAAGTCGTGGACGCAGATTTTTCCTTTTTGCACGGAGATGACGCCTTTTTTCCGCAAGTCGCCGAGCATGCGGTTGACGACTTCGCGGGCGGTGCCGCAAAAGTTGGCGAGTTCTTGGTTCGTGAGCGGCACGTCGATCAAAATGCCGTCTTCTTTCATCACGCCGTAGCTGTTGCACAAACGGATGAGCGTCGAATAGAGCGCTCCTTTTTTGCCGTGCAAAATGAGGTCGCGGAACTTCGTCTGTGTTTTCCGGAAATGGAGGCTCATCCATTTCATGAACTCGACGGCCAGTGTTGGATGGTTGACGAGTTCTTGTTCGAGCCTCTCGCGCGGAATGGCGGAAACAACGCCGTCTTCGAGCACTTTTGCCGTCAGCATGTAGCGGGCGCCGGGGCAAAAGAGCGTCAGCTCACCGATCAAATCACCCTCGCTGCAAATGCGCAGCGCGAGCTCCTGTCCATTCATGTCCATTTTGCTGATTTGGATTTTCCCCGATTGGATATAGTAAATGTCGTCTGCTTTTTCTCCTTCTTGAAACAAGTACGTTCCCTTCTCAAGGCGAAGATCGCGCCCGAGCGATGTAAGCCACTTCTGCCATTCACGAGATTCAACCTCGTTCATCGGATCACAACCTTATATAAAATGTGCTGCTATTTAAAAGTGTACAGGAAAAAAGAGGGAAGTCAATATAAGGATAGTGGAAAGATTGAAAACTTGTTGAACATTGGTGGAATTGTTTGTGAGAGGCTTTACGCCTGAGTGCGTGAGGGGGATGGACAAGATCATGCGCTTCGGCAGCGGAGCCCAAGCGGTTTTCGTTTTCCCGTGGGCCTGGTGAACATAAGGGGGCAAGAAAGAAGAAAATCCTTTAAAAATTATTAAATATACATTTGATTTTATTTTTATACAGTATTATAATGAGAACTACATGAGGCATACAGGTGAGGGGGAACGGTTGATGAACGCAGCCATTATCGGGGCGACGGGATACAGCGGGGCGGAGTTGCTGCGCTTGCTATACGGGCATCCGCGTGTGAGCCGCTGCGATGTTTTCTCGTCGTCGCAGGACGGGGTTCATTTATCGGAAAGTTTCCCGCACGTCGGTGATATCGATGGTGTGGTGTTGCATAAACTTGACATCGAGGCGCTTTCCCGTTACGATGCGGTCTTTTTCGCCACGCCGCCCGGGGTGTCGGGGGAGTGGGCGCCGGCGCTCGTTGATCGGGGAGTGAAAGTGATCGATTTATCAGGCGATTTCCGTTTGAAAGACGGAGCGGTGTATGAACAATGGTACGGGAGGGAGGCGGCGCCCGCGGAATATTTGGCGCGCGCCGTATACGGGCTGACGGAGTGGAACCGAGAGGCGATCCGCGGGGCCGTGCTCCTATCCAACCCGGGCTGCTATCCGACGGCGACGCTGCTTGGCCTGGCGCCGCTTGTCAAAGAAGGATTGATTAAGGAAGACTCGATCATCGTTGACGCCAAGTCCGGCGTATCGGGCGCGGGGCGGAAAGCAGCGCTCGGGACGCATTTTTCCGAAGTGAACGAAAACGTGAAAATTTATAAAGTGAACGTCCATCAGCACATTCCGGAAATTGAGCAAATGCTGCAAACGTGGAATGAAGCGGTGGAGCCGATTACGTTCAGCACTCATTTGATTCCGATGACACGGGGCATTATGGCGACGATTTATGCAAAGGCGAAACAGCCGTTTTCGCCAAACGACTTGGTAGATTTATATAAAACAAGTTATGAAGGTTCGCCGTTTGTCCGCATCCGTCAACTTGGACAGTTTCCGGCGACGAAAGAAGTGTACGGTTCCAACTATTGCGACATCGGCCTCGCCTACGATGAGCGGACGAGACGGGTGACGGTCGTGTCGGTGATCGATAACTTGATGAAAGGCGCCGCCGGGCAGGCGGTGCAAAACTTCAATCTGATGATGGGGTGGGATGAGGCCGAGGGCCTCCAATCCTTGCCGATCTATCCGTGAGGGAAGGGGAACGAACATGACAGCAACGAAACAAACGGCGCCAGTGACGGCGGTCGCTGACGGAACGGTTGTCACGCCGAAAGGATTTCAAGCGGCTGGGGTGCACGCCGGGCTGCGCTATTCGAAAAAAGATTTAGGGGTTATTCTATGCGACGTGCCGGCTTCGGCGGCGGCGGTGTATACGCAAAGCCATTTCCAGGCGGCGCCGCTCAAAGTGACGCAGGCCAGCCTCGCTGTAGAACAAACATTGCAGGCGGTCATCGTCAACAGTGCATGCGCGAACGCCTGCACCGGCGAGCAGGGGCTTCGCGATGCGTATGAAATGCGCGACCTGTGTGCGAAACAATTCGGCCTCGCGCCGCATTATGTGGCGGTGGCGTCGACGGGCGTAATCGGGGAATATTTGCCGATGGAAAAAATTCGCGCGGGCATCGAAAAGCTCGTTCCCGGTGCGACGATGGCGGATGCTGAGGCGTTTCAAACAGCGATTTTAACGACGGATACGGTGATGAAGCGCGCCTGTTATCAAACGGCCGTCGATGGGAAAACGGTCACCATCGGCGGGGCAGCGAAAGGATCGGGGATGATCCATCCGAACATGGCGACGATGCTCGCGTTCATTACGACCGATGCCAACATCTCTTCGGCGATGCTGCATGATGCGCTCCGGTCGATTACCGATGTATCGTTCAATCAAATTACGGTCGATGGCGATACGTCGACGAACGACATGGTTGTGGTGATGGCAAGCGGCCTCGCTGGAAATGACGAATTGACGCCGGACCATCCGGATTGGGAACACTTTTACGAAGCGCTGCGGAAAACGTGCGAAGATTTGGCGAAGCAAATCGCCAAAGACGGCGAGGGGGCGACGAAGCTCATTGAAGTGCGCGTGCGCGGCGCGAAAACGGACGATGAGGCGAAAAAAGTCGCGAAGCAAATCGTTGGCTCAAACTTAGTGAAAACGGCCGTTTACGGCGCGGATGCCAACTGGGGGCGGATCATCGGCGCGATCGGCTATGCCGATGCGGACGTCGATCCAAATAATGTGGATGTCGCGATCGGGCCGATTGTGATGTTGAAAGGAAGCGAGCCGCAGCCGTTCTCGGAAGAAGAAGCGGCGGCGTATTTGCAACAAGAGACGGTCGTCATTGAGGTGGATTTGCACTTGGGCGATGGCTTCGGCGTCGCGTGGGGCTGCGACTTGACGTACGATTATGTAAAAATCAACGCCAGCTATCGGACGTAAGGGGAGAGAACGATGGGGAAAACGGTCGTCATCAAATGCGGCGGCAGCGTGCTCGATGAGCTGTCTCCAGCCTTTTTTGCCAGCGTGAACATGATGCGAGAACAAGGGATGGATATCGTCATCGTCCACGGCGGCGGGCCGGAAATCGGACAGATGCTGAAAAAACTGGGGGTGCCGAGCGAGTTTGTCAACGGTTTGCGGAAAACGACGAAAGAGGTGCTTGCCGTTGTAGAAATGGTGCTCTCGGGCAAAGTGAACAAACAGCTTGTGGCGATGCTCAAGCAGCACGGCTTGTCGGCGGTCGGCGTTTCCGGCGTGGACGGTGGGCTGCTTGAAGCTGAACCGATTGACTTGGCCAAACTCGGCTATGTCGGCCGTGTAAAAGCGGTTCGCTCCAGCCTTTTGCGCACGCTGCTTGAGGCGGGCTACATTCCGGTCGTTTCACCGCTTGGCGCCGACCAAAACGGGCAAACATACAACATTAACGCCGACATGGCGGCTGGCGCGGTCGCGGCAGCCATCGGCGCCAGCCAGCTCGCGTTTGTGACGAACGTGCCCGGCATTTTGCAAAACGGTGCGCTCGTGTCAGAGGCGACGGCGGAAACGATTGAACGATTGATCGAAGACGGCGTCATCACCGGCGGGATGATTCCGAAAGTGAAAGCGGCGCTGTCCGCCCTGTCCGATGCGCTGCCCGAGGTGATGATCGTCAGCGGCAAAACGCCGTTTTATCAAAACGGAACATGGCACGGCACAACGATTCGCAAAGAAGTGGGGGTATATTGATGAGCGCGCTGTTTCCGACATACAACCGTTGGAAGATCGCCGTCCAAGCGGCGGAAGGGACGGTTGTGACCGACTTAAATGGAAAACAATATCTCGACTTTGTCTCGGGCATTGCCGTCTGCAATCTCGGCCATCGCCATCCGCACGTCCAAAAGGCGATTGAAACGCAGCTGAATCAATATTGGCACGTATCGAATTTGTTTACGATTCCCATTCAAGAAGAGGTCGCTTCCTTGCTTGCCGCCCACAGCGCCGGCGACTGCGTCTTTTTCTGCAATAGCGGAGCCGAGGCGAACGAAGCGGCGCTGAAGCTGGCGCGCAAACATACGGGAAGACATAAAGTGATCACGTTTTCCCAGTCGTTTCACGGCCGGACGTTCGCGACAATGGCCGCGACCGGGCAGGAGAAAGTGCATAGCGGCTTCGGTCCGCTGCTTCCGGAATTCATTCACTTGCCGTTGAATGATGTCGACGTTCTCAAACAGGCAATGAGTGAGGAAGTGGCGGCGGTGATGCTTGAGGTCGTTCAAGGGGAAGGCGGCGTCCGCCCGGTTGACCCGACGTTTTTGCAAATAGCGTCGGAGCTGTGTCAACAGCATGGGGCGCTTCTGATCATCGACGAAGTACAGACCGGCATCGGCCGGACCGGAAAGCCGTTTGCTTACCAGCATTTCGGCGTGGAGCCCGACATCATCACCGTGGCGAAAGGACTTGGAAGCGGCATTCCGGTTGGTGCGATGATCGGCAAAGCGTTTTTGAAAGAGTCGTTCGGGCCTGGCGTGCATGGGTCGACGTTCGGCGGCAACCCGATCGCGATGGCCGCTGCCAAAGCGACATTGGAAGTGGTGTTTGATCCGTCGTTTTTGCAAGACGTCCAAGAAAAAGGAAACTATTTGGTTGCGCGGTTAAATGAAGCGCTCGCCCCGCTTGACATCGTCAAGGACGTGCGCGGGCTCGGGCTCCTTGTCGGGGTCGAGTGCCAAACGGACGTCGCACCGCTGTTGCCATTGATTCATGAAAACGGCTTGCTCGTCCTCTCGGCGGGGCCGAAGGTGATCCGCCTGCTGCCGCCGCTTGTCGTGACGAAAGCGGAAATCGATAAAGCGGTGGACATTTTAACAAACGTGTTGAAAAACGCCAACGCCTCAGCCGTCTTGTAAACGGACGGCCGACGGCTTAATTTTTATTCCTCTTCATGCATAAAAATTCTAAAACGGCTATAAAAACTCAAACGATGAGGTGGCGCTAATGAAAGCGTACTTGCATGTGGCGAGCGGAAAAACGTTCAGCGGCGAGCTCGCCGCTCCGCTGGAAAAAACGGTGAGCGGGGAGATCGTTTTTTTCACCGGCATGACCGGTTATCAAGAAGTGTTGACCGACCCGTCGTATAAAAACCAAATCATCGTGTTTACGTACCCGCTGATCGGCAATTATGGCATTAATGAAGACGATTTTGAAAGCAAGCGGCCGCATGTGGAAGCAGTCGTCGTCTATGAGGCAAGCCGAGAAGGGTTTCATTACGGGGCGAAATACAGTTTGGCGGAATACTTGCGGCATTGGAACATTCCGCTCCTGACGCATGTGGATACGCGCGCCCTTGTGAAAGAAATCCGCACCGCTGGGACGATGATGGCGGAATTAAGTTTGTCGCCGATTCCAGCAGTTGCTGATGAGGAAGCGGCGTTTCCAGTGCGCGCGGTGTCGACGAAAACGATGGAGACGCATGGTCAAAGCGGACCGCATTTGGTGCTGATCGATTTTGGCTATAAAAAATCGATTTTGCAGTCGCTTCTTGCACGCGGCTGCCGAGTGACCGTTGTGCCGCATGATACGGCGCCGGAAGCGATTGACGCGCTGAAGCCGGACGGGCTTGTCCTCTCAAACGGTCCGGGCGATCCGAAGCAGCTGCGCGCTCAGCTTCCAGCCATTCGCCGGCTCATCGACCGGTATCCGACGCTGGCGATCTGCCTTGGCCATCAGCTTGTCGCCTTGGCGTACGGGGCGGATACGGAAAAACTCCGCTTCGGGCACCGCGGCGCCAATCAGCCGGTGTGGGACGCCGTGAAGCAACAAGTGATGATGACGTCGCAAAACCATAGTTATGTTGTGAAAGAAGAGAGCCTAGTGGCCACGCCGTTTGACATCCGCTTCATCAACGTCAACGACGGATCGGTCGAAGGAATCGTTCATCGCCATAAACCGATTTTGTCGGTGCAATATCATCCGGAGGCGCATCCGGGGCCGCAAGATACCGGCTATATTTTCGACGAATTTTTGCAAACCGTGTTCAAGGGAGAGAAAGTATATGCCTAAAGATTCCTCGCTTCAGTCGATTCTCCTGATTGGGTCGGGGCCGATTGTCATCGGTCAGGCCGCCGAGTTTGACTATTCCGGCACACAAGCGTGCATCGCCTTAAAGGAAGAAGGATACCGCGTCATTTTAGTGAACAACAATCCGGCGACGATCATGACCGATGAGGTCCATGCCGATGCTGTGTATTTTGAGCCGCTCACCGTCGATGCGGTCGAAGCGATCATCGCCAAGGAACGTCCGGACGGGCTGCTGGCGACGTTTGGCGGCCAGATCGGACTCAACTTGGCGTTTCAGCTGCATGAATCCGGGGTGCTTGAAAAGTATGGGGTGAGACTGCTCGGAACACCGATTGAAGCGATCAAGCGCGGGGAAGACCGCGAAGCGTTCCGCGCGTTGATGCATGAGCTTGGCGAACCGGTGCCGGAAAGCGAAATTGTCACGAGCGTCGAGGAAGCGGTCGCGTTTGCTGAACAAATCGGTTTTCCGATCATTATTCGTCCCGCGTATACGCTCGGCGGGACGGGCGGCGGCATCGCAGAAAACATGGAGCAGTTTCTTGCTCTCGTGGAAAAAGGGCTTGCCGAAAGTCCGATCAGCCAATGTTTAATCGAACGAAGCGTCGCCGGGTTTAAAGAAATTGAATACGAAGTGATGCGCGACCAGTCGAATACGTGCATTACGGTTTGCAATATGGAAAACGTCGACCCGGTCGGCATCCATACGGGCGATTCGATCGTCGTCGCACCGTCGCAGACGTTGACGGATGAGGAATACCAAATGCTTCGCACGTCGGCGGTGAAAATCATTTCCGCATTAGGGATCATCGGCGGCTGCAACATTCAGTTCGCCCTTGACCCGAACAGCAAACAATATTACTTGATCGAAGTCAATCCGCGCGTCAGCCGCTCGTCGGCGCTCGCGTCGAAAGCAACCGGCTACCCGATCGCCCGCATTGCGGCGAAGCTCGCGGTCGGCTACACGCTCGCGGAGCTCGTCAACCCGGTGACAAAAACGACGTACGCCAGCTTCGAGCCGGCCTTGGACTACGTCGTCGTCAAGTTTCCGCGCCTGCCGTTTGACAAGTTTCCGAATGCGGACCGGAAGCTCGGCACGCAAATGAAAGCGACCGGGGAAGTGATGGCGATCGACCGTAATATGGAGCGGGCGTTCCAAAAAGCGGTGCAGTCGCTTGAAGGGAAAAACAACGGGCTGTTTTGGCCGGAGCTTGAGGCCAAAACGAATGACGAGCTGAAGCAGCTGCTTGTCGATAAAGACGACCGCCGCTTTTTCGCCATCTTGGAGCTGCTCCGCCGCGGGGTGACGGTTGAGGCGATTCATGAATGGACGAAAATTGACCGCTTTTTCCTTTGTTCGTTCGAGCGGCTCGTGGCGCTCGAAAAACAGGCGGCAGCCACCACAATCGACACGATCGATGAGCCGACGTTCCGCTTTTTGAAAGAAAAAGGGTTTAGCGACGCCTTTTTGGCCGAAACGTGGGGCGTGACGGAGCTTGATGTGCGCAACAAGCGGAAGGAACTTGGCATTGTGCCATCATACAAAATGGTCGACACGTGCGCGGCCGAATTTCATTCGGAAACGGATTATTACTACTCGACCTATTTCGGCGAAGACGAGCGGAAGAAAGCGAGCGGCAAGGAGAAAGTGCTGATCATCGGCGCTGGGCCGATCCGCATCGGCCAAGGCATTGAGTTTGACTACAGCTCGGTCCATAGCGTGTTCGCCTTGCAAAAAGAAGGCTATGAAACGGTGATGATCAACAACAATCCGGAAACCGTCAGCACGGACTTTGCCGTCGCCGACCGCCTTTACTTTGAGCCGCTCACCTTAGAGAGCGTCTTGGATGTCATTGAAGCGGAACAAATCAAGCATGTCATCGTTCAGTTTGGCGGACAGACGGCGATCAATTTGGTCAAAGGACTCGAAGAAGCAGGTGTGCCGCTGTTGGGCGTCACGTACGATATGATTGACCAGCTTGAGGATCGCGATCGTTTTTACCAGTTGCTTGAGGAACTTGACATCCCGCACGTACCGGGCTTGATGGCGAACAACGCCGAGGAGCTCGCCGCCAAAACGGCCGAGATCGGCTGCCCGGTGCTGCTTCGCCCGTCGTATGTCATCGGCGGCCGCGGCATGTTTATCGTCCATAGCGAGGCGCAGCTCGCCGCTTTGATTGAGCAAGGCGAGTTGGCATATCCGATTTTGATCGATGCGTATTTGGAAGGGAAAGAGGCGGAGGCCGACATCGCCACGGATGGGACGGACATTTTCCTGCCGACGATTATCGAACATGTCGAAAAAGCCGGCGTCCACTCCGGCGACAGCTATGCATGGCTGCCGGCGCAGACGCTCACAGACGAAGAAAAAGCGAAAATCATCGACTATGCGGGCCGGATTGCGAAAAAACTTGGCTTTAAAGGAATCATGAACATTCAATACGTCATTGCGGACGGCAATGTATACGTCCTTGAAGTGAACCCGCGCGCGA
This sequence comes from Geobacillus sp. TFV-3, assembly GCF_009901865.1. Lineage (NCBI taxonomy): Bacteria > Bacillati > Bacillota > Bacilli > Caryophanales > Anoxybacillaceae > Geobacillus > Geobacillus sp. TFV-3. Next base: position 2,610,232 of record NZ_MPSP01000001.1, on the reverse strand, counting down.
GCCGGACGGTGCCGATCGTCAGCAAAACGACCGGCGTGCCGCTGGCGCAAATTGCGACAAAGTTATTGCTTGGGAAATCACTCGTCGACATCGTTGACGAAAAAGCGCGCGGATTGGCGGTCATGCCGTACGCCGTGTTAAAGTATCCCGTCTTTTCAACCCATAAGTTGCCGGGGATTGACCCGATGGTCGGGCCGGAGATGAAATCGACCGGCGAAGGCATCAGCATCGCCGCGACGAAGGAAGAAGCGGCGTACAAAGCGTTTTATGCCTACTTGCGAAAGAAAGCAAACGCCAATGAAGTGTATGTGATCGGCGGCATCGATGAGGCACTGGCAGCGGAAATCGAAGCGAAACAACTTGTAATCGTGTCTGATCTCCCGTTTGCCGAGTGGGTGAAGCGCGACGCAGCGCTCGCGGTGATCAACTTGGGCAAAGAGGAAGACGAGGCAAACAAACGAATGGCTGCGTTGTCCCGACAATTGCTCGTCTTTACGGAATGCGAGACGGTGAAGCTTTTCTTGCAGGCGCTCGATATTGATCATCTTGATGTGCAGCCGATCCACGGCTGGTTGGAAAAGAAAAAACAAGCAGAACAGGCGGTGATCGCATGAATGCAGTGTTGTCATTAAAAGGGAAAGATTTTTTAACGCTGCTCGATTTTTCAACAGACGAAATTATGGACTTGTTGGCGCTAGCAGCCGATTTAAAAGCGAAACAAAAAGCCGGCGTGCCGTATGCGCCGCTTTCCGGCAAAACGATGGCGATGATTTTTGAAAAGCCGTCAACGCGCACGCGCGTGTCGTTTGAAGTCGGCATGATCCAGCTCGGCGGCCAGGCGATGTATTTAAACGGCAACGATTTGCAGCTTGGCCGCGGCGAAACGATGGCGGATACGGCGCGCGTCTTGTCGCAATACGTCGATGTCATTATGATCCGGACGTTTGCTCATCAAAAAGTGGAAGAACTGGCCGAATATGCGTCCGTTCCGGTCATCAACGGGTTGACGGACGATGATCATCCGTGTCAAGCGTTGGCGGATTTGCTGACGATTTATGAAGTGAAAAAAACGTTCCAAGGCGTCAAACTCGCCTATGTCGGCGACGGCAACAACGTCGCCAACGCCTTGCTTGCGGCCGCAGCCAAAGTGGGAATGGATATTTCCATTGCCTGTCCGCCGGGCTATGAGCCGAAGGCGGAATACGTCGAGTCAGCGCGCCGGATCGGCGAGAAAACCGGAGCAACAATTGTCGTGACGCACGACCCGCTTGAGGCAGCGGCGGGAGCCGATGCGATTTATACAGACGTATGGACGAGCATGGGCCAGGAAAGCGAAAGCGCCGAGCGGCTTCAAGTATTCCAGCCGTACCAAGTGAATGAACAGCTCGTCAAAGCAGCGAAGCCGGATTACCTCTTTTTGCATTGCCTGCCGGCCCATCGCGGCGAAGAGGTGACGGCCGGCGTCATGGACGGCCCGAACTCCTTCGTCTTTGAACAAGCCGGCAACCGGCTTCATGCGCAAAAAGCGATTTTAGTGTCGATCCTATAGGAAAAAGGAATTCCCGTTTCGGGAGTTCCTTTTTCGCTCTTCGCAAGGAAAAGGATTTCCATGAGGAAAAAACGTTTTTATTATGAAAGGCTTGAGTCTTCGTGTGCGGCGGCCCCCATCATTTCCCTTCTTATGAACAGCGGCGGAACCGGGAATGCTAACAAATGCAATCGAAGCAAGGGGGATGAAACAAATGGGCCAACCACGCCATTTCAAACCAGGAGATAAAGCGCCGAACAACGGTGTGTACATTGAAATCGGCGAAACGGGCGACAACGTAAAACATCCGAAAAAGCTGAAACTGAAAGCTGGCGATACGTTCCCCGAAACGTCGAACCATAACCGGCATTGGACGTATTTGCGCAAACCGTGAAGCACAACAAAAGCCATTCCAAGTATGGAGTGGCTTTTCATTTGCCATGCACTTCGCGATGCGCTATAATGATTTATGGTCAAAGAAGGTCAAATGGAGGGGACGGCATGGATGCAAGCCGTTTGACGGAAAAACTGCAAGAGGCGCTCATGGCGGCGCAATCGCTCGCCAAAGAACGACATCATCAACAGCTTGATGTCGAGCATCTCCTGATTGCGTTGCTCGAACAAGAAGGCGGCTTGGCGCCGCGGCTCGTGGAGCTTTCCGGCGCCGACAAGGAAAAGGCCGCTGACTGGCTTCGCAGCCAGCTTCGCCAAAAGCCTGAAGTGCATGGGGTGGACGGGCAGCTGTATGTTGCGCCCGCCTTGGCGCGGTTGCTTGAGGAGGCGGAAAACGAAGCGAAGCGAATGCAAGACGAGTACATATCGGTCGAACATGTGCTGCTCGCGTTGCCTCATGGCGCCGAGCCGGTCGCTCGGCAGCTGGCGTCGTTTGGACTGACGAAGGAAGCACTATTAGCGGCAGTGAGAAACGTAAGGGGGAATCAACGCGTGACGAGTCCGCATCCGGAAGCAACCTATGAAGCGTTGGCAAAATACGGGCGCGACCTTGTCGCGGAAGCGAAAGCTGGAAAAATCGACCCAGTCATCGGCCGCGACAGTGAAATTCGCCGCGTCATCCGCATTTTGTCGCGGAAGACGAAAAACAACCCGGTGTTGATCGGCGAGCCGGGCGTCGGGAAGACCGCTATTGTCGAAGGGCTCGCTCAACGCATCGTGCGCAAAGACGTCCCGGAAGGGCTGAAAGACAAAACGATTTTCGCTCTTGATATGAGCGCGCTCGTCGCCGGAGCGAAGTTTCGCGGTGAATTTGAAGAACGGCTGAAAGCGGTATTGAACGAAATCAAAAAAAGCGACGGCCGCATCATTTTGTTTATTGACGAGCTGCATACGATCGTCGGCGCTGGCAGAGCGGAAGGGGCGATTGACGCCGGCAATATGCTCAAGCCGATGCTTGCCCGCGGCGAGCTGCGCTGCATCGGGGCGACGACGCTTGATGAGTACCGGCAATACATCGAAAAAGACCCGGCGCTCGAGCGCCGCTTCCAACAAGTGCTTGTCCAAGAGCCGAGCGTTGAGGACACGATTTCGATTTTGCGCGGATTGAAAGAGCGGTATGAAGTGCACCATGGAGTGAAAATCCACGATCGCGCGCTCGTCGCGGCCGCCGTTTTGTCCGACCGTTACATCTCTGACCGCTTTTTGCCTGACAAAGCGATCGATTTGGTCGATGAAGCGTGCGCGACGATTCGGACGGAAATGGAATCGATGCCGTCGGAGCTGGACGAAGTGATGCGCCGTGTCATGCAGCTTGAAATTGAAGAGGCGGCCTTAAGCAAAGAAACGGATGAAGCGAGCCGCGAGCGGCTTGCGGCATTGCAAAAAGAACTTGCCGATTTGCGTGAAAAGGCGAACGCCATGAAAGCGCAATGGCAAAAAGAAAAAGAAGCGCTTGACCGCGTCCGTCGTTTGCGCGAGGCGCTCGAGCGGGCAAAACGCGAACTGGAAGAGGCGGAAAACGAGTATGATTTAAACAAGGCGGCGGAGCTTCGCCATGGCCGCATTCCGCAGTTGGAAAAGCAACTTAGACAGCTCGAGGAAGAAATCAGTGAGCAAAGTGAAGGGAAATTGCTGCGCGAGGAAGTGACGGAAGAAGAGATTGCCGAAATCGTGTCGCGCTGGACGGGCATTCCGCTCACCCGCCTCGTCGAGGGAGAGAGGGAAAAGCTGCTTCGCCTTCATGAATTGCTGCATAGACGGGTCATCGGTCAAGACGAAGCGGTCGAGCTTGTCGCTGACGCCGTCTTGCGGGCGCGGGCCGGCATGAAAGACCCAAACCGCCCGATCGGATCGTTTTTGTTCCTCGGACCGACCGGCGTCGGCAAAACGGAACTTGCCAAAGCGCTCGCCGAGGCGCTGTTTGACAGTGAGGAGCAGCTCATCCGTCTTGACATGTCCGAGTATATGGAAAAACACGCCGTCTCCCGCTTGATCGGAGCGCCGCCCGGCTATGTCGGCTATGAGGAGGGCGGCCAGCTGACCGAGGCGGTGCGGCGCAAGCCGTATTCCGTTCTGTTGTTCGATGAAATCGAAAAAGCTCATCCGGAAGTGTTCAACATCCTGCTGCAGCTGCTTGATGACGGACGGCTCACCGATTCGCAAGGGCGGACGGTCGACTTTAAAAACACCGTCGTCATTATGACATCGAACATCGGATCGCCGCTGTTGTTGGAAAACAAACATGGCGACATTGATGAAGAAACGCGCAAACAAGTGTTCGACCAACTGCGCGCCCATTTCCGCCCCGAATTTTTAAACCGAATCGACGATATCGTCTTGTTTAAGCCATTGTCGATGAATGAAGTGAAAGGCATCGTCGAAAAGTTCGCCCGCGAGCTGTCGGCCCGTTTGGCCGATCGGCATATCGAACTCGCGCTGACCGAAGCGGCGAAGCAATACATCGCTGAAGCGGGCTTTGACCCGGTATACGGAGCTCGGCCGCTCAAACGGTTTATGCAAAAGCAAATCGAAACGCCGCTCGCCAAAGAGCTGATCGCTGGGCGGGTGAAAGATTACAGCACCGTCATCGTCGATGCGGAAAACGGGAAACTGGTCATTCGCCCGTCGGTGCAGGCGGGTTGAACGTGACAGCGGTGTCTATATAGATGCAATTTGAAGCTTTACCTTTTGCAGCTTTTACCGAGCATTGGATCGACTGTCGATCGACCGAACAGCGCCGATTCCACACCCATGTATGGGTCTGTGAAGAGGTGGTTGTTCGGTCTTCCGTCACGTCAAGGCGTGACGAAGAAGCCCGCGGCTTGCCTTCGACAGTCAAAAATGGACAAGCCGCTTTTCCATCAAGGATATGTTAAACGTTTTCGCTGCATCTATATAGTCGCGAAACATAATGGGGGATGGACCGTTCATCAAAAAACAATGCCTTGGGGTTTTTTCGTCCCAAGGCGTTGTCTTATAAAGCGAATGATCAATGATGGTGATCCCCGGCCGGCTCGTCCGGAATCAAGGCTGCAATTACGAAGACTAAGATCGTCACGATGACGCCAAGCAAAGCACCGGTTGCGAAGTTGTAGCCGATGCCCTGCATCGAGCCCATGACGTACGTCGCCATTTGCACAAGCAAAAACGTCCAGAAAAACGTCCAAAACAAGCGCATCTTTGTCCCTCCCATCTTCGCGTCATTTCTTTTTTTATCTTATCACAATTTGCCGCGTAGGCATATACCCGGACGTTTTTTTCAGCCGCGCATATCGTATACTGTACCATTATGCATTGCCAAACAAGGGTGAACGGAAACGATGGCAGGACAACGGCGGTTTTTTCAACTCGATGAGCAATGGTGCATCGTTCACGTGCCGGAGCGCCCCAATGGGTTTGCCCTTTTTTTAATGGGCGACGGCGATCATTTTGTGAATGAACAGACGAGTTTTTGGCTCGAGCATCCGGGGCGGCGCCAATGGCTGGATGATTGGCTGGAGCGTGGGTATACGGTCTTTTCGTCCCATTTGTACGGTCGGCATTGGGGAAGCCCGAAAGCGGTCCGACTGGCGCGCCAGCTCATTTACTCGGTGTTGAAAAGCGAAATTGTGAACCAGCGCATCTACATCGTCGCCGAAGGAATGGGCGCGCTCGTCGCCTTGCAGTTGCTTGGCGCCATGCCAAGCCAAATCCGCGCCGTCGCCATGATCAACCCCTGCCTTGACGTACGCGCCCAGCTTGACTATGAACAGGAACATCCATTCGTGTACCGGCGGATGGTGAAGGAAATCGCAACTGCCTATGGCTTGAAAGAAGAAGAGGTGCTGGAGGCTGTTCCGTCCCTCTTTCTAAGTCTTCATGACGTTCCGGTGACGATTTGGCAACTGGCCGGAGTAAGTCCGTATCCATCCGCCTTGCATACCCGTAAATATGAACAATGGATGAAAACGACAAACAACCGGGTGCGCGTCGTTTACGAGCTGCCGGAGAAACGGCGCCAACTGGCTCGGCAAATCGGGCAATTTTTCTGCCAATACAATGAACTCCCGTAAACGACAAGGGCAGACGCATCGATCGCTGCGTCTGCTATTTTTTCAATAAGTCGACGAGCGAGGTGATCTTTTTCACGAGCGGTTTTAATTGTTGCAATGAGTCGGCTAGCGTATTGACGTTTTCAAACAGCTTCATGAAATCGATGTTCGGCAGTAAAGGCGGCTCTGTCCCGTTCCTTTGATCTTCGCGCTCGCCGGTTGCGCGAGAAGGAAAATAACCGAACATTAATCGAGAAAAACGGTCCTTTCGTTCGGAATATTGTTCTTGTGCTTCGCCGTTGGCCACGGGTGATCCTCCTTTTCATGCGATGGTTGCTCGTATTTGTATTGTATGGCACAAAGGAAAAAGCGGTTTGGACAAATGACTTAGGGGCACGGAAAGTGCTGGTTCAACTTTCGTTTTCTATTGCGCATCCGTGCTCTTTCGGCTAAAATTAGTACCAAGTAATAATAATTGGTGATGTAGACTGATTGTACATTCAAGTTTGGTGGTCAGTGTGAGCGTTTTTTTCCATTTTGGGAAAGAAAGAGGAGATGGATGATATGGGAGCAGGAATTATCGGGGTCGGCCGCTATGTGCCGGAAAAAGTGTTGACCAACTTTGATTTGGAAAAAATGATGGATACATCGGATGAATGGATCCGGACGCGCACCGGGATCGAGGAGCGCCGCATCGCTCCGGATGATATCGATACGTCTGATATGGCGTATTTTGCCGCAGAAAAGGCGCTTCAAGACGCTGGCATGGAAGCGAAGGATATTGATCTCATTTTAGTTGCCACCGTCACTCCGGACCGTCCGTTTCCGTCGGTCGCTTGCATGCTTCAAGAGCGGCTTGGCGCTGTCAATGCCGCTGCGCTTGATATTAGCGCCGCCTGCGCGGGGTTTATGTATGGGATGGTTACGGCCGCCCAATTTATTGACACCAGCGTCTACAAGTATATATTAGTAGTGGGGGCGGACAAACTATCGAAAATCACCGATTGGACCGACCGCAACACGGCGGTGCTGTTCGGCGACGGCGCCGGAGCGGTTGTCATGGGTCCGGTGTCTCCCGGACGCGGCATTTTATCTTTCGAATTAGGAGCTGACGGAACAGGAGGAAAACATTTATACAAAGACGAATATATCGTCATGAACGGCCGCGAAGTATTCAAGTTTGCCGTCCGGCAAATGGGAGAGTCGAGCGTGCGGGTGCTTGAGAAAGCAGGGCTCACGAAAGACGATGTCGACTTTCTCATTCCGCATCAAGCGAACATTCGCATCGTCGAAGCGGCCAGACAGCGGCTCGAGCTGCCGGAAGAGAAAATATCGACCACGATCCGTCGGTACGGCAACACGTCGGCCGCATCCATTCCGATTTCGCTTGTCGAAGAGTTGGAAGCGGGCAAAATCCATGACGATGATCTCATCATTATGGTCGGATTCGGCGGCGGGCTGACGTGGGGCGCGATCGCTTTGCGCTGGGGCCGTTAACGGCACGTATATTATCGAAATAAAAGGAGAGACGGAAACGATGGAAAAAAGACGAGTCGTCGTGACAGGCATAGGCGCCGTCACCCCGCTTGGGAATGACGCAGAAACGACGTGGAAAAACATTATCGCCGGCCAGTCCGGCATCGATGTGGTCACCCGCGTCAATCCGGACGACTTTCCGGCGAAAGTGGCGGCGGAAGTGAAAGACTTCGATCCGTCGCTGTTTATCGACCGCCGCGAGGCGCGGAAGATGGACCGATTTACCCAATTCGCCGTCGCTGCGGCGCTCATGGCGGTCAAAGATGCCAATCTCGACATTCATGAAAGCAACGCTGAACGGGTCGGTGTTTGGATCGGTTCTGGCATCGGCGGCATGGAGACGTTTGAACAGCAGTTTGAGATTTTCCAGCAGCGCGGTTATCGCCGAGTGAGCCCGTTTTTCGTGCCAATGATGATCCCGGATATGGCCGCTGGGCAAGTATCGATCATCCTCGGAGCGAAAGGGATCAATTCTTGCACGGTGACCGCTTGCGCGACCGGGGCGAACTCGATCGGTGATGCGTTTAAAGTCATTCAGCGCGGCGACGCCGATGTTATGATCACTGGCGGGACGGAAGCGCCCATTACGAAAATGTCGTTCGCCGGTTTTTGCGCCAATACGGCTCTCTCAACCAATCCAGATCCAAAAACGGCGAGCCGTCCGTTCGATAAAAACCGCGACGGTTTCGTCATGGGTGAGGGAGCGGGCATCGTTGTTCTTGAGGAATTGGAGCATGCGTTGCGCCGCGGCGCGAAGATTTACGCAGAAATTGTCGGTTACGGTGCGACCGCCGACGCGTACCATATCACCGCGCCGGCGCCGGGCGGCGAAGGCGGCGTGCGGGCGATGCGCCAGGCGCTTCATGACGCTGGCCTAAAGCCGGAGGAGATCGATTACATCAACGCCCACGGCACGAGCACCGAGTACAATGATAAGTATGAGACGGCGGCGATCAAAGAAGTATTCGGCGATCATGCGTATAAGCTCGCTGTCAGCTCGACGAAGTCGATGACCGGGCATTTGCTCGGGGCGACCGGCGCGGTGGAAGCGATTTTCTCCGTGCTGGCGATCCGCGACGGCATCATTCCGCCGACGATCAACTACGAAACGCCGGATCCGGAATGCGACCTCGACTATGTGCCGAATGAAGCGCGCAAGCAAGACGTGCGCGCGGTCTTAAGCAACTCATTTGGATTTGGCGGCCATAATGCGACATTGATTTTTAAAAAATATGCGTAATGGATGAAAAGGAGAGCCTTGGGTGAGCGGAGCTGAAAACGCGTGACTAACGGCGGGTTCGGTTCAGCATCAGGCTCTCTTTTTTGTTTTGTTTCACCGTCTTTTCTCTGCCGACATAACGTAAGAGAAAAGGAGGGAAAGCGATGGGATTGCTTCCGACCGATCGATGGCTGGAAGAGGATGAAGGCGATCCGCTCCGGTTGTGCGCGCGGTTGGCGCCACTTTTTGGCAAGATGCCGGCGCGTGAGATTTACAGCTATTTACGGCTGTATGGCATGTACCGAAGCGCCCGGCAGGCCGCGCGGCTTTTGCCGGAGATGAAAGAGCGCCGTCTTTGGGAACGTCTTGACCGTTTGTACGAACGGCAACGGCGGATATGGAAGGGACCAGACGTTCCGGTATTTTTGCTGCCGGCTGATGATGAAAATCGGAAGCTTGCGCGCGAGTTCCAAGGAAAAGGCGGGGTGGCGTTTGCCGATAAATTGTTTTTCTTCTTGTTGCCTGATCATTGCGACGAGGAGATCGCTGCGTTGGTGGTGCATGAATACAACCATGTATGCCGTCTCAAACAATTGCCGAATGAAGGCGAAGATGCGACGTTGCTGGATGCAGTCGTTATGGAAGGATTGGCGGAACATGCCGTCGCCGAGATGGTCGGCGTCGAGCAGTGCGCGGTCTGGACGAAGTATTACACCGATCGAGAGATGGAACGGTTTTGGCGGCGCTATATTGTCCCGAACCACCATTTGCCTGTTTCGCATCCACATACTTCCCGAATTTTGTACGGACTTGGATGGCAGCCGAAAATGGGGGGCTATGCCGTTGGGTATGCCATCGTCCGTCGTTGCCTAGAAAGAGGATATTCGCTCGCCCAATTGATGACGATGGAAGCGAAAGACATCGCAGAGTTGGCGGGCTTTTCAGGCGAACATCAAGGAGCGTCTTAGCTCGAAACCGCATGGTGACCGACGCTGTCCGGTGATCACAAGAATCTTAGGGGGCATCGGGCGCAAACAGGCATGTTGTCCATGGCGCCGACATATATGTAGAACAAGGACGTGGACAAGAAGGAAGGGAAAGCCCGGTGGTCCGCCTGTTTTGTTATTTGGTCGGCTTCGGTTTTTCGGTCGTCGGCGGCATGATGGTGATCGCCTATTTGAACATCATCACTCCAGAGCGCGGTTTTAGCGAATATTTATCTTATATTTCGACAAGGGTGGAATGTTATTTATTCCCTATTGGCCTTCTTTTGATGTGGGGGAGCTTGACGTTTCCAAGCCGCAGCCCCTAGAGGGGAAAAGAGGACGAAATGGAATAAAATTCCCCTCCCCTGCCTATACTGATGGACAAACACGTCTGGAAGTGAGGGGTCTCGCATGCTTTATCTGCACGACATTTGGGTCAACTGGTTTGAAGGCGAAGAGAACGGATACAACGTCTGTCATTTTCACGAATGGCGCAAGGATGATCAAATCGAGCTGCTCGACCAAGTGCCGCTGTTAAAAGTATCCCCGGCCCTGTTTCATTACATTGAAAACAGTTTGTCCGACCTTCCGAAACCGCTGCTAGACGATGTGCATCAGAAGGCGTATGTCCGCAAAAACCATGAACGCATTCAGTTGGACTATTGTTTCGTTGTCACGGACGGCGCCGGCGTTTTGGCTGTCGATACAATCGGTTATCAAATCCCGATTCGCAAAAGCCGCCTCATTCCGCGCCAGGAACAACTCGTCTACGAAATGGCAGCCGAAGCGGAGGAACAGGACTATCCGCTGCCGAAGTATGAAAAAGAATACCACATTTTATCGCCGGCGCCGGAACTGATGTGCGGACTCACGCGCAAAGAGCGGCAGTTGAAACAGCTGCTGTTTATGGCGCTTGACCAGCTTTATTCGACAAAAAATACTGCCCAGATGCGCTATTGGTATACGGAATGGGCGCCGGAAAAATACGCCGCTATTCAAAAAATGTCTTTTGATGAAGCGTGGGAACAATTGTATAACGAGACGAAATACGGGTGGTCCGAACGACATGAGCAACTGTGCGAAAACTTGATCAAAGGGCACCCATTTTTCGAAAAACTGTGGGAAATGGAACAAGAACCGAAAGTCAATTAAAAAACGGGCCAAGGCGATAGGCGCCTGCCCGTTTTTGTATGGCTTCGCTGGATGGGGGTATTTACCGCCGCCGCCCGAGCCCCATGGCTTGCTCCATTTTGCGCACCGTTTCCGATGCCACCCGGTTTGCTTTTTCCGCCCCTTCATCCAACACGCGGTCAAGCTCCTCGCTTTCCATCCAATGGTGATACCGCTCTTGAATCGGTCGAAGCGTTTCGATGACCATTTGAGCGAGGTCGGCTTTGAAGACGCCGTATCCTTTTCCTTCGTATTGCCGCTCCAGTTCCTCGATCGATTGGCCGGATAGCGTCGAATAAATATTGAGCAAGTTCGAAATGCCTGGTTTCGCTTCTTTGTCGTAGCGAATCGTTCCTTCCGAGTCGGTGACCGCGCTTTTGATTTTCTTTTCGATCGTTTTCGCATCGTCAAGCAGTGTGATGTACGCCTTCGGGTTGGGGTCGGATTTGCTCATTTTTTTCGTCGGGTCGACAAGTGACATGATGCGGGCGCCGACTTTCGGAATGCGCGCCTCGGGAATGGTGAACAGCTCCCCGTATCGTTTGTTGAAGCGCTCGGCAAGGTCCCGCGTCAATTCGATATGTTGCTTTTGATCATCGCCGACCGGAACGATGTCTGTGTTATAAAGCAAAATGTCAGCAGCCATCAGAGGCGGATACGTGAGCAGTCCGGCGCTGACCGCCTCCTTGCCGGCCGATTTTTCTTTAAATTGCGTCATCCGCTCAAGTTCCCCGATATAAACGATGCACTGCAACATCCATGCGGCTTGAGCGTGCGCCGGCACTTCCGACTGAATGAACAACGTCGCCTGCGTCGGGTCGATGCCGACTGCTAAATACAAAGCGGCGAGGCGACGGATGTTTTGCCGCAGTTCGTGTGGGTCTTGCGGAACGGTAATGGCGTGTTGGTCAACGATGCAAAAATAACAGTTGTATTCATGCTGCAGCTCGACAAACTGCCGCAGCGCCCCGATGTAGTTGCCAAGGGTGATGACGCCGCTTGGCTGAATGCCGGAAAAAATCGTTTTCATCGTTCTCACTCCTCGATGGTAATGAAAAATGAAAAGGCCCTGCCATCCCTCTGATAGGGACGGTAGGACCGCGGTGCCACCCTACTTATTGCGCCAAAAGCGCAATCGCTCAGCCCATGCTTCGCGCATGGCCCCCTGTAACGCGGAGAAACGTCCTCGCCTACTGCGCCGCCGGTTCAGCGGGAAGCTCGAAAGCCCATTCCATATGGCTAGCCGCTTGTTCGCACCGTCCACAAGCTCTCTGAAGGCATCGCCATATGTACTCTTCTTTCTCATCGCTTAGTTTATCCTACATTTGCCTTACATTATACGGAAAACATTCAGCTGTTGCAACCTTATTGCACGGCATATCCGGCGGCAATCATCGCCAGAAACAGAAGCAGACCAGAAAAGAGAAGCGGATACGTGATGGCGAAACGCCGCGGACCGAGCGGCTCATCCGATTCATGTTCTGCTGCCGCTTCCTCAAGATACCGCTCCACCTTCGTTCTGTTCATGCGCAATCGGCGAAACCCGTATGCGAATCCGCTGAAAAACCCGCGTTCATAAACAAACAAAAGCCCGCCGAGCGACAGAGGCAAAAGGGAGAGCAAAAACGAAATGTTAATAAAGGCCACCGTGGTCCATGCACCTTGTCCCGCGACGATGAGTGCGCTCACCGCCAGCATCGCGGCGACGAGCCATCCGGTTCGAACAGCGATCTGTTTCATGTCATTGTTCCCGCCTTTCTGCTGTCATTTTTATTTTATCATAAACCGTGTAGGCGGGAAGGTTGTCAAAATTATTAACAAAATTATATTAAAAAATATAGAAGAAATATGGAAGTTCAGGAGAGATTTGCTTCGAAGCTGAGAGGGAGGACAAAAAAATTATATTGTAAGCGTTTTCTTTTTTCTGTAGGCAGAAATTTTTTATTTACAATTGTGACAAAAGTCGTTACAATGCAGATGAGAATGCAATCCGATCTTCATCCCGTTTGTAAGTAGTTTGAAATTTTTTTATTTAAGAAAATAAAAAAATTCTTTTCAAATATACTAACACAGGATATAATAAGCGATGTAAGTACAATCTTCTGAAACCAAATGGTTCAGAAGATTTGTAATACGCTACATAAAATTTAAGGGGGGTTTTTTAGTGAAGAAGCGATTTTCTTTCTTCCTCGTCCTGCTTCTCGCGCTGTCGACGTTCCTCGCAGCGTGCGGCGGAGGCAAGGACAACAACAACGCCCAAGGCGGCCAGGGCGGCGAAAAGCCGGCGGAGAAGAAGGAGCAGGTGCTGAACTTGCTTGAAAGCCAAGAAATCCCGTCGCTTGATTCGGCGCTCGCCACTGATGCGGTGTCGTTCATTGTGTTGAACAACGTCATGGAAGGTCTGTACCGTTTAGGCAAAGACAACAAGCCGGTGCCAGGGATTGCGGAAAGCTATGAAGTGAGCCAAGACGGCAAAACGTACACGTTCAAGCTCCGCAAAGACGCGAAATGGTCAAACGGCGATCCGGTGACGGCGCACGATTTCGAATTCGCTTGGAAGCGCGTGCTTGATCCGAAAACGAAATCGGAATATGCGTACATTATGTACGACATTAAAAACGCGGAAGAAGCCAACACAGGCAAGGTGCCGCTTGACCAAGTCGGCGTCAAAGCCCTTGATGACTACACCCTTAAAGTCGAGCTGAAAAACCCGGTTCCGTATTTCGTCGGCTTGACAGCGTTTGGCACGTTTATGCCGCAAAACGAAAAATTTGTGAAAGCGCAAGGCGAGAAATACGGCCTTGAAGCCAACACGACGTTGTACAACGGCCCGTTCGTGTTAAGCGAGTGGAAGCATGAACAAGGCTGGACGTACACGAAAAACCCGAACTACTGGGATAAAGACAACGTCAAGCTGGAAAAAGTCAATGTGAAAGTCGTGAAAGACACGGCGACAGCGGTCAACTTGTATGAAACGAAGCAAGCGGACCGCGTCGGCTTGACGGCGGAGTTCGTCGACAAGTACAAAAACGACAAAAACTTCCACACGAAATTGGATCCGTCGCTCTACTGGCTGCGCATGAACACGAAAAAAGAACCGTTGAACAACGTCAATGCCCGCAAAGCGATTGCGATGGCGATCGACACACAAGCGATGGTCGATACGCTGCTGAACAATGGTTCAATTCCGGCGAAGTTCACCGTTCCGAAAGACTTCGTCACCGGTCCGGACGGCAAAGACTTCCGCGATGTGAATGGCGATTTGGTCAATTACAATCCGGATGAAGCGAAAAAACTGTGGGAGCAAGCGAAAAAAGAGCTGGGCAAAGACAAATTTACGCTTGAGCTGTTGAACTATGACACCGACAACGCGAAGAAAATCGGCGAGTATGTGAAAGCGCAGCTTGAACAAAACTTGCCGGGCTTGACGATCAACATCAAGCAGCAACCATTTGCGCAAAAACTGAAGCTCGAAAGCAGCATGCAATATGACTTGTCGTTCTCTGGCTGGGGCCCGGACTATCAAGACCCAATGACGTTCCTGCAGCTTTGGACGTCGACAAGCCCGCACAACGAGACGGGTTGGTCGAATCCTGAGTACGACAAGCTGATCAAAGACGCGCAAACGACGCTTGCCAACGATCAACAAGCTCGTTGGGATGCGATGCTGAAAGCAGAAAAAATCGTCTTTGAAGGAATGCCGATCGCTCCGCTGTACCAACGCGGCGCTGCGTATTTGCAACGCGAGTACGTCAAAGATTTCGTCACGCACACGTTCGGCGCCGACTACAGCTTGAAATGGGCGTATGTTGAGTAACCGTTCTCTTGAGAGATGCGGAGGAGAGTATATGCATAGGCATATACTCTCCTTTTGACTGATAAGGCGAAAAATGTCGAAAAACAACGAAGATTATAGAAAAGCAGAGGAGGTGCGGTCATGGCGCGGTATACGCTTCAGCGGTTCGTTTATATGATCATCACGTTGTTTCTTATTGCTACGTTGACGTTCTTTTTAATGAAGCTGCTGCCTGGTTCGCCGCTGCAAAACCAAGAAAAATTGACGCCGGAACAGAAGGCGCTCATTTTAAAAGAGTACGGATTGGATAAGCCCGTGCCTGTTCAGTACATTCAATATTTAGGGAATTTATTGAAGGGGGATTTGGGGGTATCGTTCCAATATGACAACCGCCCAGTGACAGAACTCATCAGCGATCGAATCGGCCCGTCGGCTCAGCTCGGGTTTCAAGCGATTGTTTTTGGAACGATCGTCGGGTTGATTCTCGGAATTGTCGCGGCGATTCGACATAATCATTGGGAAGATTACACAGCTACGGTCATTGCGGTGTTGGGCGCCTCGATCCCGTCGTTTGTGTTAGGGGGGTTTTTGCAATATTTCATCGCTGTGAAACTGCAATGGCTTCCAGTCGCCTTTTGGGAAGGTTTCAAATATACGATTCTCCCGACATTGGCGCTGTCTGTCGGGGTCATCGCCAGCATCGCCCGCTTTATGCGCACCGAGATGTTGGAAGTGTTGAGCTCTGACTACATTTTGACGGCTCGGGCGAAAGGGATCAGCCAAGCAGGGGTCATTATGAAGCACGCGATTCGCAACTCGCTTATTCCTGTCATTACCATTTTAGGCCCGATGACGGTCAATTTAATGACGGGAACGCTTGTCATTGAGAAATTGTTTGCTGTCCCTGGTCTTGGAGAGCAGTTTGTCCGTTCGATTGAACTGAACGATTACCCGGTTATTATGGGAACAACGTTGTTTTATTCCGCCTTGTTGATTTTGGCAGTCTTCATCGTTGATGTGTTGTACGGGGTTGTCGACCCACGCATCCGGTTAGCGGGAGGGAAAAAATGATGGCGAAACAACAATACGAACAACTTTCACCGGAATGGTTTCAGCCCGCCCCGCCGAACGTCGGTGAACAGGAAAAAATCAATCGTCCGAGCTTGACGTTTTGGCAAGATGCTTGGCTTCGTCTTCGGGAAAACAAGGCAGCGATCGTGGGGCTCGTGATGATTATCATTTTGACGCTCATGGCGATCATCGCCCCGATGGCGAGCGACCGAACGTATAAAGATCAAAACTTGCGACATGCGAAACTTCCGCCGAAAATCCCGGTGCTCGAGCATGTTCATTGGCTTCCGTTTGACGGCCGGGATGCGAATGGCGTTGATGTGTATAAACAGCGCGGCGTGAAAGAGTACTATTGGTTCGGCACGGATGATTTAGGCCGTGACTTGTGGGTGAGAACGTGGTATGGCACGCGCATTTCGCTTTACATTGGTTTGCTGGCGGCGTTGATCGACTTGTTGATCGGGATTGCGTACGGCGGCATTTCCGGCTACTATGGCGGCCGCGTCGACAATGTGATGCAGCGGATCATCGAAATTTTAAACGGCATCCCGTATTTAATTATGGTCATTTTGTTCATTTTGATTTTTGAGCCTGGAATCATTTCCATCACGTTGGCGATGGTCATTACCGGTTGGACGACGATGGCGCGGATCGTGCGCGGACAAGTGTTGAAATTAAAGAACATGGAATACGTGTTGGCGGCAAGGACGCTTGGGGCGCCGACATCACGGCTTATTTTCAAACATTTGATCCCGAACGTCATCGGTCCGATCATTATTACGACGATGTTCACGATTCCATCGGCCATCTTCACTGAGGCGTTTTTGAGCTTTATCGGCCTTGGCATCCGTCCACCGGAAGCGTCGCTTGGCTCGCTTGTCAATGATGGATACAAATCGATTCAGACGTATCCGCATTTGATGATTATTCCGGCGATTGTCATCAGTTTGCTCATTTTAAGCTTCAACTTGGTGGCAGACGGAATCCGCGATGCGCTTGACCCGAAAATGCGCAAATAACCGACGGAAGGGGTGAAACCGATGGAGAAAATTTTGCAGGTGAACGATTTGCACATTTCTTTTGACATCCATGCCGGTGAAGTGCAAGCCGTGCGCGGCGTCACGTTCGACTTGTATAAAGGGGAGACGCTTGCGATCGTTGGCGAGTCGGGATCAGGAAAATCCGTGACATCCAAGGCGTTGATGCGCCTGTTGCCGACACCTCCGAGCCGGATTAAGCAAGGGGAAATTTTATTTGAAGGAAAAGACTTGACCAAGCTGTCGGAGAAAGAATGCAGTCGATCCGCGGTGCGAAAATTTCAATGATTTTCCAAGATCCGATGACGTCGCTCAATCCGACGATGACGATTGGAAAACAAATTATGGAAGCGATTTTAAAGCATCAAAAGCTGTCGAAAGACGAAGCGCGCAAACGGGCGATTGAACTGTTGCAGCTCGTCGGCATTAAAAACGCCGAGTTGCGCATGAAGCAATACCCGCACCAATTTTCCGGCGGGATGCGCCAGCGTGTTGTCATTGCCATTGCCTTGGCGTGCAATCCGAAAATTTTGATCGCCGATGAACCGACGACAGCGCTTGATGTGACGATTCAAGCGCAAATTTTGGAGCTGATGAAAGACATTCAGAAAAAGCTCGGCATGTCGATTATTTTCATCACCCATGATTTAGGGGTCGTCGCCAACATGGCCGACCGCGTGGCGGTGATGTATGCCGGGAAAATCGTGGAGATCGGTACGGTAGATGAAATTTTTTACAATCCGAAGCATCCGTACACGTGGGGGTTGCTGGCATCGATGCCAAGCCTTGATCATAAAGATACGGAGCTGTATTCGATTCCGGGTTCGCCGCCGGATTTGTTAAACCCGCCAAAAGGCGATGCGTTTGCGCCGCGAAATCCGTATGCGCTCAAAATTGACTACGAGCTTGAGCCGCCGATGTTCCAAGTGTCTGATACGCACTATGCGGCGACATGGCTGTTGCATGAAATGGCGCCGAAAGTGGAACCGCCGGCTATCGTGCGAGAGCGGATGGAACGGTTCGCTGACATCGTCGCCCGAAAAGGAGGGAAACCGCGTGGCTAGACAAAAGCTGCTCGAGGTGAAAAACTTAAAACAATACTTCCCAGCCGGCCGCGGTGAGGTGGTGAAAGCGGTCGACGGCGTCACGTTTGACATTTATAAAGGGGAAACGTTCGGCCTTGTCGGCGAGTCAGGCTGCGGCAAGTCGACAACGGGGCGGACGATCATCCGGCTCTATGAGGCGACAGACGGGGAGGTGCTGTTTAACGGGGTCAATGTTCACGGCAAAAAATCGAAAAAAGAGTTGAAAGAGTTAAACCGGAAAATGCAGATGATTTTCCAAGATCCGTATGCGTCCTTGAATCCGCGGATGACGGTCGCGGATATTATTGCTGAGGGCATCGACATCCATGGGCTGGCGAAAACGAAAGAAGAACGGATGCAGCGCGTGTATGAATTGCTTGAGACGGTTGGCTTGAACCGCGAGCATGCCAGCCGCTACCCGCATGAGTTTTCCGGCGGTCAACGCCAGCGGATCGGCATCGCCCGGGCGCTTGCCGTCGAGCCGGAATTCATCATTGCCGATGAGCCGATTTCGGCGCTTGACGTTTCCATTCAAGCGCAAGTCGTCAACTTGCTGAAGCGCCTGCAGCGTGAAAAAGGGTTGACGTACTTGTTTATTGCCCATGACTTGTCGATGGTCAAATACATCAGCGACCGGATCGGCGTCATGTATTTCGGGAAAATGGTCGAGCTCGCTGAATCGGAAGAGCTGTACCGCAATCCGATCCACCCGTACACAAAAGCTTTGTTGTCGGCCATTCCGCTTCCTGATCCGGAAACCGAGCGGACGCGCAAGCGGATCGTTTACGACCCGGCGCAACATGGCTACAAAGATGGAGAGGAACTTGAATTCCGTGAAATTACGCCTGGCCATTTTGTGCTTTGTTCGGAGGAAGAGTATAAGCGGTATCGGGCGATGTATACCTAGCAGAATAGAAAAGATCGCCTCTTTCATCGCCGCATGTGCAGACGATGAAAGAGGCGGCGTCCACCTATGCGCCTGTCTTGGCGCGTTATTTTTTTCCCCCGACGACTTTCCATCCTTGTTGGATGCGGCGAGAGGCCTCGACATGCTTTCCGCTTTTGTTTCGGCCGAACATCCGCTCCCCGATTGTGTTGCTGATGTTCCCCATCAATGCAGTGAGGACGACGATCAATGCCGAAGCAATGGCAAAGTCGATGAAATAGCCGGCCATCGGTTCTTCCTCCCTTTTCCTCTTCTACTTTGATTGTAGAGGATTTGCCTTCGCATTGGAAGAGGAAAGAAAATTGAATTTATCATCGAAAAACTATATCTTTCTTGGCTGATGTGTTGTATAATATATCATGTTAAAGTCATTTCAATTTGCAAACGATTGGCAAAGCGGCTGATCGCCAGACTGGCGTCCAGGCCGTGCCGCTGTGCTGTCAGACGTCAAACCGGCATAGCGGTGCACGTCTGTCGTGTGACGGACGAGGGAAGCAAGGGATTCCTTGTCAAAAGGAGTGATCGAAGTGGTCAAGCTATACACATCACCGAGCTGCACGTCATGCCGGAAGGCGAAGGCGTGGCTCGAGAAGCACAATATTCCTTATGTCGAGCGCAATATTTTCTCCGAGCCGCTCACGGTCGAGGAGATTAAAGAGATTTTGCGGATGACGGAAACGGGAACGGATGAGATTATTTCCACACGTTCAAAAGTATTCCAGAAGCTGAACATTAACTTGGAGTCTCTGCCGTTGCAAGATTTGTACGAACTCATTCAAAAAAACCCAGGCATTTTGCGCCGACCGATCATCATTGATGAAAAGCGGCTTCAAGTCGGCTACAACGAAGATGAAATCCGCCGCTTCCTGCCGCGCAAAGTGCGGGCGTATCAGCTTCGTGAAGCGCAGCGGCTGGTGAACGGGTAATAAAAAACTTCTACATGGTCTGCCATGTAGAAGTTTTTTATCATTTGCTTTATGCGGCGCGCGACCGGCGGTGGGCCGCCAAGCCGAGCAAAACGGCAAGAACGGCCGCCGCCATTGGAAACAGCGCCTCCCCATTCGGGGGGTAAAACGGGCGCAACCGTTCTTCGGCAGCGATCATCTTTCCAGCGGTGTATGCCAAGAGGGCGCCGCCGGCATAAATGAGGATTGGGAACCGTTCCATGGCATAAAGGATGATTTTGCTGCCTAAAATAATGATAGGAACGGAACAGAGAAAACCGAACACAACAAGTCCGATATGGCCTTGAGCCGCTCCAGCGATGGCGATGACGTTGTCAAGCCCCATGGCGACATCGGCGGCGACGATCGTCTGGATGGCTTTCCAAAGCGACGGTTCGGCTTTGATCATAGTCGGTTTTGCGTCTTTTTGCCCGATCAGTTTCAAGGCGATCCAAAAGAGGACGACGCCTCCAGCGAGCTGCAAGAACGGAATCGTCAACAGCCAAACGACGGCCACCGTCAAGACAATGCGAACAGCGATCGCCAGCGCGGTGCCGACAATAATGGCCACATTCCGCTTTTGTTCGGGCAAGTTGCGGCTTGCTAGCGCAATGACAACCGCATTGTCCCCGCCAAGAATGACATCAATCCCGATAATCAGCAAGATGGAAACGATGTATTCATCCACCATAGGCGTCCCTCATTCCGTCCGTGTTCATCATCATTATAGTAGGGCATGGCCGGTTTCATAACCAATTTTTAAAAATGCGTTTTTTTATTTCCCTTCTTTCGCTTTTTATCATAAAATAAAAGTACAAGATCATAAGTTTTTATTTAAATAGTTTCAGGGGCACAATCCCTTCCTTTTTTATTTCTCGGTTTTAGAAGGGAGAGTTGAGAAAATGGAAATCGAACGCATCAACGAGCATACCGTGAAATTTTACATTTCATATGTTGATATAGAGGAGCGCGGCTTTGACCGCGAGGAAATTTGGTACAACCGGGAACGAAGCGAAGAATTGTTTTGGGAAATGATGGATGAAGTTCATGGGGAAAGCGATTTTTCGCTCGATGGCCCGCTTTGGATCCAAGTGCAGGCGCTCGAAAAAGGGCTTGAAGTCGTCGTGACGAAAGCGCAGTTGTCCAAAGACGGAAGCAAGCTCGAACTGCCGCTTCCAGAAGAGAAATGGCGCGAGTTTTCGCTGTCAGCTGATGAAAAGGTGGAATCGCTGTTCGGCCACCATTTCCACTTTGGTCAAAACAGGGACGCCGAGGAGAGAGAAGAGCAAGATGTCCTTCAATTCATCCTTTCGTTCAAAGATATCGAGGATGTCATTTCCTTGGCCCATCGCGCTGACTTCTCTGAGTTGTCGAACCGCCTGTTCCAATTTGAAGGCCGCTATTACTTGTTCGTCGAGTTTGACGAGCACTACACCGAGCAGGAAGTGGACAATATGCTCAGCCTTCTGTTGGAATACGGAAGTGATTCCCAGCTGACGATTTATCGACTTGAAGAATACGGGACTGAAATTATGGGCGACAATGCACTGGAAACGATCAAAACGTATTTTCCAGCCCCATAATGTTTCCATTCCGCCGATTTCGCCGCCAGAAATCGGCGTTTTCTACGTTAGCGGAAGAAAAACGGCCATCAGGAAGAGCCGGGTGGAGGGGTTTTATTGCGAAACACATCGAGAGTGGCGATTCTCGTCGTCATTGTCGGCGCGTTGCTGGCATTGACGAACGGGTTTTGGGAAGGGAAGCTGCTTGGTCTTTTCAGCGTATTGATGTCTTGTTCCGTCATCTTTATCGCGCTGGTCATTTCTCTTGAGAATCGAAAGCCGGCGCAGACGATCGCCTGGCTGGCGGTGCTGGGGAGCTTTCCAATCGTGGGCTTTTTGTTCTATTTATTGTTCGGACGCAATTACTGGCAACAACGACGCTATAAAAAGAAAGCCGATTTTGATGAGGCGGTGCTGCTCAAGTTTCAAGAGCCGTCGCCGATTGCCGTCGAGCAGCTGCCGATGGCGCCCCATCAGCGTCCGCTTTTGCGTCTTGCTTATCGCATCGGCCAGCATCCGGTTTCACTCGCCTCGCAGACGGCGGTGTTGACGAATGGAGAGGAGACGTTTTCTTCTATTTTTGCTGAACTGGAAAAAGCGGAACACCATATTCATTTAGAATATTATATCGTCCGTCATGATGAAATCGGCCAACAGTTGAAGCGCGTCTTGATGAAAAAGGCGCGCCAAGGGGTGCGCGTCCGTTTTTTGTACGACGCCGTTGGAAGTTGGAAGTTGTCGAACGCCTATATCGAGGAGCTGCGCGCGGCTGGAGTGGAGATGATCCCATTTTCACCAGTGCGCCTCCCGTTTTTAAGCAACCAAATCAATTTCCGCAATCACCGAAAGATCATTGTCATCGATGGAGGCGTCGGCTTTGTCGGCGGGCTGAACATTGGAGATGAGTATTTAGGAAAAAACAAATATTTCGGATTTTGGCGCGATACGCACTTATTGATCCGTGGTGAAGCAGTGCGGACGCTCCAGCTCATTTTTTTGCAAGATTGGTATTACATGACAGGAGAACGCTTGTTGACGCCGGACTATTTGTCGCCGCCGCTCATCGTCGAGGAAGGGCAAGGCGGGGTGCAGCTCATTGCCGGCGGTCCGGACCAAAAGTGGGAAGTGATCAAACAGCTGTATTTTGCCATGATTACGTCGGCGAAACAATCGATTTGGGTTGCCTCGCCGTACTTTGTGCCGGATGAAGACATTTTGACGGCGCTCAAAGTGGCGGCGTTAAGCGGCATCGATGTTCGCCTGCTGGCGCCAAAGCGTCCGGACAAAAAAATTGTCTTTTACGCTTCGCGCTCGTATTTTCCCGAGCTGCTCGAGGCCGGGGTGAAAATTTACGAGTATGAAAAAGGGTTTTTGCACAGCAAAGTCATCGTCGTCGATGGCGAGCTCGCCTCGATCGGCACGGCAAACATGGATATGCGCAGTTTTCATTTAAACTTTGAAGTGAACGCTTTTTTGTATTATACCGACAGCATTCAGAAACTTGTCCGCGACTTTTTGGAAGATTTTTGCCACGCTTCCATAATCGATTACGAACAGTTTCAACAGCGCCCGTTTCGGGTGCGCATAGCGGAGTCGGTCTCTAGGCTGTTGTCCCCTTTGCTGTAATCAACCGTTTGACATCACATAGGGTGTCCCGAAAAGAGGCGGGACCCCTTTTTTGTCGTTGCACAGCATGTTTCGCTTAGGGGATATTCCTTCTTTAGTCAGTTTTTTTCGCTGCAACCCCGCTCACGGCAGGAAAAACAGCAATGGTTGGCGAATAGAGAAAACTTGGACGATGACCCGTGGGACACACGGAGATCGCTTGGGAGCGAAAGGCAGAACGCTCGGGTACGGGAGTGCTCCCAAGAATCCCAGGGCTTTAGCTGTGTAGAGCGTCAAAGAAGGAATGGGCATGTCTGCACCCGAAATCGGCCATTTTTTAGAAAAGGAAGTGATCGAGTTGTTTGTTGCTCTCTCAGTTGATGGCAGGACGGTTTCGCTTGCCGGGGCGGAACGATGGGAACGAGAGCGGCTGATGCGCCTGAAACGACAGGAACCGTTTTTTTGTCCCGCGTGCCGCCAAGAAGTGGTGCTCCGATCGGGCCGCTATCGTTTGCCGCATTTTGCCCATCGAAAAGGGGCGACCTGCCCGGTCGAGCACGAGCCGGAGTCGGAGCGCCACTTAACCGGTAAGCGAGACTTGTTCGCGTGGCTCATCCGCCAAGGCATCGAGGCGAAGCTCGAGCCGTATTTGCCCGCCATCAGGCAGCGCCCCGACGTGCTGCTCCGCCATGGCCCCTACCTTTATGCCCTCGAATACCAATGTTCCACGATCGACGAATCGCTGTTTTGTGAACGCAATGACGGCTACCGGCGCCTTGGCATCCGCCCGTTGTGGGTGTTAGGAGCCCATCATTTTCGACATTCGCCCAAATGCCTTGACGAAGTGCATCTCTCGCGTTTTCAATGGCTGTTTGCCCATCGTGCCCCACATTCAGCCGCTCCACATATATGGTACTACAGTCCAAAACGGAAACGATTCATCCGCCTTTTCCGTCCGCAACCGCTGTCCGTGCAGCGGGCGCTGGCCGCCGTTGATTCCCTTCCCCTTTCATCCCTTTCTTTCTCCGAGTGGATTGATTCTCGCCCGTTGCCGCTTCCGCCCGCGTTTTGGGAACGTTGGCTCGAACGCAAAAAGCAATGGCGGCGGACGTTTCCGCTGTATCCGAACCAAACCGTGCGCCGCATTTGTGCTGATTTTTACCAGGCGGGCATCGTTCCGCCGCTGTTTCCGACCGAAGCAGGCTGGCCGTTGCCGCGTGGATATTTGTGGGAAACGGCGCCGTTTATTTGGCAAACGTACGTGCTTTTGTTTCTTCTTGGCAAGACGGATCGGCCGATGACAGCATCGTCTTTATTTCAATGGCTTGACGAGAAAATCCGCACCGGCCGCCTCGCCCCGCGCCGGCTGCCGCTTGTCGGCCGGGATACGCATCGCGAGGCCGTCGGCGAGTATTTGCATTGGTTGAGCCTGCTCGGCTATCTCCATCGCGAAGAGGGCGGACGGCTTCATTTGGTGAAGCCGCTGTCGTTTCCGGCAACTGTCGACGAAGTGATTCGCCAAGACGCCGCGCTTCTTGAACAAATCGGCCAAACGCCAGCGCTTAGCTGCTATTGCTCGGCGCTTGAGTTCGGGAGAGTGGAAAAAATGAGCAGAAAACAGGAAAAGATGAACGAAATGGTGAATAATAATTCGTGTATGATGATTTTTAAGGAGGAAGGATGACGGTGGAAGAGAAGAAAACGAAAAAATCGCTCCCGTTGCGAAGCGAAATCCCTGTGGAAGAAACGTGGCGGCTTGAGGACATTTTTCCGACCGATGAAGCGTGGGAAGAAGAGTTCAAACACGTGAAGGCGATGATTCCGAAAATCGGCGAATACAAAGGACGGCTTGGTGAATCGCCGGAAGTGCTGTATGAAGCATTACAGTATCAAGATGACGTGTCGATGCGCCTCGGCAAGCTGTATACATACGCCCATATGCGTTATGATCAAGACACGACGAATTCATTTTACCAAGGGCTCGATGCTCGGGCGAAAAGCTTGTACAGCGAGGCCTCAAGCGCAATGGCGTTTATTGTGCCGGAAATTTTGGCGATCGATGAAACGAGATTGCGCACGTTTTTCGAACAATACGAGCCGCTTCGCTTGTATGCGCATGCGCTGGATGAGATTACGCGCCAACGCCCCCATGTATTGTCGGCAGAAGAAGAAGCGATATTAGCGCAGGCGGCCGAGGTGATGCAGGCAGCATCCAATACGTTCAGTGCGTTGAACAATGCCGACTTGAAATTCCCGGCGATCATCGATGAAAACGGAGAAGAAGTGGAAGTGACGCACGGCCGTTTCATCCGTTTTTTGGAAAGCATGGACCGCCGTGTCCGCCGCGATGCGTTTTACGCCGTATACCATACGTATGAGAAGTTTCAAAACACGTTCGCCAATATGCTTGCCGGTGCGGTGAAAAAAGACAACTTTTTCGCCCGCGTCCGCCGTTATCGTTCGGCGCGGGAAGCGGCATTAGACGCCAACAACATTCCGGAGAGCGTCTATGACAATTTGGTTGCCACTATTCATGAACATTTGCCATTGCTGCACCGGTACGTGCGGCTGCGCAAACGAGTGCTTGGGCTTGATGAACTGCATATGTACGACTTGTACACGCCGCTTGTTAAAGATGTGAAAATGGAAGTAACGTACGAGGAAGCGAAGCAGTACATGCTGGAAGGGCTCGCGCCGCTTGGCGAGGAATATGTGGCGATCGTGAAAGAAGGTCTTGACAACCGTTGGGTCGATGTGCGCGAAAACAAAGGAAAGCGAAGCGGCGCCTATTCGTCGGGAGCGTACGGCACCCATCCGTACATTTTGCTCAACTGGCAGGACAATGTGAACAATTTGTTTACACTTGTGCATGAGTTTGGCCATTCGGTGCACAGCTACTACACACGCAAAACGCAGCCATATCCGTACGCCCATTATTCAATCTTTGTCGCTGAAGTGGCGTCGACGTGCAATGAGGCGCTGTTGAACGACTATTTGCTGAAAACGATCGATGATGAGAAAAGTCGGCTCTATTTGCTCAACCATTATCTTGAGGGATTCCGCGGCACCGTTTTCCGCCAGACGATGTTTGCGGAGTTTGAGCATTTGATCCATCTGAAGGAGCAGCAAGGCGAGGCGTTGACGGCCGAGGCGTTGACGGCTCTTTATTACGACTTAAATAAAACGTATTTTGGCGATGATATTGTCGTGGACAAAGAAATCGGCCTTGAGTGGGCGCGCATTCCGCATTTTTATTACAACTACTACGTGTACCAATACGCGACCGGCTTCAGCGCGGCGACTGCACTCAGCAAACAAATTTTGGAAGATGGCGAACCGGCGGTGAGACGATACATCGACTTTTTGAAAGCCGGCAGCTCTGATTACCCGATTGAAGTGTTGAAAAAAGCCGGCGTCGACATGACGAGCGCCGAGCCGATCCGCCAAGCGTGCCAAGTGTTTGCTGAAAAGCTGGAAGAGATGGAGCGGTTGCTTGAGAAATGAAACGAATGCGGCGTTACAGCCGCATTCGTTTGGACGGAAATCCACGAAACTGATGGCGGCGGTTCCATGTTACCACCAACCCGAGCAAGGAGAGAAACAAAAGCGGCATGGTCGCCCAAAGCGGAAGGAGCTGCATGAGGCCCAACAAGTTCAGGATAAAGGCGGCAGTGGATGCCGCCGCCCAAAGGGATAAGACGATGCGCTGCTTCATGGCGATGGCCCCCTCTTCCCATTTGCTTTAGTTGATTATATGCTGTTTGTCTGCTTGATCATGACGCAGGGCGAATTATGACAATAATGTGAACAAACGAGCAAACGGGTTGCCAATTGGTTGGACGTTTGGTAAGATAAAAGCGTGAACGGAAGACAAAACCTGATACCCCTTTGTTTGACCGTGAACAATTTCTCCCATCCCCTTTGTTGTCTTGGCAACAAGAAAACAAGAAAAAGCCCGGCTGACGCCGGGCTTTTTCTTGTGCCCATCCCTGCTGTTAGGGGCGAGCATCATCGATATAGCGCCAAAATGTTCCGTGTTTGACGGGCACCCGCTCCACTTTTTGCTTTAGCTGCAGCTTTTTCATTTCCGTTTCCGCTTCTTGGATCGTCCAGTTGTATACAACGGCAACTTCCTGTGTGGCGACGAATTTAAAATGGCTTAAAAATGATTCCAGCGGAGGAGGAGAGGACGGTTCAGGATGGAAGCCGAGCATTTCAGCGATCAATTCGACGTAGATGTCGTACGGATAGCATCCGGAAATTTTAATGCCTTCGTCTTCGATGTTTTCGTTAAACAACACAAGCGTCGGAATTTCATCGACGTCCATTTCCGAGGTGATTTTTAAATCGCATTGGAACGCTTTCGCTGCTCCTGGCGAGTGCATATCGCGCAGAAATTCATCGACATCCAAGCCCGCTTCAACGGCGCATTCGGTGAGCACTGACAAATCAGCGACATTTTGTTTTTCGAGAAAGAGTTGTTCTTGCAGCTTGCGCAAAAAGCGAAGGCCAGCCCGCTTTCCTTGCATTTCCGCCGCTTTAATGGCGAGTGATGGAGCGAACGGGCTCGAAATCCGATTTTCCAGCCAAACGCTTCCATCGCATGACATACCGGTGCGGCAAGCCGCCCACTCCCACGCTTTTGCCATTGCCTCCGGCTTCGTTCCTTTGCGCGCGCTCCATGTCGCCCATGTTCCGCTCAATATGTGCCTTAAGGTAAAAAAACGGCCGTATTCGATCGTCAATTTTTTAATGACTGGTTCAAGCCCCCAGCATTCCGGGCATAAAGGATCGATAAACAAATACAGCTCGAGCGGTTTGTTCGTGTTGCCTAGCGGCTGGGAAGGGTGGCAAGTTGATGTCATCTTCCCAGCAAACTTCTCACTCAAGGGTATGCTCCTTTCTGTCCAGATGATCCGGGGTATTGACCATATGATGGGCGGTGAGCACAAGCCGGTGATAAAACTGTTCGCGCGCCGGACCGGACAAGCCGATTTCGTCCATGGCCGCCCGCATGCAGGCCAGCCACGCTTCCGCCCGCTTCGGCGTGATTTCAAAGCGGAGATGGCGCGCCCTCAGCATGGGGTGTCCATGCTCCGCCGTATAAAGCGGCGGCCCGCCTAAATATTGCGTTAAAAATTGCTTTTGCTTGCGGGCGGTTTCCGTCAAATCATCAGGAAAAATGGGCTTTAAGTCGGGATGTGCAGCCACGCGCCGGTAAAATGCTTCGACAAGCTTCACAATCGTTTCCTCTCCGCCGATCGCCTCATAAAGAGTTTGCCATTGTTCTCCCATCGCGGATGCTCCTTTTGCTTGAGACTCATTCGTTGTCGTTTGATAGCTATTTTATCAGCAGCACGCATGGATCTCAAACAAAGTGACTCGAGCGCCGCTCGTTTATGTGCGGTAGCTTTTCAACACGCGTTCGACATACGCCCGCGTTTCGGCAAACGGCGGCATGCCCCCATAGCGGTCGACGTTTCCGGGCCCGGCGTTGTAGGCGGCCAAGGCGAGAGTGATATTGCCGCTGTACCGGTCAAGGAGCTGGCGCAAATATTTTACGCCGCCGTCGATGTTTTGCGCCGGGTCAAGCGGATCGTTGACACCGAGCATTTTCGCCGTGCTTGGCATGAGCTGCATGAGTCCAAGCGCTCCAGCTGGGCTTTTCGCATCAGGACGGAAATTTGACTCATGGCGAATGACGGCGCGGATGAGCTGCGGGTCAACATCGTATTTTTCCGCTGCCGCTGCAATCAAAGCATCGACGGAAGAAGATGATTGGGTTGCGGCGCCCGTTTTATGTTTGAGCAGGGCGCCGCTGTGGCCGGCGGGCGCGGGAGGCTGACCGCCTGAGGCGGCTTGAGGCGCCTCGGCAGATGATTCCTCCCCCGGCTGAGAGATTCGGCAAGCAAGCTTGCAAACAAGGATGGCACGGGCGATGGCAACAGGCTCGAGCGCCCGGATGAGAACGCATCGAGCGCCTGCCATTCAACGAGCAGCTTTAATGGCGAAACGGTCATCGTCTTTCCTCCATTTCCTTCTTGCGGGCGTAAAAGCGGGCGATTTTGTTTGGCGCCGGGCGGCGCGGAATGCCAAGCGCCCCAAGCAGGCGCAAAAACCGCTTTTCACCCGTTTCCACGTGATCCACTTCATATTCAAGTTCGTAATCTTCGCTTTGCAAGTAACGGTTATGGTCAAGGCATAACGTGCCGCCTTCATGCGGCCATTCAGCGCGGTCGGTGACAAGGGAGCCAAAGCAGCGCACCTCGTGTGGATTGATGCCCATTTCCGACAGCAAGACAGCGATCGTTCCGCGCAATGGCGCGCCTGCGAGCAGCGCCTCAGCCTCGGATGGCGTGATCGATTCGTGCGTCTCGAGAAGCGCCCCGTCCGCACGTGTTTGTTTCAGCGTCAACGTAAACCGCCCTTCTTTCGCCCGGATGCGAAGCGCCGCCGCCTGCTCTTTTAGAGCGAACGAAGAGGTATCAAAGTAATAGTTTTCCTGGCGGAAGAAAGCCCCATCATCAAGGCCGAAGGCGGCGCGCACAGTCGCGAACTCCGCTGCCGTCAACAAGTTTTTCAGTTCGATTTCAATTTCTTGATGCATCGTGAATCTCCTTCAAGACGGGATAGTCGTCTCCCTCTATTATCAGCTGTTTTTCGGCGAATATCAATTAATTTCGTCTGCATATGGTGAATATGGTAAAATAAAGGGCGGATGGTTGATGCGGAAGGGGAGGAAGCATGAACGAAAAAGTGATCGTTAGGCGGGCAGAGCGAAAGGATGGCCGGCTTTGGCTGCATGTCCATGATGCTCCGATTTCACTCGCCCGCGTGACGCCGAAACGCCATATGCTTGTGGACTCGGATGCATTGGCGTTTGTGTACCTTTTGGAAGCTGATGACCGCTTTTTATATGTCATGGTTCCGAAGCCATGGTGGCCTCAGCTGAAGGCGGCGCTTGACGCCGAGGAGCCGGTCTGGCTTCGATGTGGAGAGAGGACGCTTGAGCTTGAACAGTTTCACGATGAACTGTCTTATTTGCTTGAAAATATCCGTGACAACGCCAACTACGGCGAGACGCTTGAACAGGCGGTGCAAGACGTGTTTTTTGAGCCATAAGCTGGCGGCTTCTCTTTCGGCGCGTTAGAACAGCGAGCGGCCCGGTGAATTCGGCAGATGAGCGGTTCCATCGAGCAACAAGGCAGAGGCGCGGTTGCGCCCTCTTGACTTAAGCCGCGGGAGATTGAAAACATGTAGGCAGGTGGTACGATGGTAAACCATTGGGATTTGTTTTTAGCCCCGTATAAGCAGGCTGTTGAGGAGCTGAAAGTGAAGCTAAGGGGCATTCGCACCCAATTCGAGATGATTGAAGCGCACTCGCCCATTGAGTTTGTCACCGGACGGGTGAAGCCCGTCGCCAGCATTTTGGATAAGGCGCAAAAGAAAAACATCCCGCTCGACCGTCTTGAGGAAGAGATGCAAGATATTGCGGGACTGCGCATCATGTGCCAGTTTGTCGATGACATTAAGACGGTCGTCGAGCTGTTGCGCCAGCGCAACGATTTTACGATTGTCGAGGAGCGTGATTACATCACGCAAAAAAAAGAGAGCGGCTACCGCTCGTATCATCTTGTCATCCGCTACCCGGTGCAGACGATCCGCGGCGAGAAAAACATTTTGGCGGAGATCCAAATCCGGACGTTGGCGATGAACTTTTGGGCGACGATTGAGCATTCGTTGAACTATAAGTACAGCGGGCGTTTTCCCGAAGACATCAAAATTCGGTTGCAGCGAGCCGCGGAGGCGGCTTATCGCCTCGATGAGGAGATGTCGAAAATCCGCTTTGAAATTCAAGAAGCGCAAGCTGCTTTTTCCCGAAAACAAGAAGCAAAAGGAGAAGGACAATGAAACGGACGGACGCGCCGCTTGTGTTTGCCATCACGTCCAAAGGCGACGACGTATCGAACGCCTTGGCGCAAAAAATGAAAACGTATTTGCTTGACTTTGACTTGCGTTGCGATGAAGAGGAACCCGACCTTGTCATTTCGGTCGGCGGCGATGGAACGCTGTTGTACGCGTTCCATCGCTATTGCCACCGGTTGGACAAGACGGCGTTCGTCGGAGTCCATACCGGCCATCTCGGCTTTTACGCCGACTGGGTGCCGGAGGAACTTGAAAAGCTTGTGATCGCCATTGCCAAGACGCCGTATCAAGTGGTCGAATATCCGCTCCTTGAGGTGACGATTCGCTATCTGAACGGCGGAAGCGAGGCAAAGTATTTAGCGCTCAATGAATGCACGGTCAAATGCGTCAGCGGGACGCTCGTGATGGACGTTGAAATTCGCGGCGACTTGTTTGAGCGGTTCCGCGGCGACGGGTTGTGTATTTCGACGCCGACCGGAAGCACGGCTTACAATAAGGCTCTCGGCGGGGCGATTTTGCATCCGTCGCTGGAGGCGATTCAAGTGACCGAGATGGCGTCGATCAACAACCGCGTGTTTCGGACCATCGGTTCGCCGCTCGTGTTGCCGGCGCACCATACGTGTTTACTCAAGCCGGTCAACCACGTCGATTTTCAAATTACGATCGACCATTTGTCACTGTTGCATAAAGAAGTGAAGTCGATTCAATGTCGAGTAGCCGATGAAAAGGTGCGTTTCGCCCGCTTTCGGCCGTTTCCGTTTTGGCGGCGGGTGCGTGACTCGTTTATTGCCGACTGAGGGAAAGCCAGCCTCCTTGGTTAGGCAACGCTTCCCGTTTGCGGCGAGGTGATGATCGTTTGGCGCGGATGACGATTCCGTTGCAGCAGCGCCAAAGAAAAGTAGATGGAACACGATGAGCAAGACGGAGATTTTTTATCAGAAAGGTGACGAACATTGCCGCCGTTTACCATGACCTTTTCCATCGATGAACAGCACGACGGAAAGCTGTTGCGCCAGTTTTTGCAAGAGAACGGCATTTCGCGGACGGCGCTTACCGATATTAAATTCCATGGCGGGGAGCTGTTGGTTGACGGGCGGCCCGTCACCGTCCGCCATGTGCTGCGCGCCGGCGAGACGCTGTCGGTCGTCTTTCCGCCGGAGCGGACAAGCGATTGGATGGACGCAGAAGCGATGCCGCTTGACATTCTGTATGAAGACGATTACGTCCTTGTTGTCAACAAACCAGCGGGATTGGCGACGATTCCGTCGCGCCACCATCCGGGCGGGACGCTTGCCAATGGCTTGCTTCACCATTATCGCCAGCAGCAGCTCGACTCGACCGTCCATATCGTCACCCGGCTTGACCGCGACACGTCCGGGCTCGTGCTCGTCGCCAAGCACCGCCATGTTCATCATTTGTTGTCGGCGTTGCAACAAAAAGGGCACGTTGTGCGCACGTATGAAGCCATTTGCCATGGCGTCATGGTCGAGGATGAAGGGACGATTGACGCTCCCATCGGCCGCCAAGAGGGAAGCATCATCGCACGCGAAGTGCGGGAAGACGGGAAGCCGGCTGTCACTCATTTTCGTGTACTTGAGCGGCTTTATGGCTATACATACGTTTCGCTCCGGCTGGAGACGGGGCGCACGCACCAAATCCGCGTCCATTTGGCTTATCTCGGCCACCCGCTCGCCGGCGATGAACTGTACGGCGGGTGCCGGGAGATGATCGGACGCCAGGCGCTTCACAGCCGGCAGCTGTCGTTTTTTCATCCGTTTGCCGGGCGCTGGTATACATGTTCCGCCCCGCTTCCTGGCGATATGGCGCGCCTGATCGAGGCAATGCGCAGACGAAGTGCTGATTAGGAGAACGTGCGGAACTTTTCGGGAACGAACGGCATCGAGGAAGGAACGGAGACCGTTTCCATTTCCGGATAGCGCAAGGCGGTCAGCGCGCCGCCGAATACACAGCCGGTGTCGATGTTGACCGTCCGTCCGACAAACCGCGGTTTTTCGACCGGCGTGTGGCCATATACAACCCACGCGCTGCCGCGATACCGTTTCGCCCAGTCGCGGCGCACCGGCGTTCCGTCCGGGTTCGTTTCGCCGGTGATGTCCCCATACAGGACGAACGTCTTGACTTGTTTGTCCGTCCGCCCGATATAGTCGTGACGGATGCCGGCATGGGCGATGACAAGGCGCCCCTCATCGAGCACCGCATACAGCGGCGCCTGTTCATACAGACGGATGAACTTGCGGCGGATCATCTCCTGCTCGCTTGGGGGCAAGGCGCGGTACTCCGCGACCGTCGTCTCAAGCCCATGGGCGATTTGCACGTTTCGTCCTAAGAAAAAGCGGTACAGTTTATTGCAATGGTTGCCCGGCACGTAATAGGCGAGGTTCCGCTCGATTAGGTCGCAGACGATTTCGATCATTTTCAGCGATTCAGGACCGCGGTCGGTCAAATCGCCGACAAAACCAAGCTTTCGTCCGTCGGGATGAATCGGCACCCCTTCGTCCCAATGGTAGCCGAGTGTTTCTGTCAATGCGGCGAATTCCCGGAAGCAGCCATGAATGTCGCCGATGATGTCCACCTGCATACATGAGCTCCTTTCTAGCCCGAATTGTTATACTACCAGTATGTCCGTTCGACAAGGAAAAGAAAAGATGAGGCAGCCTTGTTCTATCCATCGAAGGCGCTGTTCAAAAAGCAGTAGCCGCGGCGGGGAGCGAAGCAAAGAAGGGTCCCTGGCCCAGATGACGGCTAAAATAAAGCCGCCTGCGGACACAGCAAGCGGCTTTATTCATCGCTCGAGAACATAAACTTCCGCGTTCGCGAATGAACGTTTAAGACGAGGCCGATCGCCAGCATATAAGTCGCCAGCGAGCTTCCTCCATAGCTGATGAACGGAAGCGGCAGTCCGGTGATCGGCAAAAGTCCAATCGTCATGCCAATGTTTTGGAACACTTGGAACGTAATCATGCCTGCGACGCCGGCGCATAAATAGCTGCCGTATAAATCGTTGCTCTCGAGTGCAATATGGATCATGCGATAAATGAGCAGGAAAAAGAGAGACACGACGATGCTTGAGCCGACAAATCCGAACTGTTCTGAGATGACGCCAAACACAAAGTCTGTGTGCGCCTCCGGCAAATAGACTTGCAAGTTGCCTAATCCTTTCCCATACAGTTCTCCCGACCCAATGGCCATGAGCGAACGGATGAGCTGGAAGCCTTGTTCGTTGGAATATTCATATGGAGCCAGCCAGCCGTAAAACCGGTTCAACTGGTAATCTTCTTGAATAATGTATTTATGGAAGAAATCAGGAAAATAAAAGAAAATGAACACAACGACTGCCACCATTGTTACACCGGATAAGACAATGCCGAAAATGATGCGCCAGCGGATGCCGGAAACGAGCACTAAGGTGGCGGTGATGGCCATAAACACCATCGACATGCCCATGTCTGGCTGCTTGGCGAGCAAAATGAGCGGCGGCAAAACCGCGAGGGCGATTTTCCCGAGCAGCTTAAAATCGTCCCTTATCGTTGGTTCGGGATGTTTTTCCCGATGGTTGACGATGATGCGGCTTAGGACGATGATCATAAAAATTTTCATCAGTTCGGATGGTTGGAAATTTCCACCTGGAAGATGGTACCAACTAGTTGCCCCTTTAATCGTCACCGATCCGGGAACGTTCAATTCCAGCCCGAGCAACAGCAACATCCCGAATCCATACAAATACCAAGCGATTTGAAACAGCCGATCATAGTCAATGATCATCGTCAAGGCGATCACGACAGCGCCGATGGCGTACCATTGCAGCTGTTTTGAAGCGAAGTTGACGTTTTGCAGTTTCTCCGGCAGCATCGGTTCTGCGCTATGGATGGCGATGGCGCTGATAACAGCCATTAAGAATAAAAGAAACAACAAATGATAATCGAGCTTCGACTGGGAAAAACGATCATGATCCATGGAACGATCCTCTCCATTCAAATGTGCCATATACCATATTAGCGAATCGCGCCGGTTTTGCAAAGTGGGAAAAACGGCCGCCAGCATGAAGGAATCGGAAGGCAAAAGGGAAGCATGCATTTACATCGCCCGCCGCATCGCCTATAATAGAATTAACACCTGGTGCTAATAATAAATGATAATTGGGAGGATGAACGAATGGTCTTATCGTTGGAAGGGCGTACATATGTCGTGATGGGGGTGGCGAACAAACGAAGCATCGCCTGGGGCATTGCTCGTTCGCTTCACGCTGCCGGCGCTCGGTTAGTGTTTACGTATGCCGGAGAGCGGTTTGAAAAAGAGGTGCGGGCGCTTGTCGATACGCTTGGGGACGAACGTTCGCTTCTGCTGCCATGCGATGTGGCAAAAGATGAAGACATCGTTCAATGTTTTGCGCAAATCAAACAACAAGTCGGCGTCATCCACGGCGTTGCTCATTGCATCGCCTATGCCAATAAAGAAGACTTGAGCGGCGAGTATATGAACGTCAGCCGCGAAGGCTTTTTGCTCGCCCACAATATCAGCGCCTACTCGCTCACCGCGGTTGCGCGCGAGGCGAAAGAACTGATGACGGAAGGCGGCAGCATCGTCACCCTCACGTACTTAGGCGGCGAGCGCGTCGTGCAAAACTACAACATTATGGGTGTGGCGAAAGCGTCGCTTGATGCGAGCGTGAAATATTTGGCGAACGATTTAGGCAAATACGGCATCCGCGTCAATGCCATTTCCGCTGGACCGATTCGCACACTGTCGGCTAAAGGGGTGAGCGATTTCAACTCGATTTTAAAGCAAATCGAAGAACGCGCTCCTCTCCGCCGGACGACGACCCAAGAAGAAGTCGGCGATGCGGCGCTGTTTTTGTTCAGCGACTTGTCGCGCGGCATCACTGGGGAAATTATTCACGTCGACTCGGGATACCACATTTTAGGATATTAAAGACGTGCGAGCAGCCGTTCCTGTTGATGGAGCGGCTGTTTTTTGCTTGACTTGGGCAATTATGGAGATCACAGGCATACATATATAAGGTAAGGCAAGCATGGAAAGGGGGATCAACGTGCGGAAACAAAACGTTGTGGAGACGGAGCCGTTGCTTTACATTGTGCAGCCAAAAGCGATGCGGGCGGCGGCGCATATGCAAGAAACGTTTATGTGGACTAGCCGAATGCAACAGGAAGAGGAAGGAAGTTCGAACGATGAACGAGGTAGCGAGGAGGAACCGACTGAATTTTTTGCCAAAAAAGAGTTCCAAGCGATGGCGCTTGACGAGCGGCTGGCCTTTTTGACGGAGCTTCCCGGTCATTTGCCGCCGCTGAAATGCCAATTTGTCATGAAGGATAAGAGCTATGAAGGCATATTAAAGAAGTGCACGGCGACCGAGTTGACGATCGCCGATGAACAAGGAAACGAAACGATCATCGGGCGTGCGCAGCTTCTGGCGGTGACGATGATCGGGTTTATGCAGTAATGTCTTTCCTTTCTTGTGAGGAAGCACATCTTTATCCGAATGCGTTGCGGATCTGGGAAAGGGACGGGATGGTTATGGTTTGTTTTCCTCATTTGCTGTGGGATCGTTTTGATTTTGGATGCCCGTTATTTTCTTCGTTGGCGATTTTCGATTCGTGTTAGTGTGAACTTGCAATCGTAAAATGTTTGCTGTCATGTTTCGCTTGAGCTTGGTTGCGGTTCCAATGCGTTTTAGGCGACGCGTCCAGCGTTTGTTGGTTGCCGCTTGTAATGGTAAACGATTTTGTGTGGCGGACGATTTGGTTCTGTTTAGGAGCTGGGGCGCTTTTCGCGGATTTGGTTCGCTCTGCCGCAGCTTCTTTTTGTTTGGCTGTTTGTTGATGGTCTTCCATTGATGCAGCCCGCTCTTTTTTGGCTTTTCCCTTTTTCGTTTTGTCGGATGACGCTGCCGCGTTCTCCTTCGAGTGGACGTTTTCTTTTGCATGCGCTTTAGGGGTTGGCAGGTTCAGTTGTTCTGTTGCCTCTTCTTTCAGCGGTTCTATTGTCATGCCGGCTGCTTGTTCTTCACTCACTGCAGCTTGTTCTGTTTTCTCCGCCTGCTCCCAAACTTCCAATAACTCGGAAGCTACCCGTTCCCAATTATACATCGAAACTGCAAGCTGCCGGCCTTTTTCTCCCATTCTTCTCATCCATGATGGATTCGATAATATTTGGGCAATCTTGTCGGCAAAATCACTCGGGTCCCCCGGATTTTCGACGATAAGGCCGTTTTCATTGGCGACAATGACTTCCGGATTGCCGCCTCTCGCGGTCGTGACGATCGGAAGGCCTGCTGCCATGGCCTCGTAGTGGACGCGCGCCAACGGTTCCTGCCATTGCGAGGTGCATACGAACAAATCGGCTGCCGCAAACCAATTTTGGATTTCATTCGGTGCGACAAAGCCTGTCGTGACAATGGGGACAGGCATTCGCTTCGCCAGTGCTCTTACATATGCGACATAATCCGTCATGTCATTTTCGCTAAACCAGTTGCTCCCGACAATCACCAGGGCTAAGTTTTTAAATTTTTTTGCCAGCTCCGGCAATGCTAGAATGAGTTTATCGACCCCTTTATTACGCGACAGCCTTCCGGCGAACAAAATAACCGTTTTGTTTTCCAATCCATGCGCACGCCGAATGTCATCGCGTATTTTCTGCATTTTCGGATGATTCCCCGGCAAAAATCGTTCGCTGTCTACTCCAGAATAAATCGTGCGCAATTTTGGCGATGCTTGCGGATATAGACTTCGGATGACATTGCCAATATAATCGCTCACGGTTACGATGTAGGCCACTTCTGCGATGGCCGCCGCTGCTTCTTCTGGATCGATTTTTTCCGGTTGAAACATATCATTGTGCATACTTAACGTTATTTTGGCGTCGGGAGCTGCCTGCCGGACGGGCAGAACAAGGCGGGGGCGGTTAAAGATATGGATGAGATCGAATTTGTTTGCTGCCACATAACGAACAACGTTTTCTCGGTATATTTCAAATATTTTTCCCGGCACGCGCACGTAGTGAACGCCATGGATCGTTTCTTGCTCGGGAAGCGCCGAATCGCTGATGCCTAAAACGGTGATATCATGGAATTGGCTTACATGTGCAAGAATGCCGGAAATATATGTTTGAATGGCTCCGCCGAGTACAGGGGGAACGGGGAGTTTTTCTGTGCAAACCATCAAAATCCTCATATTTATCCCACTCCTTTCCAGTCATGTTCGATTTCTGCCAATACAGGCCACTTTGACTGGTCGGTTTCGACAATCGTTTGAATGAGCTGTCCGGTTTGTTCATTGAGAAACATGTCCGGTTCATAGACGATTTCTTTTATATTTTTGTAAAATTCGTTTGGCATGGCCAAGTCAATCATCAAAAGCTCGTATAGTTCAGGCGTTATGGGGTTTGCTTCATGGTACGCTAGAATCATTTCCCG
Organism: Geobacillus sp. TFV-3; assembly: GCF_009901865.1. NCBI lineage: Bacteria > Bacillati > Bacillota > Bacilli > Caryophanales > Anoxybacillaceae > Geobacillus > Geobacillus sp. TFV-3. The sequence continues at coordinate 2,571,887 of NZ_MPSP01000001.1, read as the reverse complement.
CACCCATGTTGCATCCCATTTGTATAAATCTTCCATTGTACCGCTGATGAGTTTTCGTAAATCCCGAATCGGAAGGTCAAAGGCAACTCCGTCGAGATCAATAATCCACATTCCGTCCGCACCCATTTGGCCGTTGGACCAACCGTAGTCTTGGTGAACCAATCCCCAATGAGCCGTTCCTTGCTTGACGAATTCGACATAGCTGGATTGCTGAAATCGTTCCATGCCTTTTCGCGCCTGTTCTTCAAATCGATCAACGGCATCGAATAACGGCGCGCTTGCCGGCATTTCAGGGTAGTATTGGGCAATGTTGCGAAACCAGTTCATTTTCGTGATCATTTTTTCATAGTTTTTTGGCCATTTGTGCAGCCGCGAAGCCATCTCTGCCTGCTTCGGGGGGATGTACCCTTTGCTTAGCCGATGGAATTCACCAAGGGCATAACAAAGCTTTCTTGCTCCTTCCAAATCCTTTGCAACCGGCGTCAACGGTTCAATCCATTCCGCCACAAACCATAGTTTTCCTCCCGCTTCTACATGATTTTTTCCGTCCTTTGTTTTGACAATCGGCGGCACTCTTGCTTTGCGCACTTCCGCCAAGTATTCCTGTGCGCCGAGGCTGAATAAACTTCTCGTCGGTCTTCGGTGCAATAGCTTCAAACTTTTCGGGCCTGATTTTGTTTCGAGTTTCCAAATGGCTCCTCCTTTGTCTGGTTTTGTTGTGATGATTTGCATGTTTTGAATGGATAAATCGTAGTTTTTCAGCACTTCTTCTGCCAGCTGGATAATATACTCAGGGACGAAAAATTCATGGGTCGTTTCATCGCCGAGCCATGGCTCAATCATGATGTTCTTCACGCTATCCCTCCTGTCGGGTATTGGGAAATGGACGAAGCGAAATAGGTGTGATTGCTACTAGGATATGTATGGAGAACGAAATTGGACTGGGTAAGCTCATTAACTTATTAGGGATCTTTCTCTATGATCCTGAAGCTGATGGCGTTCGCTGCGGAGGAAGCATACCCACAGGGATGCAATGGAAAAGAAGTAGCATAGCATTATTGGTTTCACAGAAACAAGAAAAAGGCTGTCCCGAAAATACTTTCTTTTAGACAGCCCTTATTGGTTTGGGGAAACGGAGGAACATGCTTCGATATAAACTGTTTCAAGCCGCTTAGCCACATGGTGGAATTGAAATTGCTGTTCAACGAGCGTTCTTGCCTTTTTCGCCATGGTTTCCGCTTCCTGTTTGTTCACCAGCATGTAATCAATCGCTTCCAAAAAAGCGTGCGGGTTTTGGTAGTCATCGATGACAAAGCCGGTTTCGCCGTGGCGGACAATTTCGGTGTTGCCGCCGCGGTTGGTCGTCACGACCGGAATGCCGGCGGCCATCGCCTCATAATGGACGCGGGCGAGCGGCTCGTGCCATTGCGAGCTACATACAAACACATCGGCCATTAAGAGCAGTTTGGGAATATGACTGTGCGGAACGTAATTCGTAAACAGAACGCGATCGGCCATCGGCGCCGCGAGCTCGTGAAGCCAGTCGATGTATTCGCTTCGTCCGGTGTCGCTGAACCATTTTCCGCCGACGATGACAAGCGCTGCCTCGGGATGGCGGGTCAAAAGGGAGGGCAGACATTGAATTAGCAAATGCGGTCCTTTTGTTTTGCTGAGCCGGCCGAGAAACAGCACGACTTTTTTATCGGTCAGTCCGTGCACTTCCCGTTCCGCCCGGCGGATGCGCTTGCCCTCTTCTGTCCAGACGGGGATGTATTGGGAAGCATCGACTCCGGAATAAACGACTTTTACTTTCTGAGGATCGATTGGATAGCGGTTTGTCACCGTTCGTTTGATGTATTCACTGACGGCGGTCAGCAAGGTGCAGGCGTCTAGTGCACGCTTCGCCTGCTTGGCTGTGATTTTCAGCGGCGAAAACATGTCATTATGCAGGCTTAGCACAAAGGCGCTTTGCGGAGCCGCCGCTTGGTAATCGATGAGCGGAACAGGACGATTGAAGACGTGGACGACATCGAATTTGTGCGCGGCCAGCGCACGTGCCACATCCTTTTCATATGTCAGCTTCGGAAAACGGATGTAGCGGATGTCTCCGTCTGTCTCTTCAGGCGGCAAAAGCGGATCAGCGATCGAAAAAATCGTCAGTTCGTGGCGGCGAGCGATCAATGGAGCAATCCCATCGATCATCATTTGAATGGCCCCGCCCCGCACTGCCGGGGCGGGCAGCTTTTCTGTGCAGATATAGGCGATTTTCATGAATGTTCACCCTCATACAGCGAACGGATGTATTCGATCTCTTTTTGAAGGCCGTCTTTAAGCGTTACAACCGGCTTGTACCCGAGCAGCCGCTCCGATTTTGTCAAGTCGGCCCACGTTTGTTTCGGCTCTCCGCGGGCGGCGAGGGTGTACTGAATGATTGCTTGTTTTCCCGTCAGCGTTTCCAGCAGACGGATCACCTCATTGACCGATGCTCGTTCTTTTCCGCCGATATTGATCGTTTCTCCAATGATGCTATCCCGATCGAGCGCGGCGATCGTTCCATCAACGCAGTCAGAAATATAGGTGAAATCGCGCGCTTGTGTCCCGTCGCCGAACACGGTGAGCGGCTGGCCGGCGAGCAGCTGGCGGATGAAGCGGTGAAACGACATGTCCGGGCGCTGGCGCGGGCCATAGACGGTGAAATAGCGCAAAATGACGATCGGTACGGCGAACTCGCGAAAATAGACGCGGCATAAATGTTCGCCGGTGAGCTTCGTAATGCCATATGGGGAGAGCGGGGCCGGTTCAAGCGTTTCCGACAACGGGCCGCCCCGGTCGCCGTAGACGGATGAGGTCGAAGCGTAGATGAACCGTTTGAGCGGCCGGTCTTTGCATGCCTCAAGCAACCGCTGGGTAGCGGAAATGTTGTGGGCAGCATAGCCGGCAAACTCCGTCCCCCAGCTCGTTCGCACGCCGGGCATGCCAGCTAAGTGGTAGACCGCTTCGACGTTTTGCAGCAAGGACGGCAAATCGGCTGTCAGCAAATCCAGCTTAAGAAAGGTAAACCGCGGATGAGACTGCAGATGGGCAATGTTGTTCGCTTTTAGCGGCGCTGGCGTCGGGCCGAGAAAGCCGTCGACGCCAATCACATGATGCTCGTCGTTTTTGAGCAGTTTTTCGCATAAATGGGAGCCGATAAATCCGGCCGCACCGGTGACGAGAATGTTCACGGGCGCCCCACCCCCATGTAGCGCAAACCGCTTTGCTCGACTGCATGGCGATCCAAACAGTTTCGACCGTCAAACACGAGCGTCCCATTCATCGCCGCTTTCACTTGCCCCCAGTCAAGCGTTTGGAATTCGTCCCAATCGGTGGCGATGACCAAGCCATCCGCCCCTTGGATCGCTTCGTGCACCGACTGAATTTGTGTGACGCGGGCGAGCGGCTCCGAGAGCGTTGCCTTCGGGTCGTAGGCGGCAACTGTACAGCCGTTTTCACTCAATCGGCGAATGAGCGCTTCAGCGGGGGAAAAACGCGTATCATCTGTATTCGGCTTGAAGGCGATGCCAAGCACGGCGATTTTTTTGTCTGTCAAGGGGGCAAGTTGCTCATTGAGTTTTTGGAAGCAAACGTCAAGCTGGGTGGCGTTGACGGTCTGCACTGCCTTCAGCAAATGCGGCTCCACTTGGCGCGAGCGCGCCGCATGTTCGAGCGCTTTGATATCTTTTGGAAAACAAGATCCTCCATAGCCGAGGCCGGCCCGCAAAAAGTGTGGGCCGATGCGCGGGTCGAAGCCGATCCCGAGGGCGATGTCATTGACATCGACGGCAAACGCGTCACAGATGCGTGCCATTTCGTTAATAAAGGAAATTTTGGTCGCCAAAAATGCGTTGGAAGCGTATTTGATCAGTTCCGCGCCGGCCAGGCTCGTGATGACGTAAGGAGCTTTGATGCCGGCATACACCGCCTGCATGATGGCAAGCGATTGGTCATCATCTGGTTCGAGTCCGACGACGATTTTGTCCGGGTGAAACATATCGTAGACAGCCGACCCTTCGCGCAAAAACTCTGGGTTGGATACGATGCGGAACAACTGCGGTTTCACTCCTTTGCGGATGAGCTCGGAGCGCATCCATTCATTCGTCCCCGGCGGGACAGTGCTTTTCGTGACGATCGTTTTGTACGATTTGATCGTCGCTGCCAAGCGGTCGAGCACCGCTTCAATATAGCGTAAGTCGGTGCCGCCGTCGGGCCGCGGCGGGGTGCCGACACATATGACAACGACGGCCGCCCGTTTGATATCATCCCAGCGGCCGCTGAACGTCAGACCATGATAGTTTTTGACAATCAATTCTTTGAGCCCCGGCTCATAAAACGGAATTTCTCCGTTATGGAGCAGGCGGATTTTCCGTTCATCATGATCAATGCAATGCACTTCATGTCCAAGTTCAGCAAGGACGGCTGCGGTGGTCAGTCCGACATAGCCAGCGCCGATGATGCAGATGTTCATGCTAATAGGCCTCCTTCGTGAAATCTCCGGCTTTTATAGCGTATTAACAGACAAGCGCGGTTTGCTACATGGCAAGCGCCTAAAACGCTGGAAATGAAGCATCGTATTTTCGTCGGACAACCTTCCCCGTCATTCGAAAGCGAATACGATAAGGATATAAAAAAAGAGAAGGTGGGAAAGCGGTGGTCAAAAACGCGATTATCCCTTACGTGTTCACGCCGGCCATTTTTCCATATTTAGCATCACTAAAAAGCCTCTAGAGGGATGGTGAAAAACGACCGATTTCGCCGAACCCGTTGCTTTCGGATGAAAGAGAAGCGTTGATTTTACAGGAATTCTCAATTTGAGAAGGGAGTCCGTTTTCCGCGACTTTTCACTAAATCACCAGCCTTCTAGGGGAGAGGAACTTCAACTGACGGAAGCCAGCCGCCGTTGTCTGGCACAACGAAAGGATGCCGCGGAAAACTGATCGCTGGGAAGCGCTTTGATATTGGCGCGGCAGACGGCTATATGGCGCTTCTACTGTTTGGAAAGGAAAAGGGAAGAATTGAGCAACAAAAAAACCAGGTGACAGTTACCTGGTTTTTTTGATGAATTCATCATACAACCGTTCTTGCACCTTGATTTGTTTCGTGATATCAAACCGCTGTTCAATCACTTTGCGCGCTTTTTTCGTGAAGGACGGAATTCGTTCCGGATGTTCCAGAAAAAAGCGAATGCCGTTCGCTAGCTCAAGGTCGTCTCTTTCTGGCGCGAGATAGCCGGTGCGTTTGTGTTCGATCAATTCGGGGATGCCGGCGTGGTTTGTCGAGACGACCGGCAGCCCGCTGGCCATCGCCTCTTTCAATACATTGGGGATGCCTTCGACGTCTCCATCAGAAGCAGTCTCGCTCGCCAGGCAAAATAGATGAGCGCGCTCCATTTCGCGAGCGATCGAAGCGGCGTCCATGGCGCCAAGCAGATCGACAAACGGATCGAGCTTCAGCTCGCTGACAAGCCGGCGGATGTTTTCTTCCTCTTTGCCGCTGCCGATGATGCGAAGGCGGCAGCGCGGATGTTTGGCATGCACACGCTGAAAGGCGCGCACGAGCGTTAAAAACCCTTTTTTCTCGACGAGCCGGCCGATCGAGAGAATGATGCTGCCTCCGTTTTTAGGAATCGTCCGTTCCCGGTACGGAAATAAATCGAGCTCAATGCCGCCGTAGAGAACTTGGATTTTTTCCGGCGGAAAGCCTAGCGTGATCAGTTCATTGGCAAGATAGCGGCAGACAGGAAGAAAGAGCGCCCCGTGTTGTTTGAGCAAATTGTACCGTGTTTGATTGCGCCGCAAACTTTGATGTTTCGCCGATCCATCGCGGCCGCGGATGCTGACGACAAGTGGAATGCGATGGGCGATGCAAAGTGGGAGAATTTCGACGGCATGCTTTCCATGGTGAGCGTGAATGGCGACAATATTTTGTTTTTTGGCGAAGCGGCTGAAATCGTCGATGTCGTTGAGACGATAGTAGTTAATGAGAGGAAACGGATGGCTGCCGTCATCGGCGAATGACCCGATCATGATCGGGCGATATTTTTTTAAATGAACCATTTGGTTGTAAATAAAGCGTTGATTGATTTTCATTTTTTCATGAAGAAAGTGGGCGATCGTTTGTTTCATTTTTCTCTATCCCTCGCTTTTGAAAAAATCGGACAAGAATGCGAATTTTTTTGTTTCCTGTTCGGCGAGGCGGGTGAGCAAGTCCAAGGACGATGGGCTGTGCAACACTTGCTTTTGTTTTTCCCGGCCGACCGTTTCGCTGTAAAACACATGAGGAAACATCGCATCAGCGGCATAGACGCTCTTGTACGGAGTGTACAGCGAGCAAATGGAGAAATAAAGGGCAAATAGCAGCCTCGTTCGCTTTACAGCGTCGTTTTTCGGGTTTTTCATCAACGAAACAAGCAGAAAGCGAAAATCATCAAGCGGGAGGCCGTAGTAGGCGCGGTCAAAGTCAATCATCATGATTTCGCGGTTTTTCGCCAATAAAAGGTTGTTGCTGTTGTAATCCCCGTGGCAAATGGCCTTTCGTTCTTTCGCTGTGCGGCAAAAATCAGCTAGATTGCTTTTTTCAAGCCATGCATAACTTTGATTAGCGATCCAGGCCATCTGTTTCATTATATGAGAAAGAGCGTCACCATGATCGATGGCCTTTGCCTGCTCCTCTAACTGTGCTGCTTTTTGTCGATGTGCGCTCAGCACGTCTTTCGGCTCCAGAAACGATGAAGGGCGGGGGGCGATCCAATCGGCAAACAGACTGTGAGCATGAAAGCGGGCGAGCCCTTCGATTCGTTGTTGGAAAGAGGGCTTCATTCCGCTTGGGACGATGTAGTCCATCAAATAGTAGTAATGGCCTTTTCGGTGGATGTAATATTGGTCTGTTTTCGTTTGGAAGATTTTTGGGACATGAAATCTTTCTTGGTACAGCTTTGAATGGAGCAAAATCGGAAAATTCGTTTTGTCTTCGCTCAGTCGTTTCAGCACGTACCGTTCCTTTGTTTTTTTGTTTTGCACAAGCCATACTTTTTCCTTTTTTAGTTCCTTCATGATGTCGATTTCCGTTCCATACAGGTCGTAATGGCTTAAAATGTCAAACAACAGGCGGGATCGTTTCGAAGCCAAGATCAGTTCCTCCTAGCATCCATTGTCGATTAGTAAAAGTGTATGTCATCCGAGAAGAGAAAGTATAGACAAGCGCACTAGTCAATGAGAAAACGGCGCCGCCAAAAAATAAGCGCCGACCGCGCTGGTTGGCGTCAGCCGGCTGTGCCTTCTTTTCTAGCTATTCTTCTTCTTCATCTGTACCAGCGGATGGAGCTGGCCTCATGGAAGCAGGGAGATCGATTGAGGTGATCGTGGCAGCATCGATCGTAAGCGAGCGCTCTCCCTCTTTATAAAAGCGGTCGACCAATAGCGAAACACTGTTCGTCCGCGGCTCGAAGCCGAGAAAAAGCGCATTGTAATGCGTCTCGTTGGCGGTGTGCACGTTGATTTCAACGTAGGGCGGAAGTGCAATCAACTGTTCGTAAAGGGCGTGTGGAAGGCGGGGGCGGGCTGGGCGCCGGTCGAAAAAGACATGGTACATCGCGTCGCCTCCTTTCTGGTCCTTGTGTTAAAAACCTATATTCCATCATATGATTGGCGTAGGAGAGCGTTTGGGTAAACGTCCGCGCTAAAGGGAATTCGCTGGCTGCCAAGTTGGAACGACAGAAGGCAATCGGTTTTGGATGGTCACGATCGACGGAAAGGGGAGAGGAGCATGGACGATCCGTTTTCATTTATCCTTCTTTGTTTAGCCAGCTTTCGTCTGACACGGCTGATTGTATATGATGCGATCACCGCCTGGATTCGCCGTCCATTTCACGAATGGGCAGAGCAGGAGCTCCCAGATGGAAGCAAACAAGTATTTCTTTCTTTCAAGGGCGATGGGTTGCGGCGATGGATGGGGGAACTATTGAGCTGTTACTGGTGCACGGGGATCTGGTGCGCCGCGTTTTGTTACCTCGGCTTGGCGTTGTGGCCGGCCGTTTTTGAGCCGCTTATTACGCTTCTAGCCATTGCCGGCGGGGCGGCGATCATGGAGACGATCGTCAGTAAATGGCTGGCGTAAGAGAAAGGCGTCCATGGCAGTCATGGCACAACCGATGAGGGATGCCAGCGGGCGTCGTTTTGATCAAAAAATGGACAGCGAACTGCTGTTGCTGGTTGGGAAACGTTCGCTGAAGGGATGGCCGCGGTGTGGATGGAAGTCGTCAAGCCGTCGTCAACTGGTGATGCCCAAACAGCCGTGCAGTTTGTCGGGATGACACTGATGAAAGGAAACGCCCAACTGCTATGTTTAAAATCGCGAGGCCGGTCCAAAACGGCCGGCCAAAACAGCAGGTGCGCCGCTTGTCGGCATGAAGGCGGAAAACGAGCGGGTCACCATTGAATGGCAATATGGTTGGCGGCAGGAACGCCCTTTGGCAGTTCCGAGCAATACACGAATCCATCGACCGTCAATGAGCGGGCATTGCTGGACGAGGGAACCGTGATTTCAAACTGGGAAAAGCGCCGCTCCCCACCCGGTTCAAGCGGGGCGTCATAAAGCGGGGCAAGCCAGTATTCCCCGCTTTGCCGCACTTTTTCCCGCCAGTTTTCGTGGGTGAACGTCCAGCTTTCCGCGCTGTTGGAGATCATCGCTTCCTGCTCGGCCCGCACGCTGTTTGGCAAAATGATTTTCCCGCTGAGCACCGCTGCTTTTGGAGGAGAAAGGCGTAGACAGACAATCAAATGGTGAAGCGATGTCGTTCCGTGATTACGAATGATGAAATCACCAATGATGGTCAGTTCTTCCTCGTCAAAATGTGTCGGAATGACGACAGAGTAGTGAAACAACGACGACACGGCGGCGGCTCGTTCCAACGCTGGTGTCTCTGTCTCCTTTGAGAGGTTCGATCGCGTTTCTTCCAGTGCAATTTCACACAACAAAAGCTGGCGTTCCAAGGCGGCGATTTTTTTCTTGTACGTTTCAACGGTGGTTGTTTCTGCTTCACGCAGCTTTTCTTTCAAATAGGCGCTGCGCATTTTTTCCTTGGTCAGCTCGGCCTCCAGTTGTTGCACTTGTTGCCGGCATGAGGCCGCTTCTGACCGGTAGTGGATGATTTGCTGCTGCAGACGGAGATGTTGGTCATTTTTGTTTTTCATACCGTTTCCACCCCTTCCATTCTCATCTTATGTATCCGTTGCAGGAGCATGCCATATAAAAAAGGCTGTTGTGGGAACAACAGCCTGAACAGTGCAGGATGCTACATGGCCGGGAATACGTCCGGGCATTGCGGCGGGAATTTGGTTGTCGGGCAAAGCACGGCTTCGGCCAATTCTTCGCGCGGTTGGCAGAAACGAGCTTCGACTTCGATTTTGACATCAGCTTCCACTTGAACTTCAAGGCATAAGGTGATGGAAACATCAAGTTGTGCAAAGTTGTCTGTACAGACTAGGCTCGTGTCGCATTCGAAGAACGAAATATGGCAGTTGAGCTGCGTGCCTTCCGGGGCGCACAAGATGAACGTTTGGGCGGTAGCGAACGGAATTGGCTTCGATTGGCAAATGACCGTGCCGGCTGGGCTGACAATTTGCACGACGACATGCCCTTTGATGAGCGCTTTGACTTTTTGCAACGTCACCGTTTCTCCAGAAGGAAGGGTGACGTTTACGGACTGCCGGCCGTTTGGCTGCGTAATTTCCTGGCAAATCAATGCGTCTTGGTCAACGACCGAGTCGATCGGGTTTCCGTCGGCGTCTGTCAGGAAGCAGCGGATCGTCAAGTGTTGCGGGTTTGTATGTTGCGTTCCTAAAAAATCGCAAATTGTTCCTTCCCGCCGGCAGTGGTCCATCGGGAAAATCGCTTCCAAATCCTCACCGCTGAAGCTTCGCAATGGTACATCGACTTGGCGCGTCACCCAGTCGTAAATTTTGCGCGTTCTGATGCATACTCTTTCTGTATCGCGACGGTGATGATGACCCATTTTCTTCGTTCCTCCTATCGTTCAGTTGGTTCCCCAACGCCTGGTGGTTTGGGACTACTGTATACTATGGAATGGCTTAGGTAAATGTGTTGGGACAGATGCGGATTTTTTGCTGGTGGGCGCAGCCAGCGATGAATCAAAGGGGGAGATGTCAAATGATGAAAGACAAACACGGGGCGATGAGCGCAGAGAGAAGGGGAACGGGTGAACAGCGGCTTGCTGAGCGAATGGCTGAACTGGAGCGCCGGCTGAAAGAGGTGGAAGCCGAAAACATTGTGTTAAAGGAGCTGGCTTACCAAAGCGCCAAGCGCTACGAGCAGATCAAACAGCTGGCGAAGGAAAATGACGAGCTTCGCCGTCAGCTGTTGCAATCGCCATGGAGCGAAAAAACGGGCAAGACAGATGAGGACGAACGGCCGGACAGTTGGTTTTTCCGCACACTGAGGCAAGAAAATGCCATCGTGCCCCGCCTGGAGCGAAACAAAGAAAAATGAGAGGCACCCTTGGCTCACCAAGCCATACAATAGCAGTAGCCGTTCGCTTTTCCTCTCGCCGTTGAATGACATTTCGATTAGAGACGAATCGTACGGAAATGAACTTGAACATAAATGGATTGATCGGCGAAGGCTACACTTTTTCAGGATGGGGGGATGAGAAATGAAGAAACCAACTCCGTCGAAACCGGTGACAAGGGTGCTTTCCTCGACAACGCAGCCTGTGCGGCGTCCGAGTGGATGCGGATGCGGCCGGCCAGCCGTCATCAAGAAGAAATAGCTGAAATCCGTGAGAGATGCCTATACTTTGCTTCGCTTCCTTGCATAGTCTAACAGTGCAACTAGGCGAAAGGAAGGGGGGAAGGGCATGTCGGATCGGAAAAAAGCAAAAGTGATCCATGTCGATAAACTGATCATTCATGCCGATGACATCGTCATTATGCCGCGCGGCCGCATTCGCGATCCATGGTTGTTCCCGCACCGTGATGATACGGAAATGGAAGCCGTTGAAGATGTGCGGGACTTGGATAAGGAAGAACATGGTGAAGGAGGCCATGATCGAAACGAAGGAGAACGGAGGCCGTTCTCGTGGATCTAGCCATAAAGCAAATGGAGGACGCAAACGGTGGAGCGTTTTAAAAATTACGGGCTTTGGCTCGGAATCGGGTCATTTGTCGTGATTGCGCTTGAGACGTTCGGTGTCGACATCGACCTTGGCAAGTATGAACAGTTGTATCATGCGTTGTTAAGCATTTTGGTGATGGCCGGTATTTTAAACAACCCGTCGCTCGGCCGCGGTTATTCTGATAAAGTTGATAACAAGCCGTAAACCGTATGGGCGCCTGCAGAAGGCGCCCTTTTCGCGCCCGGAAAGGCGGGAAAGGCGGAAGAACGTTTTGCAGAAAATGACAATTATAATTTGACGGCAAAAAAACATTCTAAACATTGTCATCTATGTGAAGCCAAGGATGCGGACAACGGAAGCTTCGGCAAAAAAACATTCTAAACATTGTCACCCCCAATTCTTACACCATATAAGGAGGACATGAATCATGACAGTTGCAACACAAGTGAAGCAAACATTGGCGGGGTTAAAATCGGCGCAAGCGAGCTTCGAAACGTTTGCTTTGCAAACGGAAAACCAAGCTGCCAAACAGCTTTACCAACAAGCTGCCCAACAAACGCAGGCGGTGATTGACTTGGTAAACTCACGCATGCAAGAAATTCAAAATGAAGAGCCACAATATAAACAACAATAACCTTCGTTAAGGCGAATAGGATGGTTCAGGCGGGAAGGTTGGCAGCACGCCAACCTTTTCCCGGCTTTGCGGAAATACATAAAACGAATGGGTTGATGGAGATGAAAAAATGGTGGTTGGCGGCCGTGGCGGCAATCATGGCAACGAGCGGCTGCGCCAAGGAAGAAACGGAACAAAAACAATCGCTGCAAGGGGCGAACTTGCTGAGAACCCACACGTCCGGGACGGCAAAACATGCGGAGCTGAACCAAGGTCCGGCCGAGCGGGCGGCCAGCTATTTGCGCGGGCGCGACGATGTTCGGGACGTGGTGGCAGTCAACAGCGGGGATCGGTTGCTTGTCGCTTATCAAATTCCCCATATGAAGCGGTGGAGCCGAAAGCAAATTGAGAAAGACATTGACCAAAAACTGCGCGGCATGTTTCCCGGCTACGACGTCGTTTCCTCGAGCGATTTGAAAATTTTTTGGAAGACGAAGGAATTAAAAGCTAACATGGACAATCGACGCTGGGATGAACGAAAAGTCAATCGGGAAATTAGGCGTATTGAAAAGCTAAGCAAAGAGCAAACATAAGAGGTGTCATTATGGCGAATGAGAAACGGAAAAAGCTGACCCCAGTTCAACAGGAATATCATTTATTCGAAAAAGAACGGGAAACGAAGCGCCCCATCGTGCGCAACTGTGTTTGCGCGTTTCTCGTTGGCGGAATCATTTGCACAATCGGGCAGGCGATCTCTTATTTCTATATGTACTTCTTTGATTTCACCGAGCAAACGGCCGGCAATCCGACAGTGGCGACGATGGTCTTTTTATCGATGATTTTAACTGGGCTTGGCTTCTATGACCGAATCGCCCAATTCGCCGGGGCGGGAAGCGCCGTGCCGGTGACAGGGTTTGGCAACGCCGTCATCTCGGCGGCGATTGAGCACCGGACGGAAGGATTTGTGTTGGGCGTCGGGTCGAACATGTTCAAGCTTGCCGGCTCTGTCATTTTGTTCGGTACGTTTTCCGCCTTTGTCATTGCCCTTGTCAAAACGATTGCGACCCAGTGGGGGGGATTGTAATGCTGAAAGGACACCGCACATGGGTGTTTGCGAACAAGCCGGCGATCATCGCCACAGCGGCAGTCGGCGGGCCGTTTGAGGCGAACGGCCGCCTTGCGGAAGACTTTGATCTTCTCCATGAAGATTTATGGCTCGGCGAAGAGTCATACGAGAAGGCGCACCGCGTGCTCATGGAAGAAGCAGCGTTTCAGGCGATGGAAAAAGCGGGCCTGGAGAAAGAAAAAGTGCAATTTCTCATCGCCGGCGACTTGATCAACCAAATGACCCCGACAAGCTTTGCCGCCCGGACGCTCGGCATGCCGTATCTCGGTGTTTTTGGCGCCTGTTCCACTTCAATGGAAGGACTGGCGCTCAGCGCTTTTATTACGAACTACGGCGGGGCAGATTATATATTAACCGGAGCCTCAAGCCACAATGCCGCCGTCGAAAAGCAGTTCCGCTACCCGACCGAATACGGCGGGCAAAAGCCGCCGACGGCGCAATGGACGGTGACGGGAGCAGGCGTAGCGATCGTCAGCCCGAAAGGGGACGGGCCGCGCGTGACCGCGGCGACGATCGGCCGCGTTGTGGATATGGGGCTTGCCGACCCGTTCAACATGGGTGGAGCGATGGCGCCGGCGGCGGTCGATACGATTGAGGCGCATTTGCGCGATAGGCAAATCGATGCATCGTATTACGATTTGATCGTCACCGGCGATCTAGGGCGAATCGGACGCCAAGTCTCTCTTGACTTGCTGCGTCAGCACGGTATTGACATCGATGAAGAGCGCTACCAAGATTGCGGACTGCTCATTTACCGCGATGGGCAGCCGGTTTTGTCCGGGGCAAGTGGGGCGGCTTGTTCCGCCGTTGTCGTTTACGGGCATCTCATCAAACGGATGCGGCGCGGCGAGCTGAAGCGCATTTTGGCAGTCGCGACAGGAGCGCTATTGTCACCGCTGTCGTTCCAGCAAAACGAGACGATTCCGTGCATCGCCCACGCGGTGGCGATCGAGTATGGAGGTGAGGCGTAGCGTGTTGGCTATGTTTTTTTGGGCGTTTGTCGTCGGCGGGCTGATTTGCGTGATCGGGCAAATTTTGATGGATGTCTTTAAACTGACACCTGCGCATACGTTGACGATTCTCGTCGTCGTCGGGGCGATTTTGGATGGATTCGGTTTGTATGAGCCACTCATCGATTTTGCCGGCGCCGGGGCGACGATTCCGATTACGAGCTTTGGAAATGCGCTCGTTCACGGCGCGATGCAAGAGGCGGAAAAACACGGCATTATCGGCGTATTGACCGGCATGTTTGAAGTGACGAGCGCAGGGATCTCCGCGGCGATCGTCTTTGGGTTTATCGGAGCGCTCTTGTTCCGCCCGAAAGGATAGGAGGGATCTTCCATGACCGTTGCTTCGCAGGTGAAACAAACGTTGGCGAGCTTAAAAGGCATTCACGCTGGGCTGCAGCAGCTGGCGCTCACTTCCCAGGATGAAACGGCGCAGCGGACGTTTCATGAAGCGATGCTTGCGACAGAGGAGATCATCGCGGACATCAAAAACCGGATCGGCCGGCTCGAGTTCGAAGAGCCGCAATATCACGGAAAGTAAGGAGCATGATCGATGCCTATATGGTTAGAAACCGCCATTCGTTCGATTTGCATTTTGATCGGGTTGTTTGTGATCACCCGCATTCTCGGCAAAAAGCAATTATCAAAATTGTCGTTTTTTGAATACATCGTCGGCATTACCGTTGGCGATATCGCTGGAACGATGTCCGTCGATTTAGGCATTTCGTTGCAAGAAGGCATCACCAGCATTTTGATTTGGTCGCTGTTTCCAGTGGCTGTCGCTCGCCTCTCACTGCGCAACAAGAAATTTCGTGATTTTGTCGAGGGCAATTCCACGGTTTTTATTAAAAATGGCAAAATTTTAGAGGAAAACTTGAAACGGGAGAAATATACGGTTGACGAGCTGCTCGAACAGCTGCGCAAAAAAGATGTGTTCCGCGTCGCCGACGTCGAATTTGCGGTGCTTGAGCCCAACGGCGATTTGAACATCCTGCTGAAACGGGAAAAGCAGCCGCTCACCGTCGGAGACGTGTTCCCAAACCCGCCGCGGGAAAAAGAGCCGCAAACAGTCATTATGGACGGCATAATTTTGGATGAACCGCTCGCTACGATGGGGCTTGGGCGCGGCTGGCTGAAGGAGCAGCTCGACAAGCAAGGGGTGGCGGTCGAAAACGTCTTTCTCGCCCAAGTCGATTCATACGGGCAACTGACAATCGATTTGTATGACGACAAGATCCAAATTGCCGAGCCGCAGGAGAAAAAACTGCTTTTGGCCGCGATGAAAAAAGTGCAAGCTGACTTGGAGCTGTATGCATTGCAGACCAATTCCGAAGAGGCGAAGGCGCTGTATGAACGAAACGCCTCGAAAATGCAAGAGCTTGTGCAAAAAGTCGAGCCGCTCTTGCGAAACTGATGACACAGGAGGAAACGACGATGGAAGACAAACGGACAAAAACGACCGATGAGGAAATCCAAATCCAATTGAAAACGAACGACCGCTCCGAGCGGGCGCGAACGACTGATGAGGAAATTTCGATTGAATTGATGTTTGACAGCCCACAGCTGACGCGCCAGCCGAAAGACTACGACGAAATCGAATATTGACGGCTTCCGTTTCCACAATCGCCGATCATAAGGAGCTGTCTGTTCATTCGCAAGGCTGTCTGGGAAGGAAAACTTCCTTCTCGGACAGCCTCTCTTTTTGTTGCTCTTGCAAGGGCGCTGACTTGCCTTACTCCGGCAGAGACTGCAAAAAGGCGCGCACTTCTTCTGGCGTTTTGGCGTCAGCACTGTGCAGATGAGCAATTTTTTCTCCATTGCGGAAGACGAGCAAGCTCGGGATGCCAAGCACTTGGTATTTCTCGCCAAGTTCCGGAAACTGGTCGCGGTCGATTTCAAACCAGTCGTATTGCCCATAGTCGCGAACGATGTCATCGATGAACATATTGAGGCGCATACAGTCTGGGCACCAAGTCGTATAAAATTTGATGATGGCTGGTTTGCCGCTGGAAATGGCAACTTGGAATTGTTCAGTCGTTTCAATTGTTTTCATATTCGTTCCCTCCCTTTCATGTTGCCGTTCATCTTTACTTTATCATATGGCGAGGCAAAAAAAGAACGGTGACGCCTTCACCACGGGCAGCCGTTTTTGCATACAACAGTAAGAAAAGGAGGGAAACGTATGAGCAAAGAGCTGGAAAAGGCGCTCGAAGGTTGGGTTGCGTCGCGCAAAGAAGGGCATGAAACGTTCATCCGCCTGTTTGAACAATGGGGAAAGGACTTTAACAAACAGCTGCAAGAAATCGAAAAATTGAACAATGGGTTTCTCAAAAGTGTGCAAGGCAACTTAGACTACATCGAGCAATGGTTTGCGAAGAAGGAGCGGGAATTTGCCGAGCTGTTCCGCCGATTTGGATGACAAAATGGCGTTTGCGCCCATACGCCTCACTAAGCCGGTGAATACGATACAGTAAACGGAGAAGGAGGTGCACATTATGATGGGCTTCTGCGGCTACGGTTATCCTTATGGCTACGGCTATGGCGGTGGCTATGGCGGTGGTTTTGTGCTGATTGTCGTGTTGTTTATCTTGTTGATTATTGTCGGCGCGGCATTTGTCGCCTAACGGGAAAAAGCGAATGGGATACGGGCCGTTTCGGCGCCACGGAGCGGCTCGTATTTTTCTTTCCTTTGATGCACGCCGACGCGGGAGCATCATACGATATAGCAGGGAGAAGGAGGCGGAGAGATGGATCAACAATTTTTTAAAAACATTGAAAAGAAAACGGGCGTCAACATGAAAGACATTTTGGAGCTCGCCAACTCGCTGCAAAACGCCAATTTCAGCGACGAAAAAACGGTGCGCCAAGTCGTGAAGCGGGTGGCGCAAATCGCCAACCGAAAAGTGCCAAAAGAACTTGAAGACCAAATCGTCAAGGCGATCGTCCATAACGGCAAGCAAATTGATTTCAATACGATTGCCAATATGCTGAACAATAAAAAATAAGCAAAAGGGAGCTTGCGCGCGCAGCTCCCTTTTGCTCTGCTTGGCTCAGGGGAGCGAAATGATGTTCAATGCCTCCAAGCCTCGGATCAGTGTAGACGAGGCTGTTCTAATGGCCATCATTCGAGCGATTTCACCATCGTGACATGCGGGATGCCAGCATCCATAAAGACGCCGGAGACGGTCGTGTAGCCGAGCTTTTTGTAAAACGGTTCCGCGTGCGTCTGGGCGTTCAGTTTCGCCGTTTTCGCCCCTTTTGTTTTTGCCAGCTGTTCGATCGCTTCCATCACCATCCGTCCGGCGCCGCGGCCGCGGTGGGACGGCAGGACGCAAATGCGCTCGATTTTGCCGACGCCTTCGTCAATGAAGCGAAGCCGGCCAGCGCCGACCGGCGCTTCGCCGTCATACAGGACGAGATGGAACGAGTCGTGCTCGAATGCGTCGACTTCCTCTTCTTCGGGGACGTTTTGTTCTTCAATGAACACGAGCCGGCGGACGCGCAGGGCGTCTGCATACAAGGCGAGGTCGTTTGTCGTTCCAATCGCGACGTTCATGTCAGATTGTTTCCTTTCCTCCAACAACAAACGTTTCATACACGGTCCACGAACCGTCCTCAAGCTGGTAAAGGAGATGGAAGCGGTCGACGGTCTCCTCGAAGTGCACCTCTTGCAGCTTCAGCTGGCTGTAGACGTCTGCATATTCCGCTCCCGGCAAATCGCGGCCGATCGTAATGTGAGGCACGAACACAAACTCCGGCTTTCCGGCAAACAAACCGCTGTGCAGTTGTTCATGAAGGCGCTCGAGCACGTCGTTTGGCTCCACTTTCAAATAAATGATGTTGCTTGTCGGATAAAACGAGCTGAATTTCGTCACTTTGATTGGAATGGGAGGCGTTTCTGCCGCAATCCGGCGCAGCTCTTTCGTCATTTCCTTCAGCTGCTCCTCACCCGCTTCAAACGGATATTTCAGCGTAATGTGCGGCGGAATGAGGGCGTAATGGCTGTCGTACCGTTTCCGGTACGAGTTGGCAAAATCTTGAATTTGTTTTGGCGGAAAGATCACGATGCCGTACTTCATTTTGGTTTCCCTCCTTGAACCAGTTTGTTTTCCATGCGCAAACGGCGCACGGAAAGGATGCAGCGGCTCGATATCCTCGAAGCCGTTCTGTTTTGGCCTATAACGATAAAACAGCGGCTACCGCCCGCGGCACATCCGGCTGCCAATACGTCCACGCATGGTCGCCTTCGAACTCATGGTACGTATAAGCAAACCGTTTTTCCATAAACAAGTCCCGCGCCATTCGATTCGGGGTGATAAAATCGCGCACATGACCGTCCGTCGTTTTCACCGCTGTTTCCTCCGTGCCGACAGAATGGTAAAACGAAAGGAGCGATGGATCGCGAAATGAGCCGATGCGCGCCAATACCGAGTCATCGATATAGGGGGACTGCATGGCGATTTTCCCAAATGTATGTGGATACAACAACCCGGCTAGAAGCGACACGGTTCCGCCGAGCGAATCGCCGATCAGCGCCCGGCCTTTGCCCATTTGATACGTCGGCAGTTCGCGGTCCAAAAACGGGACGAGTTCATGGGCTAAAAAACGAATGTATGCTTCGAGCTTTCGGCCTTGTGGGTGGTATTTCTCGTAGCGGTCGTTGACGTTCCGATACGGGATGCCGACGACGATCGTCCGGTCGATTGTTCCTTCTTCCATCAGCGTTTCGATGACCGTTTTTATTTTTCCATACATAAAATAATCTTTGCCGTCTTGCGCGATTAGTAAAGAATATTTGTAAAGCGGCGAAAAATTGCTTGGCAAGTAGACGAGCAGTTCGATTTCTTCTTGAAGCTCTCCGCTGTACAGCTTGTAGTCGCGCATGATTCCTGTTGCTGTCGCCATGACCATCCTCCATGAAAGCGTAAGTTCATCTGTTATTGTAACATATTTGCACCAAAAGATGTTAATGAACGGCTCGAATTTTTTGTGAATTTGCCGAATGGTGCCATTGATAAAAAAATGACTTGCAAAAACAGGGGGAATGCGCTACATTTTTTATTAAATTAGAAAAATTGAATACGCGTCTCATTCTTATCAAGAGAAGCGGAGGGAACTGGCCCAATGAAGCTTCAGCAACCAGCCGCCCGGCGGCCAGGTGCTAAATCCAGCGAATTGAGCATTCAATTCGGCAGATAAGAAGAAGCATGACCATGTGTATGGAAAAGTCTTCTTCTTAGAAGACTTTTTTTATTTATTCAAGCGGCCGCTCCGATGAACCGCGTGGCGGTCTAGGACCGAGGCGCTCGGCCGCTGCCCGAGAGACAGCGGCGCTTCGTTTTGCGCCAAGCGGTCGGCCGTTGACCCATGATGGAATTTTCAGCAGAAGGAGAGAGATGAGATGGAGAAACTGGAGACGTTGTTAGCGCAAATCGGCAACCGGAGCGAAACGGCGACGGGGACGGTCAACCCGCCTGTTTATTTTTCCACCGCTTACCGCCATGCCGGCATCGGAGAGTCGACCGGATTTGACTACATCCGCACCGGCAACCCGACGCGCAAAATCGTCGAAGAAGCGATCGCAAAGCTTGAAGGCGGCGACCAAGGCTATGCGTTCAGCTCCGGCATGGCCGCCATTCAGACAGTGCTCGCCTTGTTTGAGAGCGGAGATGAGTTTCTCGTATCGGCCGACCTGTACGGCGGCACGTACCGCTTGTTTGAGCGCGGCTGGCGCAAGTACGGTCTTGGGTTCCATTACGTCGATTTTACCGATCTTGCTGCTGTAGAGGAAAAAATTACGGAAAAAACAAAAGCCATCTTTTTGGAAACACCGACAAATCCACTCATGCACGAGACGGATATCTCTGCGGTCGCCGAGCTCGCCAAGCGGCACGGGCTTTTGTTGATCGTTGACAACACGTTTTATACACCGGTGCTTCAACGCCCGATCGAACAGGGCGCCGATATTGTCCTCCACAGCGCGACGAAATATTTAGGCGGCCATAACGACGTCTTGGCCGGCCTTGTTGTCGCCAAGGGCGAGGAGCTCTGTCAACGCCTGGCCGAGTATCAGAACGCCATCGGCGCTGTTTTGTCGCCGTTTGATTCGTGGTTGCTGATCCGCGGGATGAAAACGCTGGCCCTAAGGATGCGCCAACACGAAGAAAACGCCAAGCGCATCAGCGCCTTTTTGCGCGAACATGAAGATGTCACCGATGTGTTGTATCCGGGAAGAGGCGGGATGCTGTCGTTCCGGATTGCTGATGAGAAGTGGGTGAACGGGTTTTTAAAAAGCTTGCGCCTCATTACGTTCGCGGAAAGCTTGGGCGGAGTCGAAAGCTTCATCACGTACCCGGCGACGCAGACGCATGCCGACATTCCAGAAGAAATTCGCATCCAAAACGGCGTCTGCAACCGTCTGCTTCGCTTCTCCATCGGCATCGAGCACGCCGACGACTTGATCGCCGATTTGGCGCAGGCATTGAAAAACATGAAAGAGGTGTGAGCGATGGAACGGGAATGGTCGTTTTCGACGAAACTGCTCCATAACGAATGGAAATTCGATCGCCGTACAGGGGCGGTGAGCGTGGCGATCCAGCACGCCTCCACGTTCCATCAGTTCGATTTCGACTCGTTCGGCAAATACGACTACAGCCGCTCCGGCAACCCGACGCGCGAGGCGCTCGAGGAAACGATCGCGGCGTTAGAAGGCGGCGTGCGCGGATTCGCCTTCGCTTCTGGCATGGCCGCCATTTCGACGGCGTTTTTGCTCTTGTCCCGAGGCGACCACGTTCTCGTGACGGAAGACGTCTACGGCGGCACGTACCGGATGATCACCGAAGTATTGAGCCGCTTTGGCATTGAATATACGTTTGTCGATATGACCGATTTGCGCGCCGTCGCCGAAACCATCCGACCGAACACGAAAGTCATTTACATGGAAACGCCGTCCAATCCGCTCTTAAAAGTGACCGACATTCAAGGCGTCGTCAAGCTGGCGAAAGCGCACGGCTGTTTGACGTTCTTGGATAATACGTTCATGACGCCGGCGATGCAGCGGCCGCTTGATCTTGGCGTTGATGTCGTCCTCCACAGCGCCACGAAATTTTTAGCCGGCCATAGCGACGTCGTCGCCGGGCTGGCGGTGGTGAAAGATGAAGAATTGGGAAAAGAGCTGTACAAACTGCAAAACGCCTTTGGCGCCGTCCTCGGCGTCCAAGATGCGTGGCTTGTGCTGCGGGGGATCAAAACGCTCCATGTCCGCTTGAAGCAGTCATCCGAATCGGCCATGGCCATCGCCGACTATTTGGCGCGCCACCCGAAAGTGGAAGACGTGTATTATCCGGGACTGAAGAACCATCCAGGCCATGACATTCAACGCAGCCAAGCGGCTGGGTTTGGCGCTGTGTTGTCGTTCCGACTCGCCGATGAAGAAGCGGCCCGGACGTTCGTCCGAAACGTCGGCCTGCCCGTGTTCGCCGTCAGCCTTGGGGCGGTCGAGTCGATTTTATCGTACCCAGCGAAAATGTCGCATGCGGCGATGCCAAAAGACGAGCGGCTCCGCCGCGGCATTACCGACGGACTGCTGCGGCTGAGCGTCGGGCTTGAGGATGTGAACGATTTGATCGCCGATTTTGAGCGGGCGTTGTCGTTTGTGAAAGAACAGCGGTCCGTCCCATCCACCTAGCAAGGCGTCACACGGTATGCCCCTTGCGACGGGGGCGTACCGTTTGCACTGTGTGAACGGAAGAAAGACGCAGCCCGAATAATGCTTCGTGCTAGAAAGAAGGTTTGGACAGTGCTGATTAGGAGACAGCTGTGGACGAAGGCAAAAGTTGTTGTTCTACATATTGTAAAAATACATCGACAATTTCTTCATCCCATTGTGTTCCTTTTCCGTTTTTTAAAATGTCCACGGCTTGGCGAATATCCATGCCTTTACGGTACGGACGGTCCGAAGTCATGGCATCAAACGCATCCGCGACGGCAATAATCTTGCCAAACAACGGAATTTCGTCGCCTGTTAAACCATCTGGGTATCCCTTTCCATCGATGCGTTCGTGATGGGAGCGGATGCCGGCTAAAAGCGGCTCAATCGGTTTGATCGGCCTAACTTCGCGCAAAATGGCTTCTCCAAGGGCGGGGTGTTTTTTAATCCAGGCAAATTCGTCATCGCTTAGTTTTCCGTCTTTAAGCAAAATGGCATCCGGGATGCCGATCTTTCCGATGTCGTGCAGCAACGCGGAGCGATACAAGGCATCAAGCTGTTCATCCGGTAGGGAAAGCTGTTTCCCGATCGCGAGCGCATAGCGGGCCACGCGCGACGAGTGCCCCGCTGTATAGGGATCGCGGGCGTCAAGCGCTGCTGTCAGGACAGTGATAAAACTGTTGAGCAGCTCTTTGTTCATTTGGTCGCGTCGATGCACAGCATCGATCATATGGTTGAATCCGCGAAGCAAGTAGGCAAATTCATCAGTATACACATTGTGGGCGACAGGCTCATACGTTTCGTTTTCCGCCCGTTCCATATGGGTTGCCAGCACGCTGACCGGCTCATTGATCTCATCCACCAACAAGCGAGTCAAAAAAACGGAGAAGGTGATCGAAAACAGCAAGATGACGGCCGCCCATGGCCAATACGACCAGTGAGAGGCGCTCGGCTCGGTGAGCGACCATTTGATTTCGGTCGCTAAGCTGAACAATAAGACAGGAAACGTGCTGCTGAACAAGACCGTCAGCTGCAGTTTCGTTTTGAGCGACACAGGGAGCGGCGAATGCCCTTCATCGATCCTGACACCCTTCGTAAGCAAATACGCCATCAGCGGCCGGCAAGCTTTCGTTGTTAAGAAAAATTCAACCAACCCGTGAAGTGACGCAATCAAAATGGCGCCGATAAAGGCGTACAAAATGTATCGATATGGAAGGGACAGCACACGGTAGTGGATGCATAAAGCCGTCAGCCCCATGCCGGGAATCGACAGCCCGAACAAGTGCGGGCCTAAAATGCGGCGAACCGCCAATAGAGGCAAGCGGCGCGCTTGTTCTAGGGCTTTCGCAGCCAACCTTTCGTCCGGATGCTTAGCGCCAAAAAATTGCCGAATCGGCGCCAAATCGCGATGAAACACCGTCCATTCTGACGCCCCCATGACGATGGTTGAAAACAACAAAATGCCGATCAGCCATTTGGCTTCTTCCCATGAGATGACGAGCGTCGTCAACATCAATGTCGCGCCGACGCCGATCACAGCGATGGCTGAGCCGGTAACATAATGACGCAGCAACTGGTGCACGAATGAACGATACATGTTGTTCCGCCTTTCTTCTAAGACTACGGACTTATTTCTAATATACTGATTCTCGTTTCATAGGACAATGAGAATGTAATAGAAAAATGCGATGCGCTGTACGATCTCCCTCCGTGTTGGTTATTTGTCCGTCTGTGTGTCAATAATATTCCACTTCGCCGCCTCACTCATCCTTGAACGCGGCGTCGGCTCGACCGTCAGTCCGCAGTTTGCCACTGAGCTGGTTGAAACTGTGACTCTCGCCCGAACAGCAGCGCCGCCGCATCATCACACAGTACGAATCCGCCCGCCGCCGGTATACCCCGCTTTTGCTCGAGCCGTTCGATCACGGGTTGTTCTGATCGAGGACGGCACGAGCTTCCCTTTTTTCACAGTGAACACTTATTTTTTAAAAAATAGTTGACAACCTGTATTTCCGTTTATATAATTAAAAATGTGTTCAACAGCGAACAACAACATATGATTCCGTAGCTCAGCTGGGAGAGCGCCACCTTGACAGGGTGGAGGTCGCTGGTTCGAGCCCAGTCGGAATCATCAAGTGAAATCCCTTGAGCCACAAGGCTTCAAGGGATTTTTTATTTCTGTTGTCATTCGTTATTTTTGGTGTTTTTGGTGATTTGGTGTGATTTTTGGAGTGATTGATTTAAAACTTTATTCCTCCTCAAACAATTGCTCGAATTTTTCGGCTGCTGTTTCTTGTATGCTTGGAAGCAAATGAGAGTAAGTATCCATTGTCATTTTGATACTCGCATGTCCTAACCGTTCCGAAACGACCTTCATATGAACATTTTGTTGTAACAGCAAAGTTGCATGTGTATGCCTTAATGAGTGCAATGTAATATCCTTTTCTAATTTCATCTTTTTATAAACTCGTGGTGCTAGTTGAACCCTAACGCTCAACTAGCCTGAGTGTGACAAGTGAATAGACCAACAAGATTCCATCGAGTGCAGCCTCAAACCCTGAAATAGAGTTGGCACGAATATCTGTGATCCGATACTGGTCGACAAGGACGGAAAACACCGTCTCAATCACTTTTCGTTTTTTCGTGAGCCACCTCTCCCATGATGCAGATGGGCGATGCTTCTGATTTTTGCGAGATGGAGTCCAGAGGGCGATTTGATATTCCTCATATAGCTTTCTTTGTAAATCATTGCTAATAAATCCCTTGTCACCTAAATGGTAGGGGTGAGGAATTTGCGTCATCACAGTTTCAGCAGCGTTTCGATCATGACAGGATGCTTCGGTTACCACGTATCCCATCGGCAGTCCTTGATCGGTCACTTGAAGATGCAACTTGAATCCATAGTACCACTGCTTTTTCGACACACAATGCCCGATGTCAGCTATGCCTTGGAATCGTTGAACGCGATGTATTCTTGCGTGGTGACACAACTCCATCGGTATACTGTCTACGACCGCATAGGCATGATGTTGTCCACGTTTGGCAAGCTCATGGCGAATCCATTTGATCGCAAAGCGTAGCGCTCGACAACGGCGATTGTATCGAGAACGTTCGAGAAACGATTGATCAGCGAACAAGTCGCCAGTGACAAAACGATGCCATGCGCGTTCCGAAGAAGAAACCCAACCGTTTTCCTAACAGATGAACGGCAATGATGACCGCATCTTCTTGCTTCACTAAATGAACATTTCGGCGTTGCAAATACATTTGAATGGATGGAAGTTGGGCAGAAACAAAAAAGAAAATGGCTGCATATTGTTTTGGAATCTTCGCTTGATCTGTAGTAAAATGAAAGTGCTCCTGCATGGGGACTTTTCTTTCGAATGTTTGGTCGCACTTTCATTCTACGGGAGATCCGCAGGCAAGAGCTATTTTTTTGCTTACTCGATTTTATCTAGCACCACGGGTTTATTCTATATAATGTTACTCAGTGATTCGTCCTCTATTATAAATAACATTGGCACATTTAGTCGATATTGCTCCTAAAGAAATGAACAGAAAGTAATAGAACCTCAATTGTGGAATTTTTATACAATAGAGGAAGTGATGAATAGTGACTCACCTGCAAAGAAAAATAAATATAAAAAACTTCACTATTTTTTTCATTAGTTTTTTATTCATAATCTTAATATGTTCTTTTTTCTTTACACGTATTGCATATAGCTTAGTAGAATTGTTCATAGAGAATCGGAAAACACTCGTACTCAAAGATGAATTTATATTTGTGGTTTTACTAGTAATATTAAATATTATTTTGGTAATGGAAAAAAAGAAACCTTTCCAACTCCAAAAGAAGCTAATTTTTTATAGTTTAGTAGGCGTTTGTTGCATTTTTTTCTTTATTGGCCCCTATATTTTTAAATTTATTCCTTTATACAATATGGACACGATCATTAATGTTTTATTGTTATTACAGATAATTTTAATGGTATTAGCTATTAAGAAGCTTCCGATCAGTAAACCGTCAGAGACCTCTTCTTTTATCGGATTACTTGTTATCGCTATAGTTGAATTCTTTATCACAATAACAATCGTAATTTGTAGAAAAGAAATTTTTTACATAACCCAATATCTCAAAAACAAAACGTTTCATTTTATTCAACCAGTTCTGGTGATTGGTGCTGTTAGCTTTATTCTGCTTTTAATAAGCATAAAGTTGTTTGGCAAGTTAAATATTAGAAGGTTAGAGCTATTCCATGCATTGAGCTTGATAAACGGTATCGCAATATTTTTTTTTATTTGGATTTTGGTTCAGCTCACACAATTTGTAGTTGTTTATTTTTTGGCGAATAAAGTTGTTTGGGTATTTAGCTATGATCACATCATGCCGGCAGAATGGCTTGGCAATTATTTCGCGTATATTTTTGGTGTGGGATTACCCGAGGAGTTTTTCATGCGGGGGTTTATGTTTATTCAACTTTATTCGCTTTTTTTAAGTAAATTTTCATTAAACAAAGAGTGGAGCATTTTCATTTCTTTAATGATATCACAGGCTTATTTTAGTATGAGTCACTTACCTAAATTATTAGAGTTAGGAATGGCATGGGATTATTTGATTCAAACCTTCGTACTTGGTATATTTTTTGTACTTGCTTATCTTAGAACGAGTAACCTATATGTGTCTATTTTTATTCATGGTTTAATTGATTATAATGATCCACTCTTTTATCCAAAAGAAATAATTCCATATACTGAAGATATATCTTATCTGGTGCAATTTTATGCTTTAATAGCATTAATATTTTGGCCGTGGATTACAAAAAATGATTCCCAAAATAATAAGGAACTGTAGATGAGCATTTTTTATTACAATAATTTCCATGTATAAAGAGACAAACAGGGTACCCCTTAGGCGACATGGAGCTGTTTTTTGATCACATTAATGGGAATATCTTGCTTCGCTGCGTTGTAAATGAACTCGACTAGGCTGTGTCCTTTCCGCGATCGAAGAAGCTCCAGTCCGGCGGAGAGGTCTTGTTGAGATTCGGCGATGCTGTACACGCAAGCCAACAACACGGTGATCCAATACCGTTTGACCGCCCGAACGTGGCGAACGCGGTATCCACCTGGCTTCAGCTGGTCTTTGATTTTTTCTCTGTGTGAGAATAATGCCCATCACACCCTTGAATGGCGTGCATAGCCCGTGACGAAGGCTTCGTTTTTTGGCAAATCGTATCATCGATCGAAACAAAAAGAGGGGAATTCTCTCGTTTCGAGCTGCGTTCGACACGACGAAGAATCCACTGCTGGAGTTTACGAAGCAACGTCTCTTCATCCCAAGGGCTTTTCGTGAAAAAATGGCTGAGTGTCGTGCGATGGTTCGGATGAAAGCTCCCATGATGGAGATCGGTCAGCGTTCCTGAAAATCCTTTGGTCGTCAAGACATCGACGATATGAACGAGATGCTTCAAGACCGGTTTCGAGAAGTAAAGTGCTAATCCCAATGTTATGAAAAACTTGTGGATTCCTTGATGATGTGCTAATCTATTCATGAGACATGAACCTCCTTGTGTGAATGGTTTGGTGACACATCTATTCTAACCAAGGAATCGGGTTCATGTCTCTTTTTTTGTTTGGATGTAAATTTATGTTAGCGAATTTACTCATCTACAGTCTCTTATATCGTTTTATCCATGATCGGAAAGAAGAACTCTCTCCGCTGGAAATATTGAAAGTACGATTAGCCAAAGGAGAGATTTCTTTGGAAGAGTTTGAACAACTATTGAAAAAATGTGAATAAATGATGAAAAAATGGTTGATCATGATGGCGTCAACCATCTCTTTCATTGCTTTATATACCCATTACCGGTATAATGTAATTGAAGAGGTGATACTTGATGAACCATTGTGAAGATCAACATATGGATAAAAAAATGATTCCGCGCACGGAAGAAGAAATTGAAAAAATTGTGAATCGCTTAAAACGCATTGAAGGACAAGTGCGCGGCGTGCAAAAAATGGTGGAGGACAATCGTTATTGTATTGATATTTTAGTGCAAATTTCAGCGATCACGGCAGCGTTAAATAAAGTAGGATTGAACTTGTTAGAACGTCATGTCAGCCATTGTGTGTCGAAAGCGATCCGCGAAGGGAGCGGGGACGAATCGATTCGCGAATTAATGGATGTCATTAAGCAATTCTCAAAGTAAGGGAGGGAAAGATGGATGAGTGAACAAAGAACTGTGACAATGAAGGTGACCGGCATGACATGCGCCGCGTGCGCCAATCGGATTGAGAAAGTATTAAATAAGATGGATGGAGTAGAAGCCAATGTCAATTTGGCAATGGAAAAAGCAACGATTCAATATGATCCATCGAAGCACACGGTCGCCGATATCGAAGCGAAAATTGAGAATTTGGGGTATGGCGTTGCGACAGAAAAGGTGACGCTTGATATTGAAGGCATGACATGTGCGGCCTGTGCGACGCGGATTGAAAAAGGGTTGAATCGGATGGAAGGTGTGACAAGCGCTACAGTAAACTTGGCGACAAACAGCGCGGTGGTCGAATACAAGGAGGGCGTTGCATCTGTCGAAGACATTTTAGAGAAAATCAAAAAGCTTGGGTACAAAGGGCAAATTCGAAACGAGGAACAAGACGATGCTGGCCGGAAAGAAGAGCGGCTTAAACAAAAACAACGGCAACTCGCTATTTCTATCATCTTATCGTTGCCGCTGCTTTATACGATGCTTGCCCATATGCCGTTTGATATCGGCTTGCCGATGCCGCATCTGTTGATGAATCCATGGTTTCAGCTTCTTTTAGCTACACCCGTTCAGTTCTACATCGGCGGTCCTTTCTATGTAGGGGCGTACCGGGCGTTGCGAAACAAGAGCGCCAACATGGACGTCCTCGTGGCGCTTGGAACATCAGCCGCGTACGTTTACAGCTTGTATGAAGCTTTTCGAACGCTTGGGAATCCTGAATATATGCCAAGATTATATTTTGAAACAAGCGCCGTCTTGATTACGCTTGTGCTTGTCGGAAAATACTTTGAAGCTCTTGCAAAAGGGCGAACAACCGAAGCGATCTCGAAGCTAGTCAGCCTGCAGGCGAAGGAAGCGACCGTCATTCGGAATGGGGAAGAAATGAAAGTTCCGCTCGAGGAAGTGGTGATCGGCGATACGATCCTTGTCAAGCCAGGTGAAAAAATCCCGGTGGACGGTACGGTCATTGCCGGAGCATCTTCTGTAGACGAATCGATGATTACCGGTGAATCAATTCCAGTTGATAAGAAGGAAGGCGACTATGTGATCGGGGCAACCATGAATACAAATGGGGTGCTCACCATTCGCGCAGAAAAAGTAGGAAAAGATACAGCACTTGCCAATATCATTAAAATCGTCGAAGAGGCGCAAGGTTCGAAAGCCCCGATTCAGCGGATGGCGGATGTCCTGGCGGGTATTTTCGTACCGATTGTTGTAGGAATTGCGGTTGTTGCATTTATGATCTGGTACTTCTTTGTTGCGCCAGGCGACTTACCAAAAGCGCTTGAGGTGGCCATCGCCGTTCTTGTCATTGCGTGTCCGTGTGCGCTCGGTTTGGCCACCCCAACGTCGATCATGGTCGGAACAGGAAAAGGAGCAGAACATGGTATTCTTTTTAAAGGAGGTGAGTACTTAGAAGGAACCCATAAAATCAACGCGGTCTTACTCGATAAAACAGGAACGGTGACAAAAGGAAAACCGGAAGTCACCGATGTGCTGGCCTTCCGAGAGGACATGCTCGATTATGCGGTTTCCGCCGAGAGCGCTTCGGAGCATCCGTTGGCTCATGCGATTGTTGAATACGGGAAGAAACAGTCGATTTCGCCCAAAACGTTGGAACGCTTTTCCGCCATTACCGGCCACGGAATTGAAGCTGTTATTGACGGAAAAACCGTCCTTGTTGGAACGCGAAAACTGATGAAGGAACGTTCTGTAGAGATTTCCATGCATGAAGACAAAATGGTAGAACTTGAAAAACAAGGAAAAACTGCTATGCTTGTGGCCATCGATGGAGAGCTTGCCGGCATCATTGCGGTCGCGGATACGGTGAAAGAAAGCTCTAAAGAAGCGATTCAAACATTAAAACAAATGGGCATCGATGTATATATGGCAACAGGGGACAATCAGCGGACGGCGGAAGCGATCGCCAATGAAGTAGGCATTGAGCATGTGTACGCCGAGGTGCTCCCGGAAGACAAAGCGAACATCGTCGAGGAATTGCAAAAACAAGGGAAACGAGTGGCGATGGTCGGCGATGGGATTAACGATGCGCCGGCTTTGGCAAAAGCGGATATTGGGATGGCGATTGGCACAGGAGCAGATGTCGCGATCGAAACGGCCGATGTTACCTTGGTCGGCGGCGATTTGCGCCATATCCCGAAAGCCATTGAGTTGAGCCGCCAAACGATGAAAAACATTCGGCAAAATCTGTTCTGGGCTTTGTTCTATAATACAGTTGGCATTCCTGTAGCCGCTCTCGGGTTATTGGAACCATGGATCGCTGGGGCAGCGATGGCATTTAGCTCTGTATCGGTTGTGACAAACGCGCTTCGTTTGAAACGCGTGAAAATATGAACATTTAAGGAGGAATGGATGATGACGATTACGTTGCAAGTACAAGGCATGACATGCGGACATTGCAAAGCGGCGGTGACGAATGCACTTCAAGCGTTGGATGGCGTCAACCGTGTAGAGGTGCATTTGCAAGAAGGTACGGTTGATGTGGATTATGATGAAACAAAGGTCAGCGTAGAAAAACTGAAAGAAGCGATTGAAGAGCAAGGGTATGATGTGAAGTAACAGACGGAAGGTGTCCCGAAATGATAACGGGGCACTTTTTTATCCAGAACGCAGCGGGACATGGTCATCGCCTAAACGGGTTCTCGGCTGGAGCAAGTTTTTTCTCTTCATGAAGAATAACGAGAAATTTTCTTAAACAAAATACAACATATTGTTTTTTTGGTGATTGTTTTATACCTAGATATGGTAATAAAAAAGAGGGGCTGACCCCAAAACGCATTTGTGTTTTGGGTCAGCCCCCTCAGCTTTCTTATTCCCCTTTATTCGTTGTGTTATTCGGATCTGGAGTATAGTCCGATTTGTAATCGGCATATTTGACTTCTGTTACCATTCCCGCTGAGGCATGGTGCAAGTCATGGCAATGGAACATCCAATTTCCCGGATTATCCGCTTTAAATGCGACGACATATTCTTCACCAGGGTTTACATTTAAGGAATCCTTCATCAATGGAGAGCCTGTGACTGACTTGCCGTTTTTGCTTAATACTTGGAAGAAATGTCCGTGTAAATGCATCGGATGGACATCCATCGGTGAATTGTTCACTATTTTTACTTTTACTAAATCTCCTGTCTTCACATTGATCGGCGCTGTGTCAGGATACGTTTTCCCATTAATCGTGAAAATCATGCCATTTTTGCCCATGGCCGTTCCTAAATCCATTGTGTACTCTACATCATATTTTTGGTCTAACGTAAATGGACCTTTTTCATATTTTCCATATGTGGTCATATCCACGACAGGGAGGTTTTCTTTTGCATTTGCTTTGTCCGTATTGTTTGCTTGTCCTTCGTATTCAATTTTCACTTTCATGCCATCGGTCCCTTTCATATTGCCGTGACATTCTAGTAACCATTCACCCGGGTTATTGGCGATAAACTCAATGTCGTAGCGCTCACCCGGAGCGATATTCAACAGTTCATCTTTGATTGGTTGCGGGTTCTTTAACGGTTGGCCGTCCGTTGCGACAATTTTAAACTCATGTCCATGCAAATGAAGCTTGTGGGACATGTACCCTGCATTGACAAGACGAAGTCGCACTTTTTCGCCTTTTTTCACTTTTAACGGTTCAATCGCCGCTCCGCTTTTTCCGTTAATCGTGAAAAGATCGTACATATTCATGTTATGTCCCATGTTGCTCATATCCATTTGTTGGCCATCGGAACGATTTCCATGTCCCATATCGCTATGGTTCATGCCGCTCATATTCATGTCCATATGGCTTTCTTCGTTCGGGTCGCTCATCCATTCGTCTAACACAAGAGTATAGTCCCGATCCACTTTTTCCTCATTTTTTGGTTCGACGATCAACGTGCCGTACAATCCTTTGTCCACTTGCTCGGCGCTTTTTTGATGGGAATGATACCAATACGTCCCCGGCACGGTTGCGGTAAATTCATACGTAAACGTTTCACCCGGTTGAATGGCGTCCATTGTGACACCCGGTACTCCATCTTGATTATTTGGAACAGGATAGCCGTGCCAGTGAATGGTAACCGGTTCTGGCAATTCATTTTTTAACACAACTTTCACTTTTTCCCCTTGCTTCACGCGGATTTGTGCACCAGGCACGGATCCATTATACGTGTATACCGGGAGCTTGACTTGATCATTGATGGGCAATAACGCTTCCTTCGCAGTAAGGTGAATTTCTTTCCCAGATAATACTTCTGTATGGGTTGCTAAAGGCAATTGCTGCTTGCTCGTTTCTGCGGAAGTATTTTCTTTTTTCATATTCATGTTGGACATGTCATGTCCCTGCATGGAAGATGGATTTGAGCAAGCTGCGCCAATCGCTGCTACTCCTGCGAAAATGGCGCCAAGCAGCCATTTCTTCATGTCGTTTTCCCTCCTTAAGCTTGTAGTGGGAGATGCAATTATATGATAGAAAATAGATGTGCAAAATGTATGGAGAAAATCGTTCAACTAAAATGTAAAAAAAAAGCAAGCGATTCGGATTCACCGATGTCTAACGGTGGTAGGTAATCGCTTGCCGTCCCATTTGAACCCAAGCGTCGATAAAGTCTTGCTTCGGCGCTTTTTGGTTTTTGACAGCGGTCAATGGATCATTGAAATAAATGTACTGCTCATCATATCCCGTAATGAGCACCGCATGTTCCCGGTACGTGATTTTGATCGGGCCTTGCGGGGTTTGCCATTCCCGAAAGGCAGAGGGAGGAAGAGGACGAAAGGTGGTGTTCGTAATCACCCAAACCGGTGTGCCTTTGGCCAAGTATGTATAGATGATCTCAAACGATTGCCCTGTTAAGTCGACGATTTGGTTTGGCAAGTACCATTCAGCCAACTGCTTGATCGGCTTATGGTACACGCCGTATCCAGGCTTCGATAACGTATACATATCGCCGACAAACCCTTCATTTGGGTGTCCGTAAAACACTTGACCATTCCGCACTTGATATGGAGTAGGGTTTTTCTTGATTTGTTTCGCCAACGTCATCTTATCGACGCGAATGCCCGCATGATTCAAGAGCATGGCCAAGCTGGTCACCTCGCATCCTCTTGGCAGTTCCGGAAGCTGAGACAAAAGGGGAGCGTCAATAAGGACGGATGTCCTTGGCGTTTGTTTCTTTGAAGGAGCAGCTGATCGATTCGCCTCCTTCGCTTGATTGTTGGGGGGCGGATCGGTTTCTCTGCTGTTTCTTTTCTGTACGAAGGCTTTGATGGCATCGCCTGTCTGGGCCGAGCTTGCATAATAGGATAATGAGGCGGCCAATAGAAAGAAACAGGAAATATACAATCCGAGCGACAGTTGATCCATCCTCCCGTTTAGAGGTCTTCTCAAGAGAACAAAACAAAGGGAAACGATGAGAAAAGTCAAAAAAAGGATAAACGCGAACAAGCCGTTCTCAACCCCTTTGTGAAAAGTGGCTGTTTTTATATTAATCAAGTAAGTATGCAGAAACTATGAAATTCATACTTTCTCCATATTTTATCGTTAATATATGGGGAAACTGAAAATCTTGAAAGCAGTTTTCCTGAAAAAATGGAAACAGATTGTTTTTGAAACTTGATTTTGTGTACGTTAGAATGAAAGTGTCTTTGTATCAATCTTTCTCTTTCTTATGTTAAAGGGTTCATCACCAAAAGATGTACTTGACTTTTAAAGACAAACATGATAGCAATGTTGCTCAAAGAGATGTGTGGTATAAAAAATGCTGTTTTGGTTTTCTTTATCATGATCGTCTTTCTTTGTCAAGTACACTGTGTGGTGAAGATCCTGTTAAAGAAAAAATGTCATTTTCTTAAAATTGAACAAAATAGCTTTTGGTGTTGTTTTTGTTCTGTATATACATCGATTCTTCTTAGCAAAGTGGGGGGGCAATCATTACTATGTGCGGTTTTATTGGTTGTATTCATGATCGCCCGAGAGCGATTGAGCAAACATGGAAAACAATGTTGATGGAGATGAACCGCCTGATTACCCATCGCGGCCCCGACGATGAGGGGTATTTTTTTGATGAATACGTGAGTTTTGGCTTTCGGCGGCTGAGCATCATCGATCTGGAGGCGGGGCATCAGCCGCTGTCTTATGAAAACGATCGATATTGGATCATTTTTAACGGGGAAATTTACAACTATATTGAATTGCGGGAAGAGCTGGCGGCGAAAGGATATTCGTTTGCGACGCATTCGGATACCGAGGCGATTGTTGCC
Organism: Geobacillus sp. TFV-3; assembly: GCF_009901865.1. NCBI lineage: Bacteria > Bacillati > Bacillota > Bacilli > Caryophanales > Anoxybacillaceae > Geobacillus > Geobacillus sp. TFV-3. The sequence continues at coordinate 2,537,747 of NZ_MPSP01000001.1, read as the reverse complement.
CTTTACAGCGCGGAAAAAGAAAAAGCGGTCGAAAAACTGCGCGGGATGTTTGCGTTTGTCATTTGGGACAAGCAGGAGAAAACGGTGTTTGCGGCGCGGGATCCGTTCGGCATTAAGCCGTTTTTTTATGCGGAGCAAGGAGGGCGCACATTTTTCGCTTCGGAAAAGAAAAGCATCTTGCTGGCTCTGGGACAGGAAGCGTTGGACTGCGATTCCCTGCAGCATTATTTAACGTTCCAATATGTTCCTGAGCCGATGACGATGTCAGATGGCATTTACAAGTTAGAGCCGGGGCATTATCTCAAGAAAAAAGTCGGAAAACCGCTCACGATTCATCGTTATTGGAAGGCATCCTTCGAGCCCATTCGTCAATCGGAAGAGGAGCTTGTCAAGCAAATCCGCGATGCGCTGTTTGATTCGGTCAGCGTCCATATGCGCAGCGATGTGCCGGTTGGTGCGTTTTTGTCGGGAGGCATTGATTCATCGTTCATCGTCGCCATCGCGAAACAATTCCATCCGGACCTAAAGACGTTTTCTGTCGGGTTTGAGCGGGAAGGGTTCAGCGAAATTGATGTAGCCCAAGAAACGGCGGAGAAGCTTGGGGTGGACAATATTAGCTATGTCATTTCGCCGCAGGAGTATATCGATGAATTGCCGAAAATCATGTGGTATATGGATGATCCGCTGGCTGATCCTGCGGCTGTGCCGTTGTATTTTGTCGCCCGTGAGGCGAGAAAGCATGTCACAGTTGTGCTTTCCGGCGAGGGGGCGGACGAGCTGTTCGGCGGCTACAACATCTACCGCGAACCAGAGTCGTTGCGGCTGTTTGCGCGAATGCCCAGCATCGTAAAAGCCGTGTTGCGGATGATCGCGAAGCTGCTTCCGGACGGGATGAAAGGAAAAAGCTTTTTGGAGCGCGGCACCACACCGCTCGAAGAACGGTATGTCGGCAATGCCAAAATCTATAGCGAAAAGGAAAAAGCTGCGTTGCTCAAAACGTACCAAGAGGGGCGCGAATATACGGAGGTGACGGCTCCTTTTTACCGCGAAACGCTTCATTACCCGCCCGTCAACCGGATGCAGTATATTGACCTTCATACATGGCTAAGGGGTGATATTTTAGTCAAAGCGGATAAAATGACGATGGCCCATTCGCTTGAGCTGCGCGTTCCCTTTTTAGACAAAAAGGTGTTTGACGTCGCGGCCAAAATCGCCCCTGACATGAAAACAGCCAACGGCACGACGAAATATATTTTGCGTAAAGCGGCCGAGGGCATTGTGCCGGATCATGTGTTAAACCGAAAAAAATTAGGGTTCCCGGTGCCGATTCGCCACTGGCTGAAAAACGAAATGTATGACTGGGCGAGACAGCTCATCAACGAAAGCGAGACGGATCATCTGTTCCATAAGGACGTGCTCTATCGGTTGCTGGATGAACATGCCCGCCACAAGGCGGACCATAGCCGCAAGCTGTGGACGGTGTTGGCGTTTATGGTTTGGCATCAAGTGTATGTAGAAAAGAAATACGATTTTGCTCAATCCGTACAAAACGAAAAGCGTCCAGCGTCCGTTTTGGAGGCGTAACAAGGAAACGAGAGGGCATCCCGGGGTTCGGCCGGGATGTCTTTTTTGATCACCGTGAAGAGAAAGTGGTTCGACGGTGGAGTAAAAAGGGCGGATCCGTTCTTATTGGATTGTCGTAGCCAAAGATTTTGGCCGAACCGGCGTCCGGGCGCAGTAACGTTGCCAACATTCGGATCGTTGTGGTCTTGCCAGCTCCGTTAGGGCCAAGCACCCCGTAAATCGTGCCCGCGCGCACGCGTAAGTTGAGACCGTCGACGGCCCGATGGCCGCCAAATGTTTTCACCAATCCGTGCGCTTCCACCGCCCACTCTTGATGGTCGGGTGCGATTTGATGTTTTGCTCCCATTTTGTGCTCCCTCCTTGTGATGATTCGTACATGTGAATCGTAGCACGCTTTTATGAACGGACTTTGGGCGGAAAAGAAAAATTTACTTTCCCCGCTCTTGCAATTTTCCCGGTTTTGGTATATGCTTGTTCCATCAGGATGCTAAATACTATATATTGGTTTGTGGTCCTTTTTATACAACTACATATGGTTTGACCAAGCAACGGTGTCCATTTGGACTTAATAGGGAATCCGGTGCGAATCCGGAACTGCCCCCGCAACTGTATGTGCGGACGAAATGGGATGGCCACTGGCGGCAAAAGCCATTCGGCGCGCCGCTGGGAAGGCCCCAAAGTAGGACGATGCACGAGTCAGGAGACCTGCCTTGCTTGGAACGTTTCATGTTCTTCGGGGTGTGAGAAGATGAAACGATAGGGAAAAAGAAAAGGAGTTCGTCTGCCTTTTTCCGTCTGTCGTTTCATCCGCTCGCTTGCCCGAGCGGATTTTTTATTGGAGGAGAGGGGAAGCAAATGACCGTGCTGACGAAAATGATCATCATCGATGACCAAGGGAAACCGATTTCTTTTTCACGTGAAGAGTTTGCATCGCTGATCCATCGGACCGCGGCTGGATTCGGCCGCCTGTCGCTTGATGAATATGTCGAGCGTGTTTGGCAGCTCGTCTCGCGAAAAGAAACGGTTACGGTTGAACAGTTGTATCAGACGGCTGTCTTGGAGGGGTTATCGTATATAAGCGAAGAGGAGCCGGACTGGACGTTTGTGTGCGCTCGGCTGTATTTGCGGCAATTGTACCGTGAAGCGGCGCGGCATCGCGGGTACGACGAGCGCGAGCGGTACGGCGATTTCTATTCGCTGCTTGCCGCCCTGACGGAACAAGGGGTGTACAGTCCGCTTCTGTTGGAACGTTATACGAAAGAAGAAATCGACGCCATCGGCGCGTTTCTTGATCCCGATCAGGACAAGCTGTTTACGTACATCGGGCTGCGCACACTCGCCGACCGGTATTTGGCGCGCGATTATGAGCGGCGGCTGTATGAACTGCCGCAGGAGCGGTTTTTGGTCATTGCCATGACGTTAATGGCGAATGAACCGGCCACACGGCGGCTTGCGCTCGTGAAGGAAGCGTATTGGGCGTTAAGCAACTTATACATGACGGTGGCGACGCCGACGCTCGCCAACGCCGGGAAATCGTACGGCCAGCTCTCAAGCTGCTTTGTCGATACGGTCGATGACAGCTTGCAAGGAATTTATGACAGCAACACCGACATCGCCAATTTGTCCAAATCAGGCGGCGGCATCGGCGTCTATTTAGGCAAAATCCGTTCGCGCGGCAGCGACATCAAAGGGTTTAAAGGGGTCTCTTCCGGCGTCATCCCGTGGATGAAGCAGCTGAACAACACAGCGGTGAGCGTTGACCAGTTAGGGCAGCGCAAAGGGGCCATTTCCGTTTATTTGGATGTATGGCATAAAGACATTTTCGCGTTTTTGGACGCGCGGCTCAACAACGGCGATGAACGGCTGCGGACGCATGATTTGTTCACCGGCGTGTGCATTCCGGACTTGTTCATGGAGCAGGTCGAACAGCGAGGCGACTGGTATTTGTTTGATCCGCATGAAGTGCGGAAGGTGATGGGCTTTAGCTTGGAAGACTTTTATGATGAGGAAAAAGGGAGCGGGAGTTTTCGCGAGAAATATTGGCAATGTGTCAACGAACCGAGCCTGTCGAAAGAGAAAGTGCCGGCGATTGAAGTGATGAAAAGCATCATGCGCAGCCAGCTTGAGTCGGGGACGCCGTTTATGTTTTACCGCGATGAAGTGAACCGGCAAAACCCGAACCGCCATCTCGGGATGATCTACTGCAGCAATCTTTGCACCGAGATCGCGCAAAACCAAAGCCCAACGGTGATGAAACGGCAATATGTGAAAGACGGGACGATTATCATTGAAAAAATACCAGGCGATTTTGTCGTCTGCAATTTATCGTCGATCAATTTGGCGCGCGCGGTGACCGATGGTGTTTTGGCGCGTCTCATCTCGATTCAAATGCGGATGCTTGATAATGTCATTGATCTCAATAATATCCCAGTTCTGCAAGCCGGCCTGACGAACCAAAAATATCGCGCTGTCGGGCTTGGCACCTTTGGCTGGCATCATCTTTTGGCGTTAAAAGGCATTCGCTGGGAGTCAGACGAAGCGGTCCGCTATGCCGACGAGCTGTATGAAACGATCGCTTATTTGGCGATTCAGGCGAGCATGGAGCTCGCAAAAGAAAAAGGGAGTTACCCGGCGTTTCCAGGGTCGGACTGGCAGACGGGCGCTTATTTTGAACGGCGCGGCTACCAAAGCCACGGCGAACTTGATTGGGATCAGCTGAAGCAAGATGTGGCCCGCTACGGGATGCGGAACGGCTATATCATGGCCATCGCCCCGAACGCATCGACGTCGATCATCGCAGGCAGCACGGCGAGCATTGATCCCATTTTCTTAAAAGTATACGCCGAGGAAAAGAAAGATTATAAGATTCCCGTTACGGTGCCAGATTTAAACGAACAGACGACATGGTATTACAAATCGGCGTACCATATCGACCAGCATTGGAGCATCAAGCAAAACGCTGCCCGCCAGCGCCATGTCGACCAAGCCATCTCATTTAACTTCTACGTCATGAACACGATTAAGGCAAAAGAGTTGCTCGATTTGCATTTGACGGCATGGAAGTCGGGGTTGAAAACGACGTATTACGTGCGTTCGACATCCGGGACGATCGAAGAGTGCGATTCTTGCGCGAGCTGACCACGGGAAACGCCTTTGGTCAGGCTTTCCCTTCCTTGTGTGGGAGGGGCGTCTGCGGTTGGTCGCGCATCACGATACTTGAAAGAGAAAGGAAGGAATCGACACAATGACGATCAGCTTAGTCAGACGGCCGATTATGGATCCAGAGGCGCCGAACCGTTCGACGGGCATCATCAATGGCCGCTGCTCGAATGTGTTGAACTGGGACGATATCGCCTACCCATGGGCGTATGCGAAATATAAGCGAATGCTCGTCAACTTTTGGACGCCGTTTGAAATCAATATGTCGCAAGATGTGAAGCAGTTTCCGCAGCTGACCGCCCGCGAGCAGGATGCGTTTTTGAAAATCATCGGACTGTTGGCGCTGCTTGACAGCATCCAAACCGACTACGCTGGGCGCGTCGCCGATTACATTACGGATCCGAGCATCAATGCGCTCATGATCATGCTCGCCCAGCAGGAAGTCATTCACAACCATTCGTATTCGTACGTGCTCTCGAGCCTTGTGCCGAAAGCGAAGCAAGATGAAGTATTCGACTTTTGGCGGAACGAACCGACGCTGCGCAAGCGGAACGATTTTGTGACGAACGGCTACAAGGCGTTTGCGGAAGAGCCGAACGTGGAAAACTTGCTGCGGTCGATCGTCTTTGACGTCATTTTAGAAGGGCTGTTTTTCTACTCGGGGTTCGCCTTTTTCTACAACCTCGCGCGCCAGCAAAAAATGGTGGCGACGAGCACGATGATCAATTACATCAACCGCGATGAGCACATTCATGTCGACTTGTTTGCGAAAATTTTCAAGGAAGTGTTGAACGAATACCCGGAATATCGGACGCCGGAGCTGGCGGATTTTGTCCGCGAAACGTTTATGAAAGCGGCTGAGCTGGAAATCGAATGGGCTCGGGAAATTATCGGGCATGACATCGATGGCATCGATTTGGCTGATTTGGAAGCGTACATTAAGTTTTACGCCAACGTCCGCGCCCATCAGCTTGGATTTGACCGTCCGTTTGACGGCTATCGGACGAACCCGCTCCGCTGGATTAAAGCGTACGAAGAAGTCGACCTCGGCAAATCAGACTTCTTTGAACAGAAGCCGCGCCAATATACAAAAGTGCAAGTGGACAACGGATTTGATGAGTTATAAATGAGAGAAGTTCCGTTTGACAACGATCAGCGTGGCTTTTTGCCGGATAAGGCCGTTTGTTCGTCTTTTTTGGAAGAACGACAGCGGGCGTTTTGGCGGGGCAGATGATGCCAAGCAGTCTTAAAGTGTGAGTGGATGATGAGAATATAAGAGGGCATTCGATGGTGTGTATCGTTCTGTGCCGCTGGCGCGCGAGCAGCTTACCTGATGAAAGTAAATATTTTTGCGCAATCGGATGGGCAAAGACGTCGGTTAAGGTGATGTATCTCATCGGCATCCCCTCCGTTTTTTGGGATTTCTCATCATCATACCATGGCGTAAAGCGTCAGGCAATGAGAGAAAGTAGGTGGGAGCGGTTGCATGGGAAAAATAAGCCGATCGTGCTAAAATAGCGATCGGCTTATTGGATTTGTGCTTGGCAGGCAAGCCGTTTCGCTGGTTGATCCGTTTTTTCGCGCTCGCGCCGCGTTTTCGGAGCAAGAAGGTGAGCGCCGGCCAGAACGGTGATCATGCAACGGCCACACGTTCCTTTTTTGCATTTGTGATCGAGCAGAACACCTTGTCCTAGAGCGGCGTCAAGAAGCGAAACGCCGGGATTGCGCTGTACAGTGAATGTTTTTCCGTTTTGTTTGATTTGAATGGCAGACGGCCGCACAACGGGCGATCCATCAGGCTTAGCTGTGGCGGAAGCGAGGCGCTCCGTTGACCGGGAGGCGGGCTTCAATGAGCCGACTGTGAACGATTTTACCATTTTTAACTACATCCCCTTTAAATTACATCCTTGATTTGAAAATGAATATCATTTACATAAGGGTGAATCATTGGTATCATATATGTAAAAAGAAGTGCGAAAACGTCATCTCAGTAAAGGTCAAGGGGGAGACACCATGGGCATTCCGATGAACGGACTGCGCGATATGAAAGCGATTTTGGCCAACGAGCGAAAAGTCGGCGGCGCGGTGGAAGCGGCGCTTCTCCGCCTCCGTTCCGGCGAAGAATATCGAAACGTCTGCATCGTTCATATTGATCAACTAGGCGCCCAATACTATTCGGTCGGTTTTGTGACCGAACAAGGGGAACGGCTCATCGTCAACGTTCATGACATCAGCGTCATCTCTGCGCCTGAACATAAAAAAATTCGTGAGCTGAACAACGCCGCTTATAAACGGGAAGCCATCCACAATAAGCGGCGCTATTTAAAACGCCTCTTTGAGATTTATGAAGGCAGCTATACCGTTCATTTTTGGCAGGAAGCGAAAATGATTATCGATGACATCGGCGTTGAGGCGCTTAGCCCCGAATTGTCGCTGCTCGTCTCCAACGTTCAAGGACAAACGGCCCGCACCGCTTAATGGGAAAATCAACAAACCGCCCGGCGATTTCCCCTATCGTCCGGGTGCGTTTTCGTTAAAGGGAACTTGCTGTGCCTCGTTTTCATGGCGCGGATCGCTGGCCTTATGCCGTTTTTGCTGTTTGATGGCAAGGGAAGCCCGCGTGCCGCTTCTCCAGATCAGGCGCCGCTCATACTGACTCGTTCGGATCCTCGAGCGTGCAGATGGCGCTTGGACGTTTGATGCGCGGTACGACGGACTCATAGACGCGGAATAGGTAGTTCATATTTTCTGTGTCTAAAAACGCAGTTTGCATGTCGGCCGCGACAGCGAGGTCGATGTTTTGTCGGCCGGTGTCAATGACGACGCCGCGTTTGCCTTTAATGACCGGAGTTTGGTAAATGCCAGCGGTCATCAGCTCGCGAATATGCTCAATTTCAAGCACGTGCGTTCCTTCATGGACGCGGTGGATCAACGCATACAATTCCGGCGACAAGACGAGCGCGTATGGGCCGGTATGGCCGAGCTGAAGCAGCTTGTTGCGCGCTTCGACGACGTCAGTGAAGGCGTTGCCCGATTTCATCCAATCGCTGCGAATGTGGGCGATTTTTCCTTTGACGTTCATAATGCCTGGCACATCAAATTCAGTTGAACCATTGAAAATCAAATCGTCCTCGAGCAGCGCGCATTGCTGAGCGGCGTTGGCGGCGGCGGAAAAGTCGATCGGGCTGCCGAGCTGTTTCGCCTGTTCGATATCGCGCCAGTATAAAATAAAATCCTTATATAAAAGTGGAATCGTTACATGTACGCGCCGCGTCGGCTCAGAAAGGCTCAGCTTTTTGCCGTGGAAGCTCATGTCCCCCTGTTCCGGGTTCATATAAATATCGTTGGCGACCGACTGGACGCCTTCGCCGAGCGGACCGTACAAATCGATAAATCGGCGGCCGACGAGCTGGCGGCGCGCCGTTTCAATGACCAATTCGTCAAGCTCGCGCCATTGGCTGCTTGTGAGAGGGGCTTCTGAGTACAGCTTCGTTTTATCCATGTTTCCTCTCCTTTCTTATATGTTTTTTAAGCTGCCAACCGTCAGTTGCCGCCGCGCTTCGGACGATGGGCTGACGGATGACGACACGGTGGGCATGGCGGCATACTGAGGTAGTTTTAGGTGATCTTTTTGGTTCTCTTTTTCGTCTGTCGGCACCGCGGCCGCGAAGGAAAGCGGTGCGTCCAGCGCGCGATTGAGCGTTTCGAGGGCGGCTTTCATCTGTTGGTAGTCCGCAGCGGTCATGTCGCGCAGTGCCGTAATGGCTGGTTCATGTTCCGTCCCTTTATAGTGGAAGAGGGACAAATCGAGATGCTCCAAAAAGTTGTGCAAGCCGAATTTTTCAAGGCTGATGTCTTGCAACAGGCGCAAAAAGTCGCCGTTTTCCCGCGATAAGAATGCTTCGTCCGCCAACGCCTCCTCCAACTTTGGAAGCAAGGCGGTCAAACGGTCAAACCGGTGTTCCTCTTCTTCGTAAATATGATGCCAATACAGCCGTGCATGGTCGTCAGCGGCCTGTTCAATCGTCGGTTCTAAAATCGATTGAAACTGGCCGAGCGCTTCTTTCGACCGGTTGAGGATGGCGCTGACTTCTGCTAACGTGTCGTGCAATAGACTCCCTCCTACACTATGATTGATTGTTATCATCTTTTCCATATTGAAAGAGACATAAACATCTCGCCTTCCTTCGAACGTCACCTTTTCTCCTAGTCCAGAATAAAACAGAATCAGGAACATTGCCCACTTGATATGCGGCGCGATTCCAGCGATAATGGAAACGGTATGGATGAATGCCGCCAAGCGGCATGGAAGAATAAAGAAGGTGACAGAACGATGGAACGTGCGGAACAGATTTATCAAAGGCTTGTGGAAATTTGTGGAGAAAGAAACGTCCTTCGTGATGAGCCGATGAAAAACCATACATTGGTGCGGATCGGCGGCAAGGCCGATTTTCTCGTCTGGCCGGAAACGTACGAGCAGGTCATTGAAGTGTTGCGGCTGAAAGAAGAGCACCACCTGCCGTTTACGCTTCTTGGAAACGGTTCGAACGTCATCATCCGCGATGGCGGGCTGCGCGGCATTGTCATGCAGCTGAAGCATTTGAACCGCATTTGGCGCGAAGGAAACAACGTGATCGCACAAAGCGGGGCGGACATTAAAGCGGTGTCGCGGTTTGCGCTGGAACAAAGCCTTACCGGTTTGGAGTTTGCCTGCGGCATCCCAGGGTCGGTCGGCGGGGCGATCATGATGAACGCCGGGGCATACGGCGGTGAAGTGAAAGATGTGCTTGATCATGTCAAAGTGGCGACGCTCGCCGGCGAGTTGAAAACGTTAAAGAACGAGGAGCTGGAGCTTGGCTATCGAACAAGCATTATCAGCCGGACGCATGATATTGTGCTCGAAGTCGTCTTTGCGCTCCAGCCGGGCGATTATGCGCAAATCAAGGCGAAGATGGATGATTTAACATTTCAGCGCGAATCGAAACAGCCGCTTGAATATCCATCGGTTGGCAGCGTGTTCAAGCGTCCGCCGGGCTATTTTGCCGGCAAGCTCATTCAAGACAGCGGCCTGCAAGGGAAAGGGTTTGGCGGCGCGGAAGTGTCGACGAAGCATGCAGGATTCATTATTAACAAAAATAATGCGACAGCTGCCGATTACATCGCGACGATCGAAATGGTGCGCAAAACAGTGAAGGAAAAATTCGGGGTCGATCTCGAATTGGAAGTCAAAATTATTGGCGAGGAATGACGGAGGATCCGAATCCGGTCGGCGGGTTCGGATTTTTCTTATTTTCATGAAAGGAAAAATGAAAAAAACAGCCAATTGGTAAGGAGAGAGGAATGAATGGAGGAAGACGATGAACTTTTATCATTCCAAACCGAGAAGAACCCCACTTCTACGTGTGAGCGGAAGTGGGGGATGAATCGGCATTCGCCATCACTCTCTCTTGCCTTCAACGAACAAAAGATGTAAAATAGAGGGTAGAACAAATGTTCTGTAAGGGGGGGAGGGAAGGTCATGCACAAAGCCTACTGCTTTCGGTTGTATCCCACCCGAACACAAGCGGAGCTCATTCACCAAACGATCGGGTGCTGCCGGTTTGTGTACAATCACTTTTTGTCCGAATGGAATCAGGCGTATGAAACAACAGGGGGGGGCTTAGCGATAACGAGTGCTCCAAGCGGTTGACTGCGTTGAAGCAAACGCTCCCGTGGCTGAAAGCGCCCGATTCGACCGCCTTGCAAAATGCATTGCAGCAGTTGGCCGAGGCGTTGGACCGATTCTTCGATGGAACGGCGAACGCTCCCCGCTTCAAAAGCAAAAAACACCCGAACCAGTCGTACACCGCCCAGTGCAACTACCCAAAGAAAGGGCGCCCATCGATCGAAGTGGACGGCCATCGGTTGAAACTCCCGAAGCTCGGATGGGTGGCGTTTTCCAAAAGCCGTGAGGTGGAAGGCCGCATTCTCTCCGCCACCATTCGCCGAAACCGAACAGGGAAGTATTTTGTCTCCATTCTCGTGGAAACGGAGATTCCTCCATTGCCTCCAACGGACAAGCAAGTGGGCGTCGATTTGGGGTTGAAACATATGGTGGTGCTTTCCACGGGCGAGAAGATCGAACACCCTCAGTATTGGCGCCGATATGAAGAAAAGCTGGCGTACTGGCAGCGGGTGATGGCTCGCCGGAAGCCGGGCGGTTCGAACTGACGCAAAGCCCGGTTGAAAGTCGCCAAGCTTCATGAGAAAATCGCCAACTGTCGGAACGATTTCCTGCACAAACTGTCCACCCGCCTCATCCGCGAAAACCAAGTGGTGTGCGTGGAGGACTTGCGTGTGCAGAACATGCAGAAGAATCGCAAGTTGGCCAAACGCATTTCGGATTCCGCGTGGGGGCGCTTGCTTCGGATGCTCGAGTATAAAGCGAAATGGTACGGGCGGACGTTGGTTCGTGTCGGCCGCACGTTTCCATCGAGCCAATTGTGCTCGTGCTGCGGGCGCCGGCATGTTGAGGTGAAATCGCTCGGCATCCGCGAATGGGTGTGCCCGAACTGCGGAGCCGAACATGATCGGGACGAGAACGCCGCCCGAAATATTTTGCAGGAAGGGCTTCGTTTGCTGTCTTTGTAAGGCAGCCCAACCGTGGGACGCACGGGGATGGCTTGGTGAACAGCCTGTCGTAGGGCGAGGGTTCCCAAGAATCTCCCACCTCGAAGCGCAAGCGTAGGTGGGAGAGCGTTCAAGTGTTTTATTTAGTAAGAGATTTGTTTCTCTATCAACCGGTTGACTTTGATATTTGTGTCGATGGACAGAATTATTCGTTTTTGAAGGCTTGGATGGCAACGGTTTCGAATCACCCATACTACGGTGGGGGAATGCGCATCGCGCCGTCCGCTCGGGCCGATGACGGCTTGCTTCATGTGACGGTCGTCGGGCCGATGCCTCGTTGGAAAATTCTTGCGCTGTTTTTAACTGTATTTTGGGGCGGGCATGTACGAATGAAAGAAGTTTGCTTGTTCACTGGGCGGAACGTGCGCATCCGCCCGGCTGCCCCTGTTCCGATCCACGCGGATGGCGAGGATGCAGGAGAAGGGGAAGTGTCGGCTTGGATTGAGGCTAAGGGGATGCGAGTCATTGGAGCGGAATCCGGCGAATGATTGGGGCGTATGTGAAAAGGGAAAGAGGCCAGGAGGAAGAGGGAATGGAAAAGCGGATCGTCGTGCTTGATGTCGTGCTATATGTTGTATTTCCGATTGTTCTATGGCATGCGCTGCGCGGCCCGGTCGGAGAGTACGGGGCGATGCTCATCTGTACCATTCCGGGGGCGGTTTATACGGTTTATCGTTTTTGGTCCGTTCGCAAAGTGCAGTTGTTTGGCACGTTTTTGATTGTCAATCTGGCGGTTAGTACGCTATTGAACGTGTTGGCTGGCTCCGCGTTGCAAATGTTATGGAACGATGTATGGTACTCGATCGTTTTGGCTGTCTGTTTTCTAGCGACTGTTGCGGTAAAGCGGCCGTTGATGCTTTATTTTTCGCTTGATTTTGTGGAAATGCAGGGAGCGCCGCGCTCGGTAATGAAAAAGCGGTTTTTTGAACGCGATGTTTTTCCGCTTTTTCAGTGGATCACCGTTGGCTTTGCCCTGCGCGATGGATTGTTGGCGGCGGTCAAGGCGCACTTGATTGTTCGCTATGGCGTCGAGGCGTTTGACCGTGCGATTGTGATTCGCGAAGTGATTGGTTGGGCGATCACGCTCCTTTGTATTTTGGGGTTTGCTCGCATCACAAATATTCTCTATAAGCAAAGCGGCCCCGATCAAGCGAGCGGTTGAGGCGTTTGGCAACGGGCGGCTTGTTTGGTATAATGGGGGTAAGATTACTGAAAACGGTGTTCGAGCAAGACTCCTGCCAACTGGTTTGGTAGGAGTTTGTTTTTGCCATCGTGGCAAGGGTTCGTTCTTCCGTTTCGCCATGCCAGCGGCAATAGAAAGGAGTGAACCGGTGATGAAGGAGCGGATCGATGAGATTGTGGAAGTTTGTTTGTTGGCGGGAAAATTGATGCTTGAAAGCGGTGGGGAGACGTACCGGGTGGAAGATACGATGGGGCGCATCGCCGCTGCGCTTGGTGTTTCCTGCTCTCATAGCTATGTGACACCAACGGGCATCATGTTTTCCGTTGAGGGAACGAATGTAACACGGTTTATTCGCATTTCCGAGCGTTCGATCGATTTATCCAAGGTGGCGCTTGTCAACCACATTTCCCGCCGCATCAGCAACGGCGAACTGTCGCTCGACGGAGCGCGCAAAGAATTGGAACGCGTTCAGCAGCAGCCGCTCAGTTATCCGCTTTGGCAGCAAACTGCTGCCGCAGCGGTGGCGAGCGCTTGTTTTGCCTCGTTGTTAGGCGGCATGAATCATTTTCTCCCTTCCCTTCTTTCCGGTGGAATGGCGTTTTGGTGTTTTGAAATGATGCATCGGCTCGTGAAAATCCGGTTCTTCGCTGAATTTTTTGCCGCTTTTGTCGCTGGTGGGATCGTGCTGTTGATGGAAAGGGCCGGATTGGTCGGAGATGTAGGAAACATGATGATTGGATCGGTGATGCCGCTCGTGCCGGGGCTGGCGATTACCAATGCGGTGCGCGATTTAATGGCCGGCCATTTGATCGCCGGTTTGTCGCGCGGTGCAGAGGCGTTTTTAACCGCGTTTGCGATCGGCACCGGCATTGCGTTTATTTTATCGATTCGATGACAGGGAGCATGGATGATGATGGTGCAATTGTTGCTTAGCTTTGTGGCGTCATCGCTGTTTGGCGTCATTTTCAATATTCCGAAACGATTGCTGCCGCATAGCGGATTTGTCGGCATGAGCGGCTGGGCGATGTATATGGCCGCCGCCCGGTCGGGGATAGACGGTGTCGCCGCCACGTTTGTAGCGGCGTTTTTCGTCGCTTTTTTAAGCAACGGGTTCGCCCGCCGCTATCGAACGCCGGCGACGATTTTTATCGTCTCTGGCATTATTCCCCTTGTGCCGGGCGGAACAGCGTTTGAGGCGATGCGCCATGTTGTCATGAACGATTACAATGCGGCGATTTCACTAGCGGCAAAAGCGTTCATGATTTCTGGGGCGATTGCGATGGGACTCATTTTTTCTGAGGTCATCAACCAGCTGGCCAAGCGCCGCCCTTAATTGTACGTATCTGTTTTTTCCAATCGTTTGCCTATCGTTGTATTTATTTGTTTGAATATTATAATGAATATAACCATGTTTTTTCTATCGACTTCAACCAGCGGGGGAGAGCGGGATGAAAGAAATTGTTCAGCAGATGAAAGCAGAATTATGGAGCATTTTTGACCATCTTCATCGTCATCCGGAAATTAGTTGGGAAGAGTGGCAAACGACCGAATTTCTTTGCCGAGAGTTGGAGCGCGAAGGATATCGGGTGCGGACGTTTGCCGATTGCCCGGGTGTGGTGGCGGAAATCGGCGCCGGGCCGTTTACAGTCGGGGTGCGCAGCGATATGGACGCCCTTTGGCAAGAGGTGAACGGCGTTTGGCAGCCGAACCATGCGTGCGGGCATGACGCCCACATGACGATCGTCCTTGGGGTGGCGAAGCTGCTTCGCCGCATCGGTTACAAGCCGCCGGGGACGGTGAGGTTTTTGTTCCAGCCGGCCGAGGAGAAAGGAACAGGGGCGCTGAAGCTGATCGAAAAAGGGGCGGTTGACGGCGTGTCGTTTTTATACGGCGTTCATTTGCGGCCGATTCAAGAAATAAAAGGCGGATATGCGGCGCCGGCGATCATCCATGGGGCGGCGCAATGCATCGAAGGACGGATTCGCGGTGTGGCGGCGCATGCCGCGCGGCCGCATTTAGGCGTTAACGTCATTGAAGTCGGCAGCGCCATCGTGCAAGAACTCGGGAAAATTCATATCGATCCGCAAGTGCCGGCGTCGATTAAAATGACGAAGTTTCACGCCGGTGAAAAAGATGCGAACACGATCCCGGACTACGCGGAGTTTGCCCTTGATTTGCGAGCGCAAACGAACGAGGCGATGGAGCGGCTTGTTGAGGGGCTGCGCCATGTGATCAACGGGGTCGCTGCGATTTACGGAGCAGATATTGAGCTTGTTGAGCGGACGCGCATCGTCGCCGCCCACCCTGACCCGGATGCTGAGCGGCTGATGGAAGAGGCGATCATCGCTGCTTTGGGGGCGGAAAAATGCGTTCCGCCAGTCGTGACGTCGGGAGGAGAGGATTTCCATTTTTATTCCTTTAAAAAACCGGAGCTGAAAACAACGATGCTCGGACTGGGCTGCGACTTGCGTCCCGGGCTCCATCACCCGAACATGACGTTCCGGCGCGACGATTTGCTTTCCGGAGTGGAAATTTTGGCGCGGGTTGTGATGAACACGTTTGCGACATTTGCGCCGCAGGGAGAGAGCGAGTGTGCCTCTGTCGCTGCAAATCCTTGAGACGATCGAACAGTTGACAGAGATGGCCAGGCTTGAGGAGGAGATTTGGGGGACGGCGCCGGTTCCGCTTCACCAGACGCTGACGGTGGCCAAAAACGGAGGCATGATCATCGGGGCGTATGCGGACGGGAATCTTGTCGGCTTTGTCTACAGCTTTCCTGGGTTTCGAAACGGGGAAGTGTATCTTTGTTCCCATATGATGGGGATTGCCGAATCGTTTCGTGATCGCGGCCTCGGCTATCGCTTGAAAATGAAACAGGCGGAAGAAGCGCGGCGGCGCGGTTACCGAATCATCCGCTGGACGTATGACCCGCTGCAAAGCCGCAACGGCTATTTGAACTTGGCGAAGCTTGGGGCCGTTGGCGTCGAGTATGTGGAAAACTGCTACGGCGAAATGAATGATGCATTGAACGCTCAATTGCCGTCCGACCGCTTCATTGTCGAATGGCGGCTTGATGAGCGTCCGACCGGGGAGCGGAACTTAGCTAAAACTGATCTTCTCAAGGACAGAAGTCTGACGGTGCTCGAGGCAGATCAAAGGGCTGACGGCCTGTTGCGGCCGGTGCCTAGAGACATCGGTGAAACAGCGGCGCCGTTGTTGTTGGCTGCTGTTCCGCTTGACTTTCCGCAGCTGAAAGAGCGGGATCTCGCGCTGGCGCTTGAGTGGCGGCTGGCGACGCGCGCTCTGTTTCAGCGGCTGCTTGCGGAAGGCTGGATTGCCGCTGGCGCCGTGCGCCGTTCCGGGGAGCCGGCGATGCACTACATATGGGTGAGGAGAAACGAATGGCTGCCGCAGAAAGGGGAAAAGGAATGACGATCAACATCGAATGCGTCATATTGCGCCATTTGCAAATGGAGTTGAAATCGCCCTTTACAACGAGCTTCGGCACGTTTCAAACGAAAGAGTTTATTTTAGTCGAGGCGGTCGACCGCGACGGCGTTTCCGGCTGGGGCGAATCGGTCGCGTTTTCCGCCCCGTGGTACAGCGAGGAAACGGTGAAAACGAACTGGCATATGCTGGAGGATTTTCTTGTGCCGCTTGCGTTGGCTGAGCCGATCCATCATCCGAACGAACTGTCCAAACGCTTTTCTGCTATTCGGCAAAACAACATGGCCAAGGCGGCGCTTGAAGGGGCGGTGTGGGATTTGTATGCGAAGCGGCTCGGGGTTCCGCTTTATCAAGCGCTCGGGGGCGCGAAAAAGGACATTGAAGTTGGCGTCAGCATCGGCATCCAGCCGACGGTCGACGATCTGCTTCAGGTGATTGAACGGTATGTGGACAAAGGGTACCGGCGGATCAAAGTGAAGATCAAACCGGGATGGGATGTCGATATCATTCGCGAGGTGCGGCGCGCGTTTCCCGACGTGCCGCTCATGGCGGATGCGAACTCAGCATATACGCTCGCGGATCGAGAGCGTCTGAAAGCGCTTGATGAATTTGGCCTAATGATGATCGAGCAGCCGCTTGCGGCTGACGATCTTGTCGATCACGCCCGGTTGCAGCCGCTCCTTGAGACGCCGATTTGCCTTGATGAAAGCATTCGCTCATATGACGATGCGCGCAAGGCGCTTGACCTTGGCAGCTGCCGCATCATTAACATCAAAATCGGGCGCGTCGGCGGGCTTTGCGAGGCAAAGCGCATCCACGATCTTTGCGCTGAGCGCAGCGTTCCGGTCTGGTGCGGCGGGATGTTGGAAGCAGGGGTCGGACGCGCCCACAATATCGCGATCACGACGTTGGAAAACTTCGCGCTTCCCGGCGACACCGCCGCTTCGTCCCGTTATTGGGAGCGGGATATCATCGTCCCAGAAGTTGAAGTGCATCGCGGCCTCATCCGCGTGCCGGATGCTCCGGGCATCGGCTATGAAGTCGACCGCCGCCAAGTCGAGCGGTATACGCAGTTTGTTAAAGTGTTCCACCGCCCGCCGACGGCATAAAACATGTTAGTTGTGCACAGGGCGTCTTTTTTATTTTGCCGGCCGGGCGGGCGACTGTGGAGATCGCTTTTAGTTCCTCACCGGTACAGCAGAGTGGCGGCAACAAAAAAGAAGCCGGCTTTCACGCCGGCTTCCCGGTTGTGTTACACCCGCCCGATCCCAGTATTCGCTTTGACGACAATTTCGGTATATTTTTTCTCATCCGCTTTTTTCGACGAGACGAGCGTGCCGACAATGGCGCCGATGAAGCCGAGCGGAATCGAGATAATGCCCGGGTTGGCGAGCTTAAAGAGCGGTTCGCCGACGAAAATGGCAGCACCCGGCTGCGGCGACCAGACGTTCGGGCTGAAGAAGACGAGCACTAAAGCGCTGATGAGCCCGACGAGCATTCCTGTAATCGCTCCGGTCGTGTTAAAGCGGCGCCAGAAAATCGTAAAGACGATCGTTGGCAAGTTGGCGCTCGCCGCGACGGCAAATGCGAGCGACACGAGGAAGGCAACGTTCATTTTTTGCGCGAACAGCGCTAACAAAATCGATAGTACGGAAACGCCGACAGACGCCCAGCGGGCGGCAAGCATTTGTTCTTTCTCCGTCGCTTGGCCGCGCCGCAAAATATGGCTGTAAAAGTCATGGGCAAACGCCGAGGCGGCTGACAACACCAGTCCAGCGACAACGGCCAAAATGGTCGCGAACGCTACGGCAGAGACGAAAGCGAACAAGAAATCTCCGCCAAGCGCTTCCGCCAACAGCGGGGCAGCCATATTGCCGGCCGGGTTGGCGGCGACGATTTTGTCGTAGCCGACGAACGCGGCGGCGCCAAATCCTAAAAAGATCGTCATGACGTAGAAAAGCCCAATGATCCATGTTGCATACACGACCGATTTGCGCGCAGTCGGCGCGTCTTTGACCGTAAAGAAGCGGATTAAAATGTGCGGCAGTCCGGCCGTCCCCAACACGAGCGCCAAGTTTAATGAAATCGTGTCAAGCGGGTCTTTAAACTTGTTGCCCGGGTTTAAAAACGCTTCGCCAAGCGGTGTCGCGGTTTTGACTTCATGGAACATTTTGGCGATGCTGAAATCGAATTTAGCAAAGACCATTAAGGAAATGATAAACGTACCGACCATCAACAAAACCGCTTTGACGATTTGCACCCAGCTGGTGGCCGTCATGCCGCCGAAGACGACGTACACCGTCATCAAAATGCCGACGATCAAGACGGAATAAACGTAGTCTAAGCCCAATAGAAGCTTGATGAGGCCGCCGGCGCCGACAAGCTGGGCGATCATATAGAAGATCGAGATGGCGATCGTATTTAACGCTGCGACGCCGCGCACTTTCTTATCATCAAAACGGGCGGCGATCATATCGGCCATCGTGTATTTTCCGAGGTTGCGAAGCGGTTCGGCAACGATGTACAAGACGACAAGATAAGCGACAAGGAAGCCGATGCTGTAGAAAAAACCGTCAAATCCCGTCAGCGCGATCATGCCGGCAATGCCGAGAAAAGAGGCGGCGGACATATAGTCGCCGGCGATGGCGAGCCCGTTTTGCCAGCCGGTCAGGCTGCTGTCAGCGGTGTAAAATTCGCTCGTTGTTTTCGTACGCTTGGAGGCGTAGTACGTAATGATGAGCGTCAAGGCAACGATGATGAGAAAGAGGAAAAAGGCGAGCCCGTGCATTACGCGTTTCCTCCTTCCTTTGCTTCTTGCTTCACTTGTTTGACGATGTCGTCAAATTGTGCTGCGCGTTTCGAATAAAGGATGCATAAGGCCCATGTCATGACAAATTGCGCAAAGGCAAACAGCCAAGCCCAGCTGACCGGCCCAATCGCCGGCGTGTTGAGCGCTTTCGAATACGACGTCAACACCGGAAGGGCGAAGTAAAAGACGAAGAAAAAGATGGTGGCCGGGATGATAAACCGCTTCTTCGCCTGAATGAGTTCGCGAAACGAAGCGGATTGGGCGATGGCTTCATAGTTGATGCCCCTCTGATCGGCCCATGATTCCTTTTTCACTGCCATCGTGAATCCTCCTTATTCGTTTTTAAAGCGTTTTCATGAAAATAGGGCGACAGAGCCTGTAATGCAACAGGAGCAATCTTCCTCCTTTCCTGTCACAAATTTGTCACATAGTTATTATACATTTATCTGAAAAATTTGTAAATTAATATTTTTATTATTTTTAAAAAATATTTTTTTGCTTTGTCGCATAAAATGGGAAAAATTTTTTTCTGTTTTTCTTATTTTCACACTTTACAAAAAAACAAGGATCATGTAGAATAGCAACTGTATTCGTCGATAAAATTCAACATTTTTCTACAAAAAACGACAAGGGGAGACATCTATGAATTTGTTTCGTAAAAAACCGATTCAGTTGCTCATGAAAGAATCGGGGGTGAAAGGAGCCTCGCTGCGAAAAGAGTTAGGCGCATTTGATTTGACGATGCTCGGCATCGGCGCCATTATCGGGACAGGCATTTTCGTCCTGACAGGGGTGGCGGCGGCGGAACATGCCGGTCCAGCTCTTGTTCTTTCGTTCATCTTATCCGGATTGGCGTGTGTGTTCGCGGCGCTTTGTTACGCAGAGTTTGCCTCAACCGTTCCAGTGTCGGGGAGCGCTTACACTTACAGCTATGCCACGTTTGGTGAGCTCATCGCTTGGATTTTGGGATGGGATTTGATTTTGGAATACGGGGTTGCTTCGTCGGCGGTCGCCGTCGGTTGGTCCGGCTATTTCCAAGGGTTGCTTGCCGGTTTTGGCATCGAGCTGCCAAAGGCGCTCACGAGCGCGTATGATCCGGCAAAAGGAACGTTCATCGATTTGCCAGCGATTATCATCGTTCTGTTCATTACGTTTTTGTTGAATTTAGGTGCGAAAAAATCGGCGCGTTTTAACGCGGTGATCGTTGCTATTAAAGTGGCGGTCGTGCTGCTCTTTTTGGCGGTCGGCGTTTGGTACGTCAAACCGGAGAACTGGACGCCGTTTATGCCGTTTGGCTTCTCTGGCGTAGCGACCGGCGCGGCGACGGTGTTTTTCGCCTACATCGGCTTTGATGCGGTGTCGACGGCGGCGGAAGAAGTGCGCAATCCGCAGCGCGATATGCCGATTGGCATCATCGTTTCGTTGCTTGTGTGCACATTGTTGTATATTGCGGTTTCGCTCGTATTGACAGGCATCGTTCCGTACGAGCAGCTCAACGTGAAAAACCCAGTGGCGTTTGCATTAAACTATATCCACCAAGACTGGGTGGCGGGCTTTATTTCGCTCGGAGCGATCGCCGGCATTACGACCGTGCTCCTTGTGATGATGTATGGACAGACGCGTCTCTTCTACGCCATCAGCCGCGACGGTTTGCTGCCGAAAGTGTTTGCTCGCATCAGCCCGACGCGTCAAGTGCCGTATGTCAATACGTGGCTGACTGGAGCAGCTGTAGCGGTATTTGCCGGCATCATCCCGCTCAACAAATTGGCGGAACTGACGAACATCGGCACGCTCTTTGCCTTTATCACTGTCTCGATCGGTGTGTTGGTGTTGCGTAAAACACAACCGGACTTAAAGCGGGCATTCCGCGTTCCGTTTGTCCCGGTCGTTCCGATTTTGGCTGTCTTATTCTGCGGCTACCTCGTTCTTCAGCTTCCGGCGACGACATGGATCGGTTTTGTCTCGTGGTTGTTGATCGGTTTAGTTATTTACTTTATCTACGGCCGCAAGCATAGTGAGCTGAATGAAATGGCACGGACGGAAGAAAAGGCTGGATGAGCGTCCAAACAATGAAAAAGGGGCTGTCCCAATGGGGGAACAGCCCTTTTTTCATTTCGTCAAACTTTTCGGCAACCACCTCGTTTCATCCTTTTTCATTTAGATAGGAAAAACACCCGATTTTTTGCCGATGGAAGGCGTGTGCTCGGCGCGACGGCGTTGGGCGCTTTTGGGGGCCAGTGTTCACTTGCACATTAAAGAAAATTCCTTTTGAACGACGGCCATATTTAGTTTGCGATGTGCGAATAGTATAAAGAGCGAGCGTCAGTCCGGCTTGTATAAGCGGGGTGAAAAGGGTGTTTGGGACGTTATTGAAAAGAAGAGAGAGAACGCTTGAACGGACAGTTGTGGAAATTCAGCGGGGAAATGAAGCGTTGCGCAATGAGCTCATCCGGCAATATAAGCCGTTTATCGTCAAAACAGTCTCAAGTGTATGCAAGAGGTTTATCCACGAGGAAGATGATGAGGCGAGCATCGGGTTGATCGCTTTTAACGAAGCGATTGAAAAATATGCGTTGCACAAAGGAGGCTCCTTTCTGTCGTTTGCGGAGCTGCTCATTAAGCGGCGCCTCATCGATTACATTCGAAAAGAGGTGAGAACGCGAGAGTTCATATGGCATGTCGAAGATGGAGAAGACGGCGAGCAGGCGGCGCAAACGTATGTAGATGCGAAATTATCGGTTGAGGAGTTTTATAGGCAAATTGAACAGGAACAGCGTCGGGAAGAAATTCTCCATTACCAGCAAGTGTTGAAACAATTCGGCATTCATTTTCACGATTTAGTCGAGCAATCGCCAAAACATAAAGACGCCCGCCTCAACGCTATTCGTGTGGCTGAACTGCTTGTTGCGAATGATGAATGGCTCGCCCTGTTGTTTCGAAAAAAGCAGCTGCCAATCAAACAGCTGGAAACGATGGCGTCGGTCAGCCGCAAGACGATTGAGAGAAATAGAAAATACATTATTGCGGTCGCGGTCATTTTGGCAGGCGATTACCTTTACTTAAAGGACTATATAAAAGGGGTGCTTTCATCGTGAAAAAGGGAATTGTGCTGGAGCTGGATGAAGAATTCGTCACTGTATTGACGCCGGAAGGGGAATTTCTTCGATTGAAAAAAGAAAAAGAATGCGAGATTGGAGAAGAGGTCAAAGCGAATGCGGTTGGCCGTCCTTTTCCGTTTCGCCGCCGTTCGTTTCGATATGCGCTCATAAGCATTCTGACGGCGGCCGCGGTGCTTCTGGCGACTTGGATTCAATGGCCTTCCAATGCGGTGTACGCATACATGTCGATCGACATCAACCCAAGTATGGAAGCGGGCGTCGACGCGGAGCTGCGTGTGTTGACGCTGAAGGCTTACAATGAGGAAGGAAAGAAGGTGTTGGCGGCGCTTCCTTCCTGGAAACGTCAACCGTTTTCTTCGGTAGCGAAACAAATCATTGCGTTAAGCGAACAAAAGGGGTATTTAAAGAAAGGCGGGGAAGTGCTGATTACGACGGTGGAGAGGGAGCGCGACGCCTCTTCGGCGCGGAAGCTGTCTGCAGCGCTCGCGGAAATCCAGCGGTCAGTGGCGGATGACCGGATTGTCATTACCACGGCCAATAGTACGATGGCAGTGCGCAACCAAGCTGTCAAACGGGGGATGACAACCGGAAAACTATTGCAAATCGAGAAAAAGGTGAAACCGGCTGCGCCAGCATCCATCCGCTCGGCAGATGAAAACGGCCGGAAAGGAGAAAGTTGGAAAGATAAGGATAAAGGTGGAGAAAAAGAAAACAAAACGCCAGCGGCCAAAGAACAACCGACACAACAGCCGTCAAAGAAACAGAACGATAACGAGTCAAACCCGAAGCCATCAAAAAACGAAAAACAGCCGCTGCGCAAGCAGAAACATTCTCATCCGACCAAAGGAAGCCTTTCTTCTGAAAAAGAAAGTTATGCGAAATGGAAAAACCATAGGAATGTCCGCCCGTTGCGGCTAGGCGCTCATTATGAAAAGAAAAAGGGGAATGGGGACGGCAGCAGCAAGGAGGGGCATCGCCGCCAAGCCGACGTCCGCCGCCGTTTGAAAGCGATGGATGCGAAAACGAAAAAAGCCGAGTGATTCCGCTCGGCTTTATTCCGTTTTTCGGCCTGCCAGCTCGCTTTGTGCTTGAGCAATGAGCCGTTTCGTCATTTCTCCGCCGACGGAACCGTTGGCGCGCGAAACGGTGTTTGCCTCGAGCTGTACGCCAAACTCTTGGGCGATTTCGTATTTGATTTGTTCCAACGCTTGTTCGATGCCTGGAACAAGCAGTTTGTTGCTTGAACGAGCCATATTGAAATTCCTCCTTGATGATTTTTTGGATGCGGTATGATTAGTATGGACGATCTAACAAAGAGATATGGTTGGGAATTACAGGGGGAATTTTTCATTAAAAAAAGATTGCAAACGTTTTCGGTTATTGTTTATAATGAAAACGAGCAGATGACCGAAAACGTTTTGGAGGAATGGAAGTGACAACCATTAAAGATATTGCCAAGGCAGCGGGAGTTTCCATTACGACGGTTTCACGCGCGCTGAACGGCTATTCCGATGTGAATGAAAAAACGAGGCAAAAAATCATGGATATCGCGAAGCAGTTGAACTACAGTCCCAATACACTGGCGCGCGGGCTTGTCATGAATAAATCGAAGACGATCGGGCTGCTCGTTTCTGGATTAACAAGGGAAAGCGCCAAAGATAATTTTACCTTTGAGGTGCTGGCCGGTGTCAATGAGTATGTCAGTGAAGTCGATTATGATATGGTGCTGTTCAGCACGACATCGACCAAGCAAAGAGAAAAAACGTATACACAGCTTTGTCGGGAGCGGCGCGTCGATGGGGTGATTTTGCAGGGGATTCGTACGGATGACCCGTATTTGCATGAGGTCGTTGAAAGCGAAATTCCATGTGTCCTGATTGATATTCCCATCGAGTCCAAAACCGTTGGCTATGTGACAACGGACAATGTGCTGGGTGCGAAAAAAGCGGTGCGTCATTTAATTGAGCTCGGGCATAAACGGATCGCGATGATCAATGGATATGAATACGCATTTGTGAGCGAACAGCGGGTGAAAGGATTCAAGGAGGCGTTGATTGAAGCAGGTTTGCCCGTACGCGAATATTGGATTGCCAATGGAGCGTTCCGCGAAGAAATCGCGGCGCGGGAGGCCTTGAGGCTGCTTCAGCAATATCCAGAAATTACGGCTTTCTTTTGTGCAAGCGATTTAATGGCGCTAGGTGTCATCAAGGCAGTAAAACAGCTTGGAAAGCGGGTTCCGGACGATGTGGCCGTGATTGGCTACGATGACATTATTTTAGCGTCCTATTCATCGCCTGCGCTCTCCACCATCGCCCAAGACAAATTTGCCATGGGATATGAGGCCGCCAAACTGTTGATTGATATGCTGGAAGGCAACGCTCAGTCCCATGTCAAGATTCTGGAAACAGAACTGAAAATACGGGGGTCGACGGTGAAAAAAGATTGATGGAGGCCTTTTTTCACCGCCCGATCCAGTTTTAGCTATATTCCAAAACGTTTCGGATTGTTATGGTGTCATGAAGACCGTTTTTTTTGAATCATGAATGAAAACGTTTTGGAATTCGCTTGCAAAGCATAATTGACACGGGAAAGGCATCGCGCTGTTCAGCCGATGATGACAACCTAGAATCAGGGGGAAGCAACATGGATTATCGAGTGATTAAAGAAAACGATGTGTTTTTATTGACGGATCAAGATGGGAATATCCCCGAACATCATCCGTACGGATTAGGGCTGTATACAAAAGACACCCGTTTTTTGAGCAAATGGAGTTTGCGCATCAATGGGGAAGAACCCGTGCTGCTGGCGTCTGATGCGGCTCAAAATTATGTCGCTACCATTTTATTGACAAATCCTCATATTGAACGGGACGGAGAGCTGATTTTGTGGCGCGAATCCGTCGAAATTGAGCGCAAACGATTTATTTATGCGGGTGTGCTCTATGAAACCATTAAGCTGAAAAATTATCATCCTAAGCCGGTGCAATTGGAAATCAGCGTGCATATGGATGCTGATTTTGCCGATATGTTTATCGTTCGCGGCTTTCAGACAGGAGAGGTGGGAAAGCGGACAGGCCAGACCATTGGAAAACGTTCGCTCACGTTCCATTACGAGGGAGCCGACGGAGTGGAACGGGCAACGAAGGTCAGCTGGGATCGAGAGGAGAAAACCGTTAAGGAGCATGGAGAAATTGTTTTTGATTTTGCACTCGACCCGGGGAAGAGCAGACGGTTACGTTGATGGTCGAACCGATCATCGGCAAAACAGGCAGAGTGGAGGTCATTCCGCCTGAACAGGCGCTTCAATTATTGCAAGAATCATATCAACGCTGGGAAAGGGAAACAGCGAACGTCATCACGGACGAACAACAGTTTGAGCGTTTAGTCCGCCGGGGCATCGGGGATTTGCGGGTGTTGCTTACGGATCTTGGCTGTGGGCCATTTCCGGTGGCCGGACTTCCGTGGTTTGGCGTTCCCTTCGGCCGGGACAGTTTGATTGCGGCCTTGCAGCTACTCCCGTTCAACCATGAAATAGCCAAAGGCACGTTGTTGACAATGGCCCGCTATCAGGGAACGAAAGTCGACCCGTGGCGCGATGAACAGCCTGGAAAAATCATGCATGAAATTCGATTCGGTGAGTTGGCCAATACGAATCAAATTCCGTTTACCCCTTATTACGGAACGATCGATGCGACGCCGCTCTTTTTAGTTCTGTTGGTGGAGTATGTCAAATGGACCGGCGACTTCGATCTCGTCCGGCAGCTTCGACTAAACATTGATGCGGCGCTCAATTGGATTGACCGGTATGGCGACCGCGACGGGGATTTATTTGTCGAGTATTTCCAGGAGTCGAGCAAGGGGATTGCCAATCAGGGATGGAAAGATTCAGGCGATTCGATTGTGCACGAAAACGGCGAGTATGCCCGCGCGCCGATCGCCCTTGTTGAAGTCCAAGGCTACGTTTATCACGCCAAAATGGGGCTTGCGGACATTTTCGAACAGCTTCAGGAAATGGAAAAAGCAGAAGCGCTTCGAACGCAGGCGGAAGCTTTGAAAAAGCGCTTTGAAGAACAGTTTTGGATGGAAGATCGGAAATTTTATGCTCTTGCGTTAGATGAAAACAAAGCCCCTGTCAGAACAATTACATCGAACCCAGGTCATGTGCTGTTTTCAGGAATGCTTGAAGGAAGGCGGGCGGATGCCGTCATTGACACCCTTCTTTCGGAAAAAATGTTTTCGGGTTACGGCATCCGGACGATGGGCGAAGGAGAAGCGGGATATAACCCGATGAGCTATCATAATGGAAGCATTTGGCCGCATGACAACAGCCTCATTTTGCTTGGCTTAAGCAAACTGGGACGGAGGCGCGAGGCAAAGACGGTCATTGAAGGACTCATGGAAGCATCGATGCATTTTGAGTATGATCGCTTGCCGGAGTTGTTTTGCGGCTACAGCCGGTCAGAGGGAAAACCGGTTCGCTATCCTGTCGCTTGTTCCCCGCAGGCGTGGGCGGCCGGCACGCCGCTTGTGTTTGTTCAGGCGTTATTAGGATTGTTTCCTAATGCGTTGGAAAAGAATATTTATTTGTCGCCGACATTGCTTGATTCGATGAATATGTTGCGTGTGGAAAACATCCTAATCGGCGGCGGGCGGTTGTCATTGACGATTACCCGTGAGCAGGATAACTTCCATGTCCAAATCGATGAGAATACGACGGGTTGGGATATTGTCCTTCGTTAAAAGCAGGGGAAGCATTCCTTTCCCTGTGTATATAAACCAATTTTTAGGGGAGGTTGTTTACATGGGCAAAACAAAGTGGATGGCAGCGCTAGGCATTACAACGATGCTGTTTGGCAGCCTTTTGGCCGGTTGCGGCGGTGGTGAGAAAAGCGAGAAGGCAAACGGAGGGAGTAAGCAAGGCGAGAAAGTAGAAGTCACGTTAGCTGGCTGGGGCGGCAATCCGAGCGAGCAAAAGTTGCTGCGGCAAACGCTTGACGATTTTGAGAAAAAACACCCTAATATTAAGGTCAAGTATGAAGTCATTGCCGACCAGTATATGGATGTCATCAAAACCCGTTTAGCGGGTGGGCAAGGGCCGGATGTGTTTTACCTTGATGCATTTGAAGCCCCAGCTCTGATTGAAACAGGGGCGCTTGAGCCGCTTGACAAATATGTAACGGACGATTTTGACATTAACGATTTTGAAAAGCCGATGCTTGATGCGTTTAAAGGGAAAGACGGGAAAATTTACGGGTTCCCGAAAGACTATTCGACGCTGGCACTGTTTTACAATAAAAAGATGTTCGAAGAAGCAGGCGTTGAAGTCCCAAAAACTTGGGATGAACTGCGGGAAGCGGCGAAGAAGCTGACAAAAGGGAAACAAGTATACGGATTTGGCGTTGCACCCGAACTGGCGCGCTTATACTACATTGCTGAATCCAAAGGCGGCAAAGTTGTGACAGATAATAAAGCGAGTTTCGCTGATCCGAAAGTCGTCGAGGCGCTCCAGCCGATCGTTGATATGCACTTAAAAGATAAGTCGGCAGCCCAACCTAATGAAGTTGGAGCCACATGGGGCGGCGAGATGTTCGGTCAGGGCAAAGCTGCTATGGTGATTGAAGGGAACTGGGCGATTCCATTTTTACAAGACACGTTCCCGAATTTAGAATTCGGTACAGCGGAAGTTCCAATGATCAATGGCAAAAAGGCGACGATGGCGTACACAGTGGCTTATGTCATGAACAAGGACTCGAAAAAGAAAGAAGCGGCTTGGGAGCTCATCTCGTATTTGACTGGCAAAGAAGGCATGAAAACATGGACGAGCAAAGGGTATGCTTTGCCAACGCGGAAATCGGTCGCTGCTGAATTGGGATTTGACAAAGATCCGTTGCGGGCGCCATTAGTCGCCGGAGCATCGTATGCAACTGTATGGCAAAACGGAACGAACTTGCCGATTATTGTCAACAACTTTAATAACCAATTTGTCAGCGCTTTTCTAGGGGAACGACCACTTGCTGATGCGTTAAAAGAGGCAGAAAAAACAGCAAACCGTGAAATCGAAAGCAAGTAGATGAAAATAGGCCTCCGGCAGGGGCAAAAAGCTCCCGCCGGGGAGCTGTTCCTTTCTTTCTAACAGCGGCTTTATGGCCGCGTTAGAAAGAGAGGAACAGCGATTTGATTCTCGGCAAGGGGATGAAAACAATGAAACAAGCTTTCACGAAAAAAATGAAACGAGAAACGGGGACAGCTTACTTGTTCTTATCTCCGACGTTATTTGTACTCCTTTTATTCATCATCGGCCCCATTGTGTTTGCTATTTTTTTGGCGTTCCATAAGGTGCAACTATTAGGGACAATGTCGTTCAAGTTTGTGGGGTTGGACAACTTTGTTCGCATGATTGATGATACGCGGGCAAAAATCGCTCTATGGAATACGCTGAAATACGTAGCCATTGTCGTTCCATGCCAGACGATGTTAGCCCTTGTATTGGCTGCTGCCTTAAATGCTGGGTTGAAAGGGGAAAAGTTCTTCCGGATCGTTTACTTTTTGCCGACCTTGACTTCCTCAGCAGTACTGACGCTCATTTTCATGTGGATGTATAACCAGAACGGTTTAATTAATCGCGTTCTTGAATCGGTTGGGCTGCCGACGTACAACTGGATCGGTGATCCGGACGTTGCGCTGAATGCCATTATGATCATGAATATTTGGGCGACAGCCCCATACTTTATGGTCATTTATTTGGCGGCGTTGCAAGATATTCCTGATTCGTTGTATGAAGCAGCGGAGCTGGACGGCGCGAACGCTTGGCAAAAGTTTTGGTACATCACTGTTCCGTATTTGCGCCCAGTTACGTCATTTGTCGTCATCATGGGATTAATTGGGACGTTCCAATTGTTTGATCAATCGTATATCTTCTCAGCTGGATCCGGAGGTCCAAATAACTCCACGTTGACGGTTGTTCTCCTTATTTACCAGTATGCGTTCAAAACGTTGGGAACGATGGGGTATGCGGCTGCACTGGCAGTTGCATTGGCCATCATTATTTTAATTGCGACATTGTTACAGCGGAAGTTGTCAAAAGAGGAATCCCTTTATTAAGGAGCTGAGGATGGGATGAAAAGAAGAACAGGCATTGGGAAAGCTCTGCTGTATGTTATTCTTGTCGGATACGCGACAATCACAATTATTCCATTTTTATGGGCATTGTCTTCTTCGTTTAAAACACTTGAAGAGATTGTCAGCGGAACAATATCTTTGATTCCGAAACAATTTACACTTGATAATTATAAGCAGATTTTTATTGAACAGGAGCTGTTCCCGCGTTGGTTGTTCAACAGCATAGTGATTGCCGTTTCCGTGACTATGCTCAACTTGTTATTCAATTCCATGGCTGGCTATGCATTGGCTCGGTTGCAATTCCCCGGAAGAAAATCATTATTTTTGATCATTTTGGCTGTGTTAATGATTCCAGCGCAAGTGACGATGATTCCGAACTATTTGATTTTGAAGCAGCTCGGCTGGCTGAACTCGTACCAAGGAATGATCGTGCCGACGATGGTGAACGCCACGTTTATTTTCATGATGCGACAGTTTTTTATCAACTTCCCGAAAGAGTTGGAAGAGGCGGCGGAACTTGATGGACTCGGACGGCTCGGGATCTTTTTCAGGATTGTTCTTCCGCTCGCTCGTCCGGCGTTGGCGGCTCAAGCTATTTTTGTGTTTATGGGATCATGGAACGACTTTATGCGTCCGCTCATTATTTTGTCCGACCCTCAATTGTTTACACTGCCGCTTGGACTTAACAGTTTCAAAGGGCAATATATCAGCTACTGGAACTACATTATGGCTGCATCAATGGTGTTTACCATGCCTGTATTGGTTATTTACGCCTTTTTCAATCGCTATTTTATTAAAGGGATTTCATTCACAGGTGGAAAATAACAGATATTTTGCATAATGGTTTACCGACCATTGCGAAAAGGGGCTGTTTGCCGAAAGGAAGGTTGTCATCCTTTGGCGGCAGCCCTTTTTCATTCGGCATATCCCATAAAAAAACGTACATTAAGTTGCAATAAAGAATTTCTGATTTTTCGTTTCTGTTTTGACCCCCATACAATTCGACTATGCTATAACTTTGCGAGTGATCGGCTGGATGTAAAACAAAATTTCAATTTATATAGGTGGAAATATAGACCCCATTAGGAAAGGAACCTAAAGCGATGGAATGGACGATGCGGCTGCCAAAAAACTGGTCGGGGATGGGCGGTTGCTGCGCTCGCCTCGATTCTGCTTGTGATGACGCTTGGTAATCGCTTTGCTTGAAGTGGGAGTCTTCTTTCGGAACTATGATAAAACGCACCTGAACGAGGCATGATAAGAAAAAATGCGAAAGGAGGATGGGTGTGGCTAACGTCGCATTTCCAGTCGCCCGTCTTCATGATGGGACGCTTCGCCAGCTCCAGCAACTCGAACAGCGGCTGCGTGAAGAAACAGGAGAAGAAATTGTGCTTGTCGCTTATGAGCGAAAAACGGTTGATGAGGAGGCGAAACGATGATGAAGCGGAAAGTAAAATTTGATGCAGCGAAAAATAACAACAAAACGCCGACGGAAAGTTTGCCGGATACCGAATTTGCGGCCCAATACGCTGGTGAAGAAGACATGATCCGCGGCGCAAACCGCAATTCGAAAAAAGGACGCCAAGGAGGCGGCGATGGGTAAAGAGCATAAGGAGCGGTCCGCTCGAATGAATGAAGAAATGGCGTTTGAATGGGGCGATTTCGCTGCTCACGAGCCGCTTTGGCTGATCGAGGAGCAAAAGCAAGCAAAGGAGAAGGGGACAAAACAAAAAGAGCCGCCGCGGTGAGGCTGCCGTTTTGATGGGATTGGATCGGTGGGCGGACAAAAAAGAGCGCTGGAAACAGCGCTCTTTTCGCTTGGGCGTTCAAGCTGATGCAGATGACGTGAACAGGGTGGAAAGCGGTGCAGAAAAGACCATAGCTCCTGTGCCAGACGGGTCGAAATAGGCGACGATGGCCGTTGGCGCAAACGCGAGCTGCTTCGCGGCGATATAGCGGCCGACATCGATCGGCACGATTTCAACGACCGTATGTTTAAACAATTCCTTTTCCCCAAGCCCGAGGGCGGCAAAGTCCTTCCCAAGCGCCTCGGGGCGCTCAAGCAGCGCGCGGTAGACGGTCGTGCGCGTCGTTTTCTCCGTTTTTTCTTCCCACCACGGCTTGCGCGGCTTATGCTTTTGTCCACCCAAGTAGTCGTATTTCATGAGCGATTCGGCCACAGGCAGGGCATCCGGCGCACACGTACGTAAAAACTCATGCAAGCGGCGGAATAAATCCTCAAGCTGATGGCCGATGCGCGCCCAGCCGCGCTCATCCCAATACGCGCCAAACTGCTGGAAAAAATCAAACGGCGATGGGAACACATCGGTCACCAAGTACTCGATCGTTTCGTCCATTCGATGGGCGTTCCAATACTTTTCGAGCACATCTTCCACTTGCTTGATGCGGATGACGTCATCAAACGACAAAACGTTGTTGGCGAGCACTTCGTATGGCGCATGGTCCATATACACATAGCCGTACTCCTCGGCGCGCAGGCGCAGCCCAGTGCCGCGCAGCAGCTTCAAAAAGCCAAGCTGCAGTTCTTCCGGGCGAAGGGCGAACACGTCGTTAAACGTTTTTCGAAACGAATTGTAGTCTTCTTCAGGCAGACCGGCGATCAAATCCAAATGCTGGGCGATTTTCCCGCCTTCTTTAATCATCGTCACCGTTCGCGAAAGTTTTGCGAAGTTTTGCTTGCGCATAATGAGACGGTTCACTTCGTCGTTTGTCGACTGGACGCCAATTTCAAAGCGGAACAGCCCGGGCGGGGCCTCCTTGTTTAAAAACTCGATGACCTCCGGGCGCATAATGTCGGCGGTAATTTCAAACTGAAATACCGTTCCCGGTACATGTTCGTCAATTAAAAAGCGAAACATGTCCATCGCATAGCTGCGGCTGATGTTGAACGTTCGGTCGACGAATTTGATCGTCCGCGCTCCGTGCTTCATTAAATAGCGCAAATCGTCCTTGATTTTTTCACGGTCAAAATAGCGGACGCCGACTTCGATCGAGGAGAGGCAAAACTGGCAACTGAACGGGCAGCCGCGGCTCGTTTCGACATAGACGATCCGGTTTGGAAGATGTGGAATGTCTTCCGGAAAGCGAAACGGCGACGGCATGTCAGCAAGGCGGAGCTTGTTCCGTTGTGGGTTCATGACGATGCGGTCTCCATCGCGAAACGCCAGCCCTGCGACATCTGCCACTTCTTGGCGCCTTTCTAAGGCAAAGAGCAACTGTTTAAACGTTTCTTCCCCTTCCCCGATGACGATAAAATCCAATTCCGGCACCCGCTCCATCCATTCACGCACATCGTACGACACTTCCGGTCCGCCGGCGACGATGACAATATTCGGCGCTGCTTTTTTCAACAGCTTGACGACTTTGATCGTTTCTTCAATGTTCCAAATGTAGCAGCTGAAACCGACGACATCCGGACGGCGTTGGTACAAATCGGTCACAATGTTCAGCACTGGGTCTTTGATCGTATACTCAACAAGCTTGACGTCAAACTCTGGCTGCGCGTATGCTTTTAAATAGCGGATGGCCAAATTCATATGAATGTATTTGGCGTTTAATGTTGTACAGACGATGTTCATCGCAGCAAAACCCCTTTGATCAGCGTAACTAACTAATCTATCATTATAATGCAGTTTCGCCAAACGAAAAAGATAAAAAACTTGTCGAACATTGTGGAAAAGAATTTTAAAAAATCTTCGTAAATCAAAGGAGGAGTAAATTTTTCCACATCGAATATATATTTCGTTGAATGGTTTGAATAGACAAGGAGAGATGGATATGGCCCAAAGCCTTTCTCCTCAAGAAGAACAAAATGCGTCGCCGGATGTGCGGCTGCTTGAAGAGGAAAATCGCCGGCTAAAAGAGCGATTGAACAGCTACTCGATCATTTTCGAGCGGTCGCTCGATGCGATCGTCATTTTAAATAAAAACGGCGAATTTGTCGATGTGAACGAAGCGGCGTGCAAGCTGTTTGAGATGGATAAGTTTTCGTTGATCGGCCATTCGTTTTCTTCATTTCTCGAACTCGTGCCGCCCGATATTTTGCTGTTTCAACGCTCGATGTTGCAAAAGTTCGGTTCGTTCAGCGATGAACTGCTCATCAAACTGCCGGACGGCAAAGTGAAGCATGTGGAATTTTCGATGAAAAAGGATGTGTTCGACGAATTTGACCTTGTCATGATGCGCGACATCTCAGCCCATAAGGCGCTTGAGCGCGAACGCATCATTCATGAGTTTTTGTTTCGCGACGTATTCAACCGCGCCGTTGACGGCATCGTCATTTTCGATGAATTCGGGCGGTTTATCGATGTCAATCCGGCGTTTTCGATGAGCTTGAACTTGGAAAAAGGAAAACTGCTCAATTTGTCGTTTCAGCAGTTCGTTGCCCGCGAATGCGCCAATGAGTTCGCTCGGTTGCTCGCGGAAGTGAAAGAAAAGGGAACGGCCAAAGGCGAGTTGTCGCTTGTCCGCCCGGACGGAACGGTGAAAATGTTTGAGCTGACGGCGACTTCCAACGTCTACAGCGGGTTTTACATGGCCATTATGCGCGATGTGACGGAACGAAAAAATATGGAAATCAAGTTGCAAAAAAGCGAAGAACGGTTCCGGGCTATTTTCGAACAAGCGCATGAAGCGATCCTCATTTGGGACGATTTTGGCTGCATATTGAACGCCAATCCGGCGGCGAGCCGGACGTTTGAGCTGCCCTTGAATTTGCTTGTGCGCCGCAATTTGTTTGATTTTGTCGACTATGGGGACGAAAAGGTGAAACGCATTTTCAGCGAGTTCCGCCGCAAAGGGGAAATCCGTGACGAGCTGACGTTTCATATGCCGAACGGTGAAGATAAGCAGCTCGAGTTCACAATGAAAAAAGGAGCGATCGACGGGTACCACTTGACGATTTTCCGCAATGTGAGCGAGCGGCGGAAAATTGAGCGTGAGCTGCGCGAAAGCGAGCAAAAGTTCCGGAGCATTTTCGATCATGCGATGGATGGCATTTTGCTTTGGGATGCGCAACATCGGATCATCGACGCCAATCCGATTGTCTGCGGCATTTTTTCCGCCGAAAAGGAGGAGCTGCTTGGCCGGAAGGTGGTCGAGCTCGTTCCGGAACGGGCGCACCGCCAGCTCAATAAGCTGCTTCAACAATGCCAACGCACCGGCGAAGCGAGCGGCGAGGTCGAATTTTTCGACGAGGGAAAAGGGAGAATTATTGAGTTTTCGCTGAAAAAGGAAGTGATTCCGGGCGTCGGGATGATGATGCTTCGCGATGTGACCGAGCGCAGAGAGATGGAGCTGCAGCTGCGCAAGTCGGATACGCTCAACGTCGTCGGCGAACTGGCCGCCGGCATCGCCCACGAAATCCGCAACCCGATGACGGCGCTCAAAGGCTTCATCCAGCTGTTGCAAGGAAGCATTGACGGCGACTATTCGATGTATTTTAATGTCATTATGTCGGAATTGAAACGAATTGAGTCGATCATCACCGAGTTTCTCGTCTTGGCGAAGCCCCAGGCAGTGCAATACAGGCAAAACGACATTTGCAAAATTATGCAAGATACGATCGATTTGATCAGCGCCCAAGCGATGATGCACAACGTGCAAATCATCGCGGATTTCGAAGACGGGCTGCCGCCGGTGTATTGCGAGCCGAATCAGCTGAAGCAAGTGTTCATCAATATTTTGAAAAACGCCATCGAAGTGATGCCAAAAGGCGGGGACATTACGGTGCGCATCACCCGCGCCGGGTGCTATGTGCGCATCTCCATCACCGACCAAGGATGCGGCATTCCAAAAGATAAAATCAAAAAGCTTGGGGAGCCGTTTTATACGACGAAAGAACGCGGCACCGGCCTCGGCTTGATGGTCAGCTATAAAATCATAGAAGAACATCAAGGGAAAATTGAAGTGGAAAGCGAAGTCGGCGTCGGCACGACGTTCCATATCACGTTGCCGATCGAACGAACGGAAAGAGAGGACGACGATGACGATTGAATATGCAGTATACCGCTCAGAGCTGCTCGGCGACATTTACATCGCCTCCGACGGCGACGCGATTGTGAAAGTCGAGCTGTTTCTAGAGGAATGGCGCGCGTTCGCCGGCGACCATCGGGCTGTCAAAAGCTGGTCGCCGCTTCTTGAATGCGCGCTTAGGCAGCTGGATGAGTATTTCCACGGTCGACGCCAAGTATTTGACTTGCCGCTGAAGTGGAAGGGAACAGCCTTCCAAGAAGAGGTGTGGGCGGCGCTTTGCCGCATCCCATACGGCGAGACGGCGACATACGCTGACATCGCCGCGCAAATCGGCCGCCCGAAAGCGGTGCGCGCCGTCGGCCAGGCAAACCGGGCGAATGAACTGTCGATTCTCGTTCCGTGCCACCGTGTTGTCGGCAAAAACGGCGCTCTTATTGGCTATGCCGGAAGTCGCACCGATGTAAAGGAGAAGCTACTCGAGCTTGAGCGGCGCTATAAGTAGATGACGCTCTTGCGTTCGCGGAACAGGCAAAGGGTTTTGTATGCGGATGCTGCCATGAAGAAGGCGGAAAAAGAGGTCGATGGCTTGCCTAGAAAAACGCGTCTGCCCCCGAGGATTGCCATCCACGGGGGCAGAGATCGGGCGTTATTTTTTTTGCCAATGCGACAAGGCGAGGGCGCCGACTAAAATGGCGCCTTTTATAATGTCTTGGGCGTAATACGGAACGTTCATCATCGTCAAGCCGTTCAGCAACACGCCCATTAAAATCGAGCCGAACAATGTGCCGATGACGTTCGGCTTGCCGGCGCCAAAGACGGAAAATCCGATGTAGGCGGCGGCGACGCTGTCCATTAAAAGCGAGGCGCCGGCTGACACTTGCCCGGTTCCGATGCGCGAGGCAAGGACGATGCCGCCTAAGGCGGCGAAAAAGCCGCTGACGACATACGCATACGTCCGGTAGCGGTTGACCGGAATGCCGGAGAGCCTTGCCGCCTCACGGTTTTCCCCCGTTAAATAAAAGAGGCGGCCGGGTTTGGTGTACGTTAAAAACAGATGAGCGGCAATGACGACAAACAGCATAAGCAAGACCGAAAACGGCACGCCGAACAGCTCTCCCTGGCCGATAAATAAAAAGGAAGGAATGAATTTGCCCGGCGCCGTGCCTCCATCAGGCAACGGCATGTCGTTGTAGATCGAAAACCCTTTTGTATAGGTGAGCTGCACGCCGTTAATGGCGTACATCGTCGCCAACGTCGCGAGCAAATCCGGCAGTTTGAATTTGACGATCAACAACGAGTTCAAAAGCCCGACAGCAATGCCGAGCAACAGCGGCACGAGCAAGGTGACGAAAATTTCTTGGCGGTACAGGACGAGCGCCGCGGCGCTCGCGATCGTCGCGAGGCTCACCGTCGAACCGACGGACAAATCGAAGCCGTCGACGATGAGCGAAAACGTAATGCCAATGGCCACCAAGGTGACGATCGAAATGGAACGCAAAATGTCACTGAAGTTTTCATACGTAAAAAATCGGTCTTGCGTGACGCCGAAGTAGGCGATAACGGCAAGAATGGCCAGCAAGGTGCCGTGTTTATACAACCATTCAAGAATGGACGGCGCCGTTTTTTTCGACGGCGTTGTGGAAACGGCTGGCTGGCTCATGGATCTCACCTCCGCTGCAATAGTAAACAAGCTGTTCATACGTCAGTTCAGCGGCCGGCAGGCGGGCGAGCAGCCGGCCGTCGACCATCACGTAGATGGTGTCGCAAATGTCAAGCAGCTCTTGAAATTCGCTGGAAAAGTACAGCACCGTTTTTCCTTCATCGGCAAGGGAGCGAATGATGGAAAACACCTCTTGCTTCGCGTGGACATCGATCCCTTTCGTCGGTTCGTCAAACAAAAAGACGCGTGCGTTTGTGTTCAGCCATTTGCCGATGACGACTTTTTGCTGGTTGCCGCCGCTTAAGTGGCGGACGGCCGTGGCGCTTGACGGCGGATGAATGCCGAGTGAGCGAATAAGCCTATCGGATTCAGCCGTTTCTTTCGTTCCGCTGATCCATTGCCAGCGCGACAGACGGGAAAGAAGACGGACGGTTACGTTCGTTTTTACCGACTCGGGCAAAAACAGCCCTTGTTTGCGCCGTTCTTCCGGGATGAGGCAAACGCCGGCGGCGATGGCTTCATAAGGCGATGAGAACACGTAACGTCTGCCATCAATTTCCCACTCGCCAGATGTGTTTCGATGGGCGATCAAGCTCTCAGCGAGCTCCGTCTTGCCGGCGCCGACCAAACCCGCGATGCCGACGATTTCGCCGCGGTGGGCGTATAGGTTGACCGTTGTCCCGGTTTTGTCGATCAAAATTCCGCGGGCGGCAAACGCGATGTCGCTTCCGTATGTGCGCCTTTGTTTCATCGTGACAGCCCGTCTTGTTCCGGTCATATGCAAGACGATGTCTTCAAGAGGCAAACGGCGGGCATCTCCGTGATAGACGACGCGGCCGTCGCGCAAAATCGTCAGCCGGTCAGCGATCTCTTGAACTTCTTTCAGTTTATGAGAGATGTAAATAAAGCCGACGCCTTGCTGCTTCAGTTCATCGATGATGGCAAACAGACGCCTTGTTTCCGCCTCGCTTAAGGCGGCCGTCGGTTCGTCTAGGATGATATAGCGCGCGTTGGATGACAGCACTTTGGCGAGCACAATCAGCTGCTTTTCATGGAGCGAGCAGTCGCGAACCAATTTCGTCGGCGGCAACGACAGGCCGACGCGGCGAAGCAGGGCGGCGGCCCGCTCTTTTTCTTGACGCAGCGAGCGAATCGGCCGTTGCTTCACATGGACGAACTCGTCCGCTGCTACGTTTTCGTAAATCGGCAAACCGGGAAACAGCGCTGTGTCGACTTCTTGAACGACGAGGCCGATGCCGGCTTGTTTTGCTTCGCGCGGCGATGAAAACGTGTATATTGTACCGTCGATCGTGATCGTACCAGCATCGGTCGGAATGGCTCCGGCTAAAATGTTCATGAGCGTGCTTTTGCCGGCGCCGTTCATGCCTAAAAGGGCGTGGACTTCGCCAGGACGAATGTCGAAGTCCACACCGTCAAGCACGCGCACGGCGCCAAACGATTTTTCAATGCCCTGCATTGACAACCTGTTCATTTTTTGTTCACCTGGGCTTCCAACGTTTTCATCCACGGCGAGATGGCGACATTGGATTGCCCCCAGCCCGGAATGTATTGCGAAAGCTCATTCATCGACACTTGTTTGTCCGGAAGATCGGACCGTTTCACTAAGTGCGGCTCAAGCGAGTAAATATTCGGCGTTTTTTCTCCGGCGATTTTTTGATACGCGAACCGCACTTGGACACGGCCGACTTCGGCTGGGTCGGTCGCCGTTGTTGCCACCCATGGGCTGTTTGGTTTTTGGATCATTTGCAAGTCTTCATCGCTCAAATCGATGCCGTACACTTTAATTTCCGTGCGCCCGGCTTGCTCGATGGCACGCGTCGCTCCTTTGGCGAATTCGTCCCATGTCGCGAAGACAGCGTCGATATCGCCTTTATTCGGATATTTTTTCAAAATCGCTTCCATTTGCGTTTGCGTGTCCAAAGCTGTGTTGGCGCTCGCCGTGCCGAACTTGGCGATTTCTTTAATGTTCGGGTAACGTTTTTTGAACGCCTCGTAAATGACATGGCGCCGCTCCATCGGGGTAAAGCCGCCGACCCAAATCGTGACGATGTTGCCTTCTCCGTTTAAGTCTTCTGCGAGCGTTTTTAATGTTTTCCAGGCGAGGCTGTAGTCGTCTTGGTCGATGACGGTGACGCCGGGAATGTTCAAATCGTTGTCAAACGCCACAACTGGAATGCCTTTGGCGACGGCTTTTTTCACCGGGCCTTCGAGCGCATCAGCGCGGCCGTGATCAAGCAAAATGGCGTCCACATTTTGGGTAATGGCCGTCTCAACATACGATGCCATTTTGGTTAAATCGTTGTCCGCGTTGTAAATTTGCACTTCACCGCCGAATTTTTGCACTTGTTCTTTGACGCCGGCGATGTATTGCGATGAGAACGTGCCGATGGACAGTTGCATAATGGCGGCGATTTTCACCGGTTTTTTCAGTTTTTCCGGAATGGCCGCCTGCTCGCCGCTTGTTGCGGTTTGGCTGTTTGATGATGAGGTGTCGCCTTTGTTGCTTGTTTGCTTCGTTTCATTGGCCGGATTGGAGTTCATAGCGTCTTGCTCGTTCGTGCAGCCGGCTAAGACGGAGAATGCGGCAAAGAAAAGAAGAAAAAGGGAAGATAAGGCCTTAAATCGTTTCATGTTGCTCCTCCTTTGTGAATAATGATGGCAACGTTGTGTGGTAATTGCCGCCAATGATGCCTTTTTCGGTAATGATGGCGGTAATGAGTTCGTTTGGTGTTACGTCAAACGCCGGATTGTATACGTTGACGCCTTCCGGGGCGATGCGCACGCCGGCGATGTAGGTCACTTCGTCCGGATGGCGCTCTTCGATCGGAATGTCCGCACCTGTTTTCGTCGCCAAATCGATCGTCGACAGCGGCGCAGCGACGTAAAACGGAATGTCAAACGACTTGGCGAGCAAGGCGAGGCCGAATGTGCCGATTTTGTTCGCCGTATCGCCGTTTTGCGCGATCCGGTCGGCGCCGACGATCACGGCGCTGATCTGTTTTTCTTTGATCGTTTGCGCTGCCATGTTGTCGGTAATAAGCGTCACATCAACACCCGCTTGCATTAGTTCCCAAGCAGTCAGGCGCGCCCCTTGCAGCACCGGCCGCGTCTCAAGGGCGTAGACGGACAGCTCGATCCCTTTTTCTTTCGCCAAATAAAACGGAGCGAGCGCCGTCCCGTAGCGGGCCGTGGCGATCGAGCCGGCGTTGCAAATCGTCATCACCCGGTCGCCTGGTTGAAAGAGCGACAAAGCGTGTTCACCGATGCGGCGGCACACATCCTCATCTTCGACTTGAATGTGGATCGCTTCATGGATGAGTGTCGTTTTCGCCTCGTTGATGGAGGCGGCGTTTTCGACAGCAGCGACGAGCCGGTCAAGCGCCCAAAACAAATTGACGGCGGTTGGGCGGGCGCCGGCCAGGTAGTCGCGATCTTGTTTTAAGCGGCGACGGAATTCATCGACCGACTCGGTGTCATAGCTCGAAGCGGCGAGCGCCAGACCATAGGCGGCAGTGATGCCGATCGCCGGCGCCCCGCGCACTTTCAGCGTGGCGATCGCGTCATAGACGTCTTCCAGAGTGTGCAAGTCGATATATTCCGTGACCGTTGGAAGTTTTTGCTGATTTAAAATCGTCACATGCGTCCCGCGCCATTCGACGGAGCGTGGGATGGCAAAGGTGCTCATCGCCATCTTCCTTTCTCTTTTTTTGGTTTGTCCGGGTCAGCGCTGTGCAACTTGCGTCGAGACCCGGACGATTGTATGGCATTATCGTTCCGTTTCGGCAAACAGGCGGCGGAAGTCTTCTGTTCCGGTGAGCTCGCGGCGCTCAATGATCAGGCGGCGGCCGAGGCGAAGCGCATGCCGCTTGGCGGCAAGGCGCGCCTCTTTTTGCTCGATCCCGTCAAGGTCGGCCACATGGGCGAGGCCGATCGTTCGGCGGATGACTTCGCAGCCGGCAAAACCGACGGCGTCAACGAACGCATGTCGGAGCACGTCTTCAAGCAAACCGGGCGTCGCGGCGTACGTTTCCAAGCTTTCCGTGCGCCAAAGCTGCGAGAAGATGGACGCAAAGACGTCCCATGTTCGGTCGATATGGGCAAAGAGCGGCTGGCGCTCGGATTCAGGGCGGGACAACGCATTTAACAGCAAGTTGGCAAAGAATTGGCCGAGGTCAAACCCGATCGGGCCGTAAAAGGCAAATTCCGGGTCGATCACTTTCGTTTCGTCGTCGCTGGCGAAAATGCTGCCGGTATGCAAATCGCCATGCAAAAGCACATCGGCTTCGGTTAAAAACTTGCGCTTCAGCTTTGCTGCTTCCAGGTGGAGGCGGTCATCGCGCCAAAGCGATTCAACGTCTGGGCGCAATCTGTCTTCAAAGTTGTTCGTGTCATGGTCAAAAAACGGGTCGGTGAAGACGAGGTCTTCGGTAATTTTGCACAGTTCCGGATTGACGAAGCTTTGCGCCAATTTCTTTTTCTCTTGCTGGTTCATGCCGAAGTCAGACGTATAAAACGCCGTTTTGGCGACAAACTCGCCGATATGCTGGGACAAAAGCGGATACGTTTTCCCTTCGATCAGCCCTTTGCGAGCGATTTGCAAACGGGATAAGTCTTCCATCACCGTAATGGCGAGCGATTCGTCAGAATAGTAGACTTTTGGCACGTATTGCGGCACGTAGCTCGCAAACGTGCGCAGCGCGTTGCTTTCGATGACGGCGCGCTTTAACGTGAGCGGCCAGCTTTCGCCAACCACTTTGGCGTACGGCAGCGCTTGTTTGATGATGACGCCTTGTTTCGTTTCTTGATCGACGATATGAAAAACAAGGTTCAAGTTCCCGTCGCCGATCTCGCGGCATGCAAGCGGCGCCCCGTCGCGGAATAGTCCAAGACGGACGGCGAGCGCCACCGCCTTCGGTTCGGTCAGCGGTTCGTAAACCGATGTTTGAACAGTGGTCATTTCCTTGTTCCCCCTTTTTTCATTTCGCTCGTTTTCAAATGCCGGTTCTGACGCGCGCTAAAAACTCAGTGTTTCCGGCAAATGAAAAAGCCTCTTTCGCATACGGAAAGAGGCTTGAAGATTCATTACGTTCTTCGCGCCTCTTATCTTTCAGAAAGACATCGGTCTTTCTGTTGGACTTAGCACCGTGCCCTGCGGAAGCATGACGCTTCCGGCGCCGCCCTTGGCGTGCGCCCTATCTCACGATAGCATTACGGTCGGTTGCTGGGCTTCATTGGGCCAATTCCCTCAGCCAACTCTTGATAAGAGTACCGATTCCTCGTATTCAGTTTTTGCAATTTTCACGATGTTATCAATTGTTTGGTTGCTTGATTCGAATGATACATGGTCGGTCAATCGATTGTCAATACATTTTGAAAAATTTTTTTGCCGCCTCGTAGTCATGCGGCCGGCGGTCGGCAAACACGGGGATGCGCGCACGGACGTCCGCAACGAGTTCGGGGGCAATGTCGGCCGAGAGAATGCCTGGCTTCTCGTCCGCCTCGGCGATCACTTCGCCCCATGGGTCGATGACGAGCGAATGGCCGGCAAAGACGTTGTTCGGGTCGCGGCCCGCCCGGTTGCAGGCGACGACGTAGCATTGGTTTTCGATCGCCCGCGCCATCAGGAGCGTCTGCCAATGGTGCAGGCGGGGAAGCGGCCATTCGGCGACGACAAACAGCACTTCCGCCCCAGCCAACGCATGGGCGCGAATCCACTCCGGAAAGCGGATGTCGTAGCAAATGACCCCGGCGCATGAAAGCCCGTCGAGTGAAAACAAGCCTAAGCTGCTTCCCGGTTGCAAATACAAATGTTCATCCATTAATTGAAACAGATGGAGTTTGCTATATTCGCCGACGATTTGGCCGCTGCGGTCGGCGACAATCATCGTATTTGTCACACCGGCGGCCGTTTTTTTGGCGACGGAACCGGCGATGAAATGAACACCGTGCGTTTGCGCTAAGCGGGAGGCGAACGCTTTCGCCCGTTCGGCGCCTTCGTCGGCAATCTCATCTAGGCGCGTCAAATCGTAGCCGGTCGTCCATAATTCCGGCAGCACGATGATATTCGCGCCATCCTTGACGGCCGATTCAATGGCGCTTTCTGCGCGCCGTTCGTTTTCGTTCGGGTCGCCAAATGCGATGTCAAGCTGGAGGCAGGCGATGCGGATCGTCATGAGTTTTCACCTCGAAAAAATTTTGCTTTACATTTTGCTTTTAACGATATATGATGTTGCACTAGAATTTCAAGAATTTTTAAGAAGGTGTGGGCGATGACAATGGAATTTCCTTTTTCCGAGCTGCTTGAGCAGCTGCCAAAGCAATTTTTCGCCTCGCTTGTCGCGAAAGTTGGGGAGAAAATCAAGGCCGGATGCGACGTGATCAATTTAGGACAAGGCAACCCGGATCAGCCGACGCCGGTGCACATTGTTGAAGCGATGCAGCGGGCGTCGGCCAATCCGAAATACCATAAATATTCGCCGTTTCAAGGCTATTCGTTTTTGAAAGAAGCCATCTCCGCGTTTTACGCACGTGAATATGGAGTGAAGATCGATTCGGCCCGCGAAGTGGCCATCTTGTTCGGCGGCAAAGCCGGGCTTGTCGAATTGCCGCTTTGCCTCGTCAATCCGGGAGATGTCGTGCTCGTCCCGGATCCCGGCTACCCCGACTACTGGTCGGGGATCGCCCTTGCCCGCGCGCGGATGGAAATGATGCCGCTTGCGGCGGAAAACGGTTTTTTGCCGGACTATGAAGCCATTCCGGCGGCAGCGGCCGACCGGGCGAAGTTGATGTTTTTAAATTACCCGAACAACCCGACCGGCGCGACGGCGACAAAGGAATTTTTCGCGGAGACGGTGGCGTTTGCCGCCAAGTACGGCATTGCCGTCGTGCACGATTTCGCTTATGGGGCGATCGGGTTTGACGGCCGAAAACCGGTCAGCTTCTTGGAAGCCGATGGGGCGAAAGACGTCGGCGTTGAGATTTACACCTTTT
Source organism: Geobacillus sp. TFV-3 (assembly GCF_009901865.1). NCBI lineage: Bacteria > Bacillati > Bacillota > Bacilli > Caryophanales > Anoxybacillaceae > Geobacillus > Geobacillus sp. TFV-3. The sequence goes on along the minus strand of NZ_MPSP01000001.1, from coordinate 2,493,994 downwards.
CGAAAACATACAATATGGCCGGCTGGCGCGTCGCGTTTGCCGTCGGCAACGAGCGGATCATTCGGGCGCTTGAGCTGCTTCAGGATCATTTGTATGTCAGCTTGTTCGGCGCCGTCCAGGAGGCGGCCGCCGCGGCGCTCCTTGGTCCACAAGATTGCGTAACGGAGCTGGTCGCCTTGTATGAAGCGCGCCGCAATGCGTTCATCGCCGCGCTCTGCGAGATCGGCTGGGAAGCGCCGGCGCCGTCCGGGTCGTTTTTCGCCTGGCTTCCGGTGCCAAAAGGCATATCATCCGCCGAGTTTGCTGACATGCTGCTTGAGCGGGCGCACGTCGCCGTCGCCCCAGGAATCGGGTTCGGTGAGCGCGGCGAAGGGTATGTGCGCGTCGGCCTGTTGACCGATGAAGAGCGGCTTCGCGAAGCGGCCGAGCGGATCGGCCGCCTTGGATTGTTTGAAAAAAATTTTTGAAAAATGATTGACAACGCCAATCGGTGATGTCATAATTCAAAGTAAATTTGCCAATCGTTTGACAAGTGCATAAACAAGCAGGCTTTCTTATCAAGAGCAGGCGGAGGGACGAGCCCAATGAAGCCCGGCAACCGGCTTGGCGCGCGCCAAGCACGGTGCTAATTCTTGCAGCGGAAACGCTGAGAGATAAGAAGAGCGCCATGAACGAGTGACGCCTCTTCTTATGAAGAGGCGTTTTTATTTCGGTGTTGAGAGGGATGAACGATGAGTGCAGTGATTGCAACGTATTTGCTTCATGATGAAAAAGACATTCGGAAAAAGGCGGAAGGGATCGCCCTCGGCTTGACGGTCGGCACGTGGACCGACTTGCCGGCATTAGAGCAAGAGCAGCTCCGCAAATATAAAGGGGAAGTCGTCGCGGTCGAAGAACTGGGTGAAAGCGAGCGGGTGAACGTCTATTTCGGCAAGCGGCTGAAGCGGGCAATCGTGAAAATCGCCTACCCGACGGTCAACTTCAGCGCCGATTTGCCGGCATTGTTGGTCACGACGTTCGGAAAATTGTCGCTCGATGGGGAAGTGCGGCTGCTTGATTTAGAGCTTCCGGATGAATGGAAGCGGCAGTTTCCCGGGCCGCGCTTTGGCATCGACGGCATTCGGGACAAAGTCGGGGTGCATAATCGCCCGCTGTTGATGAGCATTTTTAAAGGCATCATCGGCCGTGATTTGGCGTACTTGACGTCGGAATTGAAAAAACAGGCGCTCGGCGGCGTTGACCTGGTCAAAGACGATGAAATTTTGTTTGACAGCGAGCTTCTTCCGTTTGAAAAGCGGATCACCGAGGGCAAGGCGGCGCTTCAGGAAGTGTATGAACAAACGGGCAAGCGGACGCTCTATGCCGTCAACTTGACCGGCAAAACGTTTGCGTTGAAGGACAAAGCGAAACGAGCCGCTGAGCTTGGCGCTGATGTGCTGTTGTTTAACGTCTTCGCTTACGGGCTTGACGTGCTGCAAGCGTTGCGCGAGGATGAAGAGATTGCGTTGCCGATTATGGCTCACCCGGCGTTCAGCGGCGCTGTTACGCCGTCCGAATTTTATGGGGTGGCGCCTTCGCTTTGGCTTGGAAAGCTTTTGCGGCTCGCCGGCGCCGATTTCGTCCTGTTCCCGTCGCCGTACGGCAGCGTCGCCTTGGAGCGCGAGCAGGCGCTCGGCATCGCCAAGGCGTTGACGGATGAACAAGAACCGTTTGCCCGGGCGTTTCCGGTGCCGTCGGCTGGCATTCATCCAGGATTGGTGCCGCTCCTTGTCCGCGATTTCGGCCTTGACAGCATCGTCAACGCCGGCGGCGGCATTCACGGCCATCCGGACGGGGCGATCGGGGGCGGCCGGGCGTTTCGCACGGCGATCGACGCGGTGCTGGCCGGCCGTCCGCTCCGCGCGGCGGCAGCAGAAAACGAAGCGCTGCAAAAAGCGATTGACCGCTGGGGCGTCGTTGAGGTGGAAGCATGACGAAACAGCTCGTTCTCTTTTGCGATTTTGACGGCACAATTACGGAAAACGACAACATCATCGCCATTATGAAACAGTTCGCCCCGCCGGAGTGGGAGGCGTTAAAAGACGACATTCTCGCTGAGCGCATTTCCGTTCAGGAAGGAGTCGGGAAGATGTTTTCCCTCCTTCCGTCCGCATTGAAGGATGAAATTGTGGATTTCCTTCGGCGCACCGCCCGGTTGCGTGCGGGATTCCGAGAGTTTGCCGCGTTTGCGAAAGAGCGGGGAATCCCGCTTTATATCGTCAGCGGCGGCATTGACTTTTTCGTCTATCCGCTGCTTGAAGGGCTCATTGAACCGGAGCGCATTTTTTGCAACGGCTCCGATTTCAGCGGTGAGACGATTCGCATTACATGGCCGCATGCGTGCGACAGCCAGTGCCAAAACGGCTGCGGCTGCTGCAAGCCATCGCTCCTTCGCAAGCTTGCCCGCCCGAACGGGTACCATGTCGTCATCGGCGATTCGATCACGGATTTAGCGGTGGCGAAGCAAGCGGATTACGTGCTGGCGCGCGACTTTTTGCTCGAAAAATGCCGAGCGCTCGGCTTGCCGCATGCGCCGTTTGCGACGTTTTTTGACGTGATTGATGCGTTGCAGCGGATGGAGGTGATCGTATGAGCATCGTCGTGAAAAAGTGGAATGAGCTCGCGGAAGTGAAAGCCGAGCTTGCCGCCCGCGACTGGTTTTTCGCGACAAGCGGCAACTTGTCGATCAAAGTGACGGACGACCCGTTGACGTTTTTGGTGACAGCGAGCGGCAAGGATAAGCGGAAGCAAACGGATGAAGATTTTCTGCTTGTTTCCTCCGCCGGAAAACCGGTGGAGGAAACAAGCTTGAAGCCATCGGCCGAGACGCTCTTGCACGCGGAAATTTACGGACGGACGAATGCCGGCTGCGTCTTGCACGTTCATACTGTCGACAACAACTTGATTTCTGAACTGTATGCGTCAAACGGGGAAGCGGTCTTTTCTGGCCAAGAAATCATCAAGGCGTTTGGCATTTGGGAGGAAAACGCCGCAGTGCGCATCCCGATCATTGACAATTACGCCGACATTCCGACGCTCGCTCGGGAGTTTGCGAACCATGTTCATGGCGACGCCGGCGCCGTGTTGATCCAAAACCACGGCATCACGGTCTGGGGCCGCGATGCGTTTGAAGCGAAAAAACATTTGGAGGCATGGGAGTTTTTGTTCCGCTGGCAGGTGAAACGGCTGCTTTTGCAGCGGGCCGGCCTGCCGGTTGGCTAATCCATATACATTTTTCCAAAGGGGATGTGAACAATGGCAGTCATCAAAGTGAGAAAAACGGGCCAAGTGATTGAAGGAGAAGACAATGTGCGCGCGTTTTTGAACAGCCAAGGTGTGTTGTATGAACATTGGGATATCACGAAACTGCCGGAGCATTTGCGCGACAAATATGTGCTCACCGATGAAGAAAAGAATGAAATTTTGGCGACGTTCAAAGATGAAATTGAAGATTTGGCGGCGCGCCGCGGCTACAAAACGTGGGATATCGTCGCCCTGTCGGATGCGACGCCGAACTTGGATGAGCTGCTGAAAAAATTTGAACAAGTGCACATCCATACGGAAGATGAAGTGCGCGCCATTACGGCCGGCCATGGCATTTTCATCATCAAAGGCGACAAAGAGACCGGCTATTTTGATGTCGAGCTGGAAGCTGGCGACGTCATTTCCGTGCCGGAAGGGAATCCGCACTACTTCACGCTTATGGACGACCGTAGGGTTGTTGCGGTGCGTCTGTTCATCGATCCGTCCGGCTGGGTCGCTCATCCGTATGAAGAAAAAGAGGAAGCTGTCCAATAACAACCATAACAAGAACGCCCCGCTGCCGTATACAGGCGTCGGGGCGTTTCGCTAAAACGATTGTGTTAAAAAAATCATAAACAAAATCCCAACGATGAATGCATATGTCGATGTCCGTTCATTGCCATCGCCATGGCTTTCTGGAATGAGCTCTTTGTAAATGATGAACAGCATCGCTCCGGCGGCAAACGCCAGCCCGTACGGAACGAGCCCGCGAAAGAGGGAGGTTAAGTAAAAACCAAGCAGCGATGTGACGATTTCCACCGCACCGGTCAGCGTGGCGATTAGAAACGCCTTCAAGCGTCCGATTTGCTGGTTGATTAAAAACAAAGCGACCAAAAACCCTTCTGGTGCATTTTGCAAACCAATCGCCAGGGCGATTAAATTGCCGATTTGCGAAGAGCTGTCCGAAGCGTAGCTCACCCCGACCGACAGTCCTTCAGGCAGATTGTGCAAGGCGATGGCGGCAATAATGAGCATCGCTTTTTCGTCAAACTGCAAGCCGCTTTTCGTATGTTCCAGGTCAATATGAGGGACGGTCATTTCAAGCAGCGTCAATACGAAAACTCCCGCCGCCAGCCCGATCACAAGCGCCCAAAAGCCGCCGGACCGCAATGCTTCGGGAATGAGGCTTTCCATCGATGCCGCCATCATAATGCCGGCTGAAAACGCCAGCAACACGTCACGCCATCGGTGGGTGAGCGATTTGGCCATAAACAAAATCGGAACGGCGCCAAGCCCGGTGGACAAGGCGGAAAGCACGCTTCCAATCAACACTTGGTTCATCCACTTCCCTCCCTGATCTCCTTTCTCCTTCTTCATATGCATCATTCAGCGGAATGTGACAGTCGCCTAAGCGCCGCCATTATAATAATTTTATCATAGCCGAAGGAAAAGTCGTGGACCAGGAAAATGCTTCATCGCAAACAAAAAAAACGGTTGCCCGGGAATTTGCTGTTCCAGTATAATGAAAGTAAGAAAATGTCAACTTTAAAGGATTGGATGCTATGGAACAAAAGGAACAGGAGTTGCAGCAGTCATTAAAATTATTCATCGTGTTATCGCGGGCATATCGGTCCGTCAGCGACCAAGTAAACAAGTCGATTCAATCGTTCGGCGTTAATCCGACCGAATTTGCGGTGCTCGAACTGCTTTACCATAAAGGCGATCAGCCGCTCCAGCAAATCGGGGAAAAAATTTTGCTCGCCAGCGGGAGCATTACGTACGTCATCGATAAGCTGGAAAATAAAGGATTGATCATCCGCCGCGCTTGTGAGCGGGATCGCCGCGTGACGTATGCGTCGATCACCGACAGCGGCCGGCAGTTCATCCAGCGCGTGTTCCCTGAACATGCCGAGACCATCCATGAAACGGTGGCGGCGCTGACGCCGGAAGAAAAGGAACAGGCGATCGTGTTGCTGAAAAAATTAGGTTACGGCGCAAAAAGTAGAGACTGACCTGGCGTCAGTCTTTTTTTTGCCAAAATGGATACGCTATATAAATGACACTGCAAGAAAAAGGAGAGATCACCATTGATGATTCCCGTTGGGGTGTCCAATCGCCACATTCATTTATCGAAAGAGCATATGGCGGCGCTGTTTGGCGAAGGCGCCGAGCTGACGGTGCTCAAGCCGTTGTCGCAGCCGGGACAGTTCGCCGCCAAGGAAACGGTGACGGTGGAAGGACCGAAAGGGAAAATTGAAAACGTCCGCGTCCTCGGACCGGTGCGTTCGCTGACGCAACTTGAAATTTCGAAAACCGACAGCTTCAAGCTCGGCGTCGCGCCCCCGGTCCGCTTATCCGGCGATATTGACGGAACGCCGGGCATTACGATTCACGGGCCGAAGGGGACGGTGACCGTCGACAAAGGGGTGATCATTGCCAAGCGGCACATTCATATGACGCCGAAAGATGCGGAAATGTTTGGCGTCCGCGACAAGCAAGTTGTGAAGGTGAGAACACAAGGGGAACGGGCGCTCATTTTCGATGAAGTCATCGTCCGCGTCAGCAAAGATTTTGCTTTAGATATGCACATTGACACGGATGAAGCGAACGCGGCCGGCCTGAAAACCGGCGATTATGTCGAGCTGCTTCCGTCGTGAAGCCATCCGCAGCAATGGGAGACAATGCGCCCTCTCGTTCCTCCTGAGAGGGCGCTCCCGTTAACGCCTTGGATGGCTCTAGAAGGCGGGTGATTTAGTCAAAAAGGCTGCCAGCCCTAATTATTTTTCAATTAGATAAACCTTTCCAAACCGACTTTCCTTTCCAGATGAAAGCTGCCAATTTGCACGCGTCATCCATTTTTCACCGGCCTTCTAGTGTGCCGACAAGATGAAACGGCGCATCAAGCCGAATGGCGTCAATGACGCCGCCGCTGATTTCTTGATGGGTGAGCCAGCGCAAACCATGTTCTTCCACGACAAAGCCAAGCTGAACTTGCCGGTACAGGCAAGCGGCAGGCAAACAGAGTTCCTGTTTCGCTTCGGTTGGATCCGTGCGGCTGCCGAGCACGTGAAACAGCCGCCAAGGGACGGGATGTCCGCTATTTTTTTCGATGACGGTGGGCAACGCCTGTTTTCCATCCGTATGCACCCACGCGATGATCAGATCAAATGTTCCATTTTCTCTGATCGTTTGGCAAATCAAAGAACATAGTGTTTTTTGATCGCGATAATCGACCAAAAGCGGGGTGATGGACGCCATCTGTCCAGCGCGGTCGATGAGCTGCTTCATCCGTGCGCGGCGGCGGGCGATGACGGACACATGATATCCTTCCCGCACAAGCCAAAGCGACACATCAGTCAACATGCCTGTCCCACCAATGATGAGTGCGTGCATGGTGTTTCTCCTTTCGGATTAATGCGATGCTCCTTTCAAATAGCGGTCAAACCAGTCGACGATATGGCGAAGACGCTCAAGCCGGAGCGCCGGGCTGCCGGTGCGTGACAAGTCGTGGTTCGCGTCCGGAAAGCGGACGAGTTTCGTGTCCCGTCCGAGCCGCTTTAAGGCGATAAACAGCTGTTCCGCCTGCTCGATCGGGCAGCGGTAATCGCGCTCGCTGTGCAAAATCAACAGCGGCGTGTGCATCTGTTTGACGTATTTAAGCGGCGAATGATGCCAAAGCCGCTCGGCGTCTTCCCAAATGTCGCAGCCGACCTCCCATCTTGTGAAAAAGTAGCCAATGTCGCTCACGCCGGAGAAGCTGAGCCAGTTAGAAATCGAGCGTTGGGTGACGGCCGCTTTGAACCGGTCGGTATGCCCGACGATCCAGTTCGTCATAAATCCGCCGTAGCTGCCGCCGGTGACGCCAAGCCGCGCCTCGTCAATGAAGTCGAATTGGCGGATCGCGGCGTCGACGCCGGCCATAATGTCTTCATAATCCATGCCGCCATAGTCACCGCGCACGGCATTGACAAACCGCTGACCATATCCGTGGCTGCCGCGCGGGTTCGTGAACAAAACCGCGTAACCACGCGAAACGAGCAGTTGAAATTCATGGGAAAATGTAAATCCGTACATCGCATGCGGCCCGCCGTGAATTTCGACGATAAGCGGCGCCCTTTCCCCTTCGCCAAGCTCGGGCGGTTTCATGATCCAGCCTTGAATCTCCCAACCATCCGTCGATCGATACGTAAACGGTTCGGCATCGGCGAACACCACTTCGTTTTCAAGCGCTTCATTGGCGCGCGTAAGCCGTGTTTTCATTCCGTTTTCAAGCGAGACGATATACAAATCGCCGATGGAGGTCGGCTCGCTCATGGCAGCGACGGCTTGTGGTTTGTGCGGATGGATGGTGATGCCATACAAATGGAAATCTCCTTCAAGCACCGGAATGATCGGACCGTCGAGCGGGACGAAATACAAGTTGACGCGCCCGCGTTCCGAAACGGTGACATACAGGCCGCTCCCGTCGCTCGCCCAAATCGGCCCCGGTCCGTTCGCATCAGCGTGTGTGTCGCCGACCATGGCATCGCCGAGATGGACATCCCAATCGGCGGTCAGCGCCCGTTTCATTCCAAGCTCCAGCTCAAAGATGTAAAGCCGGTGAAGCGTAGCCCCTAGATAAGCAAGATCATGGCCGATGGCGGCGAGCTTCGTTCCGTCCGGCGACCAAGCGAGCGAAGCGAAGGTGCCGCATCCGTTCGTCAAATTCGTTTCCGCTTTCGACTTGAGATCAAGCAAAACAATGTCGCGCGTAAAGGTTGTGTCCGGATCATCGTTTCGGTTGGCGACAAAGGCGAGCGTCCGTCCATTGGGCGAAATCGCAAACGAACCGATTTCCTCTTCGCGGCCCGTCAACGCTTCCATTTTTCCAGACAGCGCATCGATGCGCACCAGCACCGCCCGCTTGCCGTCAAGGAAGCCGGATGCGTCCGACTTGTAATAGAGCCGGTCCACAACGCGCGGCTTCAGATCGGCTGACTTTGGTTCTCGCGTTTTCGTCTCTTCCCGGTCTTCGATCGTTTCTTCAGCTCCGAGCGTCGTCAAGGCGACGAGAAACGATCCGTCCGGCGACCAAACGTAATCGTGCACGCCGTTTTTGAAAAACGTCAGCTGGCGCGCTTCGCCGCCATCGGTCGGCAGCAGCCAAAGCTGCGTGCGCCCAGAGCGGTCGGACAAAAAGGCGATCGTTTCGCCGTCCGGGGAAAAGCGCGGCTTCGTGTCACGCCACGGACCGAACGTCCATTGGCGGACGGCGCTGTCTGATGTCCACATCCACAAATGGGAGCGATATTGGTTTTCCTCATCAATCGATTTTTCCACAAACACGACACGCGTTCCGTTAGGGGCGTAGTGCGGGTCGCGCACCGAGCGGAGGCGAAGCAAATCTTCCGCCGTCATGCCGCGGCGTTTTGCCGGTTGTTCGTTATAGTTCATCAGCTGATCCCCTCTTTCCTTCGAGTGAAGTGGAGCCATATTTTATATTTCGTCTTTCGAAAGAAAAGGTCCTGCCAAAAACAAAAAAAACGAACGCCCAAATGCAGGACGTTCGGTTTATGGTTATGCGGACAGTTTTTGTTTTTCGTCCGCCTGCCGCGCCGCTTTTTTTACTTGCGGATAGAAGATGATGCCGCTCGCAAGCAATGCGACGCCAAGAAGAAACGTTTTGAAGTCTGATGTGCCGGCGATGACGACCCAGATGGAATACAATGTTGCCAGCGCCGCAACGATGCCGTCCGCTATTCGCCCGCGTCGTTCCGCATACGTTTCTCCGGTGATAACGAGTTTCAGCTGGAAAACGGAAGCGATTAAATACGGAACGAGATAAGCGAGCGTGGCGATGTAAATGACGAAGTCAAACGCCGCCGCCATCGAGTGGGAAACGGTCGAGAAAATAAACAATTGCGCCAAGGCGTTTGATAATGTGAGCGAGAAGCTCGGCACCCCTTTTTTGTTTTCCTTCAAAAAAGCCGGCAAAAACATCCCTTGTTTCGCCGCTTGATACGGCACTTCCGCGCTCAACAAAATCCAGCCGAGCGTTGAGCCAAGCAGGCTGATGAGTCCGAGAGCAGCGAGCACATAGCCGCCACCCGGGCCAACGATGGCGACAATGGCATCAACGAGCGGTTTTTCCGATTGAATCAGTTCACGTTGCGGCAAGACGCCCATCACCAAAAAGCTGATGCCGATATAAATGGCTAAGGCGATCAAGAGACCGGCGATCGTCGCCCATTTCACATCGGCCTGTTTGCGGGCCCGGGAAGCGAACACCATCGCTGATTCAACGCCGACAAACGCCCAAAGCGTCGATAAAGCGGCGCTGTTGATTTGCCCAAGCAAACCGATCGGCTGCCCGTCCCCGCCATAGCGCGGAGCGTCAAGCGGACCAATGACCGCTTTGTCAAAGGCAAACAGCGCGATGACGATAAATAGGAAAAAACCAAGCACTTTGGCCGCGGTGGCAACAAAATTCAGCTTGCTGGCGTCTTCCACCCCGCGCAAAATGATGACATGCATCCCCCAAAGAAGCGCCGTGCAGACGAGAAACGTCAGCACATTCCCAAGCTTCAGCGCGAACGAGCCGATCTCAAGCACCGTTTGACCGCTTGTCAGCACTGGGAAAAACGTCGACAAGTAGCTTGCAAATGTCGTAATGATCGCGACGTTGCCGGCGAAGTTGCCGACCCAATAGCCCCACGACGACATAAAACCGGATAAAATCGACAAGTTCGAACCTTTCGGGAACAGTTCTTTCGCATAAATTTGCGGCCCGCCGCTCAAGTTCGGCTTGCGAATCGCCAAGTTGCCAAATACAAGCGCCGTCATGAGGACGCCGGCTCCAGTCAACAGCCAGGCGAACATGACGCCAATTGGGCTCGCCGCCTCCGCCAACGAACGCGGCAGCATAAAAATGCCCGATCCGACCATGTTGCCAACGACAAGCGCGGTTAACACCCAAATGCCAAGTTTTCGCTGATGGTCCAAGATGAAAACGCTCCTTCCTTAGAAAATAAGCAAAAATAAAAGAAAGCACCCGCGCCTCTTCAGCGGGTGCATGATCTGATCGGTTCGCATCCAACTGAATGGCGATAGCGCTCCATCGCCCAAAGGCGATGGCAGTCCTGCGCCTGTTCGGCCGCAGGCCCAGCTTGCGCCGCCGGAGCGCGCCGCAAACTTCGGCGGTGAACCCTTTCCCGCTGCGTCATGGACTGCTCCGAGCCTCGGCAGCGCTACTTTTGTCCACCGCGACCTCTATCCCATTAAAGTGGAGAGGGGGTATATGGTTGCCGACATTATATTACTTAATTCGACAAATATCGTCAATATCTTTTTGTTGGAAAGAGTGGATCAAGACGTTGGGTGTTCATATTTACCATACATGATTATTGCTCAGTATGGTTTTTGTGGGGTAAAATGGAAGTGAGTTTAAGGAGTTGGAAAAGGAGGATATTTTTGAAGTTCGACGAATATACAATTGGCCGGTGAAACGTGGAAAAGATCCGTTCCACTGGGGATGGATTTTCTCCTATCATCATATTCGGTGAAAAAAAGAAGGGGATGAGCATGAAATTTTCTGAGTTTCGCTATGAGCGGCCGGACATCGAAAAATTGCAGGCATCGTTTCAAGAAGCACTGGATTCGTTCCGACGCGCCGGGAGCGCCGCCGGGCAACATGAGGCGATGAAGCGGATCAATGAGCTGCGCCGCCGCTACAGCACGATGGCGAACCTTTGCCATATCCGTCATACGATCGATACGAACGATGAATTTTATAAAAAAGAGCAAGACTTTTTCGACGAAACGGAGCCAGTCGTCAAGGGGCTTGTCAACGATTATTACCGCGCTCTCGTCGCTTCGCCGTTTCGCAGTGAGCTTGAAGAAGCGTGGGGAAAACAGTTGTTTGCCTTGGCGGAAACGCAATTGAAAACGTACGCGCCGGCGATTGTCAAGGACTTGCAACAAGAGAACAAACTCTCAAGCGAATACACGAAGCTCATTGCGTCGGCGAAAATCATGTTTGAAGGCGAAGAGCGGACGCTCGCCCAGCTGCAGCCGTTTGTTGAGTCGCCGGACCGCACGATGCGCAAACGGGCGAACGAAGCGCGGTTTTCATTTTTCACCGATCATGAAAAAGAACTCGATGGATTGTATGACGAGCTCGTCCGCGTCCGCACGGAGATCGCTCGCAAGCTCGGCTTCCAAAACTTTGTGGAACTCGGCTACGCCCGTTTAGGCCGGACCGATTACAATGCCGACATGGTCGCCCGCTACCGCCGGCAAGTGAAAACGCACATCGTCCCGCTCGCGTCAAAGCTGCGCGAACGCCAGCGGCAGCGCATCAATGTCGAGAAGCTCTACTATTACGACGAACCGTTTATGTTTCCAACCGGCAACCCAGCACCAAAGGGAGACGCTGATTGGATCGTTGAAAACGGTCGGCGCATGTATGAAGAGCTGTCGCCGGAAACAGGCGAGTTTTTCCGCTATATGGTCGAACATGAATTGATGGACCTCGTCGCCAAAAAAGGAAAGGCGGGCGGCGGCTATTGCACCTATATCGATGACTATAAGGCGCCGTTTATTTTCTCGAACTTTACCGGGACGTCCGGCGACATTGACGTACTCACCCATGAAGCCGGGCATGCGTTCCAAGTGTATGAAAGCCGTCATTACGACATTCCGGAATACAACTGGCCGACGCTTGAAGCGTGCGAAATCCATTCGATGAGCATGGAGTTTTTTACATGGCCGTGGATGGAGCTCTTTTTCGCCGAAGACGCCGACAAATACCGGTTCGCCCATTTGAGCGACGCGCTTTTGTTTTTGCCGTACGGCGTTGCGGTCGATGAATTTCAGCACGCTGTCTACGAGAACCCGGATATGACGCCAGCAGAGCGGAAGAGTGTCTGGCGCAACATCGAAAAAGCGTATTTGCCGACAAGAGACTACGGCGGCCATGACTACCTTGAGCGCGGCGGCTTTTGGCAGCGGCAAGGGCACATTTACACCGACCCGTTTTATTACATTGATTATACATTGGCTCAAGTGTGCGCGTTCCAATTTTGGAAGCGAGCACAGGAAGATCGGGAATCAGCTTGGCGCGACTATGTGGCGCTTTGTCGATTGGGCGGCAGCCGGCCGTTTACCGAGCTCGTCAAAAGCGCCAACCTCCAGTCGCCGTTTGCCGATGGGGCCGTTGCTTCGGTCGTCGGCCATATCGAGCGGTGGCTGGACAGCGTCGATGACGAAGCATTGTAATAAAGAAGCAAAGAAGGCGGGCGGGAACGGCACCGTCCTCCCTTTCGTTATTAAAATTGGAAAAACTATGTAAAACTAGGGGCGAAGGGGGAGAACGATGATCCGTAAAGCCACATGGGCTGACGCACCGGCCATTGCTTCGGTCCACGTCGAAAGTTGGAAGACGACATACAGCGGCATTGTACCGGACGTGTACTTGGAGACGTTGACAGTGGAAGAAAAACAAACGTTATGGGAGAAGGTGCTCCGCCAATCGGATCATTCCGTGTTTGTCGCCGAGGAAAACGGGCGCGTTGTTGGATTCACCTCCAGCGGACGAAACCGGGCGAGCAATGGACCAGCAGTACAATATGACGGGGAGCTGTACGCGATTTATTTGCTTAAAGGGGCGCAAGGAAAAGGGTTCGGCCGACAACTCGTTCAAGTGTTAGTCAACAATTTGGAATAAAAGGAATTCGTTCGATGGTCGTTTGGGTGCTTGCCGATAATCCGTCGCGTGGTTTTTACAGACCCGCGAGCGGGAAAGTCCACTCCTTTAGAGGTGGGATGAAAGCGAGCCGTTTTCTTCATAATTAAATGATTCTGAAAAAATGGCATCCTGTCATCGCCACAAGGAGGTGAATCCATGCCGACGATCACACTCAGGCTGGAACTGCACAACCCAACGAAAGTCAAACAAGACATGTATGAACGGATGACAGAAGTGAATACCGCCTTTGCGAATTGGCTGTTGAATCATCCCAAGCTGAATCAAGCGACGAGCAAACTGTTTAAAGAGTTTTCGTCGCAGCGGTTTCCTTCCGCCGTCGTGAATCAGACGATTCGAGAAGTGAAGTCCCAAAAGAAAAACCAGAAAATAAAGAAGTTCCGAACATTATGGTGTTGCTTTAACAATCAAAACGTGAAGGTGGAAAAGAAAGGAGAGTTCTACACAGTTTCCTTTCCCACACTGGAGAAGCGAATTGGCGTGCCTGTCGTCACGCGCCCCTATCAAGAAGCATGGCTGGATCGGCTGATCCATGGAACCGCCAAACAAGGGGCGGCCAAGCTCTACAAAAAACGAAAGAAATGGTGCTTGGCGATCGCGATCACCTTTGAAGTGGAGCCTAGACACGAAACAAAGGTGATGGGGGTTGACGTTGGGCTTCGCTATATCGCCGTTGCCAGCGTGGGAACGAAATCGTTGTTCTTTAAAGGGAACCAATGCGCCTTCATACGCCGGCGATATGCGGCTTTGCGGCGAACGTTGGGCAAAGCCAAGAAGCTTCATATGATTCGCAAAATCGGGGATAAAGAGTCCCGCTGGATGAAAGATATGAGCCATCAAATCAGCCGTCAAATCATCCGTTTTGCCCTTGCCAACGGTGTTGGCGTAATTCGGATGGAAAATTTGGCGGGGATTCGGAAACGAGCCGCTTCGGTCAAAGAAGCGGGACGAAGTCTTCATTCATGGGCGTTCCATCAACTGCAAACGATGATTGCCTATAAGGCGGAAATGGCGGGCATTCGGGTCGAGTGGGTGAATCCGACCTATACCAGTCAAACATGCCGATGCGGGCATCGGGAGAAAGCGAACCGAAACGGCATCCACTTCCGATGCCAAAAGTGCGGATACACCATCCACGCCGACTTGAATGGCGCGATCAACATCGCCAAAGCGATTTCGGGCCTCGCCGCCTAACCTCGCGCACTGGTCACAGGTGCGCCGCCCATTGGGGTACAACTTAACCCAATGGGACGGGGTGATGACACACCCCTGAACTTGGGCGTTGTCTGAACCAGAAATGGATGAGGACGCGAACGACCCAAGAATCCCACGCCCTTTAGGCGTGTGGAGTGTCAAAGAGCACGTGTATCCAAAATTCGCCCGTATTGTCCGCCATTTTCAAGAAAAAGGGGAGTTGGCCGAGCTGCCGGTTGATTCGATCATCCGCTTGACGATCACATCGCTCGCCGGCTTTTTGGCCGCCCGCTTTCTCCTTTTGCCTGACCACAATTGGGACGATGAGGCGGAGATGGAACGGACGATTCATGTATTGATGAACGGTCTGCGGCGCTAGACGGCCGGCTTCCGCGCGGGAGCCGGCCTAGCTGTTTTTCTTGGCATAACGGAGGATGGCTTCTGCAAACTGTTTGAAATCATCAAGATGGTGTTCGACGATGGCTTGCAAGATGCCAAGGTTCAGTTGTTGATAGTCGTGAACGGCGATGTTGCGGAATCCGACCATCGCCTTCATCTTTTTGCTTACGGCAGGAGAGATCACGCCGTGTTCTTCAAGAAGGGCGAACGCATCGCGGCTATGCTGCGGCAATCCGAATTTTTGCTCGGCAACGATATGCATGGCAAGGTCGATGCAGGCCTCGCACGCCCGCTGCAAATTAAGAACGATCGAATCTTGTTTTGTATAATTTTGTAAGTTTTTTGGATCGTCGTTATATTCTTCGCGAATTCGTTTCAAGCAGCGTTCGATCACGCTTATCTTGTTTAAAATGACATCACTTTTCATATATGGTCCCGCTTTCCGCAATTTGTTTTAACACCGGCGCTCTCTCTTCGTTCAGCTTCGCATACATTTTCAATGTTTTCATTTCGAACTCAGCCCGTTTCCGCTCGTCGCGGCAATCAATGGCTTTTCCCGTCGAGATGACTTGCGCTTGAAACACTGTGCTTGCCTGGCGCAAATCGACAAGATCAACGTCGCGCCCCAGCTTGTCAGCCAACTGCCCTGCGAGCAGAAACAACTCATACGGATCACACGGTTCGCCGTCGCTCATAAAGGCGATATCGACATCGCTGTCTGGGCGCAGCGCCCCGCGGGCGGCTGAGCCGAAGAGGTAGATGACGAACGGGTCGAGAACCGGACGAAGGGTATGAATGATGACCGTCTCCATTTCGGTTGGCAATCGCGATGCCTCCTTGTGTTTTTCTCCATTATAGCAAAATCTTCTTGTTCTTGGCGAAAAGCGGGAAAAAGAAAAGGGAAGGCGATGACACGCCCCCTTGAATGATAGAAATACCGCATCTGATTGACTGATTTCCCCTCAAACGCTATTTGGTAAGAAACGGTGTTTGACGAATGAGCATTTTCATTTGTCCAATCGATATGAATGTTTTAGATTGATCCATCATCTTTTTGTATTGCCATCTTCAGAAATGATATTCGATCCCTTATTCGGATCAAAGGATTGATACCATTGGACATCATTGAAGATATGAACGGGGAATTGCTCTTTGTCCAAGATCAGAAGATTGTACCGCAATTGTCCATGATTGATTTGATCCATCAAGTCCTTTGGGATGTCTTTTTTCCACGTGGAGGAAATGGTGACGACATACGACAGCTGGCCATTGCTAGGCAAAGGCCCCTTGACTGCATGTGAATGTTCGATTCGAGTCAAACGAGAGAGCTCCTCTGGATATTGAATTACAAAATAGTAATCTTGATACCGTTCAAGCAAATGGTACAGTTGTTCA
Source organism: Geobacillus sp. TFV-3 (assembly GCF_009901865.1). Lineage (NCBI taxonomy): Bacteria > Bacillati > Bacillota > Bacilli > Caryophanales > Anoxybacillaceae > Geobacillus > Geobacillus sp. TFV-3. Next base: position 2,477,982 of record NZ_MPSP01000001.1, on the reverse strand, counting down.
GACATTGTATAATGAATGGTGAATTTAATGGATCGGCTTGTTGCGTTCGCAGCAAATTGATTGACTAAAAAATGAGGGGGAAGAAATTTTTGTTCTAATGATAAATGGTTGCTTTCTGTTTGTTTTGTTCCCCCTTCCTTCTCCACTTGCTTTGTCGGGTGATGGGAAGAAGGATGATGTTGATGCTCGCATGCAGCCAGCAGGAGAAAGCAGGTCACAAGATAAATATGGAACAACATTTTGATCATAAAATCACCATCAAGAATGTTTATTTTTGCTTAATGCTATCGGAGTATCCTTCATAAGTCCATTGCCCGCTGACGGTTTTGGAACTAATTAATGTTCCTCTGCTATAGTAATTTTCCTTGCCGGTGGCTTTCACCCAGCGGCTTCCATATCGAAGAGTATAGGTAGAGTATGGAGGAATGGTCCAAGTAACAGTCGTCGTTTTCTGCATCCGCGCTCCTAAACCTACTTCAGTACTAATTCCTACTTCCATGACCATCTCTTTAAATGTTGAGGATGCGGAAACATTGGCTGTGGCGTACGCTTCCCTCGTTACAGTGTGAGAGACGGTATCAGCAGTGGGTTTGTTGTTTACATGGGTATGAGTCCAATAAATGGTCAGCCCTTTTGTATCTATGTTGTGAACGTACTCGTATCCATCATAAGGAATATAGGTCGGGTTGATTTCTGCTCCTGTTCTTTCGGCCGAAGGGAAGAGGAAGCCTCCTGTTAAAAGAAGTAAACAACAGGCTTGCATCGTTTTTTTGATCATCACAAATACCCCCAATATTTTGAATTCTGTATCTTTTTTATCAAAAAAAAAAAAAACTGTCAAGTGAAATATTTAGAAAAGTGTGAAATGGGGTCGTCACAGAACACTCGACATATTGCTTTATCGGAAGGAAAGGACACATCCTTTTCCTTGCTTTGGCTGAAGGGGGGCTCGCAGGTGTCTTCTATAAAAAAGCTCTGACCGAAAACGCAAGCGCGTGTTTTTTGCAAGCAAAAAATGCAGAGAAGTGCAAGAAAAAATACATAGGCTTGCCAGCTCAAGACTTAAGGTTCCAGACCGGGGGAAGAGGACGGCTGGATCGCGGAGAGAGCGTTCCGCAGTCGATAGCTCTCTCCCGTAAAGGCCAGGATGTGGGCATGGTGAACCAAGCGATCCACCAGCGCAGCTGTCAAGCGGTTGTCCCCAAACACCCGATTCCACTGTCCAAATTCCAGATTCGACGTCACGATGACGCTTTTTCGCTCATAACAGTCGGCGATAATATGAAACAACAGCTCCGATCCTTGCTTTTGAAACGGCACATAGCCGAGTTCATCCAATATCAACAGTTCGCACGCATCGATGCTTCGTTTCAGCCGCCCGAGCGTGCCATTTTTCAATGCCTCTTCCAGCTGGGCGACGAGATCCGCGACGCGGAAAAACCGAACCTCATGGCCTTGTTGGCACGCCTGGATGCCGAGCGCTGTGGCGAGATGGGTTTTTCCTGTCCCGGGCGAGCCTAAAAGCAGAACGTTTTGCTTTCGCTCCAAAAAGCGAAGGTCACACAATTCCTTCTTCGATGTCGTGGTCGGCCAGTGGATGTGATCCGACCATTCGTAATCCTTCAGCCATTTCAACTCCCGAAACTTGGCTTTCTTGATCAGCCGGGCCTGTTTCGCCTGCTGGCGGCACGACAGCTCCAGCGCCAATACATCCCGCAAAAACTGTTCTTTCGTTTCGAACATCACCTCCTCGAATCGATCCGCGATATAGGCCAAATGCAGTGCTTTACAAATCTCTTTCACCTCTGCTCTCATCCCTGGACACCCCCTTCCCGAACAGGATGAAGACGTTGATCATACACCGTTAAGTCCGTTTCATAGTCGATCAGGACGGAAGGGGTGTACGATTCTTTCCACTTGGCCGGGTAATGGGATTGCTCGGCTTCCATCAACACCCCGATTTCATGAGGAGCCAAGTCCCATCGCTGACTCTCCTCGAGCCACTGGGCGATTTCATAAAGCGTGCAACGATCCAACAGCGCTCGCAGCCCTTTCAAACGGGCCGCCACCTGGGGCGGGGTGCCAGCCAGATACGTTCGGATCGCTTCCGGCAAGTACGCCCGGTATCGGGAATGCCCGACAACCCGGGGTTTGGTCTCCCACTCAGCGAAAATCTCTTTCCAAGGGATCTCGCGTTTCACGTTCGTATACGGCCTTGGCATCTCAAGATGTATGCCTCCGTCAGGAGAGAGCACAAAGAAACGATCCCACTCTTTTTTCACCAATACCCGGTTGGGGACGGACAGGCCATGGACGACGAACGCCTTCCCATCCACCATCACTTCTCCGTACTTATTCACGTAAGCGTGATCGAGGGAGAAGATCGGAAGATCTTGTTCCGGCAACGCCAACAGCTCCGGCCGCTCTTCCTGCCATAGCTCCTCTATCAACCGCCCCTTTTCATAATGAGGGCGGTTTCGGTCCTCGACCATCTTGCGATGCAGCCACTCCACCAGCTCCGGATCCGACTCGATCAACGGAGCCGGGACGAAACAAAGGTTGCGAGTGTAATAGACTTTTCGCTCCGCATTTCCTTTCTCATGTCCGCTGTATGGATTGCACACTTGTACATCAAACCGATAGTAGAGTTGAAATTTCTCAAAAGCCTCGGTGAATTGGCGTTCTCCCCCTTTTCGAATCGACACGATGGCCGCGGACAAATTGTCAATGCGCAATGCCTTTGGCACTCCCCCAGCCTGACGAAACAGCTGCGTCAACCCATGGAGGAAGCATTCACTGTTTTCCGCCGGCAGCGGATAAGCAAACGCAGCGTTGCTATACGGGAAGCTTACGATCAAAACCGATCGTTCTTCTTCCTTCCCCTCCTTCGTCACCACCGTCATCTTCCCGAAATCCACCTGCGCCTCGCCTGGCGGGTGCTCAAGTCGTTCATAGCGCTGTTCTTTCTCGAGTTTGAGCTGCGGTCTTCGTTTTTGCACGTACGCGCAAACGGTGCGATACGAGCCTTGAAATCCATGGTCACGACAAAGCGCTTCAAACATCGTCTTGTTCGTTCGCCGTTGTTTTCTCGGCAGCTTGGCATCCTCCTCCAACCAGTCATCAATGATTTGCCCGTATCCTTCTTCCTCCATCATCCCCTTTTTGCGTTTGATGGTTGGTTGGACAGAAATGCCGCCATCCGCGTATTTCTTGACCGTTCTCCAGTTATATCCCGTTTCGCGGGAAATTTCCGCAATCGATAACCCTTTCTTTTCACGCAGTTTTCTGATACGATTCATTTCGGGCATTGCCAGCATCCTTTCGCTCCTCCACTGTTTGGTTTATGTGTTCACAACTTCCACAGTAGAGGAAATGTTAGGGGCTGGCAAGCCTTTTTTCTTTGCCTTAGGCTCTGCACGTTTCGTTGCAGAACTCTGTATTTTTATTTTGCACTAAACAAGCGCGTCTTTGGTCAGAGCTTTCGTTATGAATCATTCCTCTATTCTTGCCACGATGGAGTCTCCTTCGACATCGATGCGGATCGCGCGCACGGGACTGCTTGCGTCAAGCAGGCAGTCGGCGATGTTGTCTTCGACATGCTCTTGGATGACGCGGCGGAGCGTGCGGGCGCCAAAGACCGGATGGTAGCCGAGCTCAGCCAGTTTTTCTTTCGCCGCTTCCGTCACTTCGAGTTCAATGCCTTGTTCGCGCATCGCTGCTTTGACGTCAGCGAGCATTAGGTCGACAATTTCGAGCAAGTGCTCTTTTTCGAGCGGCTTGAACTCAATGATGGCGTCGAAGCGGTTCAAGAACTCCGGCTTGAAGTAGGCGCTGAGCGAGTCAAGGACGCTCGTTTGCCCACTTGCTTCTTTTTCAAAGCCGACGGTGATTTTTTTGTCGGTCATGCCGGCGTTGCTTGTCGCGATGATGACCGTGTCTTTGAAGCTGACGGTGCGGCCTTGGCTGTCGGTTAAGCGGCCGTCTTCCAAAATTTGCAGGAAGATGTGCTGCACATCCGGGTGCGCTTTTTCAATCTCGTCAAGCAAGATGATGCTGTACGGATTGCGGCGCACTTTTTCCGTCAGCTGGCCGGCTTCTTCAAAGCCGACATAGCCTGGCGGTGAACCGATCAGCTTCGAGACCGAATGTTTCTCCATGTATTCGCTCATATCGAGGCGAATCATGGCGTCTTTTGTGCCAAACAGCTCCTCAGCGAGCGTTTTGGCGAGCTCCGTTTTCCCGACGCCGGTCGGGCCGACGAACAGGAACGAACCGATCGGGCGGTGTTTCGCTTTCAAGCCGGCGCGGCTGCGGCGGATCGCCTTGGCGACTTTTTTCACCGCTTCCGCTTGGCCGATCACTTTTTTCGCCAAGTTTTCTTCGAGATGTTTCATTTTTTCTTTTTCATCCGCTTGCAGTTTGCCGACCGGGATGCCAGTTTTTTCAGCAATGATTTGCTCGATGTCGGCGACGTCGACGACAGGGCGTTCTTGGGTGACGCCTTGCTCGAGTTGTTTCTCAAGCTTCAGCTCTTCATCGCGCAGTTTCGCCGCCAGCTCGTAGTTTTCCTCTTTCGCTGCTTGCTCTTTTTCTTTCGCGATTTGCATCAGCCGCTCTTGCAATTGTTTTTCGTCAGTTGGGCCGAGGCGCAAGTTCGCTTTCGAGCCGGCCTCGTCAAGCAAGTCGATCGCTTTGTCCGGGAGGAAGCGGTCTTGGATGTAGCGGTGCGCGAGTTTCACGCACGCTTCGATCGCTTCATCCGTGTAGCGGACATGATGGAATTGTTCGTATTTCGGCTGGATGCCTTTCAAGATGGCGATCGCTTCTTCCACGGTCGGCTCGTGGACGATGACCGGTTGGAAGCGGCGCTCAAGAGCCGCGTCTTTTTCAATTTGCCGGTACTCTTTCAATGTTGTCGCCCCGACGACTTGCAGCTCCCCGCGGGCAAGCGCCGGTTTCAAAATGTTCCCGGCGTCCATCGAGCCTTCAGCGGCGCCAGCGCCGACGAGCAGATGGATTTCGTCAATGAACAAGATGACGTTTTTCCGCTCTTGCAGTTCCGCGATGAGCCGTTTCATCCGCTCTTCAAACTGGCCGCGGATGCCGGTGTTGGCGACAAGCGAAGCGACATCAAGCAAGTACACTTCTTTGTTTAACAGTTTTTCCGGCACGTTCCCTTCGGCGATTTTCAGCGCGAGCCCTTCGACGATCGCCGTTTTTCCGACGCCCGGTTCCCCGATTAAGACCGGGTTGTTTTTGTTGCGGCGGTTTAAAATTTCGATAACGCGCTCAATTTCTTTGTCACGGCCGATGACCGGATCGATCAAGCCCGCTTTGGCCATTTGCGTCAAGTTGCGGCCAAACTGATCCAAAAATCCGCCGCTATGGCTTTGCGGGCGTTTCGCCATCGTTTCCGGCGAGCTCATCCCCGCGTTGGCGGCTGTGAACGGGCTAGTAAAGAAGTCATCAAACGAAAACGGCGAAAAGCCGAAGTTCATCATCGGAATCGACAATTGTTGTTTTTGTTTTTCATAGCATTCATGGCACAGGTGAAGTTGTTGTTTTTCACCGTTCCATTGCAAGTTGACAAACACCGTTGCTTCACGTTGTTGGCATGCTTGGCAACGCATGAGGCATACCCCCCCCCTTTTTTTTTGACTTTGACTTTCTTTGACTTTCTGACTTTATTATACTTTGACCTTTTTTGACTTTCAAGTGTTTTGTACAAAAAAATTGTGATAACGATGAAATGTTTTTGAAAAAATGGTGAATACTAATGTAGGTGCAAAAAAACTATGATAAAGTGAAAAACAGAAAAAGAGGCGGAAAAGGCTCGTCTCGGACAATGGGCGACTGAACGACGTTTATCATGAATTTTGAAGGAAAAAGGAGAAAGGTGAAGATGAGAAGATATGTTGGTTTCGCATTTGCCCTTGTGCTTTTTGGAATGATCATAGCCGCATGCACAAACAACAACAAGCAAGCGGAGACGCCGGCTGTGCTTGAAGTGAAAATCGATGTGCCGGATCATATCGATTTGAACAAACCGACCAAGCTCGCCTGTGTCGTGACGTATGGCGGCGAAAAAGTCGAGGATGCGAGCGAAGTGAAGTTTGAAGTATGGAAGCATGGGAGCGACGAGCGGGAAATGCTTGAAGCAAAGCATGACGGCGATGGCCGTTACTCGGTGGAAAAAACGTTTACCCAAGCGGGAACCTATTCGGTCGTCGCCCATGTGACGGCGCGCGACATGCATAACATGCCGAAAAAAGATATTATCGCCGGCAACCCGGAACAGGCGGCGACGGCTGACGGTGCGCGCGAACATTCCCAAGGCCGTGCTGAAGAACGCCATCATGGCGCCATCGCCATTTCGCTGTCGTCCCGTTCGTTCGAAGCCGGAAAACCGGCGGCATTGACCGTTCATCTCACCAAAGATGGGAAGCCGTTTACGAACGCCGCCGTTCGCTTTGAGATTTGGCAGGCGGACAACAAGCATGAATTTGTGGATGCGGATGAAAAAGGAAACGGCGAATACGAGGCTGTGGCCACGTTTGCCAACAAAGGAACGTATTCGGTGAAAGTGCATGTGGAAACAGATCAATTGCACGAACATCAAGTCAAACAGGTGACGGTTCAGTAACGAAGGATGCTGAGGAAGGCATCCTTTTTTTTGCCTATTCGTCTTTCCTGTCCGCTGCGGACATATATATGAAAGTGAAGCAGCGGACAAGGAGAAGGAGAGGGCAGTCAGTGAAGAAGAAAGCGGAATGGTCGGAAGCATGGCAAATCGCCGCTGTTTACGTCGGCACGGTGATTGGGGCGGGATTTGCGACTGGCAGGGAAATTATTGAATTTTTTACCCGCTACGGAACGGCTGGAACGGTCGGCGTATTGGTCAGCGGCGTTTTGTTCACATGGGGCGGCGCGCGCCTGATGGTGATGGCGCGCCGCCTTGGAGCTGCGTCATATGATGAATTGAATCGCTATTTGTTCGGAAGAATGTTGAGTCCGTTTGTGACGCTCGTGATGACGGTGATGATCGCGGGGGTGACGGCGGTGATGATTGCCGGGGCGGGCGCGGTGTTTGAAGAGCAGATTGGATGGCCGCGGCAGGCGGGGATTGCGCTGACGCTCAGTTTGGCGCTTTTTGTCATGTTGTTTGACCGCAAAGGGCTGTTTGGCGTCAACGTGTTAGTCGTGCCGATGATGATGATATTTAGCGCCACCGTATTGATCAAAATGGCGATGGTTGGCGACTTATGCCGACCGGATATGGTGGCATCGGATTATTCGCTTAAGGCGGTGTTGTCCCCGTTTTCCTATGCCGCGTTTAACTTGGCGATGGCTCAAGCGGTGCTTGTGCCTGTTGCCCGCGAGGCGACCAGTGAGCAAGCGGTGAAGCGCGGGGCGATGTTGGGTGGAGTGATATTGACAGGGTTGCTGCTTCTAAACCATATCGTGTTGCTATCATTTCCACAAAAGGATGATTACGACATTCCGATGGCCGAAGTGGTTCGTACGTTTTTTGCCATGCTGTATTGGTTGTATGTTGTAGTCATTTACGGAGAAATTTTTACCTCGGTCATCGGCGGCCTGTTTGGGCTTGCCCGTCAAGTGCGCGTTTGGGTGTCGATCGGCGGAAAATGGTTGGGCGTGCTGCTCGTGTTGTTGTTTGCGGCGGTCAGCCCGTTTCGTTATGGGGAGTTGTTATCATTTCTCTATCCACTGTTTGGCTACATGAGTCTTCTATTATTGTGGCTGCTTTGGCGCCGACGGCTGCCGCACCGATAAATCGGCCCTTTCGTTCCCTGACGTTTCTTTGGTGAAGGGGGGACGAAAGGGCTTTGTTTCGTTATGAGTGGAAGCGGGCGATCATTTTTTCTAAGTCGCGCGCTGCCGCAGCCAATGTGTCGGCTTCCCGTGCTAATTGGTGAAGGGCGAGCGCTTGTTGCTCAAGCCCAGCCGCTGTTTCTTGCACCATGTTTGAAAAATCAGCGGCGACGGTGCGTACGTCTTCCATCAGTCCGCCGAGCTGCTCGCCGTCGGCGGTGATGGCGTTGACGTATGATTCGTTTTGCTGAAGCAAGTCGTTCAGTTGGGCGAACATGCCTTGAAACGATGTGAACGTTTCCCCTGTTTTCCAAAGAGAGTCTTTCGTTTTTTCGACGTGGCGGCCGCTTCCTTGCATCGCATGCACGGCTGCTTTGAGCGCGTTCGTCATGGCATCGAGCGAGGCGAAAATTTCAGCGGCGAACACGTTTGTATCTTCAGCGAGCTTCCGCACTTCTTGGGCGACGATGGAAAAGCCGCGGCCCGCTTCACCTGCCCGCGCCGCTTCGATCGAGGCGTTGAGGGCGAGCAAGTTCGTTTGTTTGGCGATCGTGCGAATGGCGGCGATCATCTCATGAACGCGCGCTGCCTCATTGGCTGCTTTGTCGATGAGGGCAGTCATTTCGCCGATGCCGCGTTGCATCGTGTCCATGTTTGTTTTCGTTTCCTCAATGAGGCGGATGCCTTCTGCTGCTGACGACCAAGCGTCGCTTGCTTGTCTTACGACGCGTTCAACGGCATCCCGCATGAGTTGCACGCGCTCCACCATCTGCCGGATGACATCATCCGCTTGCTCGACGGCGGCCGTTTGTTGTTTCGCTCCTTCGCGGAACGTTTCGACGGCGGCGGCGATTTCGTCAAATGATTCAGAGAGGCGGCGCATTTCCATCTGTTGCTCATGGCTGACATCATGCACCGTTTTGGCCGCTTTGCCAAGCTCATTGATGATCGTGCGGATGCCGAGAATCATTTTGTTGATTTCGTAGGCGATTTGATGAAATTCATCTCGTTTTCCCGTCGTTTTCACTTCTGCCTGCAATTGACCCGAGGAGACAGTGCGGGCGACGCTGTACCAATGGCGAAGCTCGGCGGCAATGGCCCGATGCCAGGCGGCGCCAAGCCCAAGCCCAACCGCAGCGGCGCACAGCGCGGCGAAAACGGGCGGCGCCCCTGCGATGGAAGCGGCCAGTCCAACGGCTGCGGTCGCGACGGCGATGCTGGCGAACACCCATTGCAAATACGGACGGTGCATGAGCCGCCCCATCCGCAAGTTGATCCGCCTTCCGCCCGGCTCCGTCCAAAGGGGGCAGCTGGCGTCAATCAACACTTCGCCTGTATCGCGTTCGTACACTTGCAAGAGCGGCTCGTTCGTGCGGGCGGCAGCAAGCCCAACGGGGTCGGCAAACACCCGCCCTTCACGGAGGCGGTTCGTATGAACGAGCCCGTATCCGTTTTCATCGACGATGACGAAATATTCGTCATGTCCGAGACGGTCGTCTAAAAAGGCGCGGATGCGGTCGAGCTGCTCTTCAAGCGGGTGCGTTCGGTCGATTGACCGCAGCAGTGCTTCCGCCGTTGCCGTTGCTTTTTTTAACGCCTGTTTTGCCCGGCGCCGTTTTGTCAATTCGCTCATAGACGATTCTCCTTTTTTGTTTTTGTCTATCCTCAATAATATATAGAATATTTTGTCGAATCAATAGGATGAGAGGGGGATGCATAAAAATATCTATCGATTGGAAGACTATGCTGTAAACGGAAGAGCGAGGGGATGTCCGTGGGTTTGTTCATGTTTTGGAAAAAAAAGAAAAAACGCCCCCCGCAGCGGCCCATTTCGCAGCTTTGGGAAAAACTGCGGCAATCAAGCGACTTCGTTGAATTGTCGTTCATCGTTGGGGGGAAGGAGCTGTCGATTTACTATTTTGATTCGCTCGTCGATCCGCAAGTATTGCAAGAGCATATTCTTTGCCATTTGCAAAACGACATTCCCAAGCATCCGACCGTCCGATTGGAAGACTTGCAACAAATCGTGCCGATTCAGCGTATTGAGGTGAGCGAAGATGCAACGCTGATTGCAGAGAAGGTGCTGAAAGGATTTGTCGCCGTCAGTTTCCGCGAGCAACCGGGCAAAGCGGCGCTCATGAGCGCCGCGGCTGAAAATTTGGGGCTTCGGGAAAACAATGATTCGGAAAACGAATTCAGCGTCGTTGGGCCCAAAGTCGGATTTGTAGAAAATATCGGCGTCAACTTGCATCTCATCCGCCGGCAAGTGGTGACGCCCAATCTTGTGTTTCGGGAAATGTCGATTGGCTCGGTGTCGAAAACGAAAGTGGTCATCGCCTACATCGATGGTGTTGCTAATCCGGGAGTCATTCAAACGGTGACGCAGCGGCTTGAGTCCATTCATTTTGACGTCGTGTTTGACAACGCCATTTTGGATCAGCTGCTCGCTGACAATTCACGGACGCCGTTTCCTCTTTTTATCTCGACCGAGCGGATCGATCGAGCCATCTATGCGCTTGTGTCGGGGCAGGTGGCCATTTTTTGCGACGGTTCCCCGTATGCCGTGATCGGTCCGGCCGCTCTTTTCGATTTTTTTACGTCGCCGGAAGACTATTATTTGCCATGGGTGCTTGGTACGTTTTTCCGGCTCATCCGGTTTTTCGGCGTTGCCTTTTCGGTGTTGGCGTCGCCGATTTATGTCGCGGTGTTGACGTATCATTACGAAATGATCCCCGAAGATTTACTTGGTCCGATCATTTATTCACGCTCGAACGTGCCGTTTCCGCCTGTGCTCGAGGTGCTGTTTTTGGAGGTTACGATCGAGCTGTTGCGCGAAGCCGGGGCGCGGCTGCCGACGAAAGTCGCGCAAACGCTTGGGATTGTCGGCGGGATTGTCATTGGGCAGGCGACCGTTGATGCCGGACTGACGAGTACGATTTTGTTGATTGTCGTTGCCCTGGCAGCGCTCGCTTCGTTTACAACGCCGATTTTCAAAATGTCCAACACCATTCGGTTCATCCGGTTTCCATTCATTTTGTTCGCCGCTGGCTGGGGTGGGATCGGCATTATCTTTGCTGCGTGTGGGTTGCTCATTCATTTAGGGCGGTTGCAGTCGTTTGGCTATCCGTATTTGTTGCCGTTTTATCCACTTCGTGTTCGCAACTTCCGCGATACATTCGTTCGTTCGCCATACAGTGAGACGGCGGAGCGGCCGATGTTTCTTCGCCCGCGGTCACGGTTTCGCTATGATCCGAATGCGGCGAAGCAAAAACGCGATATTGATGAGTAAGGGGGATCATGATGAGGCATGGGCTTGCCTGGATCGGTGCGCTGCTGTTGCTTGGCGGCTGCGTCAGTTCGCGGCCGATTGACGAAATTCAAATTATCCAACAGATGGGGTATGATTTCGAAAACGGCCGCTACACGGGCACCGCAGTGTACCCGACGTTCAAGCAAGGGCCGATGACAAAGCCGAATATGCTGACGACGACGTCACCGACGATCTACGACTTGATTCCGCGCCTGTCATCGAAATCGGCGCTGCCGATTGAGGAAGGACAGTTGCGCCTTATTTTGTTCGGCAAGGAGTTTGCTAGGCGGGGGGTGACGCAAATTACGCACAGCCTCGCGCGCAACAACAAAGTCGGGAACCATTTGTTGCTTGGCGTAGCGGAAGAAAGCGCCAGGGAGCTGCTGAAAATCACGGCGAAAACGACGCTGAGCGATACGTTGTATTTGCCGAATCTTGTGGAGCAGAATGAGCAATCGATGAACTTGCCGAAAACGAATTTGCACTTGTTTTTGTATCGGTATTTTTCCCCAGGCAGCGATCCGTTTTTGCCGTATTTTGAGAAAAAAGGAGATTTCGTCAAGCTTGAAGGGGTCGCTTTGTTTCGCGACGACAAATATGTCGGTCATGTGAGTTTGCGTGATTCGTTTTTGATGAAAATTTTGCTCGGGGAAACGAAAAACGGCGTCTATCAGCTGAAGGTTGGGAATCGCGGAAAACAGGGCGAGGATCGGGTGATGCTGCAAAACTTGTGGGCGAAGCCGAAATATGAATGGAAGCGTGATGGAAGCCGTCATGTGCTTCACGTGTTCGTCCATATCCATGCGTCGGTGAGGGATTACCCGTCATGGCTCGATCAGCCGGGGGATGATTTGTTTGCTGATGTAAAGAAAAAGATGCAAAACGAATTGGAGCATAATATGCGCCGGTTATTCGGTTATTTTCAGAAAAAACGGATTGACCCGCTCGGCATTGGAGATTTTGTCCGCAGTGTGACAAGACATTGGGATTCCGACGCGTTTTACCGCGAATACCCGGATTTAGATATCCGCCCGCACGTCACGGTGGATATCGTCCATACAGGCATTGGCGAATAAGACGGGGAACATGAGGAGGGATTATGATGAAGCAGGCTATTCCGGAACGGTTTCTCATCTCCCCGTTTCTTGTGTTTTTTGTCATTCATGCTGCACAAGTTGGGGTCGGGGCACTCAATTTTCAGCGTCCGCTGATGAAAGAGGCGGGGCAGGATGCCTGGATGGCTGTCTTGTTGGCTGGGCTGGCGGCGCACGTGTTGATTTGGCTGATGTATCGGCTGTTGTCGCATTCTCCATCCGGCGGAGACTTGGTGTCGCTTCATCAACAGCACTTCGGGCGGTGGATCGGCGGGGTGCTGAGCCTTGGACTTCTTTTTTACTACGCGTTGGCGGCGTTTATGGTGCTTCAATCATACATTGAAATCATTAAAGTATGGGTGTTCCCGTTGATGGGGGCGTGGCAGTTCAGCCTTGTGTTTTTGCTGCTGACGTATTACGCCGTCTCGGGCGGGTTTCGCGTCGTTGTCGGCTTATGCGTTTGGGGGGTCGTGATTCCGCTGTTGACGATTTTTCCGATGGTTTTCTTTCCGCTTGAGTATGCTCAATACCGGAACTTATTGCCGGTGTTCGACCATTCGTTTGGGCAATTGGCAAAAGCATCGAAAGAGATGGTGCTACAATATTTAGGTTTTGAAATGCTGCTTATGTATTATCCGTTTTTAAAAAACGCTCCGTCCTCGCAAAAGTGGGCGCACGCTGCCAATGCCTTCACGATGTTCATTTATCTTGTTGTGATGTTGATTTCGATTGTGTTTTATAACAAAGAACAAATTCAGCATATTACATGGCCGACGCTGACGCTTGCCAAAATTCCGGAAGTGCCGTTTATCGAGCGGATGGAGTATATTGTCATCTCGGTTTACGTGCTCGTTGTGCTTCCGATCATTGCGGTCTCTGTTTGGGCGGCGACGCGCGTGATCAAACAGCTGTTTGTCGTTCAGCAACGCCGTTCGCTTCCAGTGTTGCTCGCTTGCTTGTTTGTCGGGACGCTGTTTTTCCAAGAGAAGACAGACATTGAGCGGTTGACGCAATGGACAGCGAAGGCAGGGTTTTATCTTGTCGCGGTGTATGTTCCGCTCCTGTATGTGTACGTATGGACGGCCGAAAAAGTGAAAAAGGCGCTACAACAAAAGCCATGATTATGGTATAGTAAATAAAGAAAACAGAAGAATCGCAATTCCGTACGGCTTGTACGGGAGAGGTTTCTAGCAAAACCCTCTATAAAAAACTAGGGACGGCTGTATCCTAGGGGTATGGCCTTTTTGTTTTGGAAACCTCTTCTTCTGCTGATTCAGAAGGAGGTTGATCATGATGAAGATGAGTGAAGAAAAGGCAGTCGTCGTCTTCAGCGGCGGCCAAGACAGCACGACGTGTTTGTTTTGGGCGAAAAAGCGGTTTGCGGAAGTCGAAGCGGTGACGTTTGACTACGGTCAGCGCCATCGTCGCGAAATTGACGTCGCGGCATCGATCGCCAACGAGCTTGGCGTCCGCCATACAGTGCTTGATTTGTCGCTTCTCGGGCAGTTGGCGCCGAATGCCTTGACGCGGCGCGACATCGCCATTGAACAAAAGGAAGGCGAGCTGCCGACGACGTTTGTGGACGGACGCAATTTATTGTTTTTATCATTCGCTGCCGTGTTTGCCAAACAGCGGGGCGCGCGGCATATCGTGACGGGAGTGTGCGAAACGGATTTCAGCGGCTATCCGGACTGCCGCGATGTGTTTATCAAATCATTGAACGTCACGCTGAATTTAGCGATGGATTACGAATTTGTCATTCATACGCCGCTCATGTGGCTGACGAAAGCGGAGACGTGGAAGTTTGCTGATGAGCTCGGGGCGCTCGAGTTCATTCGCACGAAGACGCTGACGTGCTATAACGGCATCATTGCCGACGGTTGTGGTGAATGTCCGGCGTGCGTGCTACGCAAGCGAGGGTTGGATGAATATTTGCGGAAAAAAGAGGGGGTGGAGGCGCGATGATGCACCAGCTTTATCCGCAAGTGATGCACCATTACCGCTATGAGCTGAACAAAGATATGCACATCGCCGCCGCCCATTTCATTCCGCACGAAGCGGCCGGGAGCTGCGCAAACGTGCACGGCCATACGTACATCGTCAATGTGACGGTCGCCGGCGATGAGCTCGATGAGAGCGGTTTTTTAGTCAACTTTCAAACGTTGAAAGAGCTCGTTCACCGCAAGCTCGACCATACGTTGCTCAACGATCATGGCGATTGGTTTGACGGTCACGACCCGAACCGGTTTCCGACGACGGAAGTGGTGGCGCGCACGATTTATGAAACGATTCAGCGCTATTTGGATGCGCTGCCGCACAAACCGACATGTTTGCAAGTGTTTGTCCGCGAAACGCCGACGAGCTACGTCGTCTACCGGCCGAAAGCGGGTGAGCGGTAATGGAACGCACGATTCCAGTGTTAGAAATTTTTGGTCCGACCATTCAAGGCGAAGGAATGGTGATCGGCCGAAAGACGATGTTTGTGCGCACCGCTGGCTGCGACTACCGCTGCCGCTGGTGCGATTCGGCGTTTACGTGGGACGGATCAGCGAAAGACGAGATCGAGCAGCTGACGGCAGACGAAATTTGGCGGCGGCTTGAAGCCATTGGCGGCCGCCGCTTCCGCCACGTGACGATTTCAGGTGGCAACCCGCTTCTGATTGCAGCTCTTGGGGAGCTCGTCGCGCTTCTTCATGAAAAAGGGATGCGGGTCGCGGTTGAAACGCAAGGGAGCCGCTGGCAGGATTGGCTGCTTGACATTGACGACGTCACCCTTTCTCCGAAGCCGCCAAGTTCGGGGATGGACACCGACTGGTCGGTGCTTGATCACATCATCGAACGGCTGCAGGCGGACCAAAGCCGGGCGCGGCGCATCAGTTTGAAAGTCGTCGTCTTTGATGACGCCGATTTGGCGTATGCCAAAGAGGTGCACCGCCGCTACCCAGGCGTTCCGTTTTATTTGCAGACAGGCAATGCCGATGCAGCGGATTCGGATGTGGATGCACTCCGCGCGAAGCTTCTCCGTCGGTTGGAATGGCTCGTGGAACAAGCTGCCGAGTCGGAGGAGCTGGCAGACGTCCACATCCTGCCGCAGCTGCATACGCTTCTTTGGGGAAACAAGCGCGGTGTGTAAAGCCGGGCGCGGCGGCTCACTTTGCATTGATCAAAAGGGAGGAATGAAGGAATGGCAGGAAGAAAAGAGGAAGAATTGAAAGACTTGACACTGCTCGGTCATCAAGGGACAACGTATTCGTTTACGTACAATCCCAATCTTCTTGAAGTGTTTGACAACAAACATCCTGACCGGGATTATTTCGTGAAGTTCAATTGTCCGGAGTTCACATCGCTATGTCCAAAAACCGGCCAGCCGGACTTCGCGACGATTTACATCAGCTACATCCCGGACAAAAAATGCGTCGAAAGCAAATCGTTGAAGCTGTATTTGTTCAGCTTCCGCAATCATGGCGACTTTCACGAAGACTGTGTCAACATCATTATGAACGATTTGATCAAAGTCATGGAACCGCGCTATATCGAAGTATGGGGCAAATTCACCCCGCGCGGCGGCATTTCCATCGATCCGTACTGCAACTGGGGGCGCCCGGGCACGAAATACGAAAAAATGGCGGAATACCGGCTACTCAATCATGATTTGTATCCAGAAAAAGTCGACAACCGCTAGAGATGAAAAAAGAGGTAGTTTTTTCGCTCCAACTCCTATATAATGGACAATGAATGTTTGCCTTGGAGGTTTTGGTGTTGGAGCGAAGAACAGCTCTTTTGCTTGGGGCGAGCGGTTTGGTCGGCGGAGAGTTGCTGAAGCTGTTGCTACAGTCGGATTTGTACCGCTGTGTGACGATTTTCGTCCGTGCTACGCTGCCGGTGGAACATGAAAAGCTGCAGCAAGTCGTCGTCGATTTTGCGCGCCTGGAATCGTACGAACGGCATTTTTATGTGGACGATGTGTTTTGCTGCCTCGGAACGACGCGGAAAAAGGCAAAAACGAAGCAGCAGTTCATTCAAGTCGATTATGAATATACGCTGCGTGCCGCGGCGCTGGCGGAAAAGTGCCGTGTGAAAAGCTTTTTGACCGTCTCTTCGGTTGGCGCCAACCCTTGTTCGCCGTTTTTCTACCAGCGAGTCAAAGGAGAGATGGAAGAAGCGCTGCAGCGGCTTTCCATCCCATCGCTTCATATTTTCCGCCCGTCGCTGCTCGTCGGCAAGCGCCGGGAGTTCCGCCTCGGCGAAGCGTTAGGCGGGTGGTTGTTATGCCGTCTTCCGTTTTTGTTCGTCGGCAAATGGAAAAAGTATAAGCCGGTTGACGCCCATCAGCTTGCTTTGGCGATGTTTTACCGGGCGGCGTCCGCAGCGAGCGGCGTCCATATCTATGAATGTGATGAACTCGCCCGCATTTCGTAACAAAAAAGAGGCTCTTGGCAGCCTCTTTTTTATTCGATGATCTTATAGTTTTTATGATTGACGACCGTTCGTTCTTGCAAATCGAGTTTACGATAGTTTTCCATATACGTTAAATCCACGATGACTGAGTTTTCATTCACCTTCTCCACAATGCCGCGCAGTCCATTTTTAAACTCGATAATATCTCCGACTTTCGCTTTTTTATTTGTCATCATCATTCCCCTTTTTCATCGTCTTTTGTTCTAGTTTGCCTTATTTTCCACTGCAAGTAAAGGGGGTTTTTTTCCTAAAAGGCTGGTGAAAAACAACTTTTTCCGCCAAATCGGTGATCTTCAACTGAGCTGATCATGGTTTATCAAAATCACCCGTGGCCTAAAACTAATAAAGAAAAAGCAGGAGCAGGCCTGCTCCCAACTTTACTTAGCAAAGACGTGGTTGCCGATGACGACGGTCACTGGACGCGAGCGCAGCCATTTGCTTTTCGCCGTTTTCGGATTATAGAAATAGAGCGAGCCGTTTCCTAAACCGCGAAAAGCAAGTGCTTCTTCAACGGCGCGGTATGATTCACGATCGGCCGGTTCGTTAATCGATCCGTTTGCGACCGGCGTGAATGCATAATGGCCGCCAGAGCGCTCATAAATGACGGCGCGGATCGTATCCGGAAAATCCGGATGGTCGACGCGGTTGAGCACGACCGTTGCTACAGCCACTTTCCCGGCGTACGGCTCCCCTTTCGCTTCGGCATGGACAAGGCGAGCGAGCAAATCTTTCTCCGCCGCCGTGATGCCGGCATCAGGGATGACGAGTTTTTCACCAGGATAGAGCCAATCGCCTTTGCGATTTGCCTGTTGCAGTTGTTTCAGCGGCACACCGTATTGTTTCGCGATGTTCCAAAGCGTGTCGCCGCGCTTGACGGTGTGGATCGTCGCCGCATCGGCATGGCTGGCAAAGAAAAATATGCCGCACAACATAGCCGTCACCCATGCTTTTGCTTGTTTCATCCACATCCCTCCTTTGTCTTGCAAACTCGCTACTAGAGTAACAAGGATCACGCCTTGAGTCATTATCGAAATGATGGAAAAAACGCGCGAGGCATTGGAATGACTAGTTTCATAGGGAGGGATGGAAAATTTTCCGTGAGCAAAAACACCCGGCTTCCAGGACGGAAAGCCGGGTGTGAAGACATGGGAACAGGAGCTTTTAGCTGCGTGGAGCATCCATATAGTGATAAATGACGTGGCCGCCGCGCTGGGCGATGCCGTGAAATCGTTTGAAGTCGGGCTGTTTGACGAGCACGGCGCGAAAAACAGGGAAATCCTCTTTTTTCACCAATAGTTCGGAGATGATTCCGTTGCGCAATTCATCGATTTGCTTGGCCGCCAGCGCCTCATCCATCACATGTCCCCCCAAGCATTGATTCGACATCGTCACCGTTATTTATCGTATCACAGACGCCTGTTGGGTTAAATACCTATATTTTGGCCGGGCAAACACCCTTTGCTTGTTCTGACATACAATATGGGTGGGTACGCGCCCCGAGAATATAAGCAAGAAAGGGAGAGAACAATGAATCATTGGGATCCGTATATGAATGGTCCATTTTCAACCTCTTCCGGCCATGACAATGAAGCCGGGTGGATGGATCATAACGTGCCGCCGATGGCTCCGCTATCGGCAACGACGCCAAATGAAGTGACGCCGACTCAAGTGATGCCGACGGCGTATTATCCACCGGTAGCACCTTATGGCTATTGGTGTCCACCGGTTGCGCCGCCAGCGCCGCTTGTCAGTCCGGTCCATCTTGACAGTCCAGACAGTCCGGACAGCTCCGATATGATGCCGCCGGCGCCGCCGCTCGGTTTAGGAGCCGGGCCGAATATGGCCCATGCTTCCGTTTGGTCGATGGGTGGGAAAGAAAACACGCCGCCGATGACGCCGGATGGCGCCGCTATTCCGTATGGCATGACGGCCCCGTATGCAGAGAACGTTCCCCCGGCTGGCAGCACGGCTCCCATGGCTGTTCCTGGCACGCTGTCTGGAATGGCTGCTGGTGCAACACCAGGTTTCGTTCCCGGCGCACATCCGTATGCACCGCTGTACTATGCACCGATGGCGCCGCCGTATGCCCCGGTGATGCCGTATGGCTATGGCTATCCTGCTGCGCTGCTGCCTCCATATTATGGCGGAGGAACCCCATATGCGCCTGGCTTTCCCATCTCGTATGGCCCCTATCGGTAAGATGCCAAAAAAGACCGCCGAATGGCGGTCTTTTTTGGCATCTTGAGCCGAGAAAACCCCCGCTTCCATGTGTGAGCGCAAGTAGGGGATGAATCGGTATCTTTCCTCATCCATCTTTTTCTTGCGTCAAAAGAACGAAAGGTATAAAATGGGAGTGTATAGAACAAATGTTCCTTGTTGTAAGAGGAAGGTTATGCATAAATCCTAACACTTTCGGTTGGATCCCACCCGAAAGCAAACGGAGCAAAGGAAGGGAGAAGAGATTGCACATGAGCATGGAACAGAAAACAGCCATTGTCACCGGCGGGGCGAACGGGATCGGCAAGGCGATCGCTAGAGCATTTGCAAAACAAGGAGCGAACGTCGCGATCATCGACCGCGATGTCCAAAACGGTGAAGCGATCGCCGCACAATTGCAGTCGGACGGATTCAAGGCGATCTTTGTGGCGGCGGATGTGCGGAAGGTGGATGATATTGAACGGTTTGTACGAGAAGCTGCCGGACGCTTCGGCCGCATTGACTATTTGATCAACAATGCTGGCGTCTCGCGCTGGAAGTCGCCGTATGAGCTGACGGTTGAGGAGTGGGATGACGTACTGTCAACGAATTTGCGCAGCGCTTTTTTTGCTTCTCGGGAAGCAGCGAAATATATGCGCCGCAATGCCAAAGGCGGAGCCATCGTCAACATTGCCTCGACAAGGGCGCTCATGTCCGAGCCGAATTCCGAGGCGTACGCTGCATCAAAAGGAGGCCTTGTCGCTTTGACCCACGCGCTGGCGGTGTCGTTTGCGGATGATCGCATTCGCGTCAATGTCATCAGCCCCGGTTGGATTGAAACGGGCGATTATGGGCAACTGCGAGACATTGACCACCGGCAGCACCCGGCCGGCCGCGTCGGCAAACCGGACGATATCGCCCGCGCTTGTCTGTATTTATGCGATGAGGAAAACGATTTTATCACTGGGGCAAATTTGGTCATCGACGGGGGAATGACAAGGAAAATGATTTATATTGAGTAGGGAGCGGGCGGTTTGTTAAAATAAACAAAATGGAGACGGTTTTAAGGAAGAAGGTGGGACGGAAAAATGAAAATCCGCAAAACGCCGGTGATGGACGGACAAGTTCCGGCTAATGTCTACATTTACGAAAATCGAAAAGAAGAATATATCGTGATTGCCATTCCGGCGCTTGAGTGGTCATTTTCGTTCGCCTATGAGGAAGAGGCGGAGGCGGTGGCCGAGCGGCTTGAGGCATCGCTCAAAAAGCGGCTTGACCATGAGCGCGCCGCCCTCTTGACCGTGCGGCTGCTCGGCTGGGCACGGGAAATGTAGTCTAAAGGGCGGCCGTGGCCGCCCAGCGATTTTGCGTGTTAGGGGTTCGATGACAACGTGGTCAACAAAACAAAAGTAATCGCAGTATATATCATAGGCAGCATTGTATGGATTGCCGCCACCGACACCCTGCTCAATATGTTGTCGATCAGCCGCGATGTATATATGGCGCTTGGCGCCGCCAAAGGGGCCGTGTTTATTTTGCTCTCGTCCATTTTTTTGTACCAGCTGTTAAAAAAGCGCGAGCAGCTGGAAAAGACAGAGGAAAATGAACAGCAGCTGCTTACGCTTATCAATTCGATGCCAGATTTCGTTTGCTTTAAAGACAGCGAGGGGCGATGGCTGCGCGTCAACGATTTCGGCCGACGGCTGTACCGCCTCGAACAGATCGATTATATCGGGAAGACGGACCGCGAGCTTGGCGAGCTTGTTCCGTTTTTTAAAGAAGCGTTTGCACAGTGCATGGCATCAGACCGCGAGGCGTGGGAGAGCGGAAAGGTGACGCGCCGCGAGGAGTCGTTTGCGACGACGGATGGGGAAGTAAAGACGTTTGACGTCATTAAAGTGCCGCTCTTTGACGAAACCGGAGCGCGCAAAGGGTTGTTAACGATCGGCCGCGACATTACCCAGCAAAAGCTGGCCGAGGAGCTGCTCTTGAAAAAAGAAAAGCTGTCCGTCCTTGGCGAGCTGGCCGCCGGCATTGCTCATGAAATCCGCAATCCGCTCACCTCCATGAAAGGATTTATTCAGATGATGCAAGAAACGCGCGAAGTGAATGATCATTATATGCGCATCATGTTGAGTGAACTCGGCCGCATCAACCAAATTGTCAGCGAGCTGCTGGTGCTCGCCAAGCCGCAAAGCCACGATTATCGGCCGTTTTTGTTGAGCGAGGTCCTTTCGTATGTCATCAGCTTGATTGGCCATGAGGCGATGTTGAACAACGTTTCCATTTCCGTCCATAACACCGCTCCGAAAGCTTGCGTGTACGGCGATCAAAACCAAATTGTTCAAGTATTGTTGAACGTTATGAAAAATGCCATCGAAGCGATGCCGAATGGCGGCAATTTACACGTCCGCGTTGCGGAAGCGGACGGGAAGATCTATGTCGATGTGGCCGACACCGGCATTGGCATTTCAAAAGAACGGCTTCAGAAAATCGGCGAACCGTTTTTCACCTTAAAGGAAAAAGGAATGGGTCTCGGATTGACAACGAGCATGAAAATCGTTCAAGAGCACAAAGGAACGATGCGGATCGAAAGCGAGGTCGGGAAGGGAACGACTGTTCATTTGACGTTTCCGTCCAGCGCGGCAAACGTGTGAGAAAAAGGTCGCTGGTATAAGAGGAATGCGGGCGTTCCTGCGTGATGCGGGGGCGTCCGTTTTGTTTTCAGAGGCCAGCCTTGTTTCAATAAAAATGAAACCTTTCGTGCATGATAAACGTAGTTTGAAAAAGGTGGAGAACATGAAGGTGGGTGACGGGATGTTCATTGCTCAGCTGGCTGTTATTTTGTTTGCCGCCAAGCTTGCTGGTGATGCCGCCGTGCGCCTTGGCCAGCCCGCCGTGCTCGGCAAGCTGCTCATCGGCATTGTGCTTGGCCCGAGCGTGCTCGGTGTGATCGAGGATACCGATCTTTTGCAGGAGTTAAGTCAAATCGGTGTCATTTTGCTTATGTTTATCGCCGGCCTTGAGACGGATATGGACCAGTTTCGGCGCACTGGAAAAGCTGCTGTGGCGGTCGGGGTGCTCGGTATTCTCGTTCCGCTGCTCGCCGGGTATGCGGCCGGCGCAGCGTTCGGCATGGAAACCGGAACGGCTCTATTTCTTGGCCTCTTGCTATCGGCGACAAGCGTCAGCATTTCCGTGCAGGCGCTCAAAGAGATGGGACAGCTGCAATCGAAGGAAGGATCAGCGATTCTTGGCGCGGCGGTCATCGACGACGTGTTGGTCGTCATTGCTTTGGCATTTTTATTAAGCCTAACGGGCGGCGACGTCGAGCTTGGTGCGGTCGTGCTGAAAAAAGTCGTCTTTTTTGCCGTCGCCATTTTGCTCGCTTGGAAAGCGATCCCCTTTGTATTAAAGTGGTTTGCCCCGTTGCGTGTGATGGAGGCGGTCATTTCAGCCGGGTTGATTATCTGTTTCTCTTTTGCCTACTTTGCTGAGGCGATGGGGGTGGCGGCGATCATCGGCGCCTATATTGCCGGGCTTGGCGCGAGTTTTACGGACTATCGGGAAGAAGTGTTTGAGAAAGTGGAAACGATCGCCTATTCTTTGTTTGTCCCTGTCTTTTTTACTTCCATCGGGGTTGCGGCCGACTTTTCCGGCATCGTCGAGCATTGGCCGCTCATTGTCGGCTGGAGTGCGCTCGCGATTTTGACGAAGCTCGTCGGCGCCGCGCTGGGAGCAAAATGGGCCGGATTTTCGTGGGGGAGCTCGCTGGCGGTCGGCGCTGGCATGGTATCGCGAGGCGAGGTGGCGCTCATTATCGCCGGCATCGGCTTGGAAGCCGGCCTGCTTGATGGGGGTATGTTTGCGGTCATGATCATCGTCGTATTGGCAACGACTGTTGTGACGCCGCCGTTATTGAAGATGATTTTCAGCCGTCTTCATCCGGTGCGCCAGACTATATAACCAACAGCTTGGCGCTACACCGCGGGAAACTGACTAACTCGTTATGGGCCGTTAGGCGGGGGCGCCGTGAAGGGCGATTTGTGTGATCTTTATCATCTTTGGAAGAGAAGATCCCCCACTTCCACGTGTGAGCGCACATGCACCCCCCGTGGGGCAGGTGCTCCCAAGAATCTCCCACCTCTAAGCGTACGCGTAGGTGGGAGGGCGTTCAATCCGACAGCCCGATGGCTTCGATAAGGGAGATTGCCGGCAACAAAAGGTCAATACGGGAACGAAGAAAAGGGGCTTGCCTCATGAGGCAGCCCTTTGCTGTTGTTACGAGCGATTTTGTTTCGCTTGTTTCGCCGTATCCACGCTGTCTTTGGCCATTTCCGCCTCCGCCTTTGAGACGGTCGGGTTGGCCGCTTCTTGGCTCACCTTGTTTTGTCTCCCTTTGTTCGACATGCGATCCCCTCCTTTCGGCCACGGTGATCGGTGCATCTGCCGAACTGCTTCGCCCGTTTCCACGCATATCATACAAAATAAGGCGAAAATGGCGGGCGAGCGGTTCTTGGCGGCAAAAAACGGCATGCCCCATTCCTGGGGGATGAATGAACAAAAGCGGTGTTCCTTCTCCTTTTTCCTCGTAGTAAAGGCGGACTCGTCGGTTGATCGATACGTACGGCATATTCTTTCCTCCCTCCCAGCCCTCTTATTAGTATGTTGAGAAGAGCGGCGTCCCATCCAAAAAAAACGTCATTGAGAGCGATGGCCCGCCCGGTTTATAATTTAGTCTGCATAGATTAGCGGAAGACGATGGGTACGGAAAGGAGGAAGCCTGATGGAGCAGCCGTTTCGCGTCGAAAAAACGCTCAACAATAACGTGTTAATCGCTTCCCATCCGGCATATGGAGAAGTCGTGTTGCTCGGCAAAGGAATCGGCTTCGGCAAAAAACGGGGGGACGAGATTGCCAAGAGCGCTGTTGAAAAATGTTTCGTGCTGAAAAATGAAAGCGAACAAGAGCAATACAAAAAGCTGCTTCCGGAATTGAGCGAAGAATTCATCGCCCTCATGAGCGAGGTGGTTCACCATATTCAGCAACGCGTGGGCGCGCCGCTCGATGAGCACATCCATGTGGCGCTGACGGACCATATCGCTTTTACATTAAAGCGGCTTGAACAAGGATTAGATGTCAAAAACCCGTTTTTGGCTGAGACGAAAAGCTTGTATCCGTTGGAGTATGAAATCGCCAATGAAGTGGCCCGCATGATTGAACAAAAGCTCGGAGCCTCCCTGCCTGAAGGGGAGACAGGCTTTATCGCCCTTCATATTCATAGCGCGATTTCCAAACAAAGCGTGTCGGAAGCGAATCGATATTCCCAGCTCATTGCTGACCTTGTCAAGATCGTCGAGCAACAGCTTGGCGTTGACATCGACCGCGAGAGCGTTCATTATTTGCGGTTTGTCCGTCACCTGCGCTATGCGATGGAGCGGATGAAAAAAGGCGAAAAAGTCGAAGAACCAAAAAATTTGTCGAAAATCTTGAAGGAAGCGTATCCATTATGCTATAATCTAGCATGGAAGTTGGTCAAAGTGATGCAGCAAACGCTTCATCTGCCGGCGGACGATGCCGAGGCGGTCTATTTGACGTTGCATTTGCAACGGCTGGCGGAGAAAAAGAACAATACAACTGCATAGGTTGTCTCGCTTTACGTGTTACTGACTCGATCAGGCATGAGTAAAGAGGGCAAACAAGGCGGCAACAGTTGCGAGTTCATCTGTGCGCTGTTGCAAGCGGTCTTTTTGCCTCTCTTTAGTCATGCCTTTTTTATTGCGCCGGCGCCTTCGGAAACGTCCGCCCCATTTTTGGCACATGAATCGTCTATTTGCTGCAAAACTTAAGAAAAGAAAACCAAAGGAGGTCATCCAAATGAAACGAGCGTTTGGCACGCTGCAAAAGGTCGGAAAAGCGCTCATGCTGCCGGTGGCGCTCTTGCCGGCGGCCGGGATTTTGTTGGCGCTTGGCAACGCCTTGAAAAACCCGGCGCTCACTGACAAAATTCCGGCGCTCAAAGCCGACTGGGTCGTGCTCATCTCCAACGTGATGGAGCAAGCAGGCGGCATCGTCTTCTCCAACTTGTCGCTTTTGTTTGCGGTTGGTGTGGCAATCGGCCTTGCCGGCGGGGACGGAGTCGCGGGCTTGGCGGCGATCATCGGCTACTTGATTATGAATGTGACGATGAGCGTCATCTTAGGCGTGACTTCCGATATGATCGGCGCCGACCCGTCGTACGCCAACATTCTTGGCATCCCGACGCTGCAAACCGGCGTCTTTGGCGGGATTATCGTCGGGATTTTGGCAGCGTACATGTACAACAAATACTTCAATATCGAACTGCCGCAATATCTCGGCTTTTTTGCTGGCAAGCGGTTCGTGCCGATCGTGACGGCAGCGTCCGCTGTCGTGCTTGGCATTATCATGACATTCGTTTGGCCGCCCATTCAGCACGGACTCAATGCGTTTTCGCACAATATGATCGATGCGAACAAAACGTTGGCCGCGTTCATTTTCGGCGTGATCGAACGGGCGCTCATTCCGTTTGGTTTGCATCATATTTTCTATGCACCGTTTTGGTTTGAATTTGGCGAGTATGTCAATAAAGCCGGGCAAGTGGTTCATGGCGATCAAAAAATCTTTTTCGAGCAACTGAAAGATGGGGTCAAATTGACGGCCGGCACGTTCATGACCGGGAAGTTCCCGTTTATGATGTTCGGCCTCCCGGCAGCGGCGCTCGCGATCTACCATGAAGCGCGACCGGAAAACAAAAAAGTCGTTGCCGGCATCATGGGGTCGGCTGCGTTGACATCGTTTTTGACCGGGATTACCGAACCGATCGAATTTTCGTTCTTGTTTGTCGCTCCGGCGCTGTTTGCCATCCACTGCATTTTTGCCGGCTTGTCGTTTATGATCATGCACTTGTTGAACGTCAAAATCGGGATGACGTTCTCAGGCGGGGTCATTGACTTTTTGCTGTTTGGCGTTCTGCCGAACCGGACGGCGTGGTGGCTCGTCATTCCGGTCGGCTTGGTGTTTGCTGTCATTTATTACTTCGGATTCCGCTTTGCGATCCGCAAGTGGGACTTGGCGACGCCGGGCCGGGAAAAAACGGTTGAGGAAGCGTCGAAAGCCGAGGCAGCCGCCGCTGGCGACCTGCCGTATGAAGTGCTCGCTGCCCTTGGCGGAAAGGAAAATATCGAACATTTGGACGCATGCATTACACGTTTGCGCGTTTCGGTCCATGATATCGGCCGGGTCGATAAAGACCGGTTGAAAGCGCTCGGCGCCGCTGGGGTGCTTGAAGTGGGCAACAACGTGCAAGCGATTTTCGGTCCGAAATCGGATATGTTAAAAGGGCAAATTCAAGATATCATGCAAGGAAAAGCGCCGACCCGGACGGAAGAGAAACCGAAGGCAGCGGCCCTGGAAGCCGCAAAGTCCGAAACGATTGCTTCGCCGATGTCAGGAGAGGTCGTTCCGCTCGCTGAGGTGCCTGATCAAGTGTTTTCGCAAAAAATGATGGGCGACGGCTTCGCGGTCATGCCAACGGACGGCACGGTCGTCTCTCCGGTTGATGGGAACATCATCAACGTATTTCCGACGAAGCACGCCATTGGCATTCAGTCAGCCGGTGGGCATGAAATTTTGATCCATGTCGGCATCGACACGGTGAAGCTGAACGGCCAAGGGTTTGAAGCGCTTGTGAAGGAAGGCGACGAAGTGAAAAAAGGGCAGCCGATTTTGCGCTTCGACCTTGATTATGTCAAACAGAACGCGCCATCGATCGTCACACCGGTGATTTTCACGAATCTCAAAGCCGGCGAAACGGTTCACGTCAACAAGCAAGGCTTGGTTGCTCGAGGAGAAGACGCTGTTGTTACGATCAGCTAAGTTGCTTATTCGCGGCGGGGCCAAGCGTTTTCCGTTGCCTCCCCGCCCCTGCATTTGATATGATGGCAAAGAAAAATATTGAAGAAAAGGGGAATGATGAATCATGGCAGAAAAAACGTTTAAAGTCGTTTCGGATTCCGGCATCCATGCTCGTCCGGCGACGATTTTGGTGCAAACGGCGAGCAAATTCAACAGTGAAATCCAGCTTGAGTACAACGGCAAAACGGTGAACTTGAAATCGATCATGGGTGTCATGTCGTTAGGAATTCCGAAAGGAGCGACGATTAAAATTACGGCAGAAGGGGCCGATGCGGCAGAAGCAATGGCGGCGTTAACCGATACGTTGGCAAAGGAAGGCCTTGCGGAATAATGGAAAAAATGATTCAGGGCATCGCCGCTTCAAGCGGCATCGCCATCGCCAAAGCATATCGCTTGGAAACGCCTCATTTGGAGGCCGAAAAACGAACGGTCGCTGACGTCGAGGCGGAAATTGCGCGGCTTGAGGCGGCGGTCGCGAAAGCGAAAGAAGAGCTGGAAGCCATCAAGCAGCATGCCTTGGAAAAGCTTGGCGAAGACAAAGCCGCCATTTTTGCCGCCCACTTGCTTGTGCTTGACGACCCAGAATTGCTGAACCCGATTAAGGAAAAAATCAAAACGGAACAAGTGAATGCGGAATACGCGCTCCATGAAACGGCATCGTTTTTCATTTCGATGTTCGAGGGCATGGACAATGAGTATATGAAAGAGCGGGCCGCCGATATCCGCGATGTGACGAAGCGCGTCCTCGCCCATCTGCTTGGCGTGACGATCTCCAATCCAAGCCTTATTTCCGAAGAGGTCGTCATTATTGCGGAGGATTTGACGCCATCCGATACGGCGCAGCTGAACCGCCAGTATGTCAAAGGGTTTGCCACCGACATCGGCGGGCGGACGTCGCATTCGGCCATTATGGCCCGCTCGCTCGAAATCCCGGCTGTCGTCGGCACAAAAGCGGTTACGGCGGAAGTGCAAAACGGGGACATCGTCATCGTCGATGGGCTTGACGGTCAAGTCGTCGTCAATCCGTCCCCCGAGTTGCTTGCGCGTTATGAAGAGAAGCGGGCTCGCTATGAGGAGCAAAAAGCGGAATGGGCGAAGCTTGTCGATCAACCGACGGTCACCGCTGATGGCGTGCGCGTTGAGCTGGCGGCCAATATCGGCACGCCGGACGACGTGAGGGGCGCGTTAGCCAACGGGGCGGAAGGGATCGGCCTGTATCGCACAGAGTTTTTATACATGGGACGCTCGGAGTTGCCTACGGAAGACGAACAGTTTGCGGCCTACAAAACGGTGCTTGAAAAGATGGATGGCAAGCCGGTCGTCGTCCGGACGCTTGACATTGGCGGCGACAAAGAGCTTCCGTATTTGCGGCTGCCGAAAGAAATGAATCCGTTTTTAGGGTTTCGCGCCATTCGCCTTTGTCTGGAAATGCAAGACATGTTCCGCATGCAGCTGCGCGCCTTGCTGCGGGCGAGCGTGCACGGCAATTTGAAAATCATGTTCCCCATGATTGCGACGCTCGATGAATTCCGTCAAGCGAAAGCGATTTTGCTTGAAGAAAAAGACGCGCTCCTCCGCCAAGGCGTCCCGGTCGCCGACGGGATCGAAGTCGGCATGATGGTGGAAATCCCGGCTGCCGCGGTCATGGCGGACCAGTTTGCGAAAGAAGTCGACTTTTTCAGCATCGGCACAAACGATTTAATCCAATATACGATGGCGGCCGACCGGATGAATGAGCGGGTTTCGTATTTATATCAACCGTACAATCCGGCGATTTTGCGGCTCATCAGCCACGTCATCGACGCTGCCCATCGCGAAGGAAAATGGGTCGGGATGTGCGGCGAAATGGCCGGCGACCCGATCGCCATTCCGATTTTGCTTGCTCTTGGCCTTGATGAGTTCAGCATGAGCGCCACCTCGATTTTGCCGGCGCGCGCCCAGCTGAAGCGGTTGTCGAAAGAAGACGCCGCCCGCATCAAAGAGACGGTGTTGTCGCTCGGCACAGCCGAAGAGGTTGTGGCCTTTGTCAAACAAACATTTTCTTTTGCTTAAACGAAAGCGTGGCGATGTTCGAGTCCGCCGCGCTTCTTTTTCATCTGCTCGGTTGGTGTCTGTTAATTTTTTCTTGTCGTCTGCTTAAATGGATTGCGCCATTCCATCAGGACGGCATAGTTGCGCGATTCCTCATCTTCCAAATAATTGTGGACGACCGCCAGCGGGGTGCGCCCGCAGCGGAGCAAAAACGTAATGACCGGATCGCTCAGCTCGCCGGCGACTACTTTGTCGATGTAGGCTTCGGGTGATAATTCGGTAGCGTAACGATGGTAGCCGGGCATCCGCCCGCCGCCGAGCAACCGGTCGAGGCCGAGATGGACGACGACTTCATACATCGACTGCATGAGCCACTTGCCGAGGCCGAGCTTCCGGTATGGCGGCGAGACGCAAATGTCGACGACATAAAGCGTGTTGCCGTCCGGGCGGTGGTTGCGGATGTAGCCGCCGTCGGTGATCTCTTCCCATGTATGATCGGTATGGGCTGGATCAAAGTCAACGATCAAGCCAGTCATCGATCCGACGATGCGCCCGCCGACTTCGACGCAAATCGCTCCTTCGGGAAACAAGGTGACATGGTTGTGAAGCTGTTGTTCGTTCCACCATAACTCCGATGGAAACGGTGGCGGAAAACTTTCTTGCTGCACGCGGATGAGATCAGCAAAGTCGTCTTTCGTATAGTTGCGGATGACCGCTTCGCGCGGGGTGTTGCCGTCAAAGACGTATAAACGTTTATAGTACATGCCGATCCCCCTTGCTTTTTTACCCTCATCATAACTGAAAACTCGCAAAAATGGCAAGAAAGGGGATGTCCCAAAAGGATCGGGACACCCTTGCTCATCACCATATATCGCTGCGAAACAATGAATCATGCGCAATATGTTGCATTTCGTTTGAGAGGAATGACGCTTTTAGGTCAGCCCCTTTTTGCTCGACATACTCGCTCACAAGCGCTTCAATTTGCTGTTCATTTGGCTTTTCGCCGCGAAAGGGAAACACAATTTCATCGATGAATTTCCCGTTGCAGTAAACGTGCAGCGCCCCTTTTTGCAACAGGACGCTGTATTCGATCTCAAATCGATATCCTTCGTGTTCGATGGCGCCCATGGTCATTCACCTTCCTCTAGTTTATTGTCCCATGTGCGTCGATTCGTTATGTATGAATTAAGAAGGTCCTCCTATAGACGGGGGACGATCGTCCTCTGTATAATGAAAATTAGTGCGACAAAAAGAGGAAACAGAGGGGAGAAATAGCGAGTGTTCCGGACATTGCGCAGCAAATTGATCGTCTTGATGGCTTTATTGTTAGTTATTTCCTTGGCAGCGACGCAACTCGTTGGGGTTGTGCAAATGCGGCGGATGGTTGACGCTGATGTGAAACAACGGGCGCAGACGGCGCTTGACGGGCTGCTTGGCGACATTCGCGACAGTTTTCAAAGTGAAGAGAACAGCTTAGTTCAATTCAGTGAATCGCCGTTGGCTTTGCAAATGGTTCGGGACGAAAGCGCCTGGTCCGGGCTGGAAAAGCAGTTCCGTACGTTTTTGCGCCTGCATGAGAATGTGCAATTCATCTATATTGGCACCGAGCAGAAGAAAATGTACATCACGCCGATGACAGAGCTCCCGGACGGATACGATCCGACGAGCCGCCCGTGGTATAAAGAAGCGATGAAGCGGCCGGATGAAGTCGTGTGGACCGAACCTTATGTCGATGCCATTACTGGCAAGCACGTTGTGACGTTGGCCAAAGCAGTGAGCGAAAACGGCCGCATTGCTGCGGTCATCGGCATCGATATGACGCTCGATGCGGTAACGAGAATCGTCAATGCAAGCGACGTCGGCTATCACGGCTATCCGGTGCTGTTTGACGCGAAAGGGACGGCGGTCGTCCACCCGCAATATAAAGGAAAAAACATGGCGAAAAATGCGATGGTCCGATATATGCTCGAGCATGAAAAAGGAATGCACGAATATGAGCAAGACGGCGAACAGCGGGTCATTTACTTCACTACTATTCCAGAGCTCGGCTGGAAGGTCGGCGTCGTCTATAAAGAAAAGGACTTATCGGCGATGAGCCGCTCGCTTGGAGTAAACATGCTTGTCATTACCATTATTGCGCTCATTGTGGCGCTTGTTGCCGTCTATTTCTTGGCGCGCTCGATCACAAGGCCGATTGCTGCGCTGCAAGAGCAAGTCGAAAAGGCGGCGGGCGGCGACTTGACGGTGCACGCGCGTGTCACTGCCAAAGATGAGATTGGCCGCCTCGCCCGCCACTTCAATGACATGATCGACCATATGCGGATGTTGATCAGCGAGGTGAACCGCTCGGTCAATGAATTGGCCGCTTCAGCTGACCATTTGAGCGCTGTCTCGGAAGAAACGATGGCCACAAGCGAACAAGTGGCAAAAGCCATAGGCGAAATCGCCAAAGGAACGACCGATCAAGCAGGAAGCCTTGATACGATCAATGAGCGGACGACGGCGCTGTCGCAGCAAATCGAAGCGGTCACGAATGCGACGGCTGGCATGGAGTCGCTGTCCGATGAAACGAAAACCGCGAGCTACGACGGCTTGGAGCATTTAAACATTTTGCAGAAAAAATCGGAGGAAGCGAAAAATGAACTGGAGTCTGTCGAAAATGTCATTAGCGACCTTGTGAAAAAGATGGATGAAATTGACGGCGTTATTCAAACGATTACGGCCATTTCCGGACAGACGAATTTGCTGGCGTTGAACGCCAGCATCGAGGCGGCGCGGGCTGGCGAGCATGGCAAAGGGTTTGCCGTTGTTGCCGATGAGGTGCGCAAGCTGGCCGAACAATCCGCGAAAGCGACGGAGATGATCCGCGCGACGATCGCCGCCATCCAGCAGCAAGCCGGGCTGGTGATGGAGGCAGTCGGCCGCTCCAAGCAGGCGTACGACGAACAAAGAGAAGCGGTGCATACGACCGGCGATTCATTCGTGAAAATCACCGGCATGATGGAACAATTGACGACAGCACTGGCTGGAGTGTTGGAGGAAGCTAAGAAGATGAACATAAGCAAAGATGATGTCGTCGGAGCGATGCAAAACATTGCCGCCATCGCCCAACAAGCAGCGGCAGCGGCGGAGGAAGTGGCCGCTTCGGCCGATGATCAGCTGCAGGCGCTTTCGACGGTGACGGAATCGGCGGAGGCGTTGAGCGAAATGAGCCAAAAACTGAAACAACTGGTGGAAAAATTTAAAATTTCATAAAAACAGAAGGCGCCCCAACTGCAACGGGCGCCTTTTTA
The DNA here is from genome assembly GCF_009901865.1 of Geobacillus sp. TFV-3. Taxonomy (NCBI): domain Bacteria; kingdom Bacillati; phylum Bacillota; class Bacilli; order Caryophanales; family Anoxybacillaceae; genus Geobacillus; species Geobacillus sp. TFV-3. The sequence continues at coordinate 2,445,833 of NZ_MPSP01000001.1, read as the reverse complement.
TCATTTTCCTCACTAACCGAGAAGCCCCCACTTCAACGACACAAGCGGGAACAACGGAATGGTGGGGCGCATGGGGATGGCTCGGCTGGCAGCCTGCCGTAGGGCAGGCGCCCTCCTCCTCTTCAGCGATTGCGTAGACGGGATAGCGTTTCATTTGTGCAGGGGGCAGTTTCAAAAAATAACCGAAAGATGAACTGCCTAAATCATGAATGTTCCGCCGCCGTGCGGTCACGATTTTTTTTTGATTCATACAATGATAATAAGTGAAATTTTTTCAGCTTCTTCGTCGATTTTAGTGAGCGATAGTGCTAAAATAAACAGTGAAAACGTTTATACCGTTATTTTGCTGTACGTTTGGGGATACTGGCAGCTAAATGAGGACTTTCATGCATAGCTGTTGCCCAGCCCGAACGATGCGAAAACAAGGTGGAGGTTTTTTCACGATGGCAAAACAGACGAACTATGCTCAACCGTGGAGCCAGTTTTACGGGCCGAACCTCGGTTATGTCATCGAAATGTACGAACAGTATCTCGATGACCCTAATAGCATCGACCCGGAACTGAAACAATTGTTCGAACAGTGGGGGGCGCCGGTCTTGGAAGAACCGGTTTCTCCTGCGGATGACGAAGCAGCCAAAACGCATCAAACGTTCCGGCTGCCGGAGACGCCGACGATTTTCAGCAAGCTTGTCGCTGCCGTCAAGCTGGCGGACAGCATTCGCCATTATGGCCATCTGGCTGCCGATACGAATCCGCTTGTCAAAACGGAGAAAAAGCTGCGCCGCTTGGAGCTTGACGAATACGACTTAACCGAAGAGGATTTAAAGCGCATTCCGGTCGCATTTCTTTGCCCGCACGCTCCGGCGCATGTCAAAAACGGCTGGGATGCCATCTTGCATTTGCGCAAAATTTACACAGACAAAATCGCGTTCGAATTCTCGCAAGTACATAATCTCGAAGAGAGGAACTGGCTCATTCAGCAAATCGAGTCCGGAGCGTATTACCCGAGCTTGGCGAACAAAGAGCGGGTTGCTTTGTTGCGCCGCCTGACGGAAGTGGAAGGGTTTGAAAAGTTCATCCACCGGACGTATGTCGGGCAAAAACGGTTTTCGATCGAAGGGCTTGATTCTATGGTGCCGCTTTTGGATGAGCTTGTCCGCCAGGCGATCGAACATGAAATCGACGCCGTCAACATCGGCATGGCGCACCGCGGCCGGTTGAACGTGCTGGCTCACGTGCTCGGCAAGCCGTACGAAATGATTTTCGCCGAGTTTCAGCATGCGGAAAGCAAAAACTTTATTCCGTCTGAAGGGGCAGTGGCGATCACGTATGGGTGGACGGGCGATGTCAAATACCACTTAGGGGCGGCGCGCCGCCTTCGCAATAAAAGCGCCCATACGATGCGGATTACGCTTGCGAACAACCCAAGCCATCTCGAAGTGGTCAATCCGGTTGTGCTTGGCTACACGCGCGCCGCGCAAGAAGACCGGACAAAACCAGGCGTGCCAGTGCAAAATACTGATGCGTCATTTGCCATCTTGATTCACGGGGATGCCGCGTTCCCGGGACAAGGGATCGTCGCGGAAACGCTCAACTTAAGCCAGCTGCGCGGCTATACGACCGGTGGGACGATCCATATCATCGCCAATAACATGATCGGCTTTACGACGGAAAGCTGCGATTCACGCTCGACGACGTATGCTTCCGATATGGCGAAAGGGTTTGAGGTGCCGATTGTGCACGTCAATGCCGATGACCCGGAGGCTTGTTTGGCGGCTGCATGCTTGGCGTTTGCCTACCGCCAGCGGTTTAAAAAAGACTTTGTCATTGACCTAATCGGTTACCGCCGTTTCGGTCATAATGAAATGGATGAGCCGATGGCGACGAACCCGACGATGTACACGATCATCAACCAGCATCCGACCGTGCGCCAGCTGTATGCGCAAAAATTGATGGAAAAAGGGATCATCGCCGAGCGGGAAGTCGACGAAATGGAGCAAGAGGTGGCCGAACGGCTGAAAATCGCCTACGAGCGGGTGCCGAAAAACGAAGACGAGCTCGATTTCATCATGGATCCGCCCAAACCGGTCGTCGATCGGCTGCCGGAAGTGAAAACGGGCGTGGCGAAAGACGTGCTCCATCGTGTGAACGAAGAATTGCTGCAGTTTCCGGACGGATTCAACGTCTTTAACAAGCTCGAGCGCATTTTAAAACGGCGGAGCGGCGTGTTTGCGCAAAACGGCAAAGTGGATTGGGCGCATGCGGAAATTTTAGCATTTGCTACCATTTTACAAGATGGCGTGCCGATCCGTTTGACCGGACAGGACTCGCAACGCGGCACGTTCGCCCAACGCCATTTGGTGCTCCACGATGTGAAAACCGGAGAAGAGTATGTGCCGCTTCACCACATCAGCGGCGCCAAAGCGTCGTTTGTCGTGTACAACAGCCCGCTGACGGAAGCCGCCGTGCTCGGCTATGAATACGGCTACAACGTCTATGCACCGGAGACGCTCGTGCTTTGGGAAGCGCAATTTGGCGACTTCGCCAACATGGCGCAAGTGATGTTTGATCAATTCATTTCATCCGGCCGGGCGAAATGGGGGCAAAAATCCGGGCTTGTCATGCTCTTGCCGCACGGCTACGAAGGGCAAGGCCCTGAACATTCCAGCGGCCGCGTCGAGCGCTTTTTGCAGCTGGCGGCGGAAAACAACTGGACGGTCGCCAACTTATCGACGGCCGCGCAATATTTCCATATTTTGAGGCGGCAGGCGGCGCTGTTGACAAGAGAAGAAGTGCGTCCGCTCATCATTATGACGCCAAAAAGCTTACTCCGTCATCCGCTTGCCTCGTCGGATGCGGAAGTGCTCGTCGACGGTGCGTTCTCGCCGGTGCTCGAGCAGCCAGGATTGGGAACGGACGCCGACAAAGTTGAACGAATTGTGTTTGGCACCGGCAAATTGATGATCGATTTGGCGGAACAAATCGGCAAAATGGAAGGGCTCGACTGGTTGCATATCGTGCGCATTGAAGAGCTGTATCCGTTCCCGGAAGAAGCGGTGAGAGGCATCATCGCCCGCTATCCGAACGTCAAAGAGCTCATTTGGGTGCAAGAAGAACCGAAAAACATGGGAGCTTGGACGTATATGGAACCGCGCCTGCGGGCGTTGGCTCCAGAGGGGGTCGATGTCAGCTACATTGGGCGGCGCCGGCGGGCCAGCCCGGCGGAAGGTGATCCGGTCGTCCACCGAAAAGAGCAAGAGCGCATCATCCGCTGTGCATTGACAAAGCATGAATGATGACTACGGAACATTTGAGGAGGGCATCAACGTGGCTGAGATCAAAGTCCCAGAGTTAGCAGAATCCATCACGGAGGGAACGATCGCCCAATGGCTAAAAAAACCGGGCGACTACGTGGAAAAAGGAGAAACGATTTGCGAGCTTGAAACGGATAAAGTGAACGTGGAAATTATGGCGGAAGAGTCGGGTGTTTTGCAGCAGCTGCTTGCCAATGAAGGCGATACGGTTGCGGTTGGCCAAGCGATCGCCATTATCGGCGAAGGAGCGGCAGCACCGACTGCCGCTCCGCAAGCTGCCCCGCAGCCGGTTGCTGAACCAAAACCGGCCGCTCCGGCCGACCAAGCTGAACAGGCCGCCCCGCAGCCGGTTGCGGTCGCCCAAGCCTCAGGCCAACGCCCGATCGCCTCGCCGGCGGCTCGGAAGATGGCGCGTGAAAAAGGGATCGATTTAACACAAGTGCCAACGGTTGATCCGCTCGGGCGCGTCCGGAAACAAGACGTCGCTTCGTTTGCCGCCCAACCGGCCGTTGCGCCGCAGCCGGCTCCACAAGCCGTGCCGACGCCGGCCGCCATTCCAGCCGCCGAGGCTGGCAAGCCGGTGATTCGCGAAAAAATGTCGCGCCGCCGGCAAACGATCGCCAAACGGCTGCTTGAAGTGACGCAAACGACCGCGATGCTGACGACGTTCAATGAAATTGACATGTCGGCGGTCATTGATCTGCGCAAGCGGAAAAAAGATAAATTTTTCGAGGAGCATGACGTCCGCTTGGGCTTTATGTCGTTTTTCGTCAAAGCAGCCGTCGCCGCGCTGAAAAAATATCCGTACGTCAACGCGGAGATCCAAGGCGATGAAATTTTGCTGAAAAAATATTACGATATCGGCGTTGCCGTGTCGACGGACGAAGGGCTTGTCGTCCCGGTTGTGCGCGACTGCGACCGGAAAAGCTTCGCCGAAATTGAGCGCGACATCGCTGAATTGGCGGCGAAGGCGCGCAGCAATAAGTTGTCGCTTGCCGATTTGCAAGGCGGCACGTTTACGATCACCAACGGCGGCGTGTTCGGTTCACTGTTGTCGACCCCGCTTCTCAACGGGCCGCAAGTCGGCATTTTAGGGATGCATTCGATCAAACTGCGCCCGGTCGCCGTCGATGAGGAACGGATCGAAAACCGTCCGATGATGTACGTTGCCTTGTCATACGACCACCGCATCATCGATGGCAAAGAGGCGGTAGGGTTCTTAAAAACGGTGAAAGACTTGATCGAAAATCCGGAAGATTTGCTGCTTGAAAGCTGATTAGAAAGGAAAAGGGGAGCCTGCGATGTGCAGGCTCCTTCTTTTTCGCCGGCCATGGCAAGCTGGCGAATGCTTTTCCTTGTCTTGCGGAAAACTACTGGAAAAAAGGAGCAGATTCGATGCCAGAGCGTGGACGAAACGATCACCCGCACATGTTTTACCGCGACGGCGCCCGCGAAAACATCTTGAATGATCCGACCGCCGATGGCGCCGAGGCGATTGGGGTGCGGACGGACGCTGATCCGATGCAGGCAGCCAATCCGAATCCGTTTCACGTTGATCGCCTTGACGTTGAGGAAGGGATGAAACGGTTTCGGTCGCTTTTCGAAGAGAGGTGATCCGCCCAGCGGATCACTTTTTTCGCTGATCGAAAGAAGGAAAATGACGAATGAGCGCGAATATGGTTACTTAACACCATTCTTTTGTTGGAGGGATTCGTATGGAACTTGGATTGGCCGGAAAAACGGCGCTTGTCGCTGCCTCGAGCCAAGGTCTTGGCAAGGCGATCGCGCGAGCGCTTGTGCTTGAAGGGGCGAACGTCATGATCACGAGCCGAAACGAGGAAAAACTGCGGGAAGTGGCGGAAGAGTTGAATAGTTTACATAAGGGGCGCGTCGCTTATACGCGCACAGATGTCACCAACGCCGACGACATTCGCCAGCTTGTCGCCAAAACGGTCGAGACGTTTGGGACGATCGATTTGCTCGTCAACAACGCCGGCGGCCCTCCGGCGGGAACGTTTGAAACGGTGAGCGACGAAGACTGGCAATATGCGTTTGAGCTCAATTTGTTGAGCTATATTCGTCTCATTCGCGAAACGCTCCCTTACTTAAAGAAAAAGGGGGGGAAAATTGTCAACATCGCTTCATCATCGATTAAAGAGCCGATTCCGGGGCTCATTTTATCCAACACGTTCCGCACCGGCATCGTCGGGCTGACGAAAACGCTTGCTGTGGAACTGGCGCCGGATGGCATTTTAATCAATACAGTGGCTCCTGGTCGGATCGCGACGGAGCGCGTTGCCTTTTTGGACAAAGTGAATGCCGAGAAACTCGGCATTACGAAAGAAGAAATGGAAGCGCGCATGAAAAGCGCTATTCCGCTCGGCCGCTACGGAACCCCGGAAGAGTTTGCCAATGTTGTCGTCTTCTTGTTGTCCGAAGCGAATTCGTACGTCACCGGTCAAGCTCTCATCGTCGATGGCGGCATGGTGAGAGCGCTTTAAGGCAAACCGACAGGAGGGGAGACCGGATGAAAACGATCGGATTCATCGGCCTTGGCGTCATGGGGAAAAGCATGGCGCGCCACTTGTTGAAGGCGGGCTATCCGCTTCTCGTCTATACGCGCACAAAAGAAAAGGCGGAAGGCTTGCTTCAAGAAGGAGCGGTGTGGAAGGAAACGGTCGCCGCCTTGGCGCGGGAGTCGGATGTCGTCATTACGATGGTCGGCTATCCGCACGATGTCAAGCAAGTGTATTTCGGCGAAGGCGGCATTTTGGAGAACGCGCGGTCAGGAACATATGTGATCGATATGACGACGTCAACGCCGACGCTTGCGAAGTCCATTTATGAAGCGGCCAAGCAAAAGGGGATTCACGCTTTGGACGCTCCGGTGTCCGGCGGCGACATCGGCGCGCGCGAAGGAACGTTGACGATTATGGTCGGCGGCGACGAGGATGTCTTTTTGGCGTGCAAGCCGATTCTCGAGCGGCTTGGCACGAACATCGTGCGGCAAGGAGGAGCCGGAGCCGGCCAGCATACGAAAATGTGCAACCAAATCGCCATTGCGACGAACATGATTGGGGTGTGCGAGGCGATGGCGTATGCGAAGCGAGCCGGGCTTGACGCGTTCAAAGTGCTTGAGAGCATCGCCAAAGGGGCGGCTGGCAGCTGGTCGCTGAGCAACTTGGCGCCGCGCATGCTGGCTGGCGATTTTGCGCCCGGATTTTACATTAAGCATTTCATCAAAGATATGAAAATTGCGCTTGAGGAAGCGGAGCGGATGAACTTGCCGCTGCCGGGACTTTCGCTGGCGAAACAACTGTACGAAGAGTTGGCGCAAGCCGGCGAGGAAAACAGCGGCACGCAAGCGCTGTACAAACGGTATATCGAGGTGTAGGCGGGGCGGTTGTTCGCCCTTTTTTATCCTCTTCGTTCTGTCCCGCCTGCTTCTCAAATGGAAGCAGGGAAAGAGGAGAGCGCAAATTCAGGGGGTATTTATCTAAAAATATTGAATATTTCTTCTCATAGAGGTATAGTAGAAGTAGAAAGAACATACTAACCGGTTGGTATAAAGGGAGGGGAGTATATGGATTTTTCCTATTCACCAAAAGTAAAAGAGCTGATCAAAAAATTAAGCGCTTTCATGGAGGAGTACATTTATCCGAATGAGAGGGTGTATGAGGAACAGCTGAACGCCCAAGAGTCGAGATGGTCGGGCGTGCCGCCGATCATGGAAGAATTGAAGGAAAAGGCGAAAAAAGAAGGGCTGTGGAATTTGTTTTTGCCAGACAGCGAATACGGCGCGGGATTAACGAACGTCGAATACGCGCCGCTTTGCGAAATTATGGGCCGTTCGCTCATCGCTCCGGAAGTGTTCAACTGCAATGCGCCGGATACCGGCAATATGGAAGTGCTCGTCCGCTACGGCACAGAGGAGCAAAAGAAAAAATGGCTGATCCCGTTGTTAAACGGGGAAATTCGTTCCTGCTTTTCGATGACCGAGCCGGACGTTGCGTCAAGCGATGCGACGAACATTCGCGCCTCGATCGTCCGCGACGGTGATGAGTATGTCATCAATGGACGGAAATGGTGGTCGTCCGGGGCTGGCGACCCGCGCTGCAAAGTCGCCATCGTGATGGGAAAAACGAACCCCAATGCGCCAAAACATGAGCAACAGTCGATGATCATCGTTCCGCTCGATACACCAGGAGTGCAAATCGAACGGATGCTGCCGGTGTTCGGCTTTGACCATGCGCCGCACGGGCATGCCGAAATTACGTATGACCATGTGCGCGTGCCGAAAGAAAACATCATTTGGGGCGAAGGAAAAGGGTTCGCCATCGCTCAAGGTCGGCTTGGCCCGGGGCGGATTCACCATTGCATGCGCTTGATTGGTGCGGCGGAGCGGGCGCTTGAACTCATGTGCCGGCGTGTACAGTCGCGGGTGGCGTTCGGCAAGCCGCTCGCTGAACACGGCGTCATCCGAGACTGGATCGCCCAGTCGCGCATTGAGATTGAGCAGGCGCGCCTGCTGACGCTAAAGGCGGCGTACATGATGGATACGGTCGGCAACAAGGCGGCGCGCAAAGAAATTGCCATGATTAAAGTAGTGGCGCCCAACGTTGCTTTGAAAGTCATCGACCGCGCCATTCAAGCGTTCGGCGCCGCCGGGGTGAGCAACGATTTTCCGCTTGCCGCCATGTGGGCGAACTCGCGCACGCTTCGTTTGGCCGACGGACCGGATGAAGTGCATAAAGAGCAAGTTGCCAAGCTTGAATTGCGGCCATATCAACAATAAAGGGAGAGGAAGTGGCCATTATGCATGTGCTTGATTTATTCAAAATCGAAGGAAAAACCGCCATCGTGACCGGCGGCGGGCGCGGGCTCGGCGAGCAAATCGCCGTCGGCCTTGCCGAAGCCGGGGCGAACGTCGTTATTTGTTCGCGGAAAGTGGAAGCGTGTGAGCAAGTGAAAGAAAAGCTTGAACAACTCGGCGTCCGCTCGCTGGCGCTAAAGTGCGATGTGACGAATCCAGAGGAGGTCAAACATGTCGTCGAAACGACCGTCAAAGAGTTTGGCGGCATCGACATTTTAGTCAACAACAGCGGAGCGACGTGGGGAGCGCCGGTCGAGGAAATGCCGCTTGAAGCATGGCAAAAGGTGATCAACGTCAACGTTACCGGCACGTTTCTCATGAGCCAGGCGGTCGGCAAGGTGATGATCGAAAAACAAACGGGCGGCGCCATTGTCAACATCGCTTCCGTCGCCGGCCTTGGCGGCACGCACCCGGACATTTTAAATACGATCGGCTACAACACAAGCAAAGGCGCGGTCATTACGTTTACGCGCGATTTAGCGGCCAAATGGGGCAGATACGGCATTCGCGTCAACGCGGTGGCGCCGGGCTTTTTCCCGACGAAAATGTCAAAAGTCATTCTTGAACAAGTGGGGAACAAAGTGCTCGAGCATACGCCGCTCGGCCGCTTTGGCGGAGACGATGATTTGAAGGGGGCTGTCTTGTTTCTCGCCTCGCCGGCGTCTGCGTTTGTCACGGGGGCGCTGTTAGTTGTTGATGGCGGCAGCCATGCGACCGGCATTTAACAAAATGAAAAAAGGGGGAAACGCAAATGAGCAAGAAACGGGCGTTGTCTCTTTATCCGGAGCACATTTCGTTCAATATGGATATTCCCGACAAAACGGTATGCGATGTACTGCATGAGCGGGCGGCGGAATTCGGCTCCCAGCCGGCGCTGACGTTCTATGACAAGACGATGACGTACGCCGAGCTTGAGGCGGCGGTCAACCGCTTCACCTCGAGTCTGCAGGCGCTTGGAGTGCAAAAAGGCGACCGTGTGGCGATCATGCTGCCGAACTGCCCGCAATATGTCATCGCTTACTATGGCATTTTGCAGGCGGGCGCCATCGTCACCCAAGTGAATCCGATGCTTGTCGAACGTGAGCTTTCCTATTTGCTGAACGATTCCGGAGCAGAGATGATCGTCATTTACGAACCGCTTTATCCGTGCCTTGCCGCCGTCAGAGGTGAGACGGCCGTCAAGCAGGCGGTCACCGTCAGCTTCGGAGCGCCGCCATCCGTTGCGCTGGATGAAGGAGATGTCACGTTTGACGAATTTCTTGCCGCAGGAAGCGGTGCGGTGCGCCCGGTGCTGATCGAGCCGGCGCACGACGTCGCGGTGTTGCAATATACTGGCGGGACGACGGGGCGCTCAAAAGGAGCGATGCTCACCCACCGCAACATTTTCGCTAACGTCTTGCAGTGCGCCGAATTTTTCAAAGGGACATTTGAGTTCGGGAAAGAGCGATATTTGACCGTCATCCCGTTGTTCCACGTGTTTGCGATGACGTCGGGAATGAACTTGGCCATTTACCAAGGGGCGGAAAACATTTTGCTGCCGCGCTTTGATCTGACAGAAGTGTTGGAGACGATTCGCGACAGGCAGCCGACCGTGTTTCCAGGCGTGCCGACAATGTATGTCGCCATCACGAATACGCCGGGGGTTGAGCAGTACGGCATCGGCAGCATTAAAACATGCAACAGCGGCAGCGCGCCGATGCCGCTTGAATTGATGCGCGATTTCGAAGCGAAAACGGGAGCGGTTGTCCTTGAAGGATACGGATTGTCCGAAGCCTCGCCAGTGACGCATTGCAATCCTCCGTTTGCGGCGCGCAAGCCGGGCACGGTTGGCATCGGCATGCCGCTGACTGAGTACAAAGTCGTCGACGTGGCGACCGGTACGCAAGAGTTGCCGCCAGGCGAAGTCGGCGAGCTGATTATCCGCGGACCGCAAGTGATGAAAGGCTATTGGAATATGCCGGAAGAAACGGCGGCGGCGTTGCGCGACGGCTGGCTGTACACTGGCGATTTGGCTTCAATCGACGAGGAAGGGTATGTGACAATCGTCGATCGGAAAAAAGATTTGATCATCGCCGGCGGCTATAACATTTATCCGCGTGAAATAGAAGAAGTGCTGTACGAACATCCAGCGGTGAAAGAGGCAGCGGCGGTTGGCGTGCCTGATTCATACCGCGGCGAAACGGTGAAGGCGATCATCGTCTTAAAAGATGGAATGCAGGCAAGTGAAGAAGAGATTCTTGCCCATTGCCGGAAAAACTTAGCGGCGTACAAAGTGCCGCGCATCGTCGAGTTCCGTGCCGAACTGCCGAAGACGAACGTCGGGAAAATTTTGCGCCGCGCCTTGCGTGAAGAAGCGTCCCGATCGCAATAACGTTGCGGCTTTCGGCCAAGTCCGAAGCGGGCTTGGCCGTTTTATGGTACAATAGCTGACAGCAACCATATTAGACAAGAGGTGTAAAAACGTGAAGGAGAAAATTATGGCTGTCAGCATCGAACTATTTGAGCAAAATGGGTTTAGCGAAACATCGATCCAAGACATCGTTGACGCCCTTGGGGTGACAAAAGGGACGTTTTATTACTATTTTACAAGCAAAGAAGAACTGTTGATGGATATTCACCTTCGCTACATTGAACGGCTGCTTGACGAAGAGGAGCGCATTATAAGCGATCAACAGCGCTCGGTGCGGGAGAAGCTATATGATATTATCTTCATGCTCATCCATAATGTCGAACGGCAAGGACGGGAAGCGCGCATTTTTTTTCGCGAAATGAAACATTTGAATGAGGAGCATTTACACAAAGTAAAAGAAAAGCGCGATTTGTTTCGTCATCGGTTGCAGGCGTTAATTGAGGAAGGAATGAAAAGCGGTGAACTGCGCCGCGATTTGTCGCCATCGATCGCCACGCTTACCGTGCTTGGGGCGGCCAATTGGAGCTACCAATGGTTTCGCCCGGACGGTGAGCTGACCGATGCCGAGGTGGCGAAACAGATGGTGGTGATTCTGCTTGATGGCATGAGCGCGTCGTCTGTCTCGAAAACCGAGTGACAAGAGAGACAAACAAGTGCCGAGCCGATGGGGGGATCAATGGACGCTGTCCGTGCGGCAGCATGGCGCGCTTGAATTGTTGACCAAGGGGGAAAGAGAGAGATGACAGCGATTATTCCAGTGCGCAAGGGGGAAGAACTGCCGGCAGGGAAGCTGGCCAAGTTTTTGCGCACGGTTCTGCCGGACATGCCGGATGGGGAGCTTGAGATCCAGCAATTTTCCGCCGGCCGGTCGAATTTGACGTATTTGCTCCGCTGCGGAGAGTGGGAGGCGGTGCTGCGCCGGCCGCCGTTGGGCCCAGTGCCGCCAAAAGCGCATGATATGAAGCGGGAGAGCATATGGCTTTCGGAAATCCATCCGCTGTTCCCGCTCGCACCGAAACCGTTCTATTTTTGCGAAGACGAATCGGTGATCGGGAGCCCGTTTTTCGTCATGGAGCGGCGGCATGGCGTCGTGATTGACAGCGATTTTCCTGACGGCATCACTCCAACGGAGGAGGTTTGCCGCGGCATCTCCGAGACGATGGTCGAGACGCTTGTCCGCATCCACCAAATCGACTATACCCAAACGCGCCTTGTGCAGATGGTGAAGCCGGATGGGTTTATGGAGCGGCAAGTGCACGGATGGATTCAGCGCTATGAGCGGGCCAAGACGGATGATATTCCGGAAGCCGAGGCGCTGATGAAGTGGCTCGCTTCCCACATCCCACCGCAGCGCGAAGCAACGGTGATTCATTATGACTTTAAGCTGAACAACGCTTTGTTTGCCAAAGATGACGTAACGAAAATGGTCGGTTTGTTTGACTGGGAAATGTCGACCGTCGGCGATCCGCTTGCCGATTTAGCGGTGGCGATGAGTTATTGGATTGAAGAAGATGATCCGCCGCTTGTGAAAAATGGATTTGGCCGCGCGCCGGCCACCGTCCGTCCCGGTTTTTATACGCGCGAGCAGTTTATTGAGGCGTATGCGAAAAAAAGCGGCCGTGATGTATCTCATATACACGTTTATTTAACGTTTGCCTACTTTAAACTAGCAGTCATTTGCCAGCAAATTTATTACCGCTATCGCCGCGGACAGACGAACGATGAGCGGTTTCGCCATTTTGGCCAGTTTGTCGAAGCGCTCATTGAGCATGCATGGCAGCTGGCGACAGGACGGTGAGGCGGCGTGATGACAAAAGTGCATGTCGTGCTGCGCAAAGAAGACATTGATGAGATGGCGCTTGCTGATCGAAAGGTGGCTGTCGTGTTTGATGTTTTGCTTGCCACCTCGTCTATTACAGCAGTGCTCTCTGCCGGCGCTCGTTCAGTGATCCCGGTGCGCGATGCCGAGGAGGCCAAGGAGATCGCGTTTCGCTTGCCAGAGGGCAGCTATGAGCTCGTCGGCGAATGCCAAGGACGGACGATCGACGGTTTTCATCCGCCGGCGCCGCTGTTTTTGCAAACGGTTTGTCCAGGGAAAACAGTCGTGCTATCGACGACCAATGGAACGGTGGCGATTCGCAGAGCCCAAGCGGCTCGCGCGGTGTACGCCGCGAGCTTGCTGAACAGCCCGGCGGTCAGCGAGTATATTTGCCGTTTACATCAGGAAGAGACGATCATTGTAATTTGTTCCGGCTCGTCCGGCCGTTTTTGCCTAGAAGACTTTTATGGCGCCGGCTACTTTGTGCACTGCTTGGTCGAGCAAGGGATCAACGCCGCGGAGCTGTCCGACAGCGCGACGGCCGCATGGCTCTTTTACCGGCAATATTCGGATGAAGGAAAGGCGAAAGAAGTGTTGTCTGCCTCGCGCGTCGGCCGTTGGATGACGGCGTACGGCTTGGAAAAAGAAATCGACTACATCAACCGGCACGGGTCGCTTTCTGCCGTTCCAAAACTTGAGCTGGGGCCGTTCGGCCCGGAACTGCGCGATATGGCGTCAACAAAAGCAACGAAAGAGGGGGTATCGCCATGAAATTTGTCCAATTCGTTGAATACGGTGGACCGGATGTCTTGCGTGTTTGCGAAGGCGAACGTCCGAAGCCCTCGGGGCGGCAAGTCGTGATTGAAGCTGAAGCGATCGGCGTCAACTATGCGGATACAGCCCGACGGGAAGGCCGCTATGTCGTGCCGACGCCGCTTCCGTTCGTACCCGGGACGGAAGTGGCCGGTGTTGTCCGTGAAGTCGGCCCGGAGGTGCAAACCGTCCGCCCGGGGCAACGCGTCGTCGCGTTGATCGAATCGGGCGGCTATGCGGAATTTGTCGCTGTCGATGAACGGGCGGTCGTGCCGCTTCCGGCTGGCATGGATGCCCGGCAGGCGGCGGCTTTGCCGGTGCAAGGGCTAAGCGCCTACCATATTCTCAAAACGATGGGCCGCTTGGAAGAAGGGGAGACGGTGCTTGTTCACGCCGCAGCCGGCGGCGTTGGAACGATTGCCGTCCAATTGGCGAAACGGTTCGGCGCCAAAACAGTCATCGCCACGGCAAGCACGGAGGAAAAACGAGCGCTCGCCAAGCAGCTTGGCGCTGATGTTGCCATTGATTATACAAAAGACAGTTGGGCTGCGGCTGTGATGGAGGCGACCGGTGGGCGCGGCGTCGATGTTGCTTTGGAAATGGCGGGCGGCGATGTATTTCATCAGACGCTCGATTGCCTCGCTCCGTTCGGCCGCCTAGTCGTATATGGGGCGGCGAGCGGGGAAATGACGCGTCTCAATCCGGTCCGGCTGATGGCGAAAAACTGGTTGGTGATCGGCTTTTTCCTGCCGCAAATCATGAAAAAGCGGGTGTTGTACGAACAAAGTTTGCGGGAATTGCTCGCGTGGGTGCAGGAAGGAAGCCTGAAGCTGATGATCGGCGGCGTTTATCCGCTCGAGCAGGCCGCCGAGGTGCATCGGCTTTTGCAAGGACGGAAAACGCATGGCAAGCTGTTGCTCGTCCCCTAAAGTAAAGAAGAGAGGGTTGACCCAAAAGCGTCATTCCTCTTAAACGAAATACAACATATTGTCAATAATTCATTGTTTCGTGATCATATATGGGGATGGAAAAGGGTGTCCCGATCCTTTTGGGACACCCTTTTCTTGTATATTCCCCTAAAGCCAATGGTGAACAAAAGACGAAAGAAAAACAGCCTTTTTCTTATGGGGGAATGGCGGCCTAAACCGATACGATTTTTGAAAACCGTTACGGTCTGCGGCGCTTCGTTTGGATATACCGCTCGAGCCGGTCGAGCCCTTCTTTGAGCACATCGAGCGAATAAGCGTACGACAGGCGGACATGGCCTTCACCGTATTCGGAAAAGGCGCTGCCGGGAACAAGGGCGACGCCGGCGTTTTCGACGACATCGAGAGCAAAATCAAACGAAGACATGCCAAAGGCGGCGATTGACGGAAACAAGTAAAAGGCTCCATCCGGCTTCTCGACCGGCAGCCCCATGGCGGTGAGACGACTGTAGGCATACTCAAGCCGCTCGGCGTAGGCGGCGCGCATCGCCTCGGCGTCGTGTTTGCCGGCGGTCAGCGCCTCCACCGCCGCTTTTTGGCTGATCGATGACGTGCACGAGACGCTGTATTGGTGCACTTTCACCATTTGTTCAACGGCGAACGCCGGAGCGAAGACAAACCCGATGCGCCAACCGGTCATGGAGTGCGATTTGCTTAATCCGTTGATGACGATCGTCTGCTCCGGCAGCCATTCGGCGATCGAGCGATGGCGTCCGCGGTAAACGAGCTCGCTGTAAATTTCATCGGAGACGATCCAAATCGGTCGTCCTTTCAAAAGTGAAGCGATGTTCTCAAGCTCTTTGGCCGACAGCGCCGTCCCGGTTGGATTTGATGGGTATGGAAGAACGAGGCAGCGCGTATTGTCCGTGATATAAGGCGCAATAAGCTCAGCCGACAGACGGAAACCATTTTGTCTTGTGTCGATGTACACCGGTTTCGCTCCGCACAGGCGGATGAGCGGTTCATAGCCAGGATAGACTGGCGCGGGAAGAAGCACTTCCGTCCCTTCCTCCAAAATCGTGCGAAACGCAACATCAAGCGCTTGGCTGGCGCCGACGGTGGCGATGACTTCGTCCGGCGTGTAGCAAAGGCCGTACTTGTCAGCGACGAATTGGCAAGCCGCCTGGCGCAGTTCCAACAGGCCGGCGTTCGCTGTATATGTCGTGAAATCGGCGGCGATTGCCTCCTGAGCGGCTGCTTTGACATGATCGGGCGTTGGGAAATCAGGCTGGCCGATCGTAAGTGAAATGAGCCCTGGGCGGTCGGCGACAAGGTTGAAAAATTGGCGGATGCCTGATAACTGAATGGCTTGAACGCGTGGTTGAATGAGGTGTTTCACGGTTGTCCACCTTTCTTTTTTATTTCTATTGTACCATTGGCGTGGAAAACGAAAAAACAAAAATGAGCCCCTTTCCGTCCGGATGGTTCCCACAAACGGAAATGAGGCTCACTTGGTCATTGACGATTCACTTTCCAACTTCGTTCGCTCCTTTTACGCGCCGTATTGTTTCAACAGGTCGTTATATTGGGCGGAAAGCTTGAAAAACAACGGCTTGTTGCCGGCCGCGAGCGCTTCATCAATTTGTTCCATCAGCTTTTTTCTTTGAAACTGGAAGATCGCTTCTTTCAGCACTTGTTCGGCCATCGGCCCGTAGCTGCTTTTTTCTTCCGGTTGGTTGAACAAAACGGCGCCTTCATTCGGGTATTGTTTTTCGTACATGATTCAGTCCCTCCCATATGGGAACGAAACAGTTCCCTTTCTTATATTATCGTCGTTTTTGATGCTAATGTAAAGAAAATTTAGATAAATATTTTTTGTCAATTTTTTCTCTACATGATTTTTATACCCGTTTTTTGTTGGGACTTAACAGTTTTTCGGTTATGATAAGAGGAGAACAAGGCGAAGGTGATGGCGATGATTCGCACGTGTGTCGTGACAAAAGAATTTGAGATTTTGTATGATGTTGACTTAACGCTTGTCAACAGCCCGGACGTCTCATGGTATTGGGTTGACTTTCATGAGCCGACGGATGAGGAATCGGCGCTGCTCGCCTCCTTTTTCCGTTTTCACCCACTGGCGATTGAAGACTGTCTCGAATATGTGCAGCGGCCGAAGCTCGATTTTTATGACCGCTACTTGTTTGTTGTGCTTCATGCCATTGCCGGGATGACGCTGGAGGCTGAGGAAGTCGATTTGTTTGTCGGGCAAAACTTCATCGTTTCGTTTCATAAGTCGCCGATTCATGCCGTCGACGAGGTGTGGGAGCGGTTGAAGCATGAAGAAGATATTCAGCAGGGGCCGTTTCACGTCATGTACCGGCTGATCGACAAGCTTGTGGATGATTATTTTCCACCGCTTTATCATATTGAAGACGTGCTGAACGATTTAGAGGAGAATACGAACAATGAACCGATTCACGACATTATTGAAAAAGTGTTTGACATCCGCGGCGATTTATCGAAGCTGCGCCGAACGATCGTGCCGATGCGCGACTTGTTGTACCGCATCATCCATTCCGACCGGCTGCAGCGCATGAAAGAACGGCAGCTGTACTTTCATGACATTTATGATCATTTGCTGAAGCTGTCGGAAATGATTGAGACAAACAGAGAAATTACCGCGGATATCCGCGACAGCTATTTATCGCTCAACTCGAATCGAATGAATAATATTATGATGACATTTACAGCCATTACGACCATTTTCATGCCGCTCTCCTTTATTGCCGGCATTTATGGGATGAACTTTGATTATATGCCTGAATTGCACTGGAAGTACGGATACTTTGTTGTATTGGCGGCCATGGCGGTGATCGGGATGACGATGTTCGTCTGGTTTAAGCGCAACGGCTGGTTTCAGTTGTTGAAAAGCGACTGGGCGAAGGAGGAGCGGGAGCGCCGCCAATAGCTGTATAAAACAGGCTGTTCCCCTCATATACATAATTACATCATGACGGCAGCGTAAGAGCGAAGGAGGGGAATCGATGGCAAGAGGAATTTGGGGCGTCGACTCGGCGCAAGTCGTAACGGATCAACTGTTTCAATGCGTGCGGACGGAGCTTGGCTATCCGAAATTTTGGGGCCGCTATTTGTCGGAAGTGCCGAATGTGTCCGAAGGGTTGACGCGCGACGAGATCGCCCGCATTCGCAACTACGGGGTGAAAGTGCTGCCGATTTATAACGCCTTCCGCGAAGCGGTCGGCTATGCGAACGGGCAAGTGGCGGCGCGCAACGCGCTGTTCCATGCGCGTCGGCTTGGCATTCCAAAAAATAAGCTGCTGTTTGCTAACATTGAAGATTTTTTTCCTGTGGATGCCGCTTGGATCGCCGCCTGGGTGGAAACGCTCTATCCGACCGGATATCGCCCGGGTCTGTATGCTGACCCGACGAAAGGGGATTTCGCTGCCGCCTATTGCGAGGCGGTCAGCCGGAACAACCAAGTGGCGGTGCAGGCAGTCATTTGGAGCGCCGCCCCAAGGACGGGAACGACGAAAGAGCAGAAAGCGCCGCGCTACCAGCCTGCCGCCCCGCCTTGCAGCGCGAACGTCTGGGTGTGGCAGTACGGCCGTGATGCGGAAGAGTGCCCGGTTGATACGAATTTGGCCGATCGCCGCTTGCTTGATTTTTTGTATTGAACAAAGCCGTTGCCAAAAAACAACCGCTTTTTTAGGGGGTGTGAGGCATTTGAAATTGTTGACGGTTGCGCGCTTTTCTTTTCATGTTTTTCATGTTTTTCATGTCAATCGATTATATTAGTAATTAGGAAAAAAGGGGGATGAAAAGAGAATCGGGCGGTGTGGCGAAACAAAGCGGTGATCGGAAAGGAGGGGGGAATATGGATCGATCTGTCGCCTCGCTGTTGGATCTCATCCACGAACAGTACGAACGATGGAGGACGGGACCGCCGCTTGACGGTGCGGAATTGGCCCGATTTTTCAATGCTGTCGGCCGGACGGCGGCGGTGATTGGTCGCAGCGACATCGCTGCTGAAGCAGAGCGGCTCATTCATCGGTTGAACGGCCAAACGGAACGGCAATGGACAGCGGAGGAGGCGCTGATGGAGATGGCTCCTCTCCTTCGCTGCTTCTATGAAGCCGGCAAAGGGGCTTCTGCCATCATTCCCTCTTCGCACTGCCAAGGACCGAAAGCAGCTGTTCTCCTTTGTGGAAATGATCCCCTGTTTTTTGCTTACGTCCGCGTCGCCCTGCAAACCGTGCCATGGCGTTTCACGACGATCCCCTCCCTTCAGCAGGCCGCCGCGTCAATGTTTCGCATCAGCCTGGATTGCATCATCGTCAGCGTGAAGGAGGGAGAGTGGGAGAATCCGGACTTGGCGGTTTTGCTTGAGCGCGCCGGACAGCGCCCTTATCTTCCGATTGTCATTGTGAGCAGGGACGAGGGCAAAGAGGGGCGGTTGAAAGGGTATGAGCTTGGCGCGGATGATGTCATCACCATCTCAGCGGCAGATGAACTGTTCGTTCGCGTTCGCCGGCTCATTGAAAAAAAACGAAAAATCGATGACCTTGTTCTCATTGATGAATTGACGGGCGTATACAACCGGAAGTATTTGCCGCGGGTATACGTCCGTCTTCGGAGCGACCTCGAGCGTTACGGAGCGCCAAGCTGTTTGGCGTTGCTTGATTTGGACCATTTCAAACAAGTCAATGACCGCTTCGGCCACCTTGCAGGCGATGCGGTGTTGCAAAAGCTGGCTGCCTTTTTGCGCCAACATACACGTGGAGTGGATACGGTCGTTCGCTTTGGTGGCGAAGAGTTTGTCGTTTGGCTGGCCAAAACGTCCAAAAGAGAGGCGCGTGCAGTGCTTGAGCGGATGCGGCGCCAGTTCGCCGCCGAAAAGGTCGAGGCGGATGGCGCACTTCTATCATGTACGTTTTCCGCCGGTTTGGTCGAGTGCGATGAACCGGATCGGCCGCTTGACTATTGGCTGCGTCTGGCCGACAAGGCGCTGTATGCGGCGAAACGAGGCGGCGGCAATCGGATCGAAGAAGCGGTGCGGGAGGAAAACGGGTCTTCGGATGAGGCCCTCCGTCAAGCGCCAACGGATCGGCGGCGATGGAGGGTTGCCATCGTAGACGACGATGAACTCGTGCGGATGATGATCGCCGATCTTGTCTGCAAGCTTGCTGCTGAGCAGAAGAGGGAAGCAGACATTTGCGAGTTCGACGACGGCCTTTCGTTTCTTGAATCTCCGTTTTATCAAAGCGGGCGGCAATCTGTCGTCATTTTGGACCGGGTGATGCCAAAAATGGACGGGCTTGAGGTGCTGAACCGCCTTCGTCAAGAGCGAAAGCCATACAAGGTGATGATGCTGACGTCGCGCCAAGATGAGCGGGATATTGCCCATGCGCTGAACCGAGGAGCGGACGAATATGTGACAAAGCCGTTCAAATGGCTTGAGCTTGAGGCGCGGCTGCGCCGGCTGCTGAAGGAGCTGGATGCGTAATGGCGCTGTTGGTCGTTACGGCGGCAGCGGTTGCTTTATTCACCTTGTTGTCGAATTTGTTCCTGTATTTGGTTGTGCGCAAATGGAGGGAAAACCGGCGCCAAGCTCGGATATGCGCTTATAAGGAACGACACCGGCTTGGGCTGCTTCGGTATTTGCTCGGCGAGGAGGAACAACTGTTGTTGCCGGCTTCGCCGCTTGAGCGGGAAGCGATGATCGAACTGCTTGACCATTTTGCCGCCCTTTTGAAAGGAGAACAGGTGCAGGCGCGCATCCGGGCGTTGGCGGAGGAGCATTTTCAAGGATGGCTGCGCCGCCGGCTGTCAAGCCGTCATTGGAGCGAGCGGATGAACGCGCTGTTTTTGATCGAGGACTTGCGGATGAAAGTGATGGTGCCGGAGATGGAGCGGCTGTACCGCTCCGACCGGGTGACGAGGGGGGAAGAGGCAAAGCTGTTGGCTATTTTCGCCCAATTTGACTATAGCCCGGTGGTGGCCTATGTGCTTGAGCCGAAATACGAATTGACCGAGTTTGCGTACCGGGTCATTTTTGGCCATATGAGTGAGCGGCTGCTTCGGCAGGTGGAACAGCGATTTGATGAGCTGCCGCCGGCGGGGAAATGCGCGTTCGTGGATATGATCGGCATCCGCCGGCGCGAGGAGCGGTCGTTTTTGCTGGAGCTCTTGGCATCAGATGAGTTGGAGCTCCGCGTTCGAGCGCTCAAGGCGATGGCGGAAATCGGCATGAAGCTTGAAGCAGCAAGGCTCGAGCAGCATTTGTGCTCCCCCTATTGGCAAGAGCGGCTGATGGCCGCCCGTCTTGCGGGAAAATGCCGCGAAGAGCGGCTTCTTCCGTTGCTGTATGAGCGGCTTAGCGACCGTTCATTTGTCGTTCGTTCCGAAGCGGCGGCGGCCATCGCGCGTCTGCCGGGGGGCCGGGCTGTGCTGCGCATCGCGGCGCGCACAGCATCGGACCGTTACGCCCGCGATATGGCGAGGCAGTGGCTTCGAGGGGAGGAATAATGGTGGAAGCATGGCGTGCGTTTCTCTCGATCGCAGGACACATTGTACTCATTTACATGATAATCGTTCTCCTTTTTTATGCTTTTTTGCTTATTGTCTCTTTTATCCATTTGCGCCGCGTCCATCGCCTCGATGATTGGGAGCCGTATGAAGAGCTGCTCGACGCAAGCTATGCCAAACCGGTGTCCATTCTCGTTCCCGCTTATAATGAGGAAGCCGGCATCGTCGGCTCGGTGCGGTCGCTGCTCGCCATTGAATACCCTGAGTACGAAGTCATCGTCATTAATGATGGGTCGACTGACAAGACGCTTGAGCGGTTGATCGATCATTTTCATCTGAAGCCGGTCTATCGCGTCATTCGCCGCCAGCTGGACGCAAAGGACGTCAAAGCGGTTTACCGGTCGCCTGATTATCCGCATTTGTTTGTGCTGGATAAAGAAAACGGCGGGAAAGCGGATGCGCTGAACGCTGGAATCAACGCTGCCCGTTATCCATACATTTGCTCGATTGACGGCGATTCGGTTTTGGAGCGGAGCGCATTTTTGAAGGTGATGAAACCAGTGCTTGAATCTGACGGAGAGGTCATTGCTTCCGGAGGAAGCGTCCGCATCGCCAATGGCTGCCGGATTGAACGCGGCGAAATCGTCAAGGTCGGTTTGTCGCGGCGTCCGCTCGTCATTATGCAAACGATTGAATATTTGCGCGCGTTTTTGCTCGGCCGTCTCGGCTTAAGCCGACATAACTTGCTGCTGATTGTTTCCGGAGCGTTCGGCGTCTTTTCCAAACATTGGGTGATTGAAGCCGGGGGATATGCCGATACGGTTGGCGAGGATATGGAACTCGTTGTCCGCCTGCATCGATTGGCGCGGGAAAAAAACGAGACGAAAAAAATCATCTACATCCCTGACCCGGTTTGCTGGACGGAAGCGCCGGAAACGTATGGGGATTTGCGCCGGCAGCGGCGGCGTTGGCATCGCGGGCTGCTTGAGAGTTTATGGCTCCACCGGTCGCTGCTGTTCAATCCGAGGTACGGTTCGATCGGTCTTCTTTCGCTGCCGTATTTTTGGTTCATTGAGCTTCTCGGACCGGTCGTTGAATTGATCGGCTATATCGTGGTTGTTTTTTCATTGTTTCTCGGGAGCATGTACGTGGAGTTTGCTCTTCTGTTGCTGACGGTTTCTGTGTTGTACGGTTCGTTTTTGTCGGCCGCTGCCGTCTTGCTTGAAGAATGGACCGAGCGGAAGTTCCCGAACGTCTCTGATTTAGTGCGGCTTTTTTTCTTCTCGCTGACCGAGACGCTTTGGTACCGGCCGCTTACCGCTTGGTGGCGGTGCGAGGGGGTGATCGACGCTGTGCGCCGAAAAAAGCAATGGGGGAGCATAAAGCGGAAAGGGGTCTCAGCGTAGCCGACAGAACAGCGGCTAGCTTGTTTGTTTTAGAAGGCCGGTGATTGAACAGGGAAGGCGGCTCAATCATGTTTTTCCTCAAATAGAAAAAACTTATGGATATTGTTCTTCTCTTCATTCGAGAATCATCGATTTAGAGAAAATGGTTGCTTTTCACCGGCCTCTTCCTGCAGCGAAAAGGAGAGGGGGTTTCATTGCAGGACAGGGCGGGCGAAAAAGCTGGTTAACCATGAAGCAAATGAGACATCGATGCCCCTGTTGCCGACCCGGCGTTAAGATGTGCCCGTGTTGAAAAAAACCGGCGTCCGCTTAATAGCGGTCGCCGAGCCGTTTAAATGCGGGTCTTGTCAGTCGTTTCGGCTTTTGTTCCGGATTTTCCTTCAGTCCGGTGTAGGCGATGAGAATGGCTTTTGCCTCCGACAGCGGCATCCGAGCCGGAGGGTTGCGGTACGAATCGTTGAGAGCGCCAAGGTGCGGAAGGGCGGCGAAATCTTGTTTTGTCGGTGGGATGTGGAAGTAGTAGTCGCCGACGGCGACGAGCACGTCGGATTGCTGTTGGCTGTATTTCGGATTGCGGGAAAAATGGAGGCCCACTTTTTTCGCTTTGCCCTCCTCAAGCAGCTTCTCGATCGCTTTTTTCTTCAGAAGATAAAGAAACGAAGGGTTCAATGCTGTTTTGGCATGGCGGTTGACGGTAAAAATCGCTTTGGCAATATTGTCGACCGTCAATTGCACCGGTTTCATCGGCATGTCTCCTTTTTTTCTTTCTATTATAACATAGGAAGCGGCGTTGTTGGACGGTTTGTCCTACCTCTAGCTGGGGGTAAGCGAAAAAACGGTCAACTCCGGCGGAGCGAAGAAGCGAAGCGGCACCCGCGTCGTGCCAAGGCCGCGGTTGACGTACAATAAGAGCCCGCCGACGTGGTAAAACCCTTCATAATACCGCTCAGACAGCGGCGGTGTGATGAGGGGCCCGATCAACGGCAACTGAATTTGCCCCCCGTGGCTATGGCCGGACAGTTGAACGTGAATAGGAAAGCGGCGCGCCTCAATGGCACCGTCCGGCTCATGAACGAGGGCGATCGTATATGTCGCCGGCGGAATGCCGTTCGTCATTTTCGACCAGTCCGGGCGTCCGAGCATCATATCGTCGCTGCCGGCGATGGCGATCGCGTCATGGCCGCGTCGGACGAGTGCATGCTCATTGACGAGAACGCGGAATCCGGCCCGTTCCATCAATCGACGGTAAATATCTGTTCCATAGCCGCCGTGATCATGGTTTCCGTAAATACAAAATTTACCAATAGGAGCACGGACACTGGCCAACGCCTCAGCGACCGCGTCGACGTGCGGATACCGGTTCGCCTCATGGAGCAGATCGCCTGTGAATACGACGAGATCGGGCCTGAGTTCGTTGATGCGGCTGATAATGCGGTAAAAGCGTCTCAAGCTGTAATAATGGCCGAGATGGAGATCACTGAACTGCAGCAGCTTGACGCCGGCAAACGACTTTGGGATCAGCGGATGCGACAGCGCATGGTGCGTCACGGTCAGCTCAGCTGGCTCAATCCAGCGGGCGTAGCCAGAGGCGGCTGCCGTCGCCAGCGCTGCGCTGAAACTTGTACGCGCCAGCTTTTTCAAAAAGGCGCGCCGGCTTAGTTTGGTTGTTTCGATATGGTGCATCGTTTCCTCGTCCTTTCACAAGTAGCTTTATTATAACGAAAAGGGGGAGAGAAGGACAATAGGGGAACAATGATGTTCGAATATTCCACTATTTTATGGTATGATAGAAATGAATGAATAATCAGTCATAGGAGGAGAAATGGATGAACGGAAAAGTGATCATTGTGACCGGCGGGTCGAGCGGAATGGGGAAATATATGGCGAAGCGGTTTGTTTCTGAGGGGGCCAACGTCGTCATTACGGGAAGGCGGGCCGAGGCGCTCGAAGAGGCCAAATGGGAAATCGCTGCGCCGGATGGGGGACAAGTGCTTACGATTCCGATGGATGTGCGCAACCCGGAACAAGTGGCGCACATGGTGGAGCGGACTGATGCGGAATTCGGCCGCATCGATGCCCTCATCAACAATGCGGCGGGCAATTTCATTTGCCCGGCGGAAAAGTTGTCGATCAACGGCTGGAACAGCGTCATTAACATTGTGTTAAACGGCACGTTTTACTGCAGCCGGGAAGTCGGCAACTACTGGATTCAGCGCGGTTTAAAAGGAAACATCATCAACATTATCGCGACGTACGCTTGGCATGCCGGCGCCGGGGTCATTCATTCCGCTTGCGCGAAAGCTGGAGTGCTGGCCATGACGCGCACGCTTGCTGTGGAATGGGGGAAAAAGTACGGCTTCCGCGTCAATGCGATCGCTCCCGGACCGATCGAACGGACCGGCGGAGCGGAGCGGCTTTGGGAATCAGAGGAAGCGGAGCGGATGACGTTGGAAAGCGTGCCGCTCGGGCGGCTCGGGACGCCGGAAGAAATCGCGGCGGTCGCTTCGTTTTTGCTTTCGGATGAAGCCGCTTACATCAACGGTGCTTGTATCACTGTCGACGGCGGTCAATGGCTAAATCGGCGGCCGTTTTAATCAAATTTGCAGATGCGCCTTCACCCAAAAGGGATTGCAGGCGGTATTTCTTCATTATATCGCGGACAACCGGCTCATTGCACGCAACGGCTTTTGTCACAAGCGGATTCCCTGCTGTCAGGGGAGCCGCTTTTTTTGCGTCAGGAACGATTGGGCAATATGCTATAATAAAGGCAAAGATGGTCGATGGAAATGAGGTGAGCACGATGGATGCATTAGACGTTATGGCCAACTTGCCGCAAGTGATCCCGCACTATCAACCGATTTTCAGCGCCGATGAGCATGGGGTCGTCGGCTATGAAGTGCTCGGTCGGTTTCAAACGGAAACAGGGCCGGTCAGCCTTGGACCGTTTTTTCATGATGAAACCATTCCAGAAGAATTTCGCATCGAAGTGGATGATGTCGTCACGAAAAAGGCGCTCGACTATTTTCTGTCGCTTGATGATCAAACGCTGCTCATTTTTTTAAACCGCGATGCCAACTTGCTGATGCTTGACCGCGGCGAATCGTTTTTGCAGCTGCTTCTCTCCTATGAAGCGAAAGGGTTGGCGCTTAGCCGCATTGTTTTGGAAATCAATGAGCAGCATTTCAAGGGAGACGTCGATCAGCTCAGCCATTTATTGACGTATCTTCGTACATACGGTGTGAAAGTGGCGGTCGACAACATCGCCGAACATAGCATTCATCTTGAGCGAATCGGCGTCTTGTCGCCTGACATTTTAAAAATCGATTTGCGTGAATTGCGGAAAACGTCCGTTCATCAAGCATACCAGGAAATCGTTCACTCGATTTCGCTGTTGGCACGCAAAATCGGAGCGACGCTCCTGTATGAGGACATCGAAACGTCGTTTCAGCTTCAGTATGCTTGGCGGCATGGCGGCCGCTATTATCAAGGGTATTATTTGGCCAAGCCGGCGCCTGAGGTTGTACCGCGCGATTTGTTGAAAGACTTGCTCCGCCAAGAGTGCCATCGCTTCATCCAGCAGGAAAAGAAAAAGCTTGAAACGCTGTATCAAATTGCTGAGCAATTTCAGCAGCGGATCAGCGCGTTGCTTGGCAAATACAAAAAAGCCGCCGATTTTAACGAGCTCATTTTCCTGTTGGCCGGCGAGCTCGACGATGTTTGCTTCCGCATTTATGTTTGTGATGAGGACGGCTTCCAGCAGTCGGGCAATATGTTCAAGCGCGGCGGCCGGTGGGAGCTTCAGCCGCAATATTATATGAAAAACTGGAGCTGGCGCCCATATTTTTTGGAAAACATTATTCGTATGCGCTCGCGCCGAAGAGGGATTTTGTCCGATTTATACACGGATATTGAAACAGGGGAAACGATCCGGACGTATTCGTATCCGATCGATGAGCGCCATTACTTGTTTATTGACTTGTCGTACAGCTATTTGTTTGAGCATGACGCCCATTATTGATTGCATAAAATCGCCTCATTGCGGCAAAGTAAGCATGAGGTGAAACGTATGGCACAGCTGACTTTCGTATTATCTGTCCTTTCTGTATTGATTGCGGTGGTTGGATTTATCTATACGGTCCGTCTCGGCCGCCAGCAGCGCTGGCAAGGAGAGCTTGACGGGCCGATCCCGAAAACGGTCGAGGAGCATGCCTATTTGCGCAACCCGATATTGCTTGCGTATGTGCTCGCCGTCTTGCTTGCTGTGTTTGCCATCGGTTATTTGGCGCTTCGATATTATTGAAAGGAAGGTGTCCCAACAGAGGCGGGACACTTTTTTTGATGGCCGCCATGCACAAAATATTACGCATCTGTCTGCTTTAAAGAGAGAAAACCGTTTTTTGGTCGCTTGGAAATGACGGTTTTTTCCACGACTTTTTTCCTTTGCCGGCGAATATATATGGAAGCGGAAGAGGCAAAGGGGGAATGGAGATGGCGAAGCGGCTGCCGACAAGGCTGTCGGGCGAGGAGGCGGCGTTATTGCTTGACGTTTTGTTCAGCCAGCAATATGCACTTGAGCTCATTCGCTCTGAGCTGGCGGATATCGAAAACGGAGACAAGGCGGTCGATGAACATCGGTACCGGCAGCTGTTGCGTTTATACGACCGCCTGTTGACAGAGGAAGAGGAAGGATAAAAGTTGTTGTGCACTATCGCTTCGCAGGAAGCGATAGTCTTTTTATGGTATGATAACAGTGTGGAGAGGAGAAGATGCAGAAGAAAGGCGGAACATCGGCATGACATGGGAACACAATGAATTCATGCAAATGACGGTCAAGCCATTTCTGATTCCGGCGGATAAAGTGGCGCATGTGCAGCCGGGAAATTATTTGGATCATGCGCTGCTCGTCCTTACGAAAACCGGCTATTCGGCGATTCCGGTATTGGACACCTCTTATAAGCTTCACGGGCTCATCAGCATGACGATGATGATGGATGCGATTTTAGGATTAGAGCGCATCGAATTTGAACGCCTCGAGACGATGAAGGTTGAAGAAGTGATGAACCGAAACATTCCGCGCTTGCGGCTTGACGATAGCCTGATGAAGGCAGTGGGGCTTATTGTCAACCATCCGTTCGTGTGTGTGGAAAATGACGACGGCTATTTTGCAGGCATTTTCACTCGACGGGAAGTGCTGAAGCAACTGAATAAACAGCTGCGCAAGCCTAATGGCGGCCGGCAGCCAGGCCGAAAAGAAGATGAACAATGAGCAGAAAAGTAATCGTGTGCAATAACAAGCGCAGCTGGCTTTGTTTCAGTTTTTGTGCGACTCGCACTGATGCTTGGGCGCCGATCAACGATCCAATAGCCAAGAACGGAGCGATGTGCCAGTTCACATGGCCACTGTATAGATAAGACGTTAGTGCGCCAAAGCAGCTGATGAACGTTTGGAATCTTGTCAGCGCCATGGCCGATAAGTAATCCATGCCGGCGCGCAAGTAGGCATACATGAGCATGGCGGCTTGGCCAGGGCCAAACATGCCATCATAGACGCTAATGCCGCAGAGAATGGGATATAAGGTTTTAGGGAGAGCAGGAGCCGATGCTGCTTGCTCAGGCTGTTTTTTGAAAAGTTGCAAACATAATGCGAACATTAACAAAATAATGGCGATGATGGTCATCGTTCGTTCAGACAGCAGCGAGGCGATGGCTCCTCCTGTTGCTCCCCCGCCGAGACTCATTGGGATGATCAGCAACAATTGTTTCCAACGAATGCTTTGCTGGCGAAATAGGACGAAGAAGCTGGAAAACGAGCTGATTGTATTGGAAAACTTGGCGGCGGAAATGGCTTGATGGATAGGAACGCCAATCATAAGCAAAACGGGCATGCCAATGAGGCCGCCGCCGCCAGCTAATGTACCAACGAATGAAGCAGCAAATCCAACGAGGACAAACAGTACCCAGTCCATGCAAGGCAACCCCTTTCTACAAGCGTTCTACAGCTATTGTATTCATTTTATGGAAATAAGAAAATGTTGAAAAAATGGATGAAAATGATAAGAAAAACTTATCAAAAAGGGTGATAGCTTGAATATTTCAGGGTACGAAATACTCGCCGTCTTGGCGGAAGAATTAAATATGAGAAAAGCGGCAGCTCGGCTGTATATTACTCAGTCCGCATTGTCCCAACGGCTGCAGGCGATAGAAGCCAGCTGGAATGTGAAAGTGTTCATCCGGTCCCAGCGAGGTTTACTGTTAACACCAGAGGGGGAAAAAATTGTCCAGCTGGCGAAAGAAATCGTGCAGAAAACGAACAAAGTAAAAGAAGAGATCAAACAACTGACCGGACAAATAAGCGGAACATTAACACTAGCGGTTGTTTCCATAGTTGCACAGCATTGGCTACCCGCAGTTTTAAAAACGTTTATGATGTTATACCCAAATGTAAATGTGTCGTTGACAACTGGGTGGACAAGCGAAGTCTTAAGCAGCATGTATGAAAATCGGTTTCAACTCGGAATTGTTCGCGGAAAGCCAAATTGGAGCGGGATTGCGACACGTTTATTTACGGATCAGTTATATTTAGTAGACAAAAAAATTCAATCTCTGGAGCAGCTGCGCCATACCGACCGGCCATTTATTCAATTTAAAAGCGATTCGACCTATTCGCTGCATATCCAACAATGGTGGCATGAACAATTTCAAGCCCTGCCGCCGCGAACAGTGATTGTCGACCAAATCGAAACATGCAAACAGCTTGCTTACCATGGAGTTGGCTATGCGATTTTACCGGAAATTGCTTTAGATGACCGAGAACAACATCTTGTTCATATGATTCCGCTAAAAAATAAGCAAGGTGAACGGATGACGAGAGATACATGGCTTATCAGCTCGGAAGCAGCGTGGCAGCTTCCGCAAGTACAAGCCTTCGAGAAGGTGCTGCAAAATTTTATTCCATGAATTAGGCTTGTCACGATGATCTCTGTTTTGCTAAAGTAAAGAAGAATAGAGATGTAAAGGAGGATATCGCCCATGAAGATGATGGACGCCAATGAAATCATTTCATTTATTCAAAACAGCAAAAAATCAACGCCTGTTAAAGTATACATAAAAGGGAATCTCGAGGGCATCGATTTCGGCTCAAGCGCGAAAACGTTTATTACCGGCAACGTCGGTGTCGTGTTTGGCGAATGGCAAGACATTCAAGCCGCAATCGAAGCAAATCACGACAAAATCGAGGATTATGTCGTCGAGAACGACCGCCGCAACTCGGCCATTCCGCTCTTGGATTTGAAAGGCATCAAGGCGCGCATCGAGCCGGGCGCCATCATCCGCGACCATGTCGAAATCGGCGACAACGCCGTCATTATGATGGGGGCGGTCATCAACATCGGCGCCGTCGTCGGCGAAGGAACGATGATTGATATGAACGCGGTGCTCGGCGGCCGGGCGACGGTCGGGAAAAACTGCCATATCGGCGCCGGCGCGGTGTTGGCGGGGGTGATCGAGCCGCCATCAGCCAAGCCGGTCGTCATTGAAGACGATGTGCTCGTCGGGGCAAACGCCGTCATTTTAGAGGGCGTCACCGTCGGCAAAGGAGCGGTTGTGGCTGCCGGTGCGGTCGTCGTGGAAGATGTGCCGCCGTATACGGTTGTCGCTGGCGTGCCAGCGCGCGTCATTAAGCAGATCGACGAGCAAACACGGGCGAAAACAGAGATTAAACAGGAGCTTCGTCAATTATAATCACAACAAAGGGGGGTGTCCCAAAAGGATCGGGACACCCTTGCTCATCACCATATATCGCCACGAAACAATGAATCATGCGCAATATGTTGTATTTCGTTTGAGAGGAATGACGCTTTTGGGTCAGCCCCTTTTTTGCTCATGGAGGAGAGAGAGGATGGAAACGATCAGTCCGTTTGTCGCCATTCGCCGCGACTTGCATCAAATCCCGGAGCTTGGGTTTCAGGAGTTTAAGACGCAGCAATATTTGCTTCGCTATATCCAGTCCCTGCCGCAAGAGCGGCTTCAAGTCCGGACGTGGAAGACCGGGATTTTCGTCAAAGTCAACGGAACATCGCCGCGCAAAACGATCGGCTACCGCGCCGATATGGACGGGCTGCCGATTCGCGAGGAGACCGGCTTGCCGTATCGGTCGAAACATGAAGGGCGCATGCACGCGTGCGGCCACGATGTGCATATGAGCATCGCTCTTGGTGTGCTCACTCATTTTGCTCATCATCCACTGAAAGACGATTTGCTGTTTGTATTCCAGCCGGCCGAGGAAGGACCGGGCGGAGCAAAGCCGATGTTAGAAAGCGACATCATGCGGGAATGGAAGCCGGATATAATTGTCGCCTTGCATATTGCGCCGGAATATCCAGTCGGCACGATTGCAACGAAAGAAGGGTTGCTGTTTGCCAATACGTCGGAGCTGTTTATCGACTTGAAGGGGAAAGGCGGCCACGCGGCGTTTCCGCATTTAGCGAATGACATGGTCGTCGCCGCCTGCGCATTGGTGACGCAGCTACAGTCGATCGTCGCCCGCAACGTCGATCCGCTGGATAGCGCGGTCATTACGATCGGAAAAATTGCCGGCGGGACGGTGCAGAACGTCATTGCCGAGCACGCCCGGCTCGAAGGAACGATTCGGACGCTGTCGACTGCAGCGATGCAGAAGGTAAAGAGGCGGATTGAAGCGATCGTGCATGGCATTGAAGTCGCGTACGAGTGTGAAGCAGCCATCGATTATGGTGCCATGTACCATGAAGTGTACAATGATCCGGAGCTGACAGCGGAATTTATGAAGTTTGCCGAGACGCACGGCGGCGTGAACGTCATCCGCTGCAAGGAGGCGATGACCGGCGAGGATTTCGGCTATATGCTGGCGGACATCCCGGGTTTTATGTTTTGGCTTGGCGTCGCCTCGCCATATGGGCTGCACCATGCGAAGCTGGCCCCGGATGAAGCGGCGATCGACCGCGCGATCGCTTTGTTAATCGGCTATTTTTCCTGGAAAGGAAATGAGGAAGTATAGTTCCGCCTCCGTCAAGGCACATTATGTGTGAGGAGGTGGAGTGTGATGGCGAAAATCGGTGTCGAGCCATCGCTGACTGATGTGCAAGAGGCGTTGAGAGAAAGAGGGTATGACGTCGTGCCGCTCCGCGGGGAGCAAGACGCAAGAGGCTGCGACTGCTGCGTCATTACCGGCCTGGACGCCAATATTGCCGGCATTCACAACATCGTAACGTCCGGTCCGGTCATTGAAGCGAGCGGGCTCACTGCAGAAGAGATTTGCCAAAAAGTCGAAGAAAAACTTCGCTGATGATCGAACGTTTGGTCTGTGGGCGATGGCAGCCCGTATTTTGCGGAAATGTGGTATAAAGGATAGTAGAAAAAGGAGCGAAGAACGTTTTCGTTCCTTTTTCTTTTTTGCTAAAATAAGGGGAAGAAACAATGCTTGATCAACGATATGGAGGAGTGTCAATGAAAAAGAAACAGTTTGCCGTCATCGGCCTTGGGCGCTTTGGCGGCAGCATTTGCCGGACGCTGAGCGAACAAGGGATGGAAGTATTGGCCATTGATATTGATGAAGACCGGGTAAACGAATTTGCGTCGATCGCTTCGCACGCTGTCGTCGGCGACACGACCGATGAAAACGTGCTGAAAAGTTTAGGCATCCGCAACTTCGACCATGTCATCGTCGCGATCGGGGACAACATCCAGGCGAGCATTTTGACGACCCTGATTTTAAAAGAGCTCGGCGTCAACCATATTACGGTCAAGGCAACAAACGATTACCATGAGAAAGTGCTGAAAAAAATCGGCGCTGATCAAATCGTGCATCCAGAGCGCGACATGGGCGAGCGGATCGCCCACAATTTGATTTCCAACAACGTCCTCGATTATTTGGAGCTGTCGGACAAATACAGCATTGTCGAAATCGTGGCAAGCGAGCGGCTTGACGGCCATTCGCTTTTGGAGCTTGACATCCGCGCCCGCTATGGCATCAACATCGTCGCCATCAAGCGTGGAGCAAACGTCATCGTCTCTCCGCTCGCTTCGGAAATCATCCGCAAAGGTGATGTATTGGTCGTCATCGGCGCTGACAGCGACATTGACCGGTTTGAGGAAAAAGTGGTCGGTTGACGGTTGGCAGGCGGCCTGTGCATGATGGTGACGGAAAAAGGGCATCCTTTTGCAAGGACGCCCTTTTTTTTTAGATTTCCATGATGATCGGCAAAATCATCGGCCGCCGTTTTGTCCGCTCGTACAAGAACGGGGCGAGCGTTTCCGTGATTTCGTTTTTGATTTCCGACCATTGGTTCGTTTTGCGTTCCAGCACTTTTTCGAGATGCTTGGAGATCAACACTTGCGCTTCGCTGATTAAGTCACCTGACTCTCGCATATAGACGAAGCCGCGAGAAATAATGTCCGGGCCGGCGGCGATTTTGAACTCTTTCATGTTGATGCTGACGACGACAATCACGAGCCCTTCCTCAGACAAAATGCGGCGGTCGCGCAAGACGATGTTGCCGATGTCGCCGACACCGCTCCCGTCGATGTAGACGGAGCCGGACGGGATCTTGCCGACGATGCGTGCCTCTTTGTCGCTGATGCCAAGCACTTCGCCGTTGTCCATAATAAAGCAGTTTTCCTCCGGCACGCCGCAGTCGATGGCGAGCTTGGCGTGCATTTTTTGCATGCGGTATTCGCCGTGGATCGGCATGAAATATTTCGGCTTCATCAGCCGGATCATCAATTTTTGTTCTTCCTGCCCGCCGTGGCCGGACGTATGGATGTCGTTGAGCGGGCCATGGATGACTTCTGCGCCGGCCCGATACAGCATGTTGATCGTCCGATTGACGCTCACCGTGTTGCCCGGAATCGGCGATGAGGAAAAGACGACAGTGTCGCCCGGGATGATTTGAATTTGCCGGTGCGTGCCGTTGGCGATGCGCGACAAGGCGGCCATCGGCTCCCCTTGGCTGCCGGTGCATAAAATGGTCACCCGGTTGGCCGGCAGGCGGTTGATTTCGTTCGCGTCGACGAACGTGCCTTTCGGACATTTGATATAGCCGAGGTCTTGTCCGATCTCAATCGCTGCTTCCATGCTTCGGCCGAAGACAGCGATTTTTCGGTTGTTGGCGACGGCTGCTTCCGTCACCTGCTGGAGGCGGTGGATGTTTGATGCGAATGTGGCAAAAATGATGCGTCCTTCCACCTTGCGGAAAATGTCGTGAATGCTTTCGCCGACGCGCCGCTCCGACATCGTAAAATGCGGAATCTCGCTGTTCGTGCTGTCCGACAGCAGGCAAAGCACGCCTTCTTTCCCAATTTCGGCCATTTTCGTCAAATTGGCCGGCTCACCGACCGGCGTAAAATCGAATTTAAAATCCCCAGTGTGAACGATTTGCCCGACTGGTGTTTTCACAACAATCCCGTAGCTGTCCGGAATGCTGTGCGTCGTCCGGAAAAAGGTGACGGCCGTTTTTTGGAAGCGGATGACATCGTCTTCGCGAATCTCAATGAGTTTCGCTTGGCGCAACAATCCATGTTCCTCAAGTTTATTGCGAATCAGCCCAAGTGCTAATTTGCCGCCGTAAATTGGGATGTTCACCTGCCGGAGCAAATACGGAATGCCGCCGATATGGTCTTCGTGCCCGTGGGTGATGAACAGTCCTTTCACTTTGTCCGCATGCTTCACTAAATAGGAGTAGTCTGGAATGACATAGTCGATCCCGAGCAGTTCATCTTCTGGGAATTTAATGCCTGCGTCAATGACAATGATTTCGTCTTGGAATTGTACGCCGTATGTATTTTTTCCGATTTCACCCAGTCCGCCGAGGGCAAAAACGCCAACTTGCTGGTCCGTCAACAGCTTCATGATGAAATCTCCAATACTTGAAAGTTCGGGCTTTTCTTTTCGTATTCTAGATGCGCTCCCTCTAACGGCTGAATATACTCAATATTGATCGGACGGCCTTCGAGTTTTCGGCGTACATCCCGCTCTGATTCTGCTTCGATGTAGAGTGTTTTCGTTTTTTCTCTCACGGGTGCTTCATCTGCGTTTTCTTGGTAAAATACTTTGAAAATCATCGTAGAATCTCTCCTTATCGTACAATGGTTGCTCTATCTATTATATAAGAATGCAACTTTCTTTTCATGTGTTTTGTTGCCAAAAGCAAAAACAGGCGTGAGATGTGCCGACGATATGCATCATCTTTGACGAATGTTGCCCGCTTTATTCGCCAAAGTGGGAAAGAAGCCCTTCGAATGGAAGGGCTGTTGTTGTAACGGTCAGGCGATCAATTTTTTCCGGAGCAGGTCTTTCCATTGTTGAAGCAGCTTTTTTTTCAGCTTTTTCAACATGTTTCATCACTCCTTACCTTTTATTGTACTCATTTTGCGGCGAAAGTAAATGTTCTATTATATAT
The DNA here is from genome assembly GCF_009901865.1 of Geobacillus sp. TFV-3. NCBI lineage: Bacteria > Bacillati > Bacillota > Bacilli > Caryophanales > Anoxybacillaceae > Geobacillus > Geobacillus sp. TFV-3. The sequence continues at coordinate 2,411,292 of NZ_MPSP01000001.1, read as the reverse complement.
GATATGTAGATGGAGGTTTGTTTTTCATGGGGAAAAATGGAACAGATCATGCCTCTTGGTTGACATTCCAGGCGTTTTTCAGTACGGTAAACAATGAACAACTTTTTCACAAGGGGAAGTGAACGTGGGCAGAAAAATCGTCTTTTTCGACATCGACGGTACGCTTCTTGATGAGCAAAAGCAGCTGCCGCTGTCAACGATCGAAGCGGTTCGCCGCCTGAAGCAGTCGGGCGTTTATGTCGCCATCGCCACCGGGCGCGCTCCGTTTATGTTTGAGCATGTGCGCAAACAACTTGGCATCGATTCGTTCGTCAGCTTCAACGGTCAGTACGTCGTTTTTGAAGGGAACGTATTATACAAGCAGCCGCTCCGGCGCGAGAAAGTCAGGACGCTGACAGAGGAAGCCCACAAAAACGGCCATCCACTCGTTTTTATGGATGCGGAGAAAATGAGAGCGAGCATCGGCGACCATCCGCACATCCACGTCAGCATGGCGAGCCTAAAATTCGCCCACCCGCCTGTCGACCCCCTTTATTATGAGAATAAAGACATTTATCAAGCGCTTCTGTTTTGCCGCGCCGAGGAAGAAGAACCGTATGTGCGCAACTATCCCGAATTTCGCTTCGTCCGTTGGCACGACGTCTCGACAGATGTGCTGCCGGCAGGGGGCTCGAAGGCGGAAGGCATCCGCATGATGATCGAAAAGCTCGGGATCGATAAGAAGGATGTATACGCGTTCGGCGACGGATTGAATGACATTGAAATGCTCTCGTTCGTCGGAACCGGGGTGGCGATGGGCAATGCCCATGAAGAAGTGAAGCGGGTCGCCGATTTCGTCACGAAGCCGGTCGATAAGGAAGGGATTTGGTACGGATTGAAACAGCTGCAGCTCATCCGATAAAAAGCGGCCTCAGCCTTTTCGGCGAGGCCGCTTGCCATTGACAGCGGGATTTTTAGCGCCCGATTGGAATCGCCCCGTCTGGCACTCGAAATGGGTCATCTTGGTTGATGCGGTCATAGAACATAATGCCGTTTAAATGATCGATTTCATGTTGGAAGACGATGGCTGGCAATCCTTTCAACCGCAGTGTGACTTCTTCGCCTTCGATCGTCGTCCCAGTGACAGTGATGCGAGCATAGCGCGGCACATATCCCGGCACGTCGCGGTCGACCGACAGGCAGCCTTCCCCGGTCGTCAAGTAACATTGTTGCACGGAGTGGCTGATGATTTTCGGGTTGAACAAGGCGTAGCTGTACAGCGTCCCGTTTTCATCGGTGACATGGACGGCGATCATTCGCTTCGAGACGTTGATTTGCGGGGCGGCAAGGCCGATGCCGGGCCGCAGGCCGTATTTGGCGGCCAACTCCGGGTCTTGGCTCATTTTCACGTAGTCGAGCAAGCTTTGCAAAATGTGCTTATCTTCCTCTGAAGGCGGCAACGGAACGGGTTCGGCGATTTTCCGCAACGTCGGATGCCCTTCTTTGATGATGTCCTTCATCGTGATCATTCCCTTTGTTCACTCCCTACGTTTGGCATCGCTGTCTATCGTTTAGTCTAACAAAATGAGCATCGATCGTAAATAAAAACGCAACCCCACGAATATATTATTCGAATATAAGGAAAACAAGAAGACAAATTAGAGAAAACGTTTTCATTATCTTGTCAAGCTGCTGTATGTTTTATATTTTGTGAAAATATAATACAGGACTCATACAGATGGTGAGGAATGTAATATAACAGTTTGTGGACGGAATATTTCAAATTCCAATTCCACCCAAAAGATAAAACGAAAAAACATGAGAAATCAAAGTCATTGACGGTTGATCCAAGAATGTGTAAACTAAAACTTGCAAATGCGTATTGTACTAATTCAGTCTTGCAAAATAGTGAAACAGATTTCGGTGCCTTTGCTGCTTGCGTTGGCGCCGGATGGCGGCCGTTTTTTATTTCTCTTTCATTTTGGGTACATTAATAGTATACGGGTGAATGTATTCTCATTTCCAAAATTCCCAACGAAAGGTAGAGGTGGATGACATGGGTGTGAAAACCTCCCAGTTTCGATTTGCGGAGCAGCTCGAGAAAGTAGCCGAGCAGTTCCCGACATTTCAAATTTTGAATGAAGAAGGCGAAATCGTCAACGAAGAGGCGATGCCGGAGTTGAGTGATGAGCAGCTGAAAGAGCTGATGCGCCGCATGGTGTATACGCGCATCCTCGACCAGCGCTGCATTTCGTTGAACCGCCAAGGCCGACTCGGGTTTTACGCGCCGACCGCCGGGCAAGAAGCGAGCCAAATCGCCAGCCATTTTGCGCTTGAGAAAGACGATTTCATTTTGCCGGGATATCGCGACGTTCCGCAAATCATTTGGCACGGTCTTCCGCTTTATCAAGCGTTTTTGTTCTCGCGCGGCCACTTTCATGGCAACCAAATTCCTGAAGGCGTCAACGTCTTGCCGCCGCAAATCATCATCGGGGCTCAATACATTCAAGCGGCCGGCGTGGCGCTCGGCTTGAAAATGCGGGGCAAAAAGGCAGTGGCCATTACATATACCGGCGATGGGGGCACATCGCAAGGCGACTTTTACGAAGGGATCAACTTTGCGGGGGCGTTTAAGGCACCGGCCATCTTTGTCGTGCAAAACAACCGCTTTGCCATCTCGACGCCAGTGGAAAAGCAAACGGTTGCCAAAACATTGGCGCAAAAAGCGGTCGCGGCCGGCATCCCGGGCATTCAAGTCGACGGCATGGATCCGCTTGCAGTCTACGCCGCGGTGAAAGCAGCCCGCGAACGCGCCGTTAACGGTGAAGGGCCGACGCTCATCGAAACGCTTTGCTTCCGCTACGGTCCGCATACGATGTCCGGCGACGATCCGACGCGCTATCGTTCGAAGGAACTCGAAAACGAATGGGCGAAAAAAGACCCGCTTGTCCGCTTCCGCAAGTTTTTAGAAGCGAAAGGTTTATGGAGCGAAGAGGAAGAAAACCGCGTCATCGAGCAGGCGAAAGAGGACATCAAAGAAGCGATCAAAAAAGCGGACGAAACGCCGAAGCAAAAAGTGACCGACTTAATCAGCATCATGTTCGAAGAGCTGCCGTTCAATTTGAAAGAGCAGTATGAAATTTATAAAGAGAAGGAGTCGAAGTAAGCCATGGCGCAAATGACAATGGTTCAAGCGATCACCGATGCGCTGCGCATCGAGATGAGAAACGATCCGAACGTGCTGGTGTTTGGAGAAGACGTTGGGGTCAACGGCGGCGTATTCCGGGTGACCGAAGGGCTGCAAGCGGAGTTTGGCGAAGAGCGCGTGTTTGATACGCCGTTGGCCGAATCCGGGATCGGCGGCTTGGCGATCGGTTTGGCTTTGCAAGGGTTCCGACCGGTGCCGGAAATTCAGTTTTTCGGGTTCGTCTATGAGGCGATGGACGCGATTTGCGGACAAATGGCGCGCATCCGCTACCGCACTGGCGGTCGCTACCATGTGCCGATTACGGTTCGTTCGCCGTTTGGCGGCGGCGTCCATACGCCAGAATTGCACTCAGACAGCTTAGAAGGACTCGTCGCCCAACAGCCGGGTTTGAAAGTCGTCATCCCGTCGACGCCGTATGATGCGAAAGGATTGCTCATCTCGGCGATCCGCGACAACGATCCGGTGATTTTCCTTGAGCATTTGAAACTGTACCGTTCGTTCCGCCAAGAAGTGCCGGAAGGAGAGTACACGATTCCGATCGGCAAAGCGGACATTAAGCGTGAAGGGAAAGACATTACGATTATCGCGTATGGTGCCATGGTGCATGAATCGTTAAAAGCGGCGGCAGAATTAGAGAAGGAGGGCATTTCTGCCGAAGTCGTCGACTTGCGCACCGTGCAGCCGCTCGATATTGAGACGATCATTGGTTCGGTTGAAAAAACGGGCCGCGCCATCGTCGTGCAAGAAGCGCAACGGCAAGCCGGCATCGCCGCCAACGTCGTCGCGGAAATTAATGAGCGGGCGATTTTAAGCCTTGAGGCGCCGGTATTGCGCGTCGCCGCTCCGGATACCGTCTATCCGTTCGCGCAAGCAGAATCGGTGTGGCTGCCGAACTTTAAAGACGTGATCGAGACGGCGAAAAAAGTGATCAACTTCTAATGTGGACAAGTCCGGGGGAGCGAAGCGCCTTCCCCCGCTCATTTTCGGCAAACGATAGGAGGTCGACCTACAGTGGCATTTGAATTTAAGTTGCCGGATATTGGCGAAGGCATTCACGAAGGCGAGATTGTCAAATGGTTCGTCAAGCCGGGCGATGAAGTGAACGAGGACGACGTGTTGTGCGAAGTGCAAAACGACAAAGCGGTCGTCGAGATCCCGTCTCCGGTTAAAGGAAAAGTGCTTGAGATCCTCGTCCCGGAAGGAACAGTGGCGACGGTCGGGCAAACGCTCATTACGCTCGATGCGCCGGGCTATGAAAACATGACGTTTAAAGGGCAGGAGCACGAAGAAGAGACGAAAAAAGAGGAAAAAGCGGAAACGGTGTCGAAAGAAGAAAACGTTGAGGTCGCTCCGGAAGCGCCGGCGGCAGAAGCCGACCCGAACCGCCGCGTCATCGCGATGCCGTCTGTGCGAAAATATGCGCGTGAAAAAGGCGTCGATATCCGCCTCGTTCAAGGGACGGGGAAAAACGGCCGTGTTTTGAAAGAAGATATTGATGCTTTCCTCGCTGGCGGCGCGAAAGCCGCGGCTGAGCCGGCGCCGCAAGCGGCGGAAGAGAAGGCAGCGCCGCAAGCGCCAGCGGCGAAACCGGTTGTGCCGGAAGGCGAATTCCCGGAAACGCGCGAGAAAATGAGCGGCATCCGCCGGGCGATCGCCAAGGCCATGGTGCATTCGAAACATACGGCCCCGCACGTGACGCTCATGGACGAAGCCGATGTGACGAAGCTTGTTGCTCACCGAAAAAAATTCAAGGGCATTGCCGCGGAAAAGGGCATCAAGCTGACGTTCTTGCCGTATGTCGTCAAAGCGCTTGTTTCCGCGTTGCGTGAATATCCAGTGCTGAATACGTCGATTGACGATGCGGCGGAGGAAATTATTCATAAGCATTACTACAACATCGGCATCGCCGCTGATACGGATCGGGGGTTGCTCGTTCCGGTCATTAAACATGCCGACCGGAAGCCGATTTTCGCGCTGGCGAAGGAAATCAACGAACTTGCTGAAAAAGCGCGCGAAGGCAAACTGATGCCAAACGAAATGAAAGGCGCATCGTGCACGATCACGAACATCGGCTCAGCCGGCGGGCAATGGTTTACGCCGGTCATTAACCATCCGGAAGTGGCGATTCTTGGCATCGGCCGCATTGCTGAAAAACCGATCGTCCGCGACGGTGAAATTGTCGCTGCTCCGGTCTTGGCGCTCTCGTTGAGCTTTGACCACCGGATGATCGACGGAGCGACGGCGCAAAAAGCGCTCAACCATATCAAGCAGCTGTTAAGCGATCCAGAATTATTATTAATGGAGGCGTAAAACGATGGTAGTTGGCGATTTTGCAATTGAAACCGAAACGCTCGTCGTCGGCGCCGGCCCTGGCGGCTATGTCGCCGCCATCCGCGCCGCACAGCTCGGCCAAAAAGTGACGATTGTGGAAAAAGGAAATTTAGGCGGCGTCTGCTTAAACGTCGGCTGCATCCCGTCAAAGGCGCTCATTTCGGCAAGCCACCGCTACGAGCAGGCGAAACATTCCGAAGAGATGGGCATCAAGGCGGAAAACGTTACGGTTGATTTCTCGAAAGTGCAAGAATGGAAAGCGAGCATCGTCAAAAAGTTGACCGGCGGCGTTGAAGGGTTGCTCAAAGGCAACAAAGTCGACATCGTCAAAGGGGAAGCGTATTTCGTCGACGCCAACACGGTGCGCGTCGTCAACGGCGACAGCGCGCAGACGTATACGTTTAAAAACGCAATTCTTGCCACTGGTTCACGCCCGATCGAGTTGCCGAACTTCAAGTTTTCCGGCCGCATTCTCGACTCGACCGGTGCGCTCAACCTCGGGGAAATCCCGAAGTCGCTCGTTGTGATCGGCGGCGGCTACATCGGCATCGAACTCGGTACGGCTTACGCCAACTTTGGAGCGAAAGTGACGATTCTTGAAGGGGCCGGTGAGATTTTATCCGGTTTTGAAAAGCAAATGGTGTCGGTCATTAAACGCCGTCTGAAGAGCAAAGGGGTCGAAGTCATAACGAACGCGCTTGCGAAAGGGGCCGAAGAGCGTGCAGACGGCGTGACGGTTACGTATGAAGCGAACGGCGAAACGAAAACGATTGACGCCGACTATGTGTTGGTGACGGTCGGCCGCCGGCCGAATACAGATGAGCTTGGTCTTGAACAAATCGGCATTAAAATGAACAACCGCGGCTTGATTGAAGTGGACCAACAATGCCGGACGAGCGTGCCGAACATTTTCGCCATCGGCGATATCGTTCCAGGCCCGGCGCTTGCTCATAAAGCGTCGTATGAAGGAAAAGTGGCGGCGGAAGCCATCGCTGGCCATCCGTCGGTCGTCGATTACATCGCCATTCCGGCGGTCGTCTTCTCCGATCCGGAATGCGCCTCGGTCGGCTATTTTGAGCAGCAGGCGAAAGAGGAAGGCATCGACGTCATGACGGCGAAATTCCCGTTTGCCGCCAACGGCCGCGCTCTGTCGCTCAACGATACGGACGGCTTCTTGAAGCTTGTCGTCCGCAAAGAAGACAACGTCGTCATTGGAGCGCAAATCATCGGCCCGAACGCCTCGGATATGATCGCCGAGCTTGGGCTTGCCATCGAAGCCGGCATGACCGCGGAAGACATCGCGTTGACGATCCATGCCCATCCGACGCTTGGCGAAATCGCCATGGAAGCGGCGGAAGTGGCGCTTGGCACGCCGATTCATATCATTGCGAAGTAACGGAAAGCGAAGGGGCTGACCCCAAAAATCCGCTTTTTGGCGGACTTTTGGGTCAACCCCTTTATCATTCCAAACCGAGAAGCCCCCCACTTCTACGCGTGAGCGGAAGTGGGGGATGAATCGGCATTCGCCATCACTCTCTCTTGCCTTCAACGAACAAAAGGTGTAAAATAGAGATTAGAACAAATGTTCTGTAATGGGGGGAGGGAAGGTCATGCACAAAGCCTACCGCTTTCGGTTGCATCCTTCCTTGTATTCCATACAATAAGTTATATTTCATCAGACTCCAAAAGTTGGTTATTTTAGATGTCATACAGTATTATGCAGGGAACCGGGAGGGGGAGTAATAAAAATTTTTTCACAAATTTCACAGTATCTTATAATGGCGCTGCAAGATGATTGGCAGAAAAGAAATGAATCTGCGGCGGCAGCTGTATGTTCGCCTGTTGTTGCGCCCGGTCGACAGTCTTTTGTTCAAAGGAGCGGCCTAGTCCATTTCTTGTCCAATTTCCCATACTATTTTCCGCTCTCGCTTCATATCGTTATGGTAAAGAGCAAGCGGGAGATGGAGTTGAAATGAAAGCTTACGTTGCATTTTTGATGCAGATGATGATTTGGAGCAGTTTCTCATTGATCGAGTGGCTGTCAGGAAGGGACCGGCCGTTTTTCCGCGGGCTGATGCTGTGCGTCTTTATGTACATCGCGTTTTTGCTGGCGCGCCGGCTCGGCTTGGCGACGCGCAAGGCGGCGCTGACGACGATTGGGACGGCGGCGGTGTACTTTGCCGGCCAGCATGTCATTTGGCAGGCTGTCCAATAAAAAACAGCGGGCACTCCACCGCTGTTTACGCGCCGCCAAACGCCATCGTCCGGCCGCTGAACAAGTGCAGTTCCCCGCCGAGCGTTTTCGCCAGCCATTTGCTGAATTCATTGGCCTTCCCTTTATCCCCATGCGTCGCCCCCGGCGGCAGCGTGACGTCAATGAATGTCTCTTCCCCAGCTGTCCGCACGGAAATCGCCATCCCTTTGTACAAACGGCCGTCGCCTTGCAAGTAGAGAATGGATTCGTGTTCGCGGACCGTATACGGGAAAGCGGCCTGTTCATACGCCCAACCGAGCTGTTCCCCTGTCTTTTTGAGCGCCGTCTGGTAGCGTTCGAGCAGCTGTTTGACGTCCTCGGTTGTCATCGTTTTCCCCGCCGGCAGCTTTAGATAGGTGTTCATGTTTCTCGACCCTCCCATGATTCGCATTGCGTCTTTATCATTTCTCAACAGAAGACCCCCACTTCCGTTTTGTTCAGGGCATAGCCCAAAAATAAGTGGGAGATGAATGGCAGGAAGTCCAGCCTATATCATCGAATTTTCCGAACAGTGGAGTAGTTCAAATTCATTGTACCATATGTCGCTAGACGATAGGTGGAAAAAAGAGCGATTGCAAAAAAATTCCCTTTTGATTAAATGTGATATACAAATTAGGATTGACAACCTAAATGTGATATATTATTATAAAGTCAACAACGGAATTTATCATCACAAAGGGGTTTTGGGGATGGGCACGATCGTATGCCAAACGTGTGATGCGACGATTGCGTATTTTGAAGATGAAAAAGTGACAACGCTTTATGGGAAATGTGATTGCTGTGAGCATGACAACGAGGGCGGAGAAAGAGAGTAAAACGGTCAAACTGATGGGGGAAGGAATGGATAGAGGCGCGCATGTCGACAAGTCACATGCGCGTCGTTTATTTTGGCGCAAAAAACACAAGCCGGGCAAACCGGCTTGTGCGGTCAGCGGATTGGTTTATATTCTTTAATGACGCGCAACGTCTGCAGCGTGTCGTCTTCCGGTCCTTGGACAGGGAGGCCAGCAGCCAAGTTCGTCTCAATATATTTCAAGTTTTCTTCCGTGATGATTTCGCCTGGAATAAAAATCGGAATGCCAGGCGGATACACCATCACAAATTCGGCGATGATCCGGCCGGCCGATTCGTGAAACGGCACGACTTCGGTTTCAGCGTAAAACGCATCGCGCGGCGTCAAGGCGAGCGCCGGGATGTCCGGAAGGAGCACTTTCGGCTTGACCCCTTTCTCTGCCTGATGGCTGAACTGCTGTGACAAGCGGCGGAGCGCTTCAATGAGCAGGTTCGCCTCCCGTTCGGTATCGCCCGGGGTGATGATGCACAAAATGTTGTATAAATCGGAAAGCTCGACTTCAATGTTGTACGTTTCGCGCAGCCACCGTTCGACGTCATGGCCGGTCAGCCCGAGCTCTTTAACCGAAATGATGAGCTTCGTCGGATCGTAGTCGTACGTTGCTTCCGTGCCTAAAATTTCTTCGCCGACGCAGTACAAATACGGAATCTCGTTGATTTGCCGGCGCGTCCAGTCGGCGAGTCGAATGGCTTTGTCGATGAGTTCACGCCCTTTCGTCGCCAACTGTTTGCGGGCGACATCAAGCGAAGCGAGCAGCAAATACGATGTTGAGGTCGTCGTCAGCATGCTTAAAATCGCCTGCACGTGTTTTGCGGAGACGAGTCCTTCGCGCACATTCAAAATCGAGCTTTGCGTCAGCGATCCGCCGAGCTTATGGACGCTTGTCGCCGCCATATCGGCGCCCGCTTGCATCGCTGAGAGCGGCAAGTCCTCATGAAAATGAATGTGCACACCGTGCGCTTCGTCGACCAGCACCGGAACGTTGTACGAGTGGGCGATATCGACGATTTTTTTCAAATCGCCGGCAATGCCAAAGTACGTCGGGTTGATGACGAGCACCCCTTTGGCGTCCGGGTGCTGGCGGAGCGCTTTTTCCACTGCTTGCGGCGTAATGCCATGGGAAATGCCGAGCTCCTTGTCGATTTCGGGATGAATGAAAATCGGCGTCGCTCCAGAAAAGACAATGGCCGACATGACCGATTTATGGACGTTGCGCGGCACGATGATTTTATCGCCCGGCCCGGCGACCGACATGACCATCGTCATGATGGCGCCGCTTGTTCCTTGCACCGAGAAAAACGTATAATCGGCGCCGAACGCTTCGGCAGCGAGCTCCTGCGCCCGTTTGATCATCCCCTTTGGATGATGCAAGTCATCGAGCGGGCTGATGTTGATCAAATCAATCGCCAAGGCGTTGTCTCCGATGAAAGCGCGAAACTCCGGATCCATGCCGGCCCCTTTTTTATGGCCGGGAATGTGAAATTGAACCGGATTTTTTTTCATATGCTCCAACAAACCGGTAAACAATGGTGTTTCGAGCTGCGACAATGGTTTTTCACACCTCTTTATCTCGAGGATAAAACAAGTGCATTATAGCATGGATTTTTCTGTTTGCAAAGAAGAAATGAATGGACGCTGAAAAAGGAGAACAGTGGTTCAAGAGAGAAATAAAAGAGAGACAAAACCAAAAGGGGGCGTTATCGAAATGAAATGGAGAACGAGGGTGACAGAGCTGCTCGGCATTACATATCCGATCATTCAAGGAGGACTCGCTTATTTGGCGTACGCTGATTTGGCCGCAGCGGTTTCGAACGCCGGCGGGCTCGGACAAATTACGGCCATGTCGCTTGATGGACCGGAGCAGTTGCGCGAGGAAATCCGCAAGGTGAAGGAAAAAACCGATCGGCCGTTCGGCGTCAATTTCGCCATTGGCCAGCACGGCCGCCCGTTTTCTCATATGCTTGAAGCAGCGCTTGATGAGGGGGTGCCGGTCGTTTCGGTCACCGGCGGCAATCCGGCGCCGTTTTTTGAACAATTGAAAGGAACAAACGTGAAAAAGCTCGTGCTCGTCGCCGCCGTCCGCCAGGCAGTGAAAGCAGAGGAGCTCGGTGCTGATGCGGTGATGGTCGTCGGTCAGGAAGGGGGCGGGCATCTCGGCAAATACGATATTGGCACGTTCGTCCTCATTCCGAAAGTCGTTGACTCCGTATCGATTCCGGTCATCGCCTCGGGCGGCATCGCTGATGGACGCGGGTTGATGGCGGCATTGGCGCTTGGAGCGGAGGGGATTGAGATGGGAACGCGGTTTATCGCCACGAAAGAATGCGTTCATGCTCATCCCGCTTATAAAGAAATGATTCTCAACGCCACCGAAAACGATACGGTCATCATTAAACGGTCGCTCGGGGCGCCAGGGCGGGTGCTGGCCAACGCCTGGGCGGAAAAAATATTGGAAATCGAGCGCCAAGGCGGCACGTACGATGATTTAAAAGAATATATCAGCGGAGAAGCGAACCGGCGCTTCATTTACGAAGGAAAGGTGGACGAAGGATTTGCTTGGGCCGGGCAGGCGATCGGGCTCATTCACGACGTTCCGTCCGTTGCTGAGTTGTTTGCCCGCATGATCGAAGAGGCGGAACAAATTCGGCGCCGTTGGGCAAACTAACGGTGGAGGTGGAACAATGGGTTATTCCTATCCATTTTCCTACGACTGGTCAACACAAGAAATCATTGATGTCATCAAATTTTTCACGGCGATCGAAACGGTCTATGAGCGGGGGATGAGGCGCGAGGAGCTGATGGATGTCTACCGTCGTTTCAAAGAGATCGTCCCATCGAAAAGCGAAGAAAACCGACTGTATGCTGAATTTGAAAAAGAAAGCGGCTACTCGTCATATGCGGTCATGAAGCGGGCAAAAGAGGCAAAAAACGGCGATTGGATTCACATCGAGCCGCAAGGGAAGCGCGGTAGGTAAACGCACAAATTAGTTGCATACACCCCTTTTTCCACATAATATAATATAAAACAAAATGAAGCAGCACATTCGTGACGGGCGCCGGAAGTTTCGCGGATGATAGGGAAAGGGGTGCGGACGAATATGAAAAAAACCGCCAATTCGCTGAAGCGGCCAGATGGAGACAAACGCATGGCGGTGTTGCGGCTCGAACTCGATTACGAATTAGCGACGCTGTACGAGGCCATGATGGAAAACGATGAAGAAAAGAAAAAAGAGTGCAAACGGCGGCTTGAAAAGCTGCGCCAAGAACTGATGCGCCTTCAAGTATGATTCTGATTCAAGGCGAACCATCTTTCCGGTTCGTTTTTTTCTTGAGCGGTGTCCGCCCTTGTTCCAGCTGTTATATACATAACCGAATGCAGGAGGAATCAACATGGCAGAAAAATGGGAAGAGATCGACCGATACGCTCGGCAATGGATCGACGAAGCCGGAAAGCGAATCCGTGCCTCGTTTGCAGAACAGCTGACGGTGGAAGCGAAAGAGAACCCGAACGACTTAGTGACGAACGTTGACCGCACCATTGAGCAGTTTTTCGCCGAGCACATCCGCCGCCAGTTCCCTAGCCACCGCCTGTTAGGGGAAGAAGGATTTGGCGACCGGATCGATGTCTTGGACGGCGTTGTTTGGGTGATTGACCCGATCGACGGCACGATGAATTTCGTTCATCAGCGGCGCCATTTTGCTGTATCGATCGGCATTTTTGAAGATGGCATCGGGCAGCTCGGCTACGTGTATGACGTCGTGTTTGACGAACTGTATGCGGCGCAAAAAGGGCGGGGGGTGTTTTTAAACGGGGAGCCGCTCGGCCGCCTGCAGCCCGCACCAGTGGCGGAGTCAATCATCGGCATCAACGGGACATGGCTCATGGAAAACAAGCGCCTCGACCATCGCCCGCTCGTGCGGCTGGCGAAAGAGGCGCGCGGCACGCGCTCGTATGGTTCAGCGGCGCTTGAGCTTGCGTATGTTGCCGCTGGCCGTTTAGACGCCTACATTTCACCGCGCTTGTCGCCGTGGGATTTCGCCGGCGGAATGATTTTGATTGAAGAAGCGGGTGGAATAGTGACGACCCTTGACGGGAAGCCGCTCGATCTGCTTGGCCGCAATTCGGTGCTTGCTGCGAAACCTGGGGTGCACGAAGAAATTTTGCGGCGCTATCTTCACAATTGATGAGGTGCGAAATCGCGAAAACGGGACAAGCATCGAGCTTGTCCCGTTTTTCAGCGCGTCCGTTTTTTATGGGCGAATCCAGCGCCCATGGCGGCGATAAAGATGAGCGTGGAAGCGGCGATGCCGATCAAACTTTGCTCGGCGATGAAGACGCCGATCGCCATGATGGCCGCAACGGCAAGAATGGCGAGCAACAGCGGTACAGGCTCGATCCGTTTCATCTCGTTGACTCCTTTCTGGCAAAGTGGGCGTCTTTTTCTAGTGTACCGGAAAACATGTCGATTTTCTATCGGTTGTGATATAATAGACAAGCAGTTTGCCGAACAGGAGTGACCGACATTGACGAACAAACGAACCGATCTTCGCAATATCGCGATCATCGCTCACGTCGACCATGGGAAAACGACGCTCGTTGACCAGCTGCTTCGGCAGTCGGGGACGTTCCGCGAAAACGAACAAGTCGCGGAGCGGGCGCTCGATCGCAACGATTTGGAGCGGGAGCGCGGCATTACGATTTTGGCGAAAAATACGGCTGTCTTGTATAAAGGAACGCGCATCAACATTTTGGATACGCCGGGGCATGCCGATTTCGGCGGGGAAGTCGAGCGGATCATGCGCCTTGTCGACGGCGTCTTGCTTGTCGTCGATGCGTATGAAGGCTGCATGCCGCAGACGCGGTTTGTGCTGAAAAAGGCGCTTGAGCAGCAGCTCGTGCCGATCGTCGTCGTCAACAAAATCGACCGCGAATTTGCTCGGCCGGTGGAAGTCGTTGATGAGGTGCTCGACCTGTTTATCGAACTTGGTGCTTCTGAGGAGCAGCTCGAGTTTCCAGTCGTATACACATCGGCGCTGCGCGGGACGGCAAGCCTCGATCCGGATCGCCAGGACGGTGACATGGCCCCCTTGTTTGAGACGATCATCGAGCATATTCCGGCCCCTGCGGACAACCGCAACGAACCGTTGCAGTTTCAAGTGGCGCTGCTTGACTATAATGAATATGTCGGACGCATCGGCATCGGCCGCATTTTCCGCGGCACGATGAAAACAGGCCAGCAAGTCGCTCTCTTAAAGCGCGACGGCGCCGTCAAGATATTTCGTGTCACGAAGCTGTTTGGTTTTATTGGGTTGAAGCGGATTGAGATTGAAGAAGCGCACGCTGGCGACATCGTCGCGGTCGCTGGGATGGAGGACATCAATGTCGGTGAAACGGTTTGTCCGCCCGATCGTCAAGAGCCGTTGCCGCCGCTTCGCGTCGATGAGCCGACGTTGAAAATGACGTTTCTCGTCAACAACAGCCCGTTTGCGGGGCGCGAAGGCAAATACGTGACGGCGAGAAAGCTGGAGGAGCGGCTTCGCACCCAGCTGGAGACGGATGTCAGTCTGCGCGTTGAGCCGACCGAGTCGCCGGATGCGTGGATTGTCTCAGGCCGCGGGGAGCTTCATTTGGCGATCTTGATTGAAAGCATGCGCCGCGAAGGATACGAACTGCAAGTATCGAAGCCGGAAGTCATTCTAAAAGAGATTGACGGTGTCACATGCGAGCCGATCGAGCGGGTCGTCATTGACATTCCGGAGGAATATACGGGAGCGATCATGGAGTCGCTCGGCAGCCGCAAGGGCGAGCTTGTCGATATGGTGCACGGCGACAACGGGCAAGTGCGCCTCGTCTTTCTCGTGCCGTCGCGCGGCTTGATCGGCTATCGAAGCGAATTTATGTCGCTGACGCGCGGGTACGGCATTTTAAACCATTCGTTTGACCATTATGCCCCCGTGCAGCCTGGCGCGATCGGCGGCCGCCGCCAAGGGGTGCTCGTTTCGATGGAAACCGGCAAGGCGACAGCTTACAGCATCATGCAACTTGAGGATCGCGGCACCATTTTTGTTGAGCCGGGCACTGAAGTGTACGAAGGGATGATCGTCGGCGAGCATAACCGCGAAAACGATCTAGTCGTCAACATTTGCCGCGAAAAGCATGTCACCAACATGCGCTCGTCGACGAAAGAACAGACGGTGACGATGAAAAAGCCGCGCCTGTTGACACTTGAAGAAGCGCTCGAGTATTTGAATGACGATGAATATTGTGAAGTGACGCCAGCCTCGATCCGGTTGCGCAAAAAAATCTTGAATAAAAGCGAGCGTGAAAAGACGGAGAAGAAAAAGAAAGCGGTTGAGCAGGCGAAATAGCCGGAAGCGCCATGCGCGCGTCTTTAGTTTGCGAACAATCGAAAACGCCTTGGAGAGGGGCGCTATTAGGATGAACGGGAGGGGAATGGTGTGAATGTGCTCGAACGGCTCACGTTTTTCGCCTCGCTTTATAAGGTGCACGATAATCCCGAGCGCGGTATGTGGCTATTGTATGTGACAGTGTTGTTGCTTGCCGCGCTTGTGTATCGGCTCGGTTTTGCCCGCCGCCTGCCGCTGTTGAAAAACGTCATCATTTACGTCTTGCTGGCGCTTGGTTGCACGGTTTTGACCTTTTTTGCCGTCTTTTTGCCGGTGGCAGAAGGATTGGCCGTCGCCGCCCTCGTATTAATCATTTATAAAGTGCGCCTGAAGCAGGCGAAAGAGGGAAAAAAGTCATGAAATCCGTGCAGCATGCCCTTTATAACTGGCTGACGATTCACATCGTCGCCAAAGCTCGTCCGCACGATACGGCGGCGCGCGATACGGCCGCGTTTTTCCGCGCCATGTTGGAAAACGACTTTGGTGTGTCAGCCGTAGACGCTGTCAAAGATGAAACGAATGGGCAATACATCGTCGAGTATGTGTGCGGCGGGGAAACAAAGGCGGCGTGTTTCCCACTTGAGCTGGCTGAGGCGATGTGGCGGCAGATCGAAGCCGAACCGGAAAAGTATGGATGATGACAACCAAAAAGGCGCGGAAAAGCGATCGCTCTTCCGCACCGTTTTTTTTTTGCGCGGTCACCAATCATCGTCAGCGCGGCGGCCGCGATAGAAGCGGAACTTTCCTGTTGCCAGCCGCTGTTTCGTTTTTTCAGTGATGCGGTCGTGGCATTCGCGGCACATGTACGTGTGAATCGGGCGGTTGCGCAGCCGCTTGGCGAGCGGCGATTCATCGTCGATCGTATCGATTTGGTCGCAAAGCACGCATTTGACTCTCATTGTTCACCTCAATACATCCAAACGCGAAATGGTAGGGTGTTCTTTCGTTCCCATTATACCACATTTCCTGCCATCGTTTGTTGATTCAAATGCATTTTACTCCTGTTGCCCTCGGAAATGAGCCGTGCTTTCTGTTCCATTATAACCTACACAGAAACCGTTTATCGATTTAAATGTTCATTCGATTGCTTGTTTTGCTGTTTGTTCAGCTGCCGCTCCTCCTGTTCGTTCAGCTGTCCGTTGTTTTCTTCGGTCGGCTTCGGCGTCGTTTCAAACAAATCGCTTGGCACTTCCGGCATCACTCGTCCGACAATGTCGGCGATTTCGTTCATGAACGCTTGCACCGGCCGCCCTTCATCGATTTGCCGGCCGATGTTGCGCACGCGGGTGTAAAGATCTGGGTCAGCAACAATAATCGCGTTTGCTCCGTACGGATCTTTTTGCAATGCTTCGGCGACGGAATATTTGATGGTGCCGACACGCGAGGCGTCCATATTGGCGCCGACGTCAATGCCGACGATGGCGTATTTGCCGACGACGATCGCGGCGGCATTGTGAACGTTTGGAACACGGTCGGCGATTTCTGCAAGCCGGCGGGCGATCTCTTGCCCGGATTTGTTCTCGACGCGTTCATCGACCGTATTTTTGACGCGCACGAGTGAACGATTGGGCTCGTTCGCTTCATGACCGTTTCCAAACGTGCAGCCGCTGAAAATCAAAAGGGGAAGGAAGAAAACGGCAAGCCAGCAGTTTCTCTTCATAATGGGCCACCTCGACTTTTTTTCTTTAGTTTGCAAATGTCCTTCTATCTTTATACATGTTTTCATATGCTGTATTACAGTCATTCCCATCCGACCGACAAAACGTGAAAAACTCTCACATGGGGGGAAGCGGAATTTGGGAAAAAAAATTTACGTGCTTGATACGAACGTGCTGTTGCAAGATCCGTATTCGATTTTCGCGTTTGAGGATAATGAGGTCGTCATTCCAGCGGTCGTGCTTGAGGAAGTGGATTCGAAAAAGCGGTATATGGATGAAATTGGTAGGAATGCCCGCCAAGTGTCAAAGCTCATCGACCGCCTGCGCGAAAACGGCAAGCTGCATGAAAAAATTCCGCTTGAAAACGGAGGGGCGTTGCGCATTGAGTTGAACCATCGTTCGTTTCATCAACTGCAAGAAATTTTTGTCGAAAAGACGAACGACAATCGCATTTTGGCGGTGGCGAAAAATTTATCGATTGAAGAGCAGGCGAAGGAAGATGGACGCTCCGTCATTTTGGTGAGCAAAGATGCGCTCGTGCGCGTCAAAGCGGATGCGATCGGGCTGCAGGCAGAAGACTTTTTAAGCGATCGCGTCGTTGATGTCGACCATATTTACAGCGGATTTTTGGAGCTGTACATAGGAAAGGAACACCTGCAGCGATTTTACGACAAAGGGGAGCTCGTGCTCGCCGATATTGCCGACCACCCGTTTTATCCGAACCAGTTCATCATTATGAAAGACGCGTTTGGCAGCTCGGCGTCAGCGATTGGCATTGTCGACCAAAACGGCAAAAAAGTGAAAAAGCTCATCTTCCATCACGAACATATATGGGGCATTCGCCCGCGCAACGTGCAGCAAACGATGGCGTTTGAGCTTCTCATGCGCGACGACATTCCGCTTGTGACGCTGATCGGCAAAGCCGGAACGGGCAAGACGTTGCTTGCCCTTGCCGCCGGGTTGATGCAAACGGAAGATTTGCGCACATACAAAAAATTGCTCGTCGCTCGGCCGATTGTGCCGATGGGGAAAGATCTCGGCTTTCTGCCGGGGGAAAAGGAAGAAAAGCTGCGCCCGTGGATGCAGCCGATTTTTGACAACTTGGAATACTTGTTCAACACGAAAAAACCGGGGGAGCTCGATGCGATTTTAGCTGGCATGAGCTCGATTGAAGTGGAGGCGCTCACGTACATCCGCGGCCGGAGCCTGCCGGAGCAGTTTATCATCATTGATGAGGCGCAAAATTTAACGAAGCATGAAGTGAAGACGATTTTGACGCGCGTCGGGGAGAAAAGCAAAATCATTTTAATGGGCGATCCGGAACAGATCGACCATCCGTATTTGGATGAATATAACAACGGGTTGACGTACGTCGTCGAAAAGTTTAAAGACCAAAAAATCGCCGGTCATATCCGGCTCGTCAAAGGGGAGCGTTCGGCGCTCGCACAGCTTGCCGCTGATTTGCTGTAGCTAGGCGTTCCTCAGAGCATCCGCCGTTAAAGAACGGGTGCCAGGCGCGCGGCCCGCCGCCGCGAACGTTTCGAAAGGCGCCCGCCGCCTGGGGCGCTGTGGAAAACATCTGGATTCAAAGCGCTTGAGGCGGTTGAAGACGTAAAAAGCTCAAACACCGGGCCGCCCCCACAAGGGGCGCCCGGTCATCGGACGACGAGCCGACGCACATGAGTAATCGGCGCCTCGCCGTTGGAGCCGTCGCCAAAATAAATGTGCACCGGACCGTCGTCGCGCAACGGTTTTCCGTTTTTGGAAAAAGCGAAAATCAGGTCGTACGCCTTTTCCAGAGGGATCACTGTTTCTCCATGTTCCGTCTCAATGACAAGTTCAGACGCGTTTTCATACGGCTCAGCGTTTCGCAAAAATGGGGCGAACGGCATACCGAACGAGCCGGTGATGATTTTCTCCTTCAAAAAGCGCCGCTCCGTTTTCAACGTCGGCGGAAAAACCGCGCCCTCTTGAATTTCCCGGTCCCAAAATGCCGACAGCTTTTTGATTTCCTCGTCTTCTTGCTCCGCTTCCGTCGGCTGTGGAGCCGGCTCCGAAAAATACGCATCCATGTCCACTTTCCGGTCGTCGAAAATCCAGACGCCGGGGTCAAGTGTGATCGTAAACTTCACCTTTCCTGTCAGCACAATAATATCGTTCATGAAACACCTCTCCTCTGCATGTTCCCACCGTTTTTAGTATAATAATAACGAAAGAGCTTGTCATGTTCCAGGTCGGGTTGCTGTCAACGGTTTCAACTTGCAAAATGGCTTGTTTCACGTTAAGATGTAAAGAAGGATAGGGGAGAGAACGGAGGGATCGATGTGACGGACGAATCGATGAGCTATCGGGAGAAGGCGTACGCGCTTTTACAAGCGGATGCAGAGAAAATCATCCAACTCATCCGCGTGCAAATGGACCATTTGACGATGCCGCAATGTCCGGTGTATGAAGAAGTGCTTGACACGCAAATGTTCGGGTTGTCACGGGAAATTGATTTTGCGGTGCGCCTCGGGCTTGTGGAGGCGAAAGACGGAAAGGCGCTCCTTGACCGGCTTGAGCGCGAACTTTCCGCGTTGCACGAGGCCGTGGCCAAAAAGCGCGTACGATAAGAATATAAGGCAACTCAAACGATTGGCACACCATCGTTTGAGTTTTTCTGTTTTTCGGCAGGAAAACAGTGCGCCGCTGCGAATGATTTTAAGTACATACATGTTCACAGGGAAGAGGAACGATGGAACGACAATTATGGAAAAAAGTATTGAAGTGCTATGATTATCCGTTGATCGCCGCGGTCATCATGCTGTCGTTGTTCGGATTGATTATGGTGTACAGCTCGAGCATGGTCACCGCTGTCATCCGCTTTGAAGTGCCAAGCGACTATTTTTACGAGCGGCAAAAATTGTGGTTGATTGCCGGATTCATCGCGTTCGTCATCATGATGGCGATTCCGTATAAAGTGTGGAGGGCGGAGCGATGGGTGAAACTCGTCTTTTTTGCTTCTCCATTGATGCTTATCGCCGTCGCTTTTCTCGGCCATACGGCCAACAACGCAACAAGCTGGTTTCGTGTCGGGGCGCTTTCGATCCAACCGGCGGAGCTCGCGAAGCTCGGCCTGATTTTATACTTGGCCGCAGCGTTTGCCAACAAGCGGAAGCGGCTGGCCGAGCCGGCGAAAAGCAATTTGTTCCCCATTTATTATACATTAGTGATTTGTTTCCTGATTGCCATACAGCCTGACTTCGGAACGGCGGCCATCGTGTTGGTCATCGCGATGTGCATCATTGTTTCGTCTGGTTTGCGCCTCGTGTTGCTTCTAAAGCAGCTGCTTTTTTTTGCACTGATGGGGACGGTGCTGTCACCGTTTTGGCTCCCGGTTGCCGGCAAAAAAATTTTTTCTCCTGAACGGATGTCGCGTCTTTACAGCTTTTTGGATCCATTTCAATACGCAAACGGCGATGGCTACCAGCTTGTTAATTCGTATTTGGCGATCGGGCTTGGCGGGCTGAAAGGAGTGGGGCTTGGCAAAGGCATTCAAAAATACGGCTACCTGCCAGAGTCGCACACCGATTTTATTATGGCGGTCATCGCCGAAGAGCTCGGCTTATTTGGTGTAGCATTTACGCTTGGATTATTGGCGTTTATCGTGCTGCGCGGGCTTTGGATCGCCCGCCGCTCCCACGATGCGTTTGGGAGCCTGCTTGCGATCGGCATCTCCGTCATGATCGGCTTCCAAACGTTCATTAACGTTGGTGGAGTCGTTGGCCTTATTCCGATTACAGGGGTGCCGCTGCCGCTCGTCAGCTATGGGGGAACGTCGCTTGTCTTAACCATGGCTTCGCTCGGTCTGCTTGTGAACATTTCGATGTTCGCAAAGTATGAACAACGGTATAAAAAAGCTGAAAAAACGATGGTCAGCAAACAGAAAAGAGGTCTGACTTTTTAGAAAGTGTATTTACAAATCGGCAAAACTTTTATACTTTTATTAAATAAAGGAGGAGGGACAGAATGAGGACAAGACGAATTCGCAAAGTGCTGGTAGCCAACCGCGGAGAGATCGCCATTCGCGTTTTCCGCGCCTGCACGGAGCTTGATATCCGCACGGTGGCGATTTATTCGAAGGAAGACGCCGGATCGTACCACCGCTACAAAGCAGATGAGGCGTATTTAGTCGGAGAAGGGAAAAAGCCGATCGAAGCCTACTTGGACATTGAAGGCATCATTGAGATCGCCAAAGCCCACGATGTCGATGCCATCCATCCGGGATATGGGTTTTTGTCGGAAAACATTCAATTTGCTAAACGGTGCCGCGAAGAGGGGATTATTTTCATCGGCCCGAACGAAGATCATTTGGATATGTTCGGCGATAAAGTGAAAGCGCGCCATGCGGCCATGAAGGCGGGCATTCCGGTGATCCCGGGCAGCGATGGACCGGTGGGCGGCCTTGAAGACGTCGTCCGCTTTGCTGAGACGCACGGATACCCGATCATCATCAAGGCAGCGTTGGGCGGCGGCGGCCGGGGCATGCGCATCGTCCGCTCGAAATCGGAAGTGAAGGAAGCATTCGAGCGCGCTAAGTCGGAAGCGAAAGCGGCGTTTGGCAGCGACGACGTCTATGTCGAAAAGCTGATCGAAAAGCCGAAGCATATCGAAGTGCAAATTTTGGGCGACCACGAAGGAAACATCGTTCACCTTTATGAACGCGACTGCTCGGTGCAGCGCCGTCACCAAAAAGTCGTGGAAGTCGCGCCAAGCGTCTCGTTGTCGGACGAGCTGCGCGAGCGCATTTGCGAAGCGGCGGTCCGGCTCATGAGAAGCGTCGGTTACGTCAACGCTGGCACGGTTGAGTTTCTTGTCTCCGGGGATGATTTTTATTTCATCGAGGTGAATCCGCGCATCCAAGTCGAGCATACGATCACCGAAATGATCACCGGCATTGACATCGTCCAGTCGCAAATTTTAATCGCCGACGGCTTTTCGCTCCACAGCCCGGAAGTCGGCATTCCGAAGCAGGAAGACATCCGCATCAACGGCTACGCCATTCAGTCGCGGGTGACGACGGAAGACCCGCTCAACAACTTTATGCCGGATACGGGAAAAATTATGGCGTACCGTTCCGGCGGCGGCTTCGGCGTGCGCTTGGACGCCGGCAATGGCTTCCAAGGGGCGGTCATTACGCCATATTACGATTCGCTGCTCGTGAAAGTGTCGACATGGGCGTTGACGTTTGAGCAGGCGGCAAGAAAAATGTTGCGCAACTTGCGCGAGTTCCGCATTCGCGGCATTAAAACGAACATTCCATTCTTGGAAAACGTCGTTCAGCACCCAAAATTTTTGTCGGGGGAATACGATACGTCATTCATCGATACGACGCCGGAATTGTTTGTATTCCCGCGCCGGAAAGACCGTGGGACGAAAATGCTGACGTACATCGGCACCGTGACGGTCAACGGCTTCCCTGGCATCGGCAAAAAGAAAAAGCCGGTGTTTGACAAACCGCGTGTGCCGAAGGTGAGCCAAACGGAACCGATCCCAGCGGGAACGAAGCAAATTTTGGATGAACGCGGACCGGAAGGGCTTGTCCGCTGGATGCAGGAACAGCCGCGCGTGCTTTTGACCGATACGACGTTCCGCGACGCCCATCAGTCGCTGTTGGCAACAAGGGTGCGCACGATCGATCTGTTGCGCATTGCTGAGCCGACGGCGCGACTGCTTCCGAATTTGTTCTCGCTTGAAATGTGGGGCGGGGCGACGTTTGATGTGGCGTATCGCTTTTTAAAGGAGGATCCGTGGGACCGCCTCTTGAAGCTGCGCGAGCGCATCCCGAACGTATTGTTCCAGATGCTGCTCCGTTCTGCCAACGCCGTGGGATATAAAAACTATCCGGACAACGTTATCCGCGAGTTCGTCGACAAATCGGCGCAAGCCGGCATTGATGTCTTCCGCATTTTCGACAGCCTCAACTGGGTGAAAGGGATGACGGTGGCGATCGACGCCGTCCGCCAGAGCGGGAAAATCGCCGAGGCGGCCATTTGCTATACGGGCGATATTTTGGACCCGAACCGCCCAAAGTACAATTTGGACTATTACAAGGCGCTCGCCAAAGAGCTTGAACAGGCGGGAGCGCACATTTTAGGCATTAAGGATATGGCCGGCCTGTTGAAGCCGCAGGCGGCGTACGTGCTCATCTCGGCGCTCAAGGAGACGGTCAGCATCCCGATCCATTTGCATACGCACGATACGAGCGGCAACGGCATTTACACGTACGCCAAAGCGATTGAAGCCGGCGTCGATATCGTCGATGTTGCCGTCAGCTCGATGGCTGGCTTGACGTCGCAGCCAAGCGCCAATACGCTTTACTATGCCTTGGAAGGAACAGAGCGGGCGCCGGAAGTCGATATTTACGGTTTGGAGCAGCTGGCGCGCTATTGGGAAGACGTGCGCAAATTTTATCAGGAGTTTGAAAGCGGCATGAACGCGCCGCATACAGAAGTATACATGCATGAGATGCCAGGCGGCCAGTACAGCAACTTGCAGCAGCAGGCAAAAGCGGTCGGGCTCGGCGATCGGTGGGACGAAGTGAAGGAAATGTACCGCCGCGTCAACGACTTGTTCGGCGATATCGTCAAAGTGACGCCGTCGTCGAAAGTCGTCGGCGACATGGCGCTTTACATGGTGCAAAACAACTTGACGGAGCAAGACATTTTTGAACGCGGCGAGACGCTCAATTTCCCGGACTCGGTCGTTGAGTTTTTTGAAGGCTATTTAGGCCAGCCGCATGGCGGGTTCCCGAAAGAGTTGCAGCGCATTATTTTGAAAGGGCGCGAGCCGATCACCGTCCGTCCGGGCGAACTGCTCGAGCCGGTCGATTTCGAGCAAATCAAGCGGGAGCTGTACGACAAACTTGGCCGCGAAGTGACCGACTTTGACGCCATTGCCTATGCGCTTTATCCGAAAGTGTTTTTGGAATATGCCGAAACGGTTGAAAAATACGGTGACATTTCGGTGCTTGATACACCGACGTTCCTGTATGGCATGCGTCTTGGCGAGGAGATCGAAGTGGAAATCGAGCGCGGAAAAACGCTCATCGTCAAGCTTGTGTCGATCGGTCAGCCGCAGGCGGACGGCACGCGCGTCGTCTACTTTGAGCTGAACGGCCAGCCGCGCGAAGTCATCATCCGTGATGAAAGCATCAAAGCGGCTGTCGCTGAGCGCATCAAGGCTGACCGGACAAACCCGAACCATATTGCGGCGACGATGCCGGGCACGGTGGTGAAAGTGCTCGTTGAGAAAGGAGAAAAAGTCGACAAAGGCGACCATTTGATGGTTACGGAAGCGATGAAGATGGAAACAACGGTGCAGGCGCCGTTTGCCGGCATTGTCAAAGACATTTACGTCAAAAGCGGCGACGCCATTCAAGCGGGCGATTTGCTGATTGAGCTGTCCAAATAAAACGGTCTGTACCGCACCAAAAGGGATGCCCAACGTTTGCGGGCATCCCTTTTCGTTTGCGGGTGGATGGCCGTCATTTCAACGCGGCCGGCGCTGCCTCGCGAGCTGAATGGTCCGTGGTTTTGATCGGCTCACGGCGGGTGCGGAGCGCCAATAGAAACAAGTAGCTGAGCACGCCGAACAAACAAGAGATAAAGAACGCATGCGCCAAGGCGATGTACAAATTCAGCTGTGTAAATACGACAAGTGCTCCGGTTGTCATTTGCGCGAGCACGAGAAAAAGAGCGATGAGCCATCCGTAGTAGATGACCGGCTGCCTGCGGTAATGGCGGACGGCATGTATCGCGGCAGCGGCGATCCAAATGATGATGGCAGCAGCGGCCAATCGATGGCCCATCTGCACCCATTCATGAAACTGAACGGGGAGGAGGCGCGTTTTCGCGCAAAGCGGCCAGCTCGGACAGGCGAGGCTGGCGTTCGTATGGCGCACGAGCGCCCCGGTGTACACGACGATGTATGAGTAGATGAGGATGCCATAAATATGAAACTTCATTTTACCGTCAAGCGAAAGCGAAGCGGCGGAAAACTTTTTGTCGATTTCAAAAATGAGCAACGTCAACAGCAGCACAGCGGCAAACGAAATGAGCGAAATGCCGAAATGCAGAGCTAAAACGAAATCGGACTGCCCCCACACGACCGCGGCGGCGCCGATCAACCCTTGCAAGACAAGAAAGACGAACGATATGACGGCCAAAAACTTCGTCTCTCGCACATGGCCAATGGCTCGCCACGCCCAAATGGAAAGGATGAGCACCATGATGCCGGCAAGGCCGGAAACGAGTCGATGGCTCAGTTCGATGACGAGCTCGGGCGTAATGTCATCCGGCACCCATTGGCCGTTGCACAGCGGCCATGATCGGCCGCACCCCATGCCGGAGCCGGTTTTTGTCACGAGCGCCCCGCCGATCAGGACAAACAGCATCGCCAATGTGGTCGCCGAGGCAAACCATTTCAGTGAACGTTGCAAAATCTTCACCTTCTTGTATTGAGAAATTGTG
Organism: Geobacillus sp. TFV-3; assembly: GCF_009901865.1. Classification (NCBI taxonomy): domain Bacteria; kingdom Bacillati; phylum Bacillota; class Bacilli; order Caryophanales; family Anoxybacillaceae; genus Geobacillus; species Geobacillus sp. TFV-3. The sequence goes on along the minus strand of NZ_MPSP01000001.1, from coordinate 2,386,091 downwards.
ATTTTGTCCATATTAGTAAAGTGGTGGATTTTATTGCAACCAACCGTGTTGCCAAGCCAAGTCTATTTTACACGATGACGGCCGGAAACACAAAATGACGTTTGCATATTGAATAAGTCGATTAAGTTTGCTAGAAATATTAATGGGACAAGCGAATGAGCCATTTGGAGCGTATGGATTCAAAAATTTGACACAAATTATTCAAAAAAAGTTCACATGATGAGAAAAAAATGTGATTTAATATAAAGAGAAACAGCCCGTTTTTGTTATTGCGCATTGGAAGGAATTTCAGGCATTATGATGGCGCTGTCTGCATGGATGGGGCGGCGCAGCGAGGAGGAACAGGAGACATGGCCGAATTGAAAGCGGTGCAACAGGATGCGGCCGATGCCGGTCATCGCTCGCATGTGAGCGTCAAGGCAGTTTGGAGAGAGTTGTCGTCTGTTGTGAAAATCGGAATCGTCAATTCCAATTTGATTACAACGTTCGCCGGGATGTGGCTGGCGTTTTATTTTGCTGGCGAGCATTTTTTGGAAAACTTGCACATCGTCTTTTTTGCGTTGTTTGGAGCAGCGCTTGTCATCGCGGGTTCATGCGCCATCAACAACTACATTGACCGCGACATTGATCAATATATGGAGCGAACGAAAGCTCGCCCGACTGTCACGGGGACGGTGGATCCGCGGCGGGTGCTTTGGCTTGGGATTGGTCTTGTCGCGATCGGCGAGATGAGCCTGCTTATGACAACGGTTGCGGCTGCGGTCGTTGGATTGATCGGTATGGTGACATACGTCTTTTTATACACGCTTTGGACGAAGCGCCATTACACGATCAACACCGTTGTCGGCAGCATTTCCGGCGCGGTGCCGCCGGTAATCGGCTGGACGGCCGTTGACCCGGATTTCCATATTGTTCCGCTCATCCTGTTTTTAATCATGTTTTTATGGCAGCCGCCGCACTTTTTGGCATTGGCGATGAAGCGATGCGAAGAATACCGTGCTGCCGGCATTCCGATGCTGCCGGTCGTCCACGGTTTTGCCATGACGAAGCGCCAAATCATCGTTTGGGTGGCGTGTTTGTTGCCGTTGCCGTTTTACTTGTTCTCGCTCGGCGTGCCGTTTTTAACGGTTGCCACGTTGCTTAATGTCGGCTGGCTGCTGCTCGGTTTGTGGGGCTTGAAAATGAAAGATGACATCAAATGGGCGAAGTGGATGTTCGTCTATTCGCTCAACTATTTGACGATTTTGTTCGTGGCGATGATCATCGCCACGCTTTGGTGAATTGAGGTAAAATTCTTTCTTTGTGAAAGAATTTATATACATTCATCCATCCATCAAAGAAAGAGGGGTTTGATTAGGCTATGAACAAAGGGCTGCGTAACTGGCGCTTATTTTCCCTGTTCGGGATGATGGCGCTGTTGCTCACCGGCTGCGGCAAGCCGTTTTTATCGACGCTCCAGCCCGCCGGTGAAGTAGCGGACATGCAGTATTCGCTCATGCTGTTGAGCACGTCGATCATGGTGCTCGTCATTGTCGTCGTAGCGATTATCTTCGTTTACGTCGTCATCCGCTTCCGGCGGCGCAAGGGGGAAGAGAATAAAATCCCGAAGCAAGTGGAAGGGAGCCATAAGCTGGAAATTATTTGGACTGTCATTCCGATCATCCTCCTGCTCATTTTGGCGGTGCCGACGGTATTGACAACGTTTAAACTGGCTGATGTGAAGGCGATGAATGACAAAGACCGCGATAAAAAAGGCACGGTCGTTGTCAATGTGCGCGCCAACCAATACTGGTGGGAGTTTGAATATCCGGACTACGGCATTATTACAAGCCAAGATTTAGTTGTGCCGACGAATGAAAAAGTGTATTTCAACTTGATCGCGTCCGATGTCAAACACTCGTTCTGGATTCCGGCGGTCGGCGGCAAAATGGATACGAACACGGACAACAAAAACCAATTTTGGCTCGTGTTTGATCAGAAAGCGACAGACAAAGCCGGCGGCGTCTTTTACGGCAAATGTGCGGAGCTTTGCGGTCCGTCCCATGCACTGATGGACTTTAAAGTTCGGCCGTTGCCGCGCGATGAATTTGACGCTTGGGTGAAAAAGATGCAAAACGCGAAAAAACCGGTTGTCACCGATCCGGTCGCCAAAGAAGGCGAGGCGATTTTCAATAAAAGCTGTATTGGTTGCCATGCGGTGACGCCTGTGGACAAGCGTCCGGTGCAAGCGCGCACGGCGCCGAACTTGGCGAACTTTGGCGATCGCGAACGAATCGCTGGTATTTTGGAGCATAACGAAGAAAATCTGAAAAAATGGCTGAGAGACCCGAATAGCGTGAAGCCTGGAAATAAAATGGCGGGTACATATGGCCACTTGACGGAAGAGCAAATTGACGCATTGACGAAATACTTGATGAGCTTAAAAGTGGAATAAAGCATGAGAAGGAGGTTTCACCGTGAGTACGATCGCGCGCAAAAAGGGTGTCGGCGCCGTTTTATGGGATTACTTGACAACGGTCGACCATAAAAAAATCGCCCATCTGTACTTGATTGCTGGCGGGTTTTTCTTCCTGCTCGGCGGTCTTGAAGCGTTGTTCATCCGCATTCAGCTCGCCAAGCCGAACAACGATTTCCTTGTCGGCGGCTTGTATAACGAAGTGTTGACGATGCATGGAACGACGATGATTTTCTTGGCTGCCATGCCGCTTATTTTCGCCTTTATGAACGCCGTCGTGCCGCTTCAGATCGGCGCGCGCGACGTCGCGTTCCCGTTTTTGAACGCCCTTGGATTCTGGATGTTTTTCTTCGGCGGTTTGTTTTTGAACTGTTCGTGGTTTTTAGGCGGTGCGCCGGATGCCGGATGGACGTCGTACGCGTCGCTGTCGCTTGACTCGAAAGCGCATCACGGCATTGACTTTTACACGCTCGGATTGCAAATTTCCGGCTTCGGAACGATCATGGGTGCCATTAACTTTCTGGTGACGATCATCAATATGCGCGCCCCGGGCATGACGTTTATGCGCATGCCGATGTTCACCTGGGCGACGTTTGTGACCTCGGCGCTTATCTTGTTTGCGTTTCCGCCGTTGACCGTTGGGTTGATTTTCATGATGATGGATCGGCTGTTCGGTGGGAACTTCTTTAATCCGGCTGCCGGCGGCAATACGATCATTTGGGAACACTTGTTCTGGGTGTTCGGCCATCCGGAAGTCTACATTCTTGTTTTGCCGGCGTTCGGCATTTTCTCGGAAATTTTTGCGACGTTCTCGCGCAAGCGGCTGTTCGGCTATTCGTCAATGGTGTTTGCGACCGTGCTCATCGCCTTCTTAGGGTTCATGGTGTGGGCGCACCATATGTTTACGGTCGGAATGGGGCCGATTGCGAACGCCATCTTTGCCGTCGCGACGATGACGATCGCCGTTCCGACAGGAGTCAAAATTTTCAACTGGCTGTTTACGATGTGGGGCGGAAGCATCAAGTTTACGACGCCGATGCACTATGCGGTCGCCTTCATCCCGTCGTTCGTCATGGGGGGGGTGACCGGGGTTATGTTGGCGTCGGCGGCGGCAGACTACCAATACCATGACAGCTATTTCGTCGTCGCGCACTTCCATTACGTCATTGTCGGCGGGGTTGTGTTCGCTTTGCTTGCTGGCACGCATTATTGGTGGCCGAAAATGTTTGGCCGCATGTTGAATGAAACGCTCGGCAAAATGACATTCTGGTTGTTCTTTATCGGCTTCCATTTGACGTTCTTTATTCAGCACTTCCTTGGTTTGACGGGGATGCCGCGCCGCGTATTCACATACTTGCCGAACCAAGGATGGGAGACAGGGAACTTCGTCAGCACGGTTGGTGCGTTCTTTATGGCCATCGCAACGGTCATTTTGCTCATTAACATTGTGATTACGACGGTAAAAGGGGAAAAAGTGCCGGGCGATGCGTGGGGCGACGGCCGCACGCTCGAATGGGCGATCGCTTCGCCGCCGCCGGTGTACAACTTTGCGCAAACACCGCTTGTCCGTGGTTTGGACGCCTTCTGGCTCGAAAAAATGGAAGGCAAAAAAGAATTGACGCCAGCCGAACCGCTTGGCGACATCCATATGCCGAATTCATCGTTTTTGCCGTTTGTCATCGCGTTCGGCCTGTTTGTCGCCGCCTTTGGCTTTACGTATCATAACGACGCCGGATGGGGCTTGCCGGTCGGCATTCTTGGCCTGCTCATTACGCTCGGTTCGATGTTCTTGCGCTCGGTGATCGATGATCACGGCTTCCACATCCATAAAGAAGAAGTGCTTGAACTTGAGAAGAAGGGGGCGAACGCCTGATGCATGCAGAGGAAAAACTGACGGCCGAGACGTTTCCGGCCGCGCCGGAACGCGCCACCCTTGAAGGGAAAAATAAATTTCTCGGCTTCTGGCTGTTTTTAGGCGGAGAGACGGTGCTGTTCGCCTCTCTCTTCGCCACCTATTTGGCGCTCAAAGACAAAACGAATGGCGGCCCTTCTGCTGAAGAGCTGTTCCAAATGCCGGTTGTGTTCATGGCGACGATGCTTCTGTTGACGAGCAGCTTGACGAGCGTGTATGCCATTTATCATATGAAAAACTTTGATTTTAAAAAGATGCAGCTTTGGTTTGGCATTACCGTTTTGCTTGGCGCCGGCTTTTTAGGCCTTGAAATTTACGAGTTTAACGAATATGTGCATGAAGGCCATAAGTTTACGACGAGCGCTTTCGCTTCAGCGTTCTACACGCTCGTTGGCACGCACGGAAGCCACGTCGCGTTTGGATTGCTTTGGATTTTAACGCTCATGATCCGCAACGCCAAACGCGGGTTGAACTTGTACAACGCCCCGAAATTTTACGTTGCGAGCCTGTACTGGCACTTTATCGACGTCGTCTGGGTGTTCATTTTTACCGTTGTATACTTGATGGGAATGGTGGGGTGAACGTATGGCGAATCAAACGAACTCGGGAAATGAACGCGTCGATTTGGCGTATCGCCGGCGGAAAAACGCGGAAGAGATGCGCCATCAAATGATTGCATTCGTCTTGATGATTTTGTTGACGCTCATCGCTTTCGCCGCCGTTGGTTACGAAGAGTTTTCCCATTGGTTTGTCGTTCCGTTTATTTTGCTTTTGGCCGCCGTGCAAGTGGCGTTTCAGCTCTATTATTTCATGCACATGAGCCATAAAGGCCACGAATTTCCGGCGATGTTTATTTACGGTGGCGTGGCGGTCATGCTTCTTCTTGTTTGGGCGTTTACGACAGTCATTTGGTGGTAAGTGAAAGGGGGAATCGGTTTTGCGCCGGTTTCCCCTTTTTTTGCAATAGCCGTGGCGCTGCGGCGTGTAGTATAATGGGAAAGGGACAAATCAGGAGGGGATTCGTATGTTTCAATCGCTGCAAATGTTTGGCCCCGTTGCCCTTTGGAGTCCGTTTTTTTTGCTTGTGTTAGCGGCGGTTGCGTTGCTGTACATGGGGATGACCGGGCGATGGCGGCAGCGTTTCGGCCTCGGTGATGCGGTTTCGGGGACGCAGAAGGCGTATTTTTTGACAGGGATCGTGCTTCTTTATATATGCAAAGGGTCTCCGTTGGATTTGATGGGTCATTTGACGTTCACCGCCCATATGGTGCAAATGGCGGTGCTGTATTTGATCGTGCCGCAATGTTTTATTTTAGGCCTTCCAGTGCCGCTTTATGAGCGCGCGTTCCGCATCACAGCGGTGCGCCGCGTGTTTCGGCTGTTGACAAAGCCGATCGTAGCATTGTTGCTGTTTAACGGTTTGTTTTCGCTTTATCACGTTCCATTCATTTTTGACGCCGTGAAAATGAATATGTGGCTGCACGCGTTCGTTACCTCGGTCATTTTTGTTGCCGCGTTTTGCATGTGGTGGCCGCTTGTCAACAAGCTGCCCGATTGGCAAACGTTGTCCGGCTTAAAAAAAATGGGCTACATTTTCGCTGACGGCATGCTGTTGACCCCGGCTTGCGCGCTCATCATTTTTACCGATACGCCGCTTTATGCGACGTATACGGACCCGAAAGCATGGATGGCCGCGCTGGCGCTATGCGTTCCTCAAGGGACGCTGGCTTCGCTTGATTTGACCGGGCCGCAAATGTTTTTGTCGATGTCGCCGCTCCATGACCAGCAGCTCGGCGGCGTGTTGATGAAAATCATTCAGGAAATCGTGTACGGGACGATGCTGTTCTTCATCTTCGTCGAATGGTATCGGAAGGAGCGGGAGAAAGAGCCAAGCATGGATATGGAGCCGCGGCCGACCAAACTGTAAAGCGCGGTTGGCCGCCAAACGATGAACAAAGAAGAAAGGGAGAGAAGCGATGGCCGTTTTACCGACAATCAGCACGAGCTGCATCGTGATCAGCGCTTTGCTTGTTGCTTATGGGTGGTATTTGATCAGCCGCAGGCGGATCGAAGCGCATAAAAAGGTGATGCTGACGGCAGCAGTGTTTGCTTTGCTGTTTTTCACCATTTACATATCGCGGACGTTGTTTATCGGCAATACGAGTTTTGGCGGGCCGGAGAGCGTCAAAGTGTATTATACGCTGTTTCTTATTTTCCATATTGCGCTAGCGACAGTTGGCGCCGTATTTGGTCTTGTCACGATTTGGACGGGATTGAAAGACCAACGGGCCCGCCATCGTCGGCTCGGGCCGATCACCAGCATCATTTGGTTTGGCAGCGCCTCAACTGGGGTGGTCGTCTACTGGTTGCTTTATGTCCTCTATCCAGGGGGCCAAACGACGTCGCTCATCAAGGCGGTGCTCGGTTTTTAACCGCCCGTCAAGGAGCAAGGGCAGCGACGGTTGCATAGCATAGAATACAACACGCCTGTATAGACGTGATTTTGTGCAGCGGGAGGAGAAGGCGGTGAACACGTTTCGCTCTCGGAAACGGAGCGCCGTAGAGGCGACGCTATTGACCATTGTCATGATGTGTGTGCGCGGCCAGACGGACGTCGCCCTTGACGATTGTGAGGTGTTCATCACCGTTGCTCAAGGCGAGCGGTGCCGCGTCACGGTCAAGATGTCCATTCGATATGGGGCGCCGGTGATGGAAGTTTGCCGCCATCTGCAACAGCATATTGCCGAGGAGATCGCCGCGATGACGCCATATGTCGCCGAGGCGGTCGACATTGTTGTCAAACGGCTTGTCATGCCGGAAAAAAACGCATGAGAACCGCGCTCTCATGCGTTTTTTTTGAAAAGAAAAGATTAAGAAATACGTTTCGGGTCTAGGGAGCTGTCCAGCTCCAAGCGCCATCGGTGTGATGCGCTCCGCCCCACACGGGGGCGACACACTGAGTTCGCTTCTTTAGAAATATCCTACGCAAGCCCAAGCAAAGCTTGGGCTGAGCCTCCTCGGTGGGGCTTGTGTGCTCTTCGCAGAGCCAAGGATGGCGACATTTCGCCGTTGCCCGCATCCTGCGGGCAACGGCGAAATTGGGGCGCTTTGCGCTTTTCTTATTATTCTTTGATTTTTTCAAGCTCGCTTTTGACCTGCGCCAACACGTTTTGGCATTGGCTGACAAGGGAGGACGGAAAATGTTCATCATCGCCGTATTCGACGCCGTGTGGATAGTAATGTTTCCCTAAAATCGGCGTGAGCAGCTTAATGAGTGCATAGCGCGAGTCGACGTCCCCCTCAATGGCGTATCCTTGAACGCGCAAATAGTAGGTGCCTTCTTTCACGACGTATTTCCGGTCGTATGTGACCCGTTCATAATCCCATTGCGCCGCACGGACAAAGCCGAGGCGCTCCATAATGTCATCAAGGCGGGATAGTTCGACCGTCTGATTTTCCAGTCCGGTATTTTCAAACTTCATCTTTCTTCCTCCTAACAACACAGTATGTAAAAGGGCCAAACAGGAAATCATCCCTTCATTTATAATAGTACGAAAACGGTTTTCTTTTCAATGAATTGTTTGCCATTGTTTCCGTTTCGCTCGCATTTTTTTGTGTGATTCGGCGCATAATACGGGTAGAAAGGAGAGACAAAGGATGCAAATGATACGGGACGTCATGTCAACGGATGTGCAATATTGCACCCCCCTTGACAATCTTTACGAAGTGGCGGTAAAAATGCGCGATTTCAACGTCAGGGCGATTCCGATTGTCGATGACGGCCGCCTTGTCGGAATGATTACCGACCGCGATATGGTCGTGCGCGGCATAGCTGAAAAACGTCCCGGTTCGACTGTAGTGACGGAAGTGATGAGCCGCGATCTCATCACGCTTTCCCCGGACGATTCGGTGCAAAAGGCAGCAGATATGATGGCGCGCCATCAAATTCGCCGCCTCCCGGTCATAGAGAATGGGCGTTTGGTCGGCATCATCTCGCTCGGCGATTTGGCGACGAACCGCTATTCTGATGAACGCGCCGGTCGTGCGTTAAGCGAGATTTCCGAACAAGACGCCATCCATTGACAAACGCAACGGACATGGCTTCTTTCGAGGAGGAGCGCTCTTTTTGGGCGTCCTCTTTTTTTTGCCTCTAAAAAACGGCTATAATGGCAATAAGGAGATTGTGCAGAAAGCGGGAGTTGCCGTGTGAAATGGTTTTTCCTTTTTTTGTTTTTCTTGATTGGATTGTATTATTTTGCGCCGAGTCCGCCGCCCCCGAGCCCCTCGGAGCAGCTAGAGACGAATAGATACATGTTGAAAGAGCCGAAGGCGACGGCCGGCATCGTTGCATTGATTGGACAATCGGCGCAAGAGGCGAAAAAACTGCTTGGCGCTCCAGACCGAATCGACCCGTCAGCTTACGGATATGACTGGTGGGTGTACAGCCGTCGACCCGAGTCGTACGTGCAGATTGGCATCTTGAGCAGCCGCGTCGTCACCGCTCTTGTCGGTGGAGAGAAGGTGAACGTTGAACCGTTTGCGGTCGGCCAGCGGTTGCAGACGATTTTTCAAACGATGCCGGTGCTATCGAATATTGAGATTAGGCTAGGCAGCGGGACATACCGGTTTGAGCTGTCTGAACAAGATTACTCATCAAGGCCGGTTGTCAAAGTTGGCAGCGTCTATGCTCAGCTTTATGTTGACCGCCTTACCGGCGAGGTGGCGGCGATCCGCTTGATGGATGCCGAAACGTTCGTCAAGTTGCGGCCGTACGAGCTCGTTTACCGCGGCAGCCTGCCGGCGGCCGCGCCGTTGTCGGAAGAAGAGCAACAGGCTGTTGATGCGGCCAACGCGAAGCAAATTTTTGACTGGACGAATTTGATCCGCCGCCGTCACGGGCTTTCCCCTCTCATGTGGGATGACAAGGCCGCTGCTGCTGCCGCCCAACATAGCCGCGACATGCATGATCACCGGTTTTTCTCTCACGAGTCGCCGCAATATGGGGATTTATCCAAGCGGCTTAGCGCGCTTCACATCCCGTTCCAGCTTGCCGGGGAAAATATCGCCGCTCATCAAGTCGATGGCGTCGAGGCGACCATCGGATGGCTGAACAGCCAAAACCATCGAGAAATTATGTTGAACGAGCAGTTCACCCGCTTGGGCGTCGGCGTCTACGCTGACTATTATACACAAAATTTCTTTACGCCGCTCTAAAAATTGGGCGCACCTCTGTATGCTGGGTGCGATATGATATGGCAGATAGGCATGAATGGGTGAAAGGAATGAGAACCACTATGGCCAAGCCTCTGCATCCTTCCGTTGAACAGTTCAAACAGTTTGTCAAAAAACATCCAAAAATCATTCAAGAGGTGCGCAGCGGCAAAAAGACATGGAAGCAAGTGTATGAGGATTGGTATTTGTTCGGAGAAGACGATGACATATGGGAGCCGTATCGGGAAACAAACAGTGCAGCAAAAGAGGAGGAAAAAGGAACGAACAAATGGCTCGATAAGCTCGCGGCTATGCTTGGACAGATCGATGCAGCTGATGTGCAAAAGCATTTGGCGAACGTTCAGCAGGCGATCGCGGCGATCCAAAACATTCTTTCCGAATTTCAAGGGGCCGGTCAAGAACAAAGAAACAAAGAAGCGCATCCGTTTTCGTTCCGCAAAGATTAAAGGGTGGTGTCGATGAGGAAAGATGTATGGCAATATGTGCAAGGAACACCGATGTTGCGAGCGTTTTTGCGCGAACAGCCGCGCTGGTACCGGCTCCTTGCCCGCCGTCCGCATGAACTGTCGACGTTCCAATTGGCCGCTTTGCGCCACTATGAGCTGACGATTCCTGACAAAGTGGAAAAAATCTCCCAATCGTTGCAAATGGCGTCGCTTATGTGGCAAATGTTTAAAGCCATGCGCGACTAATCGGGCGGCCAATGGCAAAGACTAGTTTCGAAAGGGAGTGATGTCTTTGTCAAAGTGGTTCGCATGGTTTGCGGCTGTCATATTGCTTGCGGCGTATGCCTTCTTTGAGCCGGCGCCGCCGTCTTTTGCTCACGCCGAAGCAGTGGGCGGTCCGCTTCAGGTGAAACATGAAGTGAAAGGAAGCGACGTATTCATTGAATGTGTTGCCGTCCACTTTCCGTTCCGCAAAGGGAGCGGCGGCGGACATATTAATGTCTATGTCAACGGGCAAAAAATGACGGAAGTGTATACGGCCGCCTTTATCGTGCGCGGTTTGCCGAGCGGGAAGCATACCATCCGTCTTGAGCTCGTCTACAATGATGGGAAAGCAACCGGCATGACGCACAAATTTGACGTCGCCATCCGATCAAGATGACGACGATCGTTTAAAAGGCGAACAGAGGCGATTCGGCACAGTCTGGATCGCCTTTTTTGTTTGCTTCTTTCCTATCTCTTTCCTTTTCATTTTCTTTTCGTTCATGGTATGATGGTTAATGGAGGTGCCATTTGGTGAAGATTGCGACTCTCGAGCGCATCGAGATTTTAGATAAAGCAGAAGCGTTGGCCAAAATGATTGTCGAGTCGGACGTGGCGGACGAATATCGCCGCGCGTTTTGGCGGCTGAGGCAAGACCGCCGCGCCCAGCAGCTGATCGCTCGCTTTGTCAAGCTGAAGGAGCGCTACGAAGAAGTGCAACGCTTCGGCAAATACCATCCTGATTACCGCGGCGTGATGAAAGAAGTGCGCGAAGCGAAGCGGGAGCTCGATTTGCATGAGACGGTCGCCGCCTTTAAGGAGGCGGAGAAGGCGATGCAAGAGCTGCTTGATGAGATCAGCGTGCTGATTGGCAAAGCGGTATCGGAACACGTCAAAGTGCCGACCGGAAATCCGTACTTTTTGTCGGCGGGCTGTTCCGGCGGCTGCGGGGCGGGCGGAAGCTGCGGCTGCCGCACATAAAAAAAGGGGAAGGGACTATGTTTCCAAAACGGCAAGGGATTATCGTTTGGCTTCATTCGCTGAAATATGGGAAACAGCTGCGCAAGTTCGGCAACATTCATTACATTTCCAAACGGCTGAAGTATGCCGTTTTGTATTGCGACATGGAGCAAGCCGATCATGTGATGAAAAAGCTCGCCTCGCTTCCATTCGTCAAGCGGGTCGAGCCGTCGTACCGCCCGTTTTTAAAGCTGGAGTTTGAATCGAAAGGGGAGAAGGAAAAAGACTCCCCGTATCCGCTCGGATGAAAACAAACAGCGAGCCTGTCGGCCGAAAACGGCTTGGCAAGCTCGCTGTTTCGTTGTTTACTGAAGCGGCGGAATGAAGCGGTTCATCCGCATAATGCCGATCAAATGCTGGTAATATAAGTCGAGTTCAGCGAACATCGTTGATGGCTTGACATCAAGGTGAATGACGTCCATGCCCAGCTCCTTTGCGGTTTCCATAAACAGTTCGTACCGTTTGTTTGGCTTGACGGACGGGTCGGGAATGCCTTCGCGGCAAATGTAAAGCGGCTGGAAATCACCGGGGGCCGTCGGATGAAGGACAACGGCCAAGGAGACGACCGCCTGGCCTTTTTTCACCGTATGGAAGACAAAGAATCCAGACAAACGATGGCGGTTGGCTTTCGCCAATGCAATCAGTTCATATATATCGGAATATCCTTCGCCAAGTTCGATAAATCGTTGGATCATGAATCGTTCCCCCTTGCAAGAATCGTCCACCCTTAACTTTACCGGCCATCCTCGCGAATTGCAATCAAAAAAAACCTTGCGGAAATGAACCCGCAAGGCCCTTTCCAGTTCCTTGCCTCCGCGCAGGGCGGAACAAGGATCGGAAAGAATAGAAAAGGGAGAGGAGAAACCGGAGGAAGAACTTATGGGGAAACGTAAGTCTTCTCCGTCACTGGCAACAACGCGTCAAGCGTGTTGCCATTACTCATTATGGACCGTTTGCCGATTTCTATACATGAATGGCGAAAAAATTCCGTAGTTTGACGATCATCAACTTTATGGTAAGATTACCATGAAAACAACGAATCAAATGGATGACAAGGCCACCTTGAAACGGTGAATTGGGTGAAGGCGATGAGAGTCGTTTCCGGGATATGCAAAGGACGGCGTCTGCAAGCGGTTCCAGGGATGTCGACGCGTCCGACGACCGATAAAGTCAAAGAAGCGATATTTAATATGATCGGGCCATATTTCTCAGGCGGCAACGGTCTTGATTTGTTTGCTGGGAGCGGCGGCTTGGGCATCGAGGCGCTCAGTCGAGGAATCGAGCGCGTCATTTTCGTCGATCATGACAGGAAAGCGGTGCAGACGGTCCGAAAAAACGTGGCGGCCTGCGGGTTTGAGAAGCGGGCGGAAATTTACTGCAACGACGCCGAGCGAGCGCTGAAGGCGGCAGCGAAGCGCGGCCTCCGCTTTGCGGTTATTTTCCTTGATCCGCCGTACAAAGAGAACCAGTGGCCGACGTTGCTGTCGTCGATCGCCGAGCGTCAGTTGCTGGAGCCGCACGGCGTCGTCGTCGCTGAACACTCGGCGGAGGCGGAGCTGCCGGAGGAGGTCGGCGGCCTGACACGATGGAAGCGGGAAACATACGGTATCACCGGTGTGACGATTTATAGATGGGAAGGGGATGGAAGCGATGGCGAGCATTGCGGTTTGCCCCGGGAGCTTTGACCCTGTGACGTATGGGCATTTGGATATTATTAAACGAGGGGCGAAAGTGTTTGATCAAGTGTATGTGGCGGTATTGAACAACTCGTCGAAAAAGCCGCTGTTTACTGTCGAGGAGCGGATGGAGCTGCTTCGTGAGGTGACGCGGACGCTTCCGAACGTCCATGTCGAAGCGTTTCACGGCCTGCTTGTTGATTACGCGCGCAGCAAAAAAGCGAATGCCATTTTGCGCGGCTTGCGCGCTGTATCCGATTTCGAATACGAGATGCAAATTACGTCGATGAACCGCGTTCTTGATGAAAACATTGAAACGTTTTTTATGATGACGAACAGCCAGTATGCGTTTTTAAGCTCGAGCATCGTCAAAGAAGTGGCCAAATACAACGGCGATATTTCCGAACTCGTGCCCCCGGTCGTTGAGCAGGCGCTGAAGCGGAAATTTGCGTCTACGGCCGCTGATTGACGCTTCCTTATGGAAGCCGCTTAAGCGAACGTTGCAGTCGGCGCCGGCCCAGCTTTGCCGTCAAGGGCGGTTCAAGGCCGAGGCGACGCGAACCGCCCCGATGGCTGGGTGCTGCCAAGAAGCTGGGCGCTCAAGAATCTTATGAGCGCCCGCGCGATTCACTTTCCGCCTTGATAACGAGCCATATATAAAGGCAAAGGAACAATAGTGTCAGGAGCGGCCCGTATTGCTGTAGCCACTGCCAGCCTTCATTCCAAGCGCTGTCTAGAGCGGCGTGAAGAAACGCTGGGATGTGGGTCGGCGTCCCGCCGGCTGTTTTGATGTACAACGGTTTCCAAAGCAAGTATGTAAAGGAAGCGGCAAACACTCCGTGCAGCAAGCGCGCGATGAAAAATGGCTGAAAGCGGATGTTCGCTTCGGCGAGAATGCTGGCGACTTGCGCTTGGACGGAAAAACCGCCGAAAGCGAGGACGAAGCTTGTTGCCACTGCTTTTTCCATCAGCATCGCCTCATCGGTCTGACTGATCATTTGGCTGCCGAGTGTAATTTCAAACAAGCCGGAAAACACTGGGATGTCAAGCTGCTCCGGCAGCTGGGCAAGGCGGAGCAGATGGCGCAGCAATGGGGCGAGCTGTTCGGTCAAATGCATCATATACAGAAGTTTATTCATAACCGAAAAGAGAATAATAAAACCGCCGATCATTAACAGTGTTTGGACAGAAGAGCGCACGGCGTCGCCAAGAAGTTTGCCAAGCGGCTGTTCGTTTTTTAGTCGCGTGCGGTGCAGTGTGTGCAGCGCATACGGGAGCGAAAATGAGCGTGGCTGCCGCTTCGATTGCCTCTGTTCTTTTCGGATGCCGTGAAAGCGCATGATCAGCCCAACGCTAATGTTTCCTAAATAGTGGGAAACGGCCAGCACAAGGCCGAGTTGCGGGTTGTTGAAAAATCCCGCTGATACAGCCCCAAAAATAAAAAGTGGGTTGGATGAATTGGTGAACGACGAGAGCCGTTCGGCTTCAATCGTTGTCAGCTGTTTTTCCTGGTACAGGCGGGCGGTCAGCTTGGCTCCAGACGGGTAGCCGGACGCCATTCCCATGGCCCAGGCGAATCCGCCGACGCCCGGGACGCGAAATAACGGGCGCATAAGCGGCTCGAGCAAGACGCCAAGGAAACTGACGACGCCGAAGCTGATGAGCAGCTCGGAGACGATGAAAAACGGCAACAGCGATGGAAAGACGACCTCCCACCACATATTTAAACCGCGAATGGACGCTTCAAGCGACTGTTTTGGATAGCAAATCAGCGAAAACGCAAACAAGGTGGCGGCGGAAGCGAGCAATACGGTTTTCCATTTCGCTCCCCAATTTTGTTTCACTTTTTTCCCCCCTTTTTTGCCGTGCGGCTTCTTGTAGTACAACCTTAACCTAATATACGAGCATAGGGGGGCGTTTTAGACCATAAGATGAAAGCGGATAGCGCTGCGACAAAGGGGGGAGGAGGCGTGCCGCCAAAAGTCGGATTGGCGCTCGGCTCGGGAGGAGCGCGCGGGTTCGCCCATCTTGGGGTATTGAAAGTGCTTGAGGAGGAGCATATTCCGATTTCCTATTTGGCCGGCAGCAGCATCGGCGCGCTCGTCGCCGTCCTTTACGCAAGCGGCCATGGCCTCCATCGTCTCTATCGATTGGCTCAATCGTTTCGACGCAACGATTTTCTTGATTGGACGGTGCCGAAAATGGGCCTGATCGCTGGCGAGCGCATCACGCAGTTTATTCGCTTGTTGACGAAAGGAAAACGAATCGAGGAGATGTCCCCGCCTGTGGCTGTTGTCGCCGCTGATTTGCAGACAGGGGAGAAAGTTGTGTTTCGGCAAGGGGAAGCAGCCCAGGCGGTGCGGGCGAGCATATCGATTCCTGGCATTTTTGTGCCGGCAGAGGTGAATGGCAGACTGCTTGTCGACGGCGGCGTCGTCGACCGGGTGCCAGTGTCGGTCGTCCGAGCGATGGGAGCGGATATTGTCATAGCCGTCGATGTCTCTCCGCTCAACACAAAGGCGGAAATTGCGTCGATCGCCGATGTCATTTGGCAGAGCCTCGATATTTTGCAAGCGGAACTGGTAGCCCATCGTCAGCTCGCCTCAGATGTGATGATCCGGCCGCGAGTCGAACAGTATAGCTCGCGGGCGTTCACGGATATTCAGGAAATCATCGCTCGCGGGGAAGAGGAAGCGCGGAAGCAAGTGGGAGCGATCCGTCAAGCGATCGAACAGTGGAAGGAGCCATCACACGAATGAAGAAACGGACGTATATTGCCCTGTTTTTCTTTGGCGCCGCCCTCACCTTTCTGTTCATTTTTATGAAGCTGCCGTATTATGTGACGATGCCGGGAAGCGCTCAAAGTTTAAAGCCGCTCGTCCACGTGGAAAACGGCGACCGCGATAAGGGAACGTTTATGCTTACGACGGTGCGGATGGGGCGGGCGAATATGATGGCGTATTTGTTGGCCCATATCCGCCCGTTTTATGAGCTTCACCCGGTCGAGGAAATCAAGCAGGAAGGGGAGAGCGACAAGGAATATACGATGCGCCAGCTTGAGCTCATGGAGCAGTCGAAGGAAGCGGCGATTATCGTCGCGTATCGCCATGCCGGAAAACCGGTGTCGTATGAACCTCATGGCGTTTATGTCATGAGCGTCCTCCCTGATATGCCGGCCGCCGGCCGCCTAGAGACCGGCGATCGCATCGTCGCGATCGACGGAAAGCCGCTCGGCACATCGGAGCAGATGGTCAACTACATTCGCGGAAAACAAGCGGGTGATCGCGTCCGGATCGCATTCATTCGCGACCGGAAGCAGCAGGAAACAGAGCTCGAGCTGAAGCCGTTTCGACAACACCCGAACCAAGTCGGCCTTGGGGTGACGCTCATGACTGATTATGACGTCCGCACCGACCCGCCGGTTGACGTGGAGTCGGAAAAAATCGGCGGGCCGTCGGCTGGGCTCATGTTTTCACTTGAAATTTACAACCAACTTGTCGATGAAGATATTACAAAAGGTCATAAAATCGCCGGCACTGGAACGATTGATCTTGATGGAAACGTCGGGCCGATCGGAGGTGTTTCGCAAAAAGTCGTGGCCGCTGACCGCGAAGGAGCCGAGGTGTTTTTCGCCCCGAACGAACATGGTGTGCCGACGTCGAACTATCGCGAGGCAGTGCGGACGGCGAAAAAAATCGGGACGCATATGAAAATCGTCCCAGTCGATACGTTCGACGAGGCAGTTCGTTATTTGCGCTCGATGCCGGAAATGTAAATCGGCGCTGTGGCGTATTCTTCTTTCAGCGCGGCGCTGTAGAGCGGCTCCGGAAAAGCGGCGGCGTACACAGCTGCCGCTCTTTTTTCTTGCTCATAAAGAGGGTCGCCGTTGAGTTTGGATGCTCTGGCGACGAGCGGGAGCGCAGCGCTTTTTTTCACCTGCTTTAAGTAGCGGCGGCCGGTTTCACTCATGCCGAGCAGCCGGATATAGGTTGGGTTGGCCGCTTTGGCTTGCTCCTCCTTTGTGAAATTCGTCAACACATGCGCGCATAGGCGTTGCAGCCTTGTCCAGGTGTATCGCTTCGTTTTGACAGCGGCGATAAAGGCGGCAAACGTTTCGGCGTGGGCGATGTGTTGCTTCAGCCGGTGTTCGATCCCTTCCTCCATGCCGGCGATGCGGCGCAAGTCGGCCTCTGTGGCGGACAACAGCCGATATTTTAGGAGTGGAAAATACACTTCCCAATCGTGAAAGCGCCCGTATGTCTCCCGGTATTGGCGGAGTTGTTCGAGCGCAGCGGGCGGAACGTACGCCGCAATCGACTCGAGCTGTCCGGTTTGTCGCAATGTTTTCCGCAGACTGGTGGCGCTCGCAATCGACGGGTGGGAAAATGATTCGTCATGATAGCCGGCGGCCAGCCGCGGAATCGTGCGCGGCATAATCGCCAGCTTGTTTTGCCAAATGGCTTTCACATACGCAAAACCAAGCACGTTGTTTGGCTGCGACAAATCAAGCGGAGCGGCGCGGAGCTTTTGCCACGCTTCAGCGGCGGCTTTCGGAAAGCTTTGTCCGCGCGCCAGCCCGGTGCGGATGAGGGAATCGAGCGTTTCCTTCTGTTTGAGCCATGTTTCCGCCGCGGATAAAAAAGAGGACATTTCCCCCGATTCGCTGCCAAAGCAAAGCTCTTGGCAGCCGATCGCCGCAAGGAGTTGCACTGCCCCATGTGCGAACTGTTCAGCCGCTTGCACAGCGAAGGCGTACGGCAGCTCGATGACCACATCTACACCGGCAGCGAGCGCCATTTTCGCCCGCGTCCATTTGGAGACGATGGCCGGCTCACCGCGTTGCAAGAAGTTTCCGCTCATGACGGCGATCAAACAATCTGCATCTGTCTTTTTCCTCGTTTCGTTCAAATGGTGGAAATGACCGTTGTGAAACGGGTTGTATTCCACGATCACGCCAACGGCTTTCACCTTTTTTCGCTCCTTTCATGGCGATTGGCGCGGCTTGGCCGCAACGAAATGGCTGTCTATTCTATCTGAACTTAGTATGGAATAGAAAGCGGCGAAGATCAACGGCAACATGCAGTGAGGACAGCAAAAGAAACGAAGCGGTTGATCGTTTTCTGATGTCCGCGCGCTGACCGTGCATGTTCGGAATGACAGTTGGAAATGATGGGAGCATGCCGTTCTTTTCCTAAGGAATGAGTGGTTGTAAAGAAAAAACATTGACAAAACTAGAAACGAAACGTATAATTTTATTCGTTGCCTTGAGGTGATGATATGAAATGGACGGTCCAACAGCTTCGCCGTTTTCAACATAAAGAAATGGCGATTGATGAGACGGTCGATGTATCCGATTTAAAACAAATTGACACGTTGATCCGCGATATTTCGCTGGTGCACGTCCGAGGAAAAGCGGATGTCGGGTCGACAAAATTCACGTTTCATTTGACGTTGTCCGGAACGATGGTGTTGCCTTGTTCGCGAACGCTTGTCGATGTGACGTATCCGTTTTCCATTCAGACGACGGAGACGTTTTTTGCAGATGGCAGCGGCATCGTGAAGCCCGATGAGGACACTCATATGGTGGCGGGGGACACGATTGATTTGAATCCCATCATCCGCGAGTTGATTTTGCTTGAAATCCCGTTGCAGCTGATCGCCGAAGGGCCGGTTGCCGGCGGAGCGCCGCAACATGGGGAAGGATGGGACGTTCTGTCGGAAGAAGAATGGGAGAAAGCAATGCAAGAGCGGGAAAAGAAAGTAGATCCTCGTCTTGCAGGGCTGGCTAAGTTTTTCGAGGAAAAACGAGAGGAATGATCGTGAGTCGGCGTTGCCGGCCGATGGCGCGGAATATTGCGCACCGTCCGGCAGCCGTCTTGTGTGCCGGCGGACGGCGGCCCTGAGGTTGACTGATCCGCCGGCATGGATATGGCAAAATGCACCCGACAAGGAGGTGGGAATGATGGCAGTACCTTTTAGAAGAACATCGAAAACGAGAAAACGGCTGCGCCGCACGCACTTTAAACTGCAAGTGCCAGGCATGGTGCAATGCCCGAACTGCGGCGAATGGAAATTGGCGCACCGCGTCTGCAAAGCATGCGGAACATACAAAGGAAGAGATGTCGTCAACAAATAATGGCCGACATCGAACGACAGGCTGTCCGAAAACAGGACAGCCTTTTTGATTGTCTGTAAAAAATCAACGCTGTTCGTCCAGGCGGCAGTTTTTTTCGTCGTGAGGCAGGAAATTGAAGAGGACGCGCCCAATTCATTGATGAAGAAAGGAGAGACGTGCTGATGGAAGCAATGTTGGAGCATCATGACGGCATTGCGCTGTTTACGATTTGCCGTCCAGAGAAACGGAATGCGATCAATTTTGCCGTGATGGGGGCGCTTGAGGAGGCGATGGAACAAGCGGCGGCTGATCCACAGGTGAAAGTGTTCGCCATTACCGGCGCCGGCAGCGAAGCGTTTTGTTCTGGCGGCGATTTGAGCGAGTTTGGGCATTTGCGCGGCACGGAGGCAAGACAGATGCTCATGCGCATGGGAGAGCTGTTGTACAGGCTGCTGACGTTTCCGAAGCCGACGGCCGCCCTTGTCAACGGGACAGCGATGGGGGGTGGCTGCGAGCTGGCGACCGCTTGCGATTTTCGCTTTGTCAAAGAAGGAAGCCGGATCGGATTTGTGCAAGGTCGACTTGGCATTACGACCGGCTGGGGAGGAGCGTCGATGCTGTTTGCCAAACTTCCGTACGGGCGGGCGCTTGATTTATTGTTGCGTGCCGAGCCAATGACGGCGGAGGCGATGGAAGCGTGCGGTTGGGTTGACGCCATCCTACCAGCCGAACATTGGGGCGAACAATGGCGCAAACGGCTGGCGCCTTATGCAGAGCGGTCGCTTTCCGTCTTGCAGGCATATAAGGCCGCAGCCGGCGAAACGTGGCGAACAGCTTGGTTTCGCGAGCAGTTTTTCGCCGAGATCGCCCGTTGCGCCGAGCTGTGGGGGTCGGCCGAACATGAACAAGCATTGCGTCCTTTTTTGCGTAAGAAGTAATTTTTCCTTCTACCGTTTCTACTAGCCGCATACATATAATGACAAAGCGGCGATAAGGGGGGAAGGGGATGACGGGGGGACGTCAAGACGCATGGACGAAAGAAGAGGATGAGTTGTTGGCGAATGTCGTGCTTCAGTATATTCGCGAAGGGAACACTCAGCTGGAGGCGTTTGCTGAAGTCGGGCGGCGCTTGTCGCGGACGGCGGCAGCGTGCGGATTTCGCTGGAATTCGTGCGTTCGCAAGCAGTATAAGGAGGAGATCGAGCAAGCTAAGCAAGAACGGAAGATGCGAAAAAAAGAAACCGCATCCATAAAGGAAAGCGAGGGGCAGGTGAAGATGGAAACGGCAGTAAAAAGCCGTTTGTCATGGGCGGAAGTGCTGGCCTTTTTGCAAGCTGAGGAGCAAAAGGCGCGCGACGCCCGACGGACGGCCGATGAAAACCGGGCGCTCAAAAACGATATGGAGCAGCTGCAGCAAATGGTGACGAAGCTGCAAATGGAAAAAGAAGCGCTGCAAAAACAACTAGCTGCTATCCAGGAGGAGTATAAAACGCTGCTTTCCATTATGGAGCGGGCGCGCAAAATGGCGACAGACAGCGGAAAACCGGTGCCGAATGCAGCGGCTGAAGGCGCCGGCGAAGGGTAAAGGGCTGGCTTTTCGCCGGCTTTTTTTCTTAACGGAAGAAGAGGATCTCTGCTAAAATAAGGCTAACGCGACGTTGCAAGAAAGCGGGGGAGAAGGGTTTGAACATCGGGATTGTTG
The DNA here is from genome assembly GCF_009901865.1 of Geobacillus sp. TFV-3. Classification (NCBI taxonomy): domain Bacteria; kingdom Bacillati; phylum Bacillota; class Bacilli; order Caryophanales; family Anoxybacillaceae; genus Geobacillus; species Geobacillus sp. TFV-3. The sequence goes on along the minus strand of NZ_MPSP01000001.1, from coordinate 2,365,272 downwards.
GCGGCGGAGCAGTTGGATTGCTGCTCGCCGCTTATCTTGGGCGGCGCCATGGGGTGACGGTCTATACGAGGCGTCCGTCCCAAGCAAGGCAGCTGGCCGAGCATGGTGTGGCGCTGAAAAAAGATGGCGAGACATCGGTCGTGGTGGTGCGCGCGCAGCCGTTTGCTGGGGCGGAGCTGGACGAGCCGCTCGTGTTTGTGACCGTCAAACAGTACGATCTCGCTTCCGTCTGTGCGCAAATCGACGCGTTTCGCCGCGTTCGCACGCTCGTGTTTTTGCAAAACGGCATGGGGCATCTCGAGCAGTTGGCTATGTTTGCTGACAAAAATGTCCTCGTCGGCGTCGTGGAGCATGGCGCAATGAAGCTAGATGACCGGACCGTGGCGCATACGGGCGCCGGAAAGCTGACACTTGCTTCCCGCTACGGTTCACTTGGCGACGCCCGGGAGCTTCGAGAAGGGGAGCGCGGCTTTCCGATCGAATGGGCGGATGATTGGGAGCGCATTCTTGTGGACAAGCTTGTCGTCAACGCAGTCATCAATCCGCTCACCGCTCTATTGCAAGTGAAAAATGGGGCGCTGCTCGAAACAGCTCCGTACCGTGATATGATGAGGCAGCTGTTTGATGAGGTGCAGAACGTGCTGCCGCTTGAAGACGCCAATCGGGCATGGGAGCGCGTCGTTCGCATATGCCGAAAAACAGCGGACAACTATTCGTCGATGTATATGGACTTGGCGAACGGGCGCCGGACGGAGATTGACGCCATTTTGGGCTATGTGTTGAAACAAGGGGAAGCGCGCGGCGTTGCGCTGCCGGTCGTCCGCTTTGTTTTTTGCGCGGTGAAAGGGAAAGAAGGGGGAGAGATGGATGGGTGATTGGCTCGCTTCGACGCTGGCCACGTTTGTGACTGCGCCGCTTCTGCTGTTTTTACTCGTCTACTTCGGGGCACGCTTGGTCGGCAGGCGGAGGCGGGCGGCGTTTTACGCCGCGGTCAACACTGCGACTGCTTTTTTCATCGCCGCTGTCTATTTTTTGCTGACAGTGCTGTTTGGGAAATCGTACTTCGTTCCTCTTCTTCTCTTTTTGTTTGGTCTGCACGCGGCGATCGCGCTTGGCTATTGGCGGAAAAAGGCGGACTTTCATTTGCGGATGGTGTTCCGCGTCTTTTGGCGGGCGAGTTTTCTCATTTTTGCCTCCCTTTACGCCGGGCTGCTTGTATACGGAATGGCTATGCGCGTTGCTGTGAGCCTTTAGTGTGGCCGAGCAAGCCTTTTTTCTCTTGGCAATAAACGTGCTATACTCATGAAAGAATACATAAGAAAGGGAGTTTTTAGCCATGGAAGTTCGCGAAATTCCGTTGCCAGCGGCGACGAAATTGGCGGCTGATTACATAACCGGCGCGTTTCCAGCAGAGAGCGGCTTCGCTTATGCCCAGGCGGACGATGAAGCGTTTTGTCGGCGGTTGGCCTATTTGCAAGGAAGAACCTATGACCGAGAAGGGCTTGCCGACTATTTGCACGCTTATCACCGGCGCTTCTCGGCGAGCGCGGCTACGATGGCAAACATTGAGAAACTGCGCGACGAGCGAAGCATCGTCATGGTCGGCGGCCAGCAAGCCGGACTGTTGACCGGGCCGCTGTATACGATTTATAAGATCATCACCATCATCCAGTTTGCCAAAGAGCAGGAACGGAAACTGGGCGTGCCGGTCGTGCCGCTGTTTTGGATCGCCGGCGAAGACCATGACATCGCAGAAATCGATCATGTCTATGTCGTTGAGGAAGGAGAAGTAAAAAAAGCAGCGTACCCACACAAAACGAACGAAAAACGGATGGCGGCCGATGTGCCGCTCGACCGGATGGCTGCGAAAGAGTGGATCGAGCGCGTCGTCAAAACATATGGGGAAACGGACGTGACGAATGAGCTGCTCTCCTTTTTGTCATCGTGTCTTGATGAGGCGCGCACGTTTGTCGACTTTTTTGCTGCCATTGTGCTCCGGTTGTTCGCTGATCACGGTTTAGTTGTTTTGAACGCTGGCGATGCGGCGGTGCGGCCGCTTGAGCGCCGCTTTTTCGCCGCGCTCATTGAACGCCATCGCGATGTGACGGCCGCGGTGCTCGCTCAGCAAGAGGCGTTGCGCGCGCTCGGATATGCGCCGCTGATTGAAATCGGTCGTGACGCGGCCAACTTGTTTTATTACGATGGCCGTGAACGTTCGCTTTTGCAGTATGACGAGGAGCGCGGCCTGTTTCACAATAAAGCGGGAACTCTCGTTTGGACAAGAGAAGAGTTGCTTGAGCTTGCCGAAACGAATCCGGCCTGTTTCAGCAACAATGTCGTCACCCGTCCGCTCATGCAAGAGTATTTGCTGCCGACGCTCGCTTTCGTTGCCGGACCGGGGGAGATCGCTTATTGGGCGGAGTTGAAAGGAGCGTTTCCGCTGTTCGGATTGGAAATGCCGCCGGTCGTGCCGCGTCTGCAGGCAACGATCGTCAGCCGTTCGCTGCAAACCGACCTGTCGGATATGGGACTTGAGGTGGCTGATGTATTGTCCGGGCGGCTCGATGAAGCAAAGCGGGAGTGGCGGGAGGCGACTGCTCAAGCGCCGCTTGCTTCGGCGTTTGCCAAAGCGAAGGCGGACATTGACGCGGCGCACCAGCCGCTTCGTGAGCTTGGGGTGGCGATTGACCGCGGATTGGAGGGATTGGTGGCGAAAAATGCCGCCATCATTCAGGCGCAAATCGAGTTTCTTCAGCACGCGCTCGAGCGGGCGCTGTTGCGCAAACATGAGACGGAGTGGCGGAAATTTTGGCGCATCGAGACGTCGCTTCGGCCGAACGGTGTGCTCCAGGAGCGGGTTTGGAACGTGTTTTATTACATCAATCGCTACGGATTTGATTTTGTAGAAAAACTTTTGACCATTCGCAGTGCTGGCAATGGAATGCATAAAATTGTATATATGTGAGGCTTTTTCAAAGAAAAAGTCGAAAAGAAATATCCTGCTTTGAGCAGGATTTTCTTTTTTGTGAAATGAATTGTAAAAAACAACATTCCTTAAATGGGAATAAAAGTAAAGGGAGGGAGCCGCCAGGATGGCCGTGATTGGCGCGTCCGACAAAAAGAAACAAAAAAGGACGTTTTTTTACAAAAAAAGCTAAAATTTTGTCCATCTTTGCGATATAATAAGGAGGCGGCCACTGGTCGATGTGAGTGTGGCTTTACGCAACGAAGGTGGTGGACATGTGTTTCAACATACAACAGTGTTGCTGAAAGAGGCAGTCGATGGACTGAACATCCGCCCTGATGGCATTTACGTCGATTGTACGCTGGGCGGCGGCGGCCATAGCGAATATTTGCTCTCCCGTTTGTCGGAACATGGGAAGCTGTTTGCCTTTGACCAAGATGAAGCCGCCATCATGCATGCGCGCGAACGGCTCGCCCGCTATGGCCAGCAAGTGCAGTTTGTGCACCGGAACTTCCGGTTTTTGCACGAGGAGCTTTCCGCGCTTGGCGTCAAGTCCGTTGACGGCGTCTTGTTTGACTTGGGCGTTTCTTCGCCGCAGCTCGATGAACCCGAGCGCGGTTTCAGCTATCAGCACGATGCGCCGCTTGATATGCGGATGGATCGGAAGCAGCGGCTGACGGCGGCGGAGATTGTCAACTGCTGGCCATACGAGGAGCTCGTCCGCATCTTTTTCCGTTACGGCGAAGAGAAGTTTTCCAAGCAAGTGGCGCGCAAAATCGAGGAGGTGCGCCGCACGAGGCCGATCGAAACGACCGGGGAGCTCGTTGATGTGATCAAGGAGGCGATTCCCGCCCCGGCGCGCCGCAGCGGCGGACACCCGGCCAAGCGCATTTTTCAGGCGCTCCGCATCGCGGTCAACGACGAACTTGAGGCGTTTCGCGAGGCGCTCGAGCAGTCGATCCAACTGCTTGCCTCCGGCGGCCGGGTGAGCGTCATTACGTTTCATTCGCTTGAAGACCGCATTTGCAAAGAAACGTTTAAAAAGGCGAGCGAAAGTCCGTCATTGCCCCCGGGGCTTCCGGTTCTCCCCGACGATTATCGCCCCGTGCTGAAAATCATTACAAAAAAACCGATCGTTCCTTCCGCGGAAGAGCTCGAACGAAATCATCGCGCCCGTTCGGCGAAACTCCGCATTGCCGAAAAGCTGTAGATGACGAAAATAGCGGGGAAATACAACCAATTTCCAAAAACGAATGCATGGAGAAACAGGAGGGGAAAAATGTGAGCGATGCAGCAGTCAAAGTCGCGCGAGAACAACGACATCCGGCGGCACCGCCAAGCCCGAAGACGCGGCGGAAGCAGCGCTTTCGCCTGTCGTTGGCTGAAAAGATGCTGTTTGTGTTGTTTTTCTTGTTTGTCTTCTATGCGGCGGTTCATATCGTCTCGAACCAAGTGCGCATTTACGAATTGAACAAAGGGGTGCAAAAGCTCGAGGCGTCGATTGACGAGCAGAAAAAGGAGAACAATGACCTATATGTCGAGGTGCAACGGCTGAGCGCGTACGAGCGCATTTTGCAAAAGGCGAAAGAGCTCGGTTTGTCGCTCAACGAAAACCATGTGAAAGTTGTGCAGGAATGATCGGGGATGGAGGCAAGAAAGCATCGCAACACCCATCAAGGAGCGTTCATCCTGTTTTGCCTGTTCGGCTTCCTCTTTTCTCTGTTGTTCGCCCGCTTTGTGCAGCTTGAATGGACCGGCAAAGCGAACGGCCAAACGCTGGCTGTGATCGCGGAGCGGCAGCATCAACAAACGCGGACGATCAAAGCGAAGCGCGGAACGATTTTCGACCGCAACGGCGCCATTTTGGCTGAAGATGTACCGTCGTATACGGTTGTGGCCATTTTGGATCCGAAGATGACCACCGATCCAGATCATCCGCGCCATGTGGTCGATCCGAAAAAAACAGCGGAACAACTCGCCCCGCTGCTTGGCATGGACGTCGAGGCGATGGAACGCATTTTGACCAAAAAAGCGAAGCAAGTGGAGTTTGGGGCCTACGGCCGCAACATCAGTTTTGAGCTGAAGCGAAAAATCGAAGCGCTCCATTTGCCAGGCATTGCTTTCATCCGTGACACGAGCCGGTTTTATCCGAACGGCATGTTTGCGTCGCATGTCATCGGCTATGCGCAAAAAAATGCAGCCAACGAAACGGTCGGCAAAATGGGAGTGGAAAAAGAGCTTGACCGGTATTTGCGTGAAGAAGACGGCTATGTGTCGTTTGCCGGCGACGTGAACGGCTTTCGCCTCCCTGGGGGGAAAGAGCGCATTGTCAAGCCGGACAATGGGGCAAACGTCTATTTGACGATCGACGGAAAGATTCAATCGTTTTTGGAAGATGCGATGAACAGTGTCGAGAAGCAATACAAGCCGAAAAAAATGATCGCCATCGTCGCTGATCCAAAAACAGGGAAAATTTTGGCGATGGCGACGCGTCCGAGCTTCGACCCAAACAAGCGTGATATTACGAATTTTTTAAATGACGCCATTTCCTATCCGTATGAGCCGGGATCGACGATGAAAGTGTTCACACTCGCGGCGGCCATCAACGAAGGAGTGTATAATGGCAACGAAACGTATCGCTCCGGTTCCTACAAAGTGGGGCCGAACACGATCCGCGACCATAACGATGTTGGTTGGGGGACGATCACGTTTAATGAAGGGGTGCAGCGCTCTTCAAACGTCGCCTTTTCGATTTTAGTGAAAGAAAAACTTGGCGAAGATCGGTTTTTGCAATATTTGCACCGTTTCCATTTTGACCGGAAAACGGGCATCGATTTGCCGAATGAGGCGGTCGGGCAAATCCGCTATCGCTACCCGATCGAACGAATTACGACCGGATTCGGCCAAGGGACATCGGTGACGCCGATCCAGCAAATCCAAGCGGCGACGGCGATCGCCAACGATGGGAAAATGATGAAGCCGTATGTCATCGAGAAAGTCGTCGACCCAGACAGCGGCAAAGTCGTGCTCGATCATGGGCCGACCGTGGCCGGCGAGCCAATTACGGCGGAAACCGCGCGCAAAGTGCGCGCCATTTTAGAGACGGTCGTCACGTCCGAACACGGCACCGGCCGTCCGTACCAAATCAACGGCTACCGCGTCGCCGGCAAAACGGGGACGGCGCAAATTCCGTCGGCTTCCGGGGGCTATTTGACCGGACGGGAAAACTACATTTTTTCGTTTTTAGGCATGGCGCCGACGGATGATCCGAAGCTTCTCATGTATGTGGCTGTCCAACAGCCGCACCTTGATGTGACCGAAACCGGAGCGGCGCCGGTGTCGCAAATTTTTACGACGGTGATGAAAAGCAGTTTGCAATATTTGCATATTGAACCGAACGGGGAAAAACGAATGAAAGCAAAAACTTCAGAACCGCAGGCGCTTGATTCATGGATCGGCCAGCCGGCGGCTTCGGCAGCAGAGCAGCTGAAGGAAAAGGGATATGTGCCGGTTGTGATCGGCCGCGGCAAATATGTGGAGCAGCAGCTTCCGCAAGGCGGCGATCACGTTCTTTTGGGCGAACGGGTCGTGTTGAAAACGGACGGGGCGGCAACGATGCCGGATTTGCGCGGCTTCTCGCTGCGCGACGCTATGAAAGTGGCCAGCGTTCTTGGCCTGCGTCCGAGCACGAAAGGGACCGGCTATGTCGTCAGCCAAAACATTCGTCCAGGAGCGGAGGTGCGCAAAGGCGATTATTTAATCGTTGAATTGGCTCCGCCGCGCCAATGGGAGAAAGCGGCGGCGGAGAAGGAGAAAGAGGCGGCCGAGCGGAAAGAAGCCGAGCCGCGCGAATGATGTTTGCCGTTCTATAACGGGGCGTACAAGCATATAGTGGAACGAGCCCACCATGAAGGAGGTTCCGCCATATGCGCGTATCGTACGTTACCGTGCGCAAGCGGCTGACGATCGTGTTTTTGATCGGGATTTTGATCTTTGCTATTATTGATCTCCGTCTCGGCTACGTCCAATTTTGGCTCGGCGATCTATTAGCGGAACGGGCGAAAGGGCTATGGGGCCGGAACATTCCGTTTGAGCCGAAGCGAGGCGAAATTTTGGACCGCAACGGCGTCCCGCTGGCGACGAACATGAGCGCGCCGACGGTGTATGTCATTCCGCGGCAAGTCAAAAACCCGGCAGAGTCGGCGAAAAAGCTGGCCGGGGTGTTGGGCGGTTCGGTCGAATCCATCTATAAACAAATCACGCAAAAAACGTCGATCGTCCGCCTGAAAGAAGGGCGGAAAATTTCCGATGAAAAAGCGGCGAATGTGCGCTCCCTCGACTTGGATGGGGTGTATATCGCTGAAGATACGAAGCGCTACTATCCGTTTGGCGACTATTTGTCGCACGTGCTCGGCTTCACCGGCATTGACAACCAAGGGCTCACCGGGTTGGAGCTGTATTATGACAGGGAACTGAGGGGTGAGCGCGGCTCCGTGCAGTTTTATTCCGATGCGAAAGGGCGGCGCATGCCCGATATAGCTGATGACTATACGCCTCCGACTGACGGCTTGAATTTGGTGTTGACGATCGATTCGCGCATTCAGACAATCATTGAGCGCGAACTTGACATCGCGGAGGCGAAATACAATCCGGACGGCATCATCGCCATCGCCATGGACCCGAACACCGGTGAAATTTTGGCGATGGCGAGCCGGCCGACGTTCAATCCAGCGGATTACCGGAGCGTTCCTCCGGAAATTTACAACCGCAACTTGCCGATTTGGAGCACATACGAACCGGGATCGACGTTTAAAATCATTACGCTGGCCGCGGCGCTTGAGGAACATAAGGTGAATTTGCTGAAAGACCATTTCTTTGACCCGGGCTACGCCAAAGTAGCCGGCGCTACGCTTCGCTGCTGGAAAAAAGGCGGCCACGGCGATCAGACGTTTTTGGAAGTCGTGCAAAACTCGTGCAACCCGGGGTTTGTCGAGCTTGGCGAGCGGCTTGGAAAGGAGACGTTGTTTCGCTACATTAAGCAATTCGGTTTTGGTGAGAAAACGGGCATCGACTTGCAAGGCGAAGGAACAGGCATTTTGTTTGATTTGAAACGGGTCGGGCCAGTGGAACTGGCAACGACGGCGTTTGGCCAAGGAGTGTCGGTGACGCCGATCCAGCAAGTCGCTGCCGTGTCGGCGGCAATTAATGGCGGCATTTTGTACACTCCGTACATTGCTAAGCAGTGGGTCGACCCGGAAACAGGAGAGATCGTCCGCCGTAACACGCCAAAAGCGAAACGACGCGTCATTTCCGAGGAAACATCGAAACAAGTCCGCTACGCACTTGAGAGCGTCGTCGCTCAAGGAACAGGGAAAAAGGCGTATGTCGAAGGGTACCGCGTCGGTGGAAAAACGGGAACGGCGCAAAAGGCGCAAGGCGGCCGCTATTTGCAAAACAACCATATCGTTTCGTTCATCGGCTTCGCTCCGGCGGATGACCCGAAGCTTGTCGTGTACGTCGCCGTCGACAACCCGAAAGGAACGGTTCAGTTCGGCGGCACGGTCGCTGCGCCGATTGTTGGGAAAATTATGGAAGATAGTTTGCGGATTATGGGCGTGAAACCGCGCCAAGACCAGCTTGCGAAAGAACGTGACTGGAATGAGCCGAAAGTGATTGAGGTGCCGAACTTGATTGGATTGACAAAAAATGATTTGCAAGAACAGCTTTTTGACTTAAAATTAGATGTTAGTGGCGAGGGAGATATTGTTGTTGAACAATCCCCGAAGCCAGGGGCGAAAGTGAAAGAAGGTTCAACGGTCCGCATTTATTTGGGGAAACGCGAAGCGGCGGAAGAACGGTAAGACGAGCGTGCAAGGGGCGACCGATGCGATGACACATCGGGTTGGTTGTGCCCCTTTTTCCGCTGTCTGCCTAACGGAGCGGATGATTTCGAAGCGAAAGGGATGAACGAACATGAAACTGTTGACGCTGCTGTCACACTTGCCCGGTTTTTGGGTGCACGATGGAGACAACCCTGATATCGCGGCGCTCGAAATGGACTCGCGCCGCGTTGTCCCCGGTTCTCTCTTTTTTTGCCTTAAAGGGCTTACAGTAGACGGACACGACTTTGCCGAGGAAGCGGTGGCGCGCGGGGCGGCGGCAGTCGTGGCCGAGCGTCCGCTTTCCGTCGATGTTCCGGTCGTTCTCGTGCCGGACAGCCGGCGGGCGATGGCGATTTTAGCGGACGCGTTTTACGGGCGGCCGACCCACCGCCTTCATTTAATCGGAGTGACAGGTACAAACGGCAAGACAACGACAACGTCGATCATGGAACAAATCGCGAGAAAAGCCGGCAAGAAAACAGGGCTCATTGGCACGGTTCACATCAAGATCGGCGACCGTTCCTATCCGGCGGCCAATACGACGCCGGAGTCGCTCATTTTGCAGCGCACGTTTAAACAGATGATTGACGAAGGAGTGGAGTTTGTCGCCATGGAAGTGTCGTCGCACGCGCTGCACCAAGGGCGGGTGCATGGCTGTGATTACGATGTGGCCGTCTTTACGAACTTAACGCAAGACCATTTGGATTATCACGGGACAATGGAGGAATACCGGAACGCCAAAGGGCTTTTGTTTGCCCAGCTCGGAAACCGCTACGACGAACAGCGGCCGAAATTTGCCGTTCTCAATCATGACGATCCAGTTTCGCAGTATTATAAACATATGACGGCCGCACCGATCGTCACATACGGGATGAGGGAAAAAAGCGATGTGATGGCGGAACAGATCCGCATGACCGCAGGCGGCATGGCGTTTCGGCTTTGCACGCCGCACGGGTCGGCGGCGGTCGAAACGAAACTTGTCGGCTCGTTCAATGTCTATAACATTCTCGCCGCTGCCGCTGCCTGCCTTGCCTCTGGCTTTTCGCTTGAAACGATCGCCGCGGCGCTTGCGGATGTCGAGCCGGTGCCGGGGCGGTTTGAAACGGTCGATGAAGGGCAAAACTTTACGATCATCGTCGATTACGCCCACACGCCGGACAGTTTAGAAAACGCCTTAAAAACGGTGCGCCAAATGTCGAAGCGAAACGTGTATGTCGTCATCGGCTGCGGCGGCGACCGCGACCGGTCGAAACGGCCGCTCATGGCGCAGGTGGCGGTGCGGTATGCAGATGTCGCTATTTTTACCTCCGACAATCCGCGTTCGGAAGACCCGAAGCAAATTTTGCGCGACATGGAAGCGGGAGTAAGCGCTGAGATCGGAAAGCATGTGACGATTCCTGACCGTGAAGAGGCGATCCGCTACGCCATTGGCCAGGCGCAGGAAGGCGATGTTGTGTTGATTGCTGGCAAAGGGCATGAAACGTATCAAATCATTGGCAATGATGTGATTGAGTTTGACGATCGCGCTGTTGCCCGAGCGGCAGTGAAGGAGAGAGGATGACGATGTATGCCAGAACAAGTGATCGTGATTGCGATGGTGGTTTCTTTTTTGATCACCGTCATGTTGTCGCCGCTGTTCATCCCGTTTTTGCGGCGGTTGAAATTCGGACAAAGCATCCGCGAGGAAGGGCCGAAGTCGCATCAAAAAAAATCAGGCACGCCAACGATGGGCGGCATCATGATTTTGTTGGCGATTGTGGCGACCACCCTATGGATCACGCCGAAAATCGCCGACTTGTCGACGAGGACGTATTTGCTGTTGTTGGTCACCGTCGGCTATGGGGTGCTCGGCTTCCTCGACGATATGATCAAAGTCGTGATGAAGCGAAATCTTGGCTTGACGAGCCGGCAAAAATTTATCGGCCAGCTCCTTATCGCAGCCATCTTTTTTGTCGTCTACCGCCAAAGCGGCTTTTCGACCATTTTACATATTCCTGGCGTCGATTGGTCGGTCGACCTCGGATGGGCGTACGGCGTTCTCTTGTTGTTCATGCTTGTCGGCGGCTCGAATGCCGTCAACTTGACCGATGGGCTTGACGGGCTGCTTGCCGGAACAGCGGCGATCGCCTTTGGCGCTTATGCCGTCTTGGCTTGGAATCAAGGCCAGTACGATGTCGCTGTATTTTGCATCGCTGTTGTTGGCGCCGTGCTTGGCTTTTTAGTGTTTAACGCCCACCCGGCGAAAGTGTTTATGGGCGACACCGGCTCGCTCGCACTTGGCGGGGCGATCGCCGCTGTTGCTGTCCTGACGAAGCTTGAGCTGTTGCTTGTCATCATCGGCGGTGTGTTTGTCATCGAGACGCTGTCGGTCATCATTCAAGTGGCTTCGTTCAAAACGACGGGACGGCGCGTGTTCCGCATGAGTCCGCTTCATCATCACTATGAGCTTGTCGGCTGGTCAGAATGGCGGATCGTTGTGACGTTTTGGGCCGTCGGCCTTTTATTTGCGATGCTAGCAATTTATATCGAGGTGTGGATGTAATTGAAACCGACTCGTTTTTATCAACATCGTCGTGTGCTTGTCATTGGATTGGCGAAAAGCGGAGCGGCGGCAGCTCGGCTTCTTGCGGAGTTAGGCGCTGAGGTCGTCGTCAATGATCAAAAGCCGCTTTCGGAAAACATGGAGGCCAAGCAGCTTGAACCGCTCGGCATTCGCGTCGTTTGCGGCGGTCATCCGCTCGAACTGCTTGATGAGCCGTTTGACTTTGTCGTGAAAAACCCGGGCATTCCGTACACGAATCCGATGGTGAAAAAGGCGCTCGAGAAGGGGCTTCCGGTTGTGACCGAAGTGGAACTTGCTTATCACATTTCCGAAGGGTCGTTTATCGGCATCACCGGGTCCAACGGAAAAACGACGACGACGACGCTTATTTATGAAATGTTAAAAGCGGATGGCCAAGATCCGCTGCTGGCCGGCAACATCGGCCTTGTTGCCTGCGAGGTGGCGAGGGAAGCGAAACCGGGGCAATGGCTTGTTACGGAACTGTCTTCGTTCCAACTTGCCGGCATTGACAAGTTTCGCCCAGCCATTGCGGTTTTGCTCAACATTTTCGACGCCCACTTGGACTACCACGGAACGAAAGAGGCGTATGCAGCGGCAAAGGCGAACATTTTCCGCAACCAAATGGAGCGCGATTATGCCGTCGTCAATGCCGACGATCCGCTCGTGATGAACATTGCTTCCTCGGTTCGATCGCAAAAAGTGCTGTTTTCGGCGACGAAGCTTCTCGGCGAAGGGGCGTACATTCAAGATGGCGCCATCTATTGGAACAGTGATCCAGTTATCGCAATCGCTGACATCGTTCTTCCTGGACAGCACAATTTGGAAAACATTTTAGCGGCAGTGGCGGCCGCCAAGTTGGCCGGTGCCAGCGATGAGGCGATCCGCCAGGTGCTGGCGGCGTTTTCCGGCGTGAAACATCGGCTTCAATATGTGGCGGAAATTGACGGCCGGCGGTTTTACAACGATTCGAAAGCAACAAACATCTTAGCGACGCAAAAGGCGCTTTCAGCGTTTGCGGACGAGCCGGTCATTTTGTTGGCCGGCGGGCTTGACCGCGGCAATGAGTTTGATGATCTCCTTCCGTATTTGCAACAGGTGAAGGCGGTCGTACTGTTCGGCCAGACGGCGGATAAAATCGGCCGCATCGCCCAAAAAGCGGGAATAGAAACGATCCGATATGTCGATAATGTGGAAAAAGCCGTCCCGGTTGCTTTCGAGCTTTCCGAGCCGGGCGACGTCATTTTGCTCTCTCCAGCATGCGCCAGCTGGGATCAATACAAAACTTTCGAGGAGAGAGGGGACATTTTTATCAACGCCGTGCATAAGTTGAAATAGAGGGAAAGGGACAGCCCTTCCCCTCTAGTTTATAAAAATAGAGGTGTTGGGCATTGCCGCGGAAAAAGTCTGCGCCGGATTTTTTGCTCATTATTTTGACGTTTTCGCTCTTGGCCATCGGACTTATTATGGTGTACAGCGCGAGCGCCATTTGGGCGGAATACAAATTCAACGATTCGTTTTTCTTCGCCAAGCGCCAGCTGTTGTTTGCGGGCGTCGGCATTATCGCTATGTTTTTTGTCATGAACATCGATTATTGGGTGTGGCGCGACTGGTCGAAAGTGCTGCTTGGCGTCTGTTTTGTGTTGCTCGTTCTTGTGCTCATTCCTGGCATCGGCATGGTTCGCAATGGGTCGCGCAGCTGGATCGGTGTTGGGGCGTTTTCGATCCAGCCGTCCGAGTTTATGAAGCTGGCTATGATCGCTTTTTTGGCCAAATATTTATCGGAAAATCAAAAAAAAATTACGTCGTTTAAACAAGGGTTGTTGCCGGCGTTGGCCCTTGTGTTTGCCGCGTTCGGCATGATTATGCTCCAACCGGACTTAGGGACGGGCGCCGTTATGGTTGGTACGTGCGTGACGATGATTTTCGTCGCCGGCGCCCGTCTCAGCCATTTTGCCGGGCTTGGCGTTTTGGGGCTCGCTGGGCTTGCCGTCCTCATCCTGTCGGCTCCATATCGAATCAAGCGGATTACATCGTTTTTAAACCCATGGGAAGATCCACTTGGAAGCGGATTTCAAATCATCCAGTCGCTGTACGCCATTGGGCCGGGCGGCTTGTTCGGCCTTGGGCTCGGGCAGAGCCGGCAAAAGTTTTTTTACTTGCCGGAGCCGCAAACCGACTTTATTTTCGCCATTTTAGCCGAAGAGCTCGGCTTTATCGGCGGTTCACTCGTTCTCCTGCTCTTTGCCCTTCTTCTTTGGCGCGGCGTGCGCATTGCCCTTGGGGCCCCTGACTTGTACGGAAGTTTTTTGGCGCTTGGCATTATTTCGATGATTGCGATTCAAGTGATGATCAATATCGGCGTTGTGACCGGATTGATGCCTGTTACCGGCATCACGCTCCCATTTTTAAGCTACGGCGGATCGTCGCTGACGTTGATGCTGATGGCCATCGGCGTGTTGCTTAATATCAGCAGGCATGCCCGGTATTAGGCAAGCGGCGGATGTCCGCCTTTTTTTTGGCATCTCTCGAACGCAGCCCATCGTCGAACGGTGCCGGCAAATGCGATAAAAACAGGCTCTCTCTTGCATTCATTTGTGATATAATGAAAATAAGTGCAAAAACAAAGAAACGGCAGCGGATGCCGTTTGTTTTTATACCGGTTGTTTCAGTGCTGGCGTTGAAGAAGAAAGCGGGGAATGCGATGGAAAAGGGAAAAGTCGTCGTCTTGGAGGACCGCGTGCCGAAACTGAAGGAGCGGCGCCGCCAGAAAGCGAACCGCCGGCTCATTGTGTACTTATCTTTCTTTTTTCTATTTATTTTGTGCGTCCTTTACTTCCAGTCGCCGCTCAGCGCGGTAAGGCATGTGGAAGTGAGCGGCAACCGTCATCTCACAGCGGAGCGCATCATCAGCTTAAGCGGCATTACGAAGCGGACAAGCTTTTGGAAAGTGAAGGAGCAAAACGTGGAAGCAAAGCTTACTCGCCATCCAGAAATTAAAGAGGCAATAGTGGAAAAACAGCTGCCGAACACGATCGTCATCCGCGTCCGCGAATGGCGGCGCATCGCTTATGTGTATGACCGGCAAACGTTTTTTCCATTGCTTGAAAATGGGCGGCTGTTAAAGCAGGAAGGGACGAAGACGGCGCCAAGCGATGCACCGGTGCTTGTCGGCTGGAAAGACGGCGACGCCATTGCGGAAATGACGGGTCAGCTCGCCGAACTGTCCGCGTCCGTGCTGGGCGCCATATCGGAAATTCACTACAAGCCGACGAGGGAATATGAAGACCGCGTCATCGTCTACATGAATGACGGTTATGAAGTAAGTGCGACCATTCGGCATTTTGCCGACAAGCTGTCGCATTATCCAGCGATTGCCGCCGCGCTTGACCGAAACGTCAAAGGAGTCATTCATTTGGAAGTCGGCAGCTATTTTGTTCCTTACGCTCCCCCGAAAAAGGAGGATGGCGATGAAACGACAAGCCCGTAGCCGCCTCCTGATGACGTTGATCTGCTTGATCTTCGGCGCCATGCTCGGGTTCTCGTACCAACATGTGAAAAACGAGGCATCCCGTCGGGAATGGAGCGACAGCGAGTGGAAAAAAGATTACGAATATCGCTCGGCGCTTCTTGTTTTGCAAAAAGAAAACCGCTCGCTCAAGCAGCAGCTTGTCAAAAAGCAGGAGGAGCTGGCTGCATGGGAGAAGAAGCTGGCCGAGGAGCAGGAGAACGAGGCCGGATTGGCAAAAGAAGCGGAACAGCTGCGCATGCATGTCGGAAAAGCGAGGGTGAAAGGGAAAGGTGTAGCAGTCACCCTTTCCGATTCCTCTTATATCCCCTCTGAAGCGAGCGCTACCAATTATATCGTTCACGAACAGCACGTATGGAAAGTTGTTCACGAGCTGCTCATTTCCGGCGCCGAAGCGGTCGCGATTAATGGGCAGCGCATTTCCCACCGTTCATACATCGTCTGCAACGGCCCAGTCATTGAGGTCGATGGAACGCAGCATGCCGCTCCGTTTGTCATTTCGGCCATTGGCAATCCGGACGTGCTCATGTCCGCTCTAGAGCTTCCCGGCGGCATCGTCGACGAACTTGTCGAAGACCATATCGACGTAAAAGTGGAAAAGCAAGAAGCGATCGTGTTGGATCCGGTGTTTGCGCCTGAGCCGTAAAACGGGCGGAAAGGGGCGGTGAAGCGAATTGGAACGGAAACATCGATTCTATTTTGCCGGCGTAGCTGTCATATTCGGTGTGATGCTGGCTGTCGGGCTTCGGACGACGCTGCATCCGGAAGGACGCGACACGCGCGACATTTGGGAGCTGCGCGCCGATTTGACAAAAGAGCAGAAGCTTGAACAACGGCTGCTTGAGGAGCTGGAGAGTTATGAGGAAACATTGCGCCGCTACCGTCAGGAACACGAGGCGGGCGGCGCGACAGAGCTTGAAGCGACAGTCGCGAAGCTAAGGGAAGAAGCCGGGCTGACAGAAGTGAGGGGGAGCGGTCTCGTGTTGACGATCGCGCCGCTTTCGGCGGCCGGCTACGTTGGTCCGGCCGTTGCCACCGTATCGCCCGAGCTATTGCAACGGTTAGTGAATGAGTTGAACAAATACGGGGCGAAAGAAATCGCCATCGACGGTGAGCGACTGACGAACTGGACAGCCATTCGCGATGTCAATGGCGCAACGAAAGTCGGGAGCCGTTCAGTGAGGCTGCCAGTCGAAGTGAGAGCAATCGCCGATGATGCGGACAAGCTGTACAGCGGGCTCGCCGTTTCGCCGATCCGCGATGATTTCGCCGTGGAAAACTTGGAGCTGTCAATATCCAAGCCCCAGCCGCTCGTTGTCATTCCGCCCGCGTCTAGCCGCCCTGATGTGAAATACATGGAGACAGAAAACGGCGGCAAGGAGGAGAAATAGCATGTGGCTCCCGCTTCTCGGATTGCTTCTTGGGTTTGCTATCGGCGTTCTCGCTGGCTGGGAAGTTCCCGATGAATATTCCAATTATTTGTCGATTGCCATTTTGGCCGCCTTTGATACATTAATCGGAGGATGGCGCGCCCACCTGCAGCGGACGTACGACGAAACCGTATTTATAACCGGGTTTTTTTTCAACATTGTTCTGGCCGCAACTTTAACTTTTCTTGGGGTGCATCTTGGTGTAGACTTGTATTTAGCGGCTGTGTTCGCCTTCGGCGTCCGCTTGTTTCAAAACATTGCCATCATCCGCCGCCTTTGGCTTGCGGAGTGGGCCAAGCGGCGGCACAATCGCGAAAAAAGTTAGGCAAACGACAGGGAAAGTGTTTTCGCGTGTTGAATTATATGGGGTAAAACAAAATGTTGTTGCGAAACTCGCAAACTAGACATAGACCAATAGATAAGGAAATTTCAGCCGAAAAAGGAGGTGTCGCTGCTTACTGAAACGCCGGCCGACACCGGCGCGTTTTTAGTAGGCAGATGCCAAAAAATGAGCAGCAATGAGATCGTCGTTAGCCTGGATGTCGGAACATCGAGCGTGAAAGTCATCATCGGGGAAATGCTAGGCAGCTCCATCAACATTATCGGGGTGGGCAATGTCAAAGCGGAAGGGCTCAAAAAAGGAGCGATTGTTGATATAGATAAAACGGTGCAGTCGATCAGACGGGCCGTCGAGCAAGCGGAGCGGATGGTCGGTTTATCGATCCGCCGTGTGATCGTCGGGGTGGCCGGCAGCCATATTCAGCTCCATGACTGCCACGGCATTGTCGCCGTCGCGAGCGAAAACCGGGAAATCAGCGATGAAGATGTCGCCCGCGTCATCGATGCCGCGCAAGTCGTCTCCATCCCTCCCGATCGAGAAATCATCGGCGTCGTTCCGCGCCAGTTTATTGTCGACGGATTGGACGGCATTCATGATCCGCGCGGCATGCTCGGCGTCCGCTTGGAAATGGAAGGAACTATGGTGACTGGCGCGAAGACGATATTACATAATCTTCTTCGCTGTGTGGAGCGGGCAGGCTTGGAAATCAGCGACCTTTGTCTTCAGCCGCTGGCCGCCGGTTCGCTGGCGCTGTCCGATGACGAACGGCATTTGGGGGCGGCGCTCGTTGACCTGGGAGGCGGCTCGACCACGGTCGCTGTCTTTGAGCAAGGGACGTTGCAAGCTGTCTCTTCGCTTCCGGTCGGCGGGGAGCACATTACGAAAGACTTGGCCATCGGATTGCGGACGACAACGGATGATGCCGAAAAAATCAAACTGAAGCACGGACATGCATTTTACGACTACGCTTCAGAGGAAGAGGTGTTCAGTGTGCCGATCATGGGCACCGATCAACATCAGCAGTTCAGCCAGTTGGAGATCGCTGATATTATTGAGGCGAGACTGGAAGAAATTTTGCAAATGGTTCAGCAGGAAGTGCGTCGTCTCGGGTTTCGCGATCTTCCTGGCGGCTATGTGCTGACCGGCGGCGTCGCGAATATGCCAGGGTTGCTTGAGCTGGCCCACGTCGTTTTCGGGACGAGCGTCCGCATTGCCATGCCGGATTATATTGGTGTGCGCGATCCGCAGTATACGATCGGCGTTGGCTTGCTCAAGTTTGCCTACCGGCAGGCGCAGTTGCAAGGGAAAACGATCCCGGCTGCCGCTGCGGTGGAGCCGGTCGAGCGCCCCTCGCAAAAACAGCAGCCGAAACAGAAAAAGAAAGAAGACCATTTTGGGAAGAAGGTCAAGAAATTTTTCGGTTCTTTCTTTGAATAGAGATTGAAATTTTAGGAGGATTTGGCCATGTTGGAGTTTGAGACAACAGTCGATCAGTTGGCAACGATCAAGGTGATTGGAGTCGGGGGCGGCGGCAACAACGCCGTCAATCGGATGATTGAGCATGGGGTGCAAGGTGTAGAGTTTATTGCGGTCAATACGGATGCACAGGCGCTCAACTTGTCGAAAGCGCCGATCAAGCTGCAAATCGGGGCGAAGCTGACACGCGGCTTGGGTGCGGGAGCGAATCCAGAAGTTGGAAAAAAAGCGGCTGAGGAGAGCAAAGAGCAAATTGAAGAAGCGCTTCGCGGCGCTGATATGGTGTTTGTCACCGCTGGCATGGGCGGCGGCACGGGAACTGGCGCTGCCCCGGTCATCGCCCAAATTGCGCGCGAGTTAGGGGCGCTTACGGTCGGTGTTGTTACGCGACCGTTTACGTTTGAGGGGAGGAAGCGGGCGACGCAGGCCGCAAGCGGCATCGCCGCCATGAAAGAGGCGGTCGATACGCTCATCGTCATTCCGAACGACCGATTGCTTGAGATTGTTGACAAAAATACGCCGATGCTTGAGGCGTTCCGCGAAGCGGACAATGTGTTGCGCCAAGGGGTGCAAGGCATTTCCGATTTGATCGCCGTGCCGGGGTTGATCAACCTTGACTTCGCTGATGTGAAGACGATCATGTCGAATAAAGGCTCGGCATTGATGGGGATTGGCATCGCCAGCGGCGAAAACCGAGCGGCTGAGGCAGCAAAAAAAGCCATTTCCAGCCCGCTGTTGGAGACGTCGATCGACGGTGCGCAAGGGGTGCTCATGAATATCACTGGCGGCATGAACTTAAGTTTGTACGAAGTGCAAGAGGCTGCCGACATCGTCGCTTCGGCGGCTGACCAAGAAGTGAACATGATCTTCGGCTCCGTTATTAATGAGAACTTAAAGGACGAGATCATTGTGACGGTCATTGCGACCGGATTCAATGAAAACGTCGCTTCGCAGCCGCGCGCGCCGCGCATTGGCACCGTGCCGAAAGCGGCGCCGGCGCCAAAGCGCGAAAAGCGTGAAGAGCCGATGCAAGACTATGCAGCGCTCCGCTCGGGGCAAGCAGAAGATCCGCTTGACATTCCCGCTTTCTTGCGCAACCGCAACCGCCGCCGCTAGATGGCGAAACGAGGGTGTCCCAAAAGCAACGGGACACCCTTTCTTCATCACAAGATGCATGGCACGAACGTGCACGAAGCACTTTGGTGAAACGATATATTGTATCTCTCTTAAAGAAAGACGGTCTTTTGAGACAGCCTCGCTTTTCCGATTAGGACCAAAAACTTTCTTGCGTTGGACGCCTGCTCTTTCGCAGCCCAAGGGCGAAAAAGAGAAGGCAGGTTAGGCTTTCGTGCCGGCTGATTTGATCCGCCGTGGTTCCCCTTGTTTTGACAAAACATCCCCTTTTTCACCTCCACCGATTGACAGACTTTCCCCGAAGAGATGCTATATACTTGTGTCAGACAAAGCCGATGTGGGCGGGGGAGGGGCTTGACGGTTGGTCGTCTATCTCGATGTCATTTGGCTGTTGAATGTCTGTTTTGACGCGTTGCTTCTTTGGCTGACAGCGCTCATGCTCAAGCGGCCGATCGTTTGGTGGCGCCTGTTGGCCGGGGCGTTGATCGGTTCGCTGCTTGTCATATTGCTGTTTACCCCTTTTTCCGCCATCGCCCAGCACCCACTGATAAAAGTAGCCGTTTCCGTATTGATCGTGTGGGCCGCCTTCGGCTTTAAGCGCCCGCGCTATTTGCTTGAGAATATGCTGGCGTTTTACTTTGCCACGTTCGCCGTTGGCGGCGGCATGTTGGCGATTCATTACTTTTTCGCGCACCAACTGTCCATCCGCAAAGGAATGCTTCTCATGCATCATCCCGGGGCTGGCGATCCGGTCAGCTGGCTGTTTGTTGTCATCGGGTTTCCGGTTTTATGGCTTTTTTCCCGCCGAAGGGTGGAGGCGATTCGCGAAAAAAAACTGCGGTTTGAACATATCATTGAGGTCAAGATCGTATGGGACGGGCGGCCGCTTATGCTGCGCGGCTTGATTGACAGCGGCAACCAGCTCGTCGATCCGTTGACAAAAACGCCGGTGATGGTAGTCGAACAGGAAAAAGCGAAGGCCGTGCTTCCTGAAGAGTTATTGGGTTGCCTCAGCGCTCACATAATGCTGGCTTCCCCGCCGGAGCAGTGGGTCCATCGCCTTCGCCTCATTCCGTACCGCGCGGTCGGCAGCGGTCCACAAATGATGGCGGCGGTCAAGCCAGACAGCATTATGCTTCGGTATGAAAACGAATGGTTGGAAGTAGCGCAAGGGCTTGTGGCGCTAAGCGCTGATCCGCTGTCGGCGGATGGAGAGTACGACTGCATCGTCCATCCGAAAATGGTGCAGGCGGGAAGAAAGCTGACCGCTTCGTAGGTTTTGTTAGTATATCATACTCGCTTTTGATCCGTTTAGAAGGGGGATTTTCATGAAAAAGTGGAAACTTCGTTTCATGTACTGGGTGTATAAGCTTTTGGCCAAGCTCGGCTTGAAGGCGGATGAAATTTATTATATCGGAGGCAGCGAAGCGCTCCCGCCGCCGCTGACAAAAGAAGAAGAGGAGCAGCTGATCGCCAGGCTTGCCGCCGGCGATGACACGGCGAGATCGCTTTTGATCGAACGCAATTTGCGTCTTGTCGTCTACATTGCGCGCAAGTTTGAAAACACCGGCATTCACATTGAAGATTTAATTAGCATTGGAACGATCGGCCTTATTAAGGCCGTCAACACGTTCAACCCGGAGAAGAAGATCAAGCTGGCGACATACGCGTCGCGCTGCATTGAAAACGAAATTTTAATGTATTTGCGCCGCAACAACAAAGTGCGGGCGGAAGTGTCGTTTGATGAACCGCTCAATATCGACTGGGATGGCAACGAGCTGTTGCTTTCCGACGTGTTGGGCACGGAAGACGATGTGATTACGAAAGATTTGGAAGCGGATGTCGACCGGCGCTTGCTCTTAAACGCCTTGCGCCAGCTGAGCGACCGCGAGAAGCAAATTATGGAATTGCGTTTTGGCCTCTCCGGCGGCGAAGAAAAGACGCAAAAAGACGTCGCTGATTTGCTCGGCATTTCGCAATCGTACATATCGCGGCTCGAGAAGCGGATCATTAAACGGTTGCGCAAAGAATTCAATAAAATGATGTAGCGGGCGGCGGGAGCGAAATTCCGCCGCTTTTTCCTCGTCGGACGGGCTGTGCATATTTTTCCCTTCCAAGGAGATACTGAAAACTGACGACTTAGCATCTCCTGATGGGAGGGAACAACTTGACGAGGAACAAAGTCGAGATTTGCGGCGTAGACACTTCGAAGCTTCCCGTCCTCAAAAATGAGGAAATGCGTGAACTGTTTCAGCGGATGCATGAGGGGGATTTGGAGGCGAGAGAGAAATTAGTAAACGGCAACTTGCGCCTCGTGTTGAGCGTCATTCAGCGCTTCAACAACCGGGGCGAATTTGTCGATGATTTGTTTCAAGTTGGCTGCATCGGACTTATGAAATCGATTGATAATTTTGACCTCAATCAAAACGTGAAATTTTCCACTTACGCAGTGCCGATGATCATCGGCGAGATCCGCCGTTATTTGCGCGACAACAACCCGATCCGCGTTTCGCGTTCGTTGCGCGACATTGCCTACAAAGCGCTGCAAGTGCGAGAGCGGCTCATGAGCGAGACGGCGAAAGAACCGTCAACTGAGGAAATTGCCAAAGAACTCGGCGTCGCCCATGAGGAAGTGGTGTTTGCCCTCGATGCCATTCAAGATCCTGTTTCATTGTTTGAGCCGATTTACAACGATGGCGGCGACCCGATTTATGTGATGGACCAGCTGAGCGATGAGCGCAACCGCGACAGCCAATGGATCGAAGAAATCGCCTTGAAGGAAGGGCTTCGGCGGTTGAATGAGCGGGAAAAAATGATCATCCGCAAACGTTTTTTTCAAGGAAAGACGCAAATGGAAGTGGCCGAGGAAATCGGCATTTCCCAAGCGCAAGTGTCCAGGCTCGAAAAAGCGGCGATTCGGCAAATGAATAAAAACATCCAAGTGTGACAGGCTGCAGGCGCAGCCTTTTTCTTTGGCACATAACTGCTCATTTGTCGTCATATAGATGAAAAAGAGGGAGAGGAAAGGCGGGGAGAAAAACTGTGATGAGAATTTCCGAATTTCAGACGAAAGATGTCGTCAATGTAGCCAATGGGAAAAAGCTTGGCAATATTGGGGACATTGATATTGATTTAGATACTGGAAAAATCCGCTCACTCATTATTTTAGGCGCCGGAAAGATGCTCGGGCTGTTTGGGCGCGAAGAGGCGGTCGTCATTCCATGGCAGAACATCGTCAAAATCGGAGCCGATGTGATTTTAGTCCGCCTTCATGATTTAGATTAAACGGCTGGTGCAACGGTTGGCCCCGTCGCTTGCAACGCGGCAGGACGACGTTGCAGGCCTTTCCGCTTTTCGTGGGCAGATCGGCTCTGCCGCCAGCGCGGTTTTCGAGCGGCAATGGGGGCTGGACAATATTCGGCGACAATGTTTCGACAAAATCGCAAATAAAGGTTATCATGGACAAACAAACTATGATAAAATAGGAAAAAAAGTGATAAAAAACTACAAAAAGCAGCGTGAGGGTTGACGCGAATGCCAGACATTTTTCAACAGGAAGCCTGCGGCTGGCTCCGTTGCCAGGCGCCTCCGTTTGTTGGAGTCGTCGCTGGATTGACGACGAAACACGGCGGGGAGAGCAAAGGGCCGTTCGCCTCGCTCAATATGGGGTTGCATGTCGGCGACGATCGCATGGATGTCGTCAACAACCGCCGGCGCTTGGCACACTGGCTCTCATTCCCGCTTGAACGATGGGTATGTTGCCAACAAGTGCACGGCGCCGACATTCGAAAGGTGACGAAAAACGACCGGGGGAGCGGAGCGCAGGATTTCGCCACGGCGGTTCCGGGGGTCGACGGGTTGTATACGGATGAGGCGGGGGTATTGCTTGCGCTTTGTTTTGCTGACTGCGTGCCTGTCTATTTTATCGCGCCATCAGCCGATGTGGTCGGTCTTGTCCACGCTGGCTGGCGGGGGACGGCGGGCGGCATTGCCCGCAATATGGTGCAGATTTGGCAGGAGCGCGAACAAATTGCTCCGTCTGACATCTATGTGGCGATTGGACCGGCCATTGGCCCGTGCTGTTACACGGTCGATGACCGGGTGATCGATGGCTTGCGCCCGACGCTTCCTCCGGAAAGCCCGTTGCCATGGCGGGAAACAAGCCCAGGGCAATATGCGCTTGACTTAAAGGAAGCCAACCGGCTTCAGTTGCTCGCGGCTGGCGTTCCGAACAGCCATATTTATGTGTCGGAACGCTGTACAAGCTGTGAGGAAGCGTTGTTTTTTTCCCACCGCCGCGACCGCGGAACGACCGGAAGGATGTTGGCGTTCATTGGCCGAAGGGAGGAATGGACATGACGGTGCGCGACAACTTGGCGGCCATTCGCCGAGAAATCGAGGCGGCCTGCGCTCGCGTCGGCCGCGATCCGGCGGGCGTGCGCATCGTGGCGGTCACCAAATATGTGGATGCAAAGCGGGCGCTCGAGGTGCTTGACGCCGGCATTGCCGATCTCGGCGAAAACCGCTCTGACCAATTGATGGAAAAGCATGAACGGATCGGAAATCAAGCGACGTGGCATTTCATTGGGACGCTTCAGTCGCGCAAAGTCAAAGACATCATTGATAAAGTCGATTACATTCATTCGCTCGACCGCTTGTCGCTCGCGAAAGAAATCGAAAAGCGGGCGGCGCGGCGGGTGAAATGTTTTGTGCAGGTGAACGTCTCAGGAGAGGCGACCAAACACGGGCTCGCCCCCGAAGAAACGGTTCCGTTTATTGAACAACTTCACGCCTTTTCGCGCATCGAAGTCGTCGGATTGATGACGATGGCGCCGCACACCGACGACGAAGCGATATTGCGCGCTTGCTTTCGTCAATTGCGGATGCTGAAGGAACGTGTTCAGGCGCTGGGAATGGCCCATGCGCCATGCACCGAACTATCAATGGGCATGTCAAACGACTACACGATCGCCATCGAGGAAGGAGCGACGTTTGTGCGCATCGGCAGCGCGCTTGTCGGATCATTGTAGGAGGTGAAACGGGATGGGATTGATGAAAAAATTCCGCGATTATTTTTTAGAAGAAGACTACGAAGACTATGAGGAAGAATATGAAGCGCCGCAGCCGGAAGAGGAGGCGCCGCCGAAGACGGCAGGAAAGGCGAACGTCGTCAGCCTGCAAAGCGTGCAAAAATCGGCGAAAGTTGTGCTTGCTGAGCCGCGGGTGTATGCGGAGGCGCAGGAGATCGCGGACCATTTGAAAAGCCGGCGCGCGGTCATCGTCAATTTGCAGCGCATTCAGCATGAGCAGGCGAAGCGGATCGTCGACTTTTTAAGCGGCACCGTGTACGCCATTGGCGGCGACATTCAGCAAGTCGGCACAAAAATTTTTTTATGCACTCCGGAAAACGTCGACGTCAGCGGCTCGATTTCGCTCGACGGCGAGGATGACAGACCGATGAAGAGGTGGTAGCCGTTGGATTATGTACTCGCGTTTTTGACGACATTGATTCAAGTGTACTCGTATGCACTGATCATTTATATTTTAATGTCGTGGTTTCCCAATGCGCGCGAAACACGGTTCGGACAAATGCTTGCCGCCATTTGCGAACCGTATTTGGAGCCGTTTCGGCGCGTCATTCCGCCGCTTGGCATCATTGACGTCTCCCCAATCGTCGCGTTTATCGTTCTTGAATTCGCGACGAGAGGGCTTCACGCCTTGTTCGACATTCTTCAGTCGCAGTTTTAGCTTCGTTTTGCGCGCACGGCGCCGCCGCTCTCCGTTCCGGCAGGCAAAAAAGCGGAAGGACGGAACTCGCAGAAAGGAATCCGTTGTGGGTTCCTTTCTTCCATGAAAGCAAGGTGACGTCGAGTGGAGCTGTATCAGCATTTTCGCAAAGAGGAACATCCGTTCATTGATCAAGTGCTCGAGTGGAAGGAGATGGTGAGCCGTCAGTACGCTCCGAAGCTGACCGATTTTCTCGATCCGCGTGAGCAGCAAATCGTGCAAAGCATCGTCGGCGGCGCGGAAGATGTGCGCGCGTTCTTTTTCGGCGGCGCCCCGTTTGTCGAGCGGAAGCGGGCGTTTCTCGCTCCGCCGTATATCGAGCCGGAGGAAAGTGATTATCGCATCGCTCTGTTTGCTGTCCGCTATCCGGCGAAATTCGTTTCCCTTGAACATCGCGACGTGTTGGGGGCGCTCATGTCGCTTGGCTTGCGGCGCGGCAAGTTTGGCGATATTCTCGTTCAAGATGAAGAGATTCAATTTTTCGCCGCCGCTGAAGTCGCCGACTACGTCCGCCTGCATGTCGAAACGATCGGCAAAGCTCCGGTTGCGCTTGAGCCGTTGCCGTTGTCGGCAGCCATGCCGCTTGCCGAAACGTGGGAGGAAGGAACGGTCACGGTTTCTTCTCTAAGGCTCGATGCTGTGCTCGCTCAGGCATTTCGCCTTGGGCGCGAGAAAGCGCGTACGCTTGTTGAAAG
Organism: Geobacillus sp. TFV-3; assembly: GCF_009901865.1. NCBI lineage: Bacteria > Bacillati > Bacillota > Bacilli > Caryophanales > Anoxybacillaceae > Geobacillus > Geobacillus sp. TFV-3. The sequence goes on along the minus strand of NZ_MPSP01000001.1, from coordinate 2,339,474 downwards.
CGGGCTTGTCAAAGTCAACTGGAAGGTGGTGGACAAGCCTGATTTTCTCTGCGAACCGGGTGATGTGCTGTCGGCGCGGGGCTTTGGCCGTTGCAAGCTGTTTTCGGTGGAAGGGCCGACGAAAAAAGAGCGCTGGCTCGTCCGGATCGGCCGACAAAAATAAACAAACGGCGGCAGGAAATCGGCAAACTGTGTCGAATAAAGTGAAGAAAAGGAATGATGGAGACGGAGGTGGCCGTTGTGCCGTTGACGCCATTAGATATTCACAACAAGGAATTCAGCCGCGGGTTTCGCGGGTACGATGAAGACGAAGTGAACGAGTTTCTCGATCAAGTCATTAAAGACTATGAAATGCTCATCCGTGAAAAAAAGCAGCTGGAAGAAAAAGTAGCCGAACTGACGGAAAAGCTGAACTACTTTGCGAACATTGAAGAGACGCTCAATAAGTCGATTCTTGTTGCTCAGGAAGCAGCGGAAGAAGTGAAGCGGAATGCGCAAAAGGAAGCGAAGCTGATCATTAAAGAGGCGGAAAAAAACGCCGAGCGCATCATCAGCGATGCATTGGCGAAATCGCGGAAAATCGCCCTCGAGATCGAGGAGCTGAAGCGGCAGTCGAAAGTGTTCCGCGCCCGTTTCCGCATGCTTGTCGAGGCGCAGCTTGATATGATCAACAGTCGCGACTGGGACGAGTTGATGGAGTATGAGACGCCCGATTTGGAAGAAGGGGCGAAAGAACCACTGTCTCATCCTTGACGAACCGAAGCCGTTTCGGTTATAATGATTGGCAAAAATCGCCGCACCAGCCGCCATGGGCGGCGGTTGGCTTTTTTCCGGATGGATCGCGAAACAGCCATCGACGATGAAAGGGACAGTAGCTCTTGTACGACCGGTCGCAGCGAGCCGGGGACGGTGGAAGCCTGGCATCGGTGCAAGAGTGAACATCACCCTGGAGTTCCATGCCGAACATCAAGTAGGCCATGGCGCGTCATTCCCGTTACGAATGAAAAGTGGGCTGTGCGTCGTTTGCATGGCCAAGAAGGGTGGTACCGCGAGACCGTTCTCGTCCCTTGCCGGGGGAGAACGGTTTTTTATTTGGAATCGATCGTTCGAAGGAGGAGCAAGGATGGATTACAAAGAAACGCTACTCATGCCGAAGACCGAGTTCCCGATGCGCGGCAATTTGCCGAAGCGGGAGCCGGAAATGCAAAAAAAATGGGAGGAAATGGACATTTATCGGAAAGTGCAGGAGCGGACGAAAGGGCGGCCGCTGTTTGTCCTGCATGACGGCCCGCCGTATGCCAACGGCGACATTCATATGGGCCATGCGCTGAACAAAATTTTAAAAGACATCATCGTCCGCTACAAATCCATGAGCGGCTATTGCGCGCCGTATGTGCCGGGCTGGGATACGCACGGTTTGCCGATCGAAACGGCGCTCACGAAACAAGGCGTCGACCGCAAATCGATGAGCGTCGCCGAGTTCCGCAAGCGGTGCGAGCAATACGCGTATGAACAAATCGACAACCAGCGCCGGCAGTTCAAGCGGCTCGGCGTGCGCGGCGACTGGGACAACCCGTACATTACGCTCAAGCCTGAGTATGAAGCCCAACAAATTAAAGTGTTTGGCGAAATGGCGAAAAAAGGGCTCATCTACAAAGGGTTGAAGCCGGTCTATTGGTCGCCGTCAAGCGAATCGGCGCTCGCCGAAGCGGAAATCGAATATAAAGACAAGCGCTCGCCGTCGATTTATGTCGCCTTCCCGGTGAAAGACGGCAAAGGCGTGCTTGAGGGGGACGAACGTATCGTCATTTGGACGACGACGCCGTGGACGATTCCGGCCAACTTGGCGATCGCCGTCCATCCGGAGTTGGACTACCATGTCGTCGAAGCTAACGGGCAAAAATACGTCGTCGCCGCTGCCCTTGTCGAGTCGGTGGCGAAAGAAGTCGGCTGGGACGCATGGTCGGTTGTGAAAACGATCAAAGGAACAGCGCTCGAGTATGTAGTGGCGAAACATCCGTTTTATGAGCGCGACTCGCTCGTCGTCTGCGGCGAACACGTCACGACCGACGCCGGCACGGGCTGCGTCCATACCGCGCCGGGGCATGGGGAAGACGACTTCCTTGTCGGACAAAAATATGGGCTTCCGGTTCTTTGCCCGGTCGATGAGCGCGGCTATATGACGAGCGAAGCGCCGGGGTTTGAAGGAATGTTTTACGAAGACGCCAACAAGGCGATTACACAGAAGCTTGAGGAAGCCGGCGCCTTGTTGAAGCTCGGCTTTATCACCCACTCGTATCCGCACGACTGGCGGACGAAACAGCCGACGATTTTCCGGGCGACGACGCAATGGTTTGCGTCGATCGATAAAATCCGGAACGAGCTGCTTCAAGCGATTAAAGAAACGAAATGGATTCCGGAATGGGGAGAAATCCGCATCCATAACATGGTGCGCGACCGCGGCGACTGGTGCATTTCCCGCCAACGGGCGTGGGGCGTGCCGATTCCGGTCTTTTACGGCGAAAACGGCGAACCGATCATCACCGATGAGACGATCGAGCATGTGTCGAACTTGTTCCGCCAATACGGATCAAACGTCTGGTTTGAGCGCGAGGCGAAAGACTTGCTGCCGGAAGGGTTCACTCATCCGTCAAGCCCGAACGGCCTCTTTACGAAAGAAACGGACATTATGGACGTCTGGTTTGACTCCGGTTCGTCGCACCAAGCCGTGTTGGTCGAACGCGACGATCTCGTGCGTCCGGCTGATTTGTACTTAGAGGGGTCTGACCAATACCGCGGCTGGTTCAACTCGTCGCTGTCCACCGCCGTTGCCGTCACCGGCAAAGCGCCGTATAAAGGCGTGTTGAGCCACGGCTTTGTGTTGGACGGCGAAGGGCGGAAAATGAGCAAATCGCTCGGCAACGTCGTCGTGCCAGCCAAAGTGATGGAACAGTTCGGCGCCGACATTTTGCGGCTTTGGGTCGCTTCGGTCGACTATCAAGCGGACGTGCGCATCTCCGATCATATTTTAAAACAAGTGTCGGAAGTGTACCGGAAAATCCGCAACACGTTCCGGTTTATGCTCGGCAACTTGTTTGATTTCGACCCGAACAAAAACGCGGTGCCGGTTGGGGAGCTTGGGGAAGTCGACCGCTATATGCTGGCGAAGTTGAACAAGCTGATCGTCAAGGTGAAAAAAGCGTATGACAGCTACGATTTCGCCGCTGTTTATCATGAGATGAACCATTTCTGCACCGTTGAGCTGAGCGCGTTTTACTTGGATATGGCGAAAGACATTTTGTACATCGAAGCAGCCGACTCGCGCGCCCGCCGTGCGGTGCAGACCGTATTGTATGAAACGGTCGTTGCATTGGCGAAGTTGATCGCGCCGATTTTGCCGCATACGGCTGATGAAGTGTGGGAGCACATTCCGAATCGCAGAGAACACGTGGAAAGCGTCCAGCTCACCGATATGCCGGAGCCGATCGCAATCGACGGCGAAGAAGCGCTGATGGCGAAATGGGATGCGTTTATGGACGTGCGCGATGACATTTTCAAAGCGCTCGAGAACGCCCGCAATGAAAAAGTGATCGGCAAATCGCTGACCGCGAGCGTCACGGTCTACCCGAAAGACGAGGCGCGGAAGCTGTTGGCGTCGCTTGATGCCGACTTGCGCCAGCTTCTCATTGTTTCCGCGTTTTCCGTTGCGGATGAACCGTATGACGCCGCGCCGGCCGAAGCCGAGCGGCTCGATCACGTGGCCGTCCTCGTCCGCCCGGCGGAAGGCGAGACGTGCGAGCGGTGCTGGACGGTGACGAAAGAAGTCGGCGCCGATCCGTCGCATCCAACGCTTTGCCCGCGCTGCGCACATATCGTGAATGAACATTATTCCGCGTAACGAAAAGCGGCAGGCTGCCTTGGGGCGGCCTTGCCGCTTCATTTGTTTGCCGTGGCGAATTATGCTACAATGCAAAAAGGATGAATGAGAAGGACAGGGGGACTTGGCACGGTGGCATACTATTGGATTGCGGCGGCGGTCGTCATCCTCGATCAATGGACGAAATGGCTTGTCGTCCGCTATATGCGGCTTGGGGAAAGCATCCCGATCATTGACAATGTGCTTTATATTACGTCGCACCGCAATCGCGGCGCGGCGTGGGGCATGCTCGAAGGGCAGTTTTGGCTCTTTTATTTGATTACGGTGATTGTCGTGGCGGCGATCGTGATCTACATCCGCCGCCTGAAGCCTTCCGAACGCCTGGCGGGCGTGGGGCTTGGGCTGATGCTCGGCGGGGCGATTGGGAATTTTCTCGACCGCGTCTTTCGCAAGGAAGTGGTCGATTTCATCCACGCGTACATCGGCACATACAGTTTTCCGGTGTTCAATGTCGCCGATTCGGCGCTGACGGTCGGCGTCATCTTGCTGTTTGTCCATATGTTTTTTTTCGCGACACCAGAGAAAGGGAATGAGTAGATGGACACGATCACGTTTCACATCGAAGACGAATATGACGGCGAACGAATTGATAAAGTGATCGCGGCGTTGAATGAGGAATGGTCGCGTTCGCAAGTGCAACAATGGATCAAAAACGGGCTTGTGACCGTGAACGGCCATACGGTGAAAGCGAACTACAAATGCGAAGCGGGCGACTCGGTCGTCGTCTCACCGCCGGAGCCTGAGCCGCTTCATGTCGAGCCGGAGCCGATTCCGCTTGACATTTACTATGAAGATGAAGATGTCCTTGTCGTCAACAAACCGCGCGGCATGGTCGTCCATCCGGCGCCCGGGCATATGCGCGGCACGCTTGTCAACGCGCTTCTCGCCCATTGCCGCGACTTGTCTGGGATCAACGGCGTGCTTCGCCCCGGCATTGTTCATCGGATTGACAAAGACACATCAGGACTATTGATGGTGGCGAAAAACGATGCCGCCCATCGCTCGCTTGTCGAGCAGCTTGTGAACAAAACGGTGACGCGCCGCTACAAGGCGATCGTCCACGGCGTTATTCCGCACGATTATGGCACGATCGATGCTCCAATCGGCCGCGACAAACGCGATCGAAAGAAAATGGCCGTCACCGAGGAAAACGGCAAGGAAGCGGTGACCCATTTCCGCGTGCTCGAGCGGTTTCGCCATTATACGTATGTGGAGTGCCAGCTGGAAACGGGGCGGACGCACCAAATTCGCGTCCATATGAAATACATCGGCTACCCGCTTGCCGGGGATCCGCAATACGGGCCGAAAAAAACGCTCGCAATCGACGGCCAGGCGCTTCACGCCGGCGTGCTTGGCTTCCATCATCCGCGCACCGGCGAGTATTTGGAATTTGAAGCGCCGTTGCCGCCGGAGTTTGCCGAATTGCTTGACTGGCTGCGAAAAAACGATTGACAAACGGAACCGCTCGCTTTACAATGAAACTAAGTGAACAGAACCTTTAAGTTCAGTCCTGTGAGGCTGAAAAGGGGTCGGATTCAACAAACAACATCGCGGCGCATGCCCGTTTGATGTCTGCGGCGATCAACCCGCCATCCCCCGCTTCACAGGCCGGGGATTTTTTTGTGCCAACGGAGGTGGCTCGCATGCAAAAAGCGGTCGTGATGGACGAACAGGCGATTCGCCGCGCTTTGACGCGCATCGCCCACGAAATCATCGAACGAAACAAAGGCATTGACGGCTGCGTGCTTGTCGGGATTAAAACGCGCGGCATTTACTTGGCGCGCCGCCTGGCGGAGCGGATCGAGCAAATTGAAGGAGCGTCCGTTCCCGTCGGCGAGCTTGACATCACCTTGTACCGCGACGATTTGACCGTGAAGACGGACGACCATGAACCGCTTGTGAAAGGAACGAATGTGCCGTTTCCGGTAACCGAGCGGAACGTCGTTTTGGTTGATGATGTGCTCTTCACCGGCCGGACGGTGCGGGCGGCGATGGATGCAGTGATGGATTTGGGCCGCCCGGCGCGCATCCAGCTTGCGGTGCTTGTCGACCGCGGCCATAGAGAACTCCCGATCCGCGCCGATTTTGTCGGCAAAAATGTGCCGACTTCCCGTTCGGAACTTATTGTCGTTGAGCTGACGGAAGTGGACGGCATCGATCAAGTCTCCATTCATGAAAAATAGCGAAGCACCCTTTTAAGCGCAGTCCCGTGAGGCTGCAAAAGGGGCGAAACCGTTTCGACTGTTTCTGCACCCTCTTTGCGCCTTCATGGGCAAAGAGGGTTTTTTGTGCACACTAGACAGTAAGTTCGCTCATTTGATCAAAGGAGTGACGAAAGATGAACAAACCGGTGTTGGACATTCAAGAACGCCCGACCGTTGGGCAATGGATCACATTAAGCCTTCAGCATTTATTCGCCATGTTTGGCGCGACGATTTTAGTGCCGTACTTAGTCGGGTTGGACCCGTCGATCGCCTTGCTCACAAGCGGGCTTGGAACGCTTGCGTTTTTGATCATTACGAAATGGCAAGTGCCCGCGTATCTTGGTTCGTCGTTCGCCTACATTGCGCCGATCATCGCGGCGAAAACGGCTGGCGGCCCGGGAGCGGCGATGATCGGCAGCTTTCTTGCGGGGTTGGTGTACGGGGTTGTCGCCCTCATCATTAAAAAAGCGGGCTACCGCTGGGTGATGAAGCTGCTGCCCCCGGTTGTGGTCGGCCCGGTCATCATCGTCATCGGCCTCGGCCTAGCCGGCACGGCGGTCGAGATGGCGATGAACGGCCCGGACGGCAAATACAGCCTGCTCCATTTCTCAGTGGCGCTCGTGACGCTCGCGGCAACGATCATTTGCTCTGTGCTGGCGCGCGGAATGTTGAGCCTCATTCCGGTGCTTGTCGGCATCGTGGTCGGTTACCTCTACGCGCTGGCCGTCGGGCTCGTCGATTTGTCGAAAGTGGCGGCGGCGAAATGGTTCGAATGGCCGGATTTCCTCATCCCGTTTGCCGACTATCCGGTGCGCGTCACGTGGGAGATCGTCATGCTCATGGTTCCGGTCGCCATCGTCACCTTGTCGGAGCATATCGGCCACCAGCTTGTGTTAAGCAAAGTCGTCGGCCGCGACCTTATTCAAAAGCCGGGATTGCATCGCTCGATTTTAGGGGACGGAACGGCGACGATGATTTCCGCCTTGCTCGGCGGCCCGCCGAAAACGACGTACGGGGAAAACATCGGCGTGCTGGCCATCACCCGGGTTTACAGCGTCTATGTGTTGGCCGGCGCGGCGGTGATCGCCATCGCTTTCGGCTTCGTCGGCAAAATCACGGCGCTGATCAGTTCGATTCCGACGCCGGTCATGGGCGGTGTGTCGATCTTGCTGTTTGGCATCATCGCCTCGTCCGGACTGCGCATGTTGATCGACAGCCGCGTCGATTTCGGCCAGACTCGCAATTTAGTCATCGCCTCGGTCATCTTGGTCATCGGCATCGGCGGCGCCGTGCTGAAAATCAGCGAGAGCTTCCAAATCACCGGGATGGCGCTCTCCGCGATTGTCGGCGTCCTCCTCAACTTGATGTTGCCGGGGCGTCCGCAAGCGGCGGAAAACCTATTTGAAGAAAACAGCAGCGACCATGTCGCCTAATCGAAAAGCACCTTTTAATTAAGTCCCGCGAGGCTTAAAAAGGTGTGAAAACAGGCGCATCCAGGGCCGGAGTCTACCCTCGGCCCCGCCGTGCGCCGACCGTCACACCTTGCCTCATCGGCAAGGTGTTTTTTTGTAAAAAAGGAAAAGGGAGCGAGACCGATGACCCATCTTCTCACGTTAAGCGAACTGCCGCTCGATGAAATCAACCGTTTGCTCGATGAAGCGGAAGCGTTCCGCAACGGGCGCATTTGGCGCCCGGCGGCCCCGATGTACGTCGCCAACTTGTTTTTCGAACCGAGCACGCGCACGAAATGCAGCTTCGAGATGGCGGAACGGAAACTTGGGCTTCATGTCATTCCGTTTGACCCGGAACGCTCGAGCGTGCAAAAAGGGGAGACACTGTATGACACCGTCCGCACACTTGAGGCAATCGGTGTCGATGCCGTTGTCATCCGCCATCACGAAGATGCTTATTTCGAAGCGCTCCGCCATGCGGTCGGCATCGCGATCATTAACGCTGGCGACGGCTGCGGACACCATCCGACCCAATCGCTTTTGGATTTATTGACGATCCGCCAAGAGTTTGGCGCCTTCACCGGCTTGACGGTGGCGATCATCGGCGACATCCGCCATAGCCGCGTCGCCCGCTCCAATGCGGAAGTGTTGACAAGGTTGGGGGCAAACGTCCTGTTTTCCGGACCGGCAGAGTGGAAAGATGAAACGAATCCGTATGGGACGTACGTCGAAGTGGATGAGGCCATCGCCCGCGCCGATGTCGTGATGTTGCTGCGCATCCAGCACGAGCGCCACGCTGAAGCGATGGGGTTGACGAAAGAAGAGTACCATTTGCGGTACGGGCTGACGCTCGAGCGGGCGCGGCGGATGAAACCGGGCGCCATCATCTTGCACCCGGCGCCGGTCAACCGCGGGGTCGAAATTGCGAGCGAACTTGTCGAAGCGAAGGCGTCGCGCATTTTTAAACAAATGGAAAACGGCGTTTATGTACGCATGGCCGTCTTAAAACGGGCAATGGAAGGGAGAATGAAACATGGCCGTCTGGTTGAAAAATGGCAGGTCGTTCAATGAAGATGGGGAATTGGTGCGGACACATATCAAAATCGAACGTGGGAATATTGCGGCGATCCGCTATGAACAGCCGCTAGAAGCGGATGGGGAGGACGTCATCGATGTTGCCGGCCGTCTCATCGTTCCTGGCTTGATTGACTTGCACGTCCATTTGCGCGAGCCGGGTGGTGAAGCGAAAGAAACGATCGAAACGGGCACGCTCGCCGCGGCGAAAGGCGGTTTTACGACGGTCGCCGCCATGCCGAACACGAACCCGGTGCCGGACCGAAAAGAGCAGATGGAATGGCTGCAAAAACGCATCCGCGAAACGGCGCACGTCAACGTGTTGCCGTATGCGGCGATCACGATTGGGCAAAAGGGAGAAGAGCTGACCGATTTTGCCGCGTTAAAAGAAGCCGGGGCGTTTGCCTTCACCGATGACGGCGTCGGCGTCCAATCGGCCGGAATGATGTATGAGGCGATGAAACGAGCCGCGGCGCTTGATATGGCGATCGTCGCCCATTGCGAGGACGACACGCTGAAAAACGGCGGAGCGGTGCATGACGGCGATTTCGCCCGCCGATATGGCCTCGCCGGCATTCCGTCTGTGTGCGAGGCGGTGCACATCGCCCGCGACGTCTTGCTCGCTGAAGCAACCGGCTGCCATTATCACGTCTGCCACATCAGCACGAAAGAGTCGGTGCGCGTCGTCCGCGACGCGAAGCGGGCCGGCATCCGCGTCACCGCCGAAGTGACGCCGCATCATCTGCTCTTGTGCGACGAAGACATTCCGGGTTTGGATGCGAACTATAAAATGAACCCGCCGCTGCGCAGCCGTGAGGATCGCGAAGCGCTCATGGAAGGGCTGCTCGACGGCACGATCGATTTTATCGCCACGGATCATGCGCCGCATACAGCCGCGGAAAAAGCGAAAGGCATCGAGGCGGCGCCGTTTGGCATCGTTGGGTTGGAGACCGCGTTTCCGCTCTTGTATACGCATTTTGTCAAAACTGGCGTGTTTACATTAGAGCAGCTCGTCGATTGGCTGACGATCAAGCCGGCGCAATGTTTCGGCCTCAATGCCGGGCGGCTTGCCGTCGGCGCGCCGGCTGATATTGCGGTCATTGATTTGGAAGCAGAAGAAGCGATTGACCCGGAGACGTTTGCGTCCAAAGGAAAAAATACACCGTTTGCCGGCTGGGCGTGCCAAGGCTGGCCGGTGATGACGTTCGTCGGCGGAACACTCGTATGGGAGAAAGGAAGGGCGTAACATGAAACGGCAGCTTATTTTGGAAGATGGTTCGTTTTTTGTCGGGGACGCGTTTGGCAGCTTGAAAGAGACGACCGGGGAAGTCGTCTTTAACACTGGCATGACCGGCTACCAAGAAATTTTGACTGACCCGTCGTATTGCGGGCAAATCGTGACGATGACGTATCCGTTGATCGGCAACTACGGCATCAACCGCGACGACTTTGAGGCGATTCGCCCGTATGTGCACGGATTCATCGTCAAAGAAGCGTGCGTGACGCCGTCTAACTGGCGCGGGGAGCTGACGTTGGATGAGTATTTGAAAGAAAAAGACATTCCGGGCCTTTCCGGCATCGATACGCGCAAATTGACGCGCATCATTCGCCAGCACGGGACGTTAAAAGGGATGATCTGTGGGCTAAATGTCGATCCGGCGGAAGCGGCGGCCAAGCTGCGGGCGATGGAGTGGCCGCGCGACCAAGTGCGGCGCGTCTCGACGAAAAGCGCCTACCCGAGCCCGGGGCGCGGCGAGCGCATCGTGTTGATTGATTTCGGGATGAAACATGGGATTTTGCGCGAATTGAACAAGCGAAATTGTGATGTCATCGTCTTGCCGTACAACGCCACCGCCGAAGACGTGCTCAGCTGGCATCCGGACGGAGTCATGCTCTCAAATGGACCCGGCGACCCGAAAGACGTGCCGGAAGCGATCGAGATGATCCGGGGAATCCTTGGCAAAGCGCCGCTCTTTGGCATCTGCCTCGGCCATCAGCTGTTCGCCTTGGCGTGCGGCGCGAATACGGAGAAAATGAAATTCGGCCATCGCGGCTCGAACCATCCGGTGAAAGATTTGCGCACCGGCAAAGTCGCCATTACGTCGCAAAACCACGGCTATACGGTCACCCATGAATCGCTTTCCGGCACCCGCCTTGAGGTGACGCATGTCGCTTTGAATGACGGCACCGTGGAAGGGCTTCGCCATCGCGATGTCCCAGCGTTTACGGTGCAATACCATCCGGAAGCCTCACCGGGGCCGGAAGATGCGAATCCGCTGTTTGACGAGTTTTTGGCGCTCATCCGCGAGTTCAACAAGAAAGGGGAAGTCATCCATGCCTAAACGCCGCGACATTGAAACGATTTTAGTCATCGGCTCGGGGCCGATCGTCATCGGCCAGGCGGCCGAGTTCGACTACGCGGGAACGCAAGCGTGCCTCGCTCTAAAAGAAGAAGGATACAAAGTCATTCTTGTGAACTCGAATCCGGCGACGATCATGACCGATACGGAAATCGCCGATAAAGTGTATATGGAGCCGTTGACGCTCGACTTTGTCGCCCGCATTATCCGCAAAGAGCGGCCGGACGCGATTTTGCCGACGCTTGGCGGCCAGACCGGCCTCAACTTGGCGGTGGAACTGGCGAAAGCCGGGGTGCTCCAGGAGTGCGGCGTCGAAATTCTCGGCACGAAGCTTGAAGCGATCGAAAAAGCGGAAGACCGCGAACAGTTCCGCGCCCTCATGAACGAGCTTGGCGAGCCGGTGCCGGAAAGCGCGATTATTCACAGCTTGGAAGAGGCATACGCATTTGTCGAACAAATCGGCTATCCGGTCATCGTCCGCCCGGCGTTCACGCTCGGCGGCACGGGCGGCGGCATTTGCACGAACGAAGAAGAATTGATGGAAATCGTCTCGACCGGCTTGAAGATGAGCCCGGTGCACCAATGCCTGCTTGAGCGGAGCATCGCCGGCTACAAGGAGATTGAATACGAAGTGATGCGCGACACCAACGACAACGCCATCGTCGTCTGCAACATGGAAAACATCGACCCGGTCGGCATTCATACGGGTGACTCGATCGTCGTCGCCCCGAGCCAGACGTTAAGCGACCGCGAATACCAGCTGTTGCGCAACGCATCCTTGAAAATCATCCGCGCCCTTGGCATCGAAGGCGGCTGCAACGTCCAGCTCGCGCTTGACCCGGACAGCTTCCGCTATTACGTCATTGAAGTGAACCCGCGCGTCAGCCGCTCATCGGCGCTGGCGTCAAAAGCGACGGGGTATCCGATCGCGAAACTGGCGGCGAAAATCGCCGTCGGGCTGACGCTTGACGAAATGATCAACCCGGTCACCGGGAAAACGTACGCCTGCTTCGAGCCAGCGCTCGATTATGTCGTGACGAAAATTCCGCGCTTTCCGTTTGACAAATTTGAATCGGCGAACCGCCGCCTTGGCACGCAAATGAAAGCGACCGGCGAAGTGATGGCGATCGGCCGGACGTTCGAAGAATCGCTGTTAAAAGCAGTCCGTTCGCTTGAGATCGGTGTTCATCATCTCGAATTGAATGAGGCGAAAACGGCTGCCGACGACGTGCTCGAAAAGCGGATCTGCAAGGCGGGCGACGAGCGTCTCTTTTACATCGCCGAGGCGCTCCGCCGCGGGGTGACGGTTGAGACGCTGCATGAATGGAGCCAAATCGACCGCTTTTTCCTGCATAAGATTCAAAACATTATTGAGATGGAAACGGTCTTGAAAAACCACCCGGGCGACCTTGACGTGTTAACGAAAGCGAAAGCGCTTGGGTTCTCGGATGCGGCCGTGGCGGCGCTATGGGGGCAAACGGAGCGCGATATTTACGCGCTGCGCCGCCAACAAGGCATCATGCCGGTGTACAAAATGGTCGATACGTGTGCGGCCGAATTCACGTCGGAAACGCCATACTACTATAGCACGTACGAAGAAGAAAACGAATCAATCGTCACGAAGAAACCGAGCGTGGTCGTTCTTGGCTCCGGCCCGATCCGCATCGGCCAAGGGATCGAATTTGACTATGCGACCGTCCATTGCGTCTGGGCCATTAAGCAGGCCGGCTATGAGGCGATCATCATCAACAACAATCCGGAAACAGTCTCGACCGACTTCAGCACGTCGGACAAACTGTATTTCGAACCGTTGACCGCCGAAGATGTGATGCATGTCATCGATCTCGAGCAGCCGGTCGGCGTCATCGTCCAATTCGGAGGTCAGACGGCGATCAACTTGGCGGCGGAACTCGAGGCGCGCGGCGTCCGTTTGCTTGGGACGACGCTTGAGGATTTGGATCGCGCCGAAGACCGCGATAAATTTGAACAGGCGCTCTCGGAACTCGGCATTCCGAAGCCAGCCGGCAAAACGGCCGTTTCGGTCGAAGAAGCGGTCGCCATCGCTGAGGAGATCGGCTATCCGGTGCTCGTCCGCCCTTCGTACGTGCTCGGCGGCCGGGCGATGGAAATTGTGTACAATCGCGGCGAGCTGCTTCATTACATGGAACACGCCGTGCGCGTCAATCCGCAGCACCCGGTGCTTGTCGACCGCTACATCACCGGCAAGGAAGTCGAAGTCGACGCCATCGCTGACGGCGAGACGGTCGTCATCCCCGGGATCATGGAACATATCGAACGGGCCGGCGTCCATTCCGGCGACTCGATCGCCGTCTACCCGCCCCAGACATTAAGCGCGGAAGTGATCGACAAGATCGCGGATTACACGATCCGGGTGGCGCGCGGGCTGCGCATCGTCGGACTGTTGAACATTCAGTTTGTCGTCTCGGGAAGCGACGTCTACGTCTTGGAAGTGAACCCACGCTCAAGCCGCACGGTGCCGTTTTTAAGCAAAATCACCGGCGTGCCGATGGCGAATCTCGCCACGAAAGCCATTTTAGGGACGAAGCTCGCCGAGATGGGCTATGAGACGGGCGTCTGCCCGGTGCGCCCTGGCGTGTACGTGAAAGTGCCGGTGTTCTCGTTTGCGAAATTGCGCAACGTCGACATTTCGCTCGGCCCGGAAATGAAGTCGACCGGCGAAGTGATCGGCAAGGACCTGACGTTTGAAAAAGCGCTCTATAAGGGGCTTGTCGCCTCGGGCATCCATATCCAGCCGCACGGTGCGGTGATGTTGACGGTGGCTGACAAAGATAAAGAAGAAGCGGTCGAGCTGGCCCGCCGCTTTGCCGACATCGGCTACCAGCTGTTGGCGACGAACGGCACGGCGGAAACGTTGAAAGCCGCCGGCATTCCGGTGACGGTTGTCAATAAAATTCACTCAGCATCGCCGAACATTTTGGATGTCATCCGCCAAGGGAAGGCGCAAGTCGTCATCAACACGCTGACGAAAGGGAAGCAGCCGGAAAGCGACGGCTTCCGCATCCGCCGCGAAGCGGTCGAAAACGGCATCCCGTGCTTGACGTCGCTCGATACGGCCCGGGCGATGCTGCAAGTGCTCGAATCGATGACGTTCTCGACAACGGCGATGACGGAAGGACTGGTGCGCTCATGATCGGCCGCGAACGAATGACGGTCGCAAGCCAGCGGTTGATCGCCGAGCGGACGTATGAATTGACGCTTTCAGGACGCCTTGTGCAAGAGATGAAGCAACCGGGCCAGTTCGTCCATGTGAAAGCGGCCGCATCCGCCGATCCGCTCCTGCGCCGCCCGCTCAGCCTTTGCCATATCGACCACAAGCAGGGGCAATGCACGATCATTTACCGCCAGGAAGGGAAAGGCACGGCGCTTCTTACGCAAAAACAGCCGGGCGATGTGGTCGATGTGCTCGGCCCGCTCGGCAACGGCTTTCCGCTCGAGGCCGCGCCGGCGGGCGGCCGGGCGCTGCTAGTCGGCGGCGGCATCGGCGTCCCGCCGCTCTATGAACTGGCAAAACAGCTCACGAAGCGCGGCGTTGAAGTGGTGAGCGTGCTCGGGTTTCAAACGAAAGCGGCGGTCTTTTACGAACAAGAATTCGCCTCGTTCGGCGAGACGTATGTCGCCACCGATGACGGTTCGTACGGAACAGCAGGGCGCGTCACCGATGTGATCGAAGCGCGCTCGCTCGAGTTTGACGTCTTATACGCCTGCGGCCCGAAACCGATGTTGAAGGCGCTTGAGGAGCGATTCCGACACCGGCCGGTGTACTTGTCGCTGGAAGAGCGGATGGGCTGCGGGGTCGGAGCGTGTTTCGCCTGCGTCTGCCATGTGCCGGGAAGCGAGACGGCGTATAAAAAAGTATGCAGCGACGGCCCGGTGTTTCGGGCCGGGGAGGTGGTGCTATGAATCGGCTTGCCGTTGAACTGCCGGGTCTTTCGCTCAAAAACCCGATCATGCCGGCGTCCGGCTGTTTCGGGTTTGGCCGCGAGTACGCCAAATTTTATGATTTAAGCGTGTTAGGCGCCATTATGATCAAAGCGACGACAAAAGAGCCGCGCTTTGGCAACCCGACGCCGCGGGTGGCAGAAACGCCGGCTGGGATGTTAAACGCCATCGGCCTGCAAAACCCCGGCCTTGACAAAGTGCTCGCAGAAGAACTGCCGTGGCTTGAACAGTTTGACGTGCCGATCATCGCCAACATCGCCGGCTCGACGGTGGAAGAGTACGTCGAGGTAGCCGAAGCGATTTCCAAAGCGCCCAACGTCCATGCGTTAGAGCTCAACATTTCGTGCCCGAACGTGAAAAAAGGCGGCATTGCGTTCGGCACGGTGCCGGACGTGGCCGCTGAACTGACGCGGCTTGTCAAAGAAGTGTCCGCCGTGCCGGTCTATGTGAAGCTGTCGCCGAACGTCGCCGACATCGTGGCGATGGCGAAAGCGATTGAACAAGCGGGCGCCGATGGGTTGACGATGATCAACACGCTCGTTGGCATGCGCATTGACATCAAAACAGGCCGGCCGATTTTGGCCAACGGCACCGGCGGCTTATCCGGCCCAGCGGTCAAGCCGATCGCCATTCGCATGATTTATGAGGTGAGCCAAGCGGTGTCGATTCCGATCATCGGCATGGGCGGCATTCAAACGGCAGAAGACGTGCTCGAGTTTTTCTACGCCGGCGCGAGCGCGGTTGCGGTCGGAACGGCCAACTTCGTCGATCCGTTCGTCTGCCCGACGATCATCGCCGAACTGCCGGCGCTGTTGGATGGACTCGGAATTGGCCGCATTTCCGAATGCATAGGGAGGAGCTGGAAGACCGGTGCACACGCCGTTCATTGTCGCGCTTGATTTTCCGTCGAAGCGAGAAGTCGAAGCCTTTTTGCGGCCGTTTGCCGGAACGCCGCTGTTTGTCAAAGTCGGCATGGAGCTGTACTATCAGGAAGGGCCAGGCATTGTCGCGTTTTTAAAAGAACAAGAACATGCCGTCTTTTTAGACTTAAAACTGCATGATATCCCCAATACCGTGAAAAAGGCCATGAAAGGGCTCGCCCGCGTCGGCGCCGATTTGGTGAACGTCCACGCCGCCGGCGGCCGGCGCATGATGGAAGCCGCCCTGGAAGGGCTTGACGCCGGCACGCCAAGCGGCATGAGGAGGCCGCTCTGCATCGCCGTCACCCAGCTGACGAGCACGGACGAGCGGATGGTGCGGGACGAGCTGTGGATTTCCCGCCCGCTTGCGGACACGGTCGCCCATTACGCCGCCTTGGCGAAAGAGAGCGGGCTTGACGGCGTTGTCTGCTCGGCGAAAGAAGCGGCGCTCATTAAAGAACGGTGCGGCGCTTCGTTTCTCGCTGTCACCCCGGGCATCCGCTTTGCCGATGATGCGGCGCACGACCAGGTGCGCGTCGTCACCCCGGGGCTCGCCCGCGAGCTCGGCGCCGACTACATCGTCGTCGGCCGCAGCATCACCCGCGCCGCCGATCCGCTTGAAGCGTACAACCGCTTGCAACACGAATGGAACGGAGGAGAGAGAGAATGAAACACGACATCGCCGCCAAATTGCTTGAAATCGGGGCGGTCGCCCTGCAGCCGAACGAACCGTTTACATGGTCCTCGGGCTTGAAATCGCCCATTTATTGCGACAACCGCCTGACGCTCGCTTACCCCGACGTGCGCCGCACGATCGCCGACGGCCTCGCGGAGCTCATCCGCACCCATTTCCCCGAAGCGGACCTCATCGCCGGCACAGCGACCGCCGGCATCCCGCACGCCGCCTGGGTGAGCGAACGGCTTGATCTGCCGATGTGCTACGTCCGCAGCCAAGCAAAAGCGCACGGCAAGGGGAAACAAATCGAAGGAAAAGCCGAACCGGGCCAGCGCGTTGTCGTCATCGAAGATTTGATCTCGACGGGCGGCAGCTCGCTTACGGCCGTCCGCGCCTTGAAAGAGGCCGGCTGCGACGTGCTTGGCGTCGCCGCCATTTTCACGTATGGGCTCGAAAAAGCGAAACAGGCGTTTGCCGAAGCGAATTTGCCTGCCTACACCCTCACCGACTACAACACGCTCATCGAAACGGCCGTCCGCCTTGGCGCCGTCAGCGAACATGATCTGGCGACATTGCGAAAATGGCGGGAGAATCCAGAGGAGTGGGGGGACTAAAAGCAGGGAAAGAGAAGCGTGGACCACGAAACGGTCCGCGCTTTAGTCATGGACATGGATCAAGCGGGGAGATGCCTCACTCGTCATCAGCTTCATTCCATGGGGGAAAAACGGAGTGTGACAGCGCCTAGTGTCGTCAACATTTCGTGGGCTTTCTGAAAAAAATCATCAAAAACATTCATGAGCAAGTTTCGCTCACCACCAAGCATGGAGGTGTCCCAAAAGGATCGGGACACCCTTGCTCATCACCATATATCGCCACGAAATAATGAATCATGCGCAATATGTTGTATCTCACATTTCGCACCCTCCCGACGAAAATCGGGAGGATTTTTTGCGCCCATCGTCGAATGAATCCTTGACACACAAGGAAAGTGAAGGAGTTTTTCTCTCATGAACGTTCAAGTCAAAGCGGTCTATCACAATTCCTATTTGAAATAATAAGTGCCCTATTCAAGAAATGGGGCCTTCCCCCATTGATTGACCATCTCGTTCCCGCCCACCCGCAGTGCCAGACTCGAGCCAGCGATGCCGTTCAGGCCATCCTCTACAATATGTTTGACGGCCGGCAAGCCCTCGTTCACCTGGAGCGATGGGCTCAGGAGATCGATCTGGAAAAACTCATCCGTTCCGGGCTCCATCCTTCCTGGTTGAATGACGATGCGCTGGTTCGTCATCTCGACCGCTTGTATGAGGCCGGCATTCACAAGGTCATCAGCACCTGCTTAATTCATCTTTATCGGAAAGAAGGCCTTCCTCTTCGGGTGTTCCACGCCGATGCGACGGACAAAACCGTTTACGGAGCGTATGAATCGGCCTCGTTAGCGGCTCTGCAGATCACACATGGCTGCAATCGCCATCAACATTGGCAAAAACAGATCGGCTTCGGACTGGTCGGCAACGAGGACGGCATCCCGTTTTACGGCGATGTGCACGACGGCAACCTGCCTGACAAAACGTGGAATTCCCAAGTGAGATCCCGTGTCCATGAACAGCTCAAACAAGCCAAGATCGAGGACGAATGGATTTATGTGGCGGATTCCGCTGCGATGACGAAAGAGACCTTGGCGCAAACGAAAGCCGCCAACGCCTTTTTGATCACGAGAGGCCCTTCGTCGCTTCGGATCGTGAAACGAGCATTGGCCGAGGCCGATTCGGCCCACATCCCGTGGAGCGATCCCTTTGCGCTGGCGGAGAGAAACGGCGCCAAGTACCGGGTATGGGAAACGACATCAACGTATGAAGGCCATCCGGTTCGGCTGATCGTCGTCGAATCGAGCGCGCTTGACCAGCGAAAAGGAAAGACGCTTGAAAAAGAACGAGCCAAAGAAGCGGAGCTTCTTCGCGAGGAACAAATCCGTTGGGAGCGTCACCCATTCTCCTGCCGCGAAGACGCTGAACAAGCCTTAGCATCCCTGAAGGCCTCCCTCCGTCCCCGGTTCCATCGGGTCGAGGCCGTCGTCGAAGAGATCGTGCGTCCGAAAAAACGGCGCGGACGGCCGAAAAAAGGGGCGGGACCCGAGATGGAGACGCTGCATCTCCTGCGCCTTGACGTCGAATTGGACCAAGACGCGTGGGAACAGGCGAAACGGAAAGCGTCCCGGTTTGTCCTCGTCACGACCGTTCCGAAGGAATGGAAGGGCCAACAAATGGATGCCCAAGAGATCTTGAAGCTGTATAAAGGGCAGATCTCCGTGGAAATGAACTTCGCTTTTTTTGAAAGATCCTTTTTTCACGGATGAGATTGATGTCAAAAAGCCAGAGCGGGTTGCGGTATTGGGTGATTTGTTTCTCTTGGCCTTGGCCATTTACCGCGTCTTTCAGCGCCGAGTGCGTCAATTCATCACACCGGAACGCCCGTTGAAGGGGCCTGGAGGCCGCAAGCTGACCCGTCCAACGGGACAGGCGATTTTACAGCTGTTTCAATACGTGAACGTCATCCTGTTCCAGCTGCCGGATGGGCGCATCCAACGCGCACTGGATCACTCCCTTACCCCGGATCAGCGAAGGATTCTGCAGGGATTGGGCATGGATGAGAGCATCTACGTGTAACGTGATACGGAACGACGAGCGATGGTAAAAAAAGGATTTCCATCGCTCGTCGTGTTGGTCGAAACGTGATTCTGAAAAACGAAATCAAAAATCCTTTCTTTCTACCCTGTTAGGGTGCGAAATGTGAGACTTACGATGGTTTCGCCGCTTGTTCTTTTTGCCGCTGTTTCATGGCGCGGACGAGCTCTTCGTCGGGGGTGACGTAGAGTGTTTGCTCGTTTTCGTAAATGACAAACCCCGGTTTGGCGCCGCTTGGTTTTTTCACGTAGCGGATGCGCGTGTAGTCGACCGGCACGGATCCGGAGTGGCGGGCTTGGCTGAAGTAGGCGGCGAGATGCGCCGCTTCCAAGAGCGTCTCGTCAGACGGTTGCTTGCTCCGGATGACGACGTGCGAGCCGGGAATGTTTTTCACATGCAGCCAAACATCGTCCTTATGGGCCAGCTTTGTCGTGAGATAATCGTTTTGTTTGTTGTTTTTGCCGACCAATATTTCCGTGCCGTCGCTTGCGACGTAGCGGTCCAGCTCGGGCGCGGCGGTTTTTCGCTTTTTCGCCCCTTTTGCCGCGCGCGGGCGCAAGTAGCCTTGTTCGATGAGCTCGTCGCGTATTTCCTCGACGTCTTTCGGCGAGGCGGTTTCGAGCTGGCTTAAAATCGTGTCGCAATAAGCGATGTCTTCTTTCGTCCGCTCGATTTGTTCTTGGACGACAGCGAGCGAGTTTTTCGCTTTTTGGTATTTTTGAAAGTACTGCTGCGCGTTCTCGGCCGGCGATTTTTGCGGGTCGAGCGGAATGGTGACCGTCCCGCCGTTTTCGTCATAGTAGTTTACGACCTCGATTTCCGTCATGCCGCGCTTGACGGCGTACAAATGGGCGGTGAGCAGTTCGCCGTACAGCCGGTAAGTGTCGGCTTGTTTCGCTTCTTCAAGCGTCTGTTCGAGTTTGGCGAGCTTTTTCTCGTTTTTCGCTTTTTCGTTCGCCATGAGCCGCTCGATGTCATGGGCTTGCTGCTTGACGCGGTCGCGCTCGGCCTTGCCGAAATAAAAGCGGTCCAATAGCTTGCTCGCGCTCGCAAATGGCTGGCCTTCTATTTTTAAGTGCTCAAGCGGCAGAACATAAAACCATTCTTTTTCCCCGTTCGTGTACATCATCGGGGCAAAGCGGCGGTGGCGCACGTCATCGATGAGCGAAAGAAAGCTTTTCGGCAGCGTCGCCCGGTTGGCGAGTCCAGCGCGGAACACCACTTCGTTGGCGAATAGCGGTGAAATGCCGCTGAAGGCGGAAACGAGCTGATGGGCGAGCTTGCCGGCGTGAAAGTCGATTTTTTTCAGCACCGTTTCTTCCGTCGCGTCAAGCGGATTCAGCTTGCCGTGCGTCGGTGGTGCGACGTACGGATGCCCGGGGAGCACCGTCCGGTAGCGGTTGACCGATGGCGGCAAATGCTTCAGGCTGTCGATGATCGTGTTGGCGGCCGCATCGACTAAGATGATGTTGCTATGGCGGCCCATCACTTCAATGATGAGTTGCTTCGTCTGCACGTCGCCGAGTTCATCGCGCCCTTTTGCCTCGATGACGATGATGCGGTCAAAATCGACTTGGCGGACCGATTCGATGATGCTTCCTTCTAACTGTTTGCGCAGCCGCATGCAAAACATCGGCGGCTCAGGCGGGTTGTCGTACGTTTCGTTTGTCAAATGGACGCGCGCGTACGTCGGATGCGCCGACAGCATCACTTTATGGTTATGGCCGCGGGCGCGCACGACCATGACGATCTCATACGCCGACGGCTGGTGGATTTTCGTGATCCGCCCGCTCGCAAGCGCCTCTTTGAGTTCACCGACAATGGCGTACGTAAACACTCCGTCAAAGGACATGGGAAAACACCTTTCTATTTTGGTTGTCTGCTATTCCGATATTACCATACGATCCGCTGTTGTGAACATGTTGGCGGCTTATGGTGCGAAAAAAAGAAGAGGGGGGAGCAAAAACCGCATTCGCTCCCATACGGGGGATGGGGGTGCGGTTGGGTGATACGAGACCGCGATTTTGGAGAGTGGGGGCATAGACTGCGAAACGTTGCTGTATGAGTGTCATTTTTTCGGACAGGGGTGAATAAGCATAAAAAAGCAGAAACAGTGCGCCGAAAAGACGGAGAGACGGAGGGGAGACAGATGCAATGGCATACGCTCGCGGCAAGCGATGTCGCGCACGAGACGAAGACGAATGTCAAGACCGGGCTTACTGCGGCGGAGGCGGAAAAACGGCTGCAGCAGTTCGGGTACAACGAGTTGGTGGAAGGGAAGGCGGAGTCGGCCATCGTTGTCTTTTTCCGCCAGTTTCAAGATTTTATGGTCCTTGTGCTGCTTTTGGCGACGGTGATTTCCGCGTTTTTAGGCGAGTATGTCGATGCGGCGGCGATTGTCGTCATCGTGATCATGAACGCCATCCTTGGGTTTGTCCAAGAGCGGCGGGCGGAAAAATCACTGGCCGCCTTAAAACGGTTATCCGCTCCGCAAGCGGTTGTGCTGCGTGACGGCGTGTGGGTGAAAGTCCCAGCGCGCGAGCTTGTTGTCGGCGATGTGGTGAGGCTGTCAAGCGGCGATCGAGTCGGGGCTGACGTCCGCTTGATTGAGGCGGCCGGCTTGGAAATCGAGGAGTCGGCGCTGACGGGCGAATCGGTGCCGGTGGCCAAATCCGCCGCCCCGCTTCATACGGAACAGGCGTCGCTTGGCGATTTACACAATGTGGCGTTTATGGGGACGCTCGTGACAAGGGGAAGCGGTGTTGGGATTGTCATCGCCACCGGGATGAAGACCGCGATGGGACAAATCGCGACGATGCTGGAAGAGGCAGATGCGGGGACAACCCCGCTCCAGCGCCGACTCGAGCAGCTTGGGAAAATTTTGCTTGTCGTCGCATTGGCGCTGACGGCGGCGGTGGTGGCAGTCGGGGTCGTTCAAGGGCACGACTTGTATGAAATGTTTTTGGCTGGCGTGTCGCTCGCGGTTGCCGCCATTCCGGAAGGGTTGCCGGCCATCGTAACGGTTGTATTGGCGCTTGGCGTGCAGCGGATGATCAAGCGGAACGCCATCGTCCGCAAACTTCCGGCGGTCGAAACGCTCGGCTGTGCTTCCGTCATTTGTTCTGACAAAACGGGAACGATGACGGAAAATATGATGACCGTCACGCAAGTATGGGCAGGCGGGCGGACATTTACGGTAAGCGGCGTTGGTCTTGAAACGGATGGCGAGTTTTCCGAACGCGGCCGGACGGTTGATCCGAACCGCGTTCCCGAGCTCGCTCGCCTATTGACGATGGGGGTGCTTTGTAATCGTTCGGAGTTGAAAGAAGAAAACGGGCGGCGCTATATCGACGGCGATCCGACCGAAGGGGCGCTGCTTGTCGCGGCAGCCAAAGCTGGAATGGGAAAAGGAATGGTTTTGCGTGAGTACACGATCGAACGGGAGTTTCCGTTTGATTCGGAGCGGAAAATGATGACGGTGATTGTCCGTGGCCGAAACGGCCGCCGGTTTATCGTGACAAAAGGGGCGCCCGATGTGCTGCTTGAGCGGTCTGGCTGCCTTGAGTGGAACGGCCGCGAGCAGCCGTTGACGCCTGCGTGGAAAGATGCGATCGAGAAGGCGATTCGCCAGATGGCGTCTTCCGCCTTGCGCACGATTGCCGTCGCGTATCGGCCGCTTGCGGAAACAGAACGGATCGAGTCGGAGAAGGATGCGGAGACAAAGCTTCGGTTCCTCGGCGTCGCTGGCATGATCGATCCGCCGCGCCCAGAGGTGAAACAGGCGGTGGCGCGATGCAAAGAAGCGGGCATGAAAACGGTGATGATCACCGGCGATCACGTGTTGACCGCGACGGCGATCGCGAAACAGCTTGGCGTGCTGCCGCCTGGCGGCAAAGTGATGGACGGGGCGACGTTGTCGAAGCTGTCGGTCGATGAATTGGAACGCGCCGTCGATGAGATTTACGTGTTTGCCCGCGTTGCTCCCGAGCATAAGCTGAAAATCGTCAACGCCTTCAAGCGGCGCGGCCATATTGTCGCCATGACCGGCGACGGGGTGAACGATGCGCCGGCATTAAAAGCGGCTGATATCGGCGTCGCCATGGGCCGGTCGGGGACGGAGGTGGCGAAAGAGGCGGCGTCGATCGTTTTGTTGGATGACAATTTTGCGACGATTGAGGCGGCGATTGAAGAAGGACGCAACATTTACGAAAACATTCGCAAGTTTATCCGCTACTTGCTGGCCTCGAACGTCGGGGAAATTCTCGTCATGTTGTTTGCGATGCTGCTGGCGTTGCCGCTGCCGCTTGTGCCGATTCAAATTTTATGGGTCAATCTTGTCACCGACGGTTTGCCGGCGATGGCGCTCGGGCTTGACCGGCCGGAAGAAAATGTGATGAAGCGGCCGCCGCGGCGCCCGGATGAAGGGGTGTTCGCGCGCGGGCTCGGCTGGAAAATCATCAGCCGCGGCGTTTTGATCGGTGTGGTGACGCTCGCCGCGTTTCTGACCGCCTATGAACGGAGCGGCGAGGATCTCGTTTATGCCCAGACGGCGGCGTTTGCGACGTTGGTGTTGGCCCAATTGATCCATGTGTTTGATTGCCGCTGCGACCGTTCGATTTTTGACCGCCATCCGTTCGGGAACATGTACCTTGTCGCGGCGGTGGCCGTGTCGCTTGTATTGCTTTTGGTCGTCATCTACTATCCGCCGCTTGCCTCGGTGTTCCATACGAAGCCGCTCGCGGCGGTCGATTGGCTGCTCATCACGGGGTTGTCCGCCTTGCCGACATTTTTGTTTGCCGGCTCGCTTTTTTCGAGAAAATAGGATATGGTATAATCAAAAGGTGATAGAGAAGCGCTCTATGACCTTTTCTTTTTTGATCAGAAGACAAACGGATGTGATGATATGGTTTACAGCATGACCGGCTTCGGCGCGAGTGTGAAAAAAACGGATCGATTGATGGTGGCGGTGGAAATGAAATCGGTCAACCATCGGTTTTGCGAAATTTCCATTCGCCTCCCTAGACAATGGCTCGTGTTTGAGGATAAAATAAAAAAAGCAATTTCACCGTACGTGCGGCGCGGAAAAGTGGAAGTGTTCGTCACGATCGCCGGCGAAGGGCTTGTGAAACGAAACGTACATATTGATTGGAATTTGATCGGCCAATATTGGGCCGGATTGCAGGAAGCGGCAAAGCGATTTGCCATTGATGGCGGCGTGACGGCAGCCGAACTGCTTCGGCTTGAAGGGGCGGTCGAGGTCGTCGAAGAAGAAGGCGCGAATGAAGAAGTAGAGCCGCTGCTTTTAGATGCCGTCGATGAGGCGGCAAAAGCGCTGGCCGCTATGCGCCGGCGAGAAGGAGAGGCGCTCGCTGAAGATTTGCACGCCCGCCTTCGGGAGGTGGAGGCCGGCGCTGCCATCATTGAGCAGCGGGCGCCGCTCGTCGTCGAGCAATATCGTGAGCGGCTTGAACGCCGCCTGCGCGAATGGGCGCCCGCTCCGGTCGATGAAGCGCGCCTGCTTACGGAAGTGGCGGTGTTTGCCGAAAAGGCGGACATTCACGAGGAATTGAAACGCATCCGCAGCCATTTGGCGCAAATGGCAGATGCTTTAGAAATGGACGAACCGGTTGGGCGGAAGCTCGACTTTTTGGTGCAAGAGTTGAACCGGGAAGTCAACACGATCGGCGCCAAGGCGAATGACAGCCTGATTGCCGCGCAAGTCGTGGAGATGAAAAGCGTGCTTGAGAAAATGCGCGAGCAAGTGCAAAACGTGGAATAACCGTTTAAAACGACTTGTTGGCGGCAACAATATTGAATATGGCAGGTGGGCGTGTCATGATGATGAAATTTATCAATATCGGGTATGGAAACATGGTGTCAGCCGCTCGCATCATTACGATTGTCAGCCCTGATTCGGCGCCGATCAAACGAATCATTCAAGATGCGCGCGAAAGCGGCAAGCTCGTTGACGCGACGCACGGGCGGAGGACGCGCGCCGTCATCATCATGGACAGCGATCACGTCATTTTGTCGTCCGTGCAGCCGGAAACGGTGGCGAACCGCTTATATGGAAGCGACGATTTCTTCGAGGAAGGGTAGGGTTTTGGGCGTTGAAGAACGAACGTGGGTTGTTGATCGTCATGTCGGGTCCGTCTGGGGTTGGCAAAGGAACGGTGCGCAAAGCGTTGTTTTCGCAGCCGGACATCAATCTTCATTATTCGGTGTCGGTCACGACGCGCAAGCCGCGCGAAGGTGAAGTGGAAGGCGTCGACTATTTCTTCCGCACGCGCGAGCAGTTTGAACAAATGATCCGCGAAAACAAACTGCTCGAGTGGGCGGAATATGTCGGCAACTACTATGGCACGCCGATCGATTACGTGGAGAAGACGCTTGCCGAAGGGAAAGATGTGTTTTTAGAGATCGAAGTGCAAGGGGCGATGAAAGTGAGGCGGGCGTTTCCAGAGGCACTCTTCATTTTCTTGGCCCCGCCAAGCTTGAAGGAGCTCGAGAAGCGGATCGTCGGGCGCGGCACTGAGTCGAAAGAGCTGATTGAAAACCGGTTGCGGGCGGCGAAAGAGGAGCTTGAAATGATGGACGAGTACGACTATGTCGTAGAAAATGATGAAGTGGAGCTCGCCTGCGAGCGGATCAAGGCGATCGTCATCGCCGAACATTGCCGGCGCGAGCGCGTCGCCGAGCGGTATAAACGGATGTTGGGGGTGGAATGACGATGCTGTATCCTTCCATCGATTTGCTGATGCAAAAAGTCGATTCGAAATACAAGCTCGTCACGGTGGTGGCCAAGCGGGCGCGCGAGCTTCAGGACGGCGCCGAGCTGACGGTGAAAAAACCGGTGTCGAAAAAATTTGTCGGTCAAGCGCTCGAGGAAATCGCCAGTGACAAGGTCGAATTAGTGGAAGAGGAAAAATAACAACCTAGCTTTAGGTTGTTATTTTTTTCAATGTCGGGGGGTGGCCAAGATGATTAAAGGAAAACATATTTTGCTTTGTGTGACCGGAGGGGTGGCGGCATATAAGGCGGCGGCGCTCACCAGCCAGCTCACCCAGCGCGGCGCCGAGGTGAAAGTGATCATGACGGAAGGGGCGTGTCAATTCATTACGCCGCTCACGTTCCAAGCATTGTCGCGTCAGGAAGTGTATGTCGATACGTTTGCGGAAAACAATCCGGCCGTCATCGCCCATATCGATTTGGCGGACTGGGCCGATCTTGTTCTCGTTGCGCCGGCGACGGCCAATACGATCTCCAAACTGGCCGCCGGCATCGCTGACAATATGGTGACGACGACGATTTTGGCGACGAAAGCGCCCGTCTGGATTGCTCCGGCGATGAACGTCCATATGTACGAACATCCGGCTATCCAAGCGAACATTGAACGCCTGTACCAGTTCGGCTATCGATTCATCGAACCGTCGGAAGGCTATTTGGCGTGCGGCTACATCGGCAAAGGACGGCTCGAGGAGCCGGAGAAAATCATCGCTCATATCGAGCGCTTTTTTGCCGGTGATCCGCCGCTGTTTCGCGGGAAGCGTGTGCTTGTCACCGCTGGGCCGACGCGGGAGCGGCTTGATCCAGTCCGCTATTTCTCCAACTATTCGAGCGGCAAAATGGGCTACGCCATCGCCGAAGCGGCGGCCCGCTTCGGCGCTTCGGTGACGCTCGTCTCCGGACCGACGGCGCTTTCTTCGCCCGATGGCGTCGAGACGGTGGCGGTCGAATCGGCGGAAGAGATGTATGAAGCGGTGATGGCTCGGTTTGCGGAAACGGACATCGTGATCAAGGCGGCGGCGGTCGCCGATTATCGGCCAAAATATGTCGCGGCTTCCAAAATTAAAAAGCAGCCAGGCGGTTATGTCGTCGAGATGGAGCGGACGGTGGACATTTTGAAGACGCTTGGCGAGCGGAAAACATCACAAGTTTTAGTCGGGTTTGCCGCTGAGACGGACAACCTTGAACAGTATGCGTTAAAAAAGCTTGAGGAGAAGCGGCTTGATATGGTCGTTGCCAACAATGTCACCGAAGAAGGGGCAGGGTTTGCCGGCGATACGAACATCGTCACCATCTTCCGCCGCGACGGCGTCGTCCGCCCGCTGCCGC
Source organism: Geobacillus sp. TFV-3 (assembly GCF_009901865.1). NCBI lineage: Bacteria > Bacillati > Bacillota > Bacilli > Caryophanales > Anoxybacillaceae > Geobacillus > Geobacillus sp. TFV-3. The sequence goes on along the minus strand of NZ_MPSP01000001.1, from coordinate 2,312,072 downwards.
TCATGACGAAACGCGAGGCGGCCGAGGAAATTTTAAAAGAAATTCACGCGTATATCGAGGCGATTCGATGAAAGTAGCATCCGTGATTGTCGATGTCCCGTCCCGGCAGACGGACCGACCGTTTGATTATTGGATTCCGGAGCGCTGGCGAGGCGTCATCCAGCCGGGCATGCGGGTGACGGTGCCGTTTGGGGCGCGGCGTTTGCAAGGGTTTGTCGTTGATGTGAAAGACCATTCCGACATCAAACAACTGAAACCGATTGAGCATGTGCTTGATGTCGTGCCGGTGTTAAACGAAGAGATGCTTGATCTTGGCCGCTATTTAACGGAAACGACGCTTTGTTTTGCCATTTCGGCGTACCAGGCGATGCTGCCGGCGGCGATGCGGGCGAAATATGAAAAAACGCTCCGCTTGACGGATGAAGAGAAGAGAGAGAGGCTGCCGGATGAGGTAAAGCCGCTGTTTGCCGGGCGGACGGAAGCCGCTTGGAAAGAAGTTGAGGCGGCCGGTTTATGGCGGGCGGCGCAAAAAGCGGTGCAGCAGGGCGTGCTCGAGGCGGTCTACAAGGTAAAAGAAAAAGCGGGCAAGAAAACGGTGAAGCACGCCGCTCTTGCCATTCCATCGGAACAGGCGAAACAGGAGCTCGGGTCGCTTCCGACAAGGCAAAAAGAGGTGCTTTCATTTTTGCTGGAAAAAGGGCAGGCAGCGTCGGTTGCCGAACTGCAAGCGGTGCTTGGCGTCTCCTCAGCGCCGCTGAAAGCGCTCGTCGACAAAGGATTTGTGGCGCTGAACGATGTCGAGGTGTACCGCGACCCGTACGAACATCGCACGTTTCAGCCGAGCGAACCGCCGGCGCTCACCCGGGCGCAAGAGGCGGCGTTGGCTAAGATCGCCGCTTCGGTGCGCGCCGGGGAGCATCGCACGTTTTTGCTGTATGGCGTCACCGGCAGCGGGAAGACGGAAGTGTATATGCAGGCGATTGATGAAGCGTTGCGCCAAGGAAAGGAAGCGATCGTTCTCGTGCCGGAAATTTCGTTGACGCCGCAAATGGTCGAGCGCTTCAAAAGCCGGTTCGGCTCGAAAGTAGCGGTGCTTCACAGTGGGCTGTCAGTCGGCGAAAAATATGACGAATGGCGGAAAATCCACCGGAAAGAAGTGCAGCTTGTCGTCGGCGCGCGGTCGGCGGTGTTTGCCCCATTTGAAAACTTAGGGATGATCATCATCGATGAGGAGCATGAGACGAGCTACAAGCAAGAAGAAATGCCGCGCTATCATGCGCGCGACGTCGCCATCTACCGCGCTCGCCGCCACAGCTGCCCGGTCGTGCTTGGCAGCGCCACCCCCTCGCTTGAGACGTTCGCCCGCGCCGCCAAAGGGGTGTACGAGCTGCTCGAGCTGCCGGAGCGCATCAGCGACCGCGGTCTGCCGGACGTTCATGTCGTCGATATGCGCGAGGAGCTGCGAAGCGGCAACCGTTCGATGTTTTCGGGCCGATTGCTTGACGAATTGCGCCGCCGGCTTGAGCGCGGCGAGCAGGCAGTGTTGCTGTTGAATCGACGCGGTTATTCGACGTTTGTCATGTGCCGCAGTTGCGGCTATGTCATCCGCTGTCCGCACTGTGACATTTCGCTGACGTACCATCGCGCCGGCGAGCGGATGAAATGCCATTATTGCGGGCATGAAGAGCCGCTTGTCCCTCGCTGTCCGTCGTGCGGAAGCGAACATATCCGCTTTTTCGGGACCGGCACGCAAAAAGTGGAAGAAGAACTGACGAGGTTGCTGCCGAAAGCGCGCGTCATCCGCATGGATGTCGACACGACCGGCCGCAAAGGGGCGCATGAAGAGCTGCTTTCCCGTTTTGCCGCCAAGGAAGCCGATATTTTGCTCGGCACGCAAATGATCGCCAAAGGACTTGATTTTCCGAACGTCACGCTTGTTGGTGTGCTGGCGGCTGACACGATGCTTCATTTGCCCGATTTCCGCGCCGCCGAAAAAACGTTTCAGCTGTTGACGCAAGTGAGCGGGCGCGCCGGACGGCATGAGCTTCCCGGCGAAGTGATCATTCAGACGTATACGCCTGACCACTACAGCATTGAACTGGCCGCCCGCCACGACTACCGCGCCTTTTACCAGCGGGAGATGGCGCTGCGCAAAGCGCACGGCTATCCGCCGTACTATTATTTGACGCTCATTACCGCCGCCCACCAAGAGGCGCCGGCTGCGGCCAAAGCGGCGGAGAAAATCGCCGCCTATTTGCGCAAGCATCTGTCGCACGAAGCGGTCGTTCTCGGCCCGGTCGCCTCGCCAATCGCCCGTCTTCACGATAGATATCGCTACCAATGCATGATAAAATACAAACGGGAACCGAATTTGACCGCGGCGCTCAAGGCGGTCATGGACCGCTACCAAGCTGATGCCGCCCATGGCGGTGTGATGGTCACCATTGATACAAACCCATATATGATGATGTGAACTTGGGGGAATGACGTTGTCTGTTTTGCCGATTGTCACTTATCCTGATCCGATTTTGGAGCGGCCGTGCGCGCCGGTGGCGGCGTTTGACCGTCGGCTCGGGCGGCTGCTTGACGATATGTATGAAACGATGCTTGCCGCTGACGGGGTGGGCCTAGCCGCCCCGCAAATCGGCGTCGCTGAACAGATCGCTGTCATCGATGTCGGTGATGAACACGGTCGGATCGAGCTCATCAACCCGGTCATTATCGAGGCGCGCGGCGAACATGTGGATGTTGAAGGCTGTTTGAGCTTTCCCGGTTTGTTTGGCGAAGTGCCGCGCGCCAAGTATGTGAAAGTGCGGGCGCAAAACCGGCGCGGCCGCCCGTTTACGCTTTCCGCGACCGGTTTTTTGGCGCGCGCTCTGCAACATGAAATTGACCATTTGCACGGCGTTTTGTTTACTTCGAAAGTGGTTCGATATTGCGATCTTGAAGAACTGGAAGGATAGATGCCAATGACGAACATTGTGTTTATGGGAACGCCTGACTTTGCTGTGCCGATTTTGCGCCAGCTTCTTCATGACGGCTACCGAGTGGCAGCGGTCGTCACCCAGCCGGATAAGCCAAAAGGGCGGAAGCGCGAGCCCGTTCCACCCCCGGTGAAAGTGGAAGCGGTGCGCCGGGGCATCCCGGTGCTGCAGCCGACGAAAATTCGCGAGCCGGAGCAGTATGAACAAGTGCTGGCGTTTGCGCCCGATTTGATTGTCACGGCGGCGTTCGGGCAAATTTTGCCGAAAGCGCTGCTTGAGGCGCCGAAATACGGATGCATCAACGTCCACGCCTCGCTTCTGCCCGAGCTGCGCGGCGGGGCGCCGATCCATTACGCCATTTGGCAAGGGAAAACGAAAACGGGCGTCACGATCATGTATATGGTGGAGCGGTTGGACGCCGGTGACATGTTAGCGCAAGTCGAAGTGCCGATTGAAGAGACGGATACGGTCGGCACGCTCCATGATAAATTGAGCGCCGCCGGGGCTAAACTACTATCAGAAACGCTCCCACTTTTAATGGAAGGAAAAATTACGCCCGTTCCGCAAGATGAGGAGAAAGCAACGTATGCGCCGAACATTCGCCGCGAGCAGGAGCGGATCGATTGGACGCAGCCTGGCGAGGCCATTTACAACCATATTCGCGCCTTCCATCCCTGGCCGGTCACGTATACAACGCAGGATGGGCACGTTTGGAAGGTTTGGTGGGGGGAAAAAGTGCCGGCGCCCCGTTCGGCGCCGCCGGGCACGATTTTGGCGCTTGAGGAAAACGGCATTGTCGTGGCCACCGGCAATGAGACAGCCATTCGCATCACCGAATTGCAGCTGGCTGGAAAAAAACGGATGGCGGCGGATGAATTTTTGCGCGGCGCCGGCAGCCGGCTGGCGGTCGGCATGAAGTTAGGAGAGGATCATGAACGTACGTGAACTTGCTTTAGATACGCTGTTGGCTATTGAACAAAAAGGCGCATACAGCCATCTCGAACTGAACGACGCCATTCGCCAAGGGCATCTCGACAGCCGCGATGCGGCGTTGCTGACGGAAATTGTGTACGGCACGGTGCAGCGGCGCGACACGCTCGATTATTATTTGGCGCCGTTTTTGCGCAAGGCGCGCCGGATTGAGCCGTGGGTGCGCGTGCTTCTTCGGTTGACGCTGTATCAAATGGTGTATTTGGACCGCGTTCCCGACCGCGCCGCCGTCTTTGAAGCGGTTGAAATTGCCAAACGGCGCGGCCATCGCGGCATTGCTTCACTTGTCAACGGCGTATTGCGCTCGATCGGCCGCGAGGGGCTGCCATCGATAGAGGCTGTTGGTGACGTTGGCAAGCGGCTCGCCCTTGCCACCAGTCATCCGGAGTGGCTCGTCCGGCGCTGGATCAAGCAATACGGTTATGAAGACGCGGCGCGCATGTGCGAGACGAATTTGCGCCCGCCGCAATCAACGGCCCGCGTCAACCGGCTGCGTGCGACTGTCGACGAGGCGCTTGCGCGGTTGCGCGGCGAAGGGGTGGAGGCCAGCCGCGGTCGTATCGCGCCCGAGGCCATTCGCGCGGAAAAAGGGAATTTGGCTCATACGGAGACGTTTCGCGCCGGTTGGCTGACGATTCAAGATGAAAGCTCCATGCTTGTTGCTCGAGCGCTCGACCCAGCCCCCGGCGAGCGGGTGCTTGACTGCTGCGCGGCGCCGGGCGGGAAAACGACCCATATCGCCGAGCGGATGGACGGGCGCGGCGAGGTCGTTGCTGTTGATATCCACGAACATAAGGTAATGCTGATCGAACAGCAGGCCAAGCGGCTCGGGCTTGACAACGTTGCGGCGCTCACCCTTGACAGCCGCCGGCTCGGCGAGCGGTTTGCCCCGGAATCGTTTGACCGCGTTTTGGTCGATGCGCCGTGCACGGGATTCGGCGTCATTCGCCGCAAACCGGAGATCAAATATACGAAAGGGAGAGATGATGTCGCCGCGCTTGTGGAGATTCAGCAAGCCATTTTGCGGGCGGCCGCTCCGCTTTTGAAAAAAGGCGGCACGCTTGTCTACAGCACATGCACCGTGGAGCGCGAGGAAAACGAAGAGGCCATCGCCCGCTTTTTATCGGATCATCCGGACTTTTTCCTCGACGCCAGCCTTGCCGAGCGGATGCCGGAACCGGTGCGGCCGCATGTGAAAGGCGGCATGCTTCAGCTGCTGCCGCATCATTTTGACTCTGACGGGTTTTTTATCGCCCGACTGCGAAAGAAGGTGTAAAAGCATGGAAATGGTTCGTCCGGCTGCCCGCCGCTCTGTCGGCGAAACGCAGCCTCCGTTGCCATCGATTTATTCGCTCACGCTAGACGAATTGAAGGAATGGCTTGTCGCTCAAGGCGAAAAGCCGTTTCGGGCCACGCAAATTTACGAGTGGCTGTATAAAAACCGCGTCACCGATTTTGCCGATATGACGAATTTGCCGAAGCGGCTGCGCGAACAGCTGGCTGCGTCGTTCTCGATCACGACATTAAAGACGGTTGTCAAACAAACGTCCAAAGACGGAACGATCAAATTTTTGTTTGAGCTCCATGACGGCTATTCGATCGAGACGGTGCTCATGCGCCATCACTACGGCAACTCGGTGTGCGTCACGACGCAAGTCGGCTGCCGCATCGGCTGCACGTTTTGCGCTTCGACGCTCGGCGGATTGAAGCGCCATTTGGAGGCGGGCGAGATCGTCGCCCAAGTCGTGCAAGTGCAAAAAGCGCTCGATGACACGAATGAGCGCGTCAGTAGCATCGTCGTCATGGGCATCGGCGAGCCGTTTGATAACTACGATGCGCTTATCAAGTTTTTGCGCATCGTCAATCACCCAAAAGGGTTGAACATTGGCGCCCGCCATATCACCGTTTCGACGAGCGGCATCATCCCAAAAATTTACCAATTTGCCGATGAAGGAATGCAAATCAACTTCGCCATTTCGTTGCATGCCCCGACGAATGAGCTGCGGACAAAACTCATGCCGATCAATAAAGCGTACCCGCTGCCCAAGTTGATGGAGGCAGTTCGGTATTACATTGAAAAAACCGGCCGGCGCGTGACGTTTGAATACGGATTGTTCGGCGGGGTGAACGACCAGCTTGAGCACGCCGAGCAGTTGGCCGAGCTGATTAAAGGGCTGAAATGCCACGTGAATTTGATTCCGGTTAACTACGTGCCGGAGCGCAACTATGTGCGCACGCCGCGCAACCAAATTTTCGCCTTTGAACGGGCGTTGAAAAAACATGGAATCAATGTCACCATTCGCCGCGAACATGGACACGACATCGATGCCGCCTGCGGACAGCTTCGCGCGAAGGAGCGAAAAGAGGAGACGAGGTGAATCGGATGCGAGCCGTTTTCCGAACTGACATCGGCCAAATTCGCGAACATAACGAAGACAGCGGCGGCGTATTTGTCAATCAAAGCGGCCAATATTTAGCGGTCGTCGCTGACGGGATGGGCGGCCATCGCGCTGGTGATGTGGCCAGTTCCATGGCGGTGGCGTATTTGCAGGAGCGATGGGAGAACGAGAGTGGCCTTGCTTCGCCGGCCGAGGCGGAGCAATGGCTTCAAACGCATATTGCCGCGGCGAACGAACAATTGTTTCGCCATGCCCGTTCCCACCCGGAATGTCAAGGAATGGGGACGACGGTCGTCGCCGCTGTTTGTGCTCATTCGTTTGCGACGGTTGCCCATATCGGCGACAGCCGCTGCTACGTGCTCAACAAAAGTGGAATTCAGCAGCTGACCGACGACCATTCGTTGGTCAATGAGCTCGTCAAAAGCGGGCAGCTTTCGAAAGAAGCGGCTGAACATCATCCGCGCAAAAACGTGCTATTGCGGGCGCTCGGCACGGAACCGACGGTGAAAATCGACGTGAAAACAGTGGCGCTCGACGAGGGCGACATGTTGTTGTTATGTTCGGACGGGTTGTCCAATAAAGTGCCGGAAGCGGACATGATGCATATGTTGACGGGTGCCGGCACGCTGGAAGAGAAGGTGGAGGCGCTTATCCAGCTCGCCAACGGGCGTGGCGGAGAAGACAACATTTCGCTGGCGGTCATCGATGTTTCAGCGGAACGTGAAGGTGGGTGATCGGCGTGCTCATTGGAAAGCGATTAAATGACCGCTATAAAATTATCAGCCTCATCGGCGGCGGCGGCATGGCGAACGTGTATTTGGCCCGTGATATGATTTTGGAGCGCGATGTTGCTGTCAAAGTGCTCCGCCTTGATTTTGCCAATGATGATCAGTTCATCAAACGGTTTCGCCGCGAGGCGCAAGCGGCGACGAGCTTAAACCATGAACATATCGTCTCCATTTATGACGTCGGCGAAGAGGAAGGCGTCTATTACATCGTCATGGAATATGTGCGCGGCGCGACGCTGAAGCAATACATCCAGCAGCACGCTCCGCTTCCTATCGAACGGGCGCTTCGCATCATGGACCAGCTGACATCAGCGATCGCCCATGCCCATGAGAACGGCATCATTCACCGCGACATTAAACCGCAAAACATTTTGCTTGATGAGCACGGCAATGTGAAAGTGACCGACTTCGGCATCGCTGTGGCGATGAGCGGCACGACGATCACGCAGACCAACTCGGTGCTCGGTTCGGTTCATTATTTGTCGCCGGAGCAGGCGCGCGGGGGCATCGCTACTGAAAAATCGGACATTTATTCACTCGGCATTGTCATGTTTGAACTCGTCACCGGCCGGCTGCCGTTTTCCGGCGAATCAGCCGTTTCGATCGTGTTGAAGCACTTGCAGGAGGAAACGCCGTCGCCGAAGGCGTGGAATCCGGACATCCCCCAAAGCGTGGAAAACATTATTTTAAAGGCGACGGTGAAAGACCCGTTTTACCGCTACCAATCAGCGCGCGAAATGAACGAGGACATTCGGACAGCGCTGGATCCAAGGCGGCGCAACGAGCCGAAATTCACCGTTCCAGATGATGACGAGGAAGCGACGAAAGCCATTCCGATTATAAAACAGGCGGAAAGCGCGGCGTTGGAGCAAGAGACGCTTGTGTACGAGGAAAAAGCGAGCAAACCGGTTCATACGATCGACCAACCGACACCGAAGCGGAAGCGGGGATGGATTGCCTGGCTTGTGGCTGCCTTGCTGTTCATTGGAGCTGCCGGCGTCAGCGCGGTCACATGGATTCCAAACCTCATTTTTCCAAAGGAAGTGACGATGCCGAACGTGGTCAATAAAAACTATGATGACGCTGTTGAACAGCTGTCGTCGCTCGGTTTGGAAATTAAAGATACGATCGATGTGGAAGATGATCAGATCGAAGAAGGAAAAGTCGTGCGCACCGATCCGGAAGCCGGCATGACGGTGAAGAAAGGGGCCGGCGTCATTATTTATAAAAGCATTGGAAAAAAGAAAATCGAATTTCCAAGCTTCATTGGCGATGACATTGCTGCGGCGGAGGAGGAGCTGCGCGCCGAAGGATTTGTCCGCATTACACGCAACGGCCGCTACAGCGACAAGCCGGAAGGGACGATTTTGGATCAATATCCATATGCCGGCGATCGAGTGGCGCCTGATGAAACGGAAGTCGTCTTTACCGTCAGCCTCGGACCGGAGAAAGTCACGGTCAAAGATTTAACCGGGTATACGGAAAAAAGCGTGCGCGACTACGGCGTGGATCAAGGGCTGCGCATTGATGTGAAGTACGAGTATTCGGACAAGGTGCCGGAAGGGCTTGTCATTTCGCAAACGCCAGCGGCGAACGAGCGGGTAAAAAAAGGGGAAACCATCACTGTCGTCATTTCCCGCGGGCCGGAGCCGAAACCGTCCAAAACGGTAGTGAAAGAGATTATGATCCCGTATGAACCAGAGATGCCCGGGCAAATGGTGGAAGCCCAGCTTTACATTCAAGATGCCACCCACAATATGTCAACGCCATACAAAACATACCGGCTGACGGCGCCAGCGACCGAGATGGTCGAGTTTGAAATTCCATATGGGGAGACCGCTTATTACCGCGTCATTGTCAACAATGTCGTCAAAGAGGAAGGATCGATCCCATACCCAAAAAATGACGGAAAAAAGGGGTGAGGCTATGGCGGAAGGACAAATTATTAAAGCGTTAAGCGGATTTTATTACGTCCTGTCCGAAGGCCGCGTGTTCCAATGCCGCGGGCGCGGTGTGTTCCGCAAGAAAAAAGTGACGCCGCTCGTCGGCGACCGCGTTGTTTTTCAGGCGACGAGCGAAACGGAAGGCTATATTTTGGAGATTGGCGAGCGGCAAAATGAGCTTGTGCGGCCGCCGATTGCCAACGTCGAACAGGCGATTTTAGTCTTTTCAGCTGTAAGCCCGGACTTCAACGCCAAGCTGCTCGACCGCTTTCTTGTCTTGGTTGAATCGAAACGAATCACGCCGATCATTGTCATCAGCAAAATGGATTTGTTGGATGGCGAATCGAAAGAAGAGATCGCCCGCTACGTGCATGATTACCGGCGCATCGGCTACGACGTAATTGAGACATCGGCGGTGACAAAAGGGGGGCTCGACGAGCTGGCGGCCCGCCTTCGCGGCCGCGTCTCCGTCGTCGCTGGGCAGTCCGGCGTCGGCAAATCGTCTCTATTAAACGCGCTCCGTCCGGATTTGCAGTTGAAAACGGGCGACATTTCCACCCATTTAGGGCGTGGCAAGCATACGACCCGCCATGTCGAACTGCTTGCGGTCGCCGGTGGACTTGTCGCCGACACCCCAGGGTTTAGTGCCCTTGAGTTCGACCAGATTGAGCTTGACGAATTGCCGCATTATTTTCCTGAATTCCGAACGTACGGGGAAGGGTGCAAGTTCCGCGGCTGCCTTCATATCGCCGAGCCGAAATGCGCTGTGCGTGAGGCGGTCGAAGCCGGGGAGATTCCATCGTACCGCTATGACCACTATGTTAGTTTTGTTGTCGAAATGAAAGAACGAAAGCCGAGGTATTGAACATGATTCGAATTGCGCCATCGATTTTATCAGCCGATTTCGCCCGCCTAGCTGAGGAAATTCGTTCGGTCGAGGAAGGCGGGGCGGATTGGATTCATGTAGATGTCATGGACGGGCATTTCGTGCCGAATTTGACGTTCGGTCCGCCGGTCGTGGCCGCCATTCGACCGGTGACGAAGCTGCCGCTTGACGTTCATTTGATGATCGCCGACCCGGACCGATACATTCCGGCGTTTGCGAAAGCGGGCGCGGATGTGATTTCTGTCCATGTTGAGGCGTGCGCGCATTTGCATCGGACGATTCATTTTATCAAAGAACAAGGCGTCAAAGCCGGGGTCGTGCTCAATCCGCATACACCGGTCGAGATGATCCGCCATGTGATCGCTGATGTCGATCTCGTCTTGTTGATGACGGTCAATCCAGGGTTTGGCGGACAGGCGTTCATTCCGGCGGTTGTGCCAAAAATCCGTGAGGTCGCCCGGATGGCCAGCGAACAAAACAAAGAGGTCGATATTGAGGTCGACGGCGGCATCAATGCGAAAACGGCGCCGCTTTGCGTGGAAGCCGGGGCGAACGTGCTTGTCGCCGGCTCGGCCATCTACAATGAGCGCGATCGAGCCGCCGCCATTCGCACGCTTCGCGAAGCGTGCGCCAACTACTAGCCAAAAAGCAACGCTGCTTTTGCCATTTTATCGAGCCGCAGGGTGATGAGGCAAAGAAGAAGATGGCCGCCTCGGCCCTTGCCGAAAGGGGGAAACGCATGTGGTGATTCATATTGTCGGCGGCGGTCCGCGCCACCTTCTTCCCGATTTGCGTTTGTATGATGGAAGCGATGTGCAGTGGGTCGGCGTCGACCGCGGCACGAAAGCGCTGCTGGATTTCGGACTCCGTCCGGTGCGGGCGTTTGGCGATTTTGATTCTTTGCCGGCTGAGGAGGTCAAGCGGCTAAGGGAGATGCTGCCGGAGTTTGACATTTGGCCGGCGGAAAAAGATAAAACGGATATGGAGATCGCCCTTGATTGGGCCGTCGGGCAGACAGACGGCGTCATTCGTCTGTTCGGAGCGACCGGCGGGCGGCTTGACCATTTGTTTGGCAACGTTGAGCTGCTGTTCAAGTACGCCGGGCGGCCCATTGAACTCATCGACCGGCAAAACGTGCTCACCGTCCATCTGCCCGGCGTGCATACGGTCGTGCGCGACGATCGATACCGCTATGTGTCATACATCCCGATTTCCGAAACGGTGGCAGAGCTTACGCTGATCGGATTTAAATATCCGCTAACAAACTGTCATATTTCCCGCGGTTCAACATTATGTATTAGTAACGAACTTATCCAATCTTCCGGTACTTTTTCGTTTTCAGAAGGCATATTAATGATGATAAGGAGCAGCGATTTTGCCGGCTGCCCGTAGTCGCGCTTGGCTTATGACGGAATATAATGGATAAGGAAATGGCGGGAAGCTCGTTATGATCGGTGTGAGGAGGGAATCGGGATGAAGTTTTATACGATCAAGCTGCCGAGATTTTTAGGCGGAATCGTGCGGGCGGTGTTGAACGCATTTAAAAAAGGATAAGAAAAAAGCACCATTTTTGGTGCTTTTTTTGTTGCCGCCGAACAAAAGGAGGGTGGCAACCTTTTGGGCGGCTTCTTTTCGTTAGGCCGTTAGACGCGTTTCACTTTTCCAGATTTCAGCGCGCGCGCCGAAACCCAAACGCGTTTCGGTTTGCCGTCAACTAAAATGCGCACTTTTTGCAAGTTGGCTTTCCATGTGCGGCGGCTGGCGTTCATGGCATGCGAACGCGAGTTGCCGAACGATTTCTTCTTGCCGGTCACAAAGCATTTCGCCATCGTGTTTCCCTCCTTGCTTTCACATCCCTCTAAAAACACTATTATAATTTACCATACAACCGTAGCGATTGCAATAGACGTGCGTTTTTCTTTCAAGAAACTGTCCTTGACATATATTTCAGTTTTCGGCTAAATAATACTAGTGGGCGGACGGGAAGCGCTTTGAAAACCGAAAGCGTTATAGTACAATAGGGGTAGCTGTGCGAGATACGCAAAGGGGGAACGAGCATGTCGATCGAATGGCAAACGAAATACGGGCGCATCGAAGTTGCCAATGAAGTCATTGCGATGATCGCGGGAGGAGCTGCCGTCGATTGCTACGGCATTGTCGGAATGGCGTCGAAAAACCAAATTCGCGATGGACTGTCGGACATTTTGCGTAGGGAAAATTTTTCTAAAGGGGTTATAGTCCGCGAAGAAAACGGCGAGGTACATATCGATATGTACATCATCGTCAGCTACGGAACGAAAATTTCTGAAGTCGCCCACAACGTGCAGTCGAAAGTGAAGTACACGCTCGATCAGACGCTCGGGCTGACGGTTCAGTCGATCAATATTTACGTTCAAGGGGTTCGGGTGTCAAACCCGTAGTAAGGAGGAGTTAGCCGGTGACAATGAGGACGCTTGACGGAAGACGATTTGCCGATATGGTGCAGCAAGGGGCCGCACATTTGGCGAACAACGCCAAGACGGTCGATGCGCTGAACGTCTTTCCGGTTCCAGATGGCGATACAGGAACGAACATGAACTTGTCGATGACGTCCGGGGCGAAAGAAGTGAAGGCGAATGCGTCTGACCATATCGGCAACGTCGCCGCGGCGCTGGCGAAAGGGCTGTTGATGGGGGCGCGCGGCAATTCCGGCGTCATTTTGTCGCAGCTGTTCCGCGGATTTGCCAAGGCAGTTGAAGGCAAACAAGCGGTGAACAGCTTCGAATTCGCCGCCGCCTTGCAGGCGGGGGTGGACACCGCCTATAAGGCGGTTATGAAGCCGGTCGAGGGGACGATCCTCACCGTTGCCAAAGAAGCGGCGCGCAAGGCCGTGGAGGCGGCAAAAAAAGAGCGCGACGTGATCGCCGTGATGGAAGCGGCGCTCGCCGAGGCAAAAGCGGCGTTGCAGCGCACGCCCGAATTGCTTCCAATCTTAAAGGAAGTTGGTGTCGTCGACAGCGGCGGTCAAGGGCTCGTATACATCTATGAAGGGTTTCTTGCTGCTCTCAAAGGAGAAATCGTGAGCGCCGCACGCGCTGAGGCGCGGATGGACGATTTGGTGAAAATGGTGCACCATCAAAGCGCGCAAAGCCATATTCATACCGATGAGATCGAGTTTGGCTACTGTACGGAATTTATGGTCCGTTTTGAGCCCGACAAGCTGGCCGAGCACCCGTTTTCCGAAGAAACGTTCCGCCGCGAGTTAAGCCAGTTCGGCGACTCGTTGCTTGTTGTCGCCGATGACGAGCTTGTTAAGGTGCACATCCATTCGGAAACGCCGGGTGAGGTGCTGACATACGGTCAACGCTACGGCAGCTTGATCAATATTAAAATTGAAAACATGCGCGAACAACATGCCAACATCGTCGGCAAGGAGGCAAAAACGCTTCCTAGTGTTGCCAAAGAGGAAGCAAAGCCGTACGGCATCGTCGCCGTCGCCATGGGCGCTGGCGTGGCTGAACTGTTTCGGAGCATCGGTGCACACGCCATCATTGAAGGTGGGCAAACGATGAACCCGAGCACGGAAGAAATCGCTGACGCCATCCGCCTCGCCAACGCGGAAACGGTGTTTGTGCTGCCAAACAACAAAAACATCGTGATGGCGGCAAAACAAGCGGCGGAGCTTTCCGAACAGCGGGTGATCGTCATCCCGTCGAAAACGGTTCCGCAAGGTCTGGCGGCGCTCTTGGCGTTCAATCCGGCGCAATCGGCCGAGCAAAATGAGCGGGCGATGACGGCGGCGCTGTCGCGAGTGAAAACGGGGCAAGTGACGTTTTCCGTGCGCGATACGACGATTGACGGCATCGAGATTCAAAAGGGCGATTACATGGGGTTGTGGGATGACCGCATTATTGCCGCTGACAAAGACAAACTCGCCGTAACGAAGCGGTTGCTTGATGCGCTCATCGATGAACAAAGCGAAATCGTGACCATTTTGTACGGCGAAGACGCAACGGAGATCGATGTAGAAACAGTCGTTGCCTATTTGGAAACGAAACATGATGGGGTAGAAGTGGAAGTGCATAACGGAAAGCAACCGCTGTATCCATTTATCATTTCCGTCGAGTAATATGTTAGAATAATAGAAGGGAGCATTCCCTTCTATTTTCTGTTTGATGGGGGAATCAAGACAATGAAATACAAAAGCGTCTTTGATATCATCGGCCCGGTGATGGTCGGGCCGTCAAGCTCACATACGGCAGGGGCGGTGCGCATCGGCTTGGTTGCGCGCAAGTTGTTTGGCCGAAAGCCGGCGTGGGCGCGCATTTCGTTTTACGGCTCATTTGCCGAAACGTATCGGGGGCATGGCACCGATGTCGCCATTGTCGCCGGGCTGCTCGGGTTTGACACGTTCGATGAACGTCTTCCGAATGCGCTTGAGATCGCCCGTGAGGAAGCAGTGGACGTTTCGTTTTCTACCGAGGAAGCGATCCCGCATCATCCGAATACGGCGCGCCTCTTGATTGGCGATGATGAAGGCGAACTTGAGCTCGTCGGCATTTCGATCGGCGGCGGCAAAATCGAAATCGTCGAATTGAATGGGTTTGCCTTGAAGCTGTCTGGCCACCATCCGGCGCTGCTCATTATGCATAACGACCGGTACGGGACGATCGGCGCGGTGGCTTCGGTGTTGGCGAAGCGGAAAATCAACATTGGCCATATGGAAGTGTCGCGCAAAGAGAAAGGTAAGGAAGCGCTCATGGCGATCGAAGTTGACCAGCCGTTGACCGATGATCTGATTCAAGAATTGGAGCAGCTGCCGAACATCATTCAAGTGGCGAAGCTTGCGGATTGAAACGAAATCGGTTTCATGTTGATGTGCATCGAAGAAGATAACCCATGATGGAGAGAGGACAGGTGGGAATACAATGTTTCGCAATGTGGCTGAACTTGTGGCGTTGGCCGAAAAGGACAGCATCAAAATCGCTGAAGTGATGATTCGTCAGGAAGTGGAAGTGAGCGGGCGAAGCCGGGAAGAGGTGATCGCGCAAATGGATCACCATCTAGCCGTCATGGAGCGCGCCGTCGAGAGGGGGCTTGAAGGGGTTGTGTCCCGCTCCGGATTGACGGGCGGCGATGCCGTGCGGATGCAGCGCTATATTGCCGGAGGTCGCTTTTTGTCCGGAGAGACGATTTTGGATGCCGTCAGCAAAGCCATGGCGACCAACGAAGTGAACGCGGCGATGGGCGTCATTTGCGCCACCCCGACGGCCGGGGCGGCCGGCGTCGTCCCGGGGACGCTGTTTGCTGTGAAAGAGAAGCTGCGGCCGACAAGAATGGAAATGATTGAGTTTTTGTTTACAGCCGGGGCGTTTGGCTATGTCGTCGCGAACAACGCCTCGATTTCCGGCGCCGCCGGCGGCTGTCAAGCCGAGGTTGGATCGGCGGCGGGCATGGCCGCCGCGGCGCTGGTGGAGCTGGCCGGCGGGACGCCGAGCCAAGCGGCTGAAGCGATGGCCATCGCCTTAAAAAATATGTTGGGATTAGTATGCGATCCGGTTGCCGGCCTGGTCGAAGTGCCGTGCGTCAAGCGGAACGCGATAGGAGCGGCGAACGCCATGATCGCTGCGGATATGGCGCTGGCCGGCATTAAAAGCCGCATCCCGTGTGACGAAGTGATTGAAGCGATGTATCGCATCGGGGCGGCCATGCCGGTGGCGCTCAAAGAAACGGCGCAAGGGGGGTTGGCCGCGACGCCGACCGGCCGCGCCATTGCGGCCCGCATTTTCGGCGCTTCCGCGGCATCGAAGTGAACGAAGCGATGCAGCAACCGGTGACAGCGGTCAAAGGCATCGGTGAAGAGACGGCGGCGGCGCTTGCCGACATCGGGATCGCGACGGTCGGTGAGCTGCTTGCGTACGCCCCGTACCGCTATGATGATTATGAACAAAAAGATTTGGCCGCCGTCCGCCATGAAGAAAAAGTGACAGTGGAAGGGAAAGTATACAGCGCCCCACTGTTGACGTATTACGGAAAGAAAAAATCGCGCCTTTCCTTCCGCATGCTGGCCGATCGCTGCTTGATCACCGTCGTTTGTTTCAACCGTCCCTACTTGAAGGAAAAAATCACCCTGAACGAGACGGTGACGGTGATCGGCAAATGGGACCGGCATCGGCAAACGATCAACGCCTACGAACTTCGGTTCGGACCGGCTCGGGAGACGTCTGGCATCGAGCCGGTTTACTCCGTGCGCAGCCCGCTGACGGTGAAAACGATGCGCCGGTTGATGAAAGCGGCGTTCGAACAGTTTGGCGAGCACATCCCCGACCCGCTGCCGCCCGTTTTGCGCCGTGCTTATCGCCTTGTCGACAAACAAGAAGCGCTCCGCGCCCTTCATTTTCCGCGCACGCGCGAAGAGTTGCATCAGGCGCGGCGTCGGCTCATCTATGAGGAGTTTTTGTTGTACCAGCTGAAAATGCAGGCGCTCCGTCGATTGATGCGCGATGAGCGGCGCGGCGTCGTTCATTCGTTTTCTGAAGAGCGGCTTTCGTCCTTTCTTTCCGGATTGCCGTTTGTCTTGACGAACGCCCAGCGCCGTGTCATCGGCGAAATTTTGGCGGACATGCGCTCGCCGCGGCAAATGAACCGGCTTTTGCAAGGCGACGTCGGTTCTGGCAAGACGGTTGTTGCCGCTGTCGCTCTTTACGCTGCCGCTTTGTCCGGATTTCAAGGAGCGCTGATGGTGCCCACGGAAATTCTGGCTGAACAGCACGCGCGCTCGCTCGCCGAGCTGTTTGCCGATACTGATGTGACGATCGCGCTCTTGACAAGCTCAGTGAAGGGCAAGCAGCGCAAAGCGGTGCTTGCCGAACTGGAAGAAGGAACAATTGATATCGTTGTAGGCACGCACGCCTTGATTCAAGAAGGAGTGCAATTTCGCCGGCTCGGCCTCGTGATTACGGACGAGCAGCATCGGTTTGGCGTCGAACAGCGCCGCGTTTTGCGTGAGAAAGGGCATGCACCGGATGTATTGATGATGACGGCGACGCCGATTCCGCGCACACTCGCCATTACAGCGTTCGGCGACATGGACGTATCGGTGCTCGATGAAATGCCGGCTGGACGAAAAAAAGTCGAGACGTATTGGGTGAAGCATCATCAGTTCTCCCGTGTGCTCGATTTTATCGAAAAGGAATTGCGCCGCGGTCATCAGGCGTATGTCATCTGTCCGCTCATTGAGGAGTCGGACAAGTTGGATGTGCAAAACGCCATCGATGTCCATAGCCAACTTGTCCATTATTATCGCGGGAAATATGAGATCGGTTTGATGCACGGCCGGCTGCCGGCGGACGAAAAAGAACGCGTCATGCGGGCGTTCAGCGAAAACCGCATCCATGTGCTCGTCTCGACGACGGTCGTTGAAGTCGGCGTGAATGTACCGAATGCGACGGTGATGGTCATTTACGACGCCGAACGGTTTGGCCTCGCCCAGCTCCATCAGCTGCGCGGGCGGGTCGGGCGTGGCGACGCCCAGTCGTACTGCATTTTGATCGCCGACCCAAAATCGGAAGTCGGCAAAGAACGAATGCGCATCATGACGGAAACGGCCGATGGGTTTGTGTTGGCCGAAAAAGATTTGGAGCTGCGCGGTCCGGGCGATTTTTTCGGTACAAAACAAAGCGGGCTCCCGGAATTTCGCTACGGCGATCCAGTGCATGATTACCGTATTTTAGAAGTCGCCCGCCGCGATGCCGCCAAGCTCGTTTCCTTGGCCGCGTTTTGGCGCGATGAGGCGTACGCCGGACTGCGCGCCGAGCTGGAAGCGTCCGGCATACTCGACGGGGAAAAGCTAGATTAATAGACAGGGAGGAGGCGGCCGGCGCATTCGCGCCCCGCTGTTTTTTATGGCCATTGATGTTTTCGCCAGTGGAAGTCTATATTTTCATTGCTCGGACGGAGGAGGCAGGAGATGCCTGTTCCACTATTTCGTTTGTGGGCCTCGAGGATGGAGCAGAAAGCCGTTTGGCGAGGGGGCGTCGAATCCACAGCGGCCGACAGCATGTGGCGCTGTTCATTTTTTGTGCTTGCATTTCGTTTTTTGATATTATATATTACTTTTAGTACCTAGTCATAAAGTCGGACGGTGTCACGAATCGATGAGAAAAAGCAAACGCGAACGGCAACGGTTGTTGCAGGAGACGATCCGGGAAAACCCGTTTATCACCGATGAAGAGCTCGCCGAAAAATTTTCGGTCAGCGTGCAGACGATCCGCCTTGATCGGCTTGAACTGTCGATTCCCGAACTGCGTGAGCGCATCAAGAATGTCGCCCGCCAGTCGTTCGCTGATAAAGTGCGGGCGTTGCCGCTTGAAGAAGTGATCGGTGACATTATTGACATCGAGCCGGATGCGAGCGCCATTTCGATTTTCGATGTGAAAGAGGAGCACGTCTTTCGGCGCACCCGCATCGCCCGCGGTCATCATTTGTTCGCTCAGGCCAACTCGCTTGCCGTCGCCGTCATCCATGATGAACTGGCGCTGACAGCGAAAGCGGCCATTCGTTTTGTGCGCCAAGTGAAAGAAGGGGAGCGGGTCGTAGCGAAAGCGAAAGTGACCGGAAAAACGGTGCACGGGCGCACAATCGTCGAGGTGAACAGCTACGTCGGCCAGGAGCTCGTCTTTTCTGGTACGTTTGAAATGTACCGTTCAAACATAGAGAAAAAGGAAGGGGACAGCCATGAATATCGCGGTTGATGCCATGGGCGGAGACCATGCCCCGGGCGAAATCGTGCGCGGAGCGCTTATGGCCGCCGCCCATTTCCCTGACATCGAGATTACGCTGATTGGCGATGAAGCGAAAATTCGCCCGCATGTGACGGGTGAAGAGCGCATTTCGATCATCCACACCGACGAAGTGATCGAAGCAGATGATGAGCCGGTGCGGGCGGTGCGGCGCAAAAAGAACTCGTCGATGGTGCGCATGGCGGAAGAAGTGAAAGAAGGGCGCGCCGCTGCCTGCATTTCCGCCGGCAATACCGGGGCGCTCATGGCAACCGGACTGTTTGTCGTCGGGCGGGCAGCCGGCATCGATCGCCCGGCGCTCGCCCCGACGCTGCCGACATTGGATGGGCGCGGCTTTGTCTTTCTAGATGTCGGCGCCAACGTCGATGCAAAGCCGGAACATTTGCAGCAATACGCTTTGATGGGACATGTGTACGCAAAGAACGTGCGCGGCGTCGAAAAACCGCGCATCGGCTTGCTGAACGTCGGAACGGAAGACCAAAAAGGAAACGAAACAACGAAACGGGCGTTTGCCTTGCTCAAGGAAACGAACCTTCATTTCATCGGCAATGTCGAAGCGCGCGACCTGCTAGAGGGAGTGGCTGATGTTGTCGTCGCCGACGGCTTTGCCGGCAATGTTGCATTAAAAACGATTGAAGGGACGGCGCTGGCGCTCTTTTCCTTGCTCAAGCAGACGCTGACAAGCGGCGTCGCGGCAAAGCTGGCTGCCGCCGTCCTCAAGCCAAAGCTCGCCGGGCTGAAAAAGATGATGGACTACTCGGAGTATGGCGGCGCGGCGCTGTTTGGCTTAAATGCTCCGGTCATTAAAGCGCACGGATCGTCCGATGCGAACGCCATCTTCCACGCCATCCGCCAGGCGCGAGAGATGGTGGTTCATGATGTCATCGGCACGATCAGAGCGGAGCTGGAACGGGCATAATCGGTAAAGGAGGAATCAAAAATGGGGAAAATCGCCTTTTTATTTCCTGGCCAAGGATCACAGACGGTCGGCATGGCGAAAGACGCTGCCGAGCATGATGCCCGCGCCCGCGCCGTCATCGCGGAGGCTGACGAGCGGCTTGGATTCGCGCTTTCCAAGCTCATGTTCAACGGACCGCAAGAAGAGCTGACGTTGACATATAACGCCCAGCCGGCGCTGCTAGCCGCCAGCATCGCCTTGCTCCAGCTTGTCGACGGCGCTGGGCTGAAAGCGGACTATGTCGCCGGCCACAGCTTAGGCGAATATACAGCTCTTGTCGCCGCTGGGGCCATGTCGTTTGCCGATGCCGTCTACGCGGTGCGCCGCCGCGGCGAACTGATGGATGAAGCGGTGCCGGCCGGCGAGGGGACGATGGCGGCGGTGTTGGGGATGGATGCTGATGCGCTTGAAGCAGTGGCAAATGAAATCGCCGCTCAAGGCGATCCGGTCGAGCCGGCCAACTTCAACTGCCCGGGGCAAATCGTCATCTCCGGCTCGAAAGCCGGAGTGGAAAAAGCGGCGCAGCTTTTGAAAGAACGCGGCGCCAAACGCGTCATTCCGCTTGAGGTGAGCGGTCCGTTCCACTCCGCTCTCATGAAGCCGGCGGCGGAAAAACTGAAAGCGGTTCTTGACAGTTTGGTGATTCGCGACGCCGCCATTCCGGTCGTCGCCAATGTGACTGCTGAGCCGGTGACGAGAAAAGAGGACATCGCCCGCCTTCTCATTGAACAACTGTATTCGCCGGTGCGTTGGGAGCAGTCAGTTCGCACGCTTCTTTCGCTTGGCGTCGACACGTTTGTCGAAATCGGTCCGGGAAAAGTGTTGTCCGGCCTTGTGAAAAAAATCGACCGCAACGCCCGCGTTTATGCGGTGAACGATCTTGCTTCCTTCGAAGCGACCGTTGCGGCGCTGAAAGGGGAATAAAGCGATGCTCGAAGGAAAAATTGCGCTCGTGACCGGGGCGTCGCGCGGCATTGGCCGGGCGGTCGCTCTGGAGCTTGCCCGCCAAGGGGCGAACGTTGCCGTCAATTACGCCGGCAGCGAGGCGAAAGCGAATGAAGTTGTCGAGGCCATCCGCTCGCTCGGCCGCGAAGCGATCGCCGTGCAGGCGGACGTCGCCCGCGCTGAAGATGTTGAGCGCATGGTGAAAACGACGATTGACCATTTTGGCCGCCTCGATATTTTGGTCAACAACGCCGGCATTACACGCGACAATTTATTGATGCGGATGAAAGAAGAAGAATGGGATGCCGTGATTAACACGAACTTAAAAGGGGTATTTCTTTGTACGAAGGCGGCAACGCGCCCAATGATGAAGCAGCGCTATGGGCGGATCATCAACATCGCTTCGGTTGTCGGCGTGATGGGCAATCCGGGGCAGGCGAACTATGTCGCCGCCAAGGCCGGCGTCATCGGGCTGACGAAGACGGCGGCGCGCGAACTCGCCAGCCGCAACATCACCGTTAACGCCGTCGCACCAGGATTCATTACGACCGATATGACTGAAGCGCTCAGCCCGGAGCTGAAGGCGGAAATGTTAAAGCAAATTCCGCTCGCCCGCTTTGGCGAGCCCGATGACATCGCCCGCGTCGTCGCTTTCCTCGCTTCGGATGCGGCAAGCTACATGACCGGGCAGACGCTTCATGTTGACGGCGGCATGGTCATGCCATGACAAAACGCCGCTAGTATTTTTCTCTTTCATCGACTATAATCATGAAGGGAGGTGAACACAATGGCAGACGTATTGGAACGTGTAACGAAAATCATCGTTGACCGGCTGGGGGTTGACGAATCGCAAGTGACGCTCGAGGCGTCGTTTAAGGACGACCTGGGCGCTGACTCGCTCGACATCGTCGAACTCGTCATGGAACTTGAAGACGAATTCAACATGGAAATTTCCGATGAAGAGGCGGAAAAAATCGTCACAGTCGGAGACGCTGTGAACTACATAAAAAGTCGTCTGTAATGCCGTTTTTTTGCAAAGTCCCGTTGCTTCGAACGGGGCTTTCTCTGCTTTTTCAGGGATGCTCGGCGGGCCTTGTGGAAAAAAGCGCACGATTCCCGCTCGCGCAGCGGAACGGAGAACGGATATAATAGAAGAAGACACGGCCATTTTGTTCTGGAACGAAGTCGGAGGGCATTTTTATGTCAAAACAAAAAGATAAAGAGCGCATCCATGAAAAGAGGCGGGCGAAGTTTCAAGAGCTGCAAAAAAAGATCGGCATCACCTTTCGAAACGAAAAGCTGTTGATTCAAGCGTTCACCCATTCATCGTATGTGAATGAGCATCGGCGGCGGCTTCACGAAGACAATGAACGGCTTGAGTTTTTAGGCGATGCGGTGCTGGAGCTGACCGTTTCTCAATATTTATTTCAAAAGTTCCCGCATATGAGCGAAGGGCAATTGACGAAGCTGAGGGCAGCCATCGTCTGCGAGCCGTCGCTTGTGAAATTTGCCAACGCCTTGTCGTTCGGCGAGCTCGTCTTGCTCGGCAAAGGCGAGGAGCTGACCGGCGGGCGGACGCGTCCGGCGCTCCTGGCAGACGTCTTTGAGGCGTTCATCGGCGCTTTGTATTTGGATCAAGGAATGGACGCGGTCATCCGCTTTTTGGAGCAAACGATGTTTCCGAAAATTGATGAAGGTGCTTTTTCTCATGTGATGGATTTTAAAAGCCAGCTGCAGGAATGGGTGCAGCGGGACGGCAGCGGAACGCTTGAATATGCCATTTTGGAGGAAAAAGGTCCGGCTCACAACAAGGAGTTTGTCGCCCGCGTAGCGTTAAACGGCCAAGAGCTTGGCATCGGCGTCGGCCGCTCGAAAAAGGAAGCCGAACAGCATGCGGCGCAAATGGCGCTCGAAACGTTGCGGGCGGCCGACAAGCAGTGAAGGCTGGCGCTGTTACGTCAGTCTTTTTTCTGTGAACGTGCGAGGGGATGGAGAATAAACACTGCTCATGGGTGTTTCGATGAACATGCGCGCCTTGAGCAGGGGAAGAAAGGCATTTTTTCGATAGTTCATATGGCAGGATGAAAAGATCGAATGTCCCGGTTTCTCAAAAGAGCTCCGGGGTGCTTGTGGTGGATCACAGTGGAAAGATGGTGAGGCGTTATACCATGTTCCTGAAACGATTGGATGTGATCGGCTTTAAATCGTTCGCCGACCGTGTATCGATCGAGTTTGTCCCTGGTGTGACGGCGGTCGTCGGTCCGAACGGGAGCGGCAAAAGCAACATTACCGATGCGATCCGTTGGGTGCTCGGTGAGCAATCAGCGAAATCGTTGCGCGGGGCGAAAATGGAAGACGTCATCTTCGCCGGCAGTGAATCGCGCAAGCCGCTCAATGTGGCTGAAGTGACGATCACACTCGACAATGAAGACGGCTTTTTGCCGCTTGAGTACCAGGAAGTGAGCGTGACCCGGCGCGTCTATCGCTCGGGGGAGAGCGAGTTTTTCATCAACCGCCAGCCGTGCCGTTTGAAAGACATCGTCGATTTGTTTCTCGATTCCGGGCTCGGCAAGGAGGCGTTTTCCATCATCGGCCAAGGCCGGGTCGAAGAGATTTTAAGCAGCAAACCGGAAGAGCGGCGCACGATTTTTGAAGAAGCGGCCGGCGTGTTGAAGTACAAGCTGCGGAAAAAAAAGGCGGAGGCGAAGTTAGCGGAGACGCAAGACAACTTGCACCGCGTCAACGATATTTTGCACGAGCTCGAACAGCAGCTTGAGCCGCTCCGCATGCAGGCGTCGCTCGCCAAAGAGTTTTTGGAAAAACGCGAAGAGCTCGAGCGATTTGAAGTGGCGCTGATGGTTCACGACATCGAGCAGCTGCGCGGGCAATGGAATGAGTTGAAGGAAGCCCTTGATGGGCACCAGCAGGACGAAGTGGCGCTGGCGGCGGCATTGCAGAAAATGGAAGCCCAAATCGAACAGCTGCGCGATCAAATGACCGCCATTGACGAATCGATCGACGGTCTGCAGCAGGTGCTCCTGTTGGCGAGCGAAGAGCTTGAAAAGCTTGAAGGACGGAAGGAAGTGCTGAAAGAGCGGAAAAAGCATGCACAAAGGCGGAAAGGGCAGCTTGATGACATGGTGTCGACCTTGACCGCCAAACAGCGCCGCTTGACGGAGCAGCTGCAAGCCGAGCGGGAGGAACTCGCCCAGCTTGAGGCGAGCGGCGCAGCGCTCGAGCGAGAGCTGAAAGAAAAACAGGCTTTGTTTTCGGCGCATGAAGCCGACATTGAAGAAGAAATCGAGCGGCGAAAAGGCGACTACATCGACCTTGTTCATGAACAGGCGGCGTTGAAAAACGAACGCGCACATGTGGAGCAGGCGATTGGCAAGCTGCATGCCAAACGGACGGCGCTCGATGAAGCGAACCGCCGCCATCTCGCTGAACGTGAACAGCTCGAGCAGAAGCGGGCGGCCTTATGGGCCGAGCAGACCCGCCTCGAACAGGCGCTGGCGGAAGCGCATAACAGACAAGCCGCTCTCGCCGCGGCGCTTGCGGCGCAAAAAACGGAGCTCGAGCGGCATGAAGCGTTGCTGCATCAGGCGCGCCAATACCGGCAGCAAACGAAAGCGCGCCAGCAATGGTTGGAAGAGATGCAACATGATTATTCCGGTTTTGTCCAAGGGGTAAAAGAAGTATTAAAGGCGCGCGGCCTTCTGCCCGGCATTCATGGCGCCATTGTTGAGCTCATTCGCGTGCCGGACCGCTATGAGACGGCGATTGAAACGGCGCTCGGCGGGGCGATGCAGCATATCGTCGTTGACAGCGAACAGGCGGCGCGGCAAGCGATTCACTATTTGAAAACGAACGGCTACGGGCGCGCGACGTTTTTGCCGCTTGACGTCATCCAAGCGCGCGCGCTTTCCGAACGGGAGCGGGCGGCGATTGACCGCCATCCGGCGTTTGTCGGCATTGCGAGCGAGCTCGTCGAATACGACCACACCTATAGGGCGGCGATCGCCCATTTGCTCGGCCATGTCATCGTGACAGCCGATTTAAAAGGCGCGAATGAGCTGGCCAAGCTTCTTCAGTACCGTTATCGTCTCGTGACGCTGGACGGCGATGTCGTCAGCCCCGGCGGGGCGATGACCGGCGGCGGAGCGGCGAAAAAGACCGTGTCGCTGTTAAGCCGGAATCGTGAGCTGGAAACGCTAGCCACTAAGCTTCAGGAAATGGATGAAACGATCGCTCGGCTTGAGCGGGCTGTTGCGGCGAAACGACGCGAGCAGGTGGAGCGGGAAGCGCAGGCGGACGCGCTGCAAGAGGAGATCGCGGCGCTGCAAGAAGCGTTGCAAAGACAAAAGGACGAGCAACGCGAGCTCGAATGGCAGAAAAAACGGATCGACGAGCGGCTCGCTTTGTATGATGAGGAAAAAGCGAACGATGAGCGCGAAATGGCAGAACTGAACCGTCGCCTCGGCGCCATTGACAGGCAGCTTGAGCAACTTGCCGAGAAACTGCAGGCGATCGATGACGACATCAACCGGCTGCAGGCGCAAAAACAGACGGAGCAAACGACGAAAGAGACGCTCCAGGCAGCGATCACCGAGCAAAAAATTGCCTTGGCGGAAACGAAAGAGCGCGTGAAACATGCGCGCCGGAAAGTCGAAGAGCTCGAAAAAGAGCTTGCCGAAGCCGCCCGCGAGCTTGAGGAGGCTGAACAAGAACGGGCCGCTTTGGACGCAGAAATGGAGGCGCCGGCATGGAATGAGGCAGAGCTTGAACAGCAACGACAGCAAAAGCTCGAGGACAAGCAAAAAACGATTGAACTGATCGCAAGCCGCCGCGAACAGCGGCTCGACTGTCAACGGCAGCTCGAGCATTTGGAGCGGGAATGGAAGGAAGCAAAGCGGCAGCATAAACAGCTCGCTGATGTCGTGAAAGACGAAGAAGTGAAGTTGAACCGGCTTGACGTGGAGCTTGGGAATCTGCTTGTCCGTCTGCGCGAAGAATATGGGCTGTCGTTTGAAGCGGCTCGTTCCGCGTACCCGCTTGAGATCGGCGCCGATGAGGCGCGCAAGCGGGTGAAACTCATTAAGCGGGCCATCGAAGAACTTGGCACCGTCAACTTGGGGGCGATCGATGAATACGAACGAGTTTCCGAACGGCACCGCTTTTTAAGTGAGCAAAAAGCCGATTTGGAAGAGGCGAAGGCGACGCTCCACCAAGTCATTGATGAAATGGACGATGAAATGAAAAAACGATTTTTCGCGACGTTTGAGCAAATCCGCGCTCGTTTCGGCGAGGTGTTCCGCGAGCTGTTCGGCGGCGGGCGCGCCGATTTGCGGCTGACCGACCCGAACGACTTGCTTGAGACGGGAATCGACATCGTCGCTCAGCCTCCGGGGAAAAAGCTGCAGCATTTAAGCTTGCTTTCCGGCGGCGAACGGGCGTTGACAGCGATCGCCCTCTTGTTTTCGATTTTAAAGGTGCGTCCGGTGCCGTTTTGCGTCCTTGATGAAGTCGAAGCGGCGCTTGATGAAGCGAACGTGCAGCGGTATGCCCAATATTTAAAACGGTTCAGCCGCGACACGCAGTTTATCGTCATCACCCATCGAAAAGGGACGATGGAAGAAGCGGACGTGCTGTACGGCGTCACGATGCAAGAATCGGGCGTCTCAAAGCTCGTTTCCGTCCGTTTGGAAGATTCGAAGGAGCTCGTGCGGTCATAATGGAAAGGAGGAGCTTTGGATGGGTTTTTTTCAAAAATGGAAAGAAAAATGGACAAAGCAAGCGGATGCCGTAACCGAAAAGTTTAAAGAAGGGCTGTCAAAAACGCGAAATTCGCTCGCTGGAAAAGTGAACGACCTCATCGCCCGCTATCGGAAAGTGGATGAAGAGTTTTTTGAAGAGCTTGAAGAAATTTTGATCGCCGCCGATGTGGGCGTCACGACCGTCATGGAACTTGTCGATGAGCTGAAAATGGAAGTGAAGCGCCGCAACATTCAAGACCCGGCGCAAATGCGCGACGTCATCGCCGAAAAGCTCGTTGACATTTACCGCGCCGGCGCCGATGACAAAGAACTTTCCGCTTTGAATATACAAGAAGGCGGGCTGACGGTCATTTTGTTCGTCGGTGTCAACGGCGTCGGCAAAACGACAACGATCGGCAAGCTCGCCTATAAGCTGAAATCGGAAGGGAAATCCGTCTTGTTGGCAGCTGGCGACACGTTCCGCGCCGGGGCGATCGAGCAGCTCGAAGCGTGGGGCGAGCGCGTTGGGGTCGACGTCATTAAGCAGGCGGCCGGCTCCGACCCGGCAGCTGTTATGTATGACGCCATTCAAGCGGCGAAAGCGCGCGGCGTTGACGTATTGTTATGCGACACGGCTGGGCGGCTGCAAAACAAAGTGAATTTAATGAAAGAGCTCGAAAAAGTGAAACGCGTCATCAGCCGCGAAATTCCGGGCGCTCCGCACGAAGTATTGCTTGTGTTGGATGCGACGACCGGACAAAACGCGATGAGCCAAGCCAAGCTGTTTAAAGAAGCGACCGATGTGACCGGCATCGTGTTGACGAAGCTTGACGGCACGGCGAAAGGCGGCATCGTGCTTGCCATTCGCAACGAGATGGCCATCCCGGTGAAACTCGTCGGCCTCGGCGAGAAGATGGACGATTTGCAAGTGTTCGATCCAGAACAGTACGTCTACGGATTGTTTGCTGATTTGCTGGAATCATAAACAAGCCAACAGAGGGTGCTCCAAAAACAACGGACGCCCTTTGTTGTTGTATATGGAACAAATTTGTAAAAATGAAGAGAAGCAAAATTGGAGGGGGAGATGCGAACAGTATCGGCCTTTTTGGTTGGCAAGCGTTGTGCGCTCGTTTGCCCGTTCTCGCTTGACACTCTACGGAAAAGGCGGTACACTACATTTTTGTAAAGGTATTTTACTTAACAATGAGGGAGGGAGAGTCCGGTGCTGGAAAAAACGATGCGCATGAACTATTTATACGATTTTTACCAAGCGCTGTTGACGCCGAAACAGCGCAACTATATGGCGCTTTACTACTTGGACGACTACTCCCTCGGGGAAATTGCCGAACAATATGAGGTGAGCCGCCAGGCGGTGTACGATAACATCCGGCGTACAGAAGCGATGCTGGAGCAGTATGAAGAGAAGCTCGGGTTGCTGCGAAAATATGAACGGCGGCGGCAGATCATCGAGCGGCTGAAAGACTACATCAGCCGGCATTACAGCGCTGACGCCGAATTGGCGGCGCTAGTTCGCGAGCTTGACGAACTTGATTAAACAAGGGGGTGGCCGCCATGGCGTTTGAAGGATTGTCTGAACGTTTGCAACAGGTGATGAACCGAATCCGCGGCAAAGGAAAAGTCACCGAAGCGGATGTCAAAGAGATGATGCGCGAAGTGCGCCTTGCGCTTTTGGAAGCTGACGTCAACTTTAAAGTCGTCAAAGATTTTATCAGACAGGTGAGCGAGCGGGCTGTCGGGCAGGAAGTGATGAAAAGCTTAACGCCGGGCCAGCAAGTGATCAAAATCGTCAAGGAAGAGTTGACGGCGTTAATGGGCGGTGAGCAAAGCCAAATCGCTGTCGCGAAGAAACCGCCGACCGTTGTGATGATGGTCGGGTTGCAAGGGGCCGGGAAAACGACGACGACTGGGAAGCTGGCCAACTTGCTGCGCAAACGACATAACCGGAAGCCGTTGCTTGTGGCTGCTGACGTTTACCGCCCGGCGGCGATCAAACAGCTTGAGACGCTTGGCAAGCAGCTCGACATGCCTGTCTTTTCGTTAGGCGAGCACGCCAATCCGGTTGAAATCGCGAAACAGGCGCTCGAGCGGGCGAAAGAAGAACATTATGATTACGTGCTCATCGACACAGCCGGCCGTCTTCACATTGATGAAGCGCTCATGGATGAACTGAAGCAGATGAAAGAAGCGGTCAAGCCGGATGAAATTTTCCTCGTCGTTGACGCCATGACCGGGCAAGATGCCGTCAATGTCGCACAAAGTTTCCATGAGCAGCTCGGCATCACCGGTGTGATTTTGACGAAGCTGGACGGCGACACGCGCGGCGGGGCGGCGCTGTCGATTCGCGCCGTCACCGGAGCGCCGATCAAGTTTGCTGGGATGGGCGAAAAACTTGACGCTTTGGAGCCGTTCCATCCAGAGCGCATGGCGTCGCGCATTTTAGGCATGGGCGATGTCCTGACGCTCATCGAAAAAGCGCAGGCGGCCGTCGACGAAGAGAAGGCAAAGGAGCTCGAACAAAAAATGCGCACGGCCACCTTCACGCTTGACGACTTTTTGGAGCAGCTCGGCCAAGTGCGCAAGCTCGGACCGCTTGACGAACTGATTAAAATGCTACCGGGCGCCAACAAAATCAAAGGGCTCGCCAACATCCAAGTCGATGAAAAGCAAATCGCCCGCGTTGAGGCGATCATCCGCTCGATGACGAAAGAAGAGAAAACACATCCGGAAATCATCAACGCTAGCCGCAAAAAGCGGATCGCCAAAGGAAGCGGCACGACGGTTCAGGAAGTGAATCGGCTTTTGAAACAGTTTGACGAGATGAAAAAAATGATGAAAATGATGACGAATATGCCAAAAGGGAAAAAGAAAGGATTCCGTTTTCCCTTTATGTAAATGAAGATCTGTTAAGCGAAAAACCTTTACAAACGGAAAAAGAATTGTTAATATACTATCTTGTGTGAACTCTATACGGAGGTGCGTACTGACTATGGCAGTAAAAATTCGTTTAAAACGCATGGGAACAAAGAAAAAACCGTTCTATCGCATCGTGGTAGCTGATTCGCGCTCGCCGCGCGACGGTCGTTTTATCGAAACGATCGGCACGTACGATCCGGTCGCTGAGCCGGCGCAAGTGAAAATCGATGAGGAACTGGCGCTCAAATGGCTGCAAAACGGCGCCAAACCGTCGGATACGGTGCGCAGCTTGCTGTCGAAGCAAGGCATTTTAGAGAAGTTCCATAACTTGAAATACGGCAAATAAGCGAGATGCACATGAAGCCGCTCATTGAAACGATCGTCAAGGCGCTTGTCGATCATCCGGAGGCGGTGGCGGTTGAGCGCCGCGAAGAAGAGACGGCCGTCATCTATGAGCTGTCCGTGCATGAAGACGACACTGGCAAAGTGATCGGCAAACAAGGGCGGACGATCCAGGCGATTCGCACGGTCGTTGCCGCCGCCGCGGCCGGATCGCCAAAGAGGGTTGTTGTGCAAGTGAAAGACAAAGGGTGAGGATGTTCCTCTCCCTTTTTTGATATGATGCCAAAGGGCGCGGAAATGGCCCAGGTGCCGTTCATTCCGTGTCAAAAGGGGGAAGAGGATGAAGCTCATTCAAACGGTTGAGGTGCGGCAAATCGTCACCGAACGGAGCAAACGAGAGCTTGCCGCTGCGTTTTTGGCGCGCAAGCAGCAGCTCGAACGCGAGTGCGACCAGCTTCGTTTTGAACAGAAACGAATGGAGAAAAGCGGAAACTATCCGCCCGCTTTAGTAAAACAATATTTTGCCAAAGAGATCGACGAGCGGATGGAGAAAATGAAACTGCTTGAGTTTCAGCTCGAACAATTACATATGCTACCGTTAGGGAGCGAATTGAAAGAGCGGGAAGTCGAGGCGCTCGTTGAGGTGAACATCGGCGACCGTTGGGAAGAGGTGACAAAAACGCGCGCCATCATCATTGAAGACGGCGTCGTTAAAGAGATTCGCTAAGAAGGGATGAAAGCGATGGAACGATGGTTTAATGTCGGAAAAATTGTCAATACGCACGGCATTCGCGGCGAAGTGCGCGTCATTTCGCGCACCGACTTTCCTGAAGAACGGTATAAAAAAGGAAACAAGCTGTACATTTTCCGCGAACGGGAAACGGAACCGATTGAAGTCACAGTGAAAAGCCACCGCGTCCATAAATCGTTTGACTTGTTGTCGTTTGAAGGCTATGACAGCATCAACGACGTTGAACGGTTTAAGGGGGCGATGCTGAAGGTGCCGGAAAGCCAGCTCGGCGAACTTGCGGAAGGGGAATATTATTTCCATGAGATCATCGGCTGCACTGTCGTGGCAGAAGGCGGGGAGACCATCGGCGCGGTAAAGGAAATTTTGACTCCAGGGGCGAACGACGTCTGGGTCGTCCGGCGCGAAGACGGATCAGAAGCGCTCATTCCGTACATTGACGAGGTCGTTTTGCACGTCGATCCGGAGCGGAAAACGATCATCATCCGGCCGATGGAAGGGCTGCTCGAATGATGCGGATCGATATTTTAACGTTGTTTCCCGGCATGTTTTCCGGGGTGTTGAGTGAGTCGATTTTAAAGAAGGCGCAAGAAAAAGGGGCCGTCGACATCCGCCTTATTGATTTTCGCGAGTTTGCCGACAACAAGCATAAAACGGTCGACGATTATCCGTACGGCGGCGGCGCTGGCATGGTGCTCAAGCCTCAGCCGATTTTTGACGCGGTGCAACACGTGACGGCTGGATCGCCTGGCGCCCGCATCATTTTGCTTTGTCCGCAAGGCGAGCGCTATACGCAAAAAAAGGCGGAAGAGCTGGCGAAAGAAACGCATTTGGTGCTCATTTGCGGCCATTACGAAGGCTATGACGAACGCATCCGCCAATATTTAGCAACCGATGAAATTTCGATCGGCGATTATATTTTAACAGGTGGGGAACTCGGCGCCATGGTTGTTGTCGACAGCGTCGTCCGTCTTCTCCCCGGGGTGCTCGGCAATGAGGCGTCGCCGGTCGATGACTCGTTCAGCTCCGGGCTGCTTGAGTATCCGCAATACACAAGACCAGCCGATTTCCGCGGCATGAAAGTGCCGGATGTATTGCTGTCAGGCAACCATCAGCTCATCGCCGAGTGGCGCGAGAAGGAATCGCTCCGGCGCACGTTTTTGCGCCGTCCGGACTTGCTCGATGAATATCCGCTTACAGACAGGCAAAAGCAATGGCTGAAAGAGTGGGAAAAGGAGTGCGAATAGCTATTGCCTGAGTCAACAGTTTATGCTATCATGTCTTTTGTGTGACCTTAAGCGATCTGCTTGAGGACGGAAAACGATGTTCCGCTGCAATGAAGAAATCATTGGCATGAACATCTGTGGAAGGAGTGGATCATGATGCATCATTTAATCCAAGAGATTACGAAAGAACAACTCCGGACGGATTTGCCGGATTTCCGCCCGGGCGACACGGTGCGCGTTCATGTGAAAGTCGTCGAAGGCAACCGCGAACGCATCCAAGTGTTTGAAGGTGTTGTCATTAAACGGCGCGGAGCGGGCATCAGCGAAACGTTCACGGTCCGCAAAGTGTCCTATGGCGTCGGCGTTGAGCGCACATTCCCGGTGCATACGCCGAAAATCGCCAAGCTGGAAGTCATCCGCCGCGGGAAAGTCCGCCGCGCGAAATTGTACTACTTGCGTGAACTTCGCGGCAAAGCGGCGCGCATCAAGGAAAATACGAACGCAGCGCAATAATGGACAACGGTGGATCACAGCGGAAAAGGAGCTTGCTTTCAAGCTCCTTTTTTCACTACCGTCAATGATGGTTACGGCAGTGATCCACGACTGCAAACTTGGATTTAGGTGGGTGGACAATGGAACAGAAAAAAAGCGAATGGCGCGAATGGATGAAGGCGATCGTCGTTGCTGTCTTGCTTGCCGGGGGCATCCGCTACTTTATTTTCGCTCCGATCATCGTCGACGGTTATTCGATGATGCCGACATTACATAACCATGAGCGGATGATTGTCAATAAACTGGCGTATAAAATCGGCATGCCGCACCGTTTCGATATCATTGTTTTTCACGCCGAAGAAGGGAGAGACTATATTAAGCGAGTCATCGGCCTGCCGGGCGATCGAATTGAATACAAAAATGATACGCTCTATATCAATGGCAAGCGGTATGAAGAGCCATATTTGGACGAGTATAAAAAGCAGTTGTCCGACGGCGGTCCGCTGACGGAATCGTTCACTTTGGAGGAACTGACCGGGCGAAGCACGGTGCCGCCGGGGCATTTGTTTGTCATGGGCGACAATCGCCGTTTCAGCAAAGACAGCCGCCATATCGGCTTCATTCCGATGTCAAAAGTTGTTGGGAAGGCGAATCTTGTGTATTGGCCGCTTTCTGACGCCCGGATTGTGAAATAAACGAGGCAGGTGATGCCAATGACAGTGATTCAATGGTTCCCCGGCCATATGGCGAAGGCCAAGCGGGAAGTGCAAGAAAAATTAAAGTGGATCGATGTAGCGTTTGAGCTGCTTGACGCCCGCGTGCCGATGTCCTCGCGCAACCCGATGATCGACGAGATTCTCGGACAAAAGCCGCGCCTCATTTTGCTCAATAAAGCTGATATGGCCGATGAGGCGGTGACCGAACAGTGGATCCGCTATTTCCGCGATCAAGGGCGGCTGGCTTTGCCCATCGATGCTCAAAGCGGAACAGGAGTCCGGCAAATCGCGGCCGCAGCGAAAGAGATGGTGAAAGACAAATTCGAGAAAATGCGGGCGAAAGGGATTAAAAACCCGCGCCCGGTTCGGGCGCTCATCGTCGGCATTCCGAACGTCGGCAAGTCGACGCTGATCAACCGGCTCGCCGGCCGCCATATCGCGAAAACCGGCGACAAGCCGGGGGTGACAAAAGCGCAGCAATGGATTAAAGTCGGCAAAGAAATGGAGCTGCTTGATACCCCAGGCATCCTATGGCCGAAATTTGAGGATGAGGACGTGGGCTACAAGTTGGCGGTGACCGGCGCCATTAAGGACGAAATTTTAAACTTGCAGGATGTCGCCGTTTATGCGCTCCGCTTTTTGTCGACTCACTATCCCAACCGGCTTAAAGAGCGCTACGGCCTTGATGACATTCCGAGTGACATCGTCGCTTTGTTTGACGCCATCGGAAGGCGGCGCGGCTGCTTGACGTCAGGCAGCGCTGTTGACTACGATAAAGTGGCTGACATCGTTTTGTATGACATCCGCACGGAAAAATTAGGCCGCTTAAGTTTTGAAACGCCCGCTTCACGGACGTAGCGCGTCCGGCGGGCGTTTTTTTTGCCGGCGGTGCTTTACGGCCGGCTGAATAGAGCCGATAGTATAAGTAGAAGAGGGAGAGGAGCATGAAACGGTATACGGTGAAAGACATTGAAGCGCTGCTCCCGGAGCTTGGCGCGGACGACCCGCGCTGGGAAATGCTGCGGCAGGATGAGCGAAAAAGCGTGCAGGCGCTTCTTGCCCGTTTCAAACGGCAGCAAGCGCGACGGCACGCTGAGCAACAACGGTGGGAAGAATTGATGCGTTATGAGCGGGAACTATATGCCGCTGGTGTTAGACGGATCGCCGGCATTGATGAGGCCGGGCGCGGCCCGCTGGCCGGCCCGGTCGTCGCCGCCGCGGTCATCTTGCCGAAAGACGCCTATTTGCCGGGGCTTGACGACTCGAAGCGGCTGACGCCGGAAAAGCGCGAGGCATTGTTTGCGCAAATTGAAGCGTGCGCTGTCGCCATCGGCATCGGCATCGTCAGCGCGGCGGAGATCGATGAAAGGAATATTTACGAAGCGACAAGGCAAGCGATGGCGAAAGCGGTGAGAGCCCTTTCCCCGCCGCCTGAACATTTGCTTGTTGATGCGATGGCGGTGCCGTGCCCACTGCCGCAACAGCGCCTCATAAAAGGAGACGCCAACAGCGCTTCGATCGCCGCTGCGTCGGTCATCGCCAAAGTGACGCGCGACCGGTGGATGAAAGAACTGGATCGCCGCTATCCACAATACGGGTTCGCGCGCCATATGGGCTACGGAACGCCGGAACATTTCGAGGCGATTCGCCGCTACGGCGTTACGCCTGAGCACCGTCGTTCGTTCGCGCCGGTGAGGGAGGTGCTGAAGGCGAGCGAGCAGCTTTAGAAGAAGGGATGGGACGAAATGGTCGAGCGCATGGAGCGGACGATGCCAACGACCGCTGTCCGCGACGCGGCATCCAGCCGGCGGTTTCAGCCGGGGCAGGCCGTCGTCGGCCGAGTGGAGCGGGTCGAGGAGATGGAAACCGGGGAGCGGGCGGCGCTCGTCCGCGCTGGCGGACAACTTGTGCGCGCCCGTTTGGAGGCGCCGCTTGCCGTCGGACGTTTGTATTTGTTTGAAATTCACGAACGACAAGGAACAATTTATTGGAAAGCCATTCCCCTTTCCGAACCGGCGTCTGCCCCGTCAAGTGAAGAGGCGGTGCGCCGGTGGCAAAAAGCGTGGAAACTGCCGGATGCGGCGCTGCCGGTGCTCCGCCAAGCGCTGAAAGCTGGCGCGGCTGCAACGAAAGAGGAAATTGCCGCACTGACTGAAGCGGTGAAAGAGACCGGCCAGCCGGATGCCGCCGAAGACGTGCTCGCTTATTTGTTTCGCCGCCGGCTGCCGTTCTCTTCAGCGGTGTTTCGCGCGCTATGGGCAGCCAAAACCGGGGCGCCGCTCGCTGATGGTTTAGGAAAGCTGAAAACAGCGCTCGCCGCTCTTTCCGCCCATCCGGCGGCGCTTGAGCTCAGCCGGGGGATGGAGAAGGTTCTGTCGCCGCCGCTGTCCGCTTACGAGGCAGTCGTGCGTTTGTTGCTGTCAGGGGAGGAAGAGGCAGAGACGGCCCGCGTGCTTCTTGCCCGCCTTGGGCTCGCCCCGTTGCCGGAGGACCGCCGCTTGGCGCTTCGGGAGGCGGTGCAATGCCGCCGGTTTGCCGATATCATTCGGCAGCTCGGCTTGACGGACGAGGAGGTGTTTTTGGAACGGTGGGCCGCTCTCGATGCTGCCTATCAAAGCGGAGCGCTGCCCGCCGCGGAAGCGAAGTTGTGGGCCGCCGCTCGAGCGACGAGAGATCCGGCGCTGTCGCTGTTTTGCTGGCTGAGGCGGGCGGCCGTGCGGCTTGGACTTGAGGACGAGGCGGCGCTCGTCCGTGTTGGGAAAATCGAGGATTTGCCTTCCGCTCCGTCGTTGAAACGGCTGCTTCTTCGCTTTCTTCATGAATCGGGGAGCGAAGGGGCCAAGAGGGCGGCCGAAGCGATTCTCGACCAGCTCGATGGCATGGCCATCGCTGCTGGCGGCGATGGGCTCATTGAGCACGTATGGCTTTCGTTCCCATTGCCGCTTGGCGGCCGCAGCAACGATTTGGCTGTGTGCTGGCAAGGAAGGAGAAAACAAGGCGGGCCGCTTGATGCCGATTACAACCGCATTGTTTGTTGCCTGACGCTTGAAGAGCTGGGAGAGGTGCTCGTCGATATGCGCGTGCAACGGCGGATCGTCCACATCTCCATTTTTCACGATGATTCGCGGCTGCTGGTTGCTGCCGCTCGGATGGCTCCGCTTGTCAAAGAGCGGTTTCACGCGCACGGCTATGCGCTTTCAGGCATTGATGTAAAGACAACGCGTTCCGCCCCTCCTCCGCCTTCCGTTTTTCTGTTTGCCGACAGTTGCAGAGAGGTGGATTGCCAAGCATGAACGAGGAGCGGAAAAAAGCAGTCGCCTTGTCTTACGATGCGGCGCTTGACGCAGCCCCGATCGTCAAGGCGAAAGGGGTTGGCAAGGTCGCCGAAGCGATCATCGCCGCCGCCCGCGAGCACGGCGTGCCGATTCGCCAAGATCCGACGCTTGTTGAGCTGCTGGGGAAAGTGGAGATCAACGAAATGATCCCAGAGGAGCTGTACGCCTTAGTGGCTGAATTGTTCGCGTTTTTGTATCAGCTTGATCAAGAAGCGAAAGGAGAAAGAGCGGGGAAGGGGTAATTTTCCTATTCCCCGCTTTTGTAATTTTGCGGCGAAACGGTGGACAAGCGCGAAATGTTAGGTATAAAATGAAAGCGCTAAGACTTTTTGATTTTATACATAGGAGGTTGGCGCATGAACATTCATGAATACCAAGCAAAAGAAATTTTGCGAAGCTATGGTGTAAGCGTGCCGAACGGCCGCGTCGCGTTCACGGTGGATGAAGCGGTCGAAGCGGCGAAAGAGCTCGGCGCGCCGGTGTGTGTTGTCAAAGCGCAAATCCATGCCGGCGGGCGCGGCAAAGCGGGCGGGGTGAAAGTGGCAAAAAGCCTCGAGGAAGTCCGTACATATGCGAGCGAATTGCTCGGAAAAGTGCTCGTCACCCATCAAACCGGCCCGGAAGGAAAAGAAGTGAAACGGCTGTTGATTGAAGAAGGGTGCGACATCCAAAAAGAATACTACATCGGCCTTGTCGTCGACCGCGCCACCTCGCGCGTCGTATTAATGGGGTCGGAAGAAGGCGGAACGGAAATCGAAGAAGTGGCGGCGAAAACGCCGGAGAAAATTTTTAAAGAATACATCGATCCAGCCGTCGGTCTCCAAGCGTTCCAAGCGCGCCGATTGGCTTTCAACATCAACATTCCGAAGCATCTCGTCAACCAAGCGGTCAAATTTATGATGGGCTTGTACCAAGTGTTTGTCGATAAAGACTGCTCGATCGCCGAAATCAACCCCCTTGTCGTCACCGGCGACGGCAAAGTGATGGCGCTTGATGCGAAGCTGAATTTCGATTCAAACGCCTTATACCGCCATCCGGACATCCTTGAATACCGCGACTTGGATGAAGAAGACCCGAAAGAAGTCGAAGCGTCGAAATACGACTTGAACTACATCGCTCTTGACGGCAACATCGGTTGCATGGTCAACGGCGCCGGCTTGGCGATGGCGACAATGGACATCATCAAATATTACGGAGGCGAGCCGGCTAACTTCCTCGATGTCGGCGGCGGCGCCAGCGAGGAAAAAGTAAGGGAAGCGTTCAAAATCATTTTGTCCGACCCGAACGTCAAAGGCATTTTCGTCAACATTTTCGGCGGCATTATGAAATGCGATGTCATCGCGAGCGGCATCGTCGCGGCGACGAAGCAAGTCGGTTTGACGCTTCCGCTTGTCGTCCGGCTTGAAGGAACGAACGTTGAGCTTGGGAAAAAGATTTTGCAAGAGTCGGGCTTAAACATTATTGCGGCCGAATCGATGGCGGACGGAGCACAAAAAATCGTTGAGCTAGTACGTTAAGAAAGCGAGGGAGACACGTGAGCGTTTTTGTCAATAAAGACACGAAAGTGATCGTGCAAGGGATTACCGGTTCGCAAGGGCTGTTTCATACAAAGCAAATGATCGAGTACGGAACGAACATCGTCGGCGGCGTCACGCCGGGCAAAGGCGGCACGGAAGTCGAAGGCGTGCCGGTGTTTGACACTGTTTCGGAAGCGGTCGAAAGAACGGGAGCGAACGCCTCGGTCATTTACGTTCCGCCGGCCTTCGCTGCGGATGCCATCATGGAAGCGGTCGACGCGGGACTCGACCTTGTCGTTTGCATCACCGAAGGCATTCCGGTGCTTGATATGGTGAAAGTGAAACGGTACATGGAGGGCAAAAAGACACGCCTCATCGGCCCGAACTGCCCGGGCGTCATTACGCCGGAAGAGTGCAAAATCGGCATTATGCCGGGCTACATTCATAAAAAAGGACATGTCGGCATTGTTTCCCGTTCCGGCACGCTGACGTACGAAGCCGTTCACCAACTGACGCAAGCCGGCATCGGCCAGTCGACGGCGGTCGGCATCGGGGGCGACCCGGTCAACGGCACAAACTTCATCGATGTGTTGAAGGCGTTTAATGAAGACGAAGAAACGTACGCTGTCATTATGATCGGCGAAATCGGCGGCACGGCGGAAGAAGAAGCGGCCGAATGGGTGAAAGCGAACATGACGAAACCGGTCGTCGGCTTTATCGGCGGACAAACGGCGCCTCCGGGCAAACGGATGGGCCATGCCGGCGCGATCATTTCCGGCGGCAAAGGAACAGCCGCAGAGAAAATCAAAAAAATGACCGAATGCGGCATTAAAGTGGCGGAAACGCCGGCCGTGATCGGAGAAACACTCATTTCTGTGCTGAAAGAACGCGGCTTGTACGAAAAATGCAAAACGCACTAATCATCAGCCCCGCACATCATCGTGCGGGGTGTCGCTTATGATGTCCAACGCCGGAAGGAAAGGGGAGCAGTATGTACGATACGGTCCGCGACCGACTTATCCATCTCCATCATTGCCGCGGGGCGGGATGGAAGACGATTCATTCCTTGCTTAAGGTTGATCCAACGCTCACCGCTCCATTTTCTCTGCCTCCCGCTGATCTCCGCCCGCTCGTTCCACTTCCTGATGCTCAATGGACCGCTTTTTTCCATGATTTGCATTCCATCGATGTGCAACGTGTGATAAAAACATATAAGGACCGGTGCATTCGTGTGATCACTGTATTTGATTCCGACTATCCGCCGCTGCTGAAATATATATACGCCCCGCCGTGGGTGCTGTATGCAAAGGGGGACTCCGCTTTGCTTCAGGAGCGGAAACTGATCAGCATCGTCGGCACAAGGCGGCCGACGAAGGAAGGAATCGAAGCGTTGAACAAATTGGTGCCGCCGCTTGTGGCTGCCGGCTTTACGATCGTCAGCGGGCTCGCGTTTGGGATTGACGTGTGCGCCCACCAGCTCGCCGTCCAGCATGGCGGGGCGACGATCGCCGTCATCGCGGGTGGGCTGGACCACATTTATCCGAAAGAACATCGGCCGTTCGCCGCCCGGCTGATGGATGAACAGTTGGTCATCGCTGAGCATCCGCCGGCAACGCGCCCACAGGCATGGCAGTTTCCCGCGCGCAATCGCATCA
Source organism: Geobacillus sp. TFV-3 (assembly GCF_009901865.1). Classification (NCBI taxonomy): domain Bacteria; kingdom Bacillati; phylum Bacillota; class Bacilli; order Caryophanales; family Anoxybacillaceae; genus Geobacillus; species Geobacillus sp. TFV-3. The sequence goes on along the minus strand of NZ_MPSP01000001.1, from coordinate 2,272,681 downwards.
TCAGCGGGCTGTCGCTCGGCACGCTTGTCGTGCAGGCGAAGCGGAAAAGCGGTTCGCTCATTACCGCCGCGTATGCGCTTGAGCAAGGGAGGGAAGTGTTCGCCGTCCCCGGCCCGATCGGTTTGGCGGAATCCGCCGGGCCGAATACGCTCATTCAGCACGGGGCCAAACTCGTGCAAGAAGCGGCGGACATTTTGGATGAATTCCCGTACGTGTAATGCACATGTTTGACAAATGCGGCAATAATCATTAATAATAATGAAGATTTCAATTTACCTCCTAGGGGTGGAAGATGGATGTCAGACTACTTAGTTATCGTCGAATCGCCAACGAAAGCGAAGACGATCGAACGATACTTGGGAAAAAAATATACAGTCAAAGCATCGATGGGCCACGTCCGCGATTTGCCAAAAAGCCAAATGGGCGTTGATATAGACCACGGCTACGAGCCGAAATACATTACAATCCGCGGCAAAGGCCAGGTGATCAAAGAGTTGAAAACGGCGGCGAAAAAAGCGAAAAAAGTGTTTCTTGCCGCCGACCCCGATCGCGAAGGAGAGGCGATCGCTTGGCATTTGGCCCACATGCTCGATCTGGACATTCACTCTGATTGCCGCGTTGTCTTTCATGAGATCACGAAGGATGCTATTCAGCAATCGTTTCAGCAGCCGCGCGCGATCAATATGAATCTTGTTGACGCCCAGCAGGCGCGGCGCGTGCTCGACCGCCTCGTCGGCTATAACATCAGCCCGCTCTTATGGAAAAAGGTGAAAAAAGGGTTAAGCGCCGGCCGCGTCCAATCGGTGGCGCTGCGCCTCATCATCGATCGGGAACGAGAAATTCGCGAATTTCAGCCGGAAGAATATTGGACGATTCAAGCGACGTTTCAAAAAGAAGGGGAGACGTTTGCCGCCTCGTTTTACAGTATTGACGGACAAAAGCGCGATTTAAAGACGGAAGCGGATGTGAAAGCCGTGCTGGACCGATTAAACGGAACGACATTTGCGGTGAAAACGGTGACAAAGCGGGAGCGCAAGCGCAGCCCCGTACCGCCGTTTACGACGTCGTCGCTTCAGCAGGAAGCGGCGCGCAAACTCAATTTCCGGACGAGAAAGACGATGATGATCGCCCAGCAGCTGTACGAAGGAATCGATCTTGGCAGCGAAGGGACGGTCGGTTTGATCACCTATATGCGCACCGATTCAACGCGCGTCGCCGAGACGGCGCAGAAAGAGGCGGCGGCGTATATCGAGGCGACGTTCGGCGCTATGTATGTCAATCAGGAAAAGCGGAAAGAGAAGAAAAGCACGAACGCCCAAGATGCCCATGAAGCGATCCGCCCGACATCGGCATTTCGCGATCCGGACAAAGTGAAACCGTATTTGACGCGCGACCAGTTTCGGTTGTATAAACTCATTTGGGAACGGTTCATCGCCAGTCAAATGGCGGCCGCCGTGCTTGACACCATGAGTGTCGAGTTGGAAAACAACGGCGTCGTGTTCCGCGCCAGCGGCTCGAAAGTGAAATTTCCAGGGTTTATGAAAGTGTATATTGAAGGAACGGACGATCAAACGGAAGAGCAAGACCGTATCCTCCCGGATTTGGAAGAAGAGGAAACGGTCGAGAGCGAAACGATCGAATCGAAGCAGCACTTTACTCAGCCGCCGCCGCGCTACACGGAAGCCCGCCTCGTCAAAACGTTGGAGGAACTCGGCATCGGCCGCCCGTCGACGTATGCCCCGACGCTTGATACGATCCAAAAACGCAACTATGTCATCCTTGAGAACAAGCGGTTTGTCCCGACCGAGCTCGGCGAAATCGTTGTCGAGCTGATGCTCGAATTTTTCCCGGAAATTATCGATGTCGAGTTTACGGCGAAAATGGAAAAAGAATTGGACGAAATTGAAGAAGGGAAAGTAGAATGGATCAAAGTCGTCGACGAGTTTTACCGCGAATTTGAAAAACGGTTGAAAGTGGCGGAAAAAGAAATGCGCGCAGTTGAGATTAAGGATGAGCCGGCCGGCATTGACTGCGAGGTGTGCGGCAGCCCGATGGTGTACAAAATGGGCCGTTTCGGCAAGTTTATCGCCTGCTCAAATTTTCCGGAATGCCGCCATACGAAGCCGATTGTCAAAGAAATCGGCGTCAAGTGCCCGAAATGCCGCGAGGGCAACATCGTGGAGCGCAGCACGAAAAGAAAGCGGGTGTTTTACGGCTGCGATCGCTTCCCGGATTGCGACTTCGTCTCGTGGGATAAACCGCTCGCCCGTCCTTGTCCGAAATGCGCGGGGCTGCTTGTGGAGAAAGAGCTGAAAAAAGGTGTGCAAGTGCAATGCACGGCGTGCGACTATGAAGAGCGGCTAGAAGCTTGAATAGGCATCGAATACAATTCAGAATTTTATAAAAAACAGTTGCGTTCATGCGGATGAATATGGTACGATGTAGTAGCTGTTGCGGGGTGAGGCGATGGAGAATTCGAAACTTGCGTTACAATTATTCATGGAATATTTACAAATCGAGAAAAATTATTCACAATATACTATTGTGTGTTACCGGCGTGACATTGAGCAGTTTTTCCGATTTATGGATGAGGAAGGAATCGGCGCGCTCGATGAAGTGTCCTACAGCGACGTTCGTTTATATTTGACGAAACTATACGAGCAACAGTTGGCCAGCCGTTCGGTTGCCCGCAAAATTTCGAGTCTGCGCAGCTTTTACAAGTTTTTGTTGCGCGAAGGGCGGGCGGCCGAAAATCCGTTTGCGCTCGCGACGCTGCCGAAAAAAGAGCAAAAAATTCCTAATTTTTTATACCCCAAAGAATTAGAAGCATTGTTTCTTGTCAATGATGAAAATACGGCCCTAGGCCAGCGCAATGCGGCGCTGCTTGAGTTGTTGTACGCGACTGGCGCTCGGGTTAGTGAATGTTGTCACATACAGCTGTCTGATGTCGATTTTGTTGCGGAAACGGTGCTCATTCACGGCAAAGGAAACAAGCAGCGCTACGTTCCGTTCGGCCGTCCGGCCCGCGAAGCGCTTGAACGGTATATCCATAGGGGGCGACGCGAACTGACAAGAAAGCTGCCGGCGGACCACCGCTATTTATTTGTGAACGCCCGAGGCAATCCGCTCACGCCTCGGGGAGTGCGCCATATTCTAGATCGGATCGTCGAAGCCGCTGCGCTGACGCAAAACATCAGCCCGCACGTGCTTCGGCATACGTTTGCGACTCATTTGCTCAACGAAGGGGCCGATCTCCGTTCGGTGCAGGAACTGCTCGGTCATGCGCATTTGTCATCGACTCAAGTGTATACACATGTAACGAAAGACCGGCTGCGGCATATTTATTTGCAGGCGCATCCGCGGGCGTAACCCGCAGGCAAGGGAGGGAAATGATGGGAGCCTTTCACGCGACGACAATTTTTGCCATCCGCCATAACGGCGCATCCGCCATGGCTGGAGACGGCCAAGTGACGTTCGGCAATGCGGTCGTCATGAAGCATACAGCGAAAAAAGTGCGACGGCTGTTCCAAGGAAACGTGCTCGCCGGTTTTGCCGGCTCCGTCGCTGACGCGTTTACGCTCTTTGAAATGTTTGAAGGCAAGCTCGAACAATGGAATGGCAACTTGCCGCGCGCGGCGGTTGAGCTGGCGAAAGAGTGGCGGAGCGATAAAGTGCTGCGCCGCCTTGAGGCAATGCTCATTGTTATGGACAAACAGCATTTGCTGCTTGTCTCCGGCACGGGCGAAGTGATTGAGCCGGATGATGGCATGCTTGCCATCGGCTCGGGCGGTCAGTATGCGTTGGCTGCTGGGCGTGCGTTGAAGAAGTACGCCGGCGGGTCGATGACCGCGAAAGAGATTGCCAAGGCGGCGCTTGAGATCGCCGCTGACATTTGCGTTTATACGAACGGCCATATTATTGTCGAAGAGCTGTAAAAAAGGAGGAGGCCGATGATGGCGGAAACGTTGACTCCACGGCAGATTGTCGAAAAACTCGATCAGTTCATCGTCGGGCAAAAAGAGGCAAAAAAGGCGGTGGCGATCGCGCTTCGCAACCGGTATCGCCGCAGTTTGCTCGATGAAAAATTGCGCGATGAAGTGATGCCGAAAAATATTTTAATGATCGGCCCGACCGGGGTCGGGAAGACGGAGATCGCCCGCCGGCTCGCCAAACTCGTCGGCGCCCCGTTCATCAAAGTCGAAGCGACGAAATTCACCGAAGTCGGTTATGTTGGGCGCGACGTCGAATCGATGGTGCGTGATTTGGTGGAAACGTCAGTCAGGCTCGTGAAAGAACGAAAAATGAACGAAGTGAAAGACAGGGCTGAACAGCAGGCGAACAAGCGGCTTGTTGAACTGCTCGTTCCCGGCAAGCCAAAGCAGACAATCAAAAATCCGCTTGAGCTGCTGTTTGGCGGTCAAGGAGCCCAAGCGGACAGCAGTCACAGCCATGAGGATGAACAGGTGGAACAAAAGCGGCGCCAAGTTGCTTGGCAGTTGGCAAACGGGCAGTTGGAAAACGAGATGGTGACGATTGAAATCGAGGAACAGATGCCGTTATGGTTTGATTTTTTGCAAGGGGCAGGTATTGAGCAGATGGGCGTTAACATGCAAGACGCCTTAAGCAGCCTCATGCCGAAGCGGCGCAAAAAGCGGCGCCTCAAAGTGAGTGAAGCGCGCAAAGTGCTCATCAACGAGGAAGCGCAAAAGCTGATCGACATGGATGAAGTGACGCAAGAGGCCGTCCGTTTGGCTGAACAGTCCGGCATCATTTTTATCGATGAAATCGACAAAATCGCCCGCAGCGGAGCGGTGTCCGGCTCGGCGGACGTCTCGCGCGAAGGGGTGCAGCGCGACATTTTGCCAATTGTCGAAGGGTCGACCGTCATGACGAAGTACGGCCCGGTGAAAACGGATCACATTTTATTCATCGCCGCCGGCGCATTCCATATGGCGAAGCCGTCGGATTTGATCCCTGAACTGCAAGGCCGTTTCCCGATCCGCGTCGAGCTTGCGAAACTTTCGGTTGACGATTTCGTAAGAATATTAGTAGAGCCGAATAACGCGCTCATTAAGCAATATCAAGCTCTTTTGGCGACAGAAGGTATAAGTCTTGAATTTTCTGACGATGCTATTCGTAAGATTGCTGAGGTGGCGTTTGAAGTAAACCAGACGACCGACAACATCGGTGCGCGCCGGTTGCACACGATTTTGGAAAAACTGCTGGAAGACTTGCTGTTTGAGGCGCCGGACATCGGAATCGACAAGGTCGTCATCACACCGCAATATGTCGAGCAAAAACTCGGCAGCATCATCAAAAACAAAGATTTAAGCGAATTTATTTTATGAGGAGGAGATGAAATCCATGAACTTGCTAGAGAAAACGCGGAAAATCAACGCCATGTTGCAAAAGGCGGCCGGGCGGCCGGTCAATTTTAAAGAAATGGCCGAAACGCTTTGCGAAGTGATTGAAGCCAATGTGTTTGTCGTCAGCCGCCGCGGCAAGCTGCTTGGATTCGCCATTAAACAATCGATTGAAAACGAACGGATGAAGCGGATGCTGGAGGAGCGCCAGTTTCCGGAAGAATACACGAAAAACTTGTTCAACATTACGGAAACGTCTCCTAATATTGATATTAATAGCGAATATACGGCGTTTCCAGTGGAAAATCGTGACTTGTTCAAAACCGGCTTGACAACGATTGTTCCGATCAACGGCGGAGGCGAGCGGCTCGGCACGCTCATTTTGTCGCGCCTTGACCGCGAGTTTGACAATGATGATCTCATTTTGGCTGAATACGGAGCAACGGTCGTCGGCATGGAGATTTTGCGTGAAAAGGCGGAAGAAATTGAAGAGGAAGCGCGCAGCAAGGCGGTCGTGCAAATGGCGATCAGCTCCCTTTCTTACAGCGAGCTTGAGGCGATCGAACACATTTTTGAGGAGCTTGATGGAACGGAAGGGCTGCTTGTCGCGAGCAAAATCGCTGACCGCGTCGGCATCACCCGCTCGGTCATCGTCAATGCTCTGCGCAAACTGGAAAGCGCGGGCGTGATCGAATCGCGTTCACTCGGCATGAAAGGAACGTACATTAAAGTATTGAACGACAAGTTTTTAAGCGAACTTGAAAAATTGAAATCGAGCTGAACGGCGCAGCCGCCTAAGCCCGCTGGGTATTTTGGCCCGGCGGGTTTTTTGTGTTGACAAATATCTTTGGCATCGTTTTTCTGTAATGGCATTGTCGAAAAATAGTACCAAGTTCCGGCTATACATTGGATTTTCTTTCCCGTAAAATGAAAACTAGCAGAAATTGTCGAAAAATAGGAGGAAAGAGGGGGTTCCATTGGCGCTCTTTTCAGCGACGATCGGTTGGCTTGAACAAGGGCTTCGCTATGCTGCGCTTCGCCAACAGGCGATCGCCGATAACATCGCCAACGCCGATACACCGGGCTATAAGGCAAAAGATGTGCGCTTTCAGGCTGAATTGGAACGGGCGTTTCGTCTTGAGGCCAAACGGACGAATCCGAAGCATTTTTCGTTTCCAAACGAACAAAACGGAAAAATCATCGTGACGACGGACACAACGGTGAGTTACAATCATAATGGAAACAGTGTCGATATCGATCAAGAAATGTCAAAACTAGCAGAAAACCAAATTTATTACAATGCCTTAATCGAGCGGCTCAACGGCAAATTTACCACGTTGAAAACCGTGATTAAAGGAGGGAAATAACGGGTGTCTTTGTTTCAAAGTCTAAACATTTCGGCTTCGGCGTTGACCGCCCAGCGGTTGCGCATGGACGTGATTGCCTCCAACATCGCCAACGCCGATACGACGCGCGCTCGCCTTGTCAACGGCCAGTGGGAGCCGTACCGCCGCAAAATGGTCATCATCGAACCGCGCAGCGGGTCGTTTTCGGGCTATTTGCAGGCTGCGCTCGGCGGTGCCGACGCGGTGGACGGTGGAGTGCGGGTGCGCGAAATTGTCGATGATTCGGCGCCGTTTAAACTCGTCTACGACCCAAATCACCCGGATGCGGGCGCCGATGGCTATGTGCGTCTGCCAAACGTCGACCCGCTGAAAGAAATGGTGGACTTGATCGGGGCGACGCGTTCGTATGAGGCGAACGTCACGGTGCTGAATGCTTCAAAAGGAATGCTCATGAAGGCGCTCGAGATCGGGAAATAGCATGCGAGGGGGATAAACGATGATTGATGGAGCAACCCGCATTGGGCTGACGATGTCTTCCGCCGTTTCGCCTCCAGCGAAGCGGGCTGAGGCGCAAAAGCAATTCGCTGCATTTTTCAAAGAGGCGCTCAACCGCGTGAATGAAGCGCAAATTCAAGCCGATGCGCTGACGGAAAAGCTCGTTCGCGGGGAGAACGTTCAGTTGCATGATGTGATGATCGCCGCGCAAAAAGCGAGCATCACGCTGCAGCTGACGCTGGAGATCCGCAACAAAGCGATCGAGGCGTATCAAGAAATGATGCGCATGCCATTGTAGCGGAAACGAACTGCACTACATAACGGAAGCCGCCGCCATCGTTGCGTTATGGCGGCAGGTATTGGATCATCGGGGGAATTGTATGAGAAGGAAATGGAAAGAGTGGTGGAGCCGCGCTCGCGCGTTTTGGCAGGAACGGACAAAAAAACAGAAATGGCTCGTGCTCACTGCGGCAGCGGCCGTGCTTTTGGCCGTTGGCGTCGGCGTCTTTTTCGCCACAAGGACGGAAATGGTGCCCCTTTACAGCAATTTGTCGCCGCAAGAAGCGGGGCAAATTAAAGCAACGCTTGACCAGCGCGGCGTTCCGTCTGAAGTGGCGGACGGCGGGACGACGATCAAAGTGCCGAAAGAGCAAGTGGACGCGCTGAAAGTCGAGCTCGCTGCTGAAGGCATCCCGAACAGTGGAGTCATTGACTATTCATTTTTCGGCCAAAACGCGAGCTTCGGCATGACGGATAACGAGTTCAATATGGTGAAGCTGAAGGCGATGCAAACGGAGCTCGCCAACTTGATCAAGACGATCGACGGCGTGGAGGACGCCAAAGTCATGATCAACCTTCCGCAGCCGAGCGTATTCGTTTCCGATGAGAAAGGGGAAGCCTCGGCTTCGATCGTGCTGAAGACGAAGCCGGGCTATCGATTCAGCGACGAGCAAATCAAAGCGCTCTATCATCTCGTCGCCAAAAGTGTTCCGAATCTTTCTACAGATAATATCGTCATTATGAATCAGTTTTTTGAGTATCTCGATTTGAAAAATGACGGAGAAAATTCGACAGGGGCAACATTCGCCTCGCAGCAGCAAATCAAAAAACAGATCGAGCGCGACATTCAGCGCCAGGTGCAACAACTGCTCGGCACGATGATGGGGCAGGATAAAGTCGTCGTTTCCGTGACGGCCGACATTGACTTTACGCAAGAAAAGCGCGAAGAAAACTTAGTTGCCCCAGTTGATGATAAAACAAAAGAAGGCATTGCCGTCAGCGTCCAGCGCATTAAAGAGACGTATTCAGGAAGCGGAGTGCCGCCCGGAGGCGCCGCTGGAACGGGCGCGAACGAAGTGCCGGGCTATCAAAACGCAAACGGTGCAGCAAACGGCAACTATGAACGAACGGAAGAGACGATCAACAACGAGGTAAACAAAATCAAAAAGCAAATCGTCGAAAGTCCATATAAAATCCGCGATCTAGGCATCCAAGTGATGGTCGAGCCGCCTGACCCTAATGATCCGAACTCGCTGCCGCCCGAGACGGTCAATGATATTCAAAAACTGCTAGGAACGATCGTTCGGACGTCCATTGACAAAAGCGAGGCGCAAACGCTCACTGATCAAGATATCAACAACCGCATCGTCGTTTCGGTGCAAAAATTCAACGGCAAGCCGACATTTACCGAATCAACGCCAGGCCGGCCGGCGTGGTGGTGGTATGCGGCTGGTGCAGGAGCGCTGTTGCTCGTTGCCTTGCTGTTGTTCCTCTGGCTGCGCCGCCGTGAAGACGAGGAAGAGGAAGAAGAACAATTGTTCACTCCGCCGCTTTCGACGGAGCCGGATTTGCCGGAGCCGCCGGAGACGGAGGCAGCGTTGCGCCGCCGACAGCTGGAGCGGCTGGCGAAAGAAAAGCCAGATGAGTTTGCAAAACTATTAAAAACGTGGCTATCGGAAGAGTAGGGGGAACGGCGTATGGCAAAGCGCGAACGAAAAGGCGGGCTGTCGGGTAGGCAAAAAGCAGCCATCCTGCTTATTTCCCTAGGCCCGGATGTGTCGGCCTCTGTCTATAAACATTTATCCGAGGAAGAGATCGAGAAGCTGACGCTGGAAATTTCCAACGTCCGTCAAGTGACGGCTGAACAAAAAGAGGAAGTGCTTGAAGAGTTTCGGCAGCTCGCTTTGGCGCAAGATTACATCGCCCAAGGCGGCATCGCCTATGCGAAAGAAGTGCTTGAAAAAGCGCTCGGCCCGGATAAGGCGATGCAGATCATCAACCGCCTGACATCAGCGCTGATGGTGCGGCCGTTTGATTTCGCCCGCAAAGCCGATCCGATGCAGCTGTTAAACTTCATTCAAAATGAACATCCGCAAACGATCGCTCTCATTCTTTCGTATTTGGAGCCGGCACAGGCAGGGCAAATTTTATCGGCGCTGCCGCAGGAAATGCAGGCGGATGTCGCCCGGCGCATCGCGCTCATGGACAGCACATCGCCGGAGATTATCAACGAAGTCGAGCAAATTTTGGAGCGGCGGCTGTCTGCAACTGTCGTGCAAGATTACACCCAAGCCGGCGGAATTGAGGCGGTCGTTGAAGTGCTGAACCAAGTCGACCGGAGCACGGAACGGACGATTTTGGATGCTTTGGAAATCCAAGACCCGGAACTGGCCGAGGAAATTAAAAAACGGATGTTTGTCTTTGAAGATATCGTGACGCTCGACCACCGCGCCATTCAGCGCGTCATCCGCGAGGTGGACAACAACGATCTCATGTTGGCGCTGAAAGTAGCGAGCGACGAAGTGAAAAACATTATTTTCCGCAACATGTCGACAAGAATGGCCGAGACGTTCAAAGAAGAAATGGAATATATGGGGCCAGTCCGGCTGCGTGATGTCGAGGAGGCGCAATCGCGCATCGTCGCCGTGATCCGCCGTCTCGAAGAGGTCGGAGAAATCGTCATCGCGCGCGGGGGAGGAGATGATATTATTGTCTAACGTCATTAAAGCGCCGAGATTGGCGGCGCGCGCTGGAAAAAAAACGATCGTCGTGCAGCGCCATGTTTCCGATCTTCCATCGTCCGTCGACGATCGGCAGCGGGAGATGGAAGCGGTCGCTGCCGCCAAGGAAGAAGCAGCCAAGCTTCGCCGCCAGGCAGAGCAATATTGCCAATCAGTGCGCGAGCAGTTGGCCCGCGAGCAAGAGGAATGGCAGCGTGAGAAAGAGCGTCTCATGCAGGAAGCGCGCGCCCGCGGGTATGAAGATGGCTATGCGGCTGGGCGCGAGAAGGCCTTGAGCGAGCACCGCGCGTTGATCGAGCAAGCCCGCCGTTTGGCAGAGCGAGCGAACACCGAATTTTACGCTCGCATCGAATCGACGGCTGAGGCGATGTTGGAGGTGGCGCTAAAAGCGGCCGAACGCATTATTGGAGCCGCGCTTGAGGGCGATCGAAACGCTTTTTTGCCGCTCGTGCACCAAGCGTTGCAGGAAGTGCGTCGGCAAACGGAAGTGGCGGTTTATGTGCATTCGAACAGCTACGAAATCGTGGCAGAGCAAAAAGAGCTGCTGAAATCTGTGTTCCCGCATCGCGTTGATCTATTCATCTACCCGGACGATGCGCTTCCTGAATATGGATGTGTCGTGGAGACGCCGTTTGGGCGCATCGAGGCGAGCGTCGATGTACAGCTTGAGCGGCTGCGCGAGGCGCTCTACCGGCGATTGAAGGAGGGGGCGTTTTCTGAACTGGCAGGCGCTTCTTGATGAAATAGACGCTGTTGACTTGTATAAACGGTTTGGCAAAGTGTCGCGCGTCATCGGCTTGATGATGGAATCGAAAGGACCGAAAAGCTCGATTGGCGATCTTTGTTACATCCATGAACAGAGCGGATGCCGGAAAATTCCCGCTGAAGTCGTCGGTTTTCATGAACAGCATGTTTTGCTTATGCCGTTTTCTGCCATGTCTCATATCGCTCCCGGCTGCCTTGTCGAAGCAACCGGCCGGCCGCTTGAAGTGCACGTCGGCGATGCGCTTATTGGCATGGTTCTTGATCCGCTCGGCCAACCGCTTGACGGGAGTCCGTTGCCGCCTGGGCTGAAGCCGGTGTCGGTCGAACGCGATCCGCCCAATCCGCTCGTTCGGCCGCCGATTGCCGAACCGCTTGAAGTCGGAATCCGCGTCATCGACAGCCTGCTTGCCGTCGGCAAGGGGCAACGCGTCGGCATTTTTGCCGGCTCGGGCGTCGGTAAAAGCACGCTCATGGGAATGATCGCTCGCCATACGTCGGCTGATGTGAACGTCATCGCCTTAATCGGCGAGCGTGGCCGCGAAGTGCGCGAGTTTTTAGAGCGCGACCTTGGCCCGGACGGCTTGGCCCGCTCGGTCGTCGTCGTCGCTACATCCGACCAGCCGGCGCTGATGCGTGTCAAAGGCGCCTATACGGCAACGGCGATCGCCGAATATTTCCGCGACCAAGGGGCGGATGTCATGCTTATGATGGACTCGGTCACCCGCGTCGCTATGGCGCAGCGGGAGATTGGCCTTGCCGTCGGTGAGCCGCCGACGACGAAAGGCTATACGCCATCGGTCTTCGCCCTTCTGCCAAAGTTGCTTGAGCGGGCTGGAACAAACGCTTCCGGCACGATCACCGCGTTTTATACAGTGCTTGTTGACGGTGATGACATGAATGAGCCGATCGCGGATGCGGTGCGCGGCATTTTGGATGGTCATTTTGTGTTGGAACGCCAGCTGGCGAACAAAGGGCATTACCCGGCGATCAACGTGCTCAAAAGCGTCAGCCGCGTCATGCCCCACATGATCAGCGCAGAGCACCGCGAAGCGGCAAACCGGTTCCGCCGCCTTCTGTCCACTTATATCGATTCGGAGGATTTGATTCAAATCGGGGCGTATAAACGGGGGTCATCTCAAGAAATTGATGAGGCGATCGAATTTTATCCGCAAATGATGGCGTTTTGCCGCCAAAACATCGATGAAAAAACGACGCGCGCCGAAAGCATTGATGCACTGTTGCGCTTGCTGTCGGTTCGGTGAGAAATCGCGCGCCATTTTCAGACGATGAAAGGGTGAACAAATGTGACGCCGACGTTTCGGCTGCAAAAAGTGATGGCGATGAAAGAAAAAGAAAAAGAGAAGGCGCTTGGCGAATACGAGGAGGCGGTCCGCTGGTTTGAGCAGGCAGCCGAAACGCTTTACCGCCTGCTCAAGGAAAAAGAAGAATGCGCGGCGGCTCGGGATGAACAGCTTCAAGCCGGCCTGTCCGTTGGAGACATTCGCCTTAGGCTGCAATATATGGCGAATTTAGAGCGGACGATCGACCATTATCAGCTCGTCGTCATGCAGGCGCGCGAGCAGATGCAGCGCCGGCAACAGCGTTTGATGGAATTGAATATCGAAGTGAAAAAATACGAAAAAATGCGCGAGCGCATGAAGCGGTGGGCTGAGCAGCTTGAGAGGGAAGCGGAACGCCGCCTGCTCGATGAAATGGCCGTTCAACGTTTTGCAAGGCAAGGAGAGGTATAGATGGCAGATAGCAAAGTTGAACAGGAAATGCAGGCGAACTGGTGGCAATGGCTGTTGTTCGTCATTGTCATTCCGAGTGCGTTTGCCGCCTCCTTTCTCTTGTTGATTTTAAACGTTGCTGGCGTTGATGTGGCCAAGGCGGCAAAGCAGTGGACAACAAAGGTGCCGTTTGTCTCCGAGTGGATCAACTGGAGCAAGAGGGAGAAAGCTTTGCAAAAAACGATTGAGGTCCAGCAACGGACGATCGAGCAGCAAAAACGAACGATTGCCGACCAACAAAACCAAATCAAGCGGTTGAAAAACGAATTGGCGGCAAAGGAAAAGGAAATCGCCCAGCTGTCTATGCCAAGCGGGAAAACGGACGCTCAGGCTGAACCTGTTGACGAGCGGGCCTTGACGGAAGAAGATGTCGCCGGCATGTATGACGCCATGTCGGAAAAACAGGCAGCGGCTATTTTAGCGGAACTACCTGAGAGCGAAGCGCTCCGTGTATTGAGCCGGATTGACGGCGACAAAGCGGCAGCCATTTTGGAACAACTGCCGGCTGGGCGAGCGGCGAAACTGTTGGCATCGTTAAGCAAAAGGGCGATGGGGAAGGAGGCGGCCGAATGAAAGTAACGATCACAGCAAGCACGCCGCCATCCGCAGGCACTATGGCGGTGAAAAAAGAATCTGAAAACACGAGTGTGTTTGCGGCGCTGCTTGCCCACAAGCAGCAAGAGCTATTGCCAGCTGGGGCAAGGATTAGCTTGTTTCAAGAGGAGTCGAACAAAAACAAAGAGCTGGATTGGCAAAATGACGGAATGGAAACGGACGCAGCCGGACAACTATCTTCAGAGGAAAAGAAGCCGGCGCAAATAGAACCATTGTGGCTTGCCCCTTCCATCGTGGCTGCTTTGGCTGTTGCACCAATTTGGGCAGCTGCAGGCGCGCCGCTTTTAGTGGCAGATACAGATAAGCAGACGGAAGGGAAAACTAGTGATCATTCGACACTTCCGCTTGTCGGAGCCATGAATGGGGAAGAAACGATTGCCGCTCAGCCGGCGGCCGATAAAGCGGGATTTGAACGTGCGTTCATAACCGACGGACGAAAAAGCCGTAATATCGATGCTGAATCTTTTTCGCCTTCCAGCGGAAAAACAGGGATGTTTCCTCCGCTCCTGAGCGATGGCTACCAGCATTCATTCAAGGAGCAGGGAGGCAACAGGCCGGTAGTCGCGCTGCCTAACGGAGCTTCTTTCGTCCGGCCGGCTGGTGAAAAAGACGTTTCGTTGCCAAAAAGGGTGGACAAGGGGCATGGCGGTGAGGCTGCTCCTTCCTTCACCACTCCTCCTGCGCTTTTATCATTCTCTTCATCTGTCGAGCTGATCGGTGAGATGCCGGCGTCAGCTGGCGGAAGCGTTGCTGATCAAGTCGCCCACGCGCTAAGGTCGGCTCGGTGGATGAAGCTGCCAAGCGGTGTCATGCAACTTGTCATCCGTCTGCATCCGGAACATCTCGGGACGGTGACGGTGAAGATGACAGAGGAAGGCGGAAAGCTCGCCGCCAAGCTGCTTGTGGCGAACGACGCAGTAAAAGAGTTGCTCTACGCTCATTTGCCGCAGCTTGCTCAGCAGCTTGATGCGAGTCACATCACGGTCGAAAAATGGACTGTTTGGTCGGATTATGAACGTTCCGCGATGCCGCCGTATTACGGGAACCGCCAAGGAGGACAGCAGCAGGGCGAATCGCGGCAAAAACAAAAGCGGAATCCATCATCTTCCTTCTCGTTTGCGCTAGACGGGATCGAAGCTGACGCATAGGGGGAAAAGAACGAGGATGACAACGAATGTGATCGATGGAAGTTTATGGCTGGTCAACGCGGTTCAGCCGGAACGGAAAACGGGCAATCAAATTTTAGGAAAAGACGATTTTCTCAAAATTTTGCTCGCTCAGCTGCAAAACCAAGATCCGCTTAATCCAATGGAAGATAAAGACTTCATTGCACAGATGGCGAGCTTTTCCTCGCTTGAGCAAATGATGAATATCGCGAATCTGATGCAACAATGGATGCAAGCGTCCAGCCGCGATGCGCTGCTGCGCTACAGTGAATGGATCGGCAAAACGGTGCACTGGCAAGACGGTGAGACGATGATGAGCGCCGTCGTTCAATCGGTCATGCAAAAAGACGGCCAAGTGACTCTTGGGCTTGATAACGGGACAACGATTGCCGCGGATGCGGTCGTGAAAGTCGAACAAAAAGGATAAAAAGGGGAGAGGGAACCGATGCTTCGTTCGATGTATTCCGGAATCGGCGCCATGCGCAACTTTCAAACGAAGTTGGATGTCATCGGCAACAACATCGCCAACGTCAACACGTACGGATTTAAAAAAGGACGAACGGTGTTTAAAGATTTAATGAGCCAGACGATTTCTGGCGCAAGCGGGCCGAACGCCGGCCGCGGCGGGACGAATCCGAAGCAAGTCGGGCTCGGTTCGCAGCTTGCGGCGATCGACACCGTCCATACGCAAGGCAGCTTGCAAACAACCGGCCGCGTGCTCGATTTGGCGATTTCTGGGGATGGATTCTTTATTCTCGGCGAGTTGAATAATGGAAATCTTATAAATCCGTTGTTTACGAGAGCAGGAAATTTTTATTTAGATAAAGAGGGATATATTGTCAATGCCGACGGCTTATATTTAGTCGGTGAAGGATATCAGAACGGGGCATTTACGGGAAAACGGGCTCGAATTCAAATTCCAACTGATGCGCAAAGCGTCAGCATCGGCGCTGATGGGGTTGTGAACTATGTAGATGCGGTTGGAAACTTGCAAGTGGCAGGGAGAATTCGACTGGCCAAGTTCCCCAACAATGATGGGTTAGAAAAAGTAGGGGAAAATTTATTTAGAGAAACAGCCAACTCAGGCACAATCATCAATCCAAATAATCAAAACGAATGGATTGCCTACTCGCCTCAAGAAAGCGGAGCGGGCTCAATTGTTTCCGGCGCGCTTGAAATGTCCAACGTCGACCTTGCCGAGGAATTCACGGAGATGATCGTCGCCCAACGGGGCTTCCAGGCGAATACGCGCATCATTACGACATCGGACGAAATTTTGCAAGAGCTTGTCAACTTGAAAAAATAGAATAGGAGGTAGGGCGTGAGCGGCCTTCTCTCGCCTGCTGGCCGATGATTTCGTTAACGAAGCTCAACGGCAAACGGTTTGTGCTCAATGCGCTGTACATCGAACAAATTGAAGCGTTTCCTGATACGACCGTGACCCTGACGAACGGCAAAAAATTCGTCGTCCGCGAAACGGTCGAGCAAGTGGTTGCACGAGCGAGCGAATTTTACCAGCAGCTTGGCGTGTTTCGCTTACCGAAAGCAGGAGGATTGGACAGTGAAAGGGAATAAAGCAATCAAAACGATGATCATTGTGCTGGCAGTCATCGCCTTAGCCGGAACGGCGGCGCTTGCCGCGGTGATGAAGATGGGACATGCCGAGAAACAGGGGGCGCCAAGCGCCGATGAACTTGCAGAACGATCGATCGACATTCCGGAAATGACAACGAATTTAGCGGACGGGCGTTATATTAAAATCTCATTTAAAATTGAAACAGACAGCGATCAAGGAAAAGAAGAGGCGGAGAAACGGGATTTTCAGATGAAAGACGTGATCATCGAGCAACTCTCACAGATGAAAGCGGCCGACTTTAAAGGAAAAGAAGGGCTGACGGCGCTGAAAGAGCGGTTGAAGCGTGAGATCAACGGACTGATGCAAGAAGGGAGAGTGGAGAACGTCTACATTACCTCTTTTATCCTCCAGTAGCCCTGTCATTGGAAGGGGGGAAGACGAAATGACGGCCGGGGAAGTATTGTCGCAAAGCGAAATTGACGCGTTGCTCGCTGCGCTTTCTGCAGGGGAGATGAGCGCGGAGGAGCTGAAAAAAGAGGAGGAAGACCGACGCGTCAAAACGTATGATTTCCGGCGGGCGCTCCGGTTTTCCAAAGATCAAATCCGCAGCCTGACGCGCATTCATGAGAATTTCGCCCGTCTGCTGACAACGTTTTTTTCCGCCCAGTTGCGCACGTATGTGCAAATTTCGGTTGCATCGGCCGACCAAATTCCATACGAAGAATTTGTCCGCTCCATCCCAAAAATGACGATCATCAATGTCTTTGAGGTGCCACCGCTTGGCGGGCATGTCCTTTTGGAAGTCAACCCGAACATCGCTTACGCCATGCTTGATCGGGTGATGGGCGGGCGCGGCGTTGGCATGGATAAAGTGGAGCATTTGACTGAGATTGAAACACGCATCATGTCTAATTTGTTTGACAAGGCGTTTATCCATTGGCGCGACGCTTGGGAATCGGTGGCGGAAGTCGATCCGCTCTTTGTCGATTTTGAAGTCAATCCGCAGTTTTTGCGCATGATTGCGCCGAACGACACCGTCGTCGTCATTTCGCTCAACGCGCAAATCGGCGAAGCGCGCGGTATGATGAATGTGTGCATTCCGCATGTCGTCTTGGAGCCGATTATGCCGCGGCTGTCGGTGCATTACTGGATGCAGGCGCAAAAAAAGGAGCGTTCCCCCGAGGAAGCGAAACGGATCGAACAGCGCATCCGCGCGGCAAAATTGCCGATTATCGCTGAACTGGGAACGGCGGTCATCACCGTCAATGAATTTCTTCAACTCGAAGCCGGCGACGTCATTCAGCTTGAACAGTCGATTCATGAGCCGCTCGTGGTCAAAATCGGCCATATTCCAAAGTTTATCGGCCAGCCCGGGAAGCGGAACAAAAAGCTGGCGGTGCAAATTTTAGCGATGATCGAGGGGGACGAAGACGATCATGATGAATGATGGAATGTTGTCGCAGGATGAAATTGATGCTTTGTTGCGCGGAATGGACAGCGATGGACATATTCCGGCGCTTCATGATATTCTCTCTCCACTTGAGCAGGACGCTCTTGGGGAAATCGGCAATATTTCTTTCGGCAGTTCGGCTACTGCACTGTCGATGTTATTGAACCAAAAGGTGGAAATTACGACGCCAAGTGTGTCCATGATCGAGCGCGCAAGCGTCGCCGATGAGTTTCCGCAGCCATATGTCGCCATCCAAGTCAACTATACGGAAGGGCTGCTTGGGACAAACTTATTGGTCATTAAGCAGCAAGACGCGGCGATTATCGCTGATTTAATGCTTGGCGGCGACGGAACGGCGGCCGATGGCCCACTCGGAGAGATTCAGCTGAGCGCTGTTCAAGAAGCGATGAACCAAATGATGGGCTCAGCGGCGACGTCGATGTCGACCGTCTTTGGCAAGCGGGTTGATATTTCCCCGCCGACGCTCCATCTTCTTGATTTGACGGAAGGAAAAGGGATGGAATATTTGCCGGACGAAGATTTTCTCATTAAAGTGTCGTTTCGGCTGAAAATTGGCGATTTGATCGACTCAAGCATTATGCAGCTGTTGCCGATCAGTTTCGCGAAAGAATTGGTCGCCCAATTGCTCGGCTCGCCGCTTGAGGAGCCGGGGGCTGCGGAAGTCAACCTCAAGCCGTCGGCGGACGCACGGCCGTTCAGCGAGCCGCAGCCTGTTCTGACTGACGCTCAGACGAACGGCGGTGCGGCCGTTTCAGAAGCGGCGAGCCGCTCGATGGATAAACCGCCCGCTGGACGCGCAGACAAGGAGAGAGAGGGGGCAACCGCGCGGCATATTCAAACCGCCGATTTCGTCGAGTTCGATGCCCCGCCGCTTGCGGCAACGGAGGTGCACAATTTAGAGTTGCTGTTTGATGTGCCGTTGCAGGTGACGGTTGAGCTCGGACGGACGAAGCGGTCGGTGCAGGAAATTTTGCAACTGTCGACTGGATCGATCATTGAGCTTGATAAGCTGGCCGGCGAACCGGTCGACGTGTTTGTCAACAACAAGCTGATCGCGAAAGGCGAGGTTGTCGTCATCGATGAAAATTTCGGGGTCCGCATCACGGACATCATCAGCCAAAGCGATCGGCTAACACGGCTAAAATAAACAGGCGTTTGGGAGGTAAGGGGACATGGCAAGAGTGCTTGTCGTTGATGATGCGGCATTTATGCGCATGATGATTAAAGACATTTTGACGAAAAACGGACATGAAGTCGTCGCTGAAGCGGCCGATGGGCGGCAGGCGATCGAGAAATACAAGGAAACCCGGCCTGATGTCGTAACAATGGATATTACGATGCCGGAGATGGATGGGATTACGGCGCTCAAGGAAATTAAAAAAATCGACAGCAACGCCAAAGTCATTATGTGCTCAGCGATGGGGCAGCAGGCAATGGTAATTGATGCCATTCAGGCAGGGGCGAAAGATTTTGTGGTCAAGCCGTTCCAAGCGGACCGCGTCATCGAGGCGATCAACAAAACGATCGGGTGAGCGATCAGAGATGGAAACTATGACAATTTGGCGCTGGGCGGCCGTTTTGCTGGCGGCAGCCATCGCTTTGGGGCCGGTGCCGGCATCGGCCGCTCAAAGCCCGACGGTCGCCGACTGTCTGCAGCATCCCGATTCATGCGGGCCGTCAGCTCCTTCCAGGCAGCAGACAAAGCAGACAGCGAATCAAGCCGCAGATGCGGTTTCCGCTTCCGATGTGCTTCGGCTCATCGGCGCGACCGCCTTTGTCCTCATTCTTCTTTATGCGTTGTTAAGATGGATGTCTCGCCGTCAGTCATTCGTTTTGAGCCAAAAGGGCGTCATCGAACATCTCGGCGGGACGAGCGTCGGGGCGAACCGCTCTGTGCAGCTGATTAAAGTCGGCCGCCGGCTGCTCGTCATCGGCGTCGGCGATTCGATTCAGCTGCTTAGGGAAATTGAGGATGAAAAGGAAATCAACGAGCTGCTAGCGCAGCATCGCGAGCGGTTGGAACGAATGACGGAGTTCGGCCGGTTTGGCTCTCTCCTTCGCGGCGAGTGGACGGGTAAATCAAAAAGGAAAAACGGTTTGCCGCCGTCGTTTTCGGCGCTGTTGGCTGAGGAGATGAAGCAAATGGCTGAAAAACGGAACGAGTGGCTGAAGCGGCTGAAAGGGAAAGGAACGGCGGGCGATGAGTGAATTTGTCCATATGTTTGATTCGATGGCTCCCGAGCACGTGTCGACAGCGGTGAAGCTTCTTCTGCTGCTCACGGTGTTGTCGATCGCTCCCGGCATTCTCATTATGATGACATGTTTTACCCGCATCGTCATCGTTTTGTCGTTTGTGCGCACGGCGCTCGGCACGCAGCAGATGCCGCCGAACCAAGTGCTCGTCGGGCTCGCATTGTTTTTAACGTTTTTCATTATGGCGCCAACCTGGAAAGAAATTAACGACCAGGCATTGCAGCCGCTGTTTGCCGACAAAATTGAGTTGGAGGAGGCGTATGAACGGTCGGCTGTTCCGCTGAAGCAGTTTATGAGCCAATACACAAGGCAGGAAGATTTGGCGCTGTTTTTATCGTACAGCGGCGCCAAACAGCCGAAAACGGTCAACGACATCCCGATGACCGCGCTCGTGCCGGCGTTTGCCATCAGTGAGTTGAAAACGGCGTTTCAAATGGGATTTATGATTTTTATTCCGTTTTTAGTCATCGACATGATCGTCGCCAGCGTCCTAATGTCGATGGGGATGATGATGCTGCCGCCAGTGATGATTTCGCTGCCGTTTAAAATTTTATTGTTTGTGCTTGTTGATGGATGGCATTTGGTCGTCAAATCATTGTTGCAAAGTTTTCAATAAAGATAGGTGGCGTTTATGAGTGCCGATTTCATCATCCGCCTTGCTGAACAAGGCGTGTATATCGTGCTTGTCGTCTGCGGACCGCTCTTGTTGTTGTCCCTTGCCGTCGGGCTTGTCGTCAGCATTGTTCAAGCCGCGACGCAAATTCAAGAGCAGACGCTCGCGTTTGTGCCGAAAATCGTCGCCGTCTTGCTTGGACTTGTGTTCTTTGGGCCGTGGATGCTCTCGAAAATGGTGTCGTACGCGCACGATATTTTCAACAATCTTGCTTCGTTTATAGGCTGATCGGCGATGGAACAAGTATGGACTTATTTTCCGGCGTTTTTGCTCGTCTTTGTCCGCGCAGCTTCCTTTTTCGCGGCGATGCCGTTGTTTTCCTATCGAACTGTGCCGGCTTCGTATAAAGTCGGACTGGCGTTTTTGTTCAGTTGGCTGTTGTTTTTGGCCATGCCCAAACCTGTGTTGGCGCTTGACGGCGTGTACGTCTTGCTCGTCGTGAAAGAAGCGCTAGTCGGGCTGGCGCTTGGTCTGCTGGCTGCGATCCTCATGGCGGCGGTGCAAATCGCCGGCGGTTTGATCGACTTTCAAGCCGGGTTTGCCATCGCCAACGTCATCGATCCGCAAACCGGAGCGCAAAGCCCGCTGCTTGGCGAATATCTTCATTTGCTGGCGCTTTCCCTTTTTCTTATGCTTGACGGGCACCATTTGCTGCTTGATGGCATGTTTTACAGCTATCATTGGCTGCCGCTTGACCGCTTGCCTCACGTCGCTGACGGGCGGGCGATAGAATACGCGGTGCGGGCGTTTGCCGCGATGTTCGCCGTTGCGTTCCAAATGGCAGCCCCGCTTGTCGGATCGCTCTTTTTAGTTGATGTGGCGCTTGGCATCATCGCCCGCGCGGTGCCGCAAATGAACATTTTCGCGGTCGGCTTTTCCGTCAAAACGGCGGCGGCGTTTTGGCTCCTGTTGGCGGAGATTGGGGAATATTGCTCGCGGCGCGCAGTGTATTTCACTTCATGTTTGCTTCGTTGCGCGAGTTTATGCGGCTGTTGGGGGGCGGATAAGATGGGCGGGTGGCGCCTCGATTTGCAATTTTTCGCTGGGGAAAAAACCGAAAAGGCGACGCCTCGCAAACGGCAAGAAGTGCGGGAAAAAGGGCAGGTGGCCAAAAGCGGCGATGTCGTTTCCGCTTCCGTGTTGCTTGCTTCGTTTCTGGCTTTGTTTTTGGCTGGGGAGTACGAGCGGGATGGTCTGTTGCGGTTGTTCACCCGCGCCTTGTCCGATTCTGCGTCCGCTTCGTTGACAATCGACTCGCTTCACCAGCTGTTTCTTGACTGGCTTTCCCATGCCGCCTTGCTTTTGGCGCCGCTGTTTGCCGCTGCAGTGCTGGCGGCCGGGTTGGCCAACTTTTTGCAAATCGGCGCCATGTTCACCGTTGAACCGTTAAAAATGGATTGGAACCGCCTCAATCCCGTGCAAGGAATGAAACGGCTGTTTTCGTTGCGCGCTTTGGTCGAGCTGTTGAAATCCGTGTTAAAAGCGGGAATTATCGGTGCGGTCGTGTTCGCGGCGCTGTTGGCCGAACGAAGTGAGCTCGCGGCGCTCGTTTCCAAGACGCCGGGCGCAGCTTTGATTGTCGTCGGCGGCTTGACGGTGAAAATGGGGCTGTACGCCGCGGGGGCGCTCTTGTTTTTAGCGCTGTTTGATTACTTGTATCAGCGGTTTGAATTTGAAAAAAGCATCCGCATGTCCAAACAGGACATTAAAGATGAATACAAAAAGACGGAAGGCGATCCGCTCATCAAATCGCGCATCAAGCAAAAACAGCGCGAGATGGCGATGAGGCGGATGATGCAGGAAGTGCCGAAAGCGGATGTCGTCATTACGAACCCGACGCATTACGCCGTTGCCCTCAAGTATGAAGACGGCAAGATGGAAGCACCGGTCGTCGTCGCGAAAGGGGCGGATTATATGGCGTTGAAAATCAAGGAAGTGGCGAAAGCCCACGGCGTCGTTACCGTTGAGAACCGTCCGTTGGCGCAGGCGCTCTACCGTCAGACGGAAGTCGGCGACATGATTCCAGAGGCGTTTTTTAAGGCAGTGGCGGAAATTTTGGCATATGTCTATCGGCTCAAAGGAAACGTGTAGCAACAAGGAGAGAAAACAATGCAAGCAGAGAAAACAATGCAAGCGCAAATAAAAGATTTATCTGTGTTGTTTCTTGTCGTGCTCATCGTCGCCATGCTCGTCATCCCGCTGCCGACATGGCTGTTGAGCGTATTGATCATCATCAATATTTCCCTTGCCTTGCTTGTTTTGCTGACGGCGATGAACACGAAAGAGCCGCTTGAGTTTTCCATTTTTCCGTCATTGCTTTTAGTGCTGACGCTGTTTCGGCTCGGGCTGAACGTGTCAACCACCCGCTCGATTTTAAGCAAAGGGGAGGCGGGCGGCGTCGTTGAAACGTTCGGAACGTTCGTCGTTGGCGGCGATGTCGTCGTTGGGTTTGTCGTGTTTTTGATCTTGGTCATCATTCAGTTTGTTGTCATCACCAAAGGGGCGGAGCGCGTCTCTGAAGTGGCGGCTCGCTTTACGCTCGATGCGATGCCCGGCAAACAGATGAGCATTGACGCCGATTTAAACGCCGGCATGATTTCGGAGCAAGAAGCGCGAAAGCGGCGGGAAAAAGTGGCGCAAGAAGCCGATTTTTACGGAGCAATGGACGGGGCGAGCAAGTTCGTGAAAGGCGATGCCATCGCCAGCATCATTATCGTCGTCATCAACATGCTGTTTGGCATGGTGATCGGCGTCGTCGAGCAAGGAATGGACATGGCGGAGGCGGCGAAGCGCTACACGCTGTTGACGGTCGGCGACGGAATCGTCAGCCAAATTCCGGCGCTGTTGATTTCCACGGCAACCGGCATCATTGTCACTCGAGCAGCGTCCGACAGCAATTTGAGCAGCGATATTATGCGCCAGCTGTTCGCCTTTCCGAAAATGTTGTACGTCACGGCAGGAACGATTTTCCTGCTCGGCTTGTTTACGCCGATCAACGACTTGTTGACGATGCCGATTGCCGTGTTGCTGGCGCTTGGCGGCTATCGATTTATCGAGCGGCAAAAGCAAGAAGAAGCGGCGTTGGCTGCTCCGGAAGAGGAGGCGGCGGCCGCAGACGAATTGAAAAGCCCGGAAAGCGTTATTCAGCTGCTGCACGTTGACCCGATTGAGTTTGAGTTCGGCTACGCGCTCATTCCGCTCGCCGATGCCAATCAAGGCGGCGATTTGCTCGACCGGATCGTCATGATTCGTCGTCAGCTCGCGCTTGAGCTCGGCATCGTCATTCCGGTCGTGCGTGTTCGCGACAACATCCAGCTGCAGCCGAATGAATACCGGATCAAAGTGAAAGGCGAGGAAGTGGCGCGCGGCGAGTTGTTGCTTGACCATTATTTGGCGATGAGTCCTGGAGGGGATGACGGTTCGATCGACGGCATTGACACGATCGAACCTGCGTTTGGTCTGCCGGCGAAATGGATTTCCGAGACTGTAAAAGATCGGGCAGAAATGCTTGGCTATACAGTCGTCGACCCGCCATCGGTCGTCTCGACGCACTTAACGGAGGTGCTGAAAGCCCATGCCCACGAACTGCTGGGGCGTCAGGAAACAAAACAGCTGATCGATCATTTAAAAGAATCGTATCCGGTGCTTGTCGACGAGGTGACGCCGAATCCGTTGTCTGTCGGCGACGTGCAAAAAGTGCTCGCCAAGCTGTTGAAAGAGAAAGTGTCGATCCGCAACTTGCCGCTTATTTTTGAGGCGCTCGCCGATTTTGCCCGCCTGACCAGCGACACCGATTTGTTGACGGAATACGTCCGCCAAGCGTTGGCGCGGCAAATCACCTCGCAGTACGCCGTGCCGGGCGAGCCGCTGCGCGTCATTACGCTGTCGGGCAGGGTGGAAAAAACGATCGCCGACGCCGTGCAGCAAACCGAGCATGGCCGCTATTTGGCGCTCGAGCCGGCGCGGGCGCAGGCGTTTGTGGAAGCGGTCGCCGCGGCGCTTGAACGCTATCCGTTCGCCGGCCAGACGCCGATTTTGCTCTGCTCTCCGGCGGTGCGCATGTACGTCCGCCAGCTGATCGAGCGCCATTTTCCGACTGTTCCGGTGCTGTCGTACAACGAGCTTGAAGCGGATGTCGAAGTTCAAAGCGTGGGGATGGTGGAAATTGAATGAAAGTGAAAAAATTTGTCGCCCCGTCCATGAACGAAGCGATGAAAATGGTTCGCGCCGAACTTGGCCGCGACGCCGTCATTTTGCACTCGAAAGTCGTGCAGACCGGCGGATTTTTCGGTCTGTTTGCGAAAAAAAAGATCGAAGTGTTGGCCGGCGTTGATCCGGATCCATTGCCGCGGCGTCAGCCGAGTGTTGCTGCGTCCTTTGCCCCTTTGCGGGTGGCTGAGCGGGAGGAAGACAGCTCGCTTGCCCGTGAGATCGAGGAAGTCAAGGCGCTCATCCGTCACTTCAACGCCCGCTCGTCTTCGCTGCTGTACCCTCCGCCGCTTGCGGAAGCGGAACGT
Source organism: Geobacillus sp. TFV-3 (assembly GCF_009901865.1). Taxonomy (NCBI): domain Bacteria; kingdom Bacillati; phylum Bacillota; class Bacilli; order Caryophanales; family Anoxybacillaceae; genus Geobacillus; species Geobacillus sp. TFV-3. Next base: position 2,247,631 of record NZ_MPSP01000001.1, on the reverse strand, counting down.
CGCCTCGTTCGGCAAGGGATGGCAGATGTGTACGTCCGCCAAGTGATGGATCGCCTGCTTGAGCGGTGGTATGCCGACAAAGACGGCCGGTCGCCCGCTGCGGTTGCTGCCTGGGTGAGAGAAGCGGTGCGTGATTTATTGTCGACGCTTCCGTTTGTCAAAACGGCGGAGCAAAAAAAGTATATGATTTTGCTAGGTCCAACCGGGGTTGGAAAAACGACGACGCTCGCCAAAATGGCGGGGCGCGCCGTCCTCGAGCAAGGAAAAAAAGTCGGGTTCATCACGGCCGACACGTACCGGATCGCCGCCATCGACCAACTGAAGACGTATGCCGACATTTTGCACGCTCCGTTGGAAGTATGCTACAATGCCGATGATTTTCGGACCGCGAAGCGGAAATTGGCCGGCTGCGATCTCGTGTTTGTCGATACGGCTGGCCGCAACTTCCGCAACCCGCAATACGTCGATGAACTGCAGCAAACGCTCGAGTTTGACCATGAAACGGAAACGTTTCTCGTGTTCGCCGCCACCGGAAAGTATGACGACATGAAGGCGGTCTATGATCGCTTTTCCCGCTTGCCAATCAATCAATTGATCGTGACGAAGCTCGATGAGACCGACTCGTTTGGCGCGATCGTCAATGTGTTGCTTGACAGCCGGCTTGCCGCCGCCTATTTCACAAACGGGCAAAATGTGCCGGACGACATGGTGGAAGCGTCCGCAGACCGGCTCGTTCATTTGCTGTTTGGGGCGGAGCGATGGTGAGCGATCAAGCGGAACGGCTGCGCTATGAGCTGGGCCGTCGGCGCCAGCCGGCGGCGGGGCCGCGGACCATCGCAGTGACGAGCGGGAAAGGCGGAGTCGGCAAGTCAAACCTTTCGCTCAATTTTTCGCTGTCGCTCTCGAAGCTCGGGTTTCGCATCTTGTTGCTTGATATGGACATCGGCATGGGCAACATCGACATTTTGCTTGGCCAGTCGTCGCCATTGACGCTTTCGGATTGGTTTTCCGCGCGGTTGCCGCTTTCGGAGCTGGTAAAAAGCGGACCGGAGCATCTATCGTATATTGCTGGAGGGACGGGCGCCGCGCAATGGTTGAGTGTCGATCGATCCGCTATCGACTATTTGTTGGCCGAGCTGCAGACGGTGGCGTCGCGATATGATTATCTCATTTTCGATATGGGGGCGGGTGCCTCAGAAGAACGATTGTATTTTTTAAAGTCCGTCGACGATGTGTTTATTGTTACGACGCCGGAGCCGACCGCGATGATGGATGCGTACGCCATGATGAAATATATGCACACCGCCGGCAGCGAGGCTCCGTTTTCCGTCATCGTCAACCGCGCCGGCAGCGAGCGGGAAGGATATGGCGTTTTTTCGCGCCTGCAGCATGCCGCCAGTCGGTTTTTCCATAAAGACATCGCCTTGCTTGGCGTCGTTCCTGAAGACCGGACTGTTGCACGCTGTGTCATACGGCAAACGCCGTTTGTTCTCTTTGATCCGGCAGCGAAGGCGAGTCGGGCAGTGCGTCAAATGGCATGCCGCTATGCGGCGGAAGGAGAAAAAGAGTTGGAACGGGCTCCCCGCTTTTTTGCGAAGCTGCGTCAACTTTTGCTAGAAAGGTAGAGACGGAAAATGAAGGCGATCAAGGTGCTTGTCGTCGATGACTCGGCGTTTATGCGCAAATGGATCAGTGATTTTTTGTCCGAGCATCCGCGCCTCGAAGTCATCGGAACAGCTCGCAACGGCCGGGAGGCGCTCGAGAAAATCGCTGCCCTAAGGCCGGATGTCGTGACGCTTGATGTGGAAATGCCGGTTATGAACGGACTCGAAACGTTGCAGCGCATCATGCGGGATCATCCTGTGCCGGTCGTCATGGTGTCAAGCACGACGGCCGAAGGGGCGGAAAACACGATCGCCGCCATGCAGTGCGGAGCGGTCGACTTTGTCGCCAAGCCGTCCGGACCGATTTCGCTCGATTTGTACAAAGTGAAAGATGAACTGATTGGAAAAGTGCTGCACGCGAGCGAAGCGAACGTGTCCGCCTTGGCTGCCCCGCGCTACCAACGCCCGTCTTGGCGCCCATCGTTCAAAGCGGCGGCGCGGCCGCAACAGTCCATCGTCGCGATCGGCACTTCCACCGGCGGTCCGCGTGCGCTCGAGACGGTGTTGACGCAGCTTCCGCCCGATCTAGCGGCTCCGGTCGTCGCTGTCCAGCATATGCCGAAAGGGTTTACGGCATCGCTCGCCAATCGGCTTGATGCGCTTACCGCGATCACGGTCAAGGAGGCGGAAGACGGAGAAGTGCTGCGGAATGGCACCGCCTATATTGCGCCAGGCGGCGTTCATCTCATCGTTCGCGAAGAAGGCGGCGTGCTGACAGCCCGTTTCGACGAATCGCCGCCGCGCGCCGGCCATCGTCCGGCTGTTGACGTGTTGTTCGAGTCGCTCGCTGCCATTCGCCGCTGTCGGAAAATCGCAGTGATCATGACCGGGATGGGAAGCGACGGAACAGCGGGACTGAAAAAGCTGAAGGAAAGCGGGGACACAAAAGCGATCGCGGAAGCGCGCGAGACAGCCGTTGTCTTTGGGATGCCAAGAGCGGCGATCGAGGCTGGCGTCGTTGATGTCATCGTTCCGCTTGACAGCATCGCCGCTGCTATCGTCCAATTGATCGGGGAGTAAGGGGGGAAATGGCATGGACATGAGCCAATATTTGGATTTGTTTATTGATGAAAGCAAAGAGCATTTGCAGGCGATCAACGAGCGGCTGTTGGAACTTGAAAAAACTCCAGAGGACATGTCTGTGGTGAATGATATTTTCCGTTCGGCCCATACGTTGAAAGGCATGTCTGCTACAATGGGGTTTGAAGATTTGGCCAATTTGACGCACCAAATGGAAAACGTGCTCGATGGCATCCGCAATCGGCGGCTTTCCGTTACCCCGGAATTGCTTGACGTCATTTTTGAGGCCGTCGACCATTTGGAGGCGATGATCAGTTCCATCGCTGCAGGCGGCGACGGAACGCGCGATGTAAGAGGAACAGTCGAACAGCTGAAACGAATCGAGCAAGGGGAGATGCCGAACAAGCAGGCAGCAAGGGAAGAACCGCCCCTTGAACATGCGTATGGGGAGTTTGAATACCATGTGCTCGAGCAGGCAATGGAGCAGGGATTTTCCGTCTACGAAATCCGCGTTCGGCTTCGTGATGATTGCTTGTTGAAAGCAGCGCGCGTCTATATGGTGTTTGAACAGCTGAATGAAGTCGGAGAAATTGTGAAAGCAACGCCGCCGGTCGAGATGCTGGAGGAAGAACAGTTTGACCGGGAGTTTCTCGTTACAGTCGTATCCAAAGCGCCAGCCGATGAGTTGCAAAAGCGGCTGATGAGCATTTCGGAAATTGATGACGTCAAGGTGTCTAGGCTATCGAGCGATGAACCGTCGCCAGAAAGCGAGAAAGCGGCTGCGCCCCAACAACCAGCCGCTATGGAGCAGGCGGCGACCGTTCAGGCCGAAGCAGAGGCGCCGGAAAAACAAACAGCGAAACAGGCGACGAAAACGATCCGCGTCAACATCGAACGGCTCGATCGGTTGATGAACTTATTTGAAGAATTGGTTGTCGACCGCGGTCGGCTTGAGCAAATTTCCCGCGAACTGAACCATGCTGAATTGACGGAAACGGTCGAGCGGATGTCTCGCATTTCGAGCGATTTGCAGACCATCATTTTAAATATGCGCATGGTGCCGGTCGAAACGGTGTTCAACCGCTTCCCGCGCATGGTGCGCCAGCTCGCCCGCGAGCTCGGCAAAAAGGTGCGCCTTGACATCATCGGCGCGGATACCGAGCTTGACCGGACGGTGATCGATGAAATCGGCGACCCGCTTGTCCATTTGATCCGCAATGCACTCGACCATGGCATCGAAGCGCCGGATGTCCGGGTGGCGCGCGGAAAGCCGGAAGAAGGGACCGTTCAATTGCGAGCATACCATAGCGGCAACCATGTCTTTATTGAAATCGAGGATGACGGCGCCGGCATTTCCCGGGAGAAGGTGCTGCAAAAGGCGAAAAGCCGCGGCATTGTCTCGCCGCAGGCGGCGGAGCATTTGAACGATCAGCAAATTTACGAGTTGATTTTCGCTCCCGGCTTTTCGACCGCTGAGCAAGTTTCGGACATTTCCGGCCGCGGCGTCGGTTTGGATGTCGTCAAAAGCACGATTGAGTCGCTCGGCGGCACTGTTTCGGTCGATTCGCAGCCTGGAAAAGGGTCGCTCTTTTCGATTCAGCTGCCGCTCACATTGTCGATCATCTCCGTGTTGCTCGTTCAAATTGCCGAGGAAACGTACGCGATTCCGCTGTCATCGATCATTGAGACGGCGCTGGTGAAAAAGGAAGAGATTTTTTCCGCCCACAACCAGCCGGTCATCGATTTTCGCGGCAAAATCGTCCCGCTCGTCCTCCTGAAGGACGTCTTCGCTGTTCCTGGAGCGGCCGATGACGGAGATGCGGTGGCGGTCGTGATCGTCCGGAAAGGGGAAAAACTGGCGGCGCTGGCGGTCGACTCGTTTATCGGTCAGCAAGAAGTCGTGTTGAAATCTCTAGGAAACTATTTATCTTCGGTTTTTGCCATCTCGGGGGCGACGATTTTGGGAGACGGCCGGGTGGCGCTGATTATCGACTGCAACGCGCTCGTGAAGTAGGAGATGGCCGCGTCGGTGCGGGGCGCCTATGGCGTTGATCTGCCGTTTTCAGTGGCATGTCGAAAAAAAGGGGGAGGATTGGATGACGGCCAGCGTGCAAGCAGACTGGAAAGTGATTGCGTTTCGCCTAAAAGAAGAAGAATATGCTTTGCCGGTGCAGCATGTCCGTTCCATCGAGAAAATGCAGCCGATCACGCGCGTGCCGGGGACGGCCCATTATGTAAAAGGGGTCATTAACTTGCGCGGTGTTGTGACGCCGATCATCGATTTGCGTGAGCGGTTCGGGTTTGCCCCCGAACCATATGGGGAACAGACGCGAATCATTATCGTTGCTCTTGAGGATATGGAAGTCGGGCTCATCGTCGATGCCGCGAATGATGTCCTTGATCTGCCGGCGGAAAGCATCGAACCGCCGCCAGAGGCCATTGGCTCCGTTGAGGCAAGTTACATCGACGGCGTGGCGAAAGTGGAGAATCGGCTCCTCATTTTGCTCGATTTGGCGAAAGTGCTCGACCGATAACCCGTGGAGAGGAGCGTTGACATTGGACGATATTCGCAATTTGACGGGGATGCATATTGACATTTTGCGCGAAATCGGCAACATTGGCGCCGGCAACGCGGCGACGGCTTTGTCGACGTTGCTGAACAAAAAAATTGAAATGGCGGTGCCGCGCGTTCAAATTGCGACGTTTGCCGAAATGATGGAATCCATCGGCGGACCGGAACAAGTCGTGGCGTGCGTCTATTTGCGCATCGAAGGAGAAGCGCCGGGAAACATGTTTTTCGTGTTGCCGCCGGAACAGGCTGAGCGGTTTGTCCGCCGGATGATTGGCGATGACTCGTTTTCGTTTCAAGGAGAAGCCCATGAGCTTGGCTGCTCGGCGCTTCAGGAGCTCGGCAATATTTTAGCCGGCTCGTATTTGTCGGCATTGGCCGACTTTACGCGGCTCAACTTGCACCCGTCCGTGCCGGCATTGGCCATCGACATGATTGGAGCTGTGCTGTCGTTCGGATTGCTTGAGCTGTCGCGTGTTGGCGATTACGCCATTTTGATTGACACAGCCATTTACGATGAACGGCGCCCGGACGAAAGCATCAACGGCCATTTCTTTCTTCTGCCTGACCCTGGGTCGTTTTCCACCATCTTTCGAGCATTAGGTGTGGATGGTCTATGAGCACAGCGCAGGCTGTCAAAATCGGCATTGCGGAAATGGAGGTCGTCATAGCGCCGAATGTCATCCGCACGTGCGGGCTTGGGTCGTGCGTCGGTGTTGTCATTTACGATGCAGGCAAGGCGGTTGCCGGCATGGCGCATGTCATGCTTCCCCATTCCTCGATGGCGCGCGGCGGAGTCATCAATGCGGCTAAATACGCCGATACGGCGGTCGAGGCGCTCGTTCAGCTTGTCATGGCCGCTGGCGGGCGGAAAGGGATGCTGAAAGCGAAGCTGGCCGGCGGGGCGCAAATGTTTTCGTTTTCGACAGCTGGCGGCGATATGATGCGCATTGGCGCGCGCAATGTGGAGGAAGTGAAAAAGCAGCTCGAGCGGTTTCACATTCCGGTCGTCGCTGAAGATGTCGGGGGTCATAGCGGCCGCACGATCGAATTTAATCCGCAGACGGGCGTGCTCTCCATCCGCACCGCCGCACAAGAAACAAAGGAAATATGACCGGGATGCGCCGTTTCCGCAAGGCAAGGGGGAGAATAATGGGAAGCGCGCTAAAAGGAGAAGAACGGAAATACTGGGATGAATGGATCAACGGCCGTAACCGCCACGCGGCCGAGGAGCTGGTGCAGCGCTATATGCCGCTTGTTTTCTACCACGTGCAGCGGCTTTCGGCGACGCTGCCGAGCTCCGTGCCGAAGGATGAGCTCGTCAGCCTTGGACTCGTCGGCTTATACGATGCGTTGGAGAAATTTGATCCATCGCGTGATTTGAAGTTCGATACGTACGCCTCGTTCCGCATCCGCGGCGCCATCTTAGACGGTTTGCGCAAAGAAGACTGGCTGCCGCGCAGCATGCGCGATAAGGCAAAAAAAATTGAGGAAGCTATCGAGCGGCTCGAACAGCGGCACATGCGATCGGTGACGGCGAAAGAGATCGCCGCTGAGCTCGGGATGACGGAAGAAGAAGTGCAGACGGCGGCGAGTGAAACGTTTTTTTCCCATTGGCTGCCGCTCGGGCAGACGACCATCGACGAAGATGAAGGAATATTGGCGGTTCGCGACGACCGCGCTCCGCTTCCCGAGGAGCAAATCGTCAAGCAGGAAATGATCGAAAAGCTCGCTGAAGCCATCGGACAGTTGAATGAAAAAGAGCAGCTCGTCATCAGTTTGTTTTACAAAGAGGAACTGACGTTTACAGAAATCGCGAGTCTTTTGCATTTGTCGACATCAAGAATTTCGCAAATTCATGCAAAAGCGCTTTGGAAACTGCGCCGCTTTTTTGAAAAAGACCCATGAGGGGAGAGAAAAAACGATGGACATCCAGCTTCCAGCGTTGCAAAGCGTCATGCCGAAAACGCCCGATGCGGAAAGGCTTCAAGCCTCGACGCAACAACACTCCTATGCAGTGCAGGCGCAAATGGCAGCTGCCGGTGAAAAGCGGTCGGAGCGTGCGCGCCGTCGGGTGACGGATAAACGAACGAGCGCCCGTCTTGAGCAGGAGGCGTCCCATTTTGGAGGACATCCTTATAAAGGAAAAACGATCGACATTCAAGGATAGTGAACATCATGATGGCATTTTGGCTAACGATCAGTTTGCTGTTGCACGCCTTGTCGTTTTGGTTGATCATTGTGCTTTTCCTCCGCTTGTCGCGGCTTGGCGAGGCAGAGAGGCGGGCCGAGGAGCTCGAGGAAGCCATGACCGCTTATCTTGCTGCCTGGAAGGAAGAAAACGAGCGATTTTTGGCTGAGCTTGACTCGTTGCTTGGCAGCGGAGCGGCACCATTCGTTGTTGCACCGGAAACGAACGGTGCGCTCAGTGTGCAACGGGGCGCGAGCGGGAAAGAGACGGCGTCTATGCCGGGGGCGGGAGGCGGTGAAATCGGAGCAGGGTTCGAAAAGCGAACAGCGGAAGCAAAAAAGGGGGAAAACGAGCCGGCGGAGCAGGGAGAAACCGAAAAACGCACAGAAACAAGCCGCTCCAGCGCAACGCTGGACTATTTCCCAGACATCGGAACGGTCAAGGATGTGCTCGAACTTTCACTCGCTCGATCAGCCGACGCGAGTGAGCTTGCTCGCCGCCTATATGCGGAAGGGGTGGCGGTTGAGGAAATTGCCAAACAGCTCGGCAAAGGGAAAACGGAAGTCGAGCTATGGCTCAAATTTGCGCAAAAAACGAATCAATAGGCGAATAACAGCTTGATTTGCCGTTTGCAGTTGTGATATATTTTTTCATGGTGTGAATACACACGCCTGATGATTTCAGCAACGGTGCTGGGAACTCCAGTCTTGCTGAAAGATGAGGCAGGCGGAGGACCAAAAACCACTAAGGAAACAGGAGGAGCATACATGTCGGTTATTTCGATGAAACAACTGCTTGAAGCTGGCGTCCACTTTGGACATCAGACGCGCCGTTGGAATCCGAAGATGAAAAAATACATTTTCACGGAGCGCAACGGCATCTATATCATCGACTTGCAAAAAACGGTGAAAAAAGTCGAGGAAGCATACAACTTCGTCCGCGAATTGGCGGCGAATGGCGGCAAAATTTTGTTCGTCGGCACGAAAAAACAAGCGCAAGAGTCGGTGAAAGAAGAAGCGGAACGCTGCGGCATGTTTTATGTCAACCAACGCTGGCTCGGCGGCACGCTGACGAACTTCGCTACGATCCAAAAGCGGATCAAACGGCTGCGTGAAATCGAAAAAATGGAAGAAGATGGCATATTTGACGTTTTGCCGAAAAAAGAAGTCATTCGCTTGAAAAAAGAAAAAGAGCGTCTTGAGAAGTTTTTGGGCGGCATCAAAGACATGAAAGAGCTGCCGGATGCGTTGTTTGTCATCGACCCGCGCAAAGAGCGGATCGCGGTGGCGGAAGCGCGCAAGCTGAACATCCCGATCATCGGCATCGTCGATACGAACTGCGATCCGGACGAAATTGACTATGTCATTCCGGCCAACGACGACGCCATCCGCGCTGTCAAACTGTTGACTTCAAAAATCGCCGACGCCGTGCTTGAGGCGAAACAAGGCGAAGAAGCGGCTGTCGCGGCAGAGTAACGATGCACAAGAAAGGTGATAAGAGGGGAAAGCCTTTTATCACCTTTTTTTGAGACAGAAATGAGCAGCTTTTGGCTATACTAACGAATAAGGGCAAAACGGGAAGCCGTTGCCGGCGCCGATACATATACGGGACAATGAGAAGGAGGATTTTTTTATGGCGATTACAGCACAAATGGTGAAAGAACTGCGCGAAAAAACAGGCGCAGGCATGATGGACTGCAAAAAGGCGCTCACCGAAACAAACGGTGACATGGAGAAAGCGATTGACTGGCTGCGCGAAAAAGGAATTGCCAAAGCGGCGAAAAAAGCGGACCGCATCGCGGCCGAAGGGATGGCGTACATCGCGGTGGAAGGCAATACCGCCGTCATTTTGGAAGTGAACTCGGAAACGGACTTCGTTGCGAAAAACGAAGCATTTCAAACGCTTGTCAAAGAGCTGGCCGCCCACTTGCTGAAACAAAAGCCGGCTTCGCTTGATGAAGCGCTTGGTCAAACGATGGACAACGGGTCGACCGTCCAAGACTACATCAACGAAGCGATTGCCAAAATTGGTGAAAAAATTACGCTTCGCCGCTTTGCCGTCGTCAATAAAGCGGACGGCGAAACGTTCGGTGCGTACTTGCACATGGGCGGGCGCATCGGCGTATTAACGTTATTAGCCGGCAATGCGAGCGAAGACGTCGCCAAAGATGTGGCCATGCACATTGCCGCACTTCATCCGAAATACGTCTCGCGCGACGACGTGCCGCAGGAAGAGATTGCGCATGAGCGTGAAGTATTGAAACAACAGGCATTGAACGAAGGCAAGCCGGAGAAAATCGTTGAAAAAATGGTCGAAGGCCGGCTGAACAAGTTTTACGAAGACGTCTGCCTGCTCGAGCAAGCGTTCGTGAAAAACCCGGATGTGACGGTGCGCCAATACGTCGAATCGAACGGAGCAACAGTCAAGCAGTTCATCCGTTACGAAGTCGGCGAAGGGCTCGAAAAACGCCAAGACAATTTCGCCGAAGAAGTCATGAGCCAAGTCAGAAAGCAATGACGGACCGCAACAGGGAACACGCGCGTGTTCCCTGTTTTTCAAAGCGACTCGCATCATGGAGGTTGGACATGGAACAGCCAAAATACAAACGCGTCGTGTTAAAGTTGAGCGGGGAAGCGCTCGCCGGAAAGCAAGGGTTTGGCATTCAACCGGCGGTCATTCAGTCGATCGCCAAACAAGTGAAAGAAGTTGTTGAACTGGGCGTCGAGGTCGCCATCGTCGTCGGCGGCGGCAACATTTGGCGTGGAAAAACGGGAAGCGAAATGGGCATGGACCGGGCGACGGCTGATTACATGGGCATGTTGGCGACGGTGATGAACGCCCTCGCCTTGCAGGACAGCCTTGAGCAGCTCGGTGTGGAAACGCGGGTGCAAACATCGATTGAAATGCGGCAAGTGGCCGAACCGTACATTCGCCGCCGGGCGATTCGCCATCTTGAGAAAAAACGAGTTGTCATTTTCGCCGCCGGCACAGGCAACCCGTACTTTTCGACCGATACGACTGCGGCCTTAAGGGCGGCGGAAATCGAGGCGGACGTCATTTTAATGGCGAAAAACAACGTCGATGGCGTCTACAGCGCCGACCCGAACGTCGACGCCAATGCGGTCAAATACGATGAGCTGTCGTACTTGGACGTCATCAAGCAAGGCCTCGGCGTCATGGATTCGACTGCTTCCTCGCTTTGCATGGACAACAACATTCCGCTCATCGTCTTCTCGATTATGGAAGAAGGCAATATTAAACGCGCAGTGTTAGGTGAAAACATCGGAACGATCGTAAGGGGGAAATAACGATGGCAAAGCAAGTGATCCAACAGGCGAAAGAAAAGATGGATAAAGCGGTGCAAGCGTTCACCCGCGAGCTGGCAAGCATTCGCGCTGGACGGGCGAACGCAGGGCTGCTTGAGAAAGTAACCGTTGACTATTACGGCGTACCGACGCCGATCAACCAGCTGGCTTCCATCAGCGTGCCGGAAGCGCGGCTGCTTGTCATTCAGCCGTATGACAAATCGGCCATCAAAGAAATGGAAAAAGCGATTTTAGCATCGGATTTAGGGCTGACGCCATCGAATGACGGATCAGTCATTCGTCTTGTCATTCCGCCGCTCACCGAGGAACGGCGCCGCGAGCTGGCGAAGCTTGTCAAAAAGTATTCAGAAGACGCGAAAGTCGCGGTGCGCAACATCCGCCGCGATGCGAACGATGAATTGAAAAAACTCGAGAAAAACGGAGAGATTACGGAAGACGAGCTCCGCAGCTACACGGACGAAGTGCAAAAGCTGACCGATGACCACATCGCCAAAATTGACGCCATCACAAAAGAAAAAGAAAAAGAAGTAATGGAAGTATAGGCAAAGCGATGCAAACCCTCTATGTTGATGGAGGGTTTTTTTGCTATAATGGAAAGGCAAAACACGATCCCGGAGGACTCGTATGTTCAATAAAATGCGAAAAACAAAAGAGAAAGACGTCCCGGTGACGAAAGAAGAGGTGCTCAGGCATCCGGTGCCGAACCACGTCGCCATCATTATGGACGGAAACGGGAGATGGGCGAAAAAGAGGGCGCTGCCGAGGGCGGCCGGCCATTACGAAGGCATGCAAGTGGTGCGCAAAATCACGCGTTTTGCGAATGAGCTGGGGATTCAGATTTTGTCGCTTTACGCGTTTTCGACAGAAAACTGGAAACGTCCGAAAAATGAAGTCGATTATTTGATGAAGCTGCCGGAACAGTTTTTGACGACGTTTCTTCCCGAACTCGTCGCCGAAAATGTCAAAGTCCAAGTGATCGGTCATACGGAGGCGCTGCCCGATCATACGCGCCGGGCGGTTGAGAAAGCTGTGGAGGAAACAAGCAGCAACACCGGCCTTGTGCTAAACTTTGCCCTTAATTATGGAAGCCGGGCGGAAATCACTGCCGCCGTAAAGCAGATCGCCAAAGACGTCGAACGCGGGATGCTCGCGCCGGAAGACATCACCGAGCCGCTCATTTCCTCGTACTTGATGACGAGCGAGCTCGCTGACCCTGACTTGCTCATCCGTACGAGCGGGGAGATTCGCTTGAGCAATTTCATGCTTTGGCAGTTGGCGTATACGGAACTTTGGTTTACGGATGTGTTATGGCCAGATTTTACAGAGCAACATTTCTTAGAGGCGATTGCCGCTTACCAGCGGCGCGACCGCCGATTTGGAGGAGTGTCAGCGCGATGAAGCAGCGAATCATCACCGGAGTCATAGCGGCGGCGCTCTTTTTGCCGATTGTTATTTTTGGCGGATTTCCGTTTATAATAGTAACATATATATTGGCCACGATCGGGCTGTTTGAATTGCTGCGTATGAAGGGGATGCGTCTTGGGTCGTTTGCCGGGGCCGCTGGATTGATCGCCCTTTGGTTGTTGCTCGTTCCCGCTCGTTACGGCGGCGAGTGGTTGGCGTCTGGGACCGCCAAATTTGGCGTGCTCGCCGCTTTGGCTTTTTTGCTGCTTGTCGGTACGGTCGTGACGAAAAATGCGCTCTCGTTCGATGAGGCGGCGTTTGTCGTTTTGGCGGTCGTCTATGTCGGTGTAGGGTTTTTCTGTTTCGGCGCTGTTCGTTTGGTTGGGTTCGTGTACTTCGTTTATGCCTTGTTTGTCATTTGGGCGACTGACATTGGGGCGTATTTCTTTGGCCGCGCGTTTGGCCGGCGCAAGCTATGGCCGGAGATCAGCCCGAAAAAAACGGTGGAAGGCGCCATCGGCGGCATCGCTTCCGCGGCTGTTGTCGCCGCGATTTACGAGTGGGCGGCGGCGCCGTTTGGCAGTTTGGCGGCGGCGCTTGGCGTCGCGTTGTTGCTGTCGGCGTTCGGTCAGTTCGGCGATTTGATCGAATCGGCATTTAAGCGCCATTACGGCGTCAAAGATTCCGGGGCGATCTTGCCGGGGCATGGCGGCATTTTAGACCGGTTTGACAGCTTGCTGTTCGTGCTGCCGATATTGTACATATTGCTTGCAATCGCACGATAAGCGGGTGAGGAGTGAAACAATTGAAATATATTAGTATATTAGGGGCGAGCGGATCAATTGGCACACAGACGCTCGATGTCATCCGCGCCCATCCGGACGAATTCCGCTTGGCCGCCGCATCAGTCGGAAAAAATATCGAGGCGGCGAGGCGGCTGATCGCTGAATTTTCCCCAAGTCTTGTCGCCGTCGCTGACCGTGATGCGTATGAAGTTCTGTATCGCGAGTACCGCGGACAGACGACGATCGTGTACGGAGAGGAAGGATTGATTGAAGCAGCCGTTTGCCCACAAGCCGATGTTGTCGTCACCGCTGTCGTCGGCAGCGTCGGCCTTGTGCCGACGCTAAAGGCGATTGAAGCGGGAAAAGCGATTGCCCTCGCCAACAAAGAGACGCTCGTTGTCGCCGGACATCTCGTCATGGCTGCAGCCAAGCGGCGCGGCGTGCCGCTGTTGCCGGTGGACAGCGAACACTCGGCTATTTTTCAATGTTTGCAAGGGGAAAAGTTGGAGCACGTCGAGAAACTGATTTTAACTGCATCCGGCGGCAGCTTCCGCGACAAGACGCGCCGAGAGCTCGCACATGTGACGGTTGAGGAGGCGCTCCGCCATCCGAACTGGTCGATGGGGGCAAAAATTACGATTGATTCGGCGACCATGATGAATAAAGGATTTGAGGTCATTGAGGCTCATTGGCTGTTCGGGCTGCCGTATGAGCGGATTGAGGTTGTTTTGCATCGAGAAAGCATCATCCATTCGCTCGTTCAGTTCCGTGACACAAGCGTATTGGCGCAGCTTGGAGCGCCGGATATGCGCGTTCCGATCCAATATGCGCTTGCGTATCCAAAGCGGTTGCCGCTCCCATCCGCCAAGCCGCTTGATTTCATCTCGCTTGGGGCGCTCCATTTCGCCCCGGTTGATTTCGACCGCTATCGCTGTTTGCGTCTCGCCTATGAGGCTGGCAAGCGCGGCGGCTCGCTGCCGACGGTGTTGAATGCGGCCAATGAGGAGGCGGTGGCGGCGTTTTTAGCCGGGCGCATTCCGTTTTTGGCCATCGAGGAGTGGATTGAACGCGCGCTCGAGCGCCATCGGCCAGTGAGCGATCCGCAGCTTGAGGACATTCGTGAAATCGATGCGGACGCGCGCGCCTACGTCCGCTCACTACTATCATAAAGGTGGTTGAAACGTTGGAATCGATCATTTCATTTATCGTCGTCTTTGGTGCCCTCGTCTTTTTTCACGAGCTCGGCCACTTGCTGCTGGCAAAACGGGCCGGCATTTTGTGCCGCGAATTTGCCATCGGCTTCGGGCCGAAAGTGTTTTCGTTCAAGAAAAACGAAACGGTGTACACGATCCGCCTGCTCCCGCTTGGCGGCTTCGTCCGCATGGCCGGGGAAGACCCGGAGACGATTGAATTGAAGCGGGGGCAAGTCGTCGGCCTTTTGCTTGATGAGAGCGGCCAAGTGGAAAAAATCGTCCTCAACCATAAGGATGATTATCCAAATATCCGCGTAGTGGAAGTGGAAGAGGCCGATTTAGAGCATGGCATGTATGTGGCCGGCTATACGGATGGTGAGCGGTTCGAGCGGTTTACGGTCAAGGAGCCGGCGTTTTTCGTCGTCGACCGTCAAGAGATTCAAATTGCTCCGTACCATCGCCAATTTGCGGCAAAAACGCTCGGTCAGCGAACGATGACGATTTTGGCCGGACCGCTCGCCAACTTTCTCTTGTCGCTCGTTGTCTTTATCATTATCGGTCTTTTGCAAGGCTATCCGGTCGACAAGCCGGTGATCGGCGAGCTGACGCCGGAAGGAGCGGCGCGTGCCGCCGGCTTGAAGCAAGGGGATGAAGTGATCGCCATTAACGGCGAACGGATGGAAACGTGGACGGAAATCGTCAACACGATTCGCGCCCATCCGGGAGAACCGCTTCAGTTTCAAATTGAGCGGAATGGAAAAGAACGGAGGGTGACGGTCACTCCGGAGGCGAAAACGGTGCAAGGGGAGACGATCGGCTTGATCGGCGTCTATCAGCCGATGGAAAAATCGGTGCTGGGCTCGATCAAGCAAGGGCTGGTTGAGACGTATTACTGGACGCGGGAAATTGTAACGGGGCTCGGCCAATTGATCACCGGCCAGTTTCAGCTTGACATGCTGTCCGGACCGGTCGGCATCGCCGTATCGACCGGCAAAGTTGCTGAGTCTGGGATCTATTACTTGATGAAATGGGGCGCGATTTTAAGCATCAACCTGGGGATTGTCAACTTGTTGCCATTGCCGGCGCTAGACGGCGGGCGGCTCCTCTTTTTCGCCATTGAAGCGGTGCGCGGCAAGCCGGTCGACCGGCAAAAAGAAGGAATGGTCCATTTTATCGGCTTTGCCTTGCTGATGTTGCTTATGCTTGTGGTGACATGGAATGACATTCAAAAATTTTTCCTATAGAGAGAAAACGAGGTGGCTAATGGATGAGACAAAGTCAAGCATTTATTCCGACGTTGCGTGAAGTGCCGGCGGATGCGGAAGTGAAAAGCCATCAGCTCCTGCTGCGGGCCGGCTTCATTCGTCAAAGCGCAAGCGGGGTCTACACGTTTTTGCCGCTTGGGCAGCGTGTTTTGCAAAAAGTGGAAGCGATCATTCGCGAGGAAATGAACCGGATTGGAGCGATGGAGCTCTTCATGCCGGCCTTGCAGCCGGCTGAACTTTGGCAGCAGTCCGGCCGCTGGTACTCGTACGGGCCGGAGCTGATGCGCTTAAAAGACCGGCACGAGCGCGATTTCGCCCTCGGTCCGACGCATGAGGAAATGATCACCGCGATTGTCCGCGACGAGGTGAAAACGTACAAGCGGCTGCCGCTTGTCTTGTATCAAATCCAAACGAAATTCCGCGATGAAAAGCGTCCGCGTTTTGGGCTGTTGCGCGGCCGCGAGTTCATGATGAAAGACGCCTACTCGTTCCATACGTCAAAAGAGAGCTTGGATGAAACGTACAACGACATGTACAACGCCTATTCGAACATTTTCCGCCGCTGCGGATTGAACTTCCGCGCCGTCATCGCTGACTCGGGAGCGATCGGCGGCAAAGATACGCATGAGTTTATGGTGCTCTCAGACATCGGAGAAGATACGATCGCCTACTCGGACGCGTCGGACTACGCCGCCAACATTGAGATGGCGCCGGTCGTGGCGACGTACGAAAAAAGCGATGAGCCGCCAGCCGAATTGAAAAAAGTGGCGACGCCGGGCCAAAAAACGATCGCTGAAGTCGCTTCGTACTTACAAATATCTCCAGAGCGCTGCATCAAATCGCTTTTGTTCAATGTGGACGGCCGCTATGTGCTCGTTCTCGTCCGCGGCGATCATGAAGCGAACGAGGTGAAGGTGAAAAACGTGCTCGACGCGACGGTTGTCGAATTGGCGACGCCGGAAGAAACAGAGCGGGTGATGAACGCTCCAATCGGCTCGCTCGGCCCGATCGGCGTCAGCGAAGACGTCATGGTGATTGCGGACCATGCTGTCACCGCCATCGTCAACGGCGTTTGCGGCGCGAACGAGGAAGGCTATCATTACATCGGCGTGAACCCGGGCCGCGATTTTGCCGTCAGCCAGTATGCGGATTTGCGCTTTGTCCAAGAGGGCGACCCGTCTCCGGACGGCAAAGGAACGATCCGCTTCGCCCGCGGCATTGAAGTCGGGCACGTGTTTAAGCTTGGCACGAAATACAGCGAAGCGATGAACGCCGTCTATTTGGATGAAAACGGCCAAACGCAGACGATGATCATGGGTTGCTACGGCATCGGCGTATCAAGATTGGTGGCCGCAATCGCCGAACAGTTTGCCGACGAACACGGGCTTGTGTGGCCAGCTTCGGTCGCACCGTTCCACATTCATTTGCTTACAGCGAACGCAAAAAGCGATGAACAGCGCGCGCTGGCGGAAGAGTGGTATGAAAAACTCGGACAGGCTGGGTTTGAAGTGTTGTATGACGACCGCCCCGAACGGGCTGGGGTGAAGTTTGCCGACAGCGATTTGATCGGCATTCCGCTCCGCGTCACCGTCGGCAAGCGAGCGGGCGAAGGCGTTGTGGAAGTAAAAGTGCGGAAAACAGGCGAGACGTTCGATGTGCCGGTCAGCGAGCTTGTCGACACTGCGCGCCGTCTCCTTCAATCATGAGTGCCGGCGCTGGCGAAAAAGAATCCTGTCTTTTTCGCCGGCGCTTTTGTTATGGTATGATATAGAAAAGAGAATGATGTTGAGAGGGGAACAAACGGACGTCATGGTGACAAAAGAGCAAAAAGAGAGGTTTCTCATCCTGCTTGAGCAGCTGAAGATGACGTCGGACGAATGGATGCCGCATTTTCGCGAGGCGGCCATTCGCAAAGTCGTGATCGATAAAGAGGAGAAAAGCTGGCATTTTTATTTTCAGTTTGACAACGTGCTGCCGGTTCATGTATACAAAACGTTTGCCGATCGGCTGCAAGCGGCGTTCCGCCATATCGCCGCCGTCCGCCATACAATGGAGGTCGAAGCGCCGCGCGTAACGGAGGCGGATGTGCAGGCGTATTGGCCGCTTTGCCTTGCCGAGCTGCAAGAAGGCATGTCGCCGCTTGTCGATTGGCTCAGCCGGCAGACGCCGGAGCTGAAAGGAAACAAGCTGCTTGTCGTTGCCCGCCATGAAGCGGAAGCGCTGGCGATCAAACGGCGGTTCGCGAAAAAAATCGCTGATGTGTACGCTTCGTTTGGGTTTCCCACCCTTCAGCTTGACGTCAGCGTCGAGCCGTCCAAGCAGGAAATGGAACAGTTTTTGGCGCAAAAACAGCAAGAGGACGAAGAGCGAGCGCTTGCTGTACTGACCGATTTAGCGAGGGAAGAAGAAAAGGCTGCGTCTGCACCTCCGTCCGGCCCGCTTGTCATCGGCTATCCGATCCGCGACGAGGAGCCGGTGCGGCGGCTTGAGACGATCGTCGAAGAAGAGCGGCGCGTCGTGGTGCAAGGCTATGTATTTGACGCCGAAGTGAGCGAATTAAAAAGCGGCCGCACGCTGTTGACCATCAAAATCACAGATTACACGAACTCGATTTTAGTCAAAATGTTCTCGCGCGACAAAGAGGACGCCGAGCTCATGAGCGGCGTCAAAAAAGGCATGTGGGTGAAAGTGCGCGGCAGCGTGCAAAACGATACGTTCGTCCGTGATTTGGTCATCATCGCCAACGATTTGAACGAAATCGCCGCAAACGAACGGCAAGATACGGCGCCGGAAGGGGAAAAGAGGGTCGAGCTGCATTTGCATACCCCGATGAGCCAAATGGACGCGGTCACCTCGGTGACAAAACTCATTGAGCAAGCGAAAAAATGGGGGCATCCGGCGATCGCCGTTACGGACCATGCCGTTGTTCAGTCGTTTCCGGAGGCTTACAGTGCGGCGAAAAAACATGGCATAAAGGTCATTTACGGCCTTGAGGCGAATATCGTCGATGATGGCGTGCCGATCGCCTACAATGAAACGCACCGCCGTCTTTCGGAGGAAACGTACGTCGTCTTTGACGTCGAGACGACGGGCTTGTCGGCTGTGTACAATACGATCATTGAGCTGGCAGCGGTCAAAGTGAAAGACGGCGAGATCATTGATCGGTTTATGTCGTTTGCCAACCCTGGACATCCGTTGTCGGTGACAACGATGGAGCTGACTGGGATCACCGATGAGATGGTGAAAGATGCCCCGAAGCCGGAAGACGTGTTGGCCCGTTTTGTTGACTGGGCCGGCGATGCGACGCTTGTCGCCCACAACGCCAGCTTTGACATCGGTTTTTTAAACGCGGGCCTCGCTCGCATGGGGCGCGGCAAAATCACGAATCCGGTCATCGATACGCTCGAACTGGCCCGTTTTTTATACCCGGATTTGAAAAACCATCGACTCAATACATTGTGCAAAAAATTTGACATTGAATTGACGCAGCACCACCGCGCCATCTACGACGCGGAGGCAACCGGGCATTTGCTTATGAGGCTGCTGAAGGAAGCGGAAGAGCGCGGCATACTGTTTCATGACGAATTAAACAGCCGCACGCACAGCGAAGCGTCCTATCGGCTTGCGCGCCCGTTCCATGTGACGCTGTTGGCGCAAAACGAGACTGGATTGAAAAATTTGTTCAAGCTTGTGTCATTGTCGCACATTCAATATTTTCACCGTATGCCGCGCATCCCGCGCTCCGTGCTCGTCAAGCATCGCGACGGCCTGCTTGTCGGCTCGGGCTGCGACAAAGGAGAGCTGTTTGACAACTTGATCCAAAAGGCGCCAGAAGAAGTCGAAGACATCGCCCGTTTTTACGATTTTCTTGAAGTGCATCCGCCGGACGTGTACAAGCCGCTCATCGAGATGGATTATGTGAAAGACGAAGAGATGATCAAAAACATCATCCGCAGCATCGTCGCCCTTGGTGAGAAGCTCGACATCCCGGTTGTCGCCACTGGCAACGTCCATTACTTGAACCCAGAAGATAAAATTTACCGGAAAATCTTAATCCATTCGCAAGGCGGAGCGAATCCGCTCAACCGCCATGAACTGCCGGATGTATATTTCCGTACGACGAATGAAATGCTTGACTGCTTCTCGTTTTTAGGGCCGGAAAAAGCGAAGGAAATCGTCGTTGACAACACGCAAAAAATCGCTTCGTTAATCGGCGATGTCAAGCCGATCAAAGATGAGCTGTATACGCCGCGCATCGAAGGGGCGGACGAGGAAATCAGGGAAATGAGCTACCGGCGGGCGAAGGACATTTACGGCGACCCGTTGCCGAAGCTTGTGGAAGAGCGGCTTGAGAAGGAGTTAAAAAGCATCATCGGCCATGGCTTTGCCGTCATTTATTTGATCTCGCACAAGCTTGTGAAAAAATCGCTCGATGACGGCTACCTTGTCGGGTCGCGCGGATCGGTCGGCTCGTCGTTTGTCGCGACGATGACGGAAATCACCGAGGTCAATCCGCTGCCGCCGCATTACGTTTGCCCGAACTGCAAGCATTCGGAGTTCTTTAACGATGGTTCGGTCGGCTCAGGATTTGATTTGCCGGATAAAAACTGCCCGCGATGCGGGACGAAATACAAAAAAGACGGGCACGACATCCCGTTTGAGACGTTCCTTGGCTTTAAGGGAGACAAAGTGCCGGATATCGATTTGAACTTCTCCGGCGAATACCAGCCGCGTGCCCACAACTATACGAAAGTGCTGTTTGGCGAAGACAACGTCTACCGCGCCGGGACGATTGGCACGGTCGCTGACAAAACGGCGTACGGATTTGTCAAAGCATATGCGAGCGACCATAATCTTCAGCTGCGCGGCGCGGAAATCGACCGGCTCGCGGCTGGCTGCACCGGGGTGAAGCGGACGACCGGACAGCATCCGGGCGGCATCATCGTTGTCCCGGATTATATGGAAATTTATGATTTTACGCCGATTCAATATCCGGCCGATGACACGTCCTCCGAATGGCGGACGACCCATTTCGACTTCCATTCGATCCACGACAATTTGTTGAAGCTCGATATTCTCGGGCACGACGATCCGACGGTCATTCGCATGCTGCAAGATTTAAGCGGCATCGATCCGAAAACGATCCCGACCGACGACCCGGATGTGATGGGCATTTTCAGCAGCACCGAGCCGCTTGGCGTTACGCCGGAGCAAATCATGTGCAATGTCGGCACGATCGGCATTCCGGAGTTTGGCACGCGCTTCGTTCGGCAAATGTTGGAAGAGACAAGGCCAAAAACGTTTTCCGAACTCGTGCAAATTTCCGGCTTGTCGCACGGCACCGATGTGTGGCTCGGCAACGCGCAAGAGCTCATTCAAAGCGGCACGTGCACGTTATCGGAAGTCATCGGCTGCCGCGACGACATTATGGTCTATTTGATTTACCGCGGGCTCGAACCGTCGCTTGCTTTTAAAATCATGGAATCGGTGCGCAAAGGAAAAGGCTTAACGCCGGAGTTTGAAGCAGAAATGCGCAAACATGATGTGCCGGAGTGGTACATCGATTCATGCAAAAAAATCAAGTACATGTTCCCGAAAGCGCACGCCGCTGCCTACGTATTAATGGCGGTGCGCATCGCCTACTTTAAGGTGCACCATCCGCTTTTGTATTACGCGTCGTACTTTACCGTGCGGGCGGAGGACTTTGACCTTGACGCCATGATCAAAGGGTCAGCCGCCATTCGCAAGCGGATTGAGGAAATCAACGCCAAAGGCATTCAGGCGACGGCGAAAGAAAAAAGCTTGCTCACGGTTCTTGAGGTGGCCTTAGAGATGTGCGAGCGTGGATTTTCCTTTAAAAATATCGATTTGTACCGCTCGCAGGCGACGGAATTCGTCATTGACGGCAATTCGCTCATTCCGCCGTTTAACGCCATTCCAGGGCTTGGGACGAACGTGGCGCAGGCGATCGTGCGCGCTCGCGAGGAAGGCGAGTTTTTGTCGAAGGAGGATTTGCAGCAGCGCGGCAAATTGTCGAAAACGTTGCTCGAGTATCTAGAAAGCCGCGGCTGCCTTGACTCGCTTCCAGACCATAACCAGCTGTCGCTGTTTTAGTGGAAGCGCCGCCGCTGAAGGAAGCGGACATTGCTCTTTCGTCCGGACGGCAGTTTTTTCGTTGCAATATATTTCCCAATGTGTTATAGTTTTAGTGGAATTGGCAAAGATAATGGCAAGCAGAGAGTGGGGAAACCCACTCTTTCGTCTTGAATGGGCACCCGTCTCTCGTTCATTCCCCGCCTTGTGCAGGGGATTTTCTCATTATGCCACGTATGCACGTTTGCTCGGTAAGGAGGAACACAATGAGCAAAAAGGTGACAGAAACGGTCGAACAACTCGTCACACCGATCTTGGACGAAATGGGGCTTGAACTCGTCGATATTGAATATGTGAAGGAAGGGAAAAATTGGTTTTTGCGCGTCTTCATTGACTCTGACGATGGCGTCGATATTGAACAATGCGGTGTTGTCAGCGAAAAATTGAGCGAAAAGCTGGATGAAGTCGATCCGATTCCACATAATTATTTTTTGGAAGTGTCATCGCCCGGAGCGGAGCGGCCGCTGAAAAAGGCAAAAGATTTTGCCAAGGCCATTGGGAAACATGTATATATCAAAACGTATGAGCCCATTGAAGGAGAAAAGCAGTTTGAAGGCGAACTAACCGCTTTTGACGGAACGACCGTAACGCTGTTGGTCAAAGAACGCGGACGGCAAAAAACGGTCGCCATTCCGTATGAAAAAGTGGCAAGCGCCCGATTAGCCGTCATTTTCTTCTAATCGCAAAAGGGGGATTTTTGTTGCATGAACACGCAATTGCTTGAGGCGTTAGCTGATCTGATGCGGGAAAAAGGCATCAGCAAAGAAGTCGTGATGGAAGCGATCGAAGCGGCGATCGTTTCGGCGTATAAACGCAATTTCGGCCAAGCGCAAAACGTGCGCGTCGATCTCAATATGGACACCGGCACAATCCGCGTGTTCGCGCGCAAAGATGTCGTCGAAGAGGTGACCGATCCGCGCCTTGAAATTTCGCTTGAGGAAGCGCAGCGGATCAATCCGAATTATCAAATCGGCGACGTCGTCGAACTCGAAGTGACGCCGCGCGATTTCGGGCGCATCGCCGCACAGACGGCGAAGCAAGTCGTCACCCAGCGCGTGCGCGAGGCGGAGCGGAGCATCATCTACGCCGAATTTGTCGACCGTGAAGAGGATATTATGACCGGCATCGTTCAGCGCGTCGACCCTCGCTTTGTCTACGTCAGCCTCGGCAAGGCGGAGGCGCTCCTGCCGGCAAACGAACAAATGCCGAATGAAACATATAAGCCGCACGACCGGTTGAAAGTATACATTACGAAAGTGGAAAAAACGACAAAAGGGCCGCAAATTTTCGTCTCCCGTACCCACCCGGGACTGTTAAAACGGCTGTTTGAGCTCGAAGTGCCGGAAATTTACGACGGAACGGTCGAGATTAAATCGATCGCCCGCGAAGCCGGCGACCGTTCGAAAATTTCCGTCCACTCCGACAACCCAGAAGTCGATCCGGTCGGCGCATGTGTCGGACCGAGAGGGCAACGCGTGCAGGCCATTGTTGATGAACTGAACGGAGAAAAAATCGATATCGTCCGCTGGTCGGCCGATCCGGTGGAGTTTGTCGCCAACGCGTTAAGCCCAGCGAAAGTGCTGCGCGTCATTGTCAACGAAGAACAAAAGGCGACGACGGTCATCGTTCCGGACTATCAGCTGTCGCTCGCCATCGGCAAACGGGGACAAAACGCGCGGCTGGCGGCGAAATTGACCGGCTGGAAAATTGATATTAAAAGCGAATCGGAAGCGCGGGAGATGGGCATTGATCCGCATGCGCCATCCACTTCGCTTGATTTCATCGATGCGGCGGCCGATAATGAAAATAGCGAACAAAACGGCCCATCGTTTGATCAATCGGCGGAAATCGAGTGAGGGGGAATGAAAAATGGCAGCGCAAAAGAAAATTCCGTTGCGCAAATGCGTCGTCACTGGAGAGATGAAGCCGAAACGGGAGATGGTGCGCATCGTCCGCTCGAAAGAGGGGGAAGTGTCGATCGACCCAACCGGCAAAAAGGCGGGGCGCGGCGCGTATATTACCCTTGATCCGGAATGCATTTTGCAGGCGAAAAAGAAAAACATTTTGGCCCGCCATTTAAAAGCAGACATCGATGATGCGATTTATGACGAATTGCTCGCCTTGGCGGAAAAGGAGAAACAAGCCGGACATGAATCATAACCGTTGGGCATCGCTGCTTGGATTGGCGCAGCGGGCGGGCAAAGTCGTCTCCGGCGAGGAGCTTGTCGTCAAAGAAGTGCAGCGGGGCCGGGCGCGGCTCGTCTTGCTTTCGCAAGACGCATCGGTCAACACCGAAAAAAAAGTGACGGACAAATGCACGTTTTATGGCGTCCCGCTTTGCAAGGTGCCGGACCGGTATACGCTTGGCGGCGCGATCGGCAAGGACGCCCGCGTCGTTGTCGCTGTCACCGATGAAGGGTTTGCGCGCCAATTGCAAACGATGCTCGACCGATCTTAATGGGGGTGAATGTATGTCGAAAATGCGTGTGTATGAATACGCGAAAAAACAAAACGTTCCAAGCAAGGACGTCATTCATAAATTGAAAGAAATGAACATTGAAGTGAACAACCATATGGCGATGCTGGAGGCTGATGTCGTCGAGAAACTCGACCATCAATATCGTCCGAACGCCGGGAAAAGAGAAGAGAAAAAAGCGGAAAAGAAAACGGAGAAGCCGAAACGGCCGACGCCGGCGAAAGCGGCCGATTTTGCCGATGAGGAAATTTTTGACGACAGCAAAGAAGCGGCGAAAATGAAACCAGCGAAGAAAAAAGGAGCGCCAAAAGGGAAGGAAACGAAAAAAACCGAGGCGCAACAGCAGGAAAAGAAACTGCTCCAAGCGGCGAAAAAGAAAGGAAAAGGGCCGGTGAAAGGGAAAAAGCAGGGAGCACCAGCCGCAAAACAAGCGCCGCAGCCGGCGAAAAAAGAAAAAGAGCTGCCGAAAAAAATTACGTTTGAAGGCTCGCTTACCGTGGCCGAATTGGCGAAAAAGCTTGGCCGTGAACCGTCAGAAATTATTAAGAAACTGTTTATGCTCGGCGTGATGGCGACAATCAACCAAGATTTAGACAAAGACGCCATCGAGCTCATCTGCTCGGATTATGGGGTTGAGGTCGAAGAAAAAGTGACGATCGATGAGACGAACTTTGAAGCGATCGAAATTGTCGACGCGCCGGAAGATTTGGTTGAACGGCCGCCGGTCGTGACGATCATGGGGCACGTCGACCACGGGAAAACGACGCTGCTTGATGCAATCCGCCATTCCAAAGTGACGGAGCAAGAAGCTGGTGGTATTACGCAACACATCGGTGCGTATCAAGTGACGGTCAATGATAAAAAAATTACGTTCCTCGATACGCCGGGGCATGAAGCGTTTACAACGATGCGGGCGCGCGGCGCGCAAGTGACTGATATCGTCATTCTTGTCGTTGCCGCGGATGACGGGGTGATGCCGCAGACGGTGGAAGCGATCAACCACGCCAAGGCGGCAAACGTGCCGATTATTGTCGCCATCAACAAAATCGATAAGCCGGAAGCGAACCCAGACCGCGTCATGCAAGAGCTGATGGAATACAACCTTGTTCCGGAAGAATGGGGCGGCGATACGATTTTCTGCAAGTTGTCGGCGAAAACGAAAGAGGGCCTTGATCATCTTTTGGAAATGATTTTGCTTGTCAGTGAAATGGAAGAATTAAAAGCCAACCCGAACCGGCGTGCGGTCGGTACGGTGATCGAAGCGAAGCTTGATAAAGGGCGTGGCCCGGTGGCAACGCTTTTGGTTCAAACGGGAACGCTGCGTGTCGGCGATCCGATCGTCGTCGGCACAACATACGGGCGCGTGCGCGCGATGGTGAACGACAGCGGCCGGCGCGTCAAAGAGGCGACTCCGTCGATGCCAGTCGAAATTACTGGGCTGCATGAAGTGCCGCAAGCCGGCGACCGCTTCATGGTGTTTGAGGATGAGAAAAAGGCGCGGCAAATCGCGGAGGCGCGGGCGCAGCGGCAGTTGCAGGAGCAACGAAGCGTCAAAACGCGCGTCAGCTTGGATGATTTGTTTGAACAAATTAAGCAAGGCGAAATGAAAGAGCTGAATTTGATCGTCAAAGCCGATGTTCAAGGATCGGTTGAGGCGCTTGTCGCCGCCTTGCAAAAAATTGAGGTCGAAGGCGTGCGGGTGAAAATCATCCACGCCGCTGTCGGCGCCATCACCGAATCGGACATTTCGCTGGCGACGGCATCGAACGCCATCGTCATTGGATTTAACGTCCGTCCCGATGCAAACGCAAAGCGCGCCGCTGAATCGGAAAAAGTCGACATCCGCCTCCATCGCATCATTTACAATGTCATCGAGGAAATTGAAGCGGCGATGAAAGGGATGCTCGATCCGGAGTACGAAGAGAAAGTGATCGGTCAGGCGGAAGTGCGGCAAACGTTCAAAGTATCGAAAGTCGGCACGATCGCCGGTTGCTATGTCACTGACGGCAAAATTACCCGCGACAGCAAGGTGCGCCTCATTCGCCAAGGCATTGTCGTCTACGAAGGGGAAATCGATTCGCTCAAGCGGTATAAAGACGATGTGCGTGAAGTGGCGCAAGGGTATGAATGCGGGTTGACGATCAAAAACTTCAATGATATCAAAGAAGGAGATGTCATCGAAGCATACATCATGCAGGAAGTGGCCCGGGCATGATCGGCTTCGCCGCGTGCGAATGCATCATCTACAACGCCCGCTCGCTCAAGGATAAACGGGCCGTCCTGCAGCGGGTCATGACAAGAATCCGGCAAAAATATAACGTCTCTGTGGCCGAAATCGATCATCAAGATGCATGGCAGCGGGCGACCATCGGCCTTGTTGCCATTACGTCCAGCCGCCGGGCGACTGAACGGGAGCTCGAGCGGGCGCTTGCTTTGATCGACTCGTTCCCTGAGCTGGAGCGGGCGGCTACATCATTCGAGTGGTTGTAACCGAGGTGATGGGTGATGAATATACGGGCAACTCGCGTTGGCGAGCAAATGAAAAAAGAGTTGAGCGACATCATCAGCCGCAGGCTGAAAGATCCGCGCATCGGCTTTGTCACGGTGACCGATGTGCGGGTCACCGGTGATTTGCAGCAGGCGAAAGTGTACATCAGTGTTCTCGGCGATGATAAGCAGCGGGAAGAGACGTTGAAGGCGCTCGAGAAAGCGAAAGGGTTTATCCGTTCGGAAATCGGGCAACGCATCCGCCTTCGCAAGACGCCGGAAATTTTCTTTGAAATCGACGAAACGATTGAATACGGCAGCCGCATCGAACAGCTGATCCGGCAAATTTCAAGCGATGACCACCCGGCGAAAGAGGCGGATGAGGAGCCGAACAATGGATAGACGAACCGTCTATCCACTTCCATCCATGATCATGGAAACGGAAAGGGTGCGTCGATGGACGGGGTATTGCTGCTCAATAAACCGAAAGGGATGACGTCTCACGACTGTGTGGCCAAAGTGCGCCGTCTGCTTTGCGTAAAAAAAGCGGGACACACCGGCACCCTTGACCCAAACGTGTCCGGTGTGCTGCCCATTTGCCTTGGCAAGGCGACGCGCATCGCTGAGTTTTTGACCGGGACGACGAAAACGTATGAAGGCAAAGTGACGCTTGGCGCCGCGACGACAACCGAAGATGCAGACGGCGACATCATCGCCGCCCGTTCGGTTGACCGGCCGATTGCGCGTGCGGAAATTGAAGCGGTGTTTGACAGCTTGACCGGAGAAATTGAGCAAACGCCGCCGATGTACTCTGCGGTGAAAGTGGGCGGCAAAAAACTGTATGAATACGCGCGCGCCGGCATCGAAGTTGAACGTCCAACGCGGCGCGTGACCATTTATGAGCTCGAATTGCTTGATGAACGTGAACAATTCCTTGGGGAAACGGTGTCATTTCGCTTTCGCGTCACGTGCAGCAAAGGCACGTACGTGCGTACGCTGGCGGTGATGATCGGCGAGCGGCTCGGCTATCCGGCGCATATGTCGGACCTCATCCGTACGGCGTCCGGGCCGTTTCGGCTTGAAGATTGCGTAACGTTTGAGGACGTTGAGCGCCGGGCGGCCGACGGGACGGCTCATGCCTTGCTCATCTCGATCGAGCGGGCGCTTTTTCATTTGCCGAAATATGAAATCAATGATAAAGTAGCAGAGAAGGTAAAAAACGGGGCGTTGCTCCGGCTTCCCGCTTTCTTCGAGAAGCTTGACGGGCCGGTCGTGCTTGTTTCGCCCGAGCGGGAAGCGCTGGCCCTGTACGTGAAGCATCCGGCGCGCCCCGGCTTGATGAAGCCGCTCAAAGTGTTTCGTTAACGCCGCGGGTGCAGCGCGGAAATAAAAAAGGCAGGTCATGGACATGGAAACGCTGTTTCTTTCGCATCCACACCGTCTCGAACGCCAGGCGCTCCCTCCGGCGGTGATGGCGCTCGGCTATTTCGACGGCATCCACCTTGGCCATCAAAAAGTGATCCGCACCGCGGTCGAGATCGCCAACGAGCGTGGGTACGAAAGCGCGGTGATGACGTTTCATCCTCATCCGTCCGTTGTGCTTGGCAAACAGTCTAAGCTGCGCTCGATCACGCCGCTTGGCAAAAAGGAGCAGCTGATTGCATCACTTGGCGTCAACCGGCTGTACATCGTTGAATTTACGCCGACGTTTGCCGCGCTGTCGCCAGAAGCGTTCGTTGACCAATATTTGGACGGGTTGCACGTGAAACATGTCGTCGCTGGCTTCGATTTCACTTATGGGCGGTTCGGAAAAGGAACGATGGAGACGATGCCGATTCACGCTCGTGGCCGCTTTGGACAGACGGTCATTCCGAAGCTTGCGGTCGATGGGGAAAAAGTGAGCTCGTCCCGGGTGCGGAAACTGCTCGAAAACGGGGCGGTCGAACAGCTTCCCCGCCTGCTCGGCCGCTTTTACGAGCTTGAAGGAACGGTCGTTGCCGGCGAACGGCGCGGGCGGATGATCGGCTTTCCAACGGCGAACATCACTTTAAACAGCGATTATGCTTTGCCGGCAGTCGGCGTCTATGCAGTCAAGGCGATGATCGGCGGGCAAGTATATGAAGGGGTGGCGAACGTCGGCTACAAACCGACATTCCATAAAACGCGCGAAGGATTGCCGAATATTGAAGTGCACTTGTTCAAGTTTTCCGGCGATATTTATGGACAAACGATGACCATTGAGTGGCACCGCCGTCTGCGGAGCGAGCAGAAGTTCGCCAGTGTCGACGAACTGACGGCGCAAATTGCCCGCGACAAGAGAGAGGCGGAGCAGTATTTCCGCTGTTTCAGCGAAAAGACTTGCATTTTGCCGGAAAAAGAGGTATTCTAATCAATGTATGCGAACCATTGCTTGGCTAGGCGAGTCACCGACGCCCGCTCGGCAATCGGGGATCTAGGACTAGGGAGGTGAACAAGGATGGCATTGACGCAGGAGCGCAAACGCGAAATCATCGAGCAATTTAAAATCCATGAGAACGACACCGGTTCTCCGGAAGTGCAAGTTGCGATCCTGACAGAGCAAATCAACAACTTGAACGAGCATTTGCGCATTCATAAAAAAGACCATCATTCACGGCGCGGCTTGCTGAAAATGGTCGGGAAGCGCCGCAACTTATTGGCCTACTTGCGCAAGAAAGATGTGGCGCGCTACCGTGAATTGATTGAGAAACTCGGATTACGTCGATAAAAAAGCGGGAGCATTCCCGCTTTTTTGCTAGTTTATAGGCGTGATTGACGCGGCGATGATAACAATGGCGCCAATTCGTCTATACTAATCATCAGCGGATTGATCATTTCATCTGTACATAGAGAGGAGTACTCGTCTGTATGGAACAAGAGAAACGCGTGTTTTCCATCGATTTGGCGGGGCGGCCGCTCATCGTCGAAATTGGCGAACTGGCGAAACAGGCGAATGGCGCGGCGCTCGTCCGCTACGGCGATACGGTCGTGTTGAGCACAGCCACCGCGTCGCGAGAGGCAAAAAACGTTGACTTTTTCCCGCTCACCGTCAACTACGAGGAACGGTTGTATGCGGTTGGAAAAATTCCTGGCGGGTTTATTAAGCGTGAAGGTCGCCCGAGCGAGAAAGCCATTTTGGTGAGCCGTCTCATCGACCGACCGATTCGCCCGCTGTTTGCCGAAGGATTCCGAAACGAAGTGCAAGTCGTCTCGATGGTCATGAGCGTTGATCAAGACTGCGCGCCGGAAGTAGCGGCCTTAATCGGTTCGTCGGCGGCGCTGACGATTTCCGATATTCCATTTGAAGGACCGATCGCCGGTGTCATCGTCGGCCGCGTCGACGGCCAGTTTGTCATCAATCCGACGGTTGAGCAGATGGAAAAAAGCGATTTGCATTTGGTCGTCGCTGGCACAAAAGATGCGATCAACATGGTGGAAGCCGGGGCAGATGAAGTGCCGGAAGAAGTGATTCTTGAAGCGATCATGTTCGGCCATGAGGAAGTGAAGCGGCTCATCGCCTTCCAAGAGGAAATCGCCGCCCAAGTCGGCAAAGAAAAAATGGAAGTCGTCCTTTATGAGCCGGATCCAGCGCTGGAGGCCGAAATCCGCCAGTTTGCCGAG
Organism: Geobacillus sp. TFV-3; assembly: GCF_009901865.1. Lineage (NCBI taxonomy): Bacteria > Bacillati > Bacillota > Bacilli > Caryophanales > Anoxybacillaceae > Geobacillus > Geobacillus sp. TFV-3. The sequence goes on along the minus strand of NZ_MPSP01000001.1, from coordinate 2,217,459 downwards.
GCCGACATTAAGCGAGCGGTGCAAGTGCCGGAGAAACTGGCGCGCGATGCCGCCATTGAAGATGTGAAAGCCGGCGTCATCGCCAAATATGAGGCGGAAGAAGCGGATGAGGAGAAGCTCAAGCAAGTACAGGAAATTTTGCATAAGCTCGTAAAAGAGGAAGTGCGCCGTTTGATCACGGTCGAGAAAATCCGTCCGGACGGGCGCAAAGTCGATGAAATCCGTCCGCTCTCATCGGCTGTCGGCGTCCTGCCGCGCACGCACGGCTCCGGTTTGTTTACGCGCGGGCAGACGCAAGTGTTGAGCGTTTGTACGCTTGGAGCGCTTGGCGATGTGCAAATTTTGGACGGGCTTGACCTTGAAGAATCGAAGCGGTTTATGCACCATTACAACTTCCCGCCGTTTTCCGTCGGGGAAACCGGACCGATGCGCGGGCCGGGGCGTCGTGAAATCGGACACGGGGCGCTTGGCGAACGGGCGCTTGAGCCGGTCGTGCCGTCGGAGCGTGAATTCCCGTATACGATCCGCCTCGTTTCGGAAGTGCTTGAGTCGAACGGCTCGACATCGCAGGCCAGCATTTGCGCCAGCACGCTGGCGATGATGGACGCCGGGGTGCCGATCAAAGCGCCGGTCGCCGGCATTGCCATGGGGCTTGTGAAAAACGACGATCATTATACGATTTTGACCGACATTCAAGGCATCGAGGACCATCTCGGCGATATGGACTTTAAAGTCGCCGGCACGAGAAAAGGCGTCACCGCGCTGCAAATGGACATTAAAATCAAAGGGTTGACGCGTGAGATTTTGGAAGAGGCGCTCATGCAAGCGCGCAAAGGGCGGCTTGAGATTTTGGACCATATGATGCAAACGCTCAGCGAACCGCGCAAAGAGCTGTCCAAATATGCGCCGAAAATTTTGATCATGCACATCAATCCGGATAAAATCCGCGAGGTCATCGGACCAAGCGGCAAGCAGATCAACAAAATCATCGATGAAACAGGCGTCAAAATCGACATCGAACAAGACGGCACGATTTTCATCTCGTCTGTGGATGAAGCGGCCAACCAAAAAGCGAAGCAAATCATCGAAGACATCGTCCGCGAAGTCGAAGTCGGCCAAGTGTACTTAGGCAAAGTGAAACGGATTGAAAAATTCGGCGCCTTCGTGGAGTTGTTCAACGGCAAAGACGGGCTTGTCCACATTTCCGAGCTCGCTGAAGGGCGGGTCGGCAAAGTCGAAGACGTCGTTTCGATTGGCGATGAAATTTTAGTGAAAGTAACGGAAATCGATAAGCAAGGGCGCGTCAATTTGTCGCGCAAAGCGGTGTTGCGCGATGCCCGCAGCATTGGAGGGGAACTGCCGCGGGAATCTAGGGAAAAACGAGGAAGACGGCCGGAGCGCCATCGCATGAAGCCTTAGGAATTTGTTTCTTAAGGCTCTTTTGTTATGTTCTATCCTGTCCCCCTAAGACATATGTTGTAGTAGTAAAAAAGGAGGGGGACAAGGGTGAACAACGGAAGCGCCCGCTATATAGCGCTAGCGGTCATGTTTCTTGCCGCCTGGGCGGCGGTTCATTGGCCTCCGGTTGGCGATTATATCGCAAGCTGGCGCCCGATGGAAACAACCGCGATGAAAGAGCGCGACAAGCTGTACGACACGATTGTCAAACAAGCGAAGCAATATGAAATTCCCGCCCAAGATGCGGTCATCGATAAAGTATGGAAGGCGACGCCCGGCTACAACGGGCTCGCCGTCGACATTGACGCCTCCTATCAAAACATGAAGAAAACGGGGATGTTTGATGAGCGAAAACTCGTGTTTCGTCAAGTGCCCCCGCGCGTCCATTTGGACGATTTGCCGCCGGCGCCGATTTACCGCGGCCATCCTGACAAGCCGATGGTGGCGTTTGCGGTCAATGTCGCTTGGGGGGAAGAATACCTCCCCGACATGCTTGAGACGATGAAGAAATACAATGTCAAGGTGACGTTCTTTTTGGAAGGACGATGGGTAAAAAAGCACCCGGAGATGGCAAAAATGATAGCAGACGCCGGCCATGAAATCGGCAACCATTCCTACAGCCATCCCGATATGAAAACACTCGCTGTCGACAACATCCGCCGCGAGCTCGAGAAAACAAACGAAGTGATTGAAGCGGCGACATCGGTGAAATGCAAATGGTTTGCCCCGCCAAGCGGCAGCTACCGCGACGAGGTCGTCGAGGTCGCCGCGGAACTCGGCATGAAAACGATTCTATGGAGCGTCGATACAATTGATTGGCAAAAACCGTCGCCATCTGTTATAGTGAAACGGGTGACATCGAAAGTTCATCCTGGCGCCATCATTTTGATGCATCCAACGATGCCGACGGCGGCTGCACTTGACGAGCTGATCACCTCGATTAAGCGAAAAGGCTACGCCCTAGGCAGCTTGACGGCCTTATTCGACGAGAAAAGACTGGCAAACAAACAGGAGGAACATGGAGTTGATTAACAAATATACGTGCAAAAACGGTGTGCGAATCGTGCTCGAGCAAATCCCGACTGTAAGGTCGGTGGCCATCGGTATATGGATCAGGACCGGCTCGCGCAATGAAACGGAGCAAACCAATGGCATTTCCCATTTTTTAGAGCATATGTTTTTCAAGGGGACAACGACGCGCACGGCCCGGGACATTGCGGAAGCATTCGACAGCATCGGCGGGCAAGTAAACGCCTTTACATCGAAGGAGTATACGTGTTACTACGCCAAAGTGTTGGATGAACACGCGCCGCTGGCGCTTGAAATGCTCGCCGATATGTTTTTCCACTCGACATTTGTGGAAGATGAGCTGCACAAGGAGCGCAATGTCGTGCTTGAGGAAATCAAAATGTATGAAGATACACCGGATGACATCGTCCACGATTTGCTCGGCAAAGCGTGCTATGCGGGCCATCCGCTCGGCTATCCGATTTTGGGCACGGAAGAGACGCTCTGCACGTTCACTGGCGACACGTTGCGCCAATATATGGCGGACTACTATACACCGGATCGCGTCGTCATTTCGGTCGCCGGCAACGTCGACGAACGGTTTATTGATGAGGTCGAGCGCTATTTCGGCTCGTTCTCCGCAGAGAGCAAGCCCCCTTCTTCGGGGGCGCCGGCGTTTATGCCGCAAAAGATCGCGCGCAAAAAGGACACTGAGCAGGCGCACGTATGCATCGGATTCAACGGGTTGCCGATCGGCCATCCGGACGCGTACCCGCTCCTCATCTTGAACAATATTTTAGGGGGCAGCATGAGCAGCCGGCTGTTTCAGGAAGTGCGCGAACAGCGCGGATTGGCGTATTCGGTATTCTCGTACCATTCCGCCTACCAAGACAGCGGCCTGCTCGCCATTTACGCCGGCACAGGAAGCAGCCAGCTTGATGTGCTGTTCGAAACGATCCAGCAGACCATTCGCCAGCTGAAGGAGGACGGAGTGACCGAAAAAGAGTTGCATAACAGCAAAGAGCAGATGAAAGGAAGCCTGATGCTTGGGCTCGAGAGCACGAACAGCCGGATGAGCCGCAACGGCAAAAATGAGCTCCTTCTTGGCCGCCACCGTTCGCTTGATGAGATCATTGAAGAGATTGAAAGCGTTACGGTGGAAAAAGTAAACGAACTGGCGCGCACGGTTTTCACGGACGATTACGCGCTTGCCTTAATCAGCCCGGACGGCGTGCTGCCGCGCCCGCTCCGTTCATAGACTGATCTCAAAAAAGCTAACGACCTTTCGCTAGGTTGTTAGCTTTTTCGTTCCCGCCTCTTTCACCCTTCCTCGGGGATGTCGATCATCACCATATCGGCGCCGATTTTGCGAATATATTTCCACGGCACGCGAATTTCCTGACCGTCTTTGCGAAACCCGAACCATTTTCCCGTTGGGATGAGCAGCGCCTCGATTTGCCCCGTTTGCTCGTTGACTTCCAAATCGGTCTGCCCGAGCACCCCGAGCCGCTCGGCTCGGCTTACATCGACAATTTCTTTTCCGCTTAACTCGCTCAGCCTCATGCTGGTTCCCTCCTTTTTCGCTTCTTTACTTTATATGTAAGGAACAAAAACGGAAAAAATGACTGCCTCTTGTCTGCTTTCAGCGCATATCGCCATTTTTTCCTGCAAGGATATTCACCTATATTTTCCTTCCAACATAAGATGGGAAAGGAAATGGAGCAGTTTGCCAGAAAAGAAGGTGAGCGTACAACATGATGCTGACAGGAATGCATATCGCCATCATCGGCGGCGATGCTAGGCAGCTTGAAGTCATTCGCAAACTCGTTGAACTCGACGCGAAGTTGTCGCTTGTCGGCTTCGACCAGCTCGCCCATCATTTCACCGGGGCGATGAAGCTGCCGATTGGCGAAGTCGATTTTGCCGATTTGGATGCGATCATTTTGCCGGTTCACGGCACGACGTTGGATGGAAACGTCAACAGCGTGTTTGCCCACGAACCGATTCCGTTTACAGAAGAGATGGTGCAAAAAACGGCGCGGCGCTGCACGATTTATTCCGGCATCAGCAACGCGTATTTGGACGAATTGGTGAAAAAAACAGGGCGCAAGCATGTGCAGTTGTTTGAGCGCGACGATGTCGCCATTTACAACTCCATTCCGACCGCGGAAGGCACGGTGATGATGGTCATTCAGCACACGGATTTTACGATCCATGGCTCATGTGTTGCCGTCTTGGGGCTTGGACGCGTTGGCATGACGGTCGCTCGGACGTTCGCCGCATTGGGGGCGAAAGTGAAAGTTGGGGCGCGCCGATCGGAGCATCTCGCCCGCATTACAGAAATGGGGCTCGTGCCGTTTCACTTAAACGATTTGGAAAAAGAAGTGCGTGACATTGACGTCTGCATCAACACCGTGCCTCATCTCATCGTGACGGCGAGCGTCATCGCCAAAATGCCGCCCCATACACTCATTATCGATTTGGCGTCAAAACCGGGCGGCACTGACTTCCGCTATGCCGAAAAACGCGGAGTGAAAGCCATTTTGGCGCCCGGGCTGCCGGGGATCGTCGCGCCGAAGACAGCTGGGCAAATCATCGCCAACGTCTTGGCGCAGCTGTTATATGCAGATTTACAAAAACGGGAGGAGAATCATGCATGAGCGGAAACAGCTTGAAAGGAAAACGGATCGGCTTTGGCCTCACCGGTTCGCATTGCACATATGATGCGGTGTTCTCGGAGATCGAGAAGCTTGTCAACGAAGGAGCGGAGGTGCTGCCGATCGTCACGTATACGGTGAAAACGACGAACACCCGCTTTGGCGAAGGAGAAGAATGGGTGAAAAAACTCGAGCAACTGACCGGAAACGAGGTGATTGATACGATCGTCAAAGCAGAACCTCTCGGACCGAAAATCCCGCTTGATTGCATGGTGATCGCCCCGCTCACCGGCAACTCGATGAGTAAGCTGGCCAATGCCATGACGGATTCCCCCGTGCTGATGGCAGCGAAAGCGACGATGCGCAACCACCGCCCGGTCGTGCTTGGCATTTCGACAAACGATGCGCTCGGCTTAAACGGCGTCAATCTAATGCGGCTTATGGCAGCCAAAAACATTTATTTTATCCCGTTCGGCCAAGACGCCCCGCAGGCGAAGCCGAACTCTATGGTCGCCTACATGCCGCTTTTGCGCGATACGATTCTCGCTGCGCTTGAAGGGAAGCAGCTGCAGCCGGTCATTATCGAGCGGTTCCGCTACACCTGAATCAAAAATCAATGTTCCGCATAAAAATGTTCTCTCGTCCACAGCGGAATGTGATAAAATAAAGACTATGAATTCACTTCTTAGAGTGACGATGTGGAAGGAGAATGGTTGATGGCTCAAAAACAATATCATGTCGCTGTCGTCGGAGCAACGGGGGCAGTTGGGCAGCAAATGGTGCGGACGCTTGAAGACCGGAACTTCCCGGTTGGAAAATTGACTTTGTTGTCATCGGAGCGGTCAGCCGGCCAAAAAATGCGCTTTCGCAGCGAGGAGATCGAGGTGCAGGCGGCATCGCCCGAGCGCTTTGACGGGGTCGACATCGCCTTGTTCAGCGCCGGCGGCGCCGTATCGAAAGCGCTGGCGCCCGAAGCGGTGCGGCGCGGGGCGATCGTGATCGACAATACGAGTGCGTTTCGGATGGAAGAAAACGTGCCGCTTGTCGTTCCGGAAGTGAACGAAAGCGATTTGACGTGGCATAACGGCATTATCGCCAATCCGAACTGCTCGACGATTCAAATGGTCGTGGCGTTGGAGCCGATTCGAAAAGCGTTTGGCTTAGAGCGCGTCATCGTCTCAACGTACCAGGCCGTCTCCGGGGCGGGAGCGCAGGCCATTGAAGAGCTCAACGAGCAGACGAAAGCCGTGCTCGAAGGCAAGCCGATTGAGGCGAACATTTTGCCAGTGAAATCCGATCGGAAGCATTACCCAATTGCGTTCAACGCCATTCCGCAAATCGATAAGTTTCAAGATAATGGATTCACGTTTGAAGAGATGAAAATGATCAATGAAACAAAAAAAATTATGCATATGCCTGAGCTGAAAGTGGCGGCGACGTGCGTGCGCATTCCGGTGGCGAGCGGCCATTCGGAATCGGTGTACATCGAAATTGAACAAGACGGCGTCACCGTTGCCGACTTGCAGGCAGTGCTCCGCGAAGCGCCGGGTGTTGTGCTTCAAGATGATCCGAGCGAACAGTTGTATCCGATGCCGGCCCATTGCGTCGGTAAATACGACGTGTTTGTCGGCCGCATCCGCCGCGATTTGGACAACCGCCGCGGCTTCCATCTATGGATTGTCGCTGACAACTTGCTAAAAGGCGCGGCCTCGAACTCGGTGCAAATCGCAGAAAGTTTGTTGAAGCTCGGGCTCATTTGAAAAAGCATCGAGGTGTTAGCATGAAACTCATTGTTCAAAAGTTCGGCGGCACGTCCGTCCGCGACGAGCGCGGGCGGAACTTGGCGCGCCGCCATATTGAACGGGCGTTGGAAGATGGCTATAAAGTCGTGGCCGTCGTATCGGCTATGGGACGTTGCGGCGATCCATATGCGACCGATACGCTGCTTAGTTTGATCGGCGGCGTTCATCACCATGTCACCAAACGAGAGCAAGATATGCTTATGGCGTGCGGAGAAATCATCTCCAGCGTTGTGTTCAGCAACTTGTTGAACGAACACGGCATCAAAGCGACGGCGTTCACTGGCGCCCAGGCAGGATTTTGCACGAACAGCGATCATACGAACGCGAAAATTCTCGAAATGCGCTGCGACCGCCTCCTTGAGGCACTTGAGCAATACGACGTCGTCGTTGTCGCGGGCTTTCAAGGCATGGCGGAAAACGGCGACATCACAACGCTCGGCCGCGGCGGGAGCGATACGTCGGCGGCCGCGCTTGGCGCGGCGTTAAACGCGGAATGGGTTGATATTTTCACCGATGTCGACGGCGTCATGACCGCCGACCCGCGCATCGTTGAGAGCGCCCGGCCGCTTGATGTCGTTACGTATACGGAAATTTGCAACATGGCGTACCAAGGGGCGAAAGTGATCCATCCGCGCGCGGTGGAGATCGCCATGCAGGCGAAAGTGCCGCTGCGCATTCGCTCGACGTACTCGGATGCCCCCGGGACGCTCGTCACGTCATCAGTGCGCGGCCGAAGAGGAAGCGATGTGAAAGAGCGGCTTGTCACCGGCATTACGTACGTCGCCGACGTCACACAAATCAAAGTGCTGGCGAAAGAAGGACGCTATGAGCTGCAGTCTGACGTGTTTCAAGCGATGGCCCATGAAGGGATCAGCGTGGACTTTATCAACATTTCCCCGTACGGTGTTGTGTACACCGTGAGCGGCGACATGACGGAAAAAGCGGTGGCCGCCCTCCGCCGCATCGGCTACGAACCGGCCGTGACGCCTCGATGCGCCAAAGTGTCGGTCGTCGGCGCCGGTATTGCTGGCGTACCGGGAGTGACGGCGAAAATCGTCACTGCCTTGTCGGAGCAAGGCATTCAAATTTTGCAGTCCGCTGACAGCCATACGACGATTTGGGTGTTAGTGAAACAGGACGATATGGAAAAAGCCGTCAACGCTCTGCATGACGCCTTTTGCCTATCCGAGGCGGATGCGGGCGGGCATGAAGCGATTTGGAGCGAGGAGTGAAAACCGTGGTTCAATTCGGGAACATCGTAACGGCGATGGTGACGCCATTTGACCGCAGAGGAAATCTTGACTTGGCCAAAACAACGGAGCTTGTCAACTACTTGCTTGACAACGGCACAGACGCGCTTGTGGTCGCCGGCACGACCGGGGAGTCGCCGACGTTGACGACCGAGGAAAAAATCGCGCTTTTTCGCCATGTCGTCTCCGTCGTCAACGGCCGGGCGCCGGTCATTGCTGGAACGGGCACGAACGATACGCGCGCGTCGATCGAGCTGACGAAAAAGGCGGAAGAGGCGGGCGTCGATGCTGTCATGCTTGTGGCGCCGTATTACAACAAGCCGAACCAAGAAGGGCTGTATCAACATTTCAAAGCGATTGCCGAAAGCACATCGCTGCCGGTGATGCTGTATAACGTTCCAGGGCGCACGTCGGTGAATCTCGCCCCGGAGACGGTCATCCGGCTGTCCGAGGTTCCGAACATTGTCGCCGTCAAGGAAGCGGGCGGCAATTTGGACGCCATGTCGGAAATCATTGAGCGTACGCCGGACGACTTTTGGCTCTACAGCGGCGACGACAGCTTGACGCTTCCGGTTTTAGCGATCGGCGGCAATGGCGTCGTCTCGGTCGCTTCGCACATCATTGGCAATGAAATGCAGGAAATGATTCGTTCCTTTTTATCGGGTGATCATCAGAAGGCGGCGGCGCTGCATCGAAAATGGCTGCCCCTCATGAAAGGCTTGTTTGCCGCCCCAAGCCCGGTGCCGGTGAAAACGGCGTTGCAGTTGCGCGGGCTGGACGTCGGTTCGGTGCGCCTTCCGCTTGTGCCGCTCACCGAACAAGAGCGGAAGGAGCTAAGCGGCCTGCTCGATGCGCTGTCGTAACAATGGACTCTCGGTGAAACGATTCCCCAACGCTTTGCTTGCGCGTTGGGGCCTTTTTTTGCCTTGGCTGTGAAATCCATTGGCTGGTGAATGAACCATCTTGTGTTTTTCAGCATCGATTCGTTATAATAAAAGCAAGTGACTTTGAGCGGGTTAGCATCACAATTGGGAGGACGCAGCCTTGAAATCGAAAATAAAGCCGGTAGAGAAAATACGCATTTTTGCCCTCGGGGGAGTCGGAGAAATCGGCAAAAACATGTATGTTGTCGAATTGGACGAGGACATTTTTGTCATCGACGCCGGGGTGATGTTTCCGGAAGACGAAATGCTCGGCATCGACAAAGTGATTCCGGACATCACATATTTGATTGAACGGCAGCATCGCATTCAGGCCATTTTTCTCACCCACGGACACGAGGAGCATATGGGGGCGATCGCCTACGTGCTCAAGCAGCTGTCTGTGCCGATATACGGAACGAAGCTGACGCTCGGGTTGGCGGAGGCGCTGTTAAAAGAACAAGGGGTGTCGGGCGCGAAGCTCAATGAAGTTCATCCGGATGCGGAGCTCGTGTTTGACAAGGCGAAAGTGACGTTTTTCCGCACCATCCACAGCATCCCCGATTCGATCGGCATCAGTCTGCATACATCGCAAGGTGCGATCGTGTACACGAGCGATTTTAAATTTGATCAAACTCCGTACGGAAACAACCGCACCGACTTCGGGAAAATGGCGAAAATCGGCGAAGAAGGGGTGCTGTGTCTTTTGTCGGACAGCACAAACGCCGAGCGCCCCGGCTACAGCGGCTCCGATACGGTGGTCGCTTATGAGATCGCTGACGTGATCGGCCGTGCGAAAGGACGCGTGTTTGTTGCTTGCTACGCATCGAACATCACCCGCATCCAGCAGGTGCTGTACGCCGCCCACCAATCCGGGCGTAAAGTGGCAGTCATCGGCAAAACGCTGCATAAAGTAATGGACATTGCCGTGCGCCTTGGCTATTTGCACGTTCCAGACAAGGTGACGATTTCTGCGCACGATCTCGATCGCTACAATGACCGCGAGCTCGTCATTTTGACAACCGGCGGACATGGCGAGCCGATGAGCGCGCTTTGGCGCATGGCGCGTCAAGCGAACAAACAAGTGAACATCAAAGAAGGGGATACCGTCATCGTCGCCGCATCCGTCATGCCGGGCTATGAGCTTGGGTTCGCGAAAACGATCGACACCTTGTACCGGGCCGGCGCCAACGTGATTTACCGTGACCGGCAAGTGCACGTATCTGGGCACGGTTGCCAAGAAGAATTAAAGTTGATGCTCAATTTAATGAAGCCAAAATACTTTATTCCAGTGCATGGGGAATATCGGATGCAAAAAGCGCATGCCCGGTTGGCGAAGGCGGTCGGCATCTCCGAGGAGCGGACGTTTTTAATCGACAAAGGCGAAGTGATCGAGTTCCGCGGCGGCGCCGCCCGCCCCGGCGGCAAAGTGCCGTACGGCAACATTTTAATTGATGGCCTCGGCATTGGAGATGTTGGCAACATTGTGTTGCGTGACCGCCGCTTATTGTCCCAGGACGGCATTTTGATCGCCGTCGTCACACTGAATAAAGAAACGAAAACGATCGCCGCCGGCCCGGAAATCATTTCGCGGGGGTTCGTCTACATGCGCGAGTCTGAGACACTGCTTGAGGAAGCGGAGAAAATGGTGGCGGCAATCATCGAGCGTTGCCTTGAATCATACATGCTTGAATGGTCGTCGTTGAAAGCGAACATCCGTGAAGCGTTAGGCCAGTTTTTATTTGAAAAAACGAAGCGGAGACCAATGATCTTGCCTATTATTATGGAAGTATAATGCAATCATGCTCAAAGTCGACTGGAAAATGCCGGGAACGATCAGCCGTTGCCGGCATTTTTCTTTTTTCTTTCGGCCATACTAAGCGTATGATCGACAAGAAAGGAGACGAGATAGATGGAGAAGGAACGTTATTTTCAAGCGGAAACCGAGGACGAACAGCCGGAAACAAAGGCCGAGGAAGCGACTGCCGCCATCACCCAGCTTGGGCAGACGAACATCCCGCAAATGGATCCCGATACGAATATTCATTGTTTGACCATCGTCGGACAGATTGAAGGGCATATTCAGCTGCCGCCACAAAACAAGGCAACGAAATACGAGCACGTCATTCCACAGATTGTGGCCATTGAGCAAAACCCGAAAATTGAAGGACTGCTCGTCATTTTAAATACGGTCGGCGGCGATGTGGAAGCAGGGCTCGCTATTGCTGAAATGCTCGCCTCGCTCTCGAAACCGACTGTTTCCGTTGTGCTTGGCGGCGGCCATTCGATCGGCGTGCCGATCGCTGTGTCGTGCAACTATTCGTTCATCACGGAGACGGCGACGATGACGATTCATCCGATCCGTTTGACGGGGCTTGTCATCGGCGTACCGCAGACGTTTGAGTACTTGGATAAAATGCAGGAGCGCGTCGTCCGCTTTGTGACGAAACATTCGAAGATCAGTGAGGAAAAGTTTAAAGAGCTCATGTTTTCCAAAGGCAATTTGACGCGCGACATCGGCACGAACGTCGTTGGACCTGACGCCGTCCGGTACGGGCTCATCGATGAAGTCGGGGGCGTGTCCCAAGCGATGGCGAAGCTGCGCGAGCTGATCGCGATGAGGAAAAACGGGGAAGGGAAGATGATTCAATGATTTTGTATACGATCATGCCCGAACATTTGATTTTTCCGGTCGATGCCGCTGTTTATGAGAAGCGGAAAATGGTGTATTACGATGGCATTCCGTTTCTCGTCCAATCTGTAGAAACGGGAGAATATGAAATCGTGCAAAACTTAAGCACGAATCCGTTCCATTTTTTAAACGCCAAATATGCGCCTGGGGCGCGATTTCCGGCTTCTGCGGCAACATCGTAATGAATTGTTCGGCCGTTCATGATATAATAGTAAACAAACGGAAAAAAGCAGCCATTGTTGGCTGCTTTTTTCCGGCTTGCCAATTCATTCATGCTGGAGTGAACGATCATGGCGAAACGAAAGCGAAGAAGAAAAGGGAAGCCGTCGAAAACGCAGCCATGGACGGAAACAATCCGCTTTGAATTGATCGGACTTGGCTTGCTCGCGGTCGCCGTCGTTGCGATGGCCCGCCTCGGGCTTGTCGGAAAGACGCTCGTGCTTGTGGGCCGCTTTTTTTTCGGCGAATGGTACATGCTATTAGTAGGCGGACTTTTCATATTATCGCTCATCCTCATGTGGCGGCGGGAGTGGCCGTCATGGACGGGCCGCCCGTTTGTCGGCGCTTCGTCCATCGCCGCGGCGCTCCTGCTTTTGAGCCATGACAAGCTGTTTGAACTCATGTCGCGGCGCGGCGAGCTGGACCCGAGCATCATTCGGACGACGTGGGGGCTGTTTTGGAACGAAGCAAGCGGCAAGGCGGCCGATGTGGATTTAGGGGGCGGAATGGTCGGCGCACTGTTATTTGCCGCCAGCTACCAGTTGTTCGATTCGCCCGGGACGAAATGGATTTGTTTCCTTCTGTTCATCGTCGGTTTTGTCGTGCTGACCGGGAAATCGCTGCGCGAGACAGCCGGCAAATGGGTTGCTTTTGCCGCAGCGTTTGTGCGAAAAGAATGGTTGGCGTTTGTCGAAGATATCAAGCAATGGCGGACAGGGAGGAAGCGCAAGGAAAGCGGGGGCCGAAGCCGACGCTCACGGCGGGCGGCCGCAAAGCGGGAAGACGAGCCGGCTGAAGCAAGCAGCGTCGAGCCGAATGAGGAACTGTTTTCCCCGCCGCCGATCATTTCCGATTTTGCCGCGATCCGGTCGGCCGCTGAGCCGGAAGAAGAGAAGAATCCACTGGTGGAAGGCGACAATGGGGGGGAGGAGGACAAACCGGCGCCGCCGTTGGCGTTTTCCGAGCATGAAAACACCAATTACGACCTGCCGCCGCTTGATTTGCTTCGCCTGCCGAAGCCGGCCGGGCAATCGGCCGATCATGCTAACATTTACGCCAACGCGCGAAAACTGGAGAAAACGTTCCAAAGCTTCGGCGTCAAGGCGAAAGTGACGCAAGTGCACCTCGGTCCGGCGGTGACGAAATATGAAGTGTATCCGGACGTCGGGGTGAAAGTGAGCAAAATTGTCAGTTTAAGCGACGATTTGGCGCTCGCTTTGGCGGCGAAAGACATCCGCATTGAAGCGCCCATCCCCGGCAAGTCCGCGATCGGCATCGAAGTGCCAAATGAAGAGATCGCCACTGTTTCGCTGCGCGAAGTGCTGGAAGCCATTGAGCATACACGGGACAAGGCGAAGCTTTTGATTCCGCTTGGGCGCGACATCTCCGGTGAAGTCGTCGCTGCGGAACTAAACAAAATGCCGCATTTGTTGATCGCCGGCGCGACCGGCAGCGGCAAAAGCGTCTGCATCAACGGCATTATCGTCAGCCTGCTCATGCGCACGAAGCCGCATGAGGTGAAGCTGATGATGATCGATCCGAAAATGGTGGAGTTAAGTGTGTACAACGGTGTTCCTCATTTGTTGACGCCGGTCGTCACCGACGCGAAAAAAGCGGCCCAGGCGCTGAAAAAAGTCGTCCAAGAAATGGAGCGGCGCTACGAGCTGTTCTCGCATACCGGCACGCGCAACATCGAAGGGTATAACGAGCATATCCGCCACCATAACGAAACGGCATCGGAACAGCAGCCGCTTTTGCCATACATCGTCGTGATCATCGACGAATTGGCGGACTTGATGATGGTGGCTTCCTCGGATGTGGAAGAGGCGATTACCCGTTTGGCGCAAATGGCGCGCGCCGCTGGCATCCATTTGATCATCGCCACCCAGCGTCCGTCGGTGGACGTCATCACCGGCGTCATCAAAGCGAACATTCCGTCGCGCATCGCCTTCAGTGTATCATCGCAAATCGATTCGCGCACCATTTTGGATATGGGCGGGGCGGAAAAACTGCTCGGCCGCGGCGATATGCTGTTTTTGCCGATGGGGGCCTCAAAGCCAGTGCGCGTTCAAGGGGCGTTTGTCTCCGACCAAGAGGTGGAAGAAGTCGTTCGGTTTGTCATCGGACAGCAGCAGGCGCAATATTATGAGGAGATGTTCGTCGAAGACAGCGAACCCTCTTCCTCAGCTCTTGAAGACGAGTTGTACGATGAAGCAGTCCGTCTTGTCGTGGAAATGCAAAGCGCCTCCGTCTCGATGCTGCAGCGCCGCTTCCGCATTGGTTACAATCGCGCCGCTCGGCTCATTGATGCCATGGAGGAGCGCGGCGTCGTCGGCCCCTATGAAGGAAGCAAGCCGCGCGCCGTTCTTTGGTCGAAGGAAGATTTAAAAAAGACGTCATAAAATGGGAAAAAGGGCGGGCGAAAAAAGCTTGCCCGCTCAATCATACATCTTATTGGAAGCGTTACCAATCCTATTTCTTTTTCTTCGACAAAATTTGATATCACCTATTTATTTGCCCAGTAAAAAATGATATAGTAATCTCAAAAAGGTTATATGTCTAATGTCAGAGGTCTGATCTCAACGGAAATGCGTAACACGGAGGACGTTGTCATGTCAATCAAATCAGACAGCCGCCATCTTTACTTGCAAGTGATTGATCGCATCAAGCGCGATATTGAAACGGGAGTGTACAAAGAAAAGCAAAAACTGCCGTCCGAGTTTGAACTCGCCAAACAGCTTGGCGTCAGCCGGGCGACATTGAGGGAAGCGCTGCGGGTGCTTGAAGAAGAAAACATTATCATCCGCCGCCACGGCGTCGGAACGTTTGTCAACGCCCGTCCGCTGTTTACGTCCGGCATCGAGCAGCTCTCAAGCGTCACGGATATGATTCGTCAAGCGGGGCGCAAGCCAGGAACGATTTTTTTGTCTTCCTCCATCCAACAGCCGACGGAAGACGATATGCGCCGCTTCCAATGCCGGCCGGATGAGAATTTGTTGCTCATCGAGCGGGTGCGCACCGCCGATGGGGAGCCGGTCGTTTATTGCTTGGATAAAATTTTATGTAAATATTTACCAAAAGGCATCTCCTATGAACATGAGTCGCTGTTTGAAAACTTGCACAACCAAACGCATCGTGATATCGCCTATGCGGTCGCGCGCATCGTGCCGCTCGGTTATCATGAAAAAGTGTCGCCGATTTTGCAATGCGATCCGGAAACGGCGCTACTTGTGCTCAAGCAAATGCATTTCGATAAAAACGATGAGCCGATTTTTTATTCCGTCAACTACTTCCGCTCCGACAAGTTCAGCTTCCATGTTATGCGGAAGCGGTTCAGCTTTTAAGGGGGTGAAAATGGGTACATAGAAAGAGAGCGGAAGCTTTATACTAATTAAGGAACAAATTTTTAAGCTGGGAGGTAGTGAATGTGAAAAAGCGAATCGGATTGGTGTTGTCCGTCCTGTTTGCCGCCGGCACACTGCTTAGCGCCTGCGGACAAGCTGGCAACAATGCGGGAGGCAGCAATCAGAAAGATACGTTCAGTGTCGCCATGGTGACCGACGTCGGCGGCATTGACGACAAATCGTTCAACCAGTCGGCTTGGGAAGGGCTGCAAAAGTTCGGCAAAGACAACGGGCTTGAAAAAGGCCGCGGCGGCTACGACTACTTGCAGTCATCGAGCGACGCTGACTATGCCACGAACTTAAACAAGCTTGTGCGCAGCGACTTTGACTTGATTTTCGGCATCGGGTATTTGATGGGCGACGCGGTGAAAGAAGTCGCTAAGCAAAACCCGAAAAAACATTTCGCCATCGTCGACACCGTCGTTGACGAGCCAAATGTCGCCAGCATCACGTTCAAGGAGCATGAAGGCTCGTTCCTTGTCGGTGTTGTCGCCGGGCTAATGACGAAAACGAATAAAATCGGCTTTGTCGGTGGGATGGAGATTCCGTTGATCGAAAAATTCGAAAGTGGATTCCGCGCCGGCGTGAAAGCGGTCAATCCGAAGGCGACTGTGGAAGTGCAATACGCCGGGGCGTTCGACCAAGCGGATAAAGGAAAAGCGATCGCCTCGAGCATGTACGCGTCTGGCATCGACATCATCTACCATGCAGCTGGAGCGACTGGGAACGGCGTCTTCTCGGAAGCGAAAGATTTGAAGAAGAAAGATCCAAACCGCGAAATTTGGGTCATCGGTGTTGACAAAGACCAAGCGCCGGAGGGAGAAGTGAAAGTCGGCGGCAAAACGTACAACGTAACGCTCACTTCGATGGTGAAACGCGTCGACGTCGCTGTCTATGACACGGCGAAACGGGCGAAAGAGGGCGACTTCCCGGGCGGCAAAACGATTGAGTACGGGTTGCCGGAAAATGGGGTCGGCATTGCCCCGACGCAAGACAACATTCCAGAGAATGTGTTAAAAACAGTTGACGAATGGAAGCAAAAAATCATCAAAGGCGAAGTGAAAGTTCCGACCAACCGGAAAGAGTATGAACAATTCGCAGCGACGATCAAGTGATGAACAACGGCGAAGAAGGCTAGTGCGCGCCGCTAGCCTTCTTCAAAATCACAAAATGAAGGGCGGCTGTTTCGCTGCCGCCTTTCATTTTGTGATTTTGACCTTGCTTGAGTAAGGAGTGAATCGCTTGGAATACGTGATTGAAATGCTCAATATCCGCAAGGTGTTTGGCACGTTTGTCGCCAATGACAACATTACGCTGCAAGTGAAAAAGGGGGAGATACACGCTCTGCTTGGCGAAAACGGGGCCGGCAAATCGACGCTCATGAACGTGCTGTTTGGGTTATACCAGCCTGACGGCGGCGAAATCCGCGTGAAAGGAAAGCCGGTGCGCATCACCGACCCGAACGTCGCCAATGATCTTGGCATTGGCATGGTGCATCAGCACTTTATGCTCGTCGATACGTTCACCGTGACGGAAAACATCATCTTAGGCAGCGAGCCGACGCGGGCCGGAACGATCGATATGAAGCGGGCGGAGCGGGAAGTGCGCGAATTGTCGGAACGATATGGACTCGCGGTCGATCCGACAGCGAAGATCGCCGACATTTCCGTCGGCATGCAGCAACGCGTGGAAATTTTAAAGACGCTTTACCGCGGCGCTGATATTTTGATTTTTGACGAACCGACAGCAGTCTTGACACCGCAGGAAATTCGCGAGCTCATGCAAATTATGCGCACGCTCGTCCGCGAGGGAAAATCCATCATTTTAATTACGCACAAACTCAAAGAAATTATGGAAGTGTGCGACCGCGTCACCGTCATCCGCCGCGGCAAAGGAATTGCGACGCTCAATGTGGCGGAGACGAATCCGAACGAACTGGCGGCGCTCATGGTCGGCCGCGAGGTGCAGTTTACAACCGCTAAGAAACCGGCTGAGCCGGGAAAACCGGTGTTGGAAATTCAAAATTTAGTCGTCAAGGATGCGCGCGGGATCAAAGCGGTCAACGGTTTGAACTTGACGGTGCACGCCGGCGAGATCGTGGGCATTGCTGGAGTCGACGGCAACGGCCAGACCGAGCTCATTGAAGCCATAACCGGCTTGATCAAAGCGGAATCAGGGATCATCCGCCTCAACGGCCGAGACATTACGAATTTGCCGCCGCGCAAAATCATCGAAGCCGGCGTCGGCCATATTCCGCAAGATCGGCATAAACATGGGCTTGTCCTTGACTTTCCGATCGGCGAAAACATGGTGCTGCAAACGTACTATCAGCCGCCGTACTCGAAACGGGGTCTGCTGAATTTTCAAGCCATTTACGAAAAAGCGCGTCAGCTCATCCGCGAATTTGACGTGCGCACGCCAGATGAATATACGAAGGCGCGGGCGCTATCGGGCGGAAACCAGCAAAAAGCGATCATCGGCCGTGAAGTCGACCGCGATCCGGACTTGTTGATCGCCGCCCAGCCGACGAGGGGGCTTGATGTTGGAGCGATCGAATTTATTCATAAACGGCTCATTGAACAGCGAGACCGTGGGAAAGCAGTGCTGCTCGTCTCGTTTGAGCTTGACGAAGTGATGAACGTCAGCGACCGGATCGCTGTCATTTACGAAGGAAACATCGTCGCCATCGTTGATCCGAAAGAAACAACCGAACAGGAGCTCGGGTTGTTGATGGCTGGAAGCAAACGGAAGGAAGCAGGTGTGTCGTGATGAAGTCGAATCGTCTCCAGCAATTTTTAATACCGTTGTTGGCCGTTCTTCTTGGCATGATCGCCGGTTCGATCGTGATGCTTGCAAGCGGCTACAACCCGATCGCCGGCTTTGGCGCTCTCGTGTACGGGGCGTTTGGCGATACGTACTATATCGGCGAAACGATCCGCCAGACGACGCCATACATTTTAACGGGCTTGGCGGTGGCGTTTGCCTTTCGCACAGGTTTGTTTAACATCGGGGTTGAAGGGCAGCTGATCGTCGGCTGGCTCGCTGCCGTCTGGGTCGGGGGGTCCTTTGATTTGCCCAAAATCATCCATTTGCCGCTTGCCTTGTTGGCCGCCGCGTTGGCCGGGGCGCTATGGGGCTTGATTCCGGGTGTGCTGAAGGCGTATTTAAAAGTGCACGAAGTCATTATTACGATCATGATGAACTATATTGCTTTGCATGTAACGAACGCCATCATCCGTTCCGTTTTGTCTGATGAGGGATTTAAATCAAAGCCGGTGAAAGAAAGCGCATCGCTTCACTCCGACTTTTTTGATGCCATTACGCATCATTCCACCATGCATTACGGCATTTTCATCGCTGTCGCCGCCGCATTTGTCATGTGGTTTTTGCTTGAGCGGACGACAAAAGGGTTTGAGCTGCGGGCGGTCGGTTTCAATCAACATGCGTCACAGTACGCGGGCATGAATGTGCGCGCCAACATCATTTTAGCGATGGTCATCTCCGGCGCTTTTGCCGGCGTCGCCGGGGCGATGGAGGGGCTTGGCACATTTGGAAACATCTCGACGAAAGCCGGCTTTACCGGCCTTGGATTTGATGGCATTGCGGTTGCCTTGATCGGAGGAAACAACGCGTTTGGCATTGTGCTCTCCGCCTTGTTGTTTGGGGCCTTGAAAGTCGGGGCGTTGGAAATGCCGTCAAGCGCCGGCGTGCCGACCGAGCTTGTCGATATTATTATCGCGCTCATCATTTTCTTTGTTGCATCCAGCTACATGATCCGCTGGCTGTTATCTCGTTGGCAAAAGGGGGCGGAGTAAGTGAGCGTGTATGACGTCTTGCAAACGATTGTCCCGACAACGATTTTCTTTGCGGCTCCTCTCATTTTCACCGCCCTTGGCGGCGTGTTTAGCGAACGGTCCGGCGTCGTCAACATCGGGCTTGAAGGATTGATGACCATCGGTGCGTTTGTCGGCATTGTCTTTAATTTGACGTTTGCCGATCGATTTGGCGAATGGACGCCGTGGCTTGCCTTATTGGCTGCCATGGTGGTTGGCGCTGTATTTTCCCTGCTGCACGCTGTCGCGTCGGTCACCTTTCGCGCCGACCAAGTCGTAAGCGGGGTGGCGATCAACTTTTTGGCGCTTGGCCTGTCGCTGTTTTTAGTGAAAAAAATGTACGGCAAGGGGCAGACGGACCAAATTCAAGTCGGGTTTGACAAAATTGATGTGCCGGTGTTAAGCGACATTCCTGTCATCGGGCCGCTGTTGTTTTCCAATGCGTATGCGCCGTCGTATATCGCCATTGCGCTGGCGTTTGTATCATGGTATGTCATTTACAAAACGCCGTTTGGCCTGCGGCTGCGCGCGGTCGGCGAACATCCGATGGCGGCGGATACGATGGGGATTCATGTCGCCAAAATGCGCTACATCGCTGTCATGATCAGCGGCGCGCTCGGCGGCTTGGGCGGCGCAGTATACGCGACGATCATTTCCCGCGATTTCAGCCATGCGACGATTTCCGGGCACGGATTTATGGCGCTTGCGGCGATGATTTTCGGCAAATGGCATCCGATCGGCGCGATGGGGGCGGCGCTCTTTTTCGGGTTGGCGCAAAGCTTAAGCATCGTCGGGCAAACGATTCCGTTCTTGAAAAACGTCCCGACCGTTTACTTGCTCATCGCCCCGTATGCGCTCACCATTTTGGCGCTGGCGGGCTTCATCGGCCGCGCTGAGGCGCCGAAAGCGGCCGGCACGCCATACATCAAAGGAAAACGGTGATGAAAGCGGCTGTCCGAAAAACGGACGGCCGTTTTTTTGCTGAATGGAATGATTTGCATTTTTCCATTGGCAAAAGGTATATTGTTGATAAGACGCTTTACAATAAAGGCAAAGAGAAAAAGTAAGGAGGAGTTGGATTGGTCGACGAAAAAGTTACAGCGGTCGGACCGGTTCGCGTCCATACGATTTCGACCGATAAGTACAAAACGAACACAATCGTTTGGAAAATGAAGGCCCCTCTTGCTAAAGAGACGGTCACGCTGCGCGCGCTTTTGCCATACGTTTTGCAAAGCGGCACGGCCGACTATCCGAGCGTTAAGGCGCTGCGCACCTATTTGGATGAACTGTACGGAGCGACGCTGAATGTCGATTTAACGAAAAAAGGCGAACATCATATCATGACGATTCGCATCGATGTCGCCAATGAACGATTTTTGCCGGAGCAAACGCCGCTTTTGGAGAAAGCGTTTCAGCTCTTGGCCGATCTTCTGTTCCGCCCGGCGCTTGATGGCGGTCGGTTTGTCGCTGACATTGTTGAGCAGGAAAAGCGGGCGCTCCGTCAACGCATTCAGGCGGTGTATGATGACAAAATGCGCTATGCGAATATGCGCCTTGTAGAAGAAATGTGCAAAGGCGAACCGTACGCCCTCTCACCGAACGGCGAGCTTGAAGAGGTGGACGGCATCACGGCGGAACGACTGTATCGCTATTATGAACGAGCGCTGGCCGAGGATGAGCTGGATCTATATGTCATTGGCGACGTGGCTGAAGACGCGGTGCTCAATGCGGTGAAGCAGCGCTTTTCTTTGCCGGACCGCCCAAAGCGGGAGCGCGCATCGATGATCTCTGTCAAGCCGCGCGGGGAAGTTCGCGAAGTCATTGAGCGGCAGGACGTAAAGCAAGGAAAGCTCAACATCGGCTATCGGACAAATGTGACGTATGAAGATGACGATTATTACGCCTTGCAAATGTTTAATGGAATTTTTGGTGGTTTTTCCCATTCGAAGCTGTTCATCAACGTCCGCGAGAAGGCGAGCCTTGCCTATTATGCCGCCTCACGGCTTGAGAGCCATAAAGGGCTTTTGATGGTCATGTCCGGCATTGAACCGGCCAACTATGAGAAGGCGCGCCGCATCATCGATGAGCAAATGCAGGCGATGAAAAACGGCGATTTCACAGATGACGAAATGGCGCAGACGAAAGCGGTCATCCGCAACCAGCTGCTTGAGACGCTCGATACGCCGCGCGGGCTTGTGGAGGTGTTGTACCATAACGTCGTCTCAACGCGAAAGCGCCCAATCGATGAATGGATTGCCGGCACCAATCAAGTGACGCGCGAGGATGTGGTGCGCGTCGCTGGCAAGGTGGAGCTCGATACGGTGTACTTTTTGACCGGAATGGAGGCGACGGAAGATGGAAAAACGGATGTATGAGACGCTGCACGAAGAGCTGTTTTATGAAAAAATGGACAACGGCCTTGACGTGTACATTTTGCCGAAAAAAGGATTCAACAAAACATATGCGACATTCACTACGAACTACGGTTCGGTTGACAACCAGTTCGTCCCGCTCGGTAAAACGGAGATGAAGCGCGTTCCGGACGGCATCGCCCATTTTTTGGAGCATAAGCTGTTTGAAAAAGAAGATGGAGACGTTTTCCAACAGTTCAGCAAACAAGGCGCCTCAGCGAACGCCTTTACGACGTTCACCCGCACCGCCTATTTGTTCTCAAGCACCGACAACGTCGAGAAAAACTTGGAAACGTTGATGGACTTTGTGCAAACCCCGTACTTTTCTGACAAAACAGTGGAAAAAGAAAAAGGGATCATCGGCCAGGAAATCCGAATGTATGACGACAATCCGGATTGGCGTGTCTATTTCGGCGCCATCGAAAGTATGTATCACAATCATCCGGTCAAAATCGATATCGCCGGCACAGTTGAATCGATCGCCCAAATTACGAAAGAGCTGCTGTATGAATGCTATGAAACGTTTTACCACCCGAGCAACATGCTTTTGTTTGTCGTCGGCCCGGTCGATGAACAAAAAATCATGCAGCAAATCCGCGATAACCAGGCGAAAAAATCGTTCCCGCAAGCCCCGGAAGTCAAGCGTTTTTCGTATGAAGAACCGAGCGCAGTAGCGGAAAAGAAAAAAGTGATTCCGATGCATGTGAAGACGAACAAATGTTTTGTCGGCGTCAAAGCGCCGTCCGTTCCGGAAGCCGGCGAACAAAAACTTCGGCATGAGCTTGCCTTCCACGTTGCATTGGACTATTTGTTTGGAAAAAGTTCGCCGCATTATGAACGGCTGTACCGCGAAGGGCTGATCGATGATACGTTCATGTACGACTATACGGAAGAGCGTGGATTCGGTTTTGCTCTGGTCGGCGGCGACACGAGGGACGCTGAACGGCTCGCCTCGGAAATTCAAACGGTGTTGCTGTCGTTTGCCGCGCAGACTATAGAAAAGGAAGAGTTTGAACGGGTGAAAAAGAAAAAAATCGGCGCCTTTTTGCGCGCCCTCAACTCGCCGGAATACATCGCCAACCAGTTCACGCGCTACGCGTTTTACGGATCCAACTTGTTTGACATTTTGCCGGCGCTTTCATCCCTTGTCATGGACGACATCGCAGCGGTTGCCTCTTCTTGCTTCCGCGATTCGCAAATCGCTGTTTGCCAAGTCGTTCCAAAAGAGCTATAACGCATCCTTCCTGCGAAGGATGCTTTTTTACGGCAAAAAAAGAGAGGATGGTTTCATGCACTACGCTTTGATCACTGGAGCCTCTGGGGGCATCGGACAAAGCATCGCCCGTGTGCTCGCTCGGGAGGGGTACGGACTTTTTCTTCATTACCATCGGCGACGGGCGTCGATTGAAGCGCTGAAAGGAGAGTTTCATGATGTGCATATTGTGCCGATTGAGGCCGATTTGTCAGCACCGGATGGGGTCGATCGGCTGCTTGCACAAATCAACCGTCCGGTGGATGTCATCATTTATAACAGCGGAGCGAGCTATTATGGGTTGTTGACCGACATGAACGATGAATTAATCGAGCGGATGGTGCGGCTTCACATGACAAGCCCGGCGCTGCTCATCAAAAGGCTGATCCCATCAATGGTGGCGAGAAAGCGCGGTCATATCGTGTTCATTTCCTCGATTTGGGGATTGTGCGGCGCTTCGTGCGAGGCGGTGTATTCGATGACAAAGGGAGGGCAGAACGCGTTTGCCAAGGCGCTTGCCAAGGAGCTTGCCCCAAGCGGCATTCGCGTCAACGCTGTTGCACCGGGGGCGATTGATACCGATATGCTGCGGTCGTTCAGCGCTGAGGAGCTTAAAGCGCTCGCTGACGAAATTCCAGCCGGCCGGCTCGGCACCCCGGATGAGGTGGCGGAAACAGTGGCGTTTTTGCTGTCTGACGCCGCTTCGTATATCACCGGCCAAGTCATTTCAGTCAACGGCGGCTGGTATTGTTGAACGTATATTTTCCGGTTCGGCAGGCAAACTATCCTTGAAACATTCAACAAGGAGGGATTGACATGTCGGTACTGGATAATTTTGAACAATGGAAAGACTTTTTGGCGGAACGTTTAGAACAAGCGCAACAGCAAGGATTGACTCGGCAAGTGATCACGGATGTCGCTTACCAAATCGGGGATTATTTGGCGAAACACGTCGACCCGAAAAACCCGGAAGAACGGGTGCTGGCCGATCTTTGGAGCGTTGCGGATGAAAAAGAGCAGCACGCCCTTGCCAACATGATGGTCAAGCTGGTCCAACAAAAATAATCACCCGGTAAAAGAGAGGGGGTCTCCCTCTCTTTTTTCTTCCTCCTTTTCGGTTGCTTTTCCATTTATAATTATAGTAGTATGAACTTAGCATAAGACGTTCGTGCGGACACCGGCAAGGGAGGAAACGGGATGGGCAAGCAGGAATGGTATTTGGAATATGAAATCCATGTCAACCGCCCGGGGTTGCTCGGCGACGTTGCTTCGCTGCTCGGTATGTTGTCCATTAACATCGTAACGATCAACGGTGTCCGGGATTCGCGCCGCGGCATGTTGCTTTTGTGCGACAATAACGAGCAAATTGAACGGTTGGCGACGATCTTGCGGACGATGGACAACATTACGGTGACGAAGCTGCGCCAGCCGAAGCTGCTCGACCGCCTCGCCGTCCGCCACGGCCGTTATATCCAGCGCGATGCCGATGACAAAAAAACGTTCCGCTTCGTCCGCGATGAACTTGGACTGCTTGTCGATTTTATGGCGGAACTTTTTAAAGAAAAAGGGCATAAGCTAATCGGCATCCGCGGGATGCCGCGCGTCGGCAAGACAGAGTCGATCGTCGCCGCCAGCGTGTGCGCCAACAAACGATGGCTGTTTGTTTCATCAACGCTGATTAAACAGACGGTTCGCACGCAGTTGATGGAAGATGAGTATAGCGAGGACAACATTTTCATTATCGATGGCATCGTCTCAACGCGCCGCGGGAATGAGCAACACTGGCAGCTCATCCGTGAGCTCATGCGCCTTGAGGCGACGAAAGTCGTCGAGCATCCGGACATGTTTGTTCGCCATACGGAATACACGCTCGATGATTTTGATTATATTATTGAGCTGCGCCATGAACCGGACGAAGATATTTCCTACGAAGCGATTGACCGCCCGTCATTGTTGGGCGATGACGGGTTTTCCGAATTTGGGTTTTAATTTAAAAAAGTGGAAGGTGTTGGCCGTTGACGGAACTAGGAAAACGTTTGCGGGAAGCACGGGAAGAAAAAAATATGAGTTTGGACGAGCTACAGGAGATGACGAAAATTCAAAAGCGGTATTTGATCGGCATCGAAGAAGGCAACTATGCCATCATGCCCGGGAATTTTTATGTGCGGGCCTTCATCCGGCAATATGCTGAAGCGGTCGGACTTGATCCGGATGAGCTGTTTGAACAGTATAAACAGGACATTCCCCAGTCTTATCAAGATGACATTCCGCAGACGCTGTCGCGCGTGAAGACGCGCCAGCAACTGTCTGCCGAGGGGGCGAAATGGCTCGATTGGCTGCCGAAAGTGATTGTCGCGGTGGTCGTCATCGGGGCGGCTGTCCTCGTTTGGGTGTTGCTCCAGCACGGCGCCGCAAATAAACCGCCGACAAAGACAAGCCCCAAAACAGCAGAGGTCGAAAAACCGAAACATTCGCCGCTTGAGCAGGCAAAACAAAAGCAGCCGGCGAAGGAAGCGGATGAGAAGGCAACGAATGAAAACGGGCAGCAAAATGAACAGCCGGCGCCGGCGATGAATGTGACGGAAAAGCGCGGCAACATGGCGACGATTGAAGTCGCCAGCTCCGGCGCGTTCTCCATCGAGCTTTCATCCAAAGGAACGTCATGGGTCGAAGTATACAATACGAAAGGCCATACGTTTTACCGCGGCAACTTGGCAAGCGGGCAGACGAAAACGTTCGATTTGTCGGCCGAAAGCGAAGTGTGGGTGAAAATCGGGCGTACGCTGGACGTCGACATGAAGGTAAATGGCCAGCCGTTTGCCTATCCGTTTGCCCCGAAAGAGGAAGTGTACCAAAAGCTGCATTTCGTGTTGAAGAAATAATGGAACAGGGCGCTTTTCCGCAGGAAGGCGCCTGCTTTTCGCACGGACTGAACTATGTTGAATGAGCGGAGGTATTTGTGGTGAACTTGCCGAATAAAATTACGGTAGCGCGAATTATGCTCATCCCGTTTTTCTTGATTGTGATGCTCGTTCCGTTTGGGTGGGGAAGCATCCAAATAGGCGGGACAGAGCTTCCGGTTGCCCATCTTGCCGGCGCGCTCATTTTCATCATCGCCTCAGCGACGGACTGGATCGATGGCTACTATGCCCGCAAATACGGGTTAGTGACGAATTTAGGAAAATTTTTAGATCCGCTTGCTGATAAATTGCTTGTGTCGGCGGCGCTTATCGTGCTTGTCGAGCTCGGGGCCGTTCCGGCATGGATGGTGATTGTCATCATCAGCCGCGAGTTTGCCGTCACCGGCTTGCGGCTCGTGCTTGCCGGCGAGGGGGAAGTCGTTGCTGCCAACATGCTTGGCAAAGTCAAGACATGGACGCAAATTGTCGCCGTTTCCGCTTTATTGTTACATAACTTCCCATTCTCGCTCATTTCGTTTCCGTTCGCTGAATTGGCGCTGTGGGTAGCGGTTATTTTCACGATTTGGTCTGGCTGGGATTATTTTGCGAAAAACAGACATGCGTTTTCCCATTCAAAATAGCCGGGCACAAAAAGGGGGGAGTCTGTTGAACGCGGAGATCATTGCCGTTGGCTCCGAGCTGTTGCTTGGGCAAATCGCCAATACAAATGCCCAGTTTTTGTCGCAGCAGCTCGCCGCCCTCGGCATTAACGTCTATTTCCATACCGTCGTCGGCGACAACACCGTCCGCCTCGAGCAGGCGGTGAAAACGGCGCAAACGAGAGCCGACCTCATTATTTTCACCGGCGGCCTCGGCCCGACGAAAGATGATTTAACGAAGGAGACGATCGCCCGTTTGCTTGGCCGCCGGCTTGTGATCGACGAGGAAGCGCTCCGAGCGATTGAGGCGTATTTTGCTCGCACAAACCGGCCGATGACGGAAAACAATAAAAAGCAGGCGCTCGTCTTGGAAGGATCGACGGTGCTGAAAAACGAGCACGGCATGGCGCCAGGGATGGCTCTCTCGGTCAATGGCATCACGTACATGCTGCTGCCTGGGCCGCCGAAAGAAATGCAGCCGATGTTCCAAAAATACGGAAGCGCCTTTTTGCGCCGCACGTTTTCGCTTTCCGAACGCATCGAGTCGCGCGTGCTCCGTTTTTTTGGCATCGGCGAATCAGCGCTTGAAACGGCGATTGCGGATTTGATCGACGCCCAGTCGAACCCGACGATCGCGCCGCTGGCCGGCGACGGTGAAGTAATGCTTCGTCTGACAGCGAAACATGAGGATGAGGCGGAGGCGAAGCGGCTTCTTGACGAAGCGGGAGCGGCCATTTTAGCGCGCGTCGGCCGCTACTGCTACGGATATAACGATGAAACGTTGTTTACAAAGACGCTCGAGCGGTTAAAAGAAAAAGGATGGACGGTCGCGTCGGCCGAAAGTTTGACCGGCGGCCTTTTCCTCGAACAGCTCACCGCCATCCCCGGCGCGTCGCAAGTCGTGCAGGGCGGTGTCGTCTGCTATACAAATCGCGTCAAAGAACAGGTGCTTGGCATACCGCGCCCGCTGCTTGAGGCAGAAGGGGCGGTGAGCGAGCCGTGCGCCCGTTTGCTTGCTGAAAACGTCCGTGCGATGTGCGATGCGGATATCGGCATCAGCTTCACCGGTGTCGCCGGACCCGATCCGCTTGAGGGCCACCCGCCCGGCATTGTGTATATCGGCATCGCCGTCCGCGGGCGCGATGCGACTGTCCACCGTTTGACGCTGTCCGGCACGCGTGATGCCATTCGCATCCGCACCGCCAAATACGGCTGTTTTTTTCTGCTTGAGATGCTGGCGGCCGACTGCTGATCGGTCGCCCCCTTCTTCTCCATTCTCCACCGCACATCGTTTTTTCCACCGCATGAGTATGGCGATTGTTGCTAGTTTCTCCACCGAAAAAACGAATGAACGTTCGTTTTTTGCTTGGCAATGGCCGCGAAACGCGGTATAGTATAAGTAGTCCTAGAATAAGGAGGAGTTAGGTTAGTGAACCAAGATCGTCAAGCTGCATTGGAGCAGGCATTAAAACAAATTGAACGACAGTTTGGCAAGGGGGCCATCATGAAGCTCGGCGAGCAAGTCGACCGCAAAGTGTCGGTCGTGCCGAGCGGTTCGCTGGCGCTCGACATCGCGTTAGGAGTCGGCGGCTATCCGCGCGGGCGGATTGTGGAAATTTACGGCCCGGAATCGTCCGGGAAAACGACCGTTGCCCTTCACGCGATCGCTGAAGTGCAAAAGCGGGGCGGGCAAGCAGCTTTCATCGACGCAGAGCATGCGCTCGATCCGATTTACGCACAAAAATTAGGGGTCAATATCGATGAATTGCTGCTTTCCCAGCCTGACACGGGAGAGCAGGCGCTCGAAATCGCTGAAGCGCTCGTGCGAAGCGGCGCGGTCGATATTATCGTCATCGACTCGGTGGCGGCGCTCGTGCCGAAAGCGGAAATTGAAGGGGAGATGGGCGACGCCCATGTCGGCTTGCAAGCACGGCTCATGTCGCAGGCGCTTCGCAAGCTGTCTGGCGCCATTAACAAATCGAAAACGATCGCCATCTTCATCAACCAAATTCGCGAAAAAGTCGGTGTCATGTTCGGCAACCCCGAAACGACGCCGGGCGGGCGGGCGCTCAAATTTTACGCTTCCGTCCGCCTAGAGGTGCGCCGCGCTGAGCAAATCAAGCAAGGCAACGATATGGTCGGCAATAAGACGAAAATCAAAGTCGTCAAAAACAAAGTCGCGCCGCCGTTTAAAACGGCTGACGTCGACATTATGTACGGCGAAGGCATTTCCCGCGAAGGGGAAATTATCGACATGGCGTCCGAACTTGACATTGTGCAAAAAAGCGGTTCGTGGTATTCGTACAAAGATGAGCGGCTTGGCCAAGGGCGGGAGAACGCGAAGCAATTTTTGAAGGAAAACCCGCACATCGCCGATGAGATCGCCCGCACCATCCGCCAGCATTACGGCATCGACGTCGAAGAGGGAACGAGCGAACCGCAGCAAGACGGGTTCGGATTGCTTGAAGAATAATGGTCCAAGGCGTCCTGGCAAGCTGCCGGGGCGCCTTTTTCCATCCGTTCGCCTGCCAAGGAGAGCGGTAAGCCTAAAAAGGACGGCGTGTGGAACGGTCTTGTTCCGTTGTCATCCTCTAGGCGCGTCGGTGTAATATCTTGACAATTCCTATTACCGCCTTTACAATGAACATGTATATTTGTCCATAAGCGCGGCAGGGCCATACGCCCGCCCGCTGCGGCGGACCGCCTTCGTGCGGAAGGCCGCGCGGGCGATTGCTATGCCAAGCGACTGAGCTAATGCATTGAAAACGGGAATGTCCATCTGCGCCGGTCATGGCGGTGAGAAGAGAGAGCGAAAGGAAACCGAACAGCAAGAGGAGGTGAAACGATGGGTTCGATCATCATCTCCGCTTTGCTTGCCTTAGTCATTGGTGCCGTTGTTGGCTTTTTTGTTCGCAAATCGATTGCCGAAGCGAAAATAGGCGGAGCGAAAGCCGCTGCCGAACAGCTGATTGAGGAGGCGAAACGCGAGGCGGACGCCTTGAAAAAAGAGGCGCTTCTCGAAGCGAAAGACGAGATTCATAAACTGCGTACGGAGGCGGAGCGTGATATCCGCGACCGGAGAAGCGAGCTCCAAAAACAAGAAAACCGCCTGATGCAAAAGGAAGAAAATCTCGACCGCAAAGATGAAGCGCTCAACAAACGTGAGGCGTTGCTTGAGGCAAAGGAAGAAGCGTTGAACGAAAGACAACAGCATATTGAACAAATGGAAAGCAAAGTGGAAGCGCTCGTCAAACAACAACAAGCCGAACTTGAACGCATTTCCGGCCTGACGCGCGACGATGCCCGCCAGCTCATTTTAGAGCGCGTTGAGAAAGAGCTGTCGCATGAGATTGCGATGATGATCAAAGAGGCGGAAACACGGGCGAAAGAGGAGGCAGACAAACGGGCAAAGGCGATTTTGTCGCTTGCCATCCAACGTTGCGCCGCCGACCATGTCGCTGAAACGACTGTTTCCGTCGTCAATTTGCCGAACGACGAAATGAAAGGGCGGATCATCGGACGGGAAGGGCGGAACATCCGCACGCTCGAGACGTTGACCGGCATCGATTTGATCATCGACGATACGCCGGAAGCGGTCATTTTGTCCGGATTTGACCCGATTCGCCGCGAGACGGCGCGCATCGCGCTCGATAAGCTTGTCCAAGACGGCCGCATCCATCCAGCACGCATTGAGGAAATGGTCGAAAAGGCGCGCCGTGAAGTGGATGAGCATATCCGCGAAGTCGGTGAACAGACGACGTTCGAAGTCGGCGTTCACGGCTTGCATCCGGATTTGATCAAAATTTTAGGGCGGCTCAAGTTCCGAACGAGCTACGGGCAAAACGTCTTGAAACACTCGGTGGAAGTGGCGTTTTTAGCCGGACTGATGGCGGCCGAGCTCGGGGAGGACGAAATGTTGGCGCGCCGGGCCGGCTTGCTTCATGACATTGGCAAAGCGATCGACCACGAAGTGGAAGGAAGCCATGTGGAAATCGGCGTCGAGCTGGCGACGAAGTATAAAGAACATCCGGTCGTCATCAACAGCATCGCTTCCCACCATGGCGATACGGAACCGACGTCGGTCATCGCCGTGCTCGTCGCGGCGGCCGATGCGCTGTCGGCGGCGCGGCCGGGGGCGCGCAGCGAAACGCTGGAAAACTATATCCGCCGCCTAGAGAAGCTTGAAGAAATCGCCGAATCGTACGAAGGCGTTGAAAAATCGTACGCCATTCAAGCTGGGCGTGAAGTGCGCATTATGGTCAAACCAGATATGATCGACGATTTGGAAGCGCACCGGCTGGCGCGCGACATCCGCAAACGAATCGAAGAAGAGCTCGATTACCCGGGCCATATTAAAGTGACGGTCATCCGCGAAACGCGGGCGGTCGAATACGCGAAATAAAGTGGCTATTGCCACTTTCTTTTTTTGTGCGTAAAATAGGAGGGTATAACGATGCGGATATGGGCGCAAGGCGATATTTTTCGTTTAGAAAGGGATCAGGGATGAGAATTTTATTTATCGGCGACGTCGTCGGTTCGCCGGGGCAAAAAATGGTGGAGCACTATTTGCCAAAGCTGAAGGAAAAACATCGGCCGGACGTTGTGGTGATCAACGGCGAAAACGCCGCCGGCGGGAAAGGAATCACCGAACCGATTTACCGGGCGCTCCTCGCTTGGGGGCTCATGTGATCACGTTGGGCAACCACGCATGGGACAAACGCGATATTTTTGAGTTTATCGACCAAGCGAAAGCGCTCATCCGCCCGGCCAATTACCCGCCTGGCACCCCGGGAAGAGGAATCGTCTACGTGCCGACCGAACACGGCGAAGCCGCCGTCATCAGTTTGCAAGGCCGGGCGTTTTTGCCGGCCATTGACTGCCCGTTTCAAAAAGCGGATGAATTGATCGTCGCTGCTTCGGAGCGCACGCCGGTCATCATCGTCGATTTCCATGCTGAGGCGACGAGCGAAAAACAGGCGATGGGCTGGTACTTAGACGGCCGTGTATCCGCCGTCATCGGCACGCATACACACGTCCAGACGGCCGATAACCGCATTTTGCCCAAAGGCACGGCGTACATCACCGATGTCGGCATGACTGGACCGTACGATGGCATTTTAGGCGTCGATCGCGAGGCGGTGCTGCGCAAATTTCTAACCGGGCTGCCGGTCCGTTTCGGCGTCAAGGAAGGAAGAAGCCAGCTGAACGCCGTTTATGTCGATGTGGACGAAAAGAGCGGACGGGCGCTTGGCATCGAACGGTTGATCATTAACGATGACCACCCTTATTTCGAATAGTTCGTTTTTTAAAAATTTTTAAAAACAAGCTCCTTCCTTGCAGGAATAGTTGTCGAAACAGTGAATATAGTTACAATGAAGACCTTTTCGCGAAATCCATTTTCCAAGGAAACGAGGGAGGAGCTAGAAAATGGAAATATTAAAAGTTTCAGCAAAATCGAATCCGAACTCTGTAGCTGGTGCACTTGCCGGGGTGTTGCGCGAACGCGGCGCAGCGGAAATTCAGGCAATCGGCGCAGGTGCATTGAACCAAGCCGTTAAGGCAGTAGCGATCGCACGAGGATTTGTGGCACCGAGCGGCATGGACTTGATTTGCATTCCAGCGTTTACGGATATTGTCATCGATGGAGAAGAGCGAACGGCGATCAAATTGATTGTCGAACCTCGTTAATTGGATGATTGGACAATGGCGGCCATAACCTGTTGACGCCTTCGTCGGCGAAGGCAGGCAGGTTATTTTTTGCTTTTTCAAAGGAGGAAACGGAATGATCTTTGATGCCCATTGTGATGTGTTGATGAAGTTATGGCAAGATCGGTCTCTGTCGTTTTACGACGGAGCTTCGCTTCACGTCACGCTTTCCGGGATGGCGGAAGCAGGGGTGAAAGTGCAATGCTTTGCCATCTACATACCGGAAACGGTGCCGGAGGAAGCTCGGTTCACTGTTGCGCTGGAGATGGTGGACATCTTCTTTTCCCGTGTGATCGAGGCATTTCCATCCATGAAGTTCGTGCGGACCAAACATGATATCGCTTCCTTGAAAGAAGGGGAGATCGGCGCCATGTTGACGCTGGAAGGGTGCGATGCGATCGGTTCGAGCCTTGTCAAGCTGAAGACGCTTCTTCGGCTTGGCGTTGCTTCCGTCGGATTAACGTGGAACTTTCCGAACGCCGTCGCCGATGGGGCATGGGAGAAGCGCGGGGCCGGGTTGACGGCGTTTGGTCGGCAAGTCGTGGAATTGCTGAATGAAGCGAAACGATGGGTCGATGTGTCCCACTTATCGGAGAAAGCGTTTTGGGATGTCATCGAGATGGCTCGGTTTCCCATTGCTTCCCATTCCAACGCTTATCGTCTATGCCCGCACCCGCGGAACTTAACCGATGAACAAATCAACGCGCTGATTGAAAAAGACGGCTTGATCGGCGTGAATTTCGTTCCGTATTTTTTGACGATGGACAAAAACGGGGCCACGATCGCCGATGTGCTTCGTCATCTTGACCATATATGCGCGCTCGGGGGGAACAAAACGTCGGGTTCGGCTCAGACTTCGATGGCATAACGGAGACGGTCGCGGGCCTTGGAACGGCAAGGGAATATGCGAGGCTTGTCAACGAGTTGTACAAGCATTACTCCGCCGAACAAGCGTCCCGCTTTTTATTCGGCAATTTCTACGCCCATTTGCCGGAGTGACGAATATCACTGAGTTTCGGCTCTGCGTATCCTAGAATAGAAGACAGGGCATCCGCGGCGCCGGCTGAAAAAGGCGTCTAAAATGCTAGTTTCCTTGTCAGAAAAGTGGTACAATAGTGCCGAAAGGCTGGAGTGAACATAAAGGGGTGTAAAGCATGATTGAGCAGCTTTCATGGAAAGTAGGCGGCCAACAAGGGGAAGGAATCGAAAGCACAGGCGAGATTTTCTCCACAGCACTGAACCGCCTTGGATATTACTTGTATGGATACCGCCATTTCTCTTCGCGCATCAAAGGGGGGCATACAAACAACAAAATCCGCGTCAGCACAAAGCCGGTGAGAGCGGTTGCCGATGATTTAGACATCTTGGTGGCGTTTGACCAAGAGACGATTGATGTCAACTTTCACGAACTTCATAGCGGCGGCATCGTCATCGCGGACGCCAAATTCAATCCGGTGATTCCAGAGGGGAAAGGAGTGGCGCTTTACGCCGTTCCATTCACCGATATCGCCACAAAGCTTGGCAACCCGCTGATGAAAAACATGGTTGCCATCGGTGCGACGAGCGCGGTGCTCGACTTGGACGCCGCCGTATTCGAAAGCGTTGTCGTGGACACATTTGGACGTAAAGGGGCGCAAGTCGTTGAGAAAAATATGGAAGCCATTCGCGCTGGAGCCCAATATATGAAAGACGAGCTCGGCAGTCAAGCGAAAACGATGAAACTGGCCAAAGCCGACGGCAAACGGAGAATGTTCATGATCGGCAATGATGCGATCGCCTTGGGCGCTATCGCCGGCGGGGCGCGTTTTATGGCCGCCTATCCGATCACCCCGGCTTCGGAGATTATGGAGTATTTGATTAAAAAGCTGCCCGATTTTGGAGGCGCGGTCATCCAGACAGAAGACGAAATCGCCGCCTGTACGATGGCGATCGGCGCCAACTATGCGGGCGTGCGGGCGTTTACGGCTTCCGCTGGACCGGGGCTGTCGCTTATGGCGGAAGCGATCGGACTAGCCGGCATGACGGAAACCCCGCTTGTCGTTGTTGACACGCAGCGGGGCGGCCCAAGCACCGGCTTGCCGACGAAGCAAGAGCAGTCGGACTTGCTGGCGATGATCTACGGCACGCACGGGGAGATTCCGAAAATCGTCATGGCGCCAAGCACGGTGGAAGAAGCATTTTACGATATGGCGGAAGCGTTCAACTTAGCCGAGGAATACCAATGCCCGGTCATTTTTCTGTCGGACTTGCAGCTGTCGCTCGGGAAGCAGACGGTCGAACCGCTTGATTACGATCGGATCGAGATCCGCCGCGGCAAGCTGATGAATGGCGAGCTGCCCCCGCTTCCGGACAAAGACAACTTCAAACGGTATGAAATCACGCCGGACGGTGTTTCGCCGCGGGTGCTGCCGGGAACAAAATACGGCATCCACCATGTCACCGGGGTCGAACACGCTGAAACGGGCCGCCCGTCAGAGACGGCGGCAAACCGCCGGGCGCAAATGGAAAAGCGGATGCGTAAACTCGAGCACATCCACTTTCCGACGCCGGTGCACAAACAACTCCGCCATGAAGAGCCGGATTTGCTCCTTGTTGGCTTTTTATCGACGCGCGGAGCCATTGAAGAAGCGATGGAGCGCCT
Source organism: Geobacillus sp. TFV-3 (assembly GCF_009901865.1). Lineage (NCBI taxonomy): Bacteria > Bacillati > Bacillota > Bacilli > Caryophanales > Anoxybacillaceae > Geobacillus > Geobacillus sp. TFV-3. Next base: position 2,182,647 of record NZ_MPSP01000001.1, on the reverse strand, counting down.
CGAACAAGACGGGGTCAAAGTCAACCATGCGCACATCCGTCTGCTTCATCCGTTCCCGGTTGACGACGTGCGGCCGCTTGTCGAGAAAGCGAAGCGGGTCGTCGTCGTCGAACAAAACGCCACCGGGCAGCTGGCCAGCCTGTTGAAAATGAACGTTGGGCATGCCGACAAAATCGCCAGCGTCTTAAAATTCGACGGCAATCCGTTTTTGCCGGGCGACGTCTATACTAAATGCAAGGAGTTGTTAGCGCAATGGCCACCTTTAAAGATTTCCGCAATGATGTGAAACCGAACTGGTGCCCAGGTTGCGGCGACTTTTCCGTGCAGGCCGCCATCCAGCGCGCGGCCGCCAATCTCGGGTTGGAGCCGCATGAACTCGCGGTCATTTCCGGGATCGGCTGCTCAGGCCGCATTTCCGGCTACATTCACTCTTACGGCTTTCACGGCACGCACGGCCGCGTTTTGCCGCTGGCGCAAGGGGTGAAAATGGCGAACCGCGATTTGACGGTCATCGCCGCCGGCGGGGATGGCGACGGATTCGCGATCGGCATGGGGCACACGGTTCATGCCATTCGCCGCAACATCGATATCACATACATCGTCATGGACAACCAAATTTACGGATTGACGAAAGGACAAACATCGCCGCGCAGCGCTGCCGGCTTCCAAACAAAAAGCACGCCGCACGGGTCGATCGAGCCGGCTTTGTCGCCCCTCGAGATCGCGTTAAGCGCCGGAGCAACGTTTGTCGCGCAAGGTTTCTCAAGCGATTTAAAAGAATTGACGAGCTTGATTGAAGAAGGCGTCAAGCATAAAGGCTTTGCGCTCATCAACGTCTTCAGCCCTTGCGTGACGTACAACAAAGTGAATACGTACGAGTGGTTCAAAGAGCGGCTCATCAAGGTGAGCGACATCGAAGGATACGACCCATCCGACCGGGAGATGGCGATGCAGACGGTCATGAAATACGATGGGCTCGTCACCGGGATCATTTATCAAAACAAAGAACAAAAGTCGTACCAAGAGCTTGTGCCGGGCTACAGCGAGGCGCCGCTTGCCAAGGCGGAGCTGAAAATGAGCAAAGAAAAGTTCGCCGAACTTGTGGCGGAGTTTATGTAAAATGGAAACAACTAACGCCCAATGGGGTCTTGCCTCATCGGGTGTTTTTTGCTATCATAGCATGTTCCGGGTTTTCGGAACAATTCCCATTGTGTTTCTTGGCAGTTGACGATATACTATGATAATGTGTAGTTGGAAGAAATTTGCCGAGGGCATCCAATGATAATGATGTTGGACAGAAAGGAGATGGAGATTGCGATGAACGAAAAACAACGTTTGGAGCAAACGGGACAAATCAAAACGGAAAGCCATCCAGCGGACAGAAAATCCGCCTTGGACCGGCTGAAAGAAAAAACGACGAAAGACTATGAGAAATATTTCACGAGCGTGTTTCTCCCGCCGAATTTAAAAGAGGCGAAGAAACGCGGCAAAGAGGAAGTCAAGTACGTCAAAGACTTTGCGATTCCTGAAGAGTTTCGCGGCATGGGGCGCGGACGGAAGTTTTACATCCGCACGTATGGCTGTCAAATGAACGAGCACGATACGGAAGTGATGGCCGGCATTTTCATGGCGCTCGGCTATGAGCCGACCGACCGTCCCGAGGAGGCAAACGTCATTTTGCTCAACACGTGCGCGATCCGTGAAAACGCGGAAAACAAAGTGTTTGGCGAGCTTGGCTACTTAAAGCCGCTCAAAACGACGAACCCGGACTTATTGCTTGGCGTGTGCGGCTGTATGTCGCAAGAAGAATCGGTTGTCAATAAAATTTTAAAACAATACCAATACGTCGATCTCATTTTCGGCACCCACAACATCCATCGCCTGCCGTACATTTTGCATGAGGCGTACATGTCGAAAGAAATGGTCGTTGAAGTATGGTCGAAAGAAGGAGACGTCGTCGAAAACTTGCCGAAAGTGCGCAAAGGGAAGATTAAAGCGTGGGTCAACATCATGTACGGCTGCGACAAGTTTTGCACGTACTGCATCGTTCCGTACACGCGCGGCAAGGAGCGAAGCCGCCGTCCAGAAGACATCATCCAAGAAGTGCGCCAGCTCGCCGCCCAAGGCTATCAAGAAATTACGCTCCTTGGGCAAAACGTCAACGCTTACGGAAAAGATTTCACCGACATCCAGTATGGACTTGGCGATTTAATGGATGAGCTGCGCAAAATTGACATTGCGCGCATCCGCTTCACAACGAGCCATCCGCGCGACTTTGATGACCGGCTGATCGAAGTGCTCGCCAAACGCGGCAATTTGGTTGAGCATATCCATTTGCCAGTGCAATCAGGGAGCACGGAAATTTTGAAAATGATGGGCCGCAAATATACGCGCGAGGAATATTTGGAGCTCGTTCGCAAAATTAAAGCGGCCATTCCGGATGTCGCCTTGACGACTGACATCATCGTCGGCTTCCCGAACGAAACGGACGAGCAGTTTGAAGAAACGCTGTCGCTTTACCGCGAAGTCGAATTTGACTCGGCCTACACGTTCATCTATTCACCCCGCGAAGGCACGCCGGCGGCGAAAATGGCCGACAACGTGCCGATGGAAGTGAAAAAAGAGCGGCTCAAGCGGTTGAACGCCCTTGTTCAAGAAATCGCGGCCAAGAAAATGAAGCAATACGAAGGGCAAGTCGTCGAAGTGCTCGTGGAAGGCGAAAGCAAGACCAATCCAGATGTATTGGCCGGCTATACGCGCAAAAACAAGCTCGTCCACTTCGTCGGCCCAAAATCGCTCATTGGCCAATTGGTCAACGTGCGCATTACACAGGCGAAAACGTGGACGCTGACGGGCGAGCTAGTCAATGAAGCGACCGAGGTGAATGAATATGGCAAAATATACGCGGGATGATATCTTAGTCCAGGCGAAGCAGCTGGCGAAAATGATCGCCGAAACGGAAGAAGTCGACTTTTTCAAACGAGCGGAAGAAAAAATCCACCAAAACGAAAAAGTGCGCACGTTGATCAACGAGCTGAAATCGCTGCAAAAGCAAGCGGTCAACCTCCAGCATTACGGAAAACATGAAGCGCTGAAACGGGTTGAGGCCAAAATTGACGCCATTTACGAAGAGTTGGCGCAAATCCCGATCGTCAGTGAATTCCAGCAGTCCCAATCCGATGTGAACGACCTGCTTCAGCTCGTCGCCTCGACGATTTCGAATACGGTGACTGATGAAATTCTCGCTTCAACGGGCGGCGACGTGCTGCGCGGTGAAACCGGCGCCGCGCTTCGCTACAACAAACACAGCGGCTGCCATTGATGGCATGCGGCGCAAAAGCGTCCTTCGGGGCGCTTTTTTTCTTATGGGCGCGCTCTTATAAGCGCCCGACCGACATCATGAACAAAGGCGCTTTTTTTCCTATGGGCGCGCTCTCCCTTTCCCCGAACCGCGGGCGGTTGCCTGCCGGCAAAAAAGAAGGCACATCGAACGGAGCAGGCGCATACAATGAACTATACGGAATAATCATTCATTTGCTGTGCACATTAGCGGAGATGGCGCATAGGATGAAATGAAGATTCATTTGAGGAGGGTTCCGTTCGATGTCTGAATACAGAGAAATTATTACGAAAGCCGTTGTCGGCAAAGGCCGCAAGTTTACGCAATCGACCCATACGGTGACGGCGCCGAACCGCCCGTCAAGCATTCTCGGCTGCTGGATCATCAACCATCGCTATGAAGCGAAAAAATGCGATAAAACGGTCGAAATTCACGGCCATTATGACATCAACGTCTGGTATTCGTACAACCATAATACAAAAACTGAAGTTGTCACTGAAACGGTGTCGTATACGGACGTCGTCAAATTAAAATATCGTGATAAAGACCATTTGATTAGCGACGACACCGATGTGATCGTCCGCGTCCTCCAGCAGCCGAACTGCCTCGAGTGCACGATTTCGCCAAACGGCAATAAAATCGTTGTCGATGTTGAGCGGGAGTTTGTCGCCGAAGTGATCGGCGAAACGAAGGTGTGCGTTGCCATCAATCCGGAAGGCTGCGGCAAGGACGATGATTTTTGCGACGAGGACGACCTTGATGAAGAATTAGAAGATTTAAGCCCAGATTTGCTGCTTGGCGAAGAAGAATAAAACTAGGAAATTTCTTTCCTAGTTTTTTCTTTTGCCGCTTGTTATAATAGTAGCGCAATCAACGAGCCTTCGGGCCGAAAAGGTTGGGGAGAAGCGATGCCATCGTACACACCGATGATCCAGCAATATTTGCACATTAAAGCGCAATATCCGGACGCGTTTTTATTTTTCCGGCTTGGCGATTTTTACGAACTGTTTTTTGACGACGCCATCAAGGCGGCGCAAGAGCTGGAAATTACGCTCACAAGCCGCGATGGCGGCGATGAACGGGTGCCGATGTGCGGGGTGCCGTACCATTCGGCGCAAGGATATATTGAACAGTTGATCGAAAAGGGATATAAAGTCGCCATTTGCGAACAAATCGAAGACCCGAAAACGGCCAAAGGCGTCGTTCGCCGCGAAGTTGTGCAGCTCATCACGCCGGGGACGCTCATGGAAGGCAAAGGGCTCACCGAGAAGGAAAACCACTACTTGGCGGCGCTCACGCCGTTTGCTGATGGTACATACGGATTGGCTTACGCCGATTTGTCGACCGGTGAGGTCCGGTTGACACTTCTTTCTTCGTGGGAGGAAGCGGCGAACGAGTTGCACGCCGTTGGAGCGCGGGAGATCATCGTTGCCACAGACAGCAGCGAAGAGTGGGTGCGCGAGCTGAAAGAGCGGTACGAGGCGGCGGTCTCTTATGAGGACGACACATCGCTATGCGACGAATGGAACGGCGTCATCGGCCACGTGGCGCAAGAAAAGCTGCGGACGGCCGTCGCCCGCTTGCTTCATTACCTTGTGCGCACGCAAAAGCGGCGGCTCGATCATTTGCAGCCGGCTGAGTTGTATCAAGTTGACCACTATATGAAAATGGACCGACATTCCAAGCTGCATTTGGAATTGGTCGAAACGGTGCGATCAAAAGGAAGGAAAGGTTCGTTGTTATGGCTTTTGGATGAAACGGTGACAGCGATGGGCGGGCGGCTCTTAAAACAATGGCTGGACCGGCCGCTCATTGATCGGCGCGAAATCGAACGGCGCCTCGATTTTGTGGAAACGTTGAAAACGAGCTATTTTGAACGGCAGGAGCTGCGCGACAGGCTGCGCGGCGTTTACGACATTGAGCGCCTTGTCGGCCGTGTCTCCTACGGCAACGCCAACGCCCGTGATCTCGTGCAGCTGAAAAAGTCGCTTCTTCAAGTGCCGGCGCTCCGCCAGACTGTTGGCGCGCTGCCGCTCGCTGAAGCGGACAAGCTGTGCGAGCGCCTTGACCCGTGCGAAGAGCTCGTCGATTTGCTCGAGCGCTCGATTCAAGAACAGCCGCCGCTTTCTGTCAAAGAAGGGAACCTCATCAAAGACGGGTATGACAAGCAGCTCGACCGCTACCGCGACGCGAGCCGCAACGGCAAAGCGTGGATCGCTGAACTTGAGGCGAAAGAGCGCGAAGCGACCGGCATCAAATCGCTCAAAGTCGGCTACAACCGAGTGTTTGGCTACTATATTGAAGTGACAAAGCCCAATCTCCCCCTTGTTCCGGAAGGACGTTACGAGCGGAAGCAGACGCTCGCCAATGCCGAGCGCTTTATCACCCCGGAGTTGAAGGAAAAAGAGGCGCTCATTTTGGAGGCGGAAGAAAAAAGCATCGAACTCGAATATGAACTGTTTGTCGCCATTCGCGAGCAAGTGAAGCAATACATCCCGCGCCTGCAGACGTTGGCGAAAGTCATTGCCGAGCTTGATGTGCTTCAATCATTCGCAACGATCAGCGACGAGTATCGCTATGTGCGTCCTCAGTTTTCCACGGAGCGCGTCTTGGTGATTCAAGGCGGCCGCCACCCGGTTGTCGAAAAAGTGCTCGGCGCGCAAATGTACGTGCCGAATGACTGTTGCATGAACCGCGAGCGGGAAATGCTGCTCATCACTGGACCAAACATGGCTGGAAAAAGCACGTACATGCGGCAAGTGGCGCTCACCGCCGTCATGGCGCAAATCGGCTGTTTCGTTCCCGCCGAGCGGGCGGTGCTGCCTATTTTTGACCAAGTGTTCACCCGCATCGGCGCTGCTGACGACCTGTCGGCAGGACAAAGCACGTTTATGGTCGAAATGTTGGAGGCGCGCCACGCCATCGCTCATGCGACGCAAAACAGCCTCATTTTGTTTGATGAAATCGGGCGCGGCACATCGACGTACGACGGCATGGCGCTCGCCCAGGCGATTATTGAGTACATTCACGACCATATCGGCGCGAAAACACTATTTAGCACCCACTACCATGAACTCACCGCCTTGGAGCATTCGCTCCCGCGGCTTGCGAACGTCCATGCCCGCGCCATCGAGGAAAATGGCAAAGTCGTCTTTTTGCATCAAATCGCCGATGGGCCGGCTGACAAGAGCTACGGCATTCACGTCGCTGAGCTGGCCGGGCTGCCGGCTTCGCTCATTGAACGCGCGCGGGCCATTTTAGCGGAATTGGAGAAAGCGGCGGGAAAACAGGAAGCCGCCGCAGGCAGGATGGACGATGGCGCTTTGGTGGAAGCGGGTTTGGCTTTTCAGGGGAACGAAGCGTTAGACGTTGGCCGCGCGGTTGAGCGCGAGAAGGCCTCCCGTCCGTCAGCCGGCGCGGCGTGGGAGGGCGTTTTGACGGAAGCGGCGTTTGAGCAGCTGAGTATGTTTCCTGACCTTGCTCCGGCGCCTGTGGAGCCGCCTCTTTCAAACAAAGAGAAAAAGGCGCTCGCGGCGCTGAAAGAGATCAATTTGCTCGAGATGACGCCGCTTGAGGCGCTCAACAAACTGTATGAACTGCAAAAGCTCCTCAAGTAAAGGAGGGAGGCCCGATGGGACGCATCCGCAAGCTCGATGACCTGCTGGCAAACAAAATCGCCGCCGGCGAGGTCGTCGAGCGGCCGGCTTCGGTCGTCAAGGAGTTGGTAGAAAATGCCATTGATGCCCATAGTACCGTCATCAACATCGAGCTTGAAGAAGCGGGAATGGCGAAAATCCGCGTCAGCGACAACGGCGACGGCATGGAGGAAGACGACTGCTTGCTCGCTTTTGAACGCCATGCGACAAGCAAAATTCATGACGAGCACGATTTGTTCCGAATCCGCACGCTCGGGTTTCGCGGTGAGGCGCTGCCGAGCATCGCTTCTGTATCCGAAGTGGAGCTGACGACCGGCACGGGCAGCGGACCGGGAACGAAGCTTGTGCTTCGAGGCGGCGCACTCGTCTCCCGCGAGCGGGCGGCAGGGCGCAAAGGGACGGATATTACCGTATCGAACTTGTTTTTCAACACCCCAGCGCGCTTGAAATATATGAAAACGATCCACACCGAGCTCGGCCATGCGGCCGACGTCGTCAACCGGCTAGCGCTCGCCCATCCGGACATATCATTTCGCCTCCGCCACCAGGGCAAAACATTGCTTGCCACCAATGGCAGCGGCGATGTCCGGCACGTGCTCGCCGCTATTTACGGCGCCGAGACGGCGAGACAAATGATCCCCATCGAAGCGGAATCGCTCGATTTTACCGTTCGCGGCTACATTTCGCCGCCTGATGTGACGCGCGCCTCGCGCAACTACATCTCGCTTGTTGTCAACGGCCGCTACGTGCGCAGCGTGCCGCTTGTGAAAGCGATTGAAGCTGGCTACCATACGCTCTTGCCGATCGGCCGCTATCCGATTGTGTTTTTATCCATTGAAATGGATCCGGTGCTTGTCGATGTCAACGTTCATCCGTCAAAGCTCGAAGTCCGCTTTAGCAAAGAAGCAGAGCTGAATGAGCTCGTGACGGACGCGATCCGCCAAGCATTTCGCGAGCGGACGCTCATTCCGTCCGTATCCGCCGACAGCAAGATGGCAAAACCAAAGGCGGAGCAGGCGGCTTGGACGTTCACTCATCGCGTCCGCGAGCCGTCTGTCTTATCGAGCGGCATCGGCCGCGGGGAAGATGCGACCGCCCCTCTTGCGCCGCTAACCGGTGACGCACCGGCTGAGCAGCCATCCGCGGCTGTGCAGACGGATGAATGGGGCATACCGGATGAACATGGGGCCGTTTTCGAGCGAAAGCAGGAGGAAGAGGCGGGAGAAGAACGGCGCGCCCTCCGCTTGACGACAGATGGGCAAGAGGCGGATAAAGCGGCGGCCGATCGCCTGCCGCCGCTTTATCCGATCGGACAATTGCATGGGACGTACATTTTGGCCGAGAACGAACATGGGTTGTATATGATCGATCAACATGCGGCACAAGAGCGGATCAACTATGAATATTTCCGAGAAAAACTCGGCGAAGCCACGAAGGAAGTGCAGGAGCTGCTCGTTCCGTTGATGTTTGAATATCCAGCCGACGAGTACGAGCGGATCGCCGCCTGCCGCGATGAGCTGGCGCGCTGCGGCGTGTTTCTTGAGCCGTTTGGGCCGCGGGCGTTTCTCGTTCGCTCCCATCCGACGTGGTTTCCGAAAGGGAGAGAAAAGGAAATCATCGAGGAAATGATCGAACAAGTGTTGGCGGCAAAAACGGTCGACATCAAGCAATTGCGCGAACAAGCGGCCATCTTAATGAGCTGCAAGCGCGCCATTAAAGCAAACCAACATTTGCGCCAGGATGAACTGTTCGCTTTGCTTGAGGCGCTGCGGCAGACGACGGACCCATTTACTTGTCCGCACGGCCGGCCGATCATCGTCCATTTTTCGACATATGAAATTGAAAAACTATTTAAACGGGTAATGTAGCCTGCGCTCCCTTTTGCGCGACAAAGGGGGCGCTTTTTGTAATCGTTTTGTAATCTACTTTTATTCTTTCTGTTACAGACGGATTGCTTTGATTTTACTATAATGGCTCATGTGCAGGCATACATGGTGAATTTTGTAGAGTGATAGCGAATTTTGTATAAACATGGATACACCAAGATGGATACATCGACGTCATAGGGGGATGCAGCATGAAAAAAACAGTGGTATTGACAAGCACGTTGATCGGTTCCTTGTTGGCCGGCCACGCGGCATCGGCGGCGAGCTATACGGTGCAAAAAGGCGATACGCTTTGGAAGATTGCCCGGCAATCCGGCATGACGGTCGCAGCGTTAAAGCAAGAAAACGATTTGTCTTCGGATTTGATTTTTCCCGGACAAGTATTGCGCGTCCATGAGCCAAATGAATCGAACGAAACTTCTTTGAATGCATATACGGTCGAGCCCGGTGATACGTTAAGCGGAATCGCCCTCAAGTTTGGCACGACTGTGGATGCGCTGCTCAAGCTCAATCCAAGCATTGCGAATCCAGACTTCATTCGCGCTGGGCAGAAGCTGCAAGTAGCAGGGGGACAGGAACGCTCCAATACATACAATGTGCAGCCGGCAGCCGTGCCGACAAGCGGCCGGTACATCGTGCAGGCGGGGGATACGCTGTTGGGAATTGCGAACAAGTTTCAAACGACGGTCAACCGTCTATTGGCGCTGAATCCGCAAATTACAAACCCGAACACCATCCGCATTGGCCAAGCCATTAAAGTGGCGGGCGGAACGGCTGATGTCCGGGAAGCCAAGCAGCAAGTATCGGCCGCCAACTCGGCTGTTGCCGAGTCGTCTGCATCGCTTGCCGACCGAATCATCGATATTGCGGAAAAATATTTAGGGGCGCGTTATTTGTACGGAGCAAGCCCGTCGCGCACCGATGTGTTTGATTGCTCATCGTTTACGATGCGCGTCTTCAGCGAAGCCGGCATTTCGTTGCCGCGCACATCCACCGCTCAGGCGCAAGCGGGAAGAACGGTGTCGTTTGGCCAGTTGCAAAAAGGCGATCTCGTCTTTTTTGACACCGATTCAAACGGGTCGATCAACCATGTCGGCATTTACGCTGGCAACGGGCAAATGATCAACGCGACCGTTTCGTTGGGCGTTGCGTATTCGTCCCTGACGTCATCTTATTGGAAAACGCGGTATGTAAAAGCGGTTCGGGTCATCAACTAAATGCAAGACGATGAACGCAGCTGTTCGTGCGAAGCCTCAGGCGCTTCGGTGAACAGCTTTTTTGTTGTTCATGCGAGTGAAAGCCGAATCCAAAAAAGAAGCAGGATGATGCTTCGGAGAACGGGTTAGCGGTTTTGAGGTTTTCTGCTTTTAAGGTGACAAAAACCGCAACAACCACAAATAGTCCGACTTTCTGGCGCGTATCATTTGGTGCCATGATGATTCATCATGTAAAATAAAATATTCATAGGTGATCAAAAAGGAGGCCATTGGTATGAACAGCCGCCTGTCCGTGATGGTGAGCATCGTGCTCGCTATGCTTGTCGCCTCGATGGATACGACGATCATGAACACGACGATGCCGATCATCGCCAAAGAACTTGGAGGGTTTTCTTTGTACGCCTGGGCGTTTGCGTCATACATGATTACCACGACTGTCCTGTCGCCGATCGCCGGCCGTCTGTCCGACCTGTTTGGCCGCAAAAACGTATTCAGCTTTGGCATCATTTTATTTTTGATCGGCTCGCTTCTTTGCGGTTTGTCGCAAAATATGGTGCAACTCGTTGTGTTCCGCGCCGTACAAGGGGTCGGCGCAGGGTTTATGATGCCGTTTCCGGCCATTATCGCCGGCGATTTGTTTCCGGTGGAAAAGCGCGGAAAGATACAGGCGTTTTTTACTGCCATGTGGGGCATTTCCGCCGTCTTGGCGCCGCTTTTAGGCTCCCTGTTTGTCGAATACGCGACATGGCGCTGGATTTTTTATGTCAACATTCCCATTTGCTTGCTCTCGCTTGTGACGCTGCTTCCGTATAAAGAGGTATATGAACCGAAGCGGGCGGCGGTCGATTACATGGGGGCTGCGTTGTTTGCGGCGGCGGTCAGTTTGCTTTTGCTCGTCACTGTCGTTGCGCGAGGGCGATGGTGGTACGGGGCGGCCGGCGCGCTCTTGCTTGTTGCGTTTTACTTTTTCGAAAAACGGCAGCCGTCTCCGCTCGTGCCGCTGTCGCTTGTCCAGCACCGGACGCTCAAATGGATGAACATTAACGGCTTTGTCAGTTGCGTTGCGCTGTTTGGGACGTCAAGTTACATCCCGCTCTTTTTGCAAAACGTCGCCCATTTGTCCGTATTTATAAGCGGTGTTGCCTTGCTTGGCTCGTCCATTGGCTGGATGATTGCCGCCGTGCCGGCCGGGAAATGGATTTTGCGCTATGGCTACCGTCCGCTTCTCATCATCGGCAATGTGCTACTGGTTGCGTCCGGCTTGCTTCTTGCACTGCTTAACGAGAGCCATGGGTTTTGGTACGTTTTCCTCATCATGTTTGTTCAAGGGCTGTCGTTCGGGTTGACGTCGACCGTCGGCGTCATCGGCTCGCAGCAGCTTGCCGACGCTCATGAAAAAGGAATTGCGACATCCTTTTTTATGTTTTGCCGCAATATCGGCACGGCGATCGGCGTGACCGTCATGGGAGCGTTTTTGACGAAGGCGCCGACGTTTATGGCCGGCATCCATCATTTGTTTTTATTCGGACTCATTGGCAGCATCGCGGCGCTTGTCACCTCGCTTTTCATTCATGATGAAGCCGAAGCCGGCCGAGACACGTGGCAGCCGGAAGGAACGGCGTAAGGCGAAAAAGCAGGAAAGCAGCATGGGTGCGGCCTGTTTGCGCTTCTTGCGAGTTTACGGTGAAAGAGGAGGCCCATTGAGAAAATCCAGTTGATGTTCCCAATGAAACAGACCTTTTCATCAAGATGGCGAAAGAGCCAAAAAAATATACTAAACATTGGCTGTTATCATCCGATAATGTAGATGGAACAACATTACTGATTCACAGACGGAGGACTTGCCAATGAACATGAAAATGACCGTGCGCAAAAAACTGTTGGCTGGCTTCGGCCTCGTCTACGTGTTGATCGCGTTGTTAGTCGGGTTTTCTTATTACGAGATTTCGACTCTTGATCGTACATACACCGATGTGATCGACAAACGGGTGACGAAACTTGTCAATGCCAAAGAACTTGAAGTATTGATCCGCCGCGAGGTCGGCAGCATGCGCGGCTATTTGTTGACCGGCGATGAGACGTCAAGAGAAAACTTTGAAAAAGTGCATGAGGAGTACAAGAAAATAAGCAAAACGTTTGAGGCGGAGCTGGCCCGGGAAGAAACGAAACAGCTGCTTGCCGAGCTCGATTTGCTTGAACAGCAGTTTTACGAACTTGGGCAAAAAACGTTCGACTTAAAAGCGCAAAACAAACCGGAGCAGTACATCGCCCTTGTGACCACAACAGGGCGCGACTTAACGACCCAATTTGATGAAAAGGTGAATCAATTGGTCGCTCTCCAGCAGCGGGAAATGAAGGAGGCGAATGACGATGCGAGCGCATCGGCGGCAGCTGTCCAGCGGCTGATCATCATCGTCGGCTTGTTGACGGCGGCGGCTGGAGCGGCCGTCAGCTACTTCATCAGCCGCTCGCTTTCCCGCCCGCTATTGGTGCTGTCGGAAGCGGCAAAGCGGATCGCCGCCGGCGATTTGACGGACGGGCGGCTCTCGGTTCGCAACCGCGACGAAATCGGCGAGCTGGCTGCTTCGTTTGAACAAATGGCCAAAAACTTGCGCGAAGTGCTCCAGGAAGTGGCGCAAAATGCCGAGCAAGTCGCCGCTTCGTCGGAGGAGCTGGCAGCGAGCGCCGAGCAGACGAGCAAGGCGACCGAGCAAATCGCCATGACGATACAGAGCGTTGCTTCCGGCATGGACAAGCAAATGCAAAGCGTGGAAGAAACGTCCGCCGCCGTCGATTCGATGTCTGAGAGAATCGAGCAAATTTCCGGACGGGCGCAAAGCGTGTCCGCCATCGCTGCTGAGGCGTCAAGGCAAGCGGCTGAGGGCGGGCAAACGATCGAGGCGGGCGTCGCGCAAATGAACAAAGTGAACGATACGGTCGAGCGGCTGGCTGACCTCATTAAAGGACTTGGCCACCGTTCCGAGCAAATCGGCTCGATCATCGAAGCAATCCGCAGCATCGCAGCGCAGACGAACTTGCTCGCTTTAAACGCCGCCATTGAGGCGGCGCGCGCCGGCGAGCACGGGCGCGGTTTTGCCGTCGTCGCTGACGAAGTGCGGAAGCTCGCCGAGCAATCGGCCCAATCGGCCCAGCAAATCGCGGAATTGATCGCCGCCATCCAAGAAGAAACGGTTCATGCCGTCCAATCGATGGAATCGGTCGTCAACGAAGTGGCGGCCGGAACGAACGTTATTCGCGCCTCGGGTGAAACGTTCGCCCGCATCCGTTCCGCCGTGGACGAAGTTGCGGCGCAAATCCGCGCCGTATCCACCGCGGTCAGCGACATGGTCTCTTCTTCAGAACAAATGGTGCGCTCCGTCCGGCTTGTCGCCGACGTGGCCGAGTCGACATCGGCTGGTGCGCAGGAGGTGTCGGCGGCGACTGAGGAACAGCTGGCCTCGATGGAGGAAATTTCAGCTTCGGCCGCGTCGCTCTCGAAAATGGCCGACGATTTGCAGGCGATTGTCAACAAGTTTTCATTATGATGAGCGCCTTTTATGGCGTTCATTTTTTCATATGGTTATGGCGAAAGGGAAGAAAGGCGATTTTTCGCGTTGCCATGTATAAAATGATTGGCGGATGGCGAAAACGTATGAAAGAAATGGTTCCATGCGTTGGCGTTTTTATCATAGTTCCGAAAGAAGACTTCCGCTTCAGGCGCGTGAAGGGCGCAGCCCAGCGATAAGCGGAAGATGAATGTCGGTTGGCATCAGCCAAAACACATGATAAAATTAATGTATATCATGTTCTTTGTGAACGGGATATAGAGGGTTGCATGGAGAATATCCAATGCGAAGACAAGGAAAAGCCCTAGGGTTGGAACGACCCGAAGTGACGCTCAGGGAGACGAAAGGCTGCTTTCGTCGTGGAACTGAGAAGCTCCCACTTCAAGCAAAGCGAAGTGGGAGCAGTTCACGTATAATGATGGTTGACACAAGTCCAACAACAGAAAGCAGTGACGCACCATGGCCGAAAAAGTCGTCGTCATTGTCGGGCCGACGGCGGTCGGCAAAACGAAGCTCGGCATCGCTTTGGCGAAAAAGCTGGGCGGGGAGATCATCAGCGGCGATTCGATGCAAATTTATAAAGGAATGGACATAGGGACGGCGAAAGTGAAGCCGGATGAGATGGAAGGGATTCCACATCATTTGCTTGACATTAAAGAGCCGTGCGAACCGTTTTCCGTCGTCGAATTTCAGCGGCTTTGCCGTGCGCTCATCACCGAGATTTCGGCGCGCGGCCGGTTGCCGATCATCGTCGGCGGCACGGGGCTGTACATTCAGGCAGCCCTTTACGATTACCAATTTTCCGCCGCCCCTTCCGACGAAGCGTACCGCCGGGCGCTCAAACAACTGGCGGCCGAGCAAGGAGCCGAAGCGCTTCACCGGCGGCTCGAGGCGGTTGATCCGATCAGTGCGGCCCGCATTCATCCGCACAACATCCGCCGCGTCATCCGCGCCTTAGAAGTGTATCATTGCACGGGAAAGCCGTTCAGCGAGTGGCAGCAAGGGCAGTCAAAGCGGCTTTTGTATGAGGCGGCCATCGTTGGCTTGACGGCGGAGCGGGAGGCGCTTTACCGCCGCATCAACGAGCGGGTCGATGAGATGATCGCCGCAGGGTTGATCGAAGAGGCGAGGGCGCTTTATGACCGCGGCCTGCGCGACTGCCAGGCGGTGCAAGCCATCGGCTACAAGGAGCTGTACGACTATTTTGACGGTCGCGTTTCCCTTGATGAAGCGATCGAGCAGCTGAAACAAAATTCGCGCCGCTATGCGAAACGGCAGCTCACTTGGTTTCGCAATCAAATGCCGGTGAAATGGTTTGACATGACCGACGCCGGGCAGTTCGCCGCCAAGGCGGAGGAAATTTCTCGCTATGTAGCAGGAAAGCTTCAACTTGAAGCGAATATATAATTATATCCTTAGAGAGAAAAGAGGAGGACGTTTGATGAAAAATACGATCAATATTCAAGACCAGTTTTTAAACCAGTTGCGCAAAGAGGGCATTCAAGTGACCGTCTTCTTATTGAACGGCTTCCAACTGCGCGGGTACATTAAAGGGTTTGACAACTTCACCGTACTTTTGGAAGTGCAAGGAAAACAACAGCTCATTTACAAGCACGCCATTTCGACGTTTGCGCCGGAGCGGAACATCCATTTTGAAACCGAACAGCAAAGCTGATGGTACATAAGCTGTCAGAAAAAGGCGCCTTCCTTTAAGGAGGGCGTCTTTTTCTTGTTGATGGAGCGGGCGTTGCCGGATTCCCTTTCTCCTGAAGCGTGGGCGCCGCTTTTTCATTTCCGATGCGTAAACCGCCGCTTTGATGAATAAACATATACAAACTTTTTCCGCTATAGCCGACCTGCTGTTTGTTTGGGCGATTGTCACGGATCGGCGGCGGCGTACGTATACTAGTAACGAAAAGGCAAGGCGTCAAAAGCCAAGTCGGAACGGGTGCGGATGGCAGAAAACGGGAAGCGAGGTGACGCCCCTTGTCAGAATTGACGATGAACAAGGCGAAAGGGCAAATCAACATCGTGTTGAACTCCAAAACGGTAAACCATTTAGTGAAAGAAGAGAAAAACGACTGGCTCGATGGCGAAGAGCATCAGGCGCTCCGCAATATTCAAAAGGAGCTTGATCAACTGATCGGCCTTGATCATGTCAAAAAAATCATCAAGGAAATTTACGCCTGGCTGTACATCAACCGGCTGCGCAAGGAGAACGGCTTAAAGGCTAACCGCCAGGCGCTCCATATGATTTTCAAAGGCAATCCCGGCACCGGCAAAACGACGGTGGCGCGCTTGCTCGGCAAGCTGTTTTTTGAGATGAACGTGCTGTCCAAAGGGCATTTCATCGAGGCGGAGCGGGCCGATTTGGTCGGAGAGTACATCGGACATACGGCGAGCAAAACGCGCGATTTGATCAAAAAAGCACGCGGCGGAATTTTGTTTATCGATGAAGCGTATTCGCTCGCCCGCGGTGGGGAAAAAGACTTCGGCAAAGAAGCAATCGATACGCTCGTCAAAGGGATGGAAGACTATTGCGACGACTTGGTTGTGATTTTGGCCGGCTATCCGAAAGAAATGGACTATTTTTTGTCGCTGAATCCCGGCTTACCGTCGCGCTTTCCTCTCACGATCGAGTTTCCCGATTATACGGTCGAGGAGCTCGTGCAAATCGCCAAGCAAATGTTGCGCGAGCGCGAGTATGAAATGACGCTGGAAGCGGAGCGGAAACTGTACATCCATCTCGAAGGGACGCTGGAAGCGACCGGCCGCCTCAAGTTCAGCAACGGTCGCTATGTGCGCAACTTAATCGAAAAAGCGATCCGCAAGCAGGCGGTCCGTCTGTTGCATGAAGGACGATATGACAAAAAAGAACTGATGACGATCCGTGACCGCGATTTAGTGATTCATGCTTGAACGCTCACCCACCTGCGCTCATGCGCGGAAGTGAGGGTCTTCTCGGCGTGAGATGATAAAAGCAAAGGAGGCGCCTCTTTCTTTTTCTTGTCGAAGAAAGAGGTCTTCCTTTCTTTTTTGTGCCGCAAAAAAGAGGAATGGGATCAAAAAGAGCGAATACATAAACAGCAGGGGGCATCATGCACCTATTTATCTGAATTATCTGTCTAGTGGATCTGCACGCCCTCCGTCCATTCGGAGAAAAGGGGGAAAGACGCTTGTACATGACGATTGGGGAGATGTTTTCCCAGACAGTGCGAAAGTTTCCAAACCGGGAGGCGGTCGTCGACGCGGCGACCGGACACCGCTATACGTATGCTGAATGGGAGAGGGAAGTGAACCGGTGGGCGAACGCGTTTTTGGAAGCGGGCGTACGCAAGGGAGATCGCATCTCAACGGTGCTGTATAATACGCTTGAGCTCGCGACTGCCTTGTTTGCCTGCGCCAAAATTGGGGCGGTGTTCAATCCGATCAACTTCCGGCTGAAAGCCGAAGAAATCGCCTATATTTTGGCAGACGCCGAGCCGAAAATCGTGCTGTTTGAACGGGCGGTGCAACCGGAACTTGCCGCGATTCACAGCCGTTTTCCGCACGTGTCATTTTGGTCGATCGACCGCGATCCGCCGCCGTTTGCCAAAAACGCTCACGAGCAGGCTGCGCGGACCTCAGAGGAAGCGCCGCGCATTCATGTGGAAGAGAGCGACCTTTATGCCATTATGTATACAAGCGGCACGACCGGGCGGCCGAAAGGGGTCATGCACCGCCACCGCGACATGATTGAGCAAAGTGTCATTTGCCATGGCGTGATGCGCATCCGCGAGACGGATCGCGGGCTGGCGGCAGCGCCGCTGTTCCATTGCGCCGAGCTGCATTGCTGCTTGCTGCCGCGCGTGCATGCCGGAGCGGCGAGCGTCATTTTGCACCATTTCGACGCCAAGCTCGTGCTCGAAATGATCGAGCGGGAGCGGATTACGATTCTATTTGGCGCCCCGACGATGTGGAACATGATCTTGCAGGAAGATGTAAGCGGTTACGATTTATCTTCGCTTCGCCTCGGCCTATACGGCGCTGCTCCGATGGCTCCGGCGCTTGTCAGGCAATGCCAAGAGCAGCTCGGCATCGAGCTGATTCAAGCGTACGGCATGACGGAAATGGGGCCGGCGGTGACGTTTTTGCTCGAAGACGAGCAGCTTGCGAAACCCGGTTCCGCCGGACGGGCCTGTCTGAACCATGAGATCCGCGTCGTCCGCGCGCGTGAAGACGGACCGTCCGACCCGGACGATGTGCTGCCGCCGTACGAAGTCGGCGAAATTGTGATGCGTGGGCCGTGCATGATGATGGGTTACTACAAGCGCGAAGAAGCGACGGAAAAAGCGTTGTACAAAGGCTGGTACCATTCCGGCGACCTCGGCTACCTTGATGAAGACGGCTATTTGTATGTCGCCGACCGGGTCGATGACATGGTGATCAGCGGCGGGGAAAACGTCTATCCGCGCGAAGTCGAGGACGTATTGTACGAGCATCCGAAAGTGCTGGATGTCGCTGTGCTCGGCGAGCCGGATGAGTTGTGGGGCGAAAAAGTCGTCGCCTTCGTCGTCAAAAAAGATGACCTCTTGACCGCCGATGAGCTCGAGCAGTTTTGCAAAACGAGCGACCGCCTCGCTCCGTACAAACGTCCGCGCGCCTACTATTTCATCGATGCCCTGCCGCGCAACGCGAGCGGGAAAATCCAAAAGTTTTTGCTGCGGGAACAGCTGAAAAAACAGGCGGCGGGGGGAACAACAGAAAAGTGACGGAACAGAAAAGAGGAGGACAGATGACAGCCCGCTATTTGCGCGAAGAACATCATATATTCCGCGATGCGTTCCGCAAGTTTTTGGAAAAAGAAGCATATCCGCATTATACCGAGTGGGAGAAGCGCGGCATCATTCCGCGTTCGTTTTGGGCGAAGATGGGCGAAAACGGCTTTCTTTGCCCGTGGGTTGATGAAAAGTATGGAGGCTTGAACGCTGATTTTGCCTACTCAGTCGTCATCAACGAAGAACTGGAAAAAGTCGGATCGAGCCTCATCGGCATCGGTTTGCACAACGACATCGTCACGCCGTATATCGCGTCGTACGGCACGGAAGAGCAAAAACAAAAATGGCTTCCGAAATGCGTCAGCGGCGAGATCATTACAGCGATTGCCATGACCGAGCCGGGGGCTGGTTCGGATTTGGCCAACATTTCGACAACGGCAGTAAAAGACGGTGACTACTACATCGTCAACGGGCAAAAAACGTTTATCACGAACGGCATTCATGCCGACTTGATCGTCGTCGCCTGCAAAACCGACCCGCAGGCGAAGCCGCCGCACCGCGGCATCAGCCTGCTCGTCGTGGAGCGGGATACGCCGGGGTTTACGCGCGGCCGGAAGCTGGAGAAAGTCGGGCTGCACGCCCAAGATACGGCCGAGCTGTTTTTCCAAGATGCGAAAGTGCCGGCATATAATTTGCTTGGCGAGGAAGGAAAAGGATTTTACTATTTGATGGAAAAGCTCCAACAGGAGCGGCTTGTTGTCGCCATCGCCGCCCAAACGGCGGCAGAGGTCATGTTTTCGCTCACGAAGCAGTACGTTAAACAGCGGTCGGCGTTCGGCAAACGAGTGAGCGAGTTTCAAACCGTCCAGTTCCGCCTTGCGGAAATGGCGACGGAGATCGCCCTCGGACGCACGTTTGTGGACCGCGTCATTGAAGAGCATATGGCGGGAAAACAGATCGTCACCGAAGTGTCGATGGCGAAATGGTGGATTACCGAGATGGCGAAACGCGTAGCCGCCGAGGCGATGCAGCTACACGGCGGCTACGGCTATATGGAAGAATACGAGATCGCCCGGCGCTACCGCGATGTCCCTGTAAGCGCCATTTATGCCGGGACGAACGAGATGATGAAAACGATCATCGCCCGGCAGCTAGATTTGTAGAAATGAGGGAAAGATATGCTCCATGGCATTGTTGTCGTTGATTTTTCTCATTACTTGCCAGGTCCGTTTGCAAGCTGGCGCCTCGCCCAGCTCGGAGCCGAAGTCATCAAAATCGAGCCCCCGTCCGGCGACCGGCTGCGCCCGTTCGCCGGGGGCCGGATGTTTGCCGCTTACAACGCCGGTAAACAAAGCATCGCCCTTGATTTAAAGAAGAAGGCGGGGCGTGAGCAAGCCCGGCGGCTCGCCGCCTTGTTCCGTGAAAAGACATTGGATGAGTGGAGCGCGTTCGCCAAAGCGATTGACGCCTGCCTCGCTCCGGTGCTGGAGACGGGTGAGGCGAAGGCGCTGTTTGCTGACAGCCGGCTCCGCCATCTCGTCCGGCTGCAGCCAAACGGAGCATGGACGGCCGCACATGGTCCGGACGGCCAATGGGGCGGTGTGGCGGCTCCGGACATTAATGAACATGCTTATTTGTTAGGGGAGGGGGAATGAATCATGATGAAAACACCGTTAAACATTTCCATGATGCTTGAGCGGGCGGAGCTGTTTTTCCCGAAAAAGCAAGTCGTTTCGCGCATGAAAGGAGGCGTCGTTCGCCATACATACAAGGAGATCGGCGGGCGGACGCGCAGGCTGTCAAGCGTGTTGAAGCGGCTCGGGGTGGAAGTCGGCGACCGCGTCGGCACGTTCGCCTGGAACCATCACCGCCATTTGGAAGCGTATTTTGCCATTCCGGGCATCGGGGCGGTGCTCCATACGATCAACATCCGCCTCTCGCCGCAGCATATCGCGTACATCATCAACCATGCCGATGACCGCGTGCTGCTGATCGATGATGATTTGCTGCCGGCAATTGAAGCGGTCAAGGATGAAATCCCGAACGTGCGCGCCTTCATCGTCATGACCGATGCCGACGAGCTGCCGGAAACGACGTTGTCTCCGGTGTACCATTACGAGAAACTGCTTGCTGAGGGCGATCCAGCGTTTCCGTTCTTCAAAGACCTCGATGAATACCAACCGGCTGGTATGTGCTATACGTCGGCGACAACCGGAAATCCGAAAGGAGTCGTCTACACGCACCGAAGCACGGTTCTGCACGCGATGGCGCTAGGGCTGGCTGACACGCAAGGATTGTGCGAGCGCGATGTCGTCATGCCGGTTGTGCCGATGTTTCACGTCAACGCGTGGGGGCTGCCGTTTGCCGCCACTTGGTTCGGTTCGACGATTGTCATGCCGGGGCCAGCGTTTACCCCGAAAGTGCTTGCCGAGCTGATTGACGCCGAACGGGTGACGATCACCGCCGGCGTGCCGACGATTTGGCTTGGACTCTTGCAAGAACTCGAGAAAGGAAACTACGATGTAAGCAGCTTAACGCGCGTCATTTGCGGCGGATCGGCAGCTCCGAAAGGGGTCATCCGGGCGTTCGAAGAAAAGTACGGCATTCCGTTCATTCACGCGTACGGCATGACGGAAACGAGCCCGCTTGTGCTCGTGTCGCGCCCGAAAAGCTATCACGACGGGCTGTCGTACGAGGAGAAACTGGACATTCGCGCCAAGCAAGGGCTGCTCGCGCCAGGGCTTGAGATGAAAGTGATCGGCCAAAACGGGCCGGTTCGTTGGGACGGGCAGGAAATGGGCGAGCTTTGCTTGCGCGGGCCGTGGATTGCCTCTGAGTATTACAACGACGAGAGAACGAACGAAGCATTTCGCGATGGCTGGCTGCATACCGGCGATGTCGTCACCGTCGACGAAGAAGGATTCGTCAAAATCGTCGATCGGACAAAAGACGTCATTAAAAGCGGCGGCGAATGGATTTCGTCCGTCGACTTGGAAAACGCGCTCATGGCGCACGAGGCGGTGTTTGAAGCGGCGGTTGTCGCCGTGCCGCACCCGAAATGGCAGGAGCGGCCGATTGCCTGCGTCGTGCTGAAAGAAGGAAAAAGCGTGACGAAGGAAGAGCTGTACGACTTTTTGCGCCCGCAATTTACGAAATGGTGGCTGCCGGATGACATTGTGTTTCTCGATGAAATTCCAAAAACGAGCGTCGGCAAGTTTTTGAAGCGGAAACTGCGCGATGAGATGGCGGCGCGTTATGCCGATGCGGCGACGGAGTAAAGGAGGCGAACACCGTGGCAGAAACG
This sequence comes from Geobacillus sp. TFV-3, assembly GCF_009901865.1. Taxonomy (NCBI): domain Bacteria; kingdom Bacillati; phylum Bacillota; class Bacilli; order Caryophanales; family Anoxybacillaceae; genus Geobacillus; species Geobacillus sp. TFV-3. Next base: position 2,160,921 of record NZ_MPSP01000001.1, on the reverse strand, counting down.
ATTGCCGTCATCGGCGCCGGGGTGATGGGAAGCGGCATCGCGCAAACGGCGGCGATGGCGGGAAAAACGGTGCGTTTGTATGATGTGTCTGAAGCGGCCTTGCAAAACGGGCTCGCTTCGGCGGAAAAAAGCTTGCGCCGCTTTGTCAAAGCCGGCGAGCTGTCCGAGCCGGAGGCAGCGGCAGCACTTGGGCGCATCCGCCCGACCGTCGATTTGGCTGAAGCGGTGCACGGGGCGGATGTCGTCATCGAAGCAGTGCCGGAAAACTTGGCGCTGAAAAAAGACGTGTTTCAGCGGCTTGATCAACTGGCGAAGCCGAACGCCATTTTGGCGACCAACACATCGGAGTTGAGCGTTACGGCGCTTGCCGCCGCGACCAACCGGCCGGAGAACGTCATCGGCATGCATTGGTTCAATCCGGCGCCAGTGATGAAGTTGATCGAAATTGTGAAAGGTGAGACGACTTCCGACGACACAGTCGACGCCATCCGCCGGCTGTCTGTGGAGCTTGGCAAAGAAACGGTCGTCGTGAAAGACCGGCAAGGGTTTGTGACGACAAGGGCGCTTGCCGCCCATATGATCGAGTGCATCCGCATGTACGAAGAAGGGGTTGCTTCCGCTGAGGATATCGACAAAGCGGTGCGGCTTGGCCTCAATTATCCGATGGGGCCCTTTGAGCTGGCCGACATGGTCGGGCTTGATACGCTCCTGTTTGTGAGCGAAAACATGACGGAAGCGTACGGCGATCGATTCCGGGCGCCGCAGCTTTTGCGCAAGCTCGTTGAAGCCGGGCATTTAGGGCGGAAGACGGGAAAAGGGTTTTACATGTATACAAAATGAACAAGCGCTATTTCACAGGAAAGGCCATGAGAGCAGAAACGCGCCCATTTGGCAGCGCCCGCGGCTTATCGGTCGGCGGGCGCCATTGGATAAAAGGTGCGGTTTGCACCGTCAAGGCATGGCGATGACAAAAAAACAACAAGGGGGAGAAAATGGTGCGTGAAGCGGTCATTGTCGAAGCGGTCAGGACGCCTGTTGGCAAGCGGAACGGCGTCTTTCGGGATGTTCATCCGGTCCATTTGGCCGCGGTGGTGCTCGATGAAGTCGTGCGCCGAGCAGGCATCGACAAGCGGGTGATCGAAGACATCGTCATGGGCTGCGTGACGCCGATCGCCGAACAAGGATACAACATCGGCCGGCTGGCGGCGCTTGAGGCGGGGTTTCCAGTCGAAGTGCCCGCCGTGCAAATCAATCGAATGTGCGGCTCGGGGCAGCAGGCGATCCATTTCGCTGCCCAGGAAATCCGCTCCGGGGATATGGATGTCACGATCGCGGCCGGGGTCGAAAGCATGACGAAAGTGCCGATTTTAAGCGATGGCAACGATCGGACGATTCCGCCGTCGCTTCATGAAAAATACGAATTCATCCACCAAGGCGTCTCGGCTGAGCGGATCGCCAAAAAATACGGCTTGACGCGCGACGAGCTTGACGCCTACGCGTACGAAAGCCATCAGCGCGCCTTGGCGGCCTTGCGCGAAGGGAAGTTTCGCGCCGAAATCGTCCCGGTGAAAGGGCTTGACCGCGACGGCCGGGAGATGCTCGTCGTTGATGACGAAGGCCCGCGCGCCGACACATCGCCGGAAGCGCTCGCCGCGCTCAAGCCGGTATTTCAAGAAGACGGCGTCATCACCGCCGGCAATGCGAGTCAAATGAGCGATGGGGCGGCCGCTGTGCTTTTAATGGAACGGGAGGCGGCGAGGCGGTTCGGTTTGAAGCCGAAAGCGCGCATCGTCGCGCAGACGGTCGTCGGCTCGGATCCGACGTACATGCTTGACGGCGTCATCCCGGCGACGCGGCAAGTGCTGAAAAAAGCGGGCCTCGCGATCGATGACATCGACCTCATTGAAATCAACGAAGCGTTCGCCCCGGTCGTACTTGCCTGGCAAAAGGAAATCGGCGCCCCGCTTTCGAAGGTGAACGTCAACGGCGGCGCCATCGCGCTCGGCCATCCGCTCGGCGCGACCGGTGCGAAGCTCATGACATCGCTCGTCCATGAACTTGAACGGCGCGGCGGCCGCTATGGTCTATTGACGATTTGCATCGGCCACGGGATGGCGACAGCCACAATCATCGAGCGGGAGTAAGAGCAAGGCGTGAAAAAAGCAGGTTGACGAAGCATTGGACAGCGGTGGCGGCCAGCAAGCCGACCGGCCGCTGTTTTTTTCTTTCGTGATGGGAAAATCAAAAATATAGGACAGAGTCGAAGCCGTGTGATAAGATGAAAGAAAACAAAGTGAAAGGGGGAGCGCTGTGCAAAAGGAGAAACCGTTTTACACGTATAGTGATATTGAAAATTGGGAAGGAAATTGGGAACTGATTGATGGTGTTCCATACTTACTGGCTTCTCCTTCGTTTGCGCACCAATATGTTGTTGGACAGCTGCACTTGGCTTTAGCTTCGTATTTCCAAGCGCGCGGCTGCCATGTCATCCTTTCCCCGTTTGACATTCAGCTTGATCCCGAAGAGCCGGAACGGACGGCGAAAACAGTCGTTCAGCCGGATTTATCGGTCGTCTGCCGGACTGAGCAAATCCGCAGCCGTCGAATGAAAGGAGCTCCCGATCTGATTGTTGAGGTTCTGTCGCCAAGCACCGCTTTACGCGATCGAAACCAGAAGTACCATTTATACGAAAAACATGGGGTGCGTGAATATTGGATTGTGGATCCGAGCAACTGGACAGTCGAAGTGTTCAGCCGGCAAGATGGGCGATTTCAACAGCGAGCTGTCTTCGGACCGAGCGATGAACTCGTTTCCTTTTGGCAGCCGGATTTAACCGTTTCGCTCGCCTCGGTGTTTCCTCCGGAAGAAAGCGAAGTGTAATGCAGCTGGCAAAGGTTTTTGTGTCGCTTTGCCAGGGTGGCTTTTGCGAAAAAAGTTGCGGCCTCTAAATAGACAAAAAGCCGAAGGGGATCCATGCCATGAAACAACCCGTTCTCGCTTCCTTGTATTTATCGCTTGCCGCCAGCATTTGGGGCGGGATGTACGTCGTGAGCAAATCTCGTTTTGGCTCGGCGGGGCGCTGATCGTTGTTGGGGTGATCGTGGCGGTGCGAAGCGAGCAAAGTGCGTAAGGAAGGCGTCAGCAAACCAAAAGCGAGGAGTTGTCTATCTTTTCGTACGAATCAATGAGTAGATGTTGCTTTTGCCGTTTTATCATTGTCCGCCCACTTTTTCTCCAACCGCCCGCCGCGGCAGCTTCCAGCCGTATGTGTACGACAAAATGCGGAGGACGGCGACGGCGATCAACAGCACATACAGCTCAACGGGCGACTCGGCCCATTTCAGCCCGATGGCGAGGCCGGCGAGAATGGCCCAGGCGGCATAAATTTCTGCGCGCAGCACGAGCGGCTTTCTTCCCGCCAACACGTCACGGATAATACCGCCGCCGCTTCCAGTCAACACCGCGGCGACGATGACCGCACTTAACGGATGCCCCATTTTGACGGCATACAGCGCTCCTTGGATGGCAAACGCCGACAGCCCAAGGGCGTCAAAAAAGTTGCCCCATCGCTTCCACGGCGGCAGCATTTGCTTCGGAAACAAATACACAACCGTCATCGCCGCCAAAGCGACAAGAAAGAGCGGCTCTTGTTCCCATAACGCCGACACAGGCACCCCGATCAGCAAATTGCGCACCGCCCCGCCGCCAAAGGCGGTGACGATCCCTAAAATGTACACCCCAAGCAAATCGTACTCCTCTTCCATCGCCACGATCGCCCCGCTGATGGCAAACGCGACCGTGCCGATAATGCTCAATACTTCCCACGTCATTCTTGCTGTTCCTTTCCGTGCGGTGTTCTTGTATCATTGTAGAGGCAAAAGCGGCGGAAAATCAATCGTTTTTTTGGAACGAACTAGCAGACCAACGGTGGAATTTGGTATCATGAACGTAGGGAACATGTTCGCCGCGAGGGAAAGGAAGGGGGATGCCATGAGCCGTGAACAAGCGATCCTTGTCGGCTGCCAGCTCGCCGGCGTCGACGATGAGCGGTTTCGCTATTCGATGGAGGAGCTCGCTTCGCTCGTTGCGACGGCGAACGGCGAGGTTGTGGCAGAATTGACGCAAAAACGTGAAGCGCCGCACCCGGCGACGTATATCGGCAAAGGGAAAACGGAAGAGCTCGCCGCGTTGGTCAAGCAGCTGGAGCCGGACGTCGTCATTTTCAATAGCGAGCTCTCTCCAAGCCAAGCGCGCAATTTGACAAGAATGCTTGGCGAGGTGAAAGTGATTGACCGGACGCAGCTGATTTTAGACATTTTTGCAAGGCGTGCCCGCTCAAAAGAAGGGAAGCTGCAAGTCGAGCTCGCCCAGCTGGAGTATATGCTGCCGCGCCTTAGCGGCCAAGGAGAGGCGCTATCCCGCTTGGGCGGGGGCATTGGGACGCGCGGTCCGGGGGAAACGAAGCTGGAGACCGACCGCCGCCATATTCGCCGACGCATTGACGACATTAAAGCTGAGCTGCGGCGCATCGCCGAGCATCGCGGGCGGTACCGCGAGCGTCGGCAAAAAAACCAAGCGTTTCAAGTGGCGCTCGTCGGTTACACAAACGCCGGCAAATCAACGATTTTCAATCGGCTGACCGCTGCGGATTCGTTCGAGGAAAATTTGCTGTTTGCCACGCTTGACCCATTGACGCGCAAATGCGTCTTGCCATGCGGCTACACGGTGCTTGTCACCGATACGGTTGGGTTCATCCAAGACTTGCCGACGACGCTCGTCGCCGCGTTCCGCTCGACGCTTGAGGAAGTGAAAGAGGCCGATTTGTTGCTCCATGTCGTCGATTCGTCGCATCCGGACTACGCCGCGCACGAGCGGACGGTGTTGCGGCTGCTCGCTGAATTGGGGGCTTCTTCCATTCCAATGGTCACGGTGTACAATAAAAGTGATCAAAAAACGCCGGAATTCATTCCGACAACAACTGCTTCCATCGTGATGAGCGCGCTGTCCGCCGTCGACATTGATCGGCTCCGCTATTTTCTTGAAGCGGCGGTGAAACAGCAAATGGCCTGTTACGACGTGTCGATCCCAAGCCGTGAAGGAAAATTGCTCGCTCGGTTAAAATCGGACACCATTTTGCACGAATGGCACTATAATGAGCAAGGTGGCACGTACGACTGCCAAGGGTACGTGCTGCCAACGCACCCCTTGTATGGGGAGCTGCAACCATTCCAACGATAGAAAGGGTTCATCTATGTTTTGGACGCAATGGAAACACGGAGAAACGATTGCTCTTCTCATCGAGGAAATCGAAGCACAAATCGCGCCGATTCACCACCGCATCGATGAACGGGTCGATGTCAACCAATACCGCGTGCTTGAGAGCTTCCGCCGCCATCAAGTGAGCGACGCCCACTTCATCCCGTCGACCGGCTATGGCTATGACGATACCGGCCGCGATACGCTCGACCGTATTTACGCCGACGTCTTCGGCGCCGAAGCAGGCCTTGTACGGCCACAAATCATTTCCGGCACGCACGCGATTGCGATCGCGCTGTTTGGCGTGTTGCGCCCGGGCGATGAATTGCTTTACATCACGGGCGCTCCGTACGATACGCTTGAGGAAATCGTCGGCGTCCGCGGCCGCGGCATCGGTTCGTTGAAAGAATTTCAAATCAGCTACCGGAGCGTGCCGCTTACAGAAGACGGATCAGTCGACTTTCCAGCTGTTCGCGAAGCGATCCACGAGCGGACGAAAATGATCGGCATTCAGCGCTCGCGCGGCTATGCGGACCGGCCGTCGTTTACTGTCGAAGAGATCGGCGACATGATTGCATTCGTCAAGTCGATCAAACCGGATGTCGTCGTGTTTGTCGACAATTGCTACGGCGAATTCGTCGAAGAGAAAGAGCCATGCCATGTCGGCGCCGATTTGATGGCCGGCTCGCTCATTAAAAACCCGGGAGGGGGATTGGCGAAAACGGGCGGCTACATTGTCGGCAAGCGGGAATATGTGGAGGCGTGCGCCTATCGGATGACCTCGCCGGGCATTGGAGCGGAAGTCGGTCCGTCGCTTTACAGCTTGCCGGATATGTATCAAGGCTTTTTCCTTGCGCCGCACACCGTGGGCCAGGCGCTCAAGGGGGCGGTTTTTACGGCGGCGATGCTCGAGCGGATCGGACTAAAAACCTCGCCATCATGGAAGGCGAAGCGCACGGATTTGGTTCAGTCCGTCCGTTTTGACGATCCGGAACAAATGGTGGCGTTTTGCCAAGCGATTCAGGCTTCCTCCCCAGTCAACGCTCATTTCACTCCGTATCCGAGCGACATGCCCGGCTATGAAGACAAAGTGATCATGGCCGCCGGCACGTTCGTCCAAGGGGCAAGCATTGAGTTGACGGCCGACGGGCCGTTGCGCCCCCCATATGTCGCGTATGTGCAAGGCGGATTGACGTATTCGCATGTGAAAATCGCCGTCTGTTCCGCCATTGAGCGTTTGCTTGAACAGCGGTTGATTTGTTTGTGAGGAAACGTCACGTTTCATTGACTCATTTCCTAACATTATGGTAAAATAAAGGTATCAAAAGCGAGGAGGAATTGGCATGAGCAGCCAAATTCGTCGTTCCATGCCATTGTTTCCGATTGGGATTGTGATGCAGCTGACCGACTTATCGGCCCGGCAAATCCGCTATTATGAAGAACATGGCCTCGTCACGCCGGCGCGTACGGAAGGCAACCGGCGGCTGTTTTCGCTCAATGACATTGACCGCTTGCTCGAGATTAAAGATTTGATCGACCAAGGAGTCAACTTGGCGGGCATTAAGCAAATTTTTGCCGCGCGGGAGGAAGGGCGCCACGGGCAGGCGGAGAAAGTCGAAAAAGCAGGAAAACCGAAGCTGTCGGACGAAGAACTGCGCGAAATTTTGCGGAATGAATTGCTGCAGGCCGGCCGGTTCCAGCGCGCATCGCTTCGCCAGGGAGATCTCGCTCGCTTCTTTCATTAATGACGGAAAATGATTTCCGAGCCGGGGAGGAGTTTGGACATGGCAAAATATACGCGTGACGACATTCTACACATCGTCAAAGAGGAAAATGTCAAGTACATCCGCCTGCAATTCACCGATATTTTGGGCACGATCAAAAACGTCGAAATTCCGATCAGCCAGCTGGAGAAAGCGCTTAACAACAAAATTATGTTTGACGGGTCGTCGATCGAAGGATTTGTCCGCATTGAAGAGTCGGATATGTATTTGTATCCGGACTTGGATACGTTCGTCATTTTCCCGTGGACTGCAGAAAAAGGAAAAGTCGCCCGCTTTATCTGCGACATTTACAACCCGGACGGCACGCCGTTTGAAGGCTGTCCGCGCTATAACTTAAAGCGGATGCTGAAAGAGATGGAAGCGCTCGGCTTCAACGCCTTTAACTTAGGAGCTGAGCCGGAATTCTTCCTCTTCAAGCTTGACGAAAAAGGACACCCCACGATGGAGCTGAACGATCGCGGCGGCTATTTCGATTTGGCGCCGACGGATCTCGGGGAAAACTGCCGGCGCGACATTGTGCTCGAGCTTGAGGAAATGGGGTTTGAAATCGAAGCGTCCCATCATGAAGTCGCTCCGGGCCAGCATGAGATCGATTTTAAATACGCCCATGCGATTAAAGCGTGCGACGACATTCAAACGTTTAAGCTCGTCGTCAAAACGATCGCCCGCAAACACGGATTGCATGCGACCTTTATGCCGAAGCCGATTTTTGGGATCAACGGTTCAGGAATGCATTGCAACCTGTCGCTGTTCCGCAACGGTGAAAACGCCTTTTTCGATCCGAACGGCGACTTGCAGTTGAGCGATACGGCGCGGCAGTTTATCGCGGGCGTGCTGAAGCATGCGCCGAACTTTACGGCGGTGACGAACCCGACCGTCAACTCGTACAAGCGGCTTGTTCCAGGCTATGAGGCGCCGTGCTACGTCGCTTGGTCGGCGCGCAACCGCAGCCCGCTCATCCGCATTCCCGCTTCGCGCGGCATGAGCACGCGCATTGAGGTGCGAAGCGTTGACCCGTCGGCCAACCCATACTTGGCCATGGCGGTGCTTTTAGCCGCTGGGCTTGACGGCATTCGCAACAAGCTCACTCCTCCGGCGCCAGTGGATCGAAACATTTACGTCATGACGAAAGAAGAACGGCTCGAAGAAGGCATCGTCGATTTGCCGGCAACGCTGCATGAAGCGTTGGAAAACTTGAAGTCGGATGAAGTGATGGTTCATGCGCTCGGCAAACATTTATTCGAGCATTTCGTCGAGGCGAAAGAAATTGAGTGGGATATGTACCGGACAACGGTTCATCAATGGGAATTGGACCAATATATGGAACTCTACTGATTCATAAAAAAAGCTGCCCCGTTTTTTTCAGGGCAGCTTTTTTTATGGGCGCAGGCCGGCACGAGTCAGTCGAACAGGCGATAGACGCCGATCACTTTGCCGAGAATCGTGCAGTCGCGGACGATGATCGGCTCAAGATGGGCGTTTTCCGGCTGCAGGCGGATGTGATCCTTTTCCTTGAAAAACCGCTTCACCGTCGCCTCATTGTCTTCCGTCATGGCGACAACGATGTCGCCGTTGTTGGCCGATGACTGCTGGCGGACGATGACGTAGTCGCCGTCTAAAATGCCGGCTTCGATCATGCTGTCGCCCATCACTTCAAGCATAAACACCTGCTCCTCGCCGACGGCGAGCCGCTTCGGCAGCGGAAAGTAGCCTTCGATGTTTTCCACCGCTGTAATCGGTTGGCCGGCTGTCACCTTGCCGATGATCGGCACCGAGATGATCTCCTCTTTTTCTCTCTCCTTGGTCATATCGTTGTCCAAAATTTCAATGGCGCGCGGCTTCGTCGGATCGCGGCGGATGTACCCTTTGCTTTCTAGGCGCGCAAGATGCCCGTGGACCGTCGAACTTGACGCCAGTCCAACCGCTTCCCCAATTTCCCGCACCGACGGAGGATAGCCTTTTGTTTTTACTTCCTGTTTAATAAACTCTAAAATTTGCTGTTGCCGTTTCGATAGTTTCGTCATTCTTTAACACCTCTCGCCACATCGTTTGCTTTCATTATACCATGAGGAAGATGAAAAAACAAACATAAGTTCGAATTTTTTGTTGACACAAACAAATGTTCTTGGTTATAATGAAAGCAAGCGAACAAACATTCTGGAAAAGGGTGGGGGAAATGGAGAAAACGTTGCTGCATTACTTTCTGTTTTCATTTTTGTTTGCGCTCGTGTTGGCGGGGTTCGTTTACGCCAGCAGCCCGGTCGATAAAAAAGAATACGTGACGATCACGGTCGCTCCCGGCGATACGCTTTGGGGGCTGGCAAAACAGTACGAGCAGGAGCATCATATGCCGCCTGATGAGTTCATCCGCTGGGTCGTCGATGCCAACCATTTGCCGAGCCCGCGCCTTGCCGCCGGTGAACAAATTGTCATTCCTGTGTTAAAATCAAAGCAGGGCGGCTCGGTGGCCGTCAATCAGTGATGGAAAGAAGGGATGGGCCATGAGGGCGGTCATTTACTGCCGAGTCAGCACGGACAAAGCTGAACAGGAAACGTCGCTCGCGAGGCAGCGAGATGAGCTCGAGCGGCTGGCGGCCGAGTGTGGATTGGAAGTCGTCAAAGTGATCGCTGAGCAGGCGAGCGGTTATGAAGCCGACCGCGACGGCGTGTTGGAGCTGCTTTCGCTTTGCGAGGAAGGCGAGGTCGATGTGCTGCTCATTCAAGATGAAACGCGGCTTGGGCGCGGCCATGCGCGCATGGCGGTGCTGCATTGCTTGAAAAAGCAAGGGGTGAAAATATACAGCGCCAGCCATCGCGGGGAGATGCCGCTGTCGGAGGCCGATGAGATGGTGTTATCCATCATCGCTATTGTCGAGGAGTACCAAAGAAAAATACATAACGCCAAAATTAAGCGCGGCATGCAGCGGGCCATCGCCCGCGGCTACCGGCCGGAGCGGAACTTAAGGCGCCGGGGCGAAAACGCCGGGCGCGACCGAATCGATCTGCCGGTTGAGGAGATCGTCCGCTTGCGCGAGCGCGGACTGACGTTTGCTGATATTGCCGCGACGCTGAGAAGCTTTGGCTACGAGGCGTCCAAGGCGACCGTCCATCGCCGTTACCAGGAATATATGGACGAGCAACAAAGGCGGTGTTGATTGTGTGCGGCGCCTGGCCCTAAAGCGGTGAGCGGGCAAAAGGAAACGAAGATGCCATCGTTGCCATTTTCCTGGTTGATCAGATAAGATAAAACAGAGTGAGAATATGGCAGATAGGAGAGATGATCAATGCTTGCCAAACATAAATTAGCCCGCATCAATGAACTGGCAAAAAAAGCGAAAACCGGCGGCTTGTCGGCCGAGGAGACGCTGGAACAAGCGAAGCTGCGCCGCGAATACATTCAAGCGTTCCGCAAGACGATGACCGATATGCTGCATACGGTGACGGTCATTGACCCAACCGGCAACGACGTGACGCCGAAAAAATTAAAGGAAAGCCAGCGGCGGCGCTTCCATTAAACGATCGAAAGAGGGGCGGCCCGGAAAATAACGTTGTACAAGCCGATCGATTTTCTATATGATAGTAAATGACACCATGTTGATGAAAGGGAGGAAGACGATGGCGCATTCAATCGAGGAGTTGGCGATTACGACGATTCGAACGCTGTCGATTGACGCGATCGAAAAAGCGAAATCTGGGCACCCGGGCATGCCGATGGGCGCGGCGCCGATGGCGTACACGCTTTGGACGAAATTTATGAATCATAACCCGGCGAATCCAAACTGGTTCAACCGCGACCGGTTTGTCTTGTCGGCCGGGCACGGGTCGATGCTGTTGTACAGCTTGCTCCATTTAAGCGGCTACGACGTATCGATGGATGACTTGAAACAATTCCGTCAATGGGGAAGCAAAACGCCGGGCCATCCGGAATACGGCCATACGCCGGGCGTGGAAGCGACGACGGGACCGCTCGGCCAAGGGATTGCGATGGCGGTCGGCATGGCCATGGCGGAACGGCATTTGGCGGCTACATACAACCGCGACGGGTTTGAGATCATCAATCATTATACGTACGCCCTTTGCGGCGATGGCGACTTGATGGAAGGCGTGGCGAGCGAAGCTGCGTCACTCGCCGGCCACTTGAAGCTCGGCCGCTTGATCGTTCTGTATGATTCGAACGACATTTCCCTTGACGGCGAGCTTAACTTGTCGTTCTCGGAAAACGTCGCCCAACGTTTCCAAGCGTACGGTTGGCAATATTTGCGCGTTGAGGACGGCAATAACATTGAAGAAATTGCGAAAGCGTTGGAAGAAGCGCGGGCGGACCTCAGCCGGCCGACGCTCATTGAAGTAAAAACGACGATTGGCTACGGCGCGCCAAACAAGGCGGGCACGTCCGGCGTCCACGGCGCTCCGCTCGGCGCGGAGGAGGCGAAGCTGACGAAGGAAGCGTACCGTTGGACGTTTGCCGAAGATTTTTATGTACCGGAAGAAGTGTACGCTCACTTCCGGGAAACGGTGCAAGAGCCAGGAGCGAAAAAAGAAGCGGAATGGAACGAACAGTTCGCCGCGTACGAACGGGCGCATCCGGAATTGGCCGCCGAGCTGAAGCGGGCGATTGAAGGGAAGCTTCCGGAAGGCTGGGAGGCGGCGCTGCCGGTGTATGAAGCGGGCAAAAGCCTGGCGACCCGCTCATCGTCCGGGGAAGTGCTCAACGCCATCGCCAAAGCGGTGCCGCAGTTTATCGGCGGTTCGGCTGACTTGGCGAGCTCGAATAAAACCTTGATCAAAGGCGGCGGCAACTTCCTGCCGGACAGCTACGAAGGGCGCAACATTTGGTTTGGCGTGCGCGAGTTTGCCATGGGGGCGGCGCTCAATGGCATGGCGCTTCATGGCGGGTTGAAAGTGTTCGGCGGCACGTTCTTCGTGTTCTCTGACTATTTGCGTCCGGCGATTCGCTTGGCGGCGCTCATGGGCTTGCCAGTCACCTACGTCTTGACGCACGACAGCATCGCCGTCGGCGAAGACGGCCCGACGCACGAGCCGGTCGAACATCTCGCTTCGCTTCGGGCGATGCCGAACTTGTCAGTCATTCGACCGGCTGATGCCAATGAAACGGCGGCGGCATGGCGGCTGGCGCTCGAATCGACGGACAAGCCGACCGCGCTCGTCTTGACGCGTCAAGATGTGCCGACGTTGGCGGCAACAGCTGAGTTGGCGTATGAAGGCGTGAAAAAAGGGGCGTACGTCGTTTCACCGGCGAAAAACGGCGCTCCAGAGGCGCTGCTGTTGGCGACTGGTTCGGAAGTCGGTCTGGCCGTAAAAGCGCAAGAAGCGCTCGCCGCTGAGGGCATCCATGTCTCCGTCATCAGCATGCCATCGTGGGACCGTTTCGAAGCGCAGCCAAAATCGTACCGCGATGAAGTGCTTCCGCCGGCCGTGACGAAGCGGCTCGCCATTGAAATGGGCGCGTCGCTCGGTTGGGAGCGCTACGTCGGCGCCGAGGGCGACATTTTGGCCATCGACCGATTCGGTGCTTCCGCTCCGGGAGAGAAAATCATGGCCGAGTATGGCTTTACGGTTGACAACGTCGTCCACCGCACAAAAGCGCTGCTCGGCAAGTAACCGGGAAAGCTGTCCTTGCGTTGTTGCAGGGGCAGCTTGTTTTTGTGAAAGATGGCTGCGCCTGGGTCAAGTATTTTCGGGGTTGAATCGAGGGCAAAAGCTAGTTCGTGACGTGTTGCCTGTTTGCGGCCTCATGGCCGCCGCAAACAAAAATCGACAATGTTAGTGAAAAAACTTGCCGTTAATAGACATATTTTTCCCCTTTCCTTTTCTATAATAGAAAATAGATGAACAGAAATGGGGGATGGGGCATGATCCGCTATTGGATTTATTTATTGAATGACGATGTGGCGTCGCATTACCGCCATCGGGCGGAAAAAATTGTCGAACTGCTTCGTGAGCATCAATACGCGAAAGCGCCGCTGAAGGCGATTTGCCGCAAGCAAGTCGAATTTATCACCGAACGGCTGTCATTTTCGCGTCTGGAACTCGGCTTAAAGCAATATTTTGCCGGCCGCGTCGGCAAAAATTTGGAGCGCAATATGTTTGTTTTGCAAAACGACGCCGGCGAGGAAGCGTTGCTTGTCGTGCAAAAGCGCCGTTTGCTTCTTGTCGCTGACAGCGCGCCGCTTGCCGCGGACATCGGCCAGGCGCTCGCTCGGCTTTCGCCGACGTTTTTGGCGGTCGACGCTGATTTTGCCGATTACTGTTGGCTGTCCGCGCCTCGGCAAGGAAGAAAATTTGCGTAATGAAAAGATTTTTGTCGCGAAATATTGTCTAATGACGCATCGTTTAGTACACTGTTAGGGAGACAACAAGAAGGAGGAAAATCGCTGTTATGTGGGGTACGATTCTCGTTGGCGTGCTGGCGCTCATCGCCGGGGTGGCGATCGGATTTTTCGTCGCCCGCAAAACGATGATCAATTATTTGAAGAAAAACCCGCCGATCAATGAACAAATGATCCGGATGATGATGATGCAAATGGGCATGACTCCGTCGCAGAAGAAAATCAACCAGATGATGAAAATGATGAACAATCAACTGAAATAAGCGAAACGGACACTCGATCGAGAGTGTCTTTTTATTTTGTCAAAATGTTCTTTCAAAATTTTTTTAGTTTTGTTACAATAATATGGCGATTGTTCGTCAGCCAAATGAAAGGAGGGCGGGCCTTATGCGCGTGTTTCGCGATTTGTTTTGGTTTTTCCGCCAAGAAAAGAAGGCGTATATCACCGGCATTTTCATGCTTGTCATCGTGGCGTTTTTGGAGATAATCCCGCCGAAAGTGATCGGCTTGTTGGTCGATCATATGAAAAACGGCACGATGACAAAAGAAGTGCTCATCCGCTGGCTCGCCGTCCTAGCCGCGGTTGCGGCGGCGCTTTATGGGCTCCGCTATGCTTGGCGCATTTTCATTTTCGGTTCGGCGGTCAAGCTCGCCCGCCAGCTGCGCAACGAGTTATACCAACATTTTACGAACATGTCGCCGTCGTTTTACCAGCGGAAGCGGATCGGCGATTTAATGGCCCATGCGACGAACGATTTGCAAGCGATTCAGCAGACGGCTGGAAGCGGCATTTTGACGCTTGTTGACTCGGTGACGCTTGGCGCGTTCGTGTTGGCAACGATGGCGTTTTCGATCAGTTGGAAGCTGACGTTGATCAGCCTATTGCCGATGCCCGTGATGGCGGCGGCGACGAGCCGCTATGGAACGATGCTCCATCGTCGGTTTTTAACGGCGCAAGAGGCGTTTTCATCGCTGAACGACAAAGTGCAAGAAAGCATCAGCGGCATTCGCGTTATCAAGGCGTTCGGCTATGAGGAACACGATGTCGAGGCGTTTCGCCGCCAATCGGAAGACGTCGTGGCGAAAAACATCGCCGTCGCCAAAATTGACGCTTTGTTCGACCCGACGATCGGGCTGCTTGTTGGGCTGTCGTTTTTTCTCGCTGTGGCGTTTGGCAGTCAAATGGTTCTGGCGGGCGAATTGACGATCGGCGAGCTTGTGTCGTTTACGGCCTACCTTGGCTTGCTCATTTGGCCGATGTTGGCGTTCGGCTGGCTGTTTAACATTGTTGAGCGAGGGCGCGCTTCGTACGACCGGGTGCGGGCGCTGTTGGCTGAACGAGATGAAATCAACGAACGTCCTGATGCCCTTCACATCGCTCCGCAAGGCGACGTTGAGTATGATGTTCGTCAATTTGCCTATCCGGGGGAGGCGAAGCCGGCGCTTCGGGACATTCGTTTTCAGCTCAAGCGCGGGGCGACGCTTGGCGTCGTCGGCAAAACGGGGGCGGGAAAAACGACGCTGCTTCGCCTGCTGCTGCGCGAGTTTGACGGTTATGACGGCGAGATTCGCTTCGGCGGCCGCGACATCCGCGATTATACGCTTTTCGCGCTCCGTTCGGCGATCGGCTACGTGCCGCAAGACCATTTTTTGTTTTCCACTTCCATCCGCGACAACATCGCTTTTGCGAAACCGGAAGCAAGAGAGGATGAGATAGTCCGAGCGGCGCGGCTGGCCGATATTCATGATGACATTTTGCAGTTTCCCGACGGGTATGAGACGGTCATCGGCGAGCGCGGCGTTTCCCTATCCGGTGGGCAAAAACAGCGGCTGTCAATCGCCCGGGCGCTTCTCATTGACCCAGAAGTGCTCATTTTTGATGACGCGTTGTCGGCCGTGGACGCGAAGACCGAGGCGCGGATTTTAGCGGCGCTCAAACAGGAGCGGCGCGGAAAAACGACGATCATCGCCGCCCATCGTTTAAGTGCGGTTGAGCATGCCGATTGGATTCTCGTCCTTGACGGGGGGCGAATTGTGCAGGCCGGAACGCACGAGCAGCTGATGGCAGAAGACGGCTGGTATCGTGACATGCACCGACGCCAGCAGCTTGAGGCGCTTGCGGAGTGACAACAGGTCTGAACGTTCGAGATCTCGTCAAAAACGAGCGGAGCGAAAAGCCTGAAAATACAAGTTGTTTGTGAGATAGGGGGAAGTGGATGAACGACCGATGGCTGACAACAAAAGAGCAGCGGCGCGTCTTATGGCGGCTGCTCGCTTATATGGGAAGATACAAAAAGGAAACTGCACTTGCATTTGCGCTTCTTCTGTTGGCAACGGCCGGGGAGCTTGCCGGGCCGTATTTGGTGAAAGTGTTCATTGATGACTATTTGGTGCCGGGCCGCCTTGCTTTTGGACCGGTGGCGGCGCTGGCCGCCGCCTATCTCGGTGTGCTCGTCTTGAAAACAATCATTTCCTACTTCCAGCTTGTCGAGTTTCAGCGGCTCGCTTTGCACGTCATTCAAGCGCTGCGGATGGATGTGTTTGCGAAAGTGCACCGGCTCGGGATGAGCTATTTTGACCGGACGCCGGGCGGAAGCATCGTTTCGCGGGTGACGAACGATACAGAAGCGATCAAGGACATGTTCATCAGCGTCCTAGCGGCCTTTGTGCAAAACGGCTTGTTTGTCATCGGCGTGTTTGTCGCCATGTTTTCGCTTGATGCTAAGCTTGCTTTGTTTTGCCTGTTCATCCTTCCGGCGATCGCGTTCATCATGCACACATACCGACGCTACAGCTCGGTGTTTTATCAAGAGATGCGCGAGCGGCTGAGCGAACTGAACGCCAAATTGAACGAATCGCTGCAAGGAATGGCCGTCATTCAAGCGTTCCGCCAGCAGCGCCGTTTATATCAAGAGTTTGCCGCCGTCAATGAAGCGCATTACAAGGCGGGGATGAAAAACATCCACCTCGATGGACTGCTGCTTCGACCGGCAATCGATGTGGTGTATATGTTGTCGATCATGGTCGTGCTCAGCTTTTTTGGCATCACGGCGCTTGACAGTCCAGTTGAGATCGGTGTATTGTACGCGTTCGTCAACTATTTGGAGCGCTTTTTCGAACCGGTGACGCAAATGATGATGCGCCTGTCTCTTTACCAGCAGGCGATCGTTTCCGCCTCTCGCGTGTTTGCCCTTCTTGATCATCAAGAAGAGGCGCCGGCCAATCCAAATTGGTCGCCGCATGTGATCGAGCGCGGGGAAATCGAATTTCGGGATGTCAGCTTTTCCTACGACGGCAAACGGGATGTGCTGAAACGGCTGTCGTTTGTCATCCGTCCAGGCGAGACGGTCGCGTTTGTCGGCCATACCGGCAGCGGCAAAAGTTCGATCATCAATTTGCTTATGCGCTTTTATGAGTTTGACCGCGGCGATATTTTGCTTGACGGACGCTCGATCCGCGATTACTCGCGCGTCGAGCTGCGCCGCCGCCTCGGTCTTGTCTTGCAAGATCCGTTTTTGTTTTACGGGACGGTCAAAGAGAACATTCGCATGTATAATCAGGAACTGGACGACGAAGCCATTAAGGAGGCTGCTCGGCTCGTGCAGGCCGATGCGTTTATTGAACAATTGCCCGGCGGCTACGACCATGTGCTCGCCGAGCGCGGGGCGACGTTATCAAGCGGTCAGCGCCAGCTTCTTTCCTTTGCTCGCACGATCGCTGCCGATCCGAAAATTTTGGTGCTCGATGAGGCGACCGCCCATATTGACACCGAAACAGAGGAAGCGATTCAAGATGCGCTCATGCGCATGCGGAAAGGGCGGACAACAATCGCCATCGCCCACCGTTTATCAACGGTCCAAGATGCCGATCAAATTTTCGTCCTCCATCGAGGCGAAATTATCGAGCGCGGCACACATCAGCAACTGCTGGCGCAAAAAGGGCTTTACTACCAAATGTACTTGTTGCAAAACGGCCTTGTCGACGTCCATGCGTAAATGGCGGCGTTTTGCCGCCCCTGCTTGGAAGAAAAAGAAGAAAGCGCCATGTCCCGCCTAGCGGGAGGCGCTTTGTTTTCGCTGTTTCATTTGTTCATGCTGATAGGCGTTGAGCAGTGTGTCGAGTTCCTTGCTGATTTTCATGGCCGCCGCCGAGTTTAACCCCATTTTGGCCACCGTGTCGACAAGCTCCATCCGCTTTTGTTCAATCAAGGTCAACAATTTGCATTTCGGCACGAATCGACCGTCCTTTGCTTGAAGTATTGTGTATGGTGCTTTATACTATTTTATCAGTGAACGCCAAAATGGAAAATAGAAAAATTGACCAGGAACAATGAGAAACACGTTACGGGAAGAAGGAATTCTGTTAAAATAAAAAGTAAAAAAGCAGGGGCTGGTTCACCAATGAATGATCTCAATCTATTTTTAGCGTTCGGCGCCGGGTTTTTGTCGTTTATTTCTCCGTGCTGCCTGCCGCTTTATCCGGCGTTTTTATCGTATATCACCGGCGTGTCGGTCAGCGAGCTGAAAGAGGAAAACGCGATGATGAACCGCCGCAGCTTATGGCATACGCTTTGTTTTTTGCTTGGCTTTTCTCTCATTTTTATTTCGCTTGGCTTTGGCACCTCGCTGCTTGGAAGGCTGTTTGTTGATTATCAAGATGCGATCCGGCAAATCGGCGCGGTCGTGATCGTCGCTCTCGGCCTCGTCGTCGCCGGGCTGTGGAAGCCGGCGTTTTTGCTGAAAGACCGGCGCATTTCGTTTCGTGAACGGCCGTCGGGATATGTCGGCTCCGTGCTGATCGGCATGGCGTTCGCCGCCGGTTGGACGCCGTGCATGGGGCCGATTTTGGTGGCGGTTGTCGCTCTAGCCGCCACCAACCCGGGCTCAGGAATGGTGTATATGCTTGCTTATACGCTCGGATTTGCCGTTCCGTTTTTCTTGTTGTCGTTTTTTATCGGCAAGCTGCAATGGATCCGCCGCCATAGCGCATCCATCATGAAGGCGGGCGGCTATGTCATGGTGGCGATGGGCGTCGTTTTGTATTTTGACTGGATGACCAAGCTGATTGCTTATACGACAAGCTTGTTTGGAGGGTTTACTGGTTTTTAGCGGCTGTTGTTGGAGGAATATCGTTGAGGAGAGGGCGATGGAAAGATGGCTGCCATTTTAATTGCTGACGATGCAAAGTTTATGCGGATAACGCTGGCGCGCATACTGGAAAAAACGGATCACACCGTAGCCGGTGAGGCGGAAAACGGCAAAGAGGCGGTCGAGCTGTATCGCCGGCTGCACCCCGATCTTGTCATCATGGACATTACGATGCCGGTCATGAATGGGATTGAAGCGGTGCGGGCGATTAAGGAGATCGATCCCGGGGCGAAAATCATCATCTGCTCGGCGCTCGGGCAGCAGCGCATGGTCGTTGAGGCGATTGAAGCCGGCGCCGCTGACTTTATCGTCAAGCCGTTTGAAGAAACCCGCGTGCTCGAGGCGATCGCCCGCCTTTTGTAGGCACGCTTGTAAACGAAGGCGCCGCTTATGACCGCCGGAAGACAGCTGGCTGCGCTCCTCTTGGCAAGCGAGAGGGATGAAGCGAGCGCGGTGTTTGGTGAAGGCGGGGCGGCTGGAGAGGACGGTAGGCAAGCCGAGCGGTTTTTGCTATAATGGCGTTGTCCGTGAATTTTGTCGGAAGAAGGTGATGGCTTTGGCGTTCATTACATCGCTCATCGCCGTTGTGATGGCGTTTTTCATCTTTTTTGTGCGCATGAAGGCGTCGGAAAAGCCGACGAATGCCAAAAAAATTATTTTGCCGCCGCTGTTTATGAGCACCGGGGCGCTGATGTTCATCGATCCAGTCTTTCGCGTTACGCGTGGGGAGCTCATCGAAGCGGTCATTCTCGGCCTGTTTTTCTCGCTGTTTCTCATTAAAACGTCGAAGTTTGAAATCCGCGGTAACGATATTTATTTGAAACGCTCAAAATCCTTTATTTGGATTTTGCTTGGGTTGATTGTCATTCGTCTTGGCTTGAAAACGTATTTAGGAAGAACCATCGACTACCGCCAGTTAAGCGGCATGTTTTATTTACTCGCGTTTTCGATGATTGTCCCATGGCGGATCGCGATGTACGTTTCATACAGAAAGCTGGCGGCGCAGCTGAAACCGCCAGTGCTGACATAAAGAGCTGTCCCGCTGATGGACAGCTCCCTTTTTATTGCGCCAAGCCATTTTGCTTTTTTCGGAATTTCGCCGCCGTGAAGCCGCCTGTACCAACCAGCCGTTTGTTTGGGCAGCTTTGCTATGTTGAAAAAGACGAAAGCCGCTCGTATTCGGACCAAATCGAGAGGCCGATCAGCGGCTTTCCAATAAATGTTGATAAGGGGCAAGATCGATGTTCTTCGCCTGCAATGTCCGGATCAAAAACTTATGGTCGCGCTTGGGGGTTGCGATGATGTAGCCGCGGATCAGCAAGTCGCGTGTGATGCGCGGCGCCTGCTCCTTCAAGGCAAGCTCGCCGATTTTGCCGGCGATCTTTTGCCGCGCGACGTCGCGGAACAATTCCGGCACAGGGCGAACCAATTCCTCAAGCAGCGCTTTTTCTTCTTCCCCCCATAAATGGCGCGTCTGTTCAATGTAATATTCCTGCCAGTCGAGCTCCGATTTTCCATCTTCTTTCGGCAGCCGCTTCAAAAACTTGCGGAACATGAAAAAGCCGCCGATCGACATCATGACAAGCAAAAAGACGACCCACAACAAAATAAACCAAAGAAACCACCCGGTCAGCACGATCCTCACCCCAATGCGTTGATTCAATGTTTTCTTCTCAAGCAGCTTCGAGTCGTTAAGGCTCTTTAAGCAAGATGCGCTGATCGTTATGCTGCTTCCACCCGCGCTTTGAGCGAGATTCGTCTATTATTATGTCGAAAAGCGCGCTGTTTGGCAAGTTTCAGGGGGATATCCGACAGGACCTTGATTCGTTACAGACTGTTACATAACCGTAATGCAACTGTAAAAAAGCTTGTCCCGCCCTACAGCGCCAATGGATTGAAAGTCGCCGGCCACTTTGTGTGGAAAAAATATACAGTGACGTTCCCTTCTTTGCCTGCTAATCTAGAAAACAGAAAAAAAGCCAAAAGGCAACGATGAGGGGGATGCGCAGAGTGAAAAAGATGATTGCAGCGCTCGCGATCACTTGCTGTATGGCGTTAAGCTCTCATGGGCTGTCGGTCGAAGCGGCTGGTCTGTATACATACTATCAAGTGAAAAAAGGCGATACGTTGTCAAAGATCGCCAAACAATATCATATCACGGTTGCCTCGTTAAAGTCATTGAACGGGTTAAAAAGCAATGTGATTTATATCGGCGAAAGGCTGAAAGTGCCGGCTGCGGCGAAGAGATCGGCTTCGGCGCCGGCAAAGAAGAAGGCCATTTCATTAAGCGCGGCTGATCGGAAGTTGCTCGCCCAGCTCGTGCAAGCGGAGACCGGTTCGAGCGAGCCGTTCGCCGGCAAAGTGGAAGTGGCGCTCGTCATTTTGAACCGCACTCAACATCCTGAATTTCCGAAAACGGTGCGCGGCGTCATTTATCAAAAAACGAAATCGGGCTATGCATTTGTGCCGGTGAAAACGGGAAAACTGCCCCGCATTCGGCCGACCAAGCAAGATTACGAGGCGGTCGACAAGGCGCTCGCCTTATTCCCAACTGATCGCCGCGGTTCGCTCTATTTCTACAACCCGAAAATTACGAAAGACAAATGGATGCTGTCGCGTCCGGTGACGATCCGCATCGGGCATCATGTATTTGCCAAGTGAAAGAGGCCAAATGGGGCCTCTTTCTTTTATTTTGCGGATGGCAGCGGGCAGGCGTTGTTTCATCACGATTCGGCAGGAATTTTAGCCAACGGCTGCGAATGTGTGTAACGAGGAGGGGAGCGATCGTGAAAAGAATCAATCTCATCTATAACACGCTGTGTCAGTGGAAGAAGAGCGGAGAGCGGTGGGTGAGCGCGGAGGAACTAGCTGATGCTCTTGGATTGGATCGAGCCAATGTCAGCCGCGATTTGAATCGATTGTGGAGGGAAGGAAAAGTGCAAAAACGGCCGGGGAGGCCGGTGCGATTTGCGGCCGCCGGCAATGGAGCGGCAGCGCCGCGGTTGGACCGGCTCGCTGCTGAGCAGCCGAGTCTGGCCATGGCCATCGAGCAGGGCAAAGCGGCCATCTTGTATCCACCGAAAGGACTGCCGTTGCTGATCGTCGGAGAAACAGGAACGGGAAAGTCGATGTTTGCCCAGCTACTTCATGAGTTTGCCGTTGCCGTTCGCCGGTTTTCGCCCGCGGCGCCGTTTGTCACCTTTAACTGTGCTGACTACGCCAACAATCCGCAACTGTTGCTCGGACAACTGTTTGGAATCCGGAAAGGAGCATACACGGGAGCGCATGAACAAAAAGGGCTGCTTGAGAAGGCGGACGGAGGCATTTTATTTTTAGATGAAGTGCACCGCCTGCCAGCGGAAGGGCAGGAGATGCTGTTTACCTTCATTGACCGCGGCGTCTACCGCCGTCTAGGGGAAACGGATACGGAACGAAAGGCTGATGTACTGTTGATTTGCGCAACGACCGAAAACCCGGAATCCAGCTTGCTGAAAACGTTTCGTCGCCGCATTCCGATGCATATTTGGCTGCCGCCGCTTGAGAAGCGGACGCTCGAGGAACGATATTGCCTCGTCGTGCAATTTTTTCAACAAGAAGCGGTGCGTCTCGGGAAAGACATTCATGTCTCTGCCAATGCGTTGCGCGCCTTTTTGTTTTACCCATGTCCCAACAACGTCGGACAGCTGAAAGCCGACATTCAGCTCGTTTGCGCCAAGGCGTATGCCGACTATGTTACCGGAAAGAAAGACGATGTCCGCATTCAGCGCGCGGACTTGCCGTTTGAGGTGCAAAGCGGGTTGCTGCTTGAGAAAAAGCATCCGCAGGCCGCTACTTTTCCGTTGCCGCACGGTCGATGCGTGTTTTCGGCGCATGGAGGCGAATGCCAACCAGAACTGGGGAATGAGGACCAGCAATCGATTTATGACAATATTGAGCGCAAATACAGTGAGTTGAAAAAGCAGGGCGTCACGGGCGATGAACTGGATTTGCTGCTTGAGATGGACATTGAGCGTTACATTTCGCAATATATGAAAGGGCTCTATCGCCGCATACGCGATCGCCGCGATCTGGAGAAAATAATCGCGCCTGACGTCCTGTCCTTCACCGAGGCGCTGATCGCCTACGCGGAGGACAAACTGGAATGCCGGTTGCCGGAGAAGGTCAGGTATGCGCTTGCATTGCACATTCAAACGGCGCTCAATCGCCTTCGGGCTGGGAACGCAGTGACCCATCCGCGGCTCAACCAGGTGCGCACCGCTTATAAAAAAGAGTTTGCCGTTGCTTTGGACTGCTTGCAGTTCATGGAAGAACAGATGCACATGGATTTTCCCATCGATGAAGCGGGGTTTTTGACTATGTTTTTCGCGCACCGTGACGAAAAAAAAGAAGAACAGGAAGAGCGGGTGGCGGTTGTTGTCATCATGCATGGCAACGGCGTTGCGTCAGCTATGGCGGATGTCGTCAACCAATTGTTGGCAGCCGCATGTGTGCAAGCAGTCGATATGCCGCTCGATGCCGATCCGAAACAAGTGTACGAGCAAGTAAAAGCCATCTTGCAGCCGGTTGCATCGATGAAAGGGGCGCTGCTGCTTGTCGATATGGGATCGCTCGTGTCTTTTGCCCATTTTTTAGAAAAAGAGCTTGCCATTCCAGTGAAAATCATTTCTGCAGCAAGTACGCCGCATGTATTGGAAGCCGCCCGCAAAGCGATGCTCGGCTATTCTCTTGCCGACATTTATAACGAAGTGAAAACCGCAGCGCCATATTACGTACGCCAACCGTTTTGGGAAGAGGAGGGGGCGGAGCAAGATCGACTGGCGATTGTTACGGCTTGTTTGACAGGAAAAGGAAGTGCGCTTGCATTAAAGCATATACTGGAAACTTACTTGCACCTTGATGAACAATGGTGGGAAATTATTCCTATTCATATCGTTGACGAAAAAGAAGCACAAAATCGGTTGTCAAACATGGCCAAACATGTTCGAATCGTTGCCATCGTCAGCCATTTCCAGCTCGATGAACGGATTCCGCACTTTGCTTTGGACGAAGTGCTCAGTTTGAAAGCCATCAAAGAGATACAGGCGCTTGTCGATAGTGAGGAAACGTATATGCATATGACACGAGAACTCGACGGCCATCTTCGCCACCTCTCCCCGGGACAGGCGATCCCGTCGATCCGTGCGGTGCTTGCGTCGATCAGCCAAGAGATTGGATTTCCGGCGCAGTCTCGCGATATGGCCGGGCTTGTCCTTCATTTGTGCTGCCTGCTTGATCGGCTGTTGGCCGGTGAATCATCGAGCGCTGCTGAGATGGGTGATGGTTGTCGTGAACACGAACCGCTGTATACGATCGTGAAGGAGGGGCTGTTTCCGCTTGAACAGCGATATGGCGTCCGCATCGGCGAGAGCGAACTGTGTCACATTATTCGCTTCTTCCGCTCGCTGCAGCAAAAACGGGACACATAAGGCGTTTGTTTCTTTGTTTTGCGCTGTAGATTGAAAACGATTTCAATACACAGTTATCGCTGACTGACACACAATGAACCGATCTCGCTGTTTCGGTGGTTTTTTATTGTTGGCATGGAATTTGCTTGTTAAGATGGTGATCACCAAACAAAGGAGGAACAATGATGAACATTTTGCTCATTTGCGCCGCTGGTATGTCGACGAGTTTGCTTGTAACGAAAATGCAAGAGGCGGCAAAGCAAAAAGGGGTTGAGGCGAACATTTGGGCTGTGTCGGCCGATGAAGCGAAAAGCCATCTCGATCAGGCGGATGTTGTGCTGATTGGCCCGCAAATCCGCTATAAGCTCGCCGCCTTCAAAAAAGAGGGTGAGGCCCGCGGCATTCCGGTCGATGTCATCAGTCCGGCCGACTATGGGCGGGTCAACGGCGCGGGGGTATTGGAATTTGCTTTGCGTCTAACACAATAAAGGGGGGCAGGGTCAATGGATCGGTTCATTCGTGTGTTGGAAGAGCGTGTGATGCCTGTCGCCGGCAGGATTGCCGAACAGCGCCATTTGCAGGCGATTCGTGACGGAATTATTTTGTCGATGCCGTTATTGATCATCGGGTCTTTATTTTTGATTCTTGGCTTTTTACCGATTCCTGGCTATAACGAATGGATGGCGAAATGGTTCGGCGAACATTGGTTAGATAAGCTGCTGTACCCAGTCGGGGCGACGTTCGATATTATGGCGCTTGTCGTCAGCTTCGGAGTCGCTTACCGGTTGGCGGAAAAGTACAAAGTTGATGCGCTTTCAGCCGGGGCGATTTCACTTGCCGCCTTTTTGCTCGCCACTCCGTATAAAGTGCCGTTCACGCCGGAAGGAGCGAAAGAAGCCATTATGGTCAGCGGGGGAATTCCGGTGCAATGGGTCGGCAGCAAAGGTTTGTTTGTCGCCATGATTTTGGCGATTGTGTCGACCGAAATTTATCGAAAAATCATCCAAAAAAACATTGTCATTCGCCTGCCAGATGGAGTGCCGCCTGCCGTGGCCCGCTCTTTTGTCGCTTTGATTCCGGGAGCCGCTGTTCTCGTCGTTGTCTGGGTGGCTCGACTTATTTTGGAAATGACGCCGTTTGAAAGTTTCCATAATATTGTCTCTGTACTCCTAAACAAACCACTCAGTGTGCTCGGCGGCAGTTTATTTGGCGCCATTGTCGCTGTATTGCTTGTGCAGCTACTATGGTCGACTGGTTTGCACGGGGCGGCGATCGTAGGAGGAGTAATGGGGCCGATTTGGCTGTCGCTGATGGACGAAAACCGGATGGTGTTCCAGCAAAATCCGAATGCCGAGCTGCCCAACGTCATCACGCAACAGTTTTTCGATCTTTGGATTTACATCGGCGGTTCAGGAGCGACATTGGCGTTGGCGTTGACCATGATGCTTCGGGCGCGCAGCCGGCAGCTGAAAAGCTTAGGGCGGCTCGCGATCGCGCCTGGCATTTTCAATATTAATGAACCGATTACATTCGGTATGCCGATCGTCATGAACCCGTTGCTTATCATTCCATTCATTCTCGTGCCTGTCGTGCTCGTTGTTGTCTCCTACACGGCGATGGCGACCGGGCTTGTCGCCAAACCGAGCGGGGTGGCTGTACCATGGACGACACCGATCGTGATCAGTGGCTATTTAGCGACGGGAGGCAAAATTTCTGGGAGCATTTTGCAAATCGTCAACTTCTTCATCGCGTTTGCCATCTACTATCCATTTTTCTCGATTTGGGACAAACAAAAAGCGGCTGAAGAGCAGACCGATCCAATGATCTCAAGCGGAGCGGGAACAACGCACTCGCTGTAAATAAGGAGAGAAACGAAATGCCGCGCTATTGCATAGTCAACGCCGATGATTTCGGCTACTCGAAAGGGGTCAACTACGGAATTTTGGAAGCGTTTCAACACGGTGTCGTCACGTCGGCGACGCTGATGGCCAACATGCCAGCGGCAGAACACGCCGCCCGGCTGGCGAAGGAACATTCGGAACTCGGCGTCGGCATTCATTTTGTGCTGACATGCGGCCGGCCGCTGGCCGATGTTCCGTCGCTTGTGAACGAAAACGGGGAGTTTCCGCGGCGCGGGGAGGCGCTTGCCGGCGCTAGACGCAGCGATATCGAGCGGGAGCTTGCTGCCCAATTGGAGCGGTTTTTCTCGCTCGGGCTCTCTCCAACGCATATCGACAGCCATCATCACGTTCATGAGCATCCGAATGTGTTTCCGGTTGTGGAACAATTGGCCGAACGTTATCGGCTGCCGATCCGCCCAGTGCGGACGGCACGGCCGCATCGGCTGACAACCGTCGATGTCTTTTTTCCCGACTTTTACGGCGACGGGTTGACAAAGGACCATTTTTTGACCCTCATTGACCGGATTGACGACGGGCAGACGGCGGAAGTGATGTGCCATCCAGCGTACATTGATGTCCCGCTCGCTGTAGGAAGTTCCTATTGCCAACAGCGGGTCAGGGAGCTTGCCGTCTTGACCAATCCGGAGCTTGCTGAGGCGCTCGCCGAGCGCGGAGTCCGGCTGATCAACTACCGGCAATTTACTAACATGTAGGAGATGGCGTTATGCAAATATATGAACAAACTGTATTCCAACTGATTCTTCATGGCGGAAACGGCCGCAGTTATGCAATGGAGGCGATTGCAGCAGCGAAAAAAGGAGAATTTGCCGAGGCGCGCCGGCTGCTTGAACAGGCGGGAGCGGAACTGCAGGCGGCCCATGGGCTGCAGACCGCGCTGCTGCAACAAGAAGCGGGCGGCGGACAGCCGGTGGTGACGCTTCTGATGGTGCATGCCCAAGATCATTTAATGACGGCGATCACGGTCAAGGATTTAGCCGCTGAATTCGTGGAGCTGTATGAAGCGCTAAAGCGGCAAACAGCCGAATCATAATCGTCGTCGGCCGGCTTGTTGCCCGGGTGAGAATGATTCGCTTCAATGGGAATGAACCCAAGGCGGGCGGCAACGGGATGTTCTAGAGACCGCCCGCTTTGTTGATTTTACAATAATTTTATTATGTAAACAAATAACAGCCGTTCAGCCCGCCCGGCGGCAGCCGGGCGCGGCTAAACGAGAAGGGCAATTCCGCTTGTTAGCGTCACATATCGTGGCTTGTGTTGTGCTTTTGCCGCGTGTGATTGCGGTTCTTCACTTTTTTCGAACCGTCAAGCGGCTCTGGCTGCCCAGGGTTGTCGCCTTTGGGCGCGTTTTTGCGCATATCTTTGCCGTCGTTTTTGTTCGCCATCTCCTTGTCCCTCCTTTTTTATTAGCATGCCGGCGGCGGCTGACGTTTATTCAGCGTATAATTTGCGCCCGGTTTGAGACGATAAGTAATGGATGACCGCCATGACCGGAAAAGGAGGAACGAGCCATGGTTTACCATAAAACGAAACAAGACGCGTTTCAGGCGGCGCAAAAGGCGACGATGGAAGCGAAAGAATGGCATGACCATTTAGTGCGCGACCAAGCCGACTATGGCCACCAATTGGCCCATTTGCGGCAGGAAGTAAACGAGGCGTTTGCCCAGATTGAAAACGCGCTCGAAGTCGCATCCGAGACGCAGCGCGCGCAACTCGAAAAATTCCGCAGCGACCTGCAGGCGATTGTCGATGACATCAACCGAAACGAGTAAGGGAATGCCCGCGGCGGCCATTCCCTTTTTGCATGCTATGGCAGGCCGGGATGGCGGTACGGCCGCCGCGCTATTGATTCTTTTTTCGTTTTTTGTTGTTTTGGCGCTGGGCTTCTGTCAGCGGTTCATCATCTTTAGCGAGGAGACCCCCCACTTCAATGACCGAAGGGAATAAGTGCGGGAGAAATCGCTTTTTTGTTTTTGCATCACTAAAAAATCAATATGATATACTACATTTAGTGAAAGAGAGGTGAGACAAATGGATGTGACGTTAACCGCCAAAATCAAAATTTACCCAACAGCGGAACAAGCAGAATTATTGAAAGCTGCCCTTTCTGCTTATCGACAAGCATGCAACGCTGTATCTGCTGTCATTTTTGACACAAACATACTTGCACAAGCCAAGTTGCACGACATGACCTATCGCCAACTTCGAGCCAACTACGCATTGCGTTCGCAAATGGCACAATCAGTAATTAAGACTGTCATCGCTAGATACCGTTCCTTAAAAAGCAATGGGCATGAATGGACATTGGTTCGCTTTAAAAAGCCGGAATATGATCTCGTGTGGAATCGAGATTATTCGCTTGTTCAAGGAGTGTTTTCTGTCAATACGCTAGAAGGACGAATCAAAGTACCGTTTGAACCAAAAGGCATGGAACGATATTTTGATGGCTCTTGGACGTTTGGTACAGCCAAACTCGTCTATAAGCATAACAAATTCTTTTTGCACATCCCTATGATCAAAACCATTCCAACCGTAGATGAACACGACATTCGCCAAGTGGTCGGTGTCGATCTAGGGTTGAACTTTCTTGCCGTTGCTTATGATTCACAAGGGAAAACAACCTTTTTTCACGGGCGAAACATTAAACATAGACGTGCAAAGTACAAACAAATGCGAAAAACCCTCCAACAAAAAGGGACGGCTTCTGCACGTCGGAAGCTGAAAACCATTGGACAACGAGAAAACCGTTGGATGACGGATGTGAACCATGCCGTCACGAAGGCACTCGTTCGTCAATATGGAGAACGCACCCTTTTTGTATTAGAAGATTTAACAGGCATTCGGAAAAAAACAGAACGCATATGTATTCATGACCGATATGAAACCGTAACGTGGGCTTTCTATCAATTCCGTCAAATGCTGGAGTATAAGGCACGTTTGCATGGGGCAAAAGTGATTGTCGTCGCTCCACATTACACGTCTTTAACATGTCCAAAGTGTGGGCATAAAGAAAAAGACAACCGAAAGAAACGCATACACACCTTTTGTTGCCGAACATGCGGATACACTTCAAACGATGACCGCATTGGGGCGATGAACCTTCAACGAAAAGGAATCGAGTACATCGTTGAAGGAACGACATAGGCATGACCTGTGTCGTTGGGTAGTCGTCAACCTGCCCGTCATGCAACCCCAAGTCAAGGAAGGAGGATAACGTCCGTTCGCACTTCTGGGGAGTTGCAAGCCCCCACTTCAAACGTTAGTTAAGTGGGGGTAGTTGACGCCAGGGATCACGTGGTTTGCTTTCCGTTTCGCCATTCGTTTCACCTCCGCTTCTAGTTTGCGACGAAACGGGCGCCTTATTCCTCTTTTGCTGCGGTAAGGAAGTAATATGGGCGAGACATTGGAAGTCATTATTTACAACTTGTCCTGTTCTATAATAAGATAAAGTCGTGCCGAACTTTATGGGGATTGGGAGAATTCATGCTATTTTTTCGACTTTTGTGCGAAAAAATAGTATAGTATTATTGTGAAGTGAAGGGGGTAATACATATGGCGAAACAAGATGTGTTCAATGCCCGCGCTTCATTCGAGGTAAATGGTAAAAAATACAACTATTACCGTTTGCAAGCGCTTGAAGAAGCGGGCATCGGCCAGGTGAGCCGCCTGCCGTACTCGATCAAAGTGTTGCTTGAATCGGTGCTTCGCCAAGTCGACGGCCGCGTCATCACGAAAGAGCACGTCGAAAACTTGGCGAAATGGGGAACGCCGGAAATGAAAGACATCGATGTGCCGTTTAAGCCGTCGCGCGTCATTTTGCAAGACTTCACCGGCGTGCCGGCCGTCGTCGATTTGGCTTCGATGCGCAAAGCGATGGCGGATCTAGGCGGCGACCCGTACGAAATCAACCCGGAAATTCCGGTCGACCTCGTCATCGACCACTCGGTGCAAGTCGACCGCTACGGGTCGGACGATGCGCTCGAGTACAACATGGATTTGGAATTCAAACGGAACGCCGAGCGGTACAAGTTTCTGAAATGGGCGCAAAAAGCGTTTAACAACTACCGTGCGGTTCCGCCGGCAACGGGGATCGTCCACCAAGTGAACTTGGAGTATTTGGCAAGCGTCGTTCACGCAGTCGAAGGGGAAAACGGCGAGTATGAAGCGTTCCCGGATACGCTTGTCGGTACGGACTCGCATACGACGATGATCAACGGCCTCGGCGTCCTCGGCTGGGGGTCGGCGGTATTGAGGCGGAAGCCGGCATGCTTGGCCAGCCGTCATACTTCCCGGTGCCGGAAGTCATCGGCGTCCGCCTGACAGGCAAATTGCCGGACGGAGCGACGGCCACCGACTTGGCGCTTAAGGTGACGCAAGTGCTCCGGAAAAAAGGCGTCGTCGGCAAATTCGTCGAATTTTTCGGACCAGGGGTTGCGACCTTGCCGCTTGCTGACCGGGCGACGATCGCCAATATGGCGCCGGAATACGGGGCGACGTGCGGCTTCTTCCCAGTCGACGCCGAAGCGCTTGACTATTTGCGCCTGACCGGCCGCGATGAACATCACGTTCAAGTCGTCGAAGCGTACTGCAAGGCAAACGGCCTGTTCTACACGCCGGATGCGCCGGAGCCGGTGTTTACGGACGTTGTCGAAATCAACTTGTCGGAAATTGAAACGAACTTGTCTGGCCCGAAACGGCCGCAAGACTTGATCCCGCTTTCGAAAATGAAACAATCGTTCCGCGACGCGGTGAAAGCGCCGCAAGGCAACCAAGGCTTCGGCTTGACGGAAGCGGACTTGGAGCGGGAAATTACGGTCGAGCTGAACGGCGAACAAGTGAAATTGAAAACGGGCGCCGTCGTCATTGCGGCCATCACGAGCTGTACGAATACGTCGAACCCGTACGTGCTCGTCGCCGCTGGCTTAGTGGCGAAAAAAGCGGTGGAAAAAGGCTTGCAAGTGCCGAAATACGTGAAAACGTCGCTCGCGCCGGGCTCGAAAGTCGTCACCGGCTACTTGCGTGACTCAGGACTGCTTCCATACCTCGAGCAGCTTGGCTTTAACATCGTCGGCTACGGCTGCACGACATGCATCGGCAACTCAGGTCCGCTTGCGCCGGAGCTCGAAAAAGCGCTCGCGGAAAGCGATCTCCTCGTGACAAGCGTCCTGTCCGGCAACCGGAACTTTGAAGGCCGCATCCACCCGCTTGTCAAAGGTAACTATTTGGCATCGCCGCCGCTTGTTGTCGCCTATGCGCTCGCCGGCACGGTCGACATTGACCTGCTCAACGAACCGATCGGCAAAGACAAAGACGGCAATGACGTCTACTTCCGCGACATTTGGCCGTCGATGGAAGAAGTGAAGAATGTCGTCAAGCAAGCAGTCGATCCGGAACTGTTCCGCAAAGAATATGAGCGCGTGTTCGACGGCAATCCGCGTTGGAATGCCATCGAAACGACGGACGAGCCGCTTTACCAATGGGATGAAAACTCGACGTACATTCAAAATCCGCCGTTCTTTGAAGGCTTGTCGCCGGAAGTGCGCAAAGTTGAACCGCTCACCGGCTTGCGCGTCGTCGGCAAGTTCGGTGATTCGGTCACGACCGACCATATTTCGCCGGCAGGTTCCATCGGCAAAAACACGCCGGCAGGCCAATATTTGATCTCGAAAGGCGTCGAGCCGAAAGATTTCAACTCGTACGGTTCGCGGCGCGGCAACCATGAAGTGATGATGCGCGGCACGTTCGCCAACATCCGCATCCGCAACCAAATTGCGCCGGGCACGGAAGGCGGCTATACGACGTACTGGCCGACCGGCGAAGTGATGTCGATGTACGATGCGTGCATGAAATACAAACAAGACGGCACTGGGCTTGTCGTCATCGCCGGCAAAGACTATGGCATGGGCAGCTCGCGCGACTGGGCGGCGAAAGGGACGTTCTTGCTTGGCATTAAAACGGTGATCGCCGAAAGCTTTGAGCGCATCCACCGCTCGAACCTCGTCTTGATGGGCGTTCTGCCGCTGCAATTCAAAGAAGGCGAAAATGCGGAGACGCTCGGCTTGACCGGCAAAGAAGCGTTCGACATTCACATTGATGAAAGCGTCAAACCGCGCGACCTCGTCAAAGTGACGGCGACGGACCCGGATACGGGCGAGAAGAAAGAATTTGAAGCGATCGTCCGCTTTGACAGCGAAGTCGAAATCGACTACTATCGCCACGGCGGCATTTTGCAAATGGTGCTGCGCGAAAAATTGGCGAAAGTGAAGCGATAACGGCAAAAAGCAGGCTCCCACATCGGGAAGCCTGCTTTTATTTTGTGTTAAGCTTTTTCGCTGCGTTCTCAAGCTTGCTTTTGGGATCCGGGGTGAACGTTCCGTCTTGGCCAAAGCCTTGCGGGTTGACGCCCGGCGCCTTCGTGCCGCGGTTTCGGCCGCCGTTTTTGGTCATTGCTCTCACCTCCGCTCTTTATGGATAGTATGGCTGCCCTTGGCCAAAATATAAGCAAAAGGAGGAAAGCGTGATGAACAAGGGGCTGAAGACGGCGCTCGCGACAATCGCGCTCGCCCAGTTTCTGAAAATCCCGATCAAACAGCTGGAAACCGGCCGGTGGGACTGGCGGCTCTTTTTCGAAACCGGCGGAATGCCAAGCTCCCACTCTGCCGGTGTTTCCGCCTTAGCGACATTTATCGCCCTCGAGCGAGGCGTGCGCACGATCGATTTTGCCTTGGCCGCGTTGTTTGGGCTGATCGTCATGTACGATGCGCAAGGGGTGCGGCGCCAAGCGGGCGAACTCGCCCTTCGCCTGAACGAGCTCGCCGAGGAAGTGGAAAAGTTGGAAGGCGACCCAAAACAAACCGTTTATCAAAAACGACAGCGGCAGCTGCGCGCCCGGCTCGGGCACGAGCCGATCGAAGTCGTCGGCGGGGCGCTCTTAGGCATGGCCGCGGGCGCTTTATCGCATTGGGGTTGTCGGCGCTGCAGCTGACGGCCTCAGGCAGCGAAGCGCGTCAGGGGTCGGCGACATGGGATGATGGACAACGGCACGCCTCTAGCCGCCAAAAAGCCGCCCTGTTTTTTCGTTGAGAGCAGCCGTTGCGGCTATGACGGGATGTTTCGTTTTTCCCGCCACCGCCTGCCCCAGAGACGCATGCTTGGCAGTTCGGCGAAAATCATGCCGGCCAAAATCGCCACGCCGCCAAGCCAGGCCGATGGCGACAGCCGCTCTCCAGCCAAAAGGCAGGCGGTCAAAGCGGCGAACACCGGTTCCATGGCGAAAATGAGCGCGACATGAGCGGGAGTCGTATATTTTTGCACCGCCGTTTGGATGAGAAACGCCGCGGTCGTCGCCAAAAGCGATGTCACAGCGAGCGCCCCCCATACTTCCGGACGGCGGAGCACCGCCATGTTCCACATTTGGGCGGCATCTTCAAACCAAAAGGCAAAGACGAAACAGAGGATGCCGACAGTAAAAATTTGCACCATTGTCAACAGCATCGTCGAATACTGAGAGGAATAGCGGCCGGTGACGATAATGTGCATGGCAAAGGAAACAGCACAAAGAAAGACAAAGAAATCACCGTGATTGAACGACAGCTCCGCTCCCCCTGTCAGCCAATACAGGCCGAACGCGGCAAGCACCGCTCCAACGACCGCATTCACAGACGGTTTTTGCTTCAAAATCAAAAAGGAAAACAAGGGAACGAGCACAACGCTCAGTCCGGTAATAAAGCCGGCTTTCGAGGAAGTGGTATACAACAGTCCGATTGTTTGGAATGCGTAGCCGAAAAACAGCCATAGCCCCATCCACGCCCCAGCGCCGATGAGCCGCCATGACAACTGGCCGAAGAGTGGACGGGAAGCGGCAGCGATCCAAGCGAGAAGCAGCAAGCCGGCCAAACTGAAGCGAACGGCGTTAAACGACAACGGCTCCAAAAACGAAATGGCATTTTGGACGACGACGAACGTCGCGCCCCAGACGAACGTTACCATTAGCAGACTCAGATCGGCTATGGTTTGACGCTTCAATTCGAATCCTCCCTCTTCCTATGCTTGCGCCCCATCTCATTTTAGGTGCTAGCCGCTAGTGTACCACAAATAGGCCGAAAAAGATAGATTATTTTGGAAAAAAAGATGGGCGCCTGCGGCAAGATGGTTGATACAAGAAGAAATTGCGCATAATATTAGGTAATGAACAAGGGCGCAAGTGTGGTAAAATAAAAACCAGCTCTGATCATCGCCGCGCGGAAGGGTGACAATGCGTTGGACGTACAAATCCACTGGACGTATATCACACCGAAAAAACAAGAGGCGTTTCTTGTTTCCGATTGGGTTGATGCAAAAAAGGCTCTCGCTTTGGCGGATGATTTTGAAAAAACCGGGCGGACGAAAACAGTGGAGTTCGTCGATCGAAATGGCACGGTGTGGTCAAAAAAAGAGCTGAAAAAGCTGCTAGAGGAGATCGCTGGCGAGCCGCATGAGATCGTTGTGTATTTCGACGGCGGCTTTGACCACGAGACGTCCCAAGGCGGCGCTGGCGCGGTCGTATACTATAAGCAAAACGACCATCGCTATCGGCTGCGCGCCAACCGAAAGCTTGACGAAATCAAATCGAATAACGAAGCGGAATATGCGGCGTTTTGGTTTGTCATGCAGCTGCTTGAAGAGCTCGGCGTTCACCATTTGCCGGTGACGTTCCGCGGCGACTCCCACGTCGTGTTAAAGCAGCTGTCCGGCGATTGGCCGTGTTTTGAGGACGATTTCAACATCTGGCTTGACCGCATTGAAGCCAAAATGCGCGAGCTTGGCATCGAGCCGGCATATGAACCGATTTCGCGCAAGCAAAATAAAGAGGCGGATTCGCTCGCTCAAAAGGCGCTTAGGGGGCAGATCATCACGAGTCGAACGGAATTGACAGAGAAAGGGTAAGGACGTATGAAACAGAAGCGGAACCGACGCAAAGAAATATTGGACCAAATCGCTTGGCTGGAGGAAACGTACTGCGACGGCTGCTTTTTAAAAAGCACCTTCCGGAAAGAGTACGGCAAAACGTACGCCCAGTCGTTTTGCATCCAGCAATGCACGGTCGGGGAACAAATGCGGCAGTACGGGGAGATGCTCCTATCAGCGCCGCCGCATCCTCGCCAGTAGGACCGAACGGTGCAGGAAGCTGCGGCTGAGGGCGTTCTTTGTTCATGCGCGCCGACAAGCATTTCGGCAGGCGCGTATGTTTTGTTCGTTGCCGCTTGCCGCTCGATTGGGAGTGTAGCGAAAAAAAGAGCTTCGCCAAGCGAAGCTCCGTCTCGTTCGGGCTATTGTTGCGCCTCGCGAAGCTGATGCTCAGCGCGGGCCAATGTTTGTTCGCAGCGGTCGAGAAAATCCCCGTCGACGCCCGTGGCTTCTTGGCGGGCGCGCGCCAGTTGGTCGCGGGCGTTTTTCACCGCCTGTTCGGCATGGTCAAGCATTTCCGGATCCAGTTGCATCGTCGCCTGGCCGACCATTTTCTCCGCCGTCTCGACGAACATTTCCACTTGCTTCAAGTCGTTGTATCCTGTATGTACGTCGGCATCGCGCCTCGTCATATGAACACCTCCCTTTCCTTATTGTTCGCCGTTTGGTGAAATTTATGCCAATCAAATGAAAAAGACATCCTGCGATGCTGCAGGATGTCTTTCGTTCCGCTCCCGTTCTCTCGTCTATGTCAACGAAGCCTTATAATTTGACAACGTTCGCTGCTTGCGGTCCGCGGTTTCCTTGGACGATTTCAAACGAAACTTCTTGGCCTTCTTCTAACGTTTTGAACCCTTCACCTTGGATCGCCGTGAAGTGGACGAATACGTCCGAACCGCCTTCCACTTCGATGAAACCGTAGCCTTTTTCGTTGTTGAACCATTTTACTTTACCACGTTGCATAATACTGAATTCCTCCTAATACCTTTAGCCTGTTTGGCTAACCTCAAGATTTTTATCAAATAACAAAATATACTTCACAGCCATCCAAGATGCTTCTTCATGATGAGCGCCTGAAATATATTCTGTTATGTGATGACTTTACTATACACTACCGAGGGTGGCCGCGTCAAGCAAAAGAAAGGAAATTTCCGAAAAAAGTTGTCTGCCTGTCTGAAAAACCATGGGTTACAAAGGAAAACGGGCCGCTTGGGGAGAAAAAAGTCATGAGCGGGCAACAACGGCCATACATTGGAATAGGAACGACAAAAAGGGGGAGAAACGGATGTACCGCGGAAAAATCGCGGGAAAAGAAGTGATCGTTCGATTGGGCAACCGGGTCAGCCGCCGCTATTTCAGCGACAATAAAATTTACCACATGGTTCTTTCGTACGGAGAGTCGGCGTTTCGGAAAGGGCAGGATATGTTTTGCATCTATAATGACCGCGTCGGCTTGATTGTTGCGGAAGTCGAGCAACAGGACGTCCCGGTCATTCGGATCGATTACATTATCGAAAACGAAAATGTGTACGAGTAACCAATTGACAGCGGAAGGCGAATGCGGTAATCTCTCTTGTAAGCGGTAACAAAACAAGCCGCATTCGTCCCTGTTTCTCCCAGGGGCAGACGTGCCGGGCCAGCATCGTCTGTTTATTTTTTTGGCTCGCGTTGAAACAGGTGGCTTTGTTTTTTCGTATGATGATATGACAAGAGAGACAAAGAGGTGACTACGGTGTTATTGCGCAAAATGATGTCAAGAGTCGGAGTCGGGTCGGCGCACGTCGACTTGATCTTAAATAAATCGTTATGGCGCCAAGGGGAAATGATTCAAGGGATCGTCCACATTTACGGCGGGACAGTGGAACAAATGATCGAGCGGCTCGATGTGGAGCTCGTGCAAAAAACGATCGAAAACGGCAAGGAACTGGATGACATTGTCGCCGTCATTCCGGCGGCCGGAGCGTTTTCGATCAAGCCGAGCGAGAAAAAGGAAATCCCGTTTTCCTATACGATTCCGGAAACTTTGCCGCCATCGCGCCCCGGTCGGTCGTACCGGTTCATCACCCGCCTTCATATCGAAGACGCGGTCGATACGCTCGACTTCGATTACGTGCAAATTTTGCCGAAAAAATAGGTTGACAGCGTTTTCAAATGGTGGTATGCTGAAAGCAAGTTAATCTTGTTGTGGTGGAGAAGCGGAGACCCACACATATTCCTCGTTGATGGACGGGGGAGTGTGTGGGTTTTTGCTTTTTTGCCCAACTTGCAACCCTCCGGAGGGGTGCTCTAGCAGGAAGTGACAAGAAAAATCTCGAATGAAAAGGGGGAAGAGGCCAAATGTCGCCATTTTTAGGAGAACTCATCGGCACCGCATTGCTCATCCTTTTTGGAGCCGGGGTGTGCGCCGGCGTGAATTTAAAAAGATCGTATGCAGCCAATTCTGGTTGGATCGTCATTACGATGGGATGGGGGTTGGCAGTGGCCGTGGCCGTATACGCTGTCGGCCGGTATAGCGGCGCCCATCTTAACCCGGCGTTGACAGTGGCATTGGCCATAAGCGGTGATTTTCCGTGGAAAGATGTCCCTGGCTATGTGGTGGCGCAAGTGCTCGGTGCTATGATAGGGGCTGCTGTTGTCTATCTCCACTATTGGCCGCACTGGAAAGAAACAGACGACCCAGGCGTCAAGCTCGGCGTGTTCGCCACCGGGCCGGCCGTGCCGAATACGGCGGCCAACTTGCTTAGCGAGATCATTGGAACGTTTGTGTTGGTTTTAGCCATCTTGGCTATTGGCGCCAACAAATTCGCTGATGGGCTCAATCCGTTTGTCGTCGGTTTTTTGATCGTGGCGATCGGCCTGTCGCTCGGCGGCACGACGGGATATGCCATCAATCCGGCCCGAGACTTTGGGCCTCGTTTAGCCCACTTTTTGTTGCCGATTCCAGGGAAAGGGTCATCGAATTGGTCGTATGCGTGGGTGCCGATCGTCGGACCGCTGCTCGGCGGCGCGTTAGGCAGTTTAGTGTATAAAGCCGTTTTCTTAGGAAAACCGACAGGCGCCCTATGGGTAGTGCTGGCGGCAACCGCAATCGTTTTGGCGGCGGCGAAGATCGCAAAAGGAAAAACAGTGAGCGCCGCAAGCCGTCAATCTCTTTAACCGGCGCATAAGTAATACGCCAAATGAGCCAAAGAAGGGAGAAAGGGGAAAGCCATGAATCAATACATTTTATCCATTGACCAAGGCACAACGAGCTCACGCGCCATTTTGTTCAATCAAAAGGGCGAAGTCGTTCATATGGCGCAAAAAGAGTTTACGCAATATTTCCCGCAGCCCGGCTGGGTTGAGCACAATGCTAACGAAATTTGGGGCTCGGTGCTTGCCGTCATTGCCAGCGTGTTGTCTGAGGCGCAAGTGAAGCCGGAACAGGTGGCCGCAATCGGCATTACGAACCAACGGGAAACGACGGTCGTGTGGGAGAAAGACACCGGCAACCCGATTTATAACGCCATCGTCTGGCAGTCTCGCCAGACAGCTGGCATTTGCGACGAGCTGAAAGCGAAAGGATATGACCCGCTGTTTCGCGAAAAAACCGGTTTGCTCATTGACGCCTATTTTTCCGGGACGAAAGTGAAATGGATTTTGGACCATGTCGAGGGAGCGCGCGAGCGGGCGGAGCGCGGCGAATTGCTTTTTGGCACGATCGATACGTGGCTCATTTGGAAACTCTCAGGCGGCCGCGCTCATGTGACCGACTATTCAAACGCGTCGCGCACGTTGATGTTTAACATTCATACGCTTGAGTGGGACGACGAATTGCTTGCGATTTTAAACGTGCCTAAGGCGATGCTTCCGGAGGTGCGGCCGTCGTCGGAAGTATATGCGAAAACGGTTCCGCATCATTTCTTTGGTGTGGAGGTGCCGATCGCTGGGGCCGCGGGCGACCAGCAGGCGGCTTTGTTCGGCCAGGCGTGCTTTACGGAAGGGATGGCGAAAAATACGTATGGCACCGGCTGCTTTATGCTGATGAATACGGGGGAAAAAGCGGTCGAGTCGAAACACGGGCTGCTGACAACGATCGCCTGGGGGATTGATGGCAAGGTTGAATACGCCCTTGAAGGCAGCATTTTCGTCGCCGGTTCGGCCATTCAATGGCTGCGCGACGGCTTGCGGATGATCAAAACCGCGGCTGACAGCGAAGCGTACGCTGAAAAAGTCGAGTCGACCGACGGGGTGTATGTCGTACCGGCGTTCGTCGGTCTTGGCACGCCGTATTGGGACAGCGAGGTGCGCGGGGCGGTGTTTGGCCTCACGCGCGGCACAACGAAAGAGCATTTCATCCGGGCGACCTTGGAATCGCTCGCTTACCAGACAAAAGATGTGCTCGCCGCCATGGAAGCCGATTCCGGCATCTCGCTGACGACGCTGCGCGTTGATGGCGGAGCGGTGAAAAACAATTTCCTCATGCAGTTCCAGAGCGATTTGCTTGCCGTTCCGGTCGAACGTCCGATTGTGAATGAAACGACGGCCTTGGGCGCGGCGTATTTGGCCGGGCTGGCGGTCGGCTACTGGAACAGCCGGAATGACATCGCCGCCCAATGGCAGCTTGAGCGCCGGTTTGAGCCGAAGATGGATGATGACAAGCGAACGATGCTTTACGATGGCTGGAAAAAAGCGGTGCGGGCGGCGATGGCGTTTAAATGATGGAAAAACGCGGATGCCTTGATGACAGGCATCCGCGTTTTTACGTCCTTCGCTCGATGCTGCGTGCTAGCACGCCCGCTGCTTCATCTGCCGGCATAGGGGGCCGGAACAAGTAGCCTTGCGCCTCGTGGCAACCTTTTTGCCTTAAGTACTCGAGCTGTTCCTCACGCTCTACTCCTTCGGCGACAACGTTCATGCCAAGATGGCGGGCGAGGGAGATGATTGTGCTTGTGATGATGCTGCCATAGTGCGAATGGGGGCAATCTGCGATGAAGGTACGGTCGATTTTCACGGTGTCAATGTTCAATTGTTTCAAATAGGCGAGCGAGGAATAGCCAGTGCCGAAATCATCAATGGACAGGCGCACCCCCATCTCTTTCAACCGGCGCAAATTGGTCAAAACGGTCGTTTCTTGATAAATGGCGATCGTTTCTGTAATTTCAAGTTCCAACCACGATGGTTTCATATTCGTCTCCGCCAAAATGGCTTCCACGCGGGCGGCGAATTGCGGATGGTGCAGCTCTTTGACGGAAATGTTGACGGCCATTCGAATCGGCGCGAATCCTTGCTGACGCCAACGTTCGTGCTGCCGGCAGGCCTGTTGGATCGTCCATTCGCCGATGGGAATAATGAGACCCGTTTCCTCGGCGAGCGGAATAAAATCCCCTGGC
Organism: Geobacillus sp. TFV-3; assembly: GCF_009901865.1. Lineage (NCBI taxonomy): Bacteria > Bacillati > Bacillota > Bacilli > Caryophanales > Anoxybacillaceae > Geobacillus > Geobacillus sp. TFV-3. Next base: position 2,120,703 of record NZ_MPSP01000001.1, on the reverse strand, counting down.
GGCACAACGCCTTCGGTGGGGTGATGCCAACGAATGAGCGTTTCCATAGCGGAAACGGTTTTTGTTCGCACATCGACAATCGGCTGGTACAATAGGACGAACCCATCCATGTTTTGTTTGACTGCTTGGTGCAAATCCGCTAACAAAAATACATTAGGAAGGCGCTGATGCCGCAGCGCTTCTTCATAAAGACAATAGCTGTTTTTGCCTTTTCGTTTCGCTTCCATGGCGGCCATGTCCGCCTGGCGGATGGCCGTGTCCACATTGGCTTGCTCACCGTCGAAAAGAGCGATGCCAATGCTGGCCGTTATAAAAATGGTTTGTTCGGCCAACGAAAACGGCTGGGCGATGAGTGCCAGCAAATCTTCCGCTATGGCTGATGCTTCTTGGTGTCCGGCGACTGGCGCGAGCAACACGATGAATTCATCTCCGCTCATATGGGCGGCGATGCCATGGGGGCGGACGCGCTCACGAAGCCGAGCGGCCGTCTGTTGAAGCAGCTTGTCGCCGATATGATGGCCGAACGAATCATTAATATATTGAAAGCCGTCTAAATCAATATACAAAATGGCGCCGTGTTGTTTCGTTTCGTTTAGTTTCAGCAGCATTGCCTCGGCAAGTTGCAAAAATCGCCGCCGGTTCGGCAATCCAGTGAGCTCATCATAATGGTAATGGAGCAGGGAATCATACAGCCGCCTGTTTTCTTCGAGAGCTTTCCTTGTTCCCTCATGTTCCATGGCGAGGCTCGCGAGCGATGACAGCGCCGACATAATCTCCATATCTTCCGGTTCCGGTTCGCGCTCGGTCGGATAGTAAAACGCCAGCGTTCCGAGCACATGGCCGGATGACGAGAGAATGGGCATGGACCAGCAAGCTCTCAATCCGTGCGCCAACGCCAATTGCGCATAAGACGTCCAGCGGGGGTCATTTGCCACATTGCTTGCGATCACGATCTCTTTTTGATAGGCGGCCGCGCCGCACGATCCAGATTGCGGCCCGATTTCGATTCCATTCATGGCTTGGATATAAGCGGATGGCAAGCTTGGCGCTGCTCCATGGTAAAGGCGTCGTCCGTTGTCATCGGCAAGCAAAATCGAACAAATGGCTGGAGGCCGCAATGCTTCGGCCGCCTTGGCAATGGACGTGAGAATGGCATCGAGCGGCTCGTGTTTGGCGATTTGCTTCAAAATGTGAGTCTGTTCAGCGAGCAGCCGCTCCGCATGCGTTTCAGCGGTCATGTCAGAGCACGAGACGAGGAGGAACGGCGTACCGTTCAATGCTTTCCAACGCATATGCACGCGAACAGGGCATAATTTGCCGGTTTTATGCACCGTTCTGGCCGTGAATGTGCGAACCGCTTCATCGGTCGGTTGAGGAAGCAAGTGGACGAGGGACGCCCAGTCGTCAGGATGGAAAATAGTTTGAAATGGGGCGCCGATGAGTTCAATCCGATCGTAGCCCAACGATGCACCCGCATAGTCATTCATATCGGCAATTACTCCATGTTCATTAACCACCCATTGCACAGCAGGCATAAAAAAATAAAGGGCCCCATAATGCGTCATGATCGACTGCTTATCCATGCGGAAGCAATCCTCCAATCTTCAAAAAAATAGGTGCACTATACCATTTTACCATGTTTTTATCTGTTTTTATCTATTTTTGTCGAACGGCTGCTGTATTTTTTACTGACCGTATAAAACGATGAATGCAGCGCACGTCTCACTTCTCCGCGGCATTTTGTCGAGCAGGAGAGGGTGACGAACCATTCGCATCAAGTTTAGCGATAAAAGTTATTGTTTACATATTTTTCTTTCATAAACGATACACCAGCTCCTACACCTGTCGAGCAAAGTCGAATTTTTTTGTTGGACGAACATAAAGAGAAAAAGCTGAAAAATCTTTTGTATGTCCTTAATTATTTTATAAAACATTATGCTAAATAAACATACAACAGAAGGATAAAGTTACAAAAAATGTTGAACTGACAAAAAGATGTGATAGAATATTATTATAAAATTGTATATAGTCTAAAATTTCGTTAAACTAAATCAAAGGGGAAAGGTGCGTTGGAAAAACAACCTCTTTTGGAAATTGATCGATTGCGAGTTTCGTTTCAGATCGACGGCAAGTATTATGCGGCAGTCGATGATGTTTCCTTGACGATCGCGGAAAACGAAGTCGTCGCCCTTGTCGGCGAGTCGGGGTGCGGAAAAAGTGCGCTTGCCCTTTCGATCATGGGGCTGCACCCGCCCGAGAAGACAAAAGTGGAAGGGCGTCTGCAGTTTAAAGGGACGAACTTGCTGTCGTTGTCCGTTTCTGAATTGAACCGAATCCGCGGCAAAGAGATTGGGATGATTTTTCAAGATCCGTTGACGGCGCTCAACCCACTCATGACCGTCGGACGACAAATCGAGGAAAGCATGGATTATCATTTACGGCTGTCGGCGGCGGAAAAAAAGAAACGAACGATCCGTTTGCTTGAGCGGGTCGGCATTCCTGAACCGGAAAAAGTGTACCATCTCTATCCGCACGAGCTCTCTGGGGGGATGCGGCAGCGGGTTGTCATTGCCATTGCCATCGCTTGCGAGCCAGCGCTGCTCATCGCCGATGAGCCAACGACGGCGCTTGATGTGACGATTCAGGCGCAAATTATGGAACTTTTGAAAGAACTGCAACAGCAAATGAAAACGAGCGTTATTTTGATCACGCATGATTTAGGGGTCGTGGCGGAAATGGCGGATCGGGTGGCCGTCATGTACGCAGGGGAAATCGTTGAGCTGGCGGATGTCGACACCATTTTCCACCGCCCGCTTCATCCATACACTCGCTCGTTGTTGCAGTCGATCCCGTCCGCGCAGACGAAAAAGGAACGGCTTCATGTCATTCAAGGGATCGTTCCCCCGTTGCATAAGCTGCCGCGGCAAGGCTGCCGCTTCCAGCCGCGCATCAGCTGGATTGGGGCGGATCGGCACGAACCGGATCCGAAGCTGCGGGAAGTGGAGCCGGGGCATTGGGTGCGTTGCACATGCTACCAATACTTTTATTTTCCCGATGGTCATCAAATAGTAGGAGAGGTCGATTATGGTGCTTCTTAACGTGCGACATTTAAAAGTGCATTATCCGGTGCGCGGCGGCTTTTTCCGCCGGATCGTCGACTATGTCAAGGCGGTCGACGATGTCAGCCTTTCTTTGAATCAAGGGGAAACGTACGGACTTGTCGGGGAATCGGGCTGCGGCAAAACGACGACGGGACGCACGATCATCGGCCTCATTCGGGCAACGGCCGGCGAAGTGCTGTTTGAAGGGACGGACTTGACAAAGCTGAATCGGCGTCAGTTTCATGCGTACCGAAAAGACATCCAAATGATTTTTCAAGACCCGTACTCGTCTCTCAACCCGCGCAAGCGTGTGCTCGATATTGTCGCTGAGCCGTTGCGCAACTTTGAAAAATTGTCGCCACAAGAAGAGCGGCGCAAAGTGCAGTATGTGCTTGAGCGGGTCGGGCTAAGCGCCGAGTCGATCTATAAGTATCCGCACGAGTTTTCGGGTGGACAGCGCCAACGCATCGGCATCGCCCGTGCGCTCACGCTCAACCCGAAGCTGATCATCGCCGACGAGCCGGTTTCAGCGCTTGATGTCTCGGTGCAGGCGCAAGTGTTGAACTTTATGAAAGATATTCAGCAAGAATATGGACTCACGTATTTGTTCATCAGCCATGATTTGGGCATCATCCGCCATATGTGCGATCGGATCGGCATTATGTACCGCGGCCGGCTTGTCGAGGAAGGGACGAGTGAAGATATTTTCACGAATCCACAACACATTTATACGAAGCGGCTTTTGTCCGCGATTCCGAACGCTGACCCGCGTGAGCGCGGTCGACAGGCGGCGTTGCGCCGTGAGGTGGAGATGGAATATGCGCAAGCGTATTCGCGCTATTTTGATGAAAGCGGCCGGGCGTATCCGCTTAAATCCATTTCGCCGACTCATTCCGTAGCCATTCCGTAAAGAAGGAGGCGAAACGATGCTGAAGTTTATTTTGCGTCGAATCTTGATCATGATTCCGCAGCTGTTTTTGTTAAGCGTCCTCATTTTTTTGCTGGCAAAGGCGATGCCGGGCGATGCGTTGACCGGCCAACTGGCAGCCAATCCGAAAATGGATCCGCAAACGTTGGAAGAGATGAAAGAAAAGCTTGGGTTAAACGACCCGGTACATATTCAATACATCCGCTGGGTGAAAAACATGCTTCACGGTGATCTCGGCCTGTCTTACACCCATCAGCAGCCGGTCACGGACTTGCTGGCCGGAAGAATAGGAAATACCGTATTGTTATCGGCGGCTATTTTAGTTTTGACCTATCTCATCGCCATTCCGCTTGGCATCGTGTCCGGACGGTGGACCGACACGTGGGCTGACAAGCTCATTGTCGGCTACAGCTATATTGGTTATGCGACTCCGCTCTTTATCTTTGCGTTGATTATGTTGTTTATTTTCGGCTTTCATCTCGGTTGGTTTCCGACCGGCGGGAGTGTGGACATTCAAGTTGAGGAAGGGACGCTTGCCTACTATTTAAGCAAACTGAACCATCTCATGCTTCCGGCCTTGTCCGGAGCGCTTATTAACACGGTTGTGACCATTCAATATTTGCGCAGCGAAATCATCGATACGAAAGTGAAAGATTTCGTGAAAACGGCACGCGCCAAAGGAGTGCCGGAGCGGCACGTTTACTGGCGGCACATTTTGCGCAATTCGTTTTTGCCGATCGCGGCTTTTTTGGGATATGAAATTACTGGGCTTATTGGCGGGTCGGTCTTTTTAGAGTCGATTTACAGCTATCCTGGGCTTGGTCAGTTGTTTTTGCAGTCGATTATGCAGCGCGACTACAGCGTCGTGACGGCGCTCGTCATGATTTCCGGCGTGGCGACGCTAGTGGGGACATTGTTGTCCGACATCATTTTAAGTGCGGTCGACCCGCGCATTCGCATTGAGTAGGAAGGGAGGAAGGCATTGAACATGAAAATCGAGGTCAACAGCCCTGCACCAGTCGACATAACCGTTGAAAAAAGCCCTTCCGCCCTCTCGATTATGTGGCGGGAGCTCGTCCGTGATCGGCTCGCTCTTGTCTCTCTTATTATATTGACCATCATTTTGCTGATCGTCTATGGAGCTTCGATTTTTTTAGATCAAGAGGAAATTGTGAAAGTGGACTTTTTGGCCATCCACTCGCCGCCATCGGCGGAACATTGGCTCGGTACTGACTACGGCGGCCGCGATGTGTTCGGTCAACTGATTATCGGCGCCCGCAATTCCTTTACGATCGGGCTGGCCATTACGTTGATCACTGGGGCGATCGGCCTCGTTGTCGGGTTGGTGGCCGGCTATTTCGGCGGTTGGGTTGACAATGTCATTATGCGCATCATCGACTTCATTCTTGTCTTGCCATTTTTGATGCTGGTCATCGTGTTTGTGGCGATTGTGCCGAAATACAACGTCATGACGTTTATTTTGATTATGAGTGCATTTTTATGGACCGGCAAAGCTCGGCTCATCCGTGCGAAAACGCTCGCTGAGCGCGAGTTGGATTACGTAAGCGCCTCAAAGACGCTTGGAACGCCGGATTGGAAAATCATTTTGTTTCAAATTTTGCCGAATTTAAGCTCCATTATCATCGTCAATTTGACGTTGAATTTAGCCGGCAACATTGGCATTGAATCCGGGCTCACTTACCTTGGATTCGGCCTGCCGGAAAGCACGCCGAGCTTGGGGACGTTGGTCAGCTATGCGACCAACCCGGACGTGCTGCAAAACAAATGGTGGGTATGGCTGCCTGCATCATTGCTCATTTTAGTGATGATGCTGTGCATAAATTTCATCGGCCAAGCGTTAAAACGTGCGGCTGATGCAAGACAACGATTAGGATAAAGGGGGAAGAAAACAGTGAAGAAAAAGTGGTTGGCGGCGCTGGCCGCGCTCTTGCTCGTGCTCGCCGGATGCACGAGCAACTCGTCGACGACTGGAGGAGGAGACAAAAACAAACCGGCTGCGCAAAAAGAAGACATCAGCAAATTCCCGATGACCGTGAAAAACGACGGGAAAATCATCGATGGCGGCGTGTTGAAATACGGCCTTGTGTCCGACACGCCATTTGAAGGAACGCTCAGCTACGCATTTTACACGGGAGCTCCAGATGCTGAAATTTTGCAATTTTTTGATGAGTCGCTTTTCCGTACGAACGGCGACTATGAAATTACGAACGATGGCGCCGCCACGTATGAGCTGTCCGACGACAAAAAAACGATGACGATTCGCATTAAGGACAATGTCAACTGGCATGACGGCCAGCCGGTGACGGCGGAAGACTTGGAGTATGCGTATTTGGTCATCGGCCATAAAGATTATACCGGTGTCCGCTACGGCGACGCGCTCATCCAAGACATCGTCGGCATGGACGAATACCATAGCGGCAAAGCCAATAAAATCGCCGGCATTAAAGTGGTCGACAAAAAGACGTTGACGATCACATGGAAGCATGCGAACCCGTCTGTGTTGACCGGCATTTGGGCGTACCCGCTGCCGAAGCATTATTTGAAAGACGTGCCAATCAAACAATTGGCGCAATCGGATAAAATCCGAAAAAATCCGATCGGCTTTGGCCCGTTTAAAGTGAAGAAAATCGTGCCAGGCGAATCGGTGGAGTTCGTCCGAAACGATGACTACTGGGCCGGCAAGCCGAATTTGGAAGGGGTCATTCTGAAAGTCGTCAGCCCGAAAGTGGTGCTGCAAGCGTTGAAAAAAGGCGATATCGACATTGCGGAATTCCCGACGGATCAATATCCGAATGCGAAGGGAACGAAAAACATTCAGTTTATTGGCAAAGTCGACTTGGCCTACAACTACATCGGCTTTAAACTCGGCCATTGGGATGCGAAAAAGCAAGAAAATGTGATGGACAACCCGAAATTCCAAAACAAAAAGCTGCGCCAAGCGATGGCATATGCCATCAACAACCAAGAGGTGGCCGACCGCCTGTACCACGGCTTGCGCTTCCCGGCGACAACGCTCATTCCGCCGTCGTTCCCGGGTTATCATGATAAAACAATCAAAGGGTACACGTATAACCCGAAAAAAGCGAAACAGCTGCTCGACGAGGCCGGCTATAAAGATGTGGATGGCGATGGCCTGCGCGAAGACCCGAACGGCAAAAAGTTCACGATCAACTTCTTGGCGATGAGCGGCGGCGACATTGCCGAGCCGTTGGCGAAGTTTTATATGCAAGGCTGGAAAGATGTCGGCTTGGATGTCCAATTAGTGGACGGCCGCTTGGCGGAATTTAACTCGTTCTATGACATGGTTGAAAAAGACGATCCGAAAGTCGATGTGTACGCCGCCGCGTGGGGGACGGGAACAGACGTCGACCCGTACGGATTGTACGGCCGCAACGTCATGTTCAACTACTCGCGCTGGGTGAATGAGAAAAACGATGAACTGCTTGAAAAAGGCCATTCCGAGCAGGCATTTGACAAAGAATACCGCCGGAAAATTTATAGTGAGTGGCAAAAGTTGATGAACGAAGAAGTGCCGGTTATTCCAACGTTGTATCGTTCGGCCCTCTACGCGGTCAACAACCGCGTCGCCAACTTCACGGTCGATCCAAGCTCGAAGCTGACATGGAAAGACGTCGGAGTCACATCAGAACAGCCGGAAGTGGCGGAATAAGCGAAAAATGGTTGCTGTCGCGGGTTGTGTATGATCACATAAAAGACAAATTGCATACGCCTTATCAAGAGTGGGCGAGAGAACGGGCTTGATGACCCCACAGCAACCTGCCGCCGGCAAGGTGCTAACACCCGCAAAGCGGTTTCGCTTTGGATGATAAGAATGGCTCATGACCCCCTTCGCATCATTCCGAGGCGCAGGGGGTTTTTGATTGATGGGAGGTGAGAGAAACGGTGGCGGAACTTTATTCTCTCCGCGCCTGCATGGTGTCGCACTTGCCGGCCGCGGCGTTCGCTGTTCATGTGATGCGCTGCGTGCAGGCGGAGCTCATCCGGTTTGACCCGCAAGCGGCGGTGCATGTCGACCGCGGGGACGGATACGTTCATTTGTATGGAAAAGCGCAAGGAACAGCCTTTTCGGTTTTGTTGACCAACAGCGAGGCGGACGAATGGAAGGCGGACGGACCGTACGCCCTTGACCGCTACATATGGACAGAGCTCGGGAAAAAAGAGATTTTCCCTGCGCGCATGACGCCGTATTTATGGTCGGTGTTTTCAAGTCCATAATGGAAAGGGAGAGCGAGCAATGGCAGTTAAAAAGTTCGAGCATGTCGGCATTCAAGTGAAAGACATTGAGACATCGAAGGAGTTTTATCAAAATGTCGTCGGCCTTGAGCTGCTAAGCGAGATGATCCATACGAACGGAACGATGAAACTGGCGTTTTTAGGACTTGACGGTTCGATCATCGTTGAGTTGATCGAAGGGTACAACCCGAACTTGCCGACGGAAGGAAAAGTGCACCATGTGGCGTTTACGGTGGAAGGCATCGAGCAAGAGAAAGAACGGCTCAAGTCGCTCGGTGTCCCGCTTGTTTGGGACGACATTACGACGCTTCCGAACGGGGCGAAATATTTGTTTTTCCTTGGCCCGGATGGGGAATGGATCGAGTTTTACGAGCCGGGACGATAAATCCGGCAAGGAGAAGGCGGCCGCATGGGCCGCCTTTGTCCGTTTCAGCGCTGTTTGGCCAAAGAAGCAGGAAAATGGGAGGCGCACCACGTATAGTAAAAAGAGAGAGGAGGAAAATGAGATGGAGCCGCAAGTTATTCACGCCATTCAAGACGACTATCCGGATGAATTTGCCTGGTGCTATGGCTGCGGGCGGCTGAATGAACACGGCCACCATTTCCGCACCGGATGGCAAGGGGACAAGACGGTGACGGTGTATACGCCGCGCCCGGAGCATACAGCGATTCCTGGGTTTGTGTACGGCGGGCTGATCGCCTCGCTTATTGACTGTCATGGGACAGGATCAGCGGCGCTGGCGTTGCATCGGAAAAACGGCCATGAACCAGGCAGTGGGGAAACGCCGCCGCGCTTTGTCACGGCGTCGCTTCACGTTGATTTCGTCAAACCGACGCCGCACGGGGTGCCCCTTGTCGCCGTCGGGACGGTGACAGAAATTCATCCAAAAAAATGGAAAGTTGATACGGAAGTGTTCGCCAACGGCGAACTGTGCGCTCGCGGCCAAGTCGTGGCCGTCGTCATGCCGAAAACGTTTGTCCGCACCTAACAAGCAGCGAAAAGCGCCGGAGAGAGGCTGTTTTTGACAGCGTTTTCTCCGGTGCTTCGCTCGTTGCGCCCGGGCCGCTTTGGCATCGGCTTTCCGCGCATGATTCCCCTTTGGTCCATGGATAAAAGCGCTTTTTTCACGGTTTATCCATAATCAGCACCGATGATGTCGCGCTCGCCACGTCTTTGCCGTTTTGCCGCACGATGGCGGTCACATAAGCGACGGTTTTCCCGAACTTTTCCACCCTAGCCTCGATTTCGGCTTCTCCAGCCGCCACCGGGCGGTGAAACGTCGTCTGCAAGTTAATGGAGGCGTGCATTTGGTCATCGCGAAGCAAGGTCGTCACCGCATAAGCCATGAGAATGTCCGCCGCCGCTCCGACAAATCCGCCCATAATCACCCCGTTGCCGTTGAGCAGCGATTCGCTGATCGTCCATACGCCTTTCGCACAGCCGTCTCGGGCTTCCGTCAAGCGGACGCCAAGCGACTTGTCGCACGGCGGCGGCGCGCTTTGACCGGCGATGACATCGTGCAAGTTGGTCATTGGCTTCATCTGGAACACCCTTTCTGTTGTCAATCATGTTTTTTTATTCGCCAAACGGCGGCGATTTCCTCTTTTCACGTCCGTGAGGAGGAGAACGGCAAAGCGGCAGCGAAAGAAACAAGAAGCTGATGATGGAAAGGAGATGGTCTCATGTATCAACCGCCAGACGCCTTCCGTTGGACGGGGCGGATTGACAGCGTGAGCGATGAGCGGGCGTTTCGCCTTCATCAGCGCATTCGCCTGCTTGATTTAACGAATCGATTCGAATCATTGGAGCGCGCCGCCGCATTCATTGGATTTGCGTGCGACGAAGGAGTGCGCCGCAACCAAGGCCGTCAAGGAGCGAAAGAGGCGCCGGCCGCCATTAAAGCGGCACTGGCGCGGCTGCCTTGGCATCTTCCGGAAGGGGTGGTCGTCTATGACGCAGGCGATGTCGTTTGCGTTGATGAACAACTCGAACAAAGCCAGGCGGAACTTGGAACGATGGTCGCCCGCCTGTTGCGAAGCGGCATTGCGCCTATTGTGATCGGCGGCGGCCATGAGACGGCGTACGGCCATTACTTAGGCGTTCGCGAAGCGCTCGGGCCCAAGGCAAGCATTGGCATCATCAACATTGACGCCCATTTCGATTTGCGTCCATACGATGACGGTCCGACATCGGGAACGATGTTTCGGCAAATATTGGATCAAGACGGCCGAGCCAGCTACTTCTGCCTTGGCATTCAACGGCTCGGCAACACAGCGGCGCTGTTTGCGGCGGCCGAGAAGTACGGTTGCCGGTACATGATGGAAGACGAGCTGACCGCAGGGCCGATTGAGGCCGCCTATGCACAAATCGAGGAGTTTGCCGCTCATCACGATGCCGTGATGTTCACCATTTGCATGGACGCCATCAGCGCCGCGGCTGCGCCGGGAGTGAGCGCGCCGTCGCCGTTTGGACTCGCTCCATCTTTGGCGCGCGCCCTCATCCGCCGGATCGTCTCCCATCCGAACACCGTCAGCGTTGACCTTTGCGAAGTCAACCCGCTCTTGGATGAAGGCGGGAAAACGGTGGCGTTAGCCGCTGCCTTTTGCATGGAGACGATCCTTCATTTCCAACGCTTACAGCCAAGGCGGTGAGAACGTGAAATTGGTTATTGCCGAACGGGACGACAAGGAACGGGAGGCGATCCGCTGGCTCGTTTCCGCGTATTCGCTGCCAATCGAGCATGTGTACACGGCGGCCAATGTGGAGGAGATGATGGCGCTTCTTGAGCGGGAGGCGCCGGAACTGTTATACGTCGAACTGGATATGATTCCGTATGAACGATGGCCGAAGGCGACATCCCACGTCCGCTTGTTTTGCCAACGCGTCATTGCCGCAACGGCCGAGGCGACGTTTGCGCGGGCGAAACAAGCCATCGACTGGCAATGCGTTGATTTGCTCGTCAAGCCGCTCGAGCCGGCGAAGCTAAAGCAAGCGCTGAGGACGGCGACTTCGCTTTCCTCAAACAGCCGCTCGAGCCTGCCAGCGGGTTTTGACGGCCATCACGGCGACTACCGCTCATTATTTTGCGATTTTCCTTCCGCGTCCTCCGCTCATGTATGGCTCGTGCAAGCGGAACAGCCTGCCTTGTCTCAAGAAGTGATCCGCTTTTTAACGAACTATCCGTTTCGCGGACAGACGCGGATATTGCCGCTCACCCAGATGGCAGTTTGCCTGCTTCCCGATTTGCCGGGCGACGGGAAAGAAGAGGCATGGAAGCTGCTGCGCGATTGGGAGGAAGAACATCATGAGCCGCTCGCGGTGGTCGCGATGCCGCCTAATGCCAAGCAAACGGTGCGTGCGCAATACCAAGCGGCCCGCCGGTTGCTGGAGACGACGTTTTTCATCGGCTACCGGCAAGTGATCGCTCCCGCTTCGGAATACGAACAGTGGCGCGAGCTCGATCCGTTTTTGACGCCCGAGGAGCAGCGGCAATGGATCGAGATGTTGGAGCGGTTCGACCACGAAGGAGTGAAGCGATGGCTGCAGCGCGAGTTTTGGCATTGGTCCCCGCCGTTTCCGAGCCCGGAAATGGTGCGGACGCGGCTGACAAGCATTTTGGCGCAAATCCGCCGATTTATGAAAACGTATGGCCTTGACCGCGGCGGGACTGAGCGGGAATATATGCGCATCTTTCAAGAAATTTTGTACAACCGTGTTTTGTATCGCATCGTTCAAGAATTGATTTTATTTTTATACAGACTGTTCCATGAGGCGAAACGGGCCGAGGAAAACGCGCGCGTCGACGCCGTGGAGCGCGGCCTCCGTTATATGGAGGCGCATTTTCGCGATCCGTCGTTGACGCTTGAGCGAGCCGCCGCCGCCGCCGGGCGCAGCCCCGCATATTTCAGCCATTTGTTGTCGAAAAAGCGGGGGGTGACGTTTCGCGAGTGGCTGACAAACCGGCGGCTTGAGGAAGCGAAGCGGCTGCTTCGGCAGACAGACTTGCCGATCAAAGAAATCGCCGAACAAACCGGGTTTCGCACCGCCCATTATTTGACCCGCGTCTTTAAAGCAGAAATGAACCAAACGCCGACCGCCTACCGCGATGAACAACGGCCGAAACCGTCATCGCCTCGGTAGGCGGTTTTGTTTGTGAAAAAGCGCACCTTGCCAGACAGCGGGCGCGGCTGACTTCGGCGCGTGTTTCAAAAGAAATGAACCTATATCGAAAAAAATGGACATATAAAACAAATATAAAACAGAAATTTCGAAAAAATTTTATTGTTTTTAAAAGAAGCACGCCTATCTTCTCCTTTGCCGCTTCCTTTACAATAAAACGCAAAGAGAGAAAAGGAGAGGATGACGATGACGGAGAAACGAACGATCCAGCCGCTTGCGGGAACCGAGCGGCGGGCGAAAGGATGGATTCAAGAAGCGGCGCTGCGCATGTTACACAACAACTTGCATCCCGATGTCGCTGAGCGGCCGGATGAGTTGATCGTCTACGGCGGCATCGGCAAGGCGGCGCGCAACTGGGAATGTTACGAGGCGATTGTGGACACCCTTCTTCGTTTAGAAAACGATGAAACATTGCTCATCCAATCCGGCAAGCCGGTGGCGGTGTTTCGCACGCACCAGGACGCCCCGCGCGTGCTCATCGCTAACTCCAACCTCGTGCCCGCATGGGCGACGTGGGACCATTTCCATGAGCTTGACAAAAAAGGATTGATCATGTACGGGCAAATGACGGCCGGGAGCTGGATTTACATCGGCAGCCAAGGGATCGTCCAAGGGACGTATGAAACGTTTGCCGAAGTGGCGCGCCAGCACTTTGGCGGCACGCTGGCCGGGACGATCACCCTAACTGCTGGCCTTGGCGGCATGGGCGGGGCGCAGCCGCTCGCCGTGACGATGAACGGCGGCGTTTGCCTCGCCATTGAAGTCGATCCGGCCCGCATCCAGCGCCGCCTTGACACGAAATACCTCGACACGATGACTGACAGCCTGGAGGCGGCGCTCGAGATGGCGAAACAGGCGAAGAAAGAGAAAAAAGCGCTCTCGATCGGCCTTATCGGCAATGCGGCCGAGGTGCTGCCGCGTCTCGTCGAAATGGGATGGATTCCGGACGTACTGACCGACCAGACGTCCGCCCACGACCCGTTAAACGGCTACATCCCGGCTGGCCTTGCGCTTGAAGAAGCGGCCGAGCTGCGGGCGCGCGATCCGAAGCAGTACGTCGCCCGTGCGAAACAGTCGATCGCCGCGCATGTGCGGGCGATGCTCGCGATGCAAAAGCAAGGGGCGGTGACGTTTGATTACGGCAACAACATCCGCCAAGTGGCGAAAGACGAAGGGGTCGAGGACGCTTTTTCCTTCCCAGGTTTCGTGCCGGCCTACATCCGTCCGCTTTTTTGCGAAGGAAAAGGGCCGTTCCGCTGGGTGGCGCTCTCGGGGGACCCTGAAGACATTTACAAAACCGATGAAGTGATTTTGCGCGAATTCAGCGACAATGAACATCTTTGCCATTGGATCCGCATGGCGCAAAAACGCATCAAGTTCCAAGGGCTGCCGGCGCGCATTTGTTGGCTCGGCTACGGCGAGCGGGCGAAATTTGGCAAAATCATCAACGACATGGTGGCCCAAGGCGAGCTGAAAGCGCCGATCGTCATCGGCCGCGACCATTTGGATTCCGGCTCCGTCGCTTCGCCGAACCGGGAGACGGAAGGAATGAAAGACGGAAGCGACGCCATCGCCGACTGGCCGATTTTAAACGCGCTTCTTAACGCGGTCGGCGGCGCGAGCTGGGTGTCGGTTCACCACGGCGGCGGCGTCGGCATGGGCTACTCGATCCATGCCGGCATGGTCATCGTCGCTGACGGTACGAAAGAGGCGGAAAAACGGTTGAAACGCGTGTTGACGACCGATCCGGGGTTGGGTGTGGTCCGCCACGCCGATGCCGGTTATGAGCTCGCCATCCGGACGGCGAAAGAAAAAGGCATCGATATGCCGATGCTCAAGTAGAAAGGGGAGAGCCACATGCGCCCGCTTTTCATTCGCCGCGCCCGTCAGCTCGTCACGCTGGCGGGGGGCTCCGCGGCCCCGCTCGTCAAAGAGAAGATGAGCGATCTTCACATCATCGAAAACGGCAGCGTCTGGATCGAAAACGGCACGATCACAGCCGTCGGTTCGGATGATGAACTGGCCCGCCGATTTGCCGACCGTCTCGATGAGGCTGACGTGATTGACGCACGCGGCAAAACGGTCACGCCTGGCCTCATCGATCCGCACACCCATCTCGTTTACGCCGGCAGCCGCGAACGCGAATGGACGATGCGCCTTGATGGAGCGGCGTACATGGAGATCATGAACGCCGGCGGCGGCATCCATGCGACAACGAAGGCGACGCGCGAAGCGTCGGAAGAAACGTTGTATGAAGAAAGCAAACAGCGGCTTGATCAGTTTTTGCTTCATGGGGTCACGACCGTCGAGGCGAAAAGCGGCTACGGCTTAAGCCTTGAGCACGAAATCAAGCAGCTCGAAGCCGCCAAGCGGCTTCATGACACTCATCCGGTCGATGTCGTCTCCACGTTTCTTGGCGCCCACGCCGTTCCGCCGGAGTGGAAGCACGATCCGGATGAATACGTCCGCCTCATCATCAACGAAATGATTCCCGAAGTGAGTCGGCGGGGGCTCGCTGAGTTCAACGACGTCTTTTGCGAGCGCGGCGTGTTCACTCCCGATGAGGCGCGCCGCATTTTGGAAGCTGGAAACGAATACGGCTTAACGCCGAAAATCCATGCCGATGAAATCGAGCCATACGGCGGGGCGGAACTGGCCGCCGAAGTCGGCGCGATTTCCGCCGACCATCTGCTTCGCGCGTCGGACGAAGGAGTTCGCCGCATGGCGGAGCGCGGCGTCATCGGTGTTCTCTTGCCAGGCACGGCATTTTTCTTAATGACAAAAGCCGCCGACGCCCGCCGTTTGATCGACGCCGGCGTTCCCGTCGCCTTGGCGACCGACTGCAACCCAGGTTCATCGCCGACCGTCTCGCTGCCGCTTGTGATGAGCCTTGCCTGCCTGCACATGCGCATGACTCCCGCTGAAGCGATGGCCGCTGCCACGATCAATGCCGCCCACGCCATCGGTCGCGGGCATCTCGTCGGCAGCCTTGAGCCGGGGAAAAAGGCGGATTTGGTCATGTTCAACGTGCCGAATTACGTGCAGATCATGTACTATTACGGAGTCAATCATGTCGAGATGGTGATCAAAGGCGGGGAGGTGGTGGTGAAAGACGGCAAGGTGCGCAATGAAACGAAAGGAGCATGACGAAACCGTTTCATACGAAATGAACCAAAAAATCTGTTGCCTTTGTCAACGGCTAGACAGGGAAAAGAGGTCAGGGCAAGCGTACATGAGCGGCTGCGCTTGCCTTCGTCGAACGCTTACAAAAAAAGTGGAGGGATCATAAATAATGAAAGCGGATACAAATGCAGGCGTACAGCCATCCGTTCCAACGCCGACAAGCGGCGCATGGAAGTTTTTCGTTTACAGCGCCATCGGGATTTTCGTGTTTTTCGTCCCCGTGTCGATCGGAGGCACATCGTCCATTTTGCTTGATCACATCGTGACATGGATTCGCTCACAGTTTTCAGCACTTGTTCCGTATTATGCTCTTATAGTGATCGCTTTCGGTGCGATTTATCCATTTTACAAGAAAACGTGGAACAAAGATGCCGTGACGGTCGTTTTTTCGGTGTTGAAAGTTCTTGGACTCATCGTGGCGGTCATGTTGGTGTTTCGTATCGGTCCGTCGTGGCTGTTTCAACCGAATATGGGGCCGTTTTTGTATGATAAACTCGTCATTTCCGTTGGACTCCTTGTGCCAATTGGCTCCGTCTTTCTCGCTTTGCTTGTCGGTTACGGGTTGCTCGAATTCGTCGGTGTTTGGATGCAACCCGTCATGCGGCCGATTTGGAAAACGCCAGGCCGCTCGGCGATTGACGCCGTCGCTTCCTTTGTCGGCAGCTACTCCATTGGGTTATTGATCACCAATAAAGTGTTTAAAGAAGGCAAATATACAGTGAAAGAAGCCGCGATCATCGCCACTGGTTTTTCCACTGTGTCTGTTACGTTCATGGTCGTTGTCGCGAAAACATTAGGGCTGATGTCGATCTGGAATACGTATTTTTGGGTGACATTTCTTGTGACGTTTGCTGTCACGGCGCTCACCGCCCGGCTTTGGCCGTTAAGCCGCATGAGCGATGAGTATTACAATGGCAAGGGGGATCCTGAGCAAAAAGTGACGGGCAACTATATGAAACAAGCTTGGACCGAAGCAATGAGGGCGGTAGAGCAGTCAAAAGGGATTGGGACAAACATATGGGAGAACTTGCGCGATGGTTTCATCATGACGATGGGCATTTTGCCTTCCATTATGTCCGTCGGACTGATCGGGCTGTTGCTTGCTGAATATACGCCATTGTTTGATTGGTTGGGCTATTTATTTTATCCATTCACCCTTCTCTTGCAAATTCCCGAGCCGCTGTTGGCAGCGAAAGCATCGGCCATTGAAATTGCGGAAATGTTTTTGCCGGCTTTGCTTGTCACCGAAGCTCCGCTTGTCACGAAATTCATTATTGCTGTCGTATCCGTATCGGCGATCCTATTCTTTTCCGCTGTCATTCCATGCATTTTGTCTACGGAAATTCCGCTCAGCTTGCCGAGGCTGCTTGTCATTTGGTTCGAGCGGACCGTATTGACGCTCATCCTCACCGCTCCGCTTGCGTACTGGCTGCTTTGACAATGGTTTGGTGCTTGGACAGAAGGGGGTTATGTTCCTTTCATCTTGGGAATAAGCGAGGAGAACCCGACTTCTAAGCAATAGCGGTGTGAGTAAAATATTTGTGGGTGACATTCCGAAATGATCCCCGACGAGGGTTACGAACCTTTGTTCGTGACGCTCGTCGGGTCCACCAAGCGAAGCGCGGTAGAAAAAAGCAAATGTCATGCAAAAAGGACTCTCTCCCTGCTAGGATAGTGATGACCAACATCAATCAAACAGGAGGGAGAGAGTCCATGAAACATCTTACCACAGAATGGCCTTTATTCAAAGAGCTGGAGGAGCAATGAGTCAGAACTCTCCAAAAGGTGTTCGCTGTCTTGTTGGCCGCCCTTTTGGAGGAGATCGATCAACAACTGGCGGAAGCGCGGGACAAGCGCCGGTATCAGCTGAAAGACAAACGGCCGACCACGATCCAAACGCTGTTTGGGGAAGTGACTTTCCGCCGGAACTATGACTATGATCGGCAAACGGGGGCGTATACGTTCTTGCTGGATGCCGAACTAGGCTTTGATGGAGCGCAGTCGATCAGCCCTTGCCTCGAGGAAACGGCGGTCGAGTTGGCCGTGGAGTGCTCTTCCTACCGCAAAGCGGCTCGCACGCTCGAGTCGATCGTGGGGTATGCGGTCATGAGCCACGAGGCCATTCGCCAGTTGGTGCTCAAGGCCCCTGTCTCGTTGCACTGCCCTGTTTCCAAACGGCATGGCCAGGTGCTGTTTGTGGAGGCGGATGGACTGTTTGTTTCTCGCCAGGGGAAAGGGAAGCGGGCGAAAGAGGAGAAGATCTTGGCGGTTCACGAGGGATGGAGACGAAACGGGTCGCAGCTTGAGCTCGTGAACCGGCGCCGCTGCCTCCATGAAGGGGCGGGGGACGTGTGGGAACGGTTTGAGGATTGGCTGATGCAGGAATATGCCTATGATCCGTGCCGAGACCTGTTGGTCATCAACGGCGACGCGGCGTCGTGGATCACGGCCTGCCGGGAGTATTTTGGGAAGCGGGCGTGCTTTCAGCTGGATCGATTTCATGTGGCGCGGGAGCTGCGTCAGTGTCTGTCCGGCCACCCGCGTTGGCGGGAGGTGCGGAAGAAGCTGGCGAAACAAGACGAAGAAGGGCTTCTCGTGGAGCTGAACAGCGTGGTCGGCACGTTGGAGGACGAAGCGAAAGAACAGCAGCTGGCTGCCATGATCCGCCGGATCGAGTCGATGCCGGGATGCATCCGGGACTATCGGGAGTGGCTGTCGGAGCAGGGGGTGGAGACGACCGGCATGCGTCCGATGGGCCACGCGGAGAGCGTGATGAGCCGGTTTGCGCACCGGGTGAAATCCCGCCGCAGCTGGAAAGACCAAGGCCTTCGGGCGTTTCTTAGGGCGATGGCGGCGCGAATCGACGGGATCGGGTGGAGAAAGGGACGGTTGGAGCAGGAAGAGCCCCGGCCGGCCGCCTTGGCCTCAACAACGTCCAAGCGGATCAAACAGGCCAAACGGAAGGCAGGACGGTTGTGGGCGGATGTGGTGCGTCAGAATCTACCGTGTCTGCAGCGGTCATCCGGGACGCCGATCCATCAAGCGTTGTCGGCGCTCCGGGATGGTGGTTGGGTGTAAAAAAATGGAATACCGTATCATCGCCTCAAGATGAGGGATGAGAGTCCGAAAGCGCTTACGATATTAATTCCTGAAAATGGTTCGCTAACTAGTGATTTACAACTACCGTAGTGAACCGAAAAAAGTTCTCCACAAAGTCTTGACTGACTCGTTATGTGGAATCTCAAAAGAAAAGGGGGGTGAATTCATGCCCACGATCACACTAAGATTAGAACTGCACAAACCAACGAAAGTCAAACAAAACATGTATGAACGGATGACAGAAGTGAATACAGCGTTTGCGAATTGGCTGTTGAATCATCCCGAGCTGAATCAAGCGACGAGCAAAATTTTTAAGGAGTTTTCGTCACAACGATTTCCTTCTGCCGTCGTGAATCAGACGATTCAAGAAGTAAAATCCCAAAAGAAAAACAAAAGGCAAAGACGTTTCAAAAACGATGGTGTTGCTTCAACAACCAAAACTTAAAACTTGTCGTTGTGGCTATCGAGATAAAGGAAACCGAAACGGCATCCACTTCCAATTCAAAAAATGCGGATATACGATTCATGCCGATCTGAATGGCGCGATCAACATCGCCAAAGCGATTTCGGGCTTCGCCGCCTAGCCTCGCGCACTGGTCACAGGTGCGCCGCCCATTGGGGTACAACTTAACCCGATGGGACGGGGTGATGACACACCCCTGAACTTGGGCGTGGTCCGAACCAGAAATGGAAGAAGGCGCGAACGACCCAAGAATCCCACGGCTTGTCGTGTGGAGTGTCAAATCGTTTCCCGCTGTTGCTTTAACAGGTCCCGAATCTCCGTCAACAATTCCTCCTCTTTCGTCAGCGTCGGCGCCGTTTCTTTGACCTCTTCCTGCTTCTTCATTCGTTCGTACAACGTATTGATCAGTTTGACAAATAGGAAGATGGAGAAAGCGATGATCAAAAAATCGACGACCGTTTGAATAAACGCTCCGTATTTCACTTCGGCTTTGCCGACTTTCCAAGACAAATCGCTGAAATTGATGCCGCCTAAAATTAAACCGACGAGCGGCATGATGATGTCATTGACGAGCGAGGAGACGATTTTGCCAAACGCTCCGCCGATGATGACCCCGACGGCCAAATCGATGACATTGCCGCGAAGGGCGAATTTTTTAAACTCATTCCACATGCCAATCCCCTTCCTTGTGAAAATGATTCGTTTGCAATTATACCCGATCAACCGCAATATTGAAACTTTTTGATTAAAATCGTAGAAAATCAATTGGTTTTATAGTATTATAGAATACGTTCATCAACCAAAGCAAAAGGGGGAACGCATCGTGGAAATGACCGCGCAACAACGAGACGTTCGCGCGAAACAAGCAACGAACGCCCCGAAACATCCGACTGCGTGGATTATTGTGGTTTCCTGCCTCATATTGATCGGCGGAACGTTGTTCTTATATAGCCGCGTTTCTTGGCAACAGGCGCTTTTGTATGTGTTAGGGGCGTTTGGTGGATTTGTATTGTACCAGGCGCATTTTGGCTTTACCTCGGCATGGCGGAAATTCATTTTGTACCGTCAAGGGGAAGGCATTCGGGCACAGATGATCATGATGGCCGTGGCCAGCGCGCTGTTTTTGCCGCTGCTCGTGAAAGGGTCCGTTCTTGGGCACCCGGTGTCAGGTTATGTATTTGGTGTCGGGGTGTCGGTCATCGTCGGAGCCTTCCTGTTTGGCATCGGCATGCAGCTTGGCGACGGCTGCGCGTCCGGGACGTTGTACCATATCGGCGGGGGCGATGCGAACGGCATTGTGACGCTCATCGGGTTCATCGCTGGCTCAGTCATTGCGACGACTCACTTTGACGTGTGGGCGAAGATGCCGCAATGGGAGCCGTTCTCGTTCATTGGCGCGTTCGGCGCCTTGGGAGGGTTTTTGCTTCAGTTGGTTTTGCTGGCAGCGGTCTACTATGTGGTGACCGTGGCGGAAAAACGACGCTACGGCCAACGCGTTGCTGCATCGCTTGAGAACCATCATGGCTGGAAAGCGATTTACAAAGGGCCGTGGCCGCTTTTGGTCGGGGCGTTGCTCTTGGCTGTAACGAACGCACTTGTGCTGATGATTAGCGGCAAGCCTTGGGGCATTACATCCGCTTTCGCCCTTTGGGGCGCGAAGTTCGTGCAGCTGTTTGGCGTCGATCCGACCACTTGGGCGTACTGGCAAGATGAAGCAAAGCGGCAGGCGCTCGCGAAGCCGCTCTACTACGATACAACGACCGTGATGGACATCAGCTTGATGGTCGGCGCCTTATTGGCGGCGGCGCTCGCGGGCCGCTACACAAAGCCGATTCAGTGGAAGCGTCCGACGCGCATGACGATCGGCGCGCTCATTGGCGGTTTAATGATGGGATATGGCGCCCGGCTGGCGTTCGGCTGCAACATCGGCGCGTATTTCGGCGGCATTGCGTCATTCAGCGCCCACGGCTGGGCGTGGTTTGTCTTTGCTTTCCTTGGCAGTCTGATTGGCGTCAAACTGCGTCCGTATTGCGCGTACAAAAACTAAACGTCCGAAAGTCGGCATCCCGCCGTTTTGGCGGGGTGCCTTTTTTATGCCGTTCTTGCCAGTCGGTATGTGGTACAATGGGTGGTGAGGCTTCGAAGCGTGCAGCTGTCCGTTTTTTTGAAATCGTTTTCTATGTTTGGGAAGAAGCGGGATCGCGCGGCTGTGATCATTGGAAGAGAGGGGGAAAGGCATGGGGAAAGCGGCATCGATCGTCTGCATCGGCGGGGCGAACGTCGACCGAAAGGCACGGTTGCTCACTCCGTTTCGGCTCGGCACGTCCCATCCCGTCGCCACGACGCAAACGGCAGGCGGGGTGGCGAGAAACATCGCCGAAAACTTAGGGCGGCTCGGCCAAGCCGTTTCGCTCGTCAGCACCGTTGGCGACGACCAGGACGGACAGTGGCTCATTGACGTGACGAGTCGGTACGTGGATTCACGGCACATCGTGCGAACGTCAAAAGCGAACACCGGGACGTATACAGCGGTGCTCGATGAACGCGGCGAGATGGTCCTCGCCTTGGCGGATATGGCGATTTATGATACAGTGGGAAAAGAGTGGATAAAGCAGCGGTGGTCTGAACTCGGCCCGATGACCGCCGTCGTGCTTGATGTGAATTTGCCTGCGGATATCCTTTTGTGGGTGATCAAACAGTGCCGGCAAGAGGATGTGTTGCTTTGTGTCGTGACCGTGTCCGTTCCAAAAACGAAACGGCTGCCTGCCGACTTAACAGGCGTGACATGGCTTGTGACGAATGAAGCAGAGGCTATGGCGCTTGCGGGCAATGATCATTGCAGCGTGCACGAAGCGATGGAGACGCTTCTTCGCTCCGGCGCAGAGAATGTCGTCGTCACGCGCGGGGCGGGCGGCGTCGCATACGCCGCCAAGCAAGGGGAAACAGGGGTGATCGTGGCGCCGAAGGTTGCGGTCACCGATGCCACCGGAGCGGGCGACGCCTTTGCGGCAGGATTTTTGTACGGCGTCTTAGGCGGCTATCCGCTCGAAGCTGCCTGCCGCTTCGGGATGAGCAATGCGGCGCTTACGCTGCAAACGGCCGAAACGGTGCATCCTGCTTTGAATGAATACATGCTGCAAGCCGCCTATGCGCGGTATTTTCGCGAAGGGGGAACGAAGTGATGAATGATTTTCTCGTCTTTTCCGAAGAAGTCGCTCAAGCGAAGGCCGAACAAAAGCCGATCGTCGCTTTGGAATCGACGATCATCTCGCACGGCATGCCGTATCCGGAAAACGTGCAGACGGCGAAAGACGTCGAGCGGATCATCCGCGACCGCGGTGCCGTACCGGCGACGATCGCCATTTTAAACGGAAAAATCAAAATCGGGTTGACCGAAGACGAACTTGAACAGCTGGGGACAAGCCATGATGTGGAAAAAGTGAGCCGCCGCGATTTGCCGTATGTCGTCGCCATGAAAAAACACGGGGCGACGACCGTGGCGGGGACGATGATTTGCGCTGAGATGGCGGGTATCCGCGTGTTTGCGACCGGCGGCATCGGCGGGGTGCACCGCGGCGCCGAACAGACGATGGACATCTCGGCCGACTTGCAGGAACTGGCGCGCACCAACGTCGCGGTCGTCTGCGCCGGGGCGAAATCGATTTTGGATTTAGGATTGACGCTTGAGTACCTAGAGACGCACGGCGTCCCGGTCATCGGCTATCAGACGGACGTCCTGCCAGCGTTCTATTCGCGGACGAGCCCGTTTCGCGTCGACTATCGCCTCGACAGCGTGGAAGAGATCGCCCGCTTCATTGAAACAAAATGGGCGCTCGGGCTTCGAGGCGGCATGGTCGTCGCCAACCCGGTTCCGAAAGAAGACGAACTCGAGGAGTCGTATATCACTGCCATCATCGAACAAGCGCTCAAGGAAGCAGAAAAGCAGCACATCACCGGAAAAGCGGTCACCCCGTTTTTGCTTGACCGTGTGAAAACGTTAACCGGAGGCAAAAGCTTGCAAGCGAACATCGCCTTAGTAAAAAACAACGCCGCCTTGGCGGCCGATCTTGCCTGCGAACTGTCTTGATGCGAACGCCCCCGCCCTGATGGAAGGGCAGGGGCATGATGGCAGTGGAGGATTTATCGAGCGTGAAGCAAATGGCGGATTTTTCGATCATGCTGGGCGATTTTGACGGAGTGGAAGTCGACCGTTTCTTGTGTTTCAACTAGTTCGATGCGGACGTGGCTGAGTTTCGCTTCAAGCCGTTCGAACCGTTCGTTGATGGTGCGCTCCAACTGGGCGATCTGCCGCTCAAACCGTCCATCCATCTCCTCGATGCGCTCATCCATGTCTTCGATGCGCTTGTTCATGGTGTTCGTTTGTTCGTTCAATGCTTGGACTTGGCGTTGAAGCGAGTCGAATTTCTCATGGAGCGCTTCGAACTGCTTGCGCACGTCAGCCGCGTACAGATCAAGTACTTGCAAAATTTGCGCCAATATCGTTTTTTCTTCCATAACATTCACCTCCTTTCCACTCTAGTATATCAGACAAGCGAGTTTGCGAGAAGGAACAACGGTTTCAAATCTGACGGGATTTCGTTGATGATGGATAAAGGAGGGGCGTTGCTATGGCTGAAATGATCACTCATTCATCTTTTGCCACTGACTGGCTGCCGATCACCATCGTTGCGGCCGCTGTCGCTGTCAGTGTTTTCATTGGTATTCTTGTATATTTAGAGTGTTAAACAAACGATCGCGAAAAATCTAAATCGGGTCAAAAAAGAGATGGGGTTGAAGAATCAAGATTTAGCCGAATTGATGGGCGTGACGAGACAAACGATTGCCAAATATTTAAAAGGGGAACAAATTCCTGACAGTGCAAAATTATTTCTTCTGTCGCGACGCTTGAATATCCCGATGAAGGATTTGATCGTTTCTTCAGATGATCAGCGTGAACCAATATCTTCTTTCATGTTTCGCGCGGATAACCCTAAAGGAAACTTTCGTCTGATTGATCAAAATCAAGTGAATCGGATCATGGATGATTATTATGAGCTGCTTGCCTCTTTTGGAGAGGCTAGTGTTGCTTATTTGCCCCCGACGTATAAAGTAAAGCTCGTTGATCTTGAGTTAACGGAGGAGCATAAAACCATTATTCGACAACCAAAAACGCTAGTCGAATTCCTCACCGTTGTGCATAAGATAAGATGATCAAATTAGAAAGAGGTGAAAAGATGCACACCGTTTCTTTTATGCCCGCCTACCCGTATGCTTATTCATATCCGTCCCATGCCTACACGCCTGTGCACTACTATGGAAGGCCGCCTGTTTACTGGCCGGTTCCTTACAGGCTGGAAAGAGAGAACATAAAGCTGAAAGATTACGGGCCGGAGCCGTTTGTCGTTCAGATCAACGAGGCCGCGAAACAAAACGATACGTACCGCACTGCTTTATGGACCGGGCCGCATTTGCAAGTGACGTTGATGAGCCTGAATGTCGGGGAAGATATTGGATTGGAAATTCACCATCACGTCGATCAATTTTTGCGCATTGAACAAGGTCAAGGAATTGTTCGAATGGGCAAGAGGAAAGACGAGTTGACGTTGGAAAGAAACGTGCGCGCCGGTTCCGCGATTATGGTTCCAGCTGGAACATGGCACAATGTCATCAACACCGGAAATGTCCCGCTGAAGCTCTATTCCATCTATGCACCTCCGCAGCATCCGCGCGGTACTGTGCACCGAACAAAAGCCGACGCCCTGGCGGCTGAATAGCGAACAAGCGAATTGACGGCAAAGCATGACAAAAGATGCTGGCTCCTGACGGAAAAGCGGCTTTCCCGCTGGTGGGGACGGCCGCTTTTTTAGTAGAATAGAAGAAAAATAGAAACGAAGAATGAAATTTCTACACGAAGGAGCTATTCCCAATGTCATTGCACGATCTTTTCCGCCAAGTGATGGCCATTTACGAACAAGAAAGACGCGAAAAACTGTCAAAAGAGCGGCGGTCGTTTCAGTTGGTGACGCGAGCAATTCCAGAGGCGTTGAAAGCGTTGCCGTTTCTGCCGCCTGACCGGTATGTGGTGAAAGGGTCGGTGGGGAAGAGCGGCAATTGGGCCGCTGTACCGTGGGTGGCGGTGATGGACCAAGAAGTGACGGATTCCACGCAGCGCGGCTATTATATCGTCTACTTGTTCAGCGAGGATATGCGTCGGCTGTATTTGACACTCGCCCAAGGGGTGACGGAGACGCCGAAAGACGAAATGGAGCGGGTGAAGCGGGACATCCGCCAACTCATTCCCACTGAAGAACGCGTGCGGACGGATGATGACATCCATCTTGGTGAAAGCAAACGGGCGAAAGACTACGAACGGTCGGTGGCGGCGTATATCGCCTATTCGTTTGACGATCTGCCATCCGATGAACAACTCGCGCGCGATCTCGAAACGATGATCGGTTATTACCAACAATATGTGGAGCGAACAGAAATGATGGCGCCGCCTGGGGCTCGGCTTTCCTATCAAACGGTCGTGGAGCATATTCACTCGTACATCGCGTCCAAAGGGTTCTATTATACCGAAGAGGAAGTGACCAACCTCTTTCTATCGTTAAAAACAAAACCGTTTGTCATTCTATCGGGCATTTCTGGAACCGGGAAAACAAAAATCGTCCAATGGTTGGCCGAGAGCGTCGGCGCGACGGAAGACAACGGCCGCTTCACCTTGATTCCCGTCCGCCCGGACTGGAACGACGGCTCTGATTTGCTTGGCTATGTCGATATTAAAGGCGATTTCAAGCCTGGACCGCTCACTAACGTCATGATCGAAGCGGAGAAGCATCCGGACAAACCGTATTTCGTCGTGTTGGACGAGATGAACCTCGCCCGCGTCGAGCATTACTTCAGCGATGTCTTAAGCGTCATGGAAAGCCGCCGCTGGGAAAATGGGTGCATCACGTCATCGCGGCTGCTGCCGCGAGAAACGGCGGGGCGCGACCTTTTTCTCCCGCCGAACGTCTACATCATCGGCACGGTCAACATGGACGAGACGACCCACCCCTTCAGCAAAAAAGTGCTCGACCGCGCCAACACGATCGAGTTCAACCGCGTCCAACTCGATCATCTTGACTTTTTGCGCGATGTGCCGACCGTCGCGCCCCTGCCCGTCGGACAGGAGCTGTTTGCGGCGCGGTATTTGCATTTGAAAGATGTATATGCCGATTATCCAAAGCTGGTAGAAGACGCGACGAAACAGCTCGTGGACATCAACCGCATCCTCGAGCCGCTCGGGGCGCATATTGGCTACCGCGTCCGCGACGAAATTTGCTTCTACCTGTCCTATAACGAAGAGGGACAGTTTATGGAGTTTCAACAAGCGTTTGACTATTGCTTGATTCAAAAAATTTTGCCGCGCCTTTCAGGAAGCGATGCGCGGCTCGAGCGGGCGCTCAAGCAGCTGTTTGTCCTTTGCGCCGGCTTCGAACCGGACGGGGACTACAGCGGCGCGCTTGATGTGTCGTACGCCCGCTATCCAAAAAGCGCGGAGAAAATTTGGCGCATGTTGCGGAGGTTGGAGGACGATGGCTTCACTTCGTTCTGGCTTGGGGCGTGACGACTATGAGCTCGTCCATATCGAAACGAAACATCTCACGCTCGTGATCAAAGGAAAGCCGTACCACGAACAATACGAAAGTCTCCAGCAGTACCGCCGCCTCGATTTCCATGAGACGATGGAGTTTTTTGCGAGCGGCGAAGAGGTGCAAAGCGTCAAACTGTTCGACGTGGACGCGGGTGAGCTTGTCGACTGGTCGGGCGGCCACCGCCCGATTTTCTTTGAAAACGGCGTCTATCAGCTGCTTGTCGTTCCGAAAACCGACCGGATTCTTTCGTTTTATCACGAATCATTGGCGCTGAGAAACGCCATCAGCCTTGTGGACATTGGCGGACAAGCGGTGTTGATGGGAAACCTCCACTTCCCGAATGAAGTCGGGCTGTCGACATTCGAAATCCGCGACGGCAGCCGCTCGGTTTTGGACGTGACGATCGAAATTTTCCCGACGAAGCTGACATATAAACAAGACTACCAAATCCTTCTTGACGAAGTAAGCGAAGAAATCTACAACTTGGCGTTTCACTTCATCAAGCGCACGTACCAGCGAGCGAAAACGAAGCGCAGCGGCGCGCCGTCCCGAAGCGAGTTTTTCCGGCTTATGGAGTCGCATATCGGCGATTTTTTGCAGGCCATTCGCCATATCGAGCGGCAGCCGCACCATCAACTGTCGACCGTCCATGTGAGGGTGCGCGGCGACCAGCTCGGCCGTTTGGATGCGGCAGGACGGAATGAGTTGCGCAAGCGGCCGCACGTGTTCCGTGACGTCAAGCGCGGCATCGACATCGGAAGTCGAACCGTCATGCCGCAATCGGGGCTCAAAGCGAAAAAAGAACTGACGTACGACACGCTCGAAAACCGGTTCGTCAAATGGATGATGATGCGCCTTGTCGAGAAGCTGCGCGATTTGTTCGAACACGTGCAAGGGAAACAAAAGCGGTACGAAACTGAACCGGATCCGGATTTGCTTGAGCGCATCCAATCGATGATCCGTGCGCTCGAAAACCGGCTTCATCACTCTTTTTGGCGGCCGATCGGGCGGCTTGACCGCTCCGTCATGAGCCTCGTCCTGCAAATGGCGCCCGGGTACCGCGACGCCTATCAGCTGTTTCTCATCATCACCCGGGGCCTCGCCTTGCAAGGGAAGCTGTACCGAATGTCCGTCAAAGACGTCGCCACGTTGTACGAGTATTGGACGTTTCTGAAGCTCGGACAGCTCCTTGGGAAAAAATACAAACTCATCAGCCAAAATGTCATCCAAGTGAACCGCTTGGGGCTGTTCGTCAATCTCGAAAAAAACCGCTCCGCCAAGCGGGTGTACGAACACCCATACACCGGCGAGCGAATCACACTGACGTATCAGCCGTACGAAGGAAGGCTGCCAACCGTCCCCCAAATGCCCGACACGGTTCTGGCGATTGAAAAGAAAGGAAAAGACTATACGTTCAACTACATTTTCGACGCCAAATACCGCCTTGATTTCGCCGTTTCCGGCAGCGCGTATGAAAAACGGTACGGAATGCCGGGACCGATGGAAGACGACATCAACACGATGCACCGCTACCGCGATTCGCTTGTCGCCCGCCGCGGCGGCCCATACGAACGCACCGCCTTTGGCGCCTACGTGCTCTTCCCGTGGCATGACGAGGACAGCTACCAAGCGCACCCGCTGTACAAAAGCATCAACGACGTCAACATCGGCGGTCTGCCGTTTTTGCCGAACGCGACCCGGTTAGTCGAACAATTGATCGAGCGGCTGATCGAAAACAATCCCGAAGAACTGCAAAACGAAGGCATTTTACCGCAAGGGATCATCGAAGAATGGCGGTCGGCTTTCGATGAGCATGTGCTTGTCGGCATGGTGCCAAGCGCGCGGCATTACGAAGCCTACGTGAAGCACCGCTTCTACCACATCCCAGTCAAGCAGCTGAAAAAAGGCTGGCAAAACGCGCGCTACATCGCCCTTTACCCGAAACAAGGAGCCGCCCCGCAAAACGGGGTCACGTGCCTCGGCAAAATCGCCGATGTGAACATCGTCAAACGCTCGGCCATCACCGAACTGCCAAAACGAAGCGATGACGAATACGTTCGCTTCGAAGTCGAAAGCTGGCACTTTCTCCAACACGTCATCCGCCCGGTCGGCTACGGCATCGCCGTCTATGCGATGACGACGCTCAACACGCTCAAACAGGCGAAAGAACTGCCCGAGCTGTTCATGAAATCAAAGGACGAAATCGCCCTTTGGCGCATTCTGCGGCGGCTGTCCGACCGCATCCGCTTCGACCTTGACGCCCGCTACTTGGATCAGGCGTCCAAAATCACCGCGTACCGCGTCAAAAACTTGTTCATCCGCCTAGAAGACGGTCTGCTCATGATCACGAACGGCACGAAGCAAAAAACGATCGCCGCCGAACTGCTCCGCAAGCAGCCGTCGGCCGTGTTTCGCGAAGTGGTGGGGATGATGGGGGAGTGAATGATGGATAACCATGCAGGTATGATCGAGAAACGGGGCCGCTCCTGATGATCCATGTCTGTTTCAATCCATTTTGGCATATTTTTCTGGAATGTTTTAGCGACTGTAGATGTGCAAATTCACCAACATACTAGGAATTGACAAGGTTTCTTCACGTTAGGGTTGCCGCCGCCGCTGTCCAAACCGGTCATCAAGCCTCTCGTTCATATCGTCGATGTCTTGACCGGCGAAAGGCCAGCTGAAGATGGATGAATACCGCGTTCGCCACATTCGGGAGGATGAAACGGTATGGGGCGGCGGTGTTTCCCGACTGCATGTACAGCATCGCCGAATCTCAACAACCCTCTTTTCGCCGAACGGGAACAGCTTCGATCGCAGAAAGGCCGCAGCGTCGTCGAGTTCATTGATGACGCCACGATATTCCCGTTGGTGTGATCAAAAAACAGCTCCGTATCGTATAAGGGGGGGGTCCTGCTTGTCTTTCTAACAATAGAAATTACTGTAACGAAAAAGGCTCATCTACAGTTATAAATGATTGCATGTAAGTAGCATAAATGCTATCATTGTGTATAATAATTGGCAAAGGGTAGAGGATATTGTTTGAGGTAATATACACAGGAAATGTAAAGGAATTTGAAAATCATCTACTGAGTAAAGCCGAGCAAGAACTTAGACAAAAAGGTCGTCCGGGTATATGGTGTCATGTTGCTGATGTATATGCAAGGCAACTTACGATTATTCAACATCATCCATATCCTTCTGATCCAGAGGACAACAGCTTTCCGGATGATATCACCCCTCCGTCATTGAAACATCTTAGCATGAATACTCGTTATGATCATTTTTACAGATGGGGTATAAGAGGTGGAAGAACTGGAAATCACAGAATTATATTTGCGATTCACAATTTTTCAAAAGTCATATTGCTTCATTATTTTGACAAGCAGTATAACGGAGCGATAAGACGAGAGGATATTGTGCCGGCTGAATCAGCATATGAACGTTATTGCGCTTTCGACCCTTGCCTTTATTAATGGACTGGGAGGGAAAAACAATGAGTGATTTTTTTAAGAAATATGCAGCAATTCGAGGCGAGCAACATGTTCAAAAACTTCGATTGGAAGGAACGATAGCTGCACAGATTAAAACAAGACGAAAGCAGCTGAATATGTCTCAACAGGAACTGGCAGATCGCATTGGAGTTCCAAAATCCACGATTGGGAGAATTGAATCGGGACTTACAAGTCCTAGGGTAGAGACACTTTTTAAAATTTCGCAGGCATTGAATACTCCTTTTATCATTGATGGTACAAGCAGACAGGATCATAACCTAAATGTTCGGGTTTAGCGCATAATAGGGAAATCGATGAGTTCTTTGATCAACTGAGAGTACATGTGAATTTTCCTCCGATGATTTGGTTCCGGCTCCTTTACCATACGGGAAAATTCGCATTTTTTGTATCCTCTATTTTCCCAATGCGCACCTATCTTGCCTTGAATGATCAAGCACAACTTGTGGTGAAGAGCCGGAAAAGCTTAATCACTCACTTTTTGCACCCTCCCGACGAAAATCGGGAGGATTTTTTGCGCCCATCGTCGATGAAGAGGCTGGTCTCTTGCTCCTTGACGTCAAGTTCGATCAACTCGTTCCTAGATCGAAACAGAGTCCTCGTTCTTAAACTGTGTCTATGATAATCAATCTATAGTTTCGACAAATTTCAACAACATCCTACAAGTTGTTTTCGTAAAATAAAACCATAAAAGAAAAGGAACAAGGAGCCATTCGTGCATGAAGACAAAAGGGATGATTGACAACAGACAAAACGGCCTAGTCGGCGATGCGTTGAAAGCGCATATCACAAAAGGCAGCAAACTATCAATTGTAGCGGCCCATTTTACGTTATATGCGTTTGCAGAATTGAAAAAAGAGCTGGCGCAAACTGATGAGTTCCGTTTTATATGCTTTTGTGAAAGAAAAGGAGTCGGTCGCCACTGGATCCTTGCTGTGTCATTAGGATATATTACCAAATTTGTGTATTAGTGTTTTGCAAAATTTGATACAATCGAATTAGACAGAATCAATTGGGAGGGGAACGAGATGGCTGCCATTCGCAAAGCGGATTACTACTATGGAGCGCTGCTTTCTGCGTTGGTCAACGGGGGACTGGCGCCGGCGCTGTTTGAAAAGGAAAATGACAATCGACAAATTTTTTGTCATCCTGTTATATCCATACAGTAGAGCTATCTATGTTTATGGTAAAGAGTATTTTTGAATGCGATTTTGCAAGCAGAAGGTTATACAACGGAAATTTCTCCTCCGGGGCCAGATGGAGGGGTGGATATTTTAGCAGGTACTGGGCCAATGGGGTTTGGATTTCTTAAACTTTGCGTCCAAGTGAAATCTTCGCAGTCCCCTGTCGTTTCTAACGTATTCAGTGAATTGTTAGGGACCATCAGCAAATTTGGCGCCGACCAAGGGTTGCTTGTGAGTTGGGGCGGTTTTAAAAACTATGTGATTAAAGATGCGAAACATAACTTTTTTAAGGTAAGGCTTTGGGACTCAGATGAGTTGTTGAAAGCGATATTGCGCAATTACGATAAATTCCCCGATTCGCTGCAGGCGGAGCTGCCTTTGAAAAGGGTATGGGCGTTAGTTCAAGAGGATGAGTAAGAAAAATGTAGACGAGCGGCCAAACGGTACACATGGAAAACGCCGCGTCATGCTTGAATTTCCTTTGTTTCACGTGAAGCAACGCTCGATGTCTGCCCGGAAATTTGAGCCGCACTACTTTAGCGAGTACAGGCATGCGGGAGGGGCAAAGACCATTCCCTCCCGCTCGCTGTTCAATGGGCTTGCATATTGGCTTGCTTGTTTACTCCAAAAGGTCGCGGTATTGGTCATACACAAGTGAGGTCAAGCTAATCTTGTCTAAATAACGAACTGGGCACAAGAAGGTGACGGTGATGACCCCAGGATGTCGGCCAATTTCGATGGCCCCGGTAATCGTGGCACGGTTCATCACCTCAGGGACAGAGATGCCTAACGTTTTCGCTGCCCGTTGCAGCCCGTTTTCTGTTGCCTCATTGAGGTTGGCACCTGTCCCGACAAAGGAAATCGGCAACGATTCTTCCAACTTGTTTACTCCCCATGATTGTGCCAAATCGAGGGCGATCTCTTTTTCTTTTTTTGTCAATGGCTTTGCCAAGTAGGGGAGGTCCTCAGCAACAGGAAGAAGAATCGGTCCGTCAATGGTCAACCCTTTGATCACTTTCACTTGAAGGGTGACGATGCCAGATACGTCGGTCGTATGCCCGGCGATTTCCCCGTCGCCCTGCATGGCATGCATATCACCGAGATAAACGCCTCCGCCCCGCACTTTCACAGGGCAGATCAACACGGCGCCTTCGCGTACACGGTTAATGTCCATATGTCCGTCCGTGCGATCTTCCAGCTGTTCTTTCGTAATCCCGTATTCATGCGGGGCGTTGATCAGAAATTGGCCAAAGTCGCCAGCGTTATGTGAATCCGGTAGCGGACGCGCTGGGGTGGTGCCGAGCTGCCCGAGGAACGGGCGGAGTCTGGCCACCGTTCCGACTAAGTCATGGGGCGCAAACGTAACAATCGGGTTTTGGACGGAGTTGTCAGGCGTCGCCATGTAGTAGCGTCCTTGTCGGGCGATGTGTTCTGCCGCTTCTTTATGCACGGTCACGCCAATTTGTCGGTTTGGATCAAACGTCATCGTGTAGCCGTTCGTAAATACAAATGGGGTCACGTCCGCGCCACAATTCGCGCACCGAATGGCTTCCGGGCCGATCCCTTCGATTTTCGTTTCCGGGTACATCGTTCCGCACTGTGGGCATTTGACGGCAACGAACGGATCGCCGACAAACCGCCCTTCCATTGGCTTATCATTTCCTGAGGATGTGGCGATAGATGTGACGCGAATCGATTTGATCTTAATCGCAATGGCGTCTCCTACTTCAGCGCCTTCGACAAAAACGGGCTTCGTCACTTCATGGCCACCGCGGATGCAAGGGGTGATCATCGGTCCCCAGCAACCAGGAGTAGTATTGGCGACAATGTATCCCCCATCCTGCACAGGGCCAAGCATGTTTCCATGAGGGTCTAAGATGCCGTTAGTGAACTCATTGACAAACACGGTTTGTTTCGCTTCCATGGCGTTCCCTTCCTTACTTTAAGATTTTGGAATCGGTTACAAAGAACCTTGGATTACGGGCAACGAATCAGCGAACAAGACAAGCGATTTTGTGATAGGTGATGCATAACTGTATTTTAGAAAATTCAGGGGAGCGTTGTCAAATAAATGAATGTATATTCAGTAAATTATATTTAGTTATAATATTTTGAAATCTGGCTCTTGTAAATATATAATAAAAAATTAGAAGGGAGGAAACGAAATGAGCAGTAGCATAGAAAAGAAATTAAGAGAAAAAGGGATTGGGTGTTCCGAACAGGAATTAATGATGCTTGAGCATCAGTGGAAAGCAATTCAGCAACTAAAACAGGGAGTCGAAAAACTCGGGTTGAATGAGGCGGATATTGGCGTCGTCCACCAACCGGGAGGTGTGTATCGTGGAAAAACGGCTAAATACGAAAACAATCGCTGAACTTTCCCCTCTTCTAAAAAACAAAGAAGTTTCACCTGTTGAACTCGTTGACGATGTACTTGAACAAATCGAAACATTAAACGATAAGCTGAATGCCTATATAGAGGTGACAGCAGAGAAAGCACGCAAGCAAGCTGAGTTGGCGGAATCGGAAATCCTATCTGGAAATTACCGCGGCCCGCTACATGGCATTCCAATAGCAATCAAAGATATTCTTTACGCAGCTAATGAAACAACAACGATGGGGTCAAAAATTCACCGAAACTTTCGGCCAACTTACAGTGCGACAGTAATCGAGAAGTTGACGGAAGCGGGAGCAGTGTTTCCTGGAAAAACAAACTTGCATGAGTATGCTTGGGGAGCAACGAACAATAATCCTCATTTCGGACCTGCCCGAAATCCTTGGGATCCTGAACGCATTCCCGGAGGCTCAAGCGGAGGGTCGGGGGTCGCAACGGCGGCGCATATGACGATTGCTTCCCTAGGAACAGATACCGGGGGTTCGATTCGAATTCCTTCTTCGTTTTGCGGTATTGTCGGTTTAAAGCCCACCTATGGGCTAGTAAGCAAATATGGTTGTTTCCCGCTTGCATGGTCGTTGGACCATATCGGTCCGATGGCGAAAACGGCGAGGGACGCCGCCTATATTTTAGAAGCCATTGCAGGATACGACCCAAAAGATCCTACTTCCACCGATGCCCCTACAACAAGTTATTCCACACAATTCACGGAGTCTGTTAAAGGTGTAAAAATTGGCGTAGAACCGTACTTCTTTGATCATGTGGATGAAGGAGTCGAAAGGGCGGTTAAACAGGCGATTGCTTCTTTGGAACGCGAAGGTGCTGTTGTCGAAACCGTGCGAATTCCAACATTGCAGTATGCGCAGTATGCGGAAATGATCACGATTCTTTCGGAAGCCAGCGCTATTCATCACAATCATTTAGTAGAAAAGGAAGAAGATTTTGGCGATGATGTCCGTTTCCTTTTAAAGCTTGGAGAAATCCCTTCCGCTGTAGACTACTTGGAAGCGCAACAAATTCGTTTGCAATTGGATCGTGAGTTCATGGAAATATTCAATAGGGTAGATGTTTTGATCACTCCAACCATTCCGTTTCTCCCTCCAAAAATCGGGCAGAATACGGTATGGATCAATGGAGAGGAAGTGAACTTTCTTGACCATATCATCCGTTTTACAGGACCGTTTAACTTGACGGGCTTGCCTGCTGTAACGGTGCCGTGCGGTTTTGTTCAAGGCCTTCCCGTAGGGATGCAAATCATCGGCCCAGCCTTTGGGGAAGGAACGATATTAAATGTTGCTGATGTGTTTGAAATGTTGCATCCTGAGCTGAAACACCCGCCAACCGTTCTAAGAAAGTAAAAGCAAATGCTAGTGGTTGGTGATGTACTTGGTGAAGGGCGGTCATGAAAGATGATGATGCGATAACTTTGTGATGCAGCCTTTTTCCACTGAGCGTTTTTCACTCGCATTCACTGCCGTTTGTATGACGGAGGGCCTTTCCGGGCTCTCCATTTTTTCTTCTTCCATGCAGGATTTTCGCCTCGTGCTCACGAATGATATCCCTCATTGTTGATGTCCTCCGTGAGGAACAGTCCTTTCCACGATGGGAACGATTCCGCCAAGGATGTTGATCATGACAAACGGCCAACCGTTCGTCGTGCGTACAGCGCTCCCTGAGGACGCTGATCCAGTTGCGGCGTTTGTGAAGCGGTGACGGCGGAAGCGTCTTGCCTGCGATCGGAGGAGAAGCAACGGTGCAGGACCGCAGCGAATCCCATTGCTTCACCTTATCGATTCGCGTTGTCGTGCAGATGAGGGCGCCTCGTAGAAATGCGGGGGCAATAGGGGTGTGTGGTTGTAAAGATGACGTTTCTGAGGGGGATAAATGTTGCCAATCGTCACCTATACTTTCTATTCGATTGTTTCCGAACGAAGTGGGGTTCGGCTGATGGATGCGGATTGGAGCGACCGGTGCGGATGGATCGTTGTGCAAAGAAGCCGCCGACGGTTGGAGTGCGTCGTGAATGGAACTGTTCTCCATCCGGACGTCTCTGTGCGTTTTCCCATCATTCGATGGGTCGACAGCGAGCGGTTTTTGCTGGCGGATGCGAGAAGCGATGGGAAGCGCGATAATGTGTTTTTGCTCGATCTGCACGGCCGTGTCCGGCATTCCTTTTGCGGCGGCGACGGGATTGAAGATATAGCGGTTGGAAAAGAAGGGATATGGATCAGCTACTTTGATGAAGGGGTTTTTGGCAAAGGAATTTCTGCGGAAGGATTGGTTTTGTTTCGATTTGATGGTTCCCCGGCCTTCAAATATCATTCCCATTTAACAGATCGTCCCATGATCATTGACTGCTATGCGATTTGTAAAGGGAAATCCTCGACATTATGGCTCTTTCCTTACGACGATTTTTCGCTTATTCATGTGGATCCTTGCGCAAAGGCGGTGGAGAGATACAAAGCGCCCGAGCAGCTGCGCGGATCGACCGCTCTATGTGTGAGGGGGAACTATGCGTATTTTGGCAGCAGCTATCATTCGAAGGAGGGACTGTACAGCTGGAACGTCAGAAGCGGGAAGCTGGAGAAAATCGGGTGCATTCATGGGGCGGCTAGAGGACTGGGACCAAAGGAAACGAGCCACTTTCTGAGTGTCGAGGATGATGCAGCGAGAGTGCATATGATCCTCAATCCAGACGAATATGAGCAGTCATTGTAAAACGAACGATCCGTGTTGTTTTCGGCATTGAGCGAGATGTTTTTGATTGCTGAAATGGGTAGACGATTTGGACGTTCCGTGGGAAATCGTGGGTCGATCCGAGCTGACGAATCCAAATTGCCGGGAACGAAGAGCGAACCTTGGAGAGATCGGGGTTGGAGTCCGTCTTCTATATGTTGTTTTTCTATCAGCTATTGAATTTTTATATGCAGATGGATAGAATGGAAAAGGAGAGTGATGAAAACGGCCCCGTAGCTCAGTGGATAGAGCGTCGGTTTCCTAAACCGTGCGTCGGAGGTTCGAATCCTCTCGGGGCCGCTAGTCAAAACCTTTGCGATGCGGGGGTTTTTCGTCTATTTTGTGCATATATGTCGGTCTTTGCCTTGCATAAACTGATGATTCACTAGTTTTCGATATAAAGGATGGGTAGCCAGTAATAATTCATGGTTCCCTTGTCCGGTAATGCGTCCGTCTTCTATGACGAAGATGGTATCGGCATCGGTGACAGTAGAAAGTCGATGAGCAATAATCAACGTCGTTCGGCCTTTCATAACGTTTTTCAGCGCTTCCTGCACTAGACCTTCTGATTCACTA
Source organism: Geobacillus sp. TFV-3 (assembly GCF_009901865.1). Classification (NCBI taxonomy): domain Bacteria; kingdom Bacillati; phylum Bacillota; class Bacilli; order Caryophanales; family Anoxybacillaceae; genus Geobacillus; species Geobacillus sp. TFV-3. Next base: position 2,083,434 of record NZ_MPSP01000001.1, on the reverse strand, counting down.
TCCAAGTTGGATGTGGCTTCATCCAATAGCAGGAGTTTGGGGTTTTTTAAGATGGCCCGAGCAATAGCAATTCGTTGTCTTTGTCCACCTGAAAGCTTGACTCCTCGTTCCCCGACTTCTGTTTCATAACCATTTGGTAATCGTTGGATAAATTCGTGAGCGTTGGCCAAACGAGAAGCTTGTTCGATTTCTTCATGTCTAGGCACTTTTTCTAACCCATAACAAATATTTTCCTGAATGGTGCCTGACAAAATGGGAATATCTTGAGAAACGTAGCCAATCGCTTGCCGCCATTTTTTTAAATCAATCTCGTGGATAGGGACATTTCCTAACAAAATCCGTCCTTCATTTGGCAGATAAAAGCGCTCAATGAGTGAAAAAATTGTCGTTTTTCCACCACCACTGGGACCAACAAAAGCGTACGTTTTGCCTGGCTCAATCGTAAAATGAATCCCTTTCAGCACCGGTTTGTCTTTATGATAAGAAAAGGAAACGTGTTCGAATTGCAATGTTTGATTGAAGTCGGGTTCTTTTTGTGATCCCGAGAGTTCCTGCTTTTCTTGAAACATTTCGTTGATCCGTTCTGTAGCTCCCAACGCTTTTTGAAAGGTGGTGAAAAAGGACGCCATGGCAGTGAAAGGCATGACAATTTGAAAAATATAAATAATGATCGCCACAAGCGCCCCTGCCGTCAAATGTCCCGACGCAACCCGGGCACCGCCATAACCGACAATGACCACGACAACAAGCATCATGACAGTGGCAATCATCGGTGAGATGACCGCATAGACTTTCGCTTCTTTCAAACCGAAGTTCATTAAATTTTTGATCTCTTTGTCCCCTTTTTCCGCTTCCACGTCTTGACCATTATAAGATTTCACGAGACGAATATCTTGCAAGATCCGGCCAAGATGTCCTGAGAATTTGGCCAGCTCATCTTGCGTGCGCAAAGAAATTTGATGCATCTTTCTTCCTAATGGCATGACGATGAGCATAGCAGCCGGAACTGCCAAAAAGATAAATAGAGTAATTCGCCAATCAAGAATAATCAGTAAAATGACGGAACCAATCACAGAGACAATGCCGCTAAAAAATGTGACGAGATGATCGGAAATGAGCGATTTGATGACCGCTGTATCTTGAGTAATGCGGCTCATCGTTTCCCCCGATTCATGGCGATCAAAAAAGGGGATAGACAAATGAAGGACGTGGTTCCATAATTTTTTTCGAATCTGGGCGACTAGAGCTTCTCCGGCATATGACATGAGATAAAACGAGACGCCACCTGCCGCCGTTTGAACGAAAAAGGCGGATAAGAGTAAAATGATTTGTTGCCACCTAATTCCGCCATGGGCTAAGAGATCAATGAAGTCTCTGGTGAAGAGAGGAATGATCAAACCAACCCCGCTTTCAATCAATCCAAGAATGAGCGCAAAAACAATGAGCGATTTTTTCAATTGTCCCTGTTTGAGCAAATGCCAAAATTGTTTCGGACTACCTTTTTTCTCCATGTCCATCGTTCTCTCCTTTCTGTGGCTCCTCCCAATCTATACCAGTGTGCTCAAGACGTTGCATGTAGTAATCCATCGCTTGTTCAAGCCATTGCACCTCTTCTTTGGAAAAGGGGAGAGGGCTAAGGACATCCCATTCTTCCTCCCACTCAAAGGACTCCGATGTTTTCTTATTAAGTAGATCGGCAATCTTTTCGACGGTCTGAGAGCTCAAAAGGCCAACAGTAGAGCGCAGGAACGTTTCAATCATGTGCTGTACGTCAGGATGATCGATGGGGAGCCCGTACATTTCGTGAACTTGTTTGACAAACTGAGCATAGGACTTAATCATTTCTTTCTCTTTTTGCTTGAGTTCTTCATTATGAAAGATGGCATCAATGGTTTCTTGATCTAGGTAATGTGTCATCAATCGTTTTTGATCCTCTTCTGTTTGAATGCTGCGGATTAAACTCATCAAGAGAAGGCTGTCAATCTCTCCTTCTTCTTCTAAAAGGGTGATGGCATATTCAATGGCTTGAATGGATCTTTCTAACTGGCTCCGTTTTTGTTCTAACATGTTCTTTTCTAGTATTAACGTTTCTTTTAATGTAAGGTCGTACGTTGGTTGGTGAATATATTGACGAATCTCTTCCAAGCTAAGACCGATAAACTTCAAACTCATAATTTTGTGCAACTGAAGAATGTCTTCTTCCGTATAGATTCGATGTCCTGATGACGGATCCTTAGCTGGTCGCAATAGTCCAATTTCATCATAATACCGCAATGTCCGGATTGACACACCTGTCTTTTTTGAGATTTCGCCGATCGAATACGTCTCCATGGCAGCTTCCCACCTCCCTCTAGAAATGTTGATGTATCAAGGTGTTTAGTGCAAAATAAAAATACAGAGTTCTGCAACGAAACGTGCAGAGCCTAAGGCAAAGAAAAAAGGCTTGCCAGCCCCTAACATTTCCTCTACTGTGGAAGTTGTGAACACATAAACCAAACAGTGGAGGAGCGAAAGGATGCTGGCAATGCCCGAAATGAATCGTATCAGAAAACTGCGTGAAAAGAAAGGGTTATCGATTGCGGAAATTTCCCGCGAAACGGGATATAACTGGAGAACGGTCAAGAAATACGCGGATGGCGGCATTTCTGTCCAACCAACCATCAAACGCAAAAAGGGGATGATGGAGGAAGAAGGATACGGGCAAATCATTGATGACTGGTTGGAGGAGGATGCCAAGCTGCCGAGAAAACAACGGCGAACGAACAAGACGATGTTTGAAGCGCTTTGTCGTGACCATGGATTTCAAGGCTCGTATCGCACCGTTTGCGCGTACGTGCAAAAACGAAGACCGCAGCTCAAACTCGAGAAAGAACAGCGCTATGAACGACTTGAGCACCCGCCAGGCGAGGCGCAGGTGGATTTCGGGAAGATGACGGTGGTGACGAAGGAGGGGAAGGAAGAAGAACGATCGGTTTTGATCGTAAGCTTCCCGTATAGCAACGCTGCGTTTGCTTATCCGCTGCCGGCGGAAAACAGTGAATGCTTCCTCCATGGGTTGACGCAGCTGTTTCGTCAGGCTGGGGGAGTGCCAAAGGCATTGCGCATTGACAATTTGTCCGCGGCCATCGTGTCGATTCGAAAAGGGGGAGAACGCCAATTCACCGAGGCTTTTGAGAAATTTCAACTCTACTATCGGTTTGATGTACAAGTGTGCAATCCATACAGCGGACATGAGAAAGGAAATGCGGAGCGAAAAGTCTATTACACTCGCAACCTTTGTTTCGTCCCGGCTCCGTTGATCGAGTCGGATCCGGAGCTGGTGGAGTGGTTGCATCGCAAGATGGTCGAGGACCGAAACCGCCCTCATTATGAAAAGGGGCGGTTGATAGAGGAGCTATGGCAGGAAGAGCGGCCGGAGCTGTTGGCGTTGCCGGAACAAGATCTTCCGATCTTCTCCCTCGATCACGCTTACGTGAATAAGTACGGAGAAGTGATGGTGGATGGGAAGGCGTTCGTCGTCCATGGCCTGTCCGTCCCCAACCGGGTATTGGTGAAAAAAGAGTGGGATCGTTTCTTTGTGCTCTCTCCTGACGGAGGCATACATCTTGAGATGCCAAGGCCGTATACGAACGTGAAACGCGAGATCCCTTGGAAAGAGATTTTCGCTGAGTGGGAGACCAAACCCCGGGTTGTCGGGCATTCCCGATACCGGGCGTACTTGCCGGAAGCGATCCGAACGTATCTGGCTGGCACCCCGCCCCAGGTGGCGGCCCGTTTGAAAGGGCTGCGAGCGCTGTTGGATCGTTGCACGCTTTATGAAATCGCCCAGTGGCTCGAGGAGAGTCAGCGATGGGACTTGGCTCCTCATGAAATCGGGGTGTTGATGGAAGCCGAGCAATCCCATTACCCGGCCAAGTGGGAAGAATCGTACACCCCTTCCGTCCTGATCGACTATGAAACGGATTTAACGGTGTATGATCAACGTCTTCACCCCGTTCGGGAAGGGGGTGTCCAGGGATGAGAGCAGAGGTGAAAGAGATTTGTAAAGCGCTGCATTTGGCCTATATCGCGGATCGATTCGAGGAGGTGATGTTCGAAACGAAAGAGCAGTTTTTGCGGGATGTATTGGCGCTGGAGCTGTCGTGCCGCCAGCAGGCGAAACAGGCCCGGCTGATCAAGAAAGCCAAGTTTCGGGAGTTGAAATGGCTGAAGGATTACGAATGGTCGGATCACATCCACTGGCCGACCACGACATCGAAGAAGGAATTGTGTGACCTTCGCTTTTTGGAGCGAAAGCAAAACGTTCTGCTTTTAGGCTCGCCCGGGACAGGAAAAACCCATCTCGCCACAGCGCTCGGCATCCAGGCGTGCCAACAAGGCCATGAGGTTCGGTTTTTCCGCGTCGCGGATCTCGTCGCCCAGCTGGAAGAGGCATTGAAAAATGGCACGCTCGGGCGGCTGAAACGAAGCATCGATGCGTGCGAACTGTTGATATTGGATGAACTCGGCTATGTGCCGTTTCAAAAGCAAGGATCGGAGCTGTTGTTTCATATTATCGCCGACTGTTATGAGCGAAAAAGCGTCATCGTGACGTCGAATCTGGAATTTGGACAGTGGAATCGGGTGTTTGGGGACAACCGCTTGACAGCTGCGCTGGTGGATCGCTTGGTTCACCATGCCCACATCCTGGCCTTTACGGGAGAGAGCTATCGACTGCGGAACGCTCTCTCCGCGATCCAGCCGTCCTCTTCCCCCGGTCTGGAACCTTAAGTCTTGAGCTGGCAAGCCTATGTATTTTTTCTTGCACTTCTCTGCATTTTTTGCTTGCAAAAAACATCAAGGCTTTGCGGCCTCTCATGGGTGTCAAAAAAATATTTTTCGACAAAATCCCTTACATCCTTTTTCAGTTTTGTGGATATCTTACAGACCCAGGGTGCGCTTCGCGGCCACGTCTGGATACATTTTCCTGACGTGGGGGGGAAGCGTATTCGATGCACCCTTGGATCTCCGCATCGCTGATGAGGACGAACCCTCCCATGTCTCCGGGCGTCTTGGCGCCAACATTCCCTCGTTCGGTCTCGTCATCAGGCGGAGGCCGGCCAAGCTTTCTTTGGGACTCGAGGTCGCATGGTGACGATCACGCCAGCTTCTCCGGTGTCATCCTGTTGTCCATGAATTTCGTTCGTGGGGGGAGGCCTTAGGCCGCCCGGTTTTGAACCTGGGACAAGATGTCCTGCATCATTCGCTCCGCGTCAAACGCTTGTTTCTTCGTACAAATCGCAAACAGCACATTCAGCAGTTTTCGGCATAACGCGACGATGGATTGTTTTTTGCTCAACGGGTTGACGGATCGGGTCGTGTAATACTCATGCAGGTCGCGAAACGCCTCATTGTGCCGGATCAGCGGAATCACCGCCCGAAACAGCACCGATCGCAGCCGTTTCCGTCCCCGTTTGGAGATATGCTTTTGCCCTTTGCGCTGGCCGGAGGAGTTCTCCTTAAGCGTCAGGCCCGCCAACTTCACCAATTGACGCGGATCCCGATAGTGGGAGAAGCTGCCGATCTCCGCCAGCAGGTCGATGATGGTGGCGTCCCCCAACCCGTCGACCGTTTTCAGCCATTGATACCCCATCGTCGTTTGAACCAACGCCTTCAACTCCGCGTCCAGCGCCGCGATCTCGGCCTCGAATTGGCGGTATTGGCGGACGAGCGCGGCGATCTCAAACCGGGCCATCGTCGTCCCTTCCCTCACCCCAATCGAGTCCTTCGCGGCGTCGATCAACGCCTGAATTTTGGCTTTCTGCGGGCATTTCAGCCCTTCGCTTTGCCGGTGCACCGTAAGAAGCTCCTCCACCGTCCGGCCGGCCACATCGGCCGGAAGCGGCGTCCACTCCAGCACCGCCAGCGCCGTTTTTCCCAGATCGCGAAACACCGTCCAAAACTCCGGAAAATACCGGTCGGTCCAGCGGATGATCGCGTTTTTCACCGCCGTCTGTTCCTTGCGGAGCTTTTCTTTGAGGGTGCTCCCGACGCGCAAATCTGCTTCGATCTCGTGCAACAGCCGGGGGACGAGGAATCGTCCGTCTTTCGCCAGTCTGGCGATGACCAGGGCGTCTTTGGCGTCGTGTTTCGTCGGCAGATTGTCATCGAGTTCTTTCGACCGGCACACATGCGCCGGGTTGACCATGACCAGCGGGATCCCGTTTTCCTCGAGAAAGTAGGCCAGGTTCAACCAGTAGTGCCCGGTCGGTTCCACGGCGACGATCACCTGCGACTTCCCGAATGCTTGCATCGCCTCCTGAATCGCTTCATTCAGCTGCCGAAAGCCCTTTTTCGACTGGAAGATCGGGAAAGACTTGCGAAGCACACGCCCCCGGTCATCCACGAAGCAGGCGTAGTGGGTTCGTTTCGCGATATCGATTCCCACGACAAGCGTTTGTTCGGTTACTTGATCAATTTTATAGTTTTGTGTACAATTCATCTGAAGTCCTCCTTGGTATGGTGAGTAATGTTTGACACCCCTGCATCATACCAAGAGGACTTTTTTTGATCAAGTCCCCCGGAAAAGCTCCTAACAGGAATGCTTTCTTTTGCTAGTCTCTCCCTTATCATACCCCCTAACGCAACTGGAGGTTCAAGAGGGACTGCTTATTCCATACAAGTGTGTAAAGACTGTGTTGGCTGTAGAAGAAGATTTGACTTGAACAAACAAAAAAAGCCGATCTTGTTTACGGATGCTTTTAGCGTCAAAGGGCTTGAGTTTGATTATGTATTTTTGATTCATTTTGACCGTGATCATTATCCGAATAAAAAGAGGATTGAAGAGCTGGATAAACGAGCCGGTGACAATAAAAATAGTGACGGCTACAAGGCGGATTTTGAAGCTATACTCAATGACGAAAAGAAAGTTCTTTATGTTGCAATCACTAGGGCGAAAAAAGAAGTGCAGTTGATGTATACTGGCCGCAACTTTAAAAGTATTTGTCCTTTTGTAAGAAATTTTCATAAAGAAGATTACGATGCCTTTGGCTTTGATTCAAGTATATATTCCAAGTAAGGGAGCGGTTTGTTTGGCAACGATTCAGTTTGAAATCAAAAAACGAATTGCGACGTTGTCTAGTTCTCCCAAAGGATGGAATAAGGAACTAAATCTTGTGAGTTGGAACGGATATCCCCCGAAGTATGATATACGGGATTGGGATGTCTCACATGCGAAAATGGGAAAAGGAGTTACCCTTTCAGAAGCGGAAGCGAAGGAGTTATATTACGCATTAAAACAGCTGTTTGAGGAAAATTCATCTAAAAACTCCAGCGTGCAAAATGAGGATTGGTGGAAACGAATCGATGAATGGACGGAGAACGCTCCGTTATTTATTCAACAACTCAAGAATGTGCTAATATTTATGAACGAAAAAGAGTACTCTGTCGAGAAACAAAGGCAATTACTAACGGGGATACAATCGGCACCATCTGAAGAAGCGTTGCAATACGAAATAGAAAGCATTAGCAGCATTTATCCTTCATTCCATAGGGAGTTTATTAGCCTGGTTCGAAAGTTAGAGTCGGAGGAACTGGAACGGTTGTTTTTATATATTTGTCATCGCTAGAAAAGGTGAGGAATTCGAATAAAAAATGGTGGGATGATCCGAGCGGGTGACCGCAATGAACTTATTCCGTTTTTGGCTGGAAAAGGCATCGCATCGATCGGATGGCGCGGTTGGGAACCCAAAGACATGTGTTCAACCAAAAGAACAGTTGCTGAAAAAGGCAAATGAAGTGTCCAGCGAGGCCAAGCCGAAATCGAGAGCAAGTCAAACATCACAAAAACGCTGCCTATGCCTTGGAAATCCAACAGCTTCTCGGGGCCAACCGGCTCGACGCGAATTGTCTGTTCGTCTCAACTGGGGGATTTACATGCACCGTTTTTCCAATTATAATGATATTTAGAATAACCGCTGCCGTTCGGATGGATGGCAGGTCAAGAGAGGGGGCGGCATCGCCGCTCCTTTTGTATTCTTTGCCATGGACGGGAGGGAATGCTTTGTATTCGCGAATTGCCTTATTTATTGATGGTGGATATCTCGACCATGTGTTGAAATGGCATGGAAAAGCCAAAATCGATTACAGCAAGCTTGCTCAACAAATGGCTCAAGGCCATCTGCTTTTACGAACGTACTACTACCATTGCCTTCCTCATCAATCATCCTATCCATCTCTAGAGGAAAAAGACTATTTCTCCCATGCACAACGTTTTTTCAAAAGACTAAACCGACTTGGTAGTTTTACCGTCCGGGAAGGGAAGCTAGCATTTCGCGGCATTGATGAGCGCGGGTTTCCAGTGTTTGAGCAAAAAAGGATCGATGTGATGCTAGCAACCGATTTGGTTATGCATAGTACGAAGAAATTAATCACTCATGCGGCATTGTTGACGGGGGACAGTGATTTTTTGCCCGCGTTGCAAATCGCCCAATCAGAAGGAGTGCATATCACCCTTTATTATTCCGACGGAAATGATGAGATTCGGCCGCACGATGAACTGTTAGATCTTGTCGATGACAGGAAAGTAATCGATGCGGAATTTCTCCACAGCATTCGACGGGAATGAGAAGGCGATTGTGTACAACTGTTATTTCCTAAGGGTGCGTTTTTCGATTTCAGCCGCCTATTTGAGAAATGCCACCGCAACATTGCACCAATCGCTCTCTTCAGCTACGAGGCCCTCCGCGATGAACCGTCCGTGTTTTCGACCGAGTTTCCCTTTGGGGCGAGGTAGTGCAGTTTCGCTTTTTCCCGGTGGAGCTGCGCAAGCAACTCTAACGGAATGACATTCGGCATGACAATCCGATTGCTGAATGGGGTATACTGGAAGTGGACGAGTCGAATCCCCATATGCTTGACTTGACGGAAAAAGAAGTTTGGAAATAGTTAATGGAATCGCGATCGTTTTGCAGGGGAAGAAAATGACGCGGATATGGAACAAAAATGATTTCGTTTGTTTTTCATCAGCCTTCTTGAAAAATCTCTGCATTTTTTCTCGAGGATGGTGGCGAAATATTCAACGATTTTGTAAAATTATTATGAAGGGCGATTGCCGAGGGCCACGTCGATGTAATGAATAGGCGACGATATATTGAATTATATTAATATATTTTTGTTGAGCTCGATAATAATGACATGCTATTAATCAATTGTGTTATAATAAATCTTGTAATCGCCCTCAAAATCCAAAGGGGTATCGGTGGAATCATTTCGAGCGGTCGCTCGATGCTCTTTTACAACTATTCATAGATAGGGATGGTAAACATGGGGAACAAACAAACAACGGACGTCATTTTAATCGGCGCTGGCATTATGAGCGCAACGTTGGGAACGCTGCTCAAGGAATTGGCGCCCGAATGGGAGATTGCTGTGTTTGAACGGCTTGAAGAAGCGGGGGCGGAAAGCTCCAACGAGTGGAACAACGCCGGAACCGGACATGCGGCGCTTTGCGAGCTCAACTACACCGTTGAGAAGCCCGATGGGTCGATCGACATCAGCAAAGCCATCAAAATCAATGAGCAGTTTTATGTCTCCTTGCAGTTTTGGGCTCATTTAGTGAACAGCGGGGTGCTCGCGGATCCAAAAGAGTTCATCCGCCCATTGCCGCATATGAGCTTCGTGCAAGGGGAAGACAATGTCGCGTTTTTGAAAAAGCGGCATGAAACGATGGCGGCCAATCCACTATTTAAAGGAATGGAATTTTCTGATGACCCGAAAAAGTTGGCCGAATGGGTGCCGCTCATGATGGAAGATCGGGTTGTGACCGAGCCGATTGCGGCGACGCGGATCGAGTCGGGGACGGACGTCAACTTTGGGGCATTGACGCGCCAATTGTTTGAACATTTGAAACGGAAACATGTCAGCATTCACTACCGCCGTCATGTCGAGGATATCAAACGGACAAGCGATGGTTTGTGGGAGTTGAAGGTGCGGAATTTGGACACGGGCGCCGTGGAGCGTCATGCGGCCAAGTTTGTCTTCATCGGCGCCGGGGGAGGCAGCCTCCACTTGTTGCAAAAATCTGGCATTCCAGAAGGGAAAGGGATCGGCGGCTTCCCGGTGAGCGGACTGTTTATGGTATGCAACAACCCAGAGGTTGTGGAAAAGCACCACGCGAAAGTGTACGGCAAAGCGAAAGTCGGCGCACCGCCGATGTCGGTGCCGCACTTGGACACGCGGTTTATCGATAATCAAAAAATGCTGCTGTTTGGGCCGTTTGCGGGTTTTTCGCCGAAATTTTTGAAAAACGGGTCGATGCTCGACCTGTTCACCTCGATCAAGCCGCACAACGTATTGACGATATTGGCCGCTGGTGTGAAAAATATGGCCTTGACCAACTATTTGATCCAGCAGGTGATGTTATCGAAAGAACAGCGCATGCAAGAGCTGCGTGAATTCGTCCCAATGGCCAAAAGCGACGAGTGGGACATCGTCGTTGCGGGTCAGCGTGTGCAAGTGATTAAAGACACAGAATCTGGCGGCAAAGGGACTTTGCAATTCGGCACGGAAGTCGTCCACGCGGCTGACGGTTCGATCGCGGCATTGCTCGGCGCTTCGCCGGGTGCGTCAACGGCGGTTTATGTTATGCTCGAAGTGATTGAGAAATGCTTCCCGGAACAGATGAAAGAATGGCGGCCGAAAGTGAAAGAAATGATTCCGTCCTACGGCGAATCATTGATGAAAAACGAATCGCTTTTGCGCCAAGTGCAAGCCTCTACAGCGGAAGCGCTCGGGTTGAACGGCCACTTTGCGTTGCAGTTGGCGTAAGCCTGTGCTTTAGCGGTCTAAAGGGAGATCGTATACTAGTCGCCTGTAAGGAGCAACTGCCCGAAGATCAAGGGCAGTTGTTTTTCTATTTCGTTTGCCGCTCGGTTATGGGATGAAAGATGTTCGCTTGGAGTCTTGACCACGGTTTGCGGCTGCACGGCGGACCGCAATCGGTTATACTGTAAAGTAAAGACACGGATGGAATAGCGGTAGGGCTTTTTGTATCATCGGCTGCTTGTTGAGGCAGGCTTGCGCTGTGGCCGCTGTTGGCTTTGAGGGCGAGAAGCAGCTGAAGGGGGTGAGGCCATGACAAGGTGGGTGTCCTATTCAGAAAAGCGGCATTTCTTAACAACGTTTTTGCAGCATTATCGCCTAAAACATCCCGATGCCCGATTTGTGTTGCAATACTTGCTTCAACACCCCCATTTGCTTGAGAACGTCCATTTTACGGAAACCGAGCAAAAGCAGGCGCGGTGGCTGATCATTTCGACCGCGATGGCGGAAGAGGAAGGGCTCGTCTTTTATCGACGCGGTCAAAAAAGCACGAGCCTCGCTGCCATTATGGGTGATTTGGCGCTGCATCCGAACGAACCGCTCTATTTGACGCTTCATTTTCCAGGAAAGGCAAGGAATTTTTCGTACCTTCGGCTTATTGATCATCAAGCGTTTGAAAATGTCAGGCGGCACGAGCGGCATGAGAAAATGGCGAAGGCGGCCGAGCAAGTGTTGGATGAGGCGCTGAAACGCCACGAAGTGTCGAGGCTGAAGCTGCAAATTGATCAGGCGCTCGATCGCAAAGATATGGAACTGTTTCATAAGTTGACGGAACAGCTGAAAAAATATGAAGGACAAAGCTGACCAAACATGGCCCGCTTTGTCCTGGCGGCGGGAAAGGGAGGTCAACGGCTGCGTTGGCTGGTTGATCGCAGAAAATGCGTTGTTGGTTTCCCTGTTCTCCTCATGGAATGACCGGTGCGATGGCGTTTGCCACGTCGTAATCGCTTGGATCGAGTTCTGTCGGCAGGCCGATGACGAGTTTCGCCAACTCTTTTCCTAAATACGGGCCGACGGTGAGGCCTGAGGAGCCGAGCCCATTGGCGACGTACAGGCCGGAAAACCGAGGGATCGCCCCGAAGACAGGAAGAAATCCGGGCGTGCGCGGGCGGAATCCGACCCGTGTTTCCACATAGGTGCACGCCGACAGCCCCGGTGCGACGGCGAGGGCTTTGTCTAATATTTCATGGATGCCGCCTGCGGTTGCGCGGATGTCCATGCCCGCCTCATCTTCATGGGTCGTTCCGATGATGATTCGCCCCCCAGGGAAGGCGAGCATATACTGATTATTCGGCGGCATGACGACTGGCCATCGGCCGGTCTCGTCCGCCCCCCATTCGAGATGAACGATTTGTCCTTTTTGCGGACTGACGGCAAACCGAACGCCCAGCGGTTCGAGCAGTTCGCCAGCCCACACGCCGGCCGTGACGATGACGGCTTCGGCCTTGTATTTCGCTTCATTGACTTCCACGCCGATGACGCGGGAGCCTTCAAACAGGATCCGGGCGTTTCCGCGGATGTAGGCGGCGCCGCGCTTTTGAGCAGCATTCATGAGGGCGTCTCGCACCGCCCGACCGTTCACTCGGGCGGCGCCGCTGACATACAAGGCATGATGCTCGCCGGCAAGCGGCGGAAACAGCTCCTTTGCCTCTTGGGGATGAAGCCGCACGATCTCTCCCATTTCTGGCGCGTCTTCGCGCCGTTGGAGAGCGCGCTCCTCCATCTGTTCCAGTTTCTGTTCGTCCGTGTGCAACCATAGCGCCCCGACGCGTGCGTAACCGGTTTCTGTTTCCCCGTATGATTCCAGCTCTTCCATGAGGAAAGGATAAAATTTCGCTCCGCCTTTCGCCAACCGATACCATTTTTGGTTGCGGCGCTGCGACAGCCAAGGGCACACGATGCCTGCGGCCGCATCGGTTGCCTGGCCCTTGTCGCCGCGGTCGATGATCATGACTGTTGCGCCTTCTTTCGCCAAATGGTAGGCGACAGAGGCCCCTAAAATGCCGGCTCCAATGACGATGCATGACTTCATTCTCTAACACCTTTTCTTCATTTTTCTCTATTAGCATAACATACGCAGCGCCAATGGGGAACCGCAGCCGCCTGCCTGAACGGCCGCTGGGCCGTCTAGCGCCAAAAAGATGTGACGGCCCATGATAAAATGGAAGACAACGAGAGTTGAGGGAGATGGGGGCAGAAAAGAAAGCAGCAACGCCGGGCGTAACAAGGCTGCCCCACGACGCCATATCATGGCCATCTCGAGCAGCCCCGCCTCAGCTCGCTTGTTTCGCCTCATGTTCCTCAATGACCGACCGGATAATATGGAGCGAGTCCCACTCTCCGCCCGAGAAAAAGACGATCGGGTATTTTTTCGGAAACAAAATCGCTTGGATTTGTTTGGGCGGTGTTCCTTTTTCGTATAAATCGATGATCGTCCCTTGCAGTTCAAGCAAATAGTCAAGCTTCCGCTGCAACGCCTCGCGCCCGTTCGGGAGATAGCCGGCGTGAGCGCAAAAGACGTCGCCGAAATCGTACGTCAACACGTGCTGCAAGGAGGCGATGATCGCCGGGATGTTTTCCTCGCGCAAGATGACTTTTGTTTTCTCTTGACAATACAAGTCACCGCTGAACAGCTGGCCGGTTTCGCGGTTCAAAAACGCCATATGGTCGATGGAATGGCCCGGCGTCGGGATGACGTCCCACGTTGCGTTTCGCGAGGAAAACGTCGAGCCGATGGGCTTGGCGGCAAACGGTTCGCGCTTGCCCCAAAACACTTTTCGATAAAGCGGATAGTCCGCTTTTTGGCGGCAGTAGTCGATCATTCGCTCATTCATATAGATGGGCAAGCCCATCTTTCGCTGCAAAAACGCCGCGCAGCCGGTATGGTCTTCGTGAAAATGGGTGATCACGACTTGATCGATGTCTTGTTGTTGAAAAAATGAAGTGAATTCGTTTTCCATCGATTTTGCGCCGGTGTCAATGAGCACGTCATCGATGACAAAGCAGCGAACAGTGAGCCGAACGCCTTGAAACATCGCCGTTCCCTTGGCGATGCGCACGTTTTGCACCGTCTCGGTTTCAAACCGCTTTTTGATCACTTTCTCGAGCAGCATACAGGGAACCTCCTTGCCGCAAGAATGGTTGTGTTCATTATATCATAAAAAAATGAGTGTTCATTCATTTTTTGTTCAAACGCGCTGAACGTCAAAGCGTGCTTTGCCCGGTGGTCGAGGCGCGACCGATCAAGACAAGTCGCCTATTGTTAAGCTTACTTCAGTCACCAATCGTTGTGCATCCCTTCTTTTCGGGGGATTAAGCGCTGTATCAACATTTCGGGGGAGGTTAGAATGACGGGGAAGGATTTTCTTATATTCGTTAATATAGTAAAATGGTAGAAAACGATTCATTGGGTCATTTTGATAGAGAAGGATCCACCATTTCCAACTTAGGGAAACACATAGACAATCGACAGGGGAAAGGGCGATGGATGCAAGCGTGTCGGCTTTTTTGGTCGCAATGGGGTGCTCGGAAAGCCTTCTGACAGCGGAAAGGTGTTTATGTGTTGCAAAATCAAGTCGGATGATGGATGGGCGTTCCAGCCGCTGAATCCAAGAGAACGTCAAGCGATCGTTCGAACCGTTTGGAGGGAGATGAATTGAAAACCGTTATCCAAGCCTTATTGATTTCACTGGTTGTTCATATCGTGTATTTCGCAGCAACGATCGGCATCGGGTATTGGAAAACGAAGCTTTACAAGCCTGATGTGGCCAATGCTTGGGAGCACGTCGATATGTTGCAAAATGAGGTTGTGTTTGGTCAAGCGGGGTCGTCGGTTGTGTATCTGTTTTCATTTGTCGGAGTGGCGATGATCAGTGGATTGGTGCTGTATGTGTACAAAATGGCTCGGAGATAAAAATGAAATGATGATAAATTTCAGTTATCATTCATAACATTTCATTGACTATTTTTACGTTTCGTAGAGGAGAAACTATCATGACATTATCACAGCTCAGAAGGCAAGCGAGGCAGGCGTTAAAAGGAAAATGGGGAATGGCAGTTCTTATTATGCTCGTTTATTTTGTGTTGAATACGGTCATCCCAACCGTGTTGGAAATGGTGCTCAGCGGGGGATGGAGCGGTTGGATGGCGCAAGAGGACCCGCCTTTTGCGGCCCAGCTGGTCAGTTTGTTGTATACGGTGGCGTTGCTTCCGCTTGGCATTGCGGTCTATTGGGTGTTTTTGGATGCGTATCGAGGGCAGCCGCTTTCGGTGGCGGTATATCGGCAAGGGAAGCTGCCGCTTAAGTTGATCGGCGCATCGATTTTGTACGGCATTTTTGTGTTTTTATGAGGAGTTGGTTCGCGCGCAGGAATAAGAAGAGAAAAAGGAGAACAGGGGATGACTGTTCTCCTTTTTTCATGGTGCAGGCAGTGGGGGATTAGTGTTCGTTTCTAATGGCTTCCAAATCAGCCGTAGTTCCCCGCCGTTGGTGCTGCCTCCAGCGATCCCGGATGATATTCAAGGCTACTGTTTTTAGAAAGGCCATCTGTTTATCAGGAGAGACACGATTTTTTTGTAAATAGGGGATGGCTCTGACATACGTTTCTTGTGTGATGTCTTCTGCTTCTTCACGGTTTTGGACCTTAAAATAGATCAATCGGTAAACTGACTCCCAAGCGGAAAGACATAACCTGTTCGATCCAGTTGACGCGGTTGTCTTCTTTCCCATGAACCATACATCGTAACTCCTTTTTCCCGGCCGGGCTATTTACGCTAATAAAAACGATGAAGCTGTTTAAAACGTTACAGCTTTAGAAGCTTTTTGATCGATCACGCTCGGTCAATTGGGTGGATCACTGTTGCCTATGCATAAAGTTTCCCCGGGCGCCTGATGTGTATTGGTTATGAAACAAGGGCGAAGGCTGGCATTGTTTCGATCATGCTGCATATCTACACTGATTGGCTCATACACTGAAAGAAGAGGGGAAACAGGGGAGGGAAGAGCGTGCAATTTTACTACGGCCCACACATGCCGCTGCGCATTTTGGACGAGATTGAATTTTGGAAGCACCAAGAGGAAGAACATACGGTCGTCATTCGCGAGCTTGTGTCTGGATTGGAAGCGCCATATGTAGAAGCGTTGAAAAAATGGGAGGGGGCGCTTTCGGCTACGCATCAGCACGCGGTCCGTTATATCGAATCGATCGTTCGGGCCGGCCATTATGTTCCTGAACAACTGCATCAACAAGTGCTCCATTTTGTGTCGTACTGCCTAGAGCAGAGCCTTCAGTTCATCGGATTATGCCGGCAAATCAAAACCCGCAGCAAGGCCGTCAGCCAAAACCCGACCGCCAAGGTGGTGCTCGATCACATCATTCGCGAATCGGAGTATTTTGTCGGCATCGCGCAGTTGTTGCTGTATGGGACTTATTCCACATCGGCTGCACCGCGCACGGATTTATCCGCGCCGTTATACGATGAAAAGTAGTATAATGAAGTGGGGTGGTTTACCCAATTATGATAAGCCGTAAGGGGGCATCGCCATGATTGTCACGACCACGAATACGATTGAGGGAAAAGAAATTGAGGAGTATTTGGGCATCGTAGCGGGAGAGGTCATTTTGGGCGCCAATGTCGTCCGCGATTTTCTCGCCAGCATCACCGACATTATCGGCGGGCGGAGCGGAACGTATGAAAGCAAGCTGGCTGAAGGGCGGGAAATGGCGATCAAGGAGATGGTCAATAAGGCGAGAAGCCTTGGCGCCAACGCCGTCATCGGGGTGGATCTTGATTTTGAAACGCTGCGCGACGGCATGATGATGTGCATTGCGACAGGGACGGCGGTGCGTGTGAGATCGTAATGGAAAAGCAGAGGGTTCTTCGCCCTTTGCTTTTTTGTTTGGCCGGTTGGGGGTGTGCGTCCTCGGTTTAGGCTGATGGAGTTGTGCAGCGTGGAATAGGCTTGACAGAGGAAAAAAAGACGTTTATGATTCACATATATGAACAAATGCTCATATATTAAAATGTGAGGGAACAGCCATGAACGCAGAGGATCATTCGTTTTTAGATGAAAGTGTGATTGAGGAAGTATCACGGATCTTTAAAGCCCTAGCGGATCCGACCCGGATGAAGATTCTTTATTTGTTGTCACAGGAAGAATGCCATGTGAGCCATATCGCGGAAATGCTCGGCATGTCGCAATCGGCCGTTTCCCATCAGTTGGCGCTGCTTCGGACGTTGCGGCTTGTCAAATACCGTCGCGAAGGGAAGACATTGTTTTATTCTTGCGATGATGAGCATGTCATTTCACTGTTAAGGCAAGCGATTGATCACGCACAACACCAATGAGGGGGAGAGGATTGATGCATCATCATGCGCACGGTCATTGCGGCCATCATCACCACCATGGCCATGGCCGTGAAGGAAATCAAAAAGGGTTGGCGGTCGCCCTCAGCCTGACTGTTGGGATGATGGTGTTAGAGTTTGTCGGCGGGCTTGTGACGAACAGCCTTGCTCTTCTTTCGGATTCGGGGCATATGTTGAGTGATGCCGCTTCGCTTCTGTTAAGCCTGGCGGCGGTGTGGCTGGCGTCAAAGCCCGCGTCGCCGAAGAGAACGTATGGATTTTACCGGTTCGAGATTTTAGCAGCGTTAGTGAACGGGGTCACGTTGGTGGCAATTGCTGCTTGGATTATTTGGGAAGCGATCGGGAGGTTTGTGAATCCACCTGCTGTCGCAAGCGGGCCGATGATGGCGGTGGCCGCCGTTGGGTTGTTGGCCAATCTCGTGAGCGCTTGGGTATTGATGCGCAAAGGGGATGTGAAGGAAAACGTCAATCTTCGCAGCGCCTATCTTCACGTGCTCGGCGATGCGTTAGGCTCGGTCGGGGCGATGGCGGCAGGGCTTGTCATTTGGCTGTTCGATTGGTACGCGGCCGATCCACTCATTTCCATCGCGGTGGCGGTGTTGATTTTAAAAGGAGCATTTGCCGTCGTCAAGCAGACCGTGCATATCTTAATGGAAGGAACGCCGGCGGCGATTGACCATGCGGAAGTGAAAGCGGCGCTCTCTGGCATTGATGGGGTGATCGAGGTCCATGATTTGCATATTTGGACGATCACCTCGGGGCTTGATTCGTTAAGCTGCCATTTGCTCATTGAAGAAGGATGCGATGGACAGTCGGTTTTGCAGCGGGCGATTGATGTGGTCGAAACGCGCTTTCACATTCGCCACGCGACGATTCAAATCGAAATGCCGCACATCCGCCATGGGGAGATGGAAGTATAGGGGAGGGCTTCCAAGTTTCTCCCCCATGTTCTTTTTCAGGATTTCCGATTGTGTTGCAGCGTTTCAAGGAAGATGCGCACGTTTTGCTTGTTTTCCATAATCGGTGCATAAATATAGGAAAACATTCGGGAAAACGGCGGATGGTTCAAGTGAACGATGGACAGGTGGCCGTGCTCGATGTCGCGGGCGACGACGCTGCGCGACAGCAAGGACAGGGCATTGCCGTTGATCAACGTTTCTTTAATGCCTTGGTTGCTGCTGATGATCATGAGCGATTTGACTTTCAACCCGTTCGAGCGGATGAAATGGTTGAAATACTCCCTTGTCCCCGACCCGACTTCGCGCGCCACCCATGCTTCGTTTTGCAGCTCGGCGATCGTGACCTCGCCTTTTTGCGCCAGTGCGTGGCGGTTGGAGGCGACGATGACGAGTTCGTCTTGCATGAACGGATGAACGGACAGTTCCTTTTCGTTCGTTTGCCCTTCGATCAAGCCGATGTCGACTTGATATGATTTGACCAGTTCGACAATTTCTTTTGTGTTGCCGATCATTACCTCAAGCTCTAACTCTGGGTAGCGTGTTTGGAAATCGGGCAAAAGCGGCGGCAAAATATACTCTCCGATTGTAAAGCTCGCCCCGATTTTCAATTTTCCTTTGACGGAATGATGGTGCTCCAAAATGTCTTGTTTCGTTTGTTCATAAAGCGCCACCATTTGTTTAGCTCGGTCGTACAAGAGCTCGCCGGTCGGCGTCATGCGCAGCCGTTTCGGGGAGCGGATGAACAGTTTCGTCTGAAACTCTTTTTCTAAATTTTTGATGTGCAGGCTGACGCTTGGCTGCGATAAATGAAGAATTTCCGCTGTTTTGGTGAAGTTTTTCACCTCGGCTAAGGTGATAAATGTTTTTAATTCTTCATAGTACATGTTCGCCTCTCCTCCGTCCCGATGAGGCTCTATTATTAGAAATAATAATAGTTTTAATAATTTATATTTATTTTACTAATGTTTTGTTTTGCGGTAAAGTGTAAATATGATACCTTGGATAAAGTATACTTGACTTATAGGAATAATAGAATTTGGCGTCTGCCCAATGATTACGGCTCAAGCAACGCCAATCGTTCCATTTTATTTTATATTGTGAGGTGGACACCGTTGCAGCTGCAAGTAACCAACAGTCCGTTTACCGAGGAGCAGATTAAGCTTTTGAACCGTTTGTTGCCGACGTTGACGCCGGCGCAAAAGCTTTGGCTGAGCGGGTATTTGGCCGCGGCTGAGGCGGCGGTTGCCGTTTTGGATGCCGAAGCGCCGGCGCTGTTTGCTGGAAGCAGCAAACCGGTTTCGAAAGAAGTGACGGTATTGTACGGCTCGCAAACCGGCAATGCACAAAAGCTGGCTGAGAAAGCCGGCAAAGCGCTCAAGGAGCGCGGTTTCGAAGCGAAAGTGTTGTCCATGCTTGATTTCAAGCCGAATGAACTAAAGAAAGTCGAAACGCTGCTCGTTGTTGTGAGCACGCACGGAGAAGGCGATCCCCCGGACAACGCCGTGTCGTTTTACGAATTTCTCCACAGCAAACGGGCGCCAAAGCTGAATCATCTTCGCTTCTCCGTCTTAGCGCTCGGCGATACGTCGTATGAACATTTTTGCCAGACGGGGAAAGATTTTGACAAGCGTCTTGAGGAGTTGGGCGGAACGCGGTTTTATCCGCGGGTTGACTGCGATGTCGATTACGAAGAAGCAGCAGCGAAATGGCTCGATGGCGTGCTTGGCGAGTTAAGCAAAGAAGCGAATGCCAACGCCGGGGCAGTTCCGCTCTTGTCGGCTGTTGCCGCAGCTCCGAAAGCGGAACCGGTCGCCGTGTATTCGCGGAAAAACCCGTTTCCGGCCGAGGTGCTTGAAAACATCAACTTAAACGGCCGCGGTTCGAACAAGGAAACGCGCCATCTCGAATTGTCGCTTGAAGGGTCGGGCTTGAAGTATGAGCCTGGCGATGCGCTTGGCATTTTCCCGAAAAACGATCCAGAGCTTGTCGATCTCGTCATTCAAGAAATGAAGTGGAATCCGGAAGAAACGGTGACGATCGACAAGGATGGAGAAGTGCGGTCGCTCAAAGAGGCGCTCACCTCGCACTTTGAAATCACGGTCTTGACAAAAGCGCTGTTGCAAAAGCTGGCGCCGTTATCAAAAAACAGCGCGCTTCAAGAGCTTGTCGCGCCTGGCAATGAGGCGAAGCTGAAAGAATACGCCAAAGGCCGCGATTTGTTGGATGCGCTGCGCGACTTTGGCCCGTGGGACGCCGCGCCGCAGCAAATCATCTCGATTTTGCGGAAAATGCCGCCGCGCCTGTACTCAATCGCAAGCAGCTTGGCGGCCTATCCGGATGAAGTGCATTTGACGATCGGCGCTGTCCGCTACGAATCGCACGGCCGCCTGCGCAAAGGGGTGTGCTCGACGTTCTGTGCGGAGCGCATCCAAATCGGTGACACATTGCCGATCTTTGTTCAGCCGAACCCGAACTTCAAGCTGCCGAAAGACCCCGATACGCCGATCATCATGATCGGACCGGGCACCGGGGTGGCGCCGTTCCGTGCCTTTATGCAAGAGCGCGAAGCGACGGGTCCCAACGGAAAATCGTGGCTCTTTTTCGGCGACCAACATTTTATGACCGATTTCCTGTATCAAACGGAATGGCTCGCATGGCTGAAAAGCGGCGTGCTGACCCGAATGGATGTCGCCTTCTCGCGCGATACGGAGAAAAAAGTGTACGTCCAGCACCGGATGCAAGAACGAAGCAAAGAATTGTTCGGCTGGCTGGAAGACGGCGCCGTCGTCTACGTGTGCGGTGATAAGGAACATATGGCGCGCGACGTTCACCAAACGTTGATCGAGATTATTGAAAAAGAGGGCAGTATGAGCCGCGAACAGGCGGAAGCGTATGTCGCTGAGATGCAAAAGCAAAAACGATACCAACGCGATGTCTACTAATCATCCAAAGGAGTGGGGACCAAAATGGCGAAAGTCGAGTTAAAAGCGCCGGACGGACCGCCAAGCGATGTTGAACGCATCAAGCAGGAAAGCCGTTACTTGCGCGGCACGCTCGCCGAAACGATGGAAGACCCGCTCAGCGCGGGCATTCCAGATGATGACAACCGGCTGATGAAGTTCCACGGCAGCTACTTGCAAGACGACCGGGATGTCCGCACCGAGCGGCAAAAACAAAAGCTTGAGCCGGCGTACCAGTTTATGATCCGCGTCCGCACGCCGGGCGGGGTGGCGACGCCGGAGCAGTGGCTCGTCATGGATGAACTCGCCCGCAAATATGCCAACGGCACGTTGAAACTGACGACGCGCCAGGCGTTCCAACTGCACGGCGTCTTGAAATGGAACGTGAAAAAAACGATGCAAGCCATCAATGGCGCCTTGATGACGACACTCGCCGCCTGTGGCGATGTCAACCGGAACGTCATGTGCAATCCGAATCCGTACCAGTCGGAAGTGCACGCGGAAGTGTACGAATGGGCGAAGCTGATCAGCGATCATTTGTTGCCGCGGACGCGGGCGTATTACGAAATTTGGTTGGATGATGAAAAAGTCGCCGGCACACCGCAAGTCGACGGAGAAGAAGAGCCGATTTACGGTCCGACGTATTTGCCGCGGAAGTTTAAAATCGGCATCGCTGTTCCGCCGTCCAACGATGTCGATGTGTTCTCGCAAGATATCGGGTTGATCGCCATTGTCGAGGACGGCAAACTCGCCGGATTTAATGTCGCCATCGGCGGCGGCATGGGAATGACCCACGGCGATAAAGCGACGTACCCGCAGCTGGCGAAAGTGATCGGTTTCTGCAAGCCGGACCAAGTCGTTGAAGTGGCGGAAAAAATCATGACGATCCAGCGCGACTACGGCAACCGCTCGTCGCGCAAACACGCCCGCTTCAAATACACGGTCGACCGGCTCGGCCTTGAGACGGTCAAAGAGGAGTTGGAGCGCCGCCTCGGCTGGAAGCTTGGTGAAGCGCGTCCGTACCATTTCGAGCATACCGGCGACCGCTACGGCTGGGTCGAAGGCGTCAATGGCACATGGCATTTCACACTCTTTGTCGAAGGCGGCCGTGTCAAAGACTATGACGATTACAAACTGATGACCGGTCTGCGCGAAATCGCCAAAGTCCATACCGGCGATTTCCGGTTGACGGCGAATCAAAACTTAATTATCGCCAATGTTACAAGCGAGAAAAAACCGGAAATCGAGGCGCTCATCGCCGAATACGGTTTAACCGACGGCCGGCGGTACACCGCCTTGCGCCGCAACGCGCTCGCCTGTGTGGCGCTGCCGACATGCGGCTTGGCGATGGCGGAAGCCGAGCGGTACTTGCCGAAACTGCTCGATAAAATCGAGGAAATGATCGATGAAAACGGCTTGCGCGATGACGAAATCACGATCCGCATGACCGGCTGTCCGAACGGCTGCGCCCGCCACGTGCTCGCCGAGATCGCCTTTGTCGGTAAAGCGGTCGGCAAATACAACATGTACCTTGGCGCCGCGTTCAACGGCACACGCCTTGGCAAACTGTACCGCGAAAACATCGGTGAAGAAGAAATTTTGCGCGAACTGCGCGTTCTCTTGTCCCGCTATGCGAAAGAGCGGCTGGAGGGCGAACATTTCGGCGATTTTGTCATCCGCGTTGGCATCGTCAAAGAAGTGACGGACGGGACGAATTTTCACGATTAAGGTGGTCAGGGTGAAATGGAAACCAGCCTCTCCTTGTTTAGGGGAGGTTGTTTTTTTGTTGCTTCCATGCAATGGCTTCGGCGTTTTGTTCATCGTAGCCGAATTCAATCTATATAGGTTGTAATAAAGAATTTCCGATCTCCAGGTCCTGTCTTTATCACTTGACAAGCTGGCACGGTGACAAGAAGAGCGAACAATGCCATGTAAAAAAATTGCAACTTATATAATTCACAAAATATTTCAACTATATTATAGTAGTGTTATGAACTTGTATTTTTCAGATCATGACCAAGGGCAAACATTTTTTCCAAGATCGTATGCAGCGATCACGTAAATGGAAAGGGGGAGAAGATATTATGAAGATGAGAACAGAAAAACAAACATATTTGAACTACATCAACGGGGAATGGATCCCGTCCTCATCCGGGAAAACGGAAGCCAGCCTCAACCCAGCCAACATCGATGACATCGTCGGCTGCGTCCAAGAGTCCGGCGTGGAAGATGTGAACGCCGCGGTCGAGGCGGCGCGGCAGGCGCAGACGGCATGGCGGAAGTTGTCCGGTCCGAAACGTGGAGAGTATTTGTTCCGCGCGGCTGACATGCTGGAGAGACGGCTTGACGAGATCGCCGAAACGATGACAAGGGAAATGGGGAAAACGCTTCCCGAAGCGAAAGGGGAGGTGCAGCGGGGAGTCAATATTTTGCGCTACTACGCTGGGGAGGGGATGCGTTCCATCGGCGAGGTCATTCCATCCACGGACAGCGAAGCGCTTATGTTTACAACGCGCGTGCCGCTTGGCGTGGTGGGGGTCATCACGCCATGGAATTTCCCGGTCGCCATTCCGATTTGGAAAATTGCTCCT
Organism: Geobacillus sp. TFV-3; assembly: GCF_009901865.1. Lineage (NCBI taxonomy): Bacteria > Bacillati > Bacillota > Bacilli > Caryophanales > Anoxybacillaceae > Geobacillus > Geobacillus sp. TFV-3. Next base: position 2,059,698 of record NZ_MPSP01000001.1, on the reverse strand, counting down.
GCCATCGTCTATGGAAACACCGTTGTGTTTAAGCCGGCGCAGGAAACGGCGGTCACCGCCGCGAAAGTGGTCGAATGCTTTGACGAAGCGGGGTTGCCGGCCGGCGTTGTGAATTTGGTGACGGGCAAAGGATCGGTCATCGGCAATGCGATTGCCGAACATCCTCACATTCATGGCATCACCTTTACCGGCTCCAATGAAGTCGGCAAAATGATCGCTCAAAAAGCGGTGGCCAGAGGGGCGAAATACCAGTTGGAAATGGGTGGGAAAAATCCGGTGATCGTGCTGGAGGACGCTGACCTTGACCGTGCGGTGGAAGCGACAATCAGCGGCGGACTTCGTTCAACCGGACAAAAGTGTACGGCGACAAGCCGCGTGTTTGTCCAGCGCTCCGTCTATGGCCAATTTAAAGAAAAGCTGTTGGCAAAAGTGCAACAGCTGAACATTGGCAACGGACTCGAAGATGGCGTCTGGATGGGTCCGTGCGCCAGCCAGAAGCAGCTCGAAACGGTTCTTTATTATATCCAAAAAGGGATCGAAGAAGGGGCGACGCTCGTTTACGGCGGCCAACGTTTGACAGACGGAGAGCGGGCGAAAGGGTTTTACGTGCAGCCGACCATCTTTGAAAACGTATCGCCTGACATGACGATCGCCCGCGAAGAAATTTTTGGCCCCGTGCTCGCCTTGATCAAAGTCGATACGTTTGAAGAGGCGATCTCGCTCGCCAATGACACGCCATTTGGCCTCAGCGCGTCGATTTTTACGCAAAATATCGGAAAGATGCTGGCGTTTATTCAAGACATCGAGGCCGGGCTCGTCCGCATTAATGAAGAAAGCGCCGGGGTTGAACTGCAAGCGCCGTTTGGGGGGATGAAGCAGTCAAGCTCCCACTCGCGGGAACAAGGGCGGGCGGCCATCGAGTTTTTCACGGCGATGAAAACGGTGTTGGTCAAAGGATGATAAAGAGTGTAAAAACAGCGTCCCGCTATGGCGTGGGCGCTGTTTTTATTCATCCTCTCGATATAGACATCCTCCCTGATCAAGAGGCCATCAGGAGATCAGCGTGCTTGCCAATTTTATGCGTTTATTTTCTTGGCATGTCCACTCCGTTCTTCCAATTATTGTTGTTTCCTGCTATGTTCTCATGAATCCACCTTCAGAATGGATGATTTGTCCTGTAACTTGCAATGATTGATGTACCAATATTCTCACGTCTTTTAACCAAAAGTTTTCCCTCCTTCCGAGGGGCTATTTTGGGATTTCGCTTCATATTTTATCCGTGGCTCGGTGGATTGTTGCTTTTGATGCGCAACAATCGAACAGAAAAGAGCAGAATCCATAAGTTGCCGATCAGCATAGATATTCTTTCGAACAAACCGCTGGGTGCTTCGGGCCACGTCTGGGCGAAGTCCATGGATGCGAGTACGCAGCAGGCGACAAATGCGATGAATACTCCCAGTCCAGAGAGCAGGGAATACGCACGCCAACCTTTCCATTCCCGCTCTCCTTTGAACCTGCCTGATAAGACGAGACAAACGGCTGTCAATGAACCAAAGACCAATGCACCTGCAATGTCATGCACCAAGCCTGATGTGCTACGGATAGCCGGCGTCCCAGGGGGCCAACCTAGACTGGGATCGATGGGAAACAAGGCAGCCAGCAGTAGCCCGATTCCGTATGTTCCCATTAAAAGAGGTCCCCATTTCGAACCTCTTCCTGAATAAAGAGTCCATTTGAGTCCGATGGCGTAAGCGCAAAAGAGCACCCCTGAGAGTAGGAGATTGCATGTCCCGAGCCAACCCCGTTCACCAAGGCTCTGGTGGCTGATCCAATGGCGGATGATATCGAATTCCGGTCTGGTAAGCGCGTCGACGGTGGCCACTCCGTTCAGCAGTAACGGCGCGGCAATTCCCAGCTTTAGCAAATCGTGTTTCCGCTTATCAAACATTTGCCCTTCCCTCCTTGTTTTTTCAGGTTCATGACAGCCTGGAAAAAGATGTGCTATAATTTAATTGTACATTCTTTATTATCTTATTTTATTAAGATAAGATAAATATAAATGGAGTTGTTACATATGTCAAGTGAATTTTCCCATCTTACGCCGACACAACAGAAACTGTTGACCGCTTTGCGTGAAAACAGCACAAACACCGTGCTGTTTCATGCTTCGGTTGCCAAAAAATTTGGATTGAACGAGACCGATCACAAATGTTTGGATTACATCATTCGCAACGGCCCTGTCACGGCCGGTCAAATTATGGCATATACGGGATTGACTTCCGGTGCGGTTACCGGGATCATCAATCGATTAGAGGAAAAAAGATATGTGCGCAGAAGGAAAGATGCTGATGATAAACGAAAAGTCTTGGTCGAGGCTATTCCAGAAAGCATCGCCCGTATCGATGCCCTGTTCCACCCGGTAATGGAAGACACCATTCGCTTATTGCGCTGTTATTCGGAAGAAGAGCTGGCTGTGATTTTGGACTTTGTGAATCGTTGCAACAAAATGATCCAGACTCATATGACAGCCCACTGAGTCCCCATGTAAAATGTGTCGTTCACATACGCGGCTGAAAAAAACTCGGATTATCTGTTTTTGATGAATCGAAACGCTGCTATTAAAGGGAGGGCAGCTGTGAAACAAACGATTGAAAACGCGCTGGTGAAAAAGACAAAAGCGTACCAAAACGGCCATATTGTGTACTCGAATCCAAATTATTGGTGCCTCTCGGGCGGCGGATTGACGTCGGTGTCGGAAATGATCAAACAAGTGGGACAAGGGCTTGAATGATGGACAGGCGGGCTTAGACAGCCCGCCTGCCGCATTTGCTCATAAAATAAGATTCTTAATTTTGTAGATTTCCCGTTCATGTTCGATCGTTTTGTTGGAGAGGAAGGGAATATCGAGTTTCATGCTGTTGAGCTGTTCCGTGAATGATTGGGCATAGGAATCGATTTTCTCTTCCAAGGTGCTAAGTTTTTGTTGGATGGAAGACACTTCACCGTGGAGCTTGTGTACATCCATAGCGAGGGCTTCGAGTGTGGCGTCAGTTTCCTCTTGACGGTGAAGCAGAGCGGACATAAGGTCATACAGTTCTTTTTGGCCGGCTTTTAAGTATGTTTGTTCTTCTAACCGTTTTTGGCCTTGAAAAAGGTCTTGTTGTACGCGGCGCAGTTCTTCCAGTTGTTTTTGGAATCCTTCTTGTTGTTTTTGGAACTCTTGCAGCTGTACCCGGAATTGTTGTTGTTCTTTGCGCATCTCCTCTTGAGCTTGTCGGATCTGTTGCTGCTCCTTGCGGATTTCTTGTTGCTCTTTTCGGATTTCGAGTTGTTCTTTTCGGATTTCGAGCTGTTCTTTGCGCATTTCTTGTTGCTCTTTTCGAATTTCCTGCTGTTCTTTTCGGATTTCTTGTTGCTCTTTCCGAATCGCTTGCTGTTCTTTTTCCAACCGTTTTTGTCCTTCGACGAGCAAATGCAGTGTGTCTTCAATATGGCCGAGCCGATCGAATAATTGCAAGAGGACCTCCTCGCTCATCGTGTCACCTCTTTCACAAAATCTTCCTTCATTATAGCACATACGTTCCCTATGGACAAGCAAATTTATGCATATAGTGTGCATGAGGGGGAGGGGTTGGCCATATGATATAATATTAATAGACTGTCGAATTCCGACAGTTGGATTTATCGTACATTTCTAGCAAAGAAGGGATTCAATGTATGCTCTACGTTTCTCCGGCGAAAATGGCGAGCTATTTTTACCATGAATGCGAGCGGAATTTTTACTTTCAGTCATTGGCGAAAGAACGGCGCGGCGAGCTCGATGTGCCCAAAGAGCTGTTTGAGCGGCCTAGCGTTCATGAGAGTGTGTTGCTCCGCGGAGTTGAGTGGGAAGAGGAAGTGATTTCGACACATTTGGCCGGCCAGGTGAAAATGGGGAAGCGATTGCCAGGCATGCCGCTTTCCCACTGCTTTTTGGATGGCGTGGAGACGATCCAAGAGCTGAAACGGCCGAGCAAACGCTACTTGTATCAGCCGACGTTGATCGCGCCGCCTCGCTTTTATGAACGGTACGGGTTGGATCCACACGTGATCCGGTTTGCGGCGTGCCGTCCGGATTTGATTGAGTGCAGATCGGAACAAGACGGCTTTGCGTTTCGGATCATCGACATCAAATCATCAGATGTATTGAAACTTTCCCACCGCGTGCAAACGGCGTTGTATGCGTTAATCTTGTCTTTGATTTTAGAGGAGCACGGCATTGCGGGCAACGTTGATTTGCGCGAAGCGGGCGTATGGACGTACGGGGCAGGGCAGCCGCAAGCAGCTGATATCAGTCAACTGCTTCCGTATATCGAACAGTTTTTAACTAGCGAATTGACAGCGCTGGCCACAAAACAGGCGGACGAGTTGTTTTGGCACTTGGATTACCGTTGCGAATGGTGCCCGTTTTACGATTATTGTTTAGACAAAGCGCGGCAACAGAAGCACATTTCCCTCGTTCCGTACTTATCGAGCCACGCGTCCCGCTTTATCCGTGAGCGGCAGCTGCCCGAGACGATCGGCGAGTTTCGCCAATTTCTTGAACGTCAAGAAAACAGGCATGTGCTGAAACAAAACGCTGGGCTGGCGCGCCAACTTCGACGACTTGAAGCGCAGCTTGAGGCCATCGCACAAGAAAAAGTCGTTCCGTATGATCGTGCGGTGACACATATGCCTATATGGGAAGACATCCGTCTTATTCTCACCGCTCAACGCGATCCGTTGACGGGGAAGATCGCGGCGGCATCGTTGTACCGCGTCGGTGGGGCAGATGTGTTTGGAACAGGATCGGAAATGCATCATTTTATCGCCGGTTCGTTCGAGGAATGCGACGCGGTCGGCCGGAATTTTGCCGATGCGCTTGATCGTCTGCTTCAGACGGTGCACGATTACAACCGAACGCGTGAGTGGCGGGCGCAAAAGTCGGTGCAGGCGTACGTCGTCGACAACTATGAATGGGAAAATGTGCAACAGTTGTTTCATGAGCTTTTGTTGGATTCGGAATATAACGAAAAAGCGGTTCGGTTGCTGTCTTATTTTCATAGCAGTGTGTTATCAAGCGCCAGCGATCATCCGTGCGAAATGGTTCCGCTTCCTGTCGTTGTCCTGACAACCGCAGCGAGCCAGTTGTTCGCCTTGCCCGTGCATGTCGCTTACCGTCTTGAAGACTTGTCGCGATATATTGCGGCCTACAATGACTCGCCGTTTCTGTACTCGGCGAGTGAGCGTTTTTCGTTTCGTTTGACGAACGCCATGAAAATGGACGTGCTGCACGACGCATGGCAAACAGGGGACGAGGAGAAAAGAAAAGCGGTCGAGAAGGAACTGAGCCGGCGCCTTTGGGCGGCGAGCAGCGTCATTCAAGGCATCCGCGCGTGGGCTGCCAACGTCCATCCTTCTCCGCTTGTCGTTTGGCCGGAAAAATTCCGTTTTCCCTCTTCGGCGGATTACCGCGATCCGCTTGTGTCCAAGTTGGCGTTTATGGCGCGCTACGAGGCGCTATTAAACTACTTGGATATTCGCCAAAGCCGCCTGCTCCCGCTTCCGGAGCGGCTTGAGAACGGGGTGACGCTTCATGTCACGTACCTTGGCGGCGAGCGGTTCCGTCTGAACAACCGGCAGGCGCTTGAAGCGCTCGATCCCAAAGCGAACTGGCTGCTCACCGAGTGCAATGAGGAAGGGGAAAAGGCGCAGCAGACGTTTCCTGATATCAAATACGCAGGCGACTGGTCAGCGCCAAAAGGGGCCAACTTGTACTTTACCCGCATTCGCGCCATTCATGATCATGGCAAAAAGGTTGAACTCGAGCTCGAGTTGCCCAAATGGCTCGACCGTTTCCCGCTTGTGGAAGGAGAGGAGTATTGGCTGTCGCTCCGGCATGCTGATTTCACTATGCCGCGCGTCTTGCGGGCGTTGCAACAGTTGGATCAGGAAAATCACCGCATTCTTAGTTTGATTCGCGACCCGGCTCGCTACCGGAAAACGTTTCGGCCAAACTGGGATGTAGATGAAGTGAAGATGCTTCTCCGCCAAAGCGGACTGACAAAAAGCCAGCGTCAGGCATTTCTCCACTTTCTCCACCATACGTTGACGCTCGTCTGGGGGCCGCCTGGCACTGGGAAAACGCACTTTATCGCTGCTGCCCTTCAGTTGCTTATGACGATTTATGAGAAGCGGGGGCGGGGGCTCGCTATTCTTGTTTCTGGCTTCACCCACGCGGCGATTGAAAACTGCCTGCGTAAAATTCAGGAGCTTGTGCCGCGGCGCCGTGTCCACATTGCCAAGCTCGGCGAGATTCAGACGGAAAAAGCAAAAGGGATGGCCGAAGTGGCGGATCGCGAACTTTCTGACTGGCTCAGCAACGGCGGCCATCGGGTGCTTGGCGCTACGCTGTACAGCATTCAAAAGGCGTACGAAAAAGGATATATAAATGAAGAGTTTGATGTCATCGTCCTTGATGAAGCGTCGCAAATTCGCGTTGCCGATTCATTGTTGGCGTTGAGCCACGTCAAAAAAGCAGGCCGTCTGCTCATCGTCGGCGATCACTTCCAACTGCCGCCAATTATTCAAGGGACGTATGCGGTCACCGAAGGGGAGCCGCCCTTGTTCGACTCGATTTTCCGCCTGCTGTTTGACGCCGATGCCGAGAAGCGGTTCACCTGCCAATTGACGGACAATTTCCGCATGAATGAAGCGCTTTGCCGTTACCCGGCCGAGCGGATTTACGGGTCGGACTATACGGCGTTCAATAAGCGTATTGCTTCTCAAACGTTGGCGCTTGCCGCCGCACGTTCTGCCGATGAATGGGTGGAAGCGGCGCTTGACCCCGATTATCCGCTTGTTGTTTGCGTTTACGACGGTGCATACGGCACGCAGGAAAACGAGGCGGAAGCGCGCTGGGTGGCGAGCATCACGAAAGTGCTTCGGGAGCGTCTGCTTGATGACAATGGACAACGGTATGATGATACATCAGACGGCGATCAAGCGTTTTGGCGCCATGGACTGTTTATCATTTCGCCGCATCGCGCCCAAATCCGCGCCATTCGCCGCGAGCTTGAACGCCAAGGGCTGCGTCCGCCGTTTTTTGTCGACACGGTCGATAAAATGCAAGGACAGGAGGCGGAAGCCGTGATCATCAGCTATGGAGTCGCCGATCCTGAACTGGCCATGATGGAAGGGGAGTTTATCTACAGCTTGAACCGCCTCAACGTCTCGCTCACACGGGCGCGGAAAAAGGCGATCATCTTCCTCTCGCGCCAACTCATGTCGCCGTCGCTTCAAGTGATCGGCAACGAGGAATACCATGAAGGAGTGAACTTTATGCTTAGGCTAGAAAACTATGCTTCACGGCATGGGAAAGCCCAAACGTTCGTTGTCGACGGCGCCGCGCTGCGAATGTACCGGGTCGGCTGTCCTAAGCCTGAAGAGGTGGATCATCCATCTCTCTGAAAATCGCATAAGCGTGCGCCATCCGCCATGCCGCCTTCTCCATTTCGTTGGCCGGTTCTCGGTGCGGAGTGCAACCGTGCACGGTCCGAAAACGGTCAAAAAACAGGGGAGGTGTGCATGACGGTTTTTCTTTCGGGAGCAGAAATATTGTGTTGATATACCAATGGTTTGGACGATTGACGATTTTAGTCACTTGTACAAGTTAACATAAACACATTTTATTTTTTTTGCGGGGTGGAAGGGGTGTGCAAAAATGCTCGTTGCAACCTTAGAAAGTCAATGGTAAAATGAAGGTGCTCTTGAAATAAGGGAGGCCTCGTTTTAGAGGATTTCGTTCCCCCGCTTTCTTTTGCAGAAGGCGGGGGTGTTTTTATGGAAGAAGGAAGGAAACCGCCGCGCCATGGCGAAATAATGGAAATAAGATTCGAGGACAAGCAGTCCCGCGCTACGGATCGAGCGGCGCGGGAGGAGAGGGGAGCGTGCCATGGCAAACGTCGGTGGGAGAAGGAAACAGGTGGCGGATGCAAGGCTTGAAGCGGTAAAGAAGCTCTTTCCTGAAGCGGTGGTGGACGGGGACATCGATTGGGATCGGCTGCGGAAGGAACTCGGCTGTGGGGGTCGGGAAGAATCGTATGAGTTCACATGGCCGGGGAAGACGGAGGCGAAGCGGTTGGCCGAGACACCCCCTAGAGGAGTGCTGCGCCTAGATGGGGCGGCGAGCAAGTGGTGGGAGACGACGAACAATTGGTATATTGAAGGGGACAACTTAGAGGCGTTAAAGCTGCTGCGAACAACGCACGCAGGAACCATTCAAATGATTTACATCGACCCGCCGTACAATACCGGAAAATCGTTCACGTATAAAGACAATTGGCGCAAGGGGAAAGCAGCTCTTTCCAGCGGGATCCAGGAGGAAGCGCACGCTCATGCCGGCTGGCTCAATATGATGTATCCGCGCCTTTGGGTGGCGAGAACGCTGTTGGCCGAGACGGGGGCGATCTTTATTTCCATTGATGATACGGAGCAGGCGAATTTGAAAAAAATGTGCGATGAAATTTTTGGTGAGCGGAACTTTGTCGCAACGTTCATTTGGCAGCGGGCGTTTTCTCCCGTGAATATGAACAAGTTCGCCTCGCGCAACCATGACTTCATCCTATGTTATGCGAAAAATATCGACCGTTTAGCTTGGTACGGCTTGCCGCGCCATCCGGAAGCGGACGGGCGGTATGCCAATCCGGATAATGATCCGCGGGGGCCATGGACGTCAGGCGATTTGTCGGTCGGCCCGCCGATTCCGGAAAAGATTTATGACATCGTGACGCCAGGCGGCCGAGTTGTTTCACCGCCCAATGGGTATTGCTGGCGGGTGACGAAAGAGCGCTTCGCCGAGCTGGCAGCGGACAACCGCATTTGGTTTGGCAAAGACGGCAACGGGGTGCCGCGCTTGAAGCGGTTTTTAAGCGAAGTGAAGCCGACCGTGACGCCGCTTACGATTTGGACGCATGACGAAGTATCCCATTCGCAAGAGGCGAAAAAAGAGTTGAAGGAGCTGTTCGATGGGCTGGCGGTCATGGATTACCCGAAGCCGGTGAAGCTCATTCAGCGCATGGTGGCGTTGACAACGAGGGACGACGATCTCATCCTCGACTTTTTTTCCGGCTCGGCGACAACAGCCCATGCGGTGATGCAGCAAAACGCCGAAGACGGCGGCCGGCGGTCGTTTATGATGGTGCAGCTCCCCGAGCGGCTTGCGAAAACGTCAGCGGCGTATCGGGCAGGGTTTCGGACAATTTGCGACATTGGCCGCGAGCGCATCTACCGTGCGGGGGAGAAAATCGTCCGTGAAACAGGGAAGACGGAGCTTGATATCGGCTTTAAAGTGTTTCGGATTGAGAGAACCAACCAGCCCGCTCGCTAGGCGAACGGGCTGTTCCTTGACTAGGTTGAGAAAGACGCCTTGGTTGAAGTGAGTATTGCTCGTGTGTTCCAAGCCCCTGCTGTCCATCGTTTCAGGTCTTTTTACAACGACGGCGCGGTCTAACGGTGGTTGACAAAGACATCGTATTCCGCGGCAATCGTTTCTTTGAGCTCCGCTAAAGACGGGATGCCGTCGGCGAAAGTGTAGGTGTCAAGGCAAAGGAGGGAGTATTCGTCACCGGGATCAAATACGATAGTGACGACTTCTTCCGTTCCGGCGTCCACTTGCCGGACGGTGTCGCCGTCTTCCGGTTCAACGAGCACGTTTTGGTACGTTTCGCGAATGATGTAGTATCCTTCTTGCAATTGTTCAGTGAATAGATGTTCGATGTCCGTCAGTTCGTGGACGAGCATGTTTAGTCCTCCTAGTTTGTGAAATTATTCTCAATATAAGTATACAACAGAACGGCAGCTAATATAATAGGCGCTGACGGAAGTTTGAAAAGTTGTCATTTTTACATGACGGCGCGATTTGGACGATAGGGGCGGAAAAGATCTGTTCCACACAAAACGAGCGCCCGTGTCGACGGGCGCTCGTTCATGTGATAGGGATCAATCTTTCGCTGTTGTGGATGCCGCCGGCTGGTAGTTTGGATCGAGGCGGCGCCGGGCGAAGACGAAGTAGCAAACGATGACTACGGCAGTGATGAGCAACGTCAGCAACAACTGCGAAACCATTGAGCGGATGAACAACATTGAGGCTAGGATGACAAGCAAAACGAGAATCGTAAAATAAGTCAAGTACGGAAACAACCACATCTTGATTTTTAAGGCGGCATTGTTTTCTCGCTCGAGTTTTTGCCGCATGCGCAATTGTGAGACGGCAATGGCTAAATAGACGAGCAGTGCGATGGCCCCTGAAGAGTTGACGAGAAACAGAAACACTTTGTCTGGAGAGACGTAGTTCATGATGACGGCGATATAGGCGAACAACGTGCTGGCGATGACCGCTCGAATCGGAACGCCGTTTTTGCTCAGCTTCAAAAATTGTTGCGGCGCTTCTCCTTTTTCAGCTAAGGAGTAAAGCATACGCGACGTCGTGTACAGCCCTGAATTGAGACAGGACAAAACGGCGGTCAATACGATAAAGTTCATGATTTGCGCGGCCGCAGGGACGCCGACATGTTCGAGCACGGCGACAAACGGACTTTTCAACACGCTCGCCGAGTTCCAAGGGAGCAACGTAACGACAACGGCGATGGAGCCGATGTAAAACACTAAAATCCGCCATGTGACCGATTTGATCGCCTTCGATACTGCTTCTTGCGGCTCGGCCGATTCTCCGGCGGCAATCGTCACGATTTCCGCCCCAAAGAACGAGAAGATGACGATGACAATGCCGACAAGGATGGAACCGATCCCATGCGGCATCAATCCACCGTGGCCAGTCAAGTTTTTCAAGCCGACCGGATTGCTTCCCGGGGCAAGGCCGAAAATGAACGCTAAGCCAATAATAAGGAAGGCAACGATGCTTGTCACTTTGATGAAAGCGAACCAATATTCAAACTCCCCGTAGGATTTTACTGACCAAATATTTGTAAGTGTCATCAAAATGGTCAGAACAAGGCTGAGCAGCCATAACGGCACGTCAGGAAACCAATATTGGATGATCGCTGCTCCCGCATTGGCTTCAATGGCAACGACAATCACCCAGAAAAACCAGTAAAGCCATCCGACCGTAAATCCTGCCCATGGGCCGATGGCTTCATGGGCGTAGGCGACAAATGATCCACTCGTCGGGCGGGCCACCGCCATCTCCCCGAGCATTCGCATTACGAGAACGACTAAGGCGCCCGCTAAAGCATAGGAAAACACAGCTCCCGGACCTGTTGAGTGAATGACCGCCCCGCTTCCGACAAACAATCCGGCGCCGATGACCCCAGCGATGGCAATCATAGCCATATGGCGCTCTTTCAATCCTTTTTGCAGACCGGAATGATTCATCCCTATTCCCCCTCTCGAAAAGAGTTTAAATTTATGAAATAATCTGACTACATGATTGTTTTTAGTGTATATGGAAAAATTCACTCTACACATTAGACAAAACGCCAACTAAAAATGGAGTTCCATTGGACAATTTGTCAATAGGCGTCTCGGTTATAGAAGGAGTTTAGTTATAAAGTTTCGAATATTTATGATAATAAAGACAAAGCAAGAGGGGGAGAGGCAAGGATGGAATGCAGCTTTCCTCTTACGGTCGCTGACGTTTTAAGGAGAAAACATTTTGAAAACGCCATTGTTGCCGCTGGAAAAAACGGATTGTCAAGAACAGTAAAATGGGTGCATGTCGTCGAGGTGACGAAAATCAGCAATTTGTTGCGGGGCAAAGAGCTGATTTTGTCCACCGGAATCGGGTGGAGGGAAGATGCTTCACTGTTTTTATCACTGCTTCAGCAGCTGATCGAATGCGATGCCTCCGGGTTGTGCATCGAACTAGGAACATATGCTTCTTCAATCCCTGATGAAGCGCTAAAACTGGCGGATCAGCACGACTTTCCGATCATTCTTTTTCTTGAAGAAGTCCCGTTCGTTGAAATCACCCATGACATCCATACGCATTTGATCAACCAACAATATCAAATGATTTCCCAGCTTGAATCGTATTCCCAAGAGTTGAACAAAAAGCTGTTGACCGTTCATGATCATCGGGAGATTTTAACGTGTTTGCATGATTGTTTAGGCCATCAAGTGGCTTTTAAAATGCAGGACGGGGATGTGGAGTACATTCCGTATCGGCCGAGGCAGAAACGCGAGGCCAACATCTGTTCGAGGAACGGCGGCTGGCCCGTAGATGCGGTCGTCAAGCCGATTTCTTTGTTCGGCGCCGAGTATGCGGAGCTGGCCCTTCTCCCTGACGGCCGCGATGTCAATGAGTTTGACCTTCTCATTTTGGACCGCACCGCGACTGCTTTGGCGCAACACTTATTGCGGAACCTTTATGCCGAGGAGAAACGGCGCACGGAAGAAAACGAGTGGCTGAAAGGATGGCTTGAAGGAGAATACTCAGACCAAGAGATTTCTTCCTTTTTGTTGGATCATCATCCCTCCCTTGACAGCCGTCGGGGAGTTGTGTGGGTTTGCAAGGTGGAAAGGGCTCATCAAAAAGGAAATTTTGATTCGACATATTTCAAGCTTTTATGCCGTTCGCTATTTGAGCAGCGCGGGTTTTTCTTATTTTCTGTGGAGATAGGCCGGCAGCTGGCGTTTATCGCCCTTGATTGGCGGGGTGAGTCCACGTGGAAAAAGCGGGTCGAAGATGGAATTGAATCCATTATGGCGTTAGATTTTGTACGGACGCGTCTTTCCTCCTTGTCCATGGGCGTTGGAACGTTTGTCAGCTCTCTTTCTGCCATGAATCAAAGCTATCGAGCCGCGCTGGAGGCGCTGAAAATTCGAAACCGGTTGAAAGATAAAGCGGCCAGTCCATTTTACGATGATTTGCATTTGTACCGGATGATCACGGTTCTAGATAAATATAGCAATCTGCACGAAACGGTCTGCCAATATTTAGGGCCGATTATCGAGTACGACAGGAAGTACAACGGGAAACTGCTAGAAACGCTCAAGATGTACTTGCAGTGCAACGGCTCGAAACAAGAGACAGCGAAACGGCTGTTTATCGTCCGGCAAACATTGTATCACCGCATAGAGAAATTAGAAAGCTTCCTTGGGCCAGATTTCATGGTGGCCGATAAGCGACTGGCCATTGAGCTGATGATCAAAGCGTACGACTACTTAATGGATGCGGGCAGGATTTCATACGGACTGCGGAATGCGAAGCGTTGGGCCGATTGAGGGTGATCGGACAAGATGCCGGATTCGTGAAAAAGCTTTTCGCTTAAAAATATCCTGCGGTCGCGGTTGGGAGCGAACGCAGTGGTCAAACTGTGGAACAAATGTGTTCACCGTTTTGACACTCTGTCTAATGAATAGCGACAGAAGTTGAGTGATAATGTCTCTAACATGACTCGATTTCAATGGAAGGGAGCAAGAGGTGAGATGAAAACTGAACAAACCCACCATCTGTGGCTCGACAAAGATGACCGATATATTTGGCATTCGATGAAGCCATATAATCCACAAGCAACGTTGATTGCGGCCGAAGCGAAAGGCTGCTGGGTGACGGATGTAGCTGGCAATCAGTATTTGGATGCGATGGCCGGGCTCTGGTGCGTCAACGTCGGCTACGGGCGCGAGGAACTCGCCGAAGCGGCGTATGAGCAGCTGAAGACGCTGGCGTATTTCCCGTTGACGCAAAGCCATCGGCCGGCAATCCAGCTTGGGGAAAAGCTCAACGAACTGTTGGGCGATGAGTATGTCATCTTCTTTTCCAACAGCGGGTCGGAAGCGAACGAAACGGCGTTTAAAATCGCCCGCCAATACCACCAGCAGCGGGGGGAGCATCATCGGTACAAAATCATTTCCCGCTACCGGGCGTACCACGGCAACTCGATGGGGGCGCTCTCAGCGACCGGGCAGGCGCAACGGAAATACAAATACGAGCCGCTTGCGCCAGGTTTCATCCATGTGCCGCCGCCGGATGTCTACCGCGACCCCGATTCAGCCGACGATCCGCGCCAGCTGCGGGCGGTAAAGGCCATTGACGATGTCATGACGTGGGAGTTGAGCGAAACGATCGCCGCGGTCATCATGGAGCCGATCATCACCGGGGCGGAGTGCTCATTCCTCCGGACGGGTATATGAAAGCGGTCAAAGAAGTATGCGAAAAGCACGGCGCCTTGCTCATTGTCGATGAAGTCATCTGCGGCTTTGGCCGGACGGGAAAAGCGTTCGGATTTCTAAACTACGGCGTCAAGCCAGACATCATCACGATGGCGAAAGGCATTACGAGCGCATATTTGCCGCTGGCGGCAACGGCGGTGCGGAAAGAGATTTATGAGGCGTTTAAAGGAACGGAAGAATACGATTACTTCCGCCATGTCAATACATTTGGCGGCCACCCGGCTGCTTGTGCGGTGGCGCTGAAAAACATCGAGATCATGGAAGCGGAGCGGTTGTTTGACCGCTCGCGCGAAGCAGGGGAGCGGCTGCTTGATGAGCTAAAAACGAATTTGGCCGATCACCGGTATGTCGGCGATGTGCGCGGCAAAGGGCTGCTTGTCGGCATTGAACTTGTCGCTGACAAAGCGACGAAAGAGCCGCTCGATGTGGCGCTTGTCAATCAAGTGATCAATCGATGCAAAGAAAACGGCCTCATCATCGGCAAAAACGGAACGACGGTCGCCGGATACAACAACGTGCTCACCTTATCGCCGCCGCTTTGCATCACGGATGATGAACTTTCGTTTGTGGTCCGTGTCTTGACTGGGGCGTTAGCGGCAATGAAATAGAAGGACAAACGCCAGCTGGATCGACAGGCTGGCGTTTTGTTTGCCTTCGTGCAGGCAGTCAAGGGAAAATGGAAGCGAGCGGCTGGTGTTAGGCTTTTGTGTCGGATGAAGAAGGGAAGAAAGGAATTGATTAGATCAACCATTTGGATGTTACAGTATAACCACTAAACTGATACAATTCATAATATGGAACAACAATATCGAAGAACGAAAACAACTGAACGCTATGTGAAATCTCAAAAGAAAACGGGGTGAATCCATGCCGACGATCACACTCAGGCTGGAACTGCACAAACCAACGAAAGCCAAACAAGACATGTATGAACGGATGACAGAAGTGAATACAGCGTTTGCGAATTGGCTGTTAGATCATCCCGAGCTGAATCAAGCGACGAGCAAGATATTCAAAGACTTTTCGCCACAAAAGTTTCCTTCTGCTATCGTGAATCAGACGATTCGAGAAGTAAAGTCCCAAAAGAAAAAATCAGAAGGCAAAGACGTTTCAAAAACGATGGTGTTGCTTTAACAACCAAAACTTAAAAATAGAAAAGAAAGGAGATTTCTACACGGTTGCTTTTCCAACATTGGAGAAAAAAATAGGCGTACCCGTTGTCGTGCGTCCCGATCAACAAACATGGCTTGATCGAATCATAGACGGGACTGCCAAACAAGGAACCGCTGCACTCTATAAAAAGAAAACGAAATGGTACTTGGCTGTCCCGGTCACATTTGACGTCTAACAGCGGGAAAAAACCAAGGTAATGGGCGTTGATCTAGGGCTGCGATATATCGCTGTTGCGAGTGTCGGAACCAAATCGTTATTCTTCAAAGGGAATCCATGCGCCTTCATACGCCGACGATACGCGGCTTTGCGGCGAACGTTGGGCCAAGCGAAGAAGCTTCATATGATTCGCAAAATCGGCCGTAAAGAGTCCCGCTGGATGAAGGATATGAACCACAAAATCAGCCGTCAAATCGTCCGTTTTGCGCTCGCCAACGGTGTTGGCGTGATTCGGATGGAAGATTTGGCGGGGATTCGGAAACGAGCCGCTTCGGCCAAAGAAGCAGGACGAAATCTTCATTCATGGGCGTTCCATCAACTGCAAACGATGATTGCCTATAAAGCGGAAATGGCGGGCATTCGGGTCGAGTGGGTGAATCCGACCTACACCAGCCAAACATGCCGATGCGGGCATCGGGAGAAAGCGAACCGGAACGGCATCCACTTCCGATGCCAAAAGTGCGGATACACCGTCCACGCCGACTTGAATGGCGCGATCAACATCGCCAAAGCGATTTCGGGACTCGCCGCCCAACCTAGAAGGATGGTGATTTAGTGAAAAGTCGCGGAAAACGGACTCCCTTCTCAAATTGAGAAGTCCTGTAAAATCAACGCTTCTCTGTCATCCGAAAGCAACGGGTTCGGCGAAATCGGTCGTTTTTCACCATCCCTCTAGCGCACTGGTCACAGGTGTGCCGCCCATTGGGGTACATCTTAACCCGATGGGACGGGGTGATGACACACCCCTAAACTTGGGCGTTGTCCAAACCAGAAATGGATGAGGACGCGAACGACCCAAGAATCCCACGGCTTTAGCCGTGTGGAGTGTCAAGCTTCATGAACTGCCTTGGGCGCTCGAGCGCATTTTGCGCGGCGAGCTGCGCGGCCGGACGGTCGTGCGGCTGTCCTGATTGGGGAAAATCGCGGTTTTTCCCTTCCAGATATTAGGTCGGGATTCCCTTTTATCATTCTTGGTCGAGGGGGAGAGGAATCTTGAAGAAATTGATCAATGATCCACAGCGCGTAGTGGATGATATGTTGAAAGATTTGTGGCCTCCCATTCTCGGCAAGTGAGACGAATGCAGGGGACGAATGTGATTGTCCGGAAGGAAAGCGGCGAAACAAATGGTCAAAATGGCAAAATAAAATCCCGTTCAAAGAACGTTCTCATTTTGTTTAGCGGGAAGGGGGAAGAGACGTCTCCCCTTCCTTTTTCTTTGGTGCTTCTTACCTGAGCTGATACCGCTCCAGCTCGGAGAAAAAGTCTTTCACAAACCGGTAAAACACTTTCACCGACGGAGCCAATTCGTGGTGGTCGGAGACGATGATGCCGACGTTTCGCTTCACTTGCGGCATTTCAATCGGCACTTTGGCGGCGTAGCGAAGCAAGCTTTCCGACAGGGCGCTCTCCGGCAAGAGGGTCACGCCGATGCCGGCGGAGACAAGCCCTTTAATGGCATCGAGATCTTCGCCTTCCGATGAAATGTTGGGCGAAAATCCAGCTTGGTGGCAAGCGTCAATGACGATTTGATGCAAAATGTATCCCTTTGGGAACGTGACAAACGGGTCGTGGCGCAGTTCGTTTAACACGATCCGATCGCGGCGGGCGAGCGGATGGCTGTTCGGCAGGAGGGCGGCAAACAGTTCAGAAAATAAAATTTCCCCTTTGATGCCGATTTCGCGTGCGGGAATCGGTCCGAGAAAGGCGAGGTCGATCTCCCGCTTTTTCACCGCTTCAATCAAATAATGGTACGATCCTTGGCGAAGGTGAAAAGAAACGTTCGGGTGTTCCGCTTTAAAGGCGGAGATGACCATCGGCATCATATGGCTCGCTAGGCTTGTCGGAAACCCGATTTTAATCGTCCCGCGCTCCGGGTCTAAATATTCTTCGATTTGTTGCTTTGCATCCTCGACCGCCTTTAACACCGCTTCGGCGTGCGGCAAAAAGTGGCGGCCGATGGGGGTGAGCTTCACGTTCCGCCCTTCTCGTTCAAAGAGTTGCACGCCAAGCTCCGCCTCTAAGTTGGCGATTTGCCGGCTGATCGCCGACTGCGCGACATGGAGCGCATCGGCGGCTTCGGAGACGTGTTCGCGCCGGGCGACTTCCACGAAATATTGCAGCTGCCGCAGCTCCATGTTTCTCCCTCCTTTTGATTGATCGCAAAATGCGATGGATTTTATCTAAATTATATATTGTTTATATTAATTTTGAAAACTACAATGAATATTACAGACAATTCGGAACGGGAGGGGAAGGCAGCATGAAACACTACGGATTACCGGAAGTGCAGGGGTTGTATCGCCCGGAATTTGAACATGATGCATGCGGGATCGGGTTTTATGCGCATTTGAAAGGAAAACCGTCGCACAACATTATCGAAAAGGCGCTTCATATGCTTCGCCAGCTTGAACACCGCGGCGGACAAGGGAGTGATCCGGAAACGGGCGATGGCGCGGGCATCATGACGCAAATTCCGCATGAGTATTTTCAAGCGGTGTGCGGAGGGATGAACTTGCCGGAAAAAGGGCGCTACGGGGTCGGGATGTTCTTTTTGCCGGAAAATGAAGAAAAGCGGGAGCGTTATGAAGCGAAATTGAACGAAATCATTGCGCAGGAAGGACAACGGCTGCTCGGATGGCGGACAGTTCCGATCGATCGTGAAAAGCTTGGCAAACTGGCGCGGCAAAGCCAGCCGTTCATCCGCCAAGTGTTTGTCGCGGCAAGCGATGACGTGGCTGATGAGCTGGCGTTTGAACGGAAGCTGTATGTGATCCGCAAACAGTTTGAAAAATGCGTGGAAAACAACGAGTGCTACGTAGCAAGCTTTTCAAGCCGGACGATCGTCTATAAAGGGCTTTTGACGCCGGAACAAATCGATGCATTTTATTTGGATTTGCAAGATGAACGGTTCCGCTCGGCGTTCGCCCTCGTGCATTCGCGCTTCAGCACAAACACGTTCCCGAGCTGGGAGCGGGCCCATCCGAACCGCTATTTGATCCATAACGGCGAGATCAACACGCTGCGCGGCAATGTCAACTGGATGACGGCGCGCGAGAAGCAATTTGTGTCGGAAGCGTTCGGCGCGGATTTGGAAAAAGTCGTGCCGATTTTGGATACGAACGGCAGCGACTCGTCGATTTTGGACAATGCGTTCGAATTTTTCGTTCTTGCTGGCCGGAAGCCGGCCCATGTCGCGATGATGCTCATTCCGGAACCGTGGTTTTGGGATGAGCAGATGGACGACGCGAAAAAGGCATTTTACGAGTATCATAGCTGTTTGATGGAGCCGTGGGACGGCCCGACGGCGATTTCGTTCACGGACGGCAAGCAAATCGGCGCCATTTTGGACCGGAACGGCCTGCGTCCGGCCCGCTATTACGTCACCAAAGACGACTACATTATTTTCTCATCCGAAGTCGGCGTCATTGATGTCGATCCGAACAACATTTTATATAAGGAACGGCTGAGCCCGGGGAAAATGCTTTTGGTTGACCTCGAGCAAGGGCGCATCATCTCCGACCGGGAAATCAAGGAAGAAATGGCTCATGAAAAGCCATATCGCCAATGGATTCACGAGCAAATGATCACGCTTGGCGATCTGGACATTCCGGAGGACGTCGAAGCGCCGAATCAGCTCGTCAAACTGCAAAAAGCGTTCGGCTACACGTTTGAAGATGTGGAAAAAACGATTTTGCCGATGGCGGCGGAAGGAAAAGATCCGACCGGCGCCATGGGCATGGACGCTCCGCTTGCCGTGCTGTCGGAGCGGCCGCAGAGCTTGTTCAACTACTTCAAGCAGCTGTTCGCCCAAGTGACAAATCCGCCGATTGATGCGATTCGCGAGTATGTCGTCACCTCGACGATGACGCTGCTTGGCAAAGAAGGGAACATTTTGCATCCGGACGCCAAAGCGGCGCGGCGCATCCGCTTGGAAACTCCGCTATTGACGAACGAAGAGCTCGCAGCGTTAAAAGCCAATCCGTACCCGGAGTTTGCGTGCGCGGTGCTGCCGACGCTGTTTACCGATGATTTGAAACAGGCGCTGGATGAGCTGTTTGCCCAAGCGGATGAAGCGATCGAAAACGGGGCGTCGCTTCTTGTGCTGTCCGACCGCGGCGTGGATGAAACACATGTCGCCATTCCGGTTTTGTTGGCGACAAGCGGGCTTCACCAGCATCTTGTCCGCAAAGGGACGCGCACGAACGTCAGCCTGCTTGTCGAAAGCGGTGAAGCGCGTGAAGTGCATCATTTTGCGGCGCTTATCGGCTACGGGGCGGACGCCATCAACCCGTACTTGGCGCTGGAGACGATCCGCCAAGCGTCAGAAAACGGCACGATCCCCTTGTCTTACCGTGAAGCGGTGAAAACATATATCAAGGCGGCTGTTGACGGCGTCGTCAAAGTGATGTCGAAAATGGGCATTTCGACGGTGCAAAGCTACCGCGGCGCACAAATTTTTGAGGCGGTCGGCATCGGCAACGATGTCATCGATGAGTACTTTACCGGCACGGCGTCGCAAATCGGCGGCATCGGGCTTGCGGAAATCGCCAAAGAAGCGAAAATGCGTCATGAGGCCGCTTTTGGAGCACGGTACGAAGACGATGTGCTGGATGCAGGCAGCGAGTTGCAATGGCGCCGCAACGGCGAACATCACGCGTTCAACCCGAAGACGATTCATTTGTTGCAGTGGGCATGCCGGAAAAACGATTACAACCTCTATAAACAATATTCGAAACTGGCCAATGAAGAACAGTTGATGTTCTTGCGCAATTTGTTCGATTTCGATTCGAGTCGACAGCCGGTGCCGATTGAGGAAGTCGAACCAGTCGAGTCGATCGTCCGCCGCTTTAAAACGGGTGCCATGTCGTTCGGTTCGATCAGCCAGGAAGCTCATGAGGCGCTGGCGATCGCGATGAACCGGATCGGCGGAAAAAGCAACAGCGGCGAGGGCGGCGAAGACCCATCCCGCTATGTGAAAGATGAAAATGGCGACTGGCGGCGCAGCGCAATCAAACAAGTGGCGTCCGGACGTTTTGGCGTAAAAAGCCATTATTTGGTCAATGCCGATGAACTGCAAATCAAAATGGCGCAAGGGGCAAAGCCGGGCGAAGGCGGGCAGCTTCCGGCCAACAAAGTGTACCCGTGGGTCGGCAAAGTGCGCGGCTCGACGCCGGGAGTGGAATTGATTTCCCCGCCGCCGCACCATGACATTTACTCGATCGAAGATTTGGCCCAGCTCATTTACGACTTGAAAAACGCCAACAAAGACGCGCGCATCAGCGTCAAGCTCGTCGCCAAAGCCGGCGTTGGCACGATCGCCGCTGGTGTGGCGAAAGGGAACGCCGATGTCATTGTCATCAGCGGCTATGACGGCGGCACGGGCGCTTCGCCGAAAACGAGCATCAAACATGCCGGCCTGCCGTGGGAGCTTGGGTTGGCGGAAACACACCAAACGCTCATGCTCAACGGCTTGCGCGACCGCGTCGTTCTAGAAACCGACGGCAAACTGATGACCGGCCGCGATGTCGTGATGGCGGCGCTGTTTGGCGCTGAAGAATTCGGGTTTGCGACTGCGCCGCTTGTTGTTCTCGGTTGCGTCATGATGCGCGTCTGCCATTTGGATACGTGTCCGGTCGGCGTAGCGACGCAAAATCCGGAGTTGCGCAAAAAGTTCACCGGAAAGCCCGAACATGTCGTCAACTTTATGTACTTTGTCGCTCAAGAAGTGAGGGAAATTATGGCGGAGCTCGGCTTCCGAACGATCGACGAAATGGTCGGCCGCGTTGATTTGTTGAAGGTAAGCGAGCGGGCGAAAGCACATTGGAAAGCGAAACATCTCGACCTGTCGCGTCTTCTGTACCAAGTTGATGGACCGCGCACTTGCAGTAAAGGGCAAAACCATCGTTTGGAAGAAACGCTTGATTATACAGATATTTTGCCGGCGGTGCAACCAGCGTTGGAGCGGCAGGAGCCGGTCGAACTTCACCTTGCCATCCGCAACGTCCACCGCACGGTCGGGGCGATGACGGGAAGCGAAATCTCGAAACGTTATGGTGAAGATGGGCTGCCGGACGATACGATCCGCCTCCATTTCACCGGATCGGCCGGGCAAAGTTTTGCGGCATTTGTGCCGAAAGGGATGACGCTCGAGCTCGTCGGCGACGCGAACGACTACGTCGGCAAAGGACTTTCGGGCGGCAAAGTGATCGTCCGTCCGCCGCATGAGGCGCCGTTTGCCGCAGCGGACAATGTCATTATCGGCAACGTCGCTTTCTATGGAGCAACAAGTGGTGAAGCGTACATTCGCGGCCGCGCCGGCGAGCGGTTCTGTGTGCGCAACAGCGGCGTCCATGCCGTCGTTGAAGGAGTCGGCGACCATGGCTGTGAATATATGACCGGCGGCCGCGTCGTCATCCTTGGTTCGGTTGGCAAAAACTTCGCCGCTGGCATGTCCGGGGGCATCGCTTACGTTCTCGCTGATGAAGACAGCTGGCAGCAAACCGCCAACTTTGAGCTCGTCTCGTTTGAGCGGCTCGAAGACGAGGAAGAAATTCGCGACGTGCGTCGGATGGTCGAAAACCATTACCGCTATACGGGAAGCCCGCGGGCGGCGTTAGTGCTCGAAGAGTGGGATGCGTATATCCTCCGGTTTGTCAAAGTTATTCCGCGCAACTATAAACTGATGATGGAAACGATTCAAACGCTCGAGCAATCTGGGTTTTCACATGAAGAAGCCGTCATGGTGGCGTTTGAAACGGTGGCGAAACGGAAAAAAGCGGCTGCCGTCGGTGTCCATATGTTGCAAGCGGCCGCGAAATAAGGTCTTCCTTTCGGACGGCTGTGGCATGGCGGCGCTGCTTTGGCCCCGTGGCCGCGCGGGGCTCGCTTTTTGACTGGCCTAACAGGCGGGAAGGCCGCATCGGGGAGAAGAGAGGACGTGTACGGAAAGAAGGAGGGGAACCATCGTGGGAAAAGCAACAGGGTTTATGGAATATGCACGCGAGGAAGAAAAAAAGCGCGACCCGCTTTCCCGTCTTGATGATTGGAAAGAATATACACAGCCGTTTTCGGAAGAGGTGCTGGCCCGCCAAGGCGCCCGCTGTATGGACTGTGGCACGCCGTTTTGTCATATGGGATTGGAGCTGAACGGCCTTACTTCGGGGTGTCCGGTGCACAACTTGATCCCAGAATGGAACGACTTGGTGTACCGAGGCCGCTGGAAAGAAGCGCTTGACCGGCTTTTAAAGACTAACAACTTCCCAGAATTCACCGGCCGCGTCTGTCCGGCGCCGTGCGAAGGATCGTGCACGGTGGCCATTTCCGACCCAGCGGTTGCGATTAAAGGAATCGAACGGGCCATTATTGATAAAGGGTTTGCCGAGGGATGGGTGAAACCGCGTATTCCGAAGACGCGCACGGGGAAAAAGGTGGCCATCGTCGGCTCCGGCCCGGCCGGGTTGGCCTGCGCTGACCAACTCAATCAAGCCGGCCATTCGGTGACGGTGTATGAGCGGGCTGACCGCATCGGCGGCTTATTGATGTACGGCATTCCGAACATGAAGCTGGAAAAGGAGATTGTAAAACGGCGGGTGCGTCTGCTCGAAGAGGAAGGCATCACGTTTATGACGAACACTGAAGTCGGCAAAGATATTACGGCTGACGAACTGCGTGCTCAGTACGACGCCGTCGTCTTGTGCATCGGTGCGCAAAAGCAGCGCGATTTGGCCATCGAAGGCCGGGAGCTTGAGGGGGTCCATTTTGCGATGGATTATTTGACCGGCGTGACGAAAAGTTTATTGGATTCGAATTTTGCCGACGGCCAGTTTATCGATGCCAAAGGAAAACGTGTCATCGTGATCGGCGGCGGCGACACGGGTGCTGACTGCGTGGCGACCGCGCTGCGCCAAGGCTGTAAAAGCGTCGTCCAGTTCGGCAAACACCCGGCTTTGCCGGACAAGCGCCCGGACGATAATCCGTGGCCGCAATATCCGCTCGTCTTTACGCTTGACTACGCGTATGAAGAAGCAAAAGCGAAATTCGGCGCCGACCCGCGTCAATATTGCATTCAAACAAAGAAAATCGTTGGCGACGAGCACGGCCGCGTGAAAGAACTGCATACGATTCAAATGGAAAAAATCATCGATGAAAACGGCAAAGCGATCTTTCAAGAAATTCCGGGGACGGAACAAGTATGGCCGTGCGATTTGGTGTTTATCGCCATCGGGTTTGAAGGGCCAGAGCAGCCGTTGTTGAAGCAGTTTGGCGTTGAAACGACCAACAACAAAGTGAAAGCTCCTTACGGCAAATATACAACCAACGTCGAAGGGGTGTTTGCGGCTGGCGACGCACGCCGCGGCCAAAGCTTGATCGTCTGGGCCATCCATGAAGGACGGGGGGCGGCCCGTGAAGTCGACCGGTTCCTGATGGGAGAGACGAAATTGCCGTAATGGTTGTTTCCTCCTTAAAAAGCGCCGCTTTTTTAAGGAGGATTTTTTTGTTTTGCTGGAAAAGAAATATAAGGAGGAGAGTGGTGCTCAACATGAATCGACGATTATGGGTCACGTCGGTCATAGGCTTTGCCCTTTTTTTGCTTGTTTGGGCGGCGATGGCCAATGGGTTGACAAAGGCCATCGATCAAGGTGGGCTGCGGTTGTTTGATTCATGGCAATGGTTTGATCCGTTCACCTTCTTGGGCAATGGGAAAACAATCGGCGCGATTAGCGTGATGTTGGTCATCTGTTTATGGTTTTTTCGGCGCGATGTGTATGGGATGGTGTTAGTAGCAGTGGCTGTTGGCGGGGGATATGGCATCAATGAGTGGCTAAAACATATCATTGGACGGGCTCGACCGCCTCATGCTGAAATCGGCGGGTTCAGTTTTCCAAGCGGCCATGCGATGATTGGGACGATTTACTTGTTGCTTTTGGCGTACTTTTTGGCGCAAACGCGCATGAAGCGCGGCGAGCGGGCCGCGATTTACGGCGTTTTTGGAGCGCTTGCCCTGTTGACCGGCTTAAGCCGGTTAAGTCTGCAAGTGCATTATCCGTCTGATGTGCTCGGCGGGTTTTTGCTTGGGGGTGCCTACGTATCGGCCTGCCTTGCTCTTTACCGCACGCTCGTCAAGCGGCGCGAGCGTTTATAGTACGATTATAGTTAGAGAATAACAAAAAACGATTTTTGTCCCATTTTTGTCGGTTGTGAAGTGGATTTGCGGCTTTATGCTGGGTCTTGACGCTGTCGAAAGGAAGGAGAAAATCTCTTTTTCTTATACATACTATCGTGTTTATCGGGATAGTGATACAATGGGAGAAAGGAGGTGAAACGATGGGACAAGCCGAACTAGTGCAAATGATGGCCGAACTGCTTGACCAAAAGCTGTATCCCGTCCATGTCCGGCTCGATCGAATCGAAGGAAATGTCCGAGCGCTTCAGGAAGGACAGGCGCGTCTGGAAGGAGAAGTGCAAGCGCTCAAGGAAGGGCAAGCGCGCCTCGAAGGAGAAGTGCAAGCGCTCAAGGAAGGGCAAGCGCGCCTCGAAGATGAAGTGCAGTTGCTGCAGAAGGGACAAGTCCGCTTGGAGCAACGGCTTCATCGGGTTGAGGATGATGTGCGTACCTTAAAAGTGGATATGGAAGCAGTGAAAGGCGACGTTCAAACATTGAAAACCGACATGGATGAAGTGAAAGGCGACGTTCAAACATTGAAAACCGATATGGACGCGGTCAAGGATGATGTTCAAACATTGAAAGAAGGACAGCAACGGCTTGAAGAAAAAGTGGACTACCTTGCTACAGAAATGCGGAGCCACTTCCGCCACATCGAAAACATGCTCCATAAGCATCAGGCTGCTCTTGATATGGCTTCGCGCGAATTCTCTTCCAAACAGACATCCATCGATTATTTGATGAAAAAAGTCGCAGAGCATGATATGGAAATTTTCCACTTAAAAAATTATCTCCAACCATAATGTTCTTCACCGCAACAAAGAAAAAGCCGAGAAGGCCGGTGGCAACTAGGAAAATGCGATTGAATATGGAATAAGGCGTGTTTCACTGGTCTTCTAGACAGCTTTTTCAGCATATGTTATAGAAAACATCAAGTTACAAGGGGGAAGCGATATGGCGGCCCGTATCGTGAAAACGGGGTATGCGTTGGCGTTTTTGTGCATCATTGCCGGTATTGTTTACTTTTTTGCCGCCAACTGGCCTGAGATGGGACGTGAGGCGAAAGTCGGGATCAGCATCGGCGTGATGGCGGCATTTTACATCGCAAGCGCGGCGCTTTTGGGCCGCCATCGTTTTTTAGGGCGCTGGATGTTGATCGGCGGGGTGTTGTCATTTGGCATCGCATTGGCGTTGCTTGGACAAATTTACAATTCGCACGCTGACAGTTATTGGTTGTTTCTTGCCTGGCTTGTGCCGACTGCTGTGCTGGCGTCACTGACAAAAGAACGGCTGCTGTCGGTTATCGCCCTTGGTTTGTTGCAACTTTCGTGCTGGTTTTATTATTTTCCGTCCGCTTATCGGATTGAGTGGACGGAATGGTCATCGTTTGGTCTGCTCTTATTGTTTGCAGCGATCAATGGCGTGCTGATTGGTGTCAGCCGTACGCCGTTAGTCGCCCATCTCGCTTATATGGCCATGCATGGCTGGCTGCTTGCTGTTGGAGTGACCGGTTTTTCATATGGACGCGACGCATGGTGGCCATACGTTTATGCGGTGTTGCTTGCCGGGCTGCTTTATTATTTTCTTGTCATCGCCAAGCAGCGGTCGTATGTGTTGTTGACGAGTTTGTTTGCCGGACTGTTTTTGTTGATTCAATACATTCGCCTGCTCGCTGATCATTTTGAAACGTGGTTGCTTCTTATTGGTCTTATGGCAGCCGCTGCTGTGCTATACGGCGGCATTGTGCTATTGCGGCGGACTGGGCTGTTTTCAGCGGAGACGAAAGCCGGGAGGCGGTTTTTGGCGGCGTTTCAAGCCATTGTCACGCTGGCGGCTTCGGCATTGGCAACGGCGAGCCTGCTCGGCTTGTATTTGCTTTGGGCGGAGTCATGGTCGCCGTATGTGCTCTTTTTCATCTCCATTTTTGGGTTTGTTGTTCCCGCCTCGCTTGGGTGGCGCTGGAATGCCGCGGTTCGTTATACACTGCTTGCTGTCGGATATGGGCTTGGATTGACGATGGCGTGGGAGGTGTCTTGGGCGGCGCTGTTCATCTATGCCATCGGGCTTGCTATCGGGTTGGTCCGCTCGTCAGACAGTGGGGTGCGCCGGCTGACGACGGTGGCGCTGACGCTATACTTGGGAATCGGAATGGATTTGGTCATGGATGACGGACGAAAGGCGTTGCTCGTGCTGGCTTTCGTCAACGGCGGGCTGTATGCGTATGGACGCTGGAGTGGAACGCCGTTTCTCACTCCGCTTGTCTTGGCGTTTGGCGCACTTGGGATCGCGACCAGCGTTGATGTATTTGCGGCTGATGGACTGTACGCGGCTCTGAATATCGCCATGATTGCTGCACTTGCCTTCTTTCTTTTTCGCGGGCGGCGGCTGGAGCGAAAGGTCGCTTCGGTGTATTTCGTGCTTTATCTTGTGCTGAAATATTATGAACTGGCGTGGAATTTGCTTCATAAATCGGTCAGTTTGCTCGCCGCGGGAGTTGTGTTGCTCGCATGGGCGGTTTGGCTGGAGAAACGAAATGGCTTCACATGGACTGGAGGAGTGCGCTGGAGCCGGCGCGTTTCGCTGCTTGTGCTCGCTGTTGTGGTCGCCCAATTTTCATTCTTAGGTTATACCGTGTGGCAAAAGGAGCGACTATTGCAATATGGTGATGTCGTGAAGCTTGAGATTGAACCGTTGGACCCGCGCTCGCTGTTGCAAGGAGATTATATCGAGCTTCGGTACGATATTTCCACAATTCCGTCGCTTGACGGCAGCGGACGGGTGCAAGTCGGGTTGCGAAAAGGAGGGGACGGGGTGCATCGTTTTGCTGGAGTATATGCGGTCAATGGGGAAAAAAGGCCGGGATACAAGCCGCAGCCGGGGGATGTGATCATCACTGGCACGTTTCACGGCCCGCAAGTGGTGTATGGCATTGAATCGTATTTCGTTCCAGAAAAAACGGGGATGAAACGGCAAGAACATGCTCGGTTTGCCTATGTGCGTGTGAGCAAAAATGGCGATGCACTGCTTAAGGCGATCAGCGCAAAATGAGCCCGCCAGAGAGCGGGCTCCGCGTTAGGGGCGTTTGTTTTTTGGTTGTTTCCATGAATCACTGGATGCGTCATATGACAAGCAAACGAAAGTCATAGGGGTAAACCTTGGGCTGCGATACATCGTTGTGGCAAGGGTGGAACAAAAATGGACGAGGACGCTAACGACCCAAGAATCCCACGGATTTAGCTGTGGGGAGTGTCAATCCTCCGTATAACGTTCAAGCACGCGATCGATCGCCCCACCGTACGCCTCACCGAACAAATTCAAATGCACGAGCAAGTAAAACAGCTGGTAGAGCGGCTTCCGCTCATGATATTCAGGCGGGAGCGGCATGAGCTCACGATAGCTCTCATAAAACCGGGATGGAAAACCGCCAAACAGCTCAGTAAACGCGATGTCAAACTCATGATGGCCGTACAAAACAGACGGATCGATCAAATACGGCACTCCGTCTGGCCCTGGAATCCAGTTGCCGCTCCATAAATCGCCATGCAAAAGCGACGGAAAACAGTCATCCGGGAGCCATTGGTCAAGCCGCTCGAGCAGCCATTCGAGACGTTTGCGCCGCTTGGCGGGCAGATGCCCTCTCTCCGCCGCTCGCGTTATTTGTGGTCTAAGGCGGGTGTCGCGGTAATAGTCGAGCCAACGGTCGTACCAGCCGTTGCGCTGTGGCAGCGTCCCGATATAAGTATCGCGGTCAAGGCCAAACGCCGGTCCGCGGCATTGATGGAGGCGGGCAAGGCCGTATCCGAGCTGTTCGGCTGTCTGCGCCGTTTCTGTTCCTTCGATCCATTCCAAGACGAGCCATCCCCAGCCGTCCGTTTCCCCGAAGCCGAAGGCATGCGGAACGTTGATGGCGCGTGCTTGCCTGATCAGCTCGAGGCCCATCTGCTCGGCAGCGAAAAATCCAACTGGCGGAAAACATTGCATTTTCACAAAGTACGTTTGCTTATCGCTTTGGACGCGGTAGGCGTCATTGATGTCGCCGCCCGAGACGCGGCGCCAATGGCGGATGCGGGAATGGTCGCCGATCGATTGGAGCGCCTCTTGCAATATCGTTTCTTTGTTCATCCGTTCACCTCCGTCAACTGCTCATTAAGCTCGTTCAGCACCTCGCCGATTTTTCGCTGGTGGATGATGGCGTCGGCGAGATCGTCTAGGTCAGTCGGCTCCCAATTGATAATCACAAGTCTTGCTCCGTTCCGCTTGGCGACAAGCGGCAGCTGGTTGGCTGGGGATACCTGCAGAGAGGAGCCGAGCACAACGAACAAGTCCGCTTGGCGGGCCGCTTTCCAAGCTTGGTCGATGGCTTTCTCCGGCAGCGGCTCGCCAAACAACACGACCGACGGACGTAAAACACCGCTGCATTCGCAAGTCCATATCCCGTGCAAATAGACAATGCTTGGCTTTGATTGCCCGCATCGCTGACAATGGACGGTGCGAAGCGAGCCATGGAGCTCGATGACGCGTTGACTGCCGGCTTCTTGATGAAAGCCATCCACGTTTTGCGTTATGATCGTGTGGACGAGTCCGCGCCGCTCCCAATCGGCCAACAAGCGGTGTCCGTCATGCGGTTGACACTGTTGCAATGTGCGAATGCGATATTGGTAAAACTCAATGAACGATTCACGGCGATGATGCAACGCCTCGACTGTGGCGAGCTCGCTTGGGTTAAAGCGAGCCCACAGTCCGGTGCGCGGCGAGCGAAAGTCAGGCAGCCCGCTTTCCGTTGACATGCCGGCGCCGGTCAGCACGACGGTGCGACGCGAGGCGGCCAGCCATGAAGCGATGGTCATGCTTTTTCCCTCCTTATGTTAAATGTGCGTCCAATCCTTCTTGCGTTTCGGCAAAAGGATGAATCCAATAAGAAGTTCGACAACCAATTTGCTTTTCCTTTCCGCCTGTTTCCATTATGATAAAAGAGAAGGAAAAAATGGACAAGGGGGTAAGGAACATGGGGAAAAAGGTGTTAATCATCACCGGCGATGCGGTGGAGGCGCTTGAAGTGTACTATCCATACTATCGATTGCTCGAAGAGGGGCATGAAGTCACGATTGCTGCGCCGAAGAAAAAGAAACTGCACACGGTCGTTCATGATTTTGCCGACTGGGATACGTATGTGGAAAAGCAAGGCTATTTGATTGACGCTCATGCGTCGTTCGCCGAGATTGACCCGGCGCAATACGACGGGTTGGTCATCCCAGGCGGGCGCGCGCCGGAATACATCCGCCTCGATGAGAACGTGCAACGCATCGTCCGCTATTTCTTTGAAGCGAATAAGCCGATTGCCGCGATTTGCCACGCTTCACTTATTTTTGAAACGATGCCGGATGTGCTGAAAGGCCGGAGCTTGACGGCGTATATTGCTTGCAAGCCAGGGGTTGAGGCGCTCGGAGCGACGTATGTGTCCGACAATACGGTCCATGTTGACGGCAACCTTGTCTCCGCTCATGCGTGGCCGGATTTGCCGGCGTTTATGCGCGAGTTTATCCGGTTGCTTCAATAGCCAAAAAGCGGTCTCCCTTTGGGTGAAGGGAGACCGCTTTTGCATGCAACAGGGCTTTGGGCGCCGCGGGTGGCGTTGTTTTTTGATGGCCGAAAGTTCCCGCTTGTTATGGCGGGTCGTATTTTTTATCATCCTGTCGCTCAAACGGCCCGACTGTCATCCTGCAATATCCACTTGTTCCGCCTTTGCTTTCGCCGCTTTCGTCGCCAAATAGACGCCGAATAAGACGACTGCACCACCGGCAAGCTGCGGGATAGACAGAGCACCGACAAACAAAAACGTGATGATGGCGGTAAACACGGCGATCAAATTCAAATATACGCCGGCATGGCTCGGGCCAACTTTTTGCACCGAAATGTTCCAAAACAAAAAAGAGAGTACGGACGGAAACAGGAAAATATAGGAAATCCCGGCGAGCCCGGCTGTGCTTACGTGATCGGCCGGAAACGGATAAAAGAATGCGAACGGCCATAACAGCAGCAAGCTGAAAAAAACGGAGCACGTTGTCGCTGTAATCGGCGGAACGGGAAGCTTTTTGCCAATGATCGAATACAGCGCCCAGACGACGCCAGCCGCGAGCATCATCAAATCACCGCGGTTGTAATCGCTTTGGAAGACGTGTGCTACGTGCCCGTCTGTTAAAATAAAGAGCACACCGGTGAGTGACAATAAAAAGCCGACGATATTCGTTTTTGACAGCCGCTCGCGCAGCAATACATATGACAACACGACAATGATCGCCGGATTGAGCGAGTTGACGATCGCTGCGTTCATCGGTGACGTATAGGCGAGCGCGCCGTATAAAAGCAAGTTGTAGCCGATGACGCCAAGCGCTCCGGCCGCCGCGAGCGGCAGCCAATATTGTTTCATGACATCCCGGTAGCGCGGCCGCTCGAGCCAGTACGATACGGGCACCAACACGATAAAAGCGGTGCACCAGCGAATCAACGTCAGCCAAAATGGGCCCGTTTCCGTAATGACCGACTTGCCAATGATGTAATTGCCGGCCCAAAACAGGTTGGCCAACACTAAAAGGAGTTTTTCTTTCATCTTCTTTCGCTCCCGTCTTGTGTTTTCCTGCTTTTTACTTTTACACCGTTGCGCGTCCCACTTCCTTCTTTAGTTTTTTGTTGGCTTGTGTTTGACGTTTCTTTTTCGATGAGGCTATATAAGTTGCAATAAAGAATTTCTGATTTTTCGTTTCTGTTTTGACCCTCATACAATTCGACTATGCTATAACTTTGCGAGTGATCGGCTGGATGTAAAACAAAATTGTAAAGCCGTGTATTAGCGTTGATGCGGAAAGACAAATGACAAATTTACCTACATTTGGCCGTATTCCGTGTTTAGGGTTGTCTTTTTCCGGCTCATCGGATAACATTTGTACCGTAGGATTATTTATCATGAAAAATTAAGAAATATAGAAAAAAGGAAGGACGATCATTATGGCATTACCAGGCGGGGCAGCGATGAACATTACGATTCGTCTCCAATTTGAAAAAGATATCGTCTCGTTCAGCGATATCGCCACAGCCATTGGCAAAGCGGGCGGAGATATTGTTGGGATTGACGTCATTTCGTCAAGCAAAGTGCATACGGTGCGCGACATCACCGTCAGCGCGCTCGATACGAAGCAATGCGATTTGATCATTGAGGCGCTGAAAAAAATTCAAGGCGTCAAAATCATCAACGTTTCTGACCGAACGTTTTTGATGCACATTGGGGGAAAAATTGAAACGAACTCGAAAATTCCAGTGAAAACGCGCGATGACTTGTCGCGGGTGTATACGCCGGGCGTGGCGCGCGTCTGCACGGCGATCGCCGAGGATCCGCGCAAGGCGTATTCGCTGACGATTAAACGGAATACAGTCGCGGTCGTGTCGGACGGCACGGCGGTGCTCGGCCTCGGCGACATCGGCCCGTATGCAGCGATGCCGGTCATGGAAGGAAAAGCGATGCTGTTTAAGGAATTTGCCGGAGTGGACGCGTTCCCGATTTGTTTGGACACGAAAGACACGGAAGAAATTATCCAAATCGTAAAAGCGATCGCTCCAGCGTTCGGCGGCATTAACCTCGAAGACATTTCCGCTCCGCGCTGCTTTGAAATTGAAAAACGGCTGAAAGAAGAGCTTGACATACCGGTCTTTCATGATGACCAGCACGGCACCGCCGTTGTATTGCTTGCGGGGTTGCTCAACGCGTTGAAAATCGTTGACAAAAAGCTCGAGGACATTAAAGTCGTCTTAACCGGCATTGGTGCGGCCGGCATCGCCTGCACGAAAATTTTGCTCGCGGCCGGCGTACGCAACATCATCGGGGTCGACCGCCACGGCGCCATCCACCGCGATGAAACGTACGAAAATCCGTACTGGCAAGAATATGCGCAACTCACGAACCCGGATAATCTGAAAGGAAGCTTGTCGGACGTCATCGCCGGCGCCGATGTATTTATCGGCGTTTCGGCTCCGGGCATTTTAAAAGTCGAAGACGTGAAAAAAATGGCGCGCGACCCGATCGTGTTTGCGATGGCCAACCCGATTCCGGAAATTGATCCGGAGTTGGCCGAACCGTACGTGCGCGTCATGGCGACCGGGCGCTCCGACTATCCAAACCAAATTAACAACGTTCTTTGCTTCCCGGGCATTTTCCGTGGGGCGCTTGACTGCCGGGCGAGAGAAATTAACGAGGAAATGAAGCTTGCCGCTGCGAAGGCGATTGCCTCTGTTGTGACGGAGGATGAATTGAACGAAACATACATCATCCCGAGCGTCTTCAACAGCAAAGTCGTCGAACGCGTTAGACAAGCGGTCATCGAAGCCGCTTACCGCACTGGGGTGGCGCGGAAGGACAATATTCCGGTTGGAGGTTATACAGGACAGTAAAGGAGCGATACAATTGAACCGATGGGCGGCTTCCTTTGCAGGGGAAGCCGTTTTTTTGGCTGAAGGAGCGTTTAAATAGTAAGCCCGGTTTAGAAAAATAGAAAATCAAGCGCTTAAGGGGCGAAAGGACGATGATCGATCAATATTTCCAAAAAATCAACGAACGTCTGGAACTCGTTTTAAGCCATGAAAAGAACAATCTAAAAAAGGCCGCCCATGCAGTAAGCGAAGCGATTCAAAACGGTGGAATCATTCAGTTGTTCGGGTGCGGCCATTCTCATATTTTAGCAGAGGAAGTGTTTTACCGAGCGGGTGGGCTTGTCCCGGTGAAACCGATTTTTGTCGAGCCGCTCATGCTTCATGAAGGGGCGGTGCGGTCGTCGAGGTTAGAGCGGATGAATGATTTTGCACAAAATTTTATGGAACATGAAGACATTCGTTCGGGGGATGTTTTCTTTGTTTTGTCTACGTCAGGGCGCAACCCTGTTCCGATCGATGTGGCGTTGGCAGCCAAGAAGAAGGGGGCTTGCACGATCGCGATCACGTCCTTGGAATACTCGAAGAGTCAGCCGTCGCGGCATAAGAGCGGCCGGTTATTGTACGAAGTGGTAGACTTAGTGATTGACAACCATTCTGTGAAAGGGGATGCAATTTTGGCCCATCCAAATGTCCCCGTTCCATTCGCTCCTACATCGACGGTGATCGGCAGTGCGATTTTACATGTGGTTTTCGCCGAGGCTATTGTTCTTATGGTGGAAAGCGGATTTGAACCCCCAGTCTTTTTAAGCGGCAATATCGAAGGGGCGGATGAATATAACCGCCGATGGATGGAGAAGTATAAAGAGCGAATTCTGTTGTTAAATTAGTGGATGATGGGAAGCAACGTCAAGCAGTATGTTATGTGTCTGTAGATGAAGTTGAGCTGTCAACAATTTGGTACAATCTCAATGGAAACCGGGGCTTGCCGCTCCGGTTTTTCTGTTTGTCACAACAGGATGAACGTTGTCATCTGTTTTGTAACACAACTGTAACAATTGTTAAACGAAATGGTCCAAAAAAGAGGCTGTCAACTCCCTTTTTCCTGAAAAAATGTGGGTGGATAGAATAATAGAGGGGAAAAAGGAATGACAGTTAGTGAAAGGATGCCGTTTCCAATCATTGCAACTGCCGTGATGGGCAGCCAACTGGCAATGAAAACAAGCGCTTGTTTTTCCGGGTGTTTCCAGTCCTCGTTTTTTCCATTTTAACCCAAAAATATTACAAAAAACCCGTGCTATAATGAGGGTGAAGGAGAAGGAACAACGCAACCGTCCCTCTTCGAATCTCGTTTTGTAAGCATGACTGACGGACGCAATATCTCTGAAACTTTCAAATAGAGGATACAAGGAGGAATTCTGATGAACAAAAAAACGTTAGCAACAATCGTCGCTTCGGTCACTCTTGTTGGCGCTTCGTTTGCGGCAACAGGGAAAACGGAGGCAGCTGGGACGACGTGTCCGACAGCGAACGTATATCAAGTGAAATATACAAGCACAAACATTCAAGATTTCGAGAAATGGCTGCAACAATACTTCCCGTTTGTGTCGTTCCAAGCAGCGAAACCGGCAGCACAACAACCGGCAGTAAAACAGCCGGCAACGGCGAAACCGCAAGCTCCAACAACAGTGAAACAGCCGGCGACGAAACCGGCTGCGAATACGCAAGCACCGGCGAAAACGACAGCAACGCCGCCAAAGACAACAACACAACAAACAACGGGGTTAAACGCCTATGAGCAACAAGTCGTTGAACTGACGAACAAAGAACGGGCGAAATACGGCTTGCCGCCGCTTCAAGTGGACTTGGCCCTCAGCAAAGTCGCCCGCGAAAAATCGCGCGATATGGCGGTCAACCACTACTTCTCGCACAACAGCCCGACGTACGGTTCTCCATTTGAGATGATGAAAAAATTTGGCATCTCGTACACGGCTGCCGGGGAAAACATTGCCAAAGGCCAACGCACCCCGCAAGAAGTGGTCAATGCGTGGATGAACAGCGAAGGCCATCGGGCAAACATTTTGAACAAAAACTTTACGCACATCGGTGTTGGTTTTGAAGAAAACGGCTATATTTGGACACAGCAATTCATCCGCAAGTAATAGGCCAAATCAACGTTCCTGTCCATCAGCAAGATGGGCAGGTTTTTTTATTTGAAAAATATTTCTCTGATCCTCTACAAAAATATGATATAATTTCCAAAGAAATTCGAAAGACGAAAGATTAGGAGGACAGCGGATGCGAATACGCGATTGGGACCGCAACCTAAAAGTGCGCCTGTTTGGTGAGGCGCTCATGAATACGACCTTTTGGATGTTTTTTCCGTTTATCTCGATTTATTTTGCCGATTCCTTTGGCACAGAGACAGCGGGGGTGTTGTTGATTGTTTCGCAGTTGTTCTCGGTCATTGCCAATTTGATGGGCGGTTATTGCGCTGATGTATTGGGACGCAAGCGGATGATGGTATTGTCCGCCTACGGTCAAGGGGCGGCGTTTTTCGTTTTCGCTTTGGCCAGCTCCCCATGGTGGTCGTCGCCGTTTGCTGGTTTTCTTTGTTTGACATTGGCTGGCATTTGCGGGTCATTTTATTGGCCGGCGAGCCAGGCGATGGTGTCCGATGTGGTTCCGGAGAAAGATCGGAGCGATGTGTTTGCCGTGTTTTACACATCCATCAATATTTCGGTTGTCATCGGACCGATTGTTGGCGGCCTTCTTTATGCTGAGCATCGGTTTGCCTTATTGCTTTTGGCGGCATGTTCATGTTTTGTGATGGCAACTCTGCTCTCCAAGACGTTGCGTGAGACGGCGCCGCTAGCCGCAGCCGGCCAACAAAGGAGGGAGACATGGCAGTCTTTTTTGCGCATGCAGTTCAAACAGTATGCCATCATTGTCCGCGACCGTGTCTTTTTCCTGTTTATCGTTGCTGGAGTGTTGGTAGCACAAACGTTTACACAGCTTGACTTGTTGATTCCGGTATATACAAAAGAAACGGTCCAAGCCGAAACATTGGCAGGATGGACAATTGACGGCGCGAGCGCCTTTAGTTGGCTCATTGCCGAAAACGGTCTGTTGGTCGCACTATGCACGGTGGCTGTGACGCGTTGGATGTCTCGCTACTCGGAGCGGCAGGCGTTTGTGGGTTCCTCCGTCTTATACGGCATCTCGATGTGGCTGTTTAGTCAAACATCTTCGCTGCTCGGATTGATCGCGGTCATGGCGCTGTTTACGCTGGCTGAGCTGATGACAGCTGGCTTGCAGCAGTCGTTCATTTCCCGCTTGGCTCCGGAGGCGATGCGCGGCCAATATTTTGCCGCCGCCAGTCTCCGTTTTACGATCGGGCGGATGTTGGCGCCGCTGTCGCTCGTCGCGGCGGAATGGATCGGCTATGCATGGACGTTCGTTGTCCTTGGGATGCTGGCGCTAGGAAGCGCGGTCTTATACGCTTGGATGTTTCAACAAGTCGGGCGGCGAATGGAGCGACCGAACGCTTCGTTTTCGCGATAATAGGCGGTGCAAACGGCTATCCGTTTTTCGCTCAGGTGGGTATAATAAAAAGCGCACCATTGTTCGTGTAACATATATTCCCTGTCTCTGACATAAAGTGGAACTAGACAGCGAGAAGGAGAGGGGAAGCGCTCATGAAACCGCGCGTGTTCGAACCGGATGCAATTGAGGGGGAAACGGGAAGCCGCGGCGGTCAGAACGGCGCTGCGGCGTTGGCGCGCAGCGAAAAGAGGCAGCAGGCTCGGGTTTTGTCTCGGGAAGAGAGGAGAAAAAAGCAATACCGTCTCATCGGCTGGTTGTTTGTCGCCATCGTTGTTCTGTGGGGGACGAGCACGCTTCTTTGGAGCGGGTATGGGGCGTTGAAGACGGCCGCGAGCCGAGAAATGGCCATTATGCGTTTAAAAGATGCGATCGAAGACCGCGATGTGGCTGCTTTGCAGGCGATGTTGCGGGTGACGGAGGAAACCGTGCCGATCAACGAGAAAACGTTGGCGCCGTTGTTCGCGTATGTGGAACGGCATCCAGAAGCGTATAAACAGCTAGATCGGGAGTTTGCCCGCCAGCGCAAGAACGGCCACGTGTATATTAAAGGATTGACATCTCACCCGCCGGTGTTTACGATTCACGTGTTTGAGGACCGGTACGTGTTTGAGCCGACTCTCTATTTTCTCCATGTGCGTCTTGATGATCCGGAGGCGTCGCTTGTCGTCAATGGGGTGAAAACGGAAGAGGAGGAGACGAAAGACCCATTTGTCAAAAAAATCGGCCCGTATTTGCCGGGCGCGTACGCTGTGACCATCGTCCATTCGAACGGGAAAAAGAAAACCACCCGCGTCGAGTTGTTTGGCGGCGCCCGTGTCCATGAAATCGATATCACGAAATGAACGAATAAGCAAATACCGCTTCCACGACGGCGGTAATGACAACATCTTGCGTCTGCACAGGCGGTGCTGATGAGGAAATGCTGAGAACGGCCGGATGATACGGCGTCGATCGGGCGGGCGGCTGTTCTTTTAGTTCCAACGGTGTGTCGTAAAGCGGCAAGCCGAGAGCGCGGGCGATGGCCAGCGCTTTTTCTTTGGCGTTTTTCACGGCCAACGTCAATGCCTGCTGGTAATAGGCTTGTTCGTTTGCTAGACGGAATTCCAAGCCGCGGGCGAGGTTTGCTCCATGGGCAACGGCCGCCTCGTAAATGGCGCCGGCTTTTTTAGGGTCGCGGACGGTGATTTCAAGCCAATGTTCGACTCCATAGCTGGATAATACGTCGGCTCCATTGTGATGTTCGTATTGGGGATAGATGGAAAACGCCGTCGTCTCCAAATCTTCTGTTTGCACGCCAAGCGCCTTGAGCGCTCCAATGACTGCGTCGGTGCGTTTCGCGTTGTCAGCAAGAGCTTCTTGAATATGGATGTGTTCGGTGCGCACCCCGAGCGCAATGAGGACGGTGTCTGGCTTGGCGCTGACTGTCCCTTGGCCGGTGACGGTCAGTGCGGCGCGGGAGGTGGTTGGCGGTGTGGGGCGGTGCCAAGGCGGCATCGTGTTCCCTCCTTCTGCTGTTAGGCAGTTTTTTTGTCATCATCCGCCGCCTGCCAATAGTAGATGCGTGGCAGTCCGGCATAGCACCAATATTCTTTCAACAGCGAGATCGCAACAAAGGAGACAAGCTGCCAATCGATCGCTTTCATCCCCATTCCCCTTTCCATGGCCCTGTTACTATAGCTTATTCGAAACGGCCATTGTCCTATGCGCGCCGTCCAGTTGGCGATGAAACTTCTTTGGGTGCTTGTACGTATCATGGAATGGACATGCTATAATGAAAGAAAAGATAAAGAAGGAGAGGGATAATGAAGCAGCTGCTTCGTACGATATGGCGTTGGTTTGTCTCATGGAACGCAGGGGTCATTGTTGCGGTCGTCGTATTCATCGCCGCTGATTTTCGCTTTTGGCCTTCGATTTTATCCGGAATGGGGGCGATGTGGGGGGTGTCCGCCATCATGAAAAGGCGGCATCATCGTCTGCCGGCTGATGTGTCCGCTGAGGAACTTGTCTATGTTCGCAGCCAGCTTGGCGAAGCGCGCGCGTTATGGAAGCGGCTGCGTCGCGCTCGCTATCGGCTTCGTTCTGTAGCGATGTGGCAGACGGTTTCTCGGTTGAGTGCCATCGTCGATCGAATCATTCGCGCCATCGAGCAACAACCACATCGACTGCGCTTTGCCCAGCCGTTTTTCTTAAACGAATGGCCGACGGCGGTCGAGATGGTGGAAAAATACGCTTATTTGTCGCAACAGCCGGTGCAAAGCGCCGATATGATAAAAGCATTGCAGGAGACGGAAAGAGTGCTTGACGAGCTGACTTCAGCGGCTGAACGGCAGCTGCTCGAAGTGTTATCGAATGACGTCTGGTCGTTGCAAACGGAAGCGAAACTGCTGAGACGGTCGCTTCAACAAGCGGACGGACTTCGCTTTCCGCTGTCAAAGAAAGGAGAATGACGATGGACGGACGGAATTACGAGAAAGACTCGGCAGATTGGCTGCAAGGGTTGGAACGGACAAATTCCCTCGATGAGTTGCTGGCCCAACCGTTTTCTGCGCCGGCCGAACCGCGGCGAAAGGAAGACGAAACGCCGGTGCGCGCACTTGATACGTTGAAGCCCGAGCATCGGGAAAAAGCGCTTGCGATCGCCAAACAAATTGACCCGGCCAACCATCAGGCCGTCTTGCAATACGGTGTGGCGGCGCAAGCTGAGCTGTCGAAGTTTTCTCATGCGATTTTGCATCATGTGCAAACGAAAGACGTTGGGCCGGTCGGCGAAGTGATCAGCGAACTGATGGCCAAAATTAAGGAGGTCAACCCTGATGACCTAATGCCGGCGAAAAAAGGGTGGCTGTCCCGCTTGTTCGGCGCAGTGGCCAAGCCGCTACAAGAGATGGTGGCGAAATACCAAAAAATCGGCGTTGAAATTGACAAAATCGCTGATCGGCTTGAGAAGCACCGGCATTTGCTGCTTCGCGACATCATGATGCTTGAGACGCTCTATGAAAAAAACAAAGACTATTTTGAAGCGCTCAATATTTATATTGCGGCAGCCGAATACAAACTCGAAGAGCTACGGACGAAGACGATTCCAGAAAAGCAAGCGGAAGCGGAGCGCTCCGGCGACCAAATGGCGTGGCAGGATGTACAGGATTTGCGGCAGTTTGCCGAGCGGCTTGAGAAGCGGGTGCATGACCTAAAGCTCAGCCGGCAAGTGACGATTCAAACGGCGCCGCAAATCCGCATGATTCAGCATATGAACGAAACGCTTGTCGAGCGGATTCAATCGTCGATTTTGCATGCGATTCCGCTTTGGAAAAATCAAGTGGTCATCGCTTTGACGCTGTTCCGCCAACAAAAGGCGGCTGTGGCGCAAAAGCAGGTTGCCGAAACGACGAATGAGCTGTTATTGCGCAATTCGGAAATGTTAAAAACAAACAGCATTGAAATCGCCAAGGAAAACGAGCGTGGCTTGGTTGATATCGAAACGTTGAAGCGAACACAAGAAAATTTGATCGCTACGCTCGAAGAAACGTTGAAAATCCAAGCGGAAGGCCGATTAAAACGGCAGCAGGCCGAACGCGAGCTGGCGGCGATGGAAGCGGAATTGAAACAGACGCTGCTCGCGCTGAAACGACCGAAGCCATAAGGGCGGATAGGAGATCGTTCTGTTTCGGCTTGCGGCCAAGCGTCCGATGGATCCGCCCATGATTGTAGAAGAAAGCGCTGAAAAACCAAAGATCTTCATGCGAAACGGGTGTCTAGCGAACGAGAAGACGCCCGTTTTTTCAATCGCCCTCTGTTTTATGATTTCCCACTTGAAGCTCCCCCGCTTCCATTTTGTACAGGGCGCAACCCAAAACGAAGTGGAGATGCAGCCATTGAATGTTCCAAACAAAGGTGGAGTCATTCACGTTGAAGCCCTGTTTGGAAGGAAGGAGGAGCGGCTGGCATCTCGGACTGCAGCTGCCAACATTTGTTCCTCCTTCATAGGATGGGGGGATGGGGAGGCTCTTGATGATGCTGTTCATCCTTTTGTTCCGTTCGTTCATGATCGTTGCCGTCCGGGCGGGCGGTGCGGACATCAAACTCTTCTGCCGTCTCCGTTTGCCATTGATGGCCGATGTGTGGGGCGTCTTTTTCACCGTGCTCGATCGTGACAAATCGCAGCACATAGGCGTGAAACAGCAATTCTCCGAACGCTGTAAACAGAGCAGAGAAAAACGCCGCGTTTAAGATGGCGGCGCCGGCGATGTCATAAAACGCGCCGATGCCGATCCATACTGCTACAAACACAAGCCCAAAATCGGCAATCGCCGCTGAGACGTTGCCAAGGCGCCGCAGAACGTACAAGTCGCCGAGCGCATAGGCGACGAGCGTCAGCCAAAGGCTGAACCATAAAATCTCTGCCGATGAAAAGCGCAAAAACAGCGGTAAAATGGAAAGCATCACCGTGGCGGTCAGCAAATATTTCAGTACTAACGCAAGCAAATGTCTCATTGGGATTCGCCGCCTTTATTCTGCTGGATGGTTTGGACCTTCCAGTTTTTTATCGCCGTACCCCGGCTGTTTTTCCCTGTCTTTGTCCGGTTGTTGTTTTTTTTCTTGTTGTTCAAGACTGTTGTTTTGCTTTGGCTGTCTCATTGGCCATCATCCTCTCTTTCCATTGTTTATCGTTAGTTTGCCGCGTTTGTCTTGATGTATACATACATGATCCATAAACTTCCTCTTTTTATTTTCCCCCTGTTCTACATTAAAATATAATGAACGGCATGAACAAGGAGGAATACAGATGACGGAAAACAAACAATCGCTTGAGATGGCTGGACAGCAGTATGTCCCGTCGAATGATGAGACGGCTTCGTTTCTTGGTTCAGCATTGGCTGAAACACATGAACAAGTGAGCGATATGTATGCGGAGGGAACCATCGAGGCCACGGTCGGACACAAAAATGGCTCAGACTTCCCCCTTTCTCCGCGGGAGTAAGAAACGTCAAGGAGCTGTTCCTTGGGGTTTTGGTTTATGTTTGTGAAATGGGAGGGGAAAAAGGAAAGAAAAACAGTTCGTACTTTCCGCCATCGTCGTCTATACTAGTAGTGCGCACGGCGATTCACCGATATAAGGGGGATGATCATCGTGAGATGGCAGCGGGCTTTATTGGCGTTGCTCAAAGAGCGGAAAGACCATTCAATCGCGCTGGCGATCGACACATCAAACCGTCCGGAGCGGCCAATGCTCATTCAAAATATCGTGAGGCTGTTTGAAAAGCTGCGCCCGGACACGCTGCTCGTCCAAGCGGATTTTAAAATTCGCGATGTATCTCCGGTTGGCGTGGCGACGATTCAATATTTCAAGCACGGGAAATCGTCGTACACCGAAGTGCTGGAATGGGCCGCTGCGCAAAAAATCGATACGTTGTTTTACATCACCGATGTAACCGGCTATTTTTATGAAGAACTGCAAGTCGACTATGAAGTGTTTTGGCTTGTGCCGGACGATTATATGCCGCGCGTGCCGTTTGGCAAGCCGATTCGCGTGGCGTAACACTGTGAGGAAGGAATGCCCTTCGTGATGAGGGGCATTCTTCTTTTGTAAGGAAATTTAACAAAGTTTTTTCTTTAGTAACCGTTTACAATAGAAAATAGACGTTGCTCTCGGTGATTTTATGTTATATATTATGACATATAAAAGATATAATAAATGACAAAAAAGGGGATGCGTAAATGGATGAAAAAACGTTGATGCTTGGGCTGGATGCCCTCTGGGTCATGCTCAGCGCGGTGCTTGTCATCGGCATGCAGGCAGGATTTGCTTTGCTTGAGGCTGGATCAACGCGCATGAAAAACTCCGGGCATGTGGCTGGCAAGCAAATTTTAAGCTTTGCCATCGCCTCATTGGCGTTTTGGGCGTTCGGCTTTGCCATTACGTTTGGGGCTGGGAACAGCTTCATCGGGACGGAAGGATGGTTTTTAAGAGAAGGAAAAGGAACGTTTGACTCGTTGTCGTGGGCGAATGTGCCGCTCGAGCTCAAATTTTTATTCCAGCTCGGCTTTGCCGGCGTGTCGCTGGCCATCGCTTGGGGCGGCTTCGCTGAGCGGGCGAAACTGTCTGTTTATTTTCTTTTCGGCACGATTTTTACGATCGCCATTTACCCGGTGATCGGCCATTGGGTGTGGGGCGGCGGCTGGCTCGGAAAAATGGGAATGCAAGATTTCGCAGGTTCGACCGTTGTCCACTTGCAAGGAGCGATTGCGGCGCTCGTGGCTACCATTTTGCTCGGGCCGCGCATCGGCAAGTTCAATAAAGATAAGACTCCAAACGTCATTCCTGGGCATAACCAAGTATATACGGTCATTGGCGGACTGATTTTATGGATCGGTTGGTTCGGCTTTAACGCTGGCAGCACGATGGCGGTTGGCGACGGATTTTTCGGCTATGTCGCGCTGACGACGAATTTGGCCGCCGCGGCAGGAGCGATCGCCGCGATTGTGACGGCGAAAATTTTGGTCGGCAAAGCGGACATTCCCGCGATGGTCAACGGCGTGCTCGCGGCTTTGGTTGCCATTACCGCCGCATGCGCGTTCGTCGAACCGTGGGCGGCGGTTGTGATCGGTGCAGTGGCGGGGTCGTTTACGTTCTGGACATCCATCTACTTTGAACGCAAAGGGATTGACGATCCGATTTATGCTTTTTCCGTCCATGGTGTCGCTGGCATTATTGGCACGATTTCCACTGGGTTTTTCGCTTCGCCGCGTTTAGTTGAGATCATGGGCGTCGGGAAGGCTGGACTGTTTTACGGCGGCGGATTTGATCAACTGATTGTGCAAACGGTCGGGGTGCTCGTCGCTGCGGTGTATGTCGCTGCTGTTTCATTTGTCATCTTATATGCCATGAAGAAAACGATCGGGCTGCGTGTCACGGCGGAACAAGAAATTTCAGGTCTTGATATTAGCGAGCACGGTTCTTATGGCTATCCGGAACAGCTCGATCCGGCGTATCAGCCCAAGACCCTCGCCCAGCAGTAGCCAGGAGGGGAAAGGTATGGAATCGTTGGCAGAAAAGGTGGTCAAGCGGCTAAACCGAGCCCAGTCGGCCGCCGAACTTCGTTTTTGTCATGATGAACTGGCGCGCGAACTGCGGCGCTGTCTAGCATCTGAACAAATGAACCAGCTTGCAAGCGACGTCGTTTGCG
The DNA here is from genome assembly GCF_009901865.1 of Geobacillus sp. TFV-3. NCBI lineage: Bacteria > Bacillati > Bacillota > Bacilli > Caryophanales > Anoxybacillaceae > Geobacillus > Geobacillus sp. TFV-3. The sequence continues at coordinate 2,015,732 of NZ_MPSP01000001.1, read as the reverse complement.
TGCATGAAGCCATGCTTCGCCGCGCGTTTTTCCTTGCGGAGCGGGAGACGATGAAACGGTCGGTCGGCATTCGTCCCCTGGCGTGGTGCTGGTATGTGATGGGAAGCATCGGCCGACGTGAGCCGACGATTTGGACGGATCAAGACCATGGCATTTTATTCGACTGTCCTGAGGAAGAAGAGGCGGCCTGTTATGAATTCATCCGCCATATGGCGGCGGTTGGGGTGGACATGTTGCATGAAGCTGGCTATCCATACTGTCCCGGCTATGTGATGGCGACGAACAAGCGGTGGGCGCAGTCGGTCCGCGGTTGGGAGCAACAACTTTCTTCCTATTTAGACAACGGGTGGCCGAACGACATTCGCTTTTTGTTGATCGCGATGGATATGCGGCCGCTTTATGGCGAGGCGGAATTGGCTGAGGAGGGCAGGAGGATGCTGTTTTCGGCGGTGGCCAAACGGCCGCCGCTGTTGGCGCGCATGGGGGAGCACATTCAATTTCCCCCGGTTCCGCTCGGTTGGCTGGGCAATGTGCAAACGGAGCGATGGGGGCCGCACAGCGGGGGTGTTCATATGAAACAAAGCGGTTACGTGCAGCTCACCAACGCCTTAAAATGGTTGGCCTGTTTTGCGCGCGTCCCGGCGGCGGACACGGCAGAGCGGCGGCGGGCGCTTGAGGCGGCTGGCGTATTGACGGCGCCGCTTTCCGCCGCCGTTTGCGAGGCGCTGTCTGTTTACTATTCGATTCGTCTTAAGTACAGCACCGAGGCGGGGGACGGGCGTGACTATGTGTTATGGCGGACGCTTGAGCGGACAGAGCAAAAGCAGCTGAAGCAAGCGATGCGCACCGCAAAACGGCTGCAGCGCTTTGTTGCCCGGCGGGTGGCTAACATTTATGCATGAGCGGCACCGTTTTTGGCAACGGGCGCTCCGCCTGTTGTCGCTCGGCGTTCCGCGCGAGGCGTCATCCGCCTTATTTGGTCATGACTATTCGCTGCAACAGGAAACATGGCTTCGTTCGCTGCAAAAAGAAAAACAGCAGGTTATCGATTGGCATGACCATCTGACTGACATTCCGTTTGTCATCATTGATCTCGAGACGACGGGCTTTTCTCTAGAGCAAGGCGATGAAATTTTGGCTATGGCGGCGGCGAAAACGGTTGGAGGAGTCGTGACGGATGCGTACATGACGCTCGTTAAGCCGGAAAAGCCGATTCCGGAACATATTTCCGTCTTGACCGGGATTGAGGCGAAGGATGTGGTGTTTGCTCCGCCGCTTGCCGAGGCGCTGCGCACGTTTGTGCCGTTTATTGCCGCCGGCGTCTTAATTGGCTATCATATTGGCCATGATTTGGCGTTTTTGCGTCATGCCCTTTGGCGCCATTACCGGCAAAAATGGAGCGGACGTTTTGTCGACTTGCAGTCGATGATGAAGTTGATCGGCCATTCGTGCTCGACGTTTGACGATGCGTTAGCTTGTTACGGCATCCGTTGCCCTCGCCGCCATACGGCAGATGGGGATGTGGAAGCGATGGTGAAGCTGTGGGCCATCTTGCTTGATGAATTCCGACAGCGCGGCATCGACACGTTGCATGATCTGTACGCCGCGCTCAGCCGGTGTTGATGTTGCCCAAGCTGAGAAGCCTTTGGCGATTGTCTTTGGCAGGGAAACTCAAGTTTCAACAGCCTGTCTTGACCAATAAGCAATGAACGCTCGATGGAACAAAAAAGAGGGATGGCTGCAACGAAAAAAGCGCCAAACTTGGCGCTTTTTTCGTTGGTATTAGAGCGGCTTTGTCGGCGTCGGTTCGGCGTAGCCTTCTTTATATTTTTCATCGATCATATGCCGAATGTCTTTGATTGATTTCCCTTGATCGTAAGCGGCGATCGATTCAGCGGCGATGTCGAGGCAGACGCCGCATTTGGTCGCATGGTCATCCCAGACGACCGATCCGTCTTGTTTATTTTTATAGACAAAGCAGTCATAATTGTTCTTATGGCCGGCTGATTGTCCGCAACCGCAGTAGCACGGGATGTTCTCAAGCAGCTCGCGGTGTTCAGCAGCCTGCTGGTACAAGACAGCCATCTCTTCTTCAAACGCGCTCAAAAAGCTTGGCAAATGCTCGACCGATTTTGTCGTTTCCCGAATATCGCCGGTGGCGGTTTTCGTCATCTGCGAGTGGCTTTGTTCTTGGTTGCTGGCATCGGCGCAGCCTGAGAGCAGAAAGCTGAATGATAATACGCATGCGGTGATGAAGGCAGGGCGTTTCACCATCTTTCTTCCTTTCCGTGCGAGGTTTGCATTTTGAATGTACCATATTGAGCGATAAGCAGCAACTGTTTTGGTCCTTGGAAAATGAAGTGAGCATCAAGACGAACCGGAGGGCAGGAATACTGGAAAAGGAAAAAGACAGAAGCAACTGACCGCTTCTGCCTTTCGATTAGCGGGCGATTATTGTCCTTGCAGGAAGTACTTTTCAATATCATCCAACATCAAATGAGCCGCAAGCACCCCGCCAGCTGTGTTCCAAATCGTATCGCTCACTTTGTACACTTTACCTTGTTTCGCGACATTTAAGTTTTGAAAGAGCGGGTCGTTGATCCATTCTTTTTCGAGTTCGCTCGCTTTGCCGTCGCCCGTCTCATATGTAAAGTAGAACAAAATGTCGCCGTCCATTGCCGGGATGCGTTCTTTCGTCACGCCGATTTCCGCGAAGTCGTCTACGTTTTGCGATTCCGGGCGGGCGAAGCCGAGTTGATCCAAAATGACGCCGGAGAACGAATTTTTATGGTAAATGCGCACATCGCCGGCCATAAAGCGGACGATCGATACTTTCATCTTCAGTTTGTCGCCGAGTTTTGCTTTTAAGTCTTCAATGCGTTTGTCATATTCGGCAATGACTTGTTTCCCTTTCTCTTCCTTGTTCACCGCTTTCGCATAGAGCAGAAAGTTGTCTTTCCATTTGCCGCGCAACGTTTCTGAGAACACGGTCGGGGCAATTTGGTTCAACTGTTCATAAATTTTTTCATGGCGCATTTTGTTGCCGATAATCAAATCTGGTTTTAAGGCGGCGATCGCTTCGACGTTTGGCTCTGATTCCAAACCGAGTTCTTTGACCCCATCCATTTTATCTTTAATATGGTCGTACCACGGATCACCCGTCCACGATTTGACAGCGCCGACTGGTTTCACGCCTAACGCGAGGAGCGCCTCGGTTCCTTCGTTCGTCAAAATGACGACTCGTTTTGGCGTTCCTTTGATTTCGACCGTGCCCATGGCGTGCACGACCGTGTAGCTCGCTTCCGCTTTCACCCCATTGTTTTCCGTTGGTTTGGCTGTTGTTTCTTCCTGCTTTCCGCCGCAGCCGGCAAGAAGCAGGAGGGAAAGGATGAAGGCGGAAAGAAGGGTGAGATGCTTTGATTTCATTAGTCAATCCCCCTTTGAATTTGATAATGAATTTCATTTACGTTGATATAATAAATAAAATTGAGAATCATTGTCAATCATAAATGAAAAAATGTTAAAAAAATCATAAGAAAATGCGAAAAAAACATTGACGATGATAGTCATTATCAAATAGACTTGACGATAGAGAATGAAGCAAGGGAGATCTCAGAGATGCTGGTGACAAACCGTCAAAAAATAGTTGGCCTCATCGGTTTGCTGATTGTGCTGCTTGCCGCCGTGTGGATGAGCATCGTTTGCGGATATACCGACACGAGTTGGCGGCAGGCGGTGGCGGCTCTTATCGACAATGATGGATCGAACGCCCATTTAGTTGTGGTGACGGTTCGGCTGCCGCGAGCGTTGATTGCGGCTGCAGTTGGCGCCAGTTTGGCGATGGCCGGAGCGCTCATGCAAGCGCTGACGCGAAACCCGCTCGCTTCGCCAGGCATTTTCGGTATTAATGCCGGGGCCGGTTTTTTCATTGTTGTGATGGTCACCTTTTTTTCCATTTCTTCATTGCAAATGTTGTCATGGGTTGCATTTATGGGGGCGGCGATGGCGGCGTTGATCGTGTTTGTGATCAGCGCCGCGGGGAAGGACGGGCTGACGCCGCTGAAGATGACGCTTGCCGGCACGGCGGTCGCGGCTTTATTTGCCTCGCTGACGCAAGGAATGCTGGCGATGAATGAAAAAGCGCTTGAAGAAGTGCTCTTTTGGCTGGCCGGGTCGGTCGCCGGCCGGAAGCTCGAGCTGTTGGCAGCCGTCTTTCCGTATTTGGCCGCCGCTTGGCTTGGAACCTTGTTGCTGGCGCGCCATGTCAACATCTTAATGATGGGAGACGATGTAGCGAAAGGGCTCGGGCTGCGGACGAATGTGATCAAGGCCGCCGTTGCGCTTTTAGTCGTATTGTTGGCTGGCGGGTCGGTGGCTGTCGCCGGTCCGATCGGCTTTATCGGCATGATGGTGCCGCATATGGCGCGGGCGCTCGCCGGCGTTGATCACCGCTGGCTGCTCCCGTATTGCGCCTTGCTCGGCGGGATTTTGCTTCTTATGGCCGATATTGGGGCGCGCTACGTTCTGATGCCGCGCGAAGTGCCGGTCGGCATCGTCACCGCCTTGCTCGGCGTTCCATTTTTCATCTACATTGCCCGCAGGGGGATCGCCGCAAAATGAAAAAATACATCACGGTCCGAATGGGAAAATATATCTCGTTTTTCTATGACAAAAAAGCTGTTGCAGTGCTCGCCGCGCTCATAGCAGTGGCTGTCTTACTTTTCCTTATCAGCATTGGCAGCGGCGAAATGCGCATGTCCCCGCTTGAGGCCGCTGCTGCGCTGCTCGGATACGGGGAGGAAATTCATCAGACGGTGATTGTGACGTTCCGCCTGCCGCGCGTGTTGGTTGCCTGGATGGCGGGGATGGCGCTGGCTGTCGCCGGCGCGGTTTTGCAAGGAATGGTGCGCAATCCGCTCGCTTCGCCGGATGTGCTCGGCATCACCGGCGGAGCGGCGGCGTCGGTTGTCGCCTTTTTGGCGCTGTTTAGCGATGAAAACAACTCTTTGACCGTCAGCATCCACTGGCTGCCGCTTGCTGCCTTTCTCGGCGCTACGGCCGCTGCTTGGTTCGTGTATATGCTGGCGTGGAAAAACGGCCTCGCCCCGTTTCGGCTCGTGTTGGTCGGCATCGGCGTTTCTGCGCTCATGCAGGCGTTGACGACACTGTTGATGATCACAGGACCCATCTATCGGGCGAGCCAGGCAAACGTGTGGATCACCGGCAGTGTGTATGGTGCTTCTTGGAAGCACGTTTCGCTCATGGCGCCATGGGTCATCGGACTGCTCCTTCTGGCGATATTGGCCGCGCGGCATGTCAATGTGCAGGAGCTGGGCGATGAGCTGGCGATGGGGCTTGGCGGCGCGGTCGAACGGCAACGGCTAGGACTTGTTTTGCTGAGCACGGCGCTCACCGGCGGCGCGGTCGCTTTCGCCGGCGGCATCGGCTTTGTCGGGCTGATGGCGCCGCACATGGCGCGCCGTCTCGTCGGTTCGGCGTTTGGCGCTCTTCTTCCGACCGCTGCGCTGTTGGGCGGTGTGTTAGTCATGGGGGCGGATTTGGCTGGGCGGCTGCTGCTTGCGCCGACGGAAATTCCGGCCGGGGTGTTTACCGCCGCGATTGGAGCGCCATATTTTATTTATTTGTTGTACCAGAATCGGAAAGCATAAAAAGGAGGGGGTTCGCGTGCCCGCATTGCAAGCGAAGGAGTTGACACTATCATACGGCGAGACGACCATTATTGACCGTTTAGACTTGACGATCCCAAAAGGAAAAATCACGGTGTTCATCGGCGCGAACGGCTGCGGCAAGTCGACGTTGCTGCGCGCCTTGGCGCGGCTGCTAAAGCCGACAGGCGGGGTTGTTTTGCTTGATGGAAAAGAGATTGCCAAACAACCGACAAAAGAAATCGCCCGCCGGCTCGCCATTTTGCCGCAATCGCCTATGGCTCCGGAAGGACTGACCGTGTTGCAACTTGTGAAGCAAGGGCGCTACCCGTATCAAACGTGGTTCAAGCAATGGAGCGCCGAAGATGAGCGGGCGGTCGAGCGCGCTTTGGCGGCAACTGGGCTTGCCGAACTCGCCGAGCGGCCGGTCGATTCGCTCTCCGGTGGACAGCGCCAACGCGCATGGATCGCTATGACGTTGGCGCAAGAAACAGACATCATTTTGCTTGACGAGCCGACGACGTATTTGGATCTCGCGCATCAAATCGACATTTTGGATTTATTGTTTGAACTGAATGAAAAGGAACAACGAACGATCGTCATGGTGCTTCACGACTTGAATTTGGCGTGCCGCTATGCGCATCATCTCGTCGCCATTCGCGATAAAACGGTGTATGCCGAAGGAAAGCCGGAAGACGTCATTTCCCGCCAGCTCGTGAAAGACGTGTTTCAGATGGATTGCCAAATTATGTACGATCCGATCTTTGGCACCCCGCTTTGCATCCCGTATGGGAAAGGGCGGCGCATTTTACAGAAAGAAGGCGTATCATGATGAGACTGCGTGAAGACGAAATGAAAGCGTTGGAAACGTACCGTTTTTCAAGCAAGGAGACCGATGTCTCGTCATCGATGTTGTTTTCCCGGTTGATTGAGGACGACGAACAGCTTGCGAGTTATGTCGCGCATGTGCGCGCTGAAATGGGGGCGGCGAACGATGCCGTCGCGGCGTCGATGTTCGTCAAACGATTAAGCTTTTTGGCGCCGATGACGCTATACGCCATGTCAGTATGGAACAAGCGGCTTGTGCTCAATCCTGGGCGAATTTGGCTTGACACGGACGGCGAAGGGGAGACGTGGATGCCGCGTTTTCACCTTGAGCCGCCCGAAGCGGAGGCGTGCCGTGGAGAACGCCGTCGTTGGCGAGAACAAGTCGTGCGCGATGTGTTTGCTGGCTTGTTTGCTCCGCTGGTCGCCAAGCTGCGTCGCCTGACTCGTGTGTCGCCGCTTATCTTATGGGAAAACATTGCGATTTATGTGTATTGGGTATATGACCGATGGCTTGAGGACGAGTCGCTTGCCCCGATCGCCGACCGGCTGCGCGATGATTTCCACTTCCTTGTTTATGAAGCCGACGGCCGCCTGTTCGGACAGAAGGACAATCCGCTTCGCCGCTTTTTTAAAGGCGCAAGCGGCATGCAGCGGACAACATGCTGCCTGTACGTGCAAACAAACGGGGGAACGTGCTGCCAAACGTGTCCCATTCGCGCCCGCCAGCGGCAAACCGGGTGACCGGCGAGCCGAGGGTGAGGTGTTTTATTTTGGGACAAAAGAGTTGCGAAATTTGTTGATTTTTGCCGGGATTTTCGTGAAAATGGAAGTGTGGACATCGCTTATTTTGGTAAAACGGCGAGGTAACAATTGCATGGATCAATATACAGCCTTTTTCCATCACTTCACAGAAGCAGTAGCCATCTTGAATTTGCAAGGCGTGATGATTTATCATAATCCGGCTTTTGCCGATTTGGCGCTGAGCGAAGAAGAACAGAGAGCGCTGTTGGCGGAAGGCCAGATGTTGGCTGCACGTATGAAACAGACGCCAGCCGTGTTCCGCTTGGATTTGCTTGACGGCTTATTGATTGCGGGAGTGTCGCCGATCATCGATCAAAACGGAAAGGTCTCGGCGATCTTATGCGTCTTTCGACGTCAGACGGAGGAGAGCGGCCTGCAAGAGCGGCTCGCCGAAGCGGAACGGCGCCTCCAGTTGATTGTCGAGCATTCGAACGATTACGTGTTGATTTTTTCTCCCAATCGTGAATTGTCATACATTCCGCTGTCATGGAAGCGAAAAACAAACACGCGTCTTCCAGTGTCATACGAAGAGGTGCTGACGTTTGTCCACCCTGATGACGTCCCGATCGTGGCACAAAAATTGGCTGAGCTGTACGATACATACGAGACGCAATCCGCCGAATTTCGCAAGCAAGGCGAGAAAGGCGAATGGGTTTGGATGGAGGCACAAGGGAAGGCGATCATCGATGAAGCGGGGACGCTCGATTGTGTCATTGTGACCGTGAAAAACATCAGCGAGCGGAAACAGTATGAAGAGAAGCTTCGTCAGCTCGCCTACTTCGATTCACTCACCGGCATCGCCAACCGCAGCTATTTTGAGCGGCATATTCATGAGCTGATCGCCAGCCAGACGCCGTTTGCCCTTTGTTACTTGGATTTTGACAAATTTAAATGGATCAATGACCATTTTTCCCATCAAGCCGGCGATTACTTTTTGCGTGAGGCGGTGAAGCGCGTTCAGCAGGCGCTCCGGCCCGATGACTTTTTCGCCCGCATCGGCGGCGATGAGTTCGTTTTGTTGCTGCCGAATGTGACCAAATCTGAGATGGCCGCCTTGGCGGAGCGGCTTGTCAGTTCGTTTCATGAGCCGTTTTATTACGAAAAACAGCTGATTCAATCAACATTGTCGATCGGCATCGCCTTTTTCCCGAAAGACAGCGATCGGATCGAGCAAGTGATGAAATACGCCGATCAGGCGCTGTACGAAGTGAAAGAGCGGGGGCGGAACGGCTATGCGTTTTACCGGCCGACCGAGCATCGGCATGGGGTGATCGAGCAAGATTTGCCGTTTGCCATTATGCGCGGGCAGTTGTATGTATGCTATCAGCCGAAAGTGCAACTTGCTAAAGGAAAGGCGATGGGGGTTGAAGCGCTTTTGCGTTGGCGTCATCCGTCGCTCGGTGAAATTCCGCCGCTGGATTTCATTCCGTTGGCGGAGGAAAGCGGGTTTATTTTTGAAATTACGTTATGGGTGCTTGAGCGGGCATGCCGCCAAGTGAAAGAGTGGGAAAGAAAATTTCCAGGCCTCAAGCTCGCCGTCAACTTGTCGCCATTTTTGCTCAACCGTCCGGAGCTCGTTGAGCATGTGAAGCGCATTTTACGGGAGACGGGGCTTTCGCCCGACCAGCTCATTTTGGAAGTGACTGAAAGCGGATTGATGGAAAACATCGACACAGGGCGGCACATTTTAACAGAACTGCAGCAGCTTGGTGTGCAGGCCGCGATCGATGACTTTGGAACTGGTTTTTCATCATTGGCTTATATCCGCAACTTGCCAGTGTCACTGTTGAAAATCGACCGCAGTTTCATTCAAGGCATTGCGGAAAACTCGAAAGATGCAACGATTGTCGATACGATCATTCATTTAGCAAAAAGCCTGGATATTGAAGTATTGGCCGAAGGGGTGGAGACCGAATCGCAAGTGGCGCTTCTTTCGCAAATGCATTGCGACTATGCGCAGGGGTTTTACTTCAGCCGCTCGCTCGAAGCGGAAAAGCTGCAGCAATGGCTTGAGGAGTACAACCGCACGGCTTGCAATGGGCCTTCGTCATAAGTCGGTCATTTCCACTCATGAGTTTCCTCAGCTTGCCGCAAACTACACTTGATGACTAGGCAAGAGGAGGAAAAACCATGGAATTTGCGCCGCGAAGCGTCATGATCAAGGAGTTCATCGATACGCTCGAGCCGATGATGGAAGCCTATGGACTCGACCAAGTCGGTATTTTTGAAGAGCATGGTGAAGGCAATCGCTATTACATCGGCTATACGATCAACAAAGACGATGAGATGATCACCATTCACATGCCGTTTGTAAAAAACGAACGCGGTGAACTGGCGCTTGAGAAGCAGGAATGGACCGTTCGAAAAGACGGCCGAGAGAAAAAAGGCTTTCATTCGCTGCAAGAGGCGATGGAGGAAGTGATTCATTCATGATAAGCGGCCGGGCTCGGCCGCTTTTTAGCCATTGAAAGGGAGAGGAACATGATTGCGGAACTTCACATAGCAGACTACGAAACGGCCGTTAAGGTGCTGCACCTACAGCGGCGCGCGTATGCGATCGAGGCGCAGATCATCGGTAGCACGGCGCTCCGGCCGCTTCACGATACGATCGCTTCTCTGCAGCGATGCGGCGAGCGCTTTTTTGGCTATTTTCAAGGTGAACGGCTCGTTGGGGCGATCGCTTGCGAGCGGAATGGAAAGACGCTTCACCTTTGTCGGTTGATGGTCGACCCGGATTGTTTCCGCCAAGGGATCGCCAGCGCGTTGCTCGACTTTGTTATCAGGCAAGAACCGTCGATAAGCGAGATCGTCGTGACGACCGGAAGCGGCAACGCGTCGGCCATTCGCTTTTACAAACACCATGGGTTTCGTGCCATCGAGCGCATCGAAACGCCAGAAAGAATCGAGTTAACGAAACTCGTGAAACGAAGCGGATGACACGCGGGTACGAGTTTCCGGTTGCGCATGATGCTGATTTTGACCATACAGAATCCGAAGGCAGTGTTGCCAAAAGGCATTCAAGCAGAGATGAAAACTGATAAAAGCGGATCTGTTGCGTTTCGCTTGCCTGAGCGGGCGGTTGAATGATCGATAGATGGATAGAGAGGAGAAACAAAGGAAGACATGGTGACAACCTTGTATTTGACAAGACATGGGGAAACGAAGTGGAATGTCGAAAAGCGGATGCAAGGATGGAAAGACTCGCCGCTCACGGAAAAAGGGCGGCAAGACGCCATGCGGCTTGGAAAACGGCTTGAAGCGGTGGAGTTGGCCGCGATTTACACAAGCACAAGCGGTCGGGCGCTTGAGACGGCGGAACTTGTCCGCGGCGGGCGGCTTATTCCGATTTATCAAGACGAGCGGCTATGCGAGATTCATCTTGGCGATTGGGAAGGCAAGACGCATGACGAGATTCGGCAAATGGATCCAGTTGCGTTCGACTATTTTTGGAAAACGCCCCATCTGTACGCTCCCGAGCGCGGCGAGCGGTTTTGTGACGTGCAGCAGCGGGCGCTTGAAACGGTGCGGCGCATCGTCGAGCGGCACGAGGGGGAGACCGTCTTGATCGTCACCCACGGCGTCGTGCTGAAAACGCTCATGGCGGCATTCAAAGACACACCGCTTGCCCACCTATGGTCGCCGCCGTATATGTACGGCACGAGTGTGACGATCGTTGAGGTGAATGGTGGGACGTTTCACGTGGTCGTTGAAGGAGATGTGTCACATATTGAGGAGGTAAGGGAAGTATAGCGCTGAATAATTGATTAAGACAGGAAGGACGGGCGCTTGACCGCTGCTCGTCTTTTCCGTGAAAATGCGTGCGCCTTCAAGGGTGATTTTCATGCCCGGGTGGAGGGCAAAACGTTGCCCATGGAACTTTTCCTTGCAAAGCTCTGTATCTTTTCTTTGCAAAAAACAAGCTACAAATGTGGAAGCTTCAAACTGCATCTATATACTTATCTTATAAACCCTTTTCCCTTGGAATAGAAGACGAGAGAGGAGAAAGTTCGGGGCGGGACAGCCTGTTAAGCCAGGAGATCAAATAAGCCCCGACCATCTCGCCAGCTGCGCGGTCGTAAAGGTGACCGCCATGGCAATTGCTGTTGGCAAGGCAAAGGCGACGAATGTCCATTTCGCGCTTTTCGTTTCTTTGTAAATGTTGACGAGCGTCGTGCCGCATGGGTAGTGAAGCAGGGAAAACAACATCATATTGAGGGCGGTGAGCCACGTCCAGCCGTGGTCGAGCAAAATTTGTTTTAGAGAATGCAGGCCATCGACTTCAGTGAGCGCCCCCGCGGATAAATAGCCCATCAGCAAAATCGGCACGACAATTTCATTGGCTGGCAATCCTAAAATGAACGCCATCAAAATGTAGCCATCCAATCCGAATGCTTTGGCAAACGGGTCAAGCCAGTCGGCTACATACGCCAGCACGGTCGCATCTCCCACGTGAATATTGCCGAGGATCCATGTCACAATGCCAGCCGGCGCCGCAACCGTTACCGCCCGTTTCAGCACATAGAGTGATTTGTCGAGGGTGGCCCGGATGATCGTCTCCATGATCTTCGGGCGCCGATACGGCGGCAGCTCTAGCGTGTAATGGGTCGGAATGCCGCGCAAGGCTGTCTTGGATAGAATCCACGAGACGGTTAACGTGACGATGATGCCAAACAACACCATGGCAACGACCACACCCGCTGTCACGAACGTGTTCCATCCGCCTGTATAACCGGCCGCCATAAATAAGGAAGAAAGCAGGATCAGCGTTGGCCAACGTCCATTGCAGGGGACGAAGTTGTTGGTCAAAATGGCGATCATCCGTTCGCGCGGTGATTCGATAATGCGCGTCGACATGATGGCCGCCGCGTTGCAGCCGAAGCCCATGGCCATCGTCAGCGATTGTTTGCCATGCGCCCCCGCTTTTTTAAACAAGCGATCCATGTTAAAGGCGACACGCGGCAAGTAGCCATAATTTTCGAGCAAAGCGAATACGGGAAAGAAAATCGCCATCGGCGGCAGCATCACGCTGACGACCCAAGCCGTGCCGCGATACAAGCCAAGCACGATGAGGCCGTGCAGCCAGTCGGGGGCGTGAATCGCTTGAAACGCCATGGTGAGATACGTTTCGATCGTCCCGAACAAGCGGGCGAGCGAATCGGAAAATACGTTGGCGCCGGCGATCGTCATGTAAAGGACAGCGGCGAGCAGCGCCAGCATAATTGGAAATCCCCACCGCTTCGATGTGACGATCCGGTCAATCTGTTCCGTTCGGTCGCGTTTCACGCTCTTCGTGTGATTGACACATTCCCGATAAAGCTCAGCCGATGTTTGAAAGATGGCGGCAACGATTTGCTCGCGTACATTGTCCGGCGCCAGTGACGCCGCTTCTTCCATTAAGCGGTCAAACCGATTTGATGGATCCGCAGCAGGCATACGCGTTCCCCTCCTTGATCAATGGTTGCGGCGGCTGCTTCAGCGCTTGAAGCAGCGATGAATCGCCGTCAAGGAGACGAAGAGCGATCCAGCGAGCAGGATACGTGTCTCCCATTACGTCTTTCACGAGTGGAAGAAGTTTGGCAATGCCTCGTTCGATTTCCGGGCTGTACCGGATGGAAAGCGGGTTGGTGTTGATGCGGCCATGCGCCATGGCATCCACTGTATCAAGCAGCGCATCGATTCCTTCCCGATTGCGGGCCGAGATCGGCACGACCGGCACGCCGAGTTTGGCGGCTAATTTTTTTGTATTGATATGAATGCCTTTCTTTTTCGCTTCATCCATCAAATTGACGGCGACAATGACGCGGTCTGTCATTTCCAATACTTGAAGCGCCAGATTTAGGTTGCGTTCTAATGCCGTAGCGTCGACAACAACGACCGTGACGTCAGGACGTTCAAACAGAAGAAAATCACGCGCCACCTCTTCATCGGCTGAATTGGAATAGAGCGAATACGTTCCCGGCAAGTCGACGATCCGGTACAATGCGCCGCGGTGGCGGCATTCTCCTTCCGCATGGGTGACCGTTTTTCCCGGCCAGTTGCCGGTATGCTGGCGCAGGCCGGTTAAGACGTTAAACAACGTGCTTTTTCCGGTGTTCGGATTTCCCATTAAGGCAATCGTATACGTCATATCAGTCATGGTGGATCTTCTCCCCGTAAATATAGTCACTTTCTTCTTTCCTTAATGCGATCGTCGTTCCACAAACGCGATAGGCGGTCGGGTCGCCAAGCGGGCTTCTTTGTCCAACCTTCACTTCCCCGCCGGGTACAAATCCCAAATCAAGCAACCGCCTTTTTAACACAGGATCAGGAACATCAACCTTTTCGATGCGAAATCGATCGCCTGGTTTCGTATCGGAGAGGCGGCAGTATTTTGTTTGTGCCATAAAAGTTTCCCTCCGGTTAATATTTTTTACTAAAGACATTTTTTTTGCTTAGACCAACTTTTGTGTTTATCATATTCCATTTGCCTCGCTGTTGTCAACGAATTTGTTTCATCGTTTTCTGACAGAGTTGTCGAACCGACAACTATTCAAAATAGAAGGAAATCATGTTATCATATGAATAGTCTGAACAAACTATCGGCAGAAAGGCGGTGACGGCGTCTAGTGACGCACGATGAAATGAAAGCGATTACGGAAGGGACGATTCTTTGGCAGCCGACGGAGGAGCAAATCCGGCAATCGAACATTCGGCGGTATATGGACTGGCTGAAAGAAAAAAAGGGGCTGTCATTTGATTCGTATCGCGAGCTATGGACATGGTCGGTTGAACATCTTGAAGAATTTTGGGAAACGGTTTGGGAATATGGCGGCGTGCAGGCGGCGACACCGTATGAATGTGTGCTGCGGGAGCGGAAGATGCCGGGGGCGGAATGGTTTCCAGGCGCCACGCTCAACTATGCGAAACATATTTTCCGGCATGCGCGCGCTGACCGCCCGGCCATCGTTTTCCGCTCGGAACGCGTGCCGTACCGGGAAGTTTCATGGCAGGAGCTCGGCGAAAAAACGGCGGCGATCGCCAAAGCATTGCGAGCGATGGGAGTGAAGCGCGGCGATCGCGTCGTCGCCTATATGCCGAACATTCCGGAAACAGTGATGGCATTTTTGGCCTGCGCCTCGATCGGCGCCATTTGGTCAAGCTGCTCGCCGGATTTTGGCGCCGGCAGCGTCATCGACCGGTTCGCACAAATCGAGCCGACCGTGTTGTTTGCGGTTGACGGCTGCCAATACAACGGCAAAGAGTTTGACAAAATGCCGGTCGTATCGGAATTGCGCACCAAATTGCCGTCATTGAAAAAGACGGTGCTGCTTCCGTATTGGCGAGGGCAGATGGAAGCTCCGGATGAGGGCGTCGTGCTGTGGGATGATGTCGTGGCGGACAAAGCGGAGCTCGTCTATGAAGACGTTCCATTTGATCACCCGCTTTGGATTTTATACTCCTCGGGCACGACCGGATTGCCGAAGCCGATCGTCCAAGGGCATGGCGGCATTTTGCTTGAGCATTTGAAAGCGCTCACGATTGCGGAAAACTTGACGAAAGACAGCGCGTTTTTCTGGTTTACAACGACCGGGTGGATGATGTGGAACTTTTTGATCGGCGGGTTGCTTGCCGGCTCGACCATTGTGCTTTATGACGGCAGCCCGACGTACCCGGATGGCAATGTCTTATGGGATCTTGCGGAGAAAGCAGGCATCACCCATTTTGGCACGAGCGCGGCGTTTATCAACATCTGCATGAAGCTCGGCCTGAAGCCGAAAGAGCAATATGACTTATCGAAGCTCAAAGCCGTGCTTTCGACCGGTTCGCCGCTCACGGTTGAAGGGTTTGCCTGGGTGTATGAAAACGTCAAAGACGACATTTGCCTAGCGTCATGCAGCGGGGGAACGGATGTGTGTACGGCGTTTGTCGTGGGCTCCCCCATTTTGCCGGTGCGCGCCGGCGTCCTCTCGTGCCGCGCGCTGGGCGCGGATGTGCAGGCGTTTGATGAAAACGGCCAGCCGCTCGTGAACGAGGTCGGCGAGCTCGTCATCACGAAGCCGATGCCGTCGATGCCGCTCTTTTTCTGGAACGACCCGGACGGCGAACGGTATCGGAACAGCTATTTTGACACATACCCGGGCGTCTGGAAGCACGGCGACTGGATTAAAATTGACGAACAAGGCGGCTGCGTCATTTACGGCCGTTCCGACTCGACGATCAACCGCGCCGGCGTCCGCATGGGCACAAGTGAAATTTACCGCGCGGTCGAAGCCGTCGATGAGGTGCTTGAAAGCCTTATCATCGATTTGGAAATGATGGGAAAACAATCGTTCATGCCGCTCTTTGTCGTTCTCAAACCGGGCGCGGTGCTTGATGACGAGTTGAAAGAGCGCATCCGCCAGTCGATTCGGCAACACGTTTCGCCGCGCTTTGTTCCAGATGAAATTTACGAAGTGAAGCAAATTCCGAAAACGTTAAACGGCAAGAAAATGGAGATTCCGATCCGGAAGCTGCTCCTTGGCTTCCCGCTCGAAAAGGCGGTCAACCCGGGCTCGATGGCCAATCCGGAGGCGCTCGACTTTTTCCTCGAGCTGGCGAAGACGCTGGGGGCAAAGACGCAGATAAGCTGAAAGCCCTTTTCCTGAAACGTGCGAAAGGTTGTTATTAAGTGACGACTCTTAATAACAACCTTTCTGCGTATGAGTGATTATAATGAAAAGAATCAGATGAGGGAAGAAAGCAAGTGGGCTGGCCTATATACATGCTCATTAAAAAGTTAACCTTCGTATAACCGGTGCACACTCCGGTTATCCTGTTCCTAAGGAAACCTATGGAAAAGGAGCGGGATCATTCATGAAACGTCTCAACATCACCCATGATCACGGATGGACGCCACGGACGCTTCGCAAACAGGAACGGAAAATCAAAAACGCGCTTCTTCGCCAACGGGTGATGGCGGTTCGTTTGGTCATGGAAGGTTATTTGGGCAAAGAGGCGGCCTCCATGGTCAACGTGTGCCGACAAACCGTTTCCCATTATGTGTCGCTGTTCAACGAAGGCGGTCTGGAGCTCTTGCTTCATCGGGATTTCGCCCCCGGACGGGAGCCGTTTCTCACCGAAGAACAGCAGGAAGAGATCAAACAGCTTGTGTTGACCACCACTCCCGCGGAACTGGGCTGGGACGTCGCTTCGGCGTGGAACACCAAACTCCTGCAATCCTATGTCGAAAAGCACTTTGGTGTTTGGCTTTCCCGTGAAGCGCTGCGAAAACTCCTGCACCGTCAAGGTCTGTCATGGACTCGCCCTACGTACACGCTGGCGAAAGGGAATCCGGATGAGCAAAAGCAATTTGAAAAGCAAATGGATTTGATAAAAAAAACTTGATCACCAAGGAGACAGAAGATGCCGTTCTTCTGTACATCGATGAAACGCATATCCGCTCTTATCATGTCTTGCGATCCACTTGGTCCGAGGTCGGCCGTCAAAAACGTGTGCCGACATTCGGCCATCATGCCCATGTTTCGGTATTTGGCGCCGTGAACGTCCACGATGGGGACACCGTGCTTCACCAAGCAGAAGCCGCCAACGCCACGACGTTCTTGGATTTCTTGCGCCTGCTCAAAGAGCGGCATCCCAACCGGATGATTGCGCTCGTCTTGGACAATGCCCGGATTCATCACGCTCGAATGGTGAAGGACTTTTTGCGAGAAGAAGGACAATGTTTTCATTTCCTGTATCTGCCGCCCTACTCGCCGCAGCTCAACCCGATCGAGCGTTTGTGGAAATGGCTGAAGGATACGGTGATCGCCAACGCCTTTCACAAAGACCGCCACGAGATCCTGCAAGCGGTTCAACGATTTGCTCATTACATTCAGGAACGCCCGGAGGAAGTGTTGCGGCGCTTGGGGTGTGCCGCGTAATCGAAAAGTTAACTTTTCAAGGTGCATTTATATAGTTTGGAAATCCATCGGTGATGCAGAAGCGGACGATGGTGAAAGAGATTGGCGATGATGAAGCGAGATTCACATAGTAGAAAGCCCGAAAGGCTCGTTTAGGGGAACCTTTCGGGCTTCTTTCACGGCAACGATGGCTGGAAGTGTTAGGATGACGATGAGCAGAGGAATGTTGGTTGGTAAACGCTGAGGAAGTCAACGAAATTAGCTCGAACTGACGTCTAATACATATTCAACGCCGTCTTGATCCGCTTGATCTCCTTCTTGCTTTCAAACAGCTCTTCGACCAAAATTTTTTGGCCGTTGGCGACGTCGTTGAGCCGTTTGTCCATGTCGGATACTTGCTGGCTTAATTGGCTGAGTTGTTCATTGGTTTGCTGCACTTGTTTGGTGAGTTGCTCGACTTGCACATGGGTTTGCTCCACTTGTTTGTTCAATTGCTGCACTTGTCCGCCGAGCTGCTGTACTTGCTCGTTCGTTTGCCGCATCTGTTTGCTAAGCTGTCCGACTTGTTCGTTTGTCTGTTGGAGCTGATCGGCGAGTTCTTTAATGGCTTGCCAAATCATTTCATTTGAGATGGTTCCCATTCGACAATCTCCTTTCCGGTTCGATTCTTTTTCTATTATACATGACAAAAGAAGGAAACCATAGAGGAAAAATGACGAAAATTTTTTCTTTGCGGCCCGTCCTTCGAATGTGATATAACAAAGGAATGTCAACAGCATGCACATACTGGGGGATGAACATGGTGATCCGTGTCAGCCATTTGCATAAATCGTTCCGCGTCTATCGCCGCGAAGCGGGATGGCTTGAGGCGGCGCGCAGTTTATGGCGGCGCGACTACCGCGTCATTGAGGCGGTGAAAGACGTTTCGTTTACGATTGAAAAAGGGGAGATTGTCGGCTTTTTGGGCCCGAACGGGGCGGGGAAAACGACGACGATGAAAATGTTGGCTGGGTTGTTGCATCCGACATCAGGGGAGATTACGGTCGGCGGGTTTGTGCCGTTTGAGCAAAAGCGGGAGTTTAAAAAAATGATGAGTTTGGTGATGGGACAAAAAAGCCAGCTCATTTGGGACATTCCGCCGATGGAGACGTTTTTGGTCAATAAAGCGATTTATGACATCGACGATCGGTCGTTCCGCCAGACGCTCGATGAGCTCACCGAGCTGCTGGATTTGGCGCCGCTATTGGACAAACCGACTCGCAGCTTGTCCCTTGGCCAGCGGATGCGTTGCGAGCTGGCGGCGGCTCTTTTGCATCGGCCGAACGTGTTGTTTTTGGATGAGCCGACGATCGGGCTGGACGTTCATACGCAAGAAAACGTGCGCCGCTTTATCGTTGATTACAATCGGGAACATGAAACGACGATTTTGTTGACGTCGCACTATATGGGGGATGTCGCGGCGCTTTGCGACCGGGTGATGATCATCAACTATGGGCGGCTCATTTACGACGGGGATCTTGCGGTGCTGACGGAGAAGTTGGCGCCGTACAAGCGGCTGGAGGTTCGGTTTTCGCGGCTGCCGAATGTCGATTGGAGCGAGTACGGCGAAGTGGCGGAAATCGAAGAAGGGACGATTGTGCTCAGGGTGGCGCGCGAGGCGGCGGCGGAGGCCGCGGCGCGGCTTTTGGAGCGGTTTGATGTCCGCGACATCAATATTGAAGACCCGCCGCTTGAGGAAGTGATTACGCGCGCGTTTCAGGAGGAGAGTGTATGATTCGCAAATATATCGCCCTGTTGCGGATGAAATATATAGAAATGCTTGCATACCGCTTGGCGACGTTCGTCTGGATGACGGGCGCCGTTGCGCAGCCCCTCATTACGATGTTTGTCTGGATGAACATTCATCCAGAAGAGAGCGAGTCGTTCGTTTTCTACTTTATGGCGGTCATTTTCGTCGAGCGGATGACGAGCGCGTGGGATGTATGGGAGCTGGACCGCGAAATTCGCGAAGGGACGTTTTCGAACTTGTTGCTGCGGCCGCTTCATCCCATTCATTGGGCGATCGCGGAGAACATCATTTATAAATGGCTGTTTGCCGTCATTTTAGTGCCTGTCTGGGTGGCGGCGGCGGTATTTTGGCCAGCGCTTCGCCCGCATATGACGGGAAGCCAGGTGGTGTTGTTTTTGCTGGCGGTGGTGTTGGGAGCGGCGCTCCGCTTTTTGCTTAGCTACTCGTGCGGGCTGCTCGCGTTTTGGGTGACAAAGGTGGCGGCTGTGTACGGCGTGATCGACGTCATTTCCTTGTTTTTGTCGGGGCGGATTGCACCGCTGGAAATGCTTCCGCCGCAGCTTCGCGAATGGAGTGAGTGGCTGCCGTTCCGCTATATGATCAGTTTTCCAATTGAAATCGCCACTGGGGCGGCGGATGGAGGAGAGGTGGCGCGCGGTTTTGCGATCGCTGCCGGGTGGATGATTGCCTTGATTGCCGCTTTGCAATGGCTGTGGAAGGCGGGAATGCGAAAAAATCAGGCGGTAGGTGGGTGAACATGCGACGATACGGACGAGTGTTCCGCGAGTTTTTCCGCGCTTGTTTGGTCGAGGAAATGGAATACCGGAGCGAGTTTTTTGGCAATTTCATCGCCAGCTTTTTCGGCATCGCGGTTGCGCTGTTGACCGTCCATATCTTTTTTTACCAGACGGACCGCTTAGGCGGCTGGACGTATGGGGAAGTGCTTGTGCTGCTCGGTGTCTTTAATGCGCTGCGCGGGTTCATCGATTTTGCCCTCCGCCCGAACATGCCAAGACTGCTTGAGCACGTCCGGCGCGGCACGCTCGATTACGTGTTGACGAAGCCGGTCGACAGCATGTTTTACGTCAGCTTCCGCCATCTTGTTTTTTGGCGGCTCATCGATGTTGCGCTCGGCCTTGGCGTCATCGGATACGGCTTGTATGTCGAGCGCTATGTGCCGTCGGCGGCGGACGTATTCATGTTTCTCATCGTGATGGCCGCTTCTCTTTTGCTTATTTACTCGCTATGGATGATGCTTATGACGACGTCGTTTTGGGTCGTGCGGATCGACGATTTGTCGTTTATTTTCGATTCGTTTTTTGATACGGCCCGCTTCCCCGGCAGCATGTACCTGTTTTTTGCAAGCAAAAAATGCAGAGAAGTGCAAGAAAAAATACATAGGCTTGCCAGCTCAAGACTTAAGGTTCCAGACCGGGGGAAGAGGACGGCTGGATCGCGGAGAGAGCGTTCCGCAGTCGATAGCTCTCTCCCGTAAAGGCCAGGATGTGGGCATGGTGAACCAAGCGATCCACCAGCGCAGCTGTCAAGCGGTTGTCCCCAAACACCCGATTCCACTGTCCAAATTCCAGATTCGACGTCACGATGACGCTTTTTCGCTCATAACAGTCGGCGATAATATGAAACAACAGCTCCGATCCTTGCTTTTGAAACGGCACATAGCCGAGTTCATCCAATATCAACAGTTCGCACGCATCGATGCTTCGTTTCAGCCGCCCGAGCGTGCCATTTTTCAATGCCTCTTCCAGCTGGGCGACGAGATCCGCGACGCGGAAAAACCGAACCTCATGGCCTTGTTGGCACGCCTGGATGCCGAGCGCTGTGGCGAGATGGGTTTTTCCTGTCCCGGGCGAGCCTAAAAGCAGAACGTTTTGCTTTCGCTCCAAAAAGCGAAGGTCACACAATTCCTTCTTCGATGTCGTGGTCGGCCAGTGGATGTGATCCGACCATTCGTAATCCTTCAGCCATTTCAACTCCCGAAACTTGGCTTTCTTGATCAGCCGGGCCTGTTTCGCCTGCTGGCGGCACGACAGCTCCAGCGCCAATACATCCCGCAAAAACTGCTCTTTCGTTTCGAACATCACCTCCTCCAATCGATCCGCGATATAGGCCAAATGCAGCGCTTTACAAATCTCTTTCACCTCTGCTCTCATCCCTGGACACCCCTTCCCGAACAGGATGAAGACGTTGATCATACACCGTTAAGTCCGTTTCATAGTCGATCAGGACGGAAGGGGTGTACGATTCTTTCCACTTGGCCGGGTAATGGGATTGCTCGGCTTCCATCAACACCCCGATTTCATGAGGAGCCAAGTCCCATCGCTGGTTCTCATCGAGCCACTGGGCGATTTCATAAAGCGTGCAACGATCCAACAGCGCTCGCAGCCCTTTCAAACGGGCCGCCACCTGGGGCGGGGTGCCAGCCAGATACGTTCGGATCGCTTCCGGCAAGTACGCCCCGTATCGGGAATGCCCGACAACCTGGGGTTTGGTCTCCCACTCAGCGAAAATCTCTTTCCAAGGGATCTCGCGTTTCACGTTCGTATACGGCCTTGGCATCTCAAGATGTATGCCTCCGTCAGGAGAGAGCACAAAGAAACGATCCCACTCTTTTTTCACCAATACCCGGTTGGGGACGGACAGGCCATGGACGACGAACGCCTTCCCATCCACCATCACTTCTCCGTACTTATTCACGTAAGCGTGATCGAGGGAGAAGATCGGAAAATCTTGTTCCGGCAACGCCAACAGCTCCGGCCGCTCTTCCTGCCATAGCTCCTCTATCAACCGCCCCTTTTCATAATGAGGGCGGTTTCGGTCCTCGACCATCTTGCGATGCAACCACTCCACCAGCTCCGGATCCGACTCGATCAACGGAGCCGGGACGAAACAAAGGTTGCGAGTGTAATAGACTTTTCGCTCCGCATTTCCTTTCTCATGTCCGCTGTATGGATTGCACACTTGTACATCAAACCGATAGTAGAGTTGAAATTTCTCAAAAGCCTCGGTGAATTGGCGTTCTCCCCCTTTTCGAATCGACACGATGGCCGCGGACAAATTGTCAATGCGCAATGCCTTTGGCACTCCCCCAGCCTGACGAAACAGCTGCGTCAACCCATGGAGGAAGCATTCACTGTTTTCCGCCGGCAGCGGATAAGCAAACGCAGCGTTGCTATACGGGAAGCTTACGATCAAAACCGATCGTTCTTCTTCCTTCCCCTCCTTCGTCACCACCGTCATCTTCCCGAAATCCACCTGCGCCTCGCCTGGCGGGTGCTCAAGTCGTTCATAGCGCTGTTCTTTCTCGAGTTTGAGCTGCGGTCTTCGTTTTTGCACGTACGCGCAAACGGTGCGATACGAGCCTTGAAATCCATGGTCACGACAAAGCGCTTCAAACATCGTCTTGTTCGTTCGCCGTTGTTTTCTCGGCAGCTTGGCATCCTCCTCCAACCAGTCATCAATGATTTGCCCGTATCCTTCTTCCTCCATCATCCCCTTTTTGCGTTTGATGGTTGGTTGGACAGAAATGCCGCCATCCGCGTATTTCTTGACCGTTCTCCAGTTATATCCCGTTTCGCGGGAAATTTCCGCAATCGATAACCCTTTCTTTTCACGCAGTTTTCTGATACGATTCATTTCGGGCATTGCCAGCATCCTTTCGCTCCTCCACTGTTTGGTTTATGTGTTCACAACTTCCACAGTAGAGGAAATGTTAGGGGCTGGCAAGCCTTTTTTCTTTGCCTTAGGCTCTGCACGTTTCGTTGCAGAACTCTGTATTTTTATTTTGCACTAAACACGTCAAGATGCAGGATATTGAGGTTTTATCTGAACGGAGAGGGATTTAAAGGGAGCAATGATATGCGTGCGTTTGTATCGATTCACGTTTTATCTGAACGGAGAGGGATTTAAAGAGGGCTGGCGTTCGGCATTCCTCGTGAATTTGAACCGTTTTATCTGAACGGAGAGGGATTTAAAGAATGATGAACATGACGACACAAGCAAAACGAATCAGCGTTTTATCTGAACGGAGAGGGATTTAAAGGCTGCGAGAGTGGCGCAAACGCCTGGCGGAAGCTGTTTTATCTGAACGGAGAGGGATTTAAAGTCAAAAAACAGAAAAGGGGAGGTTAGCTGTGACGAGTTTTATCTGAACGGAGAGGGATTTAAAGGTCGTCAAGCGTGGGAGTGCTGATGGCTCCATCCCCCGGGTTTTATCTGAACGGAGAGGGATTTAAAGAATTGCCGCGGCATTTGGGATCAAACCAAATCATATCGTTTTATCTGAACGGAGAGGGATTTAAAGCACGAGATGCTAACACCTTGTTCGACACAATCACTACGTTTTATCTGAACGGAGAGGGATTTAAAGTCTGCTGAATTTTTTTGACTTAGAGACGGCATAAAGTTTTATCTGAACGGAGAGGGATTTAAAGAGTTTTAACCAATTAAGATACCATTACAGAACTGATGTTTTACTCACATTTCGCACCCTCTCAACGAAAATCGGGAGGATTTTTTGCGCCCATCGTCGAATGAATCCTTGACACACAAGGAACGTAAAGGAGTTTTTCTCTCATGGATGTGCAAGTCAAAGCGGTCTATCGCAATTCTTATTTGAATATCATAAGTGCTCTAGTCAAGGAACTGGGCCTTCCCCCATTGATTGACCATCTCGTTCCCGTTGATCCACAGTGCCAGACTCGAACCAGCGATGCCGTTCAGGCCATCCTCTACAATATGTTTGACGGCCGGCAAGCCCTCGTTCACCTGGAACGATGGGCTCAGGGGATCGATCTGGAGAAACTCATCCGTTCCGGGCTCCATCCTTCCTGGTTGAATGACGATGCGTTGGCCCGTCACCTCGACCGTCTGTACGAGGCTGGCATTCACAACGTCATCAGCGCTTGCTTGATTCAGATTTACCGGAAAGAAGGCCTTCCTCTCCGAGCCTTTCACGCCGATGCGACGGACAAGACCGTTTACGGCGCCTATGAATCGGCCTCGTTAGAAGCCTTACAGATCATACATGGTTACAACCTCCATCATCGTTGGCAAAAACAGATCGGTTTCGGACTGGTCGGCAACGAGGACGGCATCCCGTTTTACGGCGATGTGCACGACGGCAACCTGCCTGACAAAACGTGGAATCCAGAGGTGCTGTCGCGAGTCCATGAACAGCTCAAACAAGCCAAGATCGAAGACGAATGGATTTATGTGGCCGATTCCGCTGCGATGACGAAAGAGACCTTGGCGCAAACGAAAGCCGCCAACGCCTTTTTGATCACGAGAGGCCCTTCGTCGCTCCGGATCGTGAAACGAGCATTGGCCGAGGCCGATTCGGCCCACATCCCGTGGAGCGATCCCTTTGCGCTGGCGGAGAGAAACGGCGCCACGTACCGGGTATGGGAAACGACATCAACGTATGAAGGCCATCCGGTTCAGCTGATCGTCGTCGAATCGAGCGCGCTCGACCAGCGAAAAGGAAAGACGCTTGAAAAAGAACGAGCCAAAGAAGCGGAGCTTCTTCGCGAGGAACAAATCCGTTGGGAGCGTCACCCATTCTCCTGCCGCGAAGACGCCGAACAAGCCTTAGCATCCCTGAAGGCCTCCCTCCGTCCCCGGTTCCATCGGGTCGAGGCCGTCGTCGAAGAGATCGTGCGTCTGAAAAAACGGCGCGGACGGCCGAAAAAAGGGGCGGAACCCGAGATGGAGACGCTGCATCTCCTGCGCCTTGACGTCGAATTCGACCAAGACGCGTGGGAACAGGCGAAACGGAAAGCGTCCCGGTTTGTCCTCGTGACGACCGTTCCGAAGGAATGGAAGGGCCAACAAATGGATGCCCAAGAGATCTTGAAGCTATATAAAGGGCAGATCTCCGTGGAAATGAACTTCGCTTTTTTGAAAGACCCTTTTTTCACGGATGAGATTGATGTCAAAAAGCCAGAGCGGGTTGCCGTATTGGGCTATTTGTTTCTGTTGGCCTTGGCGATTTACCGTGTCTTCCAGCGCCGAGTGCGTCAATTCATCACACCGGAACGCCGGTTAAAGGGCGCTGGAGGCCGCAAGCTGACCCGTCCAACGGGACAGGCGATTTTTCAGCTGTTTCAATATGTGAACGTCGTCCTGCTGGAGCTGCCGGATGGGCGCATCCAACGCGCACTGGATCGCTCCCTTACCCCGGATCAGCGAAGGATTCTGCAGGGATTGGGCATGGATGAGAGCATCTACGTGTAACGTGATACGGAACGACCAGCGATGGTAAAAAAAAGGATTGCCATCGCTCGTCGTGTTGGTCGAAAAGTTATTCTGAAAAACCAAATAAAAAATCCTTTCTTTCTACCCTGTTAGGGTGCGAAATGTGAGATATAAACACACCAATATGAATGATTGAAAAAATTGATAAAAATTAACCAAAGACAATATTCAACACGAACCTTTATCTGAGAGGTGATAAACATGAACGAGCGAGATTTGGAGAGAGCAAGACAAGAACGCCTGAAACTGCTTAGGGAAATTGAGGGGCTTTTATCGTTTATCACAGATCCCGTCTTGGTTGTCGATGCAAAAGGACATATCGTTCATACAAATTCCGCAGCGGAGCAAATTTTAGGACGTTCCCAAATCATCATGATCGACAAACATGTCACGGAGTTCGTTCAATCAGAATCACTTTCTAAATATATCAAGCAAGGAAAACCGGTGACCAATCTTGCTGTAAATGTGATTAATGCCAAAGGCGCCCGTCTCGACTTTTCCTGCCGGTTGCATCCATTGCTCGTCGATGCGCAAGTGGAAGGGGCAATTTTATTTTTCACCAAGCCGGCATTGCGCCAAGAACAGGAAAAATCGCTCCGCTATGGAACGCGATTTTCATTGGATGACATCATCGGGTCAAGCCCGGCCATTGCCGCATTAAAAGAACAAGTTGTGAAAATTGCTAAAAGCGAATCAACGGTGCTGATCCGGGGAGAAAGCGGAACGGGAAAGGAAGTGCTGGCGCAATCCATTCATCGCTTAAGCCATAGAAATAAAGGCCCGTTTGTGGCGATCAATTGCGCCGCCATACCAGAATCGCTTCTTGAAAGCGAATTGTTCGGATATGAAGAAGGCGCGTTTACTGGAGCCAAAAAAGGCGGGAAGCCGGGACGCTTTGAATTGGCGAAGGGAGGAACGTTATTTCTTGACGAAATAGGCGACATGCCTTTATATTTGCAGGCTAAATTGCTGCGCGTTTTGCAGGAACGGCGCATTGAGAGAGTCGGGGGCACAAAAGCGATAGAGGTGGACGTAAGGATTATAGCGGCTACTCACAAAGATTTAGAATCTATGATCGCCAACAACCAATTTCGCGAGGACTTATACTTTCGTTTAAACGTCATTCCGCTTTACGTCCCTCCTTTGCGGGAAAGAAAAGAGGATTTATACGAGTTAATCCAATACTACATGAACAAATTTTGCAAACGTTTCGGAAAAGAACCGAAACGTTTCTCCTCCCAAGCCTTTAAAAAAATATTTGATTACCATTGGCCCGGAAACATCCGGGAATTAGAAAATATGGTGGAGTATATCGTCAACTTGGAAATCGGCGATCTTGTCACCGTCAGTAGCCTGCCGGCACCGATACGAGAAATGTCCGAAAATGAAAATCGCGATATGGCGGAAGAAAAACAAGAGTCACAAACATTCCATCATCTCTCCAAGTCGCTGTACAGGGTAAATGAAATGGAAGAACAGCTGATCATCCAAGCATTGCAACGATTTGGCACCAACACGGAAGGAAAACGAAAAGCGGCCGAAGCGTTGGGGATTAGCTTAGCCACCCTTTACCGGAAATTAGAAAAGATGAAACGCCGGTGCTAATTCTCAAAATGAGAATTATGAGGAATTATGCGAAAAATCGAGAATTTAAGAGAAATACAGAGATAATACTTGATTTTAAACAAGCGGAGATAGTTAATAAGTTTTCCGTATATTCTAATTATTGTAACTTATTCCATTAATAAGTCAGAAAATTTATGGTTTTCCACTTTAAAATGTTGGCACGATATTTGCATTTTAATTATGCAGGAGGAAACAATGAAACGATACATTGACGAAAAAACCGTTTCTGCTCTTTCGCAAGGAGCGATGTATTTAGGTTCAGGCGGCGGGGGAGACGTCAAGTTGACGGAGCTGATGGCCAAACGGGTCATTAGAGAGAATGGGCCTGTCCCTCTCATATCCCCGTTCCATTTTCCAGATGAAGCATGGGTGATACCGGTAGCCATCATGGGTTCAACGACCATTTTCAGCGAACATCTTCCGTCGGGAAATGAGCTAAAGAAGGTGGTGGAAACGATCGAAAAAGAAAAAAACATAGCAGCATCAGCAATTGCAGGTCTCGAAATTGGCGGAATGAATGCCCTATCTCCGGTCATTACCGCCGCGTTGACCAATCTTCCACTGCTGAACGCTGATGGCATGGGGCGAGCGTTTCCAGAGCTACAAATGACGACATATCACGGCTTTGGGATGAAAGCGAGCCCCGCCGTTATTTCGAATCATCCCGACAAAACGTATCTCCTTTTATCAGACGAAAACACAGAAATCGAAAAGCAAGCGCGAAATCTTGTCACCAGTTTAGGAGGGTGGGCGGCGATCGCTTGCTATCCGATGCAAGGATGGCAAATAAGAGAAGCGGGCATTCTCCAAACGTATACGTTAACTATACGGCTTGGCGAAGCCCTATCCGCCGCAATCGACGTTCACGATGTAATGGAAAAAATGCAAAAAGTCTTTCAAACATCTATCTACGGAAAACCAGTCAAGCTGATCGAAGGCAAAATTGTCGATTTGCAAAGAAATATCATCGAAGGAATGCTGAAAGGCTCGCTCATTGTGGAAGGAAGCGGATCATATGTTGGCGAATATTTATCAGTTTTCTTTCACAACGAATATTTATTGATCCAAAAAGATGCCGCCACTTTAGTGACCGTACCGGATTTGATTTGCGTGCTTGATGAAGAAACGGGCTACCCTTTGCCCGTTGAAGAACTGGAAAATCACGTGAAAGTATGGGTGATCGCAATCCCAGGCCCATTCTTGCTGCAAACCGCAAAAATGCTTGATGTAGTGGGGCCTGCGCAATTTGGCATAGCGGAACATTTTATTCCGATGGAAGAAAGAATAAAACCAAATGATAACGAGGGATAGGAGATGTACCGGTTGGGAATCGATGTGGGCGAAACGAATACCGACGCCGTTTTGCTTGACCACCATTCGCAAGTTGTGCAAACGGTGAAAAAACCTACTTCTCCCGATATTGTGTCGGGCATCTGCGATGTTTTGACAGAAATCATCGGTCGCAAAAAAACGAACCCAAAGGATATTGCCGCTGTCATGATCGGGACGACCCATTGTTTACAAGCATTAAGGAAAAAAGAAAATCTCGCCAGTGTTTGCGTAATCCGCATAGGAAGCGGAAAAAACGCAGTCCCCCGTTATTTGAAGGCAATGATTCACTTCGCCGTTACGTTATGCCAAATCATTTGGAGATAGACGGGGGGCACGAAGTAACGGGAAAACCTTTAGGAACGATGGATTATTCGCTAATCGATCAGTTTTTTTCTCGCTTGCGCGCCAAAGAAACCGTTGAGGCGATTGTGATTACAGGAACGTTTTCGCTGGTGAATCCAGAACATGAAAACATGGTCGCAAGTCACATTCGCAGCCTAGTCGGAACGGAAATTCCGGTCACTTTGTCTCACGAAATTGGAAGTATCGGGTTTATCGAACGGGAAAACGCGTCCATCATTAACGCGTTATTATCCAAAGCGATGGACTGCGCGCTGAATGGATTGCAGTTCATGTTTAAACATTTTGGAATCAATTGCGATATTTATTTTACGCAAAATGATGGATCGCTTATGTCTTATGAATATGCGCTACGCTACCCGATACGAACGTTATGGTCGGGAATCACCAACAGTTTGCTTGGTTCCTCCTTTCTGACCGGATTAAAAAACGGCGTCGTCGTGGACGTTGGCGGCTCTTCCGTTCATGTCGCATTGCTAGAAAACGGATTCCCGAAAGAAAAAAGGCGGAACCAGCTCATCGATGGTGTGCGTGTCAACGTCCCGATGCCTGATATTGTTTCGCTCCCTTTTCAGCAAGAGCAGCTTGGCAACGAGGAATTTCTCGAAAAATTGTATCAAGCCATTCAGCGGTTCCAGCCACGGTACGAGCCGCTTCCCATCATTTTTGTCGGAGGCGGCGGGCAACAACTGGCCGAACGTTTTCATTATCCATGGGCGGATGTCATTGTCCCCGACTACCATCAATACGCGAATGCCATCGGAGCTTGCGTTGCCCCGGTGAGCGGATATATCGACCGGATGATTTGGATGGATCCTTTTAACCCAAATGAAATGCTACATTCGGCGATCGACGAAGCGACACATATGGCGATAAGCGCCGGGGCGAATCCTAAAACAGTTGCCATCCAAGATGCGAAAACCATCCCTTTGGCTTATGTCCCGAGCAAGGCATTAAGAGTAAGAGTCAAGGTCATCGGCACATTATCGCTTTCTTCGAAAGGGGGAATGTAGGTTGTAATTATGTGAGATTTATTCTTAGTCAACAACAAATCCAGACACTTTTTCCAATGAAGGAGGGAGAATCAATGGCAGGGAAAATGTTGACGGATGATTTTTCGCTTTCCCGGGTTCCGGCGGAAGCACGCCTGCCAATGTGGGAAGTGCTTTTAGTAAGAATCGGGGCGCTAACGGCATTATCGCAATTTATGCTTGGAGCCGCATTAGGCTACGGAATGACATTTTGGGAAGCTTTTTGGGCGACGATGCTCGGAAGCGTGGTGCTGGAGATCGTCAGTTTATTGATGGGAATCGCAGGAGCAAGAGAAGGGCTATCCACGAGTTTATTGGCGCGTTGGACAGGCTTTGGTAGGTACGGATCCAGCATTATCGGCGCTGTCATTTCGATTGGACTAATTGGGTGGTTTGGCATCCAAAACGCGGTGTTTGCCAAAGGGATTGATGAAGCGCTGAACGGAGCGCTGGGATTTCCTTTAGCAGCGACGTTAACCGGATTGTTTGTCACAGAGATTGTAATTTTTGGGTTTAAATGGCTAAGCTGGACAGCAAAAATTGCGGTTCCCGGTTTCCTGGCGGTCATCGGATACGGGATCTATCAAGTGTTGCGCGATCACTCGGTAGCCGAATTAATCCATTCTCCTCATCCCGGGCCGGATCTTTCCCTTGGCGTCGCCGCTACGATGGTGGCCGGAGGGTTTATGATCGGGGCGGTCATCACGCCGGATATGAGCCGGTATTGCCGCAACGGTAAAGATGTGTTTTGGATGACTTTAATCGGCACGTTCGTTGGGGAGCTGGGGGTTAACATGGTCGCCGTGTTGATGGCGCACGCAGTTGGAAGCGACGATGTCGTAACCATTGTGCTGCAAACAGCTGGCTGGCTTGGCGCAGCGATTGTGATTTTTGCGACGGTAAAGATTAACGATCTGAATCTTTATTCCGCTTCTTTAGGCTTATCCAACTTGATTGATTCTGTCTTTAACAAAAAAATCAACAGGGGGTGGATAACATTTATCATCGGAGTCATCGGAACGGTGCTCTCTGTTATGGGAATTCTCGAAAAATTTCAAAACTTCCTCGTTTTCTTGGGAGTTTGGATTCCGCCAATCGCCGGGATCATGGTGGTAGACTATTTTATTCTGAAAAGAGGAAGAAAACGACTGGATGAAAGCAGAATGCAAGGTCGATTGCCGGAAGATGCCGAGTCGATTAATCCAATCACTTTGATCGCGTGGGCGTTAGGCTTTTTCGCCGGGTATTTCATCCAGTTTGGAATCCCTTCGTTAAACTCTTTGCTGGTCAGTGCCATTGTGTATTGGATTGGGATGAAAATGTTCCATATGTCGAAGCAAAGCAACTTGGAAACAAACGAAAATATTCACTAAAGAGGGGAGAGAAACAGTGAGGCTTTTAGGAAAACAAGAAATAGAGGACATTGCAGTAGGCGCAACATTATTGGGGACAGGAGGCGGAGGAGATCCTTATGTAGGCAAATTGATGGCCCTGCAAGCCATTGAAGAATTCGGCCCAATTCCTTTGCTGTCGGTGGACGAAGTTCCGGAAGACGCCTTAGTGGTATCGTCAGGTATGATGGGGGCGCCAACCGTATTGGTGGAGAAAATTCCGAGTGGCCATGAAGCGAAAGTGGCGTTTCAAACGCTGGAAAAATACTTAGGAAAAAAAGTGTTCGCTACTTTCCCGATTGAAGCCGGTGGGGTCAATTCCATGCTGCCTTTGGCGCTGGCGGCGCAACTCGGATTGCCGGTAGTCGATGTTGACGGCATGGGAAGGGCTTTTCCAGAGTTGCAAATGGTGACGTTTTATTTAGACGGGATTTCTGCCACGCCGATGGTGATTGCCGATGAAAAAGGAAACGTGACGTTGCTGAATACGATTGATAATTTATGGGCCGAAAGAATTGCGAGAAGCGCCACTGTCCAAAAAGGCGGATCGGTGATGTTCGCAATCTACCCGATGGCTGGCAAAAACCTGAAAGAGAGCGGCATCCACGATATTTTGCGATTGGAAGAGGAAATCGGGCGCTCGATACGCCTGGCGAAAGAAAACAACCGAGACCCTATCGATGAAATTCTTCAATTGACGAATGGGTTTGAGCTATTCCGTGGCAAAGTGGTGGACGTGAACCGGAAGACGGAAACCGGATTCGCCAGAGGAACTGCGAAAATCGAGGGATTGGAGAACTACAAAGGGGAGACGTTGGAGCTCCGCTTCCAAAATGAACATTTGCTTGCGAAAACGGAAGATCGCCTGCTTTGCGTCACTCCTGATTTAATCGCGGTACTAGACAGCGAGACAGGGCTCCCGATCACAACGGAAGGTTTGCGGTACGGAGCGCGCACGATCGTCATTGGCATCCCGTGCCATCCGAAATGGCGCACGCCAAAAGGCATCGAAACTTGCGGGCCTGCTTATTTTGGCTATGACGTCGAATACACACCTGTAGAAGAGCTTGTCAAGAAAGGAGCGACGATTAAGTGAGCTACAGAATCGGCATCGATGTTGGCGGAACACATACAGACGCGGTGCTTTTGGACGAGAAATATCAGGTCATTTCCGAAACAAAAACCCCTACCACCGTCGATGTCAGCACAGGCATCTATCAAGCGATGCGGGAAGTGATCGGAAAAGCAGGGGTTCCGCGTGAAAAAATACGTTATGCGATGTTGGGAACGACTCATTGCACGAATGCGATCGTAGAACGGAAGCGGCTAAACAAGGTCGCCGTTATTCGCATTGGCGCACCCGCCACTTTGGCGGTGAAGCCTTTAGTCGGAGTTCCGGAAGATTTGCGCAGCCAGCTTGAAAAATATGTTTATATCGTGCGGGGCGGTCATGAATTTGACGGAAGAGAAATCGCACCGCTGGATGTCGAGCATCTGTACCGCATTGCCAACGAAATAAAAGGGAAGGTGGATTCCGTCGCCATCACTTCCGTTTTTGCACCGGTATCGAAAGATCATGAGCAGAAAGCCGCCGAAATCATCAAGGAAGTGTTGGGAAGCGACATTGCGGTTTCGCTTTCCCATGAAATCGGTAGCGTTGGTTTACTGGAACGGGAAAACGCCACAATTTTGAACGCGGCGGTGGTCCATGTCGCCAAAACAGCCGCGGAAGGGTTTATCAATGCATTAAAAGCGGAAGGCATTAACGCGAAAGTATTTTTTGGCCAAAATGACGGAACATTGATGAACGTGGAATACGCGATGAAGTATCCGATTCTGACGATTTCTTGCGGCCCAACAAACAGCATCCGCGGGGCGTCCTATCTTGCGAAATTATCGGATGCGCTTGTTGTGGACGTCGGAGGAACGACGACAGACATCGGCGTCTTGATTCATTCCTTCCCAAGAGAATCGTCCTTGGCTGTGGAGATCGGCGGCGTGCGTACGAATTTCCGCATGCCTGATTTAGTCTCCATCGGATTAGGCGGGGGAACCATTATCCGCGTTCAGCAAGATGGAAGTTTCACGATTGGCCCAGATAGCGTAGGATACCAGCTCCTAGAAAAAGGGATGGTGTTTGGGGGCGACACTTTAACGGCCACGGACGTTGCGGTTGCGTTAGGAAAGGCAAATATTGGCGATCCGCAAAAAGTCGCCCATTTAGATAAAGGGTTGCTTAAGCGGATTTATCAGAAAATGGTGGAGATGGTCGAAGAAGCGATCGATAAAATGAAAACAAGTGCAGGCCCTATTCCCGTGATTCTTGTCGGGGGAGGAAGCGTGCTTTTGCCGGATCAGCTGAAAGGTGCTTCCAAAGTGGTCCGTCCAGACCATTTTGGGGTTGCCAACGCGATCGGGGCCGCGATCGCTCAAGTAAGCGGCCAAGTGGAAAGAGTTTTCGCCCTGGATGAACTGGGAAGGGAAAAAACGTTGGAATTGGCGAAAAAAATGGCGATCGACGAGGCCGTTAAAGCAGGGGCAAACCCAGAAACTATCGAAATCGTCGATATGGAAGACGTTCCTTTAGCTTATTTGCCAGGCAATGCGGCCCGAGTCCGTGTGAAAGCCGCGGGTGTTTTATCAGCAAGCTGAAAGAAACATCACACAAGGGGGTGTCCCAAACGTAGCGGGACACCCTTTCTAATCACTGTATATGCGAGCGAAACACTTTCGTCAAACGACTGTGAAGAAAAACGGTCTTTTAGTTTAGTCTCTTTTTTCGTAGAAAAACTGGTTTTTGCAGAGAAAAGCCGATCCCTCTGAACCGTGGATGTAAAGGATCCATAACGCCCCTCATTTTACAATAAACCAGCGCTGTCACCCTCATATAGTGTTGCTTTTCTCCCCTCTCCACATGCAACAAGATTAAAACTTCGGCAACGCCTCCACTGCATCAGCCAAATCACTATAGGTATCCTTTAAGTACCGCGACGTCGTGGCAATGTGGCTGTGGCCGGCAAGTCGTCGCACTTTTTCAATGTCATTATTTGTCGCCTTTAACATCCACTTGCAGAACGTATGCCGAAACATGTGGGGCGTCAGCTTCTTACCCGGCGGACTGTATCTCTCGATCATCCGCTGAATGCCGCGGACGGAAAATCTCGGCGAGCGCTGGCTGTAAAAGACGTATGGCGATGCGGCCACATGCGGTTTCTTTTTCGCCATTTCCCCACGAAACTTGAGTCAATCCTCGAGTTCCGCCAGCAAGATATTCGAGATCGGTACGGTACTGACCTTCATCCCTTTCCCAACGATGCGGATTCGTTTCATTTCTAAATCTAAGTCCGTTAATTTTAAATTTGATAACTTTTCCACCCGCACTCCTGCGTAGGTAAGCAGATACACCACCGCACGGTCGCGGCGATACTTTTCCTATGAATCAACTCCTCGGCTGTGAACCGGTTTTTTCCGCATCCGATGCAATAAGTCCCCAAATTCTTCTTCCGTCAGCCACATAATTTTTTCGTTACCCGTGGTGCTAGTTGGGCGTCAGAACTCAACTAGCCCAAGTGTAACTAGGGAATAGGCTAACAATATGCCGTCGAGCGTTGCTTCAAATCCGATCATGGAATTCGCTCGAATCTCTGTGATCCGGTATTGGTCAACCAGAATCGAGAACACCGTCTCGATCACGTTGCGTTTTTGTCGGATCCATTTCTCCCATGCCTCGGACGAGCAATGTTTCTCGTTTTTTCGAGACGGAGTCCAAAGCGCCATTTGGTACTCTTCGTACAACCTTCTTTGCAACTCACGGCTAATGAATCCTTTGTTCCCCAAGTGATAGGGATGAGGAATTTGAGTCATTACGCTTTCAGCGGCGATACGATCGGTCACCACATAGCCCATGGGCAACCCTTGATCGGTCACTTGAAGGTGCAGCTTCAACCCATAGTACCATTGCTTTTTGAAAGTGCAATACCCGATGTCGGCGATCCCTTGAAACCGTTTGACGCGATGCATTCTGGCGGTACGGCGCAACGGGAGCGGCGATCTGTCGACCACGGCATAGGCATGATGTCGGCCGCGTTTTGCTCACTATGGCGGATCCATTTGATGGCGAAGCGCAGCGTTCGACAACGGCGGTTGTACCGGGAACGTTCGAGAAACGAGCCGTTTGTGAACAAATTTCCAGTGACAAAGCGATGCCATGCCCGTTCGGATGTAAAACCGAGCAACTTTCCTAAAATATGAATCGCGATGGCCACGGCGTCTTCCTGTTTGACCAAATGGCGGTTGCGGCGCTGAAGGTGCATCTGAATCGATGACAGTTGGGCAGAGACAAAAAAGAAAATGGCGGCATATTGCTTTTGAATCTTGGCTCGATCTGTAGTAAAATGAAGGGGCTCTTGCATGGGGATTCTCCTTTCGAATGATGGTTGGCACTTTCATTCTACAGGAGATCCGCAGGCAAGGGCTGTTTTTATGCTTGTTTGAGTTTATCTAGCACCACGGGTATGATTATTCCATCATCAACGGTTTTGAAAATCAATGGCGTCCTCCCAAACGCTTCGGGCGGTAAGGAACGGATCATCCCGCTGTGCAATGGGAGAGAAGAAACACTGTAGGTCAGTTCTGTATTTTTAAATTTTTCAAAAATATTTTGTTGACTTATGTGGCCAAACAGTCTATGCTGGTACTGTCACGACATTTAGCAGAGGAGAGATGAGCGATGAGCGTAGTGCAGGAAAGAAAAGGCTATTTCGGCGAGTTTGGCGGCAGCTTTGTTCCGCCTGAACTGCAGGAAGTGCTTGACTACTTGGAAGAGCAGTTTTTGAAATATAAAGACGACCCGGAGTTCAATGAAGAGTTTCGAACTTACTTGAGAGAGTACGTCGGCCGCGAGAGTCCGCTCACGTTTGCGGCGCGGTTGACAGAGCAGCTCGGCGGGGCGAAGATTTATTTGAAGCGCGAAGACTTGAACCATACCGGTTCGCATAAAATCAACAACGTGATCGGGCAAATTTTATTGGCGAAGCGGATGGGCGCGAAACGGGTCATTGCGGAAACGGGTGCGGGCCAGCATGGGGTGGCGACCGCCACAGCCTGCGCGATGTTTGGCATCGATTGCACGATTTATATGGGGGAAGAGGATACGAAGCGCCAGGCGCTCAATGTGTTCCGTATGGAGCTGTTGGGAGCGAAAGTCGTGCCGGTCTCGAAAGGGCAAGGGCGGTTGAAAGATGCGGTTGACGAGGCGTTGAACGATCTTGTACAAAATTATAAAACTACGTTTTACTTGCTTGGTTCGGCGGTTGGTCCGCATCCGTACCCGTCGATGGTGAAACATTTTCAGTCGGTTATTAGCGAAGAGAGCAAGCGGCAAATTGTAGAGAGAGAAGGACGGCTTCCGGATGCGGTGGTGGCCTGCGTCGGCGGGGGAAGCAATGCCATCGGGGCGTTCGCCCACTACTTGGATGAACCGGACGTGCGGCTCATCGGTGTCGAGCCGGAGAAGGCAGCGACGCTAACGAAGGGCGTTCCGGCCGTGTTGCATGGATTCAAGTGTTTGGTGCTCCTTGATGAAAATGGAAACCCGCAGCCGACATACTCGATTGCCGCTGGGCTCGATTATCCGGGCATCGGTCCGGAGCATAGCTACTTGAAAGTGTCCGGGCGGGCTGAGTATTATACAGTTACGAACGAAGAAGTGCTTGAGGCGTTTCAACTGCTGTCTAAAACAGAAGGAATCATCCCAGCTCTCGAGAGCGCCCATGCGGTTGCGTACGCTATCAAGCTCGCGCCGACGTTAAGAAAAGACCAAATCATCATTGTGAATTTGTCGGGGCGCGGAGATAAAGATGTCGAGCAAGTGTTTTCGATGTTACAATCATAAATTAAGAGGAAAGCGGGCGGACTTTCACGGCGGTGTCCACGTGAAGCCGTCCGCTAATTTTTCGTGCCTAAGAGGTCGCAATCATATTTCTAATCGAAAATAAAGAACCGTTATGGTTGTTTTTCGCGGTGATACGTGGGGAAGTCGGAAGACTTTTTCTTGTTTTTTTATCTCCCCCGAGTTCGACAGGTTTGAGGCCATTTTAGGCAAATGAAAAAGACCAAAATGAAATGTGCTCGGTCGTTCACAGCGGCTAACTAATGGCTACTCCCGCACTGGCATATCCAGTGATGGATGCGGCGATAGAGAGGCCGGAAGTAGTAGTGAAAAACACCATGAGCAAGCGATCACCGGTATTGACAGGCACGTTTAACCCTGTCACGATTCCGCTGGCATTTTGCAGTAAGGAGATTGGAAATGTGATAGTTGGGTTTAACGTGACTAAAGTGCTTGGAATGGCGGTGAATACGTTGCTAGAAGGAGAGGTGGAGATGTATAGTTGAGCCCGGATCGTAGCCGTTCCTAAAAGCGCTGTGCCCGTGGTGGCAGAAAAGTTAGCTGCTACAGCTGTAATGATTCCAGTGCGTGGAACAGTAAATGAAAAGTTGGATACACCGTCGAGGTTAATGGTGTTTCCGCTTAGACTAATGCTCGAAGCAGAATTTCCAAACCCAATTAAGCTGGCAGTATCCGCCAAACCTGCTATGGTCGCGGTCAGAATAACCGTTGTACCTGATGCAAATGGGATGATTGCGCCAGCCCCCGCCGGTCCTGTAGGCCCTGTGGGTCCTGTGGGTCCGATTGGTCCAGCGGGTCCTGTAGGCCCTGTGGGTCCTGTGGGTCCGATTGGTCCAGCGGGTCCTGTAGGCCCTGTGGGTCCTGTGGGTCCGATTGGTCCAGCGGGTCCTGTAGGCCCTGTGGGTCCTGTGGGTCCGATTGGTCCAGCGGGTCCTGTAGGCCCTGTGGGTCCTGTGGGTCCGATTGGTCCAGCGGGTCCTGTAGGCCCTGTGGGTCCTGTGGGTCCGATTGGTCCAGCGGGTCCTGTAGGCCCTGTGGGTCCTGTGGGTCCGATTGGTCCAGCGGGTCCTGTAGGCCCTGTGGGTCCTGTGGGTCCGGTAGGTCCCGTGGGTCCGGTATATACTTTCACGATTGGCGGCAAGGCGCCGCATAAGGGGGAAAGGCATTTTACACGAATAGGATGGCGGTTGAACAAATGGTACAACCTCCTTTCGATTTAAAGGATAACTATTCATCTGTTGAATGGAACGTGCTTTTGGCAGAAAGAATGGATTCTAACAAACATTGATTGTGCAAAACATCGGGATGATCGGGCGCATATTCCCTAGCTTTTTCATTATGTTTGTACGCCAGTTCATACTCGCCTAAATAGAAGTAACATACACAAAGTTGCAAGTGAGGAAGCCAAGTCCAACAAGCGTGATGAAAAAATCCCCAACTGTCCGATGGCATCGTGAGTTGAGTGGCTAAATGATACCAAAACGCTGCGAGCCGATATTGTTTCCGTTGGAGAAAATAGTAGCCGAGCCGACAGCAAAATTCAGCCCGGGGGGTATCGTATTCAAAAGATTGGTACACATATCGCAAAGCCTGTTCTTCATTACCAAGAGTGTAAAAACAGTCAGCTAATTTTCCGCAGGCGGCGATGCAATCTTCCACCCACCCTCTTTTTGTCTGCAAAAACCGTTCATAATACTGAATGGCTCGTTCGTATTGCTGGTGATCGAACAGTTCGTTGGCGAAGTAAAATAGATCTCTTGGTGAAAATTCTGTTCCTTGTGCCAGCTGCCTCTCATAAATTTGCAAATTTCGATCTGAAGCGTAGTGAGTCGGTTGATGAATAACCGTAATATCGCTGTTGAGAATCGTTCCCCATACTTCTAGATATTCATGAACAATCCCATGCCATCGGAAGCCGTTGGACCGTTTGACGAGAC
This sequence comes from Geobacillus sp. TFV-3, assembly GCF_009901865.1. Classification (NCBI taxonomy): domain Bacteria; kingdom Bacillati; phylum Bacillota; class Bacilli; order Caryophanales; family Anoxybacillaceae; genus Geobacillus; species Geobacillus sp. TFV-3. The sequence goes on along the minus strand of NZ_MPSP01000001.1, from coordinate 1,976,909 downwards.
GGTTTCGGCGAACGCTGGAGAGGGTCCTTCCATATTCATCTTGGACAAGGCTGTAAATCATGGTGACCGAATCAATATCGGAAGGAAGCGAATGCTTCAACGTGAGAAATTTTGTTTGCTCTTCTTCCGGCAGGATATCGTCAGCGTCCAACCAAAAAATATAGTCCATTGTGGCGTGGGAAAAGGAGAAGTTTCTCGCCGCAGCAAAATCATCGTTCCAGGGAAAGTCGATGATTCGTGCGTTGTAAGATTGAGCAATGTTTTTCGTGTGATCTGTGGACCCTGTATCAACTATCACGATCTCGTCTACGAGATGTCGGACGCTGTCCAAACAGCGTGCAAGGACATCTTCTTCATTTTTGACGATCATGCAAAGGCTGATGGTGATCAATTTCCTTGCACCTTCCCTTAGACAATGTTGTTTGTTTTACTATATGAAGCATACAAGAACGTGATTATGCCAATGCCGCATGGCGTTGTAAAAAAGAGAAAAAATAGGCGAGGCGAAGAAAATCCCTTCATCCCCTCGACTGATAAATGGAGGAGACAAAGGGACTTGGTTTTTTGGTGAGGCGGTTTTGAGTGGAAGCTTGCTGTAAGGCGAGTGCTCGCCAAATCTTATCGCATCGAAGCGTCAGCGCAAATAGAAGGGTTTAAACTGCTTCAATAGGAATGAATTCCCATTTCCTTACGTCAAACAGCCCTTGGTCGGTCAGCTTGAGCTCCGGGATGACCGGCAAGGCGAGGAATGACAGCGTGATAAACGGGTTGAAGGCATGGCTTGAGCCGAGCGAGTCCAGAGCTTCATGGATCTGTTTCAATCCATTTAACACTTCAGTATAATCTTTTCTTGTCATCAATCCGCCGATCTCAAGCGGTAATCCAGCGAGCACCGCTCCGTCTTTGGCGACGGCAAGCCCGCCTTGTTGTTGGCGGAGCTGTTCAATGGCAACGATGAGGTCGCGGTCGTTTGTGCCGGCGGCGATGATGTGGTGCGAATCGTGCGCGATGGAAGAAGCGATGGCGCCTGCTTTGAATCCGAAACCGCGGACGATGCCAAGGCCAATGCCGAGACCGCGATGGCGTTCGACGACAACAAGCTTCAGCAAATCCCGCTCGACCGAAGGGGAAAAGGCCCCGTCCCGGACATCCACCTCGGTGACGACATGGTTCGTATGCAAATGATTCGGGATGATCTCCATGACATTGGCTTTGTTTCCTTTCATCATCGGGATGCGAAGATCCGCTTCGGTGACGGGTCGGCAACGAATGGATTGAAGCAATTTCGGTTCGGTTTCACTGGATGCCGGATGGAAGGAAAACGTTGCCCTTCCATGTTCGGCCACGAGCGCCCCTTGTTTGAATACATGGGTGATGTTCAGCGTTTCCAAATCCTCAACGAACAAAAAGTCGGCGTCATACCCCGGGGCGACAGCTCCCTTCGTCGGCAACCGGTAGCACTCGGCGGCGTTTAAAGTGGCCATTTGGATCGAAAGAAGCGGGTCGAGCCCAGCGCGAATGGCAAGCCGCACGTTATGGTCGACGCTGCCTTCGAACCATAAGTCGTCGAGATGTTTATCGTCTGTGCAAAACAAAAAGCGGCGCGCGTTGTACTCAGTGACGGCAGGAAGAAGCTTTTCGAGGTCTTTGGCAACCGATCCTTGGCGAATGAGCACGTACATACCGCGGCGAACGCGTTCAAGCGCTTCGTCGGCGGTGACGCATTCATGGTCCGTATGGATGCGGGCGCTTCGGTAGACGTTGATGGCGTTGGCATCAAGGCCGGCCAAGTGGCCGTCGATGGGGCGGTTGGCGTTTGCCGCGAGCGCCAGTTTGTCAAGCATCGATGGTTGTTGTTCCCTTAATGCCGGATAGTCCATCACTTCCGCCAATCCGAGCGCGCGCTCATCAGCGAAAAACGGCGCCAGTTCCGCAGCGGATAAGGAGGCTCCGGCATGTTCGAACGAAGTGGCGGGCACGCATGACGGCAACATGATATACACATCGAGCGGCGCCCGTTTCGCATCGTCGAGCATAAATTGAATGCCGCGGACGCCAGCAACATTCGCGATTTCGTGCGGATCGGCGATGACAGTCGTCACCCCATGCGGGAGAACGACGCGGGCGAATTCGCTTGGGGGCACCATCGACGATTCGATATGCACGTGGCCGTCAATCAGCCCCGGGCATATATAACGCCCTTCGGCATCGATCGTTTCGTTTCCTTCATAGCGGCCGATGCCGACGATCATCCCTTCCGCAATGGCGAGATCCCCTTCGATGATTTCGCGCGTAAACACGTTGACGATTTTCCCGTTTTTGATGACAAGGTCGGCTTTCGTTTGTTTCGCGGCGGCAGCGATTCGCGTCTGCAATGTCGAAGTCATGTCGTTCATTCTCCTTTCTGCCTGTGAATCGTGATCACCAGTGGAAATTGGCTTCATTGTACTGAGCTAGACGGCAGGTTGTCAACCGCTTCCGTTCATTTTTTTGACATATGCCTCTTTACAACGTAACAATGTTATGTTATGTTTATAACGAGAGGTGAGCCGCTTATGGAACAGGAATTAATTTCGAAAAAAGAACTGCTCGAGCTGACCGGCATTTCGTACGGTCAGCTGTACCGCTGGAAGCGGAAAAAGCTCATTCCGGAAGAATGGTTTATTCGCAAATCGACATTCACCGGACAAGAGACCTTTTTCCCGAAAGAAAAAATATTGGCGCGCATTGAGAAAATCAAAGAGCTGAAAGATGAGCTGTCGCTTGATGAGCTGGCGGGCATGTTTGCGCCTGATCCGTCGGCGGTCGTCTTGACGAAAGAGGAAATTGCGAAACGTCACATTGTTTCGGATATGGTGCTGCAATGGTTGAATGATGAGTTGGGAGACCGCCAAGACGTGTCGTTTGCAGAGCTTCTTTCCTTTTACATCGTTGACCGACTCCTCCGCTCCGGTGAGATCAGTCTCGAAGAAGGGAAGAACATATGGAGGATGTTCGAAAGTCATTATCCAAAACTGCAAGGGAAATCATGCGAGCTGGTTGTTCTGCGCAAAATGGGGGTGACGGCCTGCCTTCTGATGGAAGGGGCGGGTGGGTTGTACGCGGAAGAAGGGGCGAAGCTCGTTGCCCGGTTGCACGTGCCAGCGTTCATCGAGGAGCTGAAACTAAACATTTCGGAGGGATAAAAAGATGGAGCGTCGAGATTTGGTCATTGCCGGAACCGGGCATGCGTCCGGCGGGTTGTACAACTTGGTGAAATTATCGGGGAATGGAAAGCTGTATGGCGATATCGATTGCATCGAGCTACAAGTGCAAGGAAATGCGGCGGTGGAAGGAAGCGTGAAAGCCAACACCGTTCATATTGCCGGGAAAGGACATGTGGCAGGCGGGATGGGGTGCGAGTGGATGAAAGTGAGCGGGAGTGTGAAAATTGGAGAAAACGTGCAATGCCAAGAGGCGACCGTTCGCGGCCATGGAGAGGTGAAAGGCTCATGGACGGCGGAGACGGTTCGCGTCCATGGCGAGCTCACCATCGGCGGCGATTGTTCGGCTGAACGGATGGAGGTCGAAGGTCATTTCACGGTCGGCGGGCTGTTGAATGCGGACTATATCGAAGTGAAGCTGTTAGGCCCGAGCCGCGTAAAGGAGATCGGCGGGGAAACGATTGTCGTCAAGCGGCAAGGAAGCTCGTTGTTGAAAAAATGGTTTTTTCCAGCGGAGTTGACCGTCGATGTCATTGAAGGGGATTCCGTTCATCTTGAACATACGACCGCGAAAATGGTGCGCGGCAATCGCGTGACGATCGGGCCAGGGTGCCGCATCGAGAGGGTCGAGTATCGGGATGCGTTGGAATGCGATGAAGAGGCGAAAATTGGAACGGTAGAGAAAGGGTGAAAACGATGGCGGAGAGAAACTTGACGATTAACGGATCGGCGCTTTCAGGCGGGGGTGTGTTCCATCACGTCACGATTCGCGGCGATGCGACGATTCGAGGTGACATCGAATGCGATTGCTGGAAAGTGTTCGGCTCGTCGGATGTGAAAGGAGCGGTCACCGCCCGCACGTTTCGGCTGTTTGGCCAGGCGAACGTGGAGGGCCCTGTGCATGCGGAGAAAATGGATGTGTTCGGGGAAGCAGACATCCGCGGCCATGCCCGTCTCGAGCATCTTCAGCTGCGCGGAATGGTGCAGGTTGAGGGGAATGTCGAAGCGGATGCCATTCTCGGCTATGGCGAGCTGTCGGTGTCGGGGAGCTGCGAGGCGGAGAGCGTTTCGTTGACCGGGGTCGTGCGAATCGGACAGACGTTGAATGCGGAGCAAGTGGAATTGTCGTTGTATTTTGCCGACAGCTCGATCAAGGAAATCGGCGGGCGGATGATTCGCATTAAACGAGGTAAAACATGGAAGGCTGTTCATTGGTTGACACGTCTTTCCCCATTGACCGCTACGTTAGTGGCAGACACGATTGAAGGAGATGACATTTATTTGGAACATACAAAAGCCGCAGTCGTCAGGGGGGATCGGGTGACGATCGGCCCAGGCTGCGAAATTGGGCTTGTCGAATATCGTACAGCCTTTGCTCAGGATGAGCAGGCTGCGGTGGAAGAAAAAAGACAAAGGTAGAAGGAGACGGGGACGATGGAGAACAAAGAAACGAAAATGGGATTGGTGGTCATTGCATTGTTGCTCGGCATTTTTGTCGCTTCAATGGACAATACGATTGTGGCGACTGCGATGGCGACGATCGTCGCTGACTTGGGCGGGCTCAAGCAGTTCGTTTGGGTGACGTCGGCGTATATGGTGGCCGAGATGGCCGGGATGCCGATTTTCGGGAAACTGTCCGATATGTACGGGCGAAAGCGATTTTTCTTATTTGGCATGGTCGTGTTTTTGCTTGGTTCGATTTTGTGCGGCATGGCGCAAACGATCGTGCAGCTCAGCATTTTCCGCGCTATTCAAGGCATCGGCGGTGGGGCGCTGGTGCCGATCGCGTTTGCCATTATGTTTGATATTTTCCCGCCCGAGAAACGTGGGAAAATGGGCGGTTTGTTCGGCGCCGTGTTTGGCCTGTCAAGCATTTTCGGTCCGCTGCTTGGGGCGTATATCACCGATTATTTAAATTGGCGATGGGTGTTTTACATTAACATTCCGCTTGGGCTTGTTGCGTTTTTGTTGCTTTGGGTTTATTATCGCGAGTCGTCGAAGCATTCGAAACAAAGCATTGACTGGCTTGGCGTGATGACGCTCGTGCCGGCGATCGTCTGCCTCATGTTTGCTTTGGAGCTTGGCGGTCAGAAGTATGACTGGGACTCGGCCGTGATCATCGGGCTGTTTTCCGCGTTCGCGTTGTTGTTTCTAGCTTTTTTGTATGTGGAAACGAAGGCGCAAGAGCCAATCGTATCGTACCATATGTTTCGCGAGCGTCTGTTTGCGTCCACGACTCTTGTCGCCTTTTTCTCTGGCGCAACGTTTGTTGTCGCCACCGTGTACATCCCGATTTTCATCCAAGGGGTGACAGGCGGTTCAGCGACAAATTCGGGGCTGATCTTGTTGCCGATGATGCTGGCGACGACCGTATCCGCCCAGTTCGGCGGTTTTTTGGCTGGAAAAACGAGCTATCGCAATGTGATGCTCGGGTTTATGCTGCTGTTTGCGGTCGGGATCGGGCTTCTAGGGACGATTGATAAACATACGACACGGCTTGTGGTGACGTGGTATATGATCATTGTCGGTCTGGGGATCGGCGCTTCATTTTCTGTGCTCGGCATGGCGGCGATCCACCACTTTTCCGAAACGGAGCGGGGCGCGGCCAGCTCTACGAATTCGTTTGTACGGTCGCTCGGCATGACCGTCGGCATTACAGTGTTTGGAATCATTCAGCGAAACTTGTTTACGGATCAATTGGCTGAGCAGTTTCGCGGCATGGCTCAAGGAGCGTTTGGAAGCGGTGTTCACGACCCGCGCGCGATGTTGTCGCCGGAAGCGCGGGCGCATATTCCGGCTCCTGTGCTCGATGGCCTGACGGAAGCGTTGGCGTCGTCGATTGCCGACACGTTTTTATGGGCGCTCATTCCCGCGGCGCTGGCGGTCATTTGCGTGCTGTTTATGTCGAACGAACGGCTTGCGGTGCGGCGGATGGGTGCGCGGGGGAACGCAAGTGAGGAATAAGCGGACGCGTCTCCTTGTTTGGTCACCGCTGAAGTTAGGATTTGCGCCTGGGCCATGGCTGCTGCAAAAATTTTTTACAGAAATCCCGCGCTTCACCCCACTCCTTTAGGGGTGGGATGAAGCGCATTGCAGTTCATTCACCGAACTGATATAGTCATAGTATGGGGCAAGAATATAGTCATACGAAAACAACCATACCGCTCATCAACGATCATTTCCTGTTCTGTCCGCGATGGCGGCGGAAAGTTCTCGTTGGTCAAGTGGAATCTCGGTTCAAGGAACTGGTGAGCGAGATTTGCGCTCAAAACGATTGGCTGATTCTCGCGATGGAAGTCATGCCAGATCATGTCCATTTGTTTCTCCATTGCCTCCCGACAGATTCGCCTTCCAGAATAATGGCGACGATCAAGGGGATCACATCCAGGCGACTGCGTCAAGAATTCCCGCATCTAAGACAACTTCCCTGTTTATGGACGCGTTTCTTCTTTGTGAGTACGACAGGAAATATATCCAGTGATACGATCTGCCGGTGCGTCGAAGCTCAGAAAAAGCGCGGGTGAACGATATGCACAAAGCCTATTCCTTTCGTCTCTATCCGACAAAAGAACAGGAACAGCACATCCGGCGCACTATTGGGGTGCGGTCGGCAGGTGGTGATCGTGTCGTCTGTTTTTCCGTCCAGCCAGCTTTGCTCCTACTGCGGACACCGAAACACCGGGACGAAAGACTTGTCTGTCCGGTAGTGGACGTTTACGATTCCGCTGGCGCAGGCGACAAACGGAAAAGTATACGCGGTCGATGTGCAGCCTGAGATGATCGAATTGTTAAAACAACGAACCGAGCAGTTGGCAATCACTAACATCGAATATCAGGTGGCGGATGTTTCTTCCACTTCACTTCCATCTCATTCGATGGACAAAGGAATCATGGCGTTCGTCTTTCATGAAGTGGAACAAAAAGAGGCCGCCATCGATGAGATCCGCCGCGTGATGAAGCCGAATGGACGATTTCTTTTGATTGAATGGGAAGCAGTTGAAAGCGAAATGGGGCCGCCGCTTCATGAGCGGATTCCGTCGGATGAACTGCTTTCCTATATGAAACAAAAGGCGAGCGATGTGGAACTTGTCCGTTTCCACCCGGCTGTCTATGGTCTTTTGATTCGCTGGGAATAACCAATTGTTGAGGAAAATATTTCTCATTGCCTATATACCGCATAGGGTATATAATGATCGTGCATAGGGTGAATAGAGGGGGGTGAACTGTTGATCGTCAGCAGTTTGTTATTCTTTCTCATTCTTTTGAGCGCAGCGTTGTATCGACGCTACTATCCTGTCAAACATATCCCATGCCTTCCGATAGGAGAGGTGCCGGACGGCTTGCTTCTTGTCGACTTGCGCGATTATAATGAAAGCAATGGCCCCATATTTGGCCAAGCGTTGCATATTCCAGTGGCGTATTTGAAACGGCATGCTCGTCATATCCCGCGAAAGCCGCTGCATATCATCGTCCAGGATGCCATCGAAAAAAACATCGGCATCCGTCTGCTGCGCCGCTATGGCTATGAGGTGAAAAGCTATTCGATCGCCGCTTGCGATTGCCGAGAAAGGGGACGAACTGACCGATGGAATACAATAAAGAAATCAAAAACCGCTTAAAACGGATTGAAGGACAAATTAAAGGCGTTCTTGGCATGATGGAGCAAGGGAAAGACTGCAAAAGCGTCGTTTCCCAACTGTCGGCGGCGCGCAATGCCATCGACCGCGCGATTGCCGTGATCGTCAGCACGAATTTAGAGCACTGTCTGCGTGAAAGCATGGAAAAAGGGGAAAAGACAGATCATCTCGTGAAAGAAGCGGTGGAGCTGCTTGTGAAAAGCCGTTAATGCGTTGATCAACAAAAAAGATGTTGACAACGTTCTTTTTCTTGTAGTAATATACCCATAGGGGTAATGGTAATAAAATTTATGAGATCAAGGAGGTCATCACAATGAACGTAGCGAAAGTATTGGATGCGAAAGGACTTGCCTGCCCGATGCCGGTGGTGAGAGCGAAAAAAGCGATGGACGAATTGGAATCGGGACAAGTGCTGGAAGTGCACACGACTGATAAAGGAGCGAAAAACGATTTGCCGGCATGGGCGAAAACAAGCGGCCATACGGTCATTGATATGAAAGAGGAAAACGGTGTGTTGACGTTCTGGATTCAAAAAGGATAATTTTTGCGTTTTTTATATACCTGTATAGGTATGAAGAAAGGAGGCAGCGAGATGGCACAGCCAAAGAAAAAGACGACGATCATTTTGTTCAGCGGCGACTACGACAAGGCGATGGCGGCCTACATCATCGCCAACGGCGCCGCTGCATACGATCATGACGTGACGATTTTTCATACGTTCTGGGGGCTCAACGCCTTGCGGAAAGAGGCGCCGGTTCCGGTGCAAAAAGGGTTTCTCGAAAAGATGTTTGCGAAGATGATGCCGCGCGGCGCGGACCGCATGGGGCTGTCGCGCATGAATTTTGCCGGCATCGGCCCAAAGCTGATCAAAAAGGTGATCAAAAAACATAACGCCATGCCGCTTCCGCAGTTGATCGAGATGGCGAAAGAGCAAGGCGTGAAACTCGTCGCCTGCCAAATGACGGTCGATTTGCTTGGGCTGAAGCCGGAGGAATTGATCGATGGCATTGAGTTTGCCGGGGTGGCTGCGTATTTGGCTGACGCTTCCGAAGGAAATGTGAACTTATTCATTTAATCATCTTGACTCATGAGGGAATCGTATGGCACAAACAGTGATCGACATTATCCTGTTCGTTTTGCTTGCTTGGTTTCTCGCTAGCCGCTTCATTCCCCCAAGAGGGGTGCAAATGATCACAACGGCTGAATTAAAGCGGCGGCTGAAACAACCTGGCGTGCAATATATTGATGTACGCACGCCGATGGAGTTTCGCTCTTATCATTTGCCGGGGTTTCGGAACATCCCGCTTCATGAATTAACAGCGCGTGCCCATGAATTATCCAAGGAGAAAGAAGTCATTGTCATTTGCCAAAGCGGGATGCGAAGCCAAAAAGCGAGCAAGGTCTTAAAGAAGCTTGGATTTCGTTCTGTGACAAACGTCAAAGGAGGCCTAAACGCTTGGAAGTAAAGGAGGATGAGGATGAAAACGATCACGCCGAAAGAAGTGGAGGAACGTCTTCGTGCAGGAGAATCTCTTCATATTATCGACGTGCGCGAGCCGGATGAAGTCGCCGCAGGCAAAATTCCGGGAGCGATCAACATTCCGCTCAGCTTGATTGAGTTCCGCATGCATGAACTCGATCAAAATCAAGAATATATTCTCGTCTGCCGTTCCGGCGGGCGAAGCGGTCGTGCGGCGGAGTTTCTTGACAGCCGCGGTTACCGCGTCGTTAACATGACAGGCGGCATGCTGGCCTGGGAAGGGCCTGTCGAATAAACCGTCAAGGAGGGAATCAGCCAATGATCAAAGTCGATATGACCGTCGATGCGAAAGGATTGTCCTGCCCGATGCCGATCGTCCGCACGAAAAAGGCGATCAACGAATTGGAGCCGGGCCAAGTGCTTGAAGTGCAGGCGACGGATAAGGGTTCCAAAGCCGATATCAAAGCATGGGCTGAAAGTACAGGGCATCAATATTTGGGAACAATTGAAGAAAATGGGGTTTTGAAACATTATATCCGCAAGTCAACGGAGAATGAAGCGCGCAGCGAAACGGCATTTCCGCATGTCGTCTCCAACGAAGAACTGCAAGAAAAGCTTCATGATCCCGAGACGTTTGTCTTGGATGTCCGCGAACCGGCGGAGTACGCGTTTGGCCATATTCCGGGCGCGGTTTCGATCCCGCTTGGAGAGCTTGATCGCCGGATGGAGGAACTTCCGAAAGACAAAACGATTTACGTCGTTTGCCGCACAGGAACACGCAGCGATTTGGCTGCGCAAAAGCTGGCCGAAAAAGGATTTGATCGTGTGCGCAACGTTGTTCCAGGCATGTCGCAATGGAACGGGCCGCTCAATTCCGCTCAATCGTAATGGAGCGGCCTTTTTCAACGATTAAATATACACTAGGGGGTATTTTAATATGGTGAAAGAAATGACCGTGCAACAAATGACGGAAAAGGTGTTGGACAAACAATCACTGTTCATCTTGGACGTCCGCAACGAAAGCGATTTTCGCGATTGGAAAATCGAAGGGGAAAACTTTGAGTATTTGAACGTTCCGTATTTTGAGTTGATCGATGGGGTTGACTCGATTGTCGACCGTCTTCCGAAAGACAAAGACATCGTCGTTGTGTGCGCGAAAGGCGGGTCATCGGAATTTGTCGCCGAACAGCTGGCGGAAGCCGGGTTTGACAACGTTTATACGCTCGCTGGCGGGATGCAAGCGTGGAGCGAGCATCTCCATCAAGCCAAAGTATACGAAGACGATCAATTGAAAATTTACCAATTCATCCGCGTCGGCAAAGGCTGCCTGTCGTATATGGTCCTTTCCGGAAGCGAAGCGCTTGTCATCGATCCGCTGCGATTTATTGACGTGTACGAACAAGTGGCCCGACACGAAGGAGTAACGATCACGCATATCGTGGACTCGCACTTGCATGCCGACCATTTGTCCGGCGGCAAGGCGCTGGCGGAACGGACAGGCGCTGCTTACTACTTGATGAAAAGCGAAGGAGCGGTGTTTGATTTCGAGCCGCTTGAGCAACATGAAACGATCGACTTCGAAAACGTTCATTTGGAAGTGTTGGCAGTGAAAACACCGGGGCATACGCCGGGCAGCGTCTCCTTCTTTGTCAACGGCAAATGGCTGTTCTCCGGCGACACCATCTTTGTCGGCGGACTCGGTCGGCCGGACCTTGGCGGCAAGGTGGCGGAATGGGCGGCGGATTTGTATGACACCGTGTATGAAAAAGTCGCGGCCATGGCCGATGATGTGATCGTCTTGCCGGCTCATTACGCCAATTTAGATGAAGAAATCAATGCGGAGGGGTATGTTGGCGATACGTTGGGCCGCATCCGCGCGCGCAATGAGATGATGCAAAACAAACCAAAAGACGAATTTATCGATCTTGTCATCCAAAGCGCCAATACGGAAACACCGCCGAACTTTGAAGACATTGTCGCCATCAACCGCGGGCTCAAAACCGTTGATATCGAAACAGAGCGGGAGCTTGAGATCGGCCCGAACCGCTGTGCACTGCATCATACCCATGCCTAAAGAAGCGGCACAGATTGGCAGGGGACGGGGGTGTGCCTCGTCCCTTTTGAAAACAAAAGGGAGGGATGGTCGATGGATGTTTCGCTTGCGTTTCTAATTGTCATCTTTTTAATCGGCTTTATCGGTTCGTTTATTTCTGGCATGGTCGGGATTGGCGGATCGATTATTAAATATCCCATGTTGTTGTATCTTCCGCCGTTGTTTGGGCTGGCGGCGTTCAGCGCCCATGAAGTGTCGGGGATCAGCGCGGTGCAAGTATTTTTCGCCACGATCGGCGGTGTATGGGCGTATCGAAAAAGCGGCTATTTGAACAAATCGCTGATTCTATATATGGGGGTAAGCATCCTTATCGGCAGTTTTGTCGGCGGCTATGGCTCGAAGCTGATGAGCGAAGGAACGATTAACGTGGTTTACGGGGTCTTGGCGGCGTTAGCAGCCATCATGATGTTTGTGCCGAAAAAAGGGATCGATGACATTCCGCTGGAACAAGTGACGTTCAACAAATGGCTGGCGGCAGCCTTGGCATTTCTGATCGGCGTCGGGTCCGGCATTGTCGGGGCGGCGGGGGCGTTTTTGCTTGTTCCGGTTATGCTTGTGGTCCTGAAAATCCCGACGCGAATGACGATCGCCACTTCTTTGGCGGTGACGTTCATTTCCTCCATTGGCTCCACGTTCGGGAAAATCGCCACCGGCCAAGTCGATTACATCCCGGCGCTCATCATGGTCGTCGCGAGCTTGCTTGCCTCTCCGCTAGGGGCAAAAGCGGGGCAAAAGATGAACACGAAAGTGCTGCAAATCATCTTGGCAGTATTGATTTTGGCAACAGCGGTGAAAATTTGGGTGGATATTTTATGAGTGGATCGATGGAAAGACGATGAACGACGGAAAACGATATGTGTGAAGGCGAAAACGGATCATGTTTCGCCTTTTGTTTTCTACAGATCCATTTGGGGACATGATAAACAGTGAGAAAATCTTTACGAAGGGAAGAATGAGCAATGTTCCATTACACGGTTGACGTGCCAACAGGCATGGACGAAACGATCGAGCGTTTGGAAGAGAACTTGAAACAAGAAGGGTTTGGCGTGCTCTGGCGGTTCAGCGTGACCGAGAAGCTGCAAGAAAAGGGGCTTGACTTTTCCACGCCGATGGTCATTTTGGAAGTATGCAACCCGCACGAAGCGGCGCGGGTGCTAAACGAAAACCTGTTGGTCGGCTACTTTTTGCCGTGCAAAGTCGTCGTCTACCAAGAAAACGGCGCAACGAAAATCGGCATGCCGAAACCGACGATGCTCGTTGGCATGATGAACGATCCTGTTTTGAAGGAAATCGCAGCCGACATTGAAAAGCGGCTGGCCGCTTGCCTCGACCGCTGCCGCTGATGGGCAAAGAAAAAGGTGTCCCAAATGACGGGGCACCTTTTGTGATGCAACGAAAATCCTTAACGGAAAAGTCGCTTGTCCCTTCTCCCGCCTCTCTTGGATCGATGGTTCAGAGAATTAGATAAGCGGCTGATGGTTGAAACGCAAATCCTTTCTACAAATCCCCTTCCCCCACCGCTTTTTTTGTTTTTGCCCGTTTTTTGACTGAGCGCAGCTGTTTCTCTGCTTCCAGCTCGCGATGCACAATCCGGTCGGGATCAAGCCCATTCCCGAGTGTACCGTACACATGGCCTTGCTTCGGCTCGATGAGCTCGTGTTGCTCGTAGTAGACGCGCGGCGTTTTCCAAAGGGCGGCCAACGCTTTGCCCATTGGCATTTCATGGTAGCGGTCGGGCCACATTTGTTTGATGTATGTTTTTACGAGCGGATAGTACTTCGAACTCATCGCCGGAAAGAGATGGTGCTCGGTATGGTATGAAAAGTTGAAGTGAAGGAGATCCACCCACTTTGGTACGGTGACCGACAAGCTGTTCGCCAACGGATCGTTCACCGGCACTAACGGATTGAGACGGTGGTTTGTTGAGATATAGCTCATGACGATCGTGTTGGCGACAAGCAGTGGAAGCAAAAAGGCGAAAACCCACTTTTCCCAGCCAACAAGCCATAACAGCCCGAGCCATGTCGCCCAAGGCAAGAAAAATTGAAACAGGACAACCGCGCGGTTTTTCCAGCGAAAGTCTTGGAAAAAGTAAAACAGCATCCGGATCGAGTGAAGGGTAAACATCACGGACAAGGAGCTAAAAGCGAAAAATGCGCGAATCGGAAACGGGATGCGGTATACCCAAGAGAGCAGGCGGCTTTTCGCTAATTTCTCCATGCTTGGCCAAGCGTCCGGGTCTTTTTCTTCATGCTGAGTATGCACATGGTGGCTGGCGTTATGCCATTTTCGCCACAACTTCGGACCGGTGCAAAGCGGCCAAAACGCAATTGCTCCAAGAAAATCGCGCAACCATGGCGTTTTGACGACCGTACCGTGCAAAATTTCATGTCCTAAAAATCCTAATGCGGCAAAACTGAAACCAAGCACAACAGAGATAAGGAGGTTCCATACCGGGTGAAGATGAAAAAGTGATACAGCGAGGATGCCGGTGATGACGAGCCCTACATAAGCTAGACCTCCAAAAAGGCGGGACTTCACAGGTTGAAACGCTTTTTTCGGCAAATGCGGTGCTATTTTCGCCGCATACCAGCCGAACGGGTGAAAATCATTCATTCGTGATCTCCTTTCAAGCTACTCTCCGTTTGACAAGCAGCGGCGAAGCCATTCACACACTGTTGATCGCAACGAAGACCTTGTTTAATGAGGTGATTCCAAAAGCTGTTCCCTATTCCTCAATGAGTCGAGGGACGAGAGAAGTTCTTGGCCACTATAACCATCATAACACCTTTTGAGTTGTCCTGTCTATATCCTTAATGGAAAACTGCCAAATTTGGGCATGATGGCAGTTTTTCCAGAAGAGCAGGCTAGGCGCTTGAGAAGGCGGCCATCTAAAACATCATGATCAGCGTCCCAATGGTAATGAGCAACACGCCGATCACCACTTTCACGGACAGTGGTTCGCCGAGAAACATGACGGCAAACAAAACCGTCAGCGCCAAACTTGACTTGTCAATCGCTGAGACGCGGGATACATCGCCGATTTGGATCGCTTTGTAAAAACAAAGCCATGACAATCCGGTCGCCGCTCCTGAAAGGCAAAGAAACACCCAGCTTTTCATTGAGATGGCTTTTGCGCCTTGATGAGCCCCCGTCATCCAAACAATTATCCACGCAATTGCGAGCACGACAACGGTGCGAATGGCGGTCGCTAAGTGCGAATTGACGTTTTCAATGCCGATTTTGGCCAGCACCGATGTCAGCGCTGCAAACACCGCCGCCAAGACTGCATATACGATCCACATGTGCATCCCTTCGCTTTCGTTGAGAATATTTCTCATCTATTATACTATGAAAAGCGAGAAGATTTCACCATTTTTCCATTCATTTGTTATAATAGAGGACAAGCAAATAGGGAAGGAAGAGGATCATGATTTATCAGTTGAAAGTGCAGTTGAAACATACGCGGCCGCCGATTTGGCGCCGGTTGCTTGTACCGGGGGAGATGACGTTCGCCGAGCTGCATCGTGTGTTGCAAGCCGCGTTTGGCTGGATGGACCAACATTTGCATACGTTTTACATGACAAAGGTTGGTGGAACGGCGCGGCTGCGCATTGAAATCGGCAACGGAGCAGCGGGGTGGGACGGCGCTGATTACGATGAGCGGAAGGAAACAATCGAACAATGGTTTGTCGAAGAAGGCGACCGCGCCCAATACGTATATGACTTTGGCGATATGTGGGAGCATGAGATCGTCTTGGAAAAAATCGTCGATCCGCTTCCTGGCGCGTTGTATCCGTGCTGCATCAAGGCCGTGCGAGTGGGTTTGAAAGAGGACAGCTGGGGAGAAGTGCAAGCCATAGAGGAAGAGATGAGCACAGCGGAGCTGACGGCGAACGTGAATGTGGCGCTTACCCCGTTTCAACGAAAAGTGGTGAAGGAAGAAGGTGAGGCGAAAAAAACGAAACGAGCCGCAAGCAAAGGCAGAGTCGAAGAAGTGGAACAGGATGTATGGAAAACGCTGTTCGATCAAGCGCTCGCCTACAGGGACTTGGCCCCGTGGACATGGATGGACGATGATCAAATTTTTGCCGTGGTGACTCCTGATGGGGAATTGTTGTATTGTACGGTGATCGGGGCGCTTGGCCAGGAGTACGGCCTTGTCATTTACATTGGTGAGGAAGGGTATGCATGCTTGCAAGATATTTTATCTGGAACGTTGCATCCAAAAGACGCTGTGTTTAAAGAGCGCGCATTGCTCGTGTCGTTTGCGCCCCGAAACGACTTGGAAAGAGACGATAAAGCGATGTTGCGGAAGTATAACATTCCGGTGAGTGAAAAACGGCTGTTGCCGATGTTCCGCAGTTTTGCCCCTGGATATTATCCATGGTTTCTTTCGGAACAGGAAGCGGCATGGGCGGCTATGGCATTGGAACAAGCGGTAGTTGTCGCCGAGCGGCTGCGCGATGGCGAGCTGTCCCTAGCTTCGTCCGCTCGCGGCAACCGATTGTTTGCCCGGATCGCCGAACGGAGAGAAGACGGGCTTCATTGGCGTGACGGCTGGGTGCCGCGCCCTAAGGCGAAGAAAAAGGAAACACCGGTGCTTGAAATCGGAACGGACGAGTTGGAAAAAGTCAAGGCGCTCGATCGCGCCCCACTGTTTGCGGAGTTTTCGGTCGCTTATGTGAACAAGCCGATTCAGGAGCGGCGCTGGGAGCGCCCGTATTTTCCGCTGCTGGCGCTGGCCGCCGATGCAGCGGGCGGAGTCATTTTGCATCACCAAGTGTTTCGCGGCCAGCTGGAGGCGAAGACGCTGCAACAAAGTTTTCTTGAATTTGCCCGCGCGCTCGGGCGTGTACCGAGCCATGTGCGCGTCACGAAGGAACACGGTCCGTTGCTGGCCCCGCTTTTGCGCGAGTTGGGTGTGAATATGAGCACAGGCCCAACCCCTCGTTCTGATGAAGTGAGGGAATTGTTTGAACAGTTTGCGATCTAAGAAGGAGCCGACAGTGATGCCGAACAGGAGAAAGAGATGCAGAACAGGAGATGATGGGGGCAGGCCGCTGGGGTACGGAGTGAAAAGCGCGGGAATTTCCGGCTTTCCACTAGCCCACTGCTTCTGCCAGGACTCCGTTTTTCTAAGAGCGCTTTGCACGACGCAGAAAGAGGGATGAACATGTTAATTGCACTTGATATGGACGGAACGCTATTAAACGGAGAAGGCAAAATCAGTGAGCGCAATCGAAAGGCGATGATGGCCGCGCAAAAGGAAGGCCATATCGTCGCGGTCATCACCGGGCGGGCGCGCAAAGACGCGCTCGCCCCGCTTCGTGAGGCGGGGCTTGTCTGTCCGATCGCCAGTCTGAACGGGGCAATTGTGACGCTGGAAGACGGCATGGTCATCAGCGAGGCGCCGCTCGAGCGGGAAATCGTCCGTCCGGCGCTGGAGTGGGTGCGCGAACAATCGGATTTGTATTGTGAGACGTACACAGATGATGCGGTTTACGTCGGGTTGCACAACCGATCCTATTGGGAGGCGTTGGCTTCAGAGATGGCTGATGCGGCCCCGGACGTGAAATGGCTTGTCAATAAGCAGTTCCAACAGGCGCGAGTGACGTACGTCGATGACATCGGCACGGTGTGGGATGATCCGCAGCTTCCCTTATACAAACTGCTTGTTTTTGCTGTTGACCGCGAGCGTCTTCGCGAAGCGGCCTCCCAGTTCGCGGCGCTCCGTGGTGTGACGGTCACCTCGTCGCATCCACACAACATTGAAATGAACAACGAGCGGGCGACAAAAGGCGCGGCGCTCAAGCAGCTTGCCGCCCACTACGGCATCGACTTGCGCGATACGGTCGCCTTTGGCGACAGCCATAACGATTTGTCGATGTTTGAGGTCGCCGGCTATCGCGTCGTCATGGCCAACGCTGCGACGGAGTTGAAGGCAACATGCGACTTTGTCACCTTCTCCCACGAAGAAGATGGCGTGGCAGTGGGGCTCGAGCGGGTGATTGGGTGGCGGTGAGCAGCCACCATTTCCTTGTGTTCACATAAAGAAAACACAGGGTGTCGGGGTATTGGCGGTCATATGCCAATCGTTATCCCATATAGATCCGAATGTATCGCGACAGTGACATGTACTGTACATAACGAAATACACGATCAAATCAAGTTGTATATGGAAAAATGCGAGCGTTTTGTATATAATGTTTTCTTGCAGTGAAGTATTAAAGGAGAAGTGGAAAATCGAAAATTACCGAGTGTTTAATAAATTTTTGAATTGTTTATGGACGGCTTTTCTAAGGAAAAAACGGGCGACGGCGGTTTGCATGAATAATCAAGTTAAGACCCCATGGTTCCCGAATGTTTTCGCCCCGTCTATATCGAGGGGAGAGCATAGGACGAGAAATCAGCATTGCCGTTTTGCTTTGACTCGATATTGACAATGCGCTGTAGCGACTCGTCGCCATGTTTTATATGGTGGATAAGGGGGATTGATGGATGGGTTCATCAACAATGGTCAAGGTCAGAAATATACTGATCGGCGGCGAGAAACCGTGTATCTGTGTTCCTGTGCTCGGCGTTGATCGTGAACAAGTGTTGCGTGAAGCAGAGGAGGTTTGTCGGAAGAAGCCCGATTTGATTGAATGGCGTGCGGATTTTTTTCAAGCCATTCATGACCAGAACAGTGTGTTGGCTACTGCGAAAGAACTGCGGAATGTGACGGAGGACATTCCGATTTTGTTTACGGTCCGTTCCGAGCGGGAAGGGGGACAGCCGATTCCGCTCGATGGACAGGAAGTGCAGCAACTGATCGAAGCAATTTGTAAAAGCAGGGTTGTCGATTTGGTAGATTATGAGCTGGCTTATGGGGAGCGTATTGCCTCGGTGCGCCGTGCGGCTGACGAAGGTGGCGTCCGGCTCGTCGTGTCGCGTCATTATTTTGACGGCACCCCGTCGAAAGAAACGCTGGTGGCCGAAATGCGCCAAGCCGAGCAGTGCGGGGCCGATATCGCCAAGGTGGCCGTCATGCCAAAGTCGCCGCAAGATGTGTTGACGTTGTTGCAGGCGACGGAAGAAGCGCGACGCGAGCTGTCTATTCCGCTCATTACGATGGCGATGGGTGGGCTCGGTGCTATTACCCGGTTGGCTGGATGGCTGTTTGGCTCAGCGGTGACGTTTGCCGTCGGGAAACAAAGCTCTGCCCCAGGGCAAATTCCGATCGATGAGGTGCGGACAGTGCTTTCCATCTTGCAAATGTATAGCCAGTGATAGACGATCATTTGAACGCAGGCTTGTTTGTTTACTATGACCATGACGAGCGGAGACAAAGGAGGAAAGAAACGGTGAGCAATCAAATCACTCTCCCCCTCCGCGAGCGGAACATCATTTTGATCGGCTTTATGGGAGCGGGGAAAACAACGATCGGGCAGCTAGTCGCGAAAAAGCTGTACCGTGACTTTATTGATGTCGATGCGGAAATCGAGCGGCGGCACGGGATGTCGATTCCGGAGATGTTCGTGCAAAAAGGGGAAGCGTACTTTCGACAGGTCGAGCGGGAACTGATCGTCAATTTATGCACAAATACAAGGTTGAAAATCATTTCGCTTGGCGGCGGCGCGTATTTGCAGGAAGACGTGCGGCGCGCCTGCCTAGCTCACGGCATCGTCTTTTTCCTAGACTTGTCGTGGGAGCATTGGAAAGAAGAGCGGCTGCCGCTCATTGTCGACAGCCGGCCGGTGTTGAAAAACAAAACGTTGGAAGAAGTGGAGCAGCTGTTTTTCCAGCGGCAGTCCGCTTACGCTCTCCATCACTCCCGTGTCGACATCAATGAACTTGAGGCGGAACAGGCGGCGAACCAAATTGTTGAGTCAATCAAATGGACATGGGACGTCTATGAGCCGAACCGGTAAGGCGGCTTGTTGGCGGACAGGCAAGCTTCCGAGCAAGGGAGCTTTTCTTTTTGTTTCCCCCCGCAATGCCTGTCAGTCCATATGACCGCTGCCGGAGGCGAAGCCGTGTTTGCGGAAAAGAAAAATTTGACGGATGCCCTTGCCTGTTCTTGCCGGACAAATGTTCTTTTTGTTATAAGGAAAATATGCAGGAACAGGGAGAGTGGGGAGATGGAGAAGCGGGCGTTCGGTTGGATTTATGTGTATATTGTGTTGGCCGTGGCTGTGCTTTCTGCGCCGTATTGGCTTTGGTGGCTGAAACCGAAAACACAACTTGAACTGCTCATTGTCGATGAAACAGTCTCGGATCAATCGTACCGCGAGCATCAAGGACTCATTTGGCTTTTGCGGTCGCAAAAGTATGTCCACCGCAATGGGGAACGGTACGAAGCAGCGCGCGATTACGTCGGGTTTGTGCCGAAGGACGATGGGACGTACGGTGTGCGGCCGTTTCCGAAAGCGATGGATCGGTATGATGCCGTCTATGTCGCCGACACGTACGGCGTATATGAGGAAGAGTTCGTCCGCAATCGAACCGACGGGGCGCGGTCGGCGAAAGTGCATGGCGGGCTTGATGGTGAGGAGATGAAGGCGCTTTGGCAGTTCTTCCTCGCGCGGAATGGCGCATCGAAACGTGCATGGGAAAAACCAAGGATTTCTTTCTGAACAAGAACAAGGGGAAATCGATCGGAAGCTGTTTGAGGACATCGTCCATGAGCGAATGGCGGGCGGTCTGTTGTTTTCGTGGCAGGATGAGTGGTTCAAACGGACGTGGAATACGATGGAGTACGACACTCCGGATCGCCGCCCGTTTTGGCTGAACGTGCAGACGAATGAGCAGCATTTCGGCCTCCTTCGGTTCGATCCGGGACCGAGCGCAGCAGCGATGATCAAGGTGGACGGGCGGAAAGACGATTGGACGTTCAACGGGATCAAGCCGGCATGGGCGGATGGCAAGCGGGCGTTGTATGTCACGAGCGATGAAGGGTATTTGTATGTGCGGTTGGACAGCAGGCGCATCACGGATGGGACCACCGCATACATCGCGTTTGATACGATCCCGGACCAAGGGCAGTCGCGCCTCCCGGGCCTTCCCAGCGTTCGCACGGCGGGGATTGATTTCGCCTTGGTCATTCACGGAAAAGAGAGCGCGCGGTTGTTGATCGACAGCTACTATGACACGTTTTATTATCATTATGGCCATCAGTTGCATATGATGCCGGCGGCGCCTTACGCCAACCGGAAAGATAACGGCGTCTACCACCCGATTCGTCTGACATTAAATAAAAAATTGGAAGAGATTCGCGGCAAGGCGGTGCCCTTTGATTCGTATGAAACCGGAATTTTGCGGTTCGGCACGGCCAACCCGACTGACGCGGCATTCGATTCGCTTGCCGATATCAGCGTGAGCCATAGCGGCGATATGTATGAAATCCGCCTGCCGTGGGCGCTCCTCAATGTCACGGACCCGAGCCGGCGCGAGGTGATGGGCGACATCTGGTCGAAAGGCGGTCTCAAGAGCCGTCGGATCGTCCCAGGCATCCGCTTAGGCTTATACGTCGCGGACGGAGCGGATTCGTTTTCGTTCCCGGCGATGGAAGGGAACGTGCTGCCAGCAGGGCGATTTTACCAGTACACGTGGCCGACGTGGGATGCGCCGCGCTGCCATGAGCGGTTGAAACCGTCATATGATGTGATGAAAGAGGCGTTTTCGCGAGCGAAAATCGTTCAGCCGTAACGGGCTGTAACAGGCAAGGAAAAGTTTTTTCCTCCACGTGATTCGCCCTCCTTTGCCCTCATCATAGCACATGTTCAAAAAGAAGGGTATGATGTCGTCTATGCCCGCCGAGTCAAGCGGAAAGGAGAGACAGCGTTCAAAAAAAGGACGGCGTATGTGTTTTACCGCTTGCTGCGGGCATCGACCGACATGGACATTTCGGTCGATGCCGGCGATTTTCGCCTTATTGACCGGAAGGTGTGCAATCAGGTAGTCTATATGAGAGAGCGGAGCCATTTCGTCCCCGGTTTGGTGAGCTGGGTTGGGTTTCGGCAGACGGCGGTCGAATGCAAGCGTGAGCCGCGTCTAGCCGGTGAGACGAAATATCCGCTCAAAAAAATGATCCGGTTTTCGCTCGATGGCATTACGTCGTTTTCGCATAAGCCGCTCAAACTAGCGAGCTTGCTTGGATTTTTGTTGTCGGCGGCGAGTGTCGTCGGTATGATGGTTGTTTTGTACTTGAAATGGTTCACCAATTCGACTGTGCCCGGATGGGCTTCGCTCTTTATGGTGATGCTTCTTTGCAACGGAGTGATGATGACGATGCTTGGCATCATCGGGGAATATATTGGCCGCATTTATGATGAAGTGAAAGGGCGGCCGCTGTATGTCATCAATGAAACGTGAGGGGCGGACAAAGCATGAACGGAAGCCTTCATACATTCCGTAAAGAAAAACAAACCGTATGGCGGTTTGCCATTGTTGGGGCAGGCAATACGGCGGTCGATTTTGCTGTCTTTTTCCTGCTCGCGGCCGCGGGTGTTCCGGCGGCCGCCGCCCAAGTAATTTCCTACGGTGCTGGGATGGCGAACAGCTACATCTGGAACCGGCGCTGGACGTTTGAAGTGAAACGAAAAGCGAACATTGGGGAATTTTTGCGCTTTCTTGTCATCAATGGGTTGTCGCTTGGCGCGTCACTCGTTGTCCTGCTTGCGGCAGAACGGTTGGCGCCGCTCTGGCTGGGGAAAGGCGCGGCAACTATCGCCGGCATGGCGGTGAATTTTGTCGGCAGCCGTTGTTGGGTGTTTGTAGAAAGCACCGAAAAAGGATAAAAGCGATCCGGGAAACCGTCATCCATCCGGATCGCTTTTCTCTTCTTCGATCGAGAGAACCCTTTTCCACAACGCAAAGTGGAGGCAGAAAAACGTTCAAGTAAAGAAGATTCACCTCGGTGAAGCTGCTATACTCGAATTTGCCCTGTCCCGTACACGAGCGATTTCGTCGTCGTGATGGCCACAAGCCCCATCGGGCCGCGGGCGTGCAGCTTTTGCGTGCTGATGCCGATTTCCGCTCCGTAGCCGAACTGTTCGCCGTCGGTGAAGCGGGTGGATGCGTTATGGTACAACACCGCCGCATCGACCGCTTGGAAAAAGCGGCGGACGTTCGCTTCGTTTTCGGTGATGATCGCTTCGGAATGTTTCGTCCCGTAGCGGTGAATGTGGGCAATCGCTTCATCAATATCGGCGACGAGTTTGACTGTCAAAATTGGAGCTAAATATTCCGTATGCCAGTCGTCTTCCGTCGCTTGCTTGATGAACGGGTACGACGAGGCAAGACGGTGGTCGCCGCGCAGTTCGACGCCGCAAGCATGAAGCGTCTCAATCAGCTCGCCTGTGTGCGGCCATGTTTCATGAATGAGCACCGTTTCGACCGCGTTGCAGACGGACGGGCGCTGCAGTTTGGCGTTGAGGACGATGTCGATGGCCATTTGCCGCTCAGCTGATTCATCGATGAAAATATGGCAGTTGCCGACGCCGGTCTCAAGCACTGGCACGGTGGCGTTTTCAACGACTGAACGGATGAGCCCGGCGCCGCCGCGCGGGATGAGAACGTCGAGATACTTGTTTAGGCGAAACATGTGCTGGGCCGTTTCCCGGCTCGTGTCTTCAAGCAACTCAATGGCCGTATCGGGAACGGCCGTCGTGCGAAGCGCTTCTTTCATGACAGCGACAAGCGCTTTGTTCGAATGAAGCGCCGATGTGCTCCCCCGAAGCAAAACCGCGTTGCCGGTTTTCAAACAAAGGCTGGCCGCATCGACCGTGACGTTCGGCCGCGCTTCATACACCATGCCGATCACCCCAAGCGGCACGCGCACCGTTTGGATGCGAAGGCCGTTCGGCCGCATCCACTCGGCGACGATTTCTCCGACCGGGTCAGACAGCGAGGCGACTTGGCGGACGCCGTCGATGATTTGGTCAAGCCGCTCATTCGTGAGCTGGAGCCGGTCAAGCAAAGCGGGGGACAGTCCTTGCTCGCGGCCTTGGGCCATATCTTTCTCGTTTTCTTGTAAAATGAAGGGGCGTTCACGGTCAATGGTTTGGGCGATCTGTTCCAACGCCGCGTTTTTTTCTTCTGTCGACAGCATGGCCAACGTTTGTGACGCCGTTTTCAACCGTTCGGCTTTTTCGAGCAGTTCGCTCATTTCAATACACGCTCCTTTCGCAACGTGACCCAATTGTCGCGGTGAATGACTTCCGGGCGATGCAGGTACGAATATTGCCGGGCTTCTTCGCTCGGCCGGCCTTTCACTTTCTCTAAATCGTCGGCGGCGTAATATACTTGGCCGCGGCCGATCGTCATCCCTTTTTCATTGACGACATCCACGACATCCATGGCGTGAAAATTGCCGGAAACTGCTGTTACGCCGGCGGGAAGCAGGCTTTTCCCACGCATAATCAACGCTTCTTCGGCGCCGCTGTCGACCGTAATCGTGCCGGCGACAGGAGCGTGATAGGCGATCCATTGCTTGTGCATTTGCATTTGTTTTGGGAACGGAGCGCCGATGTACGTGCCGTCGCCTTTTCCTTCTAAAATGTCGGCCAATTTTTCTTTGCCCCTCCCCGTGCCGATAAACACGCTGACGCCAAACGAGAGCGCTTTTCGGGCGGCGAGAAGCTTTGACCGCATCCCTCCGGTGCCGACAGTCGAGCCGCTGCCGCCGGCTGAGGCGAGCATCTCGCTCGTAATCTCTGGCAAAAAGGCGTATTTCTTCGCCCGCGGGTTCGTTTTCGGATTGGCGTCGTACAGCCCGTTAATGTCAGTGAGCAAAACGAGCGCATCGGCATGCAAGAAGCCTGCCACAAGCGCTGACAACATATCATTGTCGCCGAACGTCAACTCTTCGACGGAAACGGAGTCGTTTTCGTTAATGATCGGCACGGCGCCGTGTTCGAGTAATGTGGTGATTGTGGCAAACAAGTTGCGAAACCGTTCGCGGCTGTAAAAATCGCTGCGCGTCAACAATAGCTGGGCGGTCGTGAAGCCGAATTGGGTGAACGCCGAGCTGTACGCCTGCATGAGCAAGCTTTGCCCGACGGCGGCGGCCGCCTGTTTGCCGGCGATCGTCGTCGGCCGCGCCGGGTAGCCGAGCGGTCCGAACCCAGCGGCGACAGCGCCGGACGTGATGAGAATGACGTCATGGCCGAGCTGTTTGAGATAAGCAATGGCTTCGACGTGATCAAACAGTTTGTCATGGCAAAGGCCGCCTTTCGGATCGGTGAGCGAGCTGCTGCCGATTTTGACCACCACGCGCTGCCGTTTCATGGCATCCCTCCTCCTTTGTGCGCAAATCGTAGATCTTTCGGCCCCTTATGAAGCGGACCCATAATAAAAAACGCTTTTCCTCCTTTTTGCAAAAGGACGGAAAAGCGTTCCGCGGTACCACCTTTTTTGGCGCACAAAGCGCCCCCTCTAGCCTATAACGCAGGCGTGCGGCTTATGTTTGCATAAGCGGCCGTCTAGGGCAGGTTCAACCGGCTTCCCGCGAGGAACCTTCCAGCCTGTGGGTTCCACTCTCTGGCGCGTTCCCTCGGTTTACTAGTCCCGTGCCGTTTTCGTGTTTCATTGTCAAGGACGCTGAAGCGATTCATAGTTTGTAAGAAATTATGCCGCCAAATCCCTCCGTTGTCAAGAGGAACGGGTGATGTTGGCGAAGCCTTGGCGGGAGGGAAAAATGAAATCGCTTTCGGAATGTAACTGTTCAGCCATTACATAGAAAAAGTTTACGAGATCGGGTTTATTTCTGCTCCCCTTGTCTATACTAGTACCATCCTAGACAAGGGAGGTGAACACAATGGCAAACGTTGTTTTTGATTTCCAACAAGCGGTCTTCACACTCGAAAGCATGGTCGCAAAAATCGAGCGCCAAGCGCAAACCATCGAAAAACTCATCAAAGAAAACGAGCAGCTAAGACAAGAAAACCAACAATTAAAAGCACGTATTGCAGAATTAGAAGCCCGTACGAAAAAAAACAGCACCAATAGCCATTTGCCGCCGTCTTCTGACCGGTTTGTGGCGAAATCTCCTTCTCGCCAACCGTCGGAGAAACAGCCGGGAGGGCAACTAGGGCATCGAGGAACGACGCTCCGCCAAGTACCGAATCCTGACCATCGAGTCCTTCACCGCGTGACCCAATGCAAAGGTTGTGGTCACTCTTTCAAACATGTCGCTCCGCTTCAAGTAGACATTCGCCAAGTGTTCGACCTCCCAGTGGTTCGAATGGAAGTGACTCAACATGAGCGGGAAATCAAGCGTTGTCCGGAATGCCGACTTGTCCAGCAGGCGGAGTTCCCTTTCTATGCAACCCATCATGTACAATATGGACCGGTCATCACTTCGCTCATTTTATACTGGAATCATGCGCAGTTGATCCCGTGCGAGCGTGTCACGGAGATGGTCAAAGCGCTAGTCGATCATTCGATGAGTGCAGGCACAGTCGTGAACATGACGAGACGATGGCTCCCTGTGTTCGAAGCAGCGCTCGAAGAGATCGAAGCGGCGTTGCTCGCTTCCAAGACGTTGCACGTCGATGAAACGAGCCTGCGTGTGAACAGAAAGAACCAATGGGTGCATGTGTCTTCTACTGCCAAGGTCACCTGATACGGGCTTCATCGTTCCCGTGGAAAGCAAGCGACGGACGACATCGGGCTCTTGCCACGGTACAAAGGAACGATGGTGCACGATGCGTATTCGGTGCACCCGATGTACACAGAGGCGAGCCATGCCCTTTGCCACGCCCATCATCTCCGGGAGCTTCGGGCATATACAGAACTTTACGGTCATTCATGGTCCAAAGAGATGAGCGAAGCGCTGTTGAAGATGAAACAGGCGGTGGAGAACGCGGGCGGAGCGCTGCCGAAGGAGGAAGTCCGGTATTGGGAAGCCGTGTACGACGAGCTTCCAGCGAATGGCCGCCGAGAACTCGAGGAGCGTTGCCGACAAGGCAAGCATGAAGGCGTCCGCAACGCGCAGAATTTCATCCAGCG
Organism: Geobacillus sp. TFV-3; assembly: GCF_009901865.1. Taxonomy (NCBI): domain Bacteria; kingdom Bacillati; phylum Bacillota; class Bacilli; order Caryophanales; family Anoxybacillaceae; genus Geobacillus; species Geobacillus sp. TFV-3. The sequence goes on along the minus strand of NZ_MPSP01000001.1, from coordinate 1,950,482 downwards.
TCTAGAAAAGCGCAAGCAAGAAGCGCTTCTCTTCCTGCGAAAGAAAGAAGTGCCGTTTGACAACAACCAAGCCGAGCGCGATTTGCGGATGGTGAAAGTCAAACAAAAAATTTCTGGAACGTTTCGTCAGGAAGACGATGCCGAGGCTTTCTGTGTCATTCGCAGCGTCATGTCCACCCTGCAAAAACACGGAAAGCCGGTTTGGGAATCGTTGCAAAGACTTCTAAGTGGGGAGTCTCTCCAAACGATTCTCCATTCCTCCTAGGGCATTTTCGATACGGGAAATGCCCTATTGGTGCTGAATTCTGAAAATCTCGCTAGTATGGGCTGAATGGATACGATATAACTGTTTCTGCTTCCTGGGACAAAATAAACAATGAATTTATAATAACGTCAGTAGAAAAAGATTCAGAAGGAAATGAATTAGTTAAAGAATATGAAGTAGAGTTAAAAGAAGCATCAGAAGATAAAATTGTTGCTGTATTTAAAGATACTGAAACAAACGAAGAATTTGTGGTAAACTCAAATGAAACTCATGCGTCGATGGCATTTCTAGCTCCAATTGGGGTTGTAATAGGTGAAGCGCTTTTATCTCATTTAATTGCTGCATCTGCTGCAGTGGTAATAGCAGGTGTAACATATACTGTTGCAAGTAAAGTTGCCAGTAAATTAAGAAATAAAAGTTATGATCACTATGCAGCTGTGATAAGAAAGGGAGACGTGTATATTGGTAATCCAATATCATACTCAGCCGCAGTTGCTAGAATGAAGTCTGGTGGCGATGTTTGGTCGAAATCATATTCTTTAGCTGCAAAAGTGGCTCGTGGAGCAGGAAATGGTAGGACTCCTGTGGGACCAGAGAGACACGGTAATGGTAAGCCAGGATACTATTGGCATTTTCATACTTATAACAGAAGTGGCGGGCATTCATTCTATTAATTTTAACGTAATTTCCGAAAGAAGTCTCTCGCCTCAAGGAACGTGAAGGGCACAGCCCAGTGAGTAGGCGGGAGATGAATTTCGGTTGCCAATCGCCAACGAATATGATAGTTTATGGTTAGAACGGACACCTTCGGAATGAAGGGAAGCGTAAAGGGTTCTTGTGTGTGGCTTACCGTTCAGCAAACACGCACAAGTCGCTTGAAGCCTCCACCTCTAAGCGAAGTGTAGGTGGCGGGTAGTTCACAGGAGCAGATTCTTATGATTCAAAAATTATTTGATAAATATAAAGAGCTTAAAATTCCAAATAAATTTACACTTCAAGAAGTAGATTCTATACTTAAGGAAAAATATAATGCTGTAGAAATTGATAAACAGCAATATACTCATTTAAAAAAAGATCCTTACATTAATTATGAAAAAATTGCTAAATCTTACAAGTTAGAAGATAAAGATGTTTTAAGCAATCTGTTTAGTGATGAGGAAAAAAATAATTTTATCGAGATTATAAAAGAGAATAGTAATTATCCGATACACCCTGAAGAAGATTACAATAAAGCTCTTGAACAAAGAAATTTACAAGAAGGTAAATTACTCTTAATTTTTCTAGAGTCTGAAGATGGAAAATATATTAGTTCTTTTACATTACAGGGACAATGTGAAAAGCTATACAATGAGCTTGTAGTATTTAAAGGAATAGACCCCGATGAATGTGATATACAAAATGAAAACTTTGTACACTACTTAGAAGCTCTTTTAAAAGCTGGCTATATAAAAGAATAGTCTATTTGTTTAAAAGAAGACAGTGGCTTATTATATGTGCCATCGTCTTTATATTTTCATTACTCGTTTTATAAGATTAAGTTACTGTAGATGAGCGAATTTGCTAACATAAATTGACAATCAAACAAAAAAGGAGACATGAACCGGACTCCTTGGTTCGAATAGATGTGCCAACACTACCCACAAGGAGGTTCATGTCTCATGAATAGATTCGCACATCACCAAGGAATCTACAAGTTTTTCTTCACTTTGGGGTTGACGCTGCAGCTTTCCAAACCGGTGATCAAGCATCTCATTCATATCGTCGATGCCTTGACCACCAAGGGATTCTCGGGAACATTGACCGATATTTATCACTGGAGCTTTCATCCGAATCATCGAACGACGCTTAGTCACTTTTTCACGAAAAGCCCTTGGGATGAGGAACGGCTGCTTGGGAAGCTTCAAGAGTGGATCCTCCGCCGAATCGAGCGAAAGAATCAGCCTCTTTTTGTCTCGATTGATGATACGATTTGCCAAAAAACAAAGCCTTCGTCACGGGCAACGCACGCCATCGAAGGGTGCGACTGGCATGACTCGCACAAGGATCATCAATCGGTCTGGGGGCATTCGCTCGTTTGGCTGATGGTGCACACCTTCACGCAAGCGTTCCCGTTCTCGTTCTGCTTATATGACAAGAAGACGGGAAGAAGCAAAATCGACCTGGCGATCGAGATGCTTTCCTCGCTCAAGGTGAAGCGGGATCAGCCATTGTATGTGCTGATGGACTCTTGGTATCCGTCCAAACAGCTCATCGAAGCCTGTCTGAAAAAGGGATTCCCTATCATCGCGATGCTCAAGACGAATCGGATTCTCTATCCGAACGGCATCGCCATCCAAGCCAAGCAGTTTGCCCGCTATATCGAGCTCAAAGACACCCGCCTCGTCACGGTGGGTCAGGAGCGTTATCGCGTGTATCGCTATGAGGGGGCCATCCATGGCCTCGATGATGCGGTGGTGCTGGCTTGGAAGGCGGATCAGCCGCTGACGCCGGAACATCTCCATGTCGTCTTGAGCACCGATCGGGAGCTCGGCGACGAAGAGATCTTGCGTTACGACGCCCAGCGTTGGACGATCGAATGCTTTTTCCGGCAGGCGAAAGATCAACTGAAGCTCGATGGATATCGGGTTCGCCACATTCGGGCGGTGAAACGGTATTGGGCGGTGGTGCTCTTGGCCTCCGTGTACAGCATCGCCGAATCTCAACAAGACCTCTCCGCCGGACTGGAGCTTCTTCGATCGCGGAAAGGACACAGCCTAGTTGAGTTCATTTACAACGCGGCGAAGCAAGATATTCCCATTAATGTGATCAAAAAACAGCTCTATGTCGCCTAAGGGGTACTCTGTTTGTCTCTTCATACATGGAAATTATTGTAACGAAAATGCTCATCTACAGTTACAAATTTTCTCCCCTACCATACCATGCACTTAAAATCGAGAAATCCTCTATAATAGAGGATTTCTCGATTTTACCATATCATTTTAATTAAAGGAAGATGTTACATATGAAGGCAATATATAAAAATAAAGCATTTCTGTTCATAACCTCGAGTCATTTTATACATAAAATAGCAGAAACTCTTTATGATCTAGCCATCCCTTTACTGGTTTTACATGCGACAGGCTCTTCTTTACTCATGGGAGCAATGTATGCGTTGGGCTTTTTTGCTGAATTTTTAGTTAGCTTCTTTGGTGGAGCAATTGTAGATAGCGTAAATAGAAAGAAGTTGTTAATGTTTATATCCACTCTACAAGCTTTATTCATTAGCATACTTCCTATATCTGCTTCATTTGAATTCTTTAATATAATAATTATTTTTTTAGTTGCGTTTGTTCTTGATATTTGCATCGCTATATATAGAATTGCGGATATATCTATTATTCCTCAATTAGTTGAAAAAAAACATTTACCTGAAGCTAACGGTATTATGCAAATGGCAATTTCTACAGCAGAGGCTATAGGTCCAGCTATATCTGGATTATTAATCTCTGCAATGGGATTATTTAACTCATTGTGGATAAATTTCGCAACTTTTATCATGTTGTTAACTACATTATCTTTAATTAGATATCAAAAAATGAAACCAAACAATAATATTTCTTCTCCTAAACAACTATGGTCTTCGAGCATTCAAGGACTCCACTATACATTAAGAAATCCCTTGTTCAGGTTAATATTAATTTGGAACTTGTTTGTTAACTTTGGACTGAGTGGGGCTGTCCTAATGATTTTGTTTCATTTGAAAGAAATAATAGGTCTAACAAGTTCTGAAATTGGTCTTGTTATGACAATGTCAGCATTAGGAGGAATTACTAGTGGAGCGCTATTCTCAAGGATTCAAGCTATTTTTAGCTCAGGTAAAATGTTATTAATGTCATCATTGACAACTTCTCTAGCATTATTCCTTTTTCCTTTCCAAGATAATTGGTTTTTTTCTGGTATTATGGTCTTTATACTAATGTTCAGTGTAGGACTAAATTCAAGATTAATTCATTTACTATTTCAATCTAGTGTTCCAGCTAATAAATTAGGGAGAGTAATAAGCGCCTCTAGATTAATATCTACCCTCTTAGCTCCTGTCAGTGTGCTCATTGCGGGATTAATTGCAAAAATAAATTCTGATTACGTATTTATTGGCGGCTCCATAATAATCGCTATATCAACCATCATTGCTTTAAATACAAACCTTAAGGAGGCAAACTGGTCTGTAAACGCGAAATCTATTGCGAATACAGAATCACAATAAACATTTTTAATATTTAACTCACATTTCGCACCCTCTCAACGAAAATCAGGAGGATTTTTTCGTTCCGATGTCCAATGAATCCTTGACACACAAGGAAAGTGAAGGAGTTTTTCTCTCATGAACGTTCAAGTCAAAGCGGTCTATCGCAATTCTTATTTGAATATCATAAGTGCTCTAGTCAAGGAACTGGGCCTTCCCCCCGTTGATTGACCATCTCGTTCCCGGCCACCTGCAGTGCCAGACTCGAGCCAGCGATGCCGTTCAGGCCATCATCTTGACTCGACCGACGGGGCAGGCGATTTTTCAGCTGTTTCAATATGTGAACGTCGTCCTGCTGGAGTTGCCGGATGGGCGCATCCCACGCTCACGGGATCGCTCACTCACCCCGGAACAGCGAAGGATTCTGCAGAGGTTAGGGCTGGATGAGAGCATTTACGTGCAACGTCATACGGAACGATCAGCTATGGTAAAAAAAGGATTGCCATCGCTCGTTGTGTTGGTCGAAACGTGATTCTGAAAAACGAAATAAAAAATCCTTTCTTTCTACCCTGTTAGGGTGCGAAATGTGAGTAAATATATCTCCAGATACATCATTTTATTCGCGATTGCCCCCGGCGCACGCTTCTCCGAAATTATGGGGCTGACATGGGATTGCGTTGATTTCAAAAACAAAACAATCACGATTAATAAGACTTGGGACTTTAAAGGGGCAAATGACTTTAGCGATACAAAAACATTTGATTCCAAACGAACGATTACGATTGATGACGAAACGTTAAACATGCTAAAAGAGCTGCGGAAACACCAAAACGAGTTGGCGATGAAAACCGGACTACGAAATACAAAAAACTTAGTGTTCGTTAATACAAAAATGGAAGTCATCACAAATAACGCAGTAAATAAGACGCTACAAGCGTTATGTATATAAATGCACCTTGAAAAGTTAACTTTTCGATTACGCGGCACACCCCAGGCGCCGCAACACTTCCTCCGGGCGTTCCTGAATGTAATGAACAAATCGTTGAACCGCTTGCAGGATCTCGTGGCGGTCTTTGTGAAAGGCGTTGGCGATCACCGTATCCTTCAGCCATTTCCACAAACGCTCGATCGGGTTGAGCTGCGGCGAGCAGGGCGGGAGATACAGGAAATGAAAACATTGTCCTTCTTCTCGCAAAAAGTCCTTCACCATTCGAGCGTGATGAATCCGGACATTGTCCAAGACGAGCGCAATCATCCGGTTGGGATGCCGCTCTTTGAGCAGGCGCAAGAAATCCAAGAACGTCGCGGCGTTGGCGGCTTCTGCTTGGTGAAGCACGATGTCCCCATCGTGGACGTTCACCGCGCCAAATACCGAAACATGGGCATGATGACCGAATGTCGGCACACGTTTTTGACGACCGACCTCGGACCAAGTGGATCGCAAGACATGATAAGAGCGGATATGCGTTTCATCGATGTACAGAAGAACGGCATCTTCTGTCTCCTTGGTGATCAAGTTTTTTTATCAAATCCATTTGCTTTTTAAATTGCTTTTGCTCATCCGGATTCCCTTTCGCCAGCGTGTACGCAGGGCGAGTCCATGACAGACCTTGACGGTGCAGGAGTTTTCGCAGCGCTTCACGGGAAAGGCAAACACCAAAGTGCTTTTCGACATCAGATTGCAGGAGTTTGGTGTTCCACGCCGAAGCGACGTCCCAGCCCAGTTCCGCGGGAGTGGCGGTCAACACAAGCTGTTTGATCTCTTCCTGCTGTTCTTCGGTGAGAAACGGCTCCCGTCCAGGGGCGAAATCCCAATGAAGCAAGAGCTCCAGACCACCTTCGTTGAACAGCGACACATAATGGGAAACGGTTTGTCGGCACACGTTGACCATGGAGGCCGCCTCTTTGCCCAAATCACCTTCCATGACCAAGCGAACGGCCATCACCCGTTGGCGAAGAAGCGCGTTTTTGATTTTCCGTTCCTGTTTGCGAAGCGTCCGTGGCGTCCATCCGTGATCATGGGTGATGTTGAGACGTTTCATGAATGATCCCGCTCCTTTTCCATAGGTTTCCTTAGGAACAGGATAACCGGAGTGTGCACCGGTTATACGAAGGTTAACTTTTTAATGAGCATGTATATAGTACCATCCAAGACAAGGGAGGTGAACACAATGGCAAACGTTGTTTTTGATTTCCAACAAGCGGTCTTCACACTCGAAAGCATGGTGGCCAAAATCGAACACCAAGCCCAAACGATTGAAACACTCATCCGAGAAAACGAGCAGCTAAGACAAGAAAACCAACAACTAAAAACACGTATTGCAGAATTAGAAGCCCGTACGAAAAAAAACAGCACCAATAGCCATTTGCCGCCGTCTTCTGACCGGTTTGCGGCGAAATCTCCTTCTCGCCAACCGTCGGAGAAACAGCCGGGAGGGCAACCGGGGCACCGAGGAACGACGCTCCGCCAAGTACCGAATCCTGACCACCGAGTCCTTCACCTCGTGACCCAATGCAAAGGATGTGGTCACTCTTTCAAACATGTCGCTCCGCTTCAAGTAGACATTCGCCAAGTGTTCGACCTCCCAGTGGTTCGAATGGAAGTGACTCAACACGAACGGGAAGTGAAGGGGTGTCCGAAATGTCATCTCGTCCAGCAGGCAGAGTTCCCTTTTTATGTCACGAATCATGTCCAGTACGGACCAGCCATCACTTCCCTTGTTTTATACTGGAATCATGCGCAGTTGATCCCGTGCGAGCGTGTCACGGAGATGGTCAAAGCGCTAGTCGATCATTCGATGAGTGCAAGCACAGTCGTGAACATGACGGGACGATGGCTCCCTGTGTTCGAAGCAGCGCTCGAAGAGATCGAAGCGGCGTTGCTCGCTTCCAAGACGTTGCACGTCGATGAAACGAGTCTGCGTGTGAACGGAAAGAACCAATGGGTGCATGTGGCTTCCACTGCCAAGGTCACACGATACGGGCTTCATCGTTCCCGTGGAAAGCAAGCGACGGACGACATCGGGATCTTGCCACGGTACAAAGGAACGATGGTGCACGATGCGTATTCGGTGCACCCGATGTACACAGAGGCGAGCCATGCCCTTTGCCACGCCCATCATCTCCGGGAGCTTCGGGCATATACAGAACTTTACGGCCATTCATGGTCGAAAGAGATGAGCGAAGCGCTGTTGAAGATGAAACAGGCGGTGGAGAACGCGGGCGGAGCGCTGCCGGAGGAGGAAGTCCGGTATTGGGAAACCGTGTACGACGAGCTTCTAGCGAATGGTCGCCGAGAACTCGAGGAGCGTTGCCGACAAGGCAAGCATGAAGGCGTCCGCAACGCGCAGAATTTCATCCAGCGTCTAGAAAAGCGCAAGCAAGAAGCGCTTCTCTTCCTGCGAAAGAAAGAAGTGCCGTTTGACAACAACCAAGCCGAGCGCGATTTGCGGATGGTGAAAGTCAAACAAAAAATTTCCGGAACGTTTCGTCAGGAAGACGATGCGGAGGCTTTCTGCACCATTCGCAGCGTCATGTCCACCCTGCAAAAACACGGAAAGCCGGTTTGGGAATCGTTGCAAAGACTTCTAAGTGGGGAGTCTCTTCAAACGATTCTCCATTCCTCCTAGGGCATTTTCGATACGGGAAATGCCCTATTGGTGCTGAATTCTGAAAATCTCGCTAGTATGGGCTGAATGGATACTTCGGAATAAAGTTAATTGTCACTTTATTAAAAAAAGTGGTACAATACTAGCAACCTAGCAATTTACAAGCGATGGAGGGACCAGAATATGAAAAAGCAACGCAGCGACATGATCAAAAAAGGATTCGACCGCGCCCCACACCGGAGTTTGCTGCGGGCGGCCGGCGTGAAAGATGAAGATTTTGACAAACCGTTCATTGCGGTTGTCAATTCGTACATCGATATTATTCCGGGGCATGTCCATTTGCAAGAGTTTGGGAAAATCGTCAAGGAAGCGATTCGCGAGGCGGGCGGCGTGCCGTTTGAAATGAACACGATCGGCGTTGATGACGGTATCGCGATGGGCCATATTGGGATGCGCTATTCGCTTCCGAGCCGGGAAATCATCGCCGATTCGATCGAAACGGTCATCTCGGCGCACTGGTTTGACGGCATGGTTTGTATTCCAAACTGCGATAAAATTACGCCGGGGATGATGATGGCCGCGATGCGGCTCAACATCCCGACGATTTTCGTCAGCGGCGGGCCGATGAAGGCGGGCGTAACGAGCGACGGAAGAAAAATTTCGCTTTCGTCCGTATTTGAAGGGGTTGGGGCGTATTTAGGCGGAACGCTCGATGAAAAAGGGCTGGAAGAACTCGAACGGTACGGCTGTCCGACGTGCGGATCGTGTTCGGGCATGTTTACCGCGAACTCCATGAACTGTTTGGCCGAAGCGCTCGGGTTGGCGCTGCCGGGCAACGGCACGATTTTGGCGGTCGACCCGGCGCGCAAAGAGCTTGTCCGTCAATCGGCGAAGCAGCTCATGTATTTGATCGAGCACGACATCAAACCTCGCGACATCGTCACGGAAAAAGCGATCGACAACGCGTTCGCGCTCGATATGGCGCTCGGCGGCTCGACGAACACCGTGCTCCATACGCTCGCGATCGCCAACGAGGCCGGCATCGACTATTCGCTTGAGCGCATCAACGAAATCGCGGCGCGCGTGCCGCATTTGGCGAAGCTCGCGCCGGCGTCCGATGTGCATTTCATCGAAGACTTGCACGAAGCGGGCGGCGTTTCGGCGGTGTTGAACGAACTGGCGAAAAAAGAAGGCACGCTGCATCTTGACACGCTCACCGTCACCGGCAAAACGCTCGGCGAAAACATCGCCGGTTGCGAAGTGAAAAATTACGATGTCATTCGTCCGATCGACAACCCGTATTCGGAAACGGGCGGGCTCGCCATTTTGTTCGGCAACTTGGCGCCGGACGGCGCGGTCATTAAAACTGGGGCAGTGCAAGGCGGCATCACGCGCCACGAAGGGCCGGCGATCGTGTTTGATTCGCAGGAGGAGGCGCTTGAAGGCATCGCCAGCGGCAAAATCAAGCCGGGTCATGTCGTCGTCATTCGGTACGAAGGGCCAAAAGGCGGCCCCGGCATGCCGGAAATGCTCGCGCCAACGTCGCAAATTGTCGGCATGGGGCTCGGTACGAAGGTAGCGCTTGTCACTGACGGTCGCTTCTCCGGCGCCTCGCGCGGCTTGTCCGTCGGCCACGTTTCGCCCGAAGCGGCGGAAGGCGGACCGATCGCGTTCATCCAAGACGGCGACATCATCGAGATCGACACGGTGAAACGGACGATCAACGTCAAGCTGTCCGATGAGGAGCTCGAACGCCGGAAAGCGAGCTGGAAAGGTTTCGAGCCGAAAGTGAAAACCGGCTACCTCGCCCGCTACTCGAAGCACGTCACATCGGCGAGCACCGGGGGGATTATGAAAATTTAACGTAATTTCCGAAAGAAGTCTCCCGCCTCAAGGAACGTGAAGGGCACAGCCCAGTGAGTAGGCGGGAGATGAATTTCGGTTGCCAATCGCCAACGAATATGATAGTCTATGGTTAGAACGGACACCTTCGGAATGAAGGGAAGCGTAAAGGGTTCTTGTGTGTGGCTTACCGTTCAGCAAACACGCACAAGTCGCTTGAAGCCTCCACCTCTAAGCGAAGTGTAGGTGGCGGGTAGTTCACCACCGTTCCGAAAGAAGCATCCCGCTTCTAAACATAAAGGTGTGCCAGCACCAGTGAAAGCGGGAGATGAATGGCGGCTGCCCATCGATCGCACGGTTGGAGCGGGAACGTTCGCGGAACGAAGGGAAGTATCAAGGGGCGGGTGTCGCATCGTTTGGCGACACACGCACAAGCCGCTTGAAGCCCCCAGCCTCCCAGCAAAGCGCAGGGGACGGATAGTGCACAGAAAGGCGGAGCTGAATCGACGTCAGCTCCGCCTTTTTTTCTATGAATTTAAAAGGAGGAAATCGTGTTTAGAAGGCAACCTAAACGATCTTCAGATGTTACTCGTTTGGCGCTCAAAAAAAGTATTGACACTTTAAAATATTTAGCCTATTTTAAAATTAAATATAATAATTTTAATATATAACGTTTATATAACGTTATATATTTTATAATATTTGAAAGCGTTTTAAAAAGGGGGCGGGAACGATGATTTTGCATGAAATGGAGACGGCCGCACGCAGCGAACTGGAGGCGCTCCAGCTCAAGCGGTTGCGGGCGACGGCGGAGCGTGTGTATGAGCAGGTGCCGTTTTACCGGCAGCGGTTTGATGAACGTGGAGTAAAGCCTGATGATATTCGCACGCTTGAGGATGTGCGCAAACTTCCGTTTACGACAAAACGCGATTTGCGGGACCATTATCCGTTTGGGCTGCTTGCCGTCAGAATCCAAGATTGTGTCCGTGTGCACGCATCAAGCGGCACAAGCGGCAAACCGACGGTGGTTGCTTACACGAAGCAGGACATCGACCATTGGGCCGACATTGTGGCGCGGGCGATCGTCATCGCCGGCGGAAAGCCGGGGGATGTGATTCACAACGCCTATGGATACGGGCTGTTTACCGGCGGCCTTGGGCTGCATTACGGCGGCGAGCGGCTTGGGGCGGTGACGGTGCCGGTATCCGGGGGCAACACCGACCGGCAAGTGATGATCATTGAAGATTTTCAGCCGACCGTTATTTGCGCCACACCGTCCTATGCATTGAACATCGCCGAACGGATGAAAGAGCTCGGCAAAGATCCGCGGAAAACCTCGCTCAAATACGGCATCTTCGGGGCGGAACCGTGGTCCGAGGAAATGAGGCGCACGCTTGAAGAGACGTTTGATATGAAGGCATGTGACATTTACGGACTAAGTGAAGTGATCGGCCCGGGGGTGGCGATGGAGTGCCATGAAGCGCAAAACGGCCTCCATATCGCCGAGGACCATTTCCTTGTTGAAGTGATCGACCCGAAAACGCTCGAGCCGGTGGCGGAAGGGGAGGAAGGAGAGCTTGTGTTTACGAGCTTGACGAAAGAAGCGTTCCCGGTCATCCGCTACCGGACAGGGGATATCGCTTCCGTGACGAGAGAGCGGTGTGCGTGCGGGCGGACGACGGCGCGCATGTCGCGGGTCAAGGGGCGGGTGGATGATATGATCGTCATCCGCGGCGTCAATGTGTTCCCGTCGGAAATTGAGCATCACTTGCTTCGCGTCTCAGAACTGGCTCCACACTATCAGCTGCACCGTCTCCGCTACGGACATTTGGAAGCGCTTGAGCTGCATGTGGAAGTGACCGACCGTTTTTACAGCGAAATCGGTGGAGATTTGCAGAGCGAGCAGGCCGCTATGCTTGCCCGACGCATTCAGTCATTGTTGAAAACGCACTGTCTCATTTCGATTGACGTCCGTCTCCATTCGCCGAAAACGCTCCCGCGCTCGGAAGGAAAAGCGGTGCGCATCGTCGATCGCCGCCATGTGGAAGCGCCTCAATCGATCTGAATGAAAGAAAAAAGATTGCAAATTATATGACATTAAAATATAATAACGTTAAGAAAACGTTATATATTTTTATTGAGAGGTGAATGAGGGATGGCGGCTATGATGACGTTCACCCGCCTGTCGGATGAGGAGAAGTACGAACGGTTTATGCGACGCATCGAGGCGGGGGAAAAGATCGAAGCCGATGACTGGATGCCGGATGAGTATCGGATGACGCTCATCAAGCTCATTGCGATGCATGCGGTGAGTGAAATTATGGGAGCGCTTCCGGAAAAAGAATGGGTGCCGAAAGCGCCGTCGCTGCGCCGCAAACTCGGCATCATGGCGAAGGTGCAGGATGAGATGGGGCACGGCCAGCTGCTGCTTCGGGTGGCGGAAGATTTGATGGCCCCGCTCGGCAAAACGCGGGAAGACATTATCGAAGATTTATTGAACGAACGGTTGAAGTTTCATAACGTGTTTCATATGCCAGCGCCGACATGGGCGGACGCGGGGGTGATCGGGTGGCTCGTCGACGGAGCGGCGATTATGACGCAGACGAACATGCTGGATGCCTCATACGGACCGTACGCGCGGGCGTTGAAACGCATTTGCGCCGAGGAAGTGTTTCACGCCCAGCACGGCGAGTCGATCATTTTGGCGCTCGCCGAGGGTGCGAAGGAGCAAAAAGAGATGCTGCAAGAGGCGCTCAACCGTTGGTGGGAGGCGCTCCTCATGTTTTTCGGCCCGCCGACGGCCGACACGACGGGAACGTCAAAGCAAGACATCACGATCAAATACCGCATCCGCACGAAAACGAACGAACAGCTGCGCCAAGACTTCTTTACGAAATATGTGCCGCGCATTTGGGCGCTTGGGCTGAAGATTCCTGATGAGACCATGCATTTTGACAAAGAGAAGGGCCGATGGATTTATCGGCAGCCGGATTGGGAGCGGTTTAAAGAGATCATCCGCAACAACGGGCCGAAGTCGCAAGAGCGGCTCGAGCTGCGGCGGACGGCGTACAAGCAGAACGCGTGGGTGCGCGAGGCGCTCAGCGCCGCCAGAGAGGCCGGATGAGGAGGGGTGGTCATGGCGGGAAAAGAACAAGGATTTTATCAAGTGTTTGAAGTGTTCAGCCGCAAGACGCCCGATGCGCCGATGCAGCATCAATTCAGCCTGCTTGCCCCCAATGAGGAGATCGCGCTCGTGATGGCGCAGGAAAACTTTATGCGCCGCGAGCCGGTCGCGGACCTTTGGATCGTGAAGCGGGATGATATTCGTCGCATGAGTGAAGAGGAAAAAGCGGCGCTTAAGCGGCTTGACAACAAAGATTACCGGTTGACGCGAGGGTATGCCGACTTAAAGAAACGATGGCGGAAGTATGAACAAAACGCGCTCGACGAGAAGGAAATTTTGTCATGGAAAGGCGAGATTCAGCGATGAGCGAAAAGCTGCTGCACTTTCATCCGGACGGTCGTGAAGCGCTTGTCGAGCTGTTGTTTCAGCTCGCGGATGACGATTTTTTATTGGCTTACCGCGGCTCGGAATGGCTCGGGCTGGCGCCTCACATTGAGGAGGACATCGCGTTTTCTTCGATCAGTCAAGACACGATGGGGCATGCGGCCATGTATTATCACCTGCTTGAAGAAATCGGCTGTGGACCGGCCGATGAGCTGGCGCACGCCCGCCCAGCTCCGGCGCGGCGCAATGCGGTGTTGCTCGAACGCGTGAACGGTCCGGGGCATTATTTGCGCGAACCTCGCTATGATTGGGCGTTTACCGTTGTTCGCCACTATTTTTATACGCAGGCGAAGCGCGTTCGTCTCGAGTCGCTCATAAAAAGCAGCTATGCCCCGCTTGCCGAAGCGGCGGCGAAAATTCAAGTGGAGCTGCATTACCACCTGCTTCATTGGCATACGTGGTTCGTCCAGCTGACGAACGCCCCTGGGGAAGCGCGGACGCGAATGACAAAAGCCATTCAGGACGTGGCCGCTGATTTTGCCGGCGTGTTGACGCTTGGGGCGAAAGGGGCCGACATGGTGCGGCATGGGCTGATTGATGACGAAAAGGTGCTGACGGAAAACACGATCGCCGCGCTGGCTCCAGCCTTCGCTGAAGTCGGACTCGAATGGCCGATGCCGTTTGGCATGAAGCATGGAAACGGCCGCAACGGCGAACATACGCCCGATTTGGATGAGGCGCTCGCGACGTTGTCAGAAGTATACCGCGCCGTCCCGCATGCGGTATGGTAATGTCCGCGCCGCCGTTCCCCAAAGGGCGGCGTTGGGCATGACGCCTCTTGGTGGCGGCGAAGTGCTTGTTCAAGGGGCAAAACGGCGGCGAGTTGGAAAATGTGAGGGAGAACCATGACAAACGAAGACGTTTGGAAAGCGTTAGAAACGGTGAAAGACCCGGAAATCCATTCGATTAGCATTGTCGATCTTGGAATGGTGGAGCAGGTGGACGTTCGGGACGACGCGGTCTCGGTCCGGCTGCTGCCGACGTTTCTTGGATGTCCGGCGCTTGACATCATCCGTGCCCGGGTGGAGGAAGCGGTGAAGCAAGCAGGGGCCTCGGCGGTGGCAGTTGAATTTCTCCGCCATCCGCCGTGGACGTCCGATCGGATCAGCGAAGCGGGACGGGAGCGGCTGAAGCAGTTTGGCATCGCTCCGCCGCCCCGGCAAATGCCGTCAGGGGCATGGCAAGTGGAATGCCCCTATTGCGGGGCGGAGCGGACCATCATGGAAAACTTGTTTGGGCCGACTGCCTGCCGCAGCATTTTCTACTGCAAACAATGCAAAAATCCGTTTGAGGCGATGAAGCCTGTATTGACTTCGGGATAAGAAAAGGGAAAGGAGACGTTCGCGATGTTTAAAATGATCGCCTTGTACAAACAGCCGAAAGACAAGGAGCAGTTTGACGCCCATTACTACGGAACGCATGTGCCGCTGACGAAAAAAATCCCCGGCCTTCGGAAAATCAAAGTGACGAAAATTACGGGGACGCCGATGGGGACGGAAAGCGAGTATTATTTGTTGTGTGAAATGTATTACGACAGCCAAGAGGCGTTTCAAGAGGCGATGAAAACGAAAGAAGCGAAGGCATCGGCAAAAGATGTCATGTCATTTGCCGGCGATCTCGTCACCTTTATGGTCGGTGAGGAAGTGGAACATGAGTGAATGGAATTCCATTGCGGTGCGGCAAGAAGGAGCGGTGGGCGTCATTGAGCTCTTCCGTCCGAATGTATTGAATGCGTTGAGCCGGCAGATGGTGGCGGAAATCGTGGCGGCCGCAGAAGCGTTTGACCGGGATGAAAAGGTGCGTGTCATCGTGCTCACTGGGCGTGGACGGGCGTTTGCGGCGGGGGCGGATATTCAAGAGATGGCGGAAGATGATCCTATTCGTCTTGAGCTATTGAACCAGTTTGCCGATTGGGATCGCCTATCCATTGTGAAGACGCCGATGATCGCCGCTGTAAACGGGTTGGCGCTAGGGGGAGGCTTTGAGTTGGCGCTTTCGTGCGACTTGATCGTCGCCTCGACGGCGGCCGAATTCGGTTTTCCAGAAGTCAACCTCGGCGTTATGCCAGGTGCGGGAGGAACGCAGCGGCTGACGAAGCTCATCGGCCCGAAGCGGGCGCTTGAGTGGCTTTGGACCGGGGCGCGTATGTCGGCGAAAGAAGCGGAGCGGCTCGGGATTGTCAACCGCGTCGTCAGTCCGGAGCTTTTAATGGAAGAAACGATGCGGTTGGCGCGGCGCCTCGCTGAACAGCCGCCGCTCGCCCTTCGGCTGATCAAAGAGGCGGTGCAAAAAGCGGTCGACTATCCGCTGCATGAAGGCATGCAATTTGAGCGGAAAAACTTTTACCTATTGTTCGCCTCGGAAGACCAAAAAGAAGGAATGGCGGCCTTCCTCGAAAAACGGAAGCCGCGCTTCCAAGGAAAATAAGGGGGGCGTTCGATGTACGAAACGATCCATTATGACGTGAAAGGTTCGGTCGCCTGGCTGACGCTCAACCGTCCGGACCAGCTCAACGCGTTCACGGAGCAGATGAACGCGGAAGTGACCAAAGCGCTCAAACAAACAGGGGCGGATCAAAACGTCCGCTGCGTGGTGATCACAGGCGCCGGCCGGGCGTTTTGCGCCGGGGAAGATTTGAGCGGCGTGACGGAAGAAATGGACCATGGCGACGTGTTGCGCACCCGATACGCGCCGATGATGAAAGCGCTTCATCTTCTTGAAAAACCCGTTGTCGCAGCGGTGAACGGGGCGGCGGCCGGCGCGGGCATGAGCTTGGCGCTGGCGTGCGATTTCCGGCTTCTCTCGGAAAAAGCGAGCTTTGCGCCTGCGTTTATTCATGTCGGCCTTGTGCCGGATGCGGGCCATCTCTATTATTTGCCGCGTCTTGTCGGTCGGGCGAAGGCGCTTGAACTTGCGGTGCTCGGGGAAAAAATATCAGCTGAACAGGCAGCTTCGCTCGGATTGGCGACAAACGTGATTCCTCTATCTGCCTGGGAAGAGGAAGTGCAGCGGTTTGCCGAGCGGTTGGCGGCCATGCCGACGAAAGCGATCGGACTGATCAAGCGGCTGCTTCGTGAAAGCGAAGAAACGACGTTTGACCGTTACCTCGAACGGGAGGCGGAATGCCAGCGCATTGCGGGATTGACGGCAGACCACCGTGAAGGCGTCAAGGCGTTCTTTGAAAAACGAAAACCAATATTTCAAGGAAACTAAGCAAGGGGGAACGAAACGATGGCGACTGTCAAACAAAAGAAAATGGAACCGATGCCAACGAAACGCGATTTCTATCATTTGATTATTAATGGAGAACGGGTGGAAAGCGCCTTGGGCGAAACGTTTGTCATCACCAATCCAGCCACTGGCGAACCGGTCGCCCGCGTCGCCAAAGGGACGCGCGAGGATGCCGAACGGGCGGTGCAAGCGGCGCGGCAAGCGTTTGACCGCGGGAAATGGCGGCATTTTCCGGTGCAAAAACGGGCGCGCATCTTGTACCAAATTGCGGCAATCATGCGCGAACGTTTCAACGAGTTGGTGGAACTGGAAATTTTAAATACCGGTAAAGCGTTGTCGGCTGCTCAAGGACAAGTGATGCAAGCGATCGAAGATTTTGAGTTTTTCGCTGGGGCGATCATCGGGCATCGCGGGGCGGTCAACCCGATGCCGGGGTCGTTTCACAACTATACGGAAAAAGAGCCGGTCGGCGTGTGCGCCCAAATCATTCCGTGGAACTATCCGCTCATGATGGCGGCTTGGAAAATCGCGCCCGCCATTGCCGCCGGCTGTTCGGTTGTCGTCAAACCGGCGTCGCTGACGCCGCTCACCTGCCTTGTGCTGGCGGAAATTTGCCATGAGGCTGGCGTGCCGGAAGGGGTCGTCAATGTGGTGACAGGCGCCGGGGCGGAAGTCGGCGATTACCTCGTCGAACACCCGCTCGTCGATAAAGTGGCGTTCACCGGTTCGACGCCGGTCGGAAAGGAAATTATGGAGAAGGCGTCGAAAACATTAAAACGGGTGACGCTCGAGCTGGGCGGCAAATCGCCGAGCCTCGTGTTTGCGGACGCTGATTTAGAGGCGGCTGTCGCGGGTTCGTTGTTCGGCATTTTCTACAACAGCGGCCAATCGTGCGAGGCGCGCTCCCGCTTGTATGTGCATGAAAGCATCTATGACGCGTTTATGGAAGCGTTCGTGGCCAAAACGAAGCAGCTGAAGCTTGGCGATCCGTTTGATGCCGGCACGCATGTCGGAGCGATCATCAGCCGCGGGCAGCTCGAAGTGATTGACGGATACGTGCAATCGGCCGTCGCCGACGGAGCGGAGGTCGCCGCCGGGGG
Source organism: Geobacillus sp. TFV-3 (assembly GCF_009901865.1). Taxonomy (NCBI): domain Bacteria; kingdom Bacillati; phylum Bacillota; class Bacilli; order Caryophanales; family Anoxybacillaceae; genus Geobacillus; species Geobacillus sp. TFV-3. Next base: position 1,932,646 of record NZ_MPSP01000001.1, on the reverse strand, counting down.
AAAAGAGGCGGTTGTCGCTGGGTTTGAAAACGGTTACTGGTATGAGCCGACGATTTTGACGAACGTGAACCATCAAATGAAAGCGGTTCGAGAAGAAATTTTCGGACCGGTTGTCGTCGTGATGAAATTTCGAGATGAAGCCGAAGCGGTTGAACTGGCGAACGACAGCGACTATGGGCTCGCTGCCGCCATTTGGACGAAAGATCATGGTCGAGCGGTTCGTGTAGCCAAACAGCTGCGCTCCGGCATTGTCATGGTCAACAGCCCATTCTCCGCTTTCCCTGGCACGCCGTTTGGCGGCTACAAACAGTCCGGATTTGGGCGCGAGTTGTCTGTGGAAGCGCTTGATTTGTACACAGAAACGAAGAGCGTGCTGTCGTATTACGGCACGCGTCCGCTGAATCCGTTTGGCGTCTAAGGAAGAGGCCGCCCGCCGCATGCCGGAAGCATCGTACAGCCGGCCGCGTCTTCAAAAGCGCGGCTTGGTCGGCCCAATCGGCTGATCCGGCGGCCAGGCATGGGAAAAACGTGACCGTCCATTCTCGTTCTAGCATGCTATTCATGGCAATGGAAGAAACACGGCTGTTCCGTTTGCCGAGCACCCCGTCGCTCGTGATGGGGTGCCCATTCATTTGACGGCGTCCTCCGCTTGGCGAAAGGAAACGCCGGCTCGATGCACCCGCCGTCTTACATCAACACGCGAGAGGGGGAAGACGATGATCGAACGCCTTGTTGTCGTCGGCAGCGGCGTGATGGGGAGAGGCATTGCTTATGTCGGCGCTGTCGGCGGGTTTCAGACGACGTTAGTTGACGTCAAGCAAGAACAATTGGACAGCGCTCGGAAGGAGATCACTTCTATTTTTGAACAAGCGGTCACTCGAGGAAAATTGACAACAGGAGAGCGGCAAGAAGCCGAGGTGCGTCTGTCGTATTCGCTTGATTTGGCAGCCGCTGTGCGCGATGCCGATTTGGTCATTGAGGCAGTGCCGGAAAAACTCGAGTTGAAAAAACAAGTGTTTGAGACAATTGACGCCCATGCGCCAGCGTCATGCTATTTCGCCACGAACACGTCCACGATGAGCCCGACGGAAATCGGCTCGTTCACGAAGCGGCCGGAGCGGGTGATCGCCATGCACTTTTTCAATCCGGTCCATAAAATGAAGCTGGTGGAAATCATCCGCGGCCTTGAAACGAGCGATGAAACGGCACAAGTGGCGAAAGAAGCCGCCGAGCGAATGGGGAAAGAAACAGTGGTGGTCAATGAATTTCCGGGATTCGTCACGAGCCGGATCAGCGCCCTTGTCGGCAATGAAGCGTTTTATATGCTGCAGGAAGGGGTCGGGACGCCGGAAGAGATCGACAAAGCGATCAAGCTCGGCCTCAACTTCCCGATGGGGCCGTTTGAGCTTGCGGATTTAGTCGGGCTCGATACGAGGCTGAACAACTTAAAATATTTGCACGAAAAACTCGGAGAAAAATACCGTCCGGCGCCGCTGTTGGAGCAATACGTCAAAGCGGGGCGGCTCGGCCGCAAAACAGGCCGCGGCGTCTATGACTATACGAATCGGGAAAACCGCTGATTCACTGGAAAAGGAAGGGAGAAAACATGGGCAGAGAAGTCGTGATTGTGGATGCGGTGCGCACGCCGATTGGCCGCTACAAGGGAGCGCTGAAAGAAGTAAGGCCCGATGATTTGGCGGCTGTTGTCATTCGGGCGCTCATCGAGCGAAACCCGGGATTGCCGGTCGAGCAAATTGATGATGTCGTCTTTGGCAACGCCAACCAGGCCGGCGAGGACAACCGCAACGTCGCCCGCATGGCGGCGCTGTTGGCCGGGCTGCCGATTGAAGTCGCGGGGGTGACGGTCAATCGGCTGTGCGGTTCGGGGCTTGATGCGGTCAATTATGCGGCGCGGGCGGTTTTGGCTGGTGAGGCGGACATCATGATCGCTGGCGGCGTGGAAAGCATGACGCGGGCGCCGTTTGTCATGCCGAAGCCGGCAAGCGATTTCCCGCGCGGCAACATCGAGATGTACGACACGACGATCGGCTGGCGCTTTATCAATCCGAAAATGCACGAAATGTACGGCACCGACAGCATGCCTCAGACGGCGGAAAACGTCGCCAAGCGGTTCGGCATTACGCGCGAGGCGCAAGATGAGTTTGCCTACGAAAGCCAAATGAAAGCAAAGCAAGCGATCGAAACGAATCGGTTTGCGGATGAACTCGTGCCGGTCATTTACCAGGATCGAAAAGGCAACCGCGTCATCGTCGACAAAGATGAGCATCCGCGCCCAGATACGACGTTGGAGAAACTGGCGAAGCTGCCTCCATTGTTTGAAAACGGCACCGTGACGGCCGGCAACTCTTCCGGCGTCAACGACGGAGCCGCGGCGCTGCTAGTCATGAGCGCCGAGAAGGCAAAGGAACTCGGTCTCAAGCCGCTGGCTTCGTATGTCACCTCGGCAGTCGCCGGCGTCGAACCGGCCGTGATGGGAATCGGCCCGGTTTTTGCGACGCGCAAGGCGCTGCGCCGCGCCGGGTTGTCGCTTGATGACATCGGGCTTGTCGAGCTGAACGAAGCGTTTGCTTCACAGGCGCTTGAGTGCATCCGGCAGCTGGAGCTTGACCGGGCGAAAGTGAACGTCAACGGGGGAGCGATCGCCCTTGGCCACCCGCTCGGCGCGAGCGGCGCCCGCATTTTGACGACGTTGATTTACGAAATGCGAAAACGTGGGGTCACCTATGGGTTGGCGACGATGTGCATCGGCGTCGGCCAAGGGATCGCGACGATTGTGAAAAACGCGGACGAACGGTGAGTTTCACCTCGGTGGCTGAACGCTGTCTAGAGGGCCGGCGATCGACGAAAAAGGCGATCCCGGCCCTTTCTTATCAGCGAACGTGCATCATGCGAGGCCCCTATTCACCCAACCGGTGGCTGCTGAACTGGGCAGAAACAATCATGGCGATTTCATGATCAGAGCTGCTGCCCCCAACTATTTTTTCCATTAGAGAAATTTTGTCGAACCAGCTTTTGTTTTGAATCCAATGATGACGATTTGCGCGCCGCGCTCCGTTTCCGGAGCCTCAGTGGTGCGGCTCTTTTTTATTCCGTTTGTTTTTCGTCCGTCTTGCCAGCGTGAGAAAAGTTTGTTACGATTATAGTTCGAACACAAGATAAAGGGAGTTTAGGCAAAATGAATACGCGCTCACTCATTTTTACGATTTACGGCGACTACATCCGCCACTACGGCGGTGAAATTTGGATCGGCAGCTTGATCCGCCTTCTCCGTGAGTTCGGCCATAACGACCAAGCCGTGCGGGCCGCGGTGTCGCGCATGAGCAAGCAAGGATGGATCCGGGCAGAAAAACGGGGCAACAAAAGCTACTATTCGCTCACCGTGCGCGGCGTCAAGCGGATGGAAGAGGCGGCGCGGCGCATTTACAAAACGCGCCCTGAGCATTGGGACGGGAAATGGCGCATTCTCATCTATACGATTCCTGAGGAGAAGCGGCATTTGCGTGATGAGCTGCGAAAGGAGCTTGTTTGGAGCGGGTTTGGCACGATGTCCAACAGCTGCTGGATTTCACCGAATAATCTGGAGCAACAAGTGTACGATTTGATTGACAAGTACGACATCCGCCCGTATGTCGACTTCTTTTTGGCTGAATACGATGGACCGCATACGAACAAGCAGTTGGTAGAAAAGTGCTGGAACTTAGAAGAGATCAACGAAAAATACGAGCAGTTTATTGCGGTTTACAGTCAGAAATACGTGATTGATAAACATAAAATCGAACGCGGCGAAATGTCGGACGCGGAATGTTTTGTCGAGCGGACGAAGCTCGTCCATGAATACCGGAAGTTTTTGTTCATCGACCCCGGCTTGCCGGAAGAGCTGTTGCCGAACGAGTGGATGGGAAACCATGCCGCCGCCTTGTTCAACGACTATTACCAACAACTCGCCGCACCGGCCAGCCGTTTCTTTGAAGCGGTGTTTCAGGAAGGGGCAGAGCTTGAGAAAAAGGAAGAGAAAGAAATGCCGGTGGAATAAATCGGGCTGCACGGCGAAACGACAGCTGTGCATCCCGGTTGCCGTTTATGGAACGTTTGGTATAGGAGTGTGGAAGAGGAAAGTTGCCTCCGAATGCGCTGGTTTGCTCGTGCACCCATCGTTGCCGGTTTTTCATTGTGGGCGTCGTATTGAACGATCACGAAATGACAAAATACCCGATTATATTGGGGAAGGAAGCACTAAATTTATGTTACACTCAAATCATTCTCATCTTCTAAAAAATGTGGTATTATATATAACGTATAACGTATTTTTCACGGATATTGAATGTAACGAATGATGTTTGTTGATTGCTTGATCTTCAGTATCCGACCATCCAAGGGGAGGCAAAATCAGTAACGCCGAGCTGGCGAGCTCGGTATCAAAGGCGTGAATGCACTTGGGATCATCAATGTTCATTAGTGTGTTATTCTGTCCTAAAAGGTAAATTTGTTCATAACGATGGACCCAGAAACGAAATTGCTGGGGGGAATTGTATGAGGAGATATATCTTGGTGAGTGTTATTTTGTGTTCCATAGCATTATTATTCTTCTTTAGTGAATATAGCGCTAATCGATCTCCTAATCAAGCAGCTGTTTCGGAAGGTTTTATTATTATGAAAGAAGGGGAAGTCTATTTAGTTGAAGATCAAGATTTTATTCAGGACGACGCCAATAAATTATCAATACAGGAATTAAGAAGAAAATACCATATGAGTAAGTTATGGATTACGGGAGCTGGTACTTTGGGAGGAATAAAAAACGGGCAAAAGGTCAGAGTGTGGTACTCAGAGATTCTAGAATCGTATCCTAGTAAAATTAAAGTTACGAAAATTGAGTCTATTCAATATAATTGAAATGTATAAATCATTCCGTTATTATAAAGGGGGCTGCTTTATGAAAAAAATTGTGTTTATCATTTTTGTCATGATTGTGTTTATCATGTCGTCTATAATGAATACCCCGGCAACCGTTCTTGCTCAAAAAAACAGTAATAATGCTTATGACATGATCAATTCAAAAGGCGAAATCATTAAGTATGAAGATTACATGAAAAAGTTAAAGAATTCAAGAGTTTTCGTCACGGAGGGATCGGAAGGCACCGGTGAAGTTCTTCCAAAAGCAGAGATCAATATAGATTTCAAAAAAAGTAAGCCTTACAAATATAATTTAAACCCTGAAACAACATATATCGGTGATAAATCTCCGAATGAATATTTTCCTCAGGTTGTGATTGGTGCTGATGGTCGTACAAAGGTCTCCAATACTTCAGTCCCCCCTTACAGACAAATTGCGTACATTGAATTGGAATTTAGAGATGGTTGGTATGCTTGCACTGGAACTGTTATTGGGAAAGATAAAGTTCTTACAAATGCACATTGTGTTATGGATGTTATGAATCAGTCCGGCGCGATAAATGGTTATGTATATCCCGCCATGAATAATAATATATATTCATACGGCGTATATCAAATAGTAGATTATTATATTACGAGCAACTATGTTCAAACAGGAGATCCAACCAAGACTTTGCAGTGCTTAAGCTTAGCACATATTCAGGGAAAAATATTGGTGATGTAGTCGGATACCTTCCGTTAAGACAAGTATCTAACATTCAAGGTACGTCAGTAAAGATTGATGGATATCCAGGGGATAAAATCGAACAGTATAAGGAAATATCTCAATGGGGAATGACAGGCTCTGTTTCCAAAGAAACCAATGAACTTGCATTTTATCAAATTGATACTTATAATGGGCAATCCGGTTCTTCTTTACTAAACTCATCAAACGAAATCGTTGCTGTTCATAGAGGGAGCTTTAGCATCAATGGTACTACTTACAATGGGGGGCCGAAAATGATTAAACCGGTATATGATTTTATTCGAGCAGCAATGCAAAATTAACTATAGGAGTGTTTGGAAGTTGAATTAATGGATCGTATGCTTTCCCGATTTTAAAAACATGGACTTACTATTTCTAAAAGGTGTGAACAGATCATGAATGATATTTGCCGTTTGCTTCATCTTCGTTATCCGATCATTCAAGGGGGGATGGGCAACATCAGCAACGCCGAGCTGGCAAGTGCCGTATCCGAAGCAGGGGGGCTTGGGACGATCGGCGCGGGCACGATGCCGCCCGATGAGGTGGAGGCGCTGATCGTCGAAACGAAGCGGCGCACGAGTCGCCCGTTTGCAGTGAACATTCCGCTGCAGGTGACGCCGCACGCCACGGAGATCGCCGAGCTTGTCATCCAACATCAAGTGCCGGTCGTTTCCCTTTCCGCCGGCAACCCGGCGCCATGGATTCCGCGTTTTGCGGAACATGGCATCAAGGTGATCGTGGTCGTCGCCTCGGTCAGCCAAGCGAAAAAAGCGGAAGCAGCCGGAGCCGATGTCGTTGTTGCCGAGGGGTATGAAGCGGCAGGGATCAATTCGCCGCTTGAGCTGACGACGATGACACTCATTCCGCAAGTCGCCAGCGCCGTCTGCATTCCTGTCGTCGCCGCGGGCGGCATCGGCGATGGCCGCGGTCTGCTGGCCGCGTTCGCTCTCGGCGCCCAAGGAGTGCAGCTCGGCACAAGGCTTGTGGCCACGAAAGAAGCACCGTTTCATGAAGCGTATAAACGGCGGCTCATTGAGGCAAAGGAAAATGAAACGGTCATTGTCGGCCGCTCGGTCGGGCGCATCCGCCGCGTCATGCGCACGCCGTATGCCGAGAAACTGCTTGAGTATGAACGGCAAGGCATGTCGCCTGAGCAGTTTCAACAATATACATCCGAGGATCGACATCGCCGCGGGGCTCTATCCGGTGATTTCGATGAGGGATTCATCAATGCCGGGCAGATCGCCGGTTTGATCGACGACGTGCCGACGGTGGCGGAGCTGTTTGAACAAATGATGACGGAAGCGAAAACGCAGTGGCAATCATTGTCCGGACTGTTTCGTTGATGTACGAAAGACGCCTGTCAAACGGCGTCTTTTTTTGACGATGAAAAATCATTTGGCAGAGGGTTGACACTCATCATCAACATCGTTACTATAAAAATAGTATAACGTTTTTATAACGTAACAATATTTTTTGTTATATTAACTTGAAAACGCTTTCAAGCGGTAAAGCAAAGGAGAGGGGAAGCGATGAATGTCATGCTATCGCCGAACATGTCGCAAGGATTGGATTTGTTTTTGCAAATGCGTGAACATGAACAGGTCGTGTTTTGTAACGATGAAGCGACCGGCCTAAGGGCGATCATCGCCATTCATAGCACCGCGCTTGGGCCGGCGCTTGGCGGCTGCCGGATGCATCCATATGCGACGACGGAAGAGGCGCTCGCCGATGCGCTTCGGCTGTCGAAAGGGATGACGTATAAATGCTTGGCGGCGGATGTCGATTTTGGCGGCGGCAAAGCGGTGATCATCGGCGACCCGCGCAAAGACAAATCGCCGGAACTGTTTCGCGCGTTCGGCCAGTTTGTCGAGTCATTAGGCGGCCGGTTTTATACGGGCACCGATATGGGAACGACGCCGGACGACTTTGTTCACGCCCTGAAAGAGACGAATTGCATCGTCGGCGTTCCGGAGGTGTACGGCGGAAGCGGCGACTCATCCGTGCCGACGGCCGAGGGTGTCGTGTACGGCATTCAGGCGACGAATCAAGTGGTGTTCGGCAGCCGGCACTTGCACGGCAAAACGTATGCAGTGCAAGGGCTCGGAAAAGTTGGAAAAAAAGTGGCGCTTCGTTTGCTCGAAGAAGGAGCCGACTTGTATGTGTGCGACTTGAACGAAGCGGCCGTCGAGGAGGTCGTGACGCACGGCAAACGAATCGGGGCGTCCGTCAAACCGGTGAGCGGAACGGACATTTATCGCGCTGAAGCCGATGTGTTCGTCCCATGTGCATTTGGCGGCGTCATCAACGATGACACGATCGCCGAGCTGCGGGTGAGGGCGGTCGTCGGTTCCGCGAACAATCAACTGGCGGACAAACGCCACGCCCGCCTGTTGAATGAAAAAGGCATCGTGTACGCCCCCGATTATATCGTCAACGCCGGCGGGCTCATTCAAGTGGCCGATGAACTTTACGGAGCGAACAAAGAGCGGGTGTTGGCGAAAACGAAAGCGATTTACGATACACTGCTCGCCATTTATGCGCGGGCCGAATCGGAAGGAATAACGACGGTCGAGGCGGCCGATCGGTTTTGCGAAGAGCGGCTCGAGAAGCGCAAACGCCGCAATCATTTCTTTACACACCAAAAGCGGCCGAAGTGGGATATTCGACGTTAATACGGGGTCTATTCATATGAAATCATTTATCTGAAAATATCGAATATACCATCTTATCTTTCAGTTCAGAGAAAAATTCTTTCGATTAGGAAATTCGATTTTCTAGAGGAAGCAAGAAATCAAAGTTGTGAGGAGGAATGATCATGAAACACGTCATCAAACGATTCGCAGCACCGATCGTTTTCGGGGTTTTGGTGCTCTCAGGCTGCGGAGGAGAAGAGAAGGCTGCGACGAACGGCGCGAAAGAAGATGGAAAGCCGAAAACGTTTACCATTGGTGTCACCCAAATCATTCAACACCCATCGTTGGATGCTGCCTTCAATGGATTTAAAAAGGCGCTCGAAGACGAGGGTTTTCAAGAAGGGAAAAACGTTCGGTACAATATTCAAAATGCCCAAGGCGACATGAACAACAGCCAAACGATCGCGAACAACTTTGTGTCAGACGGGATTGACCTCATTTTTGCCAACTCGACGCCAAGCGCCCAAAGCGCGCTCAACGCGACGAAAGACATTCCGATTGTGTTTACATCCGTGACCGATCCGGTCGGCGCCGGTTTAGTTCCATCGATGGACAAGGCGGGGGAAAACATTACGGGAACAACGGACAGCCATCCCGATGCCATTCGCAAAACGGTTCAATTCATCGATGAGCAGACGGATGCCAAAACCGTCGGGCTCATTTACAACGCCGGTGAACAAAATTCGTTGGCGCAAATCGAAAAAGTGAAGGAAGCGGCGAAGCAGACGGATTTGAAGTTCGTGGAAGCGTCGGTGTCGACAACAGCGGAAGTGAAGCAGGCCGCAGAATCGTTAGTGGGCAAAGCCGATGTCTTTTACATCGTGACCGATAACACCGTTGTATCCGCCATTGAATCTGTTGTCAGCGTTGCTAACGAGAAAAAAATCCCTGTTTTTACAGGAGAGCTCGATTCGTTAAAACGCGGCTGTTTTGCGGCGTACGGCTTTGATTACTACGACATCGGCTATCAAGCCGGACAAATGGCGGCCGCCATTTTAAAAGGGGAAGCCAAGCCGTCCGAGATCAAACCGGAATATCCGAAAAAACTGAAGCTCGTGATCAATAAACAAGCGGCGGAAAAACAAGGGATCAAACTGAAGCCGGAGTGGGATCAAATGGCGGAATACATGGAATGAAAGGATGAGCGCGGTTGTTGACGGCCATCACAGGAGCAGTGGAATCAGGATTGATCTATGCCATTATGGCGCTGGGAGTCTATTTGTCGTTTCGTGTTTTGGATTTCCCTGATTTAACCGTGGACGGGAGCTTTGTGACCGGAGCCGCGGTGGCGGCGACGTTGATTGTCAACGGGGTTAATCCGTTTGTGGCAACGTGTCTGGCTCTTTTCGTTGGATTCGCTGCCGGTTGTATGACCGGCCTTCTTCATACAGCTGGGAAGGTCAATCCGCTTTTGTCGGGCATTTTAATGATGATTGCGCTCTATTCCATCAACCTTCGCATCATGGGGCGTTCGAACGTGCCGCTTTTGAATGAAAAGACGGTTTTTACCACCATTCAACAATGGGGAACAACGCTCGGACTTGACTCGGCCGCGGCGAAAACATGGGGAATTCTCCTGTCAATGACGTTGCTTGCTCTTTTGTTTAAATGGTTCACCGACTGGTTTTTGCAGACGGAAATGGGGCTTGCGATTCGGGCGACGGGGGATAATCCGCGCATGATTCGCAGCCTGTCGGCGAACACCCATTTGCTCATTGTCTTAGGTTTGGGGCTTTCCAATGCCATGGTCGCGTTCTCGGGGGCGCTTGTGGCCCAGTACGGCGCGTTCGCCGATGTCGGGATGGGGATCGGCATGATCATTATCGGCCTTGCTTCTGTCATTATCGGTGAAGCCGTATTGGGAAAGAAAACGATCGCGCGGGCCACGCTTGCCGTGATCGGCGGGGCGATCATGTACCGCATTGTCGTCGGCCTCGCCTTGCGCGTCCAATTTCTCGAAACGGGGGATGTGAAGCTGATCACGGCATGTATGGTCATTTTGGCGCTTGTTGTTCCACAGCTTGTTCGTCAACAACAAGAGAAAAAACACAAAGAAGCAAAAAGGCGGAACCAAGCCGAGGCGGCAACGGCGGGCGCTGTCGGAAAGGGTGGGGCGGATGTTGCAGTTAAAAGGGATTTATAAAGTGTTCCATGAGGGGACGCCTGACGAAAAGATCGCGCTCCAAAACGTTCATCTAACGCTGCAAAAAGGCGACTTTGTCACCATTATCGGCAGCAATGGCGCGGGAAAATCGACGTTGATGAATTTGATTTCAGGAGTGCTGTTTCCTGACGAAGGAACGATTTGGATTGACGGTCAAGATGTCACGATGATGCCGGAATACGTCCGCTCCCGCTATATCGGAAGAGTGTTTCAAGATCCGATGGCGGGAACGGCGCCGAACATGACGATTGAGGAAAATTTGGCGTTGGCGTATGCGCGCAATCAAACGCGCACGCTCCGCCGCGGGGTGACGAAAAAACGGCGCGATGAGTTTCGCGAGCTGCTCGCGACCCTTCATCTCGGGTTGGAGGATCGCCTCCAGGCGAAAGTCGGCCTGCTTTCCGGCGGGGAGCGGCAGGCGTTGTCTTTGCTGATGGCGACCTTCACCGAACCGTCCATTTTGCTTTTGGATGAGCATACAGCGGCGCTCGACCCAGCGAGAGCGGAATTGATCACCAACTTAACAAAAGAGATTGTCGAGCGCTACCGATTGACGACCTTGATGGTCACCCATAACATGCAGCAAGCCATCAATTTAGGAAACCGCCTCATCATGATGGATAAAGGGCAGATTATTTTGGAAGTGGATGAGAAGGAAAAGAAACGCTTGACAGTGGAAAAGTTGCTGGCGGAATTTCGGCGGATTCGCGGAGAACAGCTCGCAAGCGACCGCGCGGTATTGAGTTGATGTTGTCAACGATGCGATGAGGAGGAATGGTATGGAACTCAACTTCCCTATCGTGCAAGTATTGAATGAAGAAGGAACGATCGTGCAGCCCGAGTATCGTGAACGAATCACAAAACCATTGACGATGACGATGTACCGTCATCTCATTCGAACACGAACGTTTGACCGAAAATGTGTCAGCCTGCAGCGGCAAGGGCGCATCGGGACGTATGTGCCGTACGAAGGGCAAGAGGGGTGTCAAGTCGGAAGCGCGCTTGCCCTCCGTGATGGCGATTGGATGTTTCCTACTTATCGCGACCATGGAGCGATGATGACGTTCGGCCGTTCCTTAACACAAACACTGTTGTACTGGAAAGGGCGTACAGAAGGATGCGTCCCGCCCGAGGGAAAAAAAATTGTTCCGCCAAGCGTCCCGATTGCCACGCAACTTCCACATGCGGCAGGGGCGGCGTGCGCGGAAAAGTGGAAGGGGACGAACAATGCGGTCATTGTGTACTTCGGTGATGGAGCGACATCTGAAGGGGATTTTCATGAGGGGCTTAATTTCGCAAGCGTTTTCAATGCGCCTGTCGTCTTTTTCAACCAAAACAACCAATATGCGATTTCCGTTCCGATGACCCGTCAGATGAAGACAAAAACGATTGCCCAAAAAGCACTGGCGTACGACATTCCCGGTCTTCGCATCGATGGGAATGACGTGTTTGCCGTCTATTTCCACACAGCTGAGGCGCTTGAACGGGCGAGAAACGGAGGAGGGCCGACGTTAATCGAAGCGGTGACATGGCGTTACGGCGCGCATACGACGTCCGATGATCCGTCAAGATATCGCGACCAAGAGGAAAGCCAGAAACGGCGTGAAACAACCGATCCGATCAAGCGGGTCGAACGGTTCATGCAACGGGAAGGCTGGTGGGATGAAGAGTGGGCAAATCAAGTGCAAGCAGAAGTGGACGCGGAAATTGAGCAGGCAGTGGCCGAAATGGAACGTTATCCAAAAGCGGATGCGTCGGATATGTTTGACTTTGTGTTCGCCCAACCGACATGGACGATCGCGGAGCAGAAAGAAGCGTATCTTCAGTGGAAGCGGGGGATGGCAAGATGATCACCGAGGTGGGGACGAAATCGCTTACGCTTGTGCAAGCGGTCAATGATGCGCTTCGCATCATGCTAAAAGAGCGTGAAGATGTCATCCTGCTCGGGGAAGACATCGGCAAAAATGGCGGTGTGTTTCGCGCTACCGAAGGATTGCTTGAGGAATTTGGCGAGGAGAGGGTGATTGACACACCGTTAAGCGAAGCAGGATTTACTGGCGCAGCGATTGGAATGGCGCTGAATGGATTTCGTCCGGTCGTAGAAATTCAGTTTTTAGGTTTTATCTATCCAGCCTATGAACAAATCATGACCCATGCGGCACGCATGCGTTCGCGGACGAGAGGGCATTTTACCGTTCCCTTGGTCATTCGCGCCCCGTACGGCGCGGGCGTGCGAGCTCCGGAAATTCATTCGGACAGCACGGAAGCGCTGTTTACCCATATGCCAGGGATCAAAGTCGTCTGCCCTGCGTCGCCGTATGATGCCAAAGGGTTGCTTATTGCTGCGATTGAAGATCCGGACCCTGTCCTCTTCTTAGAACCGATGCGCAGTTATCGTGCGTTTCGCGAAGACGTTCCGGAAGGAAAATATACGATTGAAATCGGCAAAGGAAAAAAACGGCGCGAAGGGGATGATGTGACCGTCATTGCCTGGGGAGCCATGGTGCCAGTCGCCATGAAGGCGGCGGAAGAAGCGGAGAAAAAAGGGATTTATGCCGATGTCATCGACTTGCGCACGCTTTATCCGCTTGACAGAGATATGATCGCTGAGTCGGTGCAAAAGACAGGAAGAACCGTGATCGTTCAGGAAGCGCACGCCACAGGCGGATTGGCCAATGACATTCTGGCTGTCATTAACGATACTTCGTTTTTCTATCAAAAAGCGCCAGCCGAACGGGTGACTGGATTTGACGTCCCTGTGCCGTTTTTCGCCTATGAAGACGATTATTTGCCAACGCCTGCGCGCGTGTTGCATGCGATAGAAAAAGTCATGCGCTTCTAGTTGCGCCCGACGTGATCGGAAGCGCAAAGAAAGAGCCATGCCCTTTCGGCTGGCTCTTTTTCCGTTTTGGCCGTCGACGATGTGGAAGGCGCTACGGCCGATGATGCCCCAGCTGTTCGCGATACTCTTTTCCTTTTTGCACGTATGTATCAATCGACAGCTGGATGAGCTCAAGGTCTTTATCCGTCAGCTCGCGCACCACTTTTCCAGGGGAGCCGATGACGAGCGAGCGGGGCGGAATCTTTTTGCCGGACGGAATCAACGTGTTGGCGCCGATGATGCATTCTTCACCGATTTCGGCTCCGTCCAAAATCGTCGACCCCATGCCGATGATCGAGCGCCGGCGGATCGTGCAACCGTGAAGGATCACATTATGCCCAACCGTCACTTCGTCTTCCACAATGAGCGGCGATCCTTCGTACAAATGGCAGGTCGTATTGTCTTGAATGCTCGTTCGGGCGCCGATCGTAATCGGCCCTTCATCGCCGCGCAGCACGGCGTTGAACCAAATGCTCGATTCCGGCCCAACGGTGACGTCTCCAATCAAATAGGCTCCCGGGGCAATGAATGCGGTTTCGTGAACATTCGGACGTTTTCCGTTATACGGATACAGCATCCCCATCCCCCTTCAATTGGTGATCCGTATAACAAGAAGTATAACACATTTCGTACGAGAACGGAAATGGCCGGAATGAAAAATGCCTTTTTCCGTATCGGGAAGCATAGATCCATGCGCAACGACGCGGGAAGCGAAAGCGGCAACAGGGCAGATATTAGCTTTTGATGGCTAGACGGAGATCAGCGATCGCCGCTTCATGTTCAAGCGATCGGCGGCATAACATGTCGATGATCCGTTCTTGGCGCAACAATAGTTGTAGTTGTTGCTCTTGATTTTGCTCAAGCCGCTTCACGATCGCATCGATTTCCCGAATGGCTTGATGAACGGCGGCAAATTCCTTTGCCATGTCCGCTTTAAGTTCATTCAACTCCGCTTTCGTCGCCATATTCGCTTTGATGTCTTCGAGCTCCTGTTTGGTGGCCATATTGGCTTTGATGTCCTCGAGCTCTTCCTTGGTAGCCATGCGTGCTTTGATGTCTTCGAGCTCCTGCTTGGTGGCCATATTGGCTTTGATGTCCTCGAGTTCTTCCTTGGTAGCCATGCGTGCTTTGATGTCTTCGAGCTCCTGCTTGGTGGCCATATTGGCTTTGATGTCTTCGAGTTCTTCCTTGGTGGCCATGCGTGCTTTGATGTCTTCGAGCTCCTGCTTGGTGGCCATATTGGCTTTGATGTCTTCGAGTTCTTCCTTGGTGGCCATGTGCTCTTTCATTTCCGCTATTTCCTGCTGCATGGTTTCAAGCTTGTCCAAAATAAGATGCCACGGTTCGCTCATGGGTAACATCCTTTCCTAATCGTCGATAAGATAAGGAATTTGCGGTGGACACAAAGATGAAGATGAGATGGAAAAGAGGAAATGATGCTGTTGGGGAAACGGCGATTCCCTGCCATTGATTATACATGATCAACAAAACACGGAAAAGGTTTTTTCTGTACAATGAAAAAACGAAAAGCGAGGCATATTTTATTTAAATAATATTATTTTTCTTAATATTGATGCTTTATAATCACAATTATGAATCATGCAAAATTTTTTTGACAATATAAACATAATGAATTATTATATTAAAAGAATTTAAAGGAGGTAGGTAGTGGTTATGTCATCCATCGACAAGCAACAAATCGCTTCCAGCGTTCCCCAGCGCGGCTTTTTCGGCCATCCGAAAGGGCTGTTCACATTATTTTTTACGGAGTTTTGGGAGCGCTTTTCGTACTACGGCATGCGCGCCATTTTAGTGTATTACATGTACTATGAAGTATCCAAAGGAGGACTGGGGCTTGATGAACATCTAGCGCTCGCGATTATGTCGATTTACGGGGCGCTTGTGTACATGTCCGGAATCATCGGCGGCTGGCTTGCCGACCGGGTGTTTGGGACATCGCGCGCGGTCTTTTACGGCGGCCTTCTCATTATGGCCGGTCATATCGCCCTGGCGATTCCGGGCGGGGTGGCGGCGCTGTTTGTGTCGATGACGCTCATCGTCCTGGGAACCGGGTTGTTGAAACCAAACGTCTCAAGCATTGTCGGCGATATGTATCAGCCTGGCGATGACCGCCGCGATGCTGGATTCAGCATTTTTTACATGGGCATTAACCTTGGAGCGTTCCTTGCTCCGTTAGTTGTCGGCACGGTGGGGATGAAGTACAATTTCCATCTCGGCTTCGGACTTGCGGCTGTCGGGATGTTTCTCGGATTGATTGTCTTCATCGCGACAAGAAAGAAAAATCTCGGGTTGGCGGGGACGTACGTGCCGAATCCATTGACGCCAGCGGAAAAGAAAAAAGCGGCAACGATCATCGCTGTGGGAGCAGTCGTCATTGCCGTACTGCTTGCGATCTTGATTCCGAACGGTTTGTTTACTGTGGAAACGTTTATTTCTCTTGTCGGCATCTTAGGAATCATCATCCCAATCATCTATTTTGTCGTGATGTACCGCAGCCCGAAAACGACAGCGGAAGAGCGGCCGCGTGTGATCGCCTACATTCCGCTGTTTATCGCTTCGGCGATGTTTTGGGCGATTCAAGAGCAAGGATCGACGATTTTGGCAAACTATGCGGATAAGCGGACGCAGTTGGATGTAGCAGGCATCCACTTGTCGCCTGCGTGGTTCCAATCGCTGAACCCGTTATTTATCATCGCTTTAGCACCGGTGTTCGCCTGGATGTGGGTGAAGCTCGGCAAACGGCAGCCGACGATCCCGCAAAAATTCGCGTTCGGCCTGTTGTTTGCCGGCCTGTCGTTCATCGTCATCCTCGTTCCGGGTCATTTGAGCGGCGGAGGGCTTGTCCATCCGATTTGGCTCGTGTTGAGCTACTTCATCGTCGTGCTTGGCGAGCTTTGCCTGTCGCCGGTCGGCCTGTCGGCGACGACGAAACTTGCCCCTGCGGCCTTCTCAGCGCAAACGATGAGCCTTTGGTTTTTATCGAACGCCGCCGCGCAAGCGATCAATGCTCAGTTGGTGCGCTTTTACACCCCGGAAAACGAAACGATGTATTTCGGCACGATCGGCGGTGCGGCGATTGTGTTAAGCATCATCTTGTTTTCGCTCGCGCCGAGCATTCAGCGGCTGATGAAGGGCGTTCGTTAATATCGCACTGACTTTTGTATCAACAGGGAAAACAGATGATCAAAAAGGTTGCAAACTTGTGATAGGATGCTCTGCGTTAGCAGGGCGTCTTTTTTTATTCAAAAAATATTTACACAAATCAAAAAATAAGTTCAGACAGTATTTACAAAAATGGATTACGATGGAATAGACAAGAGGAAAGGGGAGAGAAGCGGATGGCGTTTCTTGAACTGGTCGAGGTGACGAAATCGTATGGAGGCAAAAAGAGCGCGGTCGAGAATGTGAATGTCGCGATTGAATCAGGGGAGTTTTTTGTTCTTGTCGGCCCATCGGGATGCGGCAAAAGCACGATTTTGCGGCTGATCGCTGGCCTTGAGCCGCTGACATCAGGATATGTGCTGATCGACGGGCAAGTGGCGAACGATTGGCCTCCTCATGCCCGCCGGTTATCGATGGTTTTTCAAAACTACGCGCTATATCCGCATTTGACGGTGGAGCAAAATATGCGGATTGTCTTGCAGGCGCAAAAGGTGCCGAAAGAGGAACAAGTGAAACGTTGCATGGAAGCGGCGGAACTGCTCGGGCTGACCGATGTGTTGCAGAGGAAGCCGCGGGAATTGTCAGGGGGGCAGCGTCAGCGCGTCGCCTTAGGACGGGCGATCGTCGCACAAACTCCGCTTTGTTTAATGGATGAACCACTCTCCAATTTAGATGCCAAACTGCGGGCGAAAATGCGGAGCGAGCTTCGCCGTCTGCAGCGTCAGCTCGGCATGACCGTTATTTATGTCACTCACGATCAAACGGAAGCGATGACAATGGCCGATCGGATGATGATTTTGCATGACGGCCGTCCGCAGCAAATCGGCAGCCCGCTCGATGTATACAATAGCCCGGATAACACGTTTGTCGCTTCATTTATTGGAACACCGCCGATGAATTTGGCGGAAGCGCATGTGCTGGAACATTCACTCTTATTGCAAAACGAACGGCCCATCCGCCTCATGCGCCGTTCCTTGCCGAAGGCTGAACGGGTGACTGTCGGACTGCGGCCGGAACATATTGATCGGGCCGAATCCGGAGAAGAACATATGGCGGCCAAAGTCAGCCATATCGAGTGGCTCGGCAATGAAACGTTAGTGACGTTTGAGTTGGCGAAAACTCTTTATTGGACGGCACGATGGAACGGACAATGGCGTATCCGTTTGGGGGAAGTGGTGCCGTTGGCGTTTGATGAGCAGGCTCTCCTTTTTTTCGATGAGCGTGGAAAGCGGATCGGGGCGCCGTCCATCAAGCGAGAGGAGGTGCGGGTTCGCCGATGAATGAGCGCGTTTCACCGGTTTTCCCCCCAGCGCCATGGTCGGTCCGGACGAAGCGGGCGGCGCGGCAGGCCGCAATGAAATCGTGGTTGGAAGGGATGGTGTATCTTTTTCCTTCGCTCCTGCTGTTTGGCGTGTTTCTCTTTTACCCGTTGGGGAGGACGATGTATTTAAGCGTGTTTCACACGGATTATCAAGGGCAGCCGACGGAATTTGCCGGTTTGGCGCATTTTGTCGCCCTGCTTCAAGATGATTCGTTTTGGCATAGTTTGAAGGCGACGATTCTGTTTGCGGCGCTCACTGTCCCGACGACGGTCGCCGTTTCGTTCGGTTTAGCGTTGCTCGTTCATGAAACGCGGAAAGGAATCGGGATCTTCCGGACGATTTTTGCTTCTACGATGGGGATGAGCGTGGGAGTCGCTTCGGTGATTTGGATGTTTATGTACAATCCGGCGATCGGGATCATCAATCGTTTGTTGTCCGCGATCGGCGGGGTTCCTGTTTCATGGCTCCTTGACCAGGACACGGCATTGTATGCGGTGGCGGCGGCGACGATCTGGATGAATATCGGGATGACCTTTTTATTGTTGCTGGCCGGCCTGCAAAACATCGATCCATCCTTGTACGAAAGCGCACGCATCGCTGGAATGAGCTATTGGCGCCAGCTGTGGACAGTGACTGTGCCGCTGTTGTCGCCGACGTTGTTTTTTGTCACGACTGTCTCGCTCATTCAAGCGCTGCAAACGTTCGGACAAATTGACTTTTTAACGAAAGGCGGGCCGGTGGAGGCCACGAATGTGTTCGTTTACGCGATTTACAGGGAAGCGTTCGTCAACTATCAGTTTGGTTCCGCGAGCGCGCAAGCCATTGTACTTTTTCTCATCATCGCCCTCGTCACTTTTTTGCAGTTTCGGTTTGCCGAGAGGAAGGTGCATTACCAATGAGAGCGGCGTGGGCAACGGCTCGCTATGTGTTGTTATGCCTATGCTCGGTTGTCATCTTGTTTCCAGTGGCTTATGCTCTTCTGATGAGTTTGATGGATGGAGCCGCTATTTTGTCAGGACGCCTATGGCCTGAGAATTGGACATTGGTCAATTATGAGGCCGCGTTTCAACAGGCGCCGCTTGGGAGATATTTATGGAACAGCTTTTTTGTGGCTTTCATGATTACATTGGGGCGCCTCATCGTGTCAAGTCTCGCCGCTTTCGCTTTTGTGTTTCTCCGCTTTCCGGGTCGGGATCGGTGGTTTTACATTTGCATTGCCACTATGCTCGTTCCGTGGGAAGCGACTGTGATCCCAAACTTTTTGACAATCCAAGTGCTTGGCTGGACAAACCATTACGTAGGGCTCATCGTGCCGTTTTGGGCGATGGCGTTTGGCATCTTTTTATTGCGGCAGCAGTTTAAGCAAATTCCGCACGAGCTGTATGAGGCGGCGCAGTTGTCCGGCATCGGGAATTTCCGCTTTTTTTGCCGCGTCGTATTGCCGCTTTCAAAAACGAGTTTGGTAACGCTGGCTGTTTACAGCTTTTTGGACGCTTGGAATATGTATTTATGGCCGTTGCTCGTTACAAACGATGATCGCGTCCGCACCGTGCAGATCGGGCTCAAGCAGCTGCAGACGCAAGAGATCGCCAGCAGCTGGGGCGTCGTTATGGCAGCGGCGGTTATCGCGATGCTTCCGACTTTGTTGCTGTTGTTTGCCGGACAGAAGCAATTGCGCAAAGGGCTTATGCAAGGAGCGATTCAATAGTAGGGAGGAGAAACAAGATGAGAAAGGTTTTGGCCAGTTTCTTAACCTTGATGTTTATTGGGCTTGCCGCGGGATGCTCAAGTGAAGATGCGGGCGAAGCGGCGGGAGGCAAAACAGAAGTGGTGTTTTGGCATTCGATGAGCGGGGATTTGGAGCCGGTACTGAATGACATTGTCGCTGATTTTAACCAAACCCATCCAGAGATTGAGGTGAAGCCGGTGTTTCAAGGCACCTATGAAGAGGCGCTGACGAAATGGAATGCGGTAGCCGAGACAAAAGACGCGCCGACGATCATGCAGACGTTTGAAGTCGGGACAAAGCATATGATCGACAGCGGAAAGGTCGTCCCGGTGCAGACATGGATCGATAAAGACAAGTATGATGTTTCGCAATGGGAGAAAAATATTGTCAATTATTATACGGTGAACGGGCGGATTTACTCGATGCCATTTAACTCGTCAACCCCTGTATTGATTTACAATAAAGATGCGTTTCACGAAGCCGGGATCGATCCAGAAAAGCCGCCGCTCACCTACAGCGAGTTGAAAGAAGCGGCGAAAAAGCTGACAAAGAAAAAAGGAAAGGAAACGGAGCGGTACGGATTTTCCATTTTGAACTACGGCTGGTTTTTCGAAGAAATGGTGGCCGTGCAAGGCGGATTGTATGTGAACAACGACAACGGCCGAAACGGCGACGCGACAAAAGCGGTGTTTAACGGAACGGAAGGAAAGCGTGTATTTGAGTTGATCCGCGACATGTATCGAGACGGCACGTTTTACAACGCCGGCCAAAATTGGGACGACATGCGCGCCGCCTTCCAAGCGGGAAAAATCGCCATGTATTTAGATTCATCCGCTGGCGTGAAAACGGTGATCAACAACTCGCCGTTTGACGTTGGGGTCTCGTATTTGCCTGTTCCGGATGGCGTCGAGCGCCAAGGCGTCATTATCGGCGGCGCTTCGCTTTGGATGATGAAAGGAAGCAGTGAAGAGGAACAAAAAGCGGCATGGGAGTTCATGAAATACTTGACGACCGCTCCCGTCCAAGCCAAGTGGCATGTGCGCACGGGGTATTTTGCCATCAATCCAGCTGCGTATGATGAGCCGCTCGTCAAAGATGAATGGGCGAAATACCCGCAATTAAAAGTGACGGTGGACCAGCTGCATGAAACAAAATCAACCCCTGCCACCCATGGGGCGCTCATCAACGTCTTCCCTGAATCTCGGCAACATGTCGTGAAAGCGATGGAACGGTTGTATGAAGGAATCGACCCGCAAGAAGCGCTCGATCAGGCGGCCAAAGAAACGAACCGGGCGTTGCAGGGGGCGGAGCGTTGAGGTGTAAGGTTTTTCCCGAACTATGAGGAAGGAGGAAAAATAAACAGAAGGTGTCCCCAAAAGGATCGGGACGCCTTTTCTTATTGATGTATATACGCATAAAGCAAAATATTTAGCCCATAGAAGTAAATACAATTTTTTGAAACAACTTTTTTATATGTCATAAATAAAGCTGAAAAGCTTAACATACTTAATAAAAAATTAAATATTTAATATATTTAGTAAATTTATTATTTACAAACAAATATTTTTTATGGTACATTCTAAGTGTAGTGGTACAGTGGACCAACCACTGAACCTCCGAAGGTTTACAACATTTATTGAACAAAAAGTTATCTGCTCCTTTTATTACTACTTATTCAGGAATTGCCGACCATAAGAGAGATCTTCAGAAATATTAACTTCTAAGGAATGTGGAGAGGAAAAAATGGATATTAAGCCTATCAGGAAGAAAAGAGTGTACCAAGCGATTATTGAACAAATTCAACAAGCTATCCGTTTGGGGCAGTTGCAGCCAGGTGATAAACTACCTTCGGAACGTGATTTAGCGGAAAAGTTTCAGGTATCACGCACAACAATTAAGGAAGCCATTGCTGTTATGGAAGCTATTGGTGTTTTGGAGATACGCCCTGGAGTAGGAACCTTTGTAAGGGAGACAGGAAACCATTTGCTTGATTTAAATTATATTTTTGGGGATGACGACACTGAAATTCATGAACTTATGGAATTTCGCCAAGCGATTGAAGTGGAAGCAGCTTATTATGCAGCAATAAGAGGAACAGAAGATGGTAAAAGAAAGTTAACACAATTGTTTTCTGAGCTGGAGAAAGAGGTTATGTCAGGAAAATTGCCGGCTAGATCAGATTTTTCTTTTCATATGCAAATATCGTCAATGTCTCAAAATGCGCTGTTTTTTAGAATAATGGAATTCATCTCTGATAAGCTTTTTAAATCTGTTACGAAAAATGCGGTCAATACATTTGCCGGAGCAGGAGATCCTGTGAAGGTGCTTCAAGAGCATCGTGCTATCTATGAAGCCATATTGTCTGGTGATGGAGTAAAAGCACGTCAAGCTATGCGTTATCATCTTGAAAGTGTCATCGCTCGTTACAAAGGTATATAAGAGGTGGTGAGTGATGCCGTTACAACCGGATATTGTAGATCAAATTGTTCGGATTATTGGAGAAGAAAGAAGAGTTCTTATTAAAAAAACAGATCTTCTTGGTTATGGGTATGATGCGTCTTTTGGTTTTTTTGTGCCTGATCTTGTTTGTCAAGTGAAGTGTGTGGAGGAAGTTTCTGAAATTATTAAGCTCGCCAATCGAGAAAAAATACCCATTACACCAAGAGGGAATGCGTCTGGATTAAGTGGAGGGGCTTTGCCTATTGAGGGCGGGATAGTGATTGATGTATCTTTATGGAATGATGTATTGGAAATCCACAGGGATGATATGATTGCTGTTGTTTCTCCAGGTGTAATTACAGCTGACATTGATCGGGTTGCTCAAAAAGTTGGTCTTATGTATCCCCCAGATCCGAGCAGTTCTAATGTCTCGACGATTGCTGGAAATATTGCGGAAAATTCGGGCGGGCCGCGGGGGCTGAAATACGGAGTAACGAAAGATTATGTTTTAGGATTGCAAGTCGTCACACCAGAAGGCCATATTATACGCACAGGTGGACGAACGATCAAAAATGTCACAGGTTATGACTTAACGAAATTAATTGTTGGCTCAGAAGGAACACTTGGCATTATTACAGAGGCAATTTTGCGTCTTATTCCAAGACCGCAGGCGACGATTTCTCTTATGGCAGTTTTCGATGATATTGTGCAAGCGGGCTATGCGATTACCAATGTACTTACTTCGGGGATTCTTCCGTCGAAGATCGAGTTCATGGATCAAGCGTCTATCTGGGCGGTGGAAAGTTACCGGCCGATGGGATTGCCTATCAATGCCGAAGCGGTTCTTTTTATAGAACTTGACGGTCATCCCCTAGCTATTCGAGATGAGGCGGACTATGTTTATAAATTAATGCAAAAGACAGGAGCGTTGCGCGTCCAAAAAGCTGAAACGAGTGACCAAGAAGAAAAAATGTGGAAAGCGCGAAAACTTGTGTCTCCGGCTGTTGCGCGACATAAACCGACGAAAATTTCTGAAGATGCGACGGTTCCAAGAAGCCAAATTCCATCTTTTCTAAAACGGTTAAGGGAAATTAAAGACAAATTCGACATCGAGCTCGTTGTTTTTGGGCATGCCGGCGACGGAAACCTTCATCCAAACATTCTTTGTGATCAGCGCAATAAAGAGGAAATGAAGAAGGTAGAGAAAGCGGTGGCTGCGATTTTTGAAGCCGCCCTTGATCTCGGAGAAACGCTTTCCGGGGAACATGGAATCGGGCTGATGAAAAAGTCCTTTATGCCAATGGAATTTGATCAGTTTTCGCTTGAAATGATGAAACGCATTAAACAGGCGTGGGATCCAAATAACATTATGAATCCAGGAAAGATTTTCCCAAAACCAGGTGACAGGTTGGTGTTAAGATAATGGAAGCCCAAGAAAACGTGTATTTAAAGAAGGCGGCGGATTTAACATATGACTGTGTTCGATGTGGCTATTGTCTGCCCTCCTGTCCTACCTATTTGACAATGAAAACGGAAACACAAACCCCAAGGGGGCGCATCAATCTTGTTTGCATGGCGGCAGAGGGACATATCACAGTGAATGAATTAAGTGTTCCAATCGATCTTTGTCTTGGCTGTCGTGCATGTGAACATGTTTGTCCGAGCAACATCCAATATGGGAAAATGCTTGAGCTTGTAAAAGGCAGTATTCGCTATCACAAAAAGCAGACTTCGTCTCCATTGCGGCGTTTTTGTGAGGGTTTCGTCTTTAAACATGTGTTTCCAAGTAAAAGCATCATGAATAAGCTTGGTAGCTTTCTATGGGTATATCAGAAATCAGGTGTGAAAAAGGTTGTTCATATGAAGCCGCTTCGATATTTGCTCCCGAAAAAGTTGGAGTTATTTGATAAGGGGTTAACTGAAGCGAAACCTCCTTTTCGAAAAAACGATGGTCGCCGATACCCTTCGATTAGCGAGCGTCCGGCTTTGAAAGTTGCATTTTTCACCGGCTGTGTGATGGAAGCGGTTTTTTACCGAATTAATTTACTTAGCATTCGCCTGTTGCAAAAGGTTGGTTGCGAGGTTGTCGTAGTTAATGATCAAACATGTTGCGGTGCGTTGCAACTGCATGTTGGGGAAGAAGAACTAGCGAAAGAAATGGCAAAACGGAACATTGAAGTGTTTGAAAAAGAGGAGTTTGATTATATTGTAAATAGCGCGGGAGGTTGCGGCGCCATGCTGAAGGAATATGATGGATTGTTCGAAGGTGATCCCGAATGGTTGGAGCGCGCAAGACATTTTAAGCAAAAGGTAGCAGATATTAGCGTGATTTTAAATAAGCTTGGTTTAAAACTAGAGAGAGTCTTATCTTACAGGGTTACTTACCAGCCTTCTTGCCATATGACTAATGTTCAAAAAGTTACAAAAGAGCCGGAAGCATTGATTCAGTCGATTGAAGGCATTGAGTTTATACGATTAAATAAGCCTAACCTTTGCTGTGGTTCGGGTGGGATTTATAATTTAATTCATTTTGAAGAGTCTATGAACATCCTTAATGCAAAAATGTCTGATATTAAGGATACAAAGGCGAATGTTATTGTAACGACTAATCCAGGTTGTTTATTGCAAATGAAGGTGGGCATTGCCAAGGAAAATCTCCATGATCATATAAAGGCAGTTCATCTTGTTGAATTGCTCGCCGAGGCATGTGAAGTCACGGAAAATAGGTGGATTTAAAAAATCAATATTATACAAAACCGAGCATCTCTGTTTTTTAACATAAACACTTGTGAAAACGTTTTCTATTGAGGGGGCAAAAAGAATGTATGGTAATTAAGAAAATTGGATGGTAGAAGGGCTATGTGTTTTACAACTAGGTAAATAGAGGTTAGGAGGGAAATCGAATGAAAAAACGCTGGATTGCCATATTAGTTTCTATAATTGTTATGTCTTTAGTCGGTTGCAGTGTTCCAAATCCTAAAACAACTAGCGAAGCTAAACCGGCTAGCAATTCGGGAGATGGTGCGACTGAAATTACAGTCGCGGGGAATGGCGGCAAAATCGAGAGAGCTATTCGCGAAGTAATTGCTCCAAAATTTGAGAAAGAATACGGAATTAAAGTAAACTTTGTTCCTGGGTTATCTGGAGAAATATTGTCAAAGGTGGAATTGCAGAAAAATGCCCCCCAATACGATGTCGCGTTTTATGTACCCTTGGACGTACAAAGAGCTAATGACAAAGGGTTGACTGAAAAATTAGATCCATCGACAGTTCCTAACATGGATAAGGTTGATCTACGATTTGTTGTCGTAAATAATGTTGGGGTGCCTGTATTTGGGTTGGTAATTGCTCCTGCATACAATACGGAAACGTTTGAGAAACACAAGTGGGCACCCATTACATCCTGGAATGACCTTATTCGACCTGAATATAACGGAAAAACAGCATTCGCCGACATTGCCAATGACTGGGGTTTTGCTTTGCTTTATAACCTTGCCAATGCTAATGGTGGGAGTTTGGATAATTTGGAACCTGGTTTGCAAAAAGCCAAGGAATTAGCTAGCTATTCCAATACATTCTACAAAAACTCTACTCAAATGATGCCAGCTGTGCAACAAGGAGCAGCAGATGTCACTGTTATGGGTAGCTATGCGATAGCTGAGTTGATTGATATGGGAGTGCCTTTGAAAATGGTTATTCCGAAAGAGGGAGCGCCATTGCAAGCATTCAGCGCGACGGTTGTCAAGAATGCTCCACATAAAGAAGCGGCGATAAAATTCGTAAACTTTTTGATAAGTGAGGAGTCGCAAAAACAAATCGCAGAAAGCGGTTTCTACCCGGTGCTCAAAGAAATGAAGGTAGCGCCCAAGTACGAAAAATCTATTGGTCTAAAAGATAGTGATCATGTTTTCCGCCCTGATTTTAAAAAGATGGCAGAAATTCGGGAAGAATGGACAGATCGTTGGGCTAAAGAAGTTACACCAGAATTAGGGAAAAAGGTTAGCAAATAAATTAGGGAGTGAAAGCATATGCAAACAGTAGTAAATGACGTAGAAATAAGGGGAGTTTATAAACAGATTGGGAAAAACGTTATCCTAAACGGTATCGATTTACAAGTCAAGCAAGGTGAACTACTCACCTTGCTTGGCCCTTCTGGGTGCGGCAAAACATCAACACTTAATGTCATTGCTGGTTTTCTTGATATTGATAAAGGAGAAGTATTTATTAAAGGGAAAAAAGTGACACATATTCCTCCGTATAAACGTGGTTTAGGAATGGTATTCCAAACATATTCTCTATTTCCGCATATGACTGTTTATGAAAACCTTGATTTTGGTTTATCTTTGCGTAAAGTTCCAAAAGAAGAGAGGAAGAAGAGAATCGAGCAGGCGTTAGAGTTAGTGAAAATGGTGGGATTGGAGAATAGGTATCCGCGCCAATTATCCGGAGGGCAACGACAACGGGTGGCAATTGCTCGTGCTCTAGTAGTGCAACCAATGTTATTGTTGCTTGACGAGCCACTCAGCAATCTTGATGCTAAATTACGTTATGAATTAAGGGCTGAAATTAAGCGTTTGCAGAAAGAGGTGGGGGTTACAACTATTTTTGTTACACATGACCAAGAGGAGGCACTTTCCCTGTCTGATCGAATCGTGGTAATGAATAAAGGAATAATTGAACAAGTTGGAACACCAACGGAAATCTATGAGCATCCATGCACCGAGTTCGTTTTTCAATTTGTTGGGAAATCAAACCAATTAGAGGGTAAAGTAAAAACGGTCGACAGTCGAATGGTATGTATTGAGTTAGAGGAAGGCGTTCAGGTACTCGTTGAGTCAAAAAATATGATGGGCCCGGAACGTTCTTATTCAATTGGAGATGAGGTCAAGCTGTACATTCGACCAGAAAAATTAACCATTCAGGAACAAGAAAGCGAGCCAGAAATTTTTTATTACAACAAGTACAATGCTTCGATCGTTCAAATGAACTATCTTGGCTCCGCTTGGGAAATTGAGTTGCTATTGTTTGGAAAACGGGTGCAAGTGCTACAACCTTTCGTTAAATCGGATTGGAAAATAGGAGCTGAGGTGACTGTGGGATGGAACCCGTCAGATATGATGATCGTCAAAAAATAGTCAGATTGTCAACAGAAATTGTTACGGCAAGGAGAAAAAGAAATTGG
Source organism: Geobacillus sp. TFV-3 (assembly GCF_009901865.1). Lineage (NCBI taxonomy): Bacteria > Bacillati > Bacillota > Bacilli > Caryophanales > Anoxybacillaceae > Geobacillus > Geobacillus sp. TFV-3. The sequence continues at coordinate 1,905,394 of NZ_MPSP01000001.1, read as the reverse complement.
AGAAAATATATATATTGCGGTTTGCTTTTGTTCCCCCTAGTGGCATTTATTTTCGGTTTTTTTGTGATACCAATGCTTTACATTTTATATTTAAGTTTTATTGAAACCAAAGGGGAAACGAATGCGTTTTATAGCATAGGAAACTACGTACATTTTTTTACTGATTCTTACTATTTACATTCGTTATGGCTGACAATCAAAATAAGCCTGTACACTGTAGTGGTATCCCTGTTGCTCGGTTATCCTGTAGCATTAACAATGGCTAAATGTTCCCCGCGTGTCCGCGGATTATTAACTTTGCTTGTAGCCTCACCGTTGCTTATTAGCATTGTTGTGCGTAATTTCGGATGGTATCTTCTCTTATTACCAAACGGGACAGTCCATCAATTATTAATTAGCCTTGGTATTACCACTTCACCGCCTAAATTGTTATTTTCGGAGATAGGTGTCGTTATAGGACTGTCTAATGCCTATTTACCATTTATGATTTTATCGGTTGCTACAAGTTTATATAATATTGATCCATCTCTTGAGAAAGCTGCAGCCATTCTCGGCGCCGGTCCTCTCCGTTCATTTTGGTCGGTTACCTTGCCATTGAGTCTACCAGGGATTGTATCAGGGGTCGTGTTGGTCTTTAGCATGTCGATGAGTGCCTATGTGACTCCAGCGCTGATGGGAGGGGCAAATGTACCTATGCTCCCGGTTGTGGCTTATGACCAAATTATTAACTTACTGCGTTGGACGTACGGATCTGCCATTTCGTATGTTCTCCTTGGCATTACATTAATCATGGTTACTATTTTTACTCGAATGATGGAAAAGGGGCGCTATCGGGAGGTGTTTCGCTAATGAGTATTTTGAGAAGATTGAGACTATTACTAGCCATAATTAGTATCATTTACATCTTAATCCCATTGGTTGTAACCATTCCGGCTTCACTTACCAGCGCCAATTATCCGAGTTTTCCGCCAAAGGGTTTCTCACTACAATGGTACACCAAGTTGCTAGAACGGCCAGAGTTTGTCGAAGCTTTTTGGAATAGTGTAAAATTCGCTTTTTTAGCATCATTGTTTTCAGTCTTGTTGGGAACATTAGGAGCTCTTGCTATTGCCAAATACGATATACCTGGGAAATCTTATCTTGTCTCGTTGTTAACCGCTCCGTTGACTGTTCCACAATTGGTACTGGGCATTGCCTTATTAATTTATTTCACGCCTATGTTGTTAGCGGGTACTCCGACGGGATTTTTGATCGCTCATATTATTATTTGTGTACCATATGTAGTTCGTTTTGTCCTAACAGGATTAAGTGGTTTTGATTACAATTTGGAACGGGCAGCGGCAATTCTTGGAGCTAGTCCGGTGGTTGTTTTTTGGAAAGTAACATTTCCTTTAATTCGGCCGGCGGTCTTATCCGGGGCGTTATTCTCTTTTTTGACTTCATTTGATAATGTTACGGTTTCATTATTTATGGTGTCTCCTGAGATGAGAACATTACCTTTGGAAATTTTTTCAACAATGCAAGATGCATATAGTCCGATTGTTGCTTCGGTTTCGAGTGTTGTAATTTTGATTTCAATTGTACTTATTTTGATTTTAGAGAAAATTCATGGTGTTGGAAAACTGTTGGGAAGTGCCCACTAACCGTTCACTTTATTGTGATTGCTTACATGACGAAGCATCGTGTTAAAGATGGGGAAGAATTTCCCCGTTCTTTCTTTTCTGTCGGTAGCAAAAAGCGGAAATTTTTTTAAATGATGTAGAGCACAGCGAACAGAGACTATTCCGAAAAGAAAGTATGAAATAAGGAGATCTTAACATGATTCATATAGCCATTATTGGAGGAGGAATTGTTGGCTTAGCTGCCGCTTATTCTATTAAGCAGGCTAGACCAGAGGCGGAAATTACAGTGATTGAAAAGGAAAATCATTGGGGAGCGCATCAAACAGGCCATAACAGCGGTGTTATTCATTCAGGGATTTATTATAAACCTGGAAGTTATAAAGCAAAATTTGCGAGATCAGGAGGGGAAGCGCTCATTCGTTTTTGTCAGAAATATGGGATTCCTTTTGAACGGTGTGGAAAAGTGATTGTAGCCACGAGTGAGCAAGAGCTTCCACTCTTGAAAAACTTATATGACCGTGGGTTGCAAAACGGTCTGAATCTCGAGTTGATTGGTCAGGATCGTTTGCGAGATTTCGAACCGTATGTTAGTGGGATCAGGGCTATTCATGTAAAAGAAACTGGCATCGTCGATTATAAGAAGGTTTGTGAAATAATAGCATCACTATTAAAGGATGTAGGCGCCGAACTATCATTAAATACAAAGGTGGAGCGAATCATAGAAGAGCGTTCAAAAGTCCGCGTAATTACTAACCGCGGCGCCCAATCATTTGATTTTGCAGTTAACTGTGCAGGGTTGCATAGCGACCGTATTGCTCGTGCTTCGGGAGTAGCAATGGACCTAAAAATTGTTCCTTTTCGCGGGGAGTACTATAAGTTGCGCCCTGAAAAACGCTACCTTGTGAAAAACTTAGTGTATCCTGTTCCGAATCCACAATTTCCTTTTCTTGGCGTTCATTTAACAAGAATGATCAATGGTGAGGTGGAAGTGGGACCAAATGCTGTACTTGGATTCAAGCGTGAAGGATACATGTTTTTTGCAAGCAAAAAATGCAGAGAAGTGCAAGAAAAAATACATAGGCTTGCCAGCTCAAGACTTAAGGTTCCAGACCGGGGGAAGAGGACGGCTGGATCGCGGAGAGAGCGTTCCGCAGTCGATAGCTCTCTCCCGTAAAGGCCAGGATGTGGGCATGGTGAACCAAGCGATCCACCAGCGCAGCTGTCAAGCGGTTGTCCCCAAACACCCGATTCCACTGTCCAAATTCCAGATTCGACGTCACGATGACGCTTTTTCGCTCATAACAGTCGGCGATAATATGAAACAACAGCTCCGATCCTTGCTTTTGAAACGGCACATAGCCGAGTTCATCCAATATCAACAGTTCGCACGCATCGATGCTTCGTTTCAGCCGCCCGAGCGTGCCATTTTTCAATGCCTCTTCCAGCTGGGCGACGAGATCCGCGACGCGGAAAAACCGAACCTCATGGCCTTGTTGGCACGCCTGGATGCCGAGCGCTGTGGCGAGATGGGTTTTTCCTGTCCCGGGCGAGCCTAAAAGCAGAACGTTTTGCTTTCGCTCCAAAAAGCGAAGGTCACACAATTCCTTCTTCGATGTCGTGGTCGGCCAGTGGATGTGATCCGACCATTCGTAATCCTTCAGCCATTTCAACTCCCGAAACTTGGCTTTCTTGATCAGCCGGGCCTGTTTCGCCTGCTGGCGGCACGACAGCTCCAGCGCCAATACATCCCGCAAAAACTGCTCTTTCGTTTCGAACATCACCTCCTCCAATCGATCCGCGATATAGGCCAAATGCAGCGCTTTACAAATCTCTTTCACCTCTGCTCTCATCCCTGGACACCCCCTTCCCGAACGGGGTGAAGACGTTGATCATACACCGTTAAATCCGTTTCATAGTCGATCAGGACGGAAGGGGTGTACGATTCTTCCCACTTGGCCGGGTAATGGGATTGCTCGGCTTCCATCAACACCCCGATTTCATGAGGAGCCAAGTCCCATCGCTGACTCTCCTCGAGCCACTGGGCGATTTCATAAAGCGTGCAACGATCCAACAGCGCTCGCAGCCCTTTCAAACGGGCCGCCACCTGGGGCGGGGTGCCAGCCAGATACGTTCGGATCGCTTCCGGCAAGTACGCCCGGTATCGGGAATGCCCGACAACCCGGGGGTTGGTCTCCCACTCAGCGAAAATCTCTTTCCAAGGGATCTCGCGTTTCACGTTCGTATACGGCCTTGGCATCTCAAGATGTATGCCTCCGTCAGGAGAGAGCACAAAGAAACGATCCCACTCTTTTTTCACCAATACCCGGTTGGGGACGGACAGGCCATGGACGACGAACGCCTTCCCATCCACCATCACTTCTCCGTACTTATTCACGTAAGCGTGATCGAGGGAGAAGATCGGAAGATCTTGTTCCGGCAACGCCAACAGCTCCGGCCGCTCTTCCTGCCATAGCTCCTCTATCAACCGCCCCTTTTCATAATGAGGGCGGTTTCGGTCCTCGACCATCTTGCGATGCAGCCACTCCACCAGCTCCGGATCCGACTCGATCAACGGAGCCGGGACGAAACAAAGGTTGCGAGTGTAATAGACTTTTCGCTCCGCATTTCCTTTCTCATGTCCGCTGTATGGATTGCACACTTGTACATCAAACCGATAGTAGAGTTGAAATTTCTCAAAAGCCTCGGTGAATTGGCGTTCTCCCCCTTTTCGAATCGACACGATGGCCGCGGACAAATTGTCAATGCGCAATGCCTTTGGCACTCCCCCAGCCTGACGAAACAGCTGCGTCAACCCATGGAGGAAGCATTCACTGTTTTCCGCCGGCAGCGGATAAGCAAACGCAGCGTTGCTATACGGGAAGCTTACGATCAAAACCGATCGTTCTTCTTCCTTCCCCTCCTTCGTCACCACCGTCATCTTCCCGAAATCCACCTGCGCCTCGCCTGGCGGGTGCTCAAGTCGTTCATAGCGCTGTTCTTTCTCGAGTTTGAGCTGCGGTCTTCGTTTTTGCACGTACGCGCAAACGGTGCGATACGAGCCTTGAAATCCATGGTCACGACAAAGCGCTTCAAACATCGTCTTGTTCGTTCGCCGTTGTTTTCTCGGCAGCTTGGCATCCTCCTCCAACCAGTCATCAATGATTTGCCCGTATCCTTCTTCCTCCATCATCCCCTTTTTGCGTTTGATGGTTGGTTGGACAGAAATGCCGCCATCCGCGTATTTCTTGACCGTTCTCCAGTTATATCCCGTTTCGCGGGAAATTTCCGCAATCGATAACCCTTTCTTTTCACGCAGTTTTCTGATACGATTCATTTCGGGCATTGCCAGCATCCTTTCGCTCCTCCACTGTTTGGTTTATGTGTTCACAACTTCCACAGTAGAGGAAATGTTAGGGGCTGGCAAGCCTTTTTTCTTTGCCTTAGGCTCTGCACGTTTCGTTGCAGAACTCTGTATTTTTATTTTGCACTAAACAGATACAGAAAAACGGATGTGGATGTCAAGGACCTGCTAGATACTTTCTCGTTTAGGGGGTTTTGGAAATTAGCCTTGACGTACTGGCGAGAAGGAATGGAAGAAATGGTCCGTTCATATAGCAAAATATCTTTTGTAAAAAATGTCCAGCGTTTGCTTCCAGATGTAGAGGCGGACGATTTGATCCCGGCGCCGGCAGGCGTACGCGCTCAAGCATTGCGCTCTGATGGAACACTCGTTGATGATTTTTACATTATTAATACGAAGAGAACCGTTCATGTTTTAAATGCCCCATCGCCTGGGGCAACAGCCTGTTTTCCTATTGGAGAAGAGATCGCACGGCGAACTCTTGAGATGGCGGGGGGTTGAGGGCAGTCTGCCCGGCGCAAGCATGGCTTGCGCCGGCACTGTGCGAAGGATTTTCATATCTTTGGATCGCTTCAACCCTGCAAGTGTGAGTTATTGCAAAGAAAAAGCACATTTTCCCTACTGCAGCCCTATGGTGGGGTAGCGGAGTTTTTCTCGAAAAACGATGGACGACAAAACGGGAGAAACAGACAATGCATTCGGAAACGGTCAGGATGGGGGATCTTATTACTTTGCCTTCTTCAGCAAATAAATCTCCTCTTCCGCTCGCGCGATGCGGCTGAGTTGATAATCAAGCCGCTGATGAATGAGGGAGATGTCTTCTTTTGTCGCCATTTGCTCGCGAAGGCGGGAGAGCTCGTCTTTTGTTGCCATCTGCTCGCGAATGCCAGCCATTTCTCCGCGGAGGTTGGCGATTTCGTGGCGCATGCCGTCTTGGATGCTTCGCTGCTCGAGTTGATTGTCGCGGATCGCTTTGATCATTTCTGTGTTTTCTTTCATTTGCTCTTTTAACCAGCGCAATTCTTCTTCCTGTTTGTCCATTCGTTGTTCGAGCTTGTCCACTTTTTGCTTTACCGTTTGGAGTTCCTGTTTCATGGAATCCATTTCTCTCTTCATGGAGTCCATGTCTTTTTTCATGGAATCCATATCTTTTTTCATGGAATCCATATCTTTTTTCATGGAATCCATATCCTTTTTCATGGCGTCCATGTTTTGCTTGACCATCTGCATATCTTGTTTCACGACGGTCATGTCATTGACTAAACCTTGTACAAGTTCAGTCAATTGGCGTAAAAGTGATGTTAGTCTAGATTATAGACACGACGAATAAAGAAAATGTATAGTAAATCTATCAAACATGAGGAGTGTCTATAATGACAAGACGTTTTGATAAAGAATTCAAAGTACACGCAGTTAAATTAGTGCTAGAGGAAGGGAAAGCAGTCGCTGAAACAGCTAGACAACTGGATATTTCACCAAAAACCCTTCATAAATGGGTAGCGGATTATAAAAATGATGCGGAACATAGCTTTGTCGGAAGCGGGAAACTAAAACCAGAAGATCGCGAAAAGCGTGAACTGCAAAAACGCATTCGTGACTTAGAGGAGGAAAACGCCATCTTAAAAAAGGCCATGAGCATCTTCGCCAAAAACCAGAAGTAATTTATGAATTCATTCATACGCATCGAAAGGAGTTTCGTGTGGCGAAGATGTGTGAAGTCCTAGGCGTTTCAAGAAGTGGGTACTATGCATGGATCAAACGACCAGAAAGCCAACAAAAGCAAAGACGCGAAACGTTGAAAAAACAAATCAAAAAGATTCATATCGAGTCAAGAGAAACGTATGGCAGTCCAAAAATCACAAAAATCCTTCAGAAACAAGGAGTGAAGGTCTCTCAGAAAACCGTCGCAAGAATCATGAAAGACGATGACATTCGTTCCAAAACGAAGAAAAAATATAAGGCCACCACGAATTCGAAGCATCATTTGCCTGTGTATCCCAACTTATTACATCAGCAGTTTGAAGTGGATAAGCCGAACAAAGTATGGGTGGCGGATATCACCTATATTTGGACGAAAGAAGGCTGGCTGTATTTAGCTTCGGTCATGGATTTGTTTTCTCGTAAAATCGTTGGCTGGTATCTTTCCGAGCGAATGACAAAAGAGTTAGTGATCAAAGCATTAAACCGAGCCATCAACCAGAGAAAGCCTCAACCAGGTCTGATTCACCATTCGGATCAAGGGAGCCAATATGCATCGAACGAGTATCAATCCATTTTACGACAGCATGGAATGCAAACCAGCATGAGTCGAAAAGGAAACTGTTATGATAACGCATGTGCGGAATCGTTTCACAGCATCATCAAAAAGGAACTGATTTTCCACGAGACCTTTACAACAAGGGAAGAGGCCAAACATCGGATTTTTGAATATATTGAGTGTTTTTATAACTCTCAGCGAATTCATTCCGCTAACGAGTACATGTCTCCGATGGCATATGAGAAGCTGCATCAACACGGCAAAAAACAATCCTTCTCTGAATGAAGTCGCGATATGGCAGTTTCTTAATCCCCTTGATAAGGGGAAGGGTTTACCAACCGTTCTCCTTATCAAGAGGCCACCAAACGAAGTGCGGTAGTAGGAGTTAAAATGTTTCTCCATTTTATGTGTCTATTTTCTTGACATAATACCAAAGCTGTTCTTGCATGAGGAGCCCTCCTTAACTTGAATATCGCGCTAATGAGGGGCATTTCCGCCAATGGAGGGAGGGAAGTCTGAGGTGTGGAATGAGGAAGGAAATGCCTGCAGAATCATTATACCATAGATTGGCCAGGCCATCATTCCTAAAAGGGCAGCGATTTATTGAAAAAGGCGGCTCATCCCAACTCTTTTTCAATTAGAGAAACCTTGTCAGATCTGCTCTCCTTTCTGGTCAAACGCCGCTGATTTGAGCAAAAAACTAGTTTTTCACCAGTTTTCTAAATTTTTTTCTAAATTTTTTTGATAAAGAAAGGAATAGATAGAGCACATATTGAATAATAGTTATGGAAGTTTTCAAAGTTCGAAGGAAACAGATTGATAGGAGCAGAAAAAATGAACTCATGGATCAAGAGGAGAAATGCGGCATTTGTGTGTATGGCGTCAATCTTTTTATTTTCATGCGGAAATACGGTGGACCACGGCGCACAAGAAGTGTTGGCTGCGCGAAACGAAACGGCTGGGCGAGCGGCCGAGCATCCGCCGTTGCTGAAGCCAGCCGACAAAGCGGCTGTGGCGCAGGCGGCAATGAAGTCAACGGCGCCAAGTGAAGTGCGCATTACGTTAAGCGCAGCGGGAGATGTGACGCTCGGGCGCGATGAAAACTACGGCTATGCGTATTCGTTCGACGATGAGGCGAAAAAGCACGGCTTGCGCTATTTTACGAAATATATTGGGCCGATCTTTCAAAAAGATGATTTTACCACGGTCAATTTGGAGACAACGTTGACCACCTCCACGCGCAAAGCGAGCAAGAAATTCCGTTTTCGCGGCCATCCGAGCTATGCGAAGATTTTAACCTATGGCGGCATTGATGCTGTGAATCTGGCCAATAATCATACATACGATTATTTGCAACGAGGATACAATGACACGATTGCCAATCTGAAAAAAGAAAACATCGGCTATTTTGGTCGCACGTTTCGGCTACTGAAAACGGTGAAAGGAATCCAAATCGGAGCGCTTGGCTATGAAGGCTGGAGCAATACAAGCGCACTGCGCAAGCAGATCGCCAACGACATTCGCACGCTTCGGAAGCAAGGGGCCGATATCGTGCTCATTCATTTTCATTGGGGAGTCGAACGAAGCTATACGCCAAACAGCACGCAAAAGGCGCTCGGCCGCTTTGCCATTGACAGCGGCGCTGACTTGGTCGTCGGCCATCATCCGCATGTCATTCAAGGCATTGAGGAGTATAAAGGGAAGTTTATCGTCTACAGCCTAGGGAATTTCATGTTCGGAGGGAACAAAAATCCGAGCGACAAAGATACGTTTGTCTTCCAGCAGACCTTTTCTTTCCAAAACGGCAAACGGACGGCCAAAAAAGAAATTCGCGTCATCCCGTTTCGCATTTCGTCGGTGAGGACAAGAAACAACTATCAGCCGGTGCCGCTCACGGGAAAGGAAGCAAACCGGGTGAAAGGGAAAATCATCTCGCTGTCGGCGAAAATCAAAAAGCCGACATGGACGGCATATGAGGCCCATTGATCCATGCCTAAAAGTTGGTGAAAAACGATGATTTCTTTATCGGATGATTGGAGAGGAACGAGGGCGCGGGAGCTGTTTTTTAATGTCCATCAACTGCTCTCCGTTTCGGCCATCCGCTATTTTGAGACGTTGTTTGAGCCTGCACCAGATCGTGAGGTGACATTCAACTGCGATAAGGCGATCAATCCGTTTATGGAAATGATTTAACGCCATTCCGAAAGAAGTCTTCCACTTCTAAACGAAGGGGAGGTGGGGGATGACAACCGTCGGGCAGACGGGGGCGCTCGGTCCATTTTAGTCATAAGACAGGATCATCCGAGAAGCTCCTACCTCTAAGCAAAGCATAGATGGCGGGGGATGTCACTGTTTATGCGTCTAAAATGGATTGGGGGATATCGGCGCCTGGCATGTCCACTTGAGGCGCTGTGAAAAAAAGCAGGGGGAGGGGAAAAGGATGGCGCAGATTGAAATGGAAACGGTAGGAGACGGAATTTACCGCGTACCGATTCCAGTCCCGTTTCCAATGAAGTATGTCTATTGTTACGTATGCCGGGAGACGGATGGGTGGAGCATCGTTGACGTTGGCTTTCGCGATCCTGAGGCGATTCGTGCATGGGAGGCGGCATTTCGGCAGTTGGGAATCAAGCCGCGGCACGTTCGCGCTATTTACATTACTCACTTCCATCCAGACCATTTTGGCTTGGCCGGGTGGATGCAGCAGCAGACGGAAGCGCCCGTCTGGATCAGCGAACCGGATTATGCGATGGCGGAACGGGTGTGGGGGGAAGAGAGCGTCCAGGCGAGCGAAGTAGGTGCCATGTTTCGCCGCCATGGCGTGCCGGATGAGCTTGTATCCGAAATTGAGGAGAGCATGTGGAAGCTATCGCTGCGCGTCAGCCCGTTTCCGGTGTTAACTGTTTTGGATCGTTCAGACATTGTGCTGGGGCAACGGCGGTGGATAGTCATCCCAGTTCCAGGGCATAGCGATGGATTGATCAGTTTTTATCAGCCAGAATCGCGTCAGCTGCTTGCCTCGGACCACGTGCTTGACCGCATCACACCGAACATTAGTGTATGGCCGGGCGCCCACCCCAATCCGCTCGAGCAATATTTTGCTTCGCTTCGCAAAGTGGAGGAGCTTGGGGTGGATGTGGCTCTGCCTGCCCATGGCGGGGTCATTCGCCAATTTCGCGAGCGGATCGGCGACATTTTCCGCCATCACGAACAACGGTTGCAAAAAATGAAAGCGCTAGCAGAATCGGGGTCCACCGCCTATGAAGTCGCCCATCGCGTGTTCGGCCATAAGCCGTTGACGGCGCACCAATGGCGATTTGCAGTGGCTGAGACGCTGGCGCATTTGGAATATTTGGTGTCTGTTGGCGAATTGCAAAAAGAGGAGCATCGATATGGGACGATTTATCGGAACAGACGGGATTCCTAAATTGTGAAGCCATTGTTTTTCCGAAAACTAGTGGGGGGATCATAGTGTATAATGAGGAGGTGTAGGCATAGAGAAGGAATGCCCAGCCCTTCATGATCAGATAGGAATGAAACCGATGTGGCAAACGATCAATCACACGCTGGAAAAGGTGCTGCCGGTGCTTACGCCGGCGAGCGTGGCGATCGGCGGGCTGTCGGATGAATGGCGCGGTTATGCGGTGCTTGTTCCGTGGCTGTTTGCATGTATGACGTTCAGCGGCAGTTTGCGCCTGCGTTTGGCTGATTTGAAAGAGGCCAGGCGCTCGTTCATCCCAGTCCGATCGCCGTAGCACTGTGTCTGCTTCACCTCGTCATTCCGCTTTGGGCTTGGGCATCTATTTTTTGGCGGCGACCGGTTGACGGTGATCGGATTTGTGCTGGCCGCAGCCATTCCGACTGGGGTGACAAGCTTTATTTGGGTGTCGCTTAGACGGGGAAACTTGGCGTTGGCGCTTTCTGTCATTTTGATTGATACGTTTTTGTCGCCGGTCGTTGTGCCGTTGACATTGCTTTTGTTCGCTGGGAGCGCGGTTGAGATCGATGTTTGGCAGATGATGCTCGGGTTGTTTTTTATGATCATTTTGCCGTCGCTAGGCGGCATGTTCGTGAGCGAACGGCTGTCCAATCAGGTGAATGAACGGCTTGCCATGGTATTGTCGCCGCTTTCTAAATTGGCGCTTGTGCTTGTCGTGATGATCAACAGCGCAGTCGTCGCACCGCATTTCGATCATGCAAGCGGCCGATTGCTGTTCATGGCGCTTCTCGTCTTGGCGATTGCGAGCTCCGGATATTTTCTTTCTTGGATGACCGCCCGTTGGCTCAAGTTTGCTCCGGCGGACATCATCGCGTTGACGTTTACGAAATGCCGCCCGAAAGGAAGCAGGGACAGAGCTAACGGCTCGGTGCTCGCGCCTAGTCAAGGAAGCGGGTGAGATGGCGGCGAAGAGGAAGGTTGAGCTCGATGATCCCTTCGACGATCAGACGGGCGATTTCTTTTGCCCCGCGTTCGTGGAAGTGCGTGTTGTCTTTGATTCCATGCGGGTAATTCGGATGCTCGCCGGGCGCAAGCCATAGAAACAACTGTTTCGTCTGTTCCGGGCCGAGCTGTTCAAACCGTTGTCTGCTTTTTGTCGTCAAATCGATGACGGGAACGTGCTCTCTCTCCCCAAGCGCCTTCATGGCTGCAGGATAAAGTCCATGCGAGTTGAGCGCTTGTCCATCGGCAGAAAAGCGCCGCCGCTCGACCGGGGTGATGAGGACAGGGGTTGCTCCTTTCACGCGGGCGCCGTCAATATACTGCTTTAAGTATGCTTGATAGGAGGTGAACGGTTCAGTGCAACGCGCCGGGTCGTTCACCTTTTCATCGTTATGGCCGAATTGGATGAACAAGTAATCCCCTTGCTTCATTTCGTGCAAAATGCGGGAGAGCCGCCCTTCCTCGACAAAACTTTTCGCGCTCCGTCCGGAAGCGGCCATATTTTTCACGACCACCTTATCGTCAAACCAAGCGCCAAGCATTTCGCCCCATCCGGTCCGAGGGGTGCGGGAGCGGGGAACGGCAGCCACTGTAGAGTCTCCGGCCAAATAAATGGTAATGACGGTTTCTTTGCCTGCTTTGGATGCTTTTCCATCTGTGGCTGTTCTGGTTAGAAGAACAGCGGCGACGGTGATGATGATCCCCCATACGAAAGCGGCTTTTGTTCTTTTCAATCAACCCCCTCCCATCCGACAGCAGAGCCCGTCCCTTCTCGGCCGGCCTTTGTTTTCTGTCGTTATTGTGGCCCGGGGTTTGCGCGTTTATGCGCCGCGGCGCTAATCGATCCGCTTTTTCCGCCGTCATCGCCTGGATGCGGCTGATCAACTGCTGCTCTTTATCGGTCAAGTCGCGATCCGATATAGCCGCATTTCCTTTCTCCAGCGGGAACCCCCAACAATTGCAGGGGTTGAAGGGCCTTGATCTTATGTATAAAATATTCTGGTAATTCAGAATGAAAAGATTTCGGCCTATTGAAGGAAAGGAGAGGGAGAACATGATGAAATGCTGTTGGCGTGTTGCCCTTGTGTTGCTCGGATTATGGTTTGTGTTCTGCCTATCTGTTCCGGGAGGGCGGACTGAAGCGGCAGCCTCACGCGCCAATGATGCGCCGATTGTGCTTCTCCATGGTTTTACCGGCTGGGGACGAGAAGAAATGTTTGGGTTCAAGTACTGGGGCGGGGTGCGCGGCGATATCGAACAACTGCTTAACGCCCATGGGTATCGAACGTACACGTTGGCGGTCGGCCCGCTCTCAAGCAACTGGGACCGGGCATGCGAAGCGTACGCCCAGCTTGTCGGCGGAACGGTCGATTATGGTGCGGCCCATGCGGCGAAGCACGGCCATGCGCGGTTTGGCCGCACGTATCCGGGCTTGCTGCCGGAATTGAAAAGAGGCGGCCGCGTCCATATCATCGCTCATAGCCAAGGAGGACAGACGGCCCGCATGCTTGTGTCTCTCCTAGAGAGCGGAAGTAAAGAAGAGCGGGAGTACGCCAAGGCGCATAACGTGTCGTTGTCACCGTTGTTTGAAGGCGGACATCATTTTGTGTTGAGTGTGACGACCATTGCCACTCCTCATGACGGGACGACGCTTGTCAACATGGTTGATTTCACCGATCGCTTCTTTGACCTGCAAAAAGCGGTGTTGAAAGCAGCGGCTGTCGCCAGCAATGTGCCATACACGAGTCAAGTATACGATTTTAAGCTCGACCAATGGGGACTGCGCCGTCAGCCGGGTGAATCGTTTGACCAATATTTTGAGCGGCTCAAACAGTCCCCCGTTTGGACGTCCGCAGATACCGCCCGCTATGATTTATCCGTTCCCGGTGCGGAGGCGCTGAACCAATGGGTGCAAGCAAGTCCGAACACGTATTATTTGAGCTTTGCCACAGAACGGACGTATCGCGGAGCACTCACAGGCAACCATTATCCTGAACTGGGGATGAATGTATTCAGCGCCGCCGTATGCGCCCCGTTTCTCGGCTCGTACCGCAATACGGCGCTTGGCATTGACGACCGCTGGCTTGAGAACGATGGCATCGTCAACACGTTTTCGATGAACGGTCCAAAGCGTGGATCTACCGATCGGATCGTGCCGTATGACGGGACGTTGAAAAAAGGAGTTTGGAATGACATGGGAACGTACAATGTCGATCATTTGGAAGTGATCGGCGTTGACCCGAATCCGTTTTTTGATATTCGCGCCTTTTACTTGCGCCTTGCCGAGCAATTGGCGAGTTTGCGGCCTTAATGACGGGATGATCAGTCGAACGGACAAAAAGCCATCTCGGTCGGATGGCTTTTTTCTTTGAAAACGAATTCATGGACGGTTATGTTCAACCTGGGTTGGAAGTAAAATTTACTCATGGATGTTTTGGTGGAGTCAGCACCTGAGTTGTATGACGGCTACGGATGTTCGATGGTATAATAGAGGCACAGCTTCATGGATGGGGGAATGGGCTTGAAATCGACTGAGCGACAAAAGGAACGGTATACGTATCAAGATTATGTCAAGTGGAATGGACGGTGGGAGCTGATCAACGGCACGCTCTATAACATGGCACCGGCCTCTTCGTTTGTCCACCAGTCTATCGTCGGCGAATTGTATGTTGCTTTGCGATCATGTTTTCGCGAAAAAGGATGTGTGGTTGTCATGGCACCGTTTGATGTACTCCTTGATGAGCAGGCGGACTATGAACAGGCGGAGCATGTGGTGCAGCCAGACATCTCTGTCATTTGCGATCAAAGCAAAATTGGCAGCCGAGGATGCGATGGTCCGCCGGATTTCGTCGTGGAAGTGCTTTCGCCGAGTACAGCGCTGAAAGACCGGAACGAAAAATATAAGCTGTACGAACAGTTTGGCGTGAAGGAATATTGGATCGTCGACCCGCTGCACCGGACCGTGGAAGTGTACGGCCGCGGTGAGAAAGGGTACGAGAAGCGGGACGTCTTTGGCGAAGGCGATGTACTCGTCTCGTTTTTGTTCGCTGATTTGACGATTCCGCTCGCTGACATATTTCCAAATATAGAAAGAGAGGGATGACGGTGCGATTAACGGAAGAGGAAGTGCAAGCGCTGCTCGAAGAAGCGGACGGCTGGAAGCTGGCCGATGAGCGGTGGATTGTGAAAAAATACCGCTTTCAAGATTACTTGCAGGGAATTGAGTTCGTCCGGCGAGTTGCCGCGATTTCAGAAAACGCCAACCACCATCCGTTCATTTCGATCGACTACAAGCTCATCACCGTAAAGCTGTCCTCATGGCGGGCGAAAGGGCTGACGAAGCTCGATTTTGAACTGGCGAAGCAGTATGATGATGTGTATAAGCAAATGAAGCAGGGGGAAGGGGAATGAACGAAAAGCGAGCGGCGCTCATTACCGGTGCGGCGCGAGGAATCGGCTATGAAGCAGCGAAAATGCTGGCGGAACATGGCGCGAACGTTGTGCTCGCGGACTTGCGCTACGAAGAGGTCGAGCAGGCTGCGGAGTCGTTGCGGCAGCAAGGTTGCGAGGCCATCGGGGTGAAGTGCGACGTCACGGTCGAAGAAGAAGTGCAGCGGGCCATCAATGAGGCCGTCCACCGTTGGGGGCGCCTTGATATTGTCGTGAACAACGCCGGTCTGCAATATGTGGCGAATATTGAGGACTTCCCGACAGAAACATTTGAGCAGCTCATTCGCGTCATGCTCATCGGCCCGTTTTTGGCCATTAAGCATGCATTTCCCATTATGAAACAGCAGCGATACGGCCGCATCATCAACATGGCGTCGATCAACGGGCTCGTTGGGTTCGCCGGAAAGGCGGCGTACAACAGTGCGAAGCATGGAGTGATTGGTCTAACGAAAGTGGCGGCGCTGGAAGGGGCTCCGTACGGCATTACGGTCAACGCCCTCTGCCCGGGCTATGTCGATACCGAACTTGTCCGTGGCCAGCTCGCTGATTTGGCGGCGACCCGCAACGTGCCGCTTGAGAAGGTGCTCGAGGAAGTGATTTACCCGCTTGTGCCGCAGCAGCGGCTGTTGTCGGTGGAAGAAGTCGCCCATTATGTCTTTTTTTTGGCGGGCGAACAAGCCAAAGGCATCACCGGCCAGGCGGTGGTGATCGACGGCGGGTATACGGCGCAATAAGGAAAACGCCCTCGGCGCATGCCGCGGGCGTTTCAATTTGAGTCGTTCAGCTGAGGGCGAATTCAAAGCTTGCAAGGATTTTGACTTCTTTCCCGACGAGGAATCCGCCGGTTTCGAGCGCGACGTTCCATACCAACCCGTAGTCTTCACGGTTGATGGTTCCTTCGACGTCAAAACCGACCGAGATGCCGCCGGTGAGCGGGTTTTTCACTTGGCCGTTGTATTCGACTTGGAACGTTTCCGTTCTCGTCACGCCGCGGATCGTCAGTTTCCCGGTCACTTCATATTCCGTGTCGGAAAGTTTGCGCACCGATTCGCTGACAAAGGTGATCGTTGGATGGTTTTCGACGTCGAAAAAGTCAGCCGAGCGGAGATGGTTGTCGCGGTCGGCGTTTTTCGTATCGATCGAGGCGGCGTCGATCGTCGCTTTGACTTTCAGCGACTCGAGTTCGTTGATATCGCCTTGCACCTCGACGTCAAAGTTGGTGAATTCTCCTTTCGCTTTGGAAATCATCATATGTCTCACTTGGAAGGCGACAGAGCTGTGCGCTTTGTCGAGTTGAAATGTCGTCATCGTTCTCCTCCTCTTGTCATGCGATTAATATTTACATCATGATCATAGCAAATATATATCTCGAATTCAAATATTTTTTATTCGAGTTTTTTGGTAACATGGAGTGTAAAGGCACATCCATGATAAGATAGAGAGGGAACAGCGTATAGAAAGGGAGAAAAAATGATGAACGAACTCGGCATTTTAATGAAAATTGAGCAGCAGCTCGAACGGTTTTCGCCGGCAGAGAAAAAGGTGGCTGCCTACATTTTAGAGCATGCTGAGTTAGTGCCGAATATGACGACGAAAGAGTTGGCGCAGGCGTCGGATACGAGCGAGGCAAGCGTCGTCCGCTTTTGCAAGACGGTCGGCATCGGCAGTTTTCCGGGATTGAAACTGGCGCTCGTTCGCGAGTTGACGACGGCCGATATGAGCATTAACGATTTTTCGATTCTCGACAAACCGGTTTCTCCGCATGAATTGTTTGTGAAAGTGACGTATGTCAATAAGGCTGCGATTGAAGCGGTGACCACGACGCTTGATAAGCGAGAGCTCGAAAAAGCGGCAGAGGCGATCATGAAAGCAAAGAAGCTGCTGTTCTACGGAGTTGGCGGCTCGGCGGCCGCTGCGATGGATGCCAGTTACAAGTTTACGAAACTCGGCTATATGGCGGTGATGTCGCCTGATTTCCATACAATGCTGCCATTGGTAGCCCATTTGAACGAAGGAGATGTGTTCGTAGCGATATCGACATCTGGAAGGACAAAGGACGTATTGGAGATCGCCCGATTTGCGAAAAAACAGCACGCTACGGTCATCGCCATTACGAAGCTTGATCCAACGTCTCCATTGTATAAAGAGGCCGATATCAAGCTGGCGCTGCCGGACGTGGAGCAAGATCACCGCATTGGCAGCATGGCATCGAGAATGGTGCAACTCAACGTGATCGATGCGCTCTATTTAATCACGTTCCATCGTGTGGGGAGCCGGGTGATTGAACGATTTCACCAGACAAGAGAAGAAGTGGTGCGGTTGCGAAGATAAAGCGGGCTTGAGACGAGCCCGTTTTTTTGTGGGGATGTTTTGAAAATCAAAAAAGAATATATTGATATTTTATTTCATAAATATATAATATAATTATGAAATTAAATTTCAAAATTCGTTTAAAGAGGTGGCAAAATTGCTCGAACGTCTGACGACGGAACAAAGCAATGAAAAGACAAAATGTTTGGATGAAATGACGGTGAAAGAAATTTTACAAGTGATGAATGAAGAAGATCAGACCGTGGCGGCCGCTGTGGCGAAACAACTCGATTCGATTGAGAAGCTCGTACAGATTGTCATCGCCGCGTTTCAACGCGGAGGGCGGCTCATCTACGTTGGAGCAGGAACAAGCGGCCGGCTCGGTTTGCTTGATGCCGTTGAATGTCCGCCAACGTTTGGCGTTGATTCAAAGATGGTTCAGGCAGTGATCGCCGGGGGGTGGGAAGCAATGGTCAATGCGGCGGAAGGAGCAGAAGATGATGAAGAGACGGCCGTTCACGATCTCGAGGCATTGGGCTTGACGGAAAACGATGTGGTCGTCGGCATTGCGGCGAGCGGACGGACGCCATATGTCGTGGGCGCTCTTCGCTATGCGAAGCAAGTGGGAGCAGCGACAGGAAGCATCGCCTGCAACCAAGGAGCGAAAATCAGCCAGTATGCGGATGCGCCTGTGGAAATTGAAACCGGACCGGAAGTGCTGACCGGTTCAACGCGCCTCAAGGCCGGAACCGCACAAAAAATGGTGCTCAATATGATTTCGACCGCTTCGATGGTCAGCATCGGCAAAGTATATGGCAACTGGATGATCGATGTGCAGGCGACGAACGAAAAGCTAAAAGAGCGGGCAAAGCGCATCTTGATGGAGGCGACAGGCGTGAGCGCCGAAGAAGCGTCCCTCTATTATGAACAGGCCAACGGGGAGGTGAAAACAGCGATTGTCATGATTTTGGTTGGATGCAGCTATGAAGAGGCGAAAGCGCGATTGCAAAAAGCCGGAGGTTTTGTGCGAAAAGCGCTTGATTAACCAATAGAGGGGGGAGAGGAAAGAATGAGTCGAGAACGACAAATGGCCGCAATGTTGCTTTCGCATTTGGGGGGGCAAAGAGAACATTGTTCGCATTGCTCATTGTATGACACGGGTGCGCGTGTCGCTGCGTGATCCGGACAAAGCTGAGATCGCAGCTTTGAAACGGATCGAGGGAGTGATGGGGATCATTGAAGACGAAACGTTGCAAATCGTCGTCGGCCCTGGCGTTGTCAACAAAGTGGCGGCGGCGTTGTGTGAGATGACGGATTTAGAGCTTGGGGAAGTGATGGAAGACGAGCTCGAGGACATCGCGGAGCGGACAAAAGCGAAGGTCAAAGCGCGCCAGCAAACGCCGCTTAAACGGTTGTTGCGCAAAATCGGCAGCATCTTCATCCCGCTCATCCCTGGTTTGGTTGCCTCAGGAATCATTAACGGCATCGCCAACTTTGCCAAGAATGCTGGCATTGATCCGGCGGCAACGTGGCTGCAGCTACTGCTTTTGATTGGCGGCGGGATTTTTGCTTCTCTTGGCGTGTTAGTCGGCTACAATACGGCGAAGGAGTTCGGCGGCACTCCCGTATTAGGGGCGATTGCCGGCATTCTCGTGTTCAATCCGGCGCTGGCTGATGTCAAACTCTTTGGGGAAGCGCTTACACCTGGAAGGGGAGGGTTGTTTTCCGTCCTGTTGGCAGCTTGGCTGATGGCGGTCATCGAAAAACGGGTGCGCCGATTCGTCCCGAATGCGGTTGATATCATTGTGACACCGCTCATCACGGTGCTCATCGTCTGCTTATTTACCTTGATCGCCGTACAGCCGATTGCGGGATGGCTGTCGCTGGCGATTACAAACGGATTAAAAGCCGTGCTCGATATAGGCGGAGTGATTGCCGGCGCGGTGTTGGCCGGAACGTTTTTGCCGCTTGTCATGGTCGGGCTGCATCACGGTTTGACACCGATTCATATGGAGCTGATTCAAAAACTCGGTTCGACGCCGCTATTGCCCGTATTGGCCATGGCGGGCGCCGGTCAAGTTGGGGCGGCGATTGCTGTGTATGTGAAAACGAAAAGCGAGCGGCTCCGCAACATTATTAAAGGGGCGTTGCCAGTCGGGTTTTTAGGCATCGGTGAGCCGCTTCTTTATGGAGTGACGCTGCCGCTGGGGCGGCCGTTTGTCACCGCATGCCTCGGAGCGGCGGTCGGTGGTGCGTTTCAAGCAGTGATGAAAACGGCGGCTCTTGGCATTGGTGTGTCCGGGCTGTCACTCATTCCCCTCATCGCTGATGGAAAGTACATCACGTATTTGATCGGATTGGTCATTTCGTACACGTTTGGCTTCCTATTTACCTATTGGTTCGGATTTAAAGAGGAAATGGCAGAAAATATATAGCGAGGGATGGCGGTGCTTTCCTTTTCTTTTTATCTCTTTCAACCGCTCAAACAAATCGAAGAAACGTTTCAGCGAGCAGTGCGTTTCGGGGCGAAGGAATTGTTTACTTCGCTACAGCTTTCAAAAGGGAACGAGATGGAAGATGGAAAGAAACTTGAATTTATCGGCCGGCTCGCCCGTTGCTATGGGGTCGGGGTGGCGGCAGATGTCACCCCCTCCGCGCTTTCATGCTTGCCGGTCGGTGTTGGCGTCGCCAAGGCGTTGAACCGGTGGGGAATGGTCGCGCTACGGCTCGATGATGGTTTTTCGTTGGATGAAACGGTTCGGCTTTCTAAGCAGATACGGGTGGTACTGAATGCCAGCACGATCACGGAGCGCGAAATCCGGGAGCTTGTATCGCGACAAATCGACTGGTCTAATGTGGAAGCGTGGCATAACTTTTATCCGCGCCCGGAAACCGGTCTTTCCGGCGACACGCTTGCGAAACAAAACCGAATGCTGCGCCAATGCGGCATCACGTCGATCGGCGCTTTTATCCCGGGCAATGCCCAAAGGCGCGGCCCGCTTTACAAAGGGCTGCCAACGTTAGAGGATCATCGGGAAGCTGATCCTGTGTACGCTTGTATTGAACTTGTCGAAAAGTATAAGGTGGAGAAAGTATTCATTGGAGATTTAGCCGCATCGGATGATGTGCTCAAGCGGATGAAGTGGATTCAATCTGGGATCATCCCCATCCGATATCAGCCAACCGTTCAGGCTAGTTGGCTTTCTCTTGTCGAAACGGTGCACACCAATCGACGCGACGCTGCCCGCGATGTGATTCGCTCAGTTGAATCTCGCCGCTCCCTTGCATGGCCGCAGGAAGCGTTGCGTTCCATCGATCCGGCGCCGCGGCTGACCGGAAGCGTGACGATTGACAACGAGCGTTACGGCCGTTATGCCGGGGAACTGCAAATTGCCTTAACTGATCTCCCCGCCGATGACAACGTCAACGTCATCGGTAGGGTGATCAAGGAAGATGTGCCGCTACTTCAGCACATCGGTGGCGGCCGGGCGTTTTGTCTCATTCGTTGCTAGCAAGGAGAGGAACGGTTGGCCGTTGGCATGGTGAAGGAAAATGATGGTGCCGTTCTCAAGGGGGCGCCATCATGTTTTAGGTGCGCTTCAGCTCAAGAAAAAAAGCTGTTAAAAACTTCCGCACATTCATCCGGCATTCCGTCTCCGTTTGGCCGCGTTCGAGTTCCTTCATCCGCCGGCGGATGTCAGCAAAATCAAACAGCCTTGGAGCGAAATGCTCAAACGTCGGGTTCGTGTAGTCGGTTAGACCGAGGGAAGCGAGATGGGTGAACGCCTGCAAGACGAGGCGGCGGATGCGCTGTTCCATCGCCCGCGCTTCTTTGATGGTTTCAGCGGGCGGCAGGCCGTATTCCCGCCGGACGAGTTCCGCATAAAGTTCTTTGAGCGGCGGCAGTTCACGCACAGGGCGGCCTTTCGCTTCCTGTTCCGCCAACCAGTGCACCACAAGGAGCACGTCGGCGCTTCCCGCTTCGCCGGCGACGCCGAGAAGAAGGAGAAGCTGCTGCGCCTGCTGTTCGAGGGCGGACGATTTGGAAACGGCACGGGCCTCGGCCGTTTGCGGCTCAAGCCCTCTGAGCACTTGGCGGATCGATTCCAGCGAGCGAACGGCGGACATATGGTTGGCGACGCGCTTGAGCACAGACAACACTTCATAGCGGTTGATCGGTTTTTGAATGTAGGTGTCAATGCCATGCAAGTACGCTTGGCCGATCATTTCTTTGTTTTCCACTTGCGAGATCATAATAAATGTCCCCATAAATCCTTCCTGTCGCAGCGCTTTCATCGTTTGAATGCCATCACGCCCCGGCATTAATAGGTCGATGAGCACTACGTCAACGTGAAGCAAGTCGGCAGCGCGAACATTCAACCCGTCTTCCGCACAACCGACCACCTCACCGAGCCCGGATTCATGAATCAATTTTTCGAGCATCTTTCTTACAACAGGGTCGTCTTCGATCAGAAAAAAGCGAAGTCCCATCTTTCTGTTCTCTCCCTTCCTTGGCTTTCGGCCATTGCCTTGTCTACATGACGGCATTTTCTTGCCGGTCGGCCTCACGATCGGACATTTCGGCTGCGGACGGTGTGCTTTGCAGGAGGCGGGCTGTCGGCACGGCAAGGCGAAACACCGTCTGCCCCGGCTCGCTTTTGACGAGCTGTAGATGCCCCCCAAGTGTTTGGGCGATATCGCGGGCGTGGGTAAGCCCGATGCCTGTTGACGGATTGCCTTGGCGGTCGTATTTCGTTGTGAATCCGGGCTGAAAAATCCAGGCGATGTCATCAGCCGCAATGCCGGGACCGGTATCCTCCACTTCGATGATTAACTCGTTTCCGCGAAGACGTGCATGCAAGGTGACGGCGCCCGTTTGCTCAATCGCCTCCACGGCGTTCGATACCAAGTTGTTAAGCACGGAAAGAAGAGGATACAGCTGGTCGGTCATGAGATCGATATGGCCGTTGTACGAAAATGTGATCGTTTTTCCGGACAAGCTGGCGTATTTTTCATTGGCGCGAATGACCATGGCGCACAGTTCCGCAATCGAAATGCGCCCGCGCACCGATTGGCGGCCGATAAGCTTAGAAAGGCCGGCGAAAATGCGCTGCATATCTTTTTTTGTCTCGTGAATATGTTCGGCAAGCTCCAGGGCGACGCGCGGCTCAACGTGTTTTCTTTCGATCAGCCGTGAGTAAAGGTCATAGCTTTGGCGCGTCATGTCTTCCATGAGAGCCATTGATTTTTGCAAGTAAAACATCTCTTCGTATAATCCGCTGCTCACCATGATGAGCCGCTCGAGTTCTTGCTTTCTCGCTTCAGCGAGCGAGCGGACATGCTTCGTCACCCACATATTGTAAACGCCAATAACGCAGAAACTGCGCAAAATGGCGAATAACCATAAGACGATGACCGTTTGACCGCTGAAGGCAAACGGTTCGCCCATCCAATACCGGATCCCTAGTTCACAGGCGTTAGCCAAAAAATCAAGCGCTGCTCCAACCGCTCCAGCCCGAATCGGGGCTGTAATTTGACGGCGCAAGCGGAGGACAGAGACCATTGCCGCAAAGCTGATATAATACCCCGCTGCCGGAAGATGGGTCAGCAGACTCTCAGAAGTCGACATTTCTCCTGTCAACGAGTCCAGAAAGACGCGAAACCCAACGACCACCGCTCCGGTGCTTGCACCGATCACAAGCGGCGGAAGAGAAGCAAAGGCGACAAGCCCGAGAAAAAAGACGGCGCTGCCGAGTGAGACGCGAAACGGGCTGTCAAACGGGTTCATTTTCATTTCGCCAAGAAACGCAGTAGCGGAAAGCAAAAGCAAAAGAAGCCAAAGCGGTTCTTTTTTTGCTGGTGTCAGTGGACGTCACCGCCTTTGTGAAGGTCATGGGCTAATCTGTAATTCTATTATATAACAGGAAAGCGAAAACAACGGATCTTTTTAACAAAAGAGACGGCAAGAAAAAACCGTATGCCCCAGCCGAAGAAGGGGATACGGTTCCATCACCGCTGACGGTATTCCAACCGGCGCGATAATAATGACAGCGAATAGTTGACGATAAAATACATGAATGCCACGAGAATGAAAATCGGGATGACAAAATTGACGTTGCGCCCGTTAATGATTTGCGCATGGTTCATCAGCTCCGGCAAGGAAATGACAATGGCCAGCGACGTATCTTTCAATAAGGAAATAAACTGGCTGACGATCGGCGGCACCATGCGCCGCAACGCTTGCGGCAAAATGATGTACCATAACGTCTGCACATACGTAAGCCCCGACGAGCGCGCCGCCTCGATTTGCCCTTTATCGATCGACTGCAGGCCGCTGCGCACAATTTCCGACAACATGGCCGATTCAAAAATGACCAAGGCTGAAATGGCTGCGTACATTTTATCCAGCTTGAGTCCGACTTCCGGAAGGGCGAAATACGTAAAGAAAATGATTAACAACAGCGGCAAATTCCGAATCGTTTCGACCATTACAGCCAGCAATTGGGAAAGCACCGGGGTTTTCGTATAGCGAATGACCCCGATGATAATGCCGAACACAAAACTTAAGACAATCGAGATGAATGCCACTTCTAATGTCACGAGAAACCCTTGAAGCAAAAACTTCAAATGGGAGGGCGCGTAAGCACCGGCAAAATCCATCGTTTATCCTCCTTTCCTACCGCGCCTTAAGCAAACGGCGCTCTAAGTAGCCGACGCCAAGGCTGAGCGGGATCGTTAAGACGAGGTAAAACAAAGCGACGAAAATATAAACGTCAAAGGTGACGAACGTTTTGGAAGAAATTAAGTCGCCGTAATACATTAAATCCAACCCGGCGATGACGCCAAGCACGGAAGAGTTTTTCACCAAGTTGATGAACTGGTTGCCAAGCGGCGGGATGACGATTTTCACCGCCTGCGGCAAGATGACGTAACGCATCGCTTGCAAGTACGTCAATCCAGACGAGCGCCCCGCTTCCATTTGTCCTTTCGGAACGGCTTGAATGCCCGAGCGGATCGCTTCAGCGATAAAAGCGGCGGTATACACCATCAGCCCGAGCGTTCCGGCGGTAAACGAGTCAAAGCGGATGCCGACGGCGGGCAAGCCCATAAAAAAAACAAAGACGATCAACACAAGCGGAATGTTGCGGATAAATTCTACATACGCTGTTCCGATCCAATTGAGCGGACGAATCGGAGCGATGCGGAAAATGGCCATGACGGTGCCGATGGCCAAGCTGCCGATCAGCGCCAACACGCTGGCCTTGATTGTATGGCCAAACCCTTGCATATACAGATCCCAATGTTCAACTAAAATAGAATAGCGCAACAAGGCTAAACGCCTCCTTTCCTCGCTGACTCATGGCCTGTCCTTTGGGCAAACAGATGGGCGGATGTGTTCCGCCCACCGTTTCGCCTGTTATTGTTGCGGCTTTTTGCCAATCCATTTTTCGTAGATCTTATCGTATTCGCCGTTTTCTTTAATTTCTTTTAAGTATTCGTTGATGACTTGAAGCAATTCTTTATCCCCTTTGCGGACGGCGATGCCGTACGGCTCTTCAGTGAACGTTTCATCCAGGACGCGGTAGTTCGGATCTTGTTTCGCCATGCCCCAAAGCAGCGCGTTGTCGGTCGTGAGCGCATCGCCTTGGCCGGCTTTCAATGCGGTAAATGCTTCCGCATAGTTTTCAAATTCAAGCACGTTGACTTGCGGCGCGACTTTGCGGATGTTTTCCGCCGATGTCGAACCTTTCGCTGTCAGAACGGTCATGCCTTTTTTCAAGTCTTTCACGCTGTTGATCGGGCTGTCTTTTTTGACGAGCAGCGATTGCCCGGCCATAAAGTACACATCCGAGAAATCCACTTCTTTTTTCCGTTCCTCGGTGATCGTCATGGTGGCGATGATCGCATCAATCTCCCCGTTGTTCAGCATCGGGATGCGTGTTTTTGACGTCACTTCTTTCAATTCGATTTTGTTTTCATCCCCGAGAATTTTTTTCGCCAGCCCTTTGGCAATATCGATGTCAAATCCTTCGACTTTGCCGGTTTCCGGGTTTTTTAACCCGAATAAATTCAAATCGTATTTGACGCCGACGACAAGCTTGCCGCGCTGTTTAATCTTTTCAAGCGTATTGGTCGCTTTGGCGTTTTCTGACGATGTTCCGCCTTCCCCTTTGTCCGTCGTGCTGCAGCCCGTCAAAGCAACGGCGCTCAATAAGGCGGTCAAGGCAACCGCGATCCACCATTTCCATGCTTTCTTTCTCATGAGAAAAAACCCCCTTTGATTGACCGGAATTAATGGTTTAAAATGCGGCTTAAAAAGACGCGCGCCCGCTCCTCTTTTGGCGCCGCGAAAAACTCCTCAGGCGGCGCTTCCTCTAAAATGCGGCCTTGGTCCATAAAGACGATGCGATCGGCCACTTCGCGGGCAAACCCCATCTCATGGGTGACGACGACCATCGTCATCCCTTCTTTCGCCAGCTGCTTCATGACATCCAATACTTCCCCGATTGTTTCTGGATCAAGAGCTGATGTCGGCTCGTCAAACAGCATGATTTTTGGCTTCATCGCCAATCCGCGGGCGATGGCGACGCGCTGCTGCTGGCCGCCGGACAGCGCGGACGGATAGGCGTTCGCTTTGTCAGGGATGCCGACTTTTTCCAAATAATACATAGCGATTTCGTTCGCTTCTTTTTCGGACATGCCGAGCACTTTGCGCGGCGCCAACGTGATGTTTTGCAAGACGGTCATGTGCGGGTATAAGTTGAAATGTTGAAACACCATGCCGATATTGCGCCGCAGCTCGTTGATGTTGACGCCTTTGTCGTTCACTTTGACGCCGTCGACGATCAATTCGCCGCTTGAAATCGTCTCAAGCCGGTTGATGCAGCGCACGAGCGTGCTTTTGCCTGACCCCGACGGCCCGATGATGACGACGACTTCCCCTTGGTTGATCGTCAAATTAATGTCTTTCAACACATGAAAATCGCCGTAGTATTTGTTGACCTGGTAGAAATAAATCAATAGCCCCCCTCCTTTCCCGTCAACATCGTACGCCCACGCCGTGTTTACATGATCCGTAAAAGCGGCTCATGGACGATTTTTGACAAAATGGTGAACGTTTTACGAATTGATTGTAAAGAAACATCTACAGGAATCTACTGAAATCTACAGGAAGTTCAAAAATAAAAAATGTTTTGAGCGGATATGTTGCGGCTGTCGATGCAAATCGCTGCTATCGTCGATTTATTTAGAATAGTGAGGCAAATCTTTTCTCAAATGAATAGGGAACGACTATAATAATGATGTAGCGTTTGCCTATACTTGAAGGAGGCGAGGGGAGCGAAAGTGAAGTATCGAAAACTCGGCCGCACTGGGCTGAAAGTGAGCGAAATCAGTTTAGGCAGCTGGCTTACATACGGCAACTCGGTGGAAAAAGACACGGCGATCCGCGTCATTGACAAGGCGTACGAACTCGGCATCAACTCGTTTGACACGGCAAACGTCTACGCGCGCGGGGAAGCGGAAAAAATCGTTGGCGAGGCGCTGCGCAAATATCCGCGCGAATCGTATGTCATTGCGACGAAAGTGTTTTGGCCGATGGGCGATGGCCCGAACGACCGCGGCCTGTCGCGCAAACATGTGTTTGAGCAGCTCCATGCGAGCTTAAAGCGGTTGCAACTGGATTACGTGGACATCTATTATTGCCATCGGTACGACAAGGAGACGCCGGTTGACGAAACGTTGCGCACGATCGATGATCTCGTCCGCCAAGGAAAAGTGCTCTATGTCGGCGTCAGTGAATGGACGGCCCAGCAAATTCAAGAGGCGCTCGGCGTGGCTGATCGCTACTTGCTTGACCGGATCGTCGTCAACCAGCCGCAGTACAACATGTTCCATCGCTATATTGAAAACGAAGTCATCCCGGTGTGCGAACAAAACGGCATCAGCCAAATCGTCTTCTCGCCGCTCGCCCAAGGGGTGCTCACCGGCAAATACAAACGCGGCCAACAGCCGCCAGCGGACAGCCGCGCCGCCGACCCGAAAGCGAATGCGTTCATTCAACGGCTGCTGAATGATGACGTGTTGGCGAAAGTCGAACAGCTCGAAAAAGTCGCCGCTGAGCTTGGCATCACGCTATCCCAGCTCGCGCTCGCCTGGGTGCTGCGCCAGCCGAACGTCGCCAGCGCCTTAATCGGCGCCAGCCGTCCGGAACAAGTCGAAGAAAACGTCAAGGCGGTCGATGTTGTGCTTAGCGAAGAGGTGTTGGAGAAAATTGAGGGGATTTTGGGGTGAAAGAGACGGAGGCAGGCAAACGCTTGTCTCCGTTTTTTATCATCTCTAATAATCGAGAAGCCCCCCACTTTAACGTGACCAGCGTAAGTGAAAACAGCCAAACCGTGGGACGAACGGGGATGGCTTGGACAATAGCCTGCCGTGGGGAGGGTGTTCCCAAGACTCTCCCCCCTCTAAGAGTTTACGTAGGTGGGAGAGCGTTCAACAAATCGAGAAGCCACATAAATGCTGTATTTCTTTTCAACGAATAGCGATCGATTTCGCAGGAAAAGATCATTTTTTTCACCAGCCTTCTAGAAGGCTGGTGATTCAGTGGGAAATGTGGGAAACGATTAGGTTTTTTAATAGAGAAAGCTTAAAAGCCACCTTTTTCTTGGTTTGCGAGCGGGAAACGGTTGTTTTTCGACGGCCCCCGGGTTTCTAGCGGGCCTTGTCTTCGCCATGATTTTCAAACAAATAAACAGAAGGAATTTTCCATGCCAACGGCGAACGGTACGGAAAGAGGGAACGACGAAAAGGGGGGATGGCGATGACGAGCGATTGCAGCGCTTCGCCGACGGTCAGCTGTCGCCAAACGTTGCAAGAGGTCATGCGGCTGATGGCGGCTCGTGGGCTTAAGGGGATGGACGTTGTCGATGAGCATGGTCGGGTGTTGGGGCGGTGCACGTGGCGGCTGATGCTGTGGGCGGCAGCGGATGGGCTCGATCGTTCTATGACGATCGGCGAGGCATTGACGGTGCTTTCTGACGAGGGGGAAACGAAACAGGAAGGCGTCTGTGCTGAAACGCCCGATGTGGAAAGCGGTTTGAAACCAACGGACGAGCTCGAACGGCTGCGGCTTGAGTTGGAGGAAACGCACCGTCTGGCCGAGACGATGAAAACGGTGTTGGATGCGGCGTATGAAGGAGTGGTCGTCGTCGATGAAGATGGCGTCATCCGCGAGATCAACCGGGCGTATTGCCAGTTTCTTGGCATCCGCCGGGAAGAGGCAATCGGCAAACATGTGACGGAAGTGATCGAAAACACCCGTCTGCACATCTGCGTTCAATCGGGCATTCCCGAGCGGGGATATATTCAAAAAATTTACGGCCAGCCGATGGTCGTGCACCGCATTCCGATTTGGCGTGATGGTAAAGTGATCGGGGCGGTCGGGATGCTTATTTTCCAAGGAGTATCGGAAGTGTATGAAATTTTTCGGCGCCTGCAGGAGCTGTCGCGCGAGGCGAGCCGGAAGGAGAAGCAAGAGACGGGAGCGAAAAAGCAGGAGGAGATCGCCTCCGCCCCGAAAGGAATCGAGCGCATCATCGGCCGCCACCCGGCGATCGCCGCTGTGAAGCAGATGATCCGTCGGGCGGCGCGCGTGCCATCGACGGTCTTGATTACCGGTGAAAGCGGGACAGGAAAAGAAGTGGTGGCGCGGGCGATCCACGAAGCAGGACCTCATGCGGATGGACCGTTCGTCAGCGTGAACTGCGCCGCCATTCCTGAGTCGCTTTTGGAAGCGGAGCTGTTCGGCTATGAAGACGGGGCGTTCACCGGAGCGAAAAAGGGAGGCAAGCCTGGCAAGTTTCAGCTCGCCGACGGAGGGACGCTGTTTTTGGATGAAATCGGCGACATGCCGCTTGCCATGCAGGCGAAAATTTTGCGCGTCTTAGAAGAAAAGAAAGTAGAGAAAGTCGGCGGGTTGTCAGGGGCTGAGGTGGACGTGCGCATTATTGCCGCCACGAACAAGCCGCTCGAGGAGATGGTGCAAAACGGGACGTTTCGCGAGGATTTGTTTTATCGGTTGAATATCATCCGCATCCACCTCCCGCCGCTGCGCGAGCGAAAAACCGATATTCCGGCTCTCTTGGCTTACCATATGGAGCGGATGTGCCGGCAGTTTGGCGTGGCGGCGAAAACGTTCGCAAAAGAGGCCATGGAGGTGCTTGTCAACTATTCATGGCCGGGAAACATCCGCGAGCTTGTCAACGTCGTCGAGTGGCTGATCGGCATGGTCGAAGGGGAGAAAGTGGAACGCGACCACTTGCCGCCTTACTTGTCGACCATTCGGACGGCAACTGCTTCTCTGCCGGACGGCGGCGTGAACATCGCTGATCAATGGAAGGAAATGGTCTATCAATCCGAGCGGGAACGAATCGCTGCGGCGCTTGTCGCCGCGGGCGGCAATAAGGCGGAAGCGGCGAGAAGGCTCGGCATTCACCGCTCGACGTTATACGAGAAGCTGAAAAAATACGGACTATAAGCAACGGCAGACAGGCCGTTCTTTTTTGCTTCTCATAATGTCGGGGAATTGTCTGGTTATGTAGGATAAGTGTCGTGTTTTTGTTGGCGAGTACGTTTTTTGTTTCGAAGCTGTTCCTTGTCATTGCGCCTTTTGATGTTGGCACAGAATTTGCCTTAAAGAGAGTGAAACCGTTATCAAAAAAGGTGGAGGGGGAAACGGTGTACGAATTGTTGATGCCCAGCCGAGTAGTATACGGGCGCGAGACGTTTGCGGAAGTTGGCCCGCAGGCGAAGGCGCTCGGAATGAAAGCGCTTATCGTCAGCGATCCGGTGATGGAGAAAATCGGTCTTGTCGCCCGTTGCGAGCAATATTTGCGACAGGTGGGGATGACGTTTGCCAAGTACACAGGTGTCGATACGGAGCCGACGGATGTCCATGTGAAGGAAGCGCTTGACGTCTGCCGAAGCGAGCAATGCGATGTCATTATTGCCCTTGGCGGCGGCAGCAGCATCGACGCCGCCAAGGCGTTGGCCGTGATGATGACGAATGAAGGAACGATCAGCGACTATGTCGGCAATCAGAAACGGTTCATCGAAAAACCGCTGCCGCTCATCGCCATTCCGACGACAGCCGGAACGGGTTCGGAAGTGACGAAAGTAACGGTCATTATCAATACAAAGACGGACGTCAAAATGATGATCTCCCAGCCCGCGTTGCTTCCAACCGTGGCGATCGTCGATCCGTTGCTCACGGTTTCATGCCCGCCATCCGTCACAGCGGCAACCGGGGTCGACGCGCTCTGCCACGCGATCGAGGCGTACATTTCCCGACGCGCCCACTCGGTGACCGATGTGCTGGCGCTCTCTGCCATTGAAGCGATTGTCGGCCATTTGCGCCGGACGTATGAAAACGGGGAAGACGTTGAAGCGCGGGAAAAAATGGCGATCGCCGCCATGAAAGCCGGCATGGCGTTCTCGAACGCCTCGGTGACGCTCGTGCACGGCATGTCGCGGCCGATCGGCGCGCTGTTCCACGTGCCGCACGGTGTATCGAATGCGATGTTGTTGCCTGGGGTGCTTGAGTTTACAAAAGACAGCGCCATCGAGCGATTGGCGGTCATCGCCCGCATCATCAAGCCACCGCTCCAAGACGTTTCCGACACGGAAGCGGCTGATGCACTCGTTGAGGAAGTGAAGCAGCTTTGCCGCGATTTGCACATCCCGAATATGAAAACGTGGGGCATTGACAAAACGGCGTTTGACAAGGCGGTTGACAAAATGGCGGCTGACGCGCTTGCAAGCGGCAGCCCCTTCAACAATCCGAAAGTGCCGACCCATGAAGAAATTGTCGCCTTGTATCATTATTGTTACGACTATCAGTATGATACCAAAACCGTGAATTCTTAAAACAGTCGATGGTGAAGTCGCCGGTGGGCCTGAACCGTTGTCGGGTGCATGATCGCCATTGATAGCAAACAGAAATCAAAGGACTGTCCCGATTTGTCTTTCGACAGTGATCCAGCCCGCCGGTGCGTTGTCCGCCCTTCCGTGTTTTCTATTTTATGTAAGATCGGCGGTGGAACTCTGGCAACTAGCGTTTGCCCGTAGGAGCTTCCATGGCTCCTGTGCGCGTTCATGAACCAGTCTTTTGCAGCAACCGCGGGGTTTTTCACCAATCTGCTAGAAAGGTGGTTTGTCTGATGAGTTCGATGACAGAAACAAAAACGTTGAAAAACTTCATCGGCGGCCAATGGGTCGCTTCGACATCTGGAAAAGAAGAAATCGTGCCGAATCCGGCAACGGGGGAAGTGCTGGCGAAAGTGCCGCTTTCCTCGCGCGAGGAGCTTGATGCGGCGGTGGCGGCCGCGAAAGAAGCGTTCCGCGAATGGCGCAAAGTGCCGGTTCCGCGCCGCGCCCGCATTTTGTTCCGCTGCCAGCAGCTGCTTGTCGAGCATTGGGAAGAACTTGCCCGCCTTGTGACATTGGAAAACGGCAAAGTGTACGAAGATGCGTACGGCGAAGTGCAGCGCGGCATTGAATGCGTTGAGTTTGCCGCCGGCATCCCGACGCTTATGATGGGCCAACAGCTGCCGGATATCGCGACGAACATCGAATCGGGCATGTACCGCTACCCGCTCGGCGTCGTCGCGGGCATTACGCCGTTTAACTTCCCGATGATGGTGCCGTGCTGGATGTTCCCGCTTGCCATCGCCTGCGGCAACACGTTTGTGTTGAAACCGTCCGAGCGGACGCCTATGCTCGCCAACCGCTTAGCGGAACTGTTCACGGAAGCCGGCCTGCCGCCGGGAGTGCTCAACATCGTCCACGGGGCGCATGAAGTCGTTAATGGCATTTTAGAGCATCCAGACATTAAAGCCGTCTCGTTCGTCGGCTCGCAGCCGGTTGCCGAGTATGTGTACAAAACGGCCGCCGCCCACGGCAAGCGGGTGCAGGCGCTTGCCGGCGCGAAAAACCATTCGATTGTTATGCCGGACGCCGACCTCGACATGGCGGTGACCAACATCATCAACGCCGCGTTCGGTTCGGCAGGTGAGCGGTGCATGGCATGCTCCGTTGTCGTCGCCGTCGGTGATATCGCTGATGAGTTGGTCGAACGGCTCAAAGAAGCTGCCGACCGCATTCAAATCGGGAACGGACTTGACCAAGGCGTCTTTTTAGGCCCGGTCATCCGCGAGGCGCATAAAGAACGGACGATCAAATATATTGAAATCGGCGAAAAAGAAGGGGCGCTCCTTGTCCGCGACGGCCGCCGCGACTCGGCGACAAGCGGAAAAGGCTATTTTATCGGCCCGACGATTTTCGACCATGTCAAGCCGGGCATGACGATCTGGACGGATGAAATTTTCGCTCCGGTCTTGTCGGTCGTCCGCGCCCGCGATTTGGACGAAGCGATTGAGATCGCCAACCGGTCGGAATTCGCCAACGGCGCCTGCATCTACACGGACAGCGCCAAAGCGATCCGCCAGTTCCGTGAAGAAATCGATGCCGGCATGCTTGGTGTCAACGTCGCTGTCCCGGCGCCCATGGCGTTCTTCCCGTTCTCAGGCTACAAAAACTCGTTTTACGGCGACCTTCACGCCAACGGCCGCGACGGCGTCGAGTTTTACACGAGAAAGAAAATGGTGACGGCGAGATATCAATAGATAAACAATGAAGCAGCCCGCTCGGACTGGGCTGCTTTTTTGCGTGTTCGCTTGTTTGAATCATTTTCAGATCAGTGAGGGCGTTTTCTTTTTTGGAGGTCCGCCATCTCGTGTCGGTATTCCGCCAAAAAATGACGGGGTTCCGACACCATGTTGGCGGTGAAGGAGAGGAAAAGTGGAGCTATAATTAGGTTGAACGGAGAAAGAACTTGTGGAGGGGATGAAAATGTTTAAAGTAAAGATTGCTGGAATGGGAAAAGCTGTTGGGTCACTAAAAGTAAAGAGTGAAGAATTAGAAGAACAAATGAATGTTACAAGCGGTTGGATTGTTAAGGCAACAGGTATTGAGTCTAGACATTATGTTGATTTTGAAAATGGAGAAAATGCGTTAACATTAGGTGTAAAAGCTGCTAAGCAGGCAATCCAAAATAGCGGAATTGATCCGGAGCAGATTGATTGTATAATTGGTGCGAACGGTTCTCCATTACAGGCCATTCCGTGCGGAGCTAGTTTATTTCAGCGAGAATTAGGTTTGGGCGATTCAGGGATTCCGTGTTTTGATGTTGATACGACGTGCTATAGTTTCGGATTAGCTTTATTTGTGGCGGCTAATCTTATTCATAATCAAGTATACAATTGCATCTTAATCATCAGTTCAGATGCTCCAAGTCCAACATTACCAAAAACTTCTAATGAAGTAAGGGCTCTGTTTGGAGATGGGGCTGCTGCTGCGATTGTCACCAAATCTGCAAAAGATGAAAAAAGCGTTCTTCATCATTTCAAAATGCAAACTTACGGATCGGGAGCCGATTTAACTTGCGTGAAGGGTGGAGGTACGCTAAGACACCCAAATGACCCAAATACGAGAATGGAAGATAATTTGTTTCAGATGGATGGCAGAAAAGTGTTTAGGTATGCAGTTCGTTTGCTTCCTGATTTTTTTCAAGATTTTTTTTCTGAAAGTGGTATATGTCAAAGTGATGTTAAATATTTACTCCCTCATCAAACAAGCAAGCATGGAATAGACATTTTTAAAAAGTTTGGATTTCATTCAGAACAAATTGCCTCTCATATTTCTACACATGGGAACTGTATTGCAGCTTCTCTCCCAATGTTATTGTTTGACTATATAGAAGATAACAAGATTAAGAGAGGAGATTTGGTGTTATTATTCGGAACTTCTGCCGGTTTATCTATAGGATGTGTAGCTTTAACATATTAAAAAACAATATAGTGAACATTTTTGGGGGATGATGATATCCATGTTAAAAAGCTTAGGTAAGATGGCATATGTCTATCGGTGGCTCATATTAGCTTTATGGGGAATTATTTCATTTTTACTTGTTTCATATGCATTTAAACTTCCGAATGTGCTTAGCGGTGATGGGTTTGAGATGAAAGGTTCTTATGCAAAAGTCCAAAAAATAGCGAAAGAGGAATTTAATCTTCCTAATAATAGCGTTATTGTTTTATTCGAAAAGGAAGAAAAAGTAAAGGAGGAGGAGTTTAGGCAGTTTATACTAAAAAAGCTGGAAAGCGTTCAAAATGTAGAGGGATTAGTTAGTCTTATATCTCCTTATGATCAAGAAGGGCAGTTAAAAGACAGTGTAGCATTTGCTGTTTTGGGATTTGATCGGGAATTTAACGATATGGGGGATATACTCCATGAGTTAAAGATGAAGTTAAAAAGTGAGGATGGAATTCATATTCGTTTGACAGGACCGGCATTGATTAATGAGGATATGAATAAGGCAAGTCAAGAAGATTTGAAGAAAGCAGAAATGATTGGAATCCCGATTGCTTTAATTGTTTTATTAATCGCATTTGGGAGTTTTGTCGCGGCATCTGTTCCGATTGTGATTGGCTTACTTGCTGTTGGTTGTTCGATGGGAACTTTGTATTTTATCGGTCAGCAGAAAGAGTTATCCATCTTTACATTGAATATTGTTCCGATGATTGGATTGGCTTTAGGAATTGATTTTGCTTTGTTATTTATCAGTCGTTTTCGGGAAGAGCTAAAATCCAGGGATGTAAAGGAAGCGATTGTTGTTACAGCGCAAACTGCGGGGAGAGCTATCTTATTTTCAGCTTTATGCGTGATTTTAGGGTTAGCTAGCATGTTAGTTATTGATGTTGAAATTTTTAAGACAGTGTCCATCAGCGGAGCAGTGATTGTCATCTTCTCATTAGTCATAGCGCTGACATTTCTGCCTGCTCTTTTATCTGTAATAGGAAGAAATATTAACAAATTACAGATTCTTGAGATTAAAGGAAGCGGAGAGAGTGTATGGCATCGATTTTCTAAGTTTGTCATGAATCGAGCAGGGGTATTGTCGTTGATTAGCTTTGGAATTTTGCTTTTCTGTTCAATCCCTATTTCTAAGATGAAACTGAGCATCCCTGATGCTACAGCGCTTCCAAAGGAATATGATACTAGGATAGCGTACGAAATTTACGAAAAAGAATTTTTGGGTGAAAATCATTCAGAAGTGCTAATGATCGTTCGCACGAAAGAAAATGATATACTTGAAAAAGAATCTCTTAGACAGCTGGAAAATTTGTTGCAAGATTTAAAAAAGGAAGAGATCGTGGCAAGTGTTGATTCTATCTTTTCAATCATGGGGGATTTACATTACCAACAACTTTATAAGCTTCTGCACAATGATGAAACGAAGAAAAAAATAGCTCCTTTCATTAATAAATTAGTGAAAGGCAATCAAACGATTTTTACTGTTCATTTAAATGTTGATTTTGATTCGGAAGAAGCAAAAGAGTTTGCGAAGCGCTGGGAAAAAAATGACGGTCAGATTGAAGTGTTATTGGGAGGTTTACCAAAGTTTAACCAAGAAATTCATGATGAAATCTCCGAAAATTTCAAGTATAGTTTATTGATAGTTTTTGCATCTACATTTATTATTTTAGTTCTAGCATTTCGTTCGATTGTTATTCCTTTAAAAGCTATTGTGATGAATATCATGAGTTTAATGGCTTCATTTGGGCTTTTAGTATGGATTTTTCAAGAAGGACATTTTGGCTTTGAACCGGTTCCCGCTATCGCCCTTATGATCCCGGTCTTCGTTTTTGGAGTTGTCTTCGGTTTATCCATGGATTATGAAGTTTTCCTGTTGTCTAAAATTCAAGAAATCTACTTGAAGACGAATGACAATGATAGAGCTACAATCGAAGGCTTGTCCTCGACTAGCAGGGTGGTTACATTTGCAGCGCTGATTATGATTATCGTAACAGGAGCATTTGCATTTACAGGCATTGTGCCTGTTAAACAGATGGGATTAGGTATAGCTTTAGCTATATTTATTGATGCAACAATCGTTCGACTATTGCTTGTTCCATCTCTAATGAAACTTATGGGGGACGTCAATTGGTGGGCGCCTAAGTTTTTAAAAAAGTTTTAACGGGCAAACGTTTTTCATGAATACTAAAAAGAATATGCCAAGGCAAAAAGCGTCGAAATGAATAAGTTTTATGCCGGAACAATAAGCTTATTGTATCATTTACAAATTTTTAACGAATTAAATGATACGTCTTGTTTTCTGCTTGAGCATGATGTACAACCAGATAAAAATAATAGATTTTGATAAACCCCTTTACAATGGCAAAGGGGTTTCGTTTTAAACTTCGATAAGTTTGAAGAAGGAATTTCGCAAATTTTGTTATAATTATCTATTGGAAATATTTGCGTGAGATGTTGGTGAAATGATGGAAAAAGAGACAGTGAAGATGAAAATGAAAGAGATCATCGAATCATCTTTTTTCATGCCGTCTTTAAAAGAAGCAGTATTGACATCGGTAGAAGAACACGCAAAACGAAGTGATTTTTTGTTTGGCTGTTTAGCCGGTGTGCATTATCGGATGTTTTCTGAAAACATCATAGAAATCGAACGAA
Organism: Geobacillus sp. TFV-3; assembly: GCF_009901865.1. Lineage (NCBI taxonomy): Bacteria > Bacillati > Bacillota > Bacilli > Caryophanales > Anoxybacillaceae > Geobacillus > Geobacillus sp. TFV-3. The sequence continues at coordinate 1,868,366 of NZ_MPSP01000001.1, read as the reverse complement.
TCGCAGCAGCTGTAGAATTGATAATGTTAGCTGGAGATATGCTCGATGACCTTGTTGATCAAGACAGCTTGGAAACCTGGTGGAGCAAAGCACCTCTTACAACCTCACTTCATATGGCCATCGGATTATTGTTAGCTGGACAAAAAGCAATTGCGGATTTGCCTATCGATGATGATAAAAAAGTAAGGGCACAGTCATATATTTTATCTCGATTGCTTCAAAGTTTAAATGGGCAGCATATGGATGTCACAAATGACATACAGACGGAAACGGATTATTTACAGATGCTGAAGAAAAAATCAGGTTCTCTGGTAGCCATGGCGTGTTTCGTCGGAACTGCATTGGCAGGCGCTGAAAAAAACACTGTCATCATTGAAAAGTATGCCAATGATATAGGAATCGCTGCACAAATCGACAATGATATCGATGCGTTGTATCGTTGGGATGAGAAGAACGACATCAAAGCAAAGAAGAAGTCGCTTCCGGTATTGTACATGCTGGCAAGTAAACGGGATAACTTATTGAAACAGTATTTTCACAATCATATTGATTACAATGAGCTTTATGCCCAAAAAGAAAAAGCACTTCAACAAATAAATCAAGAAGGAGCGATTTACTATGCGAACGTGATGAGCCAAATTTGCAAGGAAAAGGCTTTGCAGGAAATCGAAAAACTAGATGTAGACGATGCGTATAAATCTGCGCTGAAAACATTGATTTAAAACTGTTGGAGGGAGATTGCGATGCAACAAATCATTCGCTTTTTAGTAGAACATCCAGAAATCATCGAGAAATTACAAAATGGTACGGTAAGCTTAATTGGTTTCAGTGAGTTAGAGGTAAAAGCGGTGATAAAGGTGTTTAGCGAATCGACGAGTCTTCTCAGATATTGGATGTAGATCGAGATGAATAGAACAGTTATTGTCATAATTGCTTCTTTGATTGCAGCGCTATATTTAACTATTTTAAATGTCTGGCATCCATTGATCGGCATAGGTGTAGTAGAAAAGAATGGCGATGTGGTTGTTAACGATCTTTACGAGTTTGGCTGGGCAAAAAAACATGGTATTCATATTCATGATCAAGTGCTGAAAGTGGATGGAAAGCCTCCGCTCTCCCATTTTACTGTCCGGGAATACAAAACAATTGAACAAGCGAAAACAATAACGATTCAGAGAGAAAATCAAATCCAAACATTGACGGTTGACTATCGATCGCATGGAACGGAACAGTGGTTGTATTATATTATTTTGCCGGCGGGTTTTTTTCTATTCGCTGTTCGTTTAAGCATATTTTTGCTTCGTTTGCGGCCAGATAATAACTCGGCGACCGTGCTGATTTACTTGTTGTTATCGGCAGGGCTTTGTTATATCAGTGCCAGCTTATCGGCGAAGCAGTCGCTTTTTGGAAGGCAAATATTCAGCGGTGTATTTTTCATGCTGCCCCCGCTCTTTTTGCATTTTGTTTACAACTATTTTGAAAAAGAAAAGAAGATATGGTTTGCGAAAAAAATCGTCTTTTCTCTTTATGGTTTTAACTTTGTGATGTTCGTTGCCTCACTCATATCTTTATCGTTTCGTTCGATAAGTGAAGCGGAAGTGCTATTGGCTACATTTTTTATCAACATGGTCATCATTCTGGCTTTGTTAGGAAAAGGATTCGTTGATCTTAAAAAAGATGAACAGCAAAATACGGTCAAAGGTTTGCTTTTAGCCATTGGGCTATCTGCCGCACCATTTGTTTTATTTTATAGTCTCCCGGTTCTCATCATTGGAAAATGGGTGCTGCCAGCGGAATTAACGGTTAGTTTTCTTTTCGCCTTACCAATCGTTTTCTTTTATTTAATGGCAACAGATCAACTGTTTCAACTGCAATTTTCGATCGAACGGTTGAAATATTTTGGACTGTTTGCATTACTTCCATCTTTCTTTATGATGATTGTGTACAATCAATTGATCCATCACTCTAGCAAATGGGCTGAACTTGTTGTTTTATTTTCTGTCGTTTACATCATCGTTCTTGCTACTTTTTACATAAAAGAATGGTTAGACCGCAAGTGGCGGGCAAAACTACGGATGCAAAAACATTTTTATCAAGAGAGCTTATATCGTATAAGTGAACAGCTTAAAAAACAGCGTACAGTAGAAGGAGTCATGTATTGTTTGGAAAAGGAATTGCAAGAAATTTTGGACGTGGAAAAAATAGATATGATGCAGTCCATAAACGAACCGCCTTCTTTCAAGTACAATCAAGCACATTGGGCGAATATCGTCAAAAAAATAAATGGTGCCCCACTTTCGATCGGTCGCGTAATGGAACATCGCTCCTTATTTGTCGTGTTTATCGGCTCATTTCGTCAAACAACTTTATGGCTAGTAGGGAAAAAGAAACAACCTATTTATTTCCATACCGAGCAAAAAGACTGGCTATCTGCCATTGTTTATTATACGAGCATGACGATGGAAAACATGTTAAAAGTGGAGGATCTATTGAAAGAGTTAGATCGATTAAAAGAGAAAGAACATTCGATTTCGTTTACTCGGTTGATGTTCCAATGGTCAGAAAGGGAAAGAAAAAAACTTGCAATCGATTTGCACGATACATTGCTTCAAGATTTAATTTTGTTAAGAAGAAAAGTGGAAAACTTGCTTGTTCAACCTCTGTACGTGGAAGATATACAAAAACAGCTAAACGATATTGACGAGGAGATCCTCAATGTCATTGATGTAACAAGAGAAATATGTCATGAATTAAGACCGCCATTTTTGAGTCAAATGGGATTAAAACAAGCAATCACACAGCTTATTGACCGATTCCATTTACGTACGAATATAAAAGTGGAATGGAATGTTCACATACAAGTCAAATTAGGAGAAGAACAGGAACTGGCGATTTATCGGATCATACAAGAATTGTTAAACAACGCCGTAAAACATTCACAAGCGTCAACGATTCAACTCGTATTGGATACGCAAGATGAGGCTGTTCAACTCCGTTATGTTGACGATGGTACAGGAATAGAGATGGAAAAATTAAATCATCATCATGGTAATTTAGGATTATTTGGAATAAAAGAGCGTGTGCAAGGCTTAGGTGGAACATGCAAAATCACGTCATCGCATGGATCTGGATTAGAGATAACGATCACCATTCCATTATAAACGTATGGAAAGGAGAAAAGCATGGCTCGTATTTTAATTGTCGACGATCATCGTCTTGTTTGCGAAGGAACAAAACGTATGCTCGAGGGTGAACAAGATTTTCAAGTAGATTTTGTTACATCAGCCAAAGAAGCAGAACAAATGATCGAGCAACGTACGTATGATGTATTTTTACTTGACTGGTGTATGTCGGATGTGAGCGGTATCGAATTGAGTAAACGAATTCTCCAAAAACAGCCAAATGCGAAAATTGTCATCTATACCGGATATGATATTGTTCCTTTTTTAAATTATTTCATTGAATCAGGCATTACAGGCTTTGTCAGTAAAACCGCATCAAGCGAGCAATTAGTGACAGCAATTCGCTGTGCATTACGAGATGAGGCGGTCATTCCTGTGCATTTCCTGCGTCAGCTGCATCGTTGTGAAGGAAAGGAAAAGATGGAGGAAAACGAACAACCAGCTGTGCTGAGCCATCTCGAGCAAGAACTACTAATGGAAGTCGCTAACGGCTTATGTAATAAAGACATTGCCAAAAAACATCACACGAGCCAACGAACGATAGAAAGACGCTTATCACGCATCTTCACGAAGTTACACGTATCTTCTCGAATAGAAGCGGTGGAAAAAGCAAAACAATTAGGGCTCATTCCAGAGCATCATATGTTGTGAACGCCTTCACCGGATCGGTGAGGGCATTTTCTTTTTGAAGTCCGCCATTTCGTGTCGGTATCCGACAAAAAAATGGCGGGGTTCGACACCATGTTGGCGGTGAAAAAGAAAGAGAGAAGGGATATAATGGAGATGAAAGGAGCATTCCTGTTAGAAAGGTTTTGGGGACTTGAAAGAAAAAAGCCCTCTTGGTATGATGCAGGGGTGTCAATGGAAAGTTGACCCTATCATCAGACCAAGGAGGACTTACTATGAATTGTACACAAAATCGCAAAATTGAACAAGTCACTGATCAAACATTAGTGATTGGAATGGATATTGCCAAGCAAAAACATTACGCAGCGATCGTGGACGCACGAGGTCGGGTACTGAAAAAGTCGTTTCCGGTGTTCCAGTCGAGATTCGGATTTGAACAGTTCTATGCGTTGATCCAAGAGGCGATGAGGGAGTTTGGCAAAACGGAAGTGATCGTCGGAATCGAGCCGACCGGACATTACTGGTTGAACCTCGCCTATTTCCTCGAGTCCTGCGGTAATATGTCAAGGTGAAAAATCATCGAAATTGGAAATTCATTTGTCCGATGACCCGAAAAAAGGCAATACTGAAGAAGCCCAGTCTTGTAAGATGTCATTAACTGGGTTTTGATACAAAATCAGTTAGATCGATACCCTTATCGATCTTCCCCCTTTCTTGGCGTGTAGATTTGACCGTTGCGTAGCAGCGCATCGATCACACGCACGAGTTTTCTAGCGGTAAGGACGAGGGCTCGTTTATGTTGATGCTTTGGCACTTCCTCGTACTTCTTCCGATAGTACGCGCGAAACGTCGCATCATGCCGTTGTACCGAGTTGGCAGCCTCCACTAGGTAGTAACGGAGATAGCGATTACCGGAACGAATGAGGGAAGTATCCTCGGCTTGGAAGCGCCCCGATTGGTGCTTGGACCAAGTCAGACCTGCATACTTCGCTAAGGCGGCTTGGTTGTCAAATCGCTCGATTTGTCCAATTTCGGCTAAGATGCCAGCGGCGTAGACTGGACCGATGCCAGGAATCGTTTGTAACGTATTCGGGATGCCTTCCAAATGGCGAGTAATCGCTTTGTCGAGCTCTTTGATTTGCGCTTGAAGGCTGCGAATGGATTGAATCGACAGCCCTAAAAGCAAATCAATGGAATCCTCGACACACTTGGAAAGCCGATACGACGAACGAGCCGCCTTTTGAATGGACTTGGCGATGCATTCCGGATCGGCAAAGCGATTGCGTCCTTTTTGGCGCAAGAAGTCGGCAAGTTGCTGCACGTCCATCTGAGAGATTTCGTCTAAGCTAAACGACTCGAGAAGAAGCTCTAAGATGGCATGTCCGAACACGGAGCTGTCCACCTCTTGAGTAAACGAGCTGCACTTGTAAAACAAGTGCTGGAGGAAGTATTTATTGTTTTTGAATTTTCGCTTGGTCTGTAGTAAAATGAAAGTGCTCTTGCATGGGGATTCTCCTTTCGAATGTTTGGTCGCACTTTCATTCTACAGGAGATCCGCAGGCAAGGGCTATTTTTTTGCTTACTCGATTTTATCTAGCACCACGGGTATTTTATTAACTTTTCAGAAAGGAGACGAGTTAAATATGGATTTGAGAGCTTATATTGATAGATTGGAAGAGCAGCAGGAGCTAAATCGAATCTCTTGTGAAGTGGACCCCCATATTGAGTTAGGAGCTATCGTTCGAAAAATATCTGATCAAGGAGGTCCAGCTTTATTATTTGAAAATGTAAAAGGGTATCAGATCCCCGTTTTAGTTAATATTTTTGGTACAAGGAAAAGAATTGCTGACTTATTTAATGTAGAAGAACAGCAGCTTTTAACCCATTACTCTAAGCTATCCAATGCAAAAAATTATATTCCACCTATTCTTACTTCAAAGGAAGAAGCACCTTGTAAGGAAATTCGATATATAGGTAATGAAGTTAATTTGTTTTCCTTACCTAATCCCATATGGACTGAACAAGATGCTGGACCATATATCAACTTTGGGGTTGTGAGGGCGAAAGAGCCAAATGGAAGTTTTTCAAATCTATCTGTCAATCGTTTACAGGTGAAAGAGAGGAATAAACTAGGCATTCGGACTGACTTAGGGCGAGATTTAGGTAAGATTATACATATGTATTGGCAACAAGGAAAAGCGTGTCCAGTAGCGATTACAATTGGTAATTCACCTTATTATTTATTAGCCTCAGTTGATGCGCTCCCATTTGGTGTTGATGAGATATTGTTGGCAGGAGCCCTTAGTGGTAAACCTGTTTTAACAACAAAGTGTGAAACATCTGATATAGAGATTCCGATCGATTCCGAAATTGTTATTGAAGGAGAAATTCCTCCCTATGTGTTAGAAGAAGAAGGACCTTATGGAGAATTTCTCGGTTATGTAGGTTCTTGTGAGAAATTACCTATCATTGAAGTCAAGGCTATCACTACTAGAAAAAATCCTATTTATTTGGGAAGTTTAGAAGGAATGCCGGTCGTTGAGCATCATGTAATGCAATCGTTACACATTGAAAATGGACTTAAGCTTTTGGGAAGTATTACAGGTGTAAAAATTGTTGATGTAGCTGTTCAACCGTATAGTGGTGGGATGAGTGCAGTCATTTCTATTCAAAAACGTTTTGACTCGGATCCAAAACAACTTATGATGGCCTCTTTTATGATTTCCATACTCAAACAAGTATTTATCGTTGATGAAGATATTGATGTACATAGTGATAAAGACCTTCAGTGGGCTATGGCCACGCGATTCCAGCCAGATAAGGATATAACTATTATCAATAATGCACAAGGGCTACAACTAGATCCTAGTGCTTATCCTTCCCCAGGGAATGAAACAGCACGAATTAGCTCGAAGGTTGGATTTGATCTAACAAAACCAGTCAATGTGAAATACCCTGAAGTTATTAAATATAGCAAAGAAACGATGGATCTAATAGAAAAGCGTTGGTCTGAATATGGATTCCCTTCATCAAATAATAGGAGTCAATGGAAATGAGTGGTGTAGCTATCGTAACGGGGGCAGGTTCAGGAATCGGTTTCTTGGTTACACAACAGTTACTAAAAGAAAATTATCGAGTAATTGCATTAGATAAAAAACAGGAAGCTCTTCTTCAAATACAAGAAAAATTAAAGCATCCGCACTTAGTCAGTAAATTATGTGATGTCACAGATCAAGAGAGAGTCCAAGCCATATTTTCGGAAGTGGGTGATCAAGAAGGACGGATAGATGTACTGTTCAATGGAGTTGGATGGATGAAAATAGGCGGATTTCTGGATCTAAGTGAGGAAGATTGGGATCTTAGTTTTCAGCTGAATTTAAAAACAGTGATTTACTGTGTAAAGTCGGCACTTCCTTATATGAAGTATTCCGATAACCCTTGTATCATTAATCTATCTTCCATTTTCGGTGTGTCATATGATGAAAGAGCTATTGCTTATTCTGTTAGTAAATCAGCAATTGTGGTTCTAACTCAATGCCTAGCTAAACAGCTTGCCAGTGAGCGGATTCGTGTAAATGCAATTCTTCCTGGTCCAGTAAATACTCCTTTTATTCATGGACTCAATGCACAAGCCAGATCTATTCCTGGAGGCTCTCGTTTATTGATGGAATTATCTTTCACACCATTGGGACGTTTGGGAAAAGCAGAGGATATTGCTGCGTTGACGGTTTTTCTTATCTCCCCACAGGCTTCCTATATCACAGGTGCTTGTATACCAATTGATGGAGGATGGTCATTATAATGTCTGATTATACCCATAAAAGGTCCAAGTGGCTTGAAACTACGACAAAGGTACGTTGGTCAGAAGTTGACTGGCAAGGGATTGTCTATTATGCCAACTATTTTGTGTACTTTGATTTAGCACGTGAATATCTGGCGAATAGCATAGGGATCGATTATCTAACAGATGTAGATATCTTAACATTAGAATGTCAAGCAAAATTCCATGCTCCAGCTCGGTATGGCGACGAATTAATTATACGGGTTGCCTTAGAGCATCCTAATTTTGCTCACTATGTTTTCCATTATCACATCCTTAGAAAAACGGGTAGACAACTGCTTGTAGAGGGGAAATCGGTTCATTGTGTATTCGATAAAGAAAAACAACGAATTAAGTTGGATGTTCCAGATAGAGAAAAAGAATTATTTACAAAATCAGGCCTCTTTGATGAAAAAAGATGAGCAAGCTACTTTACGATTAGGTATCGATTTAGTGGAAATAGATCGTTTCCAGCTCGCAGTAGCAAGAAGCGGAGAGAAGTTTATTAAACGGATTATAACAGAGGAAGAAAGAAACAACTACTCAATCGATCAATGGCCTATTTTATTTTCGGCTAAGGAAAGTTTTATCAAACTAATAGGTGGATTAGATAAAGGGCTTAGCTTTTTACAAATGCGTGTGTATTTATTTGAAAAGAACTATTTAAGTATAGAACTCAATGACTTGTTAAAAAAATATGTTTCTGGATTAGGAATAAAAGATAAGGATATAAAAGGAGATTATTACGTTTTCTCGGATGAAGGTTTAATTTTAACACGCTTTTGGACTTCTTAAATGAAAGGTTGGGTTATTTTTTGGAGAGAAAAATAGCGGTTGTTTTTCCAGGACAAGGTAGTCAGTATATTGGAATGGGAAAAGATTTATTGGTTGATCCTCATTTTAGAAAGCGGATTAAACAAGTAGCTGATACGCTGCAAATGGATGTTGATTCGCTATTTCATCCTTCCATGGCAGAGGATATTTCTAGAACTGAAGTGGCACAACCGTTTATCTTTGGTATGAGTATTGCTTTATATGAAATGGTAGTCAGAGAGCTAGATATGCAACCCGCTTTTTTTTGCAGGTCATAGTTTAGGGGAATTTTCAGCATTAGTTGCTTCGCAATCTTTATCTTATGAAAAAGGGCTGGAATTAGTAAAAATACGCAGTCAATGTATGCAACAAGCATGTGAACGATACCATGGGACCATGGCAGCCATTATGGGCTTAGAAGTAAATAAGGTACAGGAAATTTGTGCCAAATCTGAAGCAGAGACAGGTGGAACCGCCGTCATTGCAAATTATAATTCAAAAATGCAACTAGTCATTAGTGGAGATATCGAAACGATTGAATTAGCTATGAAAATAGCTGTGACTTATGGTGCGTTAAAAGTAGTGAGATTAAAAGTGAATGGTGCGTTTCATTCCCCTTTGTTTACAGAAGCAAACGACGAATTTAAACAACATTTATCCCCAAGTCTATTTCAAACACCTTTGGCACCAGTAGTAATGAATGTTTCGGGTTTGCCTATTCAACATCATGTAGATATTTATCAAGGGATCAAAGAGCAAATGATTTCTCCAGTATTGTGGAAAAACGTAGTTGAAACGTTAATTACTCAGTCTGTGGAGCTCATTGTAGAAATAGGTCCTAATAAAGTATTGACAGGACTGATCCGAAGCATCGATCGATCACAGAAAGTATGGAATGTTAATGACATGAAGTCATTTAAGCAATTTATTCGGCAATCGATATATGTATGATTGGATTTTAATTTAGAGGAAAGAGGGGATTTCGTTGTTTGAAGAACGTGTTGTATTAGTTACTGGATCAAGCAAAGGGATAGGAAAGTCTACTGCACTCTACTTCTTAAAAAATGGAGCTAATGTAGTATTTAATTATTCAAAAGACGGTCCACATATCACTAAGCTAAAACAGTTACTTAGTGAATTTGAAGATCGATATTTACTCTGCCAAGCAGATGTTTCGGACGTAAATCAGGTAAGAAAGATGTTTAAAGAAATAAAAGAGAAGTGGGGAAAGCTTGATATTGTTGTAAACAATGCCGGTATCACAAGTGATGGCTGGGTCATGATGATGGGAGACCAAAAGTGGGACAGCGTCTTAGACGTTAATTTAAAAGGAACATTTCTATGCATTCGAGAGGCAGCACGAATGATGAGTCGTTCGAAAAGTGGAGTGATTATCAATGTAACTTCTACGAGTGGGATAAAAGGACAGCCTGGGCAAGCCAATTATAGCGCTTCAAAAGGAGGAGTCATCGCACTTACTCGCACTGTAGCAAAAGAATTGGCTCCGTATGGCATTCGAGTGAATGCAGTAGCACCTGGCTTTATCAAAACAGCTATGACTACATCTATACCTCAAGATACTTTGGAGAATTATAAAAAATTGATTCCCGTAGGACGAATCGGTGAAACAGACGAAGTAGCAGAGGTGATAGGGTTTCTGGCATCTGATAAATCAAGCTATATAGTAGGGCAGTGTTTGGTAGTAGATGGAGGGCTTACAATATAGTAATTTTTGTAAGGAGTGTGGATATCCATATGGTTATGAAACAAGAGCTTATTAATAAAGCATCGGAAAGACAGCAGTTGTGCCAAGATATTAAAAAGATGATTGTCGAGCGTCTTTCATTGAATATAGATCCAGAATGGATTTCAAATGACCAACCCTTATTTGGTAGAGGCTTAGAGTTAGATTCGATTGATACATTGGAAATCGCAGTTGGCTTACAGGAAGTTTTTGGAGCGACATTTACAGATGACAATATGGAGGCCTTAGGATCAGTAAATAAAATAGCTGATTTTATTGAAGAGCAAAGGCGGGAAGGCCATGTCTAATATAAAGAAGGCTTCTCTATCTCAAATAAATATTGATGAAATTAAAAAGCTGTTGCCTCATCAATATCCCTTTTTGTTAATTGATCGTGTTGTAGAATTGGAGCCAGGTAAATATGGAAAAGGAATTAAAAATGTAACAATTAACGAACCGTTTTTTCAAGGGCATTTTCCACAGGAAGCCATCATGCCAGGTGTTTTAATGGTAGAGGCGATTGCGCAATTAATTGCGATTGTCTATATTTCTAAAGCACTAGAGGAGAACGACATCGAAGATGTAGATATGGCGAAATTGTCAGAGCGTGTGGGTTATCTAGTCGCATTAAAAAATATCAAATTTAAGTCGAAGGTTGTACCAGGGGATCAACTGGTTATGTATGCAAAAGTGGTTGGTAAGATGAACTTATTAAGTCAGGTGCAAGTATGGGCAGAAGTGGAAGGGCGTATAGTTTTAGAAGGTATGATCAGTGTTTCTGAAAAAAATACGGATTGAATGGACAACATAGAACAATAGAAAAGGGTGATTGATATTGTTTTATCGTACTGCTCCTAATATTAGCAAAGCCAAGTCGTTTCAACGGAGAGGATTGAAAGAAATTCCAGCTATTTTCTCTTCAGTGGAAGAGGAGTATGAAGCCATTCGTCATGGAGTCGGAATATGCGATCTATCTTTTGTGACGTTCTTAAAGATTTCTGGAGAAAATGCTTTATCTTTTTTGCAAAAATTAACAACAAAAGATTTAGATTTTCTGATGGAAGGGCAAACATCAACTTGTCTGCTGTTAAAAGAAGATGGGAGCTTCGTTGGTGAAGTTATTGTATTTGTGATGGCTGATCACTATTTACTTCTAGTTTGGCCGGAATATAAAGAGCAAGTTGTTTCTCATTTAGAATCTCATCAATCGGCATCGGAAGAAGTTGTGATAGAAGAGGTAGACAATCTCCATACATTTTTATTAGAAGGTTCCTATTCTTGGCAGCTTGTTCAAGATATCATCTCATTTCCAATTGAAGTCTTACCTTATAAAAACTTTTCTCCTTTTAATTATGAAGGAAGGAATTTAAATATAGCTCGTTTAGGCTATACGGCCGAGTATGGTTACATCATTTTTGGACAAAAAGAGGACATGGATGTCATTTGGAAAGTAATTTTTGATCTGCCTTTAGCAAGGGAAAAGGACCAGGTAAGGCAAATTGGCATAGAGGCACTCGATATTTGTCGTTTGGAAGTACGCTTTCCTGATTTGACTAAAGAGTTGGGAGATTCGCATTCGATTTTAGAATCGGGAATTAATTGGTTAATTGATTTGAATAAAGAAGACTTTTTAGGCAAAGCAGCGTTATTGGAGCAATTTAAAGCAGGAATTGATAGACAGCTGGTTTGTTTTGTTTCGGAAGAAGCCATCGAAGTAAATGAAAAAATTGTTATAGATGGTGAAAAGATCGGCCATATCCAGCATGTTTTATATTCTCCAGGGAAAGATGCCTATATAGGAGTTGCCTATGTTTCAAAGCTTTATGCTGCTTCTGGAATAACTTATCATTTAGAAAGTAATAAAGTTATTTATTCTGTTTCTAGTCCGATAGTTGTAGCGAAAAGCTTATCCATTCGCATCGGTTAAGGGGGGAAAAGATAGTGCAAGTAGCAATTACAGGGATTGGTATTATTTGTGCATTAGGAAACAACCAACAAATAGTTTGGTCAAAAGTTGAACAGGGGATAAGTGGATTAAAACGGATGTCACGCTTTGATCCGAGTAAGTTATTAACAAAATTTGCTGGGGAGATAAAAAATTTTGACCCGACTGAACGCTTAACTCAAGCAGAGTTAGATAATACAGAACGTTGTTCACAGCTTGCACTATTTGCAGCACATGAAGCATTTGAACAAGCAAAGATCTCTCCACAAGACTATAATTCATATCGAAAAGGAATTGTATTAGGCACTTCACTCGGTGGACTCATGAACGGAGAGATATTTCATGAACAATGGTTAAAAGAAGGCTACAAACAAACTGACCCTAATCTACTTTTAGCGTACCCTATCCATACAGTAGCGGATGTACTTAGCAAATGTTTTCAATTAAAAGGGCCAAAATCGACTATATCAACAGCTTGTGCTGCAGGAACCAATGCAATCGGATATGGTTTTGACATGATTCGTTGGGGTAAGGCAGATATGATGCTAGTTGGGGGAGCTGATCCCCTTTCTATGTTATCTTTGGCTGGTTTTAATAGTTTGAAGGCATTATCTGCTGAACCTTGCTCTCCTTATAATAAAAGTCAAGGGATTACCATTGCTGAAGGGGCTGGTATGCTCATATTAGAACGTTTAGATCAAGCAGAAAAGCGCGGCGCCTCTATTTTGGCAGTAATAGGTGGATATGGCTTAAGTAGTGATGCTTATCATCCGACCGCTCCCAATCCAGGTGGAGCGGGTGCGATGAAAGCAATGGAAATGGCATTGAACCGAGCTGGATTGACCACGGATGATGTAGATTATATCAACGGGCATGGAACCGGGACATTTGCCAACGATTCAGCAGAGACTTCTGCCATTAAAAAGATGTTTGGAGATAGGGCAAAACAGGTACCTATTAGCAGTACGAAATCAATGTTAGGCCATACATTAGGGGCTGCTGGAGCGGTTGAGGCGATTGTTTCAGTTTTAGCTATAATCAATCAAAAAGTACCGCCTACGATTAATATGTCGCTAGAAAATAATCGATATGGACTTGATTTTGTTCCCAATCGAGCTCGAGATAAGCAGATTGACATTGTGTTGTCTAATTCGTTTGCCTTTGGTGGAAATAATGCCACAGTGATTTTACGTAAGTATGAGCAGGATAAAAGCTATCCCAATGTGCAAGTTAATAAAAAGGAAAAGGTAGTTATCACAGGAATTGGAGCGGTACAACCGTTGGGGATTGGTAAAGACGAGTTATATACAGCGATTGCGAATGAAGAGCGGGCCATTAAGCGTTTTTCTTTTAATGAAGACTATCATAGTTTGTTAGGTGCATCTGCACCTGAAGAAAGTTATATCAATTTTGTACATCCTTCTTTTAGGCGTCGGATTGATCAACTTGGAAAACTATCGTTGGCGAGCTCCAAGCAAGCTCTAGAAGATGCAAAATTAAAAATCACGAGAGATAATAATTGCCGAATTGCTGTATTTTTCGGGACAGGGACAGGACCGATTGAGACGGTAGAAAAAGTGAATCGCTCCATTATTATCGAAGGAGAAGATAGCGTCAATCCGAGTTTATTTCCAAATACAGTAATGAATGCGGCCGCAGGTTATGTATGTTTAGCACATCAAATTAAAGGACCATCTACTACGATTTGTTCCGGTGGTGTTTCCGGTAGCCAAGCGATGATTTACGCGTATCAATGGATTAAAGAAGGGATTATCGATGCTGCTTTAGTTATTGCTTCCGACGAATATCATGAAGTGTTACATGCTGGATATGATCGCTTAGGCGTGCTATCTGATACAAATCCTAATCCTTTTGATAGGAATAGTAATGGATTTGTTCTATCAGGAGGAAGCGTTGCATTATTGTTAGAGTCTGAGAGTCATGCTCGTCATCGTTCGGCTTCTATTTATGCTGAAATAAAAGGTTTTGGTATCACTTCGGATGCTTATCGTATAGCAGGAAATCATCCATTTGGTAAGAGTTATACATTGGCTATAAAGGAAGCGCTACGGGAAAGTGAAATTGATTTCGAACACATTGATGGTATATTTACTGATGCCCGTGGGACTCCGATGATCGATTTAATAGAGGGCAGGGCTATTTCAAAATTAAGTCGAAAGGAAGTACCAGTGACTAGTCTTGCCGGCAAAAATGGTTATGCGGTTGGTGGACTTACTCCTCTTCACACTATTGCAGCTATTCAAGCAATGGAGACAGGGAAATTACCTAGATTAAGTGTAAAAAATCCTGTAATCCAATTAAAATTTGCGGTGAGTCAAAAGAGACTATCGAAAGCAGACTTTTTTTTAATCAATTCTTCGGCGTTTGGAGGAACATACACAAGTATTGTGTTAGGGAAGTTAGAGAGATGACAAAGGATGATTGGGTTTCGTTTTTTTGGAGGGAATGTGTTTTTCATAGTCAAAAGACCCGTTGTTCAACCTTAGTCATTGTCTCAAATGAAGTCATTCAAAAAAACTGGACTTTGGATGTATTACTTTCGGACTGGATTAACTTAAATGAATGGGAATATATTTGCCAACGGGGACGTATCTGGGAACGATTAAGTGTACGATTGGCTGTAAAGATGATTTATCGAGAGATGAATCCAACTGCTAACAGTTTACTGGTAAATGTTTCGATTTCAGAAAAAGGAGCGCCAATTCTGTTATATCAAGATCAACTTATAAAACAATTGGCACTTAGCATTTCTCATACCCCGCGTTATGGAGCAGTTCAAATTCGGAGCATATAACTTTTTAAGTTTTTGGGGGAGATAAGTAATGAGTAACGAGTCACGTCGTATGGCAGGTCTTTTACTAATTATTTTACCAACCGTTCTGTATGGTGGGATTAGCTTACTGCTGCTGTTAACAGACCCTGGATCCGGATATGCGGAGAATCCCCTCCGACAGGATTTGTTTCGAGCCGGCCATGCCCATGCAGGTGTTTTATTGGTTTTATCATTAATTACCTTGAGGTATGTCGATGAAACGAGTTTATCTGATGGTTGGAAACGATTTGTTCGCTCCAGTATACCGACGTCAGCTATCTTCCTTCCAGCCGCATTTTTCTTTTCAGTTATTTCACCGAATGCGACAAAACCAAATGCTTTTATTTATTTGGCTTATGTCGGAGCGGTGTTACTTGCGATCGGTTTAGTTGCACTGGGGGGTGGACTGTTAAAAAAGAAAAAATGATGCCTTTTTTCCATTCTTATTACTGTAAGTGAGGATCACTTTTCAGGGGGAGCGTGTATCAGATGCAATGGATAAAGAAAGGGATACAACAACCGGTTGTTACACTCCTTTTGTTTATCGCTCTGAGTCTTGCCGGGGTCTTTTCTTATTTTGAAATGGATAAGCAGGAAGATCCTGAGTTTTTGGTGAATGGCATAGCCATTGTGACTACTTATCCTGGAGCGGGAAGCGAAAAGGTAGAGCAATTGGTTACAAATGTGTTGGAGAAGAAAATCAAGACGGTTTCCGAAGTACAAAACATTGAGTCTTTTTCGCTTCCGAATGTATCCACCTTGTTTGTGACTTTTAAAGAAGGAAATAATTTGGAAAAAGCGCAGCAAAAAGTAAAGGAACAGGTGGACCAGGCGAAAAGGCTTTTACCTGAAGATGCAACGGAACCGGAAATCAAGACGGATCTATCTGAGATGGCTTTTATGATTGTACACCTTTCTCAAGATGGTCAAATAAATCAGGAGGAATTGAAAGAGAAAGCGAATGATCTGCAGAAACGCTTTGATCGAGTAACAGGGGTCAAGCGTACAGAAATATTGGGATTAGCGAATAAGCGGGTCGAAATCAATGTCGATATTCCTAAACTGAAAAGCTTGGGACTTTCTTGGATGCAAGTAATGCAGGCTTTACAAAAAAATTATGTTCAAATTCCAGAAGGCACTTTAAAAGGAAATGAAAAAAAGAATGTCCTGACCGTCGGAGGGCTTGGTAACCCGGATCAGATCGCAAATCTCCCAATATTTCAAAATCCCAAGTCAGGCAAGCAATTGTATGTCAAGGACTTTGCCAAAGTTGAATGGGGATATGAAAAGGAAAACACGAAAATTTTAACAGGTGAAAAGCAAAGCGTAGCGTTAATTGCCTATGTGGACTATCATGTAGATGCCAGAGAAGTAGGAGAAGAATTAAGAAAGGTTTATCAATCCTGGCAGAAAGAATTACCGAAACAATATACGGGGAAGGTTGTTTTTGATCAAAGTGAAAGTGTAAATAAAAAGTTTAATGAGCTGTATCGTGAATTAAGTGTCGGTATACTGGTTGTAGTAGCGATCTGTCTGTTAGGATTAGCCGTCCGTTCCGCGTTCATTACCAGTCTTAGCGTGCCGATTACCGTGTGTATTTCATTATTTTTCTTAAATTTATGGGGAGTGAGTTTACATCAAATCTCCATTGCTTCGATTATCCTGGTTTTAGGTATTTTAGTGGACGATTCGATTGTCTCCAATGAGAATATTGAGAGATATTTAACCGAAAACGGGAATAACATAGGGAATATTATTAAAGCTGTATATGAAGTAACGCCTGCAATTATTGTGGCAACATTGACTATTGTTGTCGGATTTGCTCCCCTTTATTTCTTAGAAGGGGATACGGGTCGTTTTATCCATTCGATCCCGCAAGTAATCATTGTGACTTTGCTCGTTTCACTACTTGTCTCACTGTTCTTTATTCCAGCATTGCGGGCAAGATTCGGATTAAAGGGACAAACAAAAGAGAGTAAGTGGTTACTGAGAGGATGGTCTGTTCTACAGTCTAAATATGAGCAGTTAGCGACGAAAACATTAAAAAGAGCTCCATTATGGATTGCTATCTTTTTTGGGGTAAGTACAGCCTTATTGGCTTTGCTGCCATTATTACAAGTACAGTTTTTCCCTAAAGCGGATGGACGATCCCAGTTAGTGGTCGATATTCATTTACCACAAGGGTCCGGTCTCGAACAGACAGAGAGCATAGTGAAAAAAGTAAGAGAAATAGTCAAGCGTGATAAAGCGATCGATTTTGATATCACCTACTTGGGACAATTGATGCCGAGAATTTACTATAATGAGAAGCCTATGGATCGTGGGGAATCTGTAGCACAGATGATGCTGCATCTCAATGAGACAGGGGTTAAGGAAACGGAAAAGGTCGTTGATCGACTGAATGAGCAGTTAAAAGAAAAATTTCCAAAAGATACGCGTGTGTTAGTACGACAGTTTGAGCAAGGACCACCCATTGAAGCACCTATCCAAATTCGGATTAAAGGAGAAAATTTGGTACAACTACAAAAAATTTCGGAAGATGTCAAAAGAGAGTTGGATGGGATCCCCCATATTACCCAGACCCAGTCATCGCTTGGAAGAAAAACTTCCGAAGTATCTATCACTCCTGATAAGGAAAAGAGTCTGAAATATGGAATCCTTCCACAAGATATCGCTTTAAACCATCGATTTGCACTAGAGGGGATCGAAGTTGGTAAAGTATTTGTCGAAAATGAATCTTTTCCCGTTTTACTGAAGGCAAATCAATCACCAAGAAATATGAAAGAATTGGGAGACTTTTGGGTTTCCACCGTCTTACCTAACGGTCAAAGTCAATATGCGCCTCTCAATCAGATTGCTAAAATATCAACTGTTCAAACTGTCCCACAGATTACTCATTATAACGGAGAGCGATCTGCCATGGTGACAGCTTATGTGGATCATAACCAAATGGTTCCACAAGTGACTGAAAAAGCGAAGGAGCGTCTGAAAGCCCTGGAGAAAAAATGGCCGAGTGGATATCAATGGACAATGGAAGGACAAGAGGAACAGCGTACACAAGCATTTGAATCGATGTACAAGTTCTATGTGCTATCCATACTATTGATTTTTGTATTGGTGTTTATCCAATTCCGTTCATTCTGGAAGCTAATTGTGATTATGACAGCGATTTATATGGCGATGAGTGGAGCCATTTTATCCCTCTATCTTACCAATCAACCATTAGGATTTATGGCATTACTAGGCATGATTGGATTGGGAGGCGTTGTCGTTCGAAATGGAATTATGCTCGTGGAATTCGCTGATAGTGCATTGGATCAAGGGCAAAAGTTGAAAGATGCTTTGATTCAGGCTGGAAGGTTGCGTTTGCGTCCGATTTTATTGACGTCCTTATCCGCAGTAGGTGGGTTAACGCCCCTAGCCATAATAGGAGGCAATTTATTTCGCCCTTTAGCTATTACGATTATAGGAGGGTTACTGTATAGTACTGCTTTAACTCTATTTGTAGTGCCAGCTCTTTATTATGTGATAGCACAGAAAAAGGAAAAAAGAAAAATGTCTAAAAGTGAGTAGACATAAAGGATACTGATGGGAATGTCGGTTTATATACGTAAAGTTGAACGTCTATCAGGTATTAAGGAATCAATGATTTCCGATTGGTGTTCATTACCATGAAAGAGATATTAAGTGTAAGTGTATGAGTAAAATGTTTGTGGGAGGAAGCTAAGTCCTCTTCCCTATGTTTCAAGGGGAGCCTTGAAAAGAAGAGGATGAGCAAAATAGATGCAAAAAGGACTCTCTTCCTGTATTGTGATAAGTGCAACCAAACCACAACAGGAGGTCAGAGAGTCCTATGCAACAGTTTATCACAGGTGGGCAAACATTAAAAGAGTTAGAAGCCGAATTGTTTGGAATGTTACAAAAAACCTATGGAGAAATGCTTCAACAGGTATTGGAATGGCTGGATGAAGAGCTAGCCAAACAACGAGATAAAACACGCTATTACCTAAAAGATAAACGAACGGTACGCCTTCAGACGTTATTTGGGGAGGTGGAGGTTCGGCGCAATGACTATTTGGATCGAGAAAAAGGCGTATATACGTGTTTATTAGATGCTTTCCTCGGGTTCGATGGCGCAAAGGGAGTGAGTCCCTTACTGGAGGAAACGGCCATCGAATTAGCCGTTACTGGTTCTTCGTATCGCCAAGCCGCAGAGGCGCTAGAGAAGATGGTAGGCTATGCGGTGATGAGTCATGAAACGATTCGCCAGCTTATCTTACAAGCGACGGTGGACAAGCATCGCCCGATGGAAAGGAAACAACAGGTGTTGTTCGTGGAAGCAGACGGGTTATACGTCAAACGGCAGCGAAGTCGGCGAAGAGGGAAAGAAGAAAAGATTTTGGCAGTACACCAAGGATGGGAGGTCAACGGAAAACGGGTATCCTTGGTGGGGAAACGGCACTATGTGCACGACACAAAAGAGCCGGTTGTTTAGTGCAAAATAAAAATACAGAGTTCTGCAACGAAACGTGCAGAGCCTAAGGCAAAGAAAAAAGGCTTGCCAGCCCCTAACATTTCCTCTACTGTGGAAGTTGTGAACACATAAACCAAACAGTGGAGGAGCGAAAGGATGCTGGCAATGCCCGAAATGAATCGTATCAGAAAACTGCGTGAAAAGAAAGGGTTATCGATTGCGGAAATTTCCCGCGAAACGGGATATAACTGGAGAACGGTCAAGAAATACGCGGATGGCGGCATTTCTGTCCAACCAACCATCAAACGCAAAAAGGGGATGATGGAGGAAGAAGGATACGGGCAAATCATTGATGACTGGTTGGAGGAGGATGCCAAGCTGCCGAGAAAACAACGGCGAACGAACAAGACGATGTTTGAAGCGCTTTGTCGTGACCATGGATTTCAAGGCTCGTATCGCACCGTTTGCGCGTACGTGCAAAAACGAAGACCGCAGCTCAAACTCGAGAAAGAACAGCGCTATGAACGACTTGAGCACCCGCCAGGCGAGGCGCAGGTGGATTTCGGGAAGATGACGGTGGTGACGAAGGAGGGGAAGGAAGAAGAACGATCGGTTTTGATCGTAAGCTTCCCGTATAGCAACGCTGCGTTTGCTTATCCGCTGCCGGCGGAAAACAGTGAATGCTTCCTCCATGGGTTGACGCAGCTGTTTCGTCAGGCTGGGGGAGTGCCAAAGGCATTGCGCATTGACAATTTGTCCGCGGCCATCGTGTCGATTCGAAAAGGGGGAGAACGCCAATTCACCGAGGCTTTTGAGAAATTTCAACTCTACTATCGGTTTGATGTACAAGTGTGCAATCCATACAGCGGACATGAGAAAGGAAATGCGGAGCGAAAAGTCTATTACACTCGCAACCTTTGTTTCGTCCCGGCTCCGTTGATCGAGTCGGATCCGGAGCTGGTGGAGTGGCTGCATCGCAAGATGGTCGAGGACCGAAACCGCCCTCATTATGAAAAGGGGCGGTTGATAGAGGAGCTATGGCAGGAAGAGCGGCCGGAGCTGTTGGCGTTGCCGGAACAAGATCTTCCGATCTTCTCCCTCGATCACGCTTACGTGAATAAGTACGGAGAAGTGATGGTGGATGGGAAGGCGTTCGTCGTCCATGGCCTGTCCGTCCCCAACCGGGTATTGGTGAAAAAAGAGTGGGATCGTTTCTTTGTGCTCTCTCCTGACGGAGGCATACATCTTGAGATGCCAAGGCCGTATACGAACGTGAAACGCGAGATCCCTTGGAAAGAGATTTTCGCTGAGTGGGAGACCAAACCCCGGGTTGTCGGGCATTCCCGATACCGGGCGTACTTGCCGGAAGCGATCCGAACGTATCTGGCTGGCACCCCGCCCCAGGTGGCGGCCCGTTTGAAAGGGCTGCGAGCGCTGTTGGATCGTTGCACGCTTTATGAAATCGCCCAGTGGCTCGAGGAGAGTCAGCGATGGGACTTGGCTCCTCATGAAATCGGGGTGTTGATGGAAGCCGAGCAATCCCATTACCCGGCCAAGTGGAAAGAATCGTACACCCCTTCCGTCCTGATCGACTATGAAACGGACTTAACGGTGTATGATCAACGTCTTCATCCTGTTCGGGAAGGGGGTGTCCAGGGATGAGAGCAGAGGTGAAAGAGATTTGTAAAGCACTGCATTTGGCCTATATCGCGGATCGATTCGAGGAGGTGATGTTCGAAACGAAAGAACAGTTTTTGCGGGATGTATTGGCGCTGGAGCTGTCGTGCCGCCAGCAGGCGAAACAGGCCCGGCTGATCAAGAAAGCCAAGTTTCGGGAGTTGAAATGGCTGAAGGATTACGAATGGTCGGATCACATCCACTGGCCGACCACGACATCGAAGAAGGAATTGTGTGACCTTCGCTTTTTGGAGCGAAAGCAAAACGTTCTGCTTTTAGGCTCGCCCGGGACAGGAAAAACCCATCTCGCCACAGCGCTCGGCATCCAGGCGTGCCAACAAGGCCATGAGGTTCGGTTTTTCCGCGTCGCGGATCTCGTCGCCCAGCTGGAAGAGGCATTGAAAAATGGCACGCTCGGGCGGCTGAAACGAAGCATCGATGCGTGCGAACTGTTGATATTGGATGAACTCGGCTATGTGCCGTTTCAAAAGCAAGGATCGGAGCTGTTGTTTCATATTATCGCCGACTGTTATGAGCGAAAAAGCGTCATCGTGACGTCGAATCTGGAATTTGGACAGTGGAATCGGGTGTTTGGGGACAACCGCTTGACAGCTGCGCTGGTGGATCGCTTGGTTCACCATGCCCACATCCTGGCCTTTACGGGAGAGAGCTATCGACTGCGGAACGCTCTCTCCGCGATCCAGCCGTCCTCTTCCCCCGGTCTGGAACCTTAAGTCTTGAGCTGGCAAGCCTATGTATTTTTTCTTGCACTTCTCTGCATTTTTTGCTTGCAAAAAACAGGGCTCACGACTGATTTGAGCGATACATCCTTGCTTCAGGATGAAATTGAGTATAAAGGCCAATCATATAAGTTTTTCTCTAAAATCTCGGATCGCGATGTTTACTCACTATGTATTAGAACGAGCGGAAGTGACGTGAGTGTAAAAATTCTAGCTGCTATATAAGTTTCTAGAATTTTTACAACCTGTAAAGATGCTAAAGACCTGAATCCGTGACAAAATATCTTTACAATGGTAGCAAACCGTTGATACGATAAGGGAAAACGACGTTGACGATTCCTCATTAAGTAGGTGAATGGGATGAAAGATTTCCCGATTCGGTTTGTATTGACAGATGAAGCGATTATCCCAAGTGCTGGGCTTGCTCTCGTTGGCTACTCACTACATCAAACGAAACTGGATAAACGACTAAACGCTCTTCGGCTTCCAACGGTTCGTCGAGAAGTGCACATTTCCCATAGCGACGTCATTCGCTCCATGATCGGCTTACTTGCCACGGGAAAAACGGATTTCGATCATATCGAAGCGTATCGTCAGGACGATATCTTTTCGACATCCATGGGCATTCAGCACGTGCCTTCCTCCCAAACCTTGCGACAGCGACTCGATCAGCTCGCTTGTCTTCCGATGACCGAAACGATTCTTTGGGAGGAGTCCATGCGTCTGTTGATTTAACGACATGCCACCTTGTCCCCTTGTTGAACCAAAGGAAAGACGACATGGCTCCCCCTTGATGTAGATGGCTCCCCGTTTGACAACTCCGATACGAAAAAAGAAGGAGTGAGTCGAACGTATAAAGGATTTGACGGTTTTACGCCATTGTTTGCGTATGCAGGGAAGGAAGGGTATCTCGTTCATGCCGAGCTGCGTCCTGGAAAACAACATGTGCAAGACGACATGCCCTCGTTTTTAATCACCGCCATCCGTCGAGCCCGTCAACTGACCGCGTCTCGTTTGCTTGTTCGCATGGATGCAGGGAACGATGCAGAAGCGAATGTGCACGTATGCCTAAAGGAAGACGTGGACTTTGTCATCAAGCGAAACTTACGCCGAGAATCGAAAGCGCTTTGGTTTCAGATCGCTTCGCAAAAAGGCAAACGCGTCGATGATGGACAAACAGAAGGAGTGCAAACCTATGAGCTATGCCTTCCACAGACCGTAGCGATCGATGGAAACACGTATACAAAAGCGCTCGTTTTGGTCATAGGAGCCTTCGTTTACAATCTTCTTCGGCTGATTGAGCAAGATGTATTCAGTGATCCGAACCATCCATTGCATCACAAAGTGAAACGTCGCCGAATTAAGACGATGATTCAGACGGTGATCACGATGGCAGGGCGACTCGTTCGCCGATCGTGGCAACGATGAATGAAGTTGACGCGAAGGAGTGGCTATAGCGAGTCCCTTCTGAACATGTACATCAAATGGAGAGAAGGAGGATAACGAACATTTGTTCGAATACCAATGTTCAACGCCACCTCTTTGTTTTCTTATCTCTCTTTTTAGTTCTTATGCCCAAAAAAGAGGTTTGTTTCATTTCCAAGAATAGACATGACATAGGTCGCAAGCATAAAAAAGGGTTTTGTGGATGAAACATCTATAAAACCAGCAACAAAATCAAAGTCGATGTCAACCCATCACGGATTCAGGTGTAGAGGTTATTCAACTACGGGGAAGATTTGTTCAATATAATTGTTAATACAATAATCTTTTTTATTATTAAGGGAGGATATTATGAATAAAATTCTTTTACACCTAGAAGGGGTAGCTATCCTATTGTTAAGTCTTTATTTTTACTCTTATAATCAATTTAGTTGGCTTTTGTTTTTCGTTTTGTTATTAGCTCCAGATATATCAATGATAGGTTATTTATTCAATAATAAGGTTGGTGCAGTGCTTTATAATTTATTTCATACATATAGTTTACCAATTGGAGTTGTTATCTTAGGAGTATTGTTATCAAACGAAGTTGTTTTAGAGATAGGTTTAATATGGTCTGCCCATATCGGAATGGATAGGATGATTGGTTATGGATTAAAGTATCCAACACATTTTAAAGACACGCATTTAAATCGTGTTTAAATAAACTACTGTAGTTGAGTATTTTTTATAACAATAATTACCATTTAAAAAGAAACAAACAGGGTACCCCTTATGCCACGTGGAGCTGTTTTTTCACGGCATCAATGGGGGAATATTTTGTTTCGCTGCGCTGTAAATGAACCTCCACGAGGCTATGTCCTTTTCTCTTGCGCAGGAGATCGAGCCCATCAGAAAAATCGCTGTTCGACTCGAACATGCTGTACACGTAAGCAAGCTGCACCAAGATCCAGTAGCGTTTCACCGCCCGTGGCTCGCGAACACGGTACCCATCAAGCTTCAGCTGACCTTTTGCTTAACGAAAGAAACATTCGATTGACCAACGCTCGGCATAGTAGCGCAAGATGTCTTCGTCGCTTAACTCCCGATCGGTGCTCAAGACGCAATGAAGATGTTCAGGTGTCATCGGTTGATCGGCTTTCCAAGCGAGCAGCACGACGGCATTTATTGTTTAATTATACGGATCAAAAGTCTTTAAGGGTGATGCTATATGTGCTGGGAGTTTTGCTGTATTCCTTTCCTTAATGTAGAAGTGACATGGTTCCAATTAATACTCTAATTTGAAGTGGATCTGAATTAGTGAAGATGTGCAAAGCAAAAATGATGTGGGCTATTATTTTACCTGTGGCACTATATAGATGCAACGAAAAAGTTTAACATATCCTTGACGGAAAGTCGCTTCTCCATTTTTCGACTGTCGAAGGCAAGCCACAGCTTGCCTCCGTCACGCCAAGGCGTGACGGAAGACCGAACAACCACCCGCTTCACAGACCTATACATGGGTCTGGAAGCGCGTTGTTCGGTCGCCCGACAGTCGAGCAAATGCTCGGTAAAAGCGACAAATGTTAAAGCTTCAAATTGCATCTATATAGATAAAAACGGGGCGGGTATAAAATGTTATGCGGAAACAATTGTCGTATACGGCGGAATGTTTTATTCCGTGATCGGAAAGATGAATACGGCGATTTTTTTAAGATATGCATTTACCAGACTTGTCGAAATTTTCGACAAGTCTTTTTATTTTTATCTCACATTTCGCACCCCAGTAGTGCAGAAACAAAGGATTTTTTATTCATTTTTTTAAAATATTTTTTGAGCCAACACAACAAGCGATGGCAATCCTTTTTTTACCATCGCTCATCGTTCCTTATGAGATTAGACGTAAATGCTTTCGTCCATTCCCAACTCTTGCAGAATCCTTCGCTGCTCGTAGGTGAGCGGTTTCCCTAACGCGCGTTGGATTTGCCCATCCGGCAGCTCCAACAGGACGACTTTCACATACCAGAACAACTGAAAAATCGCCTGCCCGGTCGGACGGGTCAGCTTGCGGCCTCCTGCGCCCTTTAACGGGCACTCCGGCGTAATAAACTGACGCACCCGGCGCTGGAAGACGCGGTAAATGGCCAATGCGAGGAGAAACAAATAGCCCAACACCGCCACTCGTTCCGGTTTTTTCACGTAAATCTCGTCCGTAAAGAACGGATCTTTCAGGAAGGAGAAGTTCATTTCCACCGAGATCTGCCCTTTATACAGCTTCAAGATCTCTTTCGCGTCCATTCGTCGGTCCTTCCATTCCTCCGGCACCGTCGTGACGAGAACAAACCGGGACGCTTTCCGTCTCGCCTGTTCCCACGCGTCTTGGTCGAATTCCACGCTCAGGCGAAGGGTGTACAGCGTCTCCATTTCCGGTTCCGCCCCTTTTTTCGGCCGTCCGCGCCGTTTTTTCGGGCGCACGATCTCTTCGACGACGGCCTCCACTCGATGGAACCGGGGACGAAGGGATGCCTTGAGGGATGCCAAGGCTTGTTCGGCGTCTTCCCGGCACGAAAACGGGTGGCGCTCCCAACGGGCTTGTTCCTGCGCAAGAAGCTCCGCTTCTTGTGCTCGTTCTTTTTCGAGCGTCTTTCCTTTCCGTTGGTCGAGGGCACTCGATTCGACGACGACCAGCCGAACCGGATGTCCTTCATACGTCGATGTCGTTTCCCATACCCGATACGTGGCGCCGTTTTTCTCCGCCAGCGAAAATGGATCGCTCCACGTCGTGTCCCTGGCATCGGCTTGCGCCAGCACGGTTTTCACGATCCGGAGCGACGAAGGGCCTCTGGTGATCAAAAAGGCGTTCGCCGCTTTCGTTTGCGCCAGCGTGTCCTTCGTCATCGCGGCGGAATCCGCCACATAAATCCATTCGTCCTCGATCTTCGCTTGCTTCAGCTGCTCATGGACACGGGACAGCACCTCGGGATTCCACGTTTTGTCCGGCAGGTTGCCGTCGTGCACATCTCCATAAAAAGGAACGCCATCCTCGTTGCCGATCAGTCCGAAGCCGATCTGCTTTTGCCAATGGTGTTGCCGGTTGTAGCCATGGGCAATATGCAGGGTATCCGGCGAGGCCGATTCATACGTGCCGTAAACCGATACATCGGTCGTATCGGCATGGAACACCCGAAGGGGGATGCCTTCCTCCTTGTAGATCTGCACAAGGCAAGCCGAAATGACTTGATGGATGTTGGCATCATACAGGCGATCCAGATGGCGGGCGATGGCATCGTCATTGAACCAAGAAGGCTGGAGCCCCGGCCGGATCAGCTTGGGCAAATCGATTTCATGCGCCCATCGTTCCAAATGAACCAGCGCTTGACGGCCGCTCAAGATATCCAGGATGAGCAGCCAGACCACATCGCTGGCTCGGGTTTGGCATTGGGGATCCACCGGAACCAGCCGGTCAATCAGCTGGGGGAGGCCAAGATCCTTGAAGATGGCGCTTATTATATTCAAATAGGAACTTTCATAAATAGCACGAATTCGAACGTCCATGGTGTGGAAACTCCTTTGCATTCCTTGTGTACCAAGGACCTATTCGACATCGGGATGAAAAAATCCTCCCGATTTTCGTCGGGAGGGTGCGAAATGTGAGTTTTATGGAAGGAATTTTATTGAATTTGTCGAACATTCCCTATTTGTAAGTAAACGTCAAATAGCCCCCACCTTTTTGAAGGCCGGGGCTTGGGGTATTATTTAGTTAGCTGCTGAAAAGCAATACATGAAACAGGGAGTGTGGTTGACCAAGGAAGCAGTTGATCCAATGCGTTCTTGTCTGACAAATCCATATTGGGAAGCTTCTCAAAAAGATAGCGAAGGTAGTAATATGGATGTAATTGATTCGCTTTCGCTGTATCCACTATGCTGTAGATGATGGCACTTGCCCGTGCACCTTGTGGTGTATTGGCGAAAAGCCAATTTTTCCTCCCGATGACCACCGATTTGATCGAGCGTTCGCTACGATTATTATCGATCTCCAGTCGCCCATCCTCTAAAAAGGCCACTAATTTATCCCATTGGTTCAGACAATACGCAATGGCTTTTCCTAATGCGCTCTTTGGCAACACGTGCTGTTTTTGCTTTTGAAGCCATGACAAAAAAGCGTCTATGATGGGTTTGCTTTGCTTTAGACGTTCTTCCTACCGATCGTTAGGTCTAATTTTTTAATTTACGTTCCACCGCAAACAGTTGGTTACAGAAATTCAGACCTTCCGTTGCGGTCACTGGTGTCACGCTATGGGCAGGCATGGATTTTAGGGCGTCTGTAAATCCTCTACGCGCATGAGCCCAACAACCAACCAAGGTTACGTTTGGCACTTGATGGTATCCTGCGTATCCATCCACCTGCAAATAGCCTTGAAAACCGTTTAGGAAATTCTTCGGGTTTTCCCCAGCTCTCGTTTCCTGATACTCATAAAGGATGATAGGCGGACCTTCTATTCCTGTCTGATACTGCCATAAATAGGAGGTAGAAGTAGCCGGTCTTCCAGGTTCCTGAAGAACCTGAAGGGTGGTTTCATCGGCATGAATAATATCCAGCTCCAGAAGATGTTCGTGCATCCGATGATACAGCACACTCAGCCTGTTTTTTGCTTGCAAAAAACAGCGGAAGAAACGCTGTAGCCCCGCCCACCGCGCTGGGCCTTTTTCTTTTTTAAGCCTGACAATAACCCCATTGACAAAATCGCGTTTACTTTTCATTGAAGGTCGGTTGTAAGCGTTTTAAGATAAAGGTACAGTCAAGCAGAAAAGGAGGAACAGCTTTATGACGCATACAACCGGAAACGAAACAGGCTTCCGTGTAAAGATTCAACGGTTTGGCAGTTATTTGAGCGGCATGATTATGCCGAATATTGGGGCGTTTATCGCCTGGGGGCTGATTACCGCCCTGTTTATCCCGACGGGCTGGTGGCCGAACGAGACGTTTGCGAAGCTCGTCGGGCCGATGATTACGTATTTGTTGCCGTTGTTGATTGGCTATACGGGCGGCAAAATGATTTATGACGTCCGCGGCGGCGTCGTGGGGGCGACAGCGACGATGGGGGTCGTCGTCGGTTCAGACATCCCGATGTTTTTAGGCGCGATGATCATGGGGCCGCTTGGCGGTTATGTGATCAAAAAAGTGGATGGGTTGTTCCAAGGGAAAGTAAAGCAAGGATTTGAGATGCTCGTCAACAACTTCTCGGCCGGGATCGTCGGCGGCGTGTTGACGTTGCTCGCTTTTAAAGGAGTCGGCCCGGTCATTTCTGGGATCAGTAAAACATTGGCAGCCGGAGTCGAAAAAATTATCGACTGGCACTTGTTGCCGCTGGCGAACTTGTTTATTGAACCGGGGAAAGTGCTGTTTTTGAACAATGCGATCAACCATGGGATTTTAAGCCCGCTCGGCGTCGAGCAAGCGGCGAAAACCGGGAAATCGATTTTGTTCTTGCTGGAAACGAACCCTGGCCCAGGACTTGGCATTTTGCTGGCGTACTGGCTGTTTGGCAAAGGAATGGCGAAACAGTCGGCGCCGGGGGCGGTTATTATCCACTTCTTAGGTGGGATTCATGAAATTTACTTCCCGTACATTCTCATGCGCCCGATTTTGATTTTGGCGGCGATGGCCGGCGGGGTGAGCGGGGTGTTTACATTTACCGTGTTCCATGCCGGTCTGGTGGCGGTGCCGTCGCCGGGAAGCATTTTCGCCTTGCTGGCAATGACGCCAAAAGGGAATTACTTCGGCGTGTTGGCGGGTGTGTTCGTTGCGGCGGCTGTGTCATTCCTCGTCGCGTCCGTGTTCTTAAAATCGGCGAAACAAAACGAAGAGGAAGAAGATTTGACGAAAGCAACGGAAAAAATGGAACAGCTGAAAGGGAAAAAGAGCCAAGCAGCCGCGGCGTTGCAACAGAAAGAAGCCGCTTCGGCAGCTGCGGTTCAGCAAGTGGTTCCTGGCCGCGTGAAAAAAATTGTGTTCGCGTGCGATGCCGGAATGGGCTCAAGCGCGATGGGGGCGTCGATTTTGCGCAACAAAGTGCAAAAGGCCGGGCTCGATATCGAAGTGACGAACACGGCGATCAACCAGCTGCCGCCGGATGCCGACATCGTCGTCACTCATCAAAACCTAACCGACCGGGCAAAAGCAAAGTTGCCGAACGCGTACCATGTGTCGGTGGAAAACTTCTTAAACAGCCCGAAATATGATGAGTTGATCGAGCGATTGAAAAAGAATGAGTAAATGGACATGAGACGCGGGGGAATGGCGTTCCCCTGCGTTTTGCTTTGCGATTTCGTGTTTACCTCGACTGCTTGGGACACTTTCATCCGCTTCCATCTGTATGGATGGGCCCAACCGCTGTGAACTTCGTCAAACGGCGAAAGAGAAACATGTATGCAAAATTAAAAAATGTCAACAATAACAATGACGAAAACGAAACATTTATTCGTTGTCAAATCAAGAAAAAAGCTCTTACAATAAAATAGAAAAAGTCATAGCTTATTTCAAAAATGTCAACAATACCGCCTCTAGGATGGGAGGTGAACGGCGATGTACGTATCGGCAAGGGAGAGAAAGCTGCTTGAGCGGTTGTTGGCGGATGACCGAGACGTGACAGTCGGTGAGTTGGCCGAAGAGCTGAATGTCAGCGCCCGCACGGTTCACCGTGATTTGCAAAGACTCGAATCCGTCTTGCGCCGCTACGGGCTCGGGCTGGCGAAAAAAGCGGGGGTCGGCATTCGCCTCGTCGGGGCGGAAGAAAACAAGCAGGCGCTGGCCGCAGAGCTGCTTCGCCTTTCTCATCATGAATACACCCCCGAAGAGCGGCAGCTCATGATTTTAATTGCGCTGTTGGAAGCCACCGAGCCGGTGAAGCTCGTCTCATTGGCCCATGACTTGAACGTCACGGTCGCCACTGTCAGCTTGGATTTGGACAAATTGGAACAAACGGTAGAAGCGTACGGGCTTTCGCTCATCCGCAAGCGCGGATACGGTGTCGAGCTTGCCGGTTCGGAATCAGCAAAACGGCGCCTCATCAGCGATTTGTTGTTCCGTCATGTTAATGAACATGAGTTTTTAGCGCTGATGAAAGAGACGATCCAAAAGCGGGCGGACGATCCGATTGATACGATGGCGGAGAAGCTACTCGGGCTCGTTGATCGGAAAAAGCTCACTCTCATTGAAAAACAAATCGAGCAAGTGAAAGAAAAGCTCCCATTTACGATGGCCGACAGCTCGTACATCGCCTTTGTCGTTCACTTGGCTCTTGCCATCGAGCGCATCAAACGGGGAGAAGCGATTCACTTCGATCCACGGGATTTGCAGGCGCTTCAAGCGACAAAAGAGTACGAAATCGCTCGCGTGCTCGCCGAATCGTTAGAAAGGGCCTTTGGCATTGACATTCCAAACGAAGAAGTCGGCTATATGACGATGCACTTGATGGGAGCGAAATGGCGTAGCCGTCAAGGAGCAGTGATGGAAGAGCCGAGCTTGGTCGTCGGCATGAAAGCGCAACAGCTCATTCGCTTTGTCAGCCGCGAACTTGGCGTCGATTTGTCGGTTGACCGCACGCTATATGAAGACCTGGTCGTTCACTTAAAACCGGCACTGTACCGTCTTGAACATGGAATGGGGATCGCCAATCCGCTGCTCGATCAAATCAAACAAGACTATGCAGAGCTGTTTGTCATTGTCGCAGACGGGGCGCGGCAGCTGTTTGGCGACATTCCGGTGCCGGACGAGGAGATCGGCTATTTAGTGCTTCATTTTGCGGCTGCGCTTATGCGGGAGAAAAAAGGTTGGAAGGTGCTCGTCATTTGTTCGAGCGGGCTTGGGACGGCGAAAATGTTAGCGACGAGGCTGAAAAAAGAGATTCCGGACATTGTTTCGCTGGAACAAGCTTCCGTGTTTGAATGGAGAGGAAAAGATGTAAGCGGGTACGATCTCGTCATCTCGACCGTGCCGCTTCCGGAGGAGTATGGGCCGCATATCGTCGTCAGCCCGATGCTGACAGAGGAGGAAGCGCGGAAGATTCGCGAGTGTTTGGAGCGGAAATCAGCCGCTGAAAAACGGATGGAGAAAGAGCCGATGGCACGGCGAAACCGGCGGGCGCTCGACACAATGAAGGCGGTTCGGCGCATCAGCGAGACAATCATTCACATTTTGGACGGTTTTTCCCTCGAGGTGGTCAAGGTCCGTTCGGTTCATGAGTTGTTGGCCGATGCGTGCCGCCGCTTAGAGCGAAACGGCGTCATCGTCGATGCCAATGTCGTTTTTGAGGAATTGCAGCGGCGGGAGTCGCTTGGCGGGCTTGGCGTCCCTGGCACGACGCTGGCGCTTTACCACGCCCGAAGCTTTGCGGTCCTTCGACCGTCGCTGACGATGTATCGATTGGGTGAGCCGCAAACGGTATCCGGCATGGATGGGGAGCCGATGGACATCAACACGGTTGTGCTGCTTCTTGGACCGGCGGATGCGGACGAGGAGATGTTGGCTGTCTTAAGCCACATCAGCTCGCTGTTCGTCAAAGACGAGCAAACGCTCGCCATCTTGACGCACGGTGATGAAGAACAAGTGCATTTGCTTATCAGCGCTCATTTGGAACAATTTTTCGATGATTATTGGACATTGGCGAAGGAGTGAAACGAATGTTGACCGATTCGATTTTAAATAAAGCGAACATTGTGCTGAATGCACAAGTAAAAACGAAAGAAGAAGCGATCCGTCTTGCTGGAGAAGTGCTTGTGAAGCAAGGATATGTCGCCCCGTCGTATATTGATGCAATGCTTGAGCGGGAAGAATTGACCACGACTTACATCGGCAACCACGTCGCCATTCCGCACGGGACGGAAGCAGCCAAGTCCCTAGTGAAACAATCGGGCATTTCGATTGTACAAATCCCAGATGGGGTCGATTTTGGCAACGGCAACATCGCCACGATCGTGATTGGCATTGCCGGCAAAGATGGCGAACATTTGGACATTCTTTCGAAACTGGCGCTCGTTTGCGCGGAAGCGGACAATGTGGAAGCGATGGCGCACGCGAAAACGGAAGAGGACATTCTCGCGCTACTTGACGAGGTGAACGGCTAATGCGGGCCGTCCATTTTGGCGCCGGCAACATCGGCCGCGGGTTTATCGGCAGCTTGCTCGCGGCATCCGGCTATGACGTCGTGTTTGTCGATGTCAATGAACAAATCGTCCGCCTGCTGAAAGAGCGGGGAGAATACCGCGTGATTGTCGCTGGTGAACATCGGGAAGAACAATGGGTGCGCGGCGTTTCTGCGTTAAACAGCCAAACGGAGCGGGAACAGGTTGTCGCGGCGATTGCGGATGCCGATTTGGTGACGACCGCGGTCGGCCCGCACATTTTGCCGGCCATCGCCCCAGTCATTGCCGCCGGGCTTGAGCAACGGTTTGTCGTTCAAGAAAAGCCGCTTCACGTCATCGCGTGCGAAAATATGATTGGCGGCACGGAGACGTTGAAGCAGCACGTATTTGCCCATCTTTCCGAAGCAGAACAACAGCTGGCGGGCGAATCGGTTGGCTTCCTTAACTGCGCAGTCGACCGCATTGTGCCGAACCAAATGAACGATGATCCGCTGGCGGTGACCGTCGAGCCGTTTTTCGAATGGGCGATTGAAACGCGAAACGTCATCGGCGCTGTTCCGCCGATTCAAGGAGCCCAATTCGTTG
Source organism: Geobacillus sp. TFV-3 (assembly GCF_009901865.1). Taxonomy (NCBI): domain Bacteria; kingdom Bacillati; phylum Bacillota; class Bacilli; order Caryophanales; family Anoxybacillaceae; genus Geobacillus; species Geobacillus sp. TFV-3. The sequence continues at coordinate 1,835,363 of NZ_MPSP01000001.1, read as the reverse complement.
CCGATTTAGGCCCGTATATCGAGCGCAAATTATTTACCGTCAACACCGGCCATGCCCTGGCTGCTTACTTAGGATATCAGAAACAATACAGCACCGTTCAAGAAGCGATGAAAGATGCCGGGATTCGGGCGGATGTCGAACAAGCGCTCAGCGAATCCGGAGCGGTGTTGGTGAACAAACACGGCTGGGACGCAAAAGAGCACCGCGCGTATATCGACACGACGATCGGACGTTTCATGAATCCGGCGCTGTCTGATGACATCATCCGCGTCGCCCGCTCGCCGATCCGCAAGCTCGGGCCGAACGACCGCCTCGTTGCCCCAGCTGTGCAATATTGCACGCTGTTTAGGAGCGTCCCTGCAGGTCTCCCCAAAGGAATTGCGGCGCTGCTCCGGTTCGACCATCCCGAAGACAGCGAAGCCGCCGCTCTCCAACAAACGATCGCACAACACGGAATCGAAGGCGCGCTTCGGCAATACGCGGGGCTTGAGCGTGACCATCCGCTCGTGGCGGTGGTGAGAGAGGAATATGAGAGGATGGAAAAGTAGAAATCGACGCTTCTTTGTTTATCGCTAGTCTTGAAGACTGGCGGCTTTTTTTTTGAGCTGTGAGCTTTCAGTTTCTTGCTCGGCGCCCTGACCATGCCAAGACTTTTTTGCAGAGAACGCGTTCGTGAACAAAATGCACAAAATTCATTTTATTTTCGAAAACTTCACGTTGATTTTGGATCGTGATAAGGTTGTTTTTGAAAACGGTATCAAAAACAAGGGGGCAAGGGAGAATGAAGAAAACAAGATGGTGGGGATTGCTCGCTGCCGGGATGATGACACTGGCATTGGCAGCCTGTGGTGGCAATGAATCGGCAGGATCGAAATCGTCCGGTTCGAACTCTGGTTCATCGGCCTCAAACTATCCGACGAAGCCGATCACCATTGTCGCTCCATCCGGGGCGGGAGGAGGATGGGATTTAACGGCCCGCGCGATCACGAAAGTGTTGGATGAGACAGGGCTCGTCAAACAAACGATGACGGTCGAAAACAAACCAGGCGGCGGCGGGGCGGTCTTTATGGCCGAATACGCCACCCAAGATGTCAAAAACGATTACAAACTGTTTGTCAATTCGCCGCCGATTATCATCAACAACCTGAAAAAGGAAGGAAACAGCCCGTTTGGCTACAAAGATACGACACCGCTCGCCCAGCTGACGAAAGATTTTGGCGCGATTGTCGTCAAAGCGGATTCGAAGTTTCAAACGTTGACTGACCTGCTGAACGCCATTAAACAAGATCCGAAATCAGTCACGGTAGCAGGGGGGTCGGCGCCAGGTTCGATGGACCACTTAGTGGCCATTTTGCCAATTTACAAATCAGGCATCGATCCGAAATCGGTGAAATACGTTTCGTATGATGGCGGCGGGGAAGCGATGGCTGCGCTGCTTGGCGGCAATGCGGATGTGATCGCGACGGACGCATCGTCGGTTGGGGAGTATTTGAAAGCCGGCAAAGTGCGGGTGCTGGCGGTTTCAGCTCCAGAACGCCTTGGCGGAGTGCTGAAAGACGTGCCGACGATGAAAGAGCTTGGCATTGATGCCGAGTTTACGATTTGGCGCGGGGTCTTTGGACCGAAGCAAATGTCTCCGGAAGCGAAAACGTTTTGGGAAGAGACATTGAAAAAATTGTCTGAGCACGAAAAATGGAAAGAAGAGCTGCAAAAGCAAGGCTGGGAAGCAGAATATCGCAATTCGGAAGAGTTTATGAAATTTTTGCAAGAACAGGAGCAACAAATCGGCGACCTTTTGAAGTCGCTCGGTATGCATAAGTAAGATCAAGGGGGAAGATCATTCTTCCCCTTTTTCGTAAAGAACAGGAGGTAAAGTGATGAACAAAACGGCTGACCGGATCGCGGCGGCGGCATTTCTGGCCGTCGGGGCGCTGTTTATGGTTGAAAGCTTGCGCCTATCGAAAAGCGCTTACGGCAGCGCTGTCGGGCCGAACGTGTTTCCGTTTTTGCTTGGACTTGTGTTGGTTTTATTAAGCATCAAACTGTTGTTTGAAACGAGAAGTTATTCGGATGCGGCAGGCGAGAAGCCGCCGCGGCAATATAAAAAATTTCTCATCATTTTCATCGCCGCTGTTTTCTATGCGGCGTTGCTCGAAACGGTTGGATATGTGATCACGACGTTTCTGTTTCTTGTTATCGGCTTTCAAACGATGGAAAAAGGGGCGTTATGGAAGTCAATCGCCATTGCGGCTGGCTTTTCGCTAGGCGTATACGGCCTTTATGTGAAGTTGTTGCAAGGAACGTTGCCGAGCTGGCCGATTTGGTTCCAGTGAAAGGAGGGGCATCATGGAAACACTATCGTTTTTGTTGGATGGGTTTCAGACGGCGCTTCAGCCGCATAACTTGCTGTTTGCCTTTATCGGGGTGCTGATTGGCACGGCGGTTGGCGTGCTTCCTGGAATCGGCCCGATGAGCGGGGTGGCGCTGCTCATTCCGGTGACGGCGTCGATGACATCAGGCTTGAGTCCCGAGCAGGCGGCGGCGAGCTCGATCATCTTGCTGGCGGGCGTGTATTACGGGGCGATGTACGGCGGGTCGACGACCTCGATTTTGCTAAATACACCCGGGGAATCGTCGTCTGTTGTCACGACGCTGGACGGCTATCAAATGGCTCGGCAAGGAAGGGCCGGAGCGGCGCTCGCCATTGCGGCGATCGGTTCGTTTGTCGCTGGGATTGTTTCGCTCATCGGTCTCGTATTATTGGCTGAGCCGCTATCCAATGTCGCGTTGAAGTTCGGCCCGGCGGAGTATTTTTCGCTCATGCTGCTTGGGCTGGCCGCGGTGAGCGGCCTCGCTGGCAAATCGATGACCAAAGCGTGGATTATGACCGTCTTTGGACTGCTTCTTTCAACGATCGGGCTCGACAACGTCTCTGGTGTCGCACGCTTCACGTACAATATTTCCTATTTGTATGGAGGGCTTGAGTTTTTAACAGTAGCGGTCGGATTGTTTGCGTTGGGGGAAGTATTCAAGTCCATTCTCCATAATGAGATGAACGAAGGAGAAATTGCCAAAATCGGTCGCGTTTTGCCGACGAAGGAAGATTTGAAAGAAAGTGTGGGACCGATTGCCCGTGGGTCGCTGCTCGGATTTTTCATCGGGGTGCTGCCGGGAGCCGGGGCGACGTTGGCATCGTTTTTCTCCTATATTCTTGAAAAGAAAGTGAGCAAACATCCGGAAAAGTTTGGGCAAGGGACGATCGCCGGCGTCGCGGCGCCGGAGTCAGCGAACAACGGAGCGTCCGGGGGAGCGATGATTCCGCTTTTGACGCTAGGCATTCCGGGGTCGGGAACAACGGCTATTTTGATGGGCGCGCTCATTATGTACAACGTCCAGCCGGGTCCACTGTTGTTCGATGAGCATCCGGCTGTCGCCTGGGGATTGATTGCGAGCATGTTTATCGGCAATGTGATGTTGTTGATTCTTAACATGCCGCTCGTGAAACTATTTGCGAAAATCATCCAAACGCCGACGAAATATTTGCTGCCGCTCATTATTGCCATTTCTGTGTTTGGTGTGTATGCGGTGCAAGTGACGACGTTTGATGTGTTCCTGTTGTTGGCGTTCGGGTTGCTCGGCTATTGGCTGGCGGAACACGACTATCCGCTCGCGCCGCTTGTGTTGGGGCTTGTGTTGGGACCGATGATTGAAAACAATATGCGCCGGGCGTTGACGGCATCAAACGGGGATTATCTCGTCTTTTTTGAAAAACCGATTTCGCTCGTTCTATTGATGATCGCCTTGTTATGGATTGCCGTGCCGTTTGTCATGAAATTAAGAGGAAAAACGGTCATCATTAATGAAGATATATAATAACAGAAGAAAGGCGTTCTGCCTAACAGGCGGATTGTCTTTCTTTATTTTCTGCTTGGGGAGCGAGCCCTATGAAGCTTCAGACACGGTTAATGGTCATTATTTGTTCATTGCTGTTATTTGTGATCGTTTTTCTTACCTTCTTATTTCAACATATGTTCGCTGAGACGCTCAAACAACAAATCGGCATGCGGGCATTGAATGTGGCGGAAACCGTTGCGTCCACCCCGCTTGTGCGCGAAGCGTTCCGCGACCCGAATCCGTCAGGGCGGCTGCAGCCGTTTGCCGAGCACATTCGCCAAAAGACAGGGGCGGAATACGTTGTCATTGGCAACCGCCAAGGAATCCGCTATGCCCACCCGCTTCCTGACCGGATCGGCAAACCGATGGTCGGGGGCGACAACGGCGAGGTGATAAAAGGCAAGGCGATTATTTCGGAGGCGGTCGGTTCGCTTGGCCCGGCGATCCGGGGAAAAGCGCCGATTTTTGACGAGAACGGAAACGTTATTGGCATCGTTTCCGTTGGGTTTTTGTTGGAAGATATCGAGCATATCGTTTGGACGTACCGTCTGAAAATTTTCTTTTTTTCTGTTCTCGCTCTTCTGTTTGGAGCGGTAGGAGCGGTCGTGATTGCCAAAAAGGTAAAACAATCGATTCACGGTCTTGAACCAGAAGAAATTGGTGTGTTGTATCAAGAAAAGCAAGCCATTTTAGAAGCCATTCGTGAAGGAATTGTGGCGATCAGTCACGAAGGGACGATTACGATGGTCAACCAGGCGGCGCTCAAGTTGCTTGGCTATGAGCATGAGTGCGACGTATTAGGGGCACCGATTTTGCAACTGATTCCTCATTCCCGCTTGCCTGAAGTGATCCGAACCGGGCGGGCGGAATACGATGATGAGATGGTGTTGGGAGGAGAGACCGTCATTGCGAACCGGATTCCGATCAAAGACAAGCAAGGGCGCGTGATCGGAGCGGTATCGACGTTTCGCAATAAGTCGGATCTGTATCGCCTCACGAAAGAGCTGTCTCAGCTTCGAAGCTATGCCGACGCGCTGCGCGCGCAAACGCACGAATTTTCGAATAAGCTGTATTTGATTTCCGGGTTAATTCAGCTTGAAGCGTACGAGGAGGCGCTTGAAGTCATCACCAAAGAGACCGACCTGCAGCAAAACATCGTCCGGTTTGTCATGAAAGAAATTCCCGATCCCGTGATTGGCGGGCTGTTGATCGGCAAATTCAATCGCGCGAACGAGCTAAAAATTGCGTTTGAAATCGACCGGGAAAGCAGTTTTCGCGATGTGCCGCCATGGATCGACCGCGACCATTTGGTAACAATTATCGGAAATTTATTAGATAACGCCATGGAAGCAGTCCTCCATAACGGAAAGGAAGAGAAGCGAGTGGCCGTTTTTTTGACCGACCTCGGCAATGATTTGATTATTGAGGTTGAAGATAACGGATTAGGCGTCGATCCAGCTGTGGCGGAACGGATATACGACCGCGGCTTTTCCACCAAAACCAACGGCGTCCGTGGGTATGGGCTTGATCTTGTCAAGAAGGCGCTGGCGATGCTTGACGGGTAAATCACATACCAGTCGGAACAAGGAAAGGGCACGGCGTTTACCGTCATTGTTCCGAAGCGGCTGGATCGTGCCAACCTGTTCCGAAAGGAAGAATTTTCTACAAAAGACCGCTACACCTTCATGCATCAATATTTTTGGGAGGGAGGGGAGCAGAAGGGGTGATTCGTGTACTTATTATTGAAGACGACCGCCGCATTGCGGAAATCAACAGGCGCTTTGTTGAGAAAGTGAACGGTTATGAAGTGGTCGGCATTGCTACGAACGCCGAAGAGGCAAGGGAATTGACGGAAGTGTTGCAACCCGACGTGTTGCTGCTTGATGTCTATTTTCCAGATATGAACGGCCTTTCTTTTTTAAAATGGGTTCGGGAACGCTTTTCCAACATCGATATCATTATGATCACAGCGGCACGGGAAGTGGATGCGCTTAGGCAAGCGTTGCACAGAGGGGTGTTTGATTATATTATCAAACCGATTATGTTTGACCGTTTTGTGGAAACGTTAAACCGATACAAAGAGTATTATGACAAAATGCAGCAATGGGTAAAAGAGAAAGAGTGGATTGACCAAGAGGACGTTGATGAATTGATAGGAAGAGAATTAACGGTTAGGGACCAGCCGGTGTTGCCAAAGGGAATCCATCCGTTGACGCTTGAAAAAGTGTTGGCCGTTGTCAAACAGTGCCCAGAAGGCATCACCGCCGAAGAAGTCGGGAGGCAAATCGGTACGAGCCGGACAACGGCCCGCCGCTACTTGGAGTATCTCGTCTCGATCGGCCAAGTGACGGCCGATATTGCTTATGGATCCGTTGGCCGTCCGGAACGGATTTATCGGAGAAAAGGGTAAAAGGGCAAGAAGTCTGAACAACGTTATACAAGGCACATCGAGCCGCCATATGCACAAAGAAAGCGAGGGGAAACGCCTTGGCCATTTTTAGTAACATTTTGTTGCAAGTGATGGTTCCCATGTTGTTGATTGTCGGCTTTGGGGCATGGCTTCACCGCTTATTTCATTTTGATATGAATACGTTGTCCAAGCTTATGCCGCCCAGGCGGTGTTAGTGTCGACATTGTTAAGTGCCATTACCGTGACCGGCGTTGTGTATGCGGCCCGGCTGTTATTCCCAGGCGGCTAAGAATAATAGGGGGTGAAACAACCCCATATGAAAAGCGCGGCGACATGGCAGCGCTTTTTAGTCAATGGATGGAATTGCCGGGCTGTCTCGAACAAGCGAATCGCTTGTTTGGCGATCCAGAACCGTTCCCCGCTGTAAACGGTCAGTCCTTCCAGTTCGTATGTTTGATTGTCGATATGCATGATGTTTTTGTTCACCGGAAGCTGTGCGGTTTTCTTTCCTTTTTTCACGACGAGAACAGGATTCGCGGCGTCCGTTCGGTCGATGGCAACGGTGGCGCCAATGGCTTCAAATTCTTTTTTGGCATCGACAAACAGCCGCTCGTTGAGCTTGCGCAAGTCAAAGCCCATCGCTTTGGCCATAATATGGGCCAAATCCGTGTTCTCAAACGTACCGACCGGGCGGTTCGGACCATAGGTGTACAGGAACACATCCTCTCCCGTATGCCCGCCGGTCGTGAAGCCGAGGTTTGCCCGTGCCGCTAAGAGTTCCGCCAATGTTTTGCGAAGGTCTGTCGATTCGCTTAATTTCTTTTTCTCTTCCGCTGTCAATGGGTCAAGGCCGTACAATCGAGCGACTTCTTCAAGGTTAGATTTGTCACGTTTTAACTGACTTAGCGCCCCGTCTAACGTCATTTTGGCTTTTTTCAGCGGCTCGATATAAGCGGAAACAGGGGTCTCAGGGTAAGTTTGGTCAGTGTTTCGGTTGCCGAGCGTGATGCCGCTGTTGCCATGGTCGCTGACGGCAATCACGAGCGTATCGTTGCGTTTTTTAGCAAAGGAGAGCGCCTCTTTAACCGCTTCGTCAAACGCCAGAACTTCGCTGATCATGCCGACCGGGTCGTTTGCATGGGCGGCCCAGTCGACTTGGCTGCCTTCGACAAACAAGAAGAACCCGTCTTGATCTTTGGACAATGTTTCGATCGCTTTTTTCGTCATTTCCGCCAATGTCGGTTCATTAGCTCTTGTATAAGAGCGGTTCATATCCTGCGCCATGGCGTCATTGGCGAAGATGCCCCAAATTTTATCGGATTTCGAACGAAGCAGTTCGTCCCTCGTTTCGACGATGTCATACCCTTTTTCTTTGATCACCTCAAGCAAATTTTCGTTGTCTTTCCGGTTGTTTTTCCCGCTCCCTGGTATAAGCGCTTCTTTCCCGCCGCCTAAAACGACTTCAATGTCCTGGTATACTTGTTGTTCAGCAATATCAGGAAACCAATTGCGATGTTCGACATGGGCGGAAAATCCGGCTGGTGTAGCGTGCTGGATGGCTGATGTGGCGATGATGCCGGTTGATTTTCCGTGCAGCTCGGCTCCTTCCAATACGTTGGCGACCGGTTTTTTCGCTTCTTCCTTTGGCACAGGAGCGACCCAGGGAGAGTTGACGATGCTCGGCAGGATGCCGATATACTTGTCATTGGACTTAAAGCCTGTCGCCATAGCGGTGGCGGCCGGAGCGGAGTCGGTAATCGCCGATTCGGCAGAGTACGTCCGGACAGCGCCGCTTGCCATTTCGTCCAAGGCAAGTGGTGCTCCTTTGTACCATCTGGCTAATGTGGTGGCTCCGCCGCTTGTCCCGTCTATCACCATCATGATGACGTTTTTTACCTGCTCTTTCTTGTCTTCCTTTTTCTCTTTCCCGCGCGCCGCGAACGCGAACGAACCAGCCGTCAACGATCCGATGAGCGCCAAACTAGCAATTTTTTGATGGATCGGTTTTAATGTCCCTTCCTCCTTTAGCAGCGTTTACTATGATTATAGAAAATGTTTATGGATCGGTTTTGTAGATTCAGTTAATAATGTGTAAAGAATTTGTTATAGAGGAATAAAAAGGATTGTTTAGTGCAAAATAAAAATACAGAGTTCTGCAACGAAACGTGCAGAGCCTAAGGCAAAGAAAAAAGGCTTGCCAGCCCCTAACATTTCCTCTACTGTGGAAGTTGTGAACACATAAACCAAACAGTGGAGGAGCGAAAGGATGCTGGCAATGCCCGAAATGAATCGTATCAGAAAACTGCGTGAAAAGAAAGGGTTATCGATTGCGGAAATTTCCCGCGAAACGGGATATAACTGGAGAACGGTCAAGAAATACGCGGATGGCGGCATTTCTGTCCAACCAACCATCAAACGCAAAAAGGGGATGATGGAGGAAGAAGGATACGGGCAAATCATTGATGACTGGTTGGAGGAGGATGCCAAGCTGCCGAGAAAACAACGGCGAACGAACAAGACGATGTTTGAAGCGCTTTGTCGTGACCATGGATTTCAAGGCTCGTATCGCACCGTTTGCGCGTACGTGCAAAAACGAAGACCGCAGCTCAAACTCGAGAAAGAACAGCGCTATGAACGACTTGAGCACCCGCCAGGCGAGGCGCAGGTGGATTTCGGGAAGATGACGGTGGTGACGAAGGAGGGGAAGGAAGAAGAACGATCGGTTTTGATCGTAAGCTTCCCGTATAGCAACGCTGCGTTTGCTTATCCGCTGCCGGCGGAAAACAGTGAATGCTTCCTCCATGGGTTGACGCAGCTGTTTCGTCAGGCTGGGGGAGTGCCAAAGGCATTGCGCATTGACAATTTGTCCGCGGCCATCGTGTCGATTCGAAAAGGGGGAGAACGCCAATTCACCGAGGCTTTTGAGAAATTTCAACTCTACTATCGGTTTGATGTACAAGTGTGCAATCCATACAGCGGACATGAGAAAGGAAATGCGGAGCGAAAAGTCTATTACACTCGCAACCTTTGTTTCGTCCCGGCTCCGTTGATCGAGTCGGATCCGGAGCTGGTGGAGTGGCTGCATCGCAAGATGGTCGAGGACCGAAACCGCCCTCATTATGAAAAGGGGCGGTTGATAGAGGAGCTATGGCAGGAAGAGCGGCCGGAGCTGTTGGCGTTGCCGGAACAAGATCTTCCGATCTTCTCCCTCGATCACGCTTACGTGAATAAGTACGGAGAAGTGATGGTGGATGGGAAGGCGTTCGTCGTCCATGGCCTGTCCGTCCCCAACCGGGTATTGGTGAAAAAAGAGTGGGATCGTTTCTTTGTGCTCTCTCCTGACGGAGGCATACATCTTGAGATGCCAAGGCCGTATACGAACGTGAAACGCGAGATCCCTTGGAAAGAGATTTTCGCTGAGTGGGAGACCAACCCCCGGGTTGTCGGGCATTCCCGATACCGGGCGTACTTGCCGGAAGCGATCCGAACGTATCTGGCTGGCACCCCGCCCCAGGTGGCGGCCCGTTTGAAAGGGCTGCGAGCGCTGTTGGATCGTTGCACGCTTTATGAAATCGCCCAGTGGCTCGAGGAGAGTCAGCGATGGGACTTGGCTCCTCATGAAATCGGGGTGTTGATGGAAGCCGAGCAATCCCATTACCCGGCCAAGTGGGAAGAATCGTACACCCCTTCCGTCCTGATCGACTATGAAACGGATTTAACGGTGTATGATCAACGTCTTCACCCCGTTCGGGAAGGGGGTGTCCAGGGATGAGAGCAGAGGTGAAAGAGATTTGTAAAGCGCTGCATTTGGCCTATATCGCGGATCGATTGGAGGAGGTGATGTTCGAAACGAAAGAGCAGTTTTTGCGGGATGTATTGGCGCTGGAGCTGTCGTGCCGCCAGCAGGCGAAACAGGCCCGGCTGATCAAGAAAGCCAAGTTTCGGGAGTTGAAATGGCTGAAGGATTACGAATGGTCGGATCACATCCACTGGCCGACCACGACATCGAAGAAGGAATTGTGTGACCTTCGCTTTTTGGAGCGAAAGCAAAACGTTCTGCTTTTAGGCTCGCCCGGGACAGGAAAAACCCATCTCGCCACAGCGCTCGGCATCCAGGCGTGCCAACAAGGCCATGAGGTTCGGTTTTTCCGCGTCGCGGATCTCGTCGCCCAGCTGGAAGAGGCATTGAAAAATGGCACGCTCGGGCGGCTGAAACGAAGCATCGATGCGTGCGAACTGTTGATATTGGATGAACTCGGCTATGTGCCGTTTCAAAAGCAAGGATCGGAGCTGTTGTTTCATATTATCGCCGACTGTTATGAGCGAAAAAGCGTCATCGTGACGTCGAATCTGGAATTTGGACAGTGGAATCGGGTGTTTGGGGACAACCGCTTGACAGCTGCGCTGGTGGATCGCTTGGTTCACCATGCCCACATCCTGGCCTTTACGGGAGAGAGCTATCGACTGCGGAACGCTCTCTCCGCGATCCAGCCGTCCTCTTCCCCCGGTCTGGAACCTTAAGTCTTGAGCTGGCAAGCCTATGTATTTTTTCTTGCACTTCTCTGCATTTTTTGCTTGCAAAAAACAAAGGATCAAGAAAAGGCAGGATGCGAGCAAGCAAAAAAAGTGTTGTAAATCGCTTTCAAATTGTTTATAATGAAGCTAAACCGGTTTATGAAAACGCTTTTGAACTAAATCGATTTAGTGCGAGAGAGGGATCCCTTTTGAAAAAAGTGACGATGGCCGATGTCGCGAAATTGGCCAACGTTTCGAAAAGTACCGTGTCGCAATACTTAAATAAGCGCTATGAGTATATGAGCGAGGAAACAAGAAAGCGCATCGCCGAGGCGATTGAAGAGCTCGGCTATCAGCCGAACATCATCGCCCGCAGTTTGAAGCAAAAGACGACGGCGACCATTGGCGTGATTGTCTTTAATATGCTTCATATGTTGACAACGCAAGTGCTGCACGCCATTGAAGAAGAGTGCCAAAAGCGTGGGTTTCAAGTCATCGTCTGCAACTCCGGCGATGATCCGGAAAAAGAGAAAACATATGTTGATACGCTGCTGGCGAAACAAGTGGACGGGCTGATCGTGTTTCCGACCGGGAAAAACGACGACGTCTATCACCGTCTTGTTGCCGAACAGTTTCCGCTTGTGTTTGTCGACCGGATGGTGCCGGGAGTGGAGGCGGACAGCGTGCTTTTGGACAACCTCGGCGCTGCGGAGATGGCGGTCGATTATTTCGCTTCCTATGGCTATAACCGCATCGCCATTGTCACCCCGCCGCTTGTCCCATACAACGTGCCGCGGATGGAGCGGTTGGAAGGATTTCGGGCGGCTATGCGCAAAAGAGGGCTGGACGTTGAAGATCGGAACATCATCGCCGCTGATCCGGATGCGTTGCCGGAAGTGTTGAAACAACGATTTGCCGAACCGAAGCGGCCCAATGCCTTGTTTGCGATCAACGACTTGACGTTGATGGGAGTTTTGCGGTTTGTGAAAGACGCAGGGGTTCGTGTGCCGGACGAGGTGGCGATCATCAACATCGACGATGTGCCGTTTGCTGATATTTACACGCCGGCGCTGACCACAATCGCCCAGCCGACGTTTGCGATGGGGAAAAAAGCGGCAGAGCGCGTGTTCGAGCAAATGGATCGGAAGCGGGTGGACCAACCGAAAGTGTTTCGTTTCTCCCCGACATTGATGGAACGGACATCGATCAGACGGGAGAAGAAATGAGGAAGGGAGGAGAAACGATGACCATTCATGAGGACGTCGTCATTGGCATTGATATCGGAACGACGAGTACGAAAGCGGTCGTGTTCGGCGGGCGGGGGCAAGTGCTTGCTTCTCATGCGGTCGATTATTCAATCATTCAGCCGCATCCTGGGTTTGCGGAACAAGACCCCGAGGAGCTGTTCGCGGCGGTCGTTCAAGCGGTCGGGGCGGTGACAATCCGTCATGGCATCCGCCCAGAGCAGGTGAAAGCGATCGGTTTGAGCGCCGCGATGCACTCGATTATGGCGCTTGACGAGTCGGGGCGGCCGCTGACTCGGCTCATCATCTGGGCCGACAACCGAAGCGTCGCCCAAGCGGAGCGGCTATTAAAAGAGCAGAACGGGCTTGCCATTTATCGACGGACGGGAACGCCGATTCATCCGATGTCGCCGCTAGCGAAACTGCTTTGGCTGAAAGAGGAGCAACCGGACATATTTCGGCAAGCGCGCCGGTTTGTGTCGGTGAAAGACTACGTGCTGCATCGCCTGTACGGCGATTATGTCGCTGACCATTCGCTGGCATCGGCGACGGGGTTGTTCCGCCTCGATACGCTCGATTGGGACGAGGAGGGGCTCGCCCTTGTCGGCATTCGCCGCGACCAGCTGCCACGGCTCGTTCCGGCCACACATATCATGACCGGAATGAAAAAAGAATGGGCGGAAAAAATGGGAGTCGCTCCGGACGTGCCGTTGGTCATTGGGGCAAGCGACGGCGTGCTCGCCAATGTCGGCGTCGGGGCGGTGTTGCCGGGAGAAGCGGCCATTACGATCGGGACGAGCGGCGCAGTGCGAACGATTGCCGCAAAACCGACAACGGATGAAAAAGGGCGGACGTTTTGTTACGCGTTGACGCCCGGCTATTGGGTCGTTGGCGGACCGACGAACAACGGCGGCATTTTGCTTCGGTGGCTGCGCGATGAGTTCGGCGCTCAGGAACGGGAAGTGGCGAAAAAGCTTGGAATGGATCCGTATGACTTGTTGACGAAATATGCCGAACGCGTTCCACCGGGGGCGGAAGGGCTTGTGTTTTTGCCGTTTTTATCGGGCGAGCGAGCGCCGTATTGGAATGCGAATGCGCGTGGGACGTTTTTCGGCCTTGGCCTTCATCATAAGCGCGAGCATTTCATCCGCGCCGTCATGGAAGGCGTCTGCTTCAGCATTCTATCCGTCGCCTTGGCCATTCGCGATGTCACTGGACCGATGTCGGAAATCCGCGTCTCAGGCGGGTTCGCCAAATCGCCGTTTTGGCGGCAAATGCTTTCTGATATGCTCGGCAAACCGCTCATCGTGCCGCAGACGCATGAAGCCTCGGCGTTAGGAGCGGCCGCGGTGGCGCTTCACGCTTTAGGCGAACTGCCGTCCTTAGAAATGGTGAAACCGTGGATCCATACAACGGCCCGCCATGAACCGAACCAAGATCATACACTGATTTATGCTGAGCTATTTGATTTGTATGCCCGCTTGTATGAGCGATTGAAAGATGAATTTGATGCGATTGCTGCGTTCCAGCGGCGGAGTGGATAAGAGAGAAGAAGGACTAAATCGGTTTAGTACTATCCTCAACAGTCGCTAAATCGGTTTATCTCTCCTTCTCTTAAAGAAAGTTGAAAGCGTTTGCTTTAACCATTACTAAATCGATTTATTTCAACATAAGGAGGAACAGTCGATGGGAATTGCCATTGTCATTGCTGCCATTATCGTCTTGTTATTGCTCATTACCTTAGCAAAAATGCATCCGTTTGTCGCACTCATTTCAGTTTCCGTCGGCGTTGGCTTGATGATGGGGATGCCGCTTGTCGCTCCTTCGCCAGAAACGCCGGGCATCATTGATTCGATTAAAGCGGGGCTTGGCAATACACTTGGCTTTTTAGCGATCGTCTTGGCGCTTGGGACGATGCTTGGCAAAATGATGGCTGAATCGGGCGGCGCTGAGCGCATTGCGAAAACGTTAATTGACCGCTTTGGGCAAAAGCGCGTCCATTGGGCCATGATGGTCGTCGCCTTCTTAGTTGGGATTCCAGTATTTTTCCAAGTTGGATTTGTGCTGCTCATTCCGCTCGTCTTTACGATCGCCATGGAAACAGGCATTTCGCTTGTGACGATCGGCATTCCGCTTGTCGCTGGTTTGTCTGTCGTCCACGGTCTCGTTCCGCCCCATCCAGCTGCGATGGCGGCAGTCGGCATCTTTAAGGCGGATGTCGGAAAAACGATTCTGTATTCGATTATCGTCGGTCTGCCGACCGCGATGATTGCCGGGCCGCTCTATGGCAAATGGATCGGCTCGCGCATGTACAAAAAAGTGCCGTCGGAAATCGCCGAACAGCTTGTGCAGCATAAAGAAGCGCGGGAGCTTCCGAGCTTCGGAAATACGCTGTTTACGGTTTTGCTTCCGGTCATTTTGATGTTGATTGCGTCTGTCGCCAACGTGACGCTTGATCAAAAGTCGGAAGCGGCGAAAGTGCTGCGTTTTATCGGCGATCCGATCGTCGCATTGCTCATCGCTACGGTTTATTCGTTCTTTAGCCTCGGTTATGCGCGCGGCTTCAACCGCGACAACGTGCTCAAATTCGCCAATGACTGCCTTGGCCCGGTCGCGAACATCCTGCTTGTCATCGGGGCGGGCGGCGCGTTCAACAAAGTGCTGCTTGATTCCGGCATCGGCGAGCAAATCGCGGAAGCAGCGAAACACTCGCACCTGTCGCCGCTCTTATTAGGCTGGGGCATCGCCGCTCTCATCCGTGTAGCGACCGGTTCGGCGACCGTCTCGATGATGACCGCAGCCGGCATCGTCGCGCCGATCGCCGCCACGATGCCAGGAACGAACGTGGAACTGCTCGTCTTGGCGACCGGCGCCGGTTCGTTGATCTTGTCACACGTCAACGACTCCGGCTTCTGGATGATTAAAGAGTACTTCGGCATGACGGTGAAAGAAACGCTCATGACGTGGACGGTGATGGAGACGATTATTTCGGTGGTGGCGTTTATTTTCGTCTTGTTGTTGAACGTGGTTCTCTAATATCAGAATGGAAGGTGTCCCAAACACAGACGGGACACCTTTTTGATGGAAAACGAGATGCGGCGCGGTAGAGAAAAACAACCTCTCAACATTTCCACTATCTTTATTATTATGTTATAATCATGTGACGAAATATTACATAAGGAGTGAATTTCAATGATTTTTGCGAGACGTGCAGAGCGAAAAACAAAGCATGAAGCTGATAGAAACGAAGGGCATGCAAGTTGTCGTTCGTTTTGACACTCCACACGCCTAAAGGGCGTGGGATTCTTGGGTCGTTCGCGTCCTCATCCATTTCTGGTTCAGACAACGCCCAAGTTTAGGGGTGTGTCATCACCCCGTCCCATCGGGTTAAGATGTACCCCAATGGGCGGCGCACCTGTGACCAGTGCGCGAGGTTAGGCGGCGAAGCCCGAAATCGCTTTGGCGATGTTGATCGCGCCATTCAAGTCGGCGTGGATGGTGTATCCGCACTTTTGGCATCGGAAGTGGATGCCGTTTCGGTTCGCTTTCTCCCGATGCCCGCATCGGCATGTTTGGCTGGTGTAGGTCGGATTCACCCACTCCACCCGAATGCCCGCCATTTCCGCCTTATAGGCAATCATCGTTTGCGGTTGATGAAACGCCCATGAATGAAGATTTCGTCCTGCTTCTTTGGCCGAAGCGGCTCGTTTCCGAATCCCCGCCAAATCTTCCATCCGAATCACGCCAACACCGTTGGCGAGCGCAAAACGGACGATTTGACGGCTGATTTTGTGGTTCATATCCTTCATCCAGCGGGACTCTTTATCGCCGATTTTGCGAATCATATGGAGCTTCTTCGCTTGGCCCAACGTTCGCCGCAAAGCCGCATATCGTCGGCGTATGAAGGCGCATTGATTCCCTTTAAAGAACAACGATTTCGTTCCAACGCTGGCAACGGCGATATAGCGAAGCCCAACGTCAACCCCCATCACCTTTGTTTTGTGCCGCGGCTTGACTTCAAATGTGATCGCGATCGCCAAGCACCATTTCTTTCGCTTTTTGTAGAGCTTGGCCGCCCCTTGTTTGGCAGTTCCATGGATCAGCCGATCCAGCCATGCTTCTTGATAGGGGCGCGTGACGACAGGCACGCCAATTCGCTTCTCCAGTGTGGGGAAGGAAACCGTGTAGAACGCTCCTTTCTTTTCCACCTTTATATTTTGATTGTTAAAGCAACACCAACATGTTCGGAACTTCTTTGCCTTTTGTTTTTTCTTTTGGGACTTCACTTCTCGAATCGTCTGATTCACGATGGCGGAAGGAAATCGTTGTGACGAAAACTCTTTAAACAGTTTGCTCGTCGCTTGATTCAGCTTGGGATGATTCAACAGCCAATTCGCAAAGGCGGTATTCACTTTTGTCATCCGTTCATACATGTCTTGTTTGACTTTCGTTGGGTTGTGCAGTTCCAGCCTTAGTGTGATCGTCGGCATGGATTCACCCCCTTTTCTTTTGCGATTCCACATCGCGTTCAGTTGTTTTCGTTCTTCGATATTGTTGTTCCATATTATGGATTGTATCCGTTTAATGGTTATACCGCAACATCCAAATGGTTGCTCTAAGCAATCCCATTAAGGGATTGCCGAGCAACGCCGTCTTTCATCCCACGATTGAAAACGTGGGATGAAAGACGGCTTTTTCTGTAATGAGCTGAACAGTGGTGCACCCTTGTTGTCTCGCCCATGTCTCCGCCTCATGCAAAAGGGCGCTGCCGACGCCGCGGTTTTCCATTATGCTGTCTAGCGAGATGATTTCGCATTCGTGTCCGCGAATCACAAACGTAATGAGCCCGATGATCCGCTGTCCATTCTCGACAGCCGCAAATCCATCCAGTTCGCTGCAGGTATAGATGCCGGTCGAGACAACCATTTGCGGACTTCCCCAATGGTCGTTGAAAAATTGGTTCACGATGGCGCGGTCCAACTGTTTGGTTGGAACGATGTTCAAGGCGATCCTCCTCCTTTGTACAGATGATGATTTTTGATCACCCCAAATGAATAAGACTTTCACTTCCGTGCGCGAGTGTAACCGGAGATGTCCACATCCGTCCTCCTCTTGTGTCAAAGGGCGGAGTCTTTTTGCATCATGGCTCGTTGAAACGATTGAAAAACAGCGAAGGAAATGAATGTTAGCACGATCCCTGTCGTATACGGTAAACTGGACTTTAATGTAAACAACCAGCCGGCCATCGCCGGACCGCCAATGCGGCCGAGCGAATCGAACGATGATAAGACGCCTGTTGCGCTTCCTTGTCCATCGGTCGTATATTTTGTTAACAAGGCGGATACGCACGGGCGAATGACGCCGTTGCCGATGCCGAAAATTGTTAAATAGAGCGCGGCTGTCCAAAAGTTATAGATGAATAAAATAAGTGCAAAGCCGAGCGCTGACAGAAGTAGTCCAACACGAATAATTGCTCCTTCACCAAACGATTGAATCAGTTTTCCAAGCATTCCTCCTTGGACGATGGCTCCTGCAAGCCCCATCATCATAAAAATGTAGCCAAGTTTCGTCGATGAAAGCCCTGCCCGTTCAGCGGCAAAATAAGCAAACGTCGCTTCAAGTCCGGTAAGGGAAAACGTCACCATGAACTGCAACACGTATAGACGGGCCAGAGGACTTTGGAGGGCGGTCGTGAGCGATGGTCGTTTCGTTTGTGTGTTCGATCGTTTTTCTTTTGGAAGCGATTCATGCAAGAAACAGAAGACGAATATAGCAGTCAGGAGCGCTAAACTGCCCGCGATCCAAAACGGAGCGGTTAAGCTCGTTTTCGAGAACACGCCGCCGATCCCCGGTCCGAAAATAAATCCAAGCCCAACGGCCGCCCCAATGATGCCCATCCCCTTGCCGCGGTTTTCTTCGGTCGTCACATCTGCGACGTATGCCATGGCGGTCTCGGCATCGTGGCGGCAGATAAAAACCCCCCGATGATTCGAGCGGCAAACAACATCCAAAGTTTTGTTGCGACGGCGAGTAAGAAAAACGAAAGTGCTAAGCCAGAAATGCCGATGAGCAACATCGGCTTTCGTCCATATTGGTCCGATAGTTTCCCCCACATTGGCGCAAATAAAAATTGCATGAAAGAATATACGGCCATCAACCAGCCGAGCTGTGTTGGGGTAGCGCCGATTTTTTCTGCGTAAAACGGAAGGACGGGGATAATAATGCCGAACCCAACCATGACGAAAAACATCACAAGAAATAAAAGCGGCAAATAACGCCGATCGCTCATGATCACCATCTCCGCGCTATGTAGTTTGCATCTTTATCATAAAGGAAATAAGGTTATTTTTCAAAGATGACAAACGCATTGACAATAGAAACGGTTTTCGCCAGACTGAAAATAGATGAAAAAGGTTTGATTAAACGCCAAAGGGACATTCGTGGACTATTCACACGGTCCGATCTTTGATCAACATCCGCAAAGGGTGCGCAAAAGTCACTGAGGACAAAAACGAACGGGGAGAGGGTCTACATCATGACAGAAAAAGCGATCCAAAAGTGGGGAAAGGAATTCCCGTTGCTTGAAATGATCATGGCGGCCGAAGAGGTGTTTTGGCGAAACCCGAACTATCACTCATTTGTACAAGCCATTCGAACGATTCCTTTAAGCGAACGCGATGTCAAGGAGGCGGAAGAGCGATTGCGCCGCTTTGCTCCTTATATCGCAAACGTGTTTCCAGAGACGCGAAACACAAATGGAATCATTGAATCTCCTTTGGTGCGGATTCCGAACATGCAACGGCGTTTGGAAAAGATGTTTCAGACAAACATCGAGGGGGAGCTGCTGCTAAAATGCGACAGCCATCTTCCCATCTCCGGGTCGATCAAAGCGAGAGGGGGCATTTACGAAGTCTTGAAACACGCGGAAGATCTTGCGCTCGCAAACGGTATGATCGCCATAGGAGACGACTATGCGGTCATGGCCAGCGAAGAATTCCGGCAGTTCTTTTCCCGCTATTCGCTTGTCGTCGGTTCGACAGGAAATTTAGGCTTGAGCATCGGCATCATCGGGGCGCAGCTTGGGTTCAACGTCACCGTTCATATGTCAGTCGATGCCAAACAATGGAAAAAAGACCTGTTGCGAAGCAAAGGGGTCACCGTCATCGAACATCTCACTGATTACAACAAAGTGGTGGAAGAGGCGCGAAGACAGTCGGCACAGGATCCGACCTCGTATTTTATTGATGACGAAAATTCGATCCATCTGTTTTTAGGCTATGCGGTGGCGGCGTCGAGGCTGAAACAGCAATTAGAGGATATGAACATCGTCGTCGATGAGGACCATCCACTGTTTGTGTATCTTCCTTGCGGCGTTGGCGGCGGTCCGGGCGGAGTAACCTTTGGCCTGAAACTCGTGTATGGGGATCATGTGCATTGCTTTTTCGCTGAACCGACGCATTCGCCTTGCATGCTGCTTGGGTTGATGACAGGACAGCACGACCGCGTGTCGGTGCAAGAGTTTGGCCTCGACAACAAGACCGAAGCGGACGGATTGGCAGTGGGACGGCCTTCGGGATTTGTCGGGAAAATGTTAGAACACGTCATCAGCGGCGTATACACGGTGGATGATCAAACGCTTTACCGCTTGCTCGCGGCCATGGTCGATACAGAGAATATCCGTTTAGAGCCATCCGCATTGGCAGGGGTGGCGGGGCCTGTTTGGCTGTTTCGTGATTTGGCGGGACAAACGTATTTAGAGGAAAACGATTTGAAAGAAAAAATGAAAAACGCCACCCATATTGGCTGGGCGACGGGCGGAAGCATGGTGCCAAAGGATGTGATGGACGGTTATTATAGGGAAGGGGAACGGATTGAAAAAGAGTTGGGAGACTGTTTTCCTCAAGGATGATGAGCAGGCGGCAGAGGAAATGAGGAACTCGCCAGAACGTCTTGATGGCGGGACCGTCATTGCAATCGGCGACAATGGGGTCATCGCCTCAGGCACGGTTGTGATGAAAGATGTTCCGGCCAATGCGGTAGTTAGCGGAAGCCCGGCGAAAATCATCAAATGAACCGGGTGGTGAAAACGCAGCTTGATCAGACCAAAAACGCCCCGCACCTAAAGAAAAGGACGGGGCGTTTGGTTGTTGCCGCTCTTCTTCATTCTCCCCATTGCACCGCCACCGCCCGAACGGGCGAGCCGTCGCCTCCGGGCAAGGAAAGCGGCAGGGCGATGATGTACGGGCCATCAAAATCGATTTGCTCGAAGTTCGCAAAATTTTCCCCGATCACCCCGTTGGCGCCAAGAATGAGTTCATGGGCGCGGAACGAAGAGCCGTCGGGCGGATCGATGTTGAGCGCGTCGATGAAAAACGTGCGGACGCCGCGTTCAAGCATCGCTTCAATCACATCCGGCGCAACGTACGGATGGCGGAAATACCGCTCCGTTCCGGCATAGCGCGACCAACCGGTGTGAAAAAGAACGATCGTCCCTGGCGACAGCTGCGGGATATACGGGGCGGCATCGGCCATCGTCACCGCCTCGCCTTCCGCTTTTCCCGTTGCGTCGATCACGAGCCCGCGGCCGAGAAAATAGGCAAGCGGCACTTCATCCAACCGCCATCCGTGCTCGCAAAAATGGAACGGCGCATCGACGTGGGTGCCGCTGTGCGAACCGAGCACCAAGCGGCTGACGTGATAGCCGTCCCGAGCGAACGTCGCCGCCGGTTCGATCTCGGGCTTCGGATCCCCCGGGTAAACAGGAGTTTGGGCCGTGATCGGCATGGAGAGGTCGATGATTTTTTTGATGATCATTTTCTCGTCATTCCCTCCAAATCCATTGTCGGTAAAGGTCGATTCGTCGTTCGTTCATCATTGTATAAAAGTTTTTCTTTAACTCTTGGCGTTGGTTTTGATCGATCATTGCGTGTACGAGCTCTTCCCGTCCGTTCATGTTGGCTGCGGCTATTTTCCTTCCATCCGGCCCATAAATAGAGGATAAACCAAAGAAATGGAAAGAAGAAGACCACCCAATTTGATTGCATGCAGCCACATAAACCGTATTATCGATCGCACGTGCCATGGCGAATTTTTGAAACGGTGCATGAAAGGGAGATTCCCAAGCGCATGGAACGAGAAGAAGCTCGGCTCCATGGACGGCTAGGTATCTTGCTAATTCTGGAAAAGCTAAGTCCCAACAAATCATTAGACCAATGCGGCCAAGTTCTGTATCCACCAGCACCGGCTCGGCTCCCGAAGAAAACCAGTTTTTTTCGAAAGGAGTCAAGTGGATTTTTCGATAATTGCCTATACATTGTCCACTGGGATGAATCAACATAAGAGAGTTGTATATATGTTCTGCACGATCTTTTTCAGCGTATCCGTAGGCAATATACAATTGAAATGTTTGAGCAAGCTGGCTCATGTGCTGAAACGTAGGGCCGTCCCATGTTTGGGCCGCCTCTTTCAGCGTTTCCGATAATACGTAGCCAGTGGTGCAAAGTTCCGGGAACAGAAGAAGATGGACATTAGGGAACTTTCGCTTGCACTCATTGATGATAGCCTCCATTTTGGCCAAGTTGGCGCCAATGTCGCCGTTCGCCGGCGCCATCTGCGCCAACGCGATGTCAAACGATCGATTCATATCATCCCTCCAAGTTAGTGGGAGATTCAAGCTCCATCGTATTCGTGCTTGCCAATATTTGTTTTGTCCATTTCATCAACCCAAAATAAACAGCTCCCGATAAAAGAAACGTCAGCATAGTGGAGCCAACGGCAAGTGGATGAATGTACGTAAAATAATAGGCGAAGACAGCTCCAACGATATAGGTGATGTAGGCGGCGATGTTGACTCCTTTTTGATAACGATATTGACCTTTTGTATCGTACAAAATATCTTCCGCGTCGTATACCCCTTTTTTGATAAAAAAGTAATCAACGAGCACAATCGCAAACACAGGAATGAACAACGTGGCAATCAGCATAATGAAGTTAAAGAAATGGGACATCAGCACTTCTTTCAGCAAGGCGCCAAGCGTGCAAATCACTCCCATGATTAACGTCGGTTTCCAAAAGCCCGTGCGCGGGAAGACGTTCATAAACGACATTGTGGCGCTATATAATGCCATGACATTGGTCGAGAGTACAGAAAAGAAAACGACGATAGACGCGATCAATCCAAATCCGTAAGCCGCAAGGAGAATGGTGGGATCATAAGTCCGTTCCATGTTCGAGGCAATGCTGAAGCCGCTGACAACGGCCCCAAGTCCCATCGCGACAATGGACGCGACAAGATAACCAAAATACGTTCCCCAAAACCCGCTTGTTTCGGAGCGGCAGTTGCGATTGAAATCGCAAACTGTCGACATCCAAGAAAAAGCGGTGGCGACGACGATATCAAAGGCAAGGATCGTACTGATGGATGGATGCTCGCTCAATTTCATTTCTACTAGTGTAGAAATGTCGTAAGTCGTAAAAATTTTGTAAAAAACAAGGAAAGATAAAATCAACATGGCAATCGATATATATTTTTCAATTCGTTCCACCCCTCGGTGGCCAAAAATCGTAATGATCACAACAAGAAGCTCCGTCAAGATCACAAATAGGTTGATATTGCTGTATCCAGTGGTGTAATGGACGGCATAATTCAGACTAAGGCCAGCCATATAGGCCTGAATCCAGCTCCAGCCGATTAAAATGATCGTGTTGACAAGGGCGGGAAGGATGGCTCCTTTTTGTCCAAAAGCTGCTCTTGTCATCACCATTGTAGGGAGCCCGGTGCGGATGCCGATGTTTCCAGTAAGGGCGAGCGGAATGGCGCCGATCGCTGAACCGACAATAATCGCCAGCATGGCGTTGAAGAAGGAAATGTCAGGAACAAACATCATTCCCGTCATGACAGTGGTAATCACCACATTCGCCGCAATCCAAAGAGTAAACGTGCTAAAAAAGTTCATGCTCCGTTCGTTCATCGGGGTCGGCCGAATATCATCATGACCCAACCGTTCTGTCCATTTCATGAGGATCATTCCTCCTTGTTTTTTTATTTTAAATATTCAGAATAATAAACTTGTACTGATTTCGTCCTAAGGACGAAATCAGGAGTGCGATGGGTACCATCCGAGTGGTTGGCCATGTTGGCTGATGTTCACATGCTTTGTTTCCGTAAAAGCGGCAAATCCTTGCGGCCCAAGCTCCCGGCCGATTCCGCTTTGCTTCATGCCGCCCCAAGGGGCATCGACATAAGGAGTGTGATAGCTGTTAATCCAAATCGTGCCTGCTCTCAATTTTCCGGCGATTTGTTCCGCCCGTTCGAGATCTCGGCTGAATATGCCAGTTGCTAGTCCGTATATGGTATCGTTCGCCAGGCCGATGGCTTCTTCGTCATGTTCAAACGGTTGTACGGTAATAACAGGACCAAAAATTTCTTCTTGGACGATGCGCATGTCTTGACGGACGTGGGTGAAAACGGCAGGGGTGAGATAATATCCCCGTTCTTTGATTCGTTCCCCTCCCTGCAGCAGCACTGCCCCCTCCTGCAAGCCGATCTGGATATATGTTTCCATTTTTTCTAAATGTGAGGAGCTGATTAACGGCCCCATCTCTGTGTTTTCCGCGAAAGGATCTCCGATGCGGAGGGACGTCAGTCTTTTGACCAACTGATCGATAAACGAATCATAAACGTGTCGATGAACGAGAATGCGCGAAGCAGCCACACACACTTCCCCTTGATTGAAGAAGGAAGCAAACAGCGCCCACTCGACAGTGCTCATAAGATCCGCATCGTCAAAAATGATCAGCGGGGATTTTCCGCCGAGTTCCAAAGACACTCGCTTCAAACGACGAGCGCATTGTTCGTAAATCCATCGTCCGGTTTTCGTTCCGCCAGTAAACGATATTTTTTCCACATCAGGATGTGTCACCAATGTTTCTCCAACCGGCGAACCGCCGCCAAGCACGAGATTAAACACGCCGGGCGGGAGGCCGATGGAATCGATCAGCTTCGTCAGTTCCATGAACGATAGCGGAGTCAGTTCTGATGGCTTAAACACCACTGTATTTCCCGCCGCAAGCGCCGGAGCCAATTTCCATATCCCCAATAAGAGCGGGAAATTCCAAGGAACGATGAGGGCGCATACCCCGATCGGTTCCTCAATGATTTTGCTTGTCGTGCCATCGGTTCTTTTCTTTTCCTCGATGGTCCGTTGCTCAACAAAATCGGCGTAGTAACGGAGGCATTGGATCGAATCACTGACATCGAGGCGCGACTCGCGAATCGGTTTTCCTGTATTCAACGTCTCGATCGAAGCGAATGTTTCGGCGTTTTTTTCCAACAGATCCGCCAATTGGCGAAGCGCAGCAATCCGCATGATCGGATTGGATGGCCAATCGGTGTATTGAAAGGCGTGATGGGCCGCTTGGATCGCCTCTACGGTTTGTGACTGGGATGCTTCATTGATTTCTATCATGATTTCCTCATTCGCGGGATTGATGATGGCTCTTGTTTTCCCTTGTCCTTTGCTCCATTTTCCATTGATATACACCATGGAAGGCTGCCCCTTTTCGTTAAAATGGTTTTATGTCATTTTCGCTGCCGACAGGGTGTTTGACTGCGCCCGCTTTTTCTTTAACGCCACAAGTGTAATCATCTCATACATAATGGCAGAAGCCAATACCGCTGTAATTTCTCCGCAGTCATAAGCAGGCAATACTTCGACGAGGTCAAATCCGACAATATTCAGCCCGTCAAGCCCCCTTACGTATTCGAGCGCCTCATAGCTGGTCGGCCCGCCCACTTCCGGTGTGCCAGTACCCGGGGCAAAAGCAGGATCGACAAAGTCTATATCGTAGGAAACGAAAACGGGTTTGTCCCCGACGCGTTGATGAACGCGGCGCATCACTTCGGAAAAGCCGATTTGCCGGACTTCTTTCATCGGAATGACTTCGAAGCCAAGCCGCTGGGCATCCTCGATATCATCAGCGCTGTAAAGCGGTCCGCGCATGCCGATTTGGATCGAATGGTCCACATCAAGCAACCCTTCTTCGACGGCGCGGCGGAACGGCGTGCCATGCATATATTTTTCTCCATAGTAATGGTCCCAAGTGTCACTGTGAGAATCAAAATGAACGAGTGCGATGGGGCCAAAGCGCTCATAAAAAGCTCGTAAATTCCCCAACGTAATGGAGTGATCGCCCCCCATGATAATGGGAACGACATCATTCTTCAACAACGGCCGCAGCTCTTCGACGATGCGATCATACGTGCGGAGCGCATTGCCGGGAATGACATCAATATCCCCGAAATCGACGCCGGAACAATAGGCAAAAATATCAATATCCATATCTGGATTGTAAGGGCGAAGCAAGACAGAAACACTGCGAATGTGCTGTGGGCCATATCGTTGTCCCGTTCGGTTCGATGCCGCGGTGTCAAAAGGAACGCCAACTATGACAAAATCGACATCGTCTGTTGTTTTGATTTGTTCCAACCGCATAAAGGTGCGAACTCCGCAAAAGCGGGGGGACAGGGAAGAATCTTTCGGTTTGTACATGTCAAGACCTCCTTGGGCATTCAAAATGCTCTTATAGTATTTAAAGCAAAAAATGTGCCAAGAATGCAGAAACAAAAAGGCCCGTAAGCGGGTTTGTTTTTCATATAAGTAGCGGCGCTTACGGGTCTTCTTTTTCTCATCGGATTGAACGCTCTCCCACCTACGCTTGCGCTTCGAGGTGGGAGATTCTTGGGAACCCTCGCCCTACGGCAGGCTGTTCGCCAAGCCATCCCCGTGCGTCCCACGGTTGGGCTGTCTTACGAAGACAGCAAACGAAGCCCTTCCTGCAAAATATTTCGGGCGGCGTTCTCGTCCCGATCATGTTCGGCTCCGCAGTTCGGGCACACCCACTCGCGGATGTCGAGCGATTTCACCTCAACATGCCGGCGCCCGCAGCACGAGCACCATGGGCTCGATGGAAACGTGCGGCCGACACGGACCACCGTCCGCCCGTACCATTTCGCTTTATACTCGAGCATCCGAAGCAAGCGCCCCCACCGGTTTGGAATGATAAAAAAGGATGGATGAAAACATGTCATGCAAAAATGTGAATTTTAATCCATTTTTGAATCAATACGGTACTTTTTTAACTTTCGTACGACCGTTGGCTGGCTGATGCCAAGATAATCAGCCATCTCATACGTTGTTTTGCATTGTTTGACGGCGCGCAGAAGCCATTGCCGTTCCACTTGTTCAATGGCTTCTTTTAATGTCGATGGTTCGCTCCCTTTTGCTAACGGCGGATGGGTTGCAATCGCCTCTGGATGTTGATGGATGAAAAAAGGGAGATATTCCGGATAAATGGCTCTCGTTTCAGAGGTAATGACCAATCGCTCGATCATATTTTCCAACTCTCGCACGTTGCCTGGCCAATTGTAGTGAATCAGGTGATCAACAATGGATGGATGGAAGTATTTATCCATATGGTATTTTTTATTAAACTTTTCCAAAAAGTATTGCGCTAACATGAAAATATCTTCTTTTCTCTCGCGCAAAGAAGGAACATAAATCGGGATCACATGTAAACGATAAAATAAGTCTTGGCGAAACTTCCCCTGCTTTACCATCTCCTCTAAGTCCCGATTGGTCGAGGCAATCAACCGAAAATCGACCGATCGTTCTTTCACCCCTCCAACGCGTATGACCTTTTTCTCCTGCAGCACTTTTAGCAGTTTCGCTTGCATCGAAAGTGGAAGTTCGCCAATTTCATCAAGGAAGAGAGTTCCTTTGTCGGCTAATTCGATCAGTCCCGGTTTTCCTGTTTTTTGCGCACCGGTAAAGGACCCTTTTTCATAGCCGAACATTTCCGATTCAAACAACGATTCAGGAATGGCGCTGCAATTGACCTCAATAAACGGTTCGTTTCGCCTTGGGCTATGGAGATGAAGGGAACGGGCGAATACATTTTTTCCGACTCCGGATTCGCCAAGGAAAAGGACAGTCGCATCTGACTGGGCAACGCGGTGTACGAGCTTCCAAACCCGTTCCATCGCCTTGCTTTGAATGACAATATTTTCTGGTTTCAATTCCCCTATTTCCATTTGATAATGTTCCATCTGTTTTCTTAGTTTTTCATAGTCTTCTTTCAAACGCTCCAACTCTGTTAAATCATGCGAAAAACTGATTACCCGAACAATGCGGTTTTGTTGATCAAATACCGGTACGCCTGTCGCCATGACAACCCGTCCGGTTGCGGTTTGCTGCATGAGTTGAACCTCTTTTTTCTCCCGTAATACTCTGGCTGTCACCGAAGGGCAAAAGATGTTTTCTTTTTCTAATTGATAGACAGACTTTCCGACTAAATAAGAAGCGTCCTTTCCGTAAATGGACAAGCAATTCGGGCTGGCGCGGAGAACGATTCCGTTTTCGTCTGTAATCACAATATTATCGTTGGATGATCTCAATATCGCATCCAATTCTAATTCTAAAATGTCGGCGATCCGTTGCATGGATGTTCCCTCCCGGTGATTTGTCTGCGATTCTATTTACTAACTTTATCTAAAGAAGCGAAAAAATCCTCTTTCCTTGTCATATGATTTGCCGCAAAGTTTTTGGCATGTTTTTTGCTTCTATAACAAGGTGAGTCAATAGGATGAGGATGGAGGGAAATAAAGGTGAAAGCAGAAACAAAAAAATGGATCCACGTTAAAACAGCGATCCCTGGTCCGAAAGCAACTGAACTTTTGCGGAGAAAAGAGGAGCACGTCCCGCGGGGGCCGTTTAACACCGTACCGACGTTTGCGGTAAAAGGGGAGGGAGCGCTCTTAACCGATGTGGATGGAAATACGTTTATTGACTTGGCCGGGGCGATCGGCAGCCTCAATGTCGGCCATTGCCCGCCGAAAGTGGTGCAAGCGATCCGAAAACAAGTGGAGCAGTACATTCATCCGTGTTTCCATGTCATGATGTATGAGCCATATATTGAGTTGGCCGAGACATTGAACTGCATCACACCAGGTAAACATCCAAAAAAGACCTTTTTCTTGAACAGCGGGGCAGAGGCCGTCGAAAATGCCGTCAAAATCGCTCGAAAGTATACTGGGAGAAGAGCCATTCTCTCTTTTGAAAGAGGGTTTCACGGGCGGACGTTGCTTGCGATGTCGCTGACGAGCAAAGTTAAACCGTATAAATTTGGATTCGGCCCCTTTGCGCCCGATACGTACAAACTGCCTTATCCGTATTATTACCGGAAGCCAGTGGGCATGACCAACGAGGAATTGGACGCCGAGCTTTTGCGGCGGCTTGAGAATTTTTTCCTCTCCGAAGTTCCGGCAGAAGAAGTAGCCGCGATTATGATGGAGCCTGTGCAAGGGGAGGGCGGGGTTATTGTTCCGTCAAAAACGTTTGTCCAAGGGGTCAAACACATTTGTGAAAAATACGGAATTTTGTTTATTGTTGATGAAATTCAGACCGGATTTGGACGAACGGGGAAGATGTTCGCCATTGAACATTTTGACGTTGTGCCCGATTTAATTACCATGTCGAAGTCCATCGGGGCAGGTGTGCCGATCAGTGCGGTGACGGGAAGAGCGGAAGTCATGGATGCACCCAACCCGGGAGAAATCGGCGGGACATACGGGGGCAGCCCGCTTGGCTGCGTGGCCGCTTTGGAAGTGATTCATATGCTGCAGCAGGAGCGGCTCATTGAGCGCGCCAATGCCATTGGGGAAACTGTCATTAAGCGGTTCAGACGGTTGCAGGAGAAATATGAGACGATTGGGGATGTACGGGGGCTTGGAGCCATGGTGGCCATTGAATTTGTCACCGATGCAAAGACGAAAACGCCGAATAAGGAGTTAACGGCCGCCATTTTGCGAGAATGCCATCAACGGGGCGTCATCGTCATGAGTGCGGGTCTATACAGCAATGTCATTCGCCTCTTAACGCCGCTTGTCATCACCGATGAACAGTTGGAGGAAGCATTGGATGTCATCGAAGAGGTCATTGCTGAATTGGCATGATGAGTTATTCCTCGTCAAACGACTGATGGAAACTTCGTGATGCGGTCGAAAAAAGGTGATGGTGACATCGTGTTTTTGGACCGTGCCACCTTTTCGTGGTGCGGTTTTTTAATTTGAAACTCATCTCTTCACTACGAGGAAATGTTTCCTGAAAGAAGAACAATCTGTGTTGATTCAAAAATGAATTTTTTGATTCAAAAATGAATGAGATCGGCTGCTGGATGGGAAGCAAAGCTATAAAACAGGAACTTAATAAAAGTAATTAACAAAAAATATAGAATAGGTTAAAAATTGGCATAAAATTTGCATCTTCGTTTTCGATGAACAAAAATGCCTTGACCAAAGGGGGAGTTGTGCGTGACAGAGAACAACTGGATGCCTCTCTTTCACAAAATGCCCGATTTGCTTGCGCCAACGATGGCGAAAGACCATCCGAATCTGCCGGTTGTCAAGGAAGAGGGATGCTACTATTACGGATTGGATGGAAGAAAATATCTTGATTTTACTTCTGGTATCGCCGTGGCGAATACGGGTCATCGTCATCCAAAAGTCGTGCATGCCATCAAAGAGGCTGCAGACCGCCTGATGCATGGGCCGAGCGGCGTCATCATGTATGAATCAATTCTGCGCTTGGCCGAAGAGCTGACGAAAATTTTGCCGGGAGGGCTTGACTGCTTCTTTTTTGCCAACAGTGGAACAGAAGCGATCGAAGGTGCGATCAAATTAGCGAAACACGTGACGCGACGGCCATACGTCATTTCATTTACCGGATGTTTTCATGGGCGTTCGTTAGGGGCGCTTAGTGTCAGCACATCGAAAAGCAAATATCGGAAATACTTGCAGCCAAACGGGTTGACGTATCAACTTCCATATGCCAATCCAAAGGATTGTCCGGTAGGAGAGGATCCCGATGCGTATTTCGCCGATAAGCTCGAACGTGATGTAGCGTCTTTGTTTGCCCATCAAGTGACTCCCGAAGAAGTGGCATGCATGATTGTAGAGCCGGTGTTGGGAGAAGGAGGATATATCGTTCCTCCGAAAGGGTGGCTTCGCAAAATGAGGGAAATTTGCGACCACCATGGAATATTGCTCATTTTCGATGAGGTGCAGACAGGCTTTGGCCGCACAGGTGAATGGTTTGCCGCTCAAACGTTTGGCGTCACGCCGGATATTATGGCAATTGCCAAGGGCATCGCTTCCGGTCTCCCATTAAGTGCAACAGTGGCTTCGAAAGAATTAATGAAACAGTGGCCGCTCGGCAGCCATGGGACAACCTTTGGCGGCAACCCCATCGCATGTGAGGCGGCGCTGGCGACTTTAGAAGTATTTAGGGAAGAAAAATTGTTGGAAAATTGCAGGGAAGTTGGGGAATACGCGCGAAAAAAACTGGAGGTTTTAAAAAGGAAGCATTCCGTCATTGGAGACGTGCGTTCGATCGGACTCATGATCGGCATTGAGATCGTCCATCCGCATACTGGCGAACCGAATGGGGAGGGAGTGATGAATATTTTGAATCGTTGTCTGCAAAAAGGTGTCCTTTTCTATCTATGCGGCAATCAAGGAGAAGTGATTCGCATGATCCCGCCGCTGATCGTGACAAAAGAACAGATTGACGAAGGATTAAGCATGCTGGACGAAGCGTTGACCGAATATGAAGCGGAAATCGGTGTGCATTCATTCGTTTCTGGAAAATGAAAAAGGGGGGCGCATGTCGATTGCGGCTTGGAGATTTGACATGTTCGGGGATCAACGTTGTGCCTCACTGAAAGAATGAAGGGCTTTCTGCTGTCTTCCTGATGAAAGCGTCTTGAAAGCAAAACGTTTTTCGAAAAATGGCAGCGATTTCTGATAATAAGAGGATGGAGGAATGGTTATGAACGCACTGGATACTGGGGTTCTCCTATGTTATTTTCTCGTATTGATCGTCGCAGGGATTTTGGGGGCGAAGCGGGCGAAAACCGCCGAAGATTTTGCGTTGGCAGGCCGAAATCTCGGACTATTTGTCTATCTTGGATGTCTGTCCGCTGTGATTTTGGGCGGTGCTTCAACGATTGGAACGGCGAAGTTAGGATATCAATTTGGAATTTCGGGCATGTGGTTTGTCTTTATGATTGGTCTAGGCATCGCGGTGCTCGGCCTGTTTTTTACGAATCAAATTTACGGCGCCAACGTGACAACGATCAGTGAGCTGCTTGGACGCCGTTACAATCAAGAAACGCGTTTGATCAGTGCGTTGGTTGCCGCGATTTATACGCTGATGGTTTCGGTGACACAAGTCATCGGGATGGGAACGATTATTCATGCCGTTTTAGGTTGGAGCATGACAGTTTCGATGTTAGTCGGCGGGGGAATCGTGTTGTTTTACACGATTCTCGGGGGAATGTGGAGCGTTACGATGACAGACATTATTCAGTTTATCGTGATGACAGTCGGCATTTTCTTCGTGATGTTGCCGATGAGTTTGTCCCATGTCGGTGGATGGGAGTCGCTTTTGGAACGACTGCCGGCGTCGCATTTTGATCTGACGTCCATGGGATGGGCGAATATTTTCCAATATTTCTTGCTCTATACATTAGGAATGGTTGTATCACAAGATATTTGGCAGCGGGTGTTTACTGCGAGAACAACGAAAATTGCCCGAAGCGGCGCAGTGTACGCCGGCTTGTACAGTGTTGCCTATGCATTGGCGTTAAGCGTCATTGGCATGTGCGGGGTCATTGTTTTCCCGAATATTAACGATCCGCAAAACGTATTTGCCAGCATGTCATTAGAGATTCTGCCGCACGGCTTGTTGGGGCTCATTTTGGCAAGCGTATGTTCCGCCCTGATGTCAACGGCTTCCGGAACATTGCTTGCCTCGTCCACTCTGTTATCGTATGATATTTTGAAGCAATATTGGCTAAAAAATATCAGCGATCAAAAGTTTGTTCTTTTGTCCAGAATGATGACGTTAGCGATCGGCGCCGTCGCCATTACCTTTGCCGTTTGGATTCAGGACGTGCTGGTGGCGCTCGATGTCGCCTATGCGATTCTGTCAGGGGCCATTTTCGTGCCAGTGGTTCTCGGTTTCTTCTGGAAGCGGGCAACAGAGAAAGCGGGCTTCTATTCGATTGTGATCAGTTCATTGGTCGTTCTTATTGGTTTGGCGGTGGAAGGATTGAGCTCGACGAACCCGATTATGTATGGGATTGGGGCTAGTATCATTTCTATCGTTGTGTTTTCCTACTTGTTCCCATCTTCGAACTTGAAAAGCGGCAATGAGGCATTAGAGGATCGACAAAACGCTCTTTGAACGAACCCTTATCTCCCTTAATTGTTTTGGAAATGAAAAGAGGATTCCTCCAGGCAAATGGCGAACTACACTATTGACATGGCTAAAGGCTGGGCTTCATACCACGAAATATTCGTTTAGGAAGGGATGGGAAGAATGACGGAAAGAAAGAAACTATACATCAACGGCGAATGGCGGGAAGCCAAGTCTTATACCGAACTGAAATCGCCGTATTCGCGCGAGACGATCGCTGAAATCCCGGTGGCGACGGAACAAGAAGTCGATGAAGCGATCGCCGCGGCGTATGCGGCGCGGCAAACGATGGCCGCTATGCCGGCCTACGAGCGGGCGGCTATTTTAGAACGGGTCGTCGAGCAGCTGAAAGCGCGGCAGGAAGAAGCGGCAAAATTGATCGCGCTTGAAGCGGCCAAGCCGATCACAACGGCGAGCGGGGAAGTGGCGCGCACGATCCAAACGTACAAATTCGCCGCCGAAGAAGCAAAGCGCATCCATGGGGAAACGCTGCCGCTTGACGCGGCGCCGGGAGGGGAAAATCGCATCGCCCTGACGGTCCGCGAGCCGATCGGCGTCATCGGGGCGATCACACCGTTTAACTTTCCGATGAACCTAGTTGCCCATAAACTCGGCCCGGCCATCGCCTCAGGCAACACGGTTGTGTTGAAACCAGCGAGCCAAACGCCGCTGTCGGCCTACTTTATCGCTGAATTGTTCGAGAGAGCGGGTTTGCCGAAAGGGGCGCTTAACGTCGTGACTGGGAGCGGCCGCACGGTCGGCGATAAAATCGTCACCGACCCGCGCATCAGCATGATCACTTTCACCGGCAGCCCGGAAGTCGGCATCGCGATCCGCAACAAAGCGGGCTTAAAGCGGGTGACGCTCGAGCTTGGCTCAAACTCAGCCGTGATCGTCGACGAGCAGGTCGATATTGACCGGATCATCCCGCGCTGCGTATTTGGCGCTTTCACGTTCCAAGGGCAAGTGTGCATTTCGCTCCAGCGCATCTACGTGCATGAGAATCGTTATGACGAATTCGTTGAAAAATTTGTCACGGCGGCCAAACAATTGAAGACGGGTGACCCGCTCGATCCGAATACCGATGTGTCGGCCTTAATTACGCCAAACGATGTCGACCGGGCGCTTTCGTGGATTGAAGAGGCGAAACAAGGCGGCGCGAACGTCGTCCTCGGCGGCGAGCGGGACGGCAATATCTTGCTTCCGACGGTCATTGTCGATGCCGAACCGACGATGAAAGTGTCGTGCCAAGAAGTGTTCGCTCCGATCGTCTTGATCAACCGCGTCCGTTCTATTGAGGAGGCGATTGCGCTTGTCAACGATTCGCGCTACGGCTTGCAGGCAGGCATCTACACCGACAACGTCCATACCGCGTGGAAAGCGGCGAAACAACTGCACGTCGGCGGGGTGCTGATTAACGACATCCCGACGTTCCGCGTCGACCATATGCCGTACGGCGGCGTGAAAGAAAGCGGGTTCGGCCGTGAGGGAATCCGCTATGCCATTGAGGAAATGACCGAGCTGAAGTTGATTATTTTTAACGAGAATTAAGCGGGATGAGAAGCGATTGGAGTAAAGTTTGTTCCTAAAATTCTATAGGGAGAACGGTTGCGCAGCCTTGGAGAGAGTCGCACTCCAAGGCTGCATGTTTAAGCCTGTTTTTCTAAAATATATCCCCAACGGTTCGAAACGAGAACAGATAGATGGTACTCATGCTCGAGCTGTTTGCTGAACCATGCTTTTTTAACGAGAAGCAGGCTTCGATTCGTATGTAAGAAGGTTTTCAGTCCTCCATGCCGAGGTTTAAGGTCATTCGCAAGCTCAGCTGTTAAGACAGCATTTTGTGGCCATTGATCTCTCTTATGCAATGGATGGTACATGAACAGTTCGTATCCATGAACAGGCATTTGGGCGGTCTGCTGAAGCAATGCCAGTTCGAAATTTGGCTTGGGATGATGGATATAATGTTGAATATTCGTTTCATAAAACGATACGACGAACAACAGACCGGCAAGCAGCAACCCGCGTGCTCCCCACGTTCCTTTTCTCCATAATTGACTTGCGCAAATTCCAATCAACATGCAAAGCGGTGGATAGACAGGGAGGATGTACCATCTGATTTTCGTCTTCGCTATGGTAAACATGAGAAGCGGGACGCAAATCCAAAGCAAAATTCCGATTACATCTTCTTTCCATCGATGGTCTGTTCTTTCAAACGTTAAAAGACGAACGCCTTGCATGTAACTGATGACCATGATGCCGACCAAGAGCGCTAGCCACCAAAAGAAGAAATGAACAAGAATGATGCCGTAATAGGCTTCATCACCGATATGACCCTCAATGGGCCGAGTGGAGCGCAGCAACAAGTCATATTCGATCATTTGTTTAAAAAAGTGGAATCCATCATAGTGATAGCGGGCAAAGGCCCAAACGAGCACAGGAACCGCGAAACTGACGACTGTCCTCCACCATGCGCGCCAGTGAAATGACTCCCATTGTCGGGTGATTAGGAAATATAAGACCATGATCAACAGAATGTTCCCCGCATGCCAACTTTTCGTTAAAAACGCGAGTGAACAGGCAAGGCCCGCTGCATATAACCACCGCGTCTGCCGTCTCGCGGCGAGCAAAGAAAGGATGGATACAGTAAAGAAAAATACAAAAAGCGAATCCGCATCTCCTGTGCGAGCGCAATGGTTGAGCAAATATTGAGTGCTAGTAGACAAGGCAAGCAATGAGACGATCGCGGCCATGCTTCCAAACCGTTTTTTCACAAATAGCGCAATGGCAACGGCCGTGAGGATAGCGCCAATGCCAGACATCAGCCGCAAACCAAGCGCGTTCAGCCCGACCAGCTTGTAGCCAATCATGATCGCCCAGTAGCTGACAGGAGGCTTTAAATTCCAGTAATCAGGATGCCCAAGGTATGTGTTGACGATCAAGTTTCCATGCCTCAGCATTTCGTATGCATTGACGCCATGGCGCGCTTCGTCCCAGCTTGAGATCGGGAATGTTCCTAGATGATAAAAGACGTTGTAGACCATCATTGAGAAGATCAACGCCGCTGCTGCGTAAAACGAGAGGTTTCGTACACTTGAATTTCTCATGCGATCCACTCCTTTATCGGCACGCTGTGCTTTGAAAAAGCAACACCGACATAGAAGCTATTACAAGTAGGTGAAGATGTCAAGCATGGATGAGTTGGAGAACATGATATTTTTGCCGCCAACAAGGAAAACACGATCTTCATGGCGAATGAAAAGAAATGAATCATCATTCAGAGGAGGAGAGCCATGGAAACGCTCGTATTAACGTTTGAGCAAAACAAGGCGATATTGGAACTGAACCGTCCGCAGGCGTTAAATGCCATGGATGTGCAAATGCTTGAGGAACTCGTCGACGCGCTGCGGCAGATCAAGGAAAGCGACGCTTCCGTTGTCGTCATTCGCGGCAGAGGAAGAGGATTTTCGGCTGGAGGCGACATTAAGACGATGCTCGCTGTCGATGATCCAAGCCAGTTTCAGACGGTGATGAATACGATTCGGGAGATGATCATGCTCCTGTATACGATGCCGAAAATCACCGTTTCGCTCATCCATGGCCCGGCGGCCGGCCTTGGATTCAGCTTTGCCTTGGCGAGCGATTACCTCGTCGCCACGAAAGAAGCGCGCCTGGCCATGAATTTCATCGGCATTGGACTCATCCCTGACGGCGGAGGGCATTTCCTTTTGGCGCAGCGGGTCGGCACGGCAAAAGCCAAACAGATCATCTGGGAAGGAAAACAGATGAGCGCCGACGAAGCGCAACAGCTTGGGCTCGTTGATTTCGTTGTCGAGAACGAGGAGCAGGCCGAACAATTCATCGCTTCCTTGCAGGAAAAGCCGATCCAAGCCATGATCGCCACGAAAATGCTGTATGTCGAACAAACAAAAGAGGAGCTGCTTCGCGTGCTCGAACTCGAAACAGACGCCCAACAACGCATGCGGCAAACCGAAGACCACCGCGAAGGCGTCCGCGCCTTTTTAGAAAAACGGAAGCCGGTGTTTGGGGGGAGGTAGGGAAATGCAATGATCAACTCCTGCCCAATTACGCTCAAGCGTACTTGGCAGGAGTTGTTTTTAGTTTTCAATAGAAAAGTCCCATGGGCAACGTTTTGCCCTCCACCCGGGGATGAAAATGACCGATTAAGACGCGTGCATTTTCACTGAAAAAGTTGTGTTGAATCATCTTGTCAGTTAGATTTTATTTTAAACGGTGCAGTCGAACTTCTAACAATAAGCCTTGATAGATAAACATTTCTAGAAGAAGGGAATCAAGATGAAAGTTACATACGAAAAGTGGTCCGAACTTAACGGAAAGGACGTTCTCTTATTCACCTTGATAAACGATCGCGGAATGGAACTCTCAGCGACGAACTATGGATGCATTGTGACGAAACTGCTCGTTCCCGACCGGACGGGCAACATCGAAAATGTTGTGCTCGGGTTTGGCCGATTTGAGCCGTATTTGACTAACGCTCCTTATTTTGGCGCGGTGATCGGCCGGGTGGCGGGGCGCATTCAAGGGGCGCGTTTTGAGCTTGAGGGCGTCACGTACCGGTTGGCGAAAAATGAGAACAACAACCATTTGCACGGCGGGCCGAACGGATTCCATCGTGTGCTTTGGCAGGCCGAGCCCGTTCGCCGCGACGATGCGGTCGGGGTCGTTTTTTCGTATACAAGCCCGGACGGGGAGGAAGGGTATCCGGGGACGCTTGAGGTGCAAGTGGCGTATTGGCTGAACAATGACAACGAATGGATCGTTACGTACCGGGCTCGTTCGGACAAAACGACTTTGCTCAATTTGACGAACCATACGTATTTTAACCTAAGCGGAAACGGCAAGCGTGATATTTTGGATCACACGTTGGCCATCCAAAGCTCGCGTGTGCTCGAGTTGAATGAAGAGTTGATTCCGACTGGCCGCGTCTTGGATGTCACTGGCACACCGTTTGACTTGCGGCAAGGAAAGGCGATGCGGGAGGCGGTTGAATCCAGGCATCCGCAAATCGAACTCGTCGGTGGCGGTTATGATCATCCGTTTTGGCTCGACCGGCATCATGACAAAGAGATGGTCCTTTCCGACCCAGAGAGCGGACGGGTGCTGACGGTGGAGACGGATGAAGTCGGGGTCGTCGTGTACACGTCGAACCAGTTGCCGGAAGGGTTGGATTTAGGCGGCGTGCCGTCACGGAAATATCTCGGCATTTGCTTAGAAACGCAAGGGCTTCCGGATGCCATTCACCATCCGCAGTTTCCCGCTTGGATATTGCCAAGAGGGAAAGAGCGATTGTCGGTGACAAGATATCGGTTTGATATTGACTGATGTTTATCCACATACAAAAGAGCTGGCGAAAAGGTTAAAGGCGTTTCGACCGTGACGACAAACTCCCTAAACCAGTGGATGGTTTGGGGAGTTTTTTGTTTGATCAGGCAGCCAGGCAGGATGACCCACCACGTTTGTCGAAAGGAGAATTTGAAAGGTGGAGATGAAACATGGACATTCGAAAAGAATTCGAACATCTTCAATATTTCTTCGACTCGTATTACAACCAGACATTTTACAACGCTGAATTAGAAGAACAGTTTTTGCAATTTCTAGCGAATGAGCCGGAGTGGATGGTTCGTGCCTTGAAGTTGGAAGTAGAGAAGCTGGAACGCATCTACCATCGCCATGATACCGAGACATGGGCAAAAATAGAAGAACTCGTTCATGAAAACAGCATGCGCTATTTTTCGTTTGAAGACCGCAAAAAGTTTATCAAAGTGGCCAGCCGTTTGTTAAAGGATATTGAGTAAAGAGACAAATGCATGAACAAACAGCCCGTTTGTTGGACGTCAGGGGACAGCGATTGGACATGGCTCGTATTATTCGCTTTATGTTTCGATCTATTGATTGAATAACGGATAACACCTGTTCTTAGCATTGTATGTGAGATGTTGAAAACGCACTGCGCTGGCCGGATAGCTGTCGTTCATGGAGCGTGCAAAAGGCATAGTCGGACGTAAAGATTGGTTCGCTAAGGGAGCAGGAAATCCCCGTATGAAGCGCGAAAGAATAGGAGAATGGCAAAACGGTTTTAGCCGAAAGAAGGGAGATACGCATGTTCTCTACACTTCCCATCCCAATCATTCAGGCGCCGATGGCGGGAGGGGTGTCGACGCCTGAACTGGCAGCGGCGGTGTTGAACGCCGGGGGGCTCGGGTTTTTGGCTGGTGGGTACACGACGGCGGAGGCAATGAGGAAGGAAATTCACGAGCTGCGGACGTTGACGGACCGTCCGTTTGGGGTGAACGTGTTTGTGCCGGGAGAAACAACGGTGGACGAAAAGGCGCTCGAACGCTATCGCGCCGTGCTGGCGGCCGAGGCGGAGCGGCTTGGGGCAACGGTCGGCGAGCCGAAATGGGATGACGATGATTGGGAAGCGAAGCTCCACGTGCTTCTCGAGGAGCGGGTGCCGGTCGTCAGCTTTACGTTCGGCTGCCCAGACAAAGAGGTGATCGCTGCCTTGCAAAAAGTTGGATCGTTTGTGATCGTGACGGTCACATCGGTTGAGGAAGCCGATATTGCCACCGAAGCCGGGGCGAATGCGCTTTGCGTGCAAGGGGCGGAAGCGGGCGGGCATCGCGCATCGTTTGGCAATGATCCGGAAATAGATGAAGCCATGGAGCTGCTTCCACTGTTGACCGAGGTACGCGCGTCCGTTCGGATCCCGCTTGTGGCCGCAGGTGGGATCATGGACGGGCGGGGCATCGCGGAGGCGCTCAAAGCCGGGGCGAGCGCGGTGCAGCTCGGGACGGCGTTTTTGCGCTGCCCGGAAAGCGGGGCGCATCCGCTCCATAAACAGGCGCTTGCCGATCCGCGGTTTACGGAGACGGCCGTGACGAGGGCGTTTACCGGCCGGCCGGCGCGCGGGCTTGCGAACCGGTTTATGGCGGAGTATAGCGCGCTGGCGCCAGCCGCGTATCCGCATGTGCACCATATGACGAAGCCGCTGCGCGCCGCAGACGCCAAGGCGGGCGATCCGGAGGGAATGTCGCTTTGGGCTGGGAAAGGATACCGGATGGCGCGGGAACTTCCGGCAGCGGAGCTTGTCGAGGAGCTGAAGCGGGAGCTGGAGGAAGCTTGGCAATCGTCTGCATGGTAGCTTGTATGGCTTTGGCGTACCTAGAGGAGACTCTTGACGCCGCGCTTATGAGTGCAAAAAACGTTGAATGAGGGGGGAGAGAAACACGATGACCGCATCCCGCATCGTCTTTCCGCCGCTCAGCTATGTCGGCTGGGGGGCGCTTGAGCATTTGGTTCCGGAAGTGAAGCGGTTTGGAGCAAAACATATTTTAGTCATCACAGATCCGGTGCTCGAGAAAATCGGCTTAGTCGACCAAGTGACATCTCCGCTCCGGCAAGAAGGGTACAGCGTGCATGTGTATACGGATGTCGTGCCTGAGCCGCCGCTTGAGGCGGGGGAGAAGGTGGTGGCGTTTGTCCGCGACGGAGAGTTTGATCTCGTCATCGGCGTCGGCGGCGGCAGCGCGATGGATTTGGCCAAACTGGCCGCTGTTTTGGCCGTGCATGAAGGTTCGGTTGCCGATTATTTGAACTTGACGGGAACGAGAACGCTCGAGAAAAGAGGGCTGCCGAAAATTTTAATTCCGACAACATCGGGTACTGGCTCGGAAGTGACGAACATCTCCGTCTTGTCCTTAGAAACGACGAAAGACGTCGTGACGCATGACTATTTGTTGGCCGATGTGGCGATCGTCGACCCGCAACTCACTGTTTCTGTTCCGCCGCGGGTGACGGCGGCGACGGGGATTGATGCGCTTACCCATGCGGTGGAGGCGTACGTTTCGGTGAACGCGAGCCCGACATCGGACGGATTGGCGTTGCAGGCCATGCGTCTCATCTTCCGATCGCTCCGAAAGGCGGTGGAGAACGGGACAGACAAACAGGCGCGCATCGATATGGCGAACGGCAGCTATTTGGCCGGTTTGGCGTTTTTCAACGCCGGGGTGGCAGGCGTGCATGCGCTCGCATATCCGCTCGGCGGACAGTTCCATATCGCCCATGGCGAATCGAATGCCGTGCTCTTACCGTATGTGATGGGTTACATCCGCCAAAGCTGCACGAAACGAATGGCGGATATGTTAAACGCCCTCGGCGGCAACTCCACCTTTTTGTCGGAAGAAGAGGCGTCGCACCGCTGCGTCGAGGAACTCGAGCGCATCGTCGCCGACGTCGGCATTCCGAAGACGCTCGGCGGTTTTGGCATCCCGGAAAGCGCGCTAGAAAGCCTGACGAAAGATGCCACCAAGCAAAAACGGCTGCTCGCCCGCAGCCCGATGCCGCTTTTGGAAGCCGACATCCGCGCGATTTATCAAGCAGCGTTTGCCGGGACGATCGTGGAACCGAACAAAGGGTGAGAAGAAAAAACAGGGGCTGCTTCAGGCTCCTGTTTTTTCTTTGTTGTTGGAAATAGGGGCCACTTCCGATGTCGGACACCGCGTTCATCCTCTTTTCCGCTCCAAGCGCAACGTTTCCCTCGTTTTCTTGATGGTGAAGCAGGAATTTCCACACGTTGGAGCGAACCAATATACATAAGTCGCCTAAATTCGACAAGATGGGAACGACGATGAGTCGGAATATTCGATAGCTGTTGAGGAGGAGAATTCATGTTTACTACCGTCATTACGCCGCGCGTGTCGGAGACGGACGGCGTCGGCCATATTAACAATACGACCGTGCCCGTTTGGTTTGAAGCGGGGCGGCATGAAATTTTTAAACTATTTACGCCTGACTTGTCATTCAAACGTTGGCGAATGGTGATCATCCGCATGGAAGTCGATTATGTCAACCAAATGTATTATGGGCAAGATGTGACAGTGTATACCGGCATTGAACGCATCGGCAACACAAGCCTTACGATTTATGAAGAAATTCATCAAAACGGTGTGGTCTGCGCGAAAGGGCGGGCGGTGTATGTCAATTTCAACTTTGACACCGGGCGGCCCGAGCCGATTCCGGATGACATTCGGGCGAAATTGCGCGAACATCTATGGCAGCCAGGTGAGTAGACGAAAGGGGGTGAATGTGTGAAGGAGTATCATCTGTGGGAGCAAGTGAAAACGAAGCTTGCGCAAAAGCTGTCTGGTCCGTCATTTGACACTTGGTTTGCTTCGACGTCCGCGACGGTGGATGAGGATTGGCTCATCATCGAATGCATGAAC
This sequence comes from Geobacillus sp. TFV-3, assembly GCF_009901865.1. Lineage (NCBI taxonomy): Bacteria > Bacillati > Bacillota > Bacilli > Caryophanales > Anoxybacillaceae > Geobacillus > Geobacillus sp. TFV-3. The sequence continues at coordinate 1,793,719 of NZ_MPSP01000001.1, read as the reverse complement.
GAGATTCAATGTGAATGGCTGCAAACAAGATATGGCGAACTCATCAGTGAAACCGTACGCGAAGTGTTTGGCCGCGATATGCGCATCTTCGTCTCTGTCCACGGCGAACGGCAGCGAATCGAAAAGCGGCTCGAACAGCGGCACGGCGCTCCGATGACCTTCCGTCAATACATCACGCGTCTTGAGCGGCAGATGGAGGAGCTGGAGCGGCGCATTGACCACTACGCGCGCATCATCGATGAACTGTTGGAATCCCGTCCGATTCACTGATGATCCCCTAATGAGCAACCTCCAATAAGAAGCGGCCTCTGCACCATCAGCCGGGAGGCCGCTTTTTTGTGCATCTTTTTATGTTTTATGTTATAAAATGTTACGCAATTTGATGGAACACCAGCTTGATCCGATCGCTTCGAAGCTGTTGCAGCGGGAGCTGGAGAAACAAGGGATGAACTTTTTACTTCGCAAAGAGACGGCCGAATTGTTCAGCAACGGCCGTGTGGAAGGAGTGCGATGTAAGGACGGTACGTCCATTGCCGCCGACTTGGTGGTGATGGCGGTCGGCATTCGTCCGAATGTTGATTTAGCGCCGAGAAGCTGCATTGAGGTGAATCGAGGAATCTGGAAACGAGTGTGCCGCACATTTACGCGGTCGGTGAATGCGCGGAACATCGCGGTGTTGTTTATGGACTCGTCGCTCCGCTTTATGAACAAGGGAAAGTGCTGGCTGAAGCCATTTGCGGTCGGAAAGGAAAGCCGTACGAAGGATCGGTCGTCTCGACTCAACTGAAAGTGTCAGGCGTCGATGTGTTCTCAGCCGGCGAGTTTATGGACAGCGAGGGAACGGAATCGATCAAGTTGTACGACGAAGCGCGCTCGGTGTACAAGAAAGTCGTCGTTCGCGAAGGGAAAATCGTTGGTGCAGTGCTGTTTGGCGATACGAGCGAAGGAAGAAAACTATTTGATATGATCCAGCGCGGCGATTCGCTTGAGGCGCTTTCTCTTTCGGTATTAGCGCCGGCTTCATCGAGAGGAAAAGGAAGCCTTGTGGCGGCGATGGCGGATACCGATGTGGTGTGCGGCTGCAACGGGGTGACAAAAGGCGCGATTTGCCAAGTGATTGCCAAACACGGGCTTAAGACAGTCGCCGAGGTGCGCGACTGTACGAACGCATCCCGTTTGTGCGGCGGGTGCTCGCTCATTATTTGAGCGGAACGCAGACGCGGCGCAGTCCGGCGCTCTCGGCGCGGTAGCCGGAAGCGGTGATGGACATTCATCCCAACACGGCCAGACGCTACCGCATCGGACCGGGGATGCTTGTCCGCATTGAAACGCGGCGCGGTGCGGCGGTCGTCCGCAGCCGTTACAACGACCAAATTCGCGAGGATACGATTTTTGTCTCGTTTCATTGGAGCGGCTTACAGCAAATTAACAACGTCACGTCCGATGAGCTCGATCCTCATTGCCGGATGCCGGAGTTTAAGCGGTGCGCAGCTCGGGTGCGGACGGTTGTCGATTTAGGGAGAAATTAACCACCAATGGATTCCGCGGGGAAGGTGCACAGATGCAAAAAAACTTCCCGGCAATACGGTGGGAAGCAGGTTGAGAAATCGCTTTCATTTCCATTCTATCATATAATGAGCTTCCATGCCAAGGGGGAGTCGGGGGAAGATGGTGAAGAAATCGTTTTGGCGGGTAGGGCATGCGCCGACGCTATTGTCGTCGTTTTTGTACTTTGATATTAGCTTTATGATTTGGAACTTGCTTGGTGCGCTCGGGGTGTTTGTCGCTGAACAGTTTGCGCTCACACCGGCGGAAAAAGGGCTGATGGTCGCCATTCCAGTGTTGGGCGGGGCGCTGCTTCGCATTCCGATGGGGTTGTTGGCGGACCTCTGGGGCGGGAAGCGGGCCGGATTGTTCGGCATGGCGGAGACGGCTATGCCGCTTGTGTGGGGATGGCAGTTCGCTGATCATATGTCGGATGTATATGGGCTCGGGTTTTTGCTTGGCGTAGGTGGAACCAGCTTTGCCGTTGCCTTGCCGCTTGCAAGCCGCTGGTATCCGAAAGAATACCAAGGGCTGGCCATGGGGATCGCCGGGGCGGGCAACAGCGGAACGGTGCTGGCGACATTGTTTGGCCCGCGGCTGGCGGAAGCGTATGGATGGAACGCGTTGTTCGGATTGGCGCTCGTGCCGCTTGTTGTCGTCTTCCTTTTGTTCGCTTGGCTGGCGCGTGAATGTCCGACAGCGTCGAAGCCCGTACCCATGCGCGAATACGGAACCGTCCTTTGCCGCAAAGAATCATGGCTGTTTTGTTTCTTTTACAGTTTGTCATTCGGCGGTTTTGTTGGATTGACGGGTTACCTCGGCATTTTCTTATTTGATGAATACGGCGTCAGCAAAGTCACGGCCGGCGATTTCGTCACCGCCGTCGTGTTCGCAGGCAGTTTCATCCGGCCGATTGGCGGCTACATCGCCGACCGGATCGGGGGAATGCGGCTTCTTTCTCTGTTGTTTGCCGCTGGGACTTTGTTGCTGGCTTGCATCGGCACATTGCCGTCTCTTTTCGTCCTGTTCGGATTGATGGTTGCTCTTTTCCTTTGTTTTGGCGCGGCGAACGGCGCGTTGTTCCAAGTTGTTCCGACGTGGTTTCCGAAAGAAGTCGGCTTGTTGACGGGCATTATTGGCGCCGCTGGCGGACTGGGAGGATTTTTGCTGCCGAACGTGCTCGGGGTGATGAAGCAATGGAGCGGTTCTTCGGCGTATGGATTTTGGATGCTTGCTTTCGTTTTCATGATCGCGGTGATGGTTGCTCGTCGCCTTCAAGGGACGACGGTTGCGGTCGAACCTTTCTCTCAAAAAGCAGCAGAATGAATGGTGCGCCCAAAAAGATGTGGGAAACTTTCAAAAGAAATCTCTTGATGGAACGAAAAAAAGCTGGTGGAAAACAGTCCTTTCTTTAAGTTGACAATGAGGGGGCGATTTTGCGGCGTTTCTTAAGTTTTTCCATTCTTGGCGCTGATTTCGGAAGGCTCTCTCCTCTGTAAGGAAAAGACAGAGCCTTCTTAATCATCTTCCTTCGGAAAGCCTCCAACGGGTTTTAGACGGAGAGGAGGATCGATATAATAGGGAGAAGGAGGCGGGTGTCCAACCTTGAAAAGAAATGGAGGAAGGAATCGTGTCAAACGATCATGCGCTGCGTTTAGACCATCAGCTTTGTTTTGCTATTTATGCTTGTTCTCGTGAATTGACGAAGTTATATCGTCCTTTTCTTGAAGAAATAGGGATTACATACCCGCAATATCTCGTTTTGCTCGTGTTGTGGGAACAAGGGGAGACGACGATGAAAGAGCTTGGAAAACGATTGTATTTGGATTCTGGTACACTGACGCCAATGTTGAAAAGAATGGAGGAGAATGGTCTCGTTCAACGGTTGAGATCGCAAGAAGACGAACGGGTTGTGCGCGTTGTTTTAACAGAACAGGGCGAGAAAATCAAACAAAAGGCACAATGCATACCAGAAGAAATTGTCAAAAGAGTAGGGCTTTCCAATAAAGAGTGGAGCGAATTGTTGGTGCTGCTGCGGTCGTTGCTTGTGCGGCTGAATGATGAACAACATTCTTCTTGGTCAAATTAAATCTTGTGTTTTTGTATTATATTTTTTAAAATTAAATTGTGTACAATTTAATTCGAGAGAGGAGAAATGGAATATGCAACCACTATATCAGACGTCAGTGAAAGCGCAAGGTGGGAGGAATGGGAAAGTTGTGTCTAACGACGGGGTGCTTTCGTTAGACGTCAAAATGCCGAAAGAACTTGGAGGGCCAGGGGGCGCCACGAATCCTGAACAGTTGTTTGCCGCTGGGTATGCCGCTTGTTTTGACAGCGCATTGAATTTAGTCATCCGTCAAAGAAAGGTGAAGGTGGAAGGAACGGAAGTGACGGCTCAAGTGATTCTTGGAAAAGATGAGGCCGATGGCGGCTTTCAGTTGGCCGTTGTTCTTCGGATTCGCGTTTTGGGGGTCGATCGCCAGACGGCTGAAGAGCTTGTGCATGCAGCCCATCAAGTGTGCCCGTATTCCAAAGCCGTTCGTGGAAATATTGATGTAACGCTTTCTGTTGAAGAATGATGATGAGAGAAGGTGCCCGTGAAGAAATTCAGGGCACTTTCTCATTTGCGATCGTTTTACAATCGATTTTGCAAAAAACGAAGCAGTTCATCTGCTTGATTGCCGATGAGTGCGATCAGTTGCTCAAACATCGCGTCGCGTTCAAGATCGAGTTCAATGATGCGTTTGGCCAGTTCGAGCGCTTGTTTGTCCATGGCGGCGTCCTCCTTCGATCGTGTGGGCGGGGTGGAATCGTTCGTATTCGCGGCGCAGTTCAGCCATTGTCCACTCTTCGAGCCGCTCGCGGTCAGCGACTAAGCCGAACCGTACGAGCTGTTCGATATAAAATTGCTTTTTCTTCCGTACGGCGCTTCTCATCCATGTCCCCATTCGATTCCCTCCCTGCTTTTACCTTTACCATACCATCTTTTTCTTCAGTGTACAGCAAATGTGTTAAGCTCATTTACAGGAAATTTAAAAAATATGTTAATTTTATTAACAAAATATAACGAGACATCTTCGTTTTTTATATAATTACGTTAGGAAATATAACATAAAGAGGTGAGGGGAATGGCAGCTCATCCGCAAGAAGATCACTACAAATACAAAAAAGTCATTTCGATCGGGGTCGTCAGCGAGCTGACCGGGCTGTCGCAGCGACAAATTCGTTATTACGAGGAACGGAAGCTTGTGTTCCCTGACCGTTCCAAAGGAATTCGCAAATATTCGTTCGCTGATGTGGAGCAGTTGATGAAAATCGCCAATCAACGCGAAGAAGGGGTATCAACGTGGGAAATCCGCCAAGAGATGACGAAAGAGCTGCGCGAGCGGATGTTGAAAGGGCAAATGAATGCGCATTTTCGGATGCGTTCCTAGTGATACGGATAGATTCGAATTTTGGTCGTATCACCTGCTTGGAAGCAAAGCATGCGGAAAACCGCTTGGCCGTGTGCCAACAGGATGTAAACACAGCCGCGTTTGTCTCATAAAAGAGCATAGTTGTTTGGCGCGCAAAGAGATTCATGCGCGCTTTTTTGATACAGCCTGGAGCAGGGAGAGAAATGGAGATGGACTTCAGTACGCGCGTCTCCCGGTTGGTTATGCAGCGATCTTTTCCTCCTTTTTTCTCCATTTATAATGCCTCTCGGTCGATTCCATAATGTAAATGGATAGAACGAACAGGGGAAGGATGCCGCCAATGAGAAGCAAAGCGACGCAGTGGCTGTTGTCTGTATGGGGACTGATGGATCCGCTCTATTATGCATGTTCCCGCCTCGAATATGCTGGTGGGAAAGAGAACGGCTGCCGTTCCATTTTCCGCGTCCGTTTGCTTCAATACAAGGGTGAAACCATCCACCTTTCGGACGGAACGACGATTGCGGCCAATGACCGGCTGTTGAAAATTCACCTTCATAATGTTCGTCTGCTTCGCGAACTGATGCAGTATCGAAGCGATATTCAAAAAGGACGTTATATTTTCGAACAAGTGAAAGCCGGTTTGCCGCATGTCGCTCATCATCTTTACCATCACGAACAGTCCTCCCGCATAAAAGGGATCATCGGCGTGACTATGCTAAACAAAGGTTGTGAGAGACTCGGATTTGATGCCATTGATATTGCGAATTCATTTTACCGTTGGTTTAAAATGGCATCGCATTGGCCGATGATGACAGTGGCCCAACACCGTCTAGTGCCGCTTGTCCGCCCGCCGAAATATTTGTTGATGTCAAAGGAAAAATTGTTTTCGTTGTACGGCTGCCATCTCATCCACTAACTCCCTCTTTCTTCTCTCCTCCATTTCACTATAATGGGTATCGAGGGAGGAGAGAAGACGATGACATTCTTTTTTGTCATTCTTGCATTCGTGTCATTGCTTGCTTTAGCCATTCGCCAAGCCCATCGCAATACGTACGAAGCGGTTTTGCATAAAGTCCAAGTTGGCCGTTCAGAGGATGGAGACGGAGCCATTCGGATTTTGCAGCTGTCTGACTTGCATCTCGAAAAACTGTCGATCACCCCGGACGATTTATACGAAAAGCTGAAAGGGGAAGCGATCGATTTGATCGCGTTAACCGGCGACTTTTTGGACCGTGAGGAAAGCATCGCCAAACTCGGCCCGTATTTGACGGCGTTGAAACAGTTGAATCCGACATATGGCATGTACGCCGTGTTTGGCAACCACGATTACGTGCTGCAAGGCGAACCGTTTGCGCGCTTGAAAGCGACGCTTGAGGAGCACGGCTGCGTCGTCTTGCAAAACGAGACGAAAACGATCACCGTCAACGGCCAAACGGTCAATATCATCGGCATCGATGACTTTTACACAGGGCGCAGCGACATCGAAAAGGCGTATGCGGGCGTCAAAGGCGGCATCAACCTTGTGTTGACGCACGACCCGGACATCGTGCCGCATATGAAAGACTATCATTTTGACTACTTGTTGTCCGGCCATTTCCACGGCGGGCAAATCCATTGGCCAAAGCCGTACCATTTGGCGAAAATGAGCAAAACGCTCACCGAGCGGAACATGATCAAAGGCTATCATGAGTGGGATGGAAAACCGTTTTATATTAACGAAGGGCTTGGGCAAACCGGGGTGAACATTCGGATCGGCTCGAAGCCCGAAGTGACGCTCCATTTGTTGGCGCTGCCTTCGGTAACGCGAAGCAGGACGGTCAAAGCTGTCTAATCGGCAGCTTTTTATTTTTTTGTGGGAAAGCGGTTTCGTAGACGCGTGCCATCATGCGCCGCGCTTTTTTTGCGGACTCATCTCCCGGTTTGTTAGGGAAGAGCCATGGCCGATTGCATAGACAAGAGAAACAATCGCCATACTTTTTAAGGAAAGGAGTGAATGGTCAATGGACCCATCGTGGAAAGCTCTCTTGCCGTTTTTAGTCGTCATTCCGATTTCGATTTGGACGAGGCAAGTCATCCCCGGGTTGTTTGTCGGGCTGTTGGTCGGCAGTTATCTTATGACGCCGTCCTTGCTCGGCGGACTGCGGACGATGCTTCATTACGTCGTCGACAACTTGATGCAGACGAACAACATTCGGATCGTCATTTTCTTGTATGTGTTCGCCGGTCTTGTCAGCATGATCAAATATACCGGCGGAATTAAAGGATTCGTCCATCTCGTCAGCAAAAAAGTCAAATCGGCCAAAACCGCCATGATGCTGACGTGGATTTCGACGATGGTCACGTTCAGCGACCCTGATTTTCGCATCGTCACCGTCGCGCCGATCATGAAGGCGCTGCGCAAACGGCTTGGGCTGTCGTCCCAGCAAATCGGCTTTGCCATTGAGGTAACATCGAACCCCGTTGTCGCGCTCATTCCGATCGCCACCGCGTTTGTCGGCTACATGGTGTCGGTCATCGACAAGGCGCTCGATACGGCGGGCATCGGCGCGGAGCCGTACATCGTGTACGTCCGAAGCATTCCGTTCAACTTTTTCTCGTATGCGATTATTGCGGTCGGACTCTACTACAGTTTTTTTGTCTACTCTCGCAAAAAACAAGCGGCGGCAAGCGAAGCGCGGGAAGAGGCGCCGATTCGGAGCTGGAACGAGCGGTTGGCGATCGAAATGGCAGAGGAACAGCGGCCGGCTGACAACGAACCCAATAAAGCGCAAGGGGAAGAAGGGGATGCGATGCAGACATGTCCGCGCGCTTACCAAAAAGAAACGCCCATCAAGCCATGGAATTTAATCATCCCGCTTTCGATCGTGCTCGTCTTGACGTTGTTTTTAAGCTGGTGGGACGGCCACTGGGGGGCAAGGACGTTTTGGGAGGCGTTTTTGCAAAGCGATGCGCTCGGGGCGATGTTGGAGGCGCTGTTGTTTACCGTCATCATTACGGTGGCGTTCTTCCTTTGGCAACGATTTAAATTGAACGATTTGTTGACGCATTTTGTCAAAGGAGGCAATGAGCTCATTTCCGTCATTTTAATGCTGGCGCTCATTTGGGCGTTGTCGGCTGTGGCGGAGGATTTAGGGTTTTCGCAATACATTACGGGCCACGTCAAAGAATGGATTCCACCGTTTTTTGTCGCTCCAATTTTGTTTTTGCTCGGCGCCGTCATCTCCTATTTTATCGGCTCGTCGTGGGGGACATGGGGGATGTTGATGCCGCTTGGCGTGACGCTGGCGAGCCAGGCGGGAACGAACATTTTGCCGGTCATCGGCGCCGTGTTTGCGAGCGGGACGTTCGGAGCGTTCGCCTCGCCGCTCAGCGACAATACGGTCACGCTTTGCACCATTTTGGATTTGCCGGTGATGGAATACGCGCGCACGAAGTTGATCCCATCGTTGATCGCCGCCGGCATCGCCGCCATTTTGTTCGGCGCGACATCGTTTCTTTTGCATTGACGCTGTTGTCGCCCTCTTCCGCCTTCCGTGATACACTAAAAGAAAAAAGAAAGAGGGGAGCGCCGATGGGGGAGGCGGAACGGCGGCTTGAGGAGCTCGGCCAATGGCGGGAGGAAGATCCGAAAGAACGGCTCGAGCAGCTGAATGAGCGGCTTGCTGTGGAGGACGCGTATTACCAGGCCGCAGAAGATGAGAGGGCGCGCGAACGGTATTACCGCCATCTGCCGCTTGAAGGGGATGGATTGATGTTGTTTGTCCGCTATCACGAACTGGTGGCGCGCACCCATAAGCGGCGGCTGCCGTATTTTTTCAGCAAGGACGAATATTTGTACACATGGGTCGACTTGCACCCCGACGGAACGGTGCGGAGCCTGTATTCAGGCGAGCGAAAAGATCCGAAAACGCTGATCGTTCAAGATGTGGAAACGATGAAGCGGCGCTATGAAGAGTTTCGTCAACTATTGAAAAGAACGAAAAATGGATTGGGTGATGTGCACGAGCGGGTGAAAACGATCGAGCAGCAATGGAAATTCAATGCCGAACATGTTGTGCCGCAGTCGTGGTTTGGCGCCCGCGAACCGATGAAAGGCGATTTGCATCACTTATTCGTTTGCCAGCCGGAGTGCAATACGATGCGGTCAAATTTTCCGTACGCAGATTTTCCGTTTTACAATCCGGAAGACCCCAACGAACAAATCCAAAACTGCTGCGGCGTCGTTCATAATGGCTATTTCGAGCCGGAATACGGCAAAGGGACGGCGGCAAGGGCGATGCTGTATTTTTTGCTTCGCTATCCGAAGGCGATCGCGAAGTCGTTTCGGCGCAAAATCGATATTCCGCTCCTTGTCCGTTGGCACGAACAATTTCCGCCGACGGTGTATGAACATCATCGCAACAGCGCGATTTTTTTCATCCAAGGCAACCGCAATCCGTTCATCGATTTCCCTGAACTGGCCGGGCGGATGGTATTTCCGCTTGATGGGATGTCGTGGGGGTGGGGTTGCAGATGAATGACTGCTTTTCGAAAGATGGGACCATGTGGTTTCCATCTTTTATGTAAAAAAAGCGCCAAAAGGGCGTGCGGAAGCGGGGCGATGACTTCGTCCAACCGTCTGTAGGTCGCCCTTTGTGGCGAGGGGAAATGGTAGGGACAACCAACGCCGTCTCCCGAATGCCGTTTCCGGCTTTGGGAGGCGGCGTTTCCATTAGGCGGATATCGTCTGTTCGTCTGCCGTTTGACGGTCCGCCTGCTTGCGGAAATACGTCGCGACGATCGGTCCGGAAATGTTGTGCCAGACGCTGAAAATGGCGCTTGGGACAGCGGCGAGCGGCGAAAAGTGGGCGATCGCCAGCGCTGCGCCGAGGCCGGAATTTTGCATACCGACTTCGATGGAAATGGCCTTTTGTTTTGTCGGCGACATGCGGAACAGTTTGGCAAACCAGTACCCAAGGAGCAGGCCTAACCCGTTATGAACGACAACAATGAGAAAAATGAGAAGGCCGCTTTTGGCAATGGCGGCTTGGTTTTGCCCGACAACCGCTGCGACAATGGCAACGATGGCGACGACAGAAACGAGCGGTAGCACCGGGATGCACGCTTTGACTTGCTTTTGGAACAGTGCCTGTACGATAAGTCCTAAAAGAATGGGAATGAGTACGACTTTGATAATCGACCAAAACAAGGATGCGGCTGATACGGACAGCCATTTTCCGGCTAAAAGCAAGATTAACGAAGGAGTCAAAATCGGCGCTAAAATCGTCGAGACCGAGGTGACAGCGACTGACAGCGCTGTATCTCCTTTCGCCAAATACGTCATGACGTTGGAGGCTGTTCCGCCCGGGCAGCAGCCGACCAAAATAATGCCGAGCGCCACTTCGCGCGAAACAGGCAAGAAATAAGCGAGCAAAAATGCAACAAGCGGCATGATGAGAAATTGGGCGACGACGCCGATCAACACATCAAGCGGGCGCTTGAACACTTCTTTGAAATCGTTCGCCGATAGCGTCAATCCCATGCCGAACATGACGATGCCTAAAAGCGGAACGATATACGGTGCGATCCATGTAAATGCGTCTGGAACAAAAAAGGCGAACGCGCCGAACAAAAGCACCCAGATGGCAAATGTGTTGCCGACAAAGTTGCTGATTCTTCCCAGTGTGTTCATCTGTTTCTCCTCCTTTGTTAGATGGGAAAGATATACAAAAAATTATATACATTTTTTTGAAAAGTTCAACTAATATAACCAGATTGAGAAAAAATCATGCCAACGCATTCTAATTGTGAAAAAAATCACTCCCTTTTTTGTTCGTTGTGCTATGATAAAAGCAGGAGTTGAGAAAAAGAATCATTATTGTCCCGCGTATCGGACGGACAGAAAAATTAGGAGGAACACACGATGGTGCTGACCGACTTGCATAAAGGGGAAACGGCGGTCGTTGTCCGTTTGGCTGTTGAACATGAGGCGTTGAAGCAGCGTCTTCTTCACCTTGGTTTAAAAGAAGGGAAAGAGGTGCGGTTGAAAACAGCGATGCCGTTTGGTGGGCCGGTGATGATCGAAGTCGATGGGCAGGCGATCGGTTTGCGGCGCAAAGAGGCGTCATCGATCGAGGTGAAATAAATGTCCTACATCGCTTTATTTGGCAATCCGAATACCGGAAAAACGTCACTGTTTAACTGTTTGACCGGCTCTTATGAATATGTCGGCAACTGGAGCGGGGTGACGGTCGAGAAAAAAGTCGGGGTGCTCCGTCAGCACGGCGTGCCGGTCGTCGACTTGCCCGGCGTGTATTCGCTCCAGCCACTTTCGCGCGACGAAGGGGTGGCGACCGACTTTTTATTGACTGAACCGTGCTCAGCGATTGTCAATATCGTTGACGCGTCGCAGCTGCGTCGCAATTTGCATTTGACGGTCCAGTTGTTGGAATTTGGTCGTCCCCTTGTCATCGCGTTAAACATGGTTGATGTGGCGGAAAAACGGGGCGTGAAAGTGGACGCCGCCAAGCTGTCGAAGTATCTTGGCGTTCCTGTTATCCCGGTCATCGCCCGAACCGGAAAAGGAACGAACGAATTGGTTCGCGCCGTTTTGGCGGCAAAAGACAAGCCTCACCCGTCTATCATCATCGATTACGGCGTCGAGGTGGAGAACGCCATCAGGCGCATTGCGGAGCAGCTGCCCGATGATGTGCCTGGAAACAAACGATGGGCGGCGTTGCAGTTCCTTGAGGGAAACGAGCGCATGGCTGCGTATTTGCGCGGTCGTTTGGATTTGGCTCCGCTTTTGGCGATCCGCACCGACACTGAACGGACGCTTGGCGGCCCGTTGGCGAAGTTGATTTATGAAAGGCGCGACCGCTGGATCAGTGAGGCGATCGCCATAGCGGCCATCGAGCTCGAAACCAAGCCGCTTACGCTGACGGAAACAATCGACGCCATCGTGACGAATCGCTATGTCGGGCTCCCGATTTTTTTAGTGTTGATGTATATGGTGTTTATGCTCACGTTTAACTGGCTTGGGACGCCGCTTGCCGACCAGCTTGATGCTTTTTTCTCGGGGCCGCTTGCGGACTGGCTGTCGCGCTTGCTCGATGGAGTGGGGGCGTCGCCGTTTATCAAGGCGCTCGTTTTGGACGGGATTGTCGCTGGGGTCGGCGGGGTTCTGGTGTTTGTTCCGCAAATTTTCATTTTGTTCTTTTTCATCTCGCTTCTCGAAGACTCCGGGTACATGGCGCGCGTGGCGATGGTGATGGACCGGGTGATGGAAGCGATCGGGTTAAACGGCAAGGCGTTTATCCCGATGATCATCGGTTTTGGCTGCAACGTTCCCGGGGTGATGGCGGCGCGCACAATCGAGCAGCCGAAAGAACGACTGTTGACGATTTTGCTGTTGCCGTTTATGTCGTGTTCCGCCCGCCTGCCGGTGTACGCCTTGTTTGCCGGGACGTTTTTCGCCCGCGAGCAGGCGCTTGTCGTGTTTTCGCTTTACGTGCTTGGCATCGCGGTGGCGCTCGGGCTCGCCAAGTTGTTCTCATCGACGCTTTTGAAAAACGAAGATTCGCTGTTTGTCATTGAGCTGCCGCCATATCGCGTTCCGCAGGCGCTTACGTTATGGCGCAGCACATGGGATAAAGGGAAAGGATTCATCCGCAAAGCCGGGACGTTTATTTTCGGCGGTTCGGTCGCCATTTGGCTGTTGACGTATATCGGGCCGCATGGGGTTGGCGTTGCCATGGATGACAGTTTTCTCGCTGCCATTGGCGGCTTCCTCGCTCCGCTGCTTGCCCCGCTCGGCTTTGGCGTTTGGCAGGCCGGCGCGGCCTTGATCACCGGCTTTTTAGCGAAAGAAGTCGTCGTGTCAACGATGAATATTATTTACCATGTCCATGAGGCGAACGGGCTGAAGCAGGTGATTGCCTCCCATTTCACGCCGCTGTCAGCGTTCAGCTTTATGGTGTTTGTCTTGCTATATACGCCATGCCTAGCGACGGTGGCGGCGATCCGCAAAGAAACCGGATCGTGGAAATGGACGTGGCTGTCGATCGGCAACGCGCTGACGGTTGCTTATGTCATTTCACTGATCATCTATCAGTTTGGACATATGCTTGGTTATCAATGAAAGGGGAGAGAATCGATGATCGCTAATATCGTGATTGGTGGAGCGATTTTTGTCTACGCTGGCTGGACGCTTGCCCGCCACGTGAAAAAAAGCGCCAAAGGCGCATGTGCGTCGTGCCATGCGGCTGACTATTGCCGAGGCAGCTGCGGGACGGAGAGGTAACCTGTTAAAGACGAACGGATTCCTGACGATGACAGGAATCCGTTTTTCTCATTTTCCGACGGAAGGCTTTCATGTTGTGCAAAAAAATAAGCGGAGGACACAAGGAGCGAGCCGTTTCAACGAATCGACCGTTTAACCGTCATTTCAAAAGAAGTCGCTCATTTCGAAGCGAAGCGTAGGTGGTGGGAGTATGTCGCGGGGATGCTCTTTTTCATAATGCGATGGATACAAATCGCGTTGCTTTTGTCGTTTCCTGTTTAAGAAGAATGACGAAAATGAGAATAATTGAACGAGACTCGACAAAATTTGTTTGCAGTTAGGACGAACGGACTATTTACACGAGATGAAAAAAACGGTAAAAATAGAAGTGAGGACAGCGGTTTAGAAAACATAGAAAATTCTGTTTACGAGGGGACAGCATCATGGTTTATGATGGAATCATCTTGTCGCTGTTGATCGGCTGGTTTCGCGGCGGCAGCCTGAAGGGTTTGGCCAATATGAAATTGCGCGGCGGGTGGTTGTTTCCGTTGCTTCTCGCGGTGCAGTTTGCGGTCTTTTTCCTGCAAGAGCGAGTCGCGTGGATCGCGAAAATGAGCAACGGCATTTTCCTTCTCGTCTACATCATCGGGCTCGCGTTTTTATGGCTCAACCGCCATCAGCCGGGGTTTCCAGTCATCTTCGCCGGCGTCTTGCTCAACTTTATCGTCATGGCTTTAAACGGCGGACGGATGCCGGTGTCGATCGAAGCCGCCCAATTCCTTGGCCGCGAATACATCGAAGCGTTGAAAGCCGGTTTGTACGGCAAGCATCAGGCGATCACATCTGAGACGCTCTTGCCGTTTCTCGGCGACATCATTCCGCTGTCCCCGCCGTACCCGCGCCGGCAAGTCATCAGCATCGGCGACGTTGTGATGAACGTAGGGGCGTTCTTGTTCATCCAGCATCTCATGCTCAGCGCACCGCGGCATGGGGCAGATGATGCTGAGAAAGGAACAACGGCCGCTCCTGCGAATCAATAAAATAAGGGGAGGAGTATATTTATGAAATTGAAACAAACTCTTATTAACCTGTTGATTATTGGGTCTGTGATTATTGCACTAACATCTGGCATGAAGCTCGTGTAATAATAAATTGATTGAAATGACGAGGGGCTGAAAAATGCCTCTCTTAGCTTTTTAATTTATAAATTTTTGAACTACTGAGAGTGATTTTGAATGGGCAATCGTACATTACCGTCTATCGGTACCAAACTTTATATTTTAGGGGTTTCTTTACTAGGTCTTTTTGTTTATTTTTTTCATTTAACTGTCTCATTTTCTTCTTTGCGTGATTGGGTTTTGATTTATGTATTAACAGCTTCTGTTCTTATAGTGAATCGTTTTTTGATTTACCTTCCTCCAAAAGGAAACTCTATTTCTATGGATTCATCTATTTATTTAGCTTGTTTATTTGTTTTTGATTTGCATATTACGTTGCTTGTGTTAGGAATATTTAGCTTTATATATGCCTTGTATAAAAGAAGTATTGAATTATGGAAGCATTTATTTAATTTTTCTATGTATTGTTTGATGATTATAAGTGCGCATTATGTTTTTCATTTATCTGGTGGGACGGTCCGAACGATAAATACTACCGATATCTTTCCTTATATGATTTCTTTGCTTGTTTATTTTTTTGTAAATATATTGGTGCTAACTTGTTATTTTATTATTTCCTCACAACGTTTATTTAATGGTGTTCTTAATTTGGGATTATTAAAAGAAGTGGGAATGACCTATTGCATTACTTTAATTCTTTCGCTTGTTTTGTCATTTTTGTTGCAAGAGGCCAAATATTTCGGTGTTTTCCTGTTTACAATTTTGATTACGTTTTTATCCATTGCTTTCCGGAAGCTTCTTTATTTGTATCAGGAAAAATCGAATCAAGTAAATCGTGATCACCTTACCGGCCTATACAACCACGGCTTCTTTAAAGAAGCGCTCAAGGAGCAGTTTTCCGACTGCAAGATGTTGAAGCAACCGCTGACGTTGGCGTTTCTCGATTTGGACGACTTTAAAAAATACAACGACCGGAACGGCCATTTGCAAGGAGATCGTTTGTTGGCTTTCTTTGGAAAGCTATTGCAAAAAGCAGTGGAAGGGACGAACTTCACGGTTGCCCGCTATGGCGGAGAAGAGTTTGCCATTTTAATGCCCAACACGACGAAAGAAGACGCGTACGCGTTTTTAAACCGGCTGCGCAAAGAAGTGAACGATACATATTTTGAAGGCGTCGAGCATATTCCGTATCGCTGCCTGTCGTTTTCGTGCGGCATCGCTGAGATGGAAAAGGATATGCATGAAAGCGATGAGCTCATCCACCGTGCTGATCAGGCTCTTTATTACGCCAAGGCGCAAGGGAAAAACAACGTTCAGCTGTATGATAAACATAATATGAGTTTGGACGAGATTCGCTTCAAGCAAGATTTGGAAGCGCTCGAGCAGCAAGTGAAATTTTTTCTTTCCAAAGATGTCTATACATACCGCCATAGCAAACGGGTGTTTAAATATGCGTTGGAGTTTGGCAGCCGCCTTGATGAGTTGACCGATCATGAGCGGCAGACGCTCGTTCTCGGGGCGCTCATCCATGATATTGGCAAAATCGAAGTGCCGCGCGATATTTTAAATAAGCGGGGAAAGTTGGAGAAACATGAATGGGAGATCATCAAAAAGCACGTGACGTGGGGGCGCGAGATTGTGGCGGCGGAGAAGCGGTTTGATGATTTGCTTCCGCTTGTCGAGCTGCACCACGAACGATATGATGGGAAAGGGTATCCGTACGGGCTGAAAGGAGAAGAAATCCCGAAACTGGCCCGCATTTTGTGTATTATCGACTCGTTTGACGCTATGACAACCGAGCGGCCGTACCAGCCGACGAAAACGTTTGAAGAGGCGCTTGAGGAAATCGAGCGCTGCGCTGGGACGCAGTTTGATCCGGTGTATGCGGCGAAGTTTATCGCGTTTGTGCGAGAGCACTATTTGCCGCTTGCCGAGATGCAGCAACTGAATTAAGCGCAGGAAGGCACTTGCCGATGGCAAGTGTTTTTTATTTTGGCCTTGAATGTTTTTGAATGATTTTTATCCTTTATTGAATTATATTGATAGAAAATGAATGTTTTTGATTGATTTTTTTACTATCTTGGGATATGATAGAGTTGTAAGCGATATCCCCGATGATCGGAGGTGGGAACGTGCTGACGGAAGAACGCCACCGCCTCATTTTAGATCTGTTGGCGCAAAAAGGAGTCATCAAGCTGCAGGCGCTCGTAGAGGCGACCGGGGCGTCGGAGTCGACGATTCGCCGTGATTTGACGCAGCTTGAAAACGAAAAGAAACTGCGCCGTGTGCACGGCGGGGCGGCCTTGTTGCAACAGAAGCGCGAAGAGTTAAGCGTATCAGAAAAATCGCTGAAATATATCGAAGAAAAACGGCGGATCGCCGCTTATGCGGCCGGTTTGGTGCAAAAAGGAAACTGCATTTATTTAGATGCAGGGACGACAACGTGGGAAATGATTCCGCATTTGGCTGACAAAGAGGTCATCGTTGTCACCAATGGCGTGATGCACGTCGAGCGGCTGCTTGAGCACAATGTGGCGACGTATTTGATCGGCGGCATGATCAAGCCGAAAACGAAGGCGTTGATCGGGCGCGGCGCCATCGAGTCGCTGCGGCAGTACCGCTTCGACCAATGTTTCATCGGCGCGAACGGTGTTCATTACGACTACGGTTATACGACGCCGGACCCGGAAGAGGCGCTGGTGAAATATACGGCGATGCAGCTGGCGCAACGTGTGTATGTGCTCGCTGACCATTCGAAATTGAATGAAAGCGCGTTCGCGAAAATTGCGGATTTGCACGAAGCGGTGCTAATCACCGATGAATTGGATGAAGAGTGGAAAGATTTGTATCGAACAAAAACAACAGTAGAGGTTGTGGCTCCATGATTTACACATGTACGTTGAATCCATCTGTTGATTATATCGTTCACCTCGATGAACTACATGTTGGCGAACTGAATCGTTCGGTGAAAACGTTCACATTTCCAGGCGGGAAAGGGATCAACGTATCACGCGTGCTGAAGCGTTTGGGTGTTGACAGCACGGTTAGTGCTGCTTGGCGCTGTGTTGGGCGGCATGATGGCAGTCGATATGGGCGGGCCGATCAACAAAGCGGCGTATACGTTTGGGCTGGCGATGATTGAAGCCGGCAACTTTGCGCCGCATGCGGCGATTATGGCCGGCGGGATGGTGCCGCCGCTTGGATTGGCGCTGGCGACGACGTTCTTTAAAAAGAAATTCACGAAAGCCGAGCGGGAAGCGGGAAAAACGTGCTATATCATGGGCGCTTCGTTCATTACCGAAGGGGCGATTCCGTTTGCGGCGGCCGATCCGGTGCGGGTCATTCCATCGATTATCGTCGGTTCGGCTGTCGCTGGCGCGTTGACGATGTGGTTCCATATCGGTTTGCCGGCGCCGCACGGTGGGATTTTTGTCATCCCGATCGTCAAAGGCAGCGCATGGCTTTATATATTGGCTATTTTGATTGGTTCCATCGTGACCGCATTGATGGTCGGGTTGTGGAAAAAGGAAGTAGAAGAATAGAAACATAGGGGACTGTGATTTAGTCGGAAATGCCGCTCAACCATAAAGCTTCTCAAATTGAGAAACCTTGTGAGTGTTATGCGTCTCTTGACTTGAAAACGACCGACTGAAGGAAAAAGGCTGCTTTTCACCAAACATATATAAGTTGCAATAAAGAAATTCCTATTTTTTCTTTTCTGTTTCCATATTCATACAAGCTTTCAATTTATATAGAAAAGGCGTTTCGCCAAAGGCGAAGCACCTTTTCTATTTTTTTTTTGCCAAATTTTCATGACAATGGCCATTTCTCATGGTAAAATGAACGGTTGTAAATGAGAGGAGAACCCATGATGAACACGTTTTTGCAGCTGAATACGATTTTTATCAGCATATTGATTGAATCGTTGCCGTTCGTTGTGCTTGGGGTGTTTGTTTCCGGAGTCATTCAAATGTTTGTCAGTGAAGAGACCGTGCAACGATGGGTGCCGAAAAACCGCGGCTTGGCGATTGTTTATGCGGCGTTGATCGGGGTTTTGTTTCCTTCGTGCGAATGCAGCATCGTGCCGATCACCCGCCGTCTCGCAGCCAAGGGGGTGCCGCTTTACGCGGCTGTGCCGTTTATGTTAACGGCGCCTGTCATCAATCCGGTTGTGCTGTTTTCGACGTATATCGCCTTCGGAAGCAGTTGGACGATGGTATTGTGCCGGGCGCTGTTCGCTTGCGCCGTCGCCGTCGCTGTCGGTGCGGTGATCGCGATTCGGCATGAAGGCAGCGAGTTGCGCCATGAATGGCGCGAGATGCCGATGATGCCCCGCACGTGGAAAGAGAAAATTGTCGGCACCCTGCGCCATACGATCGATGAATTTTTTGCGACCGGGAAGTATTTGATCATTGGGGCGTTCATTGCTTCGGCCATGCAAACGTATGTGAAAACGTCGGCGCTTGTGGCGATCGGCAATGGGAAAGTGGCGGCCTCTTTGGTCATGATGGCGCTCGCCTTCGTGCTGTCGCTCTGTTCCGAGGCGGACGCATTTATCGCCTCGTCGTTTCAAAGCACATTTCCGTTTCATGCGCTCACAGCGTTTCTTGTTTACGGGCCGATGCTCGATGTGAAAAATACGCTTATGTTGTTCCAGTCGTTTCGCGCTCGGTTTGTGTGGAAGCTGATTTCCTATATCACGTTGTTTGTGTTTGCCGGATCGCTATTGATCTAGCAAGGAGGTGGCGGCATGGTTCGCATGTATATTTTGCTTGGGTTTGCGTTTCTGTTTTTTCACTTATATATTACGGGAGAGTTGAGCAAATACATTAATATGCGGTATTCGTATATTTCGTTTAGTGCGATGTTTGTGTTTGCTTTTTTAACGATCGTGCAATTTGTGTTGGCGAGCCGCAATGAGGAACCGCACGATCATGGGGAAGCGTGCTGTGATCATCACCATCATGAACCAACGGCGCGCTGGAAGAGGGTGGCCAATTATCTGATCTTTGTTTTTCCGCTTGTTTCCGCCTTCTTGTTTCCTGTTGCGACGCTGGATTCTGAAGTCGTAAAGGCGAAAGGGATTCATGTTCCTGGGATGGCGGCTGACAGCAGCGACCCGTTTGCCCAGCGCCAGTTTTTGCGTCCGGATACGAGCATGTATTACGGGCGGGATGATTATCAAAATGCCATGGAAAAAGAGCTGAAAAAATACGGCCGTCTCGCTCGCTTGGAGTTGAATGATCAAAACTATTTAAATGCCATGGAAACGATTTATCAGTTTCCTGGCGAATTTGCCGCCCGCGACATTGAATTCACCGGGTTTGTCTACCGTGAGGAAACGGCGCGCGCCAATGAGGCGTTTCTCCTTCGCTTTGGAATCATTCATTGTGTTGCGGATTCAGGGGTGTACGGGATGCTCCTCCAGTTTCCAAAGACAGTGCCGCTTCAAAATGATGAATGGGTTCATGTGAAAGGTACGCTATCCACCATGTATTACCAGCCGTTTCATATGACGATTCCGTATGTAAAGGTGACGTCATGGAAGCGGGTGGCCAAACCGAAGGATCCATACGTTTATCGCCAATTCAATGAATAAAAGCGAGCCGTGGGCGGAACGGCTCGCTCTTTTTGTGCCGTTTTTTGTTCACCGTGTTTGTTGTTTCTCGACGGCGCCGTCTGTTGGGCTCAGCGTATTGTCGAATGAGGAGAGGACCGTCAACGCTTGGGCGGCATCGATCACCTCGCCGAGCTTCAAGCAAAGCAAGCGCTCCTCTTCCAATCCGCGCCGCCGCCATTCGGCCCATAGGCGATCAAGCGCCTCTTTTGGCGTATCGTCGGCCAAGCGGAAGGCGCCGTAATGCATCGGGATCAACAGACGAGCGCGGCAGTCCAAAAACGCCTGCACCGCTTCTTCGGGCGTAGTGTGCTGCGGCCCCATAAACCATTCCGGTTCGTACGCGCCGATCGGCAAGAGAGCATAGTCGATGGAAAAGCGGTCGCCGATGTCGCGAAAACCGCGGAAGTAGCCGCTGTCGCCGGCGAAGTAGATGGTGGGCGCACCGTTTGCCTCAATCACCCATCCGCCCCAGTGCGATGTGTTCATGTCCCACAGCGTCCGCCGCGTCCAATGCTGGGATGGAACAAACGTCAGCGACACATCACGGAAGACGGCCGTTTCCCACCATGACAATTCAGTGACATGGCGGAAGCCGCGGCGGCGGAACAGGCGGCGGAGGCCGACCGGCACGAACACGTGCGGATCGCCAGGCAAACGGCGGAGGCTGCCAAAGTGCAGATGGTCGTAATGGCCATGGGAGATAAGCACGGCGTCCACGGGCGGCATCTTGTCAAGCGGAACGCCGGGAGCCGTCAAGCGTTTGGTCATGCCCATCCAATTCGCCCAGACGGGATCGGTGACGATCGTTGCGCCGCCAGTCTGCACGACAAACGTCGAATGGCCGATCCAGCAAAGCTGCGGCCGCCCATTCGGCTCATGGAGCCGTTCATATTGAGGCGGAGAAACATGCGGCACGACGTATGACAAATCTTTTTGCTTTTGTTTCCGTTCCCGCTGCCAGCGGCAGAAATCGGCCCATGTTTTGTGCGTCGAGACGCCGTCTAAGTTTTCGTAGCGTTTTGCCAACGGTTTCTCACTCCATTTTTTGTGTTATATTTAGAGTAGCAAACCTTTCTTGCGAGTACAAAATGTTTGTCTAGGTGGTGAACCTATGCTTCGTTCCTTTACAATCCGCACGGCAAAGCGGGATGAAATGATCGACATTACTTCACTCGTCGAGGAAACGGTGCGCCAAGCCAAGGTGGCGGAAGGGATCGCCGTCGTCTATTGTCCGCATACAACGGCCGGCATCACCATTAACGAAAACGCGGATCCCGATGTCAAGCGCGATATGATGCGCCGATTCGATGAGACGTATCCATGGGAGCATCCGCTCGACCGCCATATGGAAGGAAACACGGCCGCCCATATGAAAGCGAGTACGGTTGGCGCGTCGCAACACGTCATCATTCACGAAGGCCGTCTGCTCCTTGGACGGTGGCAAGGCGTCTATTTTTGCGAGTACGATGGGCCGCGCCACCGGACGTTTTACGTGAAAGTCATCGAAGGATGAAACCATAATTATGTTATGTGAACTTATCGCATAAGAAAAGACAATGGCGGAATCATACCGTCAGCAGATAGAAAAGTATATGATCAATGCAACGAATACGTTTAACATATCTTTGACGGAAAAGTCACTGATCCATTTTTCGACTGACGAGGGCAAACCTGTGGCTTGCCCTCGCCATGCCTTGGTGTGACAGTCGATGAAATAGTTGGTAAAATTTTCCTAACAGAAAACTTCAAATGGCGATAATAGAAAAACCCGGGCAAATGATTCGCACGGGTTTTTCTATTGGCAAAAAGCCCGGCTGGCGTCGTTGCTCTTACGCCGGCGTCGTTAAAATGAGCGGTCCGTTTTTCGTGATGGCGATCGTATGTTCATATTGCGCTGAATACGAGCCGTCGATCGTCCGCGCCGTCCAGCCGTTCGGATCCATTTGGCTTTGCCACGCCCCCATGTTGACCATCGGCTCGATCGTAATGACCATCCCCTCCTTTAAACGCATCCCTTTTCCTTTTTCACCGAAGTGGGGGACATACGGCTCTTCGTGGATCGTCGGGCCGATGCCGTGTCCGGTGAAATCGCGGACGACGGAAAAGCCGTGCGCTTCGACGTACGTTTGAATGGCGTGGCCGATGTCGCCGATCCGATTGCCGACGGTTGCCTGTTCGATGCCCTTGTATAGCGACTGCTCAGTGACATAGAGCAGCTTTTGCACATCTTCATCCACCTCGCCGACGGCGTACGTCCAGGCGGAATCGGCAAGCGCTCCGCGCAAATTGACGACAAAGTCGATCGTGACGATATCGCCTTCTTTCAGCGGCTCATTGCGCGGAAACCCGTGGCAAATTTCATCGTTAATGGAAGCGCATGTCGCATACGGGTAGCCTCGGTATCCTTTTTGTTCTGGTTTGGCGCCGTATTTGGCCAAAAACGTTTCAACGAACCGGTCGATTTCCATCGTTGTGACGCCCGGTCCGATGCGCTTCGCGATCTCTTGATGACAGGCGGCGAGCAGTTTTCCTGCTTCCCGCATCAATTGAATTTCCCGTTCCGTTTTGACGTGAATCATGCAACTGTCTCCTTTTCCCTCGATGTGTTTCGCTTCGATAGTATTGTAGCAAAAAGAACGGTGATGGGAAACCGTGGCGATCCGTTCTGAACGGAGGAGCTATTCCAAGATTTCACCTCAAAATAGGATGCGAAAGAGGCGAAGATGCCCGGAAAAAAGAAAAGGCCCTTTGATGGGGGCATACAGAACTTCGATACGTTGGTCCTTGCCTGCAAGAGCTTTTACGGCTGGTCTCTGCTATGT
The DNA here is from genome assembly GCF_009901865.1 of Geobacillus sp. TFV-3. Classification (NCBI taxonomy): domain Bacteria; kingdom Bacillati; phylum Bacillota; class Bacilli; order Caryophanales; family Anoxybacillaceae; genus Geobacillus; species Geobacillus sp. TFV-3. Next base: position 1,770,935 of record NZ_MPSP01000001.1, on the reverse strand, counting down.
CACAAGGCGGCAAACAGCTGTTTTTTCTTTATCAGAAATCGCCGCGGAAGAAGGAGACGGTGCGAGCGGCAAATAAATCGACACCGTCGTTCCTTTATGTACTTCGCTTTCGATGCGGATCGTTCCGTTCATCGATTCAATGATGCGGTAGACGACCATCATCCCGAGCCCCGTGCCTTTGACGCCTTTCGTCGTAAAATACGGTTCGCCAAGTCGTTCGAGCTGCTCTTTTGTCATGCCGACGCCGGTATCGGTGATGCGGATGAGCACGCGTCCGTTGTCAATGGAGACGTATACTTGCAACGTTCCGCCGTTAGGCATCGCTTCGATGGCGTTTTTCATCACGTTGAGCAAACATTGGCGGAATTTTTCGCGCTCACCGATGACGGAAAATGGAGCAAGCGTCGCTTGAATATCGACGCAGCTCATATTGGCGAGCGGGCGGAGAACGTCCACGACCCGTTCAATTTCGATCTTGACGTTCAGCTTTTCCGGCGTCTCGGGCGCCGGCTTGGCGAACGTCAAGTAATCGGTGATGATCGCTTCAGCGCGGTCAAGCTCCTCAATGGCGATGCGCGCATACTGGCGGCGTTTGTCGGCAGCGAGCGGCTGTTCTTCGATCAGTTGGATAAACCCACGCGCCGCGGTGAGTGGATTGCGAATTTCATGGGAGATGGAAGCAGCTAAATGGGTGACGGCTTCCATTTTCTCGGCGCGAATCACTCGTTTGCGCAGCGCGATGTTATGGTGCACCATTTCCTGAAATGAACACACGATGAGCATGCTGATGGGCTGCACAAACAAAAAGATAAGTGCAACGGAAGGCGGCGGAGAAGCCGCAGCAGCCATCCACTCCGCTATGGCGACGGTCAATAGGCCAGAGCCGAAGCTGAGCGATGTAGCGAACAGCGTGCGCTGTTTGGTTGGCAGCTCGACAAACCGTTTTGTCAATAAACTGCTTGTTGCAGCGATGGCGATGGAAACGACGACGGTGACGAAGACACCAGCTCCACCGAACAGCGAGCGGTAGGCGATCGCTGTCAACGCCAAAAACGCCGACGCTCCCGCTCCGCCGTACAAACCGCCAAGCCATAGAGGAATTTGCCGCAAGTCGAAGATGAAATCGCTCTCTGTTCTGACCGGGAGGGTGATGCATAACATGATCACGACGGCGTAACAAATGGTCGGCAAATAAAGGCGGAATCGTTTTGGCCCCTTCTCCTGCTCTGTACAGAGGGGAACGAGGAACATCGGCAGAAGGATGAAAAACAAGTTGAGCAAAAAGTCTTTGAAAATATTCAGCATCGCGGCACCTTCTTTCCCATCGTCAAGCTGCAGGGCAGAATTTCTACAAAAATAGCGAATATATTACATTGTAACCGGAAAATGCCCAAGATGTTAAGGCGCAATCCATAGCCTTTTTTTGATATAAATCTTGTTTTTTCGACAAAGGTAGGAAAAAAGAACTATTTTTATACTAGGTAAGAATTCTCTTTCATTTTTGTATTATTCTGTAATATTTTATTTTTGTAAGTTTTCTATTAAAATAATTAAACATTGGGAAAGGAGTGTTTTTTTTTGAACAAACGATCGATTGGCTCACTCGCTGCTGCGCTCTCGCTCGGAATCGGATTATGGGTGGCGCCAGCGGCAGCCCCGCAGTCGGCGTCCACTCCGCTTTTTGCAGTCAAGCAAGGCGGACCGGTTGATTTCGCGATTGCCAATGAAGAGAAGCTGGCGGAGATGTTGAAAAAAAGCGGAAAGCTCCGTGCTGATGCCACCCCGTCTGAAGCGGAAGCGGCAGTGCGCGCCTATTTAAAGCAAAAGGCGGCACACGCTTCGAAAGAAAAAGGAGAATTGTACGAACACGAGATGAGGAGGGTGGATGTGCTGCGTGGGAAGCAGCAGGAAAACAGTGTTCTGAATGGGAAAGGGAAAAAGCTTGGCCAAGCGAAAAACACTTCCGTTCCGTCCGTCAAACCGGAGTCATGGAACGGCGGCAAGCGAGTCGACCGCGTGCTTGTGTTGCTGATTGAATATCCGGATTTCCCGCACAACAGCATTCAACCGAATGAGACTGATATGTATTATAAAGATTATACACGTCAACATTACGAAGACATGATTTTCGGCGGGGATGACGGCTATTACGAAGGACCGAACGGCGAGAAGCTTATCTCAGTAAAAAAATATTATGAAGAGCAATCAGGGGGCAGCTATTCCATTGAAGGAAAAGTGGCAGGCTGGTATCAAGCGAAACATCCAGCCAAATACTACGGCGGTAACGTGCCGGCACCGGATGGCAATGATGCCAATCCACGGGCGCTTGTGCGCGAAGCGCTGGCGGCAGCGGCCCAAGATCCGACCATTGATTTGCGCGAGTTTGACCAAGAGGACCGGTATGATTTGGATGGCGATGGCAACTACCGTGAGCCAGACGGCTTGATCGACCATTTGATGATCATCCATTCGAGCGTCGGTGAAGAAGCGGGCGGCGGTTCGCTCGGCGGTGACGCGATTTGGTCGCACCGTTGGAATTTAGGGTCAGTCTATCGAATCCCGAACACAACGACCGATGTAACGTATTGGCGAGGTCAGTTGGCGGCATACGACTATACGATTGAACCGGCCGACGGGGCGGCAGGAGTGTTCGCTCATGAATACGGCCACGATTTAGGGTTGCCGGATGAATACGATACGATTTACTCCGGCCTAGGCGAGCCGATCGCGTATTGGTCGATTATGTCAAGCGGAAGTTGGGCGGGACGCATTCCAGGCACTGAGCCGACCGGCTTCAGCGCGTGGGCGAAGCAGTTTTTGCAATCGACGATGCCAGGAAGCAATTGGCTGACTGGGGCGACCGTTGAGTGGAACGAAATTGGCAAAGACGGCATTGAAGTGTTGCTCGACGAAGCGAGCACGAAAGGGACAAATCATGACGCCGTACGTATCAACTTGCCGAAGAAAGAGACGGTCGTCACGACTCCGCCAAGCGGTGCGTATGCCTATTTCTCCGGCAGCGGAAACAACTTAGACCATACGATGTCAACGACGATCGATTTGACAAGAGCGTCCAAGGCGGCGCTGGTATTTGATACATGGTATGCGATTGAGAAAGACTGGGATTATGGGGCGGTAGAAGTAAAACCACATGGCAGCAACGAATGGACAACAATTCAAGGAAACATTACGACGACCGACAATCCGTACAGGCAAAACCCGGGCAACGGCATTACCGGTACGTCAAACGGCTGGGTGAAGGCGGAATTTGACTTGTCGGCCTATGCAGGACAAACGATTGACCTTCGCTTCCATTACATCACCGATGTGGCGGTGTCGGAAGCTGGCTGGTATATTGACAACATTCAAGTGACGGCCGGTGGAGCAGTTGTTCTTGTTGACGATGCCGAAGAAGACGGTTCTTTTGCGATGGACGGCTTTGAAAAGAGCAACGGCAAGCGATACTCGGATCATTACTATTTGCTTGAATGGCGCAACCATCGCGGCGTTGACGAAGGGCTCGCCCACATCTTGCGCGGCGACCGGCTTCTTTCGTACGATCCAGGGCTTGTCGTCTGGTATGTAGATGAAGGCTATGACAACAACTGGACGGGCGTCCATCCGGGCGAAGGGTTCCTCGGTGTTGTGGATGCCGATCAGCATACGTTGAAATGGTCGGGCAACACGACAGCGTCGACTCGCTATCAAGTGCACGATGCGGCGTTCAGCCTGCAAAAAGGAGCTCCATTCCGCGTGGCGCTTAACGGCTCACAGCTGATCGACAACGATACATCGCCGGCGCCGGTGTTTGACGACAGCCGGTCGTATGACAATAAAGGGGCAGTTGACGCCGGCCGGAACGTGCCTAACTATGGCCTCAAAATCCGCGTCATCGGTGAAAGCGCTGACCGCACGGCAGCGCGCGTGTTGATCTATCGCTAACTCGGCGTTCGGCGCACGGAACGTTTCCGTGCGCCGAACATTTGTCGACATGGTTTGTCATTCGCTCATTGAATTTGTTGATTTTTCTTCACTTCCTCTTCTATCTTTTTCTTTTATAATCATGGATAGGGATGAGTAAGAAGGGAGAGCGAATGAATGAAAGAATTGTGCCAACAGTTGTCGGCGTGGATTGCCGAGAAGCAGCCGGTGCGTGTAAAAACCTATCAAGGGGAAGCGGTTGTGTTGCCAGTTAAGTTGTATCAGGAAACGCGCAAACTGTTCGTTTACAACCGGCAAATGTGTCTAATGAACATTCCGTTGGACCGGATCATTGCTGTCGAGCCGACGCGCATCATCGGTTCGTTTGATCGTCGGGGGGAAGAAGCTGTAGTACATACTCGCTGAACGGGTGCACGCGCCTTTGGGCGCGTGTTTTTTGATGTGGTCGGCTGTTTCTCCCTGCGGTCTGTTCTGTTGCGCTGGGCGCTATACCCAATGAAGGCGGCATTCCGCGTTGCGACGCACCAGGGAGCGGAATGGTTTTTGTTGCATAGGCAAAGACCATCTCTTAGAATGGAAAGGATGAACGATTGACCATAAGGGGGAAGGGATATGCATGGCAAACGGATTGCCTTGTGCGCCTCACGCAAACTGGACGAAATGACAACGCTTATTGAAAAGCAAGGAGGAACGGCCATCATTCGTCCAGCACAAGGGACCGTCTTTTCAAAGGGAAGCGAACTGGGAGAGGAAATGCGGGCCGTCATCGCCATGCGGCCGGACTGGATCGTATTTACGACGGGAATCGGCTTTGAGGCGCTGTTGGAAGCGGCCGACAGGGAGGGAATGGCCGCCGAATGGCAACGGATGATCAAAGAAGCGAACGTGGCTGCCCGCGGCTATAAAACGGTGACGGCGTTGAAACAAATCGGCGTTACCCCGGTAGCCGCAAGCGAGGACGGGACAACGAAAGGGTTGATTCGTGTCCTTGGTGCGAACGATTTTGTTGGAAAGAAGGTTGTCGTGCAGCTGTACGGCGACACTGCGCCAGCCTTGAAGCGCTTTTTTCTTGAAAAAGGCGCTTTGTATACGGAATTGTTGCCATACCGGCATATCGCTCCGGATGAGGAAACACTGGCGACATTGTATAAAGAAATCGTCGGGCGCGAAGTCGATGCCGTCTGTTTTACTTCGGCCATGCAAGTCCGCTTTTTCTTTTCGTTCGCCCGCGAGAAAAAAGAGATCGCACCGTTGCTTGATGCGTTTCGCACCGATGTTGTGGCCTGCGCCGTCGGCAAAGTGACAAAAGAAGCATTGGAAGAAGAGGGAGTCGATCGCGTCATCGCCCCGGAACATGAGCGGATGGGAGCGATGATCGTGACGCTCGCACGCTGCTTTGATGAGTAAGGTTTTTGCGGGACTGTTTTGTTTTAGACAATGGCACATGAAGCGAAAGTGGCGCTCCACGAAAGACCGTGGCCATCGCAGACGATCGTATTCAGCCGCATGTATTGTCCTAGGCGGCAAAGATGGTTACGGTGTTGTTTTGGCGTCCGGATATGAAAAAGCTTTTTGCGGTGTGATATCGCTCACAACGGCGAAGGCGCCGCCCACAGTATAATGGAGACAACGAACGGATGATAAAAAGGAGGAATGGATGATGCATTCGTTTTGCCATATGGGCGGCCCTGAAGGAGTGGAACTATGCGCTGGTTTGGCTCAATTAAAGCAAGAGCATGGCCCGCTGCGCGTCCAAATGGAGCAGCTGCTTGCCTTCGCTGAGACGATTGGACGAGGAACGGAGATCAGCAACTGGCGCGAGCCGCTCGCCGAGTTGAGAGAAAAAGTCGAATCGTTCGTCGCTGCGTTGGATCCGCATTCGGAGCGGGAGGAAGGCGTATTGTTCCCGATGATGGCCGAATACATTGGGCGGACGACCGGGCCGATCGCTGTGATGGAATACGAACATGAGCAGGCGAAAGCGCGTCTTTCCATGTTTTTGGAGAAAACCATCCATTTGCCGGAAACGGTGGACAGTGAACAGGCGTTGACGCTCGCCGATGCGGTTATCGAGGCGCATCATATTTTGGATGAGCATTTCATGAAAGAAGAAAACGTCCTTTTCCCGATGGCGGAGCGGCTGTTGTCGGATGAGGAGAAAGAGGAGCTGTTTGCACGCATTAACGAGTGACGATGGAATGGAAAACGGGATGCTTCCTTGTGTGGAGCATCCCGTTTTCTTTATGGCACGCCGATTGGCCGGTCCGTGATGGAGAGGGGCGGGAGGCGGATGAACGGCATCCCATTTTCCGTGATAACAGTCTCGTTTGCGGATTTTATGTTGCCTGCCTCCGCTTACTGGGCGCGGTCAAGCGAATCGACGGATTTCGGCAGTCGCTTCCGATAGACGACATAGCTGCGCCGCAAATAGCGGAGCGGGAAGCTGAACACGTGGACGAGACGGGTGAACGGCCAGACGGCGAACAAGCCGAACGCGGCGAGAATATGGATTTTGAACCAAAGCGGCACTGTTTCCATATAGATCGGGTTCGGGCGGAACGTGAGAAGGCCGCGGAACCACGGACCGATCGTCGTCCGATAGTCAAACCCATGCGAATTGACGTTCAGCAGCGTCGATGACAACCCGCTCGCGATCACGACAAGCAAAAACCCGAGGGCGACCCAGTCGCCGGTGCTGCTTGTCGCCCGCACGCGCTTGACCGTCAGGCGGCGGCGGAAAAGGATCACTAAACCGACGAGCGCGGCCAAGCCGGCCGGAATGCCGCCTGCCAAGGCGATGGCGTGGTACATCTCTTCTGTCACGCCAAGCGCTTCATAAAACGGCTCGGGAATAAGAATGCCCATCACATGGCCGACAAACACGAACAAAATGCCCCAGTGAAAAAGCAGACTGCCAAGGCGCAGCTGTTTTTTCTCCAACAACTCGCTCGATTTGGACGTCCAGCCGAACTGGTCGCGCTGGTAGCGCCAAATATGGCCGACGATGAACATAACAAGCGCCAAATACGGAACAATCACCCAGAGAAATTGGCTAACCATGCCGTTGCACTTCCTTTCGGGAGCGGCGTCACGCCGAGTTGAATAAAGGTGACGTGGAGCGCTTCAAACAGCTTGGCATACGGGCTGCCCGCCGCTGCGAGCCGCTCGCCGATTTCACGGATATGGACGGCATAATCGGCAAGCAAGGCGATCGTATGCTCTTGATCCGCATAGGTCATCCATTCGAGCATGAGCGGCAAGTAGTCGGGCAGCTCATGGTCAGAGACGGCGAATCCGGCCGCCTCGTAGCGCGCTTTTAAGGCGACGAGTTCGATTCCGCGCTCCCGCTGCTCCCCGTTTGTCATATACGTAAGATACAAATTCGTTTTTTTGCTGAAATCAAATGTTTCGACATATTGCTCCATCCTCTCTCGAGCCGGGGTGGCCGCGAGCTGTTCGGCCACTGCCAAAAGCGGCGTGCGGACGGTTTCATCCTCGAGCGAACGGATGGCTTCGAGGCAGTCGGGAAGCGATTCAGCCCACCGTTCGTCTGGGTAAGACAACAAATACGATACACATAGAAAGACCGTTTGTTGATGTTCACTGTTCATCGTCAATCCTCCATTTCATTGTTGAAGGGGGCGGCCCTTTACAGAGAAAGCTGTCTGAAAGCCCACGGTTTCCATTGTGGGATGAAAGACGGCGTTGCTCGACAATCCCTTAATGTAATGGGATTGGTTCGAGCAACAATTGCCATGTGCATGTGGAGCATCAAAGCGTGCCGCAGGCGCCCGGGCCGCCGGCGAACGCCAGCCCGCAGCTGCCTTGTTCCGCGTACAAGTCCGCGACTTCTTCGCGGTGCGATGCCGGGATGACGAAGCGGTCTTCGTATTTGGCGATCGCGAGCAGGTGGTACATCTCTTCGATATCTTCACAGCTTAGGCCGAGCGATTCGACGAGGTGGATGTTCGGCTGTTTGTTCGTTTGTTTTGCCCGCATATACGAACGCATGGCCGCCATCTTTTTCAACGTTGTGCGGATGTGCGCCGTATCGCCCGCCGTCAGCAAATTCGCCAAATACTCGATCGGAATGCGCATGTTGTCAATCGCCGGGAAGATGTCATCAGCGCTGGCGTTGCTTCCTTTTCCTTCGATCGCATTCATGATCGGGCTTAACGGCGGAATGTACCACACCATCGGCAATGTCCGGTATTCCGGGTGCAGCGGCAAGGCGATTTTCCAATCGACGATCATTTTGTAAATCGGCGAGCGTTGCGCAGCGGAGATCCATTCGTCCGGGATGCCGGCTTTTTTCGCTTCGGCGATGACGGCCGGATCATTCGGATCAAGGAACATATCAAGCTGGGCGTGGTACAGCTGTTTCTCATCGGCGACGCTCGCCGCTTCTTTCACTTGATCGGCGTCATACAGCATGACCCCGATGTAGCGGATGCGGCCGACGCACGTTTCCGCGCAAATCGTCGGCATGCCGGCTTCGATGCGCGGAAAGCAGAGCGTGCATTTTTCTGCTTTGTTCGTTTGCCAGTTGAAATACACTTTTTTGTACGGGCAGCTTGTGACGCAATACCGCCAAGCGCGGCAGGCGTTTTGGTCGACGAGGACGATGCCGTCCTCGTCGCGTTTGTACATCGCCCCCGACGGGCAGCTCGACACGCACGGCGGGTTGATGCAATGTTCGCAAATGCGTGGCAAGTACATCATAAAGACGTTCTCAAATTCCGTTTGGATCGATTGCTCCATTTTGATGACGTTCGGGTCGCGCAAGCCCGTGACGTGGGCGCCGGCTAGGTCGTCTTCCCAGTTCGGCCCCCATGACAGTTCTATCCATTCGCCGGTAATGCTTGATTTCGGCCGGGCGACCGGCTGGTATTGTTTTGGCGGGCTGTTCGTCAACGTTTCATAGTCGTAATTCCACGGTTCATAATAATCGTCAATCGTCGGCTGGTACGGGTTGTAGAACAAATGGACGAGCCGCATGGCCTTCGAGCCGGATTGGAGCCGCAATTCACCGTTTTTCAATCCCCAGCCGCCTTTGTATTTGTCTTGGTCTTCCCACTGTTTCGGATAGCCGATCCCCGGCTTCGTTTCGACGTTGTTGAAGTACATGTATTCGGCGCCGGGGCGGTTTGTCCATGTGTTTTTGCACGTGACGCTGCATGTATGGCAGCCGATGCATTTGTCCAAATTCATCACCATGCCGATGTGCGCTTTAATCTTCAAGCCAATCCACCTCCTCGAGTTTGCGGATGACGACGTACAAGTCGCGTTGGTTGCCCGTCGGTCCGTAATAGTTGAATCCGTAGCTTAATTGTGCATATCCGCCGATCATATGCGTCGGCTTTACATGGATGCGCGTCGGACTGTTGTGCGTGCCGCCGCGGTTGTTCGTCAGCTTCGTGCCCGGCACGTTTATATGGCGATCTTGCGCGTGGTGCATAAACGCCATGCCGCGCGGCAGCCGGTGGGAGACGACGGCGCGGGCGACGACGACGCCGTTTTCGTTGAAACATTCGATCCAGTCGTTGTCGTTGATGCCGGCTTCCGCCGCGTCATCTTTGTTCATCCAGACGGTCGGCCCGCCGCGAAAAAGCGTCAACATCGGCAAGGAATCGAAGTACATGCTGTGGATCGACCATTTGTTATGCGGCGTCAAGTAGTTCAACACGACTTCTTTTCCTTTTTCTGTGAGCCGTTTGTTCGAGAACGGGCGGTGCAGCAAGACCGGTTTGAACGTCGCCATCGTTTCGCCGAACTCGTGCATCAGTTCATGGTCGAGGTAAAACGACTGCCGGCCGGTCAATGTCCGCCACGGAATGAGCCGTTCCACGTTTGTTGTAAACGGCGAGTAGCGTCGTCCGCCTTTTTCCGAGCCGCTGAACGCCGGTGAGGTGATGACCGTTTTCGGCTGGGCAGTGATTTGTTCAAACGTGAAACATTCTTCCTCACGCTCTTTCGCCAAGTCGGCAAGCTCCAAATGCGTCTTTTTCTCGAGCGCTTTCCACGCCTTGACGGCCATTTTTCCGTTTGTGGTCGATGACAGCGTCAAAATCGCTTCGGCCGCTTTTTTTGCTTCGCTGATGTCCGGGCAACCATCGGCGACCGAGGCGCGCCGGACGGTGCCGAGCCGGCGCTTCAGCTGCTCGTATTCGTCTTTCGCCGACCAGGCGATCCCTTTTGCACCGATCGGCTGGCGGGCGACGTTCGGGCCGAGGGCGGTCATTTGATCGTAAATGAGCGTATAGTCGCGCTCGATGACATGAATGTTCGGCATTGTTTTGCCCGGGATTGGTTCAGTTTCGCCTTTGCTCCAATCTTTCACCTCGCCAAACGGCTGCGCCAGCTCTTGCGCCGTATCGTGCAGCAGCGGGGTGGCGACGACTTCTTTCATCGGCTTTAAGCTGGATTGTTTTGCCACATCGGATACGGCTTTGGCGAGCGATTTGAAAATGTCCCAGTCCGACCGCGCTTCCCAAAGCGGAGGCACGGCTGGATTGAACGGGTGGATGAATGGATGCATATCGGTGCTGCTTAAATCGTGTTTTTCATACCAAGTGGCCGCCGGCAGAACGACATCGGAGTAGAGCGCTGTTCCGGCCATGCGGAAGTCCAAATTGACAAGCAAGTCAAGCTTGCCTTCCGGCGCTTCGTCGCGCCAGCGGATTTCTTCCGGGCGCAGGCTGTCCCGGTCGTCGTTTAGCAAGCCGTTCTTCGTGCCAAGCAAATGTTTTAAGAAATATTCGTGCCCTTTGCCGGAGCTCGAGATCAAGTTGGCGCGCCAGACGATCAAGTTGCGCGGGAAGTTCGCCTCGTTGTCCGGGTCTTCAATGGCGAACTGCAGCTTTTTCTCTTTCAGTTGTTTCGCGACATAGGCGCCGATTTCTTCCGGCGTGCGTGCTCCGTTGCGAACCGCTTCGTTATACAGCTCGATGCCATTTTTGTTAAACGTCGGGTACGATGGCAGCCAGCCGAGCCGGACGGCTAAGACGTTGTAATCGCCAGGATGTGAATAGCGCGCTCGTTTCGCGAGCGGCGAGACGAGCTCATCGACCGGCCGCTTTTCGTAGCGCCATTGGTCGGTCGCAAAGTAAAAGAATGACGTGCCGTTTTGCAGTTTCGCCGGTCCGACCCAGTCGCGCGCCATGGCGATGGTCTGCCATCCTTCCGCTGGGCGCAGTTTTTCTTGCCCGACGTAATGAGCCCAGCCGCCGCCATTTACCCCTTGAGCGCCGACGAACAAGACAAGGTTTAAGACGGCGCGGTAAATCGTATCGGAGTTGAACCAATGGTTGATCCCGGCGCCGACGATGATCATGGACCGGCCGTTTGTGTCGATGGCGTTGTTGGCAAACTCGCGGGCGATTTTGACGACGAGATCGCGGTTGACGCCGGTGATCGCCTCTTGCCATGCTGGCGTGAACGGCACCTCGTCGTCGTACGAGCGGGCGACCGTGCCGCCGATGCCGCGGTCAATGCCGTAGTTGGCCAAAGTCAAGTCGTAGACAGTCGTGACATACACGTCACCTGTTTCGGTGCGCACTTTTTTCACCGGCACGGCGCGTTCGATCGTTTTTCCACCGTCATCAGTGAAATACGGCAGCTGAATGGGAATGACCTCATCCTCCCTCCCTAAAAACGACAGGCGCGGTTCAATCGGCTGCTCCGTTTCCTCGTCAACGAGGCGCAAGTTCCATTTTCCTTTGTCTTCCCAGCGGGCACCGATCGTCCCATTCGGTACGGCAAACGAGTCGGTGTTCTCGTCGTAGACGACCGGCTTCCATTCGGCATTTTCCGTTTGTTTGCCGAGGTCTTTCGCCAAGAGGAAGCGTCCGGCCGTCCAGGCGCCGCCGTCTTGCTTCAGTGTGACGACAAACGGAAAATCGGTGTACGTTTTCGCATATTGTTCAAAATACGGGACGGTCTGTTTGATATAATATTCGTTTAAAATGACGTGGCCCATGGACATCGCCAAGGCGCCGTCCGTTCCTTGCTTCACCGGCAGCCAGTCGTCGGCGAATTTTGTCGACTCGGCGTAATCTGGGCTGACGGAGACGACTTTCGCACCGCGGTAGCGCACTTCCGCTAAAAAATGGGCGTCCGGCGTCCGGGTGAGCGGGACGTTCGAGCCCCACGTGATGATGTAGCCGGCGTTGTACCAGTCGCTTGACTCCGGAACGTCCGTTTGGTCGCCCCAAATTTGCGGCGACGCCGGCGGCAAGTCGGCGTACCAGTCATAAAAGCTTAACATTGGTCCGCCCATCAACTGCATAAACCGCGATCCGGCGGCATGGCTGACCATTGACATCGCCGGGATCGGCGAGAAGCCGACGTTGCGGTCCGGCCCGTATTTGACGACCGTATACAATAAGGAAGCGGCAACAAGTGTCAATGCTTCGTCCCAGCTGACGCGCACGAACCCGCCTTTTCCGCGCGCTTGTTTGTAGCGCTTCGCTTTGTCGGGGTTTTCGACGATGCTTTTCCACGCTTCAAGAGGGTTGTTCGGATGAGTCGCGAGCGCCTCGCGCCACATGTCGATCAACACGCCGCGCACGTATGGATATTTGACGCGCAGCGGGCTGTACATATACCATGAGAAGCTTGCGCCGCGCGGGCAGCCGCGCGGTTCAAAGTCCGGCATATCCGGCCCAGTCGACGGGTAATCGAGTTGCTGTCCTTCCCACGTGACGATGCCGTTTTTCACGTAAATGTTCCAGCTGCACGATCCCGTGCAGTTGACGCCGTGGGTCGAGCGGACGACTTTGTCGTGCTGCCAGCGGCGGCGGTACGCGTCTTCCCAGGTGCGGTCGCCGTAGGTCGTTTCGCTATGACCGTCGGCTTGGCGCTCGATCGGCCGAATATATTTGAAACGGTTTGCAAGCGGGGATCGTTTTTGTTTCATTTCGTTCAACTCCTTTACGCGTTCTGTACTTTTAACGATAGCCATGATGCCAATAACACGATGTTAACTTTGTCACACTTGGCAGCATTGTCACAAATTCGTCAAACGAACGAACAAATATTCTTTTGTATGGTATAATGGGGAAAACGATAAAAGTTTGAGGGGATTTCGTTGCGATACTCCAGCCATGTCATTGCCACATTATGCCTCGGCGCGGCGGCGTCCGCGCATACGGGGTTGCCGTTTACCGCCTCCTATACGACAGGGCTTGTCATCGGCAGCCTTCTTCCGGACATTGATGAGCCGTCATCATACGTTGGTCGCCGTTCGTTCGGCGTCGCCCGCAAAGTGAAAGAAGCGTTCGGCCATCGCGGCATGACGCATTCGCTCATCGTCTGGGGAGTGCTTGCCGCGCTTGTTTGGCGCGACTCGGCGTCGCCGTTTGCCACGGGGCTTGTGCTTGGCTGCTTGTTTCATATTGTGGAAGACTTTTTTTCCGTCCAAGGAGTGCCGCTGCTTTGGCCGTTTTCGTCCAAACGGTGGAAAGTGCCGCTCTATCGGACGGGGAAAGGGATGGAAACAGTGCTTGTGTACGCCGCGTTGGCCGGTTTGATTTACCTCGGTGTTAACGGATTATTTTGCGAGTGGTGGCGGTCGCTGCCGTTTGGTTGGTGATGCCCGCCGATTTCGGCGCGGTGGCTCTTGAAAGGAAAAAGGGAAAAATGGGGACGGCGGCGAATACATATAAGAGATAGGGACAAAATCGACAAGGGGAGAGGAAGATGAGCGAACAATATCCGGTGCTCCCTGGTGCGGAGCCATTTTATGCCAAAAATGGGCCGGTCGGGGTGCTGCTCGTGCACGGGTTCACCGGCACACCCCACAGCATGCGCCCGCTCGCTGAGGCCTATGCAAAAGCCGGCTACACAGTCTGCCTGCCGCGCTTAAAAGGGCACGGAACGCATTATGAAGATATGGAGCGGACGACGTTTGACGACTGGATCGCCTCGGTCGAGGAAGGATATGAATGGTTGAAGGAACGGTGCGGGGCGATTTTTGTCACCGGGCTGTCGATGGGCGGGACGCTCACACTGCATCTTGCGGAACATCATCCAGACATCCGCGGCATCGTGCTGGTCAATGCCGCCATCGATATTCCGGCCATCCGCGCTGGTCTGGCGGCCGGGGGCGAGCTGCCGAGATATCTCGATTCGATCGGTTCGGACTTGAAAAATCCGGATGTGAAAGAGCTGGCATACGAGAAAACGCCGACCGCATCGCTTCTTGAGCTGGCTAGGCTGATGGAGCAGACAAAAGCGAATCTCGATCGCATCGTCTGCCCGGCATTGATTTTTGTTTCCGACGAAGACCACGTTGTGCCGCCCGAGAATGCCCAATTGATTTCGGACGGCATTCGTTCAGCCGAAAAAGAGATCATCCGGCTCTCGAACAGCTACCATGTGGCCACGCTCGACTACGACCAGCCAGTCATTATCGAGCGATCGCTCCAGTTTTTTGCCAAACATGCCGAATAGATGAATTCGTTGGCGCCCCATCCTGCCGAAAAATCAGGGTGGGTTGTTTCTGTTTTCACTTTATTTTTCTGAAAACATGTATGGCTGTTTTATGCTGATTATTCTAAACTATTAACATCAAGAAAAACCATTGTTTCGATAAAGGAGCTCCTTTGATGAAGATCGAAAATGTCTCGTCACTTGTTCAAGAAAAGCGAATCATTGAAGCGCTAAAGGAAGTCCGACCACTTCTTGAAACGATGGGAATGTTCGAATGGCGCCGGGTGCTTTCCCGTTGGGAGACGCTGGAGCCGTTTCGCGCACTTGTCCGATTGTTTGATTATGCCTTGATGTATCGTCATAGCGGGCTTGTCGCGCGGTACGCCCACCGGAAGTTCAACACGCTCCAGACGCTCGCTTGGGTGTGCGACGAGTGGCTCGAGAACCGCCGGCCGCTTGATGTGGAAGAAGCGCTTGTCCCGCGCCTTACAGAAGCGCTCGAAGGCCGGATGGAAGAGCCGAGGGAATCGATCGTCCGGGCGGCGTTTGCGTTGGTGCGCGCTTTATTGGATATGCAGCGGATTGATGAGGCGCGGGAATGGATGGATGTGGTTGCCCGCTATGAGACGGTGCCGATGCATGACAAGTGGGGCTGCTTTTATATCGAGACCGGCGACCGGCAGCGTGCTGAACACGAGCTTCGCGCCGGGTTGGATGATCGGGAGCGCGGCGACATGTGTTATTTGCTGCTTTCGGATTTGTACGCTCTTGACGGCCGCCACCATGAGGCGCTTGCCGTTCTGGAGGAAGGAAAGCGGCGCTTTCCGCAAGTGCTGGCGTTTTACGCTGAGCGCGTGCGCCGCCTGCGCGATGTGCGCGCCTACCGCGAGGCGATCGCGGCGATGGATGAACTGGACCGCCTGAATCCGCTTCATATGCATCGCCGTTATTTCGCCCATTTGCGCGCCGAACTGTATTACCAGCTTGGCGAATGGGAGAAGCTTGAATCGCTTGTGAAAGCGGAGCCGCAGCTTGAAAAAACGCCGTACGCCCGTGCGCTTGGGCGGAAAAGGAAACGGTCGGTGGTGCTGCCGCTTGTACCAGTCGTGCAAAAGCATAACTATTGCGTGCCGGCAAGTTTGGAAATGATGCTTCGATTGCTTGGCTCCCCCCGCACGCAGGATGAAGTGGCCCAACATATTTTTGATGTCCGTGGATCGAAATTGTCAACGACGGTTCGATATTTGGAGGGTCTTGGATTTACTTGCCGTTTTTTTATTGGCTCGCCGTTGCGCTGGAAACGGTTGATTGACGAAGGCGTTCCGGTGCTGCTAAGCGTCGATTATGAACAATCATCACACGTGCAAGTGCTGTTTGGCTATGACGAGCAGCTTGGGGCGTTGTACGTGCAAGACCCGAATCTCTTTGATTCGTTTGTCGTTTCCGAGGACGAGCTTGCCAAATGGTATGCAGGGACGCATTATTTGTCGATTGTTGCGCTTCCCCGGGAAAAAGCGGCGCTCGCCGCCGAGCTCCCCGAAGAGGAAGACCGCTATTTCCGAGAATTGCATGGGTTGGCCGAACAGATGGATGAGGACGAACAGGCGCATTTTGACTCGTTTGTCGCCTTTTTGCGCAAGCATGAGCACATCCCGTACACATGGCTGTATGTCATGAAGCATTTTAGCAGCGATGAGGCGAAGCCTCTTGTGTTGAATTACACCGGACGCGTCTTGAGCGAGTATCCCGAACATAACGATTTGCTGCTGATGGCGGCGAAAGCGTACGTCTACACGCAAGAAATGGAGCATGCCGAAGACGTGCTCAAACGGGTGAAAGGAAAGGCGCAAAGCCCGCTCTACCATTATTTGCGCGGCCGCATTGCCTTTTTTGCCAGCCGCTACGAAGAGGCGGCCCGCTATTTCCGCGCCTCGCTCCAGTTGGACCCAGACCAGCCGGAAGTGTGGAGCTATTTCGGACTCGCCTCGGCGTACGCCGGTCATATCGAAAAAGGGCTCATCTCTTCGCGCGTGGCGGTCAGCTTGTATCCGGGCGATTTGTTTATCGAAACGAACCACGGTGTGCTTTTGTTCCACGCGAAGCGGTTCGCCGAAGCGCGCGAATGGTTTGATCGTCTTGTGCGCCGCGAACGGCGGGATGCCCAGCTTTGGTATGAGCGGGCCCGTTGCGATCGGGAGCTCGGCCGCCGGCGCAAAGCGGAACGCGGCTTTTGCGTCGCGAAAGCGCTCGATCCACAGGAACCGTACCCGTATTTGATGCTTGCCGATTTGTATCATGACGACGGCGACTGGGAAAAGGCGAAGGCGGCGTTGGAAGAGGGGCTGGCTGCCGCTTGGCGCGCGGCGCCGCTTTACGTCCGCCTTGGAGATCTATATATGGATGAAGGAGAGGTGGAACAAGCGGTTTCGTGCTACGAAGAAGCGATCCGTCATGACCGTGATGATGTGTTTGCCCATCTAGGCTTGGCGGCTGCCTTGGCGGAGCGCGGGGATGTGGAAGCGGCGCGCCGGTATGTAATCAAGCAGCGCACCCGTTTTGCCAACAACAGCGAATACTGGCTCAATGCGGCAAGATGGCTTGTCGCCCACGGTTTCGCGGATGAGGAGGAAGGACGCGAGACAGCGCTGTCGTGGTTGGAGGAAGGGTTGCGCCTTGCCGAGTTTGATGCCGAAGAAGCGTACGAGTTTTACATCGATCAGCTGACAACGCCAGCTCTTCTCGAGCGCGGCCGGGCGTTTTTAGAGCAGCTTGTTTCGGCTCGCCCGAAACTCGCTTCGGCCCATTCCGCTCTCGGCGTCCTTTATGAGCGGCAAGGACGGCCGTCCAAGGCCATGGCGCTTTACCGAGAAGCCGCCGCCATGAGCCATTCGCTTTCACTCTTCCGGCTGGCGGAGCTGTGCGCCTCGATGGGACGCTACGAAGAGGCGAAACAACATTATGAGGCGTGTCTCAAAGCCGATCCGTCGTTTGCCCTCTGTCATGTTCGCTTGGCTGCGCTATATGAGGCAGAAGGAAACGAAGAGCGGCAGCACGCGCATTTGCTTGAGGCGGTCCGCCTTGCCCCGATGCGTGTCGATATGGAGCAGCTTGCCGCGATCGCGGAGCCTTCAGCGTTTCTTCGGGCTTTGGCAGATGTCCGTCCGCATGCAGGGGAGGCGTGGTATTACGACAGCCTTGGATATGTTTATGGAGCGCTCGGACGCCGCGATCAAGAAAAGGCGGCGGTTGAGAAGGCGCTTGCCCTTGCGCCGGACCATCATGAAGTGCTCCGCCATTGGGCGATGGTGCTCATGGGGGAAGGACGCCAAAAAGAGGCGGCCAACCTGCTGGAACAGTTGATGGTGCGCCATCCCGACGATGAATTGTTGTATCCCTTGTACGTCGCCCTTTTTCCAAAAACGATGCGCGGCTTAGGAAAGCTTCGTCACCGGTTGGAGCGGCTAAGGGCAAGCCGCGAGGAGAAAAGCGTTATTTATCGGAACGCGGCCGCTGCTCTCCTTCCGTATTTGGGAGAGGAACAGAACGAAAGCGACGGGCCGGTGCGATGGTGGACAAAAGCGAAGGAATGGGTTGGAAGGTTTTCCTTGTTTTCTATCGTCATTGATTTGTATGAGGAGGCGATCCGTCTCGACCGCGGCAATGCGGAAGCCTATGGGCAGCTCGCCCGCTTATATGTCGCACTGGAATTGGACAGCGACGCCGTGAGAACGTGGCGCAAAGCGCTCGCCCGCGTTTGGGATCCTTCTTTGGCGCAGGAATTTGTGGAATATTTATTGACCGACGATGAGGAAAGAAAACGCGAGGAAGCAAAGCGCTGGCTGGAGCGGCTGCTGGCGGAGCGTCCGGATGATGTCGAACTGCGCGTGTTGCAGGCGGTCGTTTGGCTTCAAGAAGGGCAGCACGAGAAAGCCGAGCGGCAGCTGGAGGCGATCGTTGCCGAAGAGCCGCTTGCGCGCAGAGCGCTCATGTTGCTTGGCGAACAGTATATGGAAACAGGCCGCTATCAGGAGGCGGCGGCGCTTTGGGAGCGCTACGCCGATTGGTATCCTGAGGATGAAGAGCTGAATATGCAGCTTGCGGCTGCTTATGAAGCGGCAGGGCACATTGAGCGGGCGGTGGCTGCCATTGAACGGTGCGCCCATATGGCCAAAGATGCTCGACTTCGCTACGAACGAGCCCGCTACCTCGCGCTGCTTGGGCGCTTCGATGAGGCGAAACAAGAGCTTGAGGCGGCGTTAGCGGCCGATGAAAGCGGAGAGCTCGCCCTGTTGGCGGCTGACGAGCCGGCGTTTCATCGCTTGGAGCGGATGTGATCAATTGTTGCTTTTCTTTTGATGGAAAGTTTGCTATCGTATGAGAAGAGAAGATGGACGGGGGGGCAAAAGGAGGTGGACGGGACGCATGGAAGCGCCTGTTGATTTGCTTGTGTATATGTCGCTTGTCGGCGCGTTATGGATCATCATGAAAGGACATATGAGCGCGCGCCGGATGGCGGGCTCGCTGTTTTATGAACCGGCGTTGGCCTCGGTTCGCGAGCGGGAGGCGGCAGGAGGCGCCGAACGAGCAGCGCTTCCATGGCGCCCGCTGTTTTTGCCGCAGCGGCGGAAAATTCCCGTTCGGGAACAGACAAGCCGAACGGATGAGGATGGAAGGCCCTTTCCTTTATGATGAAACGGCTTGATTTTGCAACGTGATAGAAGGAGGGCTTTTCATGAAAAAATGGGTATTGGTGTTGCTTGGTGCAGTCTTGCTTCTTTCCGGCTGCAACCGCAACGAACCGATCGACGAACATAGCCAAGGCATTTGGAACCATTATTTTGTCTACCCGATGTCGAAGCTCCTTTTGACGCTTGGGCACTGGTTTGGCGACAACTACGGCATCGCCATTATCGTGCTGACGCTCATCGTCCGGTTTTGCTTGCTGCCGCTCATTTTGAAGCAGTTCCGCGCATCACTCGCCATGCAAAAGCTGCGCCCGGAGCTTATGAAGCTGCAAGAAAAATATAAAAGCAAAGACCCGGAAACGCAGCGCAAGCTCCAGCAAGAAATGATGCAGCTGTATCAAAAACACGGCGTCAACCCGGCGAGCGGCTGCCTGCCGGTGCTCATTCAAATGCCGATTTTTATGGCGCTCTATTATGCGATTTCGCGGACGCAGGAAATTAAAACGCATTCATTCTTATGGGTCGAGCTCGGCCACCGCGATCCGTATTTCATTTTGCCCGTTTTGGCGGCGTTGACGACGTTCATTTCGCTCCGCCTGTCGCCGTCGATGACAGAGGAGCAACTGCCGCAAATGGCGATGATGTCGTACATCATGCCGGTGATGATTTTTATCGGCGCCAGCTCCGTCCCATCGGCGCTGTCGCTTTACTGGGTTGTTGGCGGCTGCTTCTCGATCATCCAGTCGCTCATTTTGCGCAGCCAGCTGAAAGCGGCGAAAGCGGCAGAAAATAGCTAAAACCACATCGACAATCCCCTGTCCGCTTCCAGCCGACAGGGGATTCGTTGTTTCATCTGATGTTAACGTTGCTATGGTATAATGATAGAAAAGGCCAAAAAGATGTGGGCGAGATGGAAAAACAGCAACCCGACCATGTAGGGAAAAAGGGAGTGAATGGGAATGAACAAGGCGCTTATTAACATCGACTACACCGTCGATTTCATCGCCGATCATGGCGCGCTCACATGCGGGAAGCCGGGTCAGGCGATTGAAGACGAATTGGTGCGTGTGACGAAACAGTTTATTGACAACGGTGATTTTGTTGTTTTTGCCATTGACAAACATGCGGTGGGAGATCCCTATCATCCGGAAGCAAATCTGTTTCCCCCGCATAACATTGAAGGGACAGAGGGACGAAAGCTGTACGGGGAGCTCGAGGCGGTGTATCAGGCGAACAAGCATAAAGACAATGTGTATTGGATGGACAAAACGCGCTACAGCGCGTTCGCCGGGACTGATTTGGAGCTGAAATTGCGCGAGAGAGGCATCACGGAAGTGCATTTGGTCGGCTGCTGCACCGATATTTGCGTCCTTCATACGGCGGTCGATGCGTACAACAAAGGATTTCGCATTGTCGTCCACCGGCGGGCGGTGGCGAGCTTCGACGCGGTCGGGCACGAATGGGCGCTCCGCCATTTTCGCCATACGCTAGGCGCAGAAATAGTGGAATAATGGAGAAAACGTGATAGAATAGACGATGAACATTCTTTTCGATTCGGCGGCGCAGTCATTCGTATGTTGGAGGTTGCAAATTCATGAAAACATATGCCGATGACAGTTTGATGCTTCATACGGACTTATATCAAATCAACATGGTCGAGACGTATTGGGAAGATCGTATGCATGAGCGCCGCGCCGTGTTTGAGGTGTTTTTCCGCAAGCTGCCGTTTGGCAACGGCTATGCGGTGTTTGCTGGGTTGGAGCGCGTCATTCAGTTTTTGCAGCAGTTTCGATTCTCTGACAGCGACATCGACTATTTGCGCCAAGAACTTGGCTACTGCGACGACTTTTTAGACTATTTGCGGACGCTTCGCTTCACCGGCACAGTCCGTTCGATGCGCGAAGGGGAAGTGGTGTTTGCCAACGAACCGATTATGCGCATCGAGGCGCCGCTTGCCGAGGCGCAGCTCATCGAAACGGCTATTTTAAACATCATCAATTTTCAGACGCTCATCGCCACGAAAGCGTCGCGCATTAAGCATATTCTCGGGGACGAACCGGCTTTGGAGTTCGGCAGCCGGAGGGCGCAGGAGATGGATGCGGCGCTTTGGGGGGCGCGCGCAGCGTATATCGGCGGGATTGAGGCGACATCAAATGTGCGCGCCGGGAAACTGTTTGGCATTCCGGTCGCCGGGACGCACGCCCATTCGATGATTCAAGCGTATCAGGATGAATATGTCGCGTTCTTGAAATATGCACGCCGCCATAAAGACTGCGTATTTCTTGTCGATACGTACGATACATTGAAATCGGGAGTGCCAAACGCCATTCGCGTCGCGAAGGAGCTGGGCGACCAAATCAACTTTATCGGCATCCGCATCGACAGCGGCGACCTCGCCTATTTGTCAAAAGAAGCGCGGAAAATGCTCGATGAAGCTGGATTTCCGAACGCGAAAATTTTCGCCTCGAACGATCTGGACGAAGATACGATTTTAAACTTGAAATCGCAAGGGGCAAAAATTGATGTGTGGGGAATCGGCACGAAATTGATCACCGCATATGATCAGCCGGCGTTAGGCGCCGTTTATAAAATGGTGGCGATTGAAAATGAAAACGGCGAGATGATCGACACGATCAAAATCAGCGGCAATCCGGAAAAAGTGACGACCCCGGGGCTGAAGCGGGTGTATCGCATCGTCAATAAAATCAATCAAAAAGCGGAAGGCGACTACATCGCTTTGGAAAGCGAAAACCCGCAGCAAGAAGAACGATTGAAAATGTTCCATCCGGTGTACACGTTCATCAGCAAATTCGTCACCAATTTTGAAGCGCGTGATTTGCATGTGACGATTTTCGATAACGGACGGCTTGTGTATACGCCGCCGCCGCTTCGGGACATTCAAGCGTATGCGAAAGAAAGTTTGCGCCTGTTTTGGGAGGAGTACAAACGGACGCTCAATCCCGAGCAATATCCTGTCGATTTGAGCCAAGCGTGTTGGGACAATAAGATGGAAAACATCCGCAAGGTGAAAGAAAAAATTGCAGGCGCATCCGGAAGTGAATAACCGTCTTGGCTGCAGGTCAAGCGCTTCTATGGAATCACTTTGCGCGCGGTCGATCGCCTCAACCGATCCGGCGCGTTGCAGTGCAAAGCGATATTCTTCTTTCCGCCGTAAAAACAAGGGTGTCCCGAACGGCGCGGGACACCTCTTTCATGTAGACGGCTGACGGTTTTGGCTTGACAGCTGCCGATCGAGTTCGTCAACGAGTTCGGCGAAATGGCCCAAGACGCGCTCGATCGGTTCGGGGCTTGTCATATCCACTCCGGCTCGCTTGAGCAGACGGATCGGGTCATCGGATGCGCCGGAGCGCAAAAATTGTTTGTACCGCTTCACCGCCTCGCTGCTTGTATCGGTTTGGATGTCGTTCACAATGGTGTACGATGCCGCGAGTGAAGTGGCATATTTGTATACATAAAAGGCGTCATAAAAATGCGGGATGCGCAGCCAGCCGCGCGCGGCGCCGGGGTCGGCGGCGTACGCCGGGCCGTAATACGTTTTGAGCAGGCCAAGCCAAAGATGGTTCAGTTCGTCCGCTGTCAGACTGCCGCCTTGGCGCACTTTGTCATGAATCATCCGTTCAAATTCGGAATACATCACTTGCGTGTACAACGTGCCGCGGATTTGCTCGATTTGTTCGATGAGCAAGCGGAGTTTTTCATCCTTTGTTTTCGCCTGCTTATACAGGTAATCGAGCATCAGCCATTCGTTCGCGGTCGAGGCGACTTCGGCGGTGAAAATCGAATGGCCGGAATAATGGTACGGCTGCGCGCGGTTCGTGTATACGGAATGCATGGCGTGCCCAAGCTCGTGGGCCATCGTCAATACGCTGTCGATCGAACCGTTGTAATTGAGCAAGATGAACGGATGGGTGTCATACGCTCCCGTGTTGTAGCCGCCAGTATATTTTTTCGGGCGCGGGTAGACATCAATCCACCGCTTTTCGAACGCTTGGCGCACGTGCTTCACATAGTCGGGGCCAAGCGGTTTGAGCCCTTCTAAAATTAACGTTTTCGCCGTTTCGACCGGAATCGATTTCGTCGTTTCGCCGACGAGCGGCACGTACAAGTCATAGCTATGAACGCGGTCAATTCCGAGCGCGCGACGCCGCAGTTCGACATAGCGGTGAAGCGCCGGCAAGTGGCGGCGGGTGGCGGCGATCAAGTGATCAAACACTTCCTTCGGTACGTCATCGGCGGCCAGCGCGGCGGCAAGGCCGGATGGATAGCGGCGCACATTCGCATACAATTCATCCGCTTTGACCGAGGCATACAGCGTCGCGGCTGCGGTTTGTTCCATGGCTTCATAACTTTTGGCTTTCGCCTCAAACGCCGCCTTTCGATAGCGGCGGTCCGGGTGCTCGAGCATGGCGGCGTATTGGTCATCGGTCAATGTCACCGTTTTTCCGTTTGGCATCTTGACAGACGGCGGCTCGTAATCGCCGCGGGCGGCGTGGTCATAAATGTTCTCCGCTTCGCCGAGCGCCGGTGATAGTTTCGCGAGCAGCTGTTCTTCGCGTTTCGTGAGCGTATGCGGCTTTTGCTCGCGCAACTCATGGAAGTAATAACGGTACGCTTTCAGCGGTTTGCTTTTTTGGAGCTTTTTGAGCGTCCGCTCTGGGAGGGCGAGCAGTTCTGGCTCGATAAACGCTGTTTTCGCCGCATATTGGGCGGCGAGTGTTTCTACTTTCGCCCCGAGACGGGCTGCCGTTTCATCTTCAATGTTGAGATCGCGTTTTAAATGGGCGTAAAGCGATAGTTTTTCCAGCTTGCGGGCCGTTTGTTCGTTTAAGGCGAACAGTTTGGCGATCGTCTTCGCATCGTCGAGCTTCCCTTCAAACGCCGCCAGTTTCGGCAAGGCATTTTGCACGGCCTTGTAGTCGCGCATCCATTCGTGTTCGGATGGGTAAATGTCAGCCACATTCCATTCGTATGCGGTTTCGGCGGCTGATGTCGGCCATGGGGAGGCCAAAAGAAGCACGGCGGCGAGCCCAAGGAGCCAGCGCTTCATATCATCACGTCCTTTCCGTTTTTTCCTCTTGTTGGTAGTATGCGCAAGCGGAACGATTTTAGCCAAAAAAGAAAGGGAGACGATCAATGGAACGAATCCGTTTAGCGGACGATTTGACTTTTTCCCGTCTCATTCACGGCTGTTGGCGGCTTGCGGATTGGGGCTATTCGCGGGAGCAGTTGCTGTCGCTCATTGAATTTTGTCTTGAGCGCGGCATTACGACGTTTGACCATGCTGATATTTACGGCGACTACACGTGTGAATCGCGCTTTGGCGAAGCGTTGGCGTTAAAGCCAAGCTTACGCGGTCAGATCGAGATCGTGACGAAATGTGGGATCAAGCTGTCGTCAAAATACGGGATGAAATTATATGATACAAGCAAAACACATATCATTGCCTCGGTCGAGCAGTCGTTGCGGAATTTCCGCACGGATTATATCGATGTCTTGCTCATTCATCGTCCGGATCCATTCATGAACCCGGAAGAGGTGGCCGAGGCGTTTCTCCAACTCAAGCAGGATGGAAAAGTGCGCTATTTTGGCGTTTCCAACTTTAAACGTTCGCACTGGGACATGTTGCAATCGTATTTGCCCTTTCCGCTTGTCACCAACCAAATCGAAGTATCGGCGTACCGGCTTGAAAACTTTGAAGACGGCACGCTTGACCTTTGCCTCGAGAAGCGGGTGCCGCCGATGGTGTGGTCGCCGCTCGCCGGTGGAGCGATTTTTTCCGCTGACGATGACCGGGCGGTGCGGCTGCGCGGGACGCTTGAACAAGTGCAGCGGAAACTTGGCGCTGAGACGATCGACGAAGTATTGTACGCGTGGCTCCTCGTTCATCCGGCGCGGATGATGCCGATTGTCGGCTCGGGAAAACGAGAGCGCATTGAGCGGGCGGTGCGGGCGTTGTCGCTTCCGCTTTCCCGGGAGCAATGGTTCGCCATTTTGCAAAGCTCCATGGGGCATGATGTGCCGTAAGGGGAGAGGACGATGAAAGTCATTATCGCGGAAAAGCCGGACCAAGGGGCGACGCTCGCCTCGATTTTTCGGACGAAAAAACGGCAAGGTTATATCGAAATTTTGCCGAATGACTTGTTTCCCAACGGGGCGTATATGACATGGGCGATCGGGCATTTGTTCCAGCTCGCAGCTCCTGAGCGGTACCGGCCCGAGTGGAAACGGTGGACGCTCAAAACGTTGCCGATCATCCCGAAACGGTTCGAGTATGAGATCGAAAAAGCGAAGGCGAAACAGTTTCAAGTGGTCAAGGAACTGTTGCGAAAGCCGGAAGTGACGGAAATCATCCATGCGGGCGACGCGGGGCGCGAAGGGGAGCTCATTGTGCGCAACATTATCCGCATGAGCGGCGTCAACAAGCCGATCAAGCGGCTTTGGCTCTCATCGTTGACCCCGAAGGCCATTGAGGAAGGGTTTCGCCGTTTGCTTGATGAGCAGACGACGCGTCCGCTCTATGAGGAAGCGTACGCCCGCGCCTGTGCGGATTGGCTCGTCGGCATGAACGCCTCGCGCGTGTACAGCCTCTTGCTGAAGGAGCGCGGAATGAACGACATCTTTTCCGTCGGGCGCGTGCAGACGCCGACATTGGCCTTAATCGTCCGGCGCGAGCGGGAAATTGAGCAGTTTTGCTCCGAGCCGTTTTGGGAAGTCGTCGCTTCGTTTGCCATCGGCGACAAGCGCTATGAAGGAAAATGGACGGATGAAGACGGACAGACACGCCTTAAAGATGAGGCGATGGCGAAAAAGATCGCCGCCTTTTGTGAAGGCAAACGCGCGGAAGTCGCTGACGTCCGCACGGAGCGGAAAACGTATCAGCCGCCGCTGTTGTTCAACTTATCGACGTTGCAGGCGACCGCCAACAAGCTGTACCGCTTCTCGCCGAAAAAGACGCTTGACGTGCTGCAATCGCTCTACCAAAAAGGGATCGTTTCGTACCCGCGCTCCGATTCGATGCACGTGACAAAGGGAGAAGCGGAAACGTTTCCGGCTATTTTGCAAAAGCTGTCGTCGTTTCCAGCGTACACTTCTTATTTTCCGTTGCCGCAGCGGTCGATTTTACAGAATAAACGTTATGTAAACGAGAAAAAAGTCACTGACCACTACGCGATCATTCCGACCGAGCAAGTGGTGGATCCAGAGAAGCTGTCCGCTGACGAACGGAAAGTGTACGATTTAGTCGTTCGCCGCTTGATTGCCGCCCACCACCAGGCGGCGGTCATCGATTATACGACCGTCACGACGCTCGTTGACGGTCGGGCTCGCTTCGTTTCGAAAGGAAGACAAGTCGTCGAGGAAGGATGGCGCGCGGTCATCCGCCCGCATGAAGAGGAGAAAGATGCTGTGCTGCCTCCCCTTGAGCGAGGCGAGGCAGGGGAAGCGGCCGCTGTCAAGGTGAAAGAAGGGAAGACCGAGCCGCCGAAACGGTATACGGAAGGCGAACTCATCACCTTGATGAAAACGGCGGGAAAATTTTTGGATGACGAGGAACTGGAAAAAGTGCTCGCCAAAACGGAAGGGCTCGGCACGGAAGCAACAAGGGCGGCGATCATTACCATGCTGAAAGAGCGGAAGTATATTGAAGTGAAAAAGAACCTCGTGTACGCGACCGACAAGGCGAAAGTGTTGATCGAGGCGCTCGGCGGCACGATCCTCGCCTCGCCGGAAATGACGGCGAAATGGGAGCAGCGCTTAAGCGAAATCGGAGAAGGGAGCGCCTCGCCCGCCGCCTTTATGGAACAGGTGAAAAAGTTGGCGCAAAAAGTCGTCGCTGACGCCATCGCCGCCGCGCCAAATTGGAATTTCAGAGGGGTTGACACCGCCTCGATCCAGCGGACAAGGAAGAAAAAAACAATGGGTGAGAAGCTTGGGCCGTGCCCGCTTTGCGGCGGGACCGTCATCGACAAAGGAACGTTGTACGGCTGCGACCAGTACGCGAAAACAAAATGCTCGTTTACGATCTCCAAACACATTCTCGGCAAAACGATTTCGGCGGCGAATGTGAAAAAGCTGCTGGCGCAAGGGAAAACAAATGTCATAAAAGGGTTTAAAAAAGGCGGGAAAACGTTTGACGCCATACTAGTTTGGGATGAAAACGAGAAGAAATTGTCGTTTCAGTTTCCGAAGCGGTGATGAAGGCAACAGAAGAAGTAGGGAAGGAGAGTTTGGCGAAAAGGCGGACCGATGGCGGCCCGCCTTTTGTGCTTTACTCCGTTCGCGGCTCTTGAATCCGCTCCATCAACCGCTCCGGCTCGCTCGGCGTGGCAAAGCCGAACTGCCTGTATAGCCCGTGCGCGTCTTTCGTCGCGAGCATCACCTTGCGGACAGCGGCGACATCAGGATGGGCGAGCACGCATGATAACAGCCATTTCCCGAGATCTTGCCCACGGTATGCTTCATCGATGAACACGTCGCAGAGATAGGCGAACGTCGCCCGGTCGGTGATGACGCGCGCTATGCCAATTTGCCTGTCGCCGTAAAAAAGGGAAAAGCAGAGCGAATGGTTAAGCGATTTGACGATCGTTTCGCGGCTGCGCCCATGCGCCCAATACGAACGGGCGAGAAAGCCGCATACGCGGTCAAGCTGCACGCGGCGGCGGTCCGTCGTTACGGTAAACGATCCGTTTTGGTAGTCGATGGTCGTCTACATGATCTTGTCTCCTTTTTCTCAAATGATACACCGAATCGGGTCAAATGGGAACGATTTTCGTTTTTATTAAACATTATGTAAAAAATAAGCTCCCCCTGGCTCTCTGAAGGCCGGTCAATGGCGGAGCAGACGACGGCAGGCGGCGATGCGGCCAGGGCGGTCTGGATAATCGGTGAACAGGCCGTCAACGCCGAGGGTGCATAGGCGAGCGAGATCGTGTGGTTCATTGACGGTATAGACGTGAACAATGAGTCCGTGGCCATGGGCGGCGCGCACCCACTCTTCGGTGACGGCCGAAAGCGGCAAGCCGATGCCATCGGCATAGATGGCGATGTGTTGGAGCAGCTCGTCGCGGCCGCTGTGCGCTTCCTTTTTGCCGACCAATTGAATGAGCCGAATGCCGTGCGGGATGAGCGGTCGGAGCGCTTGCAAGCTTTCCGGGTGGAATGATTGAAACATGACGCGGCGCTGTTGCAGGAAACCGTGTTTTTTCAATAGATGGACGACCGCCTCTTCGATGCCGGGCTGTTTTGTTTCGATGTACAACGGGGCTTCCACACGCTCCGCTTTCAGCATCTGAATCACCTCCTCAAGCGTCGGGATGCGCTCGCCGGCAAAGCGCGGGTCAAACCACGATCCGGCATCGAGCCGCCTCAGTTCAGCGAACGAAAAATCATTTACCCGCCACGGAGCACGGCGCGGGTAGACCGTTTCGGCATTTGTCGTCCGGGCGAGCGTGGCGTCATGCATGGCGATGAGCTTTCGGTCTTTTGTCATCTGCACGTCGACTTCTATATAGTCCGCCTGCATGCAGGCGGCAAGGCGGTAGGATGAGAGCGTATGCTCCGGCGCGTATCCAGACGCGCCGCGGTGGGCGATGATGTCGGTTTTCGGCTGGCTGGATGGCTGGCGGGTAGCCGAGGACGCTAAGACGAGCGGTAGCGATAACAGAAACCATGCGCAAAAACATAAGCGAAAAACAGTAATTCGGCGCATATGCATCTCTCCCTTTCCCAATTCAACGATACCATAATTAGGGAAAATAACCATGAAGGAAAAACGAAACAACGAGGTGATATGGTGATGAAGAAAGGGTTCTTGTGTCGATAGTTTCGCGCATACAGCAAAAGGATATTCAGTTTGATGCATAAAGCACGCCGTTATGCCGCATACTGTAAATGACAACAAAGTGATGGGCTATAGCCAAGCGGTAAGGCAACGGACTTTGACTCCGTGATGCGCTGGTTCGAATCCAGCTAGCCCAGCTGAATCGCCGGACGGGGCTCGTTCGTCCCGGCGGCCAAAACGGCTTCCGCCATGTTGTGCGGGGCCGTTTTTTCGTTCGCCGGAAAGCGGGGACGAGAAAATCTTTTTATCGTTTTCAGCGGTCCCGCAAGGACACGCATCCGATTCCCGAGCAGAAGCAGCGCCGCAAAAAATGTGGAGTCGGCAGGATTTTGACGAAAGGAGGCGAATGAAAAAAACGAAAGGGGAGAGGATCATGAAAACAGCTGATTTATGCGATCAATTTTTAGATGAGTTGCAAGTCTGCGAGCTGCCGTTCCAATCGTACGGCGGAAAACGGATGTTTTCCGGACCGATCGCGACGGTCGATGTGTTTGAAGACAACGTCCTTGTCCGTGAAGCGCTCGAGACGGTGCCGCCGGGGACGGTGCTCGTAGTCGATGGAAAAGGCTCGCGCCGCGTCGCTCTGTTAGGCGACCGGTTGGCGCAAATCGCCTGCGACCGGGGGCTTGCCGGCGTCATTATCCACGGCTGCATCCGCGATTCAGCGGAAATCGGCCGCATGCCGCTTGGTGTCATGGCGATCGGCACGTGCCCGGTGAAAAGCAAAAAAGAGGGAAAAGGCGTCCGCGATGTTGTGCTCGAGTTTGGCGGCGTCCGCTGGGAGCCGGGCGCATACGTGTACGCCGATGCGGACGGCGTTGTCGTCGCCCGCGAAGATTTGTCGGCAAAAAACGGTTGACGGCCGCCATCAAGTTGTACTACGATGAAAACGGATGCTTGTTCCATGACAAGATCAATAGGCGAGAAACAAACAAGGTGCCTAAGCCTGCTTAAGGGCTTGGGTGAAAAGGGAAGCCCGGTGAAAATCCGGCACGGTGCCCGCCACTGTGATGGGGAGCTTTGCGGCAGCAAGTCACTGAAGGATGCTTCGGGAAGACGCCGCCAAGCGATGATCCTAAGTCAGGAGACCTGCCTTGTTTGGATCGGACGGATGCCTACGGGATTATAGGCAGACGTGCGGGAGAATGACGGCTTCATGAGGCCAGGCCTGTTCGGGCCGTTTGCGGCTTTTCGTATGCATTTTTCTGCACCTCTGCTGTAGAGGTGCTTTTTCTTTTGCCGAAAAACCGTCCGTCTGCCGCCTTTCATTCTATCATTCTAACATAAGGGGGGATTCGATGGCGACGTGGGATTTACAAGGAATGAGGCGTCATGTATTCATTTGCAACGGAGGGACGTGCCTTCGCCATGGCGGGGATGACGTGACAGCCGCGGTCCGTGAGGAGATCGCCCGCCTCGGGCTTGACGACGCCGTTCATACAACAAGGACGCGCTGCAACGGTCGCTGCCAAGATGCATGCGTGATGATCGTCTATCCGGATGGCGTTTGGTACCGGCTGATGAGTCCCGAGCGGGCGAAGGAGGTTGTGCGCGCCCATTTGCAAAACGGCGAGCCGCTTCGCGCGTGGGCGGCGTATGAATACCGTGAAGACGGGTTGACCCGCCTTGGTGGGACGGAGTCGGTTATTGGCGTTCGAAAGAGGAGGACGCAATGATGGAATGGGCCAGTTATGTAATGTTAGCGATATTTCTTGGCATGCGTCATGGGATGGACAGCGATCATGTCGCGGCCATTGCGGATATGGTCGGAAGCGAGTCGCGGCGAAGACAGCAGTTGGCGCTCGGAATCATGTACGCTATTGGACACGGAGCGATCGTGTTTGTCATGGGGGTGGCGGCGCTCGTGGTCGGCGCCCGGCTTCCCGAGTCGTCAGCCGCCGCCATTGAGCTCTTAGTTGGCGGTACGCTTGTGCTTCTTGGTGGGATGATGCTTTTTTCTCTTTTTCGGCGTGGTGAGGTGAAAAGCCGGTTTCAGCTCCTTTATGAGTTCGGCCATACGGTTACTCGATGGCTGCGGGGAAGGCGGGAAATGGACAGTTTCCGTTCTTTTTCGCATGTTGGTTGGGTTGGCGCCTTGATCATCGGCATCATTCATGGCATTGGCGTCGAAAGCCCGACCCAGCTAGCCATTATCACCCATGCGGCCGGAAAAGTGCATGTGAGCGCGGCTGTCCTTCAGCTTGTACTGTTTGTGGTCGGCTTGCTCATTGCGACGATTGCCACAGCGGCTGGATTATCGTGGGGATTTTGGAAAGCAAAGCAGCGGGAACGGCTGTTTTATGTCCTTGGTGCGGTCACAGGTATTTACAGCATATGGTTAGGGATGTCGATGATAATCGAGATATGGAGAAGGGGGCTGTAAAGTGGTCGGCAAATTGCTCATTGTCGGCTTTGGCCCGGGAAGCGTCGACCATATGACAAAGCGGGCCCGTGAAGCGATTGAAGAAAGCGACGTCATCATCGGTTACAAAACATACATTGAACTCGTGCGCGACCTCATTGCCGGAAAGGAGATCATCAGCACCGGCATGACCGAAGAAGTGAGCCGCGCCCAAGCGGCGGTCAAATGGGCCGAGCGCGGCAAAACGGTCGCCGTCATTTCGAGCGGCGACGCCGGGTTGTACGGCATGGCCGGACTCGTGTACGAAGTGTTGATTGAAAAAGGGTGGACGAAAGACAGCTCGATTGAAATCGAAGTCATCCCCGGCATTTCCGCGATCCATTCGTGCGCCGCTCTGCTTGGCGCGCCGATTATGCACGATGCGTGCACGATCAGCTTAAGCGACCATTTGACGCCTTGGGAGCTGATTGAAAAGCGGTTGGAAGCCGCTGCGGCCGCTGATTTTGTCATCGCTTTGTACAACCCGAAAAGCGGGCGGCGCACCCGGCAAATTATCGAAGCGCAGCGCATCCTGCTCCGCCATCGGTCTCCGGAAACCCCGGTCGGTCTGGTGAAAAGCGCGTACCGTGAACGCCAGCACATCGTGCTCACTGATTTGGCGCATATGCTTGACCATGAGATCGGCATGTTGACGACGGTCATTATCGGCAACTCAACGACATTCGTCCATGACGGCGTGATGATCACGCCGCGCGGCTACCAGCGCAAGTATCAACTAGCAGCCGCCGTCCAGCCGCTCAAACCGCATGAACGGCTGCGCAAAGAAGCGGAGCCGTGGGCGCTTGACCAGACGAAACCGCTGAAAGATGAGGACGAAGGAAGCACGGGGGCACCGGGGGCATCAGGGCCGTCCGAAGCGGCTGTCTTCGCTGGCGGCAACCAGAAGGATCGTGCTTTCACCGCCTTGGCCACCGCGGTTCGACCGTCGTCTGTTGCCACGGTCACTAAGGAGGCCGAGCCAACGCCGCCGGCTGCCGTTTTGCCGACGCTTGCCGCGCCGCTGGCAAAAACAGCGGAACGGCAGCCGACCGCCGCGCCAAAACGGGTGAAAGAAACAGCCGAAGACGCGCTCGCCGCTTTAGAGAGACGGAAAACAAGAAAGACGGCGGCCGTGTTGTTGGAAGCGGCGGTGAGCCCGGGCGTGGCCAATAAACAGTTCACTCCGGAACAGCTCCTTGTGCTCGCGGAAATCGTCGGGC
This sequence comes from Geobacillus sp. TFV-3, assembly GCF_009901865.1. Taxonomy (NCBI): domain Bacteria; kingdom Bacillati; phylum Bacillota; class Bacilli; order Caryophanales; family Anoxybacillaceae; genus Geobacillus; species Geobacillus sp. TFV-3. Next base: position 1,738,397 of record NZ_MPSP01000001.1, on the reverse strand, counting down.
CCGATGGGAAAATGACGTACACGCCAGACCATTATATGAAAATCGAACGGATGACGGAGGATCCAGACGGGCTTGTGGCTCGTCTCGTTGCCGCAGGGCTGACGGTCATGCCGGTCGGTGATGTGCTGACGGTGAAGGCATGTGATTTTTGCGATGGAGAGAAAAAAGACGCCATTCCATACGCGGAGGAATTGGCTCGCCGATTTGGCGGCATGGCGCTGCCGAAAGAGTTGAAGCTTGGCATCAACGGCTGCGGGATGGCGTGCTACGGCGCGGTGCGCGAAGACATCGGGCTTGTGTATCGGAAAGGGAAATTTGATTTGTTTTTGGGCGGGAAAACGGTCGGCCGCAACGCCCATCCCGGCCAGCTTGTCGCTGAAGGCATTCCGCCGGAAGAGATTGTGGCGGTTATGGCAGAAATCATCGAACAGTATCAAGAACAAGCACATCCAAATGAACGGTTTCATAAGTTTTTCCGCCGCGTGAAGCAAGTCGGACGTTTTTCACACGAAGAGGCAAAACCGGCCGCGTCCATCGAAACGCCGGCTTGCGGTGAGTGACGAAAGCATGCGTTATATGTGCAGCTTGAACGTCTGCAGATGTCGTTGGGGTCGAAGCGGCGCATCTTTTTCCGACAGTCGATCGAATAACCGGCTGGCTCCATAAAAAAGCATAGATGGGCTCCTCGCATTTGGATGAAACGCCCACGCTTATAGGGAACGGCGGAAGACGTCTGCTAACAAAAGGGGGAAAACAAGAATGAGAGCCATTTTATTTGTCGGCCATGGGAGCCGCGATCCGGAAGGGAACGAGCAAGTGCGGGAGTTTGTCGAGCGGCTGCGGCCGCGTCTTCCTGCTTCCTTTCATGCCGAAACGTGTTTTCTTGAATTTGGCCGTCCGTCGATCGGCGAAGGAATCGAACGCTGTGCTGAAGCCGGGGCAACGGAAGTGGCGGTCGTTCCGCTCATTTTATTGCCGGCCGGGCATTCGAAGCTGCATATCCCGGCGGAAATCGATGAGGCGAAAGCGCGCTATCCGCATATGGTGTTCCGCTACGGCCGCCCGATCGGCGTTCACGAGCAGACATTTGCGATTTTGCGCGAACGGCTGCAAGAAATCGGCGAGCGTCCGGAGCAGCCGGACGACGGAACAGCGGTCATTTTGCTTGGCCGCGGCGGGAGCGATCCGGATGCGAACAGCGACTTGTACAAAATCGCCCGCCTCTTTTGGGAACAGACCGGCTATGCGCTCATCGAGCCGGCGTTTATGGGGGTGACGACGCCGTCGCTTGATGATGCCGTCCGCCGCTGTTTGACGCTTGGGGCGAAGCGGATCGTCATCTTGCCGTATTTTTTGTTCACCGGTGTGCTCATTAAGCGGCTTGAGCGGCAAGTGGCGCAATACCGCCTCGACCATCCGCACGTCTCGTTTGCGCTTGCGGATTATTTCGGCTTTCATCCGAAACTGATGGATATCGTGCTTGACCGCCTCCAAGAAGTGCTCGATCAAACGGTGGCGATGAACTGCGACGTATGCCAATACCGGCTGCACGCCGCCCATCATCACCATCACCATCATCATCACCACCATCATTGAAGGAGGAAGCGTCGATGATTTTATTGTTAGCCGGAACAAGCGATGCCCGCGAATTGGCGGTGATGATCCAACAGGCTGGCTATAACGTGGCCGCGACGGTCGTCACCGATCACGCGGCCGAACAGCTCGAAGCTGCCGGCATTCGCACTTATGTCGGCCGTTTAGACGCATCCCAGCTTTCCAAGCTGGCCAAAGCCGAAGGGGCGAAAGCGATCGTCGATGCAAGCCATCCATTTGCCGAAGAAGCGTCGAAAAACGCCATGCAGGCGGCGGCTGAGGCCCAATTGTCATATATCCGCTACGAGCGGCAGGCTTCTTCGATTGCGTCCGATAAGGTGACCTTTGTCGACAGCTATGAAGAAGCGGCCGAATTGGCGGCGGAAAAAGGCGGCGTCGTCATGCTCACAACCGGCAGCAAAACGCTCGACATTTTTGCCGCGAGGCTCATCGGCCGCCCAAACGTCAAGGTGATCGCGCGGATGCTGCCGCGAAAAGACAATCTCGACAAATGCGAGCAGCTCGGGTTTTCCCAAGAGCAGATCGTCATGATGCAAGGGCCGTTTACAAAAGAGCTCGATCGGGCGCTATACCGCCATTTCGGCGTCACGGTCGTCGTTACGAAAGAAAGCGGCAAAGTCGGGTTTGTCGATGAGAAAATTGCCGCCGCTGAAGAGCTTGGCATTGAGGTGATCGTCATCCGCCGCCCGCGGTTGTCGTACGGCATTGTGCATCACGATTTTGCCGGCGTGCTTAATGCGTTGAAGCAACACGCGCCGCTTCCAACCGCATAAGGAGGCAAAAAAAGAGGCAAGTTGGTGAGACAAGGCGCAAAAAAAGCCAGTTTAAGTGAACCGTGGATTTCAGCGATGCCATGATCTTGAGAAAGGAGCGAATACGAATGGATTTTCATACAACGTTCCGGCCGGTGACGGTGCAGCCAGAACAAATCGAAGCGCGGAGCTTTCAAATCATTGATGAGGAAATCGGGGAGCATTCATTTACGGAAGAACAATACCGAATCGTTCAGCGCGTCATCCATGCATCGGCTGATTTTGAGCTTGGCAAAAGCCTCATTTTTCACCCGGATGCGATTCGCTCAGGCATTGACGCCATTCGCAATGGCAAGCTCGTCGTCGCCGATGTGCAAATGGTGCAAGCCGGCGTCAATCAAGCGCGGCTTGCGAAGTTCGGCAGCGCGGTGCGCGTCTATATTTCGGATGAAGACGTGATCGCTGAAGCGAAACGGTTGAATACGACAAGGGCGATTGTCGCTATGCGCAAAGCGGTGAAAGAAGCGGAAGGCGGCATTTTTGCCATCGGCAACGCTCCGACAGCATTATTGGAGCTCATCCGCCTCATCAAAGAAGGAGAGGCGCGGCCGGGATTGGTGATCGGCTTGCCGGTCGGATTCGTCTCCGCGGCGGAATCGAAAGAAGAATTGGCGAAGCTCGATGTGCCGTTCATCACCAACCGCGGCCGCAAAGGAGGAAGCACAGTGACGGTCGCCGCCTTGAACGCTCTATCGCTGCTCGCTGAGCGAGCGTGACGAACGATGGAAACGAAAAAAACGCTGCGTGAAGGGTATACGACCGGATCGTGCGCGACAGCGGCGACCAAAGCGGCGCTCACAGCGCTCATTACCGGCAAGGAGCAGGAGAAAGCGACGATCCGCCTGCCGATTGGACGAATGGTGACCTTTTCGCTCGCCTCCTGTTCGCTTGATGGCGAAACGGCGACGGCTGCGGTCGTGAAAGACGGCGGGGATGACCCGGATGCGACGCATGGCGCGCTCATCGTTTCCACTGTCTCGTGGGCTTCTTCGCCTGGCGTTCATATTGACGGCGGCGAAGGGGTCGGGCGGGTGACGAAGCCGGGTTTGCCGGTGCCGGTTGGGGAGGCGGCGATCAATCCAGTGCCGCGGCAAATGATCCGCGAAGCAGTCAACGAAGTGCTGGCGCAATACGGTCTACATCGCGGAGTGAAGGTCGTCATTTCCGTTCCCGGCGGCGAAGAGATCGCCAAAAAAACGTTGAATCCGAGACTTGGCATCATGGGCGGCATTTCGATTTTAGGGACGCGCGGCATTGTCGTCCCGTTCTCCACCGCCGCCTATCGGGCGAGCATCGTGCAGGCGCTTCAAGTGGCCAAGGCGAACGGCTGCTGTCATGTCGTCATCACGACTGGGGGACGGAGCGAGAAATACGCCATGCAAGAATATCCCCATTTGCCGGAAGAAGCATTTATCGAAATGGGCGATTTTGTCGGGTTTACGCTGAAGCAATGCAAACGGCTTGGCATCAAGACGGTGTCGATGGTCGGGATGATGGGAAAATTTTCGAAAGTCGCCCAAGGTGTGATGATGGTGCACTCGAAAAGCGCTCCGGTTGACTTCGGTTTTTTGGCGGCGCTCGCTGAGCAAGCCGGCGCCCCTTCCGAGCTGGTGGCCGCGGTGCGTGAAGCGAACACGGCGGCGCAAGTCGGCGACATGATGCAAGAGGCCGGTTGCACGAAGTTTTTCGAGCTATTGTGCGAAGCGTGCTGCCAGGCGGCGCTCAACGAAGTCGGAGGCGGCCTGACGGTGGCCACGTCCATTTATACGATGAACGGACAACGATTAGGAAAGGCGGTGCAGACCGATGGGGACGATGAAGTTGATCGGCGTGGGGGCTGACGGGCAAGCGAGCCTCCCCGATTTGTATAAGCGATGGATCATAGAAAGCGAGCTGCTTGTCGGCGGCGAACGGCAGCTGGCGATGTTTCCGGAATACAAGGGAGAAACGATCGTCATCCGCCGCGGGCTGGCGGAGCTTGTGGAGCGGCTCCGCCATGAGACGCGCAATACAGTTGTGCTCGCGTCCGGAGATCCGCTCTTTTATGGGATTGGCAGCTATTTGGCCGGCAAATTGCCGATTGAAGTGTATCCGGCCGTCAGCTCGGTGCAATGGGCGTTTGCCAAAATGGGCGAGTCTTGGCAAGACGCGGCGTTCATCAGCGTCCATGGCCGTCCGCTCACCGGCTTGGCGCAGCGCATCGATGGGCGGCGAAAAGTCGCCATCTTAACTGATGAGACGAACTCGCCGGCTGCCATCGCCCGCTATTTGCTCGAGTACGGAATGACGGAATATGAGGCGTTTGTCGGTGAGGAGCTCGGGGGGCAAATGAGCGCTGCCGGTTTTTCAAGCTGGAAGAAATGACGGAAACCGAGTTTCTTCCATTAAATATAGTTGTTTTGCGGCAAACAGCGCCCGGCCCAGTTTGGCCGCTCGGCATTGCGGATGACGAATTTTTTCAGCGAAAACCGGATAAAGGGCTGATTACAAAAAAAGAAATTCGTGTGCTGAGCTTGAGCGCCATGCGTCTTCGTCCGGACAGCGTCGTCTGGGACATCGGGACGTGCACAGGTTCGGTCGCGATTGAAGCGGCGAAAATCGTCCGTGATGGCGCTGTGTTTGCGATTGAAAAAAATGAACATGATGTTGACATTTGCCGGCAAAACTTGCGCAAATTCCGCGTTGACATCACGCTTGTGCATGGCAGGGCGCCCGATCGGCTCGATGAGTTTGCCGACCCGGACGCCATCTTTATCGGCGGCACGTCCGGCGCGATGGCGCCGCTTTTAGATGTGTGCTGCCGCCGCTTGAAACGGAACGGACGCATCGTCATCAATGCAGCAACGATCGAGACGCTTTCCGAAGCGGGCCGCGAGCTCGGCGAACGCAGGTTTCATGTCGACATCACCCTCGCGCAAGTGTCGCGAAGCAAGCCGATTTTAGACTTGACGCGCTTTGAGGCGCTCAATCCGGTGTACATCATTGCTGCGAAGCGGGAGGGAGACGAATGATCGGAACGTTGTACGGCGTTGGCGTCGGCCCGGGCGATCCGGAGCTCATGACGGTGAAAGCATACCGCCGCCTAAAAGAAGCGGATGTCATTGCTTATCCAAAAAAAGGGCGGCAAAGCAAAAGCTATGCCGAACAAATCATTGATGCATATTTTGCGCCAGAGGAAAAACGGCGGCTCGGCCTCCATTTTCCGATGACAAAAGACCCAGCTGTGCTTGAGCCGAAGTGGAACGAGGCGGCGGACGCCATTTGGGCGGAGCTGTCAGCCGGGCGCGATGTGGCGTTTGTCACCGAAGGCGATCCGCTGTTGTATAGCACGTTCATCCATTTGATGAGCGTGATAGAACAGCGTTACCCGGAAGCGCCGATCGAAGTCATCCCTGGCGTCAGTTCGGCCAACGCTGCTGCCGCCCGGCTGCGTCTGCCGCTGGCGGACGGTGATGAAACGGTGGCGATCGTGCCAGCTCGCGACGATGAGGAGGCGATGAAAGCCGCGCTTCTCGAGCACGATTGCGTCGTCTTTTTTAAAGTGGCGAAAGTGATCAAGCTGATGATGCGTCTCTTGCGCGAGCTCGATTTGCTTCATCGCGCCGCGGTGGTGACGAAAGTGACGTCCGGCGAGGAAGTGGTGTGGAAGATTGAGGAGCTCGACGGAGCAGAGCTCGAATATTTGACATTGATGGTGGTGAGAAAGTGAAGCTGTATATCGTAGGAGCAGGGCCGGGCGCGCCCGATTTGATCACGGTTCGCGGCGCCGAGCTTCTCGCTGCTGCCGACGCCATTTTTTACACAGACTCGCTAGTGAGCGCGGAATTGATCGAGCGCTACCGGAAGCCGGGCGCTGATGTTTTCCATACCGCCGGCATGCATTTAGAAGAAATGGTCGCGGCGATGGCGGAGCAAGTGAAACAAGGACGACTTGTCGTCCGCGTCCATACGGGGGATCCGTCGATTTACGGAGCGACGCTTGAGCAAATCGCCTTGTTGAAAGAAGAAGGAATTGAAGTGGAAATTGTCCCCGGCGTCAGTTCGGCGTTTGCCGCCGCGGCGGCCGTGCAGGCGGAGCTGACTGTCCCGGAATTGACGCAAACCGTCATTTTCACCCGCGCCGAGGGGCGGACGCCGGTGCCGTCGCGTGAGAAATTGCAGGAACTTGCCCAGCATCATTGCACCATTGTCCTTTTTTTAAGCGCGACGCTGGCCAAAAAAGTGTCGTCCGCGCTCCTTGAAGCGGGCTGGAGCCCAGAGACGCCGGTGGTGGTCGTTTATAAAGCGACATGGCCGGATGAAGTCGTGATTCGTTCCACCGTTGCCGCATTGGCGGACGATATGCGCCGGCACGGGGTGACGAAGCATGCCATCATATTGGCCGGTTGGGCGCTCGATCCGCACATTCATGAACGCGGCTACCGTTCGAAACTGTATGACCGTACGTTTACGCACGGATACCGAAAGGGGGAGAAGTAAGGTGGGGGTTGCTGACACGAACAACGAAAGACACGGCGTCTATGCGGTCGTAGCCATTACGAAGCACGGCGTGGAGATTGCCCGTCGGCTCGGACGCACCCTTGCGGGGGCAGATGTCTATTATACAGATAAATTTGCCCGCGGCGATGAAACCGAGAACGGGATCCGCCTGTTTTCCGGCAACGTCAAGACGTTGCTGCCGGAGTTGTTCGCCCGCTATGACGGCCTCATTTGCATCATTTCACTCGGCGCCGTCGTGCGGATGATCGCTCCGCTGTTAAAAGATAAAAAGACCGATCCTGCGGTCGTGGTGATCGATGATAAGGCAGAACATGCGATCAGTGTTCTTTCCGGCCATTTGGGCGGGGCGAACGAACTGACGCGGCGCGTTGCCGCCATTTTAGGCGCCCGCCCGGTCATTACGACCGCTTCTGACGTGCAGCAGACGATCGCTGTCGATCTGTTTGGCCGCCAGTTCGGTTGGGAATGGGAATCAGCTGACAAGCTGACGCCGGTGAGCGCGGCTGTCGTCAATGAAGAGCCGGTCGCCATTGTGCAAGAATCGGGGGAGACCGACTGGTGGCCGGAAGGGCGGCCGTTGCCGAAAAACATCACCGTGTACGACTCGATCAGTGCCGCGCTTGCCGCCCGCCCGGCGGCCGCGCTTGTCGTCACCCATCGGCTTCTTGATCCGGAAGAAGAAGCGATTTTGCAAAACGGCGTCCTGTATCGTCCAAAAGTCATCGCTCTTGGCATCGGCTGCAACCGCGGCACCTCGGCTGAAGAAATTGAGGCGGTCATCCATGAGACGCTCAATGAGCTGCGTTTTTCGATGAAAAGTGTCAAAGCGGTGTGCACCATTGATTTGAAAAAGGATGAACAAGGACTTTTGGAGATAGTCAACAAATATCGATGGGAGTTGGTTGCGTATACGCCAGAGGAGCTGAACGAGGTGCCGATCGAAGCGCCATCCGAGACCGTCTACCGCTACACCGGCGCGTATGGGGTGAGCGAGCCGGCGGCGAAATTGTACAGCGGGGCCGATCAGATGGCGCTCGTGAAAAAGAAGTCCGGCAATGTGACGATTTCGGTGGCATTGATAGACCACAGACGCAGAAAGGGGAGCGAGCCATGCGACGACTCGTCATCGCCGCACCGGGAAGCGGCGCCGGCAAAACGACCGTAACGCTCGGTTTGATGGCAACACTGAAGCAGCAAGGATATACGGTGCAAGGGTTTAAATGCGGACCGGATTACATCGACCCGACCTACCATACGGCCGTCACCGGGCGTCCGGCGCGCAACGTGGACAGTTGGATGATGGGAAAGGAAGCGGTCAAAACAGTGCTCGCCAATGGCTGCGTCGGGGCGGATCTCGCCATCATCGAAGGAGTGATGGGGCTGTTTGACGGAAAACAGCCGCTCTCCGATGAAGGATCGACGGCTGACATCGCCGCGTTGACCGAAAGCCCGGTGCTGCTTGTCGTCGATTGCGCTGGCATGGCCCGCAGCGCCGCGGCCATCGTCCGTGGGTTTCAACTGTTTCGCCCCGATGTTCGCATCGCTGGCGTATTTGCCAACCGCGTCGGCAGCGAAGGGCATTTTCGGCTTGTCAAAGCGGCGGTCGAGCAAACGTGCGGGGTGCCGGTCATCGGGTTTCTTACACAAGACGACGCGTTGGCGCTGCCGGAGCGCCATTTAGGACTTGTGCCGTCGGTGGAGCGCGGCGAGCTGGATTCGTTTTTTGCCGAACTTGGGCAAAAGGTGGCGCAAACCGTCGATTGGGAGACGCTCCTAGCCATCGCGGAAGCGCCCGCGCTGGATCCACCGCACCCGCTCATTCGGCCTTTGCGGCGCTACCGGGCGCGCGTGGCGGTTGCCAAAGATGCGGCTTTCCATTTTTACTATCCGGAAAATCTCGAGATGCTGGCCGCCTGCGGCGCAGAGCTTGTCTATTTTTCCCCGCTCGCGGGCGAGCCGCTTCCAAAAGGGGTCAACGGATTGTATATCGGCGGGGGGTTCCCCGAGGAGTTTGCCGCTAGGCTTTCCGCGCAAACGGCGGTCAAGCAGTCGATCCGCGCCGCCATTGAACAAGGGATGCCGACATTGGCCGAGTGCGGCGGATTTATGTTTCTTACCGAGCAGCTTGTCACGACGGACGGCACGGCTTATGAGATGGCAGGCGTCATCCCGGGGAGAGTGGTGATGAAGACGAAGCTCGCGGCGCTTGGATATCGCGAAGTGCGCGGGCGGAGAGGAAACTTCCTGTTGCCGGAAGGAGAACGGGCGCGCGGGCATGAGTTTCATTACTCTGTATATGAACCAAGGGGCGAGGCGCCATTTGCCTATGAAACGAGCGGGCGGTTTGGCTCAAAGCCGGATGGTTATCTAGCGCATCGGCTTGTCGCCGGCTACGTCCATTTCCATTTTGCTTCTGCTCCGGCAATGGTTGAGCGATGGCTCGCTGAATGTGAGAAGGTGGCAACCAATGGCTAAGGCGCTGCCGATCATGTTTCAAGGCACTCATTCCGATGCCGGCAAAAGCGTGATCGCCACGGCATTTTGCCGCATTTTCGCCCAAGACGGCTGGAAAACGGCACCGTTTAAGTCGCAAAACATGTCGCTCAATTCGTATGTGACGCCGGACGGGAAAGAAATCGGCCGGGCGCAAGGCATCCAAGCCGAAGCGGCTGGCGTGCCAGCCCGCGCCGAGATGAACCCGATTTTACTGAAGCCAAGCCGCGCCAATGAATCACAAATTGTCGTGCTTGGACGACCGTATGGCAATATGCCGGCGTTCGCCTACCGGAACGAGTTTTTTCATCAGGGGCTGGCCGTGATCAAGAAGTCGCTTGACACGTTAATGAAGGAATACGATCGGCTGGTGATCGAAGGGGCGGGGAGCCCGGCCGAAGTGAACTTAAATGACCGTGAACTCGTCAACATGCGCATCGCCCGCCTCGCCAACGCCCCGGTCGTGTTGATTGGCGATATTGAACGGGGCGGGGTGTTCGCCAGCCTCGTCGGGACGCTGACGCTGCTTGCGCCTGAGGACCGAAAGCGGGTGATTGGCGTCATCATCAACAAGTTTCATGGCGATGTGTCACTGCTTGAGCCGGGGCTTGACTGGTTTGAACGATACACCGGCGTGCCGGTGCTTGGCGTCGTCCCGCATTTGCCTGACTTGGCGATCGATGCTGAAGATTCGCTGGCGCTTGAGCGGTTTGCTTCATCTGTCGGCGGAGAGGAAGCGATTGATGTCGCTGTCATCCGCTATCCGAAAATCGCCAATTTCACCGACATCGACCCGCTGCTGGCAGAACCGGACTGCCGCGTCCGGTTGGTGACACATGTCGATGAACTTGGGGAGCCGGATGTGATTGTGCTTCCGGGAAGCAAAAATACGATCGAAGACTTGATTTATATGAAAAAACGGGGGCTCGCCTCCCGCATCGTATCGCTTGTCCATGAGGGAAAAACGAGAGTTGTCGGCTTATGCGGCGGCTATCAAATGCTTGGCGCCGTCATCCGTGATCCGTACGGCGTCGAGACGCCGCTTCCGGAAGTCAAAGGGCTTGGTTTGCTGCCGATTGAAACGACGTTGGAGCGGACGAAAATCACCATCCACGCGGAAGGGATGCTTACATGGGCGGGGGAGCGGTTTTCGGTGCAAGGATATGAGATTCATATGGGGCGCTCGACGCCGCTTCCCGGCTATGCGCCGCTTGTTGAAGCGGACGGCCGCCAGGAAGGGGCGAAGCACAGTGATGAGAGGGTGCTGGGCACGTACATGCACGATTTGTTTCATAACGATGCGTTCCGCACCGCGTTTTTCAACAACATTCGCCGCCAAAAAGGGATCGCTCCTTCTGGTGTCCGACTCTTTCGCTCGCTCAAAGAAAAGGCGTTCGACCGGCTCGCCGCCCACGTTCGGCAACACGTCGCGATCGAACGGATTGAACAAATGATGCAAGAATTTCAGAGACGATCATCGGTGCTGTGAACGATATATTGCTAGAAGAGGAAAGGAGGAAGGTGCATGTTTCCCGCTCGATGCGGGGATGTTGCGCGAACATGATGAATATTTCGATTCCACCGATCCGCCGAGAAATGGTTGAACAAGCGCGTGCCTATATCGATCAATTGACCAAACCGCCCGGCAGCCTCGGCCGTCTTGAAGAAGTGGCGGCAACGCTTGCCGGCATGACCGGGGAGCTGCTTCCACGCGTCACTCCGCCCGGAGTGCTCGTGTTTGCGGCCGACCATGGCGTCACGGAAGAAGGGGTGTCTGCCTATCCGGCCGAAGTGACGGCGCAAATGGTGTACAACTTTGCCAACGGCGGAGCGGCGATTAATGTGTTCAGCCGGCAAGTCCGCGCGTTGCTTCAGGTGATTGATGTCGGTGTCGCCGTGCTGATCAATGATGAGCGCGTCATTCAGAAAAAGGTGCGCCCGGGAACGAACAATTTCGCGGAAACGGAAGCGATGACGCCGTCCGAGGCCGAACAGGCGCTTCATGTCGGTTACGAACAGGCGGCGTCCATCATTGAACAAGGCGCCCGCACGCTCATTGTCGGCGAGATGGGAATCGGCAATACGACCGCCGCGAGCGCCTTATTGGCTACGTTGACTGATGAACCGCTCGAGCGCATCGTCGGCAAAGGAAGCGGCATTGACGAAGAACGGCTGCAACATAAGCGGGATGTCATCCGCCGGGCGCTTACGCTTCACCGTCCGGATCCGGCGAAGCCGCTCGAATGGATCGCAAAAATAGGAGGGCTCGAGATCGCCGCCATGGCCGGCGCTATGTTGGCGGCTGCCGAGCGACGCATCCCGATTTTGCTTGACGGATTTATTTGCACGGTGGCTGCCCTTGTGGCCCGCCAGTTTGCCGTGAACGTTACAGACTATATGATTGCCGGCCATCGTTCGCAAGAGCCGGGGCACAGTATAGCCCTTCGTTTGCTAGAGAAGGAGCCGCTTTTGGATCTCGGCATGCGCCTTGGCGAAGGAAGCGGCGCGGCGGTAGCGTTTCCGCTCTTGATTTCAGCAATGGCGATGGTGAACGAAATGGCGACGTTCGCCTCGGCGGGCATTTCCACGGCCAATGCGAAAGGGGAGAAGGGGCGATGACCGTCGGCAAAGTGTATTTAGTCGGTGCTGGGCCGGGTGATGAAAAGCTCATCACGGTTTACGGGCGCGAATGCCTCGAACAGGCGGATGTCGTTATTTACGACCGGCTCATCAACCGGAAGCTGCTACGCTACGCGAAGCCGGACGCTGAGCTTCTTTACTGCGGAAAAGAGCCGGGAAAACATGACACGGTTCAAGAACAAATTCATGAGTTGCTCATCCAGCATGCGCAACAAGGAAAAACGGTCGTCCGCTTAAAAGGCGGCGATCCGTGCGTCTTTGGTCGCGTTGGTGAAGAGGCGGAAGTGTTGGCCAAAGCCGGAATTCCGTTTGAAATCGTTCCAGGGGTGACATCCGGCATCGCTGCGCCGGCGTACGCTGGCATTCCGGTCACCCACCGTGATTACGCCGCCTCAGTGGCGATGGTCAGCGGCCATCGGAGTGAACGGATCGATTGGGAGGCGCTAGTTCGAGGATGCGATACGATCATTGTCTACATGGGAGCGGCCAATTTGCCGGATATTTGCCGCCGGCTCATTGCCGCCGGAAAAGCAGCGGAGACACCTGCGGCGATCATCGAATGGGGGACGACCGAGCGGCAGCGCACGGTAGCGGCGACGCTTGCCACACTGCCGGTGGAGGCGGAGCAGGCAGACATCTCCCATCCAGCCATCATTATCATCGGTACAGTCGTCCGCCTGCGCGAGGCGTTGCAATGGTTTCCAGAACAGCAAGGGGGCGTGGTGGATGTCGGCGTTCCATCGTGATGGGAGGGTGATTGTCTATACCGGCGATGGCAAAGGAAAAACGACCGCCGCATTTGGCCTCGCGCTGCGCGCGGCCGGACGTGGGTTGCATGTCGTCGTTTTGCAGTTTATTAAATCCCCCGAGCGCACATATGGCGAGCAGTTGGCCCTGCAGCGCCTTGGCGTTGAAGTGCGCCAGCTTGGCGCCGGCTTCACATGGACAAAAACGCCGGACGTTCACCGTGAAGCGTTGAAGCGCGCCTGGGCGGTGGCCAAAGAATATGTGTATTCCGGACAGTATGATATGATTGTGCTCGATGAACTGAACAATGTGCTGGCCATTGACCGCTTTCCTGTTGAAGATATCGTATCAGTCAGCGAGGTGCTCGAGCTGATCCGCACGCGTCCGCCGTCGCTTCATCTTGTCATCACGGGGCGCGCGGCGCGCCCGGAACTCATTGCCGCCGCAGATATCGCCACGGAGATGACGCTCATCAAACATGACTATGAACAAGGAACGAGGGCGATAAAAGGGATTGAGTTTTGAAGGGGACACCATGAACATTTAGTCGAAGATTCTGCCTCAAAGAGAATGCATCGTGTGCATTCCGATGGAAGTGCGAGTCTATCCGATTCAAAAAAAGCGGCCAAATGGGGCCGCTTTTTGGATTGGATAGGGGCTGCTAGACAGAAATGCTCGCTCATAACGATTTTGCCTATGCATCCGTGTCCGTTTTGTCATTTTGTTCTTTCTTTTGCCGCCGTCCTTTGCTGTTATCGCCAGAAACCGGGCCGCGAAGCAAGGCTATTGGATCTTGCGTCGGCGCGTTTTGGTTGCGGCTGCCGTTGTTTGGGCGTTTCGTCATGAGCTCCACCTCCTTTGGCTGCCGTCGTTATACGTTTAGCATGGACGATGTCTTCATTCCTATGCATGGCTGTCTGCATTCTGGCATAAAAAAAGCGGGAAGCCTTCGTGTTCCCGCTTTCCCGTTGCAAGCCGGCCGGATGGCGGCAGCAATCAGTGATTAATAAACGAACGCCGCACCGACGATGATCAACAAAATGAACAGGACGACAATCAAGGCAAAGCCGTTGCTATGCCAAGCGCCCATGAGAGTCACCTCCACGCAAAATCTACTATAGAGTATGCCGCCAGCTGCGCGAAGGAACGGGACCATTGTCGAAATAAGTCAAAATGAGAAAAGCGCCCTGCCAAAAGGCAGCGTGTTTTTTGTCGAGCTTTTATTCCCAAACGTACGGCGTTTCCTGATAGACGTAGTAGTTGAGCCAGTTGATAAACAGCAAATTCGCATGCGACCGCCACGTATTCAGCGGCGGCTGGCTTGGGTCATCATTTGGAAAGTATGATTCCGGGATGTGAATCGGCAGCCCTTTCGCCAAGTCGCGTTCATATTCTTCTTTGAGTGTTGTCGCATCATATTCTGGATGACCGGTTAAGAAAATGCGGCGCCCGTCGTTCGATACAACGAGGCAAACGCCAGCTTTGTCGGATATGGATAAAATTGTAATTCCCGGGACTTTCTCAATATCCTCGCGTTTGACATCGGTATGGCGGGAGTGAGGCATGCGGAACACGTCGTCAAAGCCCCTCAGCAGCTTCACATTTTTCACTTCCACTGTATGGTTGAACACACCGAAACATTTTTCCGGCAACGGATATTTCGGGATGCCGTAATGGTAATACAGGCCGGCTTGTGCTCCCCAACAAATATGCAACGTCGAGGTGACGTTCGTTTTCGTCCATTCCATAATTTCGGTCAATTCTCCCCAATAGTTGACTTCTTCAAACGGCATTTGTTCAACCGGCGCTCCGGTGATGATCATCCCGTCGAACTTTCGATGGCGAATGTGCGGGAAAATCGTGTAAAATTGCTCTAAATGATGTTTGCTTGTCGTTTTCGGCTCGTGAGTCGCCGGGCGCAAAAAGGTGACGTTCACTTGCAGCGGCGAGTTGCCGAGCAGGCGCAGCAGCTGTGTCTCTGCTTTTTCCTTTTCGGGCATCAAGTTTAAAATGATGATGTTGAGCGGACGGATGTCTTGAGAGTAAGCCCGTTCTTCGTCCATCACGAAAATGTTTTCTTGTTCGAGTATTTCTTTCGCCGGCAAGTCTTTTGGGATGTTGATTGGCAACGATGTCCCCTCCGTTTCGTTCTCATTTTTTAAATAATTTCATTATAAAAAGTTTATCGATTTTCTTCAATTCATTTTTTTCTGTCGAAAGGCGTTCACAAATCTACAAAGGAGGAACAAACGATGGATCCGACGGCGTTTGACAACTTGAAAACAGTGTTGGAAGGGGCGGTGTATGATGCTGACTTGCAAGGAAAGATTGTCGTCGTCGACCGCCGCGATCTTGTCGATTTGGCCCGTTTGTTCCGGGAGTACGCCATTTCATTTCGGCTGCATGATGCGCCCGATCCGCCCGTCGTCTGCACCGCGCGGCTTTCGCTTGATTTTGCTGAGCTGGTCAATGAGCGTCTCTATCACGGCCGGGCCGGCTGCCGGCTCGCTCTTCTGTTTACCCTCCCAATTCGCCGCTCGTCCGTTTGTGCGCTCATTAAAGGAACGCTGCGGACGATTTGGGGGGAGGAGCGAATCATTCGGCAGACGATTCGCTTTACGTTTCCGCATGAACGCGGCCCGTATGAAAATGAAGCCGTGGTCGAATTTGCCCGTCTCATTTATGAGGACAATGCTACTGATTTGCCGGAGATGGTGCCGTATATGGTTTCATCACTTGAACAGTTGCAACCGTTTGCCGGACAGTAGTGGCGCAAAAAGTGGAAACAAACGGTGAAATCCGCTATGATGGGGATGAGGTGAAAAATCATGAGTATATATGAATTCAGTGCCAAAACGATTCGCGGAGAGGAACAACCGCTTTCCGTCTATCGAGGCAGCGTGCTGTTGATTGTCAACACGGCAAGCCGTTGCGGCTTTACCCCGCAGTATAAAGAACTGCAGGATCTGTATGACGAATATCGCGATCGCGGGTTTGTCGTGCTCGGCTTTCCGTGCAACCAGTTCGGCGGCCAAGAGCCAGGGACGGAAGAGGAAATCGAGCAATTTTGCCAGTTGAATTACGGTGTGACGTTCCCGCTGTTTGCGAAAGTGGAGGTGAATGGCGACAACGCCCATCCGCTGTTTCAATATTTGAAAGAACAAGCGCCAGGCGTGCTCGGCACAGAAGCAATCAAATGGAATTTCACAAAATTTTTGGTTGACCGCAACGGCGAGGTTGTGGCCCGTTTCGCACCGCAAACAAAGCCAAGCGAGTTGAGAAAGGAAATTGAAAAGCTGCTGTAAGGCGAGCAGGAAAGGCAAAGGAAGGGGGATGACGGTTGCGCATTAAAGCGATTGAACCAACGCCAAGCCCGAATACGATGAAAGTGCTGCTTGATGAGGAGCTGCCGTTTGGCACAAGCCATAACTACAAGCCGGAGAACGTTGATGCTGCGCCCCCGCTCATTCAGGAGCTCATGCGCATCGACGGGGTGAAAGGCATCTACCATGTCGCTGATTTTTTGGCTATTGAGCGCCATCCGAAATACGACTGGCGCGACATTTTGGCGAAAGTGCGCGAAGTGTTCGGCGAGGAAGCGGATGACAGCGCCGAGGCAAAGCCGAAAGGAAACGAACATTTCGGCGAAGTGAAAGTGTTCGTGCAAATGCTGTACGGTTTGCCGATGCAGGTGAAACTGAGCGACGGAGAGCGTGAATACCGCGTCGGGCTGCCGAAACCGTTTATCGACGCTGTGATTGAAGCACAAAAATATGCCGACAACATTGTCTTAGAGCGCAAATGGGTCGAAAAAGGGGTGCGCTACGGCACATTTGAGGAAATCGGCCGCGAAATCGTCGATGAGCTGTCGGCGGCCTATCCGCCCGAGCGGCTGGAGCGGATCGTCAACATGTTCCGCCGCGGTGAGCAGGAAAAAACGGTGCAAAAGCGTCCAAGCCTCAAAGTGACGAGCGAGATGCTCGATGACCCGGATTGGCGCAAACGGTATGCGGCGCTCGAACAGATGGCTGAGCCGACTGAAGACGACATCCCGGTGTTGGCCAAGGCGCTCAAGGATGAAAAAATGGCCATTCGCCGTCTGGCGACGGCGTATCTCGGCATGATCGGCGGCAAAAAGGTGCTTCCGTATTTGTATGAAGCGTTAAAAGATCCTGCTGTCGCTGTCCGCCGCACCGCCGGCGACTGTTTGTCCGACATCGGCGATCCGGAGGCCATTCCGGCAATGATCGAAGCGCTAAAGGACGAAAGCAAGCTCGTCCGTTGGCGCGCGGCCATGTTTTTGTATGAAGTCGGCGACGAATCGGCCTTGCCGGCGTTAAAAGCGGCGGAAAACGATCCGGAATTTGAAGTGAGCTTGCAAGTGAAAATGGCCATTGAACGGATCGAAGGCGGTGAAGAAGCGAAAGGGTCTGTGTGGAAGCAAATGACGGAGAGCCGGAAAAAAGAGAATAAGCTGGGAAAATAAAAACAGGCGCGTCAGTTTGAACGTTTGTTTCTCTGGTCAAAAAAGCGCTTCTTGCTAAGTCGTCATGGCTGTGCTCGAGGCCGGAGCGAATTGGACAATTTCAAACGTCTCGGTTTGAGGTTGTTTCCCGGCCGGCGCTGCCTTGGGCAGGCGCCTTTCCCATCCATCGCTCTTCACTTGCCTCCGGCAGCGTCTTCGTTGATTTTTTTGTTCAAAGTATAGTATGCTGATAGCACAACGATGATCATATGGAGGGATGATGGCCATGTCGATGGCGTACGAAGAGTATATGCGCCAGCTCGTGCAGCCGATGCGCGATGAACTCGTGCGCGCCGGTTTCCATGAATTGCGCACAAGTGAAGAAGTTGAACAGTTTATGGAACAAGCGGAAGGAACGACGTTTGTCTTCGTCAATTCGGTGTGCGGCTGCGCCGCTGGCCTGGCGCGCCCAGCAGCCACGCAGGCGGTGCTTAGGAGCGAGAAAAAGCCGGATCATTTAGTGACCGTATTTGCCGGCCAAGATAAAGAAGCGACGGCGAAAATGCGCGAATACTTTGTCGGCTATCCGCCGTCTTCGCCATCGATGGCGCTCTTAAAGGGAAAGGAAGTCGTACACTTCATTCCGCGCGAAGACATCGAGTTTCACTCGATGGAGGAGGTCATGGAAAATATTTTAGCCGCGTTTGAAAAATATTGCAGCTGATGCGGTGCGAATAGAAAGCGAATCGCCCGCCGTCCGGACATTCGGTTTAGCCCGGCATACAACGGCGCGCTGGGGGGAACGATAAGGGCGGAGGTGATCGGCATGCCGAAGCGGAAAAAAGATCGTTCGAAAACGGGCGTCAGCGCCCCAGATGTTCGGGGGCAAGGCACGACGGAGACGGAGACAGGCGCATTCGAGCTTGACTCCGCCCGCAAAAAAACAAAAATCGATTGAAAAGGAGCTCCCGACGGGGAGCTCCTTTTGTCATTTTCACGCGCACACTCCCTTAGCATCCAACAGAATTGCTAAGGGAGCTGGATTGTTCGCCAAGGGCGTTTAGGCATTGGCGATGCAGCTATAAATGAAATAAAGCAACGTAATCAGGCTGGCCGCAAAAAAGATCGTGTTCACGTTCCGTTTTCCCGCCTTTCTGTCTATATTTTCCCCGAGAACATATGATACACTATTCATATAACCATAGTATATACCAACAAAAACAAAAAGAAAATGCAGTTTTTGTCTTGGCAAGGGAGAGGAAGCCGAAATGAAAAAAGCGAAACGAATGAACGCGTTTTCGGCGTCGATTTTCGCTGAATTGGCGGCGTATCGGCGAGAGCGGCGCCATCTTCATGACGAGTGGATCGACTTAAGCGTCGGCAGCCCGGATTTGCCCCCGGCGCCGTTTGTGCGCGAGGCGATCGCCCGCTACGCCAACGAGCCGAATGCGTACGGCTACACATTAAAAGGCATTCACGAGTTTCATGAAGCGGTCGCCGATTATTATCGGACGGCGCATGGCGTCGTGCTCGATCCGGAGACGGAAGTGACGTACGTGATGGGGTCACAAGACGGGCTCGTTCATTTGCCGATGGTGTTCGCCGATCCGGAGGATGTCATTCTATTGCCGGATCCCGGGTATCCGGCGTATGCGGCCGGCGTAGCGATGGCGGAAGCGGAGCCATATTTCATGCCGCTCCGGAAAGAAAACGGCTTTTTGCCTGATCTTGCCGCCATTCCGGAAAGTGTCGCGAAACGGGCAGCCATCCTCTTTTTAAACTTTCCCGGCAACCCCGTGCCAGCGTTGGCAACGGAATCATTTTATCGCGAAGTAGTCGAGTTTGCGAAGCGGTACGATATCCTCGTTGTTTCCGATTTTGCTTACGGCGAGCTGTATTACGATGGAAACAAACCGGTGAGCTTTCTCTCCGTCCCGGGCGCGAAGGACGTTGGCGTGGAGATCAATTCGTTGTCAAAAAGCTACAACATGGCCGGCTGCCGGGTCGGCTACTTGTGCGGCAACGCCGAGGTGATTCGTGCGTTCGCCGAGTTTAAGTCGAATTTGGACTACGGCATTTTTTTGCCGCTGCAAAAAGCGGCCGCGGAAGTGTTGCGCCATGGCGCCGGCTTTTGCGCCCAGAGCCGCGCGATTTATCAAGCGCGCCGCGATGCGCTCGTGGGTGGGCTGGCTGACATCGGCTGGGTAGTCGACTGCCCGCCGGCCGGCATGTTTGTATGGGGGAAGATCCCGGATGGATTTACCTCGCTTTCGTTCACGAAGGCGCTGATCGACCAAGCCGGCGTCGTCGTGACGCCTGGACATGCGTTTGGGCCAAGCGGCGAAGGCTACGTGCGCATCGCTCTCGTCCAGCCGAAAGAAGTGTTGCGCCGGGCGGTCGAGAAGTTGCGGACGAGCGGTTTGTTTGAGCGGATTGTCACTGATCAACGGTAACGGAGGTGGCATACGATGAAGTTGCCGATATGGCTTCGAAAAACGCTTGTTGCCGCGATTACGGTCTGCACGTTTGGACTTGTCACGCCGCCCGCCTCGCTGATCGCGGCCAAAGAGCCGCCGTCAGATGATGCATCGTCTTCTGACTGGCAGCATCGCCCCACAAGTTGTGCGGCGGAAGCCAGTTCGTTGACGCGCACGCAATTCATTGACCAGACGATGGAAAAAGTCGTTATGCAGTCGTATGAAAAGTTCGGCCGCAAGATCGCTCCAGTCATTGAAGACGAGTTTCGCACCGTCATTTTGCCGCGCATCGAAGAAGTGATCGCTGAGCTGGCCGAACGCTATCCAGAAGAGGAGCTCCGTTATCTGGCTGTGTCGGAAAATCCGTCCGGCGGGCAAGGGGAGCGCATTTTTCATGTGTATCGGGCGGATACGGGAGAGGATTTGATCCGCTTTCACGTCCGCCGCGAGCATCCTCCGCAAGACGGATATTGGTTTCAGTTTCACTATCATACATGTGATGATGGGTTTCAAGCCCATCATGAACTCGGGAAAATCTACTGGTCAAAAAATACGCCGCCGAACTGGCGTACATAATCGCCTACGGTTCTTTCCTGATTTTGCACGTTTTTCCCCGCTTCGTTCTATGATATGATTTTCATAGATTGAAAGAAGCGGGGGAACCACGATGAAACGGCTGTTCACTAGCTTGCTGGCGGCGCTGTTCGCCATTCCGCTTCTGTCGCTTTCGCCGTATCCGGCTGCCCACGGCGTGCTGCTTGAAGAAAGCGGCCTTGATCTTCGAGACATTCCGTCCCGTGACGTGCTCGGCCGCATTGTGATCGTGCCCGAGACAGCGTTTCCGGCTGCGGAGGCGAACAAGACTATTCAGACGCTTGCCCGCATTGATCGAAGCATTTTGGAGCAGGCGGCTGATCATCATATTTACATCCAGTTGTTGACAGGTCCTATTACTGATGAACCGACCGCCCGCCATCTGCACGGAAAAACGCCGCGCGGTTATAGGACCGGCTCGAAAACATGGGATGACGTGCCGGGCATCGGCGGGACGCATTTAGTGCTTGTCCGCCTCGGCCATAGCGAAAAAGGAAAAGGGCACGGTTCGGTCAATTTAGAATTGCACGAGTTCGCCCATTCGCTCGATTACATCGTCTTTGGCCGCATCCATGAAACGGACAAATTTCAAGCGATTTGGCGGGAGGAGGCGCCGCGGCTCTTTCGGGGTGAATCTTATTTTTTGACCTATCCGGAAGAGTATTTTGCCGAGGCGTTTGCCTATTATTACGCAAGCGAAAAGACGCGAGAAACGATGCGGACGGCAGCGCCGAGAACATATGCGTTCATCCGCGCACTGGCGGAACGGGCCTCATAAAAGGCTCGTTTTTTTATGGACAAGTGGTTCATCACCGGTTGCTTTATGGTATGATAGAGCGTGAGGTGAGAACATTGCGGCAATATTTGCAGTTATTGGAGGATATTTTGGAAAACGGAATCGAAAAAGAAGACCGCACGGGCGTCGGCACACTGTCGGTGTTTGGCCGCCAGCTCCGCTTCAACTTGCAAGACGGATTCCCGCTCGTGACGACGAAGAAATTGCATATCCGCTCCATCATTTACGAACTGCTTTGGTTTTTAAAAGGCGACACGAACGTCCGTTATTTGCAAGAAAACGGCGTGACGATTTGGGACGAGTGGGCGGATGAAAACGGCGACCTCGGCCCGATTTACGGCGCGCAATGGCGCTCGTGGAAAGGAGCGGACGGGAAAACGGTCGACCAGATCGCCTGGGTCGTTGAAGAGATCAAACGAAATCCGAATTCACGCCGGTTGCTTGTGAGCGCTTGGAACGTGGCGGAATTGGACGAGATGAAGCTGCCGCCGTGCCATTATGCCTTCCAGTTTTATGTCGCGAACGGTCGGTTGTCGTGCATGTGGCAGCAACGCTCTGTCGACACGTTTTTAGGATTGCCGTTTAATATTGCCAGCTATGCGCTCTTGACGCATATGATCGCCCAGCAGTGCGGCCTCGATGTCGGCGAGCTCATTTTCACCGGCGGCGACGTCCATTTGTATAAAAACCATCTTGAGCAAGCGAAGTTGCAGCTGACGCGTGAACCGCGCCCATTGCCAAAACTCATCATCAAACGGAAGCCGCCGTCCATTTTCGATTACCAATACGACGATTTTGAAATTGTCGGCTACGATCCGCATCCGGCGATTAAGGCGCCGGTGGCCGTGTAAGGAGAGGAAGCGATGATTTCGCATATTGTGGCAATGGATGAAAACCGGGTGATCGGCAAAGACAACCGTTTGCCTTGGCATTTGCCGGCCGATTTGGCGTATTTTAAACGGGTGACGATGGGCCATGCCATCGTGATGGGGCGCAAAACGTTTGAAGCGATCGGTCGCCCGCTTCCTGGGCGGGAAAACGTCGTCGTCACGCGCAACCGCTCGTTTCGCCCGGAAGGTTGCCTTGTGCTTCATTCGCTCGAGGAAGTGAAGCAATGGATCGCATCGCGCGCTGATGAAGTGTTTATCATCGGCGGGGCCGAACTGTTTCGGGCGACGATGCCGATTGTTGACCGGCTGTATGTGACAAAAATTTTTGCTTCCTTCCCGGGCGATACGTTTTATCCCCCTATTTTGGAAGATGAGTGGAACATCGTTTCCTATACGCTGGGGGTGAAAGACGAAAGAAATCCGTATGAACACGCTTTTCTCATTTACGAGCGGAAAGAGACAAAATAGGCACATATCGTACGTTGGCATGAACGTGCGTTTGCCGCTGGCGTACGGAAAGTTGAAGAAGGGGATGACCGAAAAGCGTCATTCCTCTCAAACGAAATACAACATATTGCGCATGATTCATTGTTTCGTGGCGATATGGTGATGAGCAAGGGTGTCCCGATCCTTTTGGGAACACCCCCCTTTTTTAGTCGGGATACGAACGTTTTGAAACCGACCGCGCCGAACGGTCAAGTGCGTCTTTTCTGCATAGAAGCGGGGCGAAAAAGGAACGATAATCAATAGAACCACAATGGAAATGGAGGAAGACAATGAAACATATCGTTCCGTTTGTTGTCAAGCTCGCCGCTTGGAGCGTCGTCTTGTTTTCGCTGTTTACGATCTTTAACGCCCCGCTTTTCTTGATTTCGCTCATGACGATCGTGACCGCGCTTGTTTCTTATATTATCGGCGATCTGTTCGTGTTGCCGCGCGTCGGCAACTTTGTTGCCGCTGCCCTTGATGTAC
Source organism: Geobacillus sp. TFV-3 (assembly GCF_009901865.1). Lineage (NCBI taxonomy): Bacteria > Bacillati > Bacillota > Bacilli > Caryophanales > Anoxybacillaceae > Geobacillus > Geobacillus sp. TFV-3. Next base: position 1,715,397 of record NZ_MPSP01000001.1, on the reverse strand, counting down.
CGCTTTCCTTTTTGTTGATTTGGCCGGTCAGCTTTGCCCTCATTGCTCCGTCCGTCAACATGGCGTACGGCTCGTTTTTCAGTTCGTTGGCGATCGGGGCGATTGAAGCGTTTTTCCATTTGTATATGGAAAACCATGTGCACGAAGAAGCAAGCCGGGAAGAAGCACATCGCTGGTATGATGAAGGAAGATGGGCGACGGAATTTGCCGAGGAAGAAGAGTTCAAAAAAGAGGACGACCGGGCATAGCGCCGGTCGTTTTTTCTGTCCGCTTGCGCATGAAGAAGCAGTTCGCCGTGCAGGTGTTGAACATTCGCCGCGTTGCCGTCTGGCAGGACGGATAGGGAGAGATTTCGAGCAGGAAGGACGGTGCTCATCGGATGGCGTCAGGCAAAAAACGCGAATCCAGCCGGCGAAATCGCCTGGGAAAGCGGGACAATCGCGATGCTCACGGGCCCGCTTCCCTTCATCCTTATAAAACTTTTCGAAAATTCCCTTTTCTTTTTGCGGATTTGTGATATAATCTACAAATCAAAGACAACTTAGAAAAGAAAGGGAACGAGAGCATGGAACAACAGCTGAAACGAAAGCAAGGGGCGGTATACGTCGAGGACATTTTGATCGCGTATCATACGCTGAAGGATGTTGTTTTCCATACGCCGCTGCAAAAAAACCCGCTCTTATCCGAGCGCTACGAATGCAATGTCTACTTAAAGCGCGAGGATTTGCAAGTCGTGCGTTCGTTTAAGCTGCGCGGGGCGTACAACCGGATGAAGCATTTAACCGATGAGGAGCGGAGAAACGGGGTGGTATGCGCCAGCGCCGGCAACCATGCCCAAGGAGTGGCTTACTCATGCCGGGCGCTTGGCGTGCAGGGAAAAATTTACATGCCCGCGACTACGCCTCGGCAAAAAGTGTCGCAAGTGCAGCTATTTGGCAAAGACATGGTCGAGATCGTGCTTGTCGGCGACACGTTTGATGATTCATACAACGAAGCGGTGAAGTGCGCTGAGGCGGAAGGACGGACGTTCATCCATCCGTTTGATGATGAGTACGTCATTGCCGGACAAGGGACGATTGGCGTCGAGGTGTTAAACGACTGCGATGAACCGATCGACTTTTTGTTCGCCAGCATCGGCGGCGGGGGATTGATGGCCGGACTAGGGACGTATGTGAAAAGCATTTCTCCGTCCACCAAAGTCATCGGGGCCGAGCCGGCCGGCGCCCCATCGATGAAAGCGGCGCTCGAGCGCGGACATGTCGTGACGCTCGAGGAAATCGACAAGTTCGTGGATGGGGCTGCTGTCAAGACGGTCGGGGAGAAGACGTTCGCCTTATGCCGCGGGGTGCTTGATGACATCGTCGTCGTTCCGGAAGGGAAAGTGTGCACGACGATTTTGGAGCTGTACAATGAAAACGCCATTGTCGCCGAACCAGCCGGAGCGCTGCCGATCGCCGCGCTTGATTTTTACAAGGAACAAATCCGCGGCAAAACAGTCGTTTGCGTCGTCAGCGGCGGCAACAACGACATTGACCGAATGCAGGAAATCAAAGAGCGTTCGATGATTTACGAAGGGTTGCAGCACTATTTCATCGTCAACTTCCCGCAGCGGGCTGGCGCGTTGCGCGAGTTTTTGGATGAAGTGCTTGGGCCGACCGATGACATCACCCGGTTTGAATACACGAAGAAAAACAACAAAGAAAGCGGCCCGGCGCTTGTCGGCATCGAGCTGAAACGGCGCGAAGACTACGCGCCGCTTATCGAGCGGATGAAGAAAAAAGGTTTCCCGTTCCAAGAAGTGAACAAAGACCCGAACTTGTTCCATTTATTGATTTAACGAAAAAATACGAAAAAAGTCGGAACAAATTCGTCGCATTCCGACATACTTTTTCACCGGATTGGTGTATAATAAAAGTAAATCGGTGAAAAAGAGGATTGATATTTTGCTATTCAAAAGCCTCGAGTTCAAAAACGCATATGGGCAGAAGGTCAAGATTATCGAAATTCCTGTATTGGAGGAAGAGAACGCATACCGATTCATGATCCAACTGCGCTTGGAGGCGTTTATTGCAAAGGTGTATCGGTCGAGAACGAACCGTTCCGTTTACTCGTTTCGCGAACATTTGAAGAAAGTGCTGAAATGGCCTGTATATGAACAGATCTTTAAAGAAACGGCGTTAAAGCATAATGCATGACTGTTGTTTTGCCCTTGGCGGCAAAACAACTTTTTTTTGGTGGGATTTTCGTCGTTTTCATTATATAATGGAAACGAGATCATCAATATTAGGAGTGAACGAATGAAACCAATCAAAATTGTAACCGACTCAACGCACGATGTGCCGGCGGCGGTGCTTGCTGAGCACGGCGTTGAAGTCGTTCCGCTTCATTTGACGATTGATGGGGAAACGTTTATCGACCGGGTGACGATCACCCCGGAACAATTTATGGCGAAAATGAAAGCGGCGCGCGAACTGCCGAAAAGTTCGCAGCCATCGGTGGGCGAATTTCTCGCTGTTTACGACCGGCTCGGTGCGGATGGCAGCGAGATTGTGTCGATCCATATGGCCGGCGAGCTGAGCGGTACGGTTCGTGCAGCTGAACATGCGGCGGCTTTGACAGAAGCATCGGTCACCGTCGTGGATTCACAATTTATTTCCTGTGGGTTGGGGTTTCAAGTGCTTGAAGCTGCCCGTTTGGCGAAATCGGGTCGAAGTGTCGCCGATATCGTCCGGCGGCTTGAGGAAGTGCGGCGTTGCACGCATCTGTATGTCGTGCTTGATACGCTTGAGCATTTGGTGAAAGGCGGCCGCATCGGCCGCGGCAAGGCGCTCATCGGTTCGCTTTTGCGTATTAAGCCGATCGCCGCTCTGGTTGACGGGCTGTATACGCCGGTTGCCCAGGTTCGCAGCTTTTCCCAAGCGGTGGCCCATTTGGCGGGCCGTCTTGTCGAGGAACGAGGGGCCAAACGGGTGCAGAAAATCGCCATCGCCCATGCCGATGCTCCTCGGTGGGCGGAGCGGCTCAAGGAAGCGGTGACAGACATCATCGGCTATTCGCCGATTGACATCGTTGAAACAACGCCGGTCATTTCCATTCACACTGGTCCCGGGGCGCTGGCGCTCATGTACTACACGGAGGAAGCGGCGCTTGACGAATAAACGCTGTTATCGTGCGGCAATCAACACATTTTTGTCGAAAAGGAAGGACCCATCGATGTGGAAACGAATCGCGCTTTTTCTCGTTGTTCTTTTGCTGGCGGCGTGCGGAAAAACGATTCCGGACGCCAAAAACTGGCCCGTTGAGGACTTTGCGTTTGTCGATCAGACGGGCAAGCCGTTTGGGCTTCGCGACTTAAAAGGAAAAGTGTGGATTGCGGATTTTATTTTTACAAACTGCGAAACCGTTTGTCCGCCGATGACGGCTCATATGGCCAAACTAAAGCAAATGGCAAAGAAAGAAGGACTGGATGTCGAGTTTGTCTCCTTCAGCGTTGATCCGGAAGTCGACACGCCGGAAAAACTGGCGGCGTATGCGAAACAATTTACAGACGACCTATCAAACTGGCATTTTCTTACTGGGTACAGTCAAGAGAAAATCACCGAGTTTGCGCAAAAAAATTTCAAAACGATCGTGCAAAAGCCGGCCAATGACGACCAAGTCGTGCATGGTACCAGTTTTTATTTAGTTGGGCCAGACGGAAAAGTGGTTCAGACGTACAGCGGCGTGCAAGATGTGCCGTACGAAACGATTTTAGAGCATATCAAAATCGTGCAGTCGTCGCAATGAGGCAAAAACGGCTACCGCCTTTTTGCCTTCTTTTCGTCTTTCCCCTTGTTGCGGCAAAAGGCAGGTGTCAAACAATGAGACGGTGGGGATGGTTGGTATTCTGCTGGCTGCTCGCCGGATGCGTGTCGCTTTCAACGGGCGGAAAGCCGGAGCGCCCTGCTCAATCGACGCTCAACCAACGGGAGGCCAAGCCATTGCCAAAAGATATTCATCTCGTCGCCTTGGGGGATTCGTTGACGGAAGGGGTCGGCGATGGTGAAGGAAAAGGCGGCTATATCGGCCGGCTTGTGCCCCTCCTTTCGGCAGAAGACGGGGTGCGGACGGTCACCGTGACGAATTTAGGGAAGCGCGGCCGGCGCATTGTGGAGCTCAAGCCAGTCATCAAGGCGCATGAAAGGGAAATCAGCCAAGCGGATCTCGTCCTTGTCACGATCGGCGGCAATGATGTGATGAATGTCGTCCGTTCACATTTTTTTGATTTGTCACATGAACGGTTTGTGAAAGAGGCGAAGGCATTTGCCTCTCGATTGGACCATCTCATTCTATCATTGCGCACGGTGAATTCCGATGCCGTCGTTGTGCTCGTCGGCTTATACAATCCGTTTTCGAGCACGTTGCCCAACATTCCGGAAATCGATGATGTCATCGCTGAGTGGAACAGCGCCAGCCGGGCAGTGCTTTCACGGTATGACCGGACGATCTTCGTTGATATTCAAGATATTTTCATCGACCGCGACGAATTGCTTTATCGCGACGAATTTCATCCGAATGCCGCAGGATACGAACAGATTGCCATGCGGGTGTATGGAGCGTTAAAGGAACGAAAAGAATGGTGGATAGGGAGCTTGCTGCAATGAATTGGAAACGAGCGTTTTGGATGTTGGCGGCTGTCAACGCGGTGGTCATTGTTTTAGCCGCCGCTTGGCTGCTCAAGCCGTCTCCGCCGGTGAAGCGGCCGGCGCACTTGGATGTCGAAGGAGCTTCATTTACTGTTTACTCGAAGAAAGCGCATTTGAATGCCGTCATTAACGATTATTTGGTGAAAAAAACGAAAGGCCATCCACTGCAATACCGCGTTTGGCTCGCTGATCGTGTCTATGTTTCAAGCGAAATCCCTATTTTAGGGCGCCCGGTCGAACTCTTCGTCTCGTTTGTGCCAAAAGTAGTCAAAGGAGGGAATGTCGAGCTCACGGAGCCGACGATTTCGCTTGGCGACTGGAAGCTGCCGGTGACGTATGTACTTCGCTACTTGCAAAAGCACGCCCCGCTGCCGGATGAAGTCAGCATTGATCCGGATCAGTCTCGCGTGTATGTAGCGCTGAAGGACATCCGCTTTGGCAACGGTTATCAGGTGGCGGCGAACAAAATCGATTTATCCACCGATGAAATCGTGTTTACATTGACGATTCCAACCGAGCATAGCAGGTAAAGAAAAAGACTGTCCGCGTTTGCAGGACAGTCTTTTTTTGCGGTTGGGAACTCCTTTGCCACCCGCCTTTCCGATGCTTCAGAGGAGACGCAGCCCTTTTGGATAAAAGTTTTTCACCGTTCCTTTCACTTCTTTCCCCCAGGCGAACGGAAATCCATCCACGGCTACAAGCAGCCAACCCCGGTCGCCGCCGGTGGAAAGCGTCTCGCCGCGCCAATATTGGATGATTTCGCCGCTCCCGCTCGATAGGTCAAGCACATGTTTGGCTTCTTCTGTCCGTAACGCCAAGGCAAGGGCATGGTTCGGCTCAAACCGCTCTTTTTTCACATCCCCTAAGTGCAACCCGGCGCGGACGATTTTCAAACCGGACAAATCTGGGCAACGCTCGGGCAGCACGGTCAAATGGGCGCCAAATGACACGAACGTGCCGTCTCGCTCTGTCCGCAATGCCTCTTGTTCAAATTGGCGATACAGGCGGATAGCGGCTTTTGGCGCGCTCGATTTTGCCCACCGCCCCCGCCAAGGCGGGGTGGGCCGCTGTTTTTGCAGTTTGGCGACAAAATGTCCTTCCCCTTTCAGACGGTGCGGCCAAAGGCGGGCGGCGTGTATGAGATCGGATCGATTGGTTTTCGTCCATTCCGGCCGCCCCGGCTCGATGCCGCCGATTTTCGCGATCGGCAGCAACCGCAAGTCATCGTGCGCCTCAAGCAGCCACTCTATCGTTTGTTCGTTTTCCTCGGGAGAGAACGTGCACGTGGAGTAGACGAGAATGCCGCCTTCTTTCAGCATCGCATAGGCGCTTTCCAAAATGCGCCGCTGTCTGGCCGCACATTCTTCCACATAAGCCGAGCTCCAAAACGAAGCCGCCTCTTCATCCTTGCGAAACATGCCTTCGCCGGAACACGGGGCGTCGACCAAAATTTTGTCAAAAAAGCCCGGGAACCGCTCGGCAAGCGCCTCGGGAGTTTCATTGACGACAACGGTGTTCGTCAAGCCGAACCGTTCGACGTTCTCAGCGAGCGCTTTGACCCGTTTCGGGTGGATTTCGTTGGCGACAAGCAGCCCTTTGTTTTCCATCATCGCTCCAAGCTGGGTCGTTTTCCCGCCAGGAGCGGCGCATAAGTCAAGCACTGTCTCCCCAGGGGCGGGACGAAGCGCTTCGGCGACCGCCATGGCGCTCGGCTCTTGAATGTAATACAGGCCGGCCGCGTGGTACGGATGTTTTCCTGGTTGTTCATTCGGTTCATAATAAAACCCGGTCGGGCAAAACGGCACCGGGGAAAGGGAAAAGGGCGCCGTTTTTGCCCATGCGCCCGGGTCGGTTTTCAACGGATTGACGCGCAAGCCGTTGATTTTTTCGTTTTCATAAACAGCGAAAAACTCGTCTGCTTCTTCATCAAGCAGTTTCTTCATTTTCGCGACAAATGCTTCCGGCAATCTCAACGCAGCAAACTCCTTTCTCCGTCCGTCATCATGAGCGTTTGCCTGGCCATTTCACTTTCGGCTCCGTTTTGTTCAAGATGCGTTGAATGTTGGCGCGATGACGATAAAAGATAAACGAAGCCAGCAACAACACCGCCACCGTCAACGGAATGTCGTCCGTGAAAAAGACGGTGTACACGACCGCATACAGCGCTGCGGCCATCGATGACAGGGAGACGTAGCGCGAAACAGCCAAGACGACAAGAAACACGGCGATGAGCGACAAAAAGAACAACGGCGAATAAAACAGCATCACCCCGCCCGATGTCGCCACCGCCTTGCCGCCCCGGAACTTGGCGAACACCGGATACATATGGCCGACCACGGCGACCGCCCCGGCCAAAAGCGGATGCACGGGGACGGAAAAAAGCATCGGCAAACTCGCCGCCAGCGTCCCTTTTAGCATATCGCCGACAATGACGATCGTTCCCGCTTTCGCCCCAAGCACGCGGAACGTGTTCGTTCCCCCGAGATTGCCGCTTCCATGTTCGCGGATGTCGATCCCGTAGCCGATTTTCCCGACAAGAAGGCCAAACGGAATCGAGCCAAGAAGATAAGCAAGAAGCAAAATAAGTGCGGTCATGAAGTCAAACACCCTTTACTCAACAAGTTTGTGCATGTTTCTATTTTACCATGCATGAGCGAAAACGGTAGACAGGAATTTTGCATTTCAAAGACATAGCCGCTAAACTGAAAAGAAGAAACGGGCTGTCGGAACGTCCGTCCGACCCCGGACAGATGAGAAAGGAGCGACCATGATGAAAACGACGGTTGTATGGAACGGAAACATGTCATTCAGCGGCCAAAGTGCCTCCGGTGTGGTGATTCCGATCGACGCCGCGAAAGACGTCGGCGGCAACGATTCAGGCGCCCGGCCGATGGAGCTTTTGCTTCACGCCTTAGCCGGCTGCACCGGCATCGACATCATTCTGATTTTACGAAAAATGCGGCTTGATGTCCGCGCGTTTTCGATGGAAGTCGAAGGAACACGCGCCGATGACCACCCAAAGCGGTTTACAGCAATTCATATTCATTACGCGCTCGAAGGCGATTTGCCGGAAGACAAAGTCGTCCGCGCCATCCGGTTGTCAAAAGAAAAATATTGTTCCGTTTCCCATTCGTTAAATGCCGTCATTACAGCGAGCTATTCGATCAACGGTGTGCGCGGGAAGGAGACGATTTAACAACGATAAGGGCGTGGCGTTCATGGCCGTTTCGCGTGGCATAGCGCCGAATGACAAGACGATGAAAAAGGTGTTCCGATCGTTTGCGGAACACCTTTTTTGTGTTAGAACAGATAACGGCGATCAGTCGTTTGGATGGACACCCTGCCGATCCACTTTTCTTCGAGCTATGCCCGATAGGCGGCGCGCTAAAAAACGTTATCCTCATACTTGACACCGCTCTTTTAATTGTTATAATTTTTAACATAAATACGTTAATTTTTATTACATAAAAAAACGGTTGAGGGGGCGGCGGGAAACATGAAAAAAATTGAAGCGATCATCCGGCCGGAGAAATTGACCGATACGATTAAAGGGCTGAAACAGATCGGCATCACCGGGTTTACCGTTTCGCAAGTCGTTGGGCGGGGAAAACAGAAGGACACGCAAGGAGTTTACCGAGGAAAAAACTACAAAGTGACGCTCCACCCGAAAGTGAAGCTGGAAATCGTTCTTTCCGATTATATGGTCGAGCGGACGATTCAAACCATTGTCGCCGCTGCGCAAACCGGGGAAGACGGAGATGGGAAAATTTTCGTCTACCCGGTGCTTGAGGCGTACAATATTCGCACGGGCACGTTGGATTTTGACATTGACGAGTTGGCAGAGAAACAGGGGGGAAGGTCATGATCGAACAAGTCAATGCTGTTTGGATCGTCATCGCTGCGGCGATGGTGCTGTTTATGGAAGGCGGATTCAGCTTGCTGGAAGCAGGGCTGGTGCGGACGAAAAACGCCGTCAATGTGACAATGAAAATTTTCGTTGATTTGACTGTTGGAGCGCTCGCCTTTTGGGCTGTCGGCTTCGGGCTGATGTTTGGCGATGATGCGTTTGGATGGGTTGGCACGACGCTGTTTGGGGCTCCGGAACGCGTTTCTCTGTCCATTCCATTGCCTAGCGCGGCGTTCGTTTTGTTTCAAATCGGGTTTGCGGTGGCGTGTGTGTCTATCATTTCCGGGGCGGTGGCCGAGCGGATGAATTTTAAAGCGTATATCGTGACGGTGCTTCTCATTTGTGCCATTGTTTATCCGTTATCCGGTCATTGGATCTGGCATAGCGGCGGTTGGCTGGCGAAACTTGGGATGAAAGATTTTGCGGGGTCAGCAGCGATTCATGCGCTCGGCGGCTTTGCGGCGCTGGCGATCGCCAAGCGGCTCGGGCCGCGAAAAGGGCGGTTCAACTCGGATGGCAGCGTCAACGTGTTTGCGCCGAGCAACATCCCGCTTGCTTCGGCTGGGGCGTTCATTTTATGGTTTGGCTGGTTTGCGTTTAATGCGGGCAGTACGCTCGACGCATCCAATAAAGCGTTGGCGTCGATCGCCCTCAACACGATGCTGTCCGGGGCGGCCGGGGGCATGTCGGCGCTTTTTGTGACGATGAAAAAGTACGGAAAAGCCGATCCAAGCATGGCCATTAACGGTGTGTTGTCCGGTCTGGTGGCCATTACGGCCGGTTGCGCCTTCGTTTCGCAATGGAGCGCGGTGCTGATCGGTCTTGTGAGCGGTGTCATCGTCGTCTATGCGACGCTGTTGGTCGATGCGTTGAAAATTGACGACCCGGTCGGGGCGGTGGCGGTTCATGGGTTTAATGGGATGTTTGGCACGCTCGCCGTCGGTTTGTTCGACTCGATGGAAGGACTGTTGACGACCGGTCATGCGTCGTTGTTCATCACCCAGCTGCTTGGCGCGTTGACGGTCATCGTTTGGGGCTTCGTCAGCGGTGTGCTCATTGCGAACGTATGCGCCAAAACGGTTGGGCTCCGGGCGACGGAGCGCGAGGAAGAAGAAGGACTCGATATGGCGTACCACGGCATTCCAGCTTACAACGAGCTTGAGCGGTTTGCCGATCTTCCGGGCGGGCTGTACGATTTTGAGGAGACGACCGGCATTCGCGTTGCTCCGTTAAACAAGAAAAACGCGGTCGGGTAAAAGGGAAAGGCTGTCCGAAAGCAGTCTGTTCATTGAACAGACTGTAGCGGGCGGTCTTTTTTGTTTCTGTTGTTCTCAACAGTCAGTTGTGGATTTACAAAATATTTACGAAAAATCATCCTTTCTGCTCTATCATTCTATTGATTCGCAAGGATATAATGGGAATGAACGAGAAGGCGAGAGAAAGGGGAACAGGGAATGAAGAATTCCAAACGATGGGGAAGACGGGTGTTGTCGGCATTGGCCGCTGCAGCGTTGCTGGCCGCGACTCCAGTTGGGGCGGCAGGGAATGGGAAAAGCAAGGGAAAACCGCCTGCTTCCTCGCACCGTTATATTGAGGTGCAGCTGTTGGGCATTAACGACTTCCACGGCCAGCTCAATGTGACAAGAAAAGTCGGCGGGCGGGAAGTCGGACGGGCTGATTATTTGGCCGCTTATTTGAAACGGCGGGAGGCGGAAAACAAAAATACGCTGCTCGTCCATGCCGGTGATGCGGTCGGCGCGAGTCCGCCGGTATCGGCGCTGCTAGAGGACGAGCCGACGATTGAAGTGTTGAATAAGCTCGGCTTTGACGTCGGCACCCTTGGCAACCATGAGTTTGATGAAGGAGTAGCGGAAATGCTCCGCTTGATCCATGGCGGGTATCACCCAGCGACCGGCGATTTCGCCGGAGCGGATTTTCCGTATGTGAGCGCCAACGTCGTTGATGCGCAAACGGGAAAGCCGATTCTCCCGCCGTATGTCATTAAGCGGGTCAACGGCATGCCGATCGGATTGATCGGCGTCACGCTCACGGAAACGCCAACGATTGTGACGCCAAGCGGCGTCGCGGGAGTCAAGTTCATCGATGAAGCAACAGCGATTAACAAAGCGGTCCGGGAACTGAAGAAAAAAGGGGTGCGAACAATCGTCGTTCTCGCCCATAACCCAGGCGTATCCAATCTGGACGGAACGAACGCCAGCGGCGAAATCGTTGATATCGCCAACAACATTGATGATGAAGTGGATGTGATTTTCGCCGGTCATAACCATGCCTATTTAAATGCGGTTGTGGACGGCAAACTGCTCGTTCAGTCGTATTCGTACGGCACGGCCTTCGCCGATGTCGATTTAAAAATCGACCCACGCACAAAAGACGTCGTCGCAAAAAAAGCGGAGATCGTGACGACGTATCATGACGGCATCATTCCGGACCCGGAAATTCGGACGCTCATTGAAAAATATGAAGCGAAAGTGGCGCCGCTTGTCAACCAAGTCATCGGCACAGCGGCCGAAACGATCACCGATGAACAAAACGAAAGCGGCGAGTCCGCCTTGGGCAATTTGATCGCTGATGCCCAGCGGGCGGCGATGAAAACCGATTTTGCCTTTATGAACCCGGGCGGCATTCGCGCCGATATTGAACAAGGCGAAGTGACGTGGGGCGAATTGTACAACGTTCAGCCGTTCAACAACCAGCTCGTGAAAATGACGCTCACCGGCGCGCAAATCCGCCAGCTTTTGAATCAACAATGGCAGCCAACCAAAACGCGCATGCTGCAAATCTCCGGCCTCCGCTATACATGGAGCGCCAGCAAGCCGGTTGGAGAAAAAGTCATTGACATTCAGCTTCCTGATGGCACACCGTTGAAACCGGACGCCTCATACACGGTGACTGTCAACAGCTTTCTTGCTGACGGCGGCGATGGATTCACGGTGTTGACGCAAGGGACCAATCGCGAGGTCGGTCCGGTCGATTTGGATGTCCTTGTCTCCTATATTCGCGGTCTTGAGCAGCCGTTCTCGGCGCGAATTGAGGGGCGGATCAACCGTCTTCCGTAACGGAACAGGATTGGGGCGACAGATCGCTTAGTCAAAAAGGTGTCCCGGCTCGTTGGGGACACCTTTTCATATGGTTGCACAAAACTGCTGCTTGGTCGATAGACAAACGATCGTTCAAGTCAGGCCATCGCCGCAGATCAGGATGCTTTTTGCTCGAACAGCTTGATGATCTCCACGATCACTTCGGCCGCTTTCACCATATTGTCGGCGGAAATGTATTCGTAGCGGCCATGGAAGTTTTCGCCGCCGGCGAAAATATTCGGCGTCGGCAGCCCCATGTATGAGAGCTGCGACCCGTCCGTGCCGCCGCGGATCGGTTTCACCTTCGGTTCAATGCCCAAGTTCGTCATCGCTTCGTGGGCGATGTCGACGATATGGCGGACCGGTTCGATTTTTTCCTGCATGTTGTAATATTGGTCGTTGATTTCAAGCGTGATTCGGTCGTTTCCATATTTTTGCGCAAGCGAAGCCGCGATCTCTTTCATCTTCGCTTTGCGCGCTTCGAATTGTTCACGGTCGAAGTCGCGGATAATGTAGTGAAGCTTCGTTTCCTCTACACTGCCTTGGAACGAAAGCAAATGGTAAAACCCTTCATATCCCTCCGTATGCTCAGGCGCCTCGTGGGCCGGGAGTTGCTGCTGGAATTCCATGGCGATTTTGATCGAATTGATCATTTTTCCTTTCGCCGTGCCTGGGTGGACGTTTTTTCCTTTGATCGTGATTTTCGCTTCAGCAGCGTTAAAGCTTTCATACTCCAATTCGCCAAGCGGCCCGCCGTCGACCGTGTAGGCGAATTGGGCGCCGAATTTGGCAACGTCAAATTTGTGCGGCCCGCGGCCGATTTCTTCATCGGGCGTAAAGGCGACGCGCACTTTGCCATGCTTGATTTCCGGGTGTTGAATGAGATAGTTCATGGCGGTCATCATTTCGGCGATCCCTGCTTTATCATCGGCGCCAAGCAACGTCGTCCCGTCCGTCGTAATGAGCGTGTGTCCTTTGTAGTGAGCAAGCTCCGGGAAATCGTTCGGCGACAACATGATGCCTTGTTCTTTGTTTAACACGATGTCGCCGCCGTCGTACTGTTCGATGATTTGCGGGTTGACGTTGGCTCCCGTAAACTCCGGAGACGTGTCCATATGAGCCAAAAAGCCGATCACCGGCACGTTTTTGTCCGTATTGGCCGGCAACGTCGCCATGACATAGCCGTTGTCATCGATCGTCACATCTTCCATGCCGATCGCTTTCAGCTCTTCGACAAGCATTTTCGCCAGCTCCCATTGCCCTTGAGTCGACGGGCACGTATGGCTGTTTGGGTCGGATTGAGTGTTGACTTTCACGTAGCGAATGAAGCGTTCGATGAGTTCCTGTTTCATTGGTTCATCTCCTTTATGTATGAGTTTTCTTGGATCAGCGAATCATTCGGCCGATGCAGTGAGAAAAAGAGGCGGTTTCCGCTTTATTTTACCATATGCGGCTTCAAACGGTAAAAAAGAGGGGAGCATTTCCTACTTGGCGCTATCATGCCCTAAAGTTGGCGTACTGACGCTTTAGTCAACGGCCTCATTAGCGATGCCGGGCAAATCGCCGCTCGCGAAGCGGCGTGATCCAGCCATGATCTTTTTCGACTTTGGATAAAAAGATGCGAATCGCGCTTTTTTTCCGAGGCGAACGCTCCGCCATTGGCGGCGCCCATGTGTTCGCCAAACGACAAATAGAACGCTGAATCGATCGCCGCTTTGTCGGCAACTGCCAATCGGCATTCATCCCCCGCTTTCACTTCGTTTCGAAGCAGGGGCTTTTTTGAAGCTATGTTAAAACCGCATCCGCGGCACCCAATCGGCAAACCGCTCTTCTTTAAACGGATTGGCGGTCATCGAATAGCCCCGCTCTTCCCAATAGCCCGGCTCATCTTCCTTCATAAAGCGGATGCCGGACGCCCATTTCGCCCCTTTCCATAAGTAAAACGTCGCCGGCGGAATGAAACGAAGCGGATAGCCGTGCTTCGGCGAGATGTCCTGCCAGTCGTGATGCTTGTCTTTCCATCGATAGACAAACAGGGCATCATTGCCCATCAGAGCGTCAAGCGGCAAGTTCGCCGAATAACCGAACCGGTCGCCGTTTAAATATCCGTAAATTTTCACGTATTTCACATCGGGATCTAGCTCGACAAAGCGCAAAAACTCGCGGAAGGCGATGCCTTCAAACGTTGTATCAAATTTCGACCATGTCGTCACGCAGTGCATATCAATGGTCGAAATGGTTTTGGGCAGCCGCATTACTTCCTGATACGACAGCGTCACTTCCTCTTTCACTTCCCCAAACAGTCGAAAATTCCACGTCGCTTCATCGAATTTGTACACATCGCCCTCATGTAAAATCGGCCATTTTTCCGTCTCAAATTGGCCGGGAGGGAGTTGTTTGGGCATGGCGGGCACTCCTTTTTCTGCTAAATTTCTCTTAATTATTCATGATACAAAATAGGGGCAAGGGATGCAATGAAAAAATAGGCCAAGTTAAGTTGCAGTGGTGTTTAGGGAGGAAATTTTCCTCCAATATTTATTGATTTTAAACTTTTCGTAATTATATAATAAAAATGACAAAATTGGAATGATTGTTCCGAAAAATGGAACAATAGAATAGAGGAGGGAGGCGGAGGAAACCGGCAGTGGAATGATACAACGATACGGATGGATCACAATGCCAATACGATGTCTGGAGAGGAGAAGAAGAAAATGGTGCTCATTGGAGTTTTGATCGTCATCATTGGTTTTATCATTCGCGTAAATCCACTCCTTGTTGTCACAGCGGCTGGATTAGCCACAGGATTGCTCGCCCATCAATCGCTGTATGACATTATTGAACAATTCGGAAAGGCGTTTACGACCAACCGGTATATGGCGGTGTTTATCGCCACATTGCCCGTCATTGGCCTTTTAGAACGTTTTGGATTGCGTGAACAGGCAGAGAGTGTCGTGGCGAAAATCAAGGCCGCGACAACAGGACGAATCTTGACTGCTTATTTGATCATACGAGAAGCAGCTGCGGCGGCTGGACTTACTTCCATTGGCGGCCATGCACAAATGGTTCGTCCGCTCGTGGCTCCTATGGCAGAAGGAGCGGCAGAAGCGAAATATGGAAAACTGCCGGATCATGTCCGGGATGACATTCGCGCTCATTCCGCAGCAGTGGACAACATCGGGCTGTTTTTTGGCGAGGATGTGTTCATCGCCATCGGAGCGATTTTGTTGATGAAAGGATTTTTTGATCAAAACGGCATCCCTTCGGATCCGCTGCATATGGCGTTATGGGCGATCCCAACCGCCGTGGCCGCCTTGATCGTTCACAGCATCCGCCTGTATCGATTGGATCGTTCTCTATCCAAACAGTTTTATCTTTCCAAGGGACGCGCGGAGAATGGAAAGGGGAGAGAATGAATGTTGTTTTCGATTGAAGCGGTATACTTGTTTTTGGGAATCATTGTCGTATTAGGAAGCATGTTTACATTTGCCGACCGAAAAAATCCAAAGCGCTTCACCTCTGGCTTATTCTATTTGTTGTATGGTGTAACGTTGCTGTTCGGCAAAGTGATTCCGCCGTTTTATATTGGTTTGATGGTGCTTATCATGGTTGCTATTGTCGGGGCGGGAGGCTTGAAACTAGGAAGCTACGGAGAGGCGACGTTGGAAGAGAGGAGCCGACATCGCGGCCGACTGAAAAATCGTTTGTTCATTCCCGCGCTGTTGATTCCCATTTTGACTGTCATCGGCGTGACATGGCTGAAAAATGTCAAGGTCGGGAACGTCTTCATTTTAGATCCGAAAAACGTGACCCTTGTATCATTAGGGTTGGCGACGTTTGTTGCTTTGCTCGTCAGCATGGCGATGACCCGATCCACTCCGTTTATGGCAGTCAAAGAATCACGCAGGCTGCTTGAATCAATCGGCTGGGCCGCTCTCTTGCCGCAGATGCTCGCGACATTAGGGACAATCTTTACGACCGCTGGAGTAGGCGCCGCTGTTTCTAATTTGGTAAAAGCCATTATTCCGACCCATTCGTTGTTTTGGATTGTAATAGCCTATTGCATTGGGATGGCTTTGTTTACGATGATCATGGGCAATGCCTTTGCCGCGTTTCCGGTCATGACAGCGGGGATCGCTGTTCCACTGCTGATTAAACAATTTGGCGTCGACGCGAATCATGTGGCTGCTCTCGGGATGTTTTCCGGCTACTGCGGCACCTTGATGACGCCGATGGCGGCGAATTTCAACATTGTGCCCGCCGCTTTGCTTGATTTGAAAGATAAAAACCACGTAATTCGCGTGCAAGTGCCGACAGCATTAATTCTTTTGGCGTTCAACATCGTCGCAATGTATGTGGTCACTCTCATGGACTTATAATTCCATAATCAAAAGGGAATGGAGATGCGATGAAAAAAGTGCTTGTGACGGGATTTGATCCGTTTGGAGAAGAAACGGTGAATCCATCGCTGGAGGCGGTCAAACAATTAGCCGGATGGAAAACTGATATGTATATCGTTGAAGTTCGGGAGATTCCAACGGCTTTTGGCACATCATTAGAAAAATTGCATGATGCAATCAAGCAAGTGGATCCTGATGTTGTTATTTGTGTCGGACAGGCAGGGGGGAGAGCCGATATTTCCGTTGAAAGAGTAGCGGTGAACGTCAATGATGCACGCATTCCCGACAACGAAGGCAATCAGCCGATTGACGAACCCGTTGTTCTAGGCGGTCCTGTCGGCTATTGGTCAACTTTGCCGGTCAAAGCGATTGTCCATGAGTTGAGACGTCACGGTATACCAGCCTCTGTCTCTTATACAGCTGGAACGTTTGTATGCAATCATGTGTTTTACGGGTTGATGCATTATATTGCCCAAGCGAAGATGCCCATTCGGGGTGGATTTATCCATATCCCGTATCTGCCGGAACAAGCAGTCCGGCATCCAGCACAGCCCAGCATGGCATTAGAAACCATTGTGAAAGGACTGCGGATTGCCATTGACGTGGCGATCGAACGTGAAGAAGATATCCAAGCGATTGGCGGGCAAATTTGTTAAGGAGGATTCGTTTATTTGCCTTTGTTTAGCCTTTCTCGCCTGCTCAGCATGGATTTGGCCAAACAAAAAACGGTCGCCGTGGAGGTGGGAATGCAAAACACCGGATTAGGCGTGGCGGTTGCCACGGCGAATTTTTCGCCCTTGGCGGCTGTTCCAAGCGCGATTTTCAGCGTGTGGCACAACATATCCGGATCGATCCTCGCGACGATTTTTCGCCGAATGGAAGAGAACAATAAACACGTGCCGGGAATGGAGAAAAACACGAATATCGCAGTGCAGTAAGGTTAAACAGCGGCTCCGTAAGAGAGGGAGTCCGCTGTTTTCTAATTAATAGAAGAGGAGACTAAGAAGGACGTAACATTCCTTCTAAATAACCGCTCCATGCTTTATTTGCTTGTCGAGTACCGGCTTGTGTACTCGTTTTTATGGGAAGACGAGCCGACAAGCCGGGATGAGTACTTCCATGCCCGCCTGACGTTTTGGCATTGCGTCCGCTTGATGTGGAAAAACTTTATCCTCGGCCACCATCACGTCATGACCGAGCATACGTTTTTTATTTTGCCGGCCTGGTTGATAGCCTTGTATCTCGTTTTCGTGAAAAAACGATGGAAGCAGGAGCGGGCGTTTCTGTTTTTGTTCGCATTGAACTTCGCCCTGTCGGCGTGGTATGCGTTTTGGTTTTATAAAGGATGGCGGCCGCTTACTGAGCTGTTTCATTTTTTGGACACGTTTAACTTTGCCCGCTTTCATTTTTTGCGCCCGATGATCATTTATGTGCAGTTTGCGCTGGCGCTGAAAATCATATGGCAGTGCAGCGAAAACGGGAGAAAGTGGGCAAAGCGGCTACTGGCGGCCCAAGTGACTTTGGTATTTTTTATCAATGAAGAAATTGTCTTCCGCTATGAGCCGACGGTGAAGCAATTTTACGCGGAAAAACAGTTCCAAGAAATTAGGCAATACATCGGTCTTCCGGTGGCCGACTACCGCGTCGTCAGCATCGGCCTTCATCCAGCCATCGCCCAATACAACGGATTTTACACGCTCGATACGTACAACAACTTTTACCCGCTGTCATACAAATACGGAATTCCGCAAAATCATTGAGCAGGAACTAGCCAAAAGCAAAACGATCCGCACGTATTTTGACGAATGGGGCGGTCGGTGCTACATCTTCACTGAAGAACTTGGAAAACGGTGCATGTTCACGAAACACTCGAAACAGCGGCTGAAGAACTTGCAATTGAATACAGAGCAGCTGAAAAAGATGGGCGGCCGCTACATTTTCTCGGCCGTTCCGATCGATAACGTGGCGGAAAACAGGCTTGTGTTGGACCGCGTGTTCACGTCCGATGAGTCGGCGTGGACGATTTACTTGTACAAGGTGGAATAGAAACATCGATTCCCTATTTTGAAAGGGAAGACCGCTGTTTTACGAGCCTAGCTGCGGGGCTGATCCAAACGCGCAAGCTGCCGGTTGTGCCATCTCGAAAGCAACAGTAAGGCAATGATCGTTCCGATCAATGTGCATACCATATCCCATTGGGTGTCCCAAATATCGCCTTGCGTGCCCAAAAAGTCTTTCGATGCCTTTCTTCCTTTGGAGATGATGGAAACGAGCCATTCGATGATTTCATACAAGGCGGCAATGGCGAGCGACATGCTTGTGACGATCGTGAAAAGCCAAGGACCGCGCGACAGCGGCGTTTTCCGCAGCACGATCTCCCTCAGGACGATGGCGAACGTTCCTTTAAGGAAATGGCCAAACCGGTCATAATGGTTGCGTTCGAAATGGAACGCATCTTTGATCCAGTTAAAAAAAGGAACTTTGGAGTAAATATAATGGCCGCCGATCAACATGAGGACCGCCAGCATGGCGATGATGACATACGACATCGTTGTCAACCGGAATCGTCGATACAGGGCCATCACGATCACAAGCCCCACAAGCGCTGGGGCGACCTCAAGCGCCCACACCGCATAGCTGGTTGG
The DNA here is from genome assembly GCF_009901865.1 of Geobacillus sp. TFV-3. Lineage (NCBI taxonomy): Bacteria > Bacillati > Bacillota > Bacilli > Caryophanales > Anoxybacillaceae > Geobacillus > Geobacillus sp. TFV-3. Next base: position 1,696,665 of record NZ_MPSP01000001.1, on the reverse strand, counting down.
ATGAATGGCCGACCAAACGAACACAGCGGCGACGATCAGCAACAACAGCCCATGAATGCGGGTTTGCCTTGCTTGTTCCACCATTTTTTCCTCCTTGGAATAGCGAAATTCGTCTATCGTCATTATTCGGAAAAACTGGGATTTTATACAAATCATCTTCAAGCGGAGGAGGAGCAGAACGGGTTTGTGTTGAAAAAATAGGGCAGGGAAGAGAGTGGTTATGGAAACTATTTACATTAGTCGGGGCTTGACCAACATTAATTGGATGGAAAATTAGGGGGAGAATGGACATGGAACTCGTTTCTTTTTTGCTTTCCAATGAGATTCGCGAGCGGGCGGAACGTATGTTTTTGGAACATCAAGAGCGTATTTTGTGGTTGCTTCCCAAAGCAGATGTGCAGCATGTCGGAAGCACGGCGATTCCCAACAGTCTCACGAAAGGGGATGTGGACCTGCAAGTGCGGGTTCCGAAGTCGATGTTTGTGGAGGCGATCGAGAAGCTATCTACCTTGTATAAGGTGAATGAGGAAAGTATTCGGACCGATTCATTTTGCGCGTTTTATGATGAGATGGCTGATTTGCCGTTAGGAGTGCAGCTGACGGCCATTGGTTCGGAACTTGATCTGTTTTGGAAGTTTCGCGAGGTGTTGCTGGCCAACGATCGGTATAGAGTCGAATATGATGAGTTGAAAAAGAAATACGAAGGAAAAAACATGGAAGAATACCGACAGGCGAAACAACAGTTTTTCGGGTACCTGATGAAAACGCCGGAGTTTCAGCGGCTGCAAGGAAGCGAAGGGGGAGGAGGTTGTGGACGTGATGGCACGAAATAACGCGCAAGGTGGCGTTTGTATCCCTCAGGTAGGGAAACCTTCCTAATTTTCAACGAGGATGCGAATGCATATTCGCATTTGCTTGATTTGATGGTATAATGAAACATGCACAGCCATATGCAGGGTGGGCAGTGGCCACTCCCTGAACGAAAGGGGGTGGTGCTGATGATGCCGATTGCCGACGCGCTGACGCTCATGATTGCGTTTGCGTCACTCATCGTCGCGGTGATCGCCGTATCAAAAGACAAAAAGTAACCCACCCTGCTAGGCCGAGGCGAGGGTAGGTTACGATGCCCGAGGCTTGGGCCACTGCGCTTCTTGCAGCGGCTGTGTATGGACAGGGCATTGGTGGCCGCCAATGTCCTGCTTTATTATACGTTCCTGCTTCTTTTATTATACGCGCATAGGGAAGGGGATGACAAGAACTTTAGAGAAAGGGACAGTAAAGATCGACAAAAATGAAAAAGACGGTTGACTCTTTCATTTTTTTATAGTAAATTTTACATTGTCGTTCCGATTCTGAAGGAACTAAAACAAAAAATCCTTGACAAACTGTTTGGTTGTTTTATAATAAATATCGTCGCCATTGCCTAGTGGTGATAGCGGAGGGGAAACACCCGTTCCCATCCCGAACACGGAAGTTAAGCCCTCCAGCGCCGATGGTAGTTGGGGCCAGCGCCCCTGCAAGAGTAGGTCGCTGCTAGGCAATCGCGTGGAGTATTAGCTCAGCGGGAGAGCACCACGTTGACAGCGTGGGGGTCACTGGTTCGATCCCAGTATACTCCACCATCATGGGGCGTTAGTTCAGGGGGAGAACGCTTCGCTGGCAGCGAAGAGGTCAGGGGTTCAAATCCCCTACGCTCCATTGCATGCGGTCGTGGCGGAATGGCAGACGCGCTAGGTTGAGGGCCTAGTGGGGGCGACCCCGTGGAGGTTCAAGTCCTCTCGACCGCATCGCTCCAAACAGCTACGGAGGAGTACCCAAGTCTGGCTGAAGGGGTCGGTTTCGAAAACCGATAGGGGTGTCACAGCCCGCGGGGGTTCGAATCCCTCCTCCTCCGCCATACAGCGATCATGGAGACTTAGCTCAATTGGTAGAGACGAGCATAAGCATCATCGAATTCGCTTCGAGTTGTCCCGACGCATCCCGCTTCATCGAATTGGCTGGAAGAGGAAGGGACACAACAGAAATCAACGAGTCACGGTTTACTCATATTATGCCGACTTAGCTCAATTGGTAGAGACGAGCATCCGCTTCGTCGAATTTGCTTCGAGTTGTCCCGACGCATCCCGCTTCATCGAATTGGCTGGAAGAGGAAGGGACACAACAGAAACCAACGAGTCACGGTTTACTCATATTATGCCGACTTAGCTCAATTGGTAGAGCAACTGAATCGTAATCAGTAGGTTGCGGGTTCGAGTCCTGCAGTCGGCATCGTTATTACGGAGGGGTAGCGAAGTGGCTAAACGCGGCGGACTGTAAATCCGCTCCCTTTGGGTTCGGCGGTTCGAATCCGTCCCCCTCCATTTTTCTTTTCCATCAACGGGCCTATAGCTCAGCTGGTCAGAGCGCACGCCTGATAAGCGTGAGGTCGGTGGTTCAAGTCCACTTAGGCCCATTTGTTATGACGGAAGGGGCTGGCTTGAAATGCACTTGCATTTTGGGTCAGCCTTTCTTTTTTGTCGTTTTGAAGTTTCCCTTAGCGTAACCGTAGGCGGGAGGGCGTTCAATCAATGGACATACTTCCCATAATCCGGGACAGCGATGCGGTCAAAATCGCGGGCGAGTTTCGTCAATCCTTCGCGCAATTCGTCTCCTGACACCGGGGCGCCGTGTCCCGTAACAGCGACCGATGGGAAGAGGGCGGCCAGTTTGCGCACCGACTCGCGGGCGGCTTCCCAGTCGGTCGTATAGTAGCGCGGCGGGCCGCTGATTTCGATTTGTTGGGTCAACACTTTATACAGCGAATCTTGGCGCACGGTGACAAACGCATCGCCAGCGATTAAGGCCGCATCGCGCGGGCGGAACAAGGAAATGTGCCCCGGTGTGTGTCCAGGCGTGTGAATCCAACGAAATTCCGGCAAGTGCGGGACGGTGCCATCCTCAGGGAGAGGTTGGACACGGTTGCCAAGATGGATCGGTTCGTTTGGGAAAAACGTCGAGATTTTGGCGAGAAACCCTCCCTGAACGGATGCGTCCGGTTCCGGGTAGCGCGCTTTGCCAGTCAAATACGGCAGCTCGTCTTTGTGGGCGTACACCGGTACATTCCATTCCCGGACGAGTTCAATTAATGCTCCAACGTGGTCAAAGTGGCCGTGAGTCAAAATAATGGCTTGCGGGCGGCTGCCGCTGCCAAAGCGGTTTTCCACGGCAGAAATAATATCATCTGCTGCCCCCGGCATCCCCGCATCGACGAGGACGAATGCGTCGCCAGGACGGCCGATAAGGCAAATGTTGACGATTTGGATCGTATGGCAGTACAGGTCGGGCAATACACTCACTCCGACGCCGCTTGCCACAGACGTCGCAGGAATAAAATGATAGTCTTCCCCGTAATACAATGGTTCGTCGGCCATCAAATCCCTCCTTTGAATCGTTGTCCAACGATAGCATGCCGCATTGCCTTGCCTCCTATACAGAGGGGGCTAGTCTAACTCGACATGAAGCGTCAAACAATGGTACAATAAGGAAAACAGAATGTCACAAGGAGGCTTCAAACGAATGAGCATTTTGAAAAAAGGATTGGCATTCGGGCTGGGACTGGCGATTGCAAGCAAAGAACAAGTGGAAAAGATCATTGACGAGCTTGTCAAAAAAGGGGAATTGTCGCTTGACGAATCGAAGGAAGTGATCGATCAATGGAAGCAGCAGACCGAAGCGCGGAAAACGGAAGTGCAGCGGCTCGTGCGCGAGCAAATCAAACAAGTGATCGACAAGCTTGAACTGGCGACAAAAGAAGACGTACGGCAGCTCGAGGAGCGAATCCGCCGCCTTGAGGAAAAGGAACAAAGCGGGCAGTAAACCGATGCGGCCTGCCCGCTCGCTTTTTGCTGCCTTAGGAGAGATGTCCCGATGATCGGAAAACGGATGCGCCATATCGGAAGGTATCACGAAATCGCTGTCTCCTTGCTTCGGCACGGATTCGGAATGATCGTCGATGAGCTCGGCTTTTCGTCGTTTCTTTCGTTGCCGCCGCGCTGGAGAGCGGAGCAAGGGAAAAAGGAAGGAAAAACGGTCGGGGAGCGGCTCCGCCTTGTGCTCGAGGAGCTCGGCCCGACGTTCGTGAAGCTCGGGCAAATTGCCAGCACACGGCCGGATTTGATTCCCGCTCCAATCATCAGCGAGCTCGAAAAACTGCAAGACCAAGTTCCGCCGTTTCCGTTTGCCGACGTTCGCCGGTCGGTGGAAACCGAACTGGGGGAGTCGCTTGAAACGTTGTTTCGTTCATTTGACGAAACGCCGCTCGCGGCCGCTTCGCTCGGACAAGTGCACCGGGCGGTTCTTCCTTCCGGACAAGCCGTGGCGGTGAAAGTGCAGCGTCCGCACATCGCTGCGCGGGTGGAGACGGATCTGGAAATTTTGCAAGATTTGGCCGTGCTGGCGGAACGTCGTCTCGATTGGGCGGCAACCTACCAATTGTCTGAGATTGTCGATGAACTGGCGCGTTCATTACGGCAGGAGCTGGACTATACAGTCGAGGCGCGCCATGCGGAACGGTTTGCACAGCAGTTTGCCGGCGATTCGTCGGTGTATGTCCCGACGGTGTTTTGGGATTATACGACGAAAACCGTGCTCACGATGGAATATGTCGAAGGAATGAAACTTGGGGAGCTCGAGCGGCTGAAAGCGAACGGCCACTCCTTAAAAACGATCGCCGAACGTTTGGCTGAAGCAACCTTTAAACAAATGTTTGAGCATGGATTTTTTCATGGCGACCCTCATCCTGGCAATGTATTCGTTCTTGACGATGGAAGGCTTTCCTTCATTGACTTTGGCTTGATGGGCCGCCTTCGACCTCATGTCAAACATCATCTTTCCTCACTCATCATCGCCTTAATGCGGCAAAACACGGATGGGGTGTTGGGTGCGATTTACGGTTTAGGGATTGTGCCTGACGGGGTCGATGAAGGAAAATTGCGCGATGATATTGACGAGCTGCGGGAGAAATACTACCGCGTTCCGCTCAGTGAGGTGAGTCTCGGGGAAGCCGTCGAGGATTTGCTTTCGGTGGCATTTCGCCATGGCATTCGCATCCCAAGCGATTTGACGCTGCTAGGGAAAGCGCTGTTGACGGTCGAAGGGGTCGTGGAGACGCTTGACCCGCAGTTTCGCATTATGGACGTCGCCGAACCGTTTGGAAGAAGATTGATGAAAGAGCGGCTTCGTCCCGACCGCGTGGCGGAAACAGCGTGGAAACGGATTTTTGATTATGGTGAATGGCTGCTCCGACTACCGGGGGGCGTAAAGGAATGGACGAAAATGATGCGGCATGGCAAGCTTCGGTTGGAAATCACGGCTCCTGATTTGGAAGCGCTGCTGCAGAAGCTCGATCAGATTACGAACCGGCTGTCGTTCAGCATCGTTCTTCTTTCGCTGAGCATCGTCCTCGTCGGCCTTATGATCGCTTCATCACTGGGCCGGACGTCAACGTTGCTGTGGAATATTCCTGCTGTTGAAATTGGATTGGGAGTGTCCGCTTTTCTATTCGGGTGGCTGCTTTACTCGATTTTTCGTTCAGGAAAATTTTAGTCGAAAATTCTTGAATGTTTGATGCAGTCCGATCCGTCGAGGGTGCCCCAAACACAACGGGACTCCTTTTTTCATCGCCATACATGCACGAAGCACGTTTGTTAAGCGATGCTAGGTAGACAGCTGGAGTGGAAAGCCGGTGAGGATTCCAGCATAAATTCCACGCTTTGGATTATACTAACGGTGCTGTCTGAGACAGCGTTTGGGGAGTGGAAAAGGGGTTTAGGGAGGATCGATGATGACTGTTTCTCTACCTGTTGTTTGGGCGGTGGAACTCCTAGCAGTCACGTTGAGTGTTGCAGGAATTTTTTGGATTTCCAAACAGCATGTACGGACATATGCGGTTTTGTATGCATTCAGCGCGGTGGCCGGCATCGTTCTTTGCTTTGCATTTGTTTATGCCGGATTTTACTCCTTCCCTGTCAAACTTGTTCCCCATACACCGATTCCGCTCGTGGAAATGGCAACCATCATTCCGTTTTTCGTTTTGTTTGGAGTCAAGTACAGTCCGGAAAGCTGGGCATGGAAGCTCCCCTTTTACTTTGCGATGGTGCAGTTGATTATGCTGTTTGAGTTGATCGCGCTTGTATCGCCGCTCTCTCTGATTGATTATAAGAAGTGGGATGCGTGGGATTCGTACACCGCTTGGTGGCTGTATTTGCTGTTCTTTGAGTGGATGGGCGGAAAAATTGTCCCCAGAAAAGCGCGCTCCCCGCTTGCGGCTTCCTCTTTCCGCTACGGCCGGTGGGGATGGATCATCGTCCATGCGATTGCCATGACGACCGTTTTTTTGGCGGGCATGTATGCGGGATGGGGGTTGCGCGACAGCGGTTTGTAGCAAGGAACAGGGCTGTGTTTTTCTGGAAGGGGCCCGAAACATTTTCCGTCTCATAGAAGGATTTTTCTTTCTCCATCGCGAAACAAGTACTGCAAAAAAAGAGAGAAAAGGAAGGAGAGGACCCGATGCCCATTGTCAACCCAAGCCGTGAAGAAATCGGCGAGATTTTGCGCAAGGCGAAGCGGATTGCCGTCGTCGGGTTGTCCAACAATCCAGAGCGCGAGTCGTATATGGTGGCGAAAGCGATGAAAGACGCTGGATACGAAATCATTCCGGTCAATCCGATGATCGATGAGTGGGAAGGCATTCCGGCGGTTGACCGCTTGACTGACATCGAAGGTCATGTCGACATCGTCGATGTGTTCCGCCGCTCTGAACATTTGCCTGAGCTGGCCAGAGAGTTTGTGCAAATCGACGCCGACGTGTTTTGGGCGCAGCTTGGCGTCGTCAATGAGGAGGCGTATCGCTTTTTGAAAGAAAAAGGCTGCACGGTCATTATGGACCGCTGCATTAAAGTGGAACATGCGCTCACCAAGCGTGCTTAATCCATGAAACGGCCATCTTGTTCGAGATGGTCCTTTCGTTTTTTTGTCGCGCTTGTCCGAATTTGTCGGGGGATGTCAAAAGACAATGGACAGTCGGAAAGTTTATGATACAATAGAAACAGATGTTCTTGTTTTTGGAGGAAGGGGTGTCCTTGTGGCAAAGCGAGCGACATACGAATATAACGAAGATGCCATTCAAGTGTTGGAAGGACTTGAGGCAGTCAGGAAGCGGCCGGGAATGTACATTGGCAGCACCGACAGCCGCGGCTTGCATCATCTTGTCTATGAAATCGTTGACAATTCAGTCGATGAGGCGTTGGCCGGATATGGGAATTACATTTTGGTGCAAATACATAAAGACAACAGCATCACCGTCCTCGACGAAGGGCGCGGCATGCCGGTCGGGATGCATAGGCTCGGCAAGCCGACGCCGGAAGTCATTTTGACCGTGCTTCATGCCGGCGGCAAGTTCGGCCAAGGGGGCTATAAAACGAGCGGCGGCCTGCACGGAGTCGGGGCGTCGGTTGTCAACGCCTTATCCGAATGGCTCGTCGTCACGATTCATCGTGATGGATTCATTTACCAGCAGCGGTTTGAGCATGGAGGCAAACCGGTGACGGCACTTGAAAAAATTGGAACTACAGACAAAACCGGGACGATCGTCCAGTTTAAGCCGGACCCAACGATTTTCAGCACAACGGTCTTTGATTATGAGACGTTGAGCGAGCGGCTGCGTGAATCGGCGTTTTTGTTAAAAGGGCTGAAAATTGAACTCATTGACGAACGGACCGGCATGCGCGAGGTGTTCCACTACGAAAACGGAATTGAAGCGTTTGTCGCCTATTTGAATGAGGACAAAGATGTGCTTCACCCGGTCGTTTATTTTGCCGGCGAGCAAAACGGCATTGAGGTCGAGTTTGCGTTCCAGTTTCATGACGGCTATTCGGAAAACGTGCTGTCGTTTGTCAACAACGTGCGCACAAAAGACGGCGGCACGCATGAGGCGGGTGCGAAAACGGCGATGACGCGCGTGTTTAACGAATACGCCCGGCGCGTTGGTCTGCTCAAGGAAAAGGACAAAAACCTCGAAGGGTCCGATATTCGCGAAGGGTTGTCCGCGGTCGTTTCCGTGCGCATTCCGGAGCATTTACTTCAATTTGAAGGGCAGACGAAAGGAAAGCTCGGAACGAGCGAAGCGCGTTCGGCCGTCGATGCGGTCGTGTCCGAGCAGCTCATGTACTTTTTGCAAGAAAACCCGGACGTAAGCGCGATGCTCATCAAAAAAGCGATCCGGGCGTATCAAGCGCGCGAAGCGGCACGTAAAGCGCGCGAAGAGGCAAGAAGCGGCAAAAAGCGGAAAGGGAAAGAGGCGCTTTTAAGCGGCAAGCTGACGCCGGCGCAAGGGCGCAATCCGCAAAAAAATGAGCTCTATCTCGTTGAAGGCGATTCGGCGGGCGGTTCGGCGAAACAAGGGCGCGACCGCCGCTTCCAGGCGGTGCTCCCGCTGCGCGGAAAAGTCATCAACACGGAAAAGGCGAAGCTTGGCGATATTTTGAAAAACGAGGAAATCAATACGATCATCCACGCCATCGGCGGAGGCGTCGGCGCGGACTTTTCGCTTGAGGATGTCAACTATGACAAAGTGATCATCATGACCGATGCCGACACGGACGGCGCCCATATTCAAGTGTTGCTTTTGACGTTTTTTTACCGCTACATGCGCCCGCTCGTTGAAGCGGGAAAAGTGTACATCGCCTTGCCGCCGCTTTACAAAATCAGCAAAAAAAGCGGCAAAAAAGAAATCATTGAATACGCGTGGACGGATGAGCAACTGCGGGACATTACGACACGACTGGGACGCGGCTATACGATTCAGCGCTACAAAGGGTTAGGGGAAATGAACGCTGACCAGCTATGGGAAACGACGATGAACCCGGAAACACGCACGTTGATCCGCGTGCGCATTGAAGACGCTGCCCGCGCTGAGCGGCGGGTGACGACACTCATGGGCGACAAAGTCGAGCCGCGCCGCAAATGGATCGAAACGCACGTCGCCTTCGGGCTTGAAGAGGAACCAGGATGGATCGGCTGATGGCGGCACGAAGAGGCGCCGCCTTTTTGCCGTTTATGTTCAGTGAGAAAGGAGAGAGAGCATGACAGAGCGATTGTTGGAATTGCCTTTAGAAGACGTGTTGGGCGACCGCTTTGGCCGCTACAGCAAATACATTATCCAAGACCGGGCGCTCCCGGATGCGCGCGACGGGTTGAAGCCCGTGCAGCGCCGCATTTTATATGCGATGTACATTGATGGCAACACGGCTGATAAACCGTTTCGCAAAGCGGCGAAAACGGTGGGGAACGTGATCGGCAACTTCCATCCGCACGGCGACTCATCGGTGTATGAAGCGATGGTGCGGATGAGCCAAGATTGGAAGCTGCGCAACGTGCTTGTGGAGATGCACGGCAACAACGGCAGCATCGACGGCGACCCGCCCGCGGCGATGCGCTACACAGAGGCGCGCCTGTCGGCGATTGCCGCCGAATTGCTTCGGGATATTGACAAAGAAACGGTTCCGTTTGTGCCGAACTTTGACGATACGACCGATGAGCCGACTGTCTTGCCGGCGATGTTTCCGAATTTGTTGGTGAACGGCTCGACCGGGATTTCGGCCGGCTATGCGACCGACATTCCCCCGCATGCGCTTGGCGAGGTGATCGACGCCGTCTTGATGCGGATCGACCGGCCGGATTGCACCGTTGACGAGCTGATGACGGTTCTTCCCGGCCCCGATTTTCCGACCGGCGGCATTATCCAAGGGAAAGACGGCATCCGCAAGGCGTATGAAACGGGACGCGGGAAAATCATCATCCGCGCCAAAGCCGCCATCGAGCAGGGAAAAGGCGGGAAAAAGCACATTGTCATCACGGAACTGCCGTATGAAGTGAACAAAGCGAATTTAGTGAAAAAAATGGACGAGCTTCGCCTCGACAAAAAGCTCGACGGCATCGCCGATGTGCGCGATGAAACGGACCGGAACGGGTTGTCGATTGTCATCGAGTTGAAAAAAGACGCCGATGCGGAAGCGATTCTCAACTACTTGTACAAAAACACGGATTTGCAAGTGCCGTACAGCTTCAACATGGTGGCGATCCATGAGCGCCGGCCGAAGCTGATGAGTTTGCCGGAGCTGTTGGATGCCTACATCGCCCACCGGAAAGAAGTCGTCACCAACCGCTCGCATTTTGAGCTGAAAAAAGCGAACGAGCGGAAGCACATCGTCGACGGCTTGATTCGGGCGCTTTCCATTTTGGATGAGGTGATTGCGACGATTCGCGCTGCAAGCGACAAGCGCGACGCCAAAGAACGGCTGATGGCTCATTACGGATTCACCGAAGCGCAGGCCGAGGCGATCGTGACGCTTCAGCTGTACAGACTGACGAACACCGATATCACGGCGCTGCGTCAAGAAGCGGACGAGCTCGACAAAACGATCGCGGAACTGACCGCGGTCTTGGCTGATGAGAAAAAGCTGTTGTCCGTGATTAAAAAAGAATTAAAAGCCATGAAAAAGCAATACGCCGACGAGCGGCGGACGGTGATTGAAGAGGAGATTGAAGAGCTGAAAGTCAAGATGGAGGCGCTCATTCCGGCGGAAGATGTAATCGTCACTGTAACAAAAGAAGGATATGTGAAGCGGACGAGCTATCGTTCCTACAGCGCCTCAAACGGCCAAGACATGGGCATGAAGGAAACGGATCGGCTGCTTGCCCAACTCGAGATGAATACGACCGATGTGCTTTTGCTTTTCACCCGCCGCGGCTACTATTTATACTGCCCGGTGCATACGCTCCCTGATATCCGTTGGAAAGAGGTCGGCCAGCACATTTCCCATCTCATTCCGCTTGAACGCGACGATGAACTCGTCGCCGCTGTTCCAGTCTCTTCCTTTAACAACGGGGAGCAGCTTATCTTTGTGACGAGGCAAGGGCTCGTCAAGCGAACGGAACTTGCTCAATACCAAGTGCAGCGCTACACCCGACCGCTTGTGGCCGTCAATGTGAAAGAGGATGATGACGTCGTCACCGTCTACGCGACGGATGGATGCGGCCATCTTTGGCTGGCGACGCATGATGGACATGCGCTCTTGTTTGCTGAGGAGGAGATCAGCCTTGTTGGCGTGCGTGCGGCTGGCGTGAAAGGGATTCAATTGAAGGAAGGAGACTTTGTCGCCGCCGCTTGCCCCGTTCGCCTGGAAGAGGGGGCTCGTTCGTCGTCGTGACGCAGCGCGGAGCGGTGAAAAAAGTGGCCATGAGTGAGTTTGAGCCCTCCTCACGGGCGAAGCGCGGCGTTGTGATCATACGTGAAGTGAAGTCCAACCCGCATCGCATTGTTGGCGCTGTCTTTGTCGGTAGCGATGAAGAAACGGTTGGGCTGCGGACGGAAAAAGGAGTCATCGAAACGATTCAAGCTTCTTCGCTCCGTCCGTCTGACCGTTACAGCACCGGTTCGTTTGTTGTGGACATTGACGAAGCTGGAGCGGTGGTGGATGTCTGGAAAGAGCCGGTGAAGCTGCTTGGAAAAGGGGAGGAAGGATGAGATTCAAACGTCAAGAACCGTTCCGGTATCAGTTTGGCCGGCCGCTTCCGGCCGAACTGCGCATAACCGGCGGCGAGCGCAGCGTCTACATTCATGATCTAAGCCCGCATGGGATGAAAATCGAAACGGAAGGCCGCCTTCCCTTTTCAGCAGGGGGAACGCCCGTTGATATCTCGTTTTCGTTGCCCGCTGCCTCCTTTACGCTGCGGGGTCAGCTCGTCTGGGAAAGACCGTTTGTACACGCCTACTATTACGGCGTCCGCCTCCATGTAACCAAACAAGAAGAAGTGCACTTGATCGAAGCCATCAAACGGCATGCGGTCGAGAGCCGTCGAACATGATGCAAAAGGCCCCGCGTTTTGGCGGGGCCCCTTTTTTTTGAAGTATGGCACACCAATGAATGTGTTTGTCATTTTTTTGAACAGCTCATCCTTGCCAAAATTTCCACCATTTGTGCCGAGCTCGAGCAGCGCTCGTGCTGGCAGCGGTTTGCCGAAACGACAACACGAGCTCACGAAACGCTTTTTCCCGTTCTAAAATGCGCAGTTCGAGCTGTTTTCGCTCCTCTTCCTGTCTTGCTTTTTCCTCTTGACAGAACGCGACGACCGTTTCCAAATGTTCATGCAGCTGTTCCGTTTTTTGCTGCCATGCGTCCTCGTAATCGCGGAGCGAACGGCGCACCGTTTCGGCAGCTGCCGTCGTTTGCTCCTCGATGTAGTCGAGGCGGCCTTTCACCTCATCCATCGCTTGCCGGATCGCAGCTGTCGTTTCCTGTTTCAAGGCGTTGACGATATCGTCTTTTAAGCGGGCCGCCAACTGTTCAGCTATGTATGGCATCCCTTGATGAAACAGGCGGGGCACATCGATGATTTCCCCTTCCATGACGGCTGTTTCCACTTGAGTGGCTGTCTCGTTGGCTCTCTCTTCCAGTTGTCCGTCCATTTGCCTGATCATTTCAGCCACTTCGCGCGGGTGGCGGCCGTCCTCAAGCCAAGTGCGAATATGGCGAAACCGATCGATCAGTTCATCGGTGTAGATGCGCGCACCCTCGATTGTGCGCGGGACGACAATCGATTCTGCAAACTGTTTTTCCCATTGTTTTAAATCCCGGGCCGTCACCCCGATTTTTTTCGCTGCTTCACGAAGTGTATAGGTTTTCATCGCATGTCTCATCCTTTCTTGTCGTTTGGCATGAATAGGTGTGGATTATTGTTTATTTTCCTACTCGGTTGATGATTTTCCTGCTTCTTGACAAAACATCACAAAAGAAGTGGAAGTTAGCAAAAAAACAACAACTATTGTCGAAAAATGAAGAAGGTCATCGAAAGATGTTGACAAACTTGTATATACAGGATAAAATGAAATCGAGTTGTATATACAAGTTTTTGGCGACCGGTTGCTGAAAGCGATTTAGTTTACGCATAGCGATGGAGAGAAAAGGGAGGCATTCATCCATGGGAGCATATCAACAAGCAGCCGCGCAAATCGTTGAAGCCATCGGCGGCAAAGACAACATCATCGCCGCCACGCATTGCGTGACACGGCTCCGGTTTGCGCTCAAGGATGAAGGAAAGATCGATAAAGAGGCGCTTGAACGCATCGATGTCGTGAAAGGCTCGTTTTCGGCCAACGGCCAATTTCAAGTCGTCATCGGCCAAGGACTTGTCGATAAAGTGTATGATGACCTCGTCGAGCTGACGGGCCTCAGCCGAGCGACGAAGCAGGAGATCAAAGATGCGGCGGAAGCGAAGCTCAATCCGCTTCAGCGCGCCATTAAGACGCTTGCTGATATTTTCATTCCGATTTTGCCGGCGATCGTGACGGCCGGTTTGTTAATGGGGATTAACAACGTCTTGACAGGCCCGGGCATTTTTTACGAAGGGAAATCGTTTGTCGAGGTGCACAAAGAATGGGCCGACTTGGCCGGGATGATTAACTTGATCGCCAATACGGCGTTCGTCTTCCTGCCCGGTTTGATCGGCTGGTCGGCGGTGACGAAATTCGGCGGCAGCCCGCTCTTAGGGATTGTGCTTGGTTTGATGCTCGTCCACCCGGATTTGTTGAACGCTTGGGGGTGGGGAGCGGCGAAAGAAAAAGGAGAGATTCCAGTTTGGAACTTGTTCGGCTTTGAAGTGCAAAAGGTAGGCTATCAAGGGCAAGTGTTGCCGGTTTTGGCGGCGTCCTACGTGCTGGCGAAGCTGGAGCTGTTTTTGCGTAAGCGCATACCGGATGCGTTTCAGCTGTTGCTTGTCGCGCCGCTTGCGTTGCTCATTACGGGCTTTTTGTCGTTCATCGCCATCGGGCCGGTCACCTTTGCGATCGGCAATGCCATTACCCACTTGTTTGTGACAATTTTTGACACGGTTCCAGCTCTCGGTGGTTTGCTGTATGGAGCGCTGTATGCGCCGCTTGTCGTCACCGGTATGCATCATACGTTCTTGCCGGTCGACTTGCAGCTCATTGCGAATACGGGCGGAACGTTCTTATGGCCGATTTTGGTCATGTCAAACATCGCCCAAGGGTCAGCGGCGCTGGCGATGATGGTTATCGCCAAAGACGAAAAGCTGCGCGGCTTGTCGTTCACATCGGCGGTGTCCGCTTATCTTGGCATTACCGAGCCGGCTATGTTCGGGGTCAACTTGCGCTTCCGCTTTCCGTTTATTGCGGCGATGACGGGTGCGGCGATTGCCGGCATGTTTATTACGCTCAACCACGTAATCGCTCCGTCGATTGGCGTCGGCGGCCTGCCGGGGTTCTTGTCGATCGTGCCGCAAAAGTGGACGCCGTTCTTTATCGGCATGGCGATGGCGATTGTGGTGCCGTTTGCGTTGACGTTTATCTTTGGGAAAGTGCGTAAAGGCGCCCGCTAACGGTTGAGATCTGTTGTAGTAAGGGAAGTATGTTCTAAATAATCAATTTACTAACATACCATTGGCCGCCGACGCCAATGGTATGTTTTTATCCCGACGAACGAGGTGAAGAGAGATGTCAACAACCCCTTGGTGGAAAAAAGCGATCGTTTATCAAATTTATCCGAAAAGCTTCTACGACACGAATGGAGACGGCATCGGCGATTTGCCAGGAATCATTGAAAAGCTCGATTATTTACAAGAACTGGGCGTCGATGTCATTTGGCTGACGCCGATCTACGCGTCGCCGCAGCGCGACAACGGTTATGACATCAGCGATTATTTCCGCATTCATCCTGAATACGGAACGATGGACGATTTTGACCGTTTGCTTCAAGAAGTGCACGCGCGCGGCATGAAGCTGGTGATGGACATGGTCGTCAACCATACCTCAACCGATCATGAATGGTTCAAGCAGGCACGCTCCTCGAAAACGAACCCATACCGCTCGTTTTACATTTGGCGCGATCCGAGGCCGGACGGTGGAGCGCCGAACAACTGGCAGTCGAAATTCGGCGGCTCGGCTTGGGAATACGATGAACGAACCGGGCAATATTATTTGCATTTGTTCGATGTGACGCAAGCTGATTTGAATTGGGAAAACGAAGAGATGCGCCGCCGCATTTATGACATGATGCATTTTTGGCTCAAAAAAGGAGTGGATGGCTTTCGGCTTGACGTCATCAACTTGTTGTCAAAAGACCAGCGCTTTCCGGATGATGACGGTTCGGTGCCGCCGGGGGACGGGCGCCGCTTTTATACGGACGGACCGCGCATTCATGAGTTTTTGCAAGAGATGAACCGCGAAGTGTTTTCGAAATATGACGTCATGACGGTCGGGGAAATGTCGTCGACGACGATCGATCAGTGCATCCGCTACACGAACCCGAACTACCGTGAGCTGAATATGACGTTTAACTTTCACCACTTGAAGGTCGATTATCCGAACGGAGAAAAATGGGCAGTCGCCCCATTTGATTTCCTTGCCTTAAAACGCATTTTATCCGAATGGCAAGTCCGGATGTATGAAGGCGGGGGCTGGAACGCGCTCTTTTGGTGCAACCACGATCAGCCGCGCATCGTGTCGCGCTATGGTGATGACGGGACGTATTGGAAAGAGTCAGCGAAAATGCTGGCGACGACGATCCATTTGATGCAAGGAACGCCCTATATTTACCAAGGCGAAGAAATCGGCATGACGGACCCGAAATTCACCGATATTCGCGACTACCGCGACGTCGAGTCGCTCAACATGTACCGGATTTTGCGGGAACAAGGCAAAAGCGAGCGGGAAGTGCTTGAGATTTTGCAACGGAAATCGCGCGACAATTCACGCACGCCGATGCAATGGGACGACAGCCCGCATGCTGGTTTCACGTCCGGAACGCCGTGGATTCGCGTCGCCGACAACTACCGGCGCATTAACGTGAAACAGGCGCTCTCCGACCGCGATTCAATTTTTTACCACTATAAGCGGCTGATTGAATTGCGCAAGCAGTATGACATCATCACGACCGGGCGCTATGAGCTGCTGCTTGCGGACGATCCGCATATTTTTGCCTATATGCGTCATGGCGATGGAGAAAAGCTGCTTGTTGTCAACAATTTTTATCCAGTCGGAACGACGTTCACGCTGCCGGGAGAAGCAGGAGCCGATGGCTATACGGGAGAACTGCTGCTCACCAATTATTCGGACGCGCCGGCCGATTTTCGCCGCATGCAACTGCGCCCATACGAATCGGTTGTTTATCTTTTGCGCCGGCCGTGATACAATACAAGCGGTGATTCTTATGCATGAAAACAAATATTTAACCATTTACCATGACCTCATTTCCCGCATCCGCCGCGGAGAATGGAAGGCGTACGACAAGTTGCCGTCAGAACACGAGCTCGCCGCCCGGTATGAGACATCGCGTGAGACGATCCGCAAAGCGCTTCAGTTGTTGTCCGAGCACGGTTATATCCAAAAAATGAAAGGGAAAGGATCGATCGTCCTTGATGTCGGCAAATATGACTTTCCCGTATCTGGGCTGGTCAGCTTTAAAGAATTGGCGCAAACGATGAAACAGCCGGTGCGGACGATTGTGCATGAACTGGCGGTCATCAAGCCGGACGGCGAACTCCGGCAGCAGCTGCGCGCCTCAAGCAAAGATGAAGTGTGGAAAGTTGTGCGCGTCCGCCAAATCGGCGGAGAGCGGATTATTTTAGATAAAGACTTTTTCCTAAAAAAGCATGTGCCTCTATTGACCAAAGAGATTTGTGAAGACTCGATTTATGAATATTTGGAAACGAAGCTGCATTTGCCGATCAGCTTTGCGAAAAAAGAGATATCGGTCGACGAAGCGACGGACGAAGACCGCCGTTATTTGGACCTAAACGGCGATGACCGCGTCGTTGTCGTCAAAAACTATGTATATTTAAGCGATGCTGCATTGTTTCAATACACGGAATCGCGTCACCGGCTCGACAAGTTCCGATTTGTCGATTTTGCGCGCCGGAAATGACGACGCTTTCCGTGCCCCCAAGTTGTTTGAGAGCCAGCCTGGGGCTGATGGAAGTGAGCCACGCTGCAAACTGCAGCGCGGCTTTTTTTATAAGTAAAACTATGTTCTAAATAATCAATGAAAATCATAAAAAAAATACATTATGGCTATCCTTCTTGATAACAACATCATCGCGAAGGAGGCGCCGACGTGGAAGGAACATGGTGGTCGCTGTTGCCTTTTCTGCTCATCATTCCGTTGGCGGTATGGCTGAAAGAAATTTTGCCCGGCCTCGTGGCCGGATTGCTCGTCGGAGCGTTTTGCCTTGAGTGGTCGGCTGTCGGCGCGATTGAGCGTGCTGTTTCCGCTGTTCTTCACACCCTCACCGATTCGGAGCATATGAAGGTGGTCGCGTTTTTGTATTTGTTCGGTTCGCTTGTCGGCATGATGCAAATTACCGGCGGGATCAAAGGGTTTGTCGACATGTTGTCCGGCCGCATCCGCACAAAGCGGGGGCTGCTGTTGTTTGTTTGGCTGACGGTGCCGGTGACGTTTTTCATGCCGATGTTTCGCATCATGCTTCTTGGACCGGTGATGAAAGCGGTCCTTCGTCAATTTCGCGTCGACCGCCGCCGCATGGCGTATATGATCGACGTCTCGACCGAACCGATCATCGTGCTTTTGCCGGCGGCGACAGCGTTTGTCGGCTTTATGACCTCGGTTGTAGCTGGGGCGCTAGGGCAAAATCGCATTCACGCGTCGCCGTATAACGTGTTTTTGCAAAGCCTGCCGTACAACTTGTTCGCCATTGTCGCTCTGGTCATCGGGCTGTTGACAACGGTGTTGAACATTCGGATCGGCAAACCACGGGCGAAAAAAGGAGAAGGGGAAACGAACGAACTGCATGGACTCGGATTGCGAAAGGAGTTGGCGCTGATCAAAGGAGAGCCGCTTCATTTATTCGTTCCGTTGGCGCTATTGCTTGTACTGACATTTGCCTTTTTTGTCTATGACGGCCGGCAGAGCGGAGCGAGCGGATGGATCGAGGCGTTTTCCGAAGCTGATGCGACATGGGCGATGCTGTTGGCGCTGTTTGTCACCATTTTGCTAACGATTGTGTTTTATTTGTGGCGCAGGCAGTCGCTTTCAGAGTTGACGTATCACTTTTTCGCCGGGGGAAACGAAATGATGGCGCCGATCGGCATGCTCGTTCTCGTCTGGGCAGTCTCGGCGGTGGCGGGGAGCTTGGATTTGCAGATTACATCTCGGCGACGTTCGGCACGTGGCTGCCAGGCCCGTTCGTGCCGGCAGCTGTTTTTTTGGCCGGTTCGTTTTTGTCCTATTTCATCGGCTCGTCATGGGGGACGTGGGGCATTTTCATGCCGCTTGGCGTCACGCTTTCCCATGCGACCGGGGCGCCGCTTGAGGTGACAGTCGGCGCTGTGTTTGCGAGCGGAACATTCGGCGCATTCGCTTCGCCGCTTGGCGATACGACCATCACAACCGCAGCGATTATGGATATGGATTTAATGAGCTATGCGAAATACAAGCTGCGCATCTCTCTCATTTGCGCCGGCGTGTCGCTCGTTGGATACGTTCTTTTGCCGCTTTGGATGGGGTGACTGTAGATGCGCAGCCTGCCATCGCCGGTCTTTTTCTTTCAAACGTCAAAATAAAAATCTATCCCTCAATAGAGGAGATTCCCGTCTTTCTTATAACAAACTTTTTTTTCGTCACGGGATTCTATATCATAAACAATGTTCTAAATAATCAACAATCTAAAAAAACCATTGCAAGCTTAAACGAATCAGAGTATGATAAAGACAACATACCGACTAGTTGGTAAAATAAAAAAAGGAACACCTAGCATCCACCACGGTAGATGAAGAAAAGAAGAAGGGGAGAGGAAGAAATGAAAACGCATACGATTACCATCAATCCACGCTTTTGCGAAACCGATGCGCTCGGACATTTGAGCAACATCAGTTATTTTATTTATTTGGAAGAAGCACGCACTCGCCTGTTCGACGAATTGCGCTATGGCGGGCGGACAGACGACTGGCACTTTATTTTAGCATCCACGAAATGTGACTTTGTCAATCAAGGATTTTTCGGCCGGCGGCTGCGCGTTGAGACCAACATCTCCCGCATTGGCAATAAAAGCTTTCAATGCATCCATCGCATTATTGAGGAAGAAACCGACAAACTCATCGCCATTGGGGAGGCGGCGGTCGTCCATTTCAATTTCCAAACGCAAACGAGCGAACCGCTGCCTGACGATTTGCGGGCATTGCTCGCCCAATATCTCGTTCCGTCCATCGAGGAAACGACTCCGTCTCAATCGTGCGAGAAAAAATGATGAGACTTGCCTTCCTTGATCTGCCGCCTACATGGCGGATTTTTTTGGCTTTTCTTCAGTTTTTTTTCGTACCGAGCCGCCGGCGGTTACATACTGTAGTAAATAGGCGGATTGCGGAAAGGAAGAGCGAGAATGACGATTCACGCAACAATCGGCAGTGCAACGTATACGTGCGGCGGGGAGCTTGAGACGTATTTTCAACCGTTTCGCGACGAAACGATCGGCCGCCTTCAACCGTTTTCCACCCCGTTTGGCGAACAGCGGCTTATTTACGCCGACTGGACGGCCAGCGGACGGCTGTACCGACCGATTGAAGAGAAACTGACGCACGAGCTTGGCCCGTTTGTCGGCAATACGCATACAGAATCCAATGTAACTGGGACAAAAACGACGCTTGCCTATCGCTATGCAAAAGAAATCATTAAACAGCACGTTCATGCCGGGAAAAACGACGTCTTGATCATGCAAGGCGCCGGGACCACAAGCGCCGTCAACAAGCTGCAGCGTCTGCTTGGCTTGCGCGTACCGGAACGGTGGAAGCACCACTTGTCCCTTCATGATGAGGAGCGGCCAGTCGTCTTTGTCACCCATATGGAGCACCATTCAAATTTATTGCCATGGGTGGAAACCATCGCGGAAGTCGTGGCGGTCCGGCCGACAGAGAACGGGGATGTCGATCTTGACCATTTGCGCGAGCTGCTGGAGCGCTACCGAGATCGGCCGCAAAAAATCGGTGCATTTACTGCTTGCTCGAACGTCACGGGGTTGGAAACCCCATATCATAAGCTGGCGAAAATCATGCACGAGCATGGCGGCCTTTGCTTTGTTGATTTTGCCGCTTCCGCTCCGTACGTCCGCATCGATATGCATCCGGACGACCCAATGGAGCAGCTTGACGCCATTTATTTCTCACCCCATAAGTTTCTCGGCGGGCCAGGCAGCGCCGGCGTGCTTATCTTTAACAGCCGTCTTTATCATCAGCATGCTCCGGATCACCCCGGCGGCGGGACGGTGTATTGGACCGACCCGTGGGGGAACTATGAATACATCCAAGCCATTGAAGAACGCGAAGATGGCGGAACACCGCCGTTTTGGCAAACCATCAAGGCAGCGTTGGCCATCCAGCTGAAAGAGCAAATGAACGTAAAACAGATGCGCGCCCGCGAAAAGGAACTTGTTTCCCTTCTTTTGCCGGCGTTGAAAAGCACTCCCGGTGTCCGCGTGCTTGAAGGACATCGGAACGATCGTCTTGGCATCATCTCGTTTGTCATAGATGGGTTGCATTACAACCTTGTTGTCAAACTGCTGAATGACCGCTTCGGCATTCAAGCACGCGGCGGCTGTTCCTGCGCCGGACCTTACGGCCACTATTTGCTTGGCATCGACAAGGAACAATCCGCTGCGTTGCTTCAAGAAGTCAAAAGCGGCAATCCTCTCGCCAAACCAGGTTGGGTGCGTCTGTCGCTCCATCCTACGATGACGAACGAAGAAGTGTATGCGATCATCCGCGCCGTCCGTCAAATTGCCCGCTATGGCCGCCGCTGGCAGGAGGAATACGAGTACGATGCTGGGAAAAATGAGTTCGTCCACCGTGACGATGATCGGTACATTCGGCATTTCTTCCTTTTTTGAGCGGTTGCTGCAGCAATGCTTAAACTCTGACATATAGCCAAGGGGGAATTCAGGCAGAAAGATATGTTTCCGCCTTGCGATCACAACGAAACGTTTTCATTATGAGGATCGTCCGTGTTCCACGGACGGCTTTTTTGCGCATTTTTGTTTTCACCTTTGGTCAAAAGCAGTACAATGAAAGCATCTCGATCAAAAAAGAAGGGGAGAACGATGAACGAGTTGTATCACTTGCTTGTGCGGACCGATCGGGAGCAACAATTGTACAACCAAGCGCGTCGCCTTGCGGAACGATTTGTCCAACGGGCAGCGCATGATGACGAACAAGCAACGTTTCCATTTGCCGATTTTGCCGATTTAAAAGAGGCTGGATTCCTTTCCTTGACCGTCCCAACCGAATACGGCGGCCAAGGGGCGTCGCTTTATGAGCTCGTGCTCGTGCAAGAAACGATCGCCCAAGGCTCTGGGGCAACCGCCTTGGCGTTCGGCTGGCATGCAAGCATTCTCATGCGTTTATTTTTGCTTCGCCGCTGGCCGGAGCCGGTGCTCGCCCGCCTGGCGAAAGAAGTCGTTTGCCGCCACGCGCTCATCAACAGCGCTCATTCCGAACGGGCGACAGGCAGCCCGGCGCGCGGGGGCAAACCCGAAACGACGGCCGTTTTTCGCGATGGCCGCTTTGTGCTTCGCGGACGAAAAACCTTTGCGTCACTGGCTCCTGCACTCGATTACGTCTTAATTTCCGCCACGATGGAAGACGGTCGGGTCGGTGAATTTCTCGTGCCGATGTCTGCTTCAGGCATCCGCATCGAGCCGACGTGGAACACGCTTGGCATGCGGGCGACGCGCAGCGATGATCTTGTTCTTGAAGAAGTCGAAGTCGACCAAGAGGCGCTCGTCGAGACGCTCGGGGAATCGAACGAAGCCGCACCGGCGCAAGGATGGCTGCTGCACGTTCCGGCTTGTTACTTAGGCATCGCCATTGCAGCGCGCAACGAGGCTCTCCGCTTTGCACAAATGTACCAGCCGAACACGTTGTCTCATCCGATCGCCTCAACACCAGAAGTGCAGCGGAAAATCGCTGAAATGGAATGGCGCCTCACTCATGCACGCCATTTCCTGTACGCGGTCGCCGACTTATGGGATCGCTATCCGGAAAAACGGATGGCGATGAAAGAGGAGTTGGCAACAGCCAAATTGGTCGCCACCAATACCGCGCTTGAAGTCGTCGATTGGGCGATGCGCATTGTCGGCGGACAAAGCTTGTTTGCTGACAACCCGCTCCAGCGGCATTACCGTGACGTCCGCGCTGGACTCTACAACCCGCCGGCGGATGACTTGACGTTTCAATGGCTTGCCAAGCGGGCACTGGCCCACAACCCGCCGGCGCCATGAAACAAGAAAGCGGGTGGAATAATAGAAAGCGTAAAGAGGATCACTCAAATGACACAAAAAAGCTGTCCCCTCACAAAGCAGGGACAGCTTTTTCCATGCCAAGCCGTTATTCCACCTCAAGCGCCGAGCGCAAAAACTCGGGCAAGGCGAAACATTGACGGAAGACCGCATCATTGACGTATTTCGTGTCGTTTGGAATGGTTGTTTGCGCCGGAAGCACCAGCGGCCGTTTCGAGCCGATCGTAAAGCTCCACAGTCCGCCTGGATACGTCGGCACCACAGCGGTGTACACAAGCACATGCGGGAACAGTTCGCGAATGTTGCGGTACGTCCGTTTCAAAATATCCAAGTGGAAAATCGGCGACTGGCTTTGGCAGACCATCAGCCCGTCTGCTTTCAACGCGCGATGGACGTTGGCGTAAAACTCCGGTGAAAACAAGGCTTCCGCTGGGCCGACTGGGTCGGACGAGTCGATCATAATGACGTCGTAGACGTTTTCTTTCCCTTGTACAAACACGACGCCATCATCATATACAAACCGCACGCGCGGGTCCGATAAGTTGCCGGAGACGGCTGGCAAATGCTCTTTGCACGCCCGGACGACTTTTTCGTCGATTTCCACCATGTCAATGGCTTCAAGATGAGCGTATTTCGCCGTCTCACGAGCTGCGCCGCAGTCGCCGCCGCCGATGATGAGCACCCGCTTCGCTTCCGGATGAAACTGCAGCGGCACGTGCGAAATCATTTCGTTATAAATATGGCCGTCAATCGAGGTTGTTTGCACGACGCCATCGAGTACGAGCATGCGGCCGAAATCGTACGAATCCAAAATCATCACATGCTGGTACTCGGACGGCTCGGCAAAAATCACCTCTTTGATTCGATAGCTGATTTTTAAGTTGTCGCGATCATCTTCGGTGAGCCAAAGCTCTCCATTGTCCATATGCAAGTAAGGTGGCAAAGCGTTTCCTTCGTGTTTCATTGTGACCTCCTTCAGTCATGCAGATGTTTTCACACCTTTCTAATCTTAATATATTCTTCGTCTTGTGGCAAACAAAGGGGATGTGATCGACCGGTGCCGGACGTATTGCCCATGGTTTTCGACTGGTTTCGTTTTTTAACTAATGATCCGTATTACCGCCACATCACGCGCAAAGGACGTCATCGATTTCACATCATCCCGCGTCTTCCTTCCGTAGAGCGATGCTTAACACCAAAAAACTCTCCAGCTTATAATAGCCGGAAAGTTTTTTTCTCAACCACGCCGCTCTTTCAATAAAGAACGAAGCGACGCTCGGTTTTCAAGCAAATCAGCGAGCGTATACGCATCCAGCACACGCAAAAACGCCTCTAACGCCTCGTGAAGTGCGAAGCGAAGCCGACATACCGGCGTTAAGACGCACTCATTGCCGTGGGCGGCAAAACACTCGACAAGCGACAAGTTTTCCTCCGTTTCGCGAACAACCGCGCCGATGACGATCTCCTCGGGGCGTTTCGCAAGGCGGATTCCGCCGTTGCGCCCACGGATCGTTTCAATGTAGCCGAGTTTGCCAAGCTCATGAACGATTTTGCTTAAATGATGCTCTGAAATGGAAAAGGCAGCGGCAATGTCTTTGATGTTCGTTTTTTCTTCTTCATCAAGCGCTCCTAAAAACAAGAGGACGCGCAAGGCATATTCCGTATAGTTCGTCAACTGCATCGTGATTCACAACCTTTAAGCGACATTCTTGGTCCCATTGTACCACACCTGATTCGAACGGAGAATTGTGAACAATTTATTAAAGATGTATTTGAAATATTGCTTTTTCGAAGTGCTCATGCTTGAATAAAAGATGTATTAAAAATACATGTTTTGCAAGGGGATGAAATCATGACAACGACAACGAAATTGCATCCAAAAACAATTGAAATTGTGAAATCAACAGTGCCTGTCTTGGAAACACATGGCGAACAAATTACGAAGCGGTTTTATGAACTCATGTTTTCCAATCATCCGGAACTGCTCAATATTTTCAACCACGCCAACCAAAAGCAAGGGCGGCAGCAACGCGCCTTGGCCGCAGCCGTGTATGCGGCAGCGCGCTATATCGACCAGCTTGATGCTATTTTGCCGGTTGTGCGGCAAATCGGCCATAAACACCGCAGCTTAGGAATCAAACCAGAACAATACCCGATCGTCGGAAAGCATTTGTTGCTGGCGATCAAAGACGTGCTCGGCGACGTTGCCACCGACGAAGTGATCACGGCTTGGGCGGAAGCATATGAAGCCATTGCGTCCGTTTTCATTCAAGTGGAAAAAGAGCTCTACGATGAGGCAGCGGCCAAACACGGAGGCTGGCGTGACTTTCGCCGATTTGTCGTCGTGAGAAAGGTGAAAGAAAGCGGCGTCATTACTTCATTTTATTTGGAGCCGGAAGATGGCAAAGCCATCAGTGATTATTTGCCGGGTCAATACGTGAGCGTCAAACTGTCGATTCCGGGCGAGACGTATACGCATATTCGCCAATACAGCTTATCGGATGCTCCTGGAAAAGGGTATTACCGCATCAGTGTCAAACGGGAAGCAGCCACAGCGGACAAGCCGGCCGGCATCGTTTCCAACTATTTGCATGATCATGTCCAAGAGGGCGATGTGCTTGAGCTTAGCGCTCCAGCCGGCGATTTTACGCTTGATTTGTCCAAAGCGACGCCAGTTGTGTTCATCAGCGGCGGCGTCGGCATCACTCCGCTTTTGAGCATGGCGCATACGTTGGCCATTCGCCAACCGACCCGCCCAGCGGCGTTTTTGCATGCTGCTTTGAATGGACGCGTGCACGCGTTTGATGAAGAGCTTCGGATGTTGGCGGAACGCCCGTCATTTTCTTACCGTATTTGTTACGAGTCGCCATCCGATGAGGACCGCCGCCATCCGCATTTTGACAAAGAAGGGCGGATCGACCTTGCATGGATGCAATCCGTGATCCCGACGAAAGACGCAGACTTTTATTTCTGCGGCCCGGTGCCGTTTATGAAATCCGTCTATCGCGCCCTAAAACAATGGGGTGTGCCAGAGGAGCACATCCATTACGAATTTTTCGGCCCGGCCGGTGATTTGACGAAAGACTGAGAGAGGTTTTTCACTTGCCAGGGGGCTGACCCAAAAGGGTAATTTCCCTTAACAAAAACACAACATATTGTTTCTTAATGATTGCTTTATACCTATATACGGTAATAAGAAAAGGGAGTCCCGATCCTTTTGGGACACCCTCTTTTGTTATCTCCCTGTTGGCAAGTTCATGAATTTTTTGTATGATGAATTGCAAGAAAAGCAAGAAAAGGGAGAGACAACGCATGACGACATTTCGCCAACATCGCTGGCAATCATTTTTGCAAGGTTGTGAGCAGCGCGCTCGAATCCTGATTTCCTGCCCCGATCGCCCGGGCATCGTCGCGGCGGTGACGTCGTTTCTGTACAAACAGGGAGCGAATATCGTTGAATCGAGCCAATACTCGACCGATCCTGAGGGAGGAACGTTTTTTATCCGCTTGGAGTTCGATTGCCCGAACATCGCCGAGCGAAAAGAAGAGATCGAAGCGGCGTTTGCCCCGATCGCTGCTGAATTTGAGATGCATTGGCAGCTTCGGCTGCACAACGACATCCGACGGATCGCTATTTTTGTCTCCAAAGCCGAGCATTGCCTGCTTGAGCTTCTTTGGCAATGGCAGGCGGGAGAGCTGATCGCCGACATCGCCCTTGTCATCAGCAACCACCCCGACTTGCGCGAGACGGTCGAGTCATTTGGCATCCCGTACGTGCATATTCCGGTGACGAAAGAAATGAAAGCAGACGCCGAAGCCGAACAAATTCGTCTGCTTCGTGACTATCAGATCGACACCATCGTGCTGGCCCGCTACATGCAAATTTTGTCGCCGACGTTTGTCGCTGAATTTCCGGGGCGGATCATCAACATCCATCACTCGTTTTTACCCGCCTTTATTGGCGCTCGGCCGTACGAGCGGGCGTATGAGCGCGGCGTCAAATTGATCGGCGCGACATCGCACTATGTCACCGATGATTTGGATGAAGGGCCGATCATTGAGCAGGACGTCGCCCGCGTCGACCATCGCCATCATCCGGATGACTTAAAGCGGATCGGCCGACTAATTGAAAAAACAGTGCTCGCCCGGGCGCTTCGGTGGCATTTGGAAGACCGGGTCATCATCCACGGCAATAAAACGATCGTGTTTTATTGAAACCAAGCGGGAGAGGATTTTTCCTTTCCCGCGTGATATAATGAAAACAAGCAGGAGTTCGCGGCCAAAAGAGCGAAATTCAATCCACAAGGAAGGAGGGGGCAACCCATGGGGGAGAAACGGACGCCCAGCGGTTTTCTGTTAAAACAACGTGCGTTTTTAAAATTGTATTTGATTACGCTCACCGAACAGGAGCGGCTCTACGGGCTAAAGCTGCTTGATGTATTGCGCCAAGAGTTCAAGCCGTTCGGCTACCGGCCGAACCACTCCGAAGTGTATAAGGCGCTGCATGATTTGATCGAGGACGGCATTTTGCAACAAGTGAAGCGAAAAAAAGAAGGGATGAAGTACCAAGAAGTCGTCTACTATCGGTTTGCCGAGGGTGGGGAAGAAAAGGCGAAATTGTACAAACGCCAGCTGAAGGCGGAACTGGACCGGTGCGCGGCGCTCATTCGCAAGGCAATTGAGGACAACTTCGGTTGAGAGCGCCTCGTTTTGTCTTTTTCTTTGTTATATTTACATAATATATTTATGGTTTAATTCTTTTGTTTTGCGTCCCGCGGGGTGATCTAGTAGAATGAGAGGGGAAGATCGCCACAGAGAGGAAGGCAGAAGATGGGAACATGGCCGTTGACGGTCACGAAAGAAATGGAAAAGCGAAAAGAACTGTTCCGCCGCGATCCGGATCGCGCGTTGATTGGAGCGGGCGGGTACAAGGCGGCAGATGAGGCGATCGTGCACGATGCCGCCATTGCGCTCGCACTTGGGAAAAACGTGCTCTTAAAAGGCCCGACCGGATCGGGAAAAACGCGGCTTGCTGAGACGTTGTCCGCTTTGTTTGGTCAACCGATGCACAGCATCAACTGTTCCGTGGACTTGGACGCCGAAGCATTGCTCGGTTTTAAGACGATCGTGCACAAAAACGGCCAGGCGGTGATCGAGTACGTGCCCGGACCAGTCATCCAGGCGATGACAAAAGGGCATTTGCTATACATTGACGAAATTAATATGGCGAAACCAGAGACGCTGCCGATTTTAAACAGCGTCCTTGACTACCGGCGGCGGCTCACGAATCCGCTCACCGGCGATGTCGTGCAGGCGAAACCAACATTTGGCGTCATCGCCGCGATCAATGAAGGCTATATTGGCACCGTACCGCTCAATGAGGCGCTCAAAAACCGGTTTGTCGTCATCAATGTGCCGTATGTGCAAGGAGAAACATTAAAATCGGTATTGTTGGCGCAAACTACATTAACGGATGAAACGTTGATCGATCGTTTCGTCGCCTTGTCGGCTGATCTGCTTGCGCAAGTGCGAAACGGACAAATCGCCGAGGAAGCGGCTTCGGTGCGCGCTTTGTTGGATGCGTGCGATTTGGCGGCGTACATGCCGCCATTGCGGGCCATTGAACGAAGCATCGTCGATAAGCTCGACGATGAACGTGAACGGGCCGCGGTGCGCAACATCGCTGAAACGTGGTTTGACGAATAGGAGGCTGCATATGGAACGGTTTATGATGTTCAATGACCGAACGGTCGATTCGAGTTTGGTCATGCAGCTTTCTGACCTCGCCCAAACGCTCATGCGCCGCCGCGACGTTGCCATCCAGTTCGCCGCCCATTCCGGCGTGCATTCTGCCAAGCCGGTCGTTTACGTCAGCCATTTTTGGTATGGGTATCCGCCATTGGAGCGGGAAACGGCAATGAAAACCGATGTCGGCTTGCGCATCATCGGCACGCGGCGGCATACCGACCTATCGGCGGTCCGCGCCTTCCGACATGCGGTGGAATCCAGACCGCTCTCCAAGCTTTCCAAACAGCTGTTTACATTCGCTGAAGATCTTCGCTTGGAAGCCGTCTGCGAGCGGGAACGTCCCGGGATGAAGCGATGGTTCCGCACGCGCCGCCGCTTGTACCGCCGCTACTTCACTCAGCAATGGCAAGCGAATCGAACGCGCGGCGCTTGGGCTGATCAGTTTTTGGCGGCCATGTATTTGCGGCTCACGGCCGATTCGCCGCTTGATGATGCGCCGCTGGCTCCAATGGCGGATGAAGCGGTGCAGGCGCGCCTCGAAACGTTATGGCCGCAATTTTTTGATGCTTCCTCGACAGCCGACGTGGCGGACTGGGCGTTTGCTGTTGTGGAACTGATGGAGGGCGTGCTGCCTCATGATATGGTCAATGCCTATACATCGCTGCCAATCGTCGAGGATGATGCGGACGAGAAAACGATGACGCTTCAAGATCTCAAACGGACCAACCCATTGGAAAACCGCGATGCTATTCAAGAGGCAGATGGAGAGGCCAAGCGGGAAGTGCTGCCAACGTGGCATCGGGAAACGAGCCGGGCGGGCGGAAGCTTTCTCCGCTTTGAGCTCGAACGAGGTAGCCGCACCGAGATCATCAGCGATGAGGCGAGGCCGGGTGAAGACGGCGATCAGGCATTGGCCGTTGTGCAAGGAACATCCCGGCCGACGGCGCGAAACGAGTATGGCCTTGAGGCACAGACGGCTTCCAGCGACGCTCCGCCGGCCGGAAACGGCGCTCCGCACGGCCAAACCAACCGCCATGCCGAGATCGTGCTGCTTCCTTCTCCGCCGCCAAGCTTTGCGCATCTTGAGCAATACCGCGCCAAACAGGCGGCGGTGGCGCCGTACCGAAAACGGCTTGTACGCATCATGGAACAATGGCTTGAACACAAGCGCTCCGCTTGGCGCACGAACTTGCCCGCCGGGCAGCTGCGCAAGCAATTGGTGCCATTTTTCACCGACGAGCGCCCGCGTTTATTTTACAAAAAAAGTGAGCCGACGCGGCAGTTTGATGCGGTATTCGGCCTGCTGGTCGACTGCTCGGCTTCGATGCACGACAAAATGGAGGAGACGAAAACCGGGCTCGTTCTTTGCCATGAAGTGCTGAAAACGTTGCGCGTGCCGCACCAAATTGTCGGATTTTGGGAAGATGCGAACGAAGCAACCGCTTCGCGTCAGCCGAACTATTTGCAGCTGGCGGTCTCATTCCGCCGCTCGCTTGAGCCATCGAGCGGTCCGGCGATTCTACAACTCGAGCCGCATGAAGACAACCGCGACGGCTTGGCTATTCGCTGGATGACCGAACAGCTCCTCAAGCGCCCGGAAGCGCAAAAAGTGCTGCTCGTCTTCTCTGACGGCGAACCCGCCGCGTACGGATATGAACAAAACGGCATCATCGATACGCACGAAGCAGTCGCCGAAGCGCGCCGCCGCGGCATTGAGGTCGTCAATCTCTTTTTAGGCCACGGGGCCGACGATGAGCAGACGCGGCGGACGATTGAAAACATCTATGGCCGTTTCCGTGTCTTTGTTCCGCATGCAGGCGAGTTGCCGGATCGGCTGCTTCCGCTCTTGAAAACGTGGCTGCAAAAAAGTTTGTGACAAAAAGGTGGGACCCCATGATCAAATTATTCACTGACAGCGATCTAGACGGCATCGGCTGCGGATTGCTCGCGAAGCTGGCGTTTGCCGAAGTGAACATTTCGTTTTGTTCCTATCGCAATTTGGATGAACGAGTCGTCCAATTCTTGCAAAGCAACGAAGCCAACGGCGCCATGCTGTTTATCACCGACTTGGCCGTCGGCAAGGAAGTGGAACAGCAACTCGCCGAACGGGCGGCGCGCGGCGGCCATGTGCAAGTAATCGACCACCACGTGACGGCGCTTCATTTCAATGGCTACCCATGGGGACAGGTGGTGCCCGTGAGGGATGATGGCAAAAAGACGTGCGCCACCTCGCTCTTTTACGACTATCTCGTCCGCGAGGGAAAACTCGCACCGAATGAAACGCTAGATGTGTTCGTCGAGCTCGTCCGCCAATACGACACATGGGAATGGGAAGAGAACGGGAATTCGCAAGCGAAGCGGCTGAATGATTTGTTGACGATTTTAGGGCTTGACGGCTTTTGGGAGACGATGAGCGAGCGGCTCGCTTCCGGCGAACCGTTCGCTTTGACGGAAACGGAAGAGCTGCTTTTGGATATGGAAGAAAAGAAAATTCAACGCTACATTCGACAAAAACAAAAGCAGCTCGTCCAGCGCTGGCTTGGAAACTATTGCATCGGCGTTGTGTTTGCCGAACGCCATTTGTCGGAATTGGGCAATGCGTTATCCAAGCGTTATCCTCATCTTGACTTGATTGCTTTAGTCAACATGGGGACGAAACATATTGGCTTTCGCACCATTCATGATGACGTCAACGTCGCTGAGTTTGCCCAACAATTCGGCGGCGGCGGTCATCCGAAGGCGTCCGGCTGTTTGATCGATGATATAACATTTCCGCTGTTTGTCGTCGAGACGTTCCCGCTTCTGCCGGTATACGGCGATGCGGAACAAAACCAATTGAATAAAAAAGACGAGGTCGAAGGAGCGTTTTGGACAAATCACCATGGCCAATGGTGGCTGAGTCGCAAAACTGCTCACGGTTGGAACGTGTATGCCGATAGGGGAGAGACCCATACGTTCCCAGAGGAAATCGCCGGCGAACGCTGGCTGAAGCGGCAGTTTGCCGCTGGCCTTGCCCATGATGCAGCCGTGCTCGACTTTTTAAGCGTTCGGCTCGGACGAGACAAAGATGCCATTCAAGCCGACTATAAAGCGGCCGTCAAACAATACAAGCAACAAACCGGCATTGAATCATGATGCCGGTTTTCTTATTGGGAGTGGAACGGCCACAGCGCTGACTCGCGCTTTCCGAAGCATTCCGGAAACCGCTTTTTGGCGGCAACGCTGCGCAGAAAATGTTAACATAATTGTAACAGTTTTTGTGTTTAGGAAAAACAGTCTTTGATTATAATAAGTACATAGGGAGGTGAAGGTGATGAAACAGTATGTCTTTTCCTTCTACACAGTCCAAGGGAAAACGATTGTGTGGGAAGAGGCTATTCCAGCGTCTGGGATGATGGAAGCCTTTTCAAAAGCCCGGCTGCTTTTGGTGAAGCATAAACAAGAAAAAGGCGTGCCGGTTCGCGTTCGGTATAAAGGCGTCCGCTATCGTCAAACGGATATTGCTTAAACCAAAAGGGAAAGGATGAGATCATGCGGTCCCTGCAGCTGCCGACGCGCAGTGGGTAACGCGCAGCTTCTTGAATGGGAATCAAGAGGCTGCGCGTTTTTATTTTAGGTGGGCGTGTCGATGGGCGTTTTTTTGTTTTGTCTCACTATTATGAGATTACTTGTTATCGAAACAGACCCTTTCACAACTTCTTATAATTTATATTATGTCTACTAGCTAATTTCTGCACAAATGAAGGGTTTCTTCCCTCAAGTGCCCATAAAATCAATTATCCGGAACTTGTTATCCTAAGTTCCTCATAATTTTTTGTGTCTACGAATTATCATCTTTTAAACGAATTATCATTATTTTTTTACCGATTATCATCGGTCGTTGATTATCAGCTGGAGGTGTTTTTATGTTGTTTCGACAAGCTTCCTGGCTTTTTAATCACGTCCCCAGAGGCTCCATGTCAAGTTGTCATTCTCTGCACTTTTCCTTGCAAAACTCTGTATTTTTTCTTTGCAATAAACATATACCTCCACAGTCCTTGGCGGCTTGGGACTTCGTCTTGTTTCGCAGACTCATCCGACTGTGACGGGCTCCGATTGGGTTCGTGTACCTCAGGTCGAGTGTTTGCCTCCAGCTTCCTTCAGATTCCGCCTCACGGCGGACACCCTTGCCTTCAGCTAACGGTAGGCCTCGCCAGCCCCCGTTCGGGACTTTCACCCTATAGCGTCGCACCCATGCCGGGCGTACAAAAAAAGCAAGGAACCTGCCTCGGTTCACTTGCTTTTCGGACGTTTCTTGAAACCGGTCTTATGCGGAGACTTTCTCTTTATTCTCTCCGTTCCCACGACGAAAATGTTGTTTCAAGTACGGAATGGCGAAACGGTCAACGCCCCAATAATAGCTTCCTTTGCCCGTAAAGAGAAGGATCATTTCCAGGGTGTACATAATCGGATTCGTGCTGGTCGTCCCGGCGAGCATAAAGTTCAAGTTCATAAACATCCCTGCGAGCAGGGCCGGAATCGTAGCTGCGCCAAGGATTAAAGCGAGTCCCGCGAGAAATTCGCCGACGGGAATGATAAAGTTGAAAAACCCGACATTCGGCAAAGCGAC
Source organism: Geobacillus sp. TFV-3 (assembly GCF_009901865.1). NCBI lineage: Bacteria > Bacillati > Bacillota > Bacilli > Caryophanales > Anoxybacillaceae > Geobacillus > Geobacillus sp. TFV-3. The sequence goes on along the minus strand of NZ_MPSP01000001.1, from coordinate 1,663,955 downwards.
ATGTTCCAGGAAGGCGGCGTACCATCCTTGCACCGCCGGGTGTTCCCCGGTCGCTTTGGCGATGGCCCCTTGCAAAAATCCCGCGTCACATCAAAACCGCCCGCCAATTTATGGAACCCGGAAGTCATCCATTGGATCCCCAACCAAACCCGGATCACCGTCCAAAGGATGCTGGCTTGCGGTGTTTGCCACCATTTCGCTTGCATATCCATTTCCTCCCTCTTCGTTTTTAGTGAAATACTTCACATATTCAATGAAAAAATATTGGAATAAGTCCCCATTTCTTCGATCATATTTGTGAAATATTTCACTATTCTTTCTACTATATAATATAGAGGAAATGTTTGCCGAAAGCAAGACCGTTCATGAATCTTTCACACTTTTCCAGAGAAGGCGGCGCAGGAACGGGCATGGTTCTGTTTTTTGCTGTTCCATCTTGCCGCAGGGGCGGGGCTGGCATCCACCGTCCTCCCCCAAAAAGGATGGACGGGGTGAAATCATGCCTTTAAATACTTCCCCTGTTTGTTCCTTTTCAAAGGCAACGTGGAGTGGAATTTCCCCAAACAGGATAACTTTTTCCAGGGATTTTTAGTTGGCGAGATCGCCGATCCGAAAAACCTTTTTCCGGGCCGGGCGGACGCCGGCCCGGATCGGAAACTTGGAGCTATCTTCCGGGGTTATACAAATAATAATCCTGCACCTGGTACGTCCGAAATCCGCAGGACTCATACAGCCTGATCGCGGGGACATTGTCCTTGTCCACTTCCAGGTAAATCTCGTATCCTTTTTTCCGTTCCGCGGCGAGGAGCTGTTTCAACGCGCTTTTCCCGAGACCTTTCCCCTGCCATTCGGGGAATATGGCAAAGCCGTAAATCCATGCCTCATCGCCTTCATGGTTCACCCGCACTTTTCCGACGATCCGGTTTTCATGTTCGATGACATAAAAATCCTGGGCGGTTTCTTCCCTGATTTCCCGATTGTACCGAACGGCCTCTTCTTCGGTAAATCCGAAGCATTGCACATCGAGCTTCACTTCCGCCTGAAAATCCTCTTCCGTCACGGATGGCCTGAGCACGACCCCGTCAAAGCCGGAGAGTTCCCTGGGCACCCATTTCATCTGGTATTCCGACGAATCGTAAACGCATGGCACCCTTTGCAAAAAAGCCTTCGCCGATAAGGACCCCGCCGGCGCGTTCAATAAAATCTTCGGGAAATGTTCTTCGCAAATCGCCATCGCCTGGCTGAACAGCCGGGAAAAAATCCCCTTCCGCCGATGGGCCGGGTGCACCATGCCGCAAAGTTCCGCCTTGTTTCCGAAAGGGTAAATGCCCAGAAAGGCGATCAGTTCCCCGTCCGCATAATGCAAAAGATCGTATGGGTGGTCATCTTCCCGGTTTCCGAGGACATCCCAATTCAGTTTCAGCTTTATTCCGTCTTCCTTTTCGCACACCTTTTGCAAAAGTTTGATATCCGCCAATTTCCTTTTCACTGCTGAACAACCTCCCGATTTTATCTCGATGATAGCGGCTGGAATCTGTCTGAAGGTCTCCTTTTCCGAAGCCGGATGGGCATTTCCGCCGATGGGTCGGATCATGCCCTCGCATCGGTACCGGAAAGCCGGATTGGCGGCACGCAAGTCCCCCGTCCGTTCCCGGTACAGGTCCCTCCGGTCAGGGCGCATCCCCGGGCTTTTTTCCTTGAAGGACGATCTGGTACATATAGGGGGAATAGGTTTGAATTAATTTTTCCGATACTTCCTTTAACACTCCGCCGACGTAATGATACAGGCGGTCTTTGATGTACGGATTGGACGCGATAAAGGGATCCATGTTCATATATTGATCTTTCACCGCAAAGACGACGTGACGAATATTGGCCATCACGATCGTCGACAAACACATGATGCAGGGTTCCACGGTTGTGTATAAAACGCATTCCCTCTCATGTTTTTTTAAAATGAGGCGCATTTATGCATGACGTCAATTTCCGCGTGCAAGATGTAATTATCCGCCGTTTCGATCCGGTTGGAGCCTCTGGAAATGATTTTGTCGCCGTGCACGATCACCGTCCCGACAGGCAAATCCCCCCGTTCACCGGCTTCCTTCGCCTCTTTTAATGCCTCTCTCATAAAAAAATCGTGGTCCAAACCGGAAAAATCGAATATCATGGTTTCCTCCGCAAAAACAGGGTTTTGACGGGAACATCCGTCTTTATCGCTGGCTTTTCGTGAACTCTACAAAAATTCTCCCTTTTTTAATAGAGTGTTTTGCAAAATTTAATTTTCTACAAAAAAATGCTGAGTATAATCAGATGTTTTACTACAATAATTTTGATAAAGTTTAGAAAGGGATCAATCCACAAACTTGAGCATACTAACAGAATTTATGAATTTTTATTATTTTTAAATAGTTACTCCTGAAAAAGTCCTATTTTGGAACATTGCCTCGCCCCTATACTTTTCCAGAGCCGCTCATTTCCCCAATACTTTCTTATCGGGCCGCCTTGGCGAGCATTTTGGCCGCCCTGTCCAGGTTGTGGGTCAGGATTCCAAACCCAACCCAGCTTTTGGAGCCGACAAGCCCCCGATACCTGCTGCGGCCTAAACCGTACTTTCGCTTGAGAAGGCTGAGCGTGATGGCTGCTTGAAGCCGCTCTTTGCTTTGCTACGCAATCCGTTTGCTGTTGTTCTGCATTTTCTCAATAACCGCATTAGCTTTGTCGATCACGGCTTCCGACACTTCAATCACACGTTCGGTGATGCGGTCGACTTCTTCCCAAGACTCCCGGCTGCGGCGACGAAGCACCTTGGCGATGGATAAAATTTTCTCTTTGATCTCGCCGGTACGGTCTTCAAATCCTTGCACGGCATGGGAGGCGGCTTTGCGAATTTTGCGCACCAGACGGGTGATGACGCGGACGCCATCCTGCAAGAGTGTTGCGTCGGTCGGGTGATGAATGTCGGATTCGACGACAGTGGTGTCCGTACGCAGTTTACGATGTTTCAATACTTCTTTTTCCTTCAGTTTTTGCAGGAGTGCTTCGTTCAGTTGTACGACGACTTCGTCACCATAGCGTTTGCGGACGTAGATGAGCGTCGAAGGGTCCGGCATCGGTTCATCGATGGCAATCCGGCAGAATAGGCGCCAAGTGATGCTGTCGCCGACCTCTTTGATGAGAGACTCGTAGCCCAGATTATACTTGCGTTTCAGCACCATCAGGCGCAGATATTTCTCGATGGGGTAAGTGGGACGGCTCATGTTCGATTTCGTCGGATGCTTTTCGATAAACGGTTGCAGGAAGCGTTCGTCATCCAACAGTTCATCGATGATCGCCAGCTCCGCAGGCAGTTTCCGAACCTCTTCTGGAAGAATGAAGTCCCAAAGGGTTAATTGCTCGTCGCGAAGTTTCAACATTTTCTTCACCTCGAGGAAGGATTCCCGAGAGGCGATGTTGAACTAACTTCGAAGGAATTCGCCCTCGGGATTTGTTATTCTACACAATAACCATTTCCATTCAAGGCTGCGAATTCCTTCTTGTTTTGTTCAAAAACCCTGACTTTTTCAGGGGAAACTATGTAGGGATTTGTAATACTTTGTTAAAGGAAACACAAGTATATCCTTCCAGCTTATTTCATCTTTCAAGAAATTTGCAGCGACAACAGGCATCGCGAAACGCGGCATCGCTCCGTCCTCTTTCTACCAATTCCATTTCCTTATCTCCCAATCGCTTGCGTCTCGTTCTTTTCCCAGAACAAGCTGAGCGCCGCTCCATATAACAAATGTCCAAACAGCCAGCAAAACAACGCAGAAACAGAAGTCAATGGCGGTGTCCGCTCCGACAAGGCGGTTGTTGGATAAAGAACAAGGCCAATGAAAAGAGAAGTCCCGATCGTACGCACCATCATTTGCCGGCGCGTCCATTGGTGCTTTGCGGCAACGTATAAAAGAATCGTCGCTAGAATGACCGATATAATCAAGTGAAAAGAGAACTCCACCATTTCCGAAAACGAAAATCGGTTCAAAACAGGAATATAATCGACATTTAACAGCAGCGTATACACATTGATGTTCCAATATATTTCAATCGTTTTGAAAAACAAGCCGAGTATGACGCCAGAAATCACGCCGGCGACACTTCCCTTGACAACGAAACGGGACAAATTCATAACCCAGTCTCCTTTTTCGCTAAAATATACTGAGAAGCAGCGAGGCCAAAATGCAGCTTTTCAAATTTCAAAATAGAAAAAGTTTGCGTTGAACCTTTACTTCCCTTCGAAGACTGTTGCACAATTGTTCTGGACATATACGAAAGCAGCTTGCCAATTCAGCGGCAAGCTGCTTCTTTTCGCCTCGCCGATCAAACCGCGACCGACTCGTTGGTTTGTTTCAAATGAATGTCAAAACGGTCGGCGTTCATCACTTTGACCCAAGCGTTGATAAAGTCGCGGACGAATTTTTCGCGGTTGTCGTCTTGGGCGTAAAATTCCGCGTACGAACGAAGGATTGAGTTGGCCCCGAAAATGAGATCTACCCGGGTCGCCGTCCACCGCACTTCGCCCGTTTGGCGGTCGCGGATTTCATAAATGCCGCCATCGGTCAGCACCCATTCGTAGTTCATATCCACCAAATTGACAAAGAAGTCATTCGTCAGCACCCCGATGCGATCGGTGAAGACGCCGTGAGGCAGATCGCGATAGTTCGCGCCTAACACGCGCAAACCACCAACTAAGACTGTCATTTCTGGGGCGGTCAGCCCAAGGAGCTGCGCTTTGTCAACGAGCAGTTCTTCCGGCGGAACGCTGTACTCTTGCTTTTGATAATTGCGGAAGCCATCTGCGAACGGTTCCAATACCGAAAAGCTCTCGACATCGGTTTGTTCTTGTGTCGCATCGCCGCGGCCGGGGAAAAATGGCACTTTGACATCGAATCCGGCGTCGCGGGCTGCTTTTTCAACCGCAGCGTTGCCCCCCAGCACGATGAGGTCGGCGAGGCTGACTTTTTTCGGCAGTTCGCGTTGAATGTCTTCATACACCGAAAGCACTTTCGCCAATCGTTCTGGTTCGTTCACTTCCCAATCTTTTTGCGGCGCAAGGCGAATGCGGGCGCCGTTGGCTCCACCGCGTTTATCCGAGTTGCGGAACGTGCTCGCTGCCGCCCAAGCGGTCTTGACGAGTTCGCTGACCGTCAGGCCCGAGTTCAAAATCTTCGCTTTGATTTCTTCGATTTCGGCATCGGTCAATTCATAGTCGACCGTCGGAATCGGATCTTGCCAAATGAAATCTTCTTTCGGCACTTCAGGACCCAAGTATCTCGTTTTCGGCCCCATATCGCGATGCGTCAGTTTGAACCAAGCGCGGGCAAAGGCATCCGCAAACTCTTCCGGATTTTGATGAAAGCGGCGGGCGATTTTTTCGTATTCCAGGTCAAACCGCAGCGCCAAGTCGGTCGTCATCATCATCGTCGGAACTTTTTTCGACGGATCCTCGGCATCCGGTGCAAGGTCTTTTTCATTCGGATCGACCGCCATCCATTGCCATGCCCCAGCCGGACTCTTCGTCAGCCACCAGTCATAGCCAAACAGCATGTCGAAATACGATGTATCCCATTGAGTCGGAGTCGGCGTCCAAGCTCCTTCAATGCCGCTTGTGATCGTGTCGCGTCCTTTTCCTTTTCCATACGAGCTGATCCAGCCCAGCCCTTGCGCTTCAATCGGGGCCGCTTCCGGCTCGGGGCCGACGTGCGTGGCCGGGCCAGCGCCGTGTGCTTTGCCGAACGTATGGCCGCCGGCGATCAAGGCGACGGTTTCTTCGTCGTTCATCCCCATCCGTCTGAATGTTTCGCGAATATCGCGGGCCGCCGCCTTTGGATCTGGCTTGCCGTCAGGGCCTTCCGGGTTGACGTAAATGAGCCCCATTTGCACAGCGGCGAGCGGATTTTCGAGTTCGCGATCCCCGCTGTAGCGTTCAGAAGCAAGCCATTCTTTTTCCGCTCCCCAATAAATGTCTTCCTCTGGGTGCCATACGTCTTCTCGGCCGGCGCCAAACCCGATCGTTTTTCCTCCCATCGATTCGATGGCCACATTGCCGGCAAGAATCATCAAGTCAGCCCAAGAAATCTTGTTTCCGTATTTTTTCTTGATTGGCCATAGCAACCGCCGCGCTTTATCCAAATTGGCGTTGTCCGGCCAACTGTTTAGCGGCGCAAAGCGCTGTGTGCCAGTCGACGCGCCGCCGCGACCGTCGCCGATGCGGTACGTTCCCGCTGAATGCCACGCCATGCGGATAAACAACGGCCCGTAATGGCCATAGTCGGCCGGCCACCACTCTTGGCTTTCCGTCATCAACTTGCGCAAATCCTCTTTTAACGCCCAATAGTCCAACTTTTGAAATTCCTCAGCATAATTGAACTCTGCATCATGAGGATTCGTTTTTCGGTCATGTTGATGGAGAATGCTTAAGTTCAGCTGATTCGGCCACCAGTCCTTATTGGTTGTTCTGTTTGAGTTGTGGCTTGTGACACTGCCATGATACGGACATTTAGAGGCATTGTGTTGATTTTGGTTTTTCATTTCCTCTTCCCCTTTCCACTTATCTTCCCAGCTGCTTCCAATCGCAATTGATAATAATTTGTACATTAAAATTATAATAAATTAATATTTAATAGTAAAGGATAAAAAATATTTTTTGCAATCCGTAGTGCTAGTTAAGTTGCAGCTCTTAACCAGCCCGAGAGTCATCAGCGAATACGTCAGCGGGATTTTCCTTTCGAAGTCAGTTCGATTGCACTTTCATTAGAAGAACTGCTAGGCAAGGACTATTTATTCATCCATAGGATGGCCAACGTTGTTTTGGCTGACCTTATTGGCTGAGTTTATTGCTGGTCTTTTCATGCCGGCGCTGCACATCGGCATTAACATGGTTGTGATGAACCATACGAAAACAGCGTTGACAAAAGGAGATGGCAATGCCTGATTTCTTTTAAGGTATGGTTTGAAAAGATTGGCCCCCTCGCTCACCACATTCACCCTCTCTTTGAATTGGTTATTCTCCTATTTTAAGGAAATGAGTCGAAAAATAGTTATTCATCCGAAGCATTTTTCCAAACATTATCATTTAATACAGTAGTACCAAATCTAAACTAGGAAAGGATGATAGACGAATGGTTTGTATGTGCAATGGTGGATTGGTTCCCCAATTGTTTTTTGCGCAATCTTCAACGGATTTGCCTATTCCCATCCCTCTGACCGGAACTGCCGTCACGGAAGTGCTTCGTTCGCAGCCGATAACGACCCTCGGCGGCGATCGCGTCAAACTTGATTCGATGGTCGAATTGGAATTAGCTGTATTGTCCCTCCTGACAGGCGTAACCTTGACAGGCATCACGTATCGCTTGGAACGGTCGACGAACGGAGGAGCGTTTACACCCATTGCGTCTCTTGATGTTGAATCACTTCTTCCTGGATTAGGAATTGCCGCTAACACAACGTTATTCCCGAACTTGACATGGGTCGACACGCCGGGCGTAGGAACACATGTGTATCGCATTGTCATTGAAACGAACGGAGGCATTTTATCTACCCTGTTAAGCAGCATCACAGCGGAAACTCGCGCCTTGAACGCTCTTGTTGTTCGCAGCGTATAAATCGAGCAAAGCCGGCTCAGTGAAAGGCGATTGCCCTCTGAGCCGGTTTTTTATGGCGCATATGGCTACAGTTTGTCAAGCATGGACAGCAATATGGTTCAGCGCTCGCACTCCATTGGGCAGCTGTTGGCAGAAAAAAAATCCGTCCACTTTGTAGGTGGTTGGCGCTTCATTCATACTGAATTGGAGTTGAAAATTAGAAAAAGAGAGGTTTTGCCCTGACTCGATGCGCGACACATGAATCGGCTTTAGCCAAAATTCCCCCTTCTCCTCAACAATGTTCTCTGCCTCCTCATTCATATATTGCCAAGATTCCATCACTAGTGGATTGAGACGGCGATCGTATTGAATGCCATCTCCTAACTTTGCCGATAATGCCATGCGTTCTTTCGGGGAAACCCGCAGGCAAATGTAGGGTTGCTCCAACGGAAAAGACCCCATATTGCGAATCACGAAGTTCCCGGCGATGATCCCTTTCTGCCCCCCTGTCTTCGGGAGCAATAATGAATAGGTGAAGTAGCAAATCACACAAATTTCATCAGACGAAACCTGCTGAGGCAACCGCTTCATTTCCGCAACTGCTTGCTTAACAACTCGAAGCTCTTTCTCAATCGCTTGTATTTTCTTTTCCAACTCTGGAATCCGATCCATCATCCTTCCTCCCTCCCTCTATAAATACTAATGTATAAAGGTTTCTTATATCACTTGTGCATTACTAAATGTATATATATGTATGAAAAAAAGAGGAGAACATCTCCTCTTTTTGCCGCATAAACTAGAGACGTGTTTTTTACATTGCAGGAAACACAGCGGGACATTGCGGCGGAAAGACATCCACCGGGCATTCTTCTTCGCAGATGATTTCTGGGCGGGGTTGGCAAAACCGCGCGGCGACTTCCAAAATGACTTCAAATGTTACGACAATGCTTTGGCAAATTCGAATCGAAATATTCGCAGTGATACTGTTTCCGCTTTGCGTAAACGCCCCGACACGGCAAGCATTAAAGGTGTTTTGTACAGCGTTGCAGCACACCGTTGTGCCTTCTGGAGCACAAAGGATCACTTCCTCGCTGGTGGTGATTAAGGCGGGATTGCTGACGACGGTGACTTGAGCACCTGTTGCATTCGTTCCTGTTACCTCTAACACGACTTGAATCGTTTTGCTCAAGGTGACCGCTTGCAACGTCACTACTTGATTGCCGACCGTGCACTCAATATCCCGGCGAGGAGCGTCTTCCGCACACTCCAACAATGTGATCGCACAATTGACTTGGGAAACCGTGACTCCATCTAAAGAACCGGTCGGGAATGTGAACGTGATGTCTTGCGCCAGCTGCACAACGTGTGTCGTCCAGTCATAGACTTTGCACACTTGAATGCACTCTGGATCAAATTGTTGAGCAAATTGCTCTAAATTGATAGGCATAAAACAGATCCTTCCTTTCATTTCATTATTTTTTTCAGGCTACTCTATAGTATGATGGGGATAAATACAAGTTATAGTAAAAACAACTATTTTTATTCATTTTTGGCTCTTCACTAAAAGTTGTACTTGACTGTTTCAAAACACACTTTCCTTACGCCAGTAAGGAGAAAATTAGTACATCAACATTTTGGATGCATGGTGGCTCAAGAAAATGCCTCGCTTGTCAAGTACATGTTGTGGTGATGAACCTCATTTTTGAAAACAAAAATGATATGGTTCGTGCATGAGCAAGCAGGACACCGATTTTTCGATGTCTGCATATAATGGCTACCATGACATGCCGAAAAAGGTGATGGACATGAACTGGGAACAAAAAAACACTCAATTGCAACAGAAAATTATTCACCTAAAATCAGAATTGGACAAATACAAAACATTGCTCGCCTCATTGGCTTCCCAAGAAGAATGGGAGCGTCTTTACATGGAAAAGGATGAACTCCAAGCGAAGCATGATAAACTCATCGAACAATGCCGCCATTATGAAGAGCTGCTGTCCGATCAAAAGAATGAGATCCAACGCTTATCGAAAGCATTGAAAACAATGGAGGAAGAAAAGGAATTGTTGCGGCAGGAGACGGAGCAATTCAAAACAGAATGCGCCTACTGGCAAGAACAAGCTGAGGCCAACCAAAAACACATCCAGTCTTTAGAAGCGACAGTGAAGGGGTTTCAACAAAAGGAAACGGAACGAAATGAAGAACGAAAAAAAACAAAAGAAAAAAATCGACTGCGAAAGGACGGGACCCTTTCTTTTATGAACGAATCAATCGACTCATCGGCATCTTGGCCAGAGCGAATGGAAAAAGATTATCAGGTGATGAAGGAACAAATCGATAAAATCGCAAAGGAGTTTCAAAAACTGCAAAACGCTTTGAGCAACAGTACCAAAACACACGAGCCGGAAAAAGATATAGACGTGTTAACTAAGAAAATTCAAGAAATAGAAGAAAAGCTGTCAAAAATGGATTTGGAAAGACAAAAGGACTCACTGGCGCTGCAAAAACATATTTTCACCCAACAAATGGAGCTGGAGTTGATGATGGAGAAGGTCACGAGTTTTGCTAGTGAAATCAAACATCTCTCAAACCAAATCGCCGATCTAACCAAATCGCGGAATGATTCACCCAAGGAATCGCCAAATTATGATACGAATGAATTGAAGGATAGGCTGTTCCAACTCATGCAACAATTTGCTGCATCTTCTGATGAGAAATCGAAAGAACCGGCAACGTCACCGATCCAATCAGCTACACCCTTTTCAACAAGCATGCAAACGGGAAAGGCACCGTCATCCCCTAACAGCTTTTTGAAATTACAGGAGTTTATAGATGGAACCAACCAACCCATTGTTGTCTCACCTGTGAGAAAAGAAGCACATGTCTCCCATCTATATTCTCAAAAATCGGTTCCAATCAAACGCGCCCGAATGGAAAATCCGTCTTCCCGTCATCGCTATCCATCCCAGCAGCCATCCCCCCTTGCCAAGGATGAGGACAACCGATTGAATATAAGCGGTCAAAACGATTATACTGCTTCAAATCCAGACAAACGCTCAGACGCTTCAAGGCTGGAACAGAAAAAGGAACACCAGCTGTTAACACAGACAGATGAAGTAAGGTTAGAAAGCATCCATAAAGCGTCGGCTCCCTTAAAAAACCAAGATGAACGGTCTGAAGAAATAGACCAAAACCTGAAAATTAGGGGAAAGCATGAATCTCCAATTCTCCTGGATGACCAAGAAGTGCTGATGCAAGATCAAACAACCGCATCCGACATTTCGGCCAATGGCCAGAAATCAGATTCAGAAGCCCATGAAATAGCGACATCCGCTTCTTCTGTTCCGGTTCCAATCGAAGAAAACACAATCACTCAAACGGAAGTTCTCTTGATCGAAAAAGAAAAACCATCCAAATGGGGATTATGGTCTCTATTCAAAAAGACGAAATTACCTCAATAGCGAAGAGGCGGAAACACTCCGCCTCTTCGCTTTGGACTCAAGTTGCCAACGCCGCTGAATCGCCCCTCGGCTGAATATGAAAGCGGCAAAATGAGTCTAAACGCCAGGATGAGCTTGTGAAGAAAAGCCTTCATCATGTTTGGCCCCCTTTTTCCTTTGCAGCCAGCGATAGATCGAAGCCGCATCTTCTTCATCCACATCGACGACGCGGGCGCGGGAGCCAAGCGGCATGACGGAAACGGAGATCGTCACCAGCCGCTTTCGCTTTTGCCACCAGGTCGCCGACGCTTCGAGCGATTGAACATGGCGTTTCAATACATACGTCGTCGTTTGTCGAAACCACCCGTTTCGAAACGCCAGCTGCCTCGATGAAAGCGCCCAACCCGCGATGCGAAAGCGGAGGATGCCTATCCATGCCCCGAACGGCAACACCAACAAAGCGGCCATGCCCCATGGGCGTTCCATATACGCCGCCAAGATGGCGGGAATCACAAGCCAAACAAGCGAACGAAGCATGTAGCGGCGTTTCGCGCGCTTGGGCAATGGAGAAAAAGGAACGCCGAGATCATACTCAGGCAAACAAGTTTGAATGATCGACGCGACTCTCCTCTTTTCGACGAGCGGGCAAAGAACAACATCCCCTGCCCCGCCGCCATCTAGCCTCCCGCCGGCATGAATAATAGACACAGAGGCGTATCCGAAAAAACGGCGAAGCCAATTCTCATGAATGACGACACCTTGGACGTGGGCAACAGGGACGGATACCACTTTTCGTTCCAGCCATCCGCGGGTGATGACAATCGTATCTTCTTGTTTCCGCACGACAAACGAAGCGTACCGGATCATGTTTTGTACGATGGCCACTCCATAGGCGCCCAAGAGAAGCGACAAGATGAATAGAGCGATATACCATCGTCCATGTCCGTTCCATGTCGACTGAAGATCGCGGACAAGCGCCTCATACGGAATGAAGTCGCTCCATTGCGACAAAAACGCACATAAAGCGGCGACCACGCCAATCGCCCCGCCGCTTGTCAATGAAGCCACCCATACTTCTTTCATCGATAAAGTAAACAGAGCAGGATGTGGGCGGTTCGCGAGTGGTGGTTCTGAACGGGCGGCGTTTTCCACCTTGTGTTTCGCCTGTTCCACACATCGTTGCAGGCGGCGGGCTTCTTCCCTTGATATGGCCCGAAGCGTCACTTCCGCTTCACCGAGAGCATCGCCCGCCGCCTCAATATGCACTTGAACAACCCCCGCCATCCGCTGCCATATTCCCTCTGTCACCGAAATCCCATGAATGCGCTCCAACGGAATCGAACGCCGTTTTCGGACAAACACTCCTTCTTCAACAAGTAAGTTGTCTTCGTTCCATTCATAGGTAAAGCGAATCCACGAAAGAATCCCCATAACAATTGTGTAAGCCAAGGCCGCAAGCGGCACGATGAGATCGCGCCATGAAAAATCATTGCGGCTGCCAGCCACCATGATCACAAGCAGCGGAACAGCCATATTTTTCAACTCTTTCCCTGCTCCCGAGACAACCGCAATCGGATGGAGGCGGCGTCTAGGCGTCATCTTCATCCGCCACCTTCGCCCACTCGGCAATCAAGCGGCAAAGCCGTTCCGCTTCCTCGACGGAAAGCGCAGGAATTTCATGGGCGGCCGCTGCGGTGAAAATGGCTACTGAAGCCAAATGATACCGTTTGAGAAACGGTCCCTGCCGCACATCGACGTACTGGACGCGATTCATCGGAATCAACGTCCATGTCGTGGACCAAACGCCGCGTTGAATCTCCATTTCCTCCTCGCGAATGGCATACCGCCATCGTTTCTGCCGCAACGGCGGCAGCCAAACGACCCACACGAACGCTTCGACAAGCCATGCAGCGGCCAAGATGCGGATCAGCCAGTCCGGTCCGTCAAAACGCCAAATGAGAAACGCGATGCCCCCGATGATGGCCCCTGACACCAAAGCCCCAATCCCTCCGGTCAAGCGCCAGACCGATATCGCCTGTTCAGAAATCGTCCTTCCTCCGTTGTGAAGCATCCCCGAACGCTCCTTTTCCTGAATGCTATTTCCATTATAACGAAACATTCCCATCTTGGCGAACGCGTTTTTCGAGAATCGTTGACGAAAGTCAGTCAACTATTATATTCTAAAACTATTTTTTTGCTTAACTGCATAAAAGCATAAAAGTGAAAAAGTGCATCCATGGATATTGTGCTAGAAAGGTTGTTGCATGATGAAAATTTGCGTACAATTATACCACAACTTTCACAAATGAACCGAAAAAACAAGCCATTCCCCTATGCCCCAAGGGAAATGGCTGTGCGTTTGGCTGAAACACCGATGATGATCTGTTAGTTGGCCGGCGCCAGCTCGTCTTCCGTCACCCATTTGTGGTTGGTCACCTTTTCACCTGTCTCGGTATCGATGTAATCGACCATATACACGGTCGTTTGTTTCGCTGAATCAATGACCGCTTTGGCCGCTTTCATCCCTTCCATATGATCGGCGTTCAAGACGACTTCATCGCCCGGTTGAAACGGTTTGTCACCGGCGTTTTCGATTTCTTCATGGATGACCCATTTATGGTTTTTCACTGGCTTCCCGCCCGTGGTTGGGGTGTATGTGACCGTATAGACGATCGTGTCAAAGGTACCGGCGACAGTCGCCTTGGCTCCTTCCATTCCTGGCATATGATCCGCATGGATGATGACTTGACTTCCAACCGGATACTTCGGTTGTTTCGCTTCCTTTAATCCAGCTGGAACCTCTCCTGAACCCGAGTGATTCATCCCCTCATGCCCGGTGTGAGAAGCTGTATTTTCCTTTGGTGTTTTGTTATCGGCTGCGCCGGTGCAGGCGGATAACAAAAGCGCCGCCATTACCGAAGTTGCACCTAACAACATTTTCCAGTTTTTCATCGTTTTCACCCTCCTTGCCTTGTTAGCATACCCGTCATTTGTGCAGATTTTATGGAGATGGCCTTGACCATGCGAAAAATCGAAACAGTGCATGTGATGGAAAGGAGAAGTTCGCCGATCTGTGAAGCCGCAGACTGTGGTGCAAGAGGAACGGATGAGCCCTGGACGCAGGAAGGTGCAGATGGCCGCAGCGGATTTCCCCTGCTTTTCAGTATACAAAACCTCTTCCACCCACCGACTTAAACGGAAGAGGGAGCCTGCTGTTTCCGCTTCTCCGTTTCTCCGTTTCATCTATGCATCTTTTTCCTTATCTTCCGCCAGATCAACCAAAACATGGCCCCGGATAAAACAGCAAGAATGAGTTTTCCTTGCCACGTGACGCGGATCACCTGATCGACGGCATACGCTTCCATCCATAAAGCTGGGAGCTTGCCGAGCGAACTGGCGGCCGCAAAGACGGGGAAAGACGTGCGGCCGATGGCGGCGACAAACGTTACCACCCCTGATGGCACAAACGGCAGCAGGCGAAGCGCCAAAATAAGCCCAAACGCCTCCTTGCCACTTGCATGAAACAGCGGCTTCACCTTGGGATGGGAAAGCCATGTCGTCTCGCTCCATCGGCGAAGTCCTTTTCGATACAAGACAAACGAAACGACCGCTCCGAGCGCTTCGCCGGCAAACGACACCCAAAAGCCGGACCAAAATCCGAAAACGGCCAAATTGGCGGCAGTCAAAAAGGCGCTTGGGACGACCCCGAGCACGCTGATCACAACATTGCAGGCTAGACTCAAGAAGTACGCCGCTCCACCGTATGCTTGAAGGAACTCTATCATCCTTTCTTCCATTCGGCCCAAACGCCTCTCTTTCCGAAAATAGCTATGGCTTGCGTCCGCTCCATTTATAGCCGACGCCCCATACCGTCTGCAAATATTCGTCCGCCGGAAACCCCGCTTTACGCAATTTTTCGCGGATGTTTTTCATGTGGGAGTCAACAGTCCTCTCTTCCGTATCAGCGAGATAGCCCCATAGCGATGCGATGATTTGCCCGCGGCTGAACACCTGATTCGGGTGCTTTAACAGCAACCCCAAAATGGCAAATTCTTTCGGCGTCAACGCAATCGGCTTGTCTTCGTAGCGGACCGTATGTTCCTCTTCGTCCCATACAAGTCCGGCGGCGCGAATGGCGGAACGACCGCCGGCTGCACGGCGCAGCACCGCTTCAATGCGAGCGAGCAGTTCCGCCTCGTCAAACGGTTTCGTCACATAATCATCCGCTCCGATTTTCAATCCTTGGACAATATCCGTCGTCTCATCGCGAGCGGTGACCATCATGATCGGCACATTCGAAAACGAACGGATGCGGCGGCACGTTTCCCATCCATCGAGTTCTGGCATCATGACATCGAGCAGCACCAAATCGGCGTGGTGGCGCCGCAAATAGTCAATGGCTTCCGCACCTGAACGCCGTTTCACGCAGCGGTAGCCGTTCGGCGCTAAATACAATTCCAATAAATCAAGCATCCGCTCTTCATCATCCACCAACAGCAAGGTATACATCGTCATCCCTCCGGCAGCGTAATGAGGATGGTCGTTCCTTTTCCTTGTTCGCTTCTAGCGGCGATCGTTCCTCCGTGCGCCTCGACGATTTCTTTGGCAATCGCCAAACCGAGTCCAGTTCCGCCGCTTGTCCGCGACCGCGATTTGTCCACCCGGTAGAACCGCTCGAAAATCCGGGGCACATCTTCCGGCGGAATGCCGGTTCCTTCATCAGACACGGCAATGACGACTCCTTGCTTTTGCGGGTGAACGGCGACGGTCACCGTCGTGCCGGAAAACGCGTACTTTCGTGCATTGTCAAGCACGTTGATCATCACTTGCTCGAACCGCTGCCGATCGATTGCGGCCATGACCGAACCGGGGCACTGGCACACAAGCGATAGCTGCTTTTCCTGAAATGCGGGGCGCAGTTTTTCACACAATTTTGCCAAAAACGAACAAAGATTCGTCGTTTGCTTTTCAATCTGGAACGAGTGTTGCTCCAGTTTGGCTAATTCAAACAAATCTTTGACCATCTTTTCGATCTTTTCCGCTTCTTCGTAAATGATCGCCATATAGTTCGCTCGTTGCTCCTCAGACAGATGCGGACGTCTGGCGATGTCAGCGTATCCTTTGACATACGTCAGCGGCGTGCGCAATTCATGAGAGATGCTCGCTAAAAATTCGCTCCGCTCTTGTTTCAAATACGCCAAATCGTTGGCCAGCGTTTGAATCGCTCTCCCAAGTTGCGCCAGCTCGTCGTTGCCTTTCACCTCAAGGCGGACGGAAAAGTCGCCTTGGCTGAGCGCCTCGGTCGCCCGTTTCATGCGAAGGAGCGGCATCGTGATGGCGCGGGAGAAAAAGGCGATCGTCAACACGGTGACCGCCACTGACAGCATGCCGACAACGACAAAATGATGCTTCAGTTTATACACCATCGTTCGGATCGAACGGGTGTCTTGAAACATATACACGTATCCTCTCGTTTCACCCCTGATTTGAATCGGGCTGACGGCGGCGATATGCGACGCCCGCTTCCAGTCGGTTTCAACCATCATTCCCTGGCGGGGAATATGGCGGCCGTTCGTTAAAGGAATGATGCGTTTGGCAAACGGAACAATGCCGTCAGACGCCGATACAATCCGGCGCCGGGCGTCGGTGATGGCGACATCGGTTTCCGCCTCTGACTCCATCATCACGACATGCGCCAACGTCGTTCGATCGTCATTTTTCTCCAAGACGTTGCGATGGCTGTTTCCCCGCGCCAGAAGCTGAGCAAATTCTTCCTCGATGCGCGCATGGACGAGCGTCGCATAGAGGGAAACGAACAGCGCCAGTTCCATGGCCAAAACAAACGCAAAAAACAGCATTCCGAGTTTCCACGACAGTTTTCGCACACTTCCCTCTCCTTATTCACCAAAGCCATGTTTCCGCTCCAATTTTACTATTTTACCCGGAAAATGTGCAGAAAATGTGGAATTTAAATCTGGCATGGCGGCGGATCGAAATCCGCCGTCCATCTTGAAGGAGAGCCTACGGGATGCGTCTTTGGCGTTCTTCCATTATACTAGTAAACGGACTGGGCTTATGTGCAGACGACAGAAAGGAGTTTGTAGATGAAATCGCTCGTGTTAGCGGAGAAGCCGAGCGTCGCCCGCGACATCGCCCGCGTGCTCGGCTGCCGACAATCGCATCAACATTATTTTGAAGGGAAGCAGTATATGGTCACCTGGGCGCTCGGCCATTTAGTTGAGCTGAAGATGCCGGAAGACTACGACCGCAAATACGAAACATGGCGGCTGGAGGACTTGCCGATCATCCCGAAACGAATGGGGTTGAAAGTCATCCGGCAAACGAGCCGCCAGTTTCGCGCCATTGAACGGTTGGCGAAACGGCCGGATGTGAAAGATGTCATCATCGCGACCGACGCGGGCCGCGAGGGGGAGCTTGTGGCGCGCTGGATTTTAGAGATGATCGGTTGGACGAAGCCGATTTGGCGGCTATGGATTTCGTCGCAAACCGATAAGGCCATCCGCGATGGCTTCCGCCAACTAAAGCCCGGAGCGCAGTTTGACCGGCTGTATCAATCGGCCGTCTGTCGCGCCGAAGCCGACTGGCTGATCGGGCTGAACGTGACGCGCGCTTTGACGACGAAATACAACGATCCCCTCTCGGCCGGGCGCGTGCAAACGCCGACGCTCGCCATGATCATCGAGCGCGAATGCGAGATCGAATCGTTCGTTCCCGTTCCGTATTGGACGATTCGCGCTCATATCGGCTCTATCACGGCCGTGTGGGAGCGGCACGGCGGACATCGGCTGTTTGACCAAAACGAAGCAAAGCAGCTGATCGCCCGCCTTGAAGGGCAATCCGCGCGCGTCGTGTCCATCAAGCGGAAACGAAAAAGCGAACCCGCCCCGCTGCCGTACGATTTAACCGAGTTGCAGCGGGACGCGAACAAGCGGTTTGGCTTTTCGGCGAAAAAGACGCTCTCGTTGTTGCAGCGGCTGTATGAACAGCACAAGCTCGTCACCTACCCGCGCACCGATTCGCGGTATTTGCCAAGCGATATGAAAGCGACGATGACCGATCGGCTTCTCGGGATGAAACCAGGCTATGAAGAAGAAATCGCCCCATTGCTCGCGAAAAAAGCGAAAGTGGCCAAGCGTGTGTTCAATGACGCCAACGTAACCGACCATCACGCCATCATTCCGACCGAAGAGCGGCTCAACCTTAGCCGCTTGTCAGTTGAGGAACGAAAACTGTATGACCTGATCGCCCGCCGCTTTTTGGCCTTGTTTTACCCGCCGTATGAATACGAAACGGCAACGGTTGTTTTTGACATCGGCGGCGAAACGTTTGTCGCCCGGGAGATGGCGGTTGTGAATATGGGGTTTAAAGCTATTCTCGGCAAAGAGGAAGCGAACGCCCAACCGACCTTGTCGCACCTCGCAGACGGCCAGACGCTCCCATCGGTGCAGCTTGAGATGGAACAATCGTTCACCGAGCCGCCCGTCCGTTATTCGGAAGCTGATTTGCTCGCGCAAATGGAGAAATACGGGCTTGGCACACCGGCGACAAGGGCCGACATCATCGAGCGGCTCGTCGCAACCGAAGTGGTCGAACGAAGAGACGGACGATTTTATCCGACGAAAAAAGGCAAGCAGCTGATTGAGCTCGTCAATGACGAGCTGAAGTCGCCGGAGTTGACCGCCCGCTGGGAGCGGGAACTGGAGGCGATTGCCCGAGGGAACGGAAATCCGAAGCAATTTTTGGCCAACATTCGCCGGCAAACGGAACAGCTTGTCGCCGAAATCAAGCAGAGCGAGCACGTATACAAAGCGCCTAACTTGACGACGCTGACTTGCCCTGAGTGCAACTCGCTCTTAAAGGAGCGGAAAACAAAAGACGGACGGATGCTTGTCTGCTCCAATGTGCAATGCCGCTACCGCCGCCGGCGCGATCCGAAACTGTCGAACCGCCGCTGTCCGCAATGCCATCGGCGCATGGAAATGCACGAAGGGAAAGCGGGACTTTATTTCCAATGCCGTCCGTGCAACATTGTTGAAAAAGCGGAAGAGACGAAACGCATAGCGGCGAAAGGAAGTGAACGGGCGCTTCTCAAAAAATACAGCCCGTCGAACGAATCGTTTGGAATCAGTTTAGGAGAACTGCTCAAGCAGGCGTTGAACGAAAACGAGGAATGAAGCGGCCGCACCGCGCCAGGGGCCATTTCCCTGGCGTCCTCTTTTTTTCATCTTGGAGTCTGAAACTTCCTGCTCATTGCCTCGTATAGATAGATAACTCTATCACAAAGGAGCGATTGCGATGTTGAAAAAATGGCTAAAAGCCCTTTTAGGCCATCCCTATCATCCGTCACACTACCATCAACATTACAGCAGCAGCGACCACCATCATTACAAATCAACGCATCACTCGCACCATCACCCGTCCCAATACGGACACCATCATTACAAAAAGAAACATCATAGCGGCAGTTTCTTCTCAAGCTTCTTCAACAGCTGATGAGACGCTTGTTTGAACGCCATCCGCTCATCGCCCGCTGGTTTGATCGGCCGCATCGGAGCGGAGAGATCCTCCATGGCCGCTATGAAATCATCGAAGAACTCGGGATGGGAAGCTACGGCATCGCCTATGAAGGGCGCGACCTTCACACCGGACGGCTTGTCGTCGTCAAGCAGGCGCGGCAGACGAAAGGAGAAGACGGCCGCCGCTTGCTTCGGCGCGAAGCTGACGTGCTCGCTCGCCTGCGCCACCCACAAATTCCGATGCTGCATGATCTGTTTGTGGAGCGCGGACAGCCGTATCTTGTAATGGAGTATATCAATGGAGAAACGGTGGAAGACCGGATTTTCAAGCAGGAAGCCAAGTACACGGAGCAAGAGGCGTTTCGGTTGCTAAAGGATGTGCTTGAGATCGTCCGGCACGTTCATGCTTTCGGCATCGTCCACCGCGATTTGCGCATCCCAAACATCATTTGGCGCGATGGAACGGTGGTGATCATCGATTTTGGCTTGGCATGCCGCATCGGCGAACCGGTGGATTTTCGCGATGACGATCCGCTGGAGAAGCGGCTGCGGCGCGAATCGCATCCACGAAGCGATTTCTATGCCCTTGGACACTTCACCTTGTTTTTATTGTATTCCGCCTATGAACCGACGAGCGACGAGGAAAAAAGCTGGGAAGAAGAACTCGATTTGTCGCTGAATGCCCGTGCGATTTTGCGGAAAATGCTGCAGCTGGACCCGCCGTACGACAACGTCGACGAGTTGCTCGGAGACGTGGATCAGCTGCTGGCCGAACACAACGAGACCCAATCCGAGGCGCTCTAACAGAACATAGGGCCTCTTCGAATCAAGGAAAACCGTTGCATCGAACCGAAAGCCCCTCGTCGCCCGCCTATGGGCAGGAAGAGGGGCTGATTCCATTTTCGTTCAAGTCGAGGCGGCAGCCTTCCTGAAACAAACATTCGCTCTAGTTGGAAGCAGCTTACTTTCCTAGAAACAACGGTTTCCGTTTTTCTTTGAACGCCGCCACCCCTTCGCGATGATCCTCTGTTTCCACCATCAATCCTTGAATGAGCCGCTCTTCCTCGAGAATCTCTTCCAGTGTGGCGGTCAACGCGTGCTCGATCAGCCGCTTTTGTTTGCCGATCGCTTTCGTCGGACCGCTAGCCAACTGCAAAGCGAGCGTTTCCACCGCTTCGCGCAGCCTCTCGGCTGGAACGACTTCGCTTAAGGCGCCTAACTCGTACAAACGGCGGGCCGGAATCGGCTCGGCGGTGAAGAAAAACTGTTTCGCCAAATGCGGGCCGACAAGCCGCGGCAGCCAATACGACCCGCCGCCATCGGAGACAAGACCGACTTTCGCGAAGCTTAAAATGAATTGGCTGTCCTCTGCGGCAAGAATCAAATCGCAAGCCAGCGCCAAATTGAACCCCGCCCCGGCCGCCACCCCGTGCACCGCGGCAATGATCGGCTTTTCGCATGATCTCATCATTAAAATGAGACGATTGAGGCGGCCGATATGGTCATACGCCTGCGGGCCATTGGCTTGCCCCATCGTTTTCACATCGCCGCCGGCGCAAAACGTCCGGCCGGCGCCGGACAAGACGATGACGCGAACGGTATCATCCGTTGCGGCGCGTTCGATTTCACGCGTCAGGCCAGCAATCATCTCCGGGCTGAAGGCATTGAGCCGCTCCGGACGGTTCAACGTCAACCATAATATCGGGCCGGATTGTTCCACAAGCAAATGAGGCGCTTCCATGTTCCTCTCCCTTTCCTTTAGTGTAGTGTTTGGATGGAATTCGACACAAATCTTCATTTGATCAGCCAACCGCCATCGACAAGTACATCGGAACCGGTCATGTACGACGCTTCCGAAGAGGCAAGAAAGGCAATGACGTTCGCAATTTCCTCCGGCGCCCCGACCCGGCCTAAGGCAGTGTTGCGCTCGATGGCTTTCACAAACCGCTCGTTTTGCAGGCCGCGCTCGGTCAGCGGCGTCTCGACAAAGCCGGGCGAGACAGAATTGACACGAATGCCATATGGCGCCAGCTCCAAAGCGAGCGATTTCGTCAAGTTGATGACCCCTGCTTTCGCCGCGCTGTAGTGCGGAATTTCCGCCCCGGCCTGATGGCCGGACAGAGACGCGACATTGACGATGGCCCGATTGACCCGTGCGTGTTTCGCTCCTTCCATCATCAGCGGGGCGAGCGCCTGCGACACAAGAAAGACGCTTTTGATGTTGATGCGCTGGATGTCATCCCACTCTTGCTCCGTCAGCTCAAGCCATCTCGCATGAGTGGAGATGCCGGCGTTATTGACAAGCACATGCAGGTCACCGTACCGCTGTCGGACATACTCGGCCAACGCTTTCACTTGTTCACGGTCGGTGACATCCGCCGCAAACCGGTCAGCGCCCCCCGGCGTCCCGAGACGTGCGATTTCTTCTGCAGCCTCCTCCAATTTCGCTGCTGTACGGCCGACAAGCACGACGGTGGCGCCTTCTTTCGCCAAACGGAGAGCCGCCGCTTTGCCGATGCCGCTGCCTCCTCCTGTGACCACGGCCACGGTATTCAAAAAACGCATCGTTTTCCTCTCCCCTCATTTCATGTTGCTAGCCCAACGGTTGGGACGTGTCCTTCTTGTTTCAAACTTTGGCCGCTAAAACGTCAGTCCGCCTCCGTCGACCGACAATGTCGAGCCGGTGATGAACGACGCCTCATCGGACGCCAAAAACAACACCGCGTTGGCCACCTCTTCCGGCGTTCCGATGCGGCCGAGGGCGTTCGCTTTTGAGATGATCGGCCATTTGCGCGCATCTTGTTTCCACGGCGTGATGATGTTCGTATCAATGACACCCGGCGCAATGGCGTTGACGCGAATGTTGAATTTGCCGTACTCGAGTGCGGCGTTTTTCGTTAACAAAATAACCCCAGCCTTCGAGGCGTTGTAGGCGGATTCGTATTTTTTCCCTTTGATTCCAAGCAAACTTGACGTATTGACAATCGCCCCGCCGCCGGATTCTTTCATGGCCGGCACGGCATATTTAATGCCTAAAAACACGCTCTTTAAATTGACATCGATGACCCGGTCCCATTCTTCCTCCGACAAGTCGGTGCTTCGCACTTCCGAATGGCCGATGCCGGCATTGTTGAAGAGAATATGTAAGCCACCGAAGGCATCAACCGCCGTTTCGACAAGACGGTTCACTTGCTTAGAATCGGCGACGTCCGTCTGAACAAATATCGCTTCCCCTCCTTTTTCCCAAATAAGGCGGACCGTTTCTTCTCCTCCTTCCTCATTGATGTCGCCCACCGCCACTTTGGCGCCTTCTTCCGCAAAGCGAACCGCCGTCGCCCGGCCGATGCCGCTCGCGCCGCCGGTGACAATCGCCGCTTTTCCTTTTAGCCTCATGATCTTCCCACCTTTCGATCCGCTTCTGAATCCATTTTCAATAGATGATATACCAACCGGTTAGTATGTTGTTTCTTTTATTATACATCATATTTGGAATATTTTAAACATTTTTATACCTTAATTAAAAAAACTGCTCTTCCAAACAAAGACGAGGCCAACGGCAATCGAGCCTGCTTCCCCTCCTGACGCGTCTCCTTCCTTCAATGAACACCATGCCGTTACGTTAAGGAAAAACAGGCTCCACAAAAGAAGTTGACGCGAAAGGATTTGATTTCCATTTGTATAGCCTCTATCTATGGCCATACTAGAAACATGGAGGTGTTGATTCATGAGAGAGCCTTGGGAAGAACGCAGCGCCGCTTCCAGTCTGCCGCGCTATACCCCGGGAATCGGCATTCCCGATGAAATGAGTCCGATTCGCGACATCGCCCGCGGTTTTGAAAATGGTCGGCCGCCGGTTATCGAAGTGACGCCAGCTGACAGCCGCCAAGAGGCGGATGTCAGCAATCTTCCGCCCGTTGACCGAGCATTTTGAGCCGCTAGGAAATGGAACGCTCTTCTCCCTACGCAAAGGCGTAAAGGTGGGAGATTCTTGGGAACTCCCGCCCCACGGCAAGCTGCCAGCCTAGCCATCCCCCATGCGTCCCACGGTTGAATTATCATGCGGGAAACTAAAGGACATGCCCTTCATGGCTTTTCGGCATGTTTAAACAATTTGGACGTTTCAGAAAGCGAAAAAGCCCCTCATTTCTACGTGAAGAGAAGGCGGAGGGTCAGTATGATGGAGCAAGATGGCGTCCCCTCATGCCATCTTGCTTGAGGCTGAAGTCCGTTCGCGCTTCTTTGGAGCGGCAAGCTCCAAAGAAGCACAAGCTAATATGCGGAGGCGGGGGGCTGCCCAATCGACACCCATGGCCGGCCGTGTTCCCAATGAAGACGGATCGGGAGGCGAAACGCTTCTGAGAGTCGCTCATCGGTCAACACCTCCTCTTTTCGGCCAGCCGCCACGATGCGCCCATCTTGCAAAAGCAAGACATGGGTGATCGAGTCGACGATTTCTTCAATATAATGGGTGACGTATAAGAGATGGCACGACTGAGTGACGATCTGTCCAATCAGTGATAAGATTTCTTCGCGGGCCAATAAGTCAAGGCCGACCGTCGGTTCGTCCAAAATGAGCAGCTTCGGATGGGCCATCAGCGCTCGGGCGATCAATGTTTTCCGCTTTTCTCCTTGCGACAGCGTTGCGTACCGCTTTCCTTTGACCGCTTGAAGACGAAACGATTCCATGAATGATTCCGCTTCCGCCCGATCGTCATCGGTGACGGCATCATACAAGCCGATGGTGGCAAACTTGCCGCTGATGATGACATCTTCTACCGTTTCTGCCTGCAGCGTATCATGAAACTGATCAAGGAGCGAGCTGCTCACAAACCCGATGTGCCGTCGCAACTCCGGCAGGCTTGCCTGTCCAAACCGATAGCCCAATACTTCAACATCCCCGCGCGTCGGATATTGATAGCCGGTGACGATATTGAGAAGCGATGTTTTCCCGGAGCCGTTTAGGCCAAGAATCGCCCATTGCTCACCTTCTTTCACCTCCCAGTTCATATCACGCAAAATGGTCCGCCCGCCCCTCACCCATGACACATCGCACATACGGATGATGACGGTCATTGTTCCTCTCCCCTTTCACATTCATATGGACGATCTTGATAGAAAAAGTTTGGCAACACGGTCGTATTGTCATATGATCGATGAAAAATGTGCGTTGTCGCCGGAGAAAGAGGCGGAATCAGCCATGTCCAATCGCCAGTGACATGGCGGCCGGCCGCTTTCTCTTGCTGTTCAAACAGCTGAAACTGGCGCGCGGCGGTATGGTGATCAATGATGCTGACGCCCGCCTTTTTGTAGGAATACAAAACAGCGATATTCAATTCGACCAGCGCCTTGTCTTTCCATAATGATGCGTTGGAGTTGGTGTCAAGCCCCATGCAAGAGGCCACTTTCGGAAGCATGTTGTAGCGATCATCATCAGCAAAATTGCGGGCTCCGATCTCAGTTCCCATGTACCACCCGTTAAACGGCGCCGCCATGTAACGAATCCCGCCGATTTCGAGGCACATATCCGAAATGATCGGGACCGCGTACCATTTTAACTGCAAATCGCGAAACCACGGGAACTCCGGATGTTCAATCGGCACCTCAAGCACCAATTCTTTGGGGATCGACGTCCAAACAGGCTTCCGGCCGCCTACCTGGATCACCAATGGCAACACGTCAAATGGCGTTTTTTCCCCTTTCCACCCAAGCTGTTCACAGGCACGGGTGAAAGTGAGGGAGGATGAGTCGCCGATGATCCCTTCTTCGGTTTCATAACCTGCATAACGAATCAGTTGATGATTCCAAATGCGCACTTCCCCGTTTGGACGGAAGATCGTGATCGTCGGCCGGATTTTCCCGCCATTGGTCGCAAACTCAATATGGTGGAACAGATAAGAAAAAACCTCGTCTTCGGTGACCGCCTCTCTCGCATCAATGACATAGAGCGATTGCCAAAACAAGCGGCCGATGCAACGGTTGCTATGACGCCAAGCCATCTTAGCCCCATAGCGTAACTCTTCGTACGTATGACGGTATGTGCCGGTTTGTTCCACTTCCCAACGGATTTCGTTCAACCGCCGCTTCATTTCTTGCTCACTTTTTCCAAGCTCCCGATAGCTCACCGTAATAAAGTGTTCTGCTTTTTTCATCAACTGCACATCATGCTGTCTGACCTTTGTTTGATTCATATCACTCTCGATGTTTACCATCTATGCTTCTTTTCCTCCACTTTCGATCGATTGGACTCTTCGCAGTCATTCCAATTCCAATCAAGAAACAAATGCCCCCGACCCACCACATTTGCTCGATAAACATCGAAATCGCCAAAAAAATGAGCGCAAAACCAAGCAATCGACGGATCGACATGATTCTCTCCCTTTCTTCCCCGTGAGAAAACGCTCTTTCCTTGTATGAAAACGGCGTATTCGACGGGGCGATGGCGAATGAAGCAATGCTCTCGTCCCTATTGTAGCAGATGCTTCCAAAAGAAAATAGAGAAAATGTTTCAATGAAACAACCCGCTTTGGGCGGCTTTCTCTTTCAGCGCGCGCATCCATGGGTTTAATGAGCTTTTCAACAAAAGTCCGGCCAAAAGGGCGGCAACGGCAAACAAGAGAAGCCGCTTGACATCATGCTCAACATTTTCCCATACAATCCCGCCGACCGCCTCGCGCATGACATCAATGGCATAGGTAAACGGCAGCCAAGGGTTTAATTGCTGAAAGAACGGGGGAATCAGCTCAACGGGATACGTTCCTCCCGCTCCGGCAATTTGCAAGACGAGCAACACAATCGCCATCGCTTTTCCCACATTGCCGAACAAGGAAACAAGCGAAAAAACCACCGCCATAAAGACAAAGCCGCATAAAAGGCCGAACGTCATGAACCATCCCGGCTCACGGACGAAAATATTCGGCAAGATGAAAGCCGCTCCAGCTGTCACGACCACCGCCTGCAAAGCATTCAGCGTCCAAAAGGTCAACAGCCGTCCGATATATCTTTCCCGCTCATTCGCTTCCGAAAACGAAGAAGGATCCGTCGACAAAACGGAAACAAGCAACAAACATCCTACCCATATGGCCAGCACCGTGTAAAACGGATTCATGCCCGAACCATAGTTCGGCAACGGGAAAAGTCGGAACGTTTGCACGTCAACCGGGTGGGCCAAAAATGCACCTTTCGCCTGTGGAGCTTGTTTCAACAAGCGTATCAGTTCATCGATGTTGGTTTCTCTTTTGATTTTCGATAGAAAGGCGGCCAGCTCGCGAACTTGGCGGGAAAGAAATGGATATTGAGCTTGTGCAGTCTTTAGCGCTTGTTGCGCAGCCGCTAAATCACGATCTGTGTTTGACAACCATTGCTCTGCCTCATTTAATGCTTGGTCCATGCGAAGAAGCGTTTGTTTCGCTTGGCGTACCTGTTTCCCCGTTTGATTCCATTTCGCACGCAATAGAGGCAACAACCGTTGGCGATATGCTTGATCAAGTTGCTGCGCCTGTGCGTCCAATAAGGCCATTTGTTCACGCAGATGAGAGATCTTCTCTTCGACGCCTGCTGGATGTTGTTTCACTAGCGCCGCTGTTTCTTGAATAGACGCTAGCGTCTGCTCGATACGGCTGACTGTGCGCTGCACAGGTTGAAGCGAAGAGGAATCAATCGTCCCCTCCCATGTTCTCAACGTTCGGCGCAATTGCTGAACCAATGGGCTCGCGTCTGTTGCAGCCTGTTGGATGAGAGTCGCCCAACGCGCTTGCTTTTCCGGTGTATCAAGAGACTCTGGCGTCTGTCCTGCAAAGGAGAAGGGAAAGGAATGGAGCGCATGAACCGCCATTTCCACCGGCTTTTCCCATAAGTGCGATGAAGCATCGACTTGCATGAACAACTTCTCAACGCGGCCTGTCCATTCTAAACCACGCCGCACCGTTGTTTTAGCAGCCGGCAGAAGCTCGCGGCCTGTACGAACCAACGATCTTGCCTCTCCTACATCGCGATCTAGGGCTTCCAATTGTCGTTGAATCGTTGGCAATTCGTTTTCTAGACGAAACACGAACGCCTCAACGCGGCGAATGGTGGGAAGCTGCTGTTCGAGCGTCACTCCCGCTTGGTGGAACAAGGAAAACAACGCGGTATTGACCACCCTCACAAACTCATCGCTGACTTGAGCTGACAACGTACTTGCTCCGCGCGCCGTGATTTTGGGAGCGATGGCGTTTCGTTTGTCGTTTTCATAGTAGTAAATAGTCGCCCTTTTCGGACGATCTTGAACAACAGTAGCCAATCGGGCCGAAAAATCTGCTGGGATGACGATGGTGGCGAAGTAGTCCCCTTTTCGCACACCTGTCATTCCCTTTTCTTTCGAAACAAATCGCCAGCCCAACCGATGGTTGTGTTGCAACGCTCTCACAATCTCGTCACCGGCCTGAAACGAACGCCCAGCCAACTCCGCCCCGCGGTCTTCGTTCACCACCCCAATCGGTAAATCATCTGTATGGGCATAAGGGTCAATCGAAGCCTCTACATTAATCCAAGCGTAAAGCGATGGAAGAACGATCAGACCAAGAGCCAATATGGCTGCCGCCCAGTTGGTCGTGAGATGTTTCAAATCGTTCACATAAATGCGCCATGCCTGTTTCACTTTGATCCGCTTCCTTTCAAGTCGATCATGCTGTTGTTAGTATGAGCGGATCACGGAAAACTAAACCAACTCGGCCAGTCCTGTTCATTTGCGAAAAAAGAGCCAAAGCGCCAAAAATAGAAAGCCCAGGGCGGCTAGGCGCATCATGTCAAATGGAATACGCTGTCCACCGAACAAGCCAAAATGGTCAACAATTGAACTCATGACAAGCTGCCCGGCAATTACCGCCATCAATGAATTGGCAACACCGATTTTCGGGACGATGAGCACCATGACAAAAACGTAAAAAGCTCCGAGAATACCTCCTATCAACTGCCATTTCGGCACGGAAAACATGGCAAGCAATTCTCCTTTGCCCAAAAACAATTGCATTAAAAAGAGGACAACCGTCCCGATCAAAAACGAAACGAACGCTCCTTCAAACACACCGATCCGCTTGCCTAGGCCGCCATTGACTCCAGCCTGTACGGAAACAGCCATTCCGGCAGCCAAGGCCAGCATCATCCATAACCATTTCACGTCCTATTCCCCCTAAGTCACCAACATTCCTCTTGATCATGATTCATTTCAAAAAAACTTGTCAAGATATTGGCCTAGCAGCCGAAAAACCTAGGCGCGTTGATTAACCAATAAAAGCTAGATAAGAAGGCTCTATTCCTAGCTTTTCTGCCGTAGTCGGCCATCGGATTCATTGAACAAAAGAAAGCCAAAGCCCCCCGACGAACGAAACGAGAACAACCGCCCAGGCCGGCCACTTCCAAACGGCAAGGAGAAGGAAGGCGCCAAGGACAAATGCTAGATCAGCCGGTCCTTTCACGGCTTTCGTCCAAATCGGGTCATACAGCGCCGCAAGCAAAATCCCGACAATGGCGGCATTAATGCCAGCCAGCGCCGCTTGGAAGCGCGGATGGCGGCGAAGCCAGTGCCAAAACGGAAAGGCGCCGAGCACAAGCAAAAAAGATGGAAGAAAAATCGCTGCCGTAGCCACCAACGCTCCTTTCCACCCAAAGCCCGCCATTCCGATATACGCAGCAAACGTAAACAGCGGCCCAGGGACGGCTTGGGCGGCGCTGTAGCCGGCTAAAAACTGATTAGCGTTCACCCACCCTTGCGGCACCACTTCCGCTTCCAAGAGCGGCAACACCACATGACCGCCGCCAAACACGAGCGCCCCAGCGCGGTAAAAACTGTCAAACAACGCCAAAAGCGGTGAATGGATCCAAGTGCGAATGAGCGGCAACGCAACAAGCAACACGGCAAACAATGAAAGCAGCGTCAAACCGGTGGAACGACGAATGGAAGGCGGGATGCCTGTTGAAGACGAAGAAGGCACAGCGTTTTTTCGCCATCCAACAGCGCCAATGCCCCCCGCTGCGGCGATGAGGGCTACTTGGCTCCACGCGCCCGGAACAAGAAGTACCACCGCCGCCGCTGCGACCGCAAGCGTTGCCTCAAGACGGCCAGAGGCGAATTTGCGCGCCATCTCCCATACGGCTTGTGCTACAACCGCTACAGCTGCCAACAGCAAACCTTTCATCCAACCAGCTTCACCCGAAGGAGCATGTTGCAGCCAAACGGCGACTACGCTGAGGGCGACAGCCGATGGCAATGTAAAGCCAAGCCAAGCGGCAAACGCCCCCCAAACACCAGCGCGCATGAATCCGATGCCGATGCCGACTTGGCTGCTCGCCGGACCAGGGAGGAATTGGCATAAAGCGACCAAATCGGCATAGGTTTTCTCGTCCATCCATTTTTTGCGTTTGACATACTCTTCGTAAAAATAGCCGAGATGAGCGACCGGACCACCAAATGACGTTAGGCCGAGGAGAAGCGCTGTTTTTCCGACTTCCCAAACCGATCGCCGCCGGCTTGTTGCTTGTTGATCCGTCAAGGTCAACGAGATTCACTTCCTTTCGTTCATTCGTTTGTCGTGCTACAATCATATTATCATCAATACGAGGAGAGGACGTTATGAACATTCGGATCATAGCGGCAAACGGCTTGATCGCCGCCGTGTATATCGCGGTGACGGCACTCATTCAGCCGTTTGGCTTTACGAACATTCAGTTTCGCGTCTCGGAAATGTTAAATCATTTGGTCGTGTTCCGTAAAACATACGCCATTGGCATCGTGCTTGGCGTCTTTTTCGCCAATTTGTTTTTCTCACCGATCGTTGCGTATGATCTCGTATTCGGTGTCAGCCAGTCTGTGTTGGCGATGCTGATTACGATCGGTGCCATGCGGTATGTCGAAAACGTTTGGATGCGCATGGCGATCAATACGTTGTCATTTACCGTAACGATGGCTATCATCGCCATCGAGCTGAAACTGGCGCTCGGTTTTCCATTTTGGCTCACATGGCTCACGACCGCCATTGGGGAGTTTGTCGTTATGGCCATCGGGACGCCGATTATGTACGCTGTCGGGCGCCGGATCGCTCCAGAAGCCTTCCAGGCCGCTGACGGCCGCAACGACTGACCAAGTGTTCCTACGGCATCGAGCGCATCGCCCACTCGATGATCAATGAACAGACGGCAAGCAACACTGACGTCGCTGTCATCGTTTTTAACATGTACTGCAGCTTTTGGTGAATGTTTTGGCAAAAACGAAGGATGATGATGCTCGTGACCATCCCGCCAGCCCATACAGCGAGGCCAATTGGGGTCGTGAGCACAGTCGAGTCGCTTATCCAGCAACAAATGACAACAACATGACAGGCTAAAAGCAAATATACGATCGTTCTCATAGTTCTTTTCCCACCTGATAGGAGCGCCGGGTTTTCGGAACGGAGGGCGACGACCGTTTCGTCGTCTTTGCAGCCTCGAAGCTATGCCAACAAATCCCAACGACAATGATCGTGAAGCCGACGAGCACCCAACCGTTTGCAAGCGGGGCGGATGACACGCCAAGCAAAATGATGAAAAGCGCCCGTTTTTCAATCGGGCGGCGCACAGTGACGGTTCCAGTTTCCGTCTCGATTTGTTCGGTGATCGCAAAAAAGAACGAAGCGGCAAGGCCGAGGGCCATTTCCCGCATGGTTGGTCTCTCCCCTTCTGTGATTAGATTCATCATGCGGCAGAGCAGTTTTATTTTATCGCATTATTGGAAATTTTTCTATTTTCTTTTTGATTATTTAGAACATAGTTTTTATGGTGAAAAGTACATAATAAGAATTTATCAACCCGAAACAGTTCCGCCAGGTAGCAATCCTATCATCACCGCATCCATTCTTCTTTCCGTCGCCTTTGTTTTCTTCAAATTCTTACTTGTTAAATAGGAATTTATGTATTATGCTTAATTTATCCACTATTCCTATTTGTCAGGAGGTTTTTCCCATGCCTAAGCTTACCTTTTCCTCTGATGTCAAATGGTCTGGCGAAGGAGTACGCTCGGTGGCTGACATGAACGGCAAACAAGTCATCATTGACGAACCCCCAGCCTTGGGAGGCACCGACCAAGGACCGAATCCCGTAGAGCTGGTCCTAGCTGCACTAGGCGGCTGCATCAATGTGCTGGTCTCTCTGTTTGCCAGCCATCACGGCGTCGAACTGAAAGGCGTTCAAGTGCACGTAGAAGGGGATTTAGATCCCGATGGCTTTATGGAGAAAGCGGACGTTCGACCTGGATTCTTAGAAATTCGTTACCATATTGATATTGACTCCCCTTCCGATCCAAAAAACGTCCAAGCCTTGATTGAACACGTTGAACGTGTCTGCCCAGTAAAAGACACCCTAAGGGGCGTACCGACGGTACCTATAACGAATTAAAAAACGTCATAATGCGAAAATGGAGAAGGCTGTCTGAAAAAAGTCGTACGACAACCTTTTCAGACAGCCTTTTGATTGCTTGGTTTATGAATTCTTGAAAAGAAATGCACACTTCAGGGCTCATGCATGGCAAGCCTGGTTGAAAGGGCTTCTTGGTTTGCCAATCTGCATAATGGATTATTGATCGATTAACTCAATCGGCACAATTTTTCCATTTTCCACCGCCGCCACGACGATTTCCGATTCAAAGCCGCCATCGTCGCCGATGCTTGGGACGTTATACACTTTCTTTTCTGCCGGAATGTTTTTCAAGCCGTCGTTCATATGTTCGCGGATGGCTTGCGGGTCATCGACGGTGCCTGCGGCTTTCATCGCTTCGACGAAAGCGTAAAGCGCCAAATAGTTGTAAGCGGCTTCCGAACCCGGATCTTCATTGAATTTCGCCCGGTAGTTTTTCACAAAATCCGGAACAGCCGGTTCGTCCGACTCGACAAGCGGCATGACGCCGATCGAACCTTCAAGCATGTCATAAGAGCCGGTTACTCGTTTCATCTCATCGAGTTTCGCCTGATCCATAATGATAAAGCCGCCTTTAAAACCAAGTTCGCGCGCTTGTTTCGCCACTTTCGCGGTCGGTTCCGAAGCTCCTCCGATAAACAAGACATCCGGTTTTTCTTTCAAGGCATTCGTCACGATCGTAAAGAAGTCGGTGTCTTTCGTAAAGTCAATTGATGATTTGTAGACGACTTTTCCGCCTTGTTTTTCCCAATACGGCAACAGCTTTTCCGTCCAGTCTTTCCCGTATTGCGTCGCCGTCGGCAAAGCAGCCAGTTTCTTGCCGAAATGCTTCATGGCATAATCAGTAAAAGTCGGGATGTAGCCGTCATAGCGCGGCGGAATGCGCACAGTCAGCTTGTTGCCTGTTTGGGTAATTTTCGGCTCACTCGTATACGCCGCGATGATGAAATTGTCCGTTTGATTGAACACTTGCAGCGACATGACGCCACCGCTGTGCGGCGTGAAAATGATCGGCGTATGATGCTCTTGCACAAGGCGTTTGGCGTTCGCCGCCGTTTCGTTTGGCAAATATTTGTCATCCAACGGGACGAGGTTAATTTTGTATTTCTTTCCTTTCACCTCAAAGCCACCGATGTTGTTGATTTCCTCAGCTGCCATTTTCAAGCCGTTTAACGTCCGTTGGCCGTAGTAAGCGGCCGGGCCGCTCAGCGGGCCGCTATAACCGATGTTGACCGTGCCCGTTTCACCGCCGCCTCCACCTCCATTATGGTTGTTTCCGCTGCCCGCGTTGCTGTTGGTCGTTGAGCTGTTGCAGGCGGCAAGCATAAACATCATGATGGCCGCGATGATAGGGGCGATGGACCATTTTCTTTTTTTCATTCTATTCCCCCCTATTGATTATTTATTATTGTGAATATTTAGGTAATATTTGACACACCCGTTATTCACCCCCTTTCAGCGCCATCTCTTCTCCTTGCTTTCGCTGATGGACAGGACGAGGCCTATCATGCACCAATGTACGCCTTGCGGACATCATCGTTGGCGAGCAGCTCCTCCGCCGTTCCCGAGGCAATGATCGTTCCGTTTTCAAACACATAGCCGCGGTGGGCAATGGACAACGCCGCATGGGCGTTTTGTTCCGCCAACAAAATCGTTGTTCCTCCCTCATTGATTTGCTTAATCGTCGCAAACATCTGCTCGACAATCAACGGAGCGAGTCCGATTGACGGCTCATCAAGCAAGAGCACCACAGGACGCGACATTAAGGCGCGGCCGATGGCGAGCATTTGCTGCTGACCTCCGCTTAACGACCCGGCTGGCGCGTTTTGCTTTTCGCGCAAAATCGGAAACAGTTCGTATACATGTTCGATCGAGCGGCGGATGCCTTCTTTGTCCTTCCGATGGACATAAGCGCCCATCAGCAAGTTTTCGTATACACTCATGCGCGGAAACAGTTTGCGCCCTTCCGCGCATTGCACGACGCCGCGCCCGACGATGCGGTCAGGCGGCAGCGAATCAATCCGCTCGCCGTCGAGGCGGATTTCCCCCTGCACTGGTTTGTGCAGCCCGCTGATCGTGCGGAACAATGTGCTTTTTCCCGCTCCGTTGGCGCCAAGCAAAACAGCGATCTCCCCTCGCTTGACGGAAAACGTCACATCGCGAATGGCGGCAAAACTCCCATAGCGGACCGATACGTTCGCAACTTCAAGCAATGGCGCTCCCTCCTAAATACGCTTGAATGACCGCCTCGTTGTTTTTCACTTCCTCCGGCGTTCCTTCCGCGATTTTTTCTCCATAGTTTAACACCATAATGCGGTCGGCGATTTTCATAATCATCGACATTTTGTGCTCAATGAGGCAAACGGTCAGGCCGCCTTTCACCATTTTGACGATCAATTCCTCAATCCCTTCCGTTTCATCCGGGTTGATGCCGGCTGCCGGTTCATCAAGCAAAACGAGCTCCGGATTGGTCGCCAAGGCAAGCGCGAACGCCGCCCGCTTTTTCTGTTCCTGCGACAAGTTGGCCACCATCCGATCCGCCACATAGGTCAACCCGACAAAGTCGAGCACTTCCATAGCTTTTTCTTTGCATGCCTGTTCCTCGCGGCGGTGCCGTTTCGTGCGCAAAATGGCATCAAATAAGTTGGATGACGTGCGGAGACGATGGCCGATGATCACGTTGTCCATGACCGTCGATTGTTCAAACAAATGGGTCGTTTGAAACGTTCGGGCGATGCCGAGCTTCGCCCGTTCGTTTGCCGGCAGGCGAGTGATATCGCGCCCTTTAAACGTAATCGTCCCCGATGTCGGCCGGTGCAAGCCGCTGATGAGATTGAAAAACGTTGACTTGCCGGCTCCGTTCGGACCGATGATGGCGTTGATTTTCCCTTGTTCGACGAAAAACGTGACATCGTTGACCGCCAGCAGTCCCCCAAACCGCTTCGTCAATCGTTCAACGTGCAAAAGCATCATGATCCCTCCTCTGCGTGCCGCTCGCCTCGCCCTTGGCTCGAGACAGCCAGTTCCGCAGCCGCTCGGTTCGCTTCCGGCTCGAGACGGCGCGCTTCCTTCCGCTTCGCTTGATAGCGGATGAAGCCGCCGGCGATGCCATGCGGATAAAAGATGATGAGCAACGTCAAAATCGGGCCAAAAATCAGCATCCGATAGTCCTGCAAAAACTGCAGCTGCTGGGACAAAAATGTCACGAGCAACGTCCCGACGACCGGACCGGCGAGCGTGCCAATCCCGCCGACAAGCAAATACGTCAAAAAGTCAAACATAACGCTTATATACGCGATATCCGGGCCGAGAAACCGGATGAACGATGCGTACAGCGCCCCGGCAAGCGAGGTGAAAAAGACGGACAGAACAAACGAAGCGAGCTTGTTTTTCATCGTCGAGATGCCAAGCGTCAAGGCGAGCTCCTCACTGTTGCGAATGGCGATGTACGTCCTTCCCGTCAGCGAATAAACAAGGCGGTGCATGATCAAAACAACGACAAGCAAGAAAAACAACACCAAATAATATTGGGCGACGGGCGTTTGAAACGAGAGCGGACCGATGTCAGCCGGCGCCGGGATGCCGATAAACCCGCGCACTCCGCCGGTTAAACTGTCCCATTTGTCAATGATCAAATAGATGATGTAGCCGACGCAAAGCGTATAAATGGCGAAAAAGTGCTCTTTCGTTCGCAGCGCAACAAGCCCGATGAAAACGCCGATCAACGTTGTGAACAAGCAAGCCGATACGAAAGCCAGCCAAAACGGCCATCCCGCTTTTACTGTCAAAATACCGAGCGCATACGCGCCGATCGCAAAGAACCCGGCGTGGGCAAGCGACAAATAACCAGTATAGCCAGCAAATAAATTCAACCCGTAAACAGCGATCATCCAAATGAAGGAGATCGTCATCATGTGCAAGTAATAGCTGTTAGTGACAAGCAACGGAAAGGCCAGCGCCAGCGCCGCAAGGACGGCGATCCATAAGCGCCGGTTGGCGAATACGGCCATCAATGTCCCTCCTTGGCAAACAGTCCGTTCGGTTTGACCGTTAAAATGATGACGAGAATGGCGAAGGCGATAATGTCTTTGTAGTCGTTCGACACATACGTCGCTCCCAAACTTTCGCTGAATCCCAAAATATAACCGCCGACAATGGCGCCGGGAATGCTTCCCATCCCCCCGAGAATGATGATGACGAACGCTTTCAAGATAACGAGATGGCCCATGCCGGGAAACACGAGGTTGATCGGCGAAGCGAGCGACGCGGCGAGCGCGGCCAAACTACCGGAAAGGAAAAACGTCAACATGGCGACTTTATTCGTGTTGATGCCGACTAAATTCGCTCCTTCGCGGTTTTGCGCCATCGCGATGATCGAAGCGCCGATGAACGTCTTTTTCAAGAAGAGGTAAAGCAAGATCATGATGATGACAGCGGATGCGATGATGAGGATGCGTTGAACCGTCAAGGTTAAGCCGAAAATGCTGACAACGTCGCCGTATGGGGTCGGCATCGTCTGATAGTCCGCCCCCCAGACGAACTGGGCGAACGCTTCCAAAAACAGCAAGATCCCGATCGCTGCGATTTTGTCATGAAGCGGCGGCGCGTCGCGAAGCGGATAAAACACCAGCCGCTCCATCAAGACGCCAAGCAGCCCGACAACAATCATCGACACAACAATGGCCAACGCATACGGCAGCCCGAGCTTCGTCATGGCCGTCAGCGTCATATAACCGCCCATCATATACAGTGCGCCGTGGGCGAAGTTGGGGATATGCAAAATGCCGTAAACGAGCGTCAACCCTAATGCAACGAGGCTGTAAACGCTTCCAACAGTCAACCCATTTAACAGTTGCTGAATGAACAACTCCATCCCGATCCCTCCTTGTCTTGCCGCCCGATCGAATGAGCGAAACGGCCGCACGATCAGTTCGGCAGCCCTTCCGTCTCTTTGTCCATCCCCGTTCCTTTGGACGTCCGAATGCCATTTAAAATAAAATCGACGTAAATATCGGTCAGCTCTTCTTCCGAAACGCTCCCGTCCGGCTGAAACCAATAATAGCTCCAGTTCGTGATCCCAAGCAGGCCGAAGGTGATCATTTCCGCGTTGAGGGATGGCTTAAACTCGCCGTGAGCAATCCCGTCCTGAATGAGCTGTTCATACCGTTTGCGGAACACCCGCCGCTTGGCGCGGATTTCCGCTAAATGATCATCAGCCAAATGCCGCATTTCGCGGAAGAAAATGCGGGCGCTTTTCTTCCGGGTGCGGATGTTGCAGATGACCATATAGACGATCTCCCGCAGTTTTTCCGTACAGCTCGCCTCTGCATCTTCGAGGATGTGCTCCTGCTGCCGCAACAAATCATCCAAATAAGAGAGGCAAATATCAGAGAGCAGCTCTTCTTTGCTTTTGTAATAGTAGTAAAAAGCCCCTTTCGTTGCCCCAATCGCTTCGACGATTTCCTGCACCGACGTTTCTTTGAATCCTTTGCGTTCGAACAACTCTATGGCAACTTCTCTTAATTTTTCTTTCATCCTCCACGGTCTCCAATGCGTCATTCTCTCTCAATGATGGTCGCAATGCCTTGACCGCCGCCGATGCACGCGGTAATGAGCGCGTATTTCCCTCCGCGGCGCTTCAGTTCATACACCGCTTTTGTGATCAAAATCGCCCCCGTCGCGCCGAGCGGATGGCCATGGGCGATGGCGCCGCCGTTGACGTTCACTTTTTCGGGATCCATCTCAAGCTCGCGGTCACAAGCGATCACTTGCGCGGCAAACGCTTCATTGATTTCAATAATGTCCATCTCATCAAGCGCAAGCCCCGCCTTTTTTAGCACTTTTCTCGTCGCCGGCACCGGGCCGATGCCCATGATGTTTGGATCAACTCCGGCGACCGCATGGGCGCGGATGACCGCAAGCGGCTTTGCGCCAAGCTCCTCTGCTTTTTCACGAGACATGACGACGAGGACAGAAGCGGCATCGTTCAGCCCCGAGCTGTTCCCGGCCGTCACCGTTCCGCCTTCCAAAAACGCCGGCGGCAGTTTCGCGAGTGCTTCCATCGTCGTGTTCGGTCGCGGATGTTCGTCCGTATCGAAGACGAACGGTTCGTCTTTTTTCACCGGAACGGTGATGGGCACGATTTGCTCGTCAAACCGCCCTTCCTGCATGGCGCGCGCCATACGCTGCTGGCTGCGCAAGGCGAAGGCATCCTGTTCTTCACGGCTGATGCCGTACTTTTTGGCCAAGTTTTCCGCCGTAATCCCCATCGGCGGATCGCCGATTTCTTTCGGCGACAGCTGCGATTTGCGGAAACTGGGCGGCGTCGAGCTGTACGGCTTTTCCGGTCGGTCCATCAAATACGGCGCACGGCTCATGCTTTCCACGCCGCCGGCAATATACACATCTCCATCGCCGGCCCAAATGGCTTGCGCCGCTAAATTGACGGCGTTAATGCCTGATCCACACTGGCGGTCAACGGTCAAACCCGTCAACTCTAGAGATAAGCCGGTTTGCAGCGCCGTCAGCCGAGCGATATTGCCGCCCCCGCTTAAGACGTTGCCCATAATGACATCATCGACATGCTCCGGTCCGATGTTGGCCCGCCGCATCGCTTCTTTGATCACTTCCGCGCCGTAAATGTGCGCCGGCAGCGTCGCCAAAGCGCCCCCTTGACGGGCGATGGCCGTTCGCACGGCCGACACAATGACGGCATCCCGTCTCATCCTGACTCCTCCTCATCCCCTTTGTAGTACGAAACCCGGCAACTGGGCGTGTTCTCGATGTTGCCGGGCTCGCTGCCTTGCTTCACTCATACAGAGAAAACACGGCTTCGCCCTTAAGGACTTCTTTTCCATGCTGGTTGACGGCAGCGACGGCAAAACGAATCGTCTTGTCGTCTTTTTCTTTCACCGTTGCTTTTAAGGTGATGACATCGTTTAAAAACACCATCGACTGAAAGCGGACGAAATAGTCTTGGACAAATCCTTCTTCGTAGTACGGCGTAAACAGCTTCGCGAGGTTGCCCATCGTCCACATGCCGTGGGCGATAATGCCCGGCAGGCCTGCCTTTTTCGCCTCCTCGTCGATCGTATGGATCGGATTGTAATCGCCCGATGCTCCGGCATATTTGATCAAATCAAGCCGGGAGACAGGTGCAAGCGTCACGTCTGGAAGGGACTGCCCCACTTGCCAATCACGGATCGTCGTCATACGCTCATCGCCTTTCTAACCGCCTCGTTAATAATGATCGTCGAGGTCGAGGTGAAAATGAGATTTCCATCGGCGCCCTCGCCGTTGTTCGCGATCACTAAAAAGCCAAGCAAGCCCATGCTGCTTTGTTTTTCGTAATAATCTTTCACTTCCGCATAGCAATACAGCTCTTCACCGACAAACAACGGGCGCTCATAATGGAAGTGCTGTTCGCCATGGATGAGCCCTTTGGACGGCACGTTCAGCCCTTCAATGACGCCGTAGTCAAACACGCGCGGAAACGTCGGCGGCGCAATGTTGCGCCCGTAGCGCGACCGTTTCCCCACTTCTTCATCCCAATAAATCGGGTTCGGATCCCCGATCGCCTCGGCGAACTTTTTCACCGCTCCGCGCTCAACGACGTTTTTCACTTTCGCCGACCGTTTTCCGATGTCATGCTGATACATGTTCGTCCCCCCTTGTGTTCAACATTTCGGACCACCGGCGACATACAGCACTTGACCGTTGACAAACGACGACCGCTCGTCAGCGAAAAAGGCGACCGCATGGGCGATGTCTTCCGGACGGCCGCTGCGCCCGACCGGGATGTTGGCGACGCTCGCTTGGATGAGCTGCTCAAACGAAATGCCAAGCCGCTCAGCCGTTGCTTTCGTCATATCGGTTTCAATAAACCCAGGGGCGACGGCATTCGTCGTGATGCCGAATTTGCCAAGCTCCATCGCCAGTGTTTTCGTAAATCCTTGAATGCCGGCTTTCGCCGCCGAATAGTTCGCCTGGCCGCGGTTGCCGAGCGCTGACGTCGACGAAATGTTGATGATGCGCCCATACCCTTTTTCGACCATATATTTTTGCGCGGCGCGGGTGCAGTAAAACGCGCCTTTTAAATGGACGTCCATCACCGTTTGCCAGTCGTCGTCCGTCATTTTAAACAGCAAATTGTCGCGGATGACGCCGGCGTTGTTGACAAGAATATCGAGCGAGCCGAACCGATCGACCACTTCTCGGATCGTCGTTTCCACTTGTTCGCGTTCGGTGACGCTCGCCACCTTGGCGTAAACGTCATACCCTTTTTCCCGCAACTCGGCAGCCGTCGCTTCAAGCGCTTCTTCGTTTACATCAATGAACGCTACTTTCGCCCCTTCTTCGGCAAAACGGGTGACAATCGCCTTGCCAATGCCGCGGCTTCCTCCGGTCACAAACGCCACTCTTCCTGCAAACCGTTGACTCATCGGTTTTCTCCTCCCTTTCGATAACGCTTTCATTTTTTTAGAGAAACTGCCCAAGCTTGACGTGCCCTTTGATCAAATTGCGGCCGATAATGAGGCGCTGAATTTCATCCGTGCCGTCGTAAATGCGCCACAATCTTGCTTCACGATACCAGCGCTCGATCGGCATTTCTTTCGTGTAGCCCATACCGCCGTGGATTTGCATGACGCGGTCAACGACGCGGTTGCCCATGTTCGCGCCAAACAGTTTCGCCATCGAGGCTAAATGACGATTGTCCTCCCCTTGATCAAGCGTAAACGCCGCATTCAAAACAAGCCATTTCGCCGCTTCAATTTCCACCGCCGAATCGGCGATCATCCATTGGATCGCCTGCCGCTCGGCGATCGGTTTGCCGAATGTGACGCGCTCCTTCGCATAGTCGATGGCCATTTGCAGCAGCCGCTCGGCCGCTCCGACCGCACGGGCGCCGACGACCCAGCGGGCGTAGCCGATCCACTCAAGCCCAAGTTGATAGCCGTGATGCAGCTCGCCTAAAATGTTTTCTTCCGGCACGCGCACGTTTTCAAAAATTAAGCTGGCTGGAGTGGAAGGTCCCATCGTATGTATCGGTTCCGAACGCCAGCCCATCTCGCGGTCGACGATAAAACACGTCACCCCTTCACGCCCGTTCGAGGCTTGGTGACGCTCTTTGTCGGTGATGGCGATCACCATGACAAAATCGGCGTCGTTGCCGCCGGTAATGAATGTCTTCTCCCCGTTTAACACCCACTCGTCGCCGTCTTTCACCGCCGTCATTTTAATGTTGCGCGTATCTGATCCTGCTCCCGGCTCGGTCATGGCAAAGCACGATTTTTTCTCTCCGTTGATCGTCGGGATCAAATATTTTTTCTTTTGCTCTTCATTCGCATAATACAAAATGTTGTCCGCCGATCCGCCAAACTGGAACGGAACAAGCGTTTTCGACACTTCCATCCACACAATCGCCTGCATGACATGACCCAAATTCGCGCCGCCGTATTCCTCCGGCGTGTTGATCCCCCAAAACCCCGCTTCTTTCGCTTTGAGCTGCAGCTCTTTTAATTTTTCGGGCGGGAGCCCAGGCTTCCCTTCGCGCTCATTGCGCAATACTTCATTTTCGAGCGGCATCAATTCTTTTTCGACAAACTTGCGGATCGCCTTTTGCACCATGCGCTGCTCGTCCGTTAAGCGCAAATGCATGATTGTCCCCTCCATTTTCCGTTACACCTTTATGCTCGGCTCTACTCATCAAAATACCAACCGGTTGGTATGTTATCTTTATTATATCCGAATGTTCTGAAAAGTACAATACCTTTTTTGATTTTTGTCCAACAGGAAAACGCCATATGCGTTCTCCCGTTGGCATGGAATCTATCGATCTATTCCGCCTGTATTTGCTTGCGCACACTAGCGACCGTTTCCCCGATTCCGCCATAAATGACAAGGTCAAACATCCCGTCCATTCTTGTCGCTGTTTTGTTAATCAATACTTTCCTTGTTGCCGGCGATTCGGCGACGACATAAAACGGGATTTGATTCACGGGCGCCACTTCCAAACTTGTTCCCATCGCCAAAAACAAATCGCTTTCCGCCGCTGCCGCAAACGCTTCCTCGATGCGCGGCACGAGCCCGCCAAACAAGACGACATCCGGCTTCAAAATCATCTCACACTTTTCGCAGCGCGGCACCTCGTGGCGATTGATAAACGACAAATCGAACTTGTTGCCGCATGACGGACACGTCGCCGTCTGCAGCGTGCCGTGCAGCTCAATGACATTCGTGCTTCCTGCTTTCGTATGCAGCCCGTCAATATTTTGCGTCAAAATCGTCACCGTCTTGCCCATCTCCTCAAGCCAACGGAGAAACCGATGCCCATCATTCGGAGCAAATCCGCCCATCAGCTTTAACGAAAACATCCGCTTGAACCGGCGCCAAAAATCAACCGGATCTTTTTTGTAATAATGCTCTGACAAATAATATTCGACATTGTCCTCTTGGGCGTAGAGGCCGTTTTCGCTGCGAAAATCAGGAATGCCGGATTCCGTGCTCATCCCGGCCCCGGTCAGGACGGCGATCGAGTCAGCCTCTCGAATCCATCGCCCAAACTGTTCGATGGGATTCATGCTATTTTTCTCCCTTCCTACCAATCGCTTAGTTTTCCTGATCTCGTCTTCGCTTCTTTTCGAGGCCATAATGTATAGCTGAAACTCAGTACAAAATCAATCACCAAAACCAACGTCCAAAGGCCCGCCATCCTGAACAGCTCTTGTGCTTTTGACACATCAGCAGCAAACCAAACCATAGCCCACAAAATCACTTGACCGATCACCCAAGCCCCTAAATGGCGATACCATCCTTTTCGTTCTTGCTTTGCATG
Organism: Geobacillus sp. TFV-3; assembly: GCF_009901865.1. NCBI lineage: Bacteria > Bacillati > Bacillota > Bacilli > Caryophanales > Anoxybacillaceae > Geobacillus > Geobacillus sp. TFV-3. The sequence goes on along the minus strand of NZ_MPSP01000001.1, from coordinate 1,621,102 downwards.
CTCCTTTCCAAAGAGCGGAGCTTTTTTCGGCTTAGGCATTTTCAAAAAAAGGTGAGCAAACTGATTGTCTGCCCATTGAATCATACGACGTCCATACACAACGGACACACTGATATAAACAGCTGCCAACGCATGGGATAACTTCGCTGTCTGGCCGTGGGCCAAGTCTGCGACCGATACAACGAGTAAAATAAGATCTGCCAAAATGGTGCATAAAAAAAGGCAGGCACTGACCATTTTCCATTTTAACACATAACGGGTAAACAATCCGGATACAACGAATACCCAAAACAGCATTTCACACGCGACAATCAACCAACCAATCATATCGGCCACTCCCTTTTTTTAATACATTTGTATCAAAAAAAATAGTAACACAATTGTATTAAAAAAACAACTGTGTTACACTAGATACATGCCTAAAATCGTGGATCATGAAAAGCAGAGGAAACGAATCGCAGAAGCAACATGGACCGTGATCATGCGGGACGGTATCGAAAAAGCAACCGTACGAAATATCGCGAAAGAGGCAGGGATGTCTGCAGGAGCACTACGCTATTATTTTTCTTCCCAATCGGAGTTGTTAGCATTTTCAATGAAACTTGTCTCCGAACGGGTGCGGAAACGGATTGAAGCCATCCCTCGCTCCACTCCGCCTCTTGAAGGAATCAAACGTTGTCTCCTTGAAATTTTGCCGTTAACCAATGAAACGAAAAAAGAAATGGAGGTGTGGCTTTCTTTTACACAAAGGGCGCTTTGGGATTCCGAACTTCAACCACTGAGCAAGCAAATCTATAACGAGTTACAAACGGCAATAAAGATGTTGCTTGAACTGTTAGGCCATCTTGGGTTGTTAAGACCCGACGTGTCGATTGAGTTGGAAACAGAGCGTCTATATGCTTTGGTTGACGGTTTAGCCATGCACGGCATCATGCAACCTGACAAGCTATCTCCTTCACAAATGGAAGAAATCGTCGAGTATCACTTACGTTCCATCTGCCGCTAAGGCAAATGGAGCGTCCCAGCCTTTTACTTATCTATATTTGTTTTACATGGCATTGTTCTCTTCTTGTCACCGTGCCAGCTTGTCAGGTGATAAAAACGGAACATGGAGGTTGGAAACTCTTTATTACAGCCTAATATTTATAAGAGGCAACGAAAAAGTTTAACATATTGTTGACGGAAAAGTTCCATGAGCAATTTTTGCTCTCCACTCAGGCATGAAAATCCCCCTTTTCTTCCCAATAATGAAAATGAAGAGCAGGCGCAAACAGTTCAATAGGACGTTATACTTAATGGTGGCTTGGACCCTGTACGGAAAAGCATTCGAATCCACTGGGTGCACCACCCATTGTCCGCCCTTTCCCGATGCGGAGGAAAGGTGACGACGAACGGAAAACTGCCGCATTTCTCCCGTGGATTCGCTGTTTGCGCACTCGATCATCGAACAGGAGGATTTTCATCATGGATGTCATCTATCCTCGCTGCGCAGGATTGGATGTTCATGCCGAAACCATCGTCGCCTGCGCGCTATGGGAAGAAGATGGACACATTCAAAAGGACATTCAAACCTTCTCCACGTTCTCGAAGGGACTTGGCGACCTGCTGGAGTGGCTCGAAGAACATGGCGTCACCCATGTCGCCATGGAATCCACCGGCGTATATTGGAAACCGGTCTTCGCCTTCCTCGAGGGCTATGTCGACTTGACACTGGCCAATCCGCAGCGGATCAAAAATGTCCCGGGAAGAAAAACCGATGTCTCTGACGCCGAGTGGATCGCCAAGCTGCTCCGCCATGGACTCGTTGAAAAAAGTTTCGTCCCCCCAGCGGATATTCGCGAATGGCGGGATTTTACCCGCCTCCGCAAAAAGTGGGTCGGACAGTTGAGTTCGGAGAAAAACCGGATTCAAAAAGTGCTCGAGTCTTCCAATGTCAAACTCGGCTCGGTCCTCTCCGATCTCTTCGGCGTTTCCGGAAAAAACATCCTTGCCCGGCTGCTGGAGAAGGGATGCGTGGACAATGACGAGCTGGATCAATGCCTGCGCGGAAGGCTTAAAATCAGCATGGCTCCGCGCTTCTAAAACAACACCTATATGTTTCCTCTCCTTTTTGCTTCCACCTGCAACGAGGCTACCGTAAATTGAACCCTTTCCCTTCCACAAACTCTTTCATGTACATCCGGACTTGGCGGCTGAGCGTATCGGCCATTTGCCCGGTCCATGTGTCGCGGCGGCGGCCGTTTGTCCGCTGCTCATAATAGGTAGACACCGTTGCATTGTAGCGCTGCAGCTGTTCAATGAATCGCTCGCGGTCTTGGTTGTATTCGTCCTCGTGGTAGACGTGTTCAAACGGCAGGCGCGGCTTTTTGTCCGGTTCTTGGGCCGGATAGCCGACGGCAAGTCCAAAAAGTGGAATCACCCGTTTCGGGACGTTCAAAAGCGCGCATACTTCTGGCAAATGGTTGCGCAGACCGCCGATATAACAAATGCCAAGCCCCATCGACTCCGCGGCAATGGCCGCGTTTTGCGCCGCAAGCGCTGTGTCAATGAGCGCGACCATAAACTTTTCCGTACTCTCAAGCGACGGAATCACGTCTTTTCCCTCGATTTCACCGATGAGCTCATGGCGGTGAAAATCAGCGCAAAAGACAAAGAAATGGCCGTTATGCTCAACATATGATTGATTCCCGGCCAGTTCGGCGAGTTTCCGCTTTTTCTCTGGATCTTTCACGCCGATGATGGAATACGCCTGAACGTAGCTGGAAGTCGACGCCGCTTGAGCGCATTGGACGATCGTGCGGATTTGTTCATCCGTAAGCGGCCGGTCTTCAAACCGGCGGATCGAGCGATGGCGCAAGATCGTTTCAATGATTGGATTCATCATCGATGCCCCCTGACATACTGAATCGTGATATCCTTGATTTCCATCATAGCAAAAAACGAAAGAGCCGAAAAATGATCGGCTCTTTCCGGACTTACTGCCCAAACCGCCCTTCCTGGTCATCGTGAATCGCTTCGCGGATTCGTTCCGGTGTGTTCATGACGAACGGCCCGTGGGCGACGACCGGTTCGTTCATCGGCTCGCGTGCGTAAAAAAGAAAACGGAGTGTTTCGCGGGCGGTCACTTGTAGCTTTCCCCGCTGGTGACGAGAGATTGACGTTCTTGGACGCCGAACGGCGCCTCCCTTTTATCGCACCCGATTCATCTAAAAACAGGCAAATCATGTGCTTAGCCTCGCAAATAGAAAAAACCTGCCGACAATCGGCAGGCTGGCGTTCATATGTATCATGGCGGAGGAGGAGGGATTCGAACCCCCGCGGGCTGTGACACCCCTATCGGTTTTCGAAACCGACCCCTTCAGCCGGACTTGGGTACTCCTCCGCAAAAGAAGTGGAGCCTATCGGATTCGAACCGATGACCTCCTGCGTGCGGGGCAGGCGCTCTCCCAGCTGAGCTAAGGCCCCAGATCAATGATCGGGAAGACAGGATTTGAACCTGCGACCTCACGGACCCGAACCGTGTGCTCTACCAAGCTGAGCTACTTCCCGACATAGGCCAATTTACCTTGCGAAAATTCATATTTTATATGAACCCTAAAGGAAAGTCAATAGTTTTTTTATCTTTTTTTCGCCATAACGAATTAAAATTGATCATCTTTTTTCTGAAACGACCTGCATAGCTGCCGCTCCTCTTTTCCTATACTAAAAACACAGCAACTGTGTAAAGGAAAGGGGGCGCTTTGTGAAACTCATTCCGCCGGCGCGGCGCAAACGGGCGCATTTGTCGCAATTGACAACCACCCATTTCCATTTGCGTCATCCGCTTGTCGTCGCCTTTTTTTCCTTTTCGTTTCCGGGTTTCGGCAATTTGATGCAGCAACGCTACGCCACGGCCTTTATGTTAATCCTCTGGGAGCTGTTTATCAACACAAAAGCCCATATCAATACAGGTATATTATACTCGCTGCTTGGCGATTTTGAAAAGGCAAAAGCCGTTCTTGACGAACGATGGCTCATGTTTTATGTGGCCATCTACATGTACAGCATTTGGGACAGCTACCGCGGATCAGTCGACATGAACAAGCTGTATTTGCTCGCCGACCGCGAAGATGCGCCAATCTCTTCCATCCGAATGGGAATATGGGATATTAATTATTTGGACAAGCGCGAGCCTTGGCTGGCGCTCGTCTGGTCGGTGCTTGCCCCTGGCCTTGGCCATTTGTATGTCCATAAAGTGATCACCGGCCTGTTTATCTTCACCTTTACCATTTTGGTATCGTATTTCGCCCACTTGCCCGAAGCAATCACGTACACGCTGACCGGCCGATTCGATTGTGCAACGAAGATCATCGATATGCAGTGGGCGCTTTATCTGCCATCGATTTATTCGTTCATCTTTTACGATGCTTACGTATCAGCGGTCGAATACAACAAGTTGTTTGAAAAAGAATTAGCCCACTATTTGCGGCGCCGCTTTCAGCCGAAACGGTTCACATGGCCGATTTGATGGGAGGCGTTTCATGATTGTCATTGCTACTTTCGAGAGCCACCTATTCGTTGAACTGGCGATTTCAGCGCTTCAAGAAAAAGGGATTGCGGAACATCAGATTTTTGCAGTCCCGCTCAACCGCTGCGCTGAGCCGCCGCGCCTGCTTGATACGCTCCATCACGCCAACGGGTTCAGCTTCCTTGACTTGGCGGCGATTTTAGGAACGTGCTTGATGCTGCTAGGGGCGATTTACGGCTATGTGTTGGCATGGGGTCCGATCATTTGGGGGATTATCGGGGCGGTTTCAGGCATCGGAATCGGCATTTTGATCAAATGGTGGGTAAACCGAAAATCCACGCACCGTCAAAGCCGCACAGGTGCTGATATCGTGCTTCTCATCCGTTGCGATGAACAGCAATGGCCAGCCGTGGAGCAGCTGCTGTGGAGCCATCACGCGCTTGGACTCGCCGGCGTTCACGACAAGTAGCCGAACAGATAATGGCCACCCATTCCCTTTCACTGAAAAACCCGAGGGAACACCCCCTCGGGTTTTCGCCGCTCTGCCGTTTTCAATAGACGTCTCGCCGCATAAAGACAAAAAAGGCGACAAGAAGCCCTGCAAGCCCCCAGACAGCCAGCACGGCCATTGAAAAGCCAAGAGTCATCCCCTCAATCGGCGGAGCCGCTCCTCTTATGTAATCCGTCAGCCGCAAATTGACCATAAACAAATATTTCGCCGAATGCCATGACGACACCATGTTCGACAAAATCGCGCCAGAAATCAATGCTGCCAGCATGATGCCCATCACCGCCGCCGTGCTCCTAAGCAACACGGAAAACATAAACGTCAGTGTGCCGACGACAACGCCCACAAACGCTGCCAGCCCAAGCTCGATCAAAATGTATTTCCATTGCGGAATCATGTGGACATTCGCTGTATTGAGATCCTCTCCTTGCTGGACAAATCCGGTCAACAACGGCAGACGGAAGCCGCCATACCCAAACACGAGTCCGGAGATGGCATACGACAGCACCGCCGCCATCAGCATAATGAGCGACACCGACAGGAGCAACGCGATATATTTGCTCAACAAAATTTTCCACCGCTTCACCGGCCGAACGAGAAGCAGCTTGATCGTTCCAGCGCTTGCCTCGGACGACACTAAATCGGCCGCCACCACCATCACTAAAAGCGGCAAAAACAAGTCGATGGCGTTTTCGATAAACGTACGCATAAACGTCGGCGCCCCTGGGGCAGACGGGTTAATGTTGTGTTCTAAGTAGTACTGCTGCTGCTTGAGGCGGATTTGCAAATATTTCCGCCATTCCTCAGACATGCTCGGCGACTGCAAGCGGTTTTGCAAATCGACGATTTGCTGCTGCAGCTGCGTACGCCAGTCGGTCGTGCCAAGCCGTTTTTTCATCTCTTCCGTCTCGCGGTATTGGGCGTATGTAAACAAGGCGACGAGCACCGCAATGATGGCGGCGATCACCCATAGCCGCTTTTTGCGGACGATTTTCAACATTTCATTATACACGAGCTTACTCAATCGTTTCGCCCCCTGTCAGCTCGATAAACAAGTCTTCGAGCGTCGGCAGCCGCGGTTCAATTTCCGAAACCGAGACGCCGGCTTGGACAAGTTTGGCGTTCCAAGCGGCCAGTCTCGACGGCTCATATAGCGTGACAATCGTCTCTTCATCGGCGCGCAGCACCTCGGTTTCCTCAGCCAAGAGCGCCCGCGCCCGATCGATCGGAGCAGCTTTCCAGACGACGCGCGCCTGTTGGTTTAACAGCCGCTCAACCGTGTCCACGGCCAAGAGCCGCCCTTTCGCCATAATGGCGACGCGGTCGCACATCAATTGAATTTCACTTAACAAATGCGATGAAACAAGGACGCTCAACCCTTCCGTTTCCGCCAAAAAGCGGATGAAGGCGCGCATCTCGCGAATGCCGGCCGGGTCAAGGCCATTCGTCGGTTCGTCCAAAATGAGCACCTTCGGCTTTCCAAGCAGCGCCTGAGCGATGCCGAGCCGCTGCCGCATGCCGAGCGAATACGTGCCCACCCGGTCATGAATGCGCTGTTCAAGGCCGACGAGCTTCGCCACTTCCATGATTCGATCTTCCCCGATTCCCGGCATCATGCGGGCGAAATGTTCAAGGTTTTCCCATCCTGTTAAATACGGATACATTTCTGGGTTTTCGACGATGCATCCAACCTGGCGGATCGCGTCGGTAAACTGGCGGTGAAGATCATACCCGCAAATCGCCACCGTCCCCGACGTCGGCCGAATGAGCCCGACGAGCATGCGGATCGTCGTCGTTTTTCCCGCGCCGTTCGGCCCTAAAAAGCCGAACACTTCCCCCTCATGCAGCTCAAACGAAATGCCTTTAATCATTTCCTTGCCGCGAATCGTTTTTCGCAGCTCTTTGACCGTCAACGTCACCCGTTTGGTCATCGCTTGTCCTCCTCCGTCAACGTGATGAGCGAGGCGACGCGCTCGCCAATCCGCTTATATCCTTCTTCATTCGGATGGAAGTGGTCGCTGTACAAATAGTCGTTGACATGGAGGGCAAACAAATCAAACGTCGGCACCGCGACAATGTTGGGATAGCGGGCCGCCACTTCCGCTGATGCAAAATTCCAATCGCGCACAACCGCCGACGTCCGTTTGGCATCGTCTAAATCGCTGAACGGGTTGTACAAACCGATCGCAAAAATGACCGCCTCGCTGTTGAAGCGGCGCAGCGCGGCGAAAATGCGGTCGAGGTTCGCCACATACCGGCGCTTCGCCTCATCGAGCTGTTTCATGTTCAATCGAAGCGCTTCCCCCCTTGAAACAAATCGTTGCCGCCAATGGTCATCACGATCAGATCCGCCATCGCGACTTGCCGTTGAATCTCAGGCTCGCCAAGCTGGCGAAGCAGTCCGTCGGAACGAAGGCCGCGAACCGCCAAATTCGTCACACGGATTGGTTGATCTGTTTGCCGGCGAAGCTCATCGACCATATAGCCGACATACCCTTTTCCGCTTTCATCACCTGTTCCTCTTGTCAACGAATCGCCAAGAGCAACAATATCTATTTTCTCGTCATGTTGCCTTGTTTCAGCCGTCGGCGTCCGTTGTTCTTTCGTCGGCGGCTTGGCCGCTGAAAAAAACTGGTCTTGCACCGCCAATGCCAGGCCGCCAAGCCAAAGCACTCCGGACAGGGCGGCAACGGCTATGAGAAGCGCAACTGTGCTCCGCCGCATGCAACCACCTCATTTCTTCATCGTTGTCATCTCTCGCGATCCATCTTAGCATTCTTCTCCACCATTGGTTTGATCCGACAGCTGCCGTTTTATTCGCCAATGCTTCGGGTTCCAATGCCTCTTTAGCTTCGCCGCCGCTTCTTTTCCGACCAACAGCGCCCCGAGCCAAAACATGATTTCCGCTGTCACAATGACAACCGTAATGATCAAAGCTTTGACCGCGGCCGAAAACGGCAGAAAAGGGGCAATGGGAGGGATCAGCCAAACAACGAAGGATGCGATGATGAGCACGATGCCGATGCGATGCATGACTGACCGCCTCTGTTTCACGCTTCCATTCCCCCCCTTGCTCATTGACGCTCTTTCCAACAGGAATCACGATCGCTTATTTCCACTCTAACATATATATCGTGATTTCACGAAACGATCCGCCTAAAAACCGAACATACACAAAAACAGTTTTTCCCGTTTTTCCAATCTTCGCTTTCCCGTCAAAAAAGAAACCCAGCCGAATCGGCCAGGCCAATCGAATGATCACTGTTGTTTCTGCCAATAATCGATCAACCCCATCGCGCACACTTGCAAATCAAGCTCGATCGCCGCATGCACGGACGACGAAGATGGAGCGCCATGCTCATTGAGAAACGCCGTGATATCGTTGCGCAACATTTGCGCGGCGATTTTCGCCTGCTCGGCAGCCGGCGCTTCCGGATGACGGTCGACCGCTTCTTTTCCCGCCGCCACGAACTTCGGCAGCCAAAGGCGAAGCTGGCGGAACGCCTCCTGCGGGTCATCGAGCATGCCAAAATGGCCAAAATAAATGCGTTCCGGCCTCAGCTTCTCAAGTCTTGCCGCCGACTGCTCCATTGCCTCGGGATCAAATTGGTTCGGAGATGTTGAAGGCAGGCAAAACGCAAGCCCCGCTTCTTGCAGCTGCGGATAAAAAACACCGATCGTATCGCCGGTGAACACACCGCGGCTGTACGAATCGTAAATCGAAACGTGATGGTTCGCATGCCCCGGGGTATCATAAAACACAAGCGTTCGCTCCGCACTCAACTCCAACGTTTCTCCGTCCTCTTTCACGATCAATCGCTCTTCTGGCACCGGAAGAATTGGATCAAAGAGCGACTCAAACTGCGCGCCGTACACTGCCTTCGCTCCAGCGATAAGGCGCGATGGATCAGCCAAATGCCGTTTCCCTTTCGGATGGACGACAACCATTGCGTTCGGGCAATGCTGAAGAAGCAACCCAACGCCGCCCGCATGGTCCAAATGAATATGGGTGACGATGATATAGCGAATCTCCGCCGGATCGATATGAAGCGCTTTCAATCCAGCAAGCAAATGCGGCACCGACGGGCTTGGCCCTGTTTCCACGATCGCCAAGTTCTCTTCGTGAAGCACGTATGTACCGGTGCGCTGCGGCATGCGCAAATCATACAAATCGATGAGTGAAATGCGGCGGCCGAGATCAAGCGGCTGTGCCATGTTCCCTCTCCCCTTTTGGTTGATGATGCAGAATATTTTAACATAGAAACTCGATTCCCGCTACAGAGGCTGATAAAAAAGCAGCCCCTGCCTAGAGGGCAAGAGCTGCCTTCTCGTTTTCAACTGTCGGCAACGGGGCAACAACTGCTCCGCGCGCTATTTTTGAAGACAGGCGCTGTCGACCGTTGCCCTCCGCAACACGAACAAGCTGCCTGATGCTCGACCCGCTCGCATCCAACGCTGCCGCCAACGGAAAGACACCGTCGTTTGCCAAGCACCCTCCAATGCTTACGACACCAACTCGCCGCCAGCCGCTTTCTCTTTCCGTCCGTTTCGGATCGCCAGCCATACCGCCGCGGCCCAGCCGATGACGATAAGGCCATAAACGGTCGGATACACCGGCGCAGGCGCCTCCCAAGCGTGCAGGAGCGTGCGGACGTTCGTCAAAATAATCAACCCGCCGACCAATACCCCAAGCAAATGGGACGGCAGTTTGCGGACAAGCCAAGCAGCGATCGGCGCAGCGATGACCCCGCCAGCCATGAGCGTCAGCACCCAGTACCAATTCACTTGCTCCCAACCAAGCGAAATGACGAATCCTAGCGTCGCCGACAGCGCGACGGCAAATTCGGACGTATCGACTGTGCCGACCACCTTGCGCGCTTCCATACTTTTATTGGCCAACAACACCGGCGTCGCAATCGGCCCCCATCCCCCACCGCCGGTCGCATCAAGGAAACCGGCCGCCAATCCGAGCGGGACGAGCTGCTTATTAGACCACCGTTTCTCCGGCGCCGACGGCGCGCGGCCATTTAAAAATAAGAATCGATACATGATGTAAAGGCCAAGCGCCAGCAAAAACAGCGACACGTACGGCTTGATCAAATCCCCCGGCAAGTTGCTTAAAAAGCACGCTCCGACAAACGCCCCAACCGAACCGGGAATGATAAGCTTCAGCACCATTCCGCGGTCGACGTTGCCGAACTTCCAATGGGACGCTCCAGACGCTGCGGTCGTCACGACTTCCGCCAAATGAACGGATGCTGAGGCGACAGCCGGCGCGATGCCGAACGTCAAGAGCAGCGTCGACGACGTGACGCCATACGCCATCCCAAGTGAGCCGTCAATCAGCTGGGCAATAAATCCTACAAACACAAAAACGATCAGTTTTTTCATTGGTTTCCCTCCGTTTGCAATGGTTGAACACGTTACTTATAATTTAAATCTCATTATTCATAGATGTCAACTATGAATTTAAAAAAATAAAAAATACTATCATTTTTTCATTACACCCATGACATCGCAAACGGCCACCGGCTCGGCGTCCAAAAAAACAAAGAAACAAGACGCCCCGAATATCGAAACAGGACGCCTTGTTGAAACTTGTTTTTGCTCAAAATTTCCCTTGATACCGCTCGACTTCCCAAGCATGAACCGCCGTGCGGTAGCTGTTCCATTCGTCTTTTTTCATCGCCACGTATTCGTTGAATACGTGCTCGCCAAGCGTCGCGCGGCCGATTTCCCCGCTTTCCAACGCAGCGATGGCCTCGCCCAAGTTTTCCGGCAAGTTGTCAATGCCAAGTTCGGCGCGACGTTCGTCCGACATATGGAAGATGTCCTCGTCAATCGGAGCAGGAGCGGTTAAGCCTTTTTCAACGCCGTCCAAACCAGCCGCCGCGATGATGGCATACGCTAAGTACGGGTTAGCCGACGGGTCCGGGCAACGGAGCTCGACGCGCGTCGCGACACCGCGTTTGGCCGGAATGCGGATGAGCGCCGAACGGTTCGAAGCGGACCAGGCGATGTAGCAAGGCGCCTCATACCCTGGCACAAGCCGTTTGTACGAGTTGACAAGCGGGTTGGTGACCGCAACAAAGTGTTTCACGTTTTTCAGCAAGCCCGCGATGAATTGATACGCTGTTTCTGACAACTGGTTCGCATCGTTCGGATCAAAGAACGCATTTTCCCCATCTTTGAAAAGGGAAATGTTTACATGCATGCCTGAACCGTTGATGCCAAACACCGGTTTTGGCATAAACGTCGCATGGAGGCCGAACTTGCTGGCAATCGTTTTGACGACCCATTTGTACGTCGTCGCATTGTCAGCCGCACCGAGCGCATCGGCATATTTGAAGTTGATCTCATGCTGACCTTCCGCCACTTCATGGTGCGACGCTTCAATCGTAAAGCCCATCGCTTTTAAGGCGCGGTAAATTTCAAGGCGAACGCGCTCGCCCAAGTCTTTCGGAGACGGTTCGAAATAACCGCCGCCATCATGGAGCTCGAGCGTCGGATTGCCGTTTTCATCGGCTTTGAACAGGAAAAACTCCAGCTCCGGACCGACCGAGATCGTATATCCTTTTTCCGCCGCCCGCTCGATCGTTTTTTTCAGCACGTTGCGCGGGTCGCCTTCAAACAGCGTGCCGTCCGGATTGGTCACCGAGCAGAGAAAGCGCGCTTCCGCATAGCCTTCCTCGACCGTCCACGGCAAAACAGCAAACGTATTCAAATCCGGCAGCAAATACAAGTCGGAACGGTTGATCGGCGAGAAGCCTTTGATCGACGAACCATCAAACATGATTTTCCCTTCGACAACATCATCAAGCTGTTCAGCCGTCACGGTCACGTGCTTTAAAATCCCTTCAATGTCGACAAACTGCAAATGAAGAAGCTCAACGTTTTTTTCTTTGATCTTCTCTTTGATTTGTTCCAACAACTCCGTTTGTGTAGAGGAAACGAACGGTTTCGACATGTTGCATTACCTCACATTCGCGCGTTTATTTTCCTAACATGCTTTTATTATAGAAAAAGAGAACCCGTTTGGCAACCCTTTTTTATCAATTTTTCTGTATTTTTATAACGAATTTTTGTAAACGGTTTCAAAATGACGAATATTTATGCAAAGAAAAAGCCAGCCAAGGAGGCGTTCGTCTCCTCGGCTGGCTTTTTCTATCCGCTATGGATGTTACGTTTTTTCCTCACGCCGACGCCACGAGCCGGACGAAATGATCGGCAGGCCGGCGGCTTTTTCCGGCAAGTAAACGTAGACGTACCCTTCGATCGATTGGCGGGCGTCGCGGACCCATATCCGCTCATATTCGTTATCGTCCCGTCCTTCGGCGTAGTCTTCAAGCTCATCCATCGCCTTGAGCCCTTCCTCCGTCACCGTCAGCCATTCCCCTTCCACTTCCCCTTCGTCTTCGAGCACAAGCGCAGGGTACGGGCCAACGCTGTACAAACGACCGTTCACCTTCCCTGGGCATACGGCGCAAACATAGGGAGCTACGACATGATGGTTGTCCTCGCCAGTCAGCAACGTCCCATACACAAACACTCGATATCGTCTTTCCGCCATCTCGCTTTTCTCCTTTTGTTTACATAACATTTATTATGAAAACTCGAAGAAAAAACAAAAACAATGGAAGCCCTGCCTCTCATCCATCCTTGCCGCTCCGCGGCGGCGCCAGTGTGAATTTGTCAAGCGGACAGCGGGCAACGAAAAAGCCGCGCCAGCTCCATGAGCGGCAACGGCACGGCTTGCGATGATCCCGCAGCAAACGAATGACGCTTTCTTCATCATATCCGTTCGATAATGAGAAGTCAAGCAACAGTTTACGCGGATGGCTTCCATTTAATGCTGCAGCCGATGCTCGGCTTTTGCTTTTCCGGCACCGGACGGCCCTCCAACAAGGCGTCCAGCGCGGCGCGGATTGATTCTCCGGTCACCGGGATGCCGTTGTTCGGCCGCGAATCATCAAGCTGGCCGCGGTAGACGCATTTCAGCTCGCGGTCGAAAATATAAAAATCCGGGGTGCAGGCGGCGTCGTACGCTTTCGCCACTTCTTGCGTTTCGTCATACAAGTATGGGAACGGGTAGCCAAGCTCTTTAGCCACTTTTTTCATGTTTTCCGGCGAATCTTCCGGATATTGTTCAGCATCGTTGGAGTTGATGGCGACAAACGACACCCCTTTGGGCGTATAATCGTTTGCGAGGCGAACAAGTTCGTGCTGCACATGCTTGACAAACGGACAATGGTTGCAAATGAACATAATGACAGTCGCTGCGTCCGATTTCACATCCTCAAGACGAACGACGCTGCCATCGATGACATTCGTGAGGGCAAACGGAGGCGCTTGTTTGCCAAGCGGAAACATATTCGATTCGACAGCTGGCATACCTAACACCCTTTCTTCCATTTTTTCTCTTTTTAATTATACCAAAAGAGAGAGGAACACCACAAATAAACCGCCCAAACCGACCGAGCGGCAGCGGCATATGATGCCACATAGACGAATGGAAAGGAGGCTTTTCCCATTGATTTACATGAACAAACAGATGACCCCGCACGTGTACGGTGCCACTCCGCCTCCCCCCTCGCATTCGGTGTTTTATTACCGACGCGCAAAAACGGAACAAATGATTGAAGAGCAAACTCAGCTGCTTGAACAATTGACCGAGGCGTTCCTTCGCCTCAAGCTGGCGGAGGAGGAAGGACGAAAGCAGCAAGCCGATGATCGTGAGAAAATCGCCGATGCCTTGACTCGGCTTGAACGTTCTCTTGCCGCCGGACAAACGGCACAAGCCGAGCATAGCGGACGTCTCGTCAAGGCGCTGGATGACCTCAAGGGGATGGTGGCGGCAAGCCAAACCAAGCAAACTGAGCTGTATCGCGAACTAACTGAAACCGTTTCGCGCTTCATTAAAGCCTCTAATGCCGGGCAAAACCTGCAGGCGGAGCAAAACAAGCAATGGGCAGAAGCGTTCGCCCGGCTCGAGCAATGGCTCGCTGCCGAACAACGAGAACAAGCGGAGCTCGCCGAAACGCTGGCCCGCCTTGAACGATCGATCAACGCTCACGAGCAGATGGAGCACGAACAGCGGCGCGCATGGGAGGAGCAGTTCGCAAAAGAAGAAACAGCGCGCCAAGCCGTCATCGAAGCGTTGACGGCGCAAAGTGAAGCGATGCGTCGGCTTGAGCGGCAATCGACTGAACGGGAACAAACAGCCGAAGGAATGGACGCCCGCCTGGAGGGGCAAGAAAAACTGTACCAAAAATTAGTGGAACAGCTCGAGTTGCAGCACGTCTTTCACCAGACAGTCATCGAGCGGCTTGAGGCGCAAGAGGCGGCGCAATACAAAGTGACCCGCCAGCTCGATAGCTTAAAAGAAGCGCTGTATGAACGATGCTCCTTTATCGTTGACAGCGTCAAACAACTGTTTTCCTCGTTCTTTTCCGGTCGGGGGCGCAGCCAAAAAATCGACCGCCAAGCCGCTGAACCAAAAAACCCGATCCGCTTGTAGAAGGCTGTCACCATCTTTCGGCGTCTACCGCACCGCAATCCGCCGCCTGAAACGGCGGGCTGTTTTTTACAAAAGCAAATCAATGGACAACAAGAAACGAAACATCCCATAATAAGAACTAACCATTTTGATCATCTCGCGCCAAGAAGACCCCCACTTCCACGCGTGAGCGCAGGCGGGAGAGCATGCAACCGCAAGGAAAAGAAAGCCTTGATACATCAACATTTCGAGAGGGAGGAAAAATGATCATGCCGCTAAAGCTCAGCGTTCTTGACCAATCGCCGATCCCCGAAGGCACGACCGCGGAAGAAGCGCTGGAAAACACGGTCCGTCTCGCTCAATTTGTCGAAGAACTTGGCTACAAGCGGTTTTGGGTGTCCGAACATCACGATACGAACAGCCTCGCCGGCTCGTCCCCGGAAGTGCTGCTCGGGCACATTGGGGCGAAAACGTCACGCATTCGCATCGGATCAGGCGGCGTGATGCTGCCGCACTACAGCGCCTACAAAGTGGCGGAAAACTTCCGCGTATTGGCCGGCCTTCACCCTGGCCGCATTGACTTAGGCATCGGCCGCGCGCCTGGCGGCATGCCGCGGGCGACGATGGCTCTCCAAGACGGACGAGCGCGTCCAGTTGACCGCTATCCGCAACAAATCGATGACTTGCTCGGCTATTTGCACGATACGCTTCCGCCCGTCCACCCGCTTTATGGCGTCAAGGCGACGCCGATCGTGCAATCGCCTCCGGACGTTTGGCTGCTCGGCTCCAGTTCGGAAACAGCGAAGCTGGCGGCGGAAAAAGGTCTGCCGTACGCCTTCGCGCAATTTATTAATGGCGAAGGCGGCGAAGAGTACATGCAGCTGTACCGCGGCCGCTTCACTCCATCGCCGTATTTGAACGAGCCGCGCACGCTCGTAGCTGTATTTGCGATTTGCGCCGAAACGGACGAAAAAGCAGACTGGATCGCTGGAAGCCTCGATTTGACGCTAGTCATGATCGAGCAAGGGATGGCACTCAACGGCACACCGAGTCCAGAAAAAGCCGCTGCGTACCCATACAGCCCGTATGAACGCAAACGGGTCGCAGACAACCGGAAGCGGATGATCGTCGGCAGCCCGTCGCGCGTCAAAGACGATCTGTATCGGCTGAGCGAAAAGTATGAAACAGAGGAAATCATGCTCGTGACGATTACATACGACTTCAACGATAAACTCGCGAGCTTCCGGCTCATCGCCGAGGCGGTATGGGGGTGAACACGATGCAGATTCTCTCCATTAATGTTGGGAAGCCGAAAACGATTCACATCGGCGGCCAGTGGATCACAACCGGCATTGACAAAACGCCGGTCGCTCATCCCGTTGCGGTCGGCAAACAAAACTTGGCTGGAGATGGACAAGCTGACCTCGTCCATCACGGAGGAGAAGATAAAGCGATTTGCGCCTATCCGTCCGAGCATTTCGTCTATTGGGAAGAGCGATACGGCCGCCCATTTACGGCGGGGGCGTTTGGCGAAAACTGGACGCTTCTCGGTTTGACGGAAGACGATGTATGTCTTGGCGACATTTATGCCGCCGGCACAGCGCTCGTACAAGTGTCACAGCCGCGCCAGCCATGCTCCAAATTGGCCTTCAAACATCAGCTGCCCGATTTGCCGAAAGCCGTCTGCCAGACAGGAAAAAGCGGGTTTTATTTCCGTGTCTTGCAAGAAGGAGTCGTCGAGCCGGGCGCGCCGCTTATTCTCATGGAGCGCGGAGCCGGGGCGCTGTCGATCGCCTATATCAATCACATTTACTATTATGAGCGGGACAATGCCGCTGCCATGAAGCAAATCGCCAGCCATCCCGCCTTATCAGCGAGCTGGCGCGAAGCGTTTCAAAAGCGTCTCGCCGAGCGAACGCGTCCTTAAGCCTATGTTGGCAAGACAAGCCCGACACAAGCCGGCGTTTCACATAGCGATAGAAAGGCGCCTGATCGTCGACCCTCGCGAAACATGGCTTTGCTCAACGATCGGGGCGCTCGTTTTCGGTTCAGCGGGAGAGCGACGTCGCCGCGCAGGCGCATTCCTCATCGGGCCACATGCACATTGCGCAACCAATAGTGCTGATACAATTGGAAATAAAATCCTTTTGCAACCAGCAGCTCTTCATGCGTCCCTTGTTCGATCACCTTGCCTTCGTTGAGCACAAGGATGCGGTCGGCATGTTGAATCGTGTTCAACCGGTGGGCGATGACCAAGCACGTCCGGCCGCTCATGAGCCGCGCGAGCGCTTCTTGAATGCGCACTTCGGTCACCGTATCGATGTTGCTCGTCGCTTCGTCCAAAATCAAAATGGCCGGGTCGGCGATCATCGCCCGAGCGATGGCCAACAGCTGCCGCTGCCCTTGGCTGATTCCGCCGCCTCCTGGGGCCAAAACGGTGTCATAGCCGTCCGGCAGCTTCATAATAAAGGAGTGAGCGTTCGCCTGGCGCGCCGCCTCCTCGACTTCTTCGTCCGTCGCCTCAAGCCTGCCGTAGCGAATGTTGTCGCGAATCGTTCCAGTGAACAAAAACGGATCTTGAAGCACAAACGCCATATGGCGGCGCAAGCTCGCCCGCTTGATCGTTCGGCTGTCGCGGCCGTCGATCCCAATCTCCCCACGATCCGGGTCGTAAAAGCGGGTCAACAGCTGCAGCACGGTTGTTTTGCCTGCTCCGGTCGGGCCGACAAGCGCGACCGTCTCCCCTGGGGCGACAGAAAACGTGACGCCATCGAGCGCCGGACGCTGTTTGTCATAGGAAAAGAAGACTTGGCGAAACTCGATGCGCCCATCCAGCTTGTCGACGTCCGCCGCTTCCCGTTCATCTTCCTCTTCTTTCGGCAAATCCAAAATTTCCAACACCCGTTCGGCGCCGGCCAACGCCGACAGCAACGTGTTCCATTGATTGGCCAAGTCATTAAGCGGTCGGGTAAACTGGCGGGCGTATTCGACAAACACGACGATCGTGCCGACCGAAATCGCTCCTTTGGCCGCCAGCCACCCGCCGACGCCGGCGATGAGGGCGAAGCTTACATTGTTTAAAAAGTTCATCAGCTTCGGGATGAAGCCGGAATACGTCTGCGCCCAAAAGCCCGCGCGTTTCAGCTCGGTATTTTTGCGCGCCAATTCCGCCTCCATGCGCTTTTCTTGCGAAAACAGCTTGACGACTTTCTGTCCGGAAATGACTTCCTCGATAAAGCCGTTCATTTCTCCGAGCGCCCGCTGCTGCTCGCGGAAACGCACCCGCGTCCGGTTGGTGATCCAGCGCATGCCGGCATACATGAGCGGCACGACAACAAGGGCGACGATCGTCAATAAAACGCTTTGCGAAAGCATCACCGCCATCGCGCCAATCAGCGTGAGCGTGCTCGAGACGACTTGCACAACGGTGCTGTTAAACGTCTGGCTCATGTTGTCGATGTCATTGGTAATCCGGCTCATCAGCTCCCCTTGCTGGCGGCGGTCAAAGAACGAAATTGGCAGCTCATGAAAATGGCGAAACAGCTGTTCGCGAATCCCGCGCACCGTCCGCTGGCCGACATCGATCATCCAATAGTTTTGCAAAAACGTCGCCGCGCCAAGGGCAATATAAATGGCAAGAAGCAAAACGAGCGTCGCTAAAAAACCGCCCGTCCTCCGCTCGACAATGTACACATCGACCGCCCGGCCGATGACGTACGGCCCAGCAAGCGCCAACGCTGAGCTGAGGACAACCATGGCTATAGCCGCAAACAACTTTCGCTTTTGCGGAGCGATGAACACCCAAAGCCGCCGCAAAGTGCCGACGCTGTTTTTCGCCCGCTGCGGACTTGCGCCAAAACGCGCTCCGTGCGGGCTATGCCGTAGTGACATCCACCGATCCCTTCTTTCCTTCCTGTGTGGCGACGATGCGTCGATACAGTTCGCTTGTCGCCAGCAGTTGTTCATGGCTTCCTTGCGCGATCAGGCGGCCGTCTTCCAAAAGCAAAATCGTATCCGCCGCCATCGCTGTACTCACCTTTTGCGTCACCATCACCGTCGTGCACGCATACCGCCGCAACGCTGCGAGGAGCTTTGCTTCCGTCTCTGCATCGAGCGCGCTTGTGCTGTCATCCAAAAGCAAAATGCGCGGTTGCCCAACCAAGGCGCGGGCGATCGACAGCCGCTGCTTTTGTCCGCCTGATAAATTGACGCCCTTTTGACTTATCAGCGCGTCGTATCCATCCGGAAACCGAGTGATCGTTTCATGAATTTGTGCATCACAAGCCGCCTTCACGATCTCTTCCATCGTCGCGGTCATCTTGCCGAAGCGGAGGTTGTCGGCGACCGTTCCGGAAAATAGCAGCACTTCCTGCGGAACAAAACGAACATAGGCCCGCAACTTCTCCGCGGAAAACTCACGAACGTCGATGCCGCCGATCAACACTCGCCCGGCGCTTGGTTCATACAGCCGGGGGATGAGCTGAAGAAGCGTCGATTTGCCGGAACCAGTCGCCCCTAAAATCGCCGCCGTTTCTTGCGGGTGAATGACAAACGAAATGTCGGAGAGCGCATCGTGCCTGCTGTCCGGGTAGCGGAACGAAACGTGCTCAAAGCGAATTTCCCCGCGCCGGACGATCGGTCCATCGGCTCTGTGCTCCCTGCTTCGCTCTTCCGGCACCTCAAGCAGTTCAGCGATTCGGGCGGCCGAGGCGCGCGCCCGTGAAAACGCCATCGTAATAAACGTAAACATCGACAACGCCGCCGTCGCGCGCGTCGCGTAGTTGACGACGGCGACGACTTGCCCGGCGCTCGCCGTCCCGGACTCAACATCCAGGCGGCCGAAAAACAACAGCGCGATGATGGCGGTGTTCATCACCACCAGCAATATCGGGGTGATCGTTTCAACGAGGCGAAGCACGCCCATCGTCCGCTCCATGAGCGCATCATTCGCCGCCGCAAATCGCTCTTGCTCATATTTGTTTCTCATCCACGCTTTGATGAGGCGCATGCCGGCCAAATTTTCGCGCATCACCCCGTTGACGCGATCAAGCGCTCGTTGGACGGCGGAAAAGGACGCCGCTGCCCTTTGTACAACCCACAATAAAAAAGCGGCGGACAGTGGAACGGCCACCGCCAAAACGAACGCTAGGCGCGCATGAACGGCAAACGCCATCGCGACGCCAAAGACAACGAGAAGCGGCGCGCGCAAGGCGATGCGCAAGCTCATAAACAACATGTTTTGCACTTGCGTCACATCGTTCGTCATCCGGGTGACAAGCGAAGCCGGCGACAACTGTTCAACGCGTGCGAGCGAAAACGATTGGATTTTGGCAAACAGCGCCGTCCGAAGCGCAAATCCGTACTCCTGACCGACATAAGCGGCGGCAAATGAGTTGGCAATGCCCGAGGCAAACGCCAACAGCGACGTCCCGAGCATCACGGCTCCCCACGTGAAAATGGCCGCAACATCCTGTTTCATAACGCCTTCGTCGATGATTTTCCCCATCAACAGCGGCTGCCAAAGCTCGATGATGAGCTCGATCAACATCAACAACCAAGCTAACGCCATCCACTTCCAGTATGGCCGCAAATAGATAAGCACCCGCCCCATGTCTGCGCCACTCTCCTCTCCATTCCGATCGGGGCGCTCAGCCGCCGTTCATCGTTGTGTATAATTTTATTCTAAACACGAAATATTTATTTGACAATGAGAATGCATTTGCAGAAGCGGAGATGCTCCCGGCCAAGAGAAAAAAACCCCCAAGCGAATGTTCGTCGCTTGGGGGCCATTGGCGGCCATAGAGGAACAACTGGTCTGTTTAGTCGTTTCTATCGAGATGCCCGACTGGCGGGTGACGGAACAACACCGCTTCCAGGCCCATGCATAGGTCTGTGAAGCAGGGGGTATTCAGTCTTCCGTCACACCTTGGCTTGCCTCCAGCAGTTGGAAAAATAGACGACACGCTTTTGGGCCAGCGAGATGTGAAACCTTCCGGAAGATTCGGCATGAGAGCCATGTCTATGACTAACGCTGACGCCATGCCGAATAAAGCGCCTCCTGGCTCATATGACCGAAAGAGCTTGGCGGTGCAAGGGACAGCAGCTGTTGTTCATCGCCAACGATCGGCAACAGCCGGTCGAGCTTGGCCATCAGCAAAATCTTTTCTATAGAGGCGTTATCCCGGACGACGATGGCCATGGCGCGGCTTTCGCTGACGATTTGCTTAAAAAAGCGGACAAGGAGCGAAAGCCCCGTACTGTCCAAAAATCGAAGGCCGCTCACGTCGACAACGACAAGGCGGCGCTTGACAGCAGCCACCGCCGTCGCCAGCTTTTGTTCCGCCGCGAGCTGCGTATCATAGGCGAGCCGTCCAGTTAGCTTGATGCATTCGTATGCGTGTTCTACAACCATTTCCAATTCAAACGACAACCGATGCTGTTTCATTGTACCCCCCTATCGTTGACCAGCCATGCCCTGCCCTCGGCCACCACCCGCATTCGTTCCGATCACACGGGTGCATCATTGCACCCAATCCAGTTACGTTGCATTCCGACTCATTTTCATGACAAGCATCCGACGTCCGCCCTTCCGCTCAACCCACATAACGTCATCCATGATTTCTCGGATGAATAGCAACCCTCGTCCCGATTCGGCGAACAACACATCAGAGAGCGTCATTTGATCGAGCTGTTCGATCACTTCCGCCGGAACGCCGCCGCCCTCATCCTCAACCGCCACGGTCACGTCAGCGCTCGTGACGAAAAAGGATAGCGAAATCGTCCCCGCCTCCATCCCCGCCCGTTGAACGGCTTTGATGGCATTGACGACCGCTTCATGCACCGCCAACACAAACAATTCCGCATCACGAACAGCAAACAACGAAGCAGCCTGCTCCGCAAGGAGATGGCAAACCAAAACCGCTTCCTCGTTCGCCCGGCAGCGCACGATCCATTCGCACACCACAAATCGTCCCGCCTATCCATGAACGGTGATGGACAATAAGCAAATATCGTCGGAAGGGCTGACGAGCGGCGGGCCTTGGCTGATTAAACGCTCGAGGAAGCGTTTATCGGGCAAATGGCGGCACATTTGCGTGCATGAGCGAATTTTTTCAATGCTTTGCAAAATCGACGGGTCAATCTCTTCTAAAATGCCATCGGTGTACAAAAGGAGGCGGGCCCGCTTGTCGTAATGAATCACCCCTTTTTCAAACGGCAAGGAAAACGGGCTGCCGATGGCCAAACCGCCTTTGTCCAACTCATGGACGCTTCCGTCGTCAAAAACGAGCAGCCCAGCCGGATGGCCGGCGTTCGTATATTCAATTTTCCGCTCTTTCGTGTCAATCACTAAATAAATCATGGAAAATAGGTGGCGGATGACGTTGGCCTCATCAGGAAACAACGTTTGCACATGCTTTTCCAGCTCGCTCGCCACCGAAACCGGATCGATGACGCGCACGATCAATCCGCGCAAAAGCGAACGGAGCAACATGCTCACCAAGGCCGACGAAATACCGTGCCCCATCACATCGATGATGATCACTCCGTAGCGGTATAAGTCAATTTGATAGCAAGCGTAAATATCGCCCGACAGGTCATCGGACGGAATATACACAGCATCCATCGTCACCGCCTCGTTTTGAATGAGCGGCGTCAACAAATGTTGTTGAATTTTTTTGGCCAGCTCGACTTGGCGCCGCCGCTCCGCCTCTTTTTGCTTTTGCTTCGTCTCGTCTTCGACAAGGACGATATATCCATCCGCCTGAAGCACAGGAATGACCGTATAAGCGACATTGGCGGACGTGCCGTCCCGGCGTTGCACCATCCCTTCGCCGCATCGCTGCTCTTTAGGAGAAAACGGAACCCATGTTTGGCTGCCGCAACGAAAGAGCGACCATATCGGGCGGCCGACCGCCTCTTCTTTTCGGCGCCCAAACAGCCGCTCTGCACTAAGCCCCCAATCTTGCACGGTTCCGTCCGCCGCCACCGGAACAACAGCAAACGGGGCGGAATCGTAAATGACCTCGAGCAGCTCAGACGGCGTCGGTCGATCAACCGGAGGCACAGCGGTTTGTTCAACAAAATGCCAAACGAGCCATTCTCCCTCGCTGCCTGACAACCGATAGACGTTCAACCAGCTCGTATATGCTTTCCCGCTTTTCGCCACATGGCGCGCTTCTCCTTGCCAACATCCGTCCTTTTTTACCGCCTCGGCGATGCCGTCCAACAACGCGGCCGACCATTCGGCTGAAAACAGAACGCCGACCGGCCGCCCGACTAATTCGTTTTTGGCAAATCCGAGCCATCTTGGCGTCGGCTCGCTGACCGCAACAATCGAAAGTTGACGGTCGGTAATCACCATGCCGCTGCCCAACTGTTCCGCGTCTAGCTGATCGATCGCCTGTACATTCGCCTTCACCATCGTTCAACCCTTTTTCGTTATAATCAAATCGATAACCCTCAGCTGACACCGGCTTCCCGAAACAAAAACGCGCATCGGCGCCGGGTTGTTTCCACCCCGCCTTCGGGTTGCATGTTCAGCACCACTTCTCGCCCCATTGTTCCCCGTAGGAACAGGTTATTGTTGTATTCGTGTTCTTTTGTCGTTTTTCCTGCTTGCTGCCGCATAAATCTTCTAGTCCGTTTTTCTTATTTTGCCGATTGACCAAACCGCCGGCGAATCGCCGCGATCAGAAGCAAGAGCACCGGAATGATGATTTGCAGCGGTATGTGCAAGTAAAAGGTGACGATTTTCAGCCCCTCGTGAATGTGCTCTGCATAGTTGTTGGCGATAGCAACAGATAAAAACAGGACAAGCAATCCAAGCGGATAAACAATTCGCTGATGCCTCGAGACACTAAACAGTTGGGCCGCCCCGACGACCCCGGCATAAAAAAAGATGGAGATTTTAAAAAAACCGCCGATAATGAGCGCAATCATAAAAAAAACATCAAGCCGCTCGAAAAAATGGGCGACTTGCACGCGGCGAATCATATCAAGCAGCGGAAACGATGAACGCGACGCCGCATCCGGTCCGAGAACAGCCATATTAATCGCCGCAATGATCGCCAAGTTCACCCCAGTGAGCACCATGCCGGCGATGGCCACCCTGCTTGCTTTCGCTGGATTGTTCATATACGGAAACAACATCGTAAACACGATCATCTCACCAAACGGCACATACAACGTTTCTGTGAACACGGTTTTCCACACTCGATTCCATCCTTCTTCCAACAACGGCTGCAGCTGCAAGACATCCATGATTCCCGAAACACACACGAGCACAAATCCAAACAGCGCCAACACATAAAGCAGCGGCAAAAACAGCTCACCGGTGCGCGCCAACACTTCCAAACCTTTATAGGCGCCGTACATGACAACCAGCGCCATAATGGCGTTTAACACAAACAGCGGCGTTTCCGGATAGGCAAATGTCAACAACAGCTCGCCAAAATCACGCAGCACGCGGGCGGCAATGTAAAGAAAATACGTCACATATATGATCCCTAACAATTTGCCGAGCGGCGCCCCGACGATGTGCTGCATATAGACGATCAGCGGCTGGTCAGGATAGTAGCGGAACAAACGCCCATACACAGCAAATAAAAGCAGTCCGAGCACCAGCCCAAGCAAAATAGCGATCCATACATCTTGCTTGGCGCTCGTTCCGAGCGGAATGACGATAGCGCTTCCATGTTCGAACAACACGACAAGGACGAACAGTTGACGCGCATTGATTTTGATCGGTTCCAACTGGTCTCACCGCCTTTGCCTCATCCATGTTCCCCATTGAACTCATTCTGCTTCTACATACGGTTTGTTCCGCAAACCTGTGCGGCGGATATACATATCTACAGTCACCGTGACGTCAAGATTTGGAAAATACCGGTCGTTCCATTCTTTCTCAATCTTCTTCCATAAGCGCGGATCGGCGCGGTGAACAGCGTCGCCGAATCCAAAAATATCGGTCCGCTCGCGCTGAGCAGTTTCAATCGCCTGCTTCACTTCGTTTTTGACATGGCGCTCAATGTCTTTTTCCAATTGAAACAGCACGCCGGCATCCGCTAAATCAATCGGCACGCGCGCTTCGCTCACATCCCCTTCCGCCCGAATATGAACGGAAACCGTCGGCCGACCGTGTTTCACCGTCGCCTTGATGTCCGTTTTCCCGCGCACCGTTCGATAGCCAATGGCTTCTTGTTTTCCCTTCCACGGAATGGTGATGTTTGTTTGCTTCATCCGATCGAGCACCCAGACAACCCCCCGCGCCGGTAGCCCGTCCACCCAGCCGACAAGGCGTCCTTTTTTAAACAGCGCGAGTCCCTCCAAACGGACGCGTGCGTCCGGCACCGATGATTGAACGTTCGTTTGCCGTTTGCCGCGCTTCGGATTTCCCTCGATTGTCACACCGGTGACGGTAAGATCGCGCCCCGAAGACGCCAAACTGCGAATCGCCTGCCAAACATCCGTGTTGATCGTTTGCCCCCAAGCCATCTCCGAAAATTCCAACGTTTTAATAATTTGATTGGCAGAAATTTTGTCAACCGGCGTCAGCACAGTAAGCACATCTTTAGCCGATTGACCGCGGGCGATGACCAAGTGCGCCGTCGTCCGAAACTGGTTGTTGCGCTCCAGGGCGTCAAACACCCCATCCAACCCTTGGCGCGCCACATCTTCACCGATGACGACCAAGTTTGTATGCGCATAATAAAGGAGACGCGACACCTTTTCCGACGCTTTCCGACTCGCTTCAACCAACGTATCCCCGGTTGATGTATAAATGGACACCGGCACGCCGGCCGCGCCTCCCCCGCGCTGCGTCGCGCCGGCGACGTTGCCCGGGTTGACGACTTGAAATGAAGCCAAATACTTCCCTTCTTTCGTTTTATCAAGCCCCACAGCAATGACAAACGCTAAATCCGTCAGTTCTTTTTTGCTCCAACAGCCTGACAATAACCCAGCACAAACCAAAAGAGGAAGGAAGGCAGCAACAATCCGCTTCACGATCCATCCCTCTTCTCTTGACGCAATGGCGCCGGCGGCTCGGTCTTTTGCTCGCCCGACTGTCGGACGATGTTTTTTTGGTTGATGAGGCGCGGCCGCTCACGAAACATCCACGTCGGCACGCGCAACAACGTATCGCCCACGTTCGATGGAATAAACGGGGCGAGCGGCGACATGTACGGCACCCCAAACGAACGCAAGCTGCATAAATGGAGAATCATGACCAACAACCCCATCATGATGCCGTAAAACCCGAACATGGCTGCCAAAAACATCAGCCCAAAGCGGATGAGGCGGGCTGAAATGGCGATGGCAAACGACGGCGTCGCAAAGCTGGCGATCGCCGTGATCGAAACGACGATGACCATCGCAGAGGAAACGAACCCAGCTTCAACCGCCGCCTGGCCGATGACCAAAGCGCCGACGATCGACACCGCCTGACCGACGGCGCGCGGCAGGCGGACGCCGGCTTCACGCAAAATTTCAAACGTCACTTCCATGACGAGCGCTTCGACGAATGCCGGAAACGGCACCGCCTCGCGCTGAGCGGCGATGGCGATGACGAGCTGGGTCGGGATCATTTCCTGATGGAATGTCGTCGCCGCGATATAAATCGCTGGGGCTACAAGTGAGAGAAAGAAAATCAATACACGCAAAAAGCGCAGGGCGGTGGCGATATCAAAGCGGGCATAGTAGTCTTCCACCGCCTGGAAAAATTGAATAAACACAGCGGGAGCCAATAACACAAACGGCGTCCCTTCCACGAACACTGCCACTCGCCCTTCGAGCAAGTTGGCCGCGACGATATCAGGGCGTTCGGTATGATATGTCGTCGGAAACGTTGTGAATGTTTGATCTTCAATTAATTGTTCAATATAGCCCGATTCAAGCACGCTGTCGATTTGAATTCGGCGCAGGCGCACCCTCACCTCCTTGACAATCTCGTCATTGGCGATGCCTTTGATGTACATAATGGCGACATCCGTTTGCGTCACCGTGCCGATTTGCATCGTCTCGAGCCAAAGATTCGGATTTTTGATGCGGCGGCGGATCATCGCGGTGTTCGTTCGCAACGATTCCGTAAATCCCTCGCGCGGACCGCGGACGGCGATTTGTGTTTGCGGCTCTTCAATCGAACGATATTCCCCGCCTTTTGTACTTGCGCTGACAGCAAACGGCACCCCGTCAATGAGCATGACCGTCGCTCCGGAAAACAGCTCAAAAAAGAGCTTCCCCCAGTCAGAAATATGTTTCACGCCGCCGACCGCGGCGAGCTTTTTCTCAATCCATTGAAACCGTTCTTTTTCCTCAAGCGCCAGCGGAAACGACGCTTGAAGCAACGGAGTCAGTACAAATTCGTACACATTTTTCTCATCGACAAGGCCGTCGACAAAAATAATGGCTGCCTTGATTTGCCATTCCTGGCCCAACGCAAAACGGCGGATGACGACATCGTTGCTTTCTCCGGTCTTTTGACGAATGATGTCAATATTAACGGCCAGTTCAGCAGAAAGCGGCTCTTGCGGGACATCCGCCGCCTCGCCGCTATGGTCCGGCCCTTCCTGCTGCACGCTGTCGTTCATCCGTCCTTGCTGGCGGCGCATCCCCCATTGAAACAGCATGCCCCTCTCCTCCTTGCTCCGCATGATGTTATTCTCCATTATAGACAAGCGGCGAAAAACGTATGCGACGGTGCATCGTTTCCGATGAACAGGTGAACACTAACAGAAAAAGCGGCAGGTGACTGGCATTGAACGTCATATTCCTCTCCCTCACCTTTGCGCTGCTATTGATCACCACGGCTGTTGGAATGGATTGGCTGATGGGACTGACGTTGTATCAGTCGTTCC
The DNA here is from genome assembly GCF_009901865.1 of Geobacillus sp. TFV-3. NCBI lineage: Bacteria > Bacillati > Bacillota > Bacilli > Caryophanales > Anoxybacillaceae > Geobacillus > Geobacillus sp. TFV-3. Next base: position 1,593,737 of record NZ_MPSP01000001.1, on the reverse strand, counting down.
ATAACGTCCTCAATCCATTCCGCGTCATGGAGACTCCCGAGATGTTCATCTTATTTCTGTTTCTTCTTTTTTGGGCGCTCGATTTGCTCACCGCATGGCTTTGGCGGCGGAAAAAAACGGATTCTTGACAAAAATGAAACGGGCAGGAATCTTCCCTTGCCCGTTTGCCTGTCATTTTTCGACTTTCTCCCACATGTGCCGCTCTTCAAGCCATCGTCGCGCGTGAGGATTGTACTCATCAAGCGGAAGACTGAACGTATCCCCATCGCTTTGCAAAAATTCGATCTCCCCGTTCCATACGCGTCCGCCCAACATACTTTCAACCGGCTTCTGCCATAAGTCTTGTTTCAACGCACCGAGAAATGAGTCAATCTCCTTCGGCTCGGCCAGCACAACCGCCTCCTGACCGGTGTTCACGTTCCGTATCGTCACCTGGCGGATCGGTGAATAGCCCCCCGGGCGGAGCAATAAGTAATATTGCTGTTTATATTCTTTCGATTCCATAATGCGCTGAAAATACGGCTTGTACGCCTCAATCGGCACTTCGTAGCGGCGGATGAGGCGCGTGCCGTCTTTGAGCACATAGCCGATCACAACCGGCTGGACGTTGCCAAAATGGGACGGCAGCGGCTGATCGTGCACAAGCTGCTCGTGAAACGCCCGTACCGCCTTGATGTTGTCCTTCGTGCGCAAAAATTGATCGTACTGTTCAAACTCGCTCCCCACCCTGTCGGAATGTTGCCAATTCATCACTGATTGGCCAAAATAGACTTGCTGAATGTCATCAAGCGCTGGGACGCGGTTGACGTATCCGACCGGATCAAGGCGTACTGCTACGAACAATATAGCCATCGCCATCACAAAGCCTACATACCCTTTCCAGCGATGAAAAACGCGCCATGTTTTCATCACAACCATTTGCGCAATGGCATAGCCGAGTAGCGAAAACACGACATATCCAAAGATGATCCATCCCCATTTCCGCCCTACTTGTCCAAAGTAAAACCCCCCGACTAGGCACGCGCAAAACGCCACACCATACACAAACAGAGGACGAAGAGCCGAAAAAGCCAACGCCTGTCCGGCCGCTTCCGTCGGACGGCGCTCATACAGCCAAACGGCAGCGCCGAAAAACAGAAGCGACACTAGCAGCAACAGCCCGATTTCACCCATGTTCATTGATTGATCCATGAGCATTGAATAGCGAATTGGCAACGTCCACCGCTCTAAATCGTCCGACAAATAGTACGCATCCGGCAACCCGTACAACCATAGCGATAAATTGGTAACGATCAGAACTAGGATGCCCGCGGGGAAAAAGAGGGCGATGTTGGTCAACACGACATGGGTGATCGATTGGCCGACGAGCACCCCGACCATCACGCCAAGAGCAAAAATCACGGTCTCTATCACAAGCGTCTCCCCGAGCCAGCGTCCGACGTCCGCCGCCCCAATCGGCCATGGGAGATCAAGTCCATACAGGCATCCAATCGCGGCCAACGCTGTCACTGCAAGCGGCACAATCAAGAGCATCCAGCCAAATAGCACTTGCCCGGCAAGCATTTCGGTGCGGCGGAGCGGCAGACTATGGATGAAATCGGCCGACCGTTTCTCGTGCATGTAGCGAAGCACACCGGCTGCCGCCAAGATCGGGACAAGCCAAGCAATCAGCGCCTCGAACCCGTTGGATATATAGTACACGTTTTTCCATTGCGGCACATTTCCTGCTTTTGGATCATATTGCGAATACGAAAGACCAATCGGCAACACGATCGCCGCCAGCCATAACAGCAGATGGATGATCGCAATCCAACCGAGTTGGCGCAAGTTTTGCGTCCACATCGCACGGTTAGCCGACAATCGTTTCGCGGACATCGACAACATCCCCCATTTCGTACATAAAAATTTCTTCCAACGACAGCGGCAAGATGTCGAGAATGAGCGGAGCAAACGAACTCACCGTCTCTTCGATGGATCGTTTCTCGCCGCGGACGACAAGAAGAACGATGCTGCCGCGCTCCTCGCGATGCACGATGTCAAGGTGTTTCGTCAACTCGCTCGGAAATCCGCCGCGAAACGCCGCTTGGATTTTATGCATCCCGGTGCGCAATTCGTCGATATCGCGCTCGATCCGCACGGTTCCATTTTCCATCAGTCCAATGATGCTGCATAAATCCTCGAGCTCGCGCAAATTGTGCGACGAAATGACTGCCGTCATCTCTCGCTCGATAACTTCATCGATCAACAATTGTTTCACATGGCGCCGCTTCATCACATCAAGACCATCAAGCGGCTCATCCATAATGAGTACATCCGGCCGGACAGAAAAAGCGAGCCAAAATGCTGCTTGACGCTGCATTCCTTTCGAAAACTGCTGAATTTTTTTGTTTGGATCAAGCTCAAAGACGGACTGCAATTCCATAAACCGCCCGCGGCTGAACGACGGGTACAGTTGCTCGTAAAAATCCGCCATTTGCCCAATTGTCGCGTGGGGAAAAAAGTAGACAAAGTCCGGCAAAAATAAGACTCGCCGCTTCACCTGAACGTTTTCCCACACCTCTTCTCCATCAATGGTAATCGTTCCGTGATCTTGCCGGAGAATGCCGGCCATCATCTTTAACAGCGTCGTCTTCCCGGCTCCGTTCGGACCGAGCAATCCGTAAATCGCTCCTTTTGGCACCGTCATGTTCGCGCCGTTGACGGCGGCGAATCGATCAAACGCTTTCGTCACGTCCACGAGTTGAATCATCGCTCTCCCCCTCTTTCTCCCCTTCTATGATCCATTTCCATAATTGCTCATTCGTCACCCCTAAAAACCGCGCTTCCTTGACAAGGCGGACAAACTGCTCACGGACCGCGGCGATCGCCTCGATGTTTGGTTCTTTTGAACGCGGGGCGACGAAACTGCCTTTCCCTGGAATCGAATAAATCCAGCCGTCGCGCTCCAGTTCGCGGTACGCTTTTTGAATCGTGTTTGGGTTGATCATCAGCTGTTTCGCCATCGTCCTGACCGATGGCAGCTGATCGTGCGGCTGCCATAGTTCGCGAACGATCATTTCTTTCAGTTTGTCAATCAGCTGTTCATAAATCGGCTGCCGGCTTCGCCAATCAAGCTCAAACATCTCCCCTCCTCCTCTCATCGTCACAACTGTACTATAACTAATAGTACACATGAAACAGAAGAAAGGCAAGAGTTTTTTCCAAAATAAAAAAAGAATCCATCCCCGGATTCTTTCTTCATCTCATTTCGACGCCGTTTGCCGCCGCGTTGGCCGTTGCCGCTCGGCGGGCTGATACGTCTGAACAAACAACCCATCTCCTTCGAGCCACTCGGCGATCAACACGTCTTTTAGCGAGATGATTCCTTGTTTTTGCAGTTCAGCGGCCATCCATTGCTCCGTTTTCACGACAGCGAACAATAGAATAAAGCCGGCAGCCAATTCGATCGTCAGATGAAGCCATTTCATGCTGCGCCCCCCTTGCATGCCGTTCATTTTCTCCCTTTCTTCCCTGTATTGTGCCCTCTTCCGTTTGAGAAGTTTCGCGGTTGGTTTGTCGTTTGAACGGATAAATTCCCCTAGACTGGAAACACTATCGTTTTAGAAAGCCAATGCGCCAATCGGCGGCATTTCATCAGAAAAGAAGCCGGTTCAGCAAGGTTTCTCTACAAAAAATAGCTGGGGTCAGCAGCCTTTTGCACTATATCACCCGTCCTCTGGAGATGGAATGGAAAGAAAGGGATTCATGATGAACGGACAGCCGCTTAGCGCCCTGCAACTGTTATTGATGATCATGCTGTCAGCCGGGCTGATGAATCATGTGCTCATCATCCCTTTTATGCTTGAGGCCGCCCACCGCGACGCATGGATCGCCGCCTTGGGAGCGTTGGGAGGTTTGCTCGTTTGGCTGCCGCTTCTTTATTTCATCGCCAAGCAGCTGAACGGCGAGCGGCTGTTCGACTGGCTGAAAAGCCGGTTTTCGAGCGTGGCCGCTTATGTGGTGGCCGGCGGCAGCAGCGCTTTTTTGCTTATTCACAGTTTTGTCACGTTAAACGATACGATCACGTTCACCACCACCTCTTATTTGACGGCGACGCCGAGGTGGGCGTTGATTCTCGTCATCGCGATCGCTTGTTTTTATAACGCATATCAGGGCATCGACTCGATTGCCAATACGGCCATGATTATTTGCCCGTTCGTCATCATGTTTGGCTTTTTTGTTATGCTCTCGACCACACCTCATAAAGATTATTCACTGCTTAAGCCTGCGCTTGAACATGGCGTTGGACCTGTGCTCAACGGCATGATGTATGCCGGAGCGGGATATGCGGAGGTGATCGTCCTTTTGTTTCTCTCCCATCGCCTGCCCCGCCCGTTTTCATGGAAAGCGCTCGCCGCGATCGCCGTCTTCACCGCCGGGCTGAGCATTGGGCCGACGATTGGCGCCATCACCGAATTCGGCCCCGAGCAGGCGACGCGCCTGCGCTATCCAGCGTTTGAGCAATGGCGGATGGTCAGTTTAGGGACGTACATTGAGCATGTCGATTTTCTGTCGGTCTATCAATGGCTGTCCGGCGCCTTTATCCGCATCTCTTTGTCAACAGCGCTCATTGTGGAACTGTTCCCGATCCGTCATCCGCAAACCCGCCGTTGGGTGCTCATTGTCCTCTACTTGGCAATCACATTGGCATCGCTGGCACCGGTCAGCGATGAACAGTTTTTGCATTTTGTCAAACATTGGGTGCTGCCGGCATCGCTGCTGTTTAGTCTTGCGCTGTCCGTTGTGCTGAGTGGTTTCGCTTTGTTGGCATACCGCAAAAAGAAAAGAGGGATGACACGATGAAACGACCGATGCGCGCCGCGGAAGGCAAGCGGTTGAAAGACGATTACACAGGGCTCGAGACCGTCATCATCTCCGAAGAGGCATTGCGCACGATGTACGCCAAATGCCCTGACGTCATCATGACGGAAGCCGCGATTCCATCCCTTTTGCCTGACGGCTCAGCAGCTGTCGTGCATTTGCTGTTTATTTATTGTGAGGAGCTGTGCGATACGCAAATGCTGCAAAAGGCCATCTATCCGATGTTCCGCGAGCTGTGCGAACAGCATCCATGCTTTTCGGCCGCCGACATCGAGATGCGCAAACCGGCGGCGCTTGAATATATGGGAAAAGAAGTGCGGATTGATGATCTGAACTTCAAGTTATTTAGCGGCGATTTGTTCATTTATTTTCGCGAAGCCGATGCCTTGTACACGATGCCGCTCGCCAGCCCGCCAAACCGCGATCCGGAAGAGCCAAACACGGAAGTGTCGATCCGCGGGCCCAAAGATGGATTTATTGAAGAAATCAGCAAAAACGTGGCGCTCATCCGCAAGCGGCTGCGCTCGCACCGGCTCGTCTATGAACCGTTTGTCATCGGCACGCGCAGCCAGACAAAAGTGGGGCTCCTTTATGTCGATGATATTGCCAACATGACCATCATCGATGAGGTGAGAAGCCGCCTGCTCGGTTTGTACATCGACTCGGTGACAAGCACCAATCAAATTGAGGAGTGGCTGTCCGACAACCGGTTTTCCTTGTTCCCGATGTTCGGCTATACCGGGCGGCCCGATTTTGCCGTCAATTCGCTCCTCAACGGCCGTTTTATCATCTTGGTCGACGGCGCGCCGACCGCCCTGATCGGTCCGGGCAATTTAACGTTTTTGCTGAACACGTCGGAAGATGACAACACGTTTTTCCTGTTTGTCGTGTTTCAGCGCCTTCTCCGGCTTGTCGGCACCTCGGTCGCCATTTATTTGCCGGGTGCCTGGGTCGCTCTGACTTCCTTCCATCCAGATCAGCTGCCATTTACCTTGCTGGCGACGCTTATTTTGTCGCGCCAAGGGGTCCCGCTTCCGGTGCCGCTCGAGATGTTTGTAATGATGATCTTGTTTGAAGTGTTTAAGGAAGCCGGGATGCGACTGCCGATCGCCATCGGGCAGACGCTATCGGTCGTCGGCGGCTTGATCATCGGCCAGGCGGCGATCAACGCCGGGCTCGCTGCCCCGGCGACGCTCGTTATTGCCGCCATTGCTGTCATCTCGACGTTCACGCTTGTCAATCAAAACATCGCCGGCAGCATCACCTTGTTGCGCTTTATTGTTCTGACGGCCTCGTCCGTTCTCGGCCTATTTGGCTTCATTCTATCGTTATTTTTCGTCTTGACCTATGCCGTCAACTTGCGCACCTGCGGCGTTCCGTACTTGACGCCGCTGGCGCCGCCGTCAAAAGATATGGGGAAAGTGTTCATCCCAAGCACATGGAAGCAGTTCATTACGCGCGACCGCATTGTGCGCCCCAACGATCTCATTGCGAAAGAGAGGGAACAAAAATGAGGAAGCGGCTCCTTCCCTTTATCGCTTCTGTCATCTTGCTTGGCGGCTGCTGGGATACGCGCAACATCGATCATATTGTGTACGTTCATTCGATCGGAGTCGATTACAAAAACGGCCAAGTGATCGCCTACGTCCAGTTGGTCGGATTCACCGCCCTCGCCAAAGTCGAAGCCGGGGGCGGCAAAGAGAAAGCAGCCGTTTCGATCGGCAAAGCGGCCGGCGAAACGTTTAATATCGCGACCGACAAAATCTACCCTTCCATTCAACAAAGGGTGTCATGGGGTCATGTAAAAAGCCTTGTCTTTACAAAAAGGGCCTTGCAAAAAGGCATCGTGGCCGATGTGATCGACGTGCTGAACCGTTACAACGAAATTCGCCATACAGCATGGGTGTACGCCACCGATGAGCCGCTGTCCAAGCTGTTTGAAGCTACGCCGTTGTTGAACGCTTCCTCGTATTATTCGCTGCTGTCCAACCCGGAAGAAATCTTTCAACAAAGTTCGTTCATCCGCCCGATCCGGCTCAACCGGCTGATTGCCGATATGGATGAAAAAGCGGCTACGGCAAGGCTTCCTTATTTAACGATCGACCGCCGGCGCTGGATCGAAAATAAAAAGCCGAAACCGATGTTGGCGGTTTCCGGCGTTTGTTTTCTTCACGATTACACTCTGCAAGGATGCGTCCGCCGTTCCGATCTAGAGGGACTCCGCTGGCTCGAACACGACATTCGCCGCACCCCGATTTATGTCAAACAAAAAGGGAAAACGATCGCCTCGCTTGTCGTCCGCAATCCAAAAACCAAATGGTCAGTCAAGGCGAAGGACGGAGAACCCGCGTTTGCTGTCCAAGTCGAGGCGCAAGGAAGCATCATCGAACTGCGCAAGCCGCTCTCGCGGAAACAACTGGTCCAACTGGCGGAACAAACGGTGAAGCAGGAGATCCGCCGCCTGTATGAGCTCGGCAAGGCGCGGCGGATCGATATGTTGAATCTGTCGGAGCAACTGTATCGCCAGCGTCCGGATATTTGGACACAACATCAGTCCAACGGCCTCATCCCGCTCGGCGACAACACGCTGTCCGTGAGCGTCAAACTCGCGATCGGGGCATCCGGAAAAGAAAAGTTGAATGACCGGGCCGGTGATTGAAAATATCATAAGATCAAGTATAATTAAGATATATTTTGAACGTGGGAGAACGATGAACACCCCTACAGAGCGAACGAGTGCCGCAGGCATGACCGTCTACCCGATTTTGTTCGCCATCAGCCTCGGCCACTTTTTGAACGATGCGATGCAGGCGGTCATCCCGGCGCTCTTTTTGAATCGCTGACCAGTTCGGCAAACGCAACTTAATGATCTGGTCCACCGTTGGGACGGCGCCGTTTTCGCTCGCCTTGCCGCACGCGCCGCTTTGGATTGCTCTGCCGATGCTGCTCGTCGCCGGATTTGTATTATCATTAAGCTTTGCGACGTTTGTCGTCTACCCCCAAGAGTTGCTTCCGAACCATGTCGGCATGGCGTCCGGGCTGATCGTTGGCTTGACGTTTAGCATGGGGGGCTTGCGACGGCCGTGCTCGGCAAAATCGCCGATTTGTCGTCGCTTGGCACGTTAATGCGGCTTTGCAGCGTGCTGCCGCTCTTTGGCGTCTTGGCGGTTTGGCTGCCAAAAGACCGGACATAGCCAATACATTATTTTTCTTTCAATCTCTTTTCGCTATAATGAAAGGTGATGAGGTCTATTCAGTTAGGAGATTTTTCGTATGGCGGGTTTATACATTAACCAGCACGTCTTGAACAACTTATTTTATATTTTGGTCACGATCTTTGCCTTTTCCTTTATTTATGACCATAGCCGAGCGATCCGGCAACGCCCGCTCTATAGCCAGGCGCTGCTTGGGGCTTGCTTGGCGTTGGCGGCCGTTTTGTGCATGAAATTTCCGATTTACATCGATCCGCTGTGCGTCCATGATTTCCGGCAAATTCCGTTTTTGCTTGGGACACTCTATGGCGGCAGCGCGGTCGGGGCGGTGCTGTTTGTGTTCTTGATGCTAGCGCGCACCGTTTTGTACGGATTTCAGCCGCTTACGTTGATCGTTTACGCCATGATGTTTGCCATAGCGGCCGCCGCTTCGCCGCTGTTTCGCAAGCTGCCGCGGCCGGGCAAGCTCGTTATGTCGCTTTGGCTGACGTTTTTGCTTGCGGTGCTGACGACATTTGTCGCCGTGATTGTTGCTGATTTCCCGGTAACGAAGCCGTATATCGTGTATTTCATTATGATGCCGCCGTTTGTCATGATGTTTGCCGTCTATTTAATGGAGACGCTTCATGAGGCGCAGCTCGCTCGGGCAGAGCTGATGAAGATGGAAAAAATGGAGATTGTCAGCCAAATGGCAGCCAGCATTTCCCATGAAATTCGCAACCCGCTCACCGTCGTCAAAGGGTTCATCCAGCTGCTGCAAACGGGTCGGCTGCCGCGCGAAACCGAAGAGCGGTACATTCGCATCGCCTTAGAGGAACTCGAGCGGGCGGAAGCCATCATCCGCGACTATTTGACGTTTGCCAAACCGGCGCCAAAAGAGACCGAGCCAATTGATGTCGCCACCCAGCTTCAGAAAGTGTTGCAAATGATTACGCCAATGGCGCATATGCATTCGATCCATGTATCCTCTTCCCTCGAACATGGTGTCGTCATCGGAAACGCACAATATTTCCAACAGTGTTTTCTCAACTTGTTGAAAAACAGCATTGAGGCGATGCCAGACGGCGGCACGCTCCATGTTGCGGCCGAGAACCGGGAAACATCAGTCGTCATCACCATTTCCGACAACGGCGTTGGCATGACGAAAGAACAAGTGCGCCGCTTCGGCGAGCCATACTTCAGCACAAAAGAAAAAGGCACTGGGCTTGGTGCGATGGTCGCCGTCAAAATCATCGAACAAATGGGAGGAACGTGGACGATCGAAAGCGCCGTACAAAAAGGGACGACGTTGACGATCACGCTGCCGGCAAGCCGGGTGCGGCCGCCGACGGCGGAACGAAGCGCCGCCGGCTGATCGAAAAAACGGATGCCCTGTTTCGGACATCCGTTTTTTCTTGGTGTTTGGCGCGATCACTTGACTTCCTCAAAATAATCTTTGTAAAACCCGCCGACTTTTCCGCTGTTGTCGATGACAAAATAAAACTCGTCCGTTTCGCTTTTCACTTCATATACTTTGCCCGGCGTCAACACATTGCTGACCATGTACTTTTCCGCGTTCGTGTGAACGCACTTTACTTTTTTGATCGTCGGCCGGGTCGCCCACGTGCAATGAATCATGGCGTCATCCCCTTATCTAGATGGTGTTCTCTTTTTTATTGTAGCGGGACGGCGCGCCAGCTGCAACTTCGAATTTCCGCTCCCTGCCAAACAGCGATGCCAATGATTGGCTGCAACAGGGGGTTATGCGATCATGAGGATGTACCGACGATTTTGAAAGGGGAGATTTCGATGTTTTTGCCTTCGTTTCGCTTGGACGGAAAAACGGCGTTAGTGACGGGAGCCGGACGCGGCATCGGCCGGGCGATCGCGATCGGGTTCGCTGAAGCCGGGGCCGATGTGGCGCTCATCGCCCGCACGGAAGCTGATTTGCAAGAAACGGCAAGCCATATCGAACAGTTCGGGCGGAAAGCGTACATATATCCGCTTGATGTCGTCGACGGGAAAGCCGTGCATGACGCCGTCGCCAATGTCAAACAACAAGCCGGATCACTTGATATCGTTGTCAACAACGCTGGCATGAACATCCGCACCCCAGCTTTGGATGTGACGGACCATGAGTGGGAAACGATTATGAACACCAACTTAAAGTCGGCGTTTCTCGTCTCACAAGAAGCCGGTCGCGTCATAAAAGAACAAAAGCAAGGCGGAAACATCATCAACATCGCTTCCGTCGCGTCCCCACTCTTGTCAACCATCAGGTGCGCCTCCCTCATTCCCCCCTTTAGGCTGCCCAAAAAAGAAGCCGGATCGCTTCATCCGGCTTAGTATGTTTTCTGCACATATTTTCGGTACAACCCGTACAGCTCGGCTGCTTTGTATGTCTCAATTTTTTTCCGTCCGACCGGATGGCGGGCGATGCCTGCCTTTTTCAACTCGGCAACAAGCCATCCTTTCGAGCCGAAATGCGCCATGGACGCTCCCCCCTTTTGTCATCCACTTGTCTTTATAATGTATATGCGCTCAAAAAGGGAGGGAGAACATCGTTGTCCATTACTAATCACGTTTGCTTCATACATTGTCACCGTGCCGCGATACGTGTGATCGTAGTTTTGCGGGTGATAGCCGCCGAGATCGAGCAGCTCGTCTTAAGAAAAACGCCATCATTAACGCCAGCACCGTCAAACCGGTGGCAACGAAAAAGGCGTCATTGATCCCTTCAACGGCCGACCGTTGCTGCACAAGTCCATACAGCAACTGAGCGATCGCCTCATCGCTTGGGATGGCCTGTTTCAGTTGGCTGACAAGGCTCATGAACAACGGATTGTTTTCCGTCATTTCATTGCGATAAGCTTCTACATGGAATTTCGTCCGGTTGGACATGATCGTTACCAAGAATGCCGTCCCGAGCGAAGCCGCCACTTGACGGATCGTATTTGACATCGCCGTGCCGTGGCTGTACAGATGACGCGGCAAGGCGTTTAACCCTTCCGTCATAATCGGCATTCCGAGCATCGACATGCCGAACATCCGGAAAATATAAAGCCAAATTAAATGGCTATACGGGGTGTCGAGTGTCAGCTTGCTGAACTCCCATGTCGTCACAGCGGTGATGATCAAGCCGACAATAGCGAGCATCCGCGCGCCGATGCGGTCAAACACCCAACCAGAAATCGGCGACATAATCGCCATCACGATCGCCCCCGGCAATAAGAGCAAGCCAGCATCAAGCGGAGTAAAGCCTCGCAAGTTTTGCAAATACACCGGAAGCAGGACCATGGCCGCAAACATCGCCATGTTAATGACCGAACCGATGACGGTCGCCAACGTAAACACTGGGTAGCGGAACACGCGGAAATTAAGCACCGGATGTTCCGAACGAAGTGAACGCCATGTGAACATGATGAGGAACAAGGCGCCGATGACAAGCGAAACAACGACTTCCGTCTCGCCCCATCCTTTGCTTCCCGCTTCGCTGAAGCCATACAGAACACCGCCAAACCCGATCGTGGAGTAGACCGCCCCTTGCACGTCCAGCACTGGATTGCCTTTACGCGGCGTATGTTTCAGCCAGACGGAGGCAAGCACAATGTCTAAAATCGCGATCGGCAAAACGACGTAAAACAACAGCCGCCATGTATAATGTTCAATGATCCAGCCAGACAGCGTCGGTCCAACCGCCGGCGCAAACATCATGGCGATTCCGACCGTCCCCATTGCCACCCCGCGGCGCTCCGGCGGAAAAATCGACAACATAATGACCATCATCAGCTGCATGATGATGCCCGCTCCGACCGCCTGAGTCAGCCGCCCTGTGAGCATGACGGCAAACGATGGAGCGATTGAGCAAACAAATGCGCCGATGGCGAAAAACGACATGCCCGATAAAAACAGCCGTTTCGCCGGAAACTTCGCGATTAAAAACGGGCTGATCGGGATGAGTACGCCGTTGACGAGCATATACCCTGTCACGAGCCATTGGATCGTCGATGTTTCCACGTTGAAATCTTGCATCATATGCGGCAAGGCGACGTTGATCAACGTTTGGTTCAGGATGGCGACAAACGCGCCAAGCATGACCGTCGCGACAACCTTGCCGCGGCTGCCGATATCCCCGAGACCGCCTTGTCCGGTTGGAGCGGCCGAGCTCCCATCCGTTTCTGTCGGCGTCTCTGCTTTCGTTTCCGCCACCGGTCGAGCGTTGGCTTCCACCGCTCCATCCGCCGCCTTCACCGCGGCTGAAGCCGGTTTGCGGCGGCGCAACGCGATGTTGACCGCTGCCAAGACCAAAACGGCAAACACAATATAACCAATGACAAATGCTGTCATCTTCCATCACCTACTTATGGATGCGGACGGTGACGTTCATGCCCGGCACAAGTCCGGCTCCGTTGTAATTGTCAATGGAAATCGTGACTGGAATCACTTGGGTCACTTTCGTGTAGTTGCCGGTCGCACTGGAACTGGGCAACAGGCTGAACGTATTCGCTGTCGCATTGCCAATCTTTTCGACTTTGCCGCTGAACTTGCGATCCGGATACGCATCGACATAAATATCGACGTCTTGCCCGATTTTCACGTCTTCAATATCCGTTTCTTCAATATTCGCCGTCACCCACAAATCGTTCAGATCAAACCCGCGGGCAAGCGGCGTCCCTGCCGCGACAAACGAGTCTTTGACCGCGTTTTGCTGCACGATCGTCATCCGATGAGGCACTGTCACCGGAATCGTAGTTTTGCCATCAAACACCTCACCGATTTCTTCCCCGGCTGAGAAGGTTTTTCCCGTGTCTCCCCTCCAGGATGTCAGTTTTCCGGACAGCGGCGCAGCAACCGAGATGACCTGGCCGTCGATGCGGGCGTTGTCCGTTTTAATGTAGTTCGTTGTTTCGTTCACATAGTAGTAGGCGGCAAAGCCTCCACCGACAAGCAAAATGAGCACCATGATGTTCAGCGCAACCAATCGTTTCACGTTCACCGTCTATTCCTCCCCGAGTAAAATCGCTTTGATTTTTTCATGAAGATGCAAAAACTGTTCAATCTCCTCTGGAGAGACGAGTTCTTGAATGCGGCCGAGCCGCCGGCGCAGCACCGACTGCTCGCCAAACGCTTCCGACACCGTCTCTTTTCCTTTTTCCGTCAAACTCAAAATGACCGCGCGCCGATCTTGCTTCGACGGCTCGCGGACAACAAGGCCGGCGCCGACGAGCCGGTCAACCGTGCCGCTGATATTGCTGTTGCTTAAGTTTAATTTTTCCGCCAAGTCATTGAGGCGAATATACTCTTTTTTCAACAGCGTGTACAAGACGATCAGTTGCACCTCTGTCACTCCGACGCGGGCGGCGTCTTCACGGATGAGGCGGTAAAGCGCCTTTTGCGTCCGGAAGACCGCATACATGACGTCCCGGCTGATTCCTTCCATTCATCTCCCCCTCCTTGTTTCTTCTTGTTCAAATAGTTTCAATACGAATTATTCATACACGAAATATGATTATAACATGAAAACAGGGAAAATCAACTATAATTGTTTTGTGTTTTTAAGAAAACATGCGCAACAAAAAAAGAGTCCAACTGGATGTTTGGCATCCAATTGAACTCCTTTGCCCACTCCTCATTCGTGAATCCGCGCCGCGGTTGCCGTTGGCTGAATGCAGTTTCTCAACCACGCTCCACCAAGTGGGTGTTCGCAGAAGCGTTCCTGCCGTCCTCCATCACGAACATTGAGGCATGGCATTCCCGCTTCAATGTAGAACTCCCTTTCGATTGCCATCGGTTGAAACTTCATTCTACAACGCACAACGCAGCAACGGATTGGTGATTATTATGATACATGATCGGTCGTTCCTTGACAAGAGGGACAGCCATCCATTTTTTAAACAGGATACACCCCGTGCTTTCGCTCAGAAAAGACCATATACTTGGACATATACGCCTCAAATCGGCGGATGAGCTCGTTGCGCAAATCGTTCGGCGCGACGATTCCGTCGACGACCAGCTCGGAAGCGAGCCGATAAATATCGATGTCGCGCCGGTATTCCTCGCGTTTTTGTTCGACAAATGCCGCACGCTCTTCTGGCGGCAGCTCCGCAATTTTGTTGGCGTAGACGGCGTTGACGGCCGCTTCCGGTCCCATGACGGCGATTTGCGCGTTCGGAAGCGCCAAGCAGCAATCCGGTTCAAACGCCGGCCCGGCCATCGCGTACAATCCGGCGCCGTACGCTTTGCGAACGATGACCGAGATCTTCGGTACGGTGGCTTCTGACATGGCGGCGATCATTTTCGCCCCATGACGGATGATGCCGACCCGCTCGACTTTCGTGCCGATCATAAAACCAGGGACGTCGGCCAAAAACAAAAGCGGGATATGGAACGCATCGCAAAGCGTGATGAATTTCGCCGCTTTATCGGCCGAATCGTGGAACAATACGCCGCCTTTGACGCGCGGCTGGTTGGCGATGATGCCGATCGGCTGGCCGGCAAGGCGCGCCAGTCCCGTAATGATTTCCGGCGCAAACAATTTTTTGATTTCACAAAATGATCCTTCGTCAATGATCCGCTCAATCAAATCATACATGTTGAACGGCGCATTTTGGTTTTCCGGCAAAATGTCCTCGATCGTTTTATCAAACGATTTCGGCGGTTTCACCTCGACCACCGGCGGTTTTTCGCTGTAATTAGACGGAAAATACGACAAATAACGGCGTGCATAGGCAATCGCTTCTTCTTCGGTTTTCACGAGCACATCGCCGCAGCCGGAGACGGTGCAATGCATGCGGGCGCCGCCCATCTCTTCGAGCGTCACTTTTTCCCCAATCACCATTTCCGCCATGCGCGGCGAGCCTAAGTACATCGAGGCATTGCCTTCGACCATGATAACGATATCGCAAAACGCCGGAATATAAGCGCCGCCGGCTGCTGATGGACCGAACAACAGGCACACTTGCGGCACTTTGCCGGACAGCTTCACCTCATTATAAAAAATGCGCCCCGCCCCGCGCCGGCCCGGAAACATTTCAATTTGGTCGGTGATGCGGGCGCCGGCCGAGTCCACCAAATAAATGATCGGGCAACGCAGTTTTTCCGCCGTCTCTTGAATGCGGATGATTTTTTCGACGGTGCGCGCTCCCCACGATCCGGCTTTGACTGTCGAATCGTTCGCCATCACACAGACGGTGCGGCCATTGATTTTGCCGATGCCGGTCACTACCCCGTCAGCCGGCAAATCGCCCGCCAAACAGTTGGCAAACAATCCGTCTTCCACTTCCAAGCCGTTATCAAGCAGTAAGTTCAGCCGCTCGCGAACAAACAATTTCCCCTGGGCGGCGTTTTTTTCATGATATTTTGGCGCCCCGCCTTTCTTGATCTCAGCCGCTCTTTTCTCCAGCTCCGCTGCGAGCGTGTCTTGTTGATTGGCTGTTTCTTTCATCTCTTTGTTTTCCCTCCTTGTTTTGATGGATCTTGCTGTTCCGTCCCGCGTGTTCGGCCGAAGCAAGGTTGGGTGCCGTGTTTTATCGTTGTGAAAAGGCCGATGCGGCGCAAGCGCTCCTTGCGGCTTCCTCCTTCCAAACCGACCCCTTCTTGTCCAAGCGGGCTTACTCGCCTTTGTACACCGGCTTTCGTTTTTCTTTAAACGCCTGCAAGCCTTCCAACCGGTCTTTCGTCGGAATGGTCGCCTCATAGGCGAGCTGCTCAATCGCGAGGCCCGTCTCTAAGTCGACGTTGAATACGCTTTGGATCGCCCGTTTCGCCTGACGGACGGCAATGGGGGCATTGTCGGCGATTTGCCGCGCCAATTCAAGCGCCCGATCCATCAGCTCGGCGCGCGGCACCGCGTATTCGACAAGGCCGATTCGTTCAGCTTCCTGCGCCGTAATCCGTTTGGCGGCAAAAATGAGCTCTTTCGCCTTGCCGATGCCGACAAGGCGCGGGAGCCGCTGCGTCCCTCCCGCTCCCGGAATGATGCCGAGCGACGTTTCCGTCAGCCCGAGCTGGATGTCATCAGCCGCGAACCGAATATCGCAAGCCAAGGCAAGCTCCAACCCGCCGCCAAACGCCGAACCATTTAACACGGCGATGACCGGCTGCGGCGTTTTCTCCACCTCGTTGATCGTTTTGCTGATTAAGGCGACAGCCTGCCGCACTTCCGTTTCATTCATCCCCGCCCGCTCTTTCAAATCAGCGCCGGCGCAAAACACCTTGTCTCCTGCCCCAGTCAACATGACAACGCGCACATCTTTTCGAAATTTGATCTCTTGCAAGAGCGCGCCGAGTTCTAAAAGAAGCGCTCTTGACAGCGCATTGGCCGCTTCCGGGCGGTTTAATGTCACAATCGCGATGCCGTTTTCTTGTGTTTCAAACGATACAAGTGTGCTCACGTTTCCCCCCCCTTATGATCAAACCGTTTGTAAATAGCGGCTCGGAAGCGGGCGGCCGATTTTGTCGCGGATAAACAAAGCCGCTTTCGTCAGCCGCTCAACATGGATGCCGGTTTCAATCCCCATGCCGTGAAGCATATATACTAAATCATCGGTGGCGACGTTTCCCGACGCTCCGGGAGCGTATGGACAGCCGCCGAGGCCGCCGAGCGAGCTGTCAAACGTCGTAATTCCCATTTCCATGGACACTAAAATATTGGCCAGCGCCGTCCCTCTCGTGTCATGGAAATGCATCGCGATCCGATTAACCGGAAAACGGCGGAGCACGATTGCGAGCACCTCTTCGACTTGCTTGGGCGTCGCTACGCCGATCGTATCGCCAAGCGACAGTTCGTCAACCCCCATCGCCAACAACCGGTCCGCCACCATCAGCACTTGATCGACAGCGACACGCCCTTCATACGGGCAGCCAAAGACGGTTGAAACGTAGCCGCGCACCGTTTTCCCTTCTTGTTTCGCCGTTTTCACTACCGCTTCCAGCACCGGGAATGTGGCCGCGATCGTTTTGTTAATGTTTTTTTCGTTGTGCGTTTCGCTCGCTGACATGAAGACGCCCACTTCATCCAACCCGGCGGCAAGCGCCCGCTCAAGCCCCTTTTCGTTCGGGACGAGCGCCGCGTACGTGACGCCGGGTTTTCGGCGAATGCCCGCTGCCACTTCAACGGCGTCCGCCAGCTGCGGAATCCATTTCGGATGGACGAAGGAAGTCACCTCAATGTATGACAGCCCCGTTTCGGACAATAGGTTGATCCAAGCGATTTTATCGGCGGTCGTGATCGGCGTTGCTTCGTTTTGCAGGCCGTCGCGCGGGCCGACTTCTTTGATCGTCACCTTCGCCGGCCATCGGCTCATTCCGTTCTCCCCCTTTTTACTCAATCTCGACAAGCACATCGCCTTCGTTCACGAAATCTCCTTCCTGCACGTGGATGTGCTTCACGACGCCAGACGTTTCCGCAGCAATCGGAATCTCCATTTTCATCGATTCCAAAATGACGACATCTTGGCCTTCTTCTACACGGTCACCGACGGCGACGACAATTTTCCACACACTTCCTGCCATCGTTGCAGTTATTTGATTCATCGTTTCTTCCCCCATTCATTTCTGCTTCATTTCGTTTTTAATGGTTTCCAATGTTTCAAAAGGAAATCGGTCGTCGTATCCCCCGCTTGAAACGCTGGATGGGACAACACGGCCTCAAGCAGCGGAATGTTCGTTTTAATCCCTTCGACGCGATAGTCTCGAAGCGCTTCGAGCAAGCGTTCAATCGCCGTTTGCCGATCTGGTCCTTTTGCAATCAACTTCGCGATCATCGGATCATAAAACGGCGTGACCGTGATGCCGCTTTGAACCGCCGTTTCATGGCGAATCCATTCGCCTTGTGGGGCGGAAAACGCCGTAATGCGGCCGGGCGACGGGTAAAACGTGTTCGGATCTTCGGCATAAATGCGCACTTCAATGGCGTGGCCGTCGCGGCGAATCTCTTCTTGTTGATAGCGGAGCGGCTCGCCGGCGGCGATGCGCAGCTGCTCTTCGACGATGTCGATGCCGGTGATTTCTTCCGTCACCGGGTGCTCGACTTGCAGCCGGGTGTTCATCTCAAGAAAATAAAAGTTTTTCTGTTCATCGACGAGAAATTCGATCGTGCCGGCGTTCGCATAGCCGATATGGCGCGCGGCCCGCACGGCCGCCTCCCCCATCTTCCGTCGCGTCTCTTCATCCAAAAACGGCGACGGCGCCTCTTCGATCACTTTTTGGTGGCGGCGTTGGATCGAACATTCACGCTCCCATAAGTAAACGCAGTTGCCGTAGGAATCAGCAAGAAGCTGAATTTCAATATGGCGAGGGCGTTCGATATATTTTTCAATGTACATCGTCCCGTCGCCGAAAAACGAAGCGGCCCGTTTTTGGCTCCCTTCAAACGCTTGGCGCAACTCCGCTTCGTCGCGAGCGATATGCATGCCGATGCCGCCGCCGCCGGCTGCTGCTTTTAACATGACCGGATATCCAATCGAAGCCGCCGCTTTGGCCGCCTCGTCGGCGCCATCAAGCGCAAAGGAGACGCCTGGGACGATCGGCACGCCGGCTTTTTCCATCACCCGCCGCGCTTCGATTTTGCTGCCCATCGCCGCAATGACGTCCGCCTTCGGACCGATGAAGACGATTCCTTCTTCCTCGCAGCGGCGGGCAAATGACGGGTTTTCCGAGAGCAGCCCATAGCCGGGATGGATCGCCTCCGCTTTCGCCGCTTTGGCAACCTCAATGATTTTTTCGATATTTAAATAGCTTTCCGCGACGCGCGGCTTGCCGATCAAATACGCTTCATCCGCGAGTGAGACATGAAGCGAATCGACGTCTGCTTCGGAATAAATGGCAACCGTTTGAATGCCGAGACGTCGGCACGTGCGGATGACACGGACGGCGATTTCGCCGCGGTTGGCAATCAATACTTTCGAAAACATCATCTCACCCTTTCGCAAAAAGTGGGGCTGCCGGCGGCCGAACCGTTCAGCCGCCGGGCAACGTTCACTTCGTCAAGCCAAGGCGTTCTTTCGCCATTTCCCGCAGCTTAAACTTTTGAATTTTGCCGGATGCGGTCATCGGGTACGACTCGGTAAACTCGATGTAGCGCGGGATTTTATGCCGGGAAATGTTGCCGCGGCAAAACTCGCGAATCTCCTCAGCGGTCGCCGTTTCGCCGTCTTTTAAGATGATCCACGCCATCACCTCTTCACCGTATACCTCATCCGGCACGCCGACGACTTGAACGTCCAAAATTTTCGGATGTTTGTACAAAAACTCTTCGATTTCGCGCGGATAAATGTTCTCCCCGCCGCGGATGATCATATCTTTCAGCCGGCCGGTGATACGGCAGTAACCGTTTTCATCCATCGTCGCCAAATCGCCGGTGTGCAACCAGCCGTCTGCATCGATCGCTTCATTTGTCGCTTCCGGGTTGTTGTAATATCCTTTCATGACATGATAGCCGCGCGTGCACAGTTCCCCTTGCACCCCCCGCGGCACTTCCTTGTTCGTGCCCGGCTCAACGATTTTCACTTCCACGCCCGGCAAGGCGCGGCCAACCGTTTCGACACGCAGCTCAAGCGGATCGTTGGTGCGCGTTTGCGTGATGACTGGGGACGCTTCCGTCTGCCCGTAGGCGATCGTAATGTCTTTCATCCCCATTTTCTCGATGACCGCTTTCATCACTTCGACCGGGCAAGGAGAACCGGCCATAATGCCCGTGCGCAGCGATGACAAATCGTATTTGGCAAAATCCGGGTCGTTGAGCTCGGCGATGAACATCGTCGGCACGCCGTGAAGCGCCGTGCACCGCTCCGCTTCCACCGTCTCGAGAACCCGCTTCGGATGAAACTCCACAACCGGCACCATCGTCGCCCCGACCGTCACGCATGCAAGCGTGCTCATGACGCAGCCGAAGCAATGGAAAAACGGCACCGGAATGCACAATCGATCGCCTTCGCCAAGCCCCATGCATTGCGCCACTTGGTGGGCGTTGTTGACGATGTTGTAATGCGTCAACATCACCCCTTTCGGGAATCCGGTCGTCCCGGACGTGTATTGCATGTTGATGACATCGTTCGGGTCGAGGCTCTCCATCCGTTCATCGAGTTCTTCTTCCGATACGTCGTGCGCCATCGCCAAGATGTCGTTCCATGTAAACATGCCCGGGTACCGTTTGTCACCAAGAAAGATCACGTTTTTCAACTTCGGCAGCCGTTTCGATTGCAGCTGTCCAGGCGTCGATGTACGTAGCTCGGGAACGATTTCATACAAAATATCGATATACGACGAGTCGCGATATTGTTCGATCAAAAAGAGCGTCGTCGAATCGGACTGCCGAAGCAAATACTCAAGCTCCGCCGCCCGGTAGTTCGTATTGACCGTCACGAGCACCGCCCCCATTTTTCCGGTCGCAAACTGGCAGGCGATCCATTCCGGAACGTTCGTGGCCCAAATGGCGACATGCTCCCCTTTTTCAATGCCAAGCCGCATCAACCCGCGCGCAACGAGGCGGCAATAGTCGTTAAACTGCCGATACGTCAGACGCAATCCGCGGTCGGCATACACGACCGCCTCATGATCCGCATATTGCTTGGATCGCTCTTCCAACAATTTCCCCACAGTCACCGTCAACATCGGCCGTTCCTCCCCTTTGTCCCAATTCATTGTTATGGATATGCAGGCATTTCCGCTTTTAGCATCCCAGTTGGCGGGCGATGACGAGCCGTTGGATTTCTGATGTGCCTTCGCCGATTTCCATGAGCTTGATATCCCGCAAATGGCGCTCAACGCCGTACTCTTTCATATAGCCGTAGCCGCCGTGAATTTGAATCGCCTGGTTGCAGACGCGGAATCCCATTTCCGAGGCGAACAGCTTGGCGAACGACGCTTCTTTTGTAAACGGTTTCCCTTGATCCTTCAACCAAGCCGCTTTGTACACCATATTGCGGGCGAGCTCAATTTCCATCGCCATGTCAGCGAGCTTAAACTGGATCGCTTGAAACTTGGAAATCGGTTGGCCAAACTGAACGCGTTCTTTCGCGTATTGAAGCGCTTTCTCAAACGCCGCTTGGGCGATGCCGACGGCTAAAGCAGCGATGGAAATGCGGCCGCCATCAAGCGTGTACAAAAACTGTTTAAACCCTTTTTGCGGGTCGCCCAAGACGTTTTCTTTCGGCACGCGGACGTTCTCGAAAACAAGCTCGCACGTATTGGACGCGCGGACGCCCATCTTGTCGTAATTCGAACGGATCGTAAATCCTGGGGAGTCAGTTGGCACGATGAGAGCGGTGATGATGTTTTTGCCGCGCGCATCTTTGCCCGTAACAGCGGTGACAATGACTTGCCGCGCGTATTGGGCGTTCGTGATCCAGCATTTTTCGCCGTTGATGACATATTCATCGCCGTCAAGCACCGCGGTCGTGCGCGTGCCGCCGGCATCGGACCCAGCGTTCGGCTCCGTGAGCCCAAAAGCGCCGAGCGTCTCTCCTTTCGCCATCGGCACAAGCCATTTTTGTTTCTGTTCCTCTGTTCCAAAATAATAAATGGGACTCGCCCCAAGTGACACAGCGGCCGCATAGCTTAGCCCGGTGCCGCCGCAGGCGCGGCCGATTTCCTCAACGGCGATGGCATACGAAATCGTATCGCCCCCAGCGCCGCCGTATTCTTCCGGAAACGGCAAACCCAACAGCCCCAACTCGCCCATTTTGCGAAAGACATCCAGCGGAAAATGCGCTTCTTCATCCCATTTCGCCGCGTACGGGGCAATTTCCTTCTCAGCAAAGTCGCGAACCATTTCTTTAATCATCTGTTGCTCTTTTGTTAATGAAAAATCCATCTTGTCCCTCTCCCCCATAGAAAATGTTCTATCATTTGAACCGACTAGTCGGTTTTAGTGAAGGAAACGAACGCAGATCGTTTTGGTTTTTGAAGCGTTTTCAAAAACCGACTAGTTGGTCTTTATACGATCAACAACTTATTCGGCGGCCGGCCGCAACAAAAACCGCGCCGCCGCTGGGTTTTCTGGTGTGCGGAGCACCGCATGCAAAATGAAATCGGCAAAATACGCCGCGATCTCCTCAATTGACAGCGGACCATCCGGATTGTACCATTTGTATGTCCAGTTGACCATGCCGATAATGGACATGCCGGTAATCTCCACCGACAGCTCCGGACGAAATTCCCCAGCTTCAATCCCCTCGCGGATGACGCGAAAAATAATTTGTTTAAATTCTTCGCGCTTTTCATTGATCGGTTCGGCGTATTCCGGTTTTAAGTACGTGCTCTCTTGGTAAAATACGGTGATGTGCGGTTTGTACAAGTGAAACACTTTGACGAACGACTGAACGATGGCGTACAAGCGCTCGGTCGGCGTCGAAAAGCTTTCATACGCTTCCTGTGCTTTTGTAAGCGCGTAGGTAATAAAAACGTCATGAATATGGTAAAGCAACTCATCTTTCGATTTGAAATTATGGTAAAAACCGCCTTTGGAGGTGTCGCTTTCCGCCACGATGCGGTCAACCGTCACGCCGTGGTAGCCGTATTTCTCAAATAAATGAAGCGCCGTATCGATAATGCGGTCTCTGAGCGGTTTGTCAGCCATAGAAAATCCCCTTTGCCATTTATATTACACCATTTTCTGAAAAAGTGAAATATTTTTTTGTTTTGCCTTTACCATACCCGAACCGCACCATGATTGTCAACCATTGCTTCTCATGCCCAACACGGTCGTATAGGGCCTGCCGATACATAATGGCCGCCATGATTTCAAATGATAAAGATGGAGGTGGCTTCGATTGGAACCGATGCTATGCCCAAACTGCAAAACGAACCGGACGCGGTTTCATCTCATTGAGCAGCACCCGCGTGCGGTCAAGCTCGATCCGCACACCGGCGACATTGAGCACGAATACACAAACGAAGCGCTCGAACCGTTCCATCTCCCATACCGCGGCCCGAGCTACCGCGTCCAATGCGGCGTCTGCGGGTTGATCGAAGATGCGGACATGTTCATTCAGCGCGCTAAATCGTCTCCATTGAGGTGATTCCATATGGCGAACAAAAAACAAACACCTTCTTCCATCGTTGACAAAAAACAGCTCGTCAACGGCAAGGCAAAAGCGATGCGGGAGCACGGCGATCAGCACATTCGCCGTGTTACGCCAAACGGGGCGGACGGGCAATAAACGCGGGCTTGCTTCTGCGCAGAAGCAAGCCGGCGGAGCTTTCGCTTTTCGTTGCTAGCGGTACATCGCCCACAGCCCGATATCGCGAAAACCAAGGCGGCGGTAGATGCGGCCAGCGGCCGGGTTGTCGTAAAACAAGCACGGCATCTTCCCTTCAGCGAGCAAATCGCAAACGAGCTTCGCCACGATGGCGCTGGCATACCCTTTCCCTCGATGCTCCTGATCCGTGCAGACAGCGACGATCATCGCCGACAATGAGTTTTCCGCTGATGTCGATGCCGCGGCCACCATTCGGCCGTCTTGTTCAATGTAGTACGTTCTAGCTGAATTGGTTTCCATCCCTTTCACTAGCATATCGCGGGACGACGGCCTCGTCTCAAATTCGGCAATGCGGCGCCGCAAGTCGAGAATCCGGTCGACATCGGCCAATTCGGCTTTTTTGACGGCGAACGCCCCCATTTCTTGGCGAGCGTATTCATCCGTCCGACACTCGCAAAAGTAAAGCGTTCGCTTCGTGTGAACATGATTTCGAAGACGGTGTTTCCACTGCTTGCTTAACAGACAGTGGGGAAACACAAACTGTTTTCCCATCGCGCGCTCATCGGTAAAACTGTACATCATAGCCTTCTTTCAACAACACTTGGTAAATTTGCTGAATATGGTCTTCGTTTTTTGTCTCGAGCGAAAAGTGAATTTCCGCCTGGCCAGGCAACACTTTGGCGCCGATGCGCTGATGGTGGATCGACATGACATTCGCCTCGAGCTCGGCGATAATGCGAAGCAGTTTGTTCAACTGGCCCGGCTTGTCGGAGATGACCGTTGTAAACGTAACGAATCGCCCGGCTTCGACAAGCCCCCGCTCAATAATGCGGGAAATGAGCGTCACATCGACGTTGCCGCCGCTTAGCACAGCGGCGACTTTTTTGCCGCGAAACGGCAGCTTTTGATACAACAATGCCGCCAATGGACAAGCGGCCGCCCCTTCGATTAACAGCTTGTTCCGCTCGAGCACATACAGCATCGTCCGTGAAATTTCCGCCTCTTCCACGCACACAACGCCATCGACGTATTGCTCAATGTATTGGTACGTAATATTGCCCGGCTTTTTCACGGCAATCCCATCGGCGATCGTATTCGATGCGGCAATGGAGACAGGCTGTTTATGGCGTATGGCCGCCGTCATGCCTGGACAAGCCGATGACTCAACGCCGTACACTTCAACCGATGGCTTCAGCTGTTTTAACGTAAACGCCACCCCGGCAAGCAACCCGCCGCCCCCGACCGGACAAAGAACGACATCGACGTCAGGAAGCTGCTCGATCAGCTCCAAGCCGATCGTCCCTTGACCAGCCATCACCGCCAAGTCGTCAAATGGGTGTACAAACGTCATTCCCCGTTCGCGCTGCAACTCTAACGCATATTCCAAAGACTCGTCAAACACATCGCCGTACAGCACGACTTCCGCCCCATAGCTTTTCGTCGCTTCAATTTTGCTGAGCGGCGCCCCCTTTGGCATGACGATCGTGCACGGAATATGAAGCATGCCGCTTGCGTAGGCCACCCCTTGGGCGTGATTGCCGGCCGAGGCGGCGATGACGCCGCGCGCCCGCTCTTCTTCCGTAAGCGACATAATTTTATTGAATGAACCTCTTACTTTAAACGAACCCGTTTTTTGCAAGTTTTCCAGTTTCATATATACGTCGTTGCCAGACAGCCGGCTGAACGTTTGCGAATGCTCAAGCGGTGTTTCATGGACGACGCCTTTCATTTTCTCCCGTGCTTGTTCAATGTCTGCTAACGTCAACATCATCAAACCACCCTTTCTAATCGGCGATCGGTTCTTGTTCGTCCCGCTTTATTATATACAAAATATTTCACCGTCGACAAATGCTGCTTTTCCTTTGACCGATGACGTATGATAAAAGGGTGAAGGAGGAGACGATCTATGCGTCGACGCGGACCGCTATTGCTTTTATGGATGGTCATGTGCCGTTTCTTGCCGAAGATGTTGGCGCCACCTCGCTTGAGCTCGGGTTGTTAATATTGGGTTTGTTCTATTGATTATTTAGCACATAGTTTTATGATAGAAAATCATGATGCTTGACGAATCGTCGCTGGGATCCATTGCGTTTTGTCAGCTGTTGTGAACGTTGAGAGATTTACGAAAGTCACCTCAAAACGGATTCTTTTCCAGTTGAGAAGCTTTGTACAAGCGTTTGTTAGTGAACTTTATCATGCCATGCAGAAATAATGTTAAGTGATGATTTAGCACATTGTTTTATTGATTAGGTCATTTGTCTCCGTTTGATCCCGCTCCATCAGAACCTAATATCGCCAACGAAACCTTCGCCAGTTTGACGAGAGAAAGCAACTGGGAAGAACGATGATAGGCAAATGCGAGTGGATTTGCTAATATGAAAGAAAGGCATTCGGAATACATCAAAACGCAATGTGTAGCTAAGGAGTTTGGAAAGATGAACGATCGACTGGCACAACCGCAAATCGAAGAGCTCGAACGAAAGCTGCGCGCTTATGAGCGGCTCATCGAAAAGCTTCCGTTTCCGTTCACCTTTGTCGATTACGAAAATGGAATCGCCATCGAAAAAAAACGCGGCGACGTCCGGCCGCACCTTCACACCATTCCGCCGTCCCTTGAAAAAGAAGCGGAATGGAAGTGGGATATTGACTTGTATCGTGACGTACCGTTTGAAAAAGTGGAAGCCTTTTTGATGCCGTTGCTCGATCTTGTTCCACACCATATCGTCTTTGTCGACGCCCAAGGGGTCATTACGCTTTGCAATTTGCAGGCGGCTGTTGACACCGGCGTGGATCGCGACGCCATCATCGGCAAACATATTCGCGAGCTGCTGAAGCTCCCTGATGAGCTGATCGCGACGCTCGAATCGCTTGAAAAAGGCGAGCCGCTTTACAATTACGAAGTGCTCGACCGATTTTACGGCATCGTCAACACCCGTTTTATTTACAACGATGACGGATCTGTCAAACGAGTCATCAGTATGTTTCAGTCGCTCAATATGATGAAAGAAACAGAAAAGCTGGCGGTCGCCGGCCGCATCGCCGCCGGCATCGCCCATGAAATCCGCAATCCGCTGACGACGGTGCGCGGGTATTTGCAGCTGTTGAAAGCCGACTTGCCGGATCGCATCGCCTCGCTCGTGGAGCGGCTTTTAATTCCTGAGCTCGACCGGGCGAACGACATTATCACGGATTTTTTGAATATAGCGAAGCCGGCGGACGTCAAAATGGAGACGTTCAACTTGCACCGCTTTTTGCGCGACGATGTCGGCGTCCTATTGCAAAGCGAAGCGCTGTTGCATAACATTGACGTCCATTTTGACCTTGATGACGAGCTTGACGATTACGAAATGAACGGCGACCGCAGCCAGCTTTTGCAAGTGTTTTTAAACTTATTTCGCAACGCCGTGGAAGCAAAAACAGCGAAAACGATGACGGTGTCGATCTGCAGCCGAAAAATCAACCATCTCGTTCAGCTTCGCTTCTGCGACGATGGGCCTGGCATTCCGCCGTCGGTCATCGACCATGTTTTCGATCCGTTTTTTTCAACGAAGGAAACGGGCACTGGGCTCGGCCTGTCATTATCGAAAAAAATCGTCGAACTGCATCGCGGGACGATGAAAGTGCAAAGCGACGCGAACGGCGCATGTTTTTTGATCGAATTTCCGCTTTGCAGCCAACCGCCGTTTCTTTCCTCATAAATCGCTTCCGAAGAGGGGGCCATCCCAGCTTCGGAATTGGGAAGATTGATGATTTAGAACAATGTGTCACTTTATCACAGAAAAGGAGGAGCCATTATGGCAACGACCGATTCGCCCAATGGCAAATGGCAGCGCCTGTTCGCCTTGTTTCTTCCCATTTTTGTTTCGCAAACCGGCCAATACGCCATGAACTTTGTCGATGTCGCCATGTCCGGTCACGCAAGCCCGGAAGATCTTGCCGGCGTCGCGATCGGCTCAAGCCTATGGGTGCCAGTATTTACCGGCGTCGGCGGCATTTTGCTCGCCCTGTCCCCAATCGTCTCCCACCATTTCGGCGCCGGACAGCATGACTCGATCGCTCACACTGTCACCCAGGCGCTCTACTTGGCTGTCACGCTTGCTGTCGCCATTGTCCTGATCGGGGCCGCTGCCGTGCCGTTCATCTTGAAACAGATGTCTTTGGATGAAAACGTTCGGTATATCGCCTATGATTACTTGCGCGCCTTGTCGTTCGGGATCATCCCGCTGTTCCTTTATTCCGTGCTCCGCTATTTCATCGACGCGCTCGGGCAAACGAAAGTGACGATGTGGATTACACTCACCGCCTTGCCGATCAATATGCTGTTCAACTGGTTGTTGATTTACGGGCATGGCGGATTTCCGCGTCTTGGCGGCATCGGCACTGGCTACGCGACGGCGATCACGTATGCGTACTGCTTTGCGGCCGCTGCCTTTGCCGCCTTGAAATTTCGCCGCCTGGCCCCCTATCGTGCACTCGTCCGTTTTTACCGTCCGTCATGGACGGCATGGAAAGAGCTGCTGAAAACCGGGGTGCCGATCGGGTCGGCCATCTTTTTTGAAACGAGCATTTTTGCCGCCGTCACGTTGCTTGTCGGCCGGTTTGGCGCGGAAACGGTCGCCGCGCATCAAAGCGCTCTCAACTTTGCTTCACTGTTGTATATGATTCCGCTCAGCTTATCGATGGCGCTGACGATCGCCGTGGGCGTTGAAGCCGGGGCCAGCCGTTATGAAGCCGCCAAACAATATTGCTTGATCGGCATCACCCTCGCCTTGGCCGTCGCGGCGGCTGCCGCGCTGTTCCTGTTCGCCTTCCGGGACCATATCGCTCGGCTGTATACAAACGATCCGGACGTGGCGGCGCTGACCGGGAAGTTTTTGTTGTATGCAATCTTTTTCCAGTTTTCCGACGCCATCGCCGCTCCCATTCAAGGGGCGCTGCGCGGCTATAAAGAGGTGAACGCCGTCTTTTGGTCTGCCCTTCTCGCCTATTGGGGCGTTGGGCTTCCGCTTGGCTGCGCGCTCGCTACGCTGACTGCCGCCGGAGCGTTCGGCTATTGGATCGGCCTGATCGCCGGATTGGCAGCGGGCGCACTGTTTCTCAGCTTTCGCCTGCGGGCCGTTTGGCGCAGACATGGCAGCGAGCGTGCGCCGCTCGCCTCATAAAGGCTCAACAAAAGGATGCCGGCATCTGCAACGGCATCCTCCTTTGCTATTTTCCGTTTTGTGGCGACGGCTGTCTTTTCATATAGGCGAGGACATCAAGATCAATCTTTCCATTTTCCAGTTCGCGCTCCTCAAAGTTTTCCGTATGTATATACACAGTCAGCGCCTCATGAAGCGCCTCGCTGTCCGCAGCGCGCTCTTTCGTCAAATAGCCAAGGCGAATCAATTGAGCTGCTACTTCTTCCTTCACTGCTCCTTCGATCACCGCAACCTTCTCGGGCCGCGGCTTCTCAAAGTAAAGCTGACGCAACTGATACAAGCGAATAAGCTCCTCGATCGGCCGCGGGTGATCATCAACGCGCAAGTCGATATAACGGTCATTGTAGCCGCCATATCCCCCTCCTTCTTTCACGACAAGCAAGGCGGCCGATTGCTGCCCACGGCGGTCGCCCCCCGCTGCCTGACCGGCTTGAAGCGCTTTTAGCAATCGCTCGGCGAGCGGACCTTTTGTCTGCTCAAACATTCTTCCCATCGCCAACACCGTTTCCTCGCCAGCTAAAATATTGCCTTGAGCCGCATAGTTCGTCCCGGTGATGCCCCCAGCCCACGGGTAGCATTTTTTCCCAGTGAACGTCGCCACTCGTCCTTTCGCATCCACGATGCCGACTTGGCGCAAATCGCGCTCGCTGTCATCGGCAACGAGCAACTCAAGCGTTTCTTGCGCGGATTTCCCTTTGGCCATCCATTCGAGGCCGCGCGGTCCGTACGACGTGTTGGCGTACGATTGCGTCGCCACCGCTCCGACACCCGCCTTGGCCCAAGGCACAACCGCACCGACACCTAAAAATTTCGACTGGACGGCAATGCCAAGCTCTCCGGTCGTCGAGTCAAACGCCACGATCGAAAACGTCGCCACGAGATCTTTTGAAATCCGGGTCATGTTTTTCCCTCCATGCAGTTTCTCACCTCTATTCTTCTCCTTCCCCCTTCTGTTCTCCTGCCTCTCTTTCATCATAAAAAAATGGCGGGGTCAGCCGCTCGCAAGCAGCCTCCCCCGCGCTGCCCATTACCTGCTTAGCACCATGTCGCCCCAACGATAATGAGCAAAATAAACAAAACGACGATCAACACGAAGCCGTAGCCGTAGCCGCCATAGCCCGGGTAGCCGAAGCCATAGCCGCCCCAGCCCCAGCCGCCATAAAAGCCGTATGGCATATTCGTCACCTCCTTGCTAGCAAGTAAGAGGCATTAGTACACCCAACCACCGACACATGCACATCCGACAATAATCAACAAGATGAACAGAACGACGATCAACGCGAACCCGCCGCCGTAAGCTGCACCCATTTGCCAGCACCTCCTTCGTTTTTGTACTAGTAGACTATTCAGAAGCCGAGGAAATGGTTAGATGTTTCAACAAAAATGGGTATTTGCCGCAACGATAAAAAAACGGTCCATCCGTGGACCGATGTTATGCTCCGAGCGAGCTTCGCTTCCATTTTTTCCGACCGGGCGCTTGCTTGATTTGAACAACGGAAAACAACATAAGCGCCGCCCAGATGCAGCTAAACGCATAAAAATGCGCTTTCGTAAACGGCTCGCCGAACAAAAAGACGCCAAGAAGAAGACTGATCGTCGGCGAAATGTATTGCAAAAAACCAAGTGTTGTCATCGACACACGCTTCGCTCCTTTGGCGAAATACAAAAGCGGCACGGCCGTCGCTGGCCCGGCTCCAGCCAACAGCGCCCATTGCCACCATTCGGCCGTCTTGACGAGGGCTGGCGTTTCGTTGTACACCCATAATAAGTAAACGGCTGAAAGCGGCATGACGGCCATTGTTTCAAGCGTCAAGCCAATGGACGAGTCAACGCTGGCTAGTTTTTTCACTAAGCCGTAAAACCCGAACGTCAACGCGAGCGATATGGCGACCCACGGAAACGCGCCATATTCCGCCGTCATCGCCGCCACGCCGGCGGCGGCAAGAAAAACAGCGGCCCACTGCCCAACGCTCAGCCGCTCGCGCAATATGATCGTCCCAAGCGCCACGCTGACAAGCGGGTTGATATAATAGCCAAGGCTCGTTTCAACGACATGATGATGATTCACCGCCCATATGTAGACAAACCAGTTGGCGCTGATGAGAACGGCAGCAACGGCGATCCCCCATGCCATGGCTGGCTTACGGCGCATCGCCCGAAGCTCCCGGCGAAAGGCGCCAAGCTGCCCAGTCGCTGCCAAAAGGATGGCCATAAACACGAACGACCAAACGATGCGGTGCGCCAAAATCTCAAGCGCCGAGCGCGCCTCTAGCAGCTTCCAGTAAAGCGGCAACACTCCCCACAGCAAGTACGAAACAGCCGTATACAAGATTCCTTGTTTTTCTTCGCTCCAATGCCCCACGTCGTCTTCTCCTTTTCCATGATCATTTCTGTTCCATTATACCGCCGCCGCTTCACTTTATCCATCAAAACACTCACCCGCATCGCTCGACGCGGTTGCCCAATGGAGAAGGGGCGCAGCTGAATATGAGCACACGCCCCCCTTCGCAGCCCGTTTGACCGCCGCCCTTTCTTATTTTTCCGCTCATCAAGCGACACAGGCACAGCCAACAATAATCAGTAAAATGAACAGGACGATGACAAGCGTATAACCGCTGTTGACAAAACCGCCCACGGCGGGCACCTCCTTCATCGGTTCACAGGGCCATCATATGCGCCCGGCCGCCCAAACGGCCGGGCGAATGCCCAAATTTCTAGAAGATTGGTGAAAAGCCGCGTTTTCTTCAAAAAGATTGGTCCACGAACGTACGGAAGAGCCATTGATCCATTTCCATTGGCGAAAGCTCCTTGCCGGAACGTTTTCTCCGTTGCATCACTGGCCTTCTAGAAAAACGCCTATTTTTCTTTCGTTCCCGTCTCTCCCCACCAACCTTTTCGCTTAAAATAGAGGGCGATGAGCATAGCAACGGTTGCCATGAGCAACAAGGCAAACGGGTAGCCGTATCTCCATTTCAACTCTGGCATAAATGCAAAATTCATGCCGTATACACCGGCGATAAATGTCATCGGCAAAAAGATGACGCTCACCAATGTCAATGTCTTCATAATGACGTTCATATGATCTGATTTGAGCGACAGTTGCAAATCGAAAATGGCGGACAATGATTCCTTAAACGCGTCGAGAGCGGCGGGCACACGAGAGAATCGCGACGCCACTTCCTCGATATACGGATTCGTCTCGTGGTTGATATACGGCAAATCAGCATGGCGGATCATTTTGATCGCTTCTTCCTGCGCCTCGGCGATTTGGCGCAGCTCATGAAGATGTGTTTTCATCCGATAAATCTCGCGCCCGATTTCGTTGGCAAACGGGGTCGCAAACACTTGCCGTTCAAGCGTCTGAATGCGGTCAGCGATCTGATCGATGACTTGCAAAAAACGGATGGCGGCCAAGTCTAAAAAGTGATACAGCACATACCCGGGATACAGCGCCTGATCGCGATGGTTCAACAAACGTTCTTTCACGTGATCAACAAACGGATCGCTTTCATCCATATAGCTGATCATATATTGGCTGTCGGCAAGCAAACGAACGTTGACTGTCCGGCCGGACGGACGGACGATAAACAGCGATAAGAAGAAACAGCGTTCGTATTCGTCAAACGCGGGAATGTCTGTCCCGTTCATCAGCCGCTGTCGGGCGAGAGGGTGAATAGACAGCGAAGAAAGAAGCTGCTCCAAATCCGGCTTGGCGGCGGCGGTGAAATGAAGCCAACACGACTGGCTTCCTGCCGGCACATAGCGTTTGTACGTTCCGTCAACCGTCAAACGAAAGTTCTGCTCGATCACCATAGACTAACGTCCTTTCCATGCAAACGATTTTAATTGTATTGTTTGCTGTTTGCCGCAACACTACTCCTCTTCCCCCGCCAAAAACAAGCCAGCGGCAACGGTTTGGCCGCATCCGCTCCCTGTTGGCGACAAGCAATTTCTGCCGGTTGCAAAGCGTCACATCCCGACAAGTCATTCGCTGTCTAGGCGCCTCGCCGCGTCCGCCCGCCAATGCGCCCGAAGCCAGTCAGCGCACCGCTTCCGGTTCCACATGGACGTGCGTCGCCCGAATGTTATGCCGGTTTCGCATCAAACGCTCGACTTCATCGGCGATTTCATGGCTTTTTGCCACCGTCAAATGCGAGTCAACACGGATCGTCACGTCCAGCACAATGTCGTTGCCTAACATGCGCGCTTTAATGTCAGCGACATCGCGCACGCCGCTCACCGCAGCGATTTCGTCTTTATAAACAGCGAGCTGCTGTTCATCAAAACCGTCGGTGAGCGTATGCGCCGTCTCCATAAACACCTCCCACGCCGTCTTGCCAATCATCGCCCCGATCACAAGCGCCGCCAGCGGATCAAGCCATGGCCACCCAAGCAACGCGCCGGCGATGCCCATGGCGGCGCCAATGCTCACCAGCGCATCCGATAAATTGTCTTTCGCCACTGCTGCCAGCGCCATGCTGTTCGTCCGCCGCGCCAGCCGGCGATTGATGACATAAACGCCAATCATAACGGCCGCTGAGGCGAGCGCAACCACAACCGCTAAAACGTCAGGAGCCGCTGCCTTTTCCTTGCCGAACAGCGAGCGGACGCCGCTTGTGATCACGTCAATGCCAATAGACATCATCAAAAAAGCGGCCAACAGCGAGGAAATGTTCTCCGCCCGAGAATGTCCGTACGGGTGGTTGTCATCACGCGGTTTTTTCGCGATTTTCATGCCGATATAGACTGCCGAGGAAGCGATAATATCACTCAAATTATTCCAACCGTCCGCTTCCACCGCATCCGAGCCGAACACCGCCCCAGCCAACAGCTTGCCGGTCGAAAGGAGAAGATAGACGAAAATGCTCAGCAGTGCGCCCGCCTCGGCTCCTTGTTTTCTATCCACGTTCTTCACCAACCTAGCCATCTCATTTTTGCACGTATCAGTGTACCAGCTTGAAGCCGGTTGGGTCTACAGCAAGAAAATTTCCTTTTTTCATAAGAATAGGGACAAGCAAATTTTTTTGTCTAAAGGCAAAATCGAGCGTATTTGCGTATGATAAACCAAGTCGAAACAAAAAAGGAGAGGAACAGATGTCTGCATATTTAGACTGGTTGGCGGACATGGGGATCGATGGCGCTCACCCAGGCGGTTTTGAGTTAACAAAACAAATCTTACGTAAACTTAAGATCGACCGTTCAACATCCGTGCTTGACGTCGGCTGCGGCACCGGACAGACAGCGGCTTATATCGCCGAACAGTACAGGGCCAACGTCACCGCCATCGACATTCACCCGACGATGATCGCTAAGGCGAAACAGCGTTTTGCCGCCAAGGCTGTCTCGGTCCGTTTGCATCGCGCCTCGGTCGAAGCGCTCCCGTTTCCCGCCGGGACGTTTGACCTCGCGCTTTCTGAATCGGTGCTTGCTTTCGTTTCATTGCCAAACGCGCTCGCCGAAATCCGCCGCGTGCTCAAAAACGATGGCCTATTCGTCGGCATTGAAGCGTGTCACGAGCATCTGACCGCCGCCGAGCAAAAGCAAATCGCCGCCTTTTACGGCTTCCGTCAGCTAATGACACCAGCGGAGTGGAAAGAAGTGCTCGAACAAAGCGGCTTCCGTTGCCGCCAGTTTTCCTACGCGGCTGCAGCCGAAGCGCCAAGCCTTGGGGGACCCATCATCATCGCCTTTCCGCCGACACCGGAGATGGCGAGCATGTGGAAGATGCACCAACAGTTGACAGCTCAATTTGGCGACCGTCTTGGCTATTGCGTCTTTTGTTGCGAGCCATAGCTGGCAAGAAAAACGGCGTCCTCGACGAGGCGCCGTTTTCACACTTTTTTCACTACTTTGAAATATTCTTCAAGCGTCAAGCCACGCTTTTTTATCACCGCGGCCGCCTTCCGCCCGACATAGCGAAGATGCCACGGCTCATATTTGTAGCCGGTCACCGCTTCCTTTCCTTTCGGGTAGCGGATGATGAATCCGTACTCGTGCGCATGGGCGGCCACCCATTGCCCTTCTTTTGTCGCCCCGAACGATTCGGTCAGCTGACAGCCGGCCGAGCGGCTGCTGATATCGACCGCCAGCCCTGTCTGATGCTCGCTCTGCCCTGGGTGAGCGACTGCTTGAACCGCTTTTTCCTTTCCTTTTTGCCGCACTTCTTCAGCAAAAATCATCTGCTGCCGCTCGTATGAACGATAAGCGGACACAGCCACCAGCTCAATGCCATCCCGGCGTGCGGCGGCAAACATCTCCTCAAGCGCCGCGGCCGCTTCGGCCCGCATATGCCGTTTTTCCGCGTTCGGGTCAGCAAATGAAAACGGCACGCGCGGCACGACCAAGTCCGCCGGCTTATAGCCAGGCGGGAGCGACTGTTCTTTATTGACGAGCACCAAAATGTTGTCAGGGTTTTTGATCACTTTTTGTCCGTTTTGCACCTCAACGATGTTCCAATATTTCGCCTCAAGCTGCAAATCGGGATCGACAGGGCTCTCGCTCGTTTTCCCCTGTTGATGATCGCTTGGGTGCACCACGCTTTCCGGCGGCTGGCCGGATGGACCGGCCGCACCGTTGCTGCCGCTCTCCCCTGCTTGGCAGCCGGCGAGCAGCAGGCACACCAACATCGCCGCTTGCCATCGCTGGTTCATGTTCCTTCTCCTTTTCTGTTTTCCCAGGCCCAAGCGCCCAGCATCCCCATCACGCGCCATTGCGGATCGCCGCTTCAAGCGCCACTTCAATCATCTCGTTAAACGTCATTTGCCGCTCCTCAGCCGTCGTTTCTTCTCCGGTGAGAATATGGTCGCTGACCGTCAGCACCGACAGCGCCCGGCAGCCGAATTTCGCCGCCAGCGTATAAAGCGCCGCCGTTTCCATCTCGACAGCCAATACGCCGTAACGCGCCCACGTTTCCCAATTCGGTTCATCATTGTAAAACATGTCGGCGGTGAACACATTGCCGACTTTTAGCGCCAGCCCTTTTTCCACACCTACTTCATACGCCGTCCGCAACAGATGGAAATCGGCGGTTGGCGCATAATCACGGCCGCGGAAAATGAGTCGGTTCATGTTCGAATCGGTCGACGCGCTCATCGCCAAAATGACGTCGCGGACGCGCACATCCGGCTGAATCGCTCCGCACGTTCCGACGCGGATGAGCGTCTTTACGCCGTAGCTTTGGATCAGTTCGTTCACATAAATCGAAATGGACGGCACGCCCATGCCGGTCCCTTGCACGGAAATGCGCTCCCCTTTATACGTCCCGGTAAATCCGAGCATGCCGCGCACTTCGTTGTAGCATACCGCTCCTTCTAGAAACGTTTCGGCAATGTATTTGGCGCGCAGCGGATCACCCGGCAGCAAAATGCGCTCCGCGATCTCCCCTGCCTTCGCTCCGATATGTACGCTCAATGGGATTCCTCCTTTGGTTTGAACGATCGTTGTCGGGCCATGCCCTCGTCTATCATATCATATGTTTGCGGAAAATGGCAGTCTTCCTTCGAGTAGCCGAGGCGGCGAACGGGCATACTATTTGTGCCCGCACCACGGGGAAAGGAGGAAAAGGCTCATGAAAAAGAAACTCGAACAAGCGGTGGAATACGCCAACAAAACCAATCCATCGTCCAAATCGAACAACCAACCGTCCACATCGAAAAAGGAAAAGACCAAATTCTAACATCATTCCGAAAGAAGTCTCCCACTTCAAAACGTGAAGGTGCACGTGCACCCATCAATGTGGGAAATGAATTTTGGCCGGCAATCGCCGTCGGATCGAATCACATGTTGTTCAAACGGGCACCTTCGAAACGAAGGGAAGCGGAAAGGGTCCTTGTGCAGCTTGTCGTTTGGCACATATGCAAATCACTGAAAGCTCCCCCTATGCACTCGCGTAGGTGGGTGAATCGTTTGCGGGGGAGCCGCTCTCTTTTATGAGGTTTTGGATCGGCGGTAATCGCTGCGATGGCGGCGCGCCAAATACCGCTCATTGATATACAGCACCTTTTTGTCTTTGCTGCGCGTATATTTTTTCTCGCGCTCGCGCCGCCTGTTGATGAGCCAACAAGAAAACAAATACAGCGGAAAGACGAGCTGCATCGCGCCGGCAAAGACATACCAAAAACCGTTGATATCGGCCAAATCGCGCAAATACACGTCGATGCCGCTGAGCCGATAGTACATGTCAGCAACGATGGCAGCGATGATGACGACGTTGACCGCATGGAGAAGGGGCACGCTTCTCCAGCGGAACAAGAGTCGCTCAACTTGCCCTTTGACCCAAAGCAATGCCGCAATCGAGACGACGCACAAGAGCAGCGACAGCGCCAGTGCGGCCATCGTTTCGCCCCCTTCCCTCTTTTCTCCTGCGCCCGCCGCATTAGCCGCCTGCAAACATTTTCCGTCGATGAACCGCCGCCAGACCGCATACACTAACGACGACGACAGTTCAAGGAGGGAAAACGATGGGCAAAAAACACCGCAACCGCATTAACGGGCAGAAAAAGAACAACCATATTCCAAAAGAAGCATTGATCGCTGAAGATGAGGCGCATGCCAAAGAATATTCCGCCGCCGGCGGCCGGAAAAACGGTCCGGGCCATCACGACAATCCAGAATCGTGACAAACCGCAGAAACCCTTGTGGGATACAAGGGTTTCTATCGTGGTTCCGACGGCTCGGATTCGTCCCAAGCAAGCGTGACGACTTTTGTATATTCCCCGCGTTGAATTTCGTCTTTTGTCGCTTTTTCATTCAGCTCCTCATCGTCGTCGATGCCCGGGGCCACCGTCGGCATGTCGCGCCGCCGTTCGTCATGCTCCATCAAGTCCGCCCCCTTTCCTTTCTTATCCGTTCCCGAAACAAGGGGTCTTTATTCATATTATATCATCTCTAGCTCTTGCTGGCGACTATATTTTTGAATATTCCGTCAACAGATGAGCTGACGTTCCACTTGTTTCCATCCGTCTGAACAAAGGCGATAGTACGTCTGTCCTTTCCTCCCTTCATCGATCAGCACAACGTCCCCAGTCCGCATAAACCGAGCTTGACAGTTTTTCGGCATCAGATCGGCGACATTAAACATCCTATACAACACCGCCAGCACTTCATCATGTCCGGCCGCCGTCACCGTCATGCGGCACACTTGCCGGTAGCCTTTCGTTTCCCCAAAGCGCGGTGTTTGAAAAACGACCGCCTCATATGCACGTTTTGTCATCCGCATCCGTTTCCTCCATAAACGAACCATTGTTTTCCTCTCCCTTCTTCCAATAAATCGGCCCTCCGCGTCCCATACTATGGTTGATGTCGAATTCGATCGCGAATCGTCTTCGAAGCTGAGAAAAACGTGTATTGTACTTATTTGGTGATTTGGCGTGTCGATTCCTTCAGCAAACGAGCACTCCTTTTGTCGAAACGATCGCGGTCTTCTGACAAAAGTCCACAAATGATGCAAAGGAGAGACAGCCTGATGCCGACTCGTCCGTTCGCTTGGCTGCGCCATCCGCTTCAGTATGCCTACCGCTCCTTTTTGTACCGCCATCCGATCCGCCTCGCCGATGACGGCCTGCTTCGCCGGATGGCCGCCCGCACAATGGTCCCTGATGACGGACCGCTCAGCGCGGAAGAAACGAGCATTGTTGCCGCCATTCGCCGGAAAACGGCGGAACATAACCGCAACAACGTGACGCGCACCGCCGCCTACTTGGCGTTTTTTGAGCGCCACCCGGAAATTCATTGGGCGTTTTTAGCCCATCTCGTCTCGCGCAACGGCGGTTGGAACATGACGGATTTGCGCGGCGGCCTTCTTCCATTTTTGCTGCCGGAACAAATCATTGCACCCCTTTTTTTGTTTTTGGAGCGCGCCAATGCCCTCATTTTTCATGATGCCTATCCGCAGCTTCTGCTGTACGAAGAAAGCAAACGGAGGGAGACGCCGCTGTTTCATTTGTTGCCGGCGCTAGCGGTGTCTTCGTTTATGAAGCCGATGTGGGAACATTTTTGGGAAACGGGGAATGCCGCGCTTCTTACGGTTGCTCTGATCATCAACGAGCAGCAGTACATCCAGCTTCGCGTCGTCGAACATCCGTTTTTCCGCACCCGCGTGCTGACAAGCTGGCCGTTTATTGTCGAGCAATGGCTCGGGTTCAACGATGTGCTCATCCCATATGCCAAAGGCCGCCGCGTAGCGCTTGCCGGAACGACCGTGCGCGATTTCGCCGACGTCCACCACCGCATCCATATCGGCAAAACGCTGTACAGTCTACTGCTGTTTGACGCCCGGCTGTTTCGCGGCGCCTGCCGCTTTGCCCGCTGCGTCCCCCACAGCGGCTCACGCGCCGACTTCTGGCCGCAGTTGTTCACTGAAACGCCCGATGGGCGCCGCCTTTACAGCCCCCGCCTTGAGGCGGCTTGGCCGGATCTTGCGCACCCGTTCCACGATCATCGCGATTGGTTCATCGATGAGGCGATCATGCAGGCGCTTGAAACGCTCCCGCTTCCGGCCTCGGGCGACATGACCAACCGCTACGATCGGCATTTGGCCATGATGAAAACAGCCGCCATCGCGGCGGCCAAATCAACTTCATCATAAAACGACGAGGACTACTCCCCATCGATGTCAATCTCTTCATCGATGATGCATTTTTCAAGCAAATAGTCAAACGTAATATCCGCGAGCTCCTCAAGCTCCTCTTGCGTTGGCACAAAACCGCGGCGGATGAGTTCTTGGTAAAAAAACTCAGCGATTTCTTCCGTATCGATAATCACTTCAATTTCCTTCACCGCATCTCGCCCCCTTTGTAATGTTGTATGTCGCCGCCTTCCGTTTTATGTCAAAAATCATGTTGTACTATTTTTTCGGTCTCTCCCATACATATGTACCAACAAAACAAAAAACACGGAGGCGGGCAAAATGGACAAACTCACTGCGATCGATAAAATGATGGAAACAGTTGTCAATGGATTGGGCGCGATCGTCATTTTCGCCGGCATTCCTTATTTTCTTTTTATTCTTTATCAATTTCTATCCTGGTGATCGGCGATTGTCCGCAAACGTTTTACAACTGTTTCCATCATCCGTTGATACTGTTCATCGCCGAACCATTCATATAACGCTTTGTAATCGTTGTACATGTCAAGCAGCTCGTCGACCGACGGCCCTTTCTCTCCGCTGTCGGCCGGCGGCAATAGAAGCGACGCTTTCACCGGCGCGGCGATGACGATATCTTGCACGAGCGTGACGGACGTCTCCTCTCCGTCGGCAAGCGGAATGATGTCTTCCAGATGGACTTCAATCTCCCAACCATCCGTCAGCCGTTTCAATTCGTAAATCGTCTCTTCCCATCCTTCCCCGTAGTAGCGGTAAATTTCTGTCCGCACCCCGACAATTTTGAACAAATGGCCGCCATAATCGCGGACGCGGACAATTTCGCCGAGAAAAAACGGCAGCTCGATTTCAATCTCTTCCGCGATCCATAAATCACCCGCAAACTCAGACAATAAAATGAGCGCTTGCTCAGCAAACAAGCTATGGCCATGGTTGATCTCGTATAAAAACGTACCGTCAATCTGCTGAATATCGGTGATCGTTCCGACCGTTCCGTACAATGTATTGACGACGATGTCGCCGACGGAAAATTTCGGGCGTTTCGGCGCGCTCATTGGCATCTCCACCCTTTGGAACAAATGGTTAGTATAGTATATGCATGCAGAGAAGGGTGGACACCTGCAACCGCGCGGAAAAAGCTATTTGAAAGCGCTCCCAATTTATGAAATAGGAACGCTTCCCTAGTTACGCTTCATGCAAAAATTGCTCCCATAATTCATCAAACACAACCATGCTTTCCAAATAGTCACCGTTAAGCTCCAAATAGCCGCTCAGTTCTTCATAGTCCGTCGACCCTTTTGGAAAGCTGTGGTCTTCATACGCTCCATTCGCAAACCGGAC
This sequence comes from Geobacillus sp. TFV-3, assembly GCF_009901865.1. Lineage (NCBI taxonomy): Bacteria > Bacillati > Bacillota > Bacilli > Caryophanales > Anoxybacillaceae > Geobacillus > Geobacillus sp. TFV-3. The sequence goes on along the minus strand of NZ_MPSP01000001.1, from coordinate 1,553,344 downwards.
GACCGGATCTTCCTGGTGTCCATGGCGGAAGCGCAGCAAGTAACGGTAGAATGACTTTGCCATGTCCCCCATCCTCTTCCTTTCCTTTTGTTGCTATTATAATGAGCTTTTACCTGTTTGTGAAGTCTTTTTTCGCCGCTTGTATTCCCATCGTACGCATCGGGTTGGCTTTTCATGCCAAAAAAGCGCGTCAAACGGCGCAATAGGGGTTCAATCCACTTTCTCGTCAGAGCATAGGCAGGCCAAGTCCACCGTCTTATCTATCATGCGCTCCGCTTCTCGCCAAGGCTTTTGCGATGCGCCATCGTAGCGTCCCGTCTGACACCGCATGGGGCCTCGCATGCCTCCCGCTTCGCCAGGTTTTGTCCTCCGGTGAGCGCACATACAAAAAGCCGCCATCTTTTGGCGGCATCGTTCATGATACGACTCCGGCTTGCGGAACCGGGGCAAATTCGATTTCAAATCCAAGGTCCTCAAGCATTTGATAATCGGCTGACTTTTCTTGCCCGGCGGTCGTCAAATAGTCGCCGACAAAAATCGAGTTGGCGGCATACAGGCCAAGCGGCTGAAGTGAGCGCAAATTCACTTCTCGCCCGCCGGCGATGCGGATTTCTTTGGTTGGATTCATATAACGAAAAAGGGCCAGCACCTTCAAACAGTAACGCGGGTTTAATTCATTTGTGCCGGCCAGCGGCGTGCCGTCGATCGCATGCAAAAAGTTGACTGGAATGGAATCCGCGTCAAGCGCCCGCAAACTGCGCGCCATATCGACGACATCCCGCTTTGTTTCTTTCATGCCGATGATGACGCCGGAACAAGGCGAAAGGCCGGCTTCTTTCACCGTTTCCACCGTCCGCACCCGATCGTCGTATGTATGGGACGTCGTAATGTTCGGATGGTGCTGCTTCGACGTGTTGATGTTATGATTGTAGCGATCCACCCCCGCCTCTTTCAGCCGCGCCGCCTGCTCCGGCTTTAAGATCCCAAGGCAGGCGCACACTTTCAGCCCGAACCGCTCTTTAATTTCCTTGACCGCGGACACAACGGTGTCGATCTCTTTATCGCTCGGCCCGCGGCCGCTGGCGACGATGCAGTACGTCCCAATGCGCAAACGGTGTGCTTCTTCCGCGCCGCGCAACAACGTCTCTTTGTCGACCATTTTATACGTTTTCACCGGCGCCGTCGATACGGCGGACTGCGAACAGTAGCCGCAGTTTTCCGGACAGAGGCCAGATTTGGCGTTGATGATCATGTTCAGCTTCACTTTGTTTCCATAATAGGCGGAGCGAATCCGGTACGCCCCTTGCAGCAAAAGGAGCAGCTCCTCGTCCGGACAATCCAATATCGCCAATGCTTCCTCATCGGTCAGCTCGTGGCCTCCCAACACTTGCTCAGCCAACACCAGCCAGTTTGCCATCTCTCCTCTCCCCCTTCCATATCATTACATTTATCGTAACGGACCAGCCGCATATTTGTCAACTATATTTTCATTTCAGTTTACTTTTTTAATCCGTCCCAGACAGACAGCAAAAAAAACAGGCCCCCGTTTGAAGGGGCCTGCCCTCGGTTCCTCACCTAATGCGTTAATTTCTCGACGATGTCGCGGGCGATCCAAACGCCGCAGGCGCTCGCCTGAGCGAGGCCGCGCGTAATGCCGGCGCCGTCGCCGCCGACATACAGCCCGGCGATTTCGGTTTCAAAGCGGTCGTTCAGTTTCGGGCGCGCCGAATAAAACTTCGCTTCCACCCCATAAAAGAGCGTATGCTCAGAGGCAAGCCCCGGAGTGACGTGGTTGAGCGCCTCCGTCATTTCGATCAAGCTTTTCATCGTGTTGTACGGCAAAACGAGGCCTAAATCGCCCGGCACCGCTTCTTTTAGCGTCGGTTCGATGAACCCTTCTTTGATCCGCTTTTCCGTCGATCGCCGTCCTTTTAAAATGTCGCCATATTTTTGCACGATGATGCCGCCGTTGGACAAAGCGTTCGCCAGCCGGGAAATTTCATGGGCGTATTCGTTCGGCTTGTCAAACGGATCGGAAAACTTATGTGAAACAAGCAGGGCAAAGTTCGTGTTGTTGCTGCCAAGCTTTGGATCTTTGTACGCATGGCCGTTGGCGAGCATGATGCCGGAATGGTTTTCGACGACAACATGTCCGGACGGGTTGCTGCAAAACGTGCGCACTTGCGTCCCGACCGACGTGTTGAAAATGAATTTTCCTTCATACAGATGTTCGTTAATCTCTTGCATGACAATGTTCGATGTTTCCACGCGCACCCCGATGTCGACTTGGTTATTGATCATCCGCAGCCGGCGCTTGCGCAGCACTTTGCTCAGCCAAACCGAGCCATCGCGCCCCGGAGCGATGACGACTTTTTCCGCTGTCAACGTTTCGCCGTTTTTCAGCACAACGCCTTTCACTCGATGGCCGCTCTCCGTCCGCTCGGTCACGATATCATCGACTTCCGTTGTAAAGCGCATCGCAATCCGTTCGCGCAAATATTCAAAAATGCTTTTCAAAATTTCCAAGTTTTGCTCTGTGCCCAAATGACGGACGTATGCGCGCAACAGCTTCAACCCGGCCGCATAGGCGCGCCGTTCGATCTCTTTCACTTTGTCTGTCATCGGGTCGGTGATCGATGTCGTCGCTCCGTGTTTCAAGTTGATCTCATCGACGTAGCGGATAAGCTCAAGCACGGTCGACGCCGGCAAATAGTCGGTCATCCAGCCGCCGAATTCGCTCGTGATATTGAATTTGCCGTCCGAATACGCCCCCGCTCCGCCGAATCCATTCGTGATCGAACAAGCCGGCACGCACCCGGCATAGTCTTTTTTGCCGGCCGGCGGCGGGCACTTTTCAATTTTTTTTTGCAAAATCGGACAATTGCGTTTATATATATCGTGTCCTTTATCGATCAAGAGCACGTTCGCTCCAGGGAGTTTGAGCGTCAGTTCGTAGCAAGTGAAAATGCCGGCCGGTCCGGCGCCGACCACGATCACATCGTAATGATTGTTCACAATCCATCCCCCATTTCTCATGTTCCATTCGAAAGTATACGGAACATTGGGCGGTTCGTCAAGGAAAAACACGAACTTTATTACCTTATATAATAAAAAATGTTCGATATAATAGATGGTTGTCTAAAGCACAAAAAATTGATATGGTGGTAGAGAATGAATAGCGGGGAGGGAAAGGGATGCGCTTTTTCGTGAAACATTTTCTGAACGGCATGCTGACGATCGTGCCCATTTTACTCGCCGTCTATGTGTGCTACAAAGTGTTCACCGTTTTGGATGGGCTGCTCGGCCAATACGTCCGTCCGTATTTGGATGGCCGCTACATTCCCGGCCTAGGCCTATTGGCGACCGTGGCGCTCATTACCGTCTGCGGTTGGCTGTCGACGCAATACGTAAGCGGCCGACTCATTCGGCTGATCGACCGGTTGCTTGAAAGCATTCCCTTGATGAAAACGGTTTATTCCGTCGCCAAAGATACAATCGCTTCCTTCGTCGGGGAAAAACGATCGTTTTCGCAAGTCGTGCTCGTCACGGTGCCGGAAAGCGGCTGGAAATGCCTCGGCTTCATGACAATGGATGATGTCGGCGCTTGGCATGATCCTCTCGCCGACTACGTCGCCGTCTATATCCCGCAGGCGTTTCAAGTCGCCGGGCTCACCCTGCTCATCCCGAAAGAGCAAGTGGAAGTCGTCGACATCTCGCCGGAAGAGGCGATGAAATTCATCCTCTCCGGCGGTGTGGCGGTCCGAAAGCAAAAGCGGCTGCCCCAATGACAGGGCAGCCGTTCGCATGGCCATCCAAAACACGCCTGGCCGTCAAAAGTAGCGCTTTTTCCAAAAGATGTACGCCGTCGCCGCTGACAGTGAACCGGCGAGCGCCATCGCGATCAAAAAGGCGTACGGAGAGTGTTGGTACGGAATCGGTACGTTCATACCGTAGAAACTCGCCACCATCGTCGGCAGCGAAATGACGATCGTAATGGCCGTCAAAAACTTCATCACAATGTTTAAATTGTTTGAGATGACCGAAGCGAACGCGTCCATCATGCCGCTTAAAATGCTGCTGTATACTTCGGCCATTTCAATCGCCTGCTTGTTTTCAATAATGACGTCCTGCAGCAAATCCTGGTCATCTTCGTACATGCGCAAATAGTTGAGGCGCATGAGCCGCTCCATGACGATGTTGTTCGCCTTCAGCGACGTCATGAAATACACTAAGCTTTTTTCCATGCTGAGAAGCGAAAACAGCTCCTTGTTTTTCATCGATTGGTGCAATTCCTTTTCGATTTCGCTCGTCCGCCGGTTGATTTGCTTCAAGTAGCGCAAATAATACGTGGAAATCATGTACAGCATCTGCAACGCAAACCGCGTCTTCATAAACGTGTAAAAGTTTTTGATTTTGTTTTTGGAGAATTCTTCGAAAATCGGATTCTCCTGCAAGCAAACCGTAATAAAGCACGTATTCGTAATGATCATGCCGATCGGAATCGTTTCGTAAATCGGGCCGTCTACTTCATCATGAGCGACAATCGGAATGTCGACGATAATGAGCACATGGTTGTCTTCTTTTTCGACGCGCGATCGCTCCTCGTCGTCCAACGCGTCTTTGATCGAATCGATCGGAATGTCCAAATGGTGAGCGATGTAGCGAATTTCGTCTTCCGTCGGGGCGACGAGATTGATCCAGCAGCCGTTTTCAATATGATCGATTTCGCGCATTTTGCCGCTGGCATCGGACAAATACATTTTCATCATCTGGCATCCTTCCTCCTTTTCACGCGAGGAAGGCGGCGCCTCTTCCTTTCCATCCGGAGCCCGTTTTCGTATGATGAGCTGCCGGCAAGAAAAGGAACAGGCCGCGTTCCCCGCTATATTCCGGTTCCGGTTCGTTCGGGCTTGAACTACTCATATACGAAAACGCCACTCCTTTCGAAAAAGATGTCCCTCAAGTAATGATAGCGCGGACCGGCCCGTTTGTATAGTAGGTGTCATAAAAAAAGCAGCCTACTGGCTACTTTATTCACAAAACAGCGCGATGTTCAACCATCGCCCGCTCGATTCGGCGTTTTTATTCGCTCGATGGCGTCGTGTTGAAAAAATCAGGCGCTTGTTTGTCAACTGGCCGACGGTTCAAACGGGGCGGGCGTTGTTCTTTCTTTTCGCCCATCACCCCATCCGATTCATAGCTTGGCGCAAACGGCCGCTTCTTGCTCACCTTCTTCACCCCCTCGCTTTTACTGTTCGCCGTCAGCCGGCATTTTACTCGAGCCAGTCAGGGGTAGGTTAATACATTTTTTTGGAAATTATTTCATCCTCAAATTGTCAGCCAATGTTCACACAATCATTTTACCGGCGCCGTCCATTCACTTATAATAAACAAGTGAGGAGGGGAAGCCATGAACATTGTGATCACCAAAAAAGCGTTCGATTGGTACAAGCGAGAGCTCGGGCTGAAGCCGGGCGATGCGATCCGCTTTTTTGTCCGCTATGGGGGATGCAGCACGGTGCAAAAAGGGTTCTCTCTTGGCGTGAGCAAAGAAGAGTCCGCGGATGAACCAGCAGCGCAGACGACGGTGGACGGCATCACCTTTTTTGTGGAAGAGGGTGACCAATGGTATTTCGACGGCGGCAATTTAACGGTTGATTTGGATGAAAAAAGCGACGAGCCGGTGTTTCTGCTTCATTAAATCTGCGGCCGGCGCTGTTAAAGCGTTCGTCAAACCGGTTCGCGATAAAGGAAAAAGCTAGCGTCAGAGCTAGCTTTTTCGAATGATGGCGATCGTACAGCGGGAGATGCAGACGAGCTCCCCTTGCTCGTTCGTGATGCGCACGTCCCACACCATCGTCGTCCGCCCGCGGTGCAGCACCGTCCCTGTTGCCGTCACCGTCCCGCTGCGGACGGAGCGGACATGATTGGCATTAATCTCCAATCCTACAACATTTTCCTTATGTAGATCAACAAGCGCATATGCGCCGATGCTTGCAACGGTCTCAGCGAGTGCGACTGAGGCGCCGCCATGCAACAGCCCGGCCGGTTGGTGCGTACGCCAGTCGACCGGCATCGTCGCGACGACGCGGCCTTCTCCAATCTCAACAATTTCGATGCCGAGCGTATCGATCAACGTATGTTTCGCCATTTCCTTCACAACGGCCAAATCGATCATCATTCCTTCTTCCCCCGTTTCGTGAATCGTTCCAGTTCAAACAGCCGCCCTTCCTGCTGTAAAATGCGCGTTTGCGTCTCACCGAGCAAATCGAAATGCGGAAACTCACCACGCCGGTCGATCCACTCTTCCTTCAGCCCGTACTGCCGCCCCCAAGCGGCGAGTTTTTCGACATCGGCGCAGCCGACTTTCGTCACTGTCGTGCAATGCGGAAACCGTTCGTCGTACCAATAGTGGGTCAAAAAAGCGATTTCGCCGCGCTTCACTTTCTCTTTCCATGCCGCGAGCTCATGTCGGCGGATGCCAAACGCCATCGCACTGCTCCCCTTTACCGCTTCGCCCGCTCATATGCTTCATGCCAGTCAGGAAAATATTTGCGGATCAGGATCGGTCGAAACGTGTCGCGCTTGACACAAACGTGCTGCGACTTTCCGGTCACCGCCAACTCGCCATTCGGGGCAAGAATCTCGTAGCCGTACGTGACACGGATGCCGTCATAGGCGTCAACCCATGTACGGACAGTCGCGGTTTCCCCATAACGAAGCGGCTTTTTGTACGACACTTGCAAATCGACAACAGGCGAAATGATGCCTTCTTTCTCCATGTCAGCGTAATGAAAGCCAAGCTGTTTAATCAATTCCGTACGCCCGACTTCCATCCAAACTAAATAGTTCGCGTGGTAGACGACGCCCATTTGGTCTGTTTCCGCATAACGCACTTCAATTTGTTTTTCTGCCACTTTCACGTTCGTTCTCCCTCCATTTTTTTCCGGGCCTCCTCTTCTATGTTACCATTCGCCCGTCGGCTCACTCAAGCGGTAGACAAAAAAAAACGAAGCCGCCCCTGCATGAGGGCTGCTTCGTTTACTGGTAGCCGTGTTCCCGTGCAGCTGCTTCGTCTTTAATTTCCGCGCGCATCGCAGCGATCGCTTCTTCGCGGCGGCGGTTTTTCACACGGATCTTCTCCTGCTCCTCCGGCGACGCAAACTGCATCGTTTCCTCGGCTTTTTCGATATTCTCAATGGTATTTTGTACCATTTCTTGCAGCTTTTCCACATTGTCGCTGCGGTCATCCGGTTTCGGACGCGGCATATAGGCTTCCTCCTTCACAAGAGTTTCCGGCTATTCGCCCTTCGTTTGGATGACTTGGGCGTGCTGGCCGGACTGGTCTTGCATTTGTTTGCCCTTGTTTCCTCCTGCGGCGCGAGGCTGTGTGCCGATATGGTTCGGCACGAAATGTTTGCGGCTTCCTTTCGGATTGCTCATCGTCTTCGCCTCCTCGCCATCTAGTCTGTCCACCCGGAGAACCGCTATGCATGGGTCATTCTGCTTTTTTGAGCATCCGCTCTTCCAGCTTTTTCTCGATTTTTTCGAGCGCTTCCCGGTCGTTCAGCAACTGCCGTTTGTTCTCGCTGATCCGTTCTTGGAGAGTCATTTTGCGGAATCGTCTCATCGCTTCAACCTCCCCTCACTTTTATTGTAATCTTATTCATGCCCAAAAAAGATAAAAATGATGACAACTTTTTGAAAAATAACGAACCGCAAAGAAAGCGCCTTTCGCTGCAGCCATCTGCTCAACGAAAAAGCGCTGTTTCCTGCTCGAGCCGCTTCGTCGTCACCGGGCCGACAATTTTTCGCCGAATGACGCCGTTTGGATCGATAATATACGTCGTTGGAATCGTTTGAATTCGATATTGACGAAGCGCTTCGCCGCGCACATCGAGGCCGACTGGAAAAACGAGCCTGTTCGCTTTCGCAAACCGCTCAGCGTTGTCCAACGTATCTTGCGTCGTCAAATGGACGGCAAGGAGCGCAACTTCGCGGCCACGCCGCTCGTAAAACTCGGCAAGCTCCGGCATTTCCTTTTTGCACGGCGGGCACCATGACGTCCAAAAGTTGAGGACGACCGCTTTGCCGCGCAGCGCCGACAGCTTGACCGACTGACCCCCCAGTGCCGGCAAGGTCAAGTCAGGAGCCGTCTGGCCCACTTCTGGACCGGCTCCGTTTGCTTCACTCGGTTTGTCAGCCGCCATCACATTCCAAAGGCCATAGCCGGCGACAGCCAAGAACAAAAGAACGACCAGCCATTTCCGCACATTGTCCCCTCCCTACCGGCGCCTCCCGCCGCTCTGTCCACGATTATAGCACATATGTTTGTTTTTTGCCAACGATCGTGCTCAACATGAAAAAATGAGGGCGCACCCTCATCATTATCGGATGTTTTTATGATCGTTTTTCATTTTCTCCGCTTCGACTTCTGCGTACGAAGCGAATTCGCTCCTCCATTCGTTAAAGCCGTTTTTCTTCTTCGCGTTGTTGTTTCGTTGGGCATTGGCATTGCCAAGTTTTGTCCGGCCCATGCGTCTCCTCCTCTGCTTCCGTCGGTTCACCTATAGTATCCGCCGGCGGCCAAAAAACTATGCATACAGCGGCTTCAACCGGCGGCGGAAACAGATGGGAGAAAAGCGAAACAAACACTAGGTGAAAATCGCTGAAAATCAACAACGCTTCGACCTCATGCGGACCGAAAAAAGAAAACGAAAAGGAAACAACAGTTCCATCCGACAACACCGAGGCGTCGAATGATGTTTCAGCCTGAATCGGAGAAAACTAAGCATCGGATGACGGGTCACCCGTTTCAATCGGGTGGTCCGGATAGGAAATCCAGTCGCTGAAACTGCCGATGTACAGCCGAACGTTGCGGTAGCCAGCTTCGTGGAGCGCCAACACGTTCGGGCAGGCGGTGACGCCGGAACCACAGTAAACGATCAACGGCTGCCCACGGTCAAAATCGGCAAACCGAGCCGCCTGCTCGACAGCGCTTTTCCAGTAGCCGCCTTCCGTCATTCCGTCTTTCCAAAACCGGTGCACCGCTCCTGGGATGCGGCCGGCTCGGCGGTCGATCGGTTCTTCCAGGCCGGCATATCGATTCCATTCACGCGAATCAATGAGCACAGCCGAACGATCGAGGATGGCAGCGCGCACATCCTCAACCGTCGCCAGCCATGACCGATCCGGATGCGGCCGAAACAGGCGGGGCGCCACAGCAGGGACGACATTCGTCACCGGATGCCCTTTCTTTTTCCATTCACGATAATTGCCGTTCAATACGTATGCGTGGACATGGCCGAAATAGCGAAGCAGCCACCAGCAACGCGACGCCATCGCCCCGTCTTGGTCGTCGTAAGCGACAACGGTCACCGTTTCATCGATGCCGACCCGGCCAAACACGTCAGCCGCTTGCTCGGCCGACGGAAGCGGGTGGCGGCCGCCGTGCTCTCCGACTGGGCCCGACAAGTCGCGTTCCAAGTCCATATACACGGCGCCAGGAATATGATCTTCCTGGTAAGCGGCCGCTCCTTTCGCAGGATCACCAAGCCAAAACCGACAATCAAGAATGCGCGTGTTTTCGTCGTGCAAATGGCGAAGGAGCCATTCATGGGAAACAAGCGACGCCATATGTCCTCCCCCTCTTTGTTTTGGCTGACGCCAAACGTTGTTTCTTGATCGGAACGGAAAGCAGCCAATCATCAACGGGGCGCCGACGGCACCGACACGCTCAGCCGGCGCTGACGCCATCGTCACGATCACTCTTTCCCGTCAAGCCGGCTCACGTACTCGCACACCATCTCCGGCGTCACATACCGGCGCGCCGGCACGAGGCCGCTTTTGGCCAGTTCGTTCATCCGCTTCGTCACTTCATTGATCCCATCAACCGTAAACGACTCGCCGCGGCGGCACCGCTCAACCGCTTCGTCGATGAGCCGCTCGCGCTCGGCGTCGAGCATAGCAAATTGCTTCAAGATGGCATGTTGTTTTTGCACATGGGCAGTGATCGCGCGATGCACTTCGCTCAATGGTCCTCGTCCTTTCCTGCTTCTTTTTCCATCAAACGCCGGACGTTCGGTTTCGGCGTCCAACAGTTGAACCGATAGTTTGGTTTCGTTGCATAGCCAAGCCGGCGGCAATACGTGTACAGCCCGTCGGCTCGCTTTTCTATACAGTAGTGGATGCATGTCGCGCAAGCGTGAAACCGGTTCATCAACGCGCCTCCCCGCCACGGCACGAAAGAAGGCCGCGAAGCGCCGCTTCGATGCGGGCGAGCTCCTCATGATCCGCCGTTGCGGAGAGCACAGCAACCAAGCCCTCCATATAGCTTTCGACTTGTTCCGCGAGAGCGGCCGAAAGTGCAACGACGGCAGCCTTGTATTGTTCTGCGTATGTCGCCACAAGCCGCTCTTTTTGCTCAGCCAAATAGGCGTCGATCGGCTCGACAAGCGCCGCCTCAATTTCCTCTTTCATCCGCCGCTTTTCGTCGCGCTCAAAAAACGATTTGGCGTTTTTATACAGCGAAAGCGCCTTGGTAAACCGCACCCGGTCTACATCCCCAAGGGCGTTGGCAAACTCCGGCGCCGAAAAGGCAAACGGCTCAGGCGGCGTGAGTGCGAGCGCATCATCTAAACGACGAAGCTCATGGAATAGGCGAGAGAACTGCTCGGCCAGCTGCTTGTGCAAAAACGACTCAACACGCAAGCTCGTCGCCCGCAGCTCTTGGGCCAAATCAAAGCCAACTGATGCGAGCAGCTCATCGAGGCAACGCTCAAGCGCCCGACGCGCCGGGCCTTGGTCGTCGCGGAGCACCGCCGGGTTGAACGCCTCCTTAAACACATCGTTGAGGCGGAAAAAGACGCGTTGCTTGACGTAATAGAGCAATTCGCCGACTTCCTGGCGAAGCGCCTGCCGGCCGTAGGCATCATCAATGCCAGCCAGCACGGCGTGCATCTTCGTTTTCACCGCCTCAAGCGCCTGCCGTTTCGCCGCTTTTTCCGCTTCGCTTTGCCCGGCGGCGCGCGCGAATTCCTCTGCCGTCCGCCGCGCCCGCTCAAGCTCGGCATATGCGCTCTCGACGGCGACTTCCGCCAGTTCTTCCGTTAAGAAGCGGAAGAAGTCAGCCTCAAACGCGGGAAGGCCGGAATCAGACAAGACGCCGTGTGAAACGGCTTCCACTCCTGCTTTTTCCGCCAACGCCAAACGGCTTGAGAGCGCATAAAGGCGCGGGAAGCGGATGCCGAAGCGGGCGAGCTCGCCATTCATATAGGAAATGACGGCCTCAAGCTCCTCTTTCGACTGAGCCAAATCGGCCGCATTGATGATGAAAAACATTTTATCAAGAGCAAACACGTCTTTGACGCGCCCAAGCTGAAGCAAAAACTCGCGGTCTGCTTTCGAGAACGCATGGTTGTAATACGTCACAAACAACAACGCATCAGCATGCTTCATGTAATGAAACGCCACTCCCGTATGGCGGGCGTTCAGCGAGTCCACCCCCGGGGTATCCACAAGCGTCACCCCTTGGCGGGTGAGCGGACAGTCGGCGTACAACACGACCTCATCTAAGAAACATGACACCGCTTCGTCAGCGACATACGTCTCGAGTTCTTCCCAACCGATGGAGACGATCTCCCCGAATCGACCGTTCATCCGCTCATAGCCGGCCGCGGCAGCTGCCAAAAAAGCCACATGCGGCTTTTGCGCCGGATGTTCGGCTCCCGATTCAGCCAGGCGGGTGCAAAGGCGGAGCGCTTCATCCCACGTATTTGCCTCATGGCCGCACTGCCGAAGCGACGATTGCACATCCGTCCAAATTTGCGGTTCGCTTTTCACCTTGACCACCGCCGTGCCGTGCTGATGCTCGTGATCAGGCGGCGCGATTTTGCTGATAGCGGCGGTTGTCGGGTTGGGCGACGACGGCAGAAGCGGGGCGCCGAGCAAGGCGTTCGCCAGCGACGATTTGCCGGCGCTGAAGGCGCCAAACAAGGCGACGGTAAACGATCGCTCGCGAAGCCGGCGCGCCTTGTCGCGCAACGGTCCAGCGAAGCGGCCAAGCATTTCGGACCGTTCAAGCCAAGCCGCCGCTTCCTCAAGCCGCTCGGCCGCCTCTTCACTCCGCTGTTTTCCACCGCTTGAAAGCGTCCGAGCTTCGTCCGCTCTTTCGCTCACTCCGAGGCCGGCCGCTTCCTGACCGAGCGCTTGCTCTTTGGCGGAAAGACGGCTTGTTTCCGCTCGCTTGGATGCTGCTTGCGGTTTTGCCGCCTCAGCGTGGCGCGCTTTCCGGAAGACCGGCGGCTCCGTCAACGCGGCGAGACGGTTTTCATCAAGCGGTGCAGACTCGCATGGAGCCGCGATCAACTGCTCGAACGCACGCCGGCGCTCGTCCTGCTCGGCTCTGAGGCGAGCGAGGCGGGCGGCGAGCTCCACTTTTTCGCGCGCTGCCGAAAGCTGTCCGTTCAATATTTCTGTTTGAGCGGCCGCCCGTTTGGCGATTTGTTCCTTCAGTTCGGCAAACAAGGCGAGCGCCGAGTCTCGGTAGCGTTTCTTGATCGCCGCCGCCACCTCATCCGTATAATTTAATAGCGCGGCGCCGCTTGATTCTACCCCTTGTTTGACGAAGCCAGCAAGCAGCGTCTCATCCCACTCCGCCGTCCATTGCTGGGACTCGCTGAGCCAAGCGTCATCAGCATTCCATTCTTTCCCAAACTGAACAAGGAGCTGGCGGACGTGCCATTCGATTTGCGCCGCCGCTTGCGCTTTGACGCTTTCATAAAACGCCTCAAGCCGCCGCTTGCGCTCTTGCTCCGTTTTTGTCTTCGCGAACAACAAGCCCACTTTGAAATTCGGCTGCATCGCCTGCAAGTACGCCTCAGCCCGCTCCCTCGTCTCAAACGGCATCACGTACGCGTTTTGCAGCACGCGCTCAAGCTCCGAACGGAACGCCCCCTCTGCCCGCACGGGCGCTGTTTGCCAATCGGCAAGCTCCTCCTCAAGGCGATCGAGCTCCGCGATGGCCGCCGCCTCGTCATCGGCGCCGCCAAGCGCCTCGAGGCGCGCCTCAATCTCTTGCTCAAGCGGCTCGTGCCGCGCTCGGAGATGCTCAAGATGGCGGGCGGCGATCCGTTTTAACGCCGACTCGGCGCCGCGGACGAGCCATTCCTCCTTGTCGGCAAACAACCGGCGCAAACAAGCGACAAGCTCATGCCATTCGTTGTGCGGATGTGACGGGTCTTTCAGCGACAAGAAAAACAAACGGGCCGCCTCAATCCCCCAACGCCGGAACGCCTCGGCGGCCGAGGCGCGAAATTCAGCGAACGGCAGCTCGTCGTCGCGATGTTTATCGATTTGGTTGATGATCAAATAAACGGTCTTTCCTTCATCTGTTAATTGTTTCGTAAATTGGAAGTTTAATTCCGCCTGCACATGGTTATAATCCATGACGTAAAAGACGACATCCGCCAAATGAAGCGCCGATTCCGTCGCCAGTCGGTGGGCGTCATCGGTCGAATCGATGCCCGGCGTATCTAGGATAGCGACCCCCGGCGGAATGGCGTCCGTTTTTCGGCTGATTTCAATCCATTCGATCGTCTCCCCGTCCCGGCATTGGGCGCGAATCAAGTTCGGGTCGTACGGCGGTTCATACTCCACCGGCTCATCGTGATGGAAAAAGACGCGCACATAGTCTGGGCCGGCTTTCACTTTGACGAGATTGGCGCTCGTCGGAATCGGGCTGGACGGCAAAAGCGGCTCGCCGAGCAGCGCGTTGATCAAACTTGATTTGCCGGCGGAAAAATGGCCGCAAAACGCGACAATGAGCTCACCGGACGCCGCTTTTTCGATGAGCTGCTTCACTTTGTCCGCATGCTCTTGGTCATCCGCGGACTGAAGCTGATCGTGCATGTCGATCATTTTCGAAAGCCACGGCCGCAATGACGGCCGCTCAATCGCAATATGCCCCATGACCAAAACCCCTTTGTTTCCGTCAATGTCATTTACATTCATTTTACTGCATTTCGTCCCATTTCCCAATAGAAAAAAAGAAAAATCCCGCCGTAACCCGACAGGATGACATAAAGAAAGAGGCAACGCCCTGCCGCCGCCCGCAGGTGAACGGCGAACAGATGCCATCATAGACGGCTCAAGGGCTGTTTTTCATTTGTCCACTGCTTTCAGCTTGCCGCATCTTGCGGATGGCAGTCTCCCCCTTAACCGGGGCAAAAACCGCGGCCGCTCCCGAAACGCCTCCCGGTAGTCGGTGAGCGCCGCCAGCGCTCTTTCCTCAACCGCGATGCGAATCGACAGCAAAAATGCGTTCAAAAGCGAAAAGACAAGTGCGGTGATCGGCGCTTGAAACAAAAGCGGCAACAGCGCGATCTCTAAGGCGACAACCGCATAGTTCGGGTGGCGAAGCCATCGGTACGGCCCTTTTTTCACTACTTGGCCGTTTGGCACGATCAAAATTTTCGTATTCCAAAAACGGCCGAGCGATCCAATTGTCCATACGCGCAGCCCTTGCACGACAAGAAAAAGCGGAAACAAGAGCGTCCAGCGGCGCGATGGGCGCGCTCCTTTTCGAAGCGCCTCAACAGCCAACGACAAAAAGAAACCGACATGCATCCATACGATCAACGGGTAATGGCGAGCGCCGAACTCCCGCGCCCCGAGCGCTTTCACATACTGTTCGTTCCGTTTTGCAAGCCGAAGCTCAATGACGCGCATGCCGACAACCGCCAAAAACATGAACAGAAACCGCACGATCATCCCCCCCATTGAAGCAGCACCATCTCCGCGCTAAAGCCCGGGCCAAGGGCGGCAAGCAGTCCGTACCCGGGCGCAAGCGGCTGCCGCATCATCTGTTCGAGCACAAAATACACGGTGGCCGACGACATGTTGCCGTAGCGGGCGAGCACGTCTCTAGCAGCTTTTGTCTGTTCCGGACCGAATCCGAACGCCTCCTCGTACGCTTCAATGACTTTCCTCCCGCCCGGGTGGGCGATGAAATAATGAAGATCCCCAAGCCTTAACCCATGTTCCTGCAAAAACGACTCGACTTGCGGGCGCAGCCAAGAACGAACGATCGCTGGAATGTCTTTTGAAAAGATGACAAACAAACCTTCGTCACGAACATCCCAGCCCATCACGTCTTCCGAGCCGGGCATGAGCACCGAGCGAGCGGCGATGACACGCGGTGCGCCGGCTGCCGGCGCCGCTCCGTCGCCAGCCACAAGCAAGCACGCCACGCCGTCGGAAAAAAGCGACGTACCGATCACATTGCTTTTGGACCAATCATTGTGTTGAAACGTCAAACTGCAAAATTCAACGGCGATCACAAGAGCCTTGGCATTCGGAAACGCCCGGCAATATTCGGCTGCCCGGGCGAGCCCTGCCGCTCCTCCCGCACAACCGAGCCCCCAAATCGGCACTCTTACGGCATGAGGGGAGAACGGCAATACGTTCATCAGCCGCGCCTCGATGCTCGGTGTCGACAATCCCGTCGTTGAGATGTAAAACAGCGCATCGATCTCCTCATGCAAAACAGGGCCGGACGAAGCCTTGCGCAAACAGTCGTTGACCGCCTCACCGCCGTAGCGGACGGCGCGGTCGATATACACCCCGTTTTTTTCTCCAAAGCCGCGCGGCACGCTGTACCAAGCAAGCGGCTGGACAAAAGCGCGCGTATGGATGCCGCTGTTGTCAAACGCCTGCAGCAGCCGCTCCGCGCGCGCCATTCGCCCGGCGAACAGCCCGGTGACATGTTGCTTCACCTCATGTTGGGCGGCCGTATACGGCATCCTTGCTGTGCCGACAGATAAAAGAACCGGCATACAAACACCTCGGTCTGTTCTTCTTTTTCTATTAGGGTGCGCAACAAGCCAATCGGTATGCAAAGGAAAGTGTGTTTGTGCACCAATTTTTTTCGGGAACAGCGGATCGATCTCTTGTTTTTTGGGGCCAACAAACAACATGCGGCAATCAAAAAACAGGCGCGGACAAAGCCAGCCTGTTTTTGAAGGAAAATGGTCATGAGCGAGGATGTACATAGAGATGTTTGTCGTTTACCTAGCTTTTAGCGCGCGGATTTCGCTTTCATGCTCGAGCAAGTGCAAAGCGAGGGATTGAAGCACGAGCTCTTGCCGTGCTTGTCCGGCAATGGCTTCATTGACTTTTTGCTGCACTTCTGTGAGGGTTTGTTTCATCGCTGGTATTTCATTGAGTGTTTCTAATGTTTCCACAACAGCTTGGCGAATAAACGGCAGTTGAGCGACATCCTCCTTCGTCGCCATCGTTTGTTCCATATGCCCCATTCGGCTGTCAAGCGCCGCAATGCCGTCTCTGTTTGCCGCCACAGTCTGTTCAAGCTGCCCGATGCGGTCATTCGCCTGGGCCATATCCTCTTTCGTCGCCATCGTCCGTTCGATGCCCCCGATGCGCTCGTCCAGCGCGGCGACGTCTTCTCTCGTCGCAGTCATTGTTTGTTCAAGCTGCTCGATGCGGTTATTCATCCGACCGACATCTTCCTTTGCCGCCGCTACAGTCTGTTCAAGCCGCTCGATGCGGTCATTCGCCTGGGCCATATCCTCTTTCGTCGCCATCGTCCGTTCGATGCCCCCGATGCGCTCGTCCAGCGCGGCGACGTCTTCTCTCGTCGCAGTCATTGTTTGTTCAAGCTGCTCGATGCGGTTATTCATCCGACCGACATCTTCCTTTGCCGCCGCTACAGTCTGTTCAAGCCGCTCGATGCGGTCATTCACCCGCACAACATCCTCTTTGGTCGCCATCTGACTCCGTATTTGCCGCAACTCATCGAAAAGGCGCTCCACCCATTCATCCATTGTTTCACCCCCTTTCCCGTTCGCTTTTTATTATACCATCATCCTTCTACCAGCTTCTATCATTTTCTCTGCCAATCGACACGCCAATAAAAAAAGCCACCCCCATTTCCCGAGCGGTGGCCAGAAGCGGAATATATCGCTATGAAAGCGATCAACACCATTATGAAATTTTTTGTTCCTTAAGCGGCAGTGCAGCCGATTTTCTTGCCTTACCGAAATGGAAGACGGCGTTTAAGATGACGGCGGTCATGCTGCCGGCGACGATGCCGCTGTCGGTTAAAATGCGCAAGCCGGTTGGCAGCTCGGCAAACAAGTTCGGCACCGCCGTCACCCCAAGCCCCACGCCGACCGAGCAGGCGATGACCAGCAAGTTTTCTTGTGACGTTAGGTCAACTTCGCTTAACATTTTTACACCGTAGGCAATGACCATGCCGAACATCGCGAGCATCGCTCCGCCTAAAACCGGTGCTGGTATGATCGTCGCCACCGCGGCGATTTTCGGCACGAACCCAAGCAAAACGAGGAACGCCGCCGCGGCGTAAATGACGCTGCGCGTTTTCACGCCCGATAGTTGAACAAGACCAACGTTTTGCGAGTACGTCGTGTACGGAAACGCGTTCAGCAGCCCGCCGATGATGATAGCCACTCCCTCGGCGCGGTAGCCGCCCGCCAAATCATCATCCGTCAGCCGCCGGCGGCAAATGTCGGATAAAGCGAAGTAGACGCCGGTCGATTCGACAAGGCTGACGATCGCGACGAGCACCATCGTGAAAACAGCGGGCCCATGAAACGACGGGGCGCCGAAGTAAAACGGCTTCGGCCAATGAACCCACGATGCCTCAGCGACCGCTGTCCAGTTCACTTTTCCCATCATGGCCGCTGCTGCCGTGCCAGCTGCCATGCCGAGCAAAATGGCAATGGAACGAATGAACCCTTTGAAGCAGCGGTACAACACGATAATGAGCGCAAGCACGCCAAACGACAGCGCCAAGTTAGCTGGATCACCAAAGTCTTTCGCCCCTTGCCCGCCGGCCATATTGTTCACTGCTGCCGGGATGAGCGTCAAGCCAATGACGGTCACGACCGAACCGGTGACAACTGGCGGAAACAACGCCCGCAATTTGCCGAAATACGGACTGATGAGCACTACAACCGCTCCGGCGCAAAGGATCGCCCCATACACCGCCGGCATCCCGTACTGTCCACCAATAGCAATCATCGGCCCGACCGCCGTAAACGTGCAACCAAGCATAATTGGCAAGCCGATGCCAAACCACTTGTTTTTCCACGCTTGCAAAAATGTCGCAATGCCGCACGTCAATAAGTCAATGGCCACTAAATACGTCAGCTGCTCGCTCGTTAAATGCAGCGCCCCACCGACGATGAGGGGAACGACGATCGCCCCGGCGTACATGGCCAATACATGTTGGATGCCGAGCGACCCCACTTGCCACCATTTCATCTTCATCGAATCATCACCTCGTCAGCAAATTGAATGGCGCCGCCATCAAGCGATGCGATGCGGGCGAGCGACACAACACGGAAGCCCCGCGAACGAAGCAGCCGACCACCGTCTTGAAACGCTTTTTCAATGACAATGCCGATGCCGACCATATCAGCCCCCGCTTGCTCGATGATCTCTACCATTCCGAGCGCCGCTTGACCGTTGGCTAAAAAATCATCAATGATCAGCACCCGGTCGCCGCAGCCGAGCAGCGAGCGAGAAACGATGATTTCATTTGCCTCTTGCTTTGTAAAGGAGTATACTTCCGTGCGGTACACGTCGCCGGTCATCGTCAACGGCCGCCGCTTGCGGGCAACGACAAGCGGAATGCCGAGTTCATAGGCGACCATAAGCGCCGGGCTGATGCCAGACGACTCGAGCGTCAATACTTTCGTTGGCCGCTCGTCACGAAACCGATCGGCAAACTCCTCGCCAATTCGCTTCATCAGCTGCGGATCCACTTGATGGTTTAAAAACCGGTCAACTTTCAGCACCCCGTCCGTGGCGATCTCTCCTTCAGCGGCGATTTTCTCAAGCAACTCACGCATACTTGGTTCCCCCCAATAAAAAAAGCTTAAAAAACACCGGCCTCACTCATTCCATGAGTCAGGCAATGTCTTTTAAGCCAAGCCAAAAGAAAGGCGCAAAACATCCATTGCCGCCTTCCCTTGACATTGCCACTCATAGTCAGCCGATTTACGGTCGGCTGGTAGAGACTCGCAAGCCATATTCTTGCGATTATATGAGTGAGTCAGCGTGATTTAGTTATTAGCAGTATACCACGAGCAACGGCGTTTGGGAAGCCGTTTCCGACAAAAAAGCGAACATTTAAAACTAAAACACCCTTATTATTCGTTTGTCCTTTCCAACCGTGAAGACTCTTACTTCTAACGAAAATAGGAGCCGCCATGCGAAGCGGCCCGTGACCAAGACGGGAATGCCGTCCAAAGGTTGAGTTTGTTGTCTACACAAGACAACTGAACCGCGGGACGCGCGGGGATCCCGCCGCATGGCGGTTGTTCCGAAAAAATCCCCCACTTCTACGCCCGAGCGTAGACGGGAGAGCGTTCCCTTCGTCCCTTTGCTGTCATACTTCTTCATCATTTTTTCACAAACGTCACCATTTGTTCACACTTCCAGCATCATTTTTGTGAGAAAAGTCACTGTTGCCTCAGTTTTGTACAGTTATGATAGTGTCAAAGCAGGGAAATGGGCCGTTTGGCGCACCTGCCGAATTGCTGTTATGGGGAATGAATCCAACAAAGCAAGGGGGGATCAAACATGGCAAAAACAGCTGAAGCGGTCCGGCAAACGAAACGGGAAAAAGAGCCGGCGCTCAAAGGCACGCTGGCCTCTGTGTTTCTGCTCGGCTTTTTCATCATCTTTGCCTGGGTCAGCGTCTACTTTTTATTTTTGCACCGCCTGTAAACGGCAAAGGAGGGACTTGGCATGCACATCCATAAGTATGAAAAAATTTGGCTTGTGTTTGGCATCGGCTGTTTGATCGTCTTTTTGACGGTCGTCGGCGTGAGCGCTTTTGCCGCCGGACAGCAGCCGCCGAGCTGCCTGACAACGATCGATCCGGAAAAAGTCGATTCGACCCCGCCGTTTGATCATCCGGGGCTCGTCAAAAAAGGAGACAAGGAATACGAGTTGAACATCGTCGTCGCCGCGTTTTCTTTTACACCGAATGCGATCGAAATTCCAAAAGGAGCGAAAGTGACGATCAACGTCACTTCGAAAGACGTCATCCACGGATTTGAAATCCCGGGAACAAACGTGAACATGATGGTCGAACCCGGTTATGTGAACAGCTTAACAACCACGTTTGACAAACCGGGCGAATATACGATTCTTTGCAACGAATATTGCGGCGCCGGCCACCATATGATGACGGCGCGCATAAAGGTGGTGGAGTAACATGGCACAACCGTTGGAAAAAGTCGATCGCCGCGATGCGAAACTGGCGCTTGCCCATTTGTTCGTCGCCTTTACCGCCCTCGCGCTCGGGGGGTTCGCCGGCCTATTGCAAACATTAGTCCGTTCCGGCAAGTTTGAGCTCCCGGCTGGGATCAGCTATTACACGATTTTGACGACGCACGGCGTCTTGCTTGGGCTCGTGCTGACGACGTTTTTCATTATCGGCTTTCAGTTCGCCGCGGTCAGCCGTACAACCGGGGCGCTCTCAGACGGTTCGCGCCGGACCGGTTGGGTCGGTTTTTGGCTGATGACAATCGGAACAGCCATGAGTGCGTTTTTCATCTTAACCGGCAAGGCGTCTGTCTTGTATACGTTTTATGCGCCGCTTCAGGCGCACGCCGGCTTTTACATCGGCTTGGCGCTTGTCGTCGTCGGCAGCTGGGTGAGCGGCTTTGGAATGTTTGCCCATTACGCACGCTGGCGGAAGGCGCACCGCGGTCAAGTGAGCCCGCTGCTGGCGTTCATGTCCGTGACGAATATGGTGTTATGGCTCGTGTGCACGCTCGGCGTTGCCGCGACTGTTGTCTTCCAGCTTATTCCGTGGTCGCTCGGGCTCACCGATCGGGTGAACGTGCTCTTGAGCCGGACGCTGTTTTGGTATTTCGGGCATCCGCTCGTCTACTTCTGGCTATTGCCGGCGTATATGGTTTGGTACGCCGTCATTCCGAAAGTGATCGGCGGCAAAATGTTCTCCGATTCACTCGCGCGGCTGGCGTTTATCTTGTTTTTGCTGTTTTCGATTCCCGTCGGCTTCCACCATCAATTGCTGGAGCCGGGGATTTCGCCGTTTTGGAAATACGTGCAAGTCGTTTTGACGTTCATGGTCATCATTCCGTCGCTCATGACCGCGTTCGCCATGTTTGCGACGTTTGAATCGTACGGCCGCTCGCAGGGAGCGACCGGTTTGTTCGGCTGGCTCAAAAAATTGCCTTGGGGCGATGCTCGGTTTTTCGCGCCGTTTGTCGGGATGCTGTTTTTCATTCCGGCGGGCACGGGCGGCATCATTAACGCCTCGCATCAGCTCAACCAAGTTGTCCATAATACAATTTGGGTGACTGGCCACTTCCATTTAACCGTCGCGACGACCGTTGTCTTAACATTTTTCGGCGCATCGTATTGGCTTATTCCGCACCTGACCGGCCGGGTGATGACGAAAGCGATGAACCGGCTCGCCATCATTCAAACAATCGTTTGGGCGGTTGGGATGACGTTCATGTCCGGCTCGATGCATTTCGCCGGTCTGCTCGGCGCACCGCGACGCTCGGCGTTCTCAACGTACGGCAATTCGCCGCAAGCGCTTGAATGGATCCCGTATCAAATCGCTCAGGCGGTCGGCGGCACCATTTTGTTCATCGGCATTATTTTGATTCTCGTGATCGTCATCAACTTGGCCTTTTTCGCCCCGAGAGGCGAAACGGAGTTTCCGGTCGCCGAGGCAGCCGCTCCGTATGAACGGGCTGCGCTGGCGCTTGAAAACTGGAAGCTTTGGATCGGCCTCGTCGTTGCGCTCATTTTGATCGCCTATACGGTGCCAATCATCGACATCATTCAAAACGCTCCGCCGGGGTCGAAAGGATACAAATTATGGTGAAACAAGAAGGTGTCCCCAAGCAGTCGGGACACCTTCCTCTTTATGTGCATAAAACCGAGACACAATATTTGTCGACAGAAAAGCAGCCCTTTGAGACATCCCAACGAACAACGTAAGAACGATGTTTGCACTGACGCGCCTGTTCTATAATCGATAAAGCGCCTTATATTTTTCTTCTAAATATTGAATAAGATAATCGGCTTTCAGCGTTTCACCCGTCGCATCGCGCACAAGTTCGAGCGGCTTTTTCATTTTTCCAAACTGGTGGATATGAACGGTCAGCCATTCACGGATCGGTGCGATGTTCCCCTCTTCAAGCAGCCCAGCTACATCCAACTCTTTTTCCATCGCTTGCTTGAATTGCGCCGCATACATATAGCCGAGCGCATACGAGGGGAAATAGCCGAAGCTGCCGCCGGACCAATGGACGTCCTGCAAGACGCCGACCGCATCGTTGTGCGGGCGGATGCCAAGGTATTGTTCATATTTCTCATTCCATGCATCCGGCAAGTCGGCCGCTTCAATCTCCCCGGCAAACAGCTGTTTTTCGATTTCGTAGCGGATGATGATATGAAGCGGGTACGTCAATTCATCGGCTTCAATGCGGATGAGCGACGGCTTTGCCTCATTGATCGCCCGGTAAAACGCATCAAGCGGAACGCCAGCAAACTGCGCCGGCGCGTATTGCTGCAGGCGCGGATAATGCCGCTTCCAAAACGCGTAGTGGCGTCCGATCATATTTTCAAAAAAGAGCGACTGCGATTCATGAATGCCCATCGACGCCCCACTTGCAAGCAGAGTGCCGACAAGCGCCTCGGAAATGTGCTGTTCATACAGCGCATGGCCGCATTCATGGATCGTGCCAAACACCGCGGTGCGGAAGTCGCGCTCGTCGTAGCGCGTCGTAATGCGCACATCGTTCGGGTTGAGCCCGATCGCAAATGGATGGACCGTCTCATCAAGCCGCCCCTTGCCAAAATCATAGCCGAGCTCTTTAAGCAACTCAAGCAGAAAAGCGCGCTGCTTTTCTTTCGGAAACGGCGCGAACAAAAAGGACGTGTCCGGCTTGTCGGACGCGGCGGAAATGGCGTGCACAAGCGGGACGATGCGTTCACGCAGGCGGCTGAACAGCTCATCAAGCAAATCGACGGTCATGCCCGGCTCGTATTGATCAAGCAGCGTATTGTACGGGTGTCCTTCATACCCCCAATAATGGATAAAGCGGCGCTGAAACTCGATGATTTGCTCCAAATATGGGCGAAACCGGGCGAAATCAGCAGCCGCTTTCGCTTCTTCCCAAACGCTTTCCGCTTTGGAACAAAGCACGACAAACTCTTTGTATTCATCCGCTGGAATTTTTTTATTGCGCTCGTATTCTTTTTTGCATTCATCAAGCGTTTTCTTTGTCACGTCATCCAGTTGCTCGTAGACCGCTTTGGGCGACAGCTTGGCGATAAATGCTGCCATCTCCTCAGATGTTGACATGCGAAACACTTCTTCTGACAGCATGCCGATCACTTCTGATCGTTGCTCGACCCCTTTTTTCGGGGCGCCAGTCCGCAAATCCCAATACATGAGGCCAATCGCTTCGCGGTAGCCCGTCATTTTTTTCACGTATTGCAAAAACTGCGCTTCGATTGGTTTCATTATACTCAGTCCCCCTATGTATTTCATGGCCGTATCATCATTTCCATAACAAAGTGCCATTTTCCTGCTTGCCAGCGAGAATATGCTATTTTTGCGGAAAATGAAAAAGGGAAGAATATTATTCTTCCCTCACCGCTGTCGGCAACACGTCTTTGATCGCCGCAATGACCCGTTCATCTTCCCTGTCGGTGACGAAAATGGAAACGATGCCGCGGTCGTCGCGCGTGCGAATGAGCCGTCCGACTCCTTGGCGAAGGCGAAGAAGCATATACGGCACATCGACGTCCCAAAACGGATTGCGATACGCTTTTCGCTTCGCCTGAAACACCGGATCGTTCGGCGGATACGGAAGCGACCAAATGATGACGTTCGACAGCGACGGCCCCGGGATGTCCAGCCCCTCCCATAAATGTTCAGAACAGAGCACCGTCTCTTCCTCGCGCTGAAATTCAGCGACCAAATCGCTGATTTCGCGGTCGCCTTCAAACAAAAACGAAAATGGTTCGCCGGCTGCCGCCTCTTTAAACTGAAGAAGCTCCTCGCGCGTCGGGAACAAGATGAGCGCCCGTCCGCCGGTTTCGCGCAATTTTTCAAGCGCATATGCGTATTTTTTGGCAAACAGCGTCTCATCCGCGCGGAACGTCGGCATAAAAATCGTCATCTGTTCGTCATAATCAAACGGCGACGGCACGCTGAACGATAAATAGTCATCAATGCCTAAGCTTTGCGCCATATATTGGAATGATTTTCTATTTGATAGTGTTGCCGACGAAAAGACAAACGGCATGCGTTTCGCGAACACTTTTTCACGCAGCACTTCTTGAACGGTGCGCGGCATGACGACAAACGTCGCCTCTTGACGCGACGACTCAAGCCACGTAATGGCGTCGGCGTTTGTCAAAAACAAATCGAGTGAATACTGGATTTGGTCCAAATATTCATCGACAATGTTCAGCTGGTAATGATCGATCGTATACGTCTCGCTTTCAAACACAAGCTCGTTGCCGATTTCGACCATTTGGCCGCGGAGCCGCTTCGCCCATTGTTCAAGACGCGGCGACGGCAAAATTTCTTTCCGGTTCGAACCTGGAACGTCTTTCGCACACGCTTTCAGCTCATCAAAAAAGCGCGTGCTCGTCTCCAGCGTCTCCTCAATCAAATAGGCGAGCTCTTCGCGGATGTCGTTTTCAAGAAGACGTGTCAGCAACGTCTCAAGCGTCGTCTCTTTCATTCGATATGTCAACGCCTTTTGCGCAGCGAACTCCAATAAATGCCCTTCGTCAAACACGACACAGCTCGCTTCCGGCAACAGCGGCAACTGACCTTCCCGCTTGCGCGCTTCATACGTCCAAACATGTTCCATATAAAAATCGTGCGAGCAGACGATCAAATCCGCCGCCTTCCGGTAATAGTCGCGCCAAAGCGTCTGTCCGCAGCGATGCCGCTTTTCGCACGTGAAGCAATCTTGAAACGGATCCCAGGCGATTTTTTTCCACTGCTCATCGGTTAGATGGGCGTATTCTTTTCGGTCGCCGTAGCGGTAGAAAGACTGCAACGGTTTGTTGTCATGCACGAAGGCCGGAAGTTCATCGTAAATTTGCTCATACAGCTCGATGTCGTCATCGTCATACGTCGTCACTTCTTCCAGTTTATTCAAACATAAATATTGATCCGGCGATTTCGCCAGCCGGACGTCGATTTCCAGCCCGAGCACGTTCGATAGCTTCGCAATATCGCCTTCCTTTTTGACGAGCTGCTCAATGAGCGTCTCATCGGCGCAGGCGATAATAGCCGGCTTGCCGGTATAGCGGGCGTAGCAGACTGCATACAGCAAATACACGATCGTTTTCCCTGTGCCAACTCCCGCTTCGGCGAAGATCACCTTTTTTTCGCGAAACGCCCGCTCGAGCTGAAACGCCATATAAATTTGCTCGTCGCGCAACTCAAAGCCGGCTTCCGGCAAAATGTCATAAAAAACATCGCCGATCCACTGGCTCAACTTGTCAAAAAAGTTTTCATGTTTTTCTACAACAAACGGATAACGCTCATGGCCCATCGTCGCCACCCCTCCAATTGGCATAAACTCCCCCGGCATATCATGCATAAGCGCGCAACAAGTTTGTTGCGCGCCCGATCCCTAGTAACAAGACAATATTATGATCGATGGCCGCCGAGAAGTCAACTTCGAGCTTCGCGCGGCGGCCGCGGCCCCCAGTACTGGTAGTAATGCGTTTCAATAAAGCCGTTAAACAGTTTGCGCCGCTTCGTCGCCGGGCGGCCGTAATGCGTTTCAAAACCGCGGTGGGCGGTTAAAATGTACACCGACCACGTATCCAAGGCGGCGAAGGCGCGCCCGATGGCGCGATAGAGCGCTTCGACCTCCCGTTGTTTGCCAAGCCGTTCGCCGTATGGCGGGTTGCCGACGATCACCCCGTATTGTGCATCGGTCCGAAACTGCTCGGCGCGGCCCTCCCGAAAAGAAATGAGATCGGCCAGCCCCGCTTCGGCTGCATTCATCTTGGCGATTTCGACCATGTGCGGGTCAAGGTCAATCCCGCAAATATCAATCGGTTGGTCGTAACGCGCCATCTGTTCCACCTCTTGACGCGCCTCTTCCCATACCGATTCCCCGATCAATGGCCATTGCTCCGAGACGAAATCCCGGTTAAACCCCGGGGCGATGTTTTGGCCGATCAGCGCCGCCTCAATGGCAATCGTGCCCGACCCGCAAAACGGATCGACGAACGGTCGCTCGGGCGTCCAGTTGGTGAGCAACACTAAAGCAGCGGCGAGCGTCTCTCTTAGCGGCGCCTCTCCTTGGCGAACACGATAGCCGCGCTTATGCAGCCCAGCGCCGCTTGTATCGATCGTCAACGTCGCGATATCTTTGTGAAGCGCTACCTCGATCCGATACAACGGCCCGGTTTCCGGAAACCACGACAAATGATAGCGCGCTTTTAAGCTTTCGACGACTGCCTTTTTCACAATGGCTTGGCAGTCGGAAACGCTGAACAGCGTTGATTTGACCGACTTCCCGATCACCGGAAACGCGGCATCTTTCGGCAAATAATCAGCCCACGGCAACGCCTTCGTTTGTTCAAACAGCTCGTCAAACGTCGTCGCCCGAAACTCGCCGACTTTCAGCTTTACGCGGTCAGCGGCGCGCAGCCAAAGGTTGGCGCGGCAAATGGCGAGCGCATCGCCTGCAAACGTCACTTTGCCGTTCTCTACTTGGCACTCATAGCCAAGCCGGCGCACTTCTTCCGCGACGACCGATTCGAGCCCCATCGCGGCCGTGGCAATCAGCGAAAACGAAGTCATGGTGTTCCCCCTATCTGACAAGCGTATGTACACTTCTCATTATAGCCATGACAGCGAAAAAAGCCGCAAAAAGAAATGGAAAAGCCCTCCTTCGTGCGGAGGGCTTTTCCACGTTCCAATCACCGCGTTAATCATGTTCTGTAAGCCATGTTCTGTACCTTCGTACTGCAAGCGGCTTTCGCCTCGTACTCCGGCGGCAATCATCTATCTACAGGCAGCGTACGCCGCCTGTCCTTCCCTCCGTTCATTTCCTTCGGGAAGGTGCCCCTACCATCATTTGGGTTTCTCGCTCGTGGGGTTTACCGCGTTCCACCTCTAAGGTTTCCCTTAGAGCTGCGTCACTGTGGCACTTTCAGGGTAATCGAACCATATCCGCATGCGGACGTAGGTTCTTTCCCCGCCGTCAGCCCAGCCGAAGCCAGACTGCCCTAGCTTATGGATTCGCTAGGCACGAACACTACGGGCATCTCAGCACCGTGCGAGCATGGACTTTCCTCTACGGCCGAAACCGGCCGCAGCGATTACCCGAACATGATTAACGCTGCGAGCATCTTACAGTATAGCTGATCTTGGTGTGAGAATCAAGAAGAAAAAATTAGAAATCACCTTCATCAACTTCGCCCTGCCGGCTGGTTATTCATACAGTTTCCGGCCAAATACATGCTTTTCTAAGTTGGAAAGGCGCTGCAAAATGTCGTAGTTCGTCGTTCCCGCCGACATCGCCGGCCGTTTTTGAAGCTCCTCGACTTGCCGCTTCAACCGGGCGTTTTCTTGGCGCAACTCGTCAATTTCTTGCTGAAATGCTTCATAATCTTTAATAATGAGATCCAAAAATTGATCCACTTCGTCTTGGTTGTACCCCCGTATGCTTACCTTAAATTCCTTTTCTAAAATGTCTTTCGGCGTCAGTTTCACTTGATGGGCTGACATGGCTTTTCACCTCAATCCGCATTCAACGATCATCTTCTCTTTATTTTTTCAGAAATTCAGCCAGTTGTCAATTGATGGTTGGCTTGCAGCATCGATCAGGAAACCGCATGGCGCCCATGCAGACTTCCAGACGGAGCCGAAACGCTGTCCTCCCGCCCAAACGCCGCCGGCGTTTTCCATCCGTAAAAAAAACAGAAGCCGACAAAGCGGCTTCTGTTTTGGCCCTTACTATCGCAGCGGAAACGGCGGAAATGGCATCGGCCCCGGACCCGGGCAGTACAGATGGCGGCTGGCAGCCTGAGCCACCGCCGATTCCGTATGCGGAAAATAATGTTGATGTTCATACAGGTGATGATAAACATGCGTCGTATGCGATGGATGGATGTGCGGCACAATCGTTGCTTCGAAGTGATGCAAAACGTTGCAACGAGGCGGATGAACGATCGGCGCCGTTACATTCTGCAGACAATGCATACTATTCCTCTCCTTTCATCGAGTTAGGCTGTAGCTTGACAATACTAGCCTATGATGAGCGGAGTGGACTCGTACTAGTATAAACACCCATTTTGAGCAGCCATTCGCGCCAAAAATCGATCGGCTCTCTCGCCCCCGGTGCTTCGGACGTTTTGGCATCGTCATTCGTCTTTTTGAATCCGTTATACGGCGCCGGCCGCTCTGACGTTCATTAATAGATATAATTGAACACGACAAACGTCAAACCGACGACAATAAAAAAGAGATACAAAATTTTTTTGTACATGCTCCGCATCGTCTTCTTCTCCCTGCCATCGTTTTCGTTCATTCCGATGCCATTGTACACGTTTTTTCTTTTTTCTACAAGATTCACAACAAAAAGACGAAACATTTTCGTTTTCTGTCATATTTTGCGCTTGCCAGGGAAATGGACGAGTTCTCACCCGTTTTTCTTGCGTTCGAGCCGCGCGAGCCGCCTGCGCCATTCCGCTTCTTCTTTCTCGCTATGTTGTCGGCTCATCCTAGCGAGCGACCGCCACGCTTCATATGCCATAACGGCATAACGGTGCGCTTCAACCGCATCCCGGAAATAATGTTCATACACCTTCGCTAGTTCAAGCCCGGCCTTCGCCTTCCAATAGCCATTTCCGTGGACAAACAAGTCGCGCCAAAGGAGAGCAGCCTCTTCATATCGTTTTTCTTTTCGGTATAAAAGCGAAAGCTGCCATTTCGCCGCCTGCGCTTCCTTCGCCCCTTTGCCGCTCGCCTCCTCGTACACCCCCCTTGCAGCCGCTGTTTCCCCGACCGCTTCGAACCAACGGGCGGCGGCCAACTGCTCCTTGGGGTCAGCGAGCCGGTCGGCTTCAAGCAGCTGAACGGATAAGTGAATGTAGAGAGCAATGAGCGACAACACGTCGCGCTCGTTATGGCGCAATACTGGCATGAGCCGGTCTGGATGGGGCGTCTGCAAAAACTCCTTGTACATCATCGGCGCCAAAAAGCCCGGCACATCATCGCCCCGCTCGACATGGAGAATGTGCCGCTCCACTTCCGAAAGGCGCAGCGAATCCAATTTGTCTTTCCATAAGCGGCGGGCGGCATGATACAAATCAAAATGGCCGAACGCCGGCAATTTTGGCACCATATCGCGGACAAGCGCATGGCGCGTTTTGAGGCGCGGCCAGTCGAACGCCTTCCCGTTATAGGTCACGAGCGTCGTGTAATCGACGTCGGACAAAAAGCTTTGATAGAGCGCTGCTTCCGCCCCCGGATGCGGCAAAACATGCTGGCAGACGACGATGCGGTCGCCAAGCACGCGGGCGTAGCCGAGCAAAAACATGACGTTTCCCGCCCCGCTTGAAAGCCCCATCGTCTCCGTGTCAAAAAAGAATAAGTCGCTAACGGCAAAGCCGCGGCAGGAGAGCGGATGGGAAAACGGCGCCTCCTGCCATCTTTCGTGCACCTCATACAGCACTCCGAGCCGATAGCGGCCGTGCTGATAGTCAAGCGGATACACCGTTTCCCGAATGAGGCAGTAATCGCCGGCAAACCAATACGGCTTGGCGCCGTACTCCCGCCAAACGTCGGCAAACGGCACGTCCGCCGCTGGCCGGCTGTCCGGCTGCTCTTCTTTTTCTTCATCAGTTTTCTTTTTATGCCGGGCAGCAAGCAATTCTTTCCATTGCGCCAACTTCGGCTTCATCCGTTCACCCCCTCCTTGCTTGACATCGGCTTGCTTCTATAAGTTGATTCTCCCACACTCGGCAAAAACACGCATGACGACGCTTAAACGGACGGACCGGCCCAAACGGCAAGTTGTTCGTCCAAAAACTGGACAAGTTCGCGCTTCAACGACGGTCCGTCAGCGTTTGAAATGCCGATGCACGATGGGCAGCCGTCCGCACACGGGCAACGTTCGACCCATTCTTTCACATGTTTCATGATCTCTTCATACCGTTCAAACACCGCCTCCGACAGGCCGACTCCGCCTGGATAGCGATCATAAAGGAAAATCGTCGGCCGCCCGGAATGCGGCGCCTTAAGCTGCGGCACAACGTGAAGATCGGAGCGGTCGCACATGACAAACACCGGCACGAGATGACCAAGCACATTAGCCATGCCGATCAGCAATTGCTCAAACAACGCCGGGGAAAAGCGCGATGGCACCGCCTCCCACTCCATCCACGCCGCTGACGTATGAAGCGTTTCCTCCGGAAGGCGGATTGGCCCTGAACCGATGTTTTCAAACGTGGACAGCTTCAGCTTTTTAAAAATCGTCGCCATCGCTCGGACCGATACATCACCGTAACGCACCGCCATTTGTCCGCGCGTTTCGCTCCGGTCTTCCGACAGCACATCAAGCCGGACAGCCAAATTGGCGTCCGTAAAATATTCAACATCGACTTGGCGGACGTACGCCTTTTTCTCCTCCCAGTCGAGCTTTTCGACTTGGTATTGTGCTCCTTCGTGCAAATAAATCGCTTCATCATGAAGCAACGTCATCGCGCTGAAGCGGTCCATTTCGCCGATGACGCGATGACGGGCAGTGTCGGAAATATCGATGATGACGACGTTTTCCTGAGCCGCGGAGCGCAAACTGATATCATGCGCGGGAAACGCGTCGCTCATCCAGTGCCAGCGCCCAGCGCGCTCGTGAAGCACCCCTTGCTCAGCCAAAAAGTCGAGCACCTCTTCGACTTCAACGCCGCCGAACGTCTCGCCGCGCCGAAACGGAAGCTCATAGGCGGCGCATTTGATATGATCAACCAAAATAAGCAGGTTGTCCGGGTTGATGCGCGCCGTCTCCGGCGAGCGGCCGAAAAAGTATTCTGGATGGGAGATGATGTACTGATCAAGCGGACTCGAGCTTGCGATCATGACAACGAGCGAATCGCCCTGGCGCCGGCCGGCGCGCCCGGCTTGCTGCCACGTGCTGGCGATCGTTCCCGGATACCCTGTTAAGATGCACGCTTGCAACTGCCCGATATCGACGCCGAGCTCGAGCGCATTCGTACTGACAACCCCGATAATTTCGCCGCTGCGCAGCCCTTTTTCAATGGCGCGCCGCTCGTTCGGCAAGTAGCCGCCACGGTAGCCGCGGATCGTCGTATCGCCGATTCGTTCGTTCACCACCGCCTGCAAATGGCTTAAAATCAACTCGACACGGACGCGGCTGCGGGCGAAAACGATCGTCGGAATGCGGTTGACAAGCAGCTGTCTTGCGAGCTCAACAGCCGTTTTTGTCGCACTTTGGCGGATGTTCATCGTTCGCTCGACAATCGGCGGATTGTAAAACACGAAATATTTCCGCCCGCGAGGCGCCCCGTTGTTGTCAATAAGCGTCACCGGTTCGCCGATCAGCCGCTCCGCCAACTCTTTCGGATTGGCGATCGTCGCCGACGTGCAAATAAACGTTGGTCGACTCCCGTAAAAGGCGCAAATGCGCTTTAAGCGGCGGATGACGTTCGCCACATGGCTGCCGAATACGCCGCGGTATGTATGCAGTTCATCGATGACGACGTAGCGCAGTTGTTCAAAAAGTGAAATCCATTTCGTATGGTGCGGCAAAATCGCCGTGTGAAGCATGTCCGGGTTGGTGATGACAATATGACCCACCTGACGGATTTGTTGCCGCAACGCCGGCGCCGTGTCGCCGTCGTATGTATGGCTGTAAATCGGCACGCCCATCTCGGCGATGATCTCGTTCAGTTCATTCTTTTGATCTTGAGCGAGCGCCTTTGTTGGAAAAATATACAGGGCGCGGCTCGATGGCTCTTTGGCAATGGCATCGAGCACCGGCAAATTGTAGCAAAGCGTTTTCCCTGAAGCGGTCGGCGTCACGGCAACAACGTTCCGCCCGCTTTGGACTGCGTCATAAGCGGCCGCCTGGTGCGTATACAACGAAGCGATGCCGCGCGCTTTGAGCGCCGCGCGCAACCGCGGATCGAGTTCGTCTGGAAACGGAACGAAATTCGCTTCTTTCGGTTCGATTTCATGCCAATACACGACATTCGGATCTTGGCGAAGCTGTTCGATCCATTCCGAAAGCGTCTGTTTTTTCACGTCGCATATCACCTCGTTTCTATTTTACATGCATTCCGTTTGTTTGCACGAAAAAAACGCTGCAAAGAGGCAATCCCCTCCCTTTTGAACTTTGAACCCGGCAAGTGGATAGGTGTCAGGGCCAATCGAGCGGCAGCGCCTTCAAGAATATCCAAGCGATTTTTTGGAAAACGGGCCGCCTTCTTTCAATCTTCTCCATCAAAGAGGCATTCACATGAACCGAATCGTTGGCTGGTTATTCTTTTTTGCACAAAAAAACGTCCAGCCGCTACAGCTGGACGGAATAGGCTCCACGATAGCCGAGCCTTGCCGACAGTTCTTGGCCGATCTGGCGCATGCGCACAGTGAGCGATGTGATGCGGTCGTCCGTCATGCGGATCGTCGGGCCGGAAACGCTGATTGCCGCGACGACGCCGCCGGTATAGTCAAAAATCGGAACGGCCACGCAGCGGATGCCGTACTCGTTTTCTTCCAAGTCAAGCGCATACCCGTTTTGCCGGACGGTCTCAAGTTCGCGGAAAAATGCCTCGCGGTCGGTGATCGTCCAATCGGTATGCTTCGGTAGTCCTTTCCGATCGATGATCTCTTCAGCCACGGCGGGCGGCAAATGGGCTAAAATGGCCTTGCCGACCGCCGTGCAATGCATCGGAGCCCGTTTGCCGACTTTGGAGTGCATGCGCAGCGTCTCCGTTCCTTCCAATTTTTCAATATAAATGACTTCCCCTTGGTCATAGACGACGAGATGGATGACCTCGTTCGTTTCTTTTTCAAGCTGGCGCAAATATGGCTTCGCCTCCTGGCGCAAATCGATCGAATCAAGCAGCTTCGAGCTGAGCTCTAAAAACTTGTAGCCAAGCTTATACCGCTCCGTTTCCGGATGTTGTTCGATATAACCGTATTGGGCGAGCGTCGTTAAAATGCGGTACACCGAACTTTTGTTGATGTCCATTTGTTTTGCGATTTCCGTCACACCCAGCCCGTCCTTTTTCGTGCTGACGATTTCGATGATTTGCAGCGCCCGGCGGACCGATTTGACCATGTTTTCTCTTTCCATCGCATTCACCTCAATTTATTCTCTCTGCTCGCTATTATACACGAACGGCCGGGCTTTCGCAGGTGAGCGGCGCAAACGGCGCCAAAAGCGAAACACGATCATAGCGGAATACATTTCCGGTATAATCCCAATCAGCAAACATATTTCCTTCGATTTCGCGGATCACTTCATCGTTCACCACACCGGCGCGAATCGCGCCGTCGGCGAGAAAACGAACAAATTTCATCGGCAGTTACCCCTCTCTGACACGATCTTGTTCCTCGTCTTTTTCCTTGATTCGAGCCACTCCGGTCTCCATGGCGGCGCGGGCGACGGCGGAAGCCACCGCTTCGACAACACGCCGGTCAAACGGGTTCGGGATGACGTATTCCTCGGTCAACTCTTCCGGCTGGATCAGCCCGGCGATGGCTTCGGCAGCAGCAATTTTCATCGCCTCATTAATTTGCGTCGCCCGCACATCGAGCGCACCGCGGAAGACGCCGGGGAACGCCAGCACGTTGTTCACTTGGTTCGGCAAATCGGACCGGCCGGTCGCGACCACGGCGGCGCCGGCGGCTTTTGCCTCATCTGGCATGATTTCAGGAACTGGATTCGCCAAAGCAAAAACGATCGCTCCTCGATTCATCATCCGAACCATCATCGGCGTCAACGCTCCCGCCACGGAAACGCCGATAAACACATCTGCCCCTTGTATCACTTCCTCGAGCGGTCCGGAGATACGGCGGCGGTTCGTTTGCCGGGCAATTTCTTCTTTCATGGCGTTCATTCCGTGCGGACGCCCTTCATAAATCGCTCCTTTTGTGTCGCAAACGATCAGTTCACCAACCCCCATCGACAGCAGCAATTTGGCGATCGCCACCCCAGCAGCGCCGGCGCCGTTGATGACAACCCGGCAACCGGCAAGCTGTTTGCCGACCACTTTCAAGGCGTTCGTCAGCCCAGCGGCAACGACGATGGCCGTTCCGTGCTGATCGTCATGAAACACCGGAATCGCCATCTCTTGGCGAAGCCGCTCTTCAATGACAAAGCAGGCGGGGGCAGCAATATCTTCCAAATTGATGCCGCCAAACGCCGGTTCAAGCAGCTTGACCGCTTGGATGATTTGTTCCGGATCTTCGGTATCGAGGCAAAGCGGCACGGCATCGATGCCCGCAAACGCTTTGAACAAGGCGGCTTTTCCTTCCATGACCGGAAGCGCCGCCCGCGCGCCGATGTTGCCAAGCCCAAGCACCGCCGTGCCATTTGAGACGACGGCGACAAAATTTCCCTTCGCCGTGTAAGTGTATATTTCATCTTGGTTGATATAAATTTCCTTGCACGGCTCAGCCACTCCCGGAGAGTAAATGACGCTTAAGTCATGCGCATCCGCTACGGACACCTTTACTTCGACGGATAGTTTTCCTCTCGCTTGCTGATGGACCAATAATGCTTTTTCTCTCAAATTCTCCATTTTTGATCCCTAGCTGCCAACCTGATTCCATTTCCTTGTTCCGTCTTTTGTGCTGCTTTGTCTTCGACAACCGACCAGTCGCAACTAGGAACTGCCCTCCTTTCGTTTTTTCAAAATTTTCTGACCATGTTGGATAGGAAGGAACAAGGGCGTTTCCCCTTGTTCCTCCAATAATCACCCGTTCATGGCTGAACAGCAGCAAATTTCGCTTTTGCTTCTTGACGGCGACGGTGCAAAATCGGCTCTGTATAGCCGTTTGGCTGTTCATAGCCAAGGAACACGAGATCGCACGCCGCTTGAAACGCCACCGAATCATCGTAATTCGGCGCCATCGGGCGATAGTTTGGATCGCCGGCGTTTTGTTCGTCAACGACTTTCGCCATCCGCTTGAGCGTCTCGAGCACTTGCTCTTTCGTGCAAATGCCATGATGGAGCCAGTTGGCAAGAATTTGGCTCGAGATGCGAAGCGTCGCCCGGTCTTCCATCAGTCCGACGTTGTGAATGTCCGGCACTTTTGAGCAGCCGATCCCTTGGTCGATCCAGCGGACGACATAGCCTAAAATGCTTTGGCAGTTGTTGTCGAGCTCTTCTTGAATCTCTTCCGCCGTCCATTGCGGATGATCAACGACCGGGATTTGCAACATGTCGTCGCGGTAATCGGCCCGCTCGTTCGCCAGCTCGCTTTGCACAGCGGCGACGTTCACTTGATGGTAATGAAGCGCGTGGAGCGTGGCGGCTGTCGGCGACGGCACCCATGCCGTATTGGCGCCGGCTTTCAGCTGCGCTCCTTTTTGCTTCAACATTTCCGCCATCAAGTCCGGCATCGCCCACATTCCTTTGCCGATTTGCGCCCGTCCGCGGAAGCCGACGGCAAGCCCGACGGCGACGTTCGATTTTTCATACGCCTGCAGCCAAGTCGATGATTTCATATCGTTTTTGCGCAGCATCGGCCCCGCTTCCATCGACGTATGAATTTCGTCTCCGGTCCGATCGAGGAAGCCGGTATTGATAAAAATGATGCGGTCACGCACTTGGTAGATGCAGTTTTTCAAGTTGAGCGACGTCCGGCGTTCTTCATCCATCACGCCGATTTTAATCGTGTTGCGTCGAAGGCCGAGCATATCTTCGACGCGGTCAAACAGCTCGTTGGCAAACGCCACTTCGGCCGATCCGTGCATTTTCGGCTTGACGATGTAAATGGAGCCTTTGCGCGAATTCAAGTAACGCGTATTGCCGATGAGCGAATGTTTCATAATCAAGCTGGTCATGACGGCGTCCATGATTCCTTCATGAACTTCCTCGCCATTCGCATGCAAAATCGCGTTGTTCGTCATTAAGTGTCCGACGTTGCGCACGAACAGGAGGGATCGGCCCGGCAGCACAAGCTCTCCGCCATCCGGCGTTTTGTATACGCGGTCCGGATTCAACGCGCGCGTCATCATTTTGCCGTTTTTCTCAAATGTCGCCGTCAAATCGCCTTTGACCAAGCCAAACAAGTTGCGGTAGACGAGCACTTTGTCTTCGGCGTCAACAGCCGCCACTGAATCTTCGCCGTCCATGATCGTCGTGACCGCCGCTTCCAACACGATGTCTTTCACGCCGGCTTTATCCGTTTGTCCAACCGGATGGTTGCGGTCGATTTGAATTTCAATGTGAAGGCCATTGTTTTTCAGCAACACCGCTGTCGGATGTTGCGGGTCGCCTTGGAAACCGACAAATTTTTCCGGCTCTTTCAGCCCCGTCGTCACGCCGCCTTCGATTGTCACGACAAGCTGGCCATCAACAACCGCATATTGAACAGCATCTTTATGGGAGTATTCCGCCAGCGGCACTGCTTCATCCAAAAACTTCCGTCCATAGGCGATGACTTTCGCCCCGCGCACCGGGTTGTACGACGAACCGCGCTCGGCGCCGTCTTCTTCGCTGATGGCATCGGTGCCGTACAGCGCATCATACAAGCTGCCCCAGCGGGCGTTGGCGGCGTTTAACGCATAGCGGGCGTTCGTCAGCGGAACGACGAGCTGCGGCCCGGCTTGCACCGCAATTTCGTCATCGACGTTATCCGTTGTGATTTCAAAATCCTCGACTTCTGGCTCCAAATAGCCGATGTCCGTCAAAAACGCTTTATATTCGTTAAAATCAAAACGGCCGCGATGCGCTTTATGCCACTCATTCAATTTTTCTTGAATTTCGTCGCGGCGGGCAAGCAATTCTTTATTGCGCGGCGTCAAATCGACAATGAGCGCGCCGAAGTCGCGCCAAAACTGATCTTGATCCAGCCCGCTGTTCGGCAGAAGCTCCTCGTTGACAAAATCGTACAGCACTTTGGCGACTTGGATGTTCCCTTTTTGTACATATTCGCCCATCGTCCTCTTCCCCTCTCTTGTTTCTTATTACGAAACATTGTTTCTTAATAACTCTAAAAAGATGATAGCATGAAACGAAATGGCTGACAATCATTTTCACAAAATTTTTATTTCACTGTCGACGGCATCTTTGTCTCTACACACCGCCCCGGCGTTGGGAACAGCTTGCCGGCGTTGAGCAAGTTTTTCGGATTAAATACATCGCGAATCGCTGTT
The DNA here is from genome assembly GCF_009901865.1 of Geobacillus sp. TFV-3. Taxonomy (NCBI): domain Bacteria; kingdom Bacillati; phylum Bacillota; class Bacilli; order Caryophanales; family Anoxybacillaceae; genus Geobacillus; species Geobacillus sp. TFV-3. The sequence continues at coordinate 1,515,908 of NZ_MPSP01000001.1, read as the reverse complement.
TGCGCCAAAATCTCTTCATCAGTGAAAATGAAGCGCATCTCTTCTTTTTTCTCAATGCCGACACCATGTTCCCCTGTAATCGATCCGCCGACCGCCGCGCACGCCTTGAGGCATTCGCTTCCGGCGGCAAGCGCCCGCTCCGTCTCCCCGGGCTTGCTTGCATCAAACAGCACAAGCGGGTGCAAATTGCCGTCGCCGGCGTGGAAAATGTTTGCGATTCTAAGTCCATACTTGCGGCTGATGTTGGCGATTTCCCTCAGCACTTCCGGCAGACGGCTGCGCGGAATGACGCCGTCTTGCACTAAATAGTCGGGCGAAATCGCCCCCATGGCGCCAAACCCGGTTTTCCGGTTTGCCCACCAGCGGGCCCGCTCTTCTTCCGACTGGGCGACTTTCACTTCACGCACATGATGGCGTCGGCAAATCGCCAAAATATCGTCGATTTGTTCGTCGATCCCGGCGGAAATGCCGTCCACTTCAATAAGCAAAAGCGCCGCGATGTCTTTCGGATGCCCGACCGGAAACGCGGCTGCTTCGACCGCCTCGATGGCCGTTTGATCCATCATCTCAAGCGCCGCCGGCACGATCCCGGCGGAAATGATGTCGGAAACGGTCTGGCTCGCGTCTTCCACTTCATCAAAATAGGCGAGCACCGTCTGTTTCGCCTCCGGATTTTTCAGCAAGCGGACGGTAATTTTCGTCACGATGCCAAGCGTCCCTTCCGATCCAGTCAACAGCCCGAGCAAATCATAGCCGGGCGGATCGGGAACGCCGTTTCCGCCGATTTCAGTCACTTCGCCGTTTGGCAAGACGACTTCAAGCCCTAAAATATGGTTCGTCGTCACCCCATATTTTAAGCAGTGGGCGCCGCCGGCGTTTTCAGCGACGTTGCCGCCGATCGTGCAGCAATATTGGCTTGACGGATCGGGCGCATAGTAATAGCCGCGGTGGGAGACGGAGTTCGTCAGCTTCAAGTTGACAAACCCCGGCTCGACGACAGCGCGTCGGTTTTCGAGATCGACGTGCAACAGCCGCTTCATCCTTGTTAAGCTGATGACGACTTCGCCATTCAACGGAATCGCCCCGCCGCTTAACCCTGTGCCGGCGCCGCGGGCGAGAAACGGCAAATCATGTTCATGGCAATATCGGACGACCGCCGCCACTTGCTCCGTGCTGTTTGGAAATACAACCGCCCTTGGCAAATGGCGATGGACGGTAAAGCCGTCGCAGTCATACGCCATCAAATCTTCTTTCCGGTATAAAATCGCCCGTTCCCCGACGATGCGGGCGAGCGCCTGAATGTGCGGGTCGTTCGTTGCAATGGACCGTTTTCTCATATGCGCACGTCCTTCCCTTCTTCTTTTTGGTACGCCCAATCCAACAGCTGCACCGTATGGACGATTTTCTGGTTTCGTCCATGTTTCATGACGCCAAGCGCCATTTGCAGCATGCAGCCCGGATTGCCCATCGAAATGAGCTCCACCTCTTGCGGCACGTTTTGCATTTTGCTCTCTAAAACGGCTTGCGCCATCTCTGGATGGGTGAGGTTGTAAATCCCCGCGCTGCCGCAGCAACGGTCTGCGTTTGGCATGGCGACCATTTCCACCCCCGGAATGCTTTCGATCAAAGCGCGCGGTTCTTTGCGGATGCCTTGACCGTGGACCAGGTGACACGCATCATGATACGTCAGGCGCACGTTCAATTCCACTTTCGGCGGTTTGAAGCCGGTGTCATGCAAAAATTTCGACACATCCTCGACCTTCGCGGCAAATCGCTCCGCTTTTTCATGCCATTCCGGATCGTGGCGGAACAGTTCCGGATATTCTTTCAACATGCAGCCGCAGCCGGCGGCATTGACGATGATATAGTCAACATCTTGAAACGCCTCGATATTCTGCTTGGCGAGCTTCCGGCCCGTTTCGCGGTCGCCGGCGTGAACGTGAAGCGCGCCGCAGCACGTTTGGTTCGGCACGATGACGACATCGTTGCCGTTATGGGTCAATACGCGGATCGTCGCTTCGTTGATGTCGGAAAACATCACGTCCATGACGCAGCCGGTCAAAATGGCGACTGTCCGTTTCGTTTCCCCCTTCGCCTTAATGAGCGGCTGATGTTTATACTTTCTCCGCACCGGCGTGCCAACCGAAGGCAAAATCGCTTCCATTTCAGCCAGGTGATCAGGCATCATCCGCAGCAGTCCGGTTTTGCGCGCTAGCGTCTGCAAACCGCTTTTTTGGTACAGTTTCAGCAAGCGGCCGAGCCAATCGAGGCGCGACGGATGCGGAAAAATGCCTTTTAAGAAAACGTCGCTGACAAGCGCTTTCCAACCGGCAAGCGGCACCGCCTGGCGAAGCTGGCCGCGCACTTGTTCAATGAGCCCGCCGACATCGACATCGGCCGGGCAAGCCGTTGTGCAGGCGCGGCAATCCAAGCATGTAAAAATCGGATCGAGCAAATCAGGCGTCAACTCAAGCTTCCCCTCGCCGACTGACTTCATGAGATGAACGCGGCCGCGCGGGGAGTGCTGTTCTTCACCCGTCTGTTCGTACGTCGGGCATGATTCCAAACACATGCCGCAATGAACGCAATCCGCCCACTTGCTCGGGTCCGGCAAATCGGGAAAACGATAGTTGCCAAGACTTACGGTCGCACACGCTGGGTTGTCCGCCCGTTCATTGGTCATCATGCTCATCATTAAATCCCCCCAATAAAACGTTGATCGTTGACCGTTTTGTTCGGATCGATTTTCCGCTTAATGCCTTCGAGCAAGAAAAAGTACGACGGCTTTCCGCCCCAGACGTCGACACGCTGGCGGAGCGAAAACGGCAAATGTTTCACGATGGCGTAGCCGCCCAAGCGAACCGCCGTTTGGCGCAGCTCTTCGATCGCGGTCAACACCCCCTCTTCGCTGCCGTGCACATACGCCTGGCAAAGACCGTGGCCCAACCCGCCGTGCGCCTCGATGCGGATATGGCAACGGTCAGCAATTAAAACACTTTCACGCAAGATGGAGAGCACATCCAGGTTGACGACGCCGATTTTCACCGCTGCTTCAATCCCGTTTTCCGCCTGCGCCAGACGCCCGTTCGGCGCAACCGTATTAAACGTCCGCCAAAACGCCGCCGCCTCTTCCCCAGCTAAGACGGCCATCTCGGCCGCTTTCGGCCGCAGCCGTTCGACCCAATGCTCTTGGTAATGGACGGCGTTTTCCACATCTTCAAACCCAATCACAAGCGTATAAACCGGCCGCCCCGTCAGCCGCTCGGAAAGCGCCGGATTGAGCAGTTCAAAACAAACCGGCTCCATCATCGTGTCAAGGAACGAAACAGCAAAAGAACGGATGTCATGAAGATCGCCGCTTGGGAACGACAGCAACACAACGCTTTCATATTTCGCCAGCGGCCGGAGTTTTAACGTAATCTCGCTCAGCACCCCAAGCGTCCCCATCGCCCCAATGAACAGCTTGTTCATATCGTAGCCGGCGACGTTTTTCACCACTTTGCCGCCGGAGCGGATGACGGTCCCGTTCGGATAGACGATGCGCAAGCCGATGACCGAATCGCGCGCCGACCCGTAGCCAAGCCGCTTCGGCCCGCTGTCGTTCGCCGCAATGACCCCGCCGATCGTCGCTTCGTCCGGCCAAAACGGGTCCAAGGCGACCTTTTGCCGATACGGAGCAAGCGCGCGCTGCAAATCGCCCAACACCGTCCCCGCTTTGACGGTAACGGTCATATCGGCAGCCGCATGTTCGACAATGCCGGCATAGCGTTCCAACGACAGCAAGATGTCCGCCCGTTCCCGCTGCCCGCCGAATCCCCGCTTTGTGCCGCGTCCAGCGATGACGACTTTTTTGCCATGGCGGTCGGCATAGCGGAGCACCGCAGCGATTTCTTCCTCTGTTTGCGGATAGACGGTCACCGCCCCATCATTGCCGAGGGGGTGGAACGATTCATTCCGTTTGATTTGTTCGGGATGCAAAAACGCCTGCAGCTCCTCCATCCATGTCAATGAAAGCATGAGCGCCCTCCTTCGTTTCGTAATAAGAAACGATGTTTCTTTTTATCTTCAAAAAAAGCGAACCGCTCGAACCGTTTTCTTCAGGCGGAGGGTGCCCCAAAAGAATCGGGACACCTTTTCTGATCAGCGTCATATATACATTGGTTTAGCCCAAAACCCCCTTTAGGGCCAACCCTCCCTGCTACTTCTATTAAACCATCGCTCACCCATTTTTTCAACGAATTTTTAGAATTTATCGATCATTTTGTCCATTCCGTCTCTTTCACCGCCACTCCGGCCTGCTGCTCAAGCGGTTGGATCACCGCTGACATATCCAAATCGGCAAGGCCTGCAGCGATCGCTTCGGCAAACGCTTTTTCCGCTTGAACGCCAAGACGGCGGCCAAGGCCGATTTCATCCATCAATTCGTTCGCCAAGCGCACATCTTTATGTACATACTTGACCGCCCCGCCGGGAGCGAATCGACGCGGCAAGACGAACTGCTCCATATGGCGGCGCAGCATCCGGCTGTCTCCATAGCTTTCTTTTAACAGCCGATACAGCTTCCCGGCATGAAGCCCGTAAGCAACGCCAGCGACCATCGCTTCCGCTGCAGCGACAGAATGAACGGCGACCAAATATTGGTTAATTACTTTTGCCGCACTGCCCGCGCCGCTTTCCCCTAAATACTCAACCGTTTTTCCTAACACGCTAAGCAGCGGACGCACCCGCTCCCACGCTTCTTTCGCTCCGCCGACCATGATCGTCAGCGCCCCTTGCTCTGCCCCTTCCGGGCCGCCGCTCACCGGCGTGTCCAAATAATCGACGCCGTGCTCGTCGGCGCGCCGAGCGACAAACCGGCTTGTTTTCGGACCGACGGTCGTAAAATCAAGGCAAATCGTCCCCGGACGGGCCGCGCTAAGGACGCCTCCTTCTCCCGTATATACCTCGATCACATCATCCGGCATTGATAAACACGTGCAAATGACGTCAGATTCGCCGGCCAGCTCCGCAACTGTCTCCGCCTGCCGAGCGCCGAGTTCGAGAAGCGGCGCTGCTTTTTCCGGCGTGCGGTTGTACACCGTGACGTTGAATCCCGCTTCAAGCAACCGGCTCGCCATGCGCGAGCCCATTACCCCCAACCCAATAAAGCCGATTCGGGTCATCATCGGTCACCTCCTTTCGTGCCGCTCCGATATTCATCATACCAAGAAAAGCTTTCGCTGCTTTCCCCTGACGGAATGTACTCAAGGCCAATCGCTCCATTGTAGCCGCACTGTTGCAAAAATACGAAAATCTCGCGATACGGAAGCTCTCCCGTCCCCGGCTCATGCCGCCCGGGGGCGTCAGCGAATTGCACATGCGCGATGAGCGGTGCGTAGGCGGCAAACGTCGCCGTCACATCGCGCCCAAGCCGAGCCATATGATAGACGTCATATTGCAATTTCACATTCGTCCTGCCAAGCTCGCGAATGATCGTCGCGGCTTCGTCGATGTCAGTTAAAAAGTAGCCGGGCATATCGAACGGATTGATTGGTTCAATCGTCAGCGTCAAGCCATGAACAGCAAGCGTTGCCGCCGCTTCGTCAATGCGGCGCATATACGTCTCCTTCGCCCGCTCGCGCGGCAAGTCCCTTGGCAACACTCCCGCCATGCAATGAAGATGCGGTGCACCGAGCGCGAGCGCATAACGCACTCCTTCCTCTAGTGCACGCCGAAATTCATCATGACGGTTAGGAAAGATGGCGAGCCCGCGCTCCCCCTTCTCCCAATCGCCGGCCGGCAAGTTGATCGAAACAAGGGACAGCCCGCATTCTTCAAGCTCACCGACGATCGCCTCAGGCGCCGCCGCGTACGGAAACTGGCACTCGACGAGCGAAAACCCGTGCTGCTTCGCCTTGGCAAACCGGGCGAGAAACGGCGCTTCGGTGAAAATCGTTGAGACATTGACGGCAAACTTCATCATGAGGCTCCTTTCTTCTCCATTTCTTTCTCTTATTCGCGCCCCCCTTTGCCGATTCCTGCCTCACCGCGTTTCACCTTTAATGCCGTAAAAAAACAGCCGCACCATTTCGACTTGCCGCTTTGATCCATGCCTCTGTCATGGAAAAAGGGCTGCTCCTTTGGGGCAGCCCTTTTTGACGCTCAGTCCTCATCGCTGGCGAAAAAACGCAAAATGTAGACAAACAAATTGATGAAATCAAGGTAAATATTGACGACAATCATCGGGATGTCCGCTTCCGTAAAGCCATAGCGGGCCAAACGGTTGATGTCGTAAATCGTAAAGCCAAGGAAAATCAAAATCCCTAACGCCGCCACTCCCATTTGCCCGACGCTGGAGAACGGAATGAACCACTGGATGATGAGCAAGCCAATGAGCGCAAACGCTCCGAGCATTAAAAACCCGCCGAGGAACGAAAAATCTTCTTTCGTTCTCGCCGCGTAAATCGCAACGCCAGAAAACGACACGACGGCCAGCGCAAACGCTTTGAACACCGCCGCCGCGCCGATGACGGACATGTAATAGCCGATGAGCGGATAGAGCGTCGCCCCCGAGACAAACATAAACGCAAACATAAGCGGATAGCCGACCGCTTTTTTCACGCGGGCGAACATCATGACCAACAGCAGCACAAGTTCAAGCACGTAAAGGGGCAAATACAGGCCAGCCGGCACCCATTGCCCAGCATACAGCCCCGCCGTCGCGACGGCCAGCGCCGCTAAAAAGGAAACCGCCAATTTTGCCACTGGGCTATGCGGACGATAAACGGTCGAATGGTTCATGGCAACCCCCTCCTTTTTCTTTCTAGTTTAACATATATTTGTTTCTTGTCACAGCCCTTTCTTTTTGATTGACGCAGACTGCATGGACCGTCCGCCTCGATGTATGGTCCGTCGTTCGATCCATCGAAACCAGCGGGCGGCAAACAGTTTTTTCAACACCGGCGGGACGACAAGCAAAATGAAAAAAATGCGGAACATTTGATAACTTATCACAACGGCAAGGTCGGCAGTTGCTTCCTTCGCCAAAATTCCCATTTGATCCATGCCGCCCGGCGCCAAGGCGATGAACGCTGTCAAATACGGCACACCGTGCAGAGCCGTTAACACAAACGCCGAAGCCATGGAAAACAAAATGAGCGCCAACCCGGTTGCCACAGCCCCCAGCATGACTCTTCCCTTTTCTGCGATGCGAACTGGCTTAAGCATTAAACCGAGGTAAGCCCCCATCGCGATTTGCGCCATGTCCAACAGCGGCGCCGGCAAATGCGGCGCCGGCGCCCCGGTCATGACCAGGGCCGATGTTCCGATGATCGGGCCGAGCAAATAGGCGGTCGGCAGTTTGATGCGCCTTCCGATGAACGCGCTGGCGACCATGACGACCAAATACAGGCAAACAAGACCGACGCTCCAATCCGGCTCTTGTCCGCTTCCGAAGCCCGCCCCCGCCCCGGCGCCGCCGGAAAAGAACGGGCTTAAGGCGATGAGCGGGACGAGAAACACGACGCCCATCAGGCGCATCACTTGAAAAAACGCGACGATCGTTGCATCGACACCGTCGAGCTCCTCGCCCAACACAAGCATTTGCGACAATCCGCCGGGGATGCTGCCGGTGACGATCGAACGGAGCGGAATCCCCGTCCATCTTGCCACAAGGCAAGAAACGAGGAAGCTGAACAACAAAATCAACACCGTCGCCAGCAACATTGCCGGCAGCTGCCGTCCCATCTCCATCAATGTCTCCGCCGTCATCGATGTCCCTAACGTATAGCCGATCGGAATAAGCCCAGCGTTCCGGATCGAAATCGGCCAATACAATGTTCCTTTCAAAAAGCGTCCCGCTGTGAGGATCGCCGCAGCGGGGCCCAGCACCCAATGAAGCGGAACACCGAGCAATGCAAACATCCATCCTCCAAATGACGCAATCGCCATCGTTAAAGCAATGCGCACAACGCAGCTCCATCCTTGTCGTCCTTCCAAAGCCAAGCCGAACACTTCCTCTCCGAATTTAGTGAACTGCTTCCGTCCGTTGAACAATCCTTTCGCCTTCAACAATCAATTGTTGCAGCGGCTGTACTTGGCGGCCGGTTTTATCGATCGCGGACGGCGGCGCGAAGGCAGGAAGGAGCGGCAGCTTTTGCTCTACTATCCGCTTTCTGCAAGCTAAGAAATACCCAAACAAAAAAACATTCCTCTCCTTTTTGGCGGAGAGGAATGCTTGCCTTCCCATGCATGGCAAAGGGCGGACAGTGCAGCCAGCAGCTCGCTTTTTTTCGCCCATGAGCCGTCCGCTTAATCAGCGAATAAATCAGATGACAAATACCGCTCACCGGAATCAGGCGCCATGCAAAGGACGCGGGCGCCTTTGGGAAGCTGTTTCGCCACTTTGATGGCGTAATAGGCACTGGCAGCGGCCGAAGCGCCGACGAAAATGCCTTCCTTCGCCGCGAGCTGGCGGGCCATCTGCTGGGCGTCTTCATCTTTAATCAAAAAAATGTCGTCGTAAATCGAGCGGTTTAAAATTTTCGGAATAAACCCAGGACCGGTGCCAGGAATTTTGTGCGGCCCCGGCTTGCCGCCCGACAAGACGGGCGAGCCGTACGGCTCGACGACGTAAATGCGCAAATTCGGAATGCGCTTTTTCAGCTCCTCTCCTGTTCCGGTCACCGTCCCGCCGGTGCCGGCGGTTAACACGAACGCATCGAGCCGCCCGTCAAACGCTTCGTAAATTTCCACCGCTGTTGTATGCCGATGCGCATCCGGATTGGCCGGGTTTTCAAACTGCATCGGGATAAAGCTGTCAGGGATTTCACTAGCAAGCCGGTTTGCCTCATCAATCGCCCCTTGCATCCGCTTCTCCGCCGGCGTCAAATGCACCTCAGCCCCGTACGCCTTTAAAATTTTCACCCGTTCGACCGTCGCGTTGTCAGGCATCGTAATGATGCAACGGTAGCCCCTGGCGGCGCACACCATCGCCAGGCCGATGCCGGTGTTGCCGGACGTCGGTTCGATGATCGTGCTTTTTCCAGGCGTAATTTTCCCTTCCGCCTCCGCACGGCGGATCATTTCCCAAGCGGGCCGGTCTTTGACGCTGCCGCCCGGGTTGAACGATTCAAGCTTCATATACACATCCGCGCCGTCCGGGTCAGGAAGACGTTGCAACTTGACAATCGGCGTGCCGCCGATCAAATCTAAAATCGAGTCATACAATTTCACGATCGTCCCCAACCTTTTGCAAAATATTTGTTTGCCTCATTCATTATAAATGATTTTTCTTTTTTCGTTCAAACAGTCTGTCCCGCCCGCAACACCAGGTGTTTTTGGATCGTTTTTTGCAAAAGGACGTTCGTTCGGCCGGACCGATTGCGATTTTTCCCCTGTTCTCGTCCGATCTTCCCCCTTATAATAAAAGATAAACGATGGAAAGCGAGGTGGCTTTTTTGGCATCTGCGGCACAGCAGCTCGTCACCCATTTAGAAGCCCATTTGCCGAACTTTCTCGCCTATTGGCGGCAGCATATGAAAATTGCCGACGATGACAAATACATTGACTGCGTCGAACAAAACGGCTTAGCAGTATTTGAACTCGTCAAAGGAGCCCTGTTGCGGTCGCTATCTAGCGAGACGATCGAACGGTTAGCCAACAAAATCGCCAAAGAGCGGGCGGAAATGAACGCCGGCATCGGCGCCCTCGTCTACAACGTCAACCTCGGGCGGCGGCTCGTCATCAACCACGCGCTGGCCGCGCCGCTGTCGGTCACAGAGTTGGCCCCGCTCATCGACCATTTGAACGAGCTGTTTGACCAATTTTTGTTTCATGCGGTCACAAAATACAATGAGCTAAAAGAAAAAGAATTGCATGAAAAAAACACGCTCATCGCCAAGTCTCATCAAGACAGGCTGACGTTGCTTGGGCAAATGTCATCGAGTTTTGTCCATGAGTTTCGCAACCCGCTTACGGCTATTATCGGTTTTATTCAATTATTGAAATTTGAATATCCGCATCTTCCTTATTTAGACATTATCGACCATGAGTTGCAGCAGCTGAAATTTCGCATTTCACAATTTTTGCATGCCTCACGCAAAGAAATTGTTGAAAGCGAAAAAGAAATGTTTTCGTTGCGCCAGCTGTTGGAGGAAATTATCGAGTTTTTATACGCCACGATCGTCGACAGTGATGTCGACCTTTCGGTGGCGATCGATGAATCTATACATATATTTGCCTATAAAGATCAGCTGCGCCAAGTGCTGGTAAACATTTTGCTCAACTCGATCGAAGCTGTGAAAGAGAAGGAAAAACCACGGCGGATCAACATCGCCGCCCGTTGCCAAGACGGAAGCATCATCATCGAAATCGCCAACAACGGTCCGTCGATTCCGGCCGACATTGTGGAAACAATTTTCGAGCCGTTTTTTACGACGAAAAAGCTTGGAACCGGCATCGGCTTATACATTTGCAAAAAAGTCATCGAAGATCACGGTGGAGACATCTGCTGTTTTTCCGATGACAACGTGACGACGTTTTCCATTCGCCTTCCTGTATAATGAACAGCGGAAATGGGGATGATGGATGAAAAAAGGTGATGCCGATGAAAACGTCTTGGAAAAGTTGGTTGGAGCAGGCGGCAAACGCCATCCGTGAATGGCTCGAGTGGGAAATGCATTCGTTCGCCGAACTCGCTGCGTTCATCCGCCATCATCCGGATACCGTTCGGTCAGAACGCACGTGGCTTGGCTTGACGTACCGGTTCTACTCGCTCACGATAAACAAAGTGTCATTGAAAATGGAAACGAAAGTCGCCCGCGAAGGCAAAGAGCGCATTCTCTTTTTATCGGTCCATGCTCCGCATACGAAAGCCGCTGTCTACCGCACCTATGACGAAGACGGCGATTTGGCGGACATCATCGCCACTCCGCCGCTGTCCCAAAAAACCGCACCGGTTTGACCACGGTGCGGTTTTTTCATCATCATTTCGCGAAAAAGCCCCGCTTCCGAGCGAAACGAAAGCTGGAAGAAAAGTCAACCTTTCATGCCCTGCAGCTATTATTGTTAAAAACTTCAAATTGCATCTGTATGCAATCGGTCGGCCGCTGAGCGTATAAACGGGATTCGTCCTCTGCAAGGGAATCCCATTTTTCATGATTTGCCCGCCATTCGCTCATCCTAACAACGAAGGAGGTGAACAGCGTGAAACGCCGATATCGAATATGGGCCGCGGCCAGCGCGGTTGTTGCTCTACTCGTCGCCGCAGCCGCCTTGGGGCGACCGGCTCTAGAAAAAAACGCCCCGGCTCCGCCGCGGCTGAAGCCGTTTGACACCGAAGACGCGCCCGCCCATCCAACCGTTGTCGCATTGGACAGCCTAAGTGCAGGCGAGCAGCTGAAACAGCAGCTGAACGAGCACCCGCGCATTCGGGAAATCCTCCATAATCGCCGCGGCGATCGAAGTCATTATTTTTCAAATGAGATCGCTGTCCGCTTTCAGGCATTGCCGTCCGAAAGCCGCTTGAAACAAATGGAGGCAGCCATCGCCGGCCAGCTCATCAAGCAGGTCGATCACGTGTTTGTATTTCGTTCGCGCGGGCAAACGTACGAAGAGATGCGCCGCTATTTCCGCTCTCTTCCAATGGTCGATTATTGCGAACCGCACTACATTTACATGCAAAATGAGTGGAACAAGCCAGCGTTGTTGCCGAACGATTCGTTTTACACCCGCTACCAGTGGAACTTGCCGGCCATTCATACGGAAGAGGGGTGGACGCTGTCGCGCGGCAAGCGGAATGTAGCTGTCGCCATCATCGACAGCGGAGTTGATTTGACCCATCCCGATTTAGCCCGGCGCCTGATCACCGGATATAACGTGTTGGCAGACAACCGTTCTCCCCTTGACGAAAACGGCCATGGCACCCATGTCGCTGGCATCATCGCCTCACAGCCGAACAACGGCGAAGGGGTCGCCGGCATGACATGGTTCAACCCGATCATGGCAGTCAAAGCATTGAACGCCGACGGCTACGGAACGAGCATTGATGTAGCGAAAGGAATCCGCTGGGCGGTCGACCACGGGGCAAAAGTCATCAACTTAAGCCTTGGCAACTACCAACCGTCCTCGGTGCTCGAAGAAGCGATCCGCTACGCCGATGCTCATGATGTCGTGCTTGTCGCCGCTTCCGGCAATGACAGCACATCCCAGGCGAGCTTCCCAGCCGCCTATCCAGAAGTGATCAGCGTTGGGGCTGTCAACCCTGATCTTTCCTATGCGCTTTATTCCAACTACGGCGACTATGTAGACGTCGTCGCGCCTGGAACAAACATCGCCAGCACGTTTGCCGGCCACCGGTACGCCGCGCTTTCCGGCACATCGATGGCCGCGCCGCACGTCACCGCGCTCGCCGCCTTGATCCGCTCCATCAACCCGCGGCTTTCGAACGATGAAGTGCGCGACATTATTCTCGAAAGCGCTGACGATTTGGGCGAGAGAGGAAAAGATCCGTATTATGGCTACGGGCTCATCAATGTCTATCGCGCGCTCGAGCTGGCTAAGCGATAACCGACGCTCCTTCCGCCGATGGCATTGGGGAACCCATCGCTGGGAAAGATCAAACGGACAAGATTCTCACCCCCTGTGGGGACGACGTTAACCCCCCCACAGCATCAAATCAGCAAACAGCTGGAAACGGCGCCTTCCGTGACGAGCAGTCCGCGTCGGCAAGCAGTGCCTCATTCCTATAGAGGAGCGCCTATCTGCTGAAACGAAAAACGATGGGGATTCAGGCTATACCCCCATCGTTTTTTCGCGCGTCAACATCGTCGTCACCGCCCCGACGACCGTGACAACGACAAGCGAGTGGACAAACGGCACGGAATCGATGATCACGCTTCCAGCTGAAATAATGCCGGCGTCAATGACAAAAATGATGATCCCGACGTTCCAATTCGTCCATCTAGCGATCAACTGGGCGAGCAGATCGGTTCCGCCCGTGCTCGTCTCCTCGCGCAACATCAAGCCGATGCCCGCGCCGACCAGCACGCCGCCGATGACCGCGCTTGGAAGCGGATCCAACACGATCACGCCGCGCAAAACGGACAATACGTCAATCATCCATGAGGAAAATAAAAGTCCGTGCAAGCTGTTGCAAAAAAACGGGCGGTAGTAAAACCATGCCACTGCATAAAGCGGAACGCTTAAGACGATCACCGTCAACCCAGCCTGAACATGCCACACGTATTTGGCAATCAGCCCGAGCCCGATCATCCCTCCATCAAGCAAATGGTGAGGGACGAAAAAGACATTGATGCCGACGCCAAGAAGCAGACCGCCGACAATCACCGCCGCCATTTTTTTGATCATCACGAAACCCCTCCGCCACGGCTTATCCCAATGAGCCAACATGCCTCCATATATATGTATATGGCGCCCCTTGACAGAGCTTGTCTCTTTTTTGCCGCGTGGCGGAGAAAATGGCTCATCGCGAACGAAACACAAAAATAAGAGGCCAGGCCTCTATGCCCAACCTCTTATTTTTGCGCTTTTGTCGTCTCGTCATCGTCGATGATGCCCTTTGTCGCATTCTTAAATTCGCGCAACGTTTTCCCGGCCGCTTGTCCTAACTCCGGCAGCTTTTTCGGCCCGAAAATGAGCAAAGCGAAAAAAACGATGAGCGCAATTTCTCCAAAGCCGATGTTCATGTTTGTCACTCCAATGTTCAAGCGTCGTTTCTTGAAACATTATACCATAGAAGAACGGACGGTGTCATCGTCTTTCCCTTGACAAAACGGCGACAATTTGCACAACTCTCATTGTTCCTCAAGCAGTCGCACCGGTGCGTCTTGTTCGTGTTCCGATTCATCGATGAAATAAACGCGAGCCATTTCGCGCTCATCGTCGACGTGCTGAATCACCACTTGTTTCCCTTTGTACATCACCGGAACGATCTCCCCAGCTTCAGCAATTCGCTTCGCCCGCAACAGTTCCATTTATCCCCCTCCTTTCGCACTGTCCTCCGCCTGCGCCCGCAAGCTTTTCCAAAACAACTCGTCGTTGCAGACAATCTCGCGAAGCTCTCCTTCATCTCCTTTGGTGTTGATGATTTCAAGCAACTGCGTCATATCGTCCATTTCGCGCCGATCGTTTTTCACCAAACCATCACCTTTCTTTGGCAAACTGATGACAGCGGACATCCCATCGCTTCGTTTCCTGCGTTGACTCCCTCAAAAAGAAGGAGTATGATTCGAATTGGTGTGTACAAGAAAGGAGGAAACACTATGAAGGAGCGAGACTATTATTTTGACAACGCAAAATGCGCGCTCATGCTCCTCGTCGTGTTTGGCCACTTTCTGCGCCCGTACATTGACGGCGTCTTATGGGTGCACAGCTTGTATACGTGGATTTTCTTTTTCCACATGCCGGCGTTCATTTTCACTTCCGGCTATTTTGCAAAAAAATTCCACGAGCACGGCTACTTGCAAAAGATCACGAAAAAATTGCTCATCCCGTACGTTCTGTTCCAGCTGCTGTATTCGATCTACTACTTCTTCCTGTATGACAAACAGTCGCTGGAACTTGACTTATTGACCCCGCATTGGAGTTTATGGTTTTTGCTCAGCCTGTTCAGCTGGAACGTGCTGCTGTTATGGTTCGGCCGGCTGCCAAAGCGGATCGCGCTGCCGCTGGCGCTTCTTCTCGGCTTGGCGGGCGGAATGATGGAAGCGGAAAAATGGCTGAGCTTGTCGCGGACGCTCACGTTTTTCCCGTTCTTTTTGCTCGGGTTTTTCACGAAAAAATCGGTGATCGAGCGCTTGTTTGCCGCCCCAGTGCGCCTTGTTTCGCTTGCGGTGCTCGTTAGCATGTTTTTCGCCATCCATTTCGGGTTTCCCGATTTGCCGCAAGATTGGCTGTACGGCTCGAAATCGTACGATACGCTCGGCGTCTCGGAATCAGCCGGCATTGCGAGCCGCCTCGCCATTTATGGGGCGAGCCTGCTCATGATGTTCGGCTTTTTGTCGCTCATCCCGAGCCGTCGCTTCTCCTTTTCTGTGCTCGGGGCGCGCACGTTTTACATCTATATCTTGCACGGGTTTATTTTAAAATATTTGCACGAGACGCCATTCCCAGACTTTATTATGGATGTGCACGGCTATCCGCTTCTGCTTGCACTGTCGGTCGCCATGATGCTCATCCTTGGAAGCAAGCCGGTCGTCCGGCTCGTGCGGCCGCTGTTGGAATGGCGATGGCCGAACTGGCGGCAGACAATGACCTAGCAGTCCAAAAAGAAGGTGTTCCGAAATATCAACGGGACACCTTTTTCCATGATGGGCATTTTCCTTAAAATGGAAATCAACTTTTCCATTCAGCGCGCGCGGGCTGCCCGCACCGCTTCCACCAAGGCGGCGGCCGCCGCCTTTGGCGACGGAACCGAAGCGATGGCACTGATGACGGACACCCCATCCGCCCCGGCTTCCACAACGATTTTGGCGTTCGCAGCCGTAATGCCGCCAATGGCGACAATTGGAATGGTGATGCCGGCTTCGCGCAAGCGGCGGAGAACATCCGGTCCTTGCGCTTCCTTTGCATCCTCTTTCGAACTGGTCGGGTAAATCGGACCGACGCCAAGGTAATCGGCGCCCGCCTCAACGGCCGCCATTGCTTCTTCGATGTTGTGCGCTGAGACGCCCAAAATTTTATCGCCGATTTTTTCCCGCACGCGCCGCGCGTCCTCATCGTCTTGACCGACATGGACGCCGTCGGCATCAATGGCGAGAGCCAGCTCAACGTCATCGTTGACGATAAACGGCACCCCATAAGCGCGGCAAAGGCGTTGCAACTGCCGGGCGAGCTCCTCTTTGTCCGCTCCTTTTAAAGCGCCCGGCCCTTTTTCGCGGAATTGAAACAACGTCACACCGCCGTCAAGTGCTTCTTTCAGCACACCGGCGGCCGGACGTTCGCTGTTTTGGCTTCCCATAATGAAGTAAACAGCCAGCCGCTCCTTCATTTCACCGCTCGCGATGCGCGCCATCGTTCTCACTCTCCGTATTGGCGGTACGCCCAATGGTTCGTCGGCCCATGGCCTTGGCCGATGCCGAGCGGATGGGAGATCGCCGCCTGCACGAACGATTTCGCCGTTGCGACTGCATCGACGACCTGCCGTCCTTTCGCCAGCTCAGCGGCGATCGCCGCGGCAAACGTACAGCCGGTTCCGTGCGTATGACGCGTGTCAATTCGCTTGCTTTTAAAATAGGAAAATTCGCTGCCGTTATACAGCAAGTCGACGGTTTCTTCGCCATCATCGTCATGGCCGCCTTTTACGACGACATAGCGGGCGCCCATCCGGTGGAGGAGGCGCGCGGCTTCGCGGCGGTCATCCATCGTGCGGATGACAACGCCCGTCAATGCTTCCGCCTCCGGAATGTTCGGTGTAATAACGAGCGCCAACGGCAGCAACTCTTCTTTCAAAGCGGCCACCGCTTCCTCTTGCAACAGCGGAGCACCGCCTTTGGCGATCATCACCGGGTCGACGACCAGCCGCTCCCATTTCTGTTTTTTCACTTGTTCAGCAACCGCACAAATGATCTCGGCACTAAAGAGCATGCCGGTTTTCACCGCATCCGCGCCTAAATCGGCGGCCACCGATTCGATCTGGGCGGCGACTGCTTCCGCCGACAGCGGGTAGACGCCTTGCACGCCAAGTGTGTTTTGCGCCGTCACCGCCGTGATCGCTGACATGCCAAAGACGCCGAGCTCCTGGAACGTTTTGAGATCGGCTTGGATGCCGGCGCCGCCGCCGCTGTCCGACCCGGCAATCGTCAACGCTTTGTACACCATCGTGTTTTTCCTCCCCTTTTACCGTTGTTCCACCCGGCCATACCGTTTGACATCATCGACGCTTGTATACGCCAACGCGTCCAAAAACGCCGTCTGGAAGCTGCCCGGTCCGCACTCCCCGGCTTTGGCCGCCGCCTGTTCGGCCGCAACGCCATAATACGTGAGCGCTGCCACCGCCGCCTTCGCCGCATCGCGCTCAACGGCCGCAAACGCTCCGACGACCGATGTCAGCAAACAGCCCGCCCCGGTCACTTTCGTCAGCAACGGATGGCCGTTCTGAATGAGATACGTCGTCTGTCCGTCCGCAACGACGTCCTCTTTTCCAGTAATCGCGACAACGGCGCCGAGCTGCTCCGCCGCCCGTTTGGCCAACGCCACTCGATCGCCGCTTCCTTCGCCGGCGTCGACTCCTTTAATCGCCCACGCTTCACCAATCGTGTTGGCGATCTCCGCCGCATTGCCACGGATCACGGCGAGCTTGACTTTTTCCGCGATGCGGCGCGCCGTCTCCGTCCGGTAGCGCGTGGCCCCGGCCCCGACCGGATCGAAAATGACCGGCACCCCGGCTTCATTGGCCGCCTGGCCGGCGACAAGCATCGCTTCTACCTCTTTGTCATTCAACGTCCCAATATTGAGGACAAGCGCTCCAGCGAGTTTCGCCATCTCGCCCACTTCCTCTTTCGCATACGCCATCACCGGCGAAGCGCCAAGCGCAAGCAGCCCATTTGCCGTAAAATTCGTCACAACGACATTCGTGATATTATGGACGAGCGGATTCTCCTCTCTTACCCGCTCGAGCAGTTCCGCCCATTCATGCCAATTGGCCATTTCCGGTTTCTCCCCTTTCCAGGCCTTTTCGCCGGCCATACCGTGACTTTCGCCGTATTTTCGACCAATGGAATGATTCATTCTCCCCATCCATCAGTCTACTCTTTCTTTTTTTGAATTGCAAGACAAAGAAAAAAGGCGGCCGCCAAAGCGCACCTCCCTTTTTGTTCCATTACGAACGCGTCCATTCGGCCGCCCCTCCCTCTTCGGACGGCGCCGCCGGCGACAGCCGCTGCGGCAGCGGCCAATTCCATAAATCCAAATCGATGATATAGCGCGGCCTTCGTTTCGTTTCTTTGTAAATTTTTCCAATATATTCACCAATCAGCCCGAGCGCCATCAGCTGCAAGCCCCCTAACAGCCAGATGGACGTAATGAGCGACGTCCAACCCGTTTCCGTATGCCCGACCCATTTGAGAAAAAGAAAATAGACGCCAAACATCAAGCTGACGGCAAACGAGAGAAACCCAACAAGCGAAATGAAACGGATCGGGGTGACGCTGAACGACGTCACGCCGTCAAGCGCAAAGGCGATCATTTTTTTCAGCGGATATTTCGTTTTCCCGGCCAGCCGCTCTTTTCGGTCATAATAAACCGTCGCCGACCGAAAGCCCAAAAGCGGGACGATGCCGCGCAAAAACAAGTTCACTTCCCCGAACTGTTCAAGCGCGTCCACAGCGCGCCGGCTCATAAGGCGATAGTCGGCGTGATTGTAAACGAGGTCGACGCCAAACGCTTTCATCAGCCGGTAAAACCACTGCGCCGTATGGCGCTTGAACCATGTATCGGCATCGCGCCGCCGGCGCACGCCGTAGACGATGTCATACCCTTCGTGAAACTTTTGCACAAATTCCCGAATCGCCGTTACATCATCCTGCAAATCGGCGTCGATCGAAACGAGGCAATCGGCATGCCTTTTTGCGGCAAACAGCCCGGCAAGCAGTGCGTTTTGATGCCCCGCGTTATGCGCCAGTTTCAGCCCTTTCACTTCCGGGTGGCGCAAACTCGCTTTGTATATGATCTTCCATGTGTCATCACGGCTGCCGTCATCGACGAACAAAAGCGCGCTGTTGGATGAAATGAGCTGCTCTTCGATCAATTGTTCGCGCAGCTCCCGCAAGCGGCGGATCGTCTCCGGCAGCACCTCTTCTTCGTTGTAACACGGCACAACAATGGCCAGCGTCGGTTCGAACATGTCACCTTCCTCCCTCTTGCACGACTTTGTATAAATAGATGGTCCACGCGGACTCTTTGGAACGGAACACCCGCTCAAGGCTCAAAGCGTTTTCGCTGGCATTTTCAATTGGCAGCGCCGAGAAAATATAGCGCCCACCCATGTCATAAAACACGTTTGTGTTCAATTCCAAGTTGCGAATCGTCCGCTTCGAGTTTTTCTGAAACATATACCGCTTGCCCAGCTCATCGACGAACAAATAGCAGCGCCCGCCCCATTCATCGAAATACTGGCGCAGTTTTTTGTTTTTCGCGAGCTCCTTGGCGATGATGCGGCGAAACCGATGCTTGTATTCGAGCGGATAAAAGTTGTTGTACGTATCGAGCGTGTAAAAGCCGTTGTATTGAGCGATCGCCGGGTGGATGCCGATACTGGCGACACGGTATGTATGCACCGGGCGGCCGATATAGCGGCGAATGGCGGCAAACTGTTTTTCCGCGTAAAACTCGCGAAACGACGGCTTGTCGCGGTAGACGATTTCCTCATTGCATAAAGCAAGCACGACAATCTGCAAGACAATGGCCGCCGCGCCGACCGCCCGCCACCTTCGGCCTTCCTGCCAAAAAATTTTCAGCGCCAGTGCAAACAAGACGTAAATCACCATTGGCCGCAAAAAATGGTAGCGGGCGAAATTGAACTTATCAAGCAAATCAAACCGTTCGGTGAGCGGCAGCCATCCTTTGTAAAACCAAAACGCATACCATGTGGACAACGCAAAGTTCAACCCGTGCAAAAGCAAAAACAGTTTCTCCCGCCGCCAGCTTTTCCGCTTCCATACAACGTACAAGGCAACGAGCGTCATCGGTAAAATGATGAGCCCATGCACGGTCATGACGTGGGTGTGGCCGAGCACATAGTTTTTGAACGTCAGCCGGATGACGCGCCAAATCGGCAGACGGGCGTGGAAATATTCGTCGCGGCTTGTCGGCTCATTGGAAAACAAGAGCGAATGGACAAACCGGTAATCGACCACCAAATAGAGCATCGTCATATAGACGATGGCCGCCAAAAACCGCCAATTCCAACCCTTGCCGCGGATGACATCAATGAGCCACCAAATCCCAAGCGCACTCAAGAAAAAGAAAAATCCAAGCACGAAGCTTGAATAGAGCGGCAAGAGCGTCAACACCGCCCAGTTCACCCATGAACGCTCGCCGCCCCGAATGTTTAAAAACGCCCAAAGCGCAAGCGGCATCCCGAGCGTACTTAACATTCCCGATGGCCAAAACGGCGTCAAGGCAAACGTCAACGAAGCGCCGATGCGAATCCATCCCCAGCGCTCGCCCGGTAGCACATGTTTTCGCAGCAGCAAATACATGCCGATGAACGCCAATACGCGGGTTGCGGCTTGACTGAGCCCATAGGCGTAAATGGATGGAAACAGGGCGTGAAGCCAAACGATGCCGCTGAATTCTGTGCCGAACGCGTTGCGCGGCAGGCCGTTGATGATTTGCGGGATGACGCCATCGACCGGTCCGAACAGCTCACCGCTTCGAGTGAGCACCTTATACCAGGCGATGTTTGAATCCAAATTGTCGTGGACGCGCATATGCGCATCCTCGCCAAGCACAAAATACGGCGACACGTACAAGGCGATGACAACGAAAGAGAAGATCAGGAGTCGCTTTTCGATGGCCGGCACCTTTTCTCCTCCTTTCGCCCGGCTCTTGTCTTTCTTTATTGTTCAACCAAACAGGAAAATTATTCATGGGAATGGAGAAAAACGGACTCCAATCCAAACAAAAAACCGCCGTCGGCCGGATGAAGCCGGATGACGGCGATTTTCTATTCGTCTATTCACCTTTCGATCAGCCTTTTGCATGCAACACAACGTTGCCCAAAAAGCTGGTGATGGAACGAAAAACGTTCGGACTATGAAGATTTCGCTCTTGAACGCTCTCCCACCTACGCTCACGCGTGGAAGTAGAGGTCTTCTCGGTTTAGGATGATAAACAACCGCTTTTCCGCGCGTTCGCAACAACGATTTTGAAGAAAGCGCGGTTTTTACCGACCGTATAAACGGCGTCAAGCCGAGAACAACGCCGCCGGATTGCCAATAAACATTTGCTCAAGCACTTCGTCACTGATTCCTTCGTATTTCAGCACGGGGATGATGTTCACAAACAAATGCTCGACATGCCAGTTTTTCATCATCTCGGCAAACGGCCCAGGCAGTTCAAACGGACGGCCGAGCCAAAGGTTGACCGTATCATGCGAAAGCATAATTCGATCCGCATATCCGCCGCGAAGCAGGGCAAGGAGCGTCCGCACCCGCTCCTCATCGGTCGGCGCGCCGACCATCCCTTGGATGCCGAAGCGGTCAAAGGCGATGTAAACGCCGTAAGCAAGCGTCCGGCGATGGTAGTCCGGGTCGGTGTTGCCGCACATATGGCCGATGACGATCTTTTTCGGATCGGCGCCGTGCTCAAGCAAATAAGCGGCTTGTTCCGGCCCCATCGTCCCTTCTTGCGTATGAGTGATGATGACTGCGCCCGTCTCTTTTTGCGCGCGGGCGGCGGCGCGGAAAAACAGTTTCTCATACTCGGTGATGCGCCCTTTGCTCGAAGCGAGCTTGATGACACCCGCCTTGATTCCGGTATCGGCAATGCCCTCGGTCAGCTCAGCCATAAACATGTGGTAAATGTCGTCTTCCGCCGTCCCGAGCAGCTGGCGGAATTTGAAATACGGCGGCGCCCCTTCCCCTTCGTAGTAATAGCCGGTGGCGCAAATGATGTTCAGCCCCGTCTCTTCAGCGACTCGCCGCAAAAACGCCGGGTTGCGCCCGCAGTCGTTCGGCGTCGGATCAACGACCGTTTGGATGCCGTGCCGCTTCATCTTTTCCGCCGCCTCGACTGCGACGCGAAGCGCCTCGTCTTCGCGGAACGGGCCGCGCGTCACATCGCCTTGAAATCCCGGGTAGCCGAAAAGGAAATGCTCGTGGATGAGCGTTTTGCCAAGCCGTTCCACCGGCACCGGGCCAAGAACGGTTTCGACCGTCTTTGCCATTAGGCGTTCGCCCCTTTCCCCGCTTTTTCATATTCTTCTTCCTGCAATTTCCGCCAAAGCAATTTGCCGCTTGACGTCATCGGCAACGATTTGCGGAATTCAACGAGGCGCGGATATTTGTACGCCGCCATTTGCGTTTTCGCCCATTCGATGATCTCCTGTTCCGTCACTTTGCCGACATACTCGTCATGAAGGACGATAAACGCCTTCACCGTTTCGCCGCGGCGCGGGTCCGGCGCGCCGACGACGCACGCCTGCTGGACGGCCGGGTGTTTGTACAAAAGCGACTCGACTTCCGTCGGCCACACTTTGTACCCAGAGGCGTTGATCATTCGTTTGACGCGGTCAACGATGAAAAAGTAGCCTTCTTCATCCATCCGCCCGATGTCGCCGGTGCGGAAAAACCGCTTGCCGTCGAGTTCGATGAACGCCTCTTCCGTTTCTTTTTCACGCCGGTAATAGCCGCGGAACACTTGCGGGCCATGGACGACGATCTCCCCGACTTCGCCGACGCCAAGCTCCCTCCCCGTCCCCGGGTCGATGATGCGCGCATCGACGTCAAACGACGGGACGCCGAGACATTGCAATTTCGGCCGGTCCGGCGGATTGAAATGCGTCTGCGAAATCGTCTCCGTCAGCCCGTAGCCTTCAAAATAACGGACGCCGGTGAGCTGGAACAATTTTTCCCCAACCGCTTCCGGAAGCGCCGCTCCGCCGCCGGAAATGCTCGAAAGCGAGGAAATGTCATACCGGCCAAGCGCCGGGTTGGCCAAAAAGTCGATGAGCATCGTGCTGATGTTCACCCAATGCGTGCAGCGGTGCAATTCAATCAGCCGGGCGGCCGCGTCCCGATCCCAGCGCGTCATCAACACCATGGCGGCGCCGGCGAAAATCGGCGTATGCATGCTATGGACCATCCCCGTGACATGGAAAAACGGCAGCGTCGCCAACGCGACCGAATCGCTCGTCACATCGCCCCAGTGGTAGGCGCCGACGATGTTGGCGTTCACCGTCCGGTGCGGGTGGATGCAGCCTTTGGGCACCCCGGTCGTCCCGGACGTGTACGGCAAGACGGCGATGTCATCAACATGGCCGTTGTATGGAAGCGGCGGCAATTGGGCGCCGAGGCAGTCCGCCCATAAAAGAACGCGCTCATCCCCAATGGCCCGGCGCGGCGCCGCCACTTCCGCCGGAAGCGAAACCGGCGATTCATCGGAAGCATAATCGGAATAAGCGGCGACGATGATTTGTTCCAACGGCGTCCGATCAAGGAGCGGGGCCGCTTTGTCAAGCAGCTCCTGCCCAACGATGGCGACTCTCGTTTCGCAATCATTGACGTAAAAGGAAAGCTCCTCTGAGGTGTTCATCGGATTGATCGGCACGACGATCGCTTCAGCACGCAAAATGGCATAGTAGGAGATGACAAACTGCGGAGAATTTTGCATGTACAAGAGCACGCGGTCGCCCGGCTTGACGGACAGCTTTTGCTGCAAATAGCCGGCCAACGCGTTGACGTCATCAAGCAGCTCTTTGTACGAGTACGCAGCTCCGTAATAATAGATCGCCGTTTTGTTCGGGTAGCGCTTTGCCGTTGTTTCCAAATGGTCGACCAGCGTCGTCTCCGGCACAGCCAGCGTTTTCGAGAGCCGTTTCGGCCAATACGGGTAATGTCTCGTATTCATTCCGCCCCCTCCTCCTTTTCACGCGATCGTTCAATGCGGCAACCGCCGCGCAAGCAGCATTGAACAGTTTTTTTACTGACCAGTTGGTATATAGCCGGCTGTTTTTTATTGTACACGCTTTCATTTATATTTTCAATAATTTTCCGAATATACAAAATAAAAAATACACCGCCTACAACAGGCGGCGCAGAACCGGCACACACGCCGACGTCGAAGCGACGATGAAATCTGCATCCCCTTGTTTCGCCAAGCGATAGGTGTCGACCAACCTTCCTTTGTATCGTACATAACGCCGATGCGAAGCGGATGGCGTCCGGCGAGCACCGCGCGGTAATCGTTCCAAAACCGCGGTCGGTCTGTTTCACAAAGCCGTTTGGCCACCTGCTCGGCGTAATAGTCAAAATGACTTGTTTCCTCGTATAGTGTTCCGTCCAAATCAAAGACGATCACTTTAATGTCTGCTCCGTGCATACTGTTTCCCCTTTCTTGGCCCGTCATCGTTTGCTTGTCCGCTTTTGGTTGATGAACGAACGCAAATATGGCAAAATATGATTCTAGAAAAGCTTGCCATCATGTTGCAAAGAGGGGGTAACACATGATGAGATTCGTGATCTCGCTTGTCCTTTCCCTGGCACTCGCAGCCAGCTTTTCCTTTGACTCACTCCGCCTGGCCGAAGCGGCAGCCAAAATCAAAACGTATCCAAACTGCACCGCGCTGAACAAAGATTATCCAGGGGGCGTAGCCCGCTCCTCCTCTGTCAAAAACAAAGGAGGAAAAACCAAATATAAGCCTTATGTATCGAAAGCATTATACGATGCCAATCAACGACTGGATCGAGATAAAGATGGGATCGCCTGCGAACGATAGTCTTTCGCCCTTTGTTCTCCATCTTGTTCAAAGCCAAAGGGCCAACCGAATCGCCCTTTGGCTTTTATTTTCTTCAAATGTGCGATCGCTCACACCGCCGTTTCCCTTCCTTTGCCCGAATCGCGGACATCTAAGAGAGCAGGCGGATACGGGGCGAAATACCGCTGCTGCAACAAATAATCGTTTTCTTCGCGAATGGCCCACGATTTCAAGACGCTTGTCACACTGCTGAGCGGGAGCTGCTGCGCCCGATATTGCGCCAACAGTTCCAATATATATTGCTTTTCTTTCGCTGACATCTCCTTTTTGAAATAGCCCATCAAATGTTGGCAAACATTGATATGGGAACGGCGTTGCGGAGCGCGGGCAAATAAGGCATGCAATCCCTGCTCATACAACTTCAGCACCTGCTCAACCGGAAGGCGTTCACGGTTCGCCACCAAGCGACCAAGCTCCTTCAACCTCGTTTGACTGTACGCCATAAATAAATATTTATGCTCAGAATGGAATTGCACGAGCGCTTTCATGGACCGCTCCGCTTTCACTTCACGAAATAAGGCGAGCGAAAACAACTTGGTCAAAAAGTGTTCGCGAATGGCTGCATTCGTCAAGCGTCCTTCTTCCTCAATAACCGCTTGGGGAAAGCGTTGAAATACATGATCGGCGAACAGCCCTGCTCCTTTCTCGATGACCATGCTGCTGTGAGCATCGCCGTACACTTTTACATCTTTGATGCCACACGTCGGAGAACGGCTTTTTAAAATAAATCCATCGATTTCTTCGATTTGGTCGAAGAAGGAGGTGGCAAATGCTTTCATTTCCTTCGTCCAATCTCGGTTCGTCGACGGCTGCACAAGCCGCTTTTCTTCCCCTTGTTTCACAAGCCGAACCGTCTCCCGCGGAACCCCAAGACCAATGGCCACTTCAGGGCATACAGGAACAAGCCGGGCAAACGTGGCTAAACGAGATATAAACGAATTGTGAATGATGTCGCCGTTATACCGGCAAGCGGAAAACCCGAGGCACTCGCTGACCACCACTGTTGGAATGGCGTAATGCATCTTTCTTCTCCTTTCTCGTTCCGTCATCTCTCTTTGTTATTGTAACCAATCGAATGAGTGACTGTCATGAATGCCGATTTCATTGAGCAAGTGAAAAAATCGGTATAAGTTAGAAGAAGCCATAAACAGCTCCAAATGCAAACAGCGCCCTAAGCGGCTTTCCTGCTTAGGACGCTTTGTTCTTTAGCGGAACGGTTGCGGCAGCTGCTGCATGGCGGTATAGACGCCCATACGCCATCAAGACGATGATAGCGCCAAACACGCTGAGCCTGCTTTCTTTTTTCATCGTCTCTCCTCCCGACGCACCGCCTGAATGGCGATGCCTTCATTTCGCAACGCTTCATAGAGCCGTTGGGCAAATCGCACTGCCTGCTCGCTGTCGCCATGCAGGCAAATGGTGTCGGCTTCAATCGCCACGTCCGTCCCTTGCACCGAGCGGACGCGCCGGTCGCGGATCATCATGAGCACTTGCGTGACCGCTTCGTCTTCATCCGCGATGATGGCGCGCGGATCGCTTCTTGGGGTGAGCGAACCATCCGCCTGATATGTCCGGTCAGCGAACACTTCGCTCGCCGTCCGCAAGCCATAGGCGCGGCCCGCGCGGATCAGCTCACTTCCCGACAAACCGTATAAGACAAGCATCGGATCGACATCATGCACCGCTTTGGCGATCGCTTCCGCCAACGCCGCGTCTTTCGCTGCCATATTGTACAAGGCGCCGTGCGGCTTGACGTGCGTCATCGTCCCGCCTTCCGCCTTCACAAACGCAGCCAGCGCACCAATTTGGTAGACGACGTACGCATACACTTCCTCCGGCGAAACGGCCATCACCCGCCGTCCGAAGCCAAGCAAATCCGGAAATCCCGGGTGGGCGCCGATGGCAACGCCATGATGGATCGCAAGCTGCACCGTCCGCCGCATGACGAGCGGGTCGCCGGCGTGAAACCCGCAGGCGATGTTGACAGACGTGACATACGGCAAAATCCCTTCCCGTCCAAGCCTATACACCCCAAAGCTTTCGCCAAAATCACAGTTCAAATCAATTATCCTCACCGTTCTTCCTCCCATTGACGGCGAATGGCGGAAATCCACCCAGCCAACTGCCGCTCTTGTTCCGTATAAAGCCGCGCCGCTTCTTCCGGCCTGATCGGCTGAAATTGGATAAGGTCGCCCGGGCGAGCCTGCGCCAGAATCGGCAAATCCACAGCCGCCACTTGGGCGATGCGGGGATAGCCGCCGGTTGTTTGGCTGTCCGCCATCAATACGATCGGCTGGGCGGACGCGGGTACTTGCACCGTGCCGAACACGACCGCTTCCGACACCATCTCCCGCTCACGCACAAGCACCAACGCTGGACCGGAAAGGCGATAGCCGATCCGATCGGACTGCGTCGTCACCTCATAGCGGGCGGCGAAAAACTGGCGGCGGCTCGCCGGCGTAAATTCGTCATACTCCGGGCCGGGAACCGCGCGCACCGTTTTCGTTTTCCCACCAATATAGCGGCGGGCGACTGAAGCAAGACCCCAACGTAGCGGTTCGGCTACACGCCTCCCATGGGCGGCGCCGAGTGGCAGCGCATCGCCGCACCGCAACGGCCGACCAGTGAAACCGCCAAGCTGCGCTGGAACGTACGTGGAACGGCTCCCCATCACGGGCGGGACATCGATGCCTCCTGATACGGCGATATACGCCCGAAACCCCGTCCGACACACCCCAACTTCGAGCACATCGCCCGGCTCGACAGCCATCGGCTTCCAAAGTGCAAACGGCCGCCCATTGAGCGTACACGGGAAATCGCCGCCACATACCGCAACGACGGCCTCAACGTGAAACCGAAGCGTCGGCCCGGCCATCGTCGCCTCAAGCACCGCCTCATCCCCATTGTTGCCGACAAGCGCATTAGCCAGGCGATACGCCCACCTATCCATCGCCCCGCCCACCGGCACCCCGGCATGCCGGTAGCCGAAACGCCCGCCGTCTTGCACGGTTGTAAACAACCCACCCTCGATGACGTCAATCATGTTCCTCTCTCCAAACGTGCAAATTCACGAGCCCCAATCGGCCGAAATTCCACGATGTCGCCAGCCGCAAGCAAACTTGGTTCCTCCCGACGCGGATCAAATAACCGAAGCGGCGTCCGGCCGATCAGCTGCCAGCCGCCCGGCGTCGCGAGCGGATAGACACCCGTCTGGCCGCCGGCGATGCCGACCGAACCGGCCGGCACTTTTGTTCGCGGCACCGCCCTCCTTGGCGTGGCCAAACGGGGCGACAAGCCCCCCAAATAAGCAAACCCTGGAGAAAATCCGATCATATAGACACGGTAGCGTCCAGCCGAATGAAGCTTAACCACCTCATCTTCCGATATCCCGTGAAAGCGGGCGACGTCCGGCAAATCCGGCCCAAACTCGCCACCGTAACAGACGGGAATGACGATCGTCCGCGCCGAACTCCGCACCGCTTGTTCAGACCGCCCGATGTTCTCGTGCAGCCAGGCGCATACATCGGCATAGCTCCCGGCAACGAGCGGATCGTAATAAACGGTGAGCGACGAAAACGCCGGCGCGATTTCCTCGATGCCTTCTTTTCGCTCGGCCTGAAGCCGGGCGGCCGTGTGGTGGACGATGTCATTCACGTCCTCGTCAATGCGGTCTGAAAACCGGATCGTCACCGCATATTCGCATAATGGAAACAACGTATACTCCACCGTCATCCCTTCCCCTGAAAGCCAAGTTCCCATGAAATATCCATCGCCGCCTTCTTCAACAGCGGGACGATGCGCGCCACATCATCTGATGAAAAGCGTTGTTCCGGTCCGGCAACGCTCAGCCCGGCGACCGCCGCGCCTTCATGGTTGAAAATCGGCACCGCAACGGCGGCCGAATAGTTTTCCAGTTCGGAATAACTGACAGTATAACCGCGTTTCCGGTCTTCTTCTAACAACCGGCGCAATGCTTGTTTGTCCGTAACCGTATGTTTGGCGATTTTCACAAGCTCCACCTGTTCCAAATAGCGTTCCTGCTCCTCCTTGGCCATAAACGCCAGCAGGACGCGCGGACACGCACCGGCGTACAGCGGAGCGCGCCGCCCGACTTTCGTATAGACGCGCACCGGCTCAGAGGTCTCGACTTTTTCAATATACAGCGCCTCGTCGCCGTCGCGAATGACTAAATTGACCGCTTCGTTCGTCTCCTCTTTCAGCCGCTTCATCACTGGCAGCGCCGCCCGGCGAATATCGAGCCGCTCGGCGACGAGCGCGCCAAACGTCAAGAAGGCGAAACCGAGCTCATAGTGATCGCCTCGTTTTTGCAAAAAGCCGAGGGCAACAAGCGACTGCGCCATCCGGTACACCGACGTTTTCGGCATCCGAAGCCGCTCGACCATTTCCGGCAGCGTCAACCGTTCGCAATCGAGAAACAAATCAAGCAGTTCTTTTGTTTTTAAGACCGTTTTATTCATCATTGCCCCTCTGTTCCGAATATCAGAATATTAATTCCAAAATACGAGTTATGTATTTTTTATTATAATGAAAAGTGGAACAACTTTCTACCACAAAATGAAAAGCGCCCGCTGAACGGACGCCATTGGATTTAAATCGACAAGCGTTTCAAAAACACATAACTCGTTTTTTGATATTCCATTTTTTCCTCATAGAAGCGATGGGCGTCAACCCGCTGCAGGCCGGATGACAGCGAGACAATCCCGTAGCCGTGCTCTTTCGCCCATTCGTGCACATGCGACAGCAACGCTTTTCCATATCCTTTCGAACGTTCGCTCGAAGCGGTAACCAAATCACACACCCAAATAAAGCGACCGTTATAGAGCGTAATCATCGGCATGAATCCGACAACGGCAACCATTTTGTCCTGATCATATAACGCCGCAAGCTGATACCCTTCTTTTTCTTGCGCTTCACGCACAAGTGCCACGTATGTTTCCTCATCCAAATGGGTGCGCAGCTCGCGCATGACCGGAAAGGCGCTTCTCACTTCCTCCTCCGTTTCGAGCCAAACAAATTGCGGCACGATTCCCATCTCCCTTCTGTTTATACATTCATGATAATGAGACTTCCGCCTTTCTGTAACGTTTATCATCGTTTCGAAAGAAGGCTCCCGATTCAGGCGCGCGAAGGGCGCAGCCCAGCAATCTCGGCTGATCAGCCAACGATTACAGCTGCAGCCGCAAATACAGCCTCAGCGTTGAAAATGGAATCAGAAATACAAGCCAACTGGATCGTTTTCGTCCCCAGCGCTCCTTTCAATAGGCCGGTTGATCATGTCAAGAAAGCGAGCACAGCCGGCAAGGCATCGACAACGTCCGACGCCAATACATCCCAAACCGAATGGCCGTTTTGCACAAGCCAATCAGCAGCCTTTCCATGCACGAACACCGCATTGCTCACCGCCGGCTGCACCGCCTCGTGCTGCAGCAAAAACGCCGCTACGATGCCCGTCAAGACGTCACCGCTGCCGCCTTTCGCCAAAGCCGGGTTGCCGGTCGTGTTGACATATTGCGCTCCATCCGGCGCCGTAACAATCGTATACGGCCCTTTCAACACGACATACACGCCATATTCCATCGCCAACCGCTTGGATACCCCAAAGCGGTCGTGCTCCACCTCGCGAATGGAGCGATGGACGATGCGCGCCATTTCCCCCGGATGCGGAGTGATGACCGTCGGCACGCTTCGGCGGCGCACCTGTTCAGCGTAATCATCCCAGAAAAACAGGGCATCGGCATCGAGGATAAGGGACACCGGCTTTCGCACCAACTCCCCAACAAGACGGCGCACCCCTTCCGTCCGCCCCAGCCCGGGACCGACCGCCATTGCATCCACATCAAGCCCGTCCCAATCGACCGCGCCGGCAAATGCCCCGCCATCGGCCTGCCACGGCCGACACATCGCCTCCGGCACTCGGTTGGCGACCGCCTCGTACACCGTTTCCGGAACAGCCATGGTCACAAGTCCGGCCCCGCTTCGCAGCGCCGCTTTAGCGGCGAGCGTCACCGCTCCTGTCATGGCTTTCGATCCACCGACGACAAGCAGTTTGCCGTGCGTTCCTTTATGCGAAGACCGCTTCCGTTTTGGCATCGTCCGCATAACATCGCTTCGTTCCCACACAAACCGACGGACTGCATTCGTTTTGACCACGAGCGGCGGAATGCCGATATCCACAACAGCAAGCTCCCCGTAATAATCGGCCGCTGGAAACGTGTACGCCCCAAGCTTCGGACAGTGAATGGTGAGCGTCACATCCGCGCGAACGGCCGCGGCGACATCACCGCCATCGGCCGGCACCCCGCTTGGCACATCAATCGCATACACAACAGCCCGTGAACGGTTCACTTGTTCAATGATTTCTTGATACGGAGAACGAACTTCCCCCTTGACGCCAATGCCAAGCAGTGCGTCGATGATGACATCATAATGCGGCACGCGCGCCGCAAACGCCCGCTCATTCCCCTCATAAGCGTTCCACGAATAGCCGGACCGCTCGTACACCTCAAGCGCGGTACGCGCCGCTCCTTTCACCTTTTCCTTTGGTGGAACGAGCCATACATCGGTTTCGTAGCCGTAGCTTTTCAACATGCGGGCAACGACAAACCCATCCCCGCCGTTGTTGCCCGCCCCGGCAAGCACCGCCACGTTAGCAGCGCGTGAAATGCGTTCTTTCAGCGCTGAAAACAGCGCCTGCCCGGCGTTTTCCATCAATGAATCAGCGCTAATGCCGATCCTCTCCGTCACTTCTCGGTCGATGGCATACATTTCATCAGATGTTACGATCGGAATCATTCTCCTTCCTCCTCGTTTCTTTTGACCTCCGTCCCCTTTGACGCTCCATCTTTTACACATGTTGGCCATGGGAGAATCAGGCTTCGAGAACGAACCACGATGCCCGATGGAGCGGTCTTTATGGAGCGTTCATGAAACGTTTGACATTCCCTGCCGCGCGCCTTCCCATCATCAATGTATGATTTAGGATCAAGCCTTGCCGGAACAGCCGGCGGCTACGTCTGGGCGCATTTTCATTGGAGCGGCGTCATCGCCTTTATCGCCGTGTTGCTCGCTTTATCCTACCCGCTTATCCGCTATGCAGAAAAACGACGGCCATCGCCTTCACGATGACCGCCATCTTGGTCAAGGCTGCTTGGCGATGACTTGCAGCCCAAACTGCAGGCAATCGTCACAAATCGCCGCCAGTGGACCTTTAGCCAGCCTCGGTTTTTCTTTGAGGCAAAACGAGCAACGGCCGCTGGAGTCAGCTTGCGTTTCGAGCGTCAATTCCTCTTCCAGTTTTTCAAGAGAAAAGACCGCAAGCGCTTCATATACGTTGTCAATCAAGTCGCCGTCGATGTACGTACATTTTCCTTCCCACCGCAATGCCACGAGCTTTGCCGCCACTGCCATGCCTTCATAAAATCGACGGCGGGCCTCTTCCTCACTTTGTTCCGCTTCAACCGTCAAATCATCGGCAAACTGCTCAAGCGCCGCAACGGTACATTGTTCGAGCCACCGTTTTGTTTCGTTTGTCATGCCCATTTCCCCTCCCTCGTTTCTTTCCCTTCTCAATACGACAAACAGGCATATTTTCCTTCTTCACCGCGGCAATTTGTCAAGAAAACGAGATCGCAACTCAGGCGGCGGCAGCTGACAACAATCACGCTTCGCAGCGAGACGATGCCGACGATTGGCGATCGTGTCATACATATGATCACGCAACAGCCGCGGAACGAGAAATCCAACCGCTGCCAACCAATTCCACGGCCAAGCTAGACGCCGACCGATGCGCAAAGCAGCGTCGGATTTGACATAACAGCACCCGTTCTCGATGAGGACGACACTGTCTTTCGCCACTGTCTCCTCATTTGCCAACAATGCTTGACCAACAGCGCTTTGTTGCGACGCAAAGCGGAACACCGCCTGGCGGTCGCGGGCGGCAATCCAATGCACACTCGCATGGCAAAACAAGCAATCGCCATCAAATAAGATGATAGGATGCATCACATTCCCTCCATCGACCGGCTGTTGACGGGTTCAATGCAAGCGCTCACATCATTTTTCGGCGAGTTGACGAGCGGCACCACTTCGTACATGCACATCTCGCCGCTCGGATACGGCAACAACAACGACTTCAAATACTCGCTGTCGTCCAAACGCAGATCTAGCCAGTCTTCATGTCGTTCAGGCGGCAGTATGACCGGCATCCGGTCGTGGATGGGGGCGATGAGCTCGTTCGCCCTCGTCGTAATGATCGTGCACGTCTCAAGCAGCCCGCTTGGCCCATCCCAGCGCTCCCACAACCCAGCGAACGCAAACGGCTCGCCGGTTTTGAGGGTAAACCGGTACGGCACTTTTTTCGTTCCTTCCTTTTTCCATTCGAAAAATCCATCGGCTAAAATTAAACAGCGCCGCCGCTTGAACGCATGGCGAAAACTCGCCTTTTCATCGATCGTTTCCGCCCGGGCGTTGATCATCTTCGCACCGATGCGGACATCTTTCGCCCAAAACGGCACAAGCCCCCAGCGCATCATTTTGCCGATTCGCTCCCCTTCTTCCACAATGACCGCCAACACCTCCTGGCCCGGGGCGATGTTGAACCGTGGAGCAAGCGAACCTTCATAACGGAAGTGAAACCGCTCCTGCAACGCCAACAAATCAACCGTTAAGGTAAACCGACCGCACATGCCTCTTCCCCCTTCTTCTCGTTAGCTTCAAGGAAGAAAACGATCTTATACCATAAAATTTCCAACAAAACTCTCCCCATGTTCACTCATGTGATGAAAAGGTAAGTGTTTCTATATAGATGCAACGAAGAAGTTTAACATATCCTTGACGGAAAAGAGGTTTGCCCATTTTCGACTGTCGGAGGCAAGCCACAGGCTTGCCTCCGTCACGCCTTGGCGTGACGGAAGACCGAACAACCGCCTGCTTCACAGACCCATATATGGGTCTGGAAGTGGCGTTGTTCGGTCGCCCGACAGTCGATCAAATACTTGGGAAAAACTACAAATGGTAAAGCTTCAAATTGCATCTATATAGATGATCCCATTCCTTTCTTTATCAGTTTACAAAAAAGCGGCCGAGAGGGAAATCCGGCCACTTGATGAAAAGAAGCTTCAGTTGATCTCTTGCGTGATCGACGCCATAGGAAAACGAACAGTAAAGGTTCTCCCTTTTTTCTCTTCCGAGACGACGTCCACCTCGCCGCCGTGCGCTTTCACAATCTCTTTGACGATCGTCAGGCCGAGTCCTGTTCCGCCGATGCGGCGGCGGTCGGAATTATCAACGCGGTAAAACTTCTCGAAAATATGCGGTAGCGCCTCAGCCAGGATGCCAAGCCCTTCATCCCGCACATCGACGCACAAGCGGCCGCTATGCTCATAAAGCCGGATCGCAACGGTCCCACCGTCTGG
The DNA here is from genome assembly GCF_009901865.1 of Geobacillus sp. TFV-3. NCBI lineage: Bacteria > Bacillati > Bacillota > Bacilli > Caryophanales > Anoxybacillaceae > Geobacillus > Geobacillus sp. TFV-3. The sequence continues at coordinate 1,481,999 of NZ_MPSP01000001.1, read as the reverse complement.
AGAATATTTCACCGCATTATGAGCTAAATTCGTAAACAGCTGCCGCAGCCGTTCCCTGTCGCCGCGGATCACCGTCCGCTTTGTCTCGATGGAGACTGAAAACGTATGGATATCCGTTCCTAGTTTTTCTGTTTCAACGACTTTTTCAACGACTGGAACGAGGTCAATCGGCTCCCAATGATACATTTGCCGAGCGGCTTCCATGCGCTCTGCACATCTAGAAAATCGTTAATTAAAGCGGTCAGCCGCTCGGCTTCTTGATAAATGGCCGTCAAATATTTGTATTGTCGCTCAAGCGCAAGCGGTTTGTTGCGCAACAGCTCCGCCAAACCGAGAATACCCACGAGCGGCGTCCGCAATTCGTGGCTGACCGTGCTGACCAACTTCGACTTCATCCGATCAACTTCTACCTGCTTTGTCACAACGGGATGGACGAAAATCGTGCCAAATTTTGTTCCCCCTCCGTAAAGCAGTTCGGCATAAACTTCCATAACGATCCGATTCTCTTTGAGCTCATACGCCATCACGGATAACTCATCCGCCGGACCAAAAACGGCCTGATCGAGCAAGACGCTAAGCGCCTGCTCATCGGCGGCCAATGCGCACAGCCGCTGTTTCCACTCCGGCGCCTCTTGCCATCCGTCTGCCGTTGCGGCGAACCATCCCTTCATCCGCCCGTTCATTAGCTTGTTCGTTCCATGAAGGTCGACGAGCTGAATGCCTTCGGGCAAATGGTTGAAAATATCTTCCGTCAGACGCCGATCTTTTTCCGCTTCCTCGTATAAGGCAAATTTTTGCAAGGAAATCGAAATATGCTTGCCAAGCTGTTCGGCCTCGACCGCTTCATCATCCGTGAACGCTGCTCCGAACCGGCTTAAGACGATGACCGCCTCCACATCATCACTTGGCGACAACACAGGGACGAACAGATCGTATGAATATAGCGGTTCGTAATGGCAACCGCGCTCAACCCCCGGCAGTTCGCGGCGGATGGTGAATGCCTGCTTCGTCTCGAGCAAGCGGTGTTCGAGGCCGTTATACAGTTGCTGCAAAAACCGATGCACGCTCATCGGTGATAAACCGAACGAAGCATGCGCTCGCTCTTCATCGGCAACGACGATGATGCCCCGTTCCGCCTCCATGATGACGCATAAATGGCGGATGACACTATTTTAACACTTTCTGCTTGTCAAGAGACTGATCCATGCCTTTAAATGAGGTCGTTGCGGCGCGCCAGCTCCTGCATCGCGGCGCTCGGCCATGGCTAACGCTTACTCCAGCTCGGCTTGCTGGGCCTCTAGCTCTTCTTTGCTGGGCGAGAAGTTCTTCGTTTTGCGCCAACAGATGCTCCTTTTTTTGCGAATGCTCTCCATCATCATAAACGCTTTTGATAGTTTGTCAATTTCATCTTCCTGATCGTCAAATGTTGGCCATTCGACAGTGGCACCTTGTTTGGCAAACTGTTCCGCAGCGGCGGCAAACTGTTGGAGCGGGCAGCCGATTTGTCTTGCTGCCAAACGCATAAGCTGCTGCAATAAAAACAACATCAGCGCGATAAAAGCGATAAATGTAGCTTGCCCGTATAGCTGTTTTCGCTCGAACCCCCTCAATCAACGCTACTTCCCGTCGGTCGGCGCGCTCAAAAGCCTCTATGGCTTTCGACACAAGCTGTTCGAAATATCGGATGAAAAAGTCGTGAACATCGCGAAGAAACCGCTCGTCTTCCGGATGGACAGCCAACGGTTCCATTTCTATCAATACTGGTTCATCACCAAAAGATGTACTTGACTTTTAAAACCAAATATAACACTTCTTCATCTTTCACAAGCAAAGTCTTTTTCAATGAGCTTTCCTTCCCTCACTACATCCGTTTCAACAATCGGCTGACCCGCGCTTCAAGCTCAAGCCGTTTAAACGGTTTCGTTATATAATCATCCGCCCCTAACTGAAGCGCCTGTACAATATCTTCTTCATTCCGGCGCATTGTTAACATAATAATTTTATAACGAGACTCATCACGGCGGCTGCGAAGACGGCGCAACACTTCAATTCCGTCCATTTTCGGCATGATCCCATCAAGAATGACAAGGCACAGGGAATGGCCTTCGTGCCATGACGATTCGATGAACGATACCCCATCGGCAAAGGACCGCACTTCACACTGCTCTTTCCGATCTCGGGCAATGTGTTCGAGAAGATCAGCGACAACCGTGCGAACGATCACATCATCGTCAACGACGGCCATTTTCACCGTTTTTCGCTGTCGCATGTCATCTATCTTTTCTATCTTTTCGGCAACCACTGTCCGATCCCGCCCGCCGTTTTTTGCCGCATACAACGCCCCGTCCGCCCGCTCAAGCCAATATTCAAGCGGCGCACCTCCCTCGTCCACCTCCACGATTCCGCAAGAAAACGTGCAACGAAATGCCGTTCCTCCTCCGGAAAATGAGCGGGAACGAAATTGATTACGAATCCGTTCAATAATTTCAAACGCATCTTGTTGCATCGTTTTCGACAAAAAAAGAAGAAACTCTTCTCCCCCGAAGCGGAAGGCTAAATCGTTCGGCCGTGTTCCATGCCGCAGGAGCACCGCAAATTCACGCAACACCTCATCTCCAACTAAATGACCGTACTGATCGTTAATCTGCTTAAAATGATCTAGGTCGAGCAATGCGATGCAGTACGGCTCCCCAAGCCGCTCCCGCTCGCTTTCGAGCTGGCGGTAGGCCTCAGGCAAATATTTGCGATTGTATAACCGAGTGAGCTCATCGACAAGCAGAAGCCCTTCCAACTGTTTTTTACGCTCCAACAACCGATGCACTCGAATGATAAATTCCCGTAAGGCAAACGGTTTTACCATAAAATCATCAGCACCGGACGCGTAACTTTGCAGACGCACCTCTTCGCGATCATCGGCGCTGATGACCACAGTTGGAACAAATTGTTGGCCGAGCGCCGCCTTCAATTCCTTGAACACCGTCAAACCGTCTGTTCCGTTCATATGCACGTCGATGACAACGCAATCCGGCTTCACCTCATACAATTGTGTCACCGCCTTTTCCGGTTGGGCAACGGTGACAATCTGCCAACCCACTTTCTCGATTTGCTCTTTCATATACATTAAAAAGAGCGCATCATCATCGACAAGCAAGATAAGCGGCACTTCGTCGGCATCCGCCGGCGAAAAAGAAAAATGAGTAGGAACATCGCGGTGCGTTTCGTCATAATACCAATGCATCAACTCATATACGTGCTCTTTCAACTCGGCTGGCGTCCACCGTTTCCCGTTTTCCGCCTCAAGCCGCTTCATCAGCCGGCATGCTCTTTTCCCCAACTCTTCCATCCCAATGACAGCCGCCGTTCCAGCGATGTTATGAAAAAACCCATATACATCTTCATACGTAATCGCGTCTTCTTGCTCCCACTGTTCCAATTTGGCACGAATATTGCGCCAAAAATGCTCTTTGTATTTGTCCATGACCGAACCCGACCCTCCCGTTTTCTCAGCCTCCATCCACTAAGTCAGCGGGCGCAAAAAAGAAGGAACCGCCGAAGCCGTTCCACTCCCCTTACATTATATATGGCTTTTCATGTGCTGTATAGGACCAAATACTTATTTCTTTGGTTGCTGTTGCTCGAACGACCGCAAAAAGGAGAGCATGCGATTCACGTATTGACCCCCATACAGCGAGAAACTTTTCACATGATCCGCTTTTTCCGTCAGCCATAGTTGAAAGACATCCGGATGGGTTTCGTACAATTTCACGCTTTCTTCATACGGGATGGATCGGTCGTCTTTGCTGTGGATGAACAAAATCGGCCTTGGCGCGACACGATCGACCGCATGGATGGGGGAAGACATCCCCAAATCCAAATCAGCAAGCGCCGGGATGATCGCCAAAATGAGATACGTAAACGGCACGTTAGGCAGATGCGTCCATACTGACATATTGGCGCGCAAATACGATTCCAAGTCGCTGAACGGACTGTCTGCAACCACCCCGCGAACATCGTTGTCCTCTGCCGCCGCCAAGATCGATGTCGCTGCTCCCATCGAAACACCGTAAAGCGCAATCGGTTCATGGAAATGCTTCTTCGCATAATCAATGACCCCGAGCAGATCGACCTTCTCTTTGACGCCGATCGTAATCATATCCCCTTCCGACTCGCCGCTCGCACGAAAGTCAAACAAGATAACTCGATACCCTTTGTCAACAAGCCGCTTGGCGAGCGGCAAAAACGGCACGTTTTTCTGAATCCGGTTGCCGGCATACCCATGGGCAAAAATGACCGTCATCTTCGCTGTTCCTTGCGGTGGAATGACCCAGCCTTTGAGCGCTGTTTTTCCATCTTTGCTCGTGAATATCGCGTTTTCATACGCCATGCCGTAGTCTTTCGGCGTTACGGTGATTGGCTCGCGCGGTTTATGCGTCAGCTGCCAGCCGACATAAACGGACAAACCAACGCAAGCGAGCAACCCTAAAATGACAACGCCAATGGCTGCAGAAATCCAAACGCGCCGCGTTGTCCTGCGCGGCGTGCGCATCAGTTCCATGCACGTTTCCCCCTTCTTTCTTTTTCCTTTCTTTCATCCTACTTGTCGAAGTGCTCATTTGGCAATCAAAAAAGAGATGTCCGCAAAAAAACGAACATCTCTTTCGTCAACGGTATGCTTCATAACGCCTGCTTACGAATGGGCAAGCGGCGCAGACGCTCCTTTACATCTGACGATCAAGTCAAACTCGCGCACCGACGCCATCTGTTCGTCCACGAGCCCGCGCTCCCAGACGCGGCGCAAAAACAGCTCAGCAATCAGCCGATTCCGCTCGTTTTCTTGCCCGCGCTCAAGAGCAATAACGCTCAAATACAAATCACACATCCGATTGGCAATCGTCTTAGCATGAAACGTCTGCACCTCTTCCGCTTGTCCGCTAAGACGGGCAAGCGCTGACACCAATTCCTTAAGCCCTTCTTCAACTGGGAGGGCGAGCGGTTTCACCGCGGCCGTCAAGCTCTCAAGCCGCTCCTTCATCTCGGCGGCAAACCGTTCATGGATGCGATATTTGCGCATCAAACGCAGCACCTCGAGCGCCAAAATGTTCGCCGTCCCTTCCCAGACCGTCAGCACCTGCGCATCGCGCAACAGGCGCGGCGTGACGAAATCTTCAATATACCCGTTGCCCCGTGCATTTCAATTGCCTCATGACTAAACGCGATCGCCTCTTCCGCCGTGCGCATTTTGAGCAAGGCGATCAGCAACCGCAGCCATGCTTTCTCCGCCTCGTCCGCTTCATGCGGCGCGGTCATGACGCGGTCAAACAAAGAGATCATCGCAAAGCAGGCGCTCGTTTCCACCTCTTGTCTTGCCGTCAAGTCGGCCAGCGTATGGCGCACCATCGGGTAATCGGTCAGTTGATGGCCAAAGGCCGTGCGCCGCTCGGCGTATTGTTTCGCTTCCTCGAGCGCCCGTTTCATAATGCCGACAGAGGCGACCGCATTGCAGACGCGCGATAAATTGAGCGCTTCCATCATATAATAGAAACCTTTCGTCGGATCGCCGACGACATACGCTTCCGCCCCGTCAAACACAACTTCGGCTGACGGCACGGCGCGCACACCCAATTTATCTTTTAGGCGGCGAATGGAGATGCCGTTTAACGTCCCATCCGCCCGGCGCCACGGAACGAGAAACAAGCTCAGCCCTTTCGTCCCCGGGCCGCTCCCATCGATGCGCGCCAACACAAGCGCCACACCGCATCGGCCGGCGTTGCTGGCAAAATATTTTTCTCCGTATAGCCTATAATGATCGCCGCACGGCACGGCGCGCACCGCGTTGGCGCCGACGTCCGACCCGTCTTGGCGCTCGGTTAAAAACGTCGCCCCTTCGTAGAGCTCGACTTCGCCCGTTGAGATGGCATGGGGCAAATACCGAGCTTTCAACTTTTCATCGGCAAAATGCTCAAGCACATAGGCGGTCGCCATCGTCAGCGTCACCGGGCATTGACACTCCACACGCCTAAAGGGCGTGGGATTCTTGGGTCGTTCGCGTCCTCATCCATTTCTGGTTCAGACAACGCCCAAGTTCAGGGGTGTGTCATCACCCCGTCCCATTGGGTTAAGTTGTACCCCAATGGGCGGCGCACCTGTGACCAGTGCGCGAGGTTAGGCGGCGAGGCCCGAAATCGCTTTGGCGATGTTGATCGCGCCATTCAAGTCGGCGTGGATGGTGTATCCGCACTTTTGGCATCGGAAGTGGATGCCGTTCCGGTTTCCTTTATCTCGATAGCCACAACGACAAGTTTGACTGGTGTAGGTCGGATTCACCCACTCGACCCGAATGCCCGCCATTTCGGCTTTGTAGGCAATCATCGTTTGCAGTTGATGGAACGCCCACGAATGAAGATTTCGTCCTGCTTCTTTGGCCGAAGCGGCTCGTTTCCGAATCCCCGCCAAATCTTCCATCCGAATCACGCCAACACCGTTGGCAAGGGCAAAACGGACGATTTGACGGCTGATTTTATGGTTCATATCCTTCATCCAGCGGGACTCTTTACGGCCGATTTTGCGAATCATATGAAGCTTCTTCGCTTGGCCCAACGTTCGCCGCAAAGCCGCATATCGTCGGCGCACAAAGGCGCATTGGTTCCCTTTGAAAAACCACGATTTCGTCCCCACGCTGGCAACGGCGATATAGCGAAGCCCAACGTCAACCCCCATCACCTTTGTTTCGTGCCGCGGCTTGACTTCAAATGTGATCGCGATCGCCAAGCACCATTTCTTTCGCTTTTTGTAGAGCTTGGCCGCCCCTTGTTTGGCGGTTCCATGGATCAGCCGATCCAGCCATGCCTCTTGATAGGGACGCGTGACGACAGGCACGCCAATTCGTTTCTCCAGTGTGGGGAAGGAAACCGTGTAGAACGCTCCTTTCTTTTCCACCTTTATGTTTTGATTGTTAAAGCAACACCAAAATGTTCGGAACTTCTTTGCCTTTTGTTTTTTCTTTTGGGACTTCACTTCTCGAATCGTTTGATTCACGACGGCGGAAGGGAACCGCTGCGACGAAAACTCTTTAAACAGTTTGCTCGTCGCTTGATTCAACAGCCAATTCGCAAAGGCGGTATTCACTTCTGTCATCCGTTCATACATGTCTTGTTTGACTTTCGTTGGGTTGTGCAGTTCCAGCCTTAGTGTGATCGTGGGCATGGATTCACCCCTTTTCTTTTGAGATTCCACATAACGTTTGATGGTTTCGCTTGATACATTTCCTGCTGTACTCATGACTATATCAGTTCGATGAATGAACTGCAACGCGCTTCATCCCACCCCTAAAGGAGTGGGCTTTCGCGCGGGATTTCTGTAAATATTCACGCCGCCGGAAATAATGACATCTTTTTTTCGGTCGACGATCCAAATGTAGCCGTCTTCATCGCGGCGCGCCAAATCGCCTGTATATAGCCATCCATTTTTGATCGCTTCGTTCGTTTTTTCCTCGTCTTTGTAATATCCTTTCATCACGCTCTCCCCGCGCAGCACGATCTCCCCGACCTCGCCGGGCGCGACTTCATTTCCTTGCTCGTCGACAATGGCCACCTCACAATGGAGGGCGGCATATTTGCCGACGCTTCCCGCTTTTTCAGCGTGCTCCTCAGGAGCCAAGTACGTGCCGTTCGGGCCGGCTTCGGTCAAACCGTATAAACACATCATCCGCCTAGCGCCAAAGCGGCTGGCGACAAACCGCACTTCCTCGCGCGACAACGGCGCCCCGCCGTACATCCAACAGCAGACCGAAGAAAGGTCGTAGTCCTCAAAACGCGGGTGCTTCGCCGTCAATAAATATGCCACTGGCGCGCCGAAAAAGTGGGTGATCTTATGGCGCTCAACGAGTTCAAGCAAGACATCCGGAGAAAAGGAAGGAGCCAGGACATGGGTCGCACCGACATATGTGCCGCCTATGAAAAACAAATGAAGCGGCGCCGAGTGGCTGAGCGGCATGAGATGCAGCAGGCGGCTTTGACGGTCGATTTTCGTTTCGATCACGATCATATCCGCGACCGTGATGACATTGCGATGGGTGAACAAAACTCCTTTCGGCCGCCCCGTTGTCCCCGACGTATACAAAATCGTCGCCTCATCATCTCCTTTGGCTCGGCAGACGATCTCTTCTGGATCACCCGAATCAATCAACTCCTCGAGCGACAGCCAGCCGCCTTCCGCCTTCCCCGTCTTCACCCAGATTCCATCGCTTCCACCGACAAGCGGGGCGAGCACTTGATGCACCGAATCATGAGCGATAAGCCCCTTCGTCTCGTTATGGCTGAGAATGTACTGCACTTCCGACGCCGTAAGACGGGCGTTGATCGGCACAACAACCGCGCCAAGGCGCAAAACGGCAAAGTACGAAACGGCAAACTCCTTGGTATTGGGCATATACAGCGCGACTTTATCGCCGCGTCCGACGCCAAGCCGCGCGAGCGCTGACGCCAGACGGTTGACCGTTCGGTTGACTTCGGCGTAAGAAAGCTCCGTTTCCCCATCGATAATCGCCGTCTTGTCGGGAAATTTCCTCGCATTGCGGGCGAGCAGTTCTGAAATGTTCATCCGTCTGATTCCTCCCATTCTCGCAATCGCCTCTCAAAGTCAGAAAGCATCGCTTCCATCTCCGCCTTCAGCTGCTGCAAATCCTCAATCCGCTCGTTCACCTCCTTCAATTTCCGCCGCCCGTATTCGACCGTTTTTTCCAGCTGTTTCTTCCCCGTTCGGTCCTCATCAAACAGCGAAATCATCTCATGGATTTCGTCAAGCGAAAAGCCGAACCGTTTGCCGCGCAAAATGAGCTTGAGCTTCGCCCGCTCCTTTTTCGTATACAGCCGCTGCCCTGACTCGGTCCGAATCGGGGAGAGCAATCCGCGTTCTTCATAATAGCGGATCGTCCGTGTGCTCACATCAAACTCGTGCGCCAAATCGGAAATGGTGAAATAGTGCATAGCCATCCCTTTTCTAGAAGTAATATTCTGAATTTTATTTTAATTGACGTTGACGTAAAAGTCAACGAGCAGGAACGTAAAGAAACCATCATCCCCTCTTCTCTGTTCCATTCTTTCCGACGCCCAACCATCAACATAAAAAATGACGGTGGGAGCCGTCAGCAAAAGGAGACTAAGCCAATGCAAAGAAAGAGACAGTCGACCGAACGCACATGTCATCAGCACTGAAACGCTTTTCCATTATTCATGGCGGCCAGAAGCGAATCGGACGGCATGGGACGATATACGCGCCGCTGATTTCTTGGCTAAAATCACCATGACAAAAGAAAAAAGCTCCTGTCTAAGGAGCCGTTTCCTCACCCGCCCGCCCCGGTGTAAAAGCGCAAGGCAAACCGCCAAAAGCGCCGGGCAAGCCATAAAAAGAACATGGCCACAGCCAAAGCCGCAAGCGCCGCCGGAACGCTCCATTTCCCAAGCAGCGCCAAAGCCGGCGTGTTCGTGATCAACACCGCCGGCAGGACGTATGTAATGACGAAGCGCACGGCGCCGCGGTACATTGTTTAGTGCAAAATAAAAATACAGAGTTCTGCAACGAAACGTGCAGAGCCTAAGGCAAAGAAAAAAGGCTTGCCAGCCCCTAACATTTCCTCTACTGTGGAAGTTGTGAACACATAAACCAAACAGTGGAGGAGCGAAAGGATGCTGGCAATGCCCGAAATGAATCGTATCAGAAAACTGCGTGAAAAGAAAGGGTTATCGATTGCGGAAATTTCCCGCGAAACGGGATATAACTGGAGAACGGTCAAGAAATACGCGGCGGCATTTCTGTCCAACCAACCATCAAACGCAAAAAGGGGATGATGGAGGAAGAAGGATACGGGCAAATCATTGATGACTGGTTGGAGGAGGATGCCAAGCTGCCGAGAAAACAACGGCGAACGAACAAGACGATGTTTGAAGCGCTTTGTCGTGACCATGGATTTCAAGGCTCGTATCGCACCGTTTGCGCGTACGTGCAAAAACGAAGACCGCAGCTCAAACTCGAGAAAGAACAGCGCTATGAACGACTTGAGCACCCGCCAGGCGAGGCGCAGGTGGATTTCGGGAAGATGACGGTGGTGACGAAGGAGGGGAAGGAAGAAGAACGATCGGTTTTGATCGTAAGCTTCCCGTATAGCAACGCTGCGTTTGCTTATCCGCTGCCGGCGGAAAACAGTGAATGCTTCCTCCATGGGTTGACGCAGCTGTTTCGTCAGGCTGGGGGAGTGCCAAAGGCATTGCGCATTGACAATTTGTCCGCGGCCATCGTGTCGATTCGAAAAGGGGGAGAACGCCAATTCACCGAGGCTTTTGAGAAATTTCAACTGTAAATTAGCACATTATTTCAGAATCCCTTTTTCAAATTATTTCAGGCGGATTCGGAAATAATGTGCAAAATTTTTGCGGATTGTTCCGGATTTTGCACATTCTTTCGGAACGTTTGCACGCTCTTTCAGATGAAGATTTCCAGCGCGCCTGATGGACCGATGGAAAAGAGAAAGCACAAAAGAGGCCGATTCGGCCCCTTTCGTGCTAATACCCCATTTCCTCTGCGGCCATGCGCACCACTTCTTCGTCAATGGCGTCCTTTTTCAGCTGATACCCGTATAACAGGCACGTCGTGGCCAACGTGTTGATCACCCGAGGCCATCCCCGCGACTGCAGGGCAATCGCCTCTAACGCCGATGGAGTGAAGATCGGATGCTTCGCCCCGGCCTGTTTCATCCGATGCTCGATGTAGCCCGCCACCTCTTCCTTCTCCAGCGGCCCCATCCGGTATCGCATGATGATCCGCTGATCGAGAGGGCGGTGCTGATTGAGCCGCAGCTTCCCCTGTAAATGGGGCAGCCCGGCCAAAATCAAGACAAATGGGTTGGTCGAATCCATCTCAAAGTTGAACAAGATGGCGATGTCCTGTAAAAATGCATCCTTTGCTAAATGCATCTCGTCCAAAATGAACACCGGCGTGATCCGTCGTTCATGATACAATCGCTCGATCGCCTGCTGGATTTGGCGGAAGAGGTCTACCTTGCGGTACTTCGGTTCCTCTCCTAATCCCAAGGCCAGTCCACGGTAAAAATCCATCACGCCTCCGGTGGATAACGGAAAGTAGACGACATGATACAATGATGGATTCAATGACTCTTTCAGCGCCCGAAGGGCGAACGTCTTGCCCGCCCCCGGCTCTCCGATCAACAGCCCGATCCCCCGGGTTCGTTTCACGTACTCCAGCGCCCGCAACGCTTCCTGAAATGGCGCCCCTTGATACGCCTTGGACGGGTCTGTTTCTTTCGCAAACGGCTCCCGCGAAAGGGAGTAAAACGATTTATACACCGTGTTCTCCCTCCTTCGCCGGAATCGCCGCAAACGGGGACCGATGGCGTTTTACATAGGCGTTGTCCTCCAAACGAACTCGAACGGCCTCCGCCACCTTCCTTCCATCTTCGTACACATAGACGCCCCGTTCATCATAGCGGAGTTCAATCGATTGCCCAATGAACTGGGGCGGCACTTCATACAGCTGCTTGTTCAAGGTGATCGTTCCATCGGCTTTGACCTTGCGGTGCTCCCGTTTCAGAAAAATCGCATCCAGCCAATCGCCATCTTCGATGAACGACACGAGATGCACTTGCGATTGAAACACCTCATGCGGCGTTTTTCCGTCCAGTGAGGCGTGCGGTTTTCGATGATACTCCTCTTCAAGCCACCTCCAAAAGCGCTCGTTCAGCTCTTCGAGCGACTTCGGGGGATCCAACTCCAGCAGCGGATAAAACCGCGTCTGTACGGTGCGGAAGAACCGTTCGATTTTCCCTTTGCTTTGCGGATCATACGGCTGGGTGTGGATGAGCGTAATCCCCATCTCGGCGCACGCATACTGCAGCACCTCGGATCGATAAATTTTCCCGTTGTCCGAGTAAATGCGCTTCGGCTTCCCGCAACGAAGCACCGCTTCCTTCGTGACGATCCGCAGCCCGTCAAACTTCTCCGAAGGGAAAAACTGCGCGTACGGCACCAACCGCGAGCAGTCATCGATATAGGCGATCAAAAACGTTTTCTGGGCTTTCCCATTGACTCGAATCGTTGGTCCATGGGATAAGTCCCCTTGCCAAAGCTCATTGATCTGGTCATACGCAAAGCGTTTTCGCTCCGGCATGGGCAAAATTTCTTTCCCGACAAGGTTGTGTTTTTTCAATAATCGGTATATAGTAAAGTAAGAGGTATGGTTTTCTGGGATTTCCCCCTGCTCGATTAGGTGTTCGTAGAACACCGTCACGGGCATGGTGGGATGTTCTTTTCTTAGGGCTAAAATATGATCCTCATCATCGGGCGACAGACGCCTTGAGTGGCCGCGGTCCGAACGGCGCTTCGGCTTTAAGGCGTCAAAGCCCCCTTTTTGTATCGGGTGCACCAATCGAGGATCGTCTTGGCTGCGATTCGCTTGTCGCCCTGGTGGGGAACATGGTGCACTCGCTCGCTCACCTCTTTCAGATACGTCTTCGGTTCCACCTGCCCATTCACCAACGGAGCGATTAGCCCGTACCGAAACAGGGCAATGTCGTGTCTCATCGACTCATCCATTCGAATCTCCTCCTGGTCTCACTTGGAATCAGGACCGTTCCGGTCCTCCTGCCCTTATCGTACCGAATTGCTTTTTCTCCGTCGATAGGAAAGGTTTGTGGGAACCTCAATCATTTCCAATTTAGGATATATATGTAAAATCAGGATCCCATTTAATTTGCAAAAGGGTGTCGGAATCCGTCCTCCCACATCTCTCTGATGACCGAATAGAGACCGTGTTCCTCCAACGTCCGGATCCACCAAGAAGCCCGTTCCTTTTCTTTTTTCACGATAGGGCCTATGATCCTCCACCGCCTCGCAAAAAAGCTATGAAGGTTTGATAGGTTTCGGTAGAACCGTCGGACATAAAAGATGATGCCGTCCTTTGTCGGGAGGAACGGAGCCTGGTTCGTCCCCTCGGTCAATCCCAACTGTTCTTTCACAACTTGCCATACGGCGGACAACGTATACTGAAAATACGGGAGGAGAAAGGAAGGCAGCACACTCACCGTCTTCAAGCATTCCCGACAGCGATACCGGACAATCCAAATGCGATCATCACCATGTGGGGTCAATGCGTTTCGCTCATAGTAACCGTGGCGGTGCAACGGGCGCTTGGCCCGGCAATGCGGACACTGTGTCAGAAGAGGGAAGTCGTTTTCTTTTCCACGCTCTGCATACGTTTGGACGTCAATGCCAAAGTCATGAAATTGAATCACGTCCTCCTCCCCTCCTCTGAACCGATGGATTTTCTCTTCCGAAATAATTCACAAAAAATTTAGCACATTCTTTCAGAAAAGGGGAGAGGGCTTTCTGAAAGAATGTGCAAAAAAATGGCTCTTTTGTTCCGAAATAAAGTGATAATTTACATTCAACTCTACTATCGGTTTGATGTACAAGTGTGCAATCCATACAGCGGACATGAGAAAGGAAATGCGGAGCGAAAAGTCTATTACACTCGCAACCTTTGTTTCGTCCCGGCTCCGTTGATCGAGTCGGATCCGGAGCTGGTGGAGTGGCTGCATCGCAAGATGGTCGAGGACCGAAACCGCCCTCATTATGAAAAGGGGCGGTTGATAGAGGAGCTATGGCAGGAAGAGCGGCCGGAGCTGTTGGCGTTGCCGGAACAAGATCTTCCGATCTTCTCCCTCGATCACGCTTACGTGAATAAGTACGGAGAAGTGATGGTGGATGGGAAGGCGTTCGTCGTCCATGGCCTGTCCGTCCCCAACCGGGTATTGGTGAAAAAAGAGTGGGATCGTTTCTTTGTGCTCTCTCCTGACGGAGGCATACATCTTGAGATGCCAAGGCCGTATACGAACGTGAAACGCGAGATCCCTTGGAAAGAGATTTTCGCTGAGTGGGAGACCAAACCCCGGGTTGTCGGGCATTCCCGATACCGGGCGTACTTGCCGGAAGCGATCCGAACGTATCTGGCTGGCACCCCGCCCCAGGTGGCGGCCCGTTTGAAAGGGCTGCGAGCGCTGTTGGATCGTTGCACGCTTTATGAAATCGCCCAGTGGCTCGAGGAGAGTCAGCGATGGGACTTGGCTCCTCATGAAATCGGGGTGTTGATGGAAGCCGAGCAATCCCATTACCCGGCCAAGTGGGAAGAATCGTACACCCCTTCCGTCCTGATCGACTATGAAACGGACTTAACGGTGTATGATCAACGTCTTCATCCTGTTCGGGAAGGGGGTGTCCAGGGATGAGAGCAGAGGTGAAAGAGATTTGTAAAGCGCTGCATTTGGCCTATATCGCGGATCGATTCGAGGAGGTGATGTTCGAAACGAAAGAGCAGTTTTTGCGGGATGTATTGGCGCTGGAGCTGTCGTGCCGCCAGCAGGCGAAACAGGCCCGGCTGATCAAGAAAGCCAAGTTTCGGGAGTTGAAATGGCTGAAGGATTACGAATGGTCGGATCACATCCACTGGCCGACCACGACATCGAAGAAGGAATTGTGTGACCTTCGCTTTTTGGAGCGAAAGCAAAACGTTCTGCTTTTAGGCTCGCCCGGGACAGGAAAAACCCATCTCGCCACAGCGCTCGGCATCCAGGCGTGCCAACAAGGCCATGAGGTTCGGTTTTTCCGCGTCGCGGATCTCGTCGCCCAGCTGGAAGAGGCATTGAAAAATGGCACGCTCGGGCGGCTGAAACGAAGCATCGATGCGTGCGAACTGTTGATATTGGATGAACTCGGCTATGTGCCGTTTCAAAAGCAAGGATCGGAGCTGTTGTTTCATATTATCGCCGACTGTTATGAGCGAAAAAGCGTCATCGTGACGTCGAATCTGGAATTTGGACAGTGGAATCGGGTGTTTGGGGACAACCGCTTGACAGCTGCGCTGGTGGATCGCTTGGTTCACCATGCCCACATCCTGGCCTTTACGGGAGAGAGCTATCGACTGCGGAACGCTCTCTCCGCGATCCAGCCGTCCTCTTCCCCCGGTCTGGAACCTTAAGTCTTGAGCTGGCAAGCCTATGTATTTTTTCTTGCACTTCTCTGCATTTTTTGCTTGCAAAAAACATCTTGACGCTCATGATTGACTCTTTAAATCCCTCTCCGTTCAGATAAAACGATTTCACCAGTTCGCAATGCTCCACAAACCATTCGTACTTTAAATCCCTCTCCGTTCAGATAAAACACGACGACAACGTCGGTACTCTTCAATCCACCGATCTTTAAATCCCTCTCCGTTCAGATAAAACGCCAATCTCCAAAATTGATTTTGACAATCTTATGATACTTTAAATCCCTCTCCGTTCAGATAAAACATTCCTTCCTTCTCGATTTTATATGTTCCGCCTTCATCTTTAAATCCCTCTCCGTTCAGATAAAACCGTCAGCAGCCGAGAAATTTTTGAAGGAACGCTATACTTTAAATCCCTCTCCGTTCAGATAAAACGGGAGATTGCTTCTCCCCCCGCCGATACTTTCGCCACTTTAAATCCCTCTCCGTTCAGATAAAACGCATGCAAGTGTCAGAAATCCTTGACCGACATTGCCGGCTTTAAATCCCTCTCCGTTCAGATAAAACCACCATCGGTCCTTCGCAATAGAACGGTTCCCTGCAGCTTTAAATCCCTCTCCGTTCAGATAAAACCACCATCGGTCCTTCGCAATAGAACGGTTCCCTGCAGCTTTAAATCCCTCTCCGTTCAGATAAAACATTGATTATCTCACGCTCATCCGACCTGCTCATTTTTACTTTAAATCCCTCTCCGTTCAGATAAAACCATTCGTACAATTCAGCAGCCAGCTTCATGTCGCCTCTTTAAATCCCTCTCCGTTCAGATAAAACGTTTTCTGTCACCTAAAATCGCCCCTTTCTTTCGTCTTTAAATCCCTCTCCGTTCAGATAAAACAATCTCTTCCAAATACTGTAAAATTTCTTCCAAATCACTTTAAATCCCTCTCCGTTCAGATAAAACTCGTTCGTGAAGTCGTCTATCAGCCCCGTACAGCCACCTTTAAATCCCTCTCCGTTCAGATAAAACTTGTACACCTCCGTGTCTTTTTACGACACTTTTTCCTTTAAATCCCTCTCCGTTCAGATAAAACTATTTATGATCTTTACCTGTCCGGAAAGGGCGATCACCTTTAAATCCCTCTCCGTTCAGATAAAACGAAATAACCTCAACAGGACATTATTGGCGCTTTCCAGCTTTAAATCCCTCTCCGTTCAGATAAAACGAAATCGTTTGACCGGCCCCATCGAAAATCTGAATATCTTTAAATCCCTCTCCGTTCAGATAAAACTTTATTTCCGTCTAATTTACGAACGGCTTTATTTCCCTTTAAATCCCTCTCCGTTCAGATAAAACGTTAGGTGAGCTCTGTCAAGAATGGCGCGGCTTTAAGTTTCTTTAAATCCCTCTCCGTTCAGATAAAACATAAGTCCCAACCGGGAGAGGCAAAGAAAACTCACTTTAAATCCCTCTCCGTTCAGATAAAACACGAAAGTGGACAGAGTCGGAAGAAAAATTATTAACTTTAAATCCCTCTCCGTTCAGATAAAACAATCGGTCAAACAAGACGCTGTTGCAATGTTGATTGTACTTTAAATCCCTCTCCGTTCAGATAAAACCGTGTTGCTCGTCGGACTAGTATATGCGGAGAAACACTTTAAATCCCTCTCCGTTCAGATAAAACGAACGACATGAAACTTATCAACGACTATGACGGCATCTTTAAATCCCTCTCCGTTCAGATAAAACTATGCCGAGCAGACCGAAGAAGCCTTGTGCTGTTCTCTTTAAATCCCTCTCCGTTCAGATAAAACTTTCGGCCCTCCTTTACCTTTATTTTACCAATCGTCTTTAAATCCCTCTCCGTTCAGATAAAACTATATACTTTTTTTCTAGCAGCCAATCGATGAAAGCCTCTTTAAATCCCTCTCCGTTCAGATAAAACTTTTCGGCCCTCCTTTACCTTTATTTTACCAATCGTCTTTAAATCCCTCTCCGTTCAGATAAAACTCCTATTGCCAAAGTGTGCTGTCTGAAATCGCTCGGATCTTTAAATCCCTCTCCGTTCAGATAAAACGTTCACTTCAATTCACAGACTGATGCACTCGCCGAACTTTAAATCCCTCTCCGTTCAGATAAAACTCAACGACAATCACAATCACTTTGCCAGGTACAACTTTAAATCCCTCTCCGTTCAGATAAAACGCGTATCTATTCCGTTTTATCCAACGACAGCAGCGCTTTAAATCCCTCTCCGTTCAGATAAAACCAACGGAAAGCATCGCAATTCGTAACGTTGATTATGAACTTTAAATCCCTCTCCGTTCAGATAAAACAATCCAGCTGTATGCCCGACTTGCAAGCATTTCACCTTTAAATCCCTCTCCGTTCAGATAAAACAATCCAGCTGTATGCCCGACTTGCAAGCATTTCACCTTTAAATCCCTCTCCGTTCAGATAAAACGACTCATAGGACCGAAGTTTTGTTCGTAGAAATGGCTTTAAATCCCTCTCCGTTCAGATAAAACGTGGCTCTAGGGTTTTCCGAGTTCCCTCGTTCCCCTTTCTTTAAATCCCTCTCCGTTCAGATAAAACGCTCTACTGATACATTAACCATTACAAAAGCCACCTTTCTTTAAATCCCTCTCCGTTCAGATAAAACCTGTTTCACACGACAACAAAACTGGGAGGGCGATGAAAGCTTTAAATCCCTCTCCGTTCAGATAAAACCTGTTTCACACGACAACAAAACTGGGAGGGCGATGAAAGCTTTAAATCCCTCTCCGTTCAGATAAAACCCACAACGGCAATGGGCAGAATGTTCATCACGATCGCTTTAAATCCCTCTCCGTTCAGATAAAACCTGGAACAAGCGGAAAATATGCTCTTGGATCAAATCACTTTAAATCCCTCTCCGTTCAGATAAAACGATTGTTGCTGTTGAAGGAAATCGGGTATGTTGCGCTTTAAATCCCTCTCCGTTCAGATAAAACGCGATGATGTCATTTCACTCGAGGTCGCCAATGCGACTTTAAATCCCTCTCCGTTCAGATAAAACAAGGGATACCGGATCGGGAAGCGGAAGCTCACGACAGCTTTAAATCCCTCTCCGTTCAGATAAAACAGTGATAGCCATTGAGTTTCTACAAATCAAAGCAACTTTAAATCCCTCTCCGTTCAGATAAAACAAGCCACCTCCTCACGGTACACTTCAATTTTTAAAGCGACTTTAAATCCCTCTCCGTTCAGATAAAACCCGCAACCGTTAGACTGTCAGTAAGCACTTGCCCGTTTCTTTAAATCCCTCTCCGTTCAGATAAAACTAGGGTTCACGAGGTTTTTCCATATATGTCACCATATACTTTAAATCCCTCTCCGTTCAGATAAAACGATGAGCGGAGTTTAATTCCGGTCACCGATTCGCCTTTAAATCCCTCTCCGTTCAGATAAAACCGTTTGGTTATCATTTTTATCAACAAACCAAAGACGCTTTAAATCCCTCTCCGTTCAGATAAAACGCGTAATGTGAGGGCTGGAATGGTTGAACAGCTCTCTTTAAATCCCTCTCCGTTCAGATAAAACCATGTTCCCACGCATTATTCCCTTGCAGACGGAGAGCTTTAAATCCCTCTCCGTTCAGATAAAACCTGGTATTGGTCTGGTCAAGTTGAACGCCTCGACCTTTAAATCCCTCTCCGTTCAGATAAAACGTCGATGAAGCCAGCCGTGCTATCGCTATTTTAACCTTTAAATCCCTCTCCGTTCAGATAAAACCCTCAAATTTTAAGATGCTATGACGGAAAGGCGATGTACTTTAAATCCCTCTCCGTTCAGATAAAACGCTTCGTGCTGTACCAGCACCCCTTGACCCTCTTGGACTTTAAATCCCTCTCCGTTCAGATAAAACTTGCCGCATAATCATGTTTCGCCGAACGTTTCCAGACTCTTTAAATCCCTCTCCGTTCAGATAAAACACACAAATTCCCGGACTTGATCTTTTTACACAATTATACTTTAAATCCCTCTCCGTTCAGATAAAACCTTAAACGGCACCAAGTAGCAATGTCCGATAAGTCCCTTTAAATCCCTCTCCGTTCAGATAAAACGATTCAGCAAAATCAGCTTGGATTCAGTGACATAACTTTAAATCCCTCTCCGTTCAGATAAAACAGCCAACCACACGCGGTTCCTCCTGCCGGATCGGGCTTTAAATCCCTCTCCGTTCAGATAAAACCGCATATTCCCGCTTGCATACCCACATTCAAGACAACTTTAAATCCCTCTCCGTTCAGATAAAACAAACATATCAGTCAATCCAAATGTTCCATCCATATCCTTTAAATCCCTCTCCGTTCAGATAAAACTATTATCTGGAGGACAAGATAGCACCACTTGTTTATTCCTTTAAATCCCTCTCCGTTCAGATAAAACCCCTATCAGTTACAAAATAATATTTATTGATGTAGCAAGCAATTTACGCTAATGCCTACGCATCAATTATACCGTATTTTGCAGTAAAGTGGTAATCGTGTTTTTAATGTTACGCAAATAATGAAGCACTGCCCTTGATAAATCAAGCTTTTTCCCATTTGTCCGCTAAAATGCGGTTCACTGCAAATTCTTAAACTTAAAGGAACAACTCATCAAAATTCTTTTCCTGACCAAATACCCGCTTTTTTATATTCTTGGGATTTCCTACTTCATACAAGTAAATGGAGTCTTCTTCTTTATCAATAATCATCTCCAATTCATACATGCACTTCATCAGCAAACTTTTCGAAATTTCCCCTTCAAATACACTATTTTGCGTCCAAGTGAGGTATTCCTTTAACTTTTTACAAACTTTGTTGACTCGTTTTTCAGCAACATCATACGTAATGATGACAAACATGTTTCACCACCATGCCTTCAATGGTTTATATATTTCATCACCGATGAAATGTTTAATTAACTTGTAGCATTCCAATCGTATAAAGTGCCGATAACTCACTTTTCTTTTCAATTTGCGGTGCTGGACAGATGTGGCCAACTTATTCTCCCACTCAATAATAAACTTTTTCTTTCCTTCCTCATTTAAAAATATCATTCCATCTATATCATCAAAATGTTTATTGGTAATGACCCGATTGTTAATGGAAGCGATAATGACCGGATCGACGATCAACGGCTTAAAGATTTCGGCTAAATCCAAACTTAACGAAAATCGCCTTGT
Source organism: Geobacillus sp. TFV-3 (assembly GCF_009901865.1). Classification (NCBI taxonomy): domain Bacteria; kingdom Bacillati; phylum Bacillota; class Bacilli; order Caryophanales; family Anoxybacillaceae; genus Geobacillus; species Geobacillus sp. TFV-3. Next base: position 1,461,738 of record NZ_MPSP01000001.1, on the reverse strand, counting down.
CGATGGTTCATGCAAAAAGCTAATCGTAGGATCGAGCGGTGTTTTGTAGATTTCTCCCAAAACAGTTGTATAACATAACGAATTTCCAAATGAGATCAAGGCATTAAGCGGATCACGCGGAGGCTGCTTTGTCCGCTTTTCAAACGTAAAGTCCTGTCTCAAAATATGATTAAATGATTGATAATAATGTTGACGAATCCGACCTTCAATCCCCATTAACTCTTGAACAGTATTTGCTGCTTCTAGTTTCCTTTCTTCCTCTTGTATTTGTTGAATGTATACTTCTGCTTTTTCCTTATGTCTGCGGATATTCCGCAACATATGATGCACTGCACTTTCCAAGAACATTTTTGCTATATACAACCGTTTTCCTTTATCGAGATAATGAGCGCTCTGTTGCACAACCGTAAAACCAGACACTTTTCTGTTTCGAGGACAGAACGTTCCGGCATAAAACCCATAATAGTTGAAAATATGCAAATGGACCTCATGCTGGCTTAACAAATTGAGCAACGAGGAGTTGAAATCCACTTCTCCAAATACATATAAATTCTCGATTTGATGCACAGGAAGCGATCTCTTGTTTTCTTTTTCATCCAAAAAATAAATCGTATTATCCTTTCGCTTGAGACGCCCGTTTGAAAAAATATAATGATCTTTCAACATCACTCTTCACCTTCCAGTGCATAACAAAATTCGTAATATGCACACTTTGGGCAATATGATAGTTTTTTAAGGGGTGGAGGAGAGGGGCGTTGCAAAATTTGATACATGTCTTTTAGAGCCTTTTCAATCTTTTGTTCATCTTCTTCTGTTAAAATGACTTCTTCTGTTTTTCTTTCCTTCGTATAGCTGATCAATCCTTTTTTATGAATATCTCGTTTTTTCAGTTCATAAAGATAGTACAACATTTGAAAACGGTCTGCTTCGGCCATTTTGCTTGAGATTTTGATTTCGCGAACGTACTCCTCCTCTAATGCATCTAGTTTAAACGTGTCATCAATGAGAATTTCCCTCTCATCCAAACGTGGATACGCCCTTTCATGGAGAATTTTTCCTTCGATCACTCGTTCATGCTCTTCTTCCATTCCAATCCCTTTGGAAAACAACCATAATTTCCGCTTGCACACTTTGTAATAATGAATTTGAACGCCGCTTGCCATTGGCCGCACTCTCCTCAATAGAATACAGACAATGATGTGTCGAATCGAATTCCTGTTCCTTTCCCCATTTCTCGGTCAAAATCATATTCAGCATCTGCAATGTATATATGGTCAAACGGTTTCGGCAATCGTTCTGAGACACATTTCTCCGCAAGAAAACGATGGACGCTGATCGTCTTCTTTTCAATCTCCATCCGCAAGCGAAGCCGTTCTCTTCCATCTCGGCAATGGCGGTATTCATCTATTACCTCTGCGATTCCATCGTAAATTCGCCGCGGAATAACTGGAACGGTCTGAATGTCGCGCAGTTTCCGCTGTGCCTCTTTTTTGCTCATTTCATACGGATCTAAATGATCAAACATAGATAATGCATCCTCAAACTCCCGCAAAAACCAGGTTCCTTTTAATCTCTCACGTTCATATAGCTTTCTAACCAGTTCAATTTTCGCTCGTTCATCAAGAATTTTTCCATCATATGGATTCAGCAAACAAATGCTTTCATAAACGAGATGCTCGTCATATACCGATGGAACTCCGGAAACGTTTTGTGTAAAAATATGGATATTGCATTGTTCTCCTTCAATAAACCTTCTGCGATAACAACGCCCAAGACGTTGAAACAAACTATCTAATGGGGACATTTCCGTGAATAAATAGTCAAAATCGATATCAATGCTTGCTTCGACAAGCTGAGTCGTAATCCATATCCCATTTGTCTTTGCCTCATTGAACTCTTTAATTTGCCGCTCGAGCCATTGGCGATCTTCCTGCGTAAATTGTGAGTGCAACAAATGAACAGGTACATCGCTGGCCTTCTCGGATAACCGCTCGTACAGTTCCATTGCCCGACGAACCGTGTTCACAATGACTAACACTTGGGATGAACGCGCCAGCCTTATAAATGCATCTATTCCTTCCGTTATTTCCTGATCATGAAACTGAATGCGATGGCGATGATTTCGGTCGTCAATAAATTCGCCGAAAACGGCGTCTTCCTCATCGATGATGCTTCGTCGCTTGAGTTCATCTAAATATAAAGTTGGCAATGTAGCCGTCATAATCATAAATCGACCGCCTACTTTTTTAATCATTTCTAATGATTTAATCAGCATCGCAGCAATTTTTGGATCATACGCTTGGATTTCATCGATCACCACTTTGGCGTTTGCCATGCTCGCCAATTCTTTTTCAAATCCTCGGTAATAAAAGGGAAATTTTAAAATTTGGTCAACTGTTGTGAAAAGCAATTTCATGGACAACTGTTGCGATTGTTGCTTGATCGCTTCCCAATTTTCTTCTCCTTGTTCTGCTAAATAGAAAGCGCTCGTGGAATGTAAAAGGCCCACAGCTTCGTACCCCATTTGATGCCGAATCCGTTCGTAAATCGCGTTGATGCTGACGCGAAGAGGCAAGGTGAAAAATGCCTTATCTCGATCGATCCACAATAAGGCAGATTCCGTTTTTCCCATCCCTGTTTGCGCAATCACAATCACATTTTTATGAGTATGACTTGCTGTAAAACGCTGTAGGCCATTTAGATGAAATGACTTATTCTCCATATACCGCCGTACATAGACGCCAACATTTTGATGAATGTCGGACTCGACGGGAAGGTGTGCCGAGGCTGCATGGTCGATTCGCTGAAGAAGACCTTTTAGCAACACATAATCCCAAAATGGTTCTCCGTCATGGATAGTGTATCGACGCAATAAACGATCGACAAATCGAAAGGATAGCTTCTCCACCAAAGGCAGATTCATATGTTTTGCAATCGCTTCCCTTTGCACATATAAATCACTTTCTAATACATGACGAATCGCTTCCTTGTCAGGAAGTTTGTCCCGCTCATGATGGTAGCCGATGGCATGAGTTAACAGTCGTCTTTCTTCTTTCGTCAAATTAAATTGATCAAATGGAACAAGGCCGACGGACAAATAGTTATGCGGTACATTGGCGTCGCAATCGGTTTCGAGCAGTTCTTCTTGAATGGCACGGCGGATTTTGTTTTGAAACACCGTATTCGCTTTCCCAATGTCATGGTACTCGATCGCCAATCGAAGCAATTCCCACATTCGTTCACTGACACGAACAAACCGATCTCCATAACTATCTTTTAACAACTTCCAATTATCAAGAAGACGATCCGTATGTTCACGGATCGTCTCTTTCGTTTCGGACTTTGCATAAAACATGGCCGTTTTATCCCCCCCAGGCCTATACATGAAAAAATACGAGTTCCCCATCTTCATCAACGCACGCTCCCTCTGGAGCTGTCGTCCCTTTCCGCACGTATCCCACATTCACTTTCTCCCACTTTCTTACTCCGTTCATGATTTCGTATTTCCAAGGGAGTTCATATGGGATATGCTTTATGTCTATATCGAGCAAGTGACGGGGAATGTAAGCGTAGTAACGTAAATCTTTCTCTTCATCCAATTCATCGACATGAACGAGTTTATACTCATCGATTCGGACTAAATCTTCCCATCTGCCTAAGCTATAATGGCTTTCGCCGGTTTCGATGGCATGAATCACCCGTTCAAGAACTTCTTCTTCTGCCTCGACGTGGATCAACAAATCAACTCGGTATAACAAATGAGTATAAATGGGCATTGTCGTAATTTCGTTAGCATCGTATGAAAACGACTCACCTTGAATCCCATCAAGGATCAACGGAAAAGCAGCGACATCGCGTTTTTTAAAGAAGTAATGCCGCTGATAGTCGAGCAGTTTCGCCTCATATTCCCCTTGAACGCTTAAGCGCATGGGGATGAAATGATCCGCGCGAAGCAACGCGTGGATCATTCCCTTAACTGTGGAATAGGGCGGAAGCGGATATGTTTCTGCCACCTTGGAAGCAAACGGTTTTTTATAGCACGCCGTTTCCTGGAATAGCTTTAAACGCAACGCTTTCATTGTCATTCACCGTAGTATGCTTGAACTTGTTCAGCAATATGACGGAAGAATTGCTCCACTGATCCGGTCTTTTCGGCAAATCGTTGGGTAAACTCCTCTTCATTTGCAAACATTCCGCTTACTAAGCCGACGCGCGTCTCGTCAGCAACTGGCTTGCCTGCGAACGTTTGCGCCATGGTATCCGCAATAGGAGCAAGTTCAATTTCCCACCCTCGCGGCGAAGAGGCTAAGCGAATTTTTCCAAGGAAAAACGGATTCGCCACATCATATACTCCGCCGATGACGAATAACGGGGATAAGTTTTCACGGCGACCGCGAATATTCCGATTGAGCAGTTTCACAATGTCAAGCAATTGCTGGACGCGCTTCGCTTTTTCTTGATTGGGCAATTCCACTTCCCCATCAACGCCAATGCGATGCAAGTCAATCGTGATGGTGTAACAATAGAAGCTTTGATGCTGCTCGATTTGAGCCAAATTCGGGTCAGCCCCAATTCGGTTGGCCAGCCCCATATTATTTAAAAATTCCAAATCGCTTTTATACGGCTCGAGGGAAATGGCATGGCTTAAACGCACGACAGCAGCTCGTTTTTGCGAGTTTTTATCCGTTTTTAAGTACCCAAATAAATCCATTTCAACGGAATCCTCAATAGTAACATCTTTTTTGAACTGAACAACACCGCTCGCTTTATCGACAGTATTTAAGTTCCAGCCAAACAGTTCATTTCCTAAACGAACGATATCGTAACGCAAACTTTGCCGTGATGCGTATGTATACGCGTCTCCATTGCCACGATGAAACTTTTTCAATTCGGAAATATTCGCAATACCCTCTCCATAGTTTAGCGATCCCGCTTGAAAGACAATTGTCATCGTCACCGTTTTCGTCATGATACAACCTCCTCTTGTTCTCTTTGTCCTTCTTGAGACAGCAATCCAGCAATAAAGGCGTTGGCTACAGCCGGAAAATCTAAATCCCGCTCATGCAGCGCATTTAAGAAAAGCGGGGAAATCGGCTGGTCCGCTGACATATGGAGACGGAACAACGTATCCAAGAAGCTTTTCCGGTCTCCTGCTTTCGCTGCGTTTAACAACCAATAGGCAATCGCGCTAATTTTTTTACTCGGGCTGGCAGAATAACGGTCGGCCGTTTTAGCGCCTCCAGCCTGTTCCAATGCCTTCCGAATCTCTTGGCCGCACCGATATAGGGCATATACCCTTTTGTCTGTTTTCTCCATTTCTTTTCCTCCTCTTTTCAACTGTATAATTCGGCTGCGTTCGCGAACAGCGATGTAAGGGCCGATGTGGGAACGTCCATTTTCAATACAATCACGCAAATATTGATAAATGACTCGAGCAGGGTCGACTCCGCGCAACACGTCTTGGATGAATTGTTCACGATAGTCATAATGGACGTAATCCAACTTTCCTGGATATTCAACAAAATAGCGAGCCAAATACAAAGGAAGATGGTAATAGTGCAAGTGCGTTTTTTTGCTGTCATAATCAGAAGAAAATTCTAAGAAAAAGAGATGGTCGATCACATAAGCTGCTTCTTTCGTTACGCTTTGAATGAGCTTGCTTACGATGCGGTCAAACGGATCCTTTTGTTGCTTCATTTGCTTCAAGTGGTTGTTTTTCTGTAAAATCTCAGGGAATGCCGCATCGGATTGGACAAAGCCTGCGTACATGCTGTGCTTATATTGCCCTTGAAAACCCTCTTTCTTTAAATAAATAGCCGCACCAGCAGGCGCAAAAAACAACACAAGTTTCGCCAAAGATGAAATCGGTTTCGGTTGCTTGTCTTGCAAATTCCAGTTGAAATTAAGAGCGTTGCCTGCAGATACCCCAATTGGGGAAAATGTCATTTCTTCAAAGTTATAAAACGCAACGCGCCCAGGAAAAAGCATGCATTCATACATAATGCCCATCTCTTCCCTGATTTGCGGCAACGTTTTCCTTCTCCACGCTCTCTTCAACGCTTTAAACGGCCCATATTCGGCATGCTCGTCCAGGAAATGAAGAACTTCATTCTCTGTCGAAGCAGAGCGCAAGACGTGTTCAAATTGAAGGTCGTATTGCACCGGAACAATATAATCGACCTGAAATTGTTCAATGTGCCCTTCCAAATCCAGATTATTTTTTGAAACATTCAAAAACGATACTTGTCCGAAAAACGACTTTAGGACAGCTTCTTTAAAATAGTTTAATGTCAGTTTTTCGTTAATGGCATCTTTGGAGACAAGTTGTTGGAATTCGGCGATACATTGCTCCAATTGTTCAAGCTGATCCGGTTTTTTTATCGATTTAAGCGTTTCAAGCAACCGATCAACCGGCTCATCGGGGAAATACTTTTGAATTTTCTTTCCCCTATTCTTAACCATCTCTTTTATATTGAATAAGGCCATTGAAAACGAGTTTTCTTTTTTGGCCTGTCCGAGGTAATGGAGCAATCTCTCTCCATCTCGCTTGGCCACGCTGTATTCATCCATCAAATAAAGAAAATACGCCCGGGGCAACTGTGGCAGCACCTCTGTCCCCAACTCAAGCCCCTGAGGGTGAATGGAAACGCTTTGTCGGTACTGCGGGTCGATAACCCCTTTCCGCAATCCATACTCAAATACCCGATACAGACCGACAAGCCCCATTGTCACCATCCACTCACCCATGCGGAGTTCGAGCTTCATCCCCTCACCTCCTCTATCTCCAGCAGGCCGAATCCTTGACTGCGCCGTTTTGACAACCCAAGCTGGTACAACAGTTGCAAATCACTTGGATGACCGGTTAGGGAAAAGAGGTTTTGGTACGCTGTAAAATATAAAACGTCGCCGTTCCCATGCGTTGCCTCAAACTCGTGATTCGTCTCCTTCACTACCACCTTGCGCCATCGCAACGGCCGCACAATCAGCGGCAACGATAACCCTTTTCCCCGATACTGTCGCAAAATAAGGTCAGATAAATAATTCACATGCTCCTCATAGTTGGGGGTATCCGGACTAACCGGCTTCTGGTTTTCATCCTCAATAAGCATGGGAGAAAGGGTGCGAAACACCACCGTAGAATCTGTGATCGTTTTCTCCGGCAACATGCGGATTTTCTCTTTTACAAGTTGATATTGCTTATACGAGAATGCTCGTTTTTGTTGCAAGCCGTTGTATAAGTGCAAAAGAAACTCATGATCGGGCGAACTGACAGTCATTGTCATACCCTCTAAATAAACCTCTTGATCAACAAAATGGAAATTTTTTAAATACGCAGAAAATACAAACGGCTTCATTGAAGCGCTCTCGTATAAACGCTCATAATATTGCTCATCCGACATTCGCAATGCTTCTTTTATCACCGACACCAACATCATGCGGTATGAAACAGGCATTCTTTCCACTTTGAAAGAGCAAGTAAGCCTCATGACGCACCTCCTTTTGATTATATATTACCCTATTATGGATGAAAATGTTGTCAAAATTTGTCGTCAAATAACGTTTATGGATGAATTTTGTTGCTTTTGTATTCATTGAATAAAAAAGCAAAATCCCTCTTATCACACATTTTGCAAACGCTTTCCCTGTTTTAATTTTAACAGTCAAAAACTCGCTTTGATATTTTTAGGATTTACCACCCCATACACGATCGTCGAAATGTTAACCCTCTCATAAGTAGCGCTATTTCACCCATCTTTCAAACGACTCAAACAAAAATCTGTAAGCTGGATAAGCGATAGAAGGGATAATCCACCACACAGATTTTTCAACATTAAATCGGTTAAACGGTCTTACAGTGTAATTCCTATGTTTTGTTTTTTAACACTTTGTATAATTTCTATGTCTCTGACATCTTTACACACGATCCCTTTCATTTTTCTTCATCCCCCTAAAAGGCTAGTGAAAAACAGCTATTTTTCATCCCCCCTCCTTTCAAAATACGCATGCAACCGATACTCGCAAATCTCTTTTGTCCAGTTGTACAATATTTCTTCGTGTTCGCGCGCGATGGGAAATTGGAGAGCAAAAATGTTGTTTTCAAAGGAAATCAGCCCATTCGAACTGCCGCTCCATTTCGTCATCGGCATGCGGGCGATCAGTTTGCTCACCTTTTCCTCATTGTACTCCCAAAGACGTTTCGTTTCCCCATCGGAAAAATCAATGCGCTTCCGATATTCTTTTCCCGTTAAATATTGGTGAAAGAATGGGGCAACCTCTTGTGGGGTGATTGGTTGATGCCACCCCGATGGCCCGCGCTCCAGCATCACTTTTAGGACCACCATTTTGTAGCTTTTCGACATCACCGTGCGCTCCACTTCAACAAGCCACGGTTCGTATTTTAGGAACACTTCCTTTTCCAGCTCCGACAACTCTCCCGCCCAATATAGAAAACCAACATAAGAGTCAAACTCTTGTTTGTACTCCGCCGCTTCACTTCTGCCGTGCAAATGCAGTTCCAAGTAGGCCGGGCGACGGCCAAGCTCCTGCTTGAGCTGCCTATAGTCAGCAAGCAGCCGTTCTTTGCGCGGCTGGCGCTTTTTCTGCATCTCCTCGAGAAGATGGATGGCTTGAACATCGAGATGCAGTTCACACGTTTCCGGAACCGTTGGCACAACGGATTCCCGCGCCTTTTTCTTCGCTTCACCTCGCCGCGTATCAAACAGGCGCAGTTTGACATCCGCATTGCGGTAGTTTCCGATTAAGTCGATAATGACGCAATAGTCCTTGCCTTCATGCAGCCGCAACCCGCGCCCAACTTGCTGGGTGAAGATAGTTAATGATTCAGTCGGCCTTACAAATAAGAGCGTATCAACCGAAGGAATGTCAACTCCTTCATTGAATAAGTCCACGGTGAAAATGGCGTCCAATTCACGGCGTTCCAACATGGCAATGGCCTGCTTGCGCGAAATGGCCGTCTGCTTCGAATGAAGGCTGATCGTACGGTAGCCGTGGCGTTGAAAATATCCGGACAGGAAATCAGCTTGCCGAATCGATGAACAAAAGACAAGCGTCCTTGTTTTCTTATATGTCTTCCACGCTTGCAAAATGTTCTGCGCCATCTCCTCGCGCAGCTGCACTTGGAGCAATTCTTCCTCATCATAACGGTTGCCGAGCCATTTGATTTGCGAATAGTCTGTGTCGTCGTAGACCCCGTAATAACGGAAGGGAGCCAACCAGCCGCGCTGCACCGCTTCGATAAAATCAATGCGGTAAGCGACATTGCCATCGCAAATGGCATAGACGTCTTTATTGTCGCTCCGATCCGGGGTAGCGGTGATGCCGAGTAAAAATTTCGGCTGAAAATAACGAAGGACGCGTTCGTACGAGCGGGCCGCCGCATGATGGAATTCGTCGACAACAATTCGAAAATGGCGCCGATCCGCCAAGACCGGGCGTGGGGGTATGTATGGAAGACAGTGAACGGCGAGCGGGTGAAGTTTTGGATCGATTTTCGGCGCGGGCAGTATCTCTATTTTGAATATGGACGAAAATGGTATCGGGTGAAGTATTTGCAGGCGAACGGACGGAAGTCAGGCGAGGACATATTGAACGGGGCGATGATTGATTTGACGGTGGACGGGCATCAGCTCCTATTGCTGAAGGGGCGCGTCCACAGCCAGACGGCGCACGCTATGTAAACGAAACGGCTGCTGCGCGCAATCGCCGCCCTAAATGAATCGACGACACAGGCATGGAACACGCCTGATCAAACGCCTGGCGGATCTATGACATTCCCATCAGCCGCACAGGCTGAACAACAGAACCCCTGGCAGGAGAGGATGAAGACATGGATCGAATCCACTTATGGGTGTTGCTGGTGCTGGGCCTCATCCTCCTGGTGTTCAGCTTGCGCAAGCCGCCCATTAAAGACGTGATTCTCGTGTTTTTATTGAAAGCTTATTTTTCCACCTTTTTCGGTGTCATTGTAGTCGAAAAGCATTTGCTCGACTATCCCGTGAGGTTTTTGGGGCAATACTTCGACACGAGCATCTTGTTTGAATACTTTCTGTATCCGATTATGTGCGTGTATTTTTATCGAACGTCGTACCATTCGAGCTTTTTCGGCATTGTCGGACAATGCGCCTTGTATACGGCCGCTTTGACCTTCGTGGAAGTTCTTTACGAAAAGTATACCAATTTGATTACGTACCATACGTGGACATGGATGCATTCGTTTGTCACGATTTTCCTTCTGTCGTTTTTCGTCCGGATGCTGATGAAGTGGATCAACCGTTGGGAAGAGATGGTTCGCCAGCGTTCATGACCGCTTTTCTTTATAGGAGCACCCGTGCCAATTTTGGCTCTCCACAAAAAACTGTTTGCGGCCGGACGAATGTCGGCATGAAGCCCCCATGGCGAACACGCGAGACCCCCTTGGCGGCACATGCCGAAGCAAGCATACAGGCGGCAAAGAGTGCCCTAGTCTCCTTGCCGCCTGTCTTTCTTACGCCCACCACATCTCTGGCAATTCTTCTTTAAACAACACCTTTTTCAAAAGCGCCACGGCTTTGGACAGTCCTTCATCAATCGAAGCGAGCATGTCTTCATGCTCGATCGACAGCACGTAGTCATAGCCGACGGCGCGCAGGGCGCTGACGATGTCGCGCCACAGTTTTTCGCTTTGCCCGTAGCCGACGGTGCGGAACACCCATGAGCGGTCGAGGATTTGGCTATAATGTTTCGTATCGAGCACGCCGTTTTTGCGGATGTTGGCTTCGTCTAGGTACGTGTCTTTCGCATGGACGTGGAAAATCGCTTTTTCGCGGCCGAGCAGTTTGATCGCCTCCACCGGGTCGATGCCTTGCCACAATAGGTGGCTCGGGTCGAAGTTGGCGCCGATCGCGTCGCCGACGTGTTCGCGCAGTTTGAGGAGCGTTTCCGGGTTGTAGACGACGAAGCCCGGATGCATTTCAAAAGCGATTTGCGTGATGCCGTGCGCTTTGGCGAACGCCGCTTCTTCGCGCCAGTACGGGATGACGACTTCGTCCCATTGCCATTTTAAAATTTCCAAGTAATCCGGCGGCCAGGAGCACGTGACCCAGTTCGGGTATTTGGCGCCGGGATGGTCGCCCGGGCATCCGGAGAAGGCGTTGATGACCGGGACTTCAAGCTGCTCAGCGAGCCGTACCGTTTTCCGCCAGGTGTCATGCGAGTTTTTGGCGAATGTTTTGTCCGGATGGAGCGGGTTGCCATGGCAGCTTAACGCGCTGATGACAAGGCCGCGGTCGGCAACCGCTTTTTTCAGCGCTTTGATTTTTTCCGGCTGGTCCAACAGCACGTCCGGGTCGCAATGGGCGCTGCCCGGGTAATTGCCGGTGCCAAGCTCGACGGCCTCAATGCCCATGGCAGCCACTTTGTCAAGCATGTCCTCCAACGGCAGCTGTTGATACAAAACGGTAAATACGCCTACTTTCATTTATGTGTTCTCCCCCTTTTTGGCGGCGCGAACCGACTGGGCGGTTGCTATGCCGCTCTATTTTCGTTTCGCGTTGGGCAAACTGATCTCACGAACGCATTTAGGCTTGTCACCTAGCTGGCGCCGGTTATTCCGCCACCCGCACCCACCGTTTCGTGCGATGGCTTTCCAAAATAGCATCGACAATCGCCATCGTGTGGTGGCCGTCGGCGATCGTCGCGAACGGCAGCTCCCCGAGCGCCTCGCCGCGCTGTTTCCGGATGATGGCGCTGTAAAAATCACGGAACAAGTTTTTCAGCCCGTCTGGCCAGCCTTCTTCATGGCCGCCCGGGTAATGGGCGTAAGCGGCGGCTTTCAGCGACAAGAGCGCTGGGTCGCGGACGATTTCTTCGTTCGGACCGTTGCGGCGCCCGATCCAGAGGCGGTTCGGGTGCTCTTGGTCCCAGGCGAGCGTCATCTCATCGGCGGCAATTTCAAAATAGAGCCGGTTTTTCCGGCCGGCGCTCACTTGGGAAATCGTAAACGCCCCGTGGGTGCCGTCGTCAAAATGGACGAGCACGCTGCCGCCGTCTTCGGTGTCAATCTGGACTGGTTCGGCGTCTTGAGCACCGCTGGCTGTGAATGTACTTCCTTCATGCTTCGGCTTGTAGCGAACCGGATGGACGGTGCGCAAGTCGGCAAACACTTCGACGATTTTCTTGCCGAGCACATACTGCACCGTGTCGCACCAGTGCGAACCGATGTCGGCGATGGCGCGCGATGGGCCGTTTTGCGCCGGGTCGAGCCGCCAGTTGTAGTCGGTGTCATACAAGAGCCAGTCTTGCACATAGCCGCCGTACACGAAATGGACGCGCTTCGCCTCACGGGCGAGCCGCTCTTTCGCCTCGACAACGAGCGGGTAGTGGCGGTAGTTAAAGCAGACCGCGCTAAGGCTTTCGCTTTGTTCAGCGAGCCGCTTCAATTCGGCCGACTGTTCGCTGTCCATGGCGAGCGGCTTTTCCGACAATAAATGTTTTCCCGCCTCAAGCACCGCCTTGTTGATCGGGAAATGGAGGACGTTGCGCGTGCAGTTGTGAACGGTTTGGACGTCCGGGTCGTCAATCAAGGCGCGGTAGTCGCCGTATGCTTTCGGAATCCCGAACCGGCGCGCGGCTTCCTCCGCTTTTTCTTGACTGCTTGAGGCAATGGCGACAATGTTCACCAACGGCAGGCGGCGGAGCGCCTCAATATGGGAAGAAGCGGAAAAGCCGGTGCCGATGATGCCGACGTTGATCGGTTTCATGGCGTCATTCCCCCTTGTTTCGCTTTGATCGGCTCAAGCGGCTTGACGTTGCCAAAGACGATTTCCCCGCGGTTGACCGGCGCGGCCCAGCGGACGGCGTTGGCGATCACTTTCAGCACATCTGGGTGATGGTACGTCGGATACGTTTCATGGCCGGGGCGGAAGTAGAAAATTTTCCCTTTCCCGCGCGTGAACGTGCAGCCGCTGCGGAACACTTCCCCGCCTTCAAACCAGCTGATGAAAATCGTTTCCTCCGGTTCCGGGATGTCGAAAAACTCGCCGTACATTTCTTCCTGCTCAAGCTCAATGTACGGTCCGATCCCTTCCACGATCGGATGGCCCGGGGCGACGACCCAAAGCCGCTCTTTTTCATCGGCTTCGCGCCATTTCAAGTTGCATGTCGTCCCCATCAGCTTTTTGAAAATTTTCGAGAAATGGCCGGAATGGAGGACGATGAGCCCCATTCCTTCGAGCACGCGGCGATGGATGCGCTCGACCACTTCATCTTTCACTTCGTCATGGGCGATATGCCCCCACCAGATAAGGACGTCGCACCGGTCGAGCACCTCGTCCGTCAAGCCGTGCTCCGGTTCGTCGAGCACAGCGGTTGCGGCGTCAAACCCGGCTTCGGCTAGGTAGCTCGCGATGACGGTATGCATTCCTTCCGGATAAATGGCTCTTACCTGTTCATCTTTCTTTTCATGACGAAATTCGTTCCAGACGACAACGCGGATTGGTGTAGCCATATTCGTTCCCCCTGCCATTCGTTTTCGACCCGCGCGCCATATGGAGGCGGTCAGGCCCATCGTTCTTTCGATTTCTTCCTACCATTCGATGCGGACTTGCCGGCCTTGTTCGGACGATTCGTAAATCGCTTCCAACACTTTGGCAATCATGAGCCCTTGTTCGGCGGTGCAAAGCGGCGGCGTATTTTCGGTGATGCTGGTCAAGAAGTGGTCAAGGAGCGCCACCCGCTCGCCCTGATCGTCAAAATGAAGCGTCACATCGGCCGGGACGCCGTGTTCGTTGCGGAACCATTTCACTTCTTGGCGGTTGCCGGCGATGTTCCACTCCCAGCGCACGCCGCCTTCCGTGCCGAGAAACTCGACATACGCCCGTTCTTCTTCAATGTGGGACGCCCAGCTCGTCTCAAGCAGCACCGTCGCGTCGTTTTCGAGCTGGATGAACGCTGTGGCAAAATCTTCAACCGTATACGCGGCATTCGGCGCAAACGATGTCCCCGGCCAAGCCCCTTGGCGGCGCGGGCCGAACTTCGCGTACGTTTTCCCCGTCACCGCGACCGGGTTCGGGTTCCCGAGCAACCAAAGCGTCACATCGAGCATATGGACGCCCAAATCGATGAGCGGCCCGCCGCCGGAGCGCTCGCGGTCAAAAAACCACGCCCCCCATGCGGGAATGCCGCGTCGGCGCACCCAGCCCGTTTTCGCGTAATAAATCTCACCGAACGCGCCGGATTGGATTCGCTCATGCAGCCATTGCGCCGCTTGGCGGAACCGATTGTTCAGCGCCACCATAAACTGTTTGCCCGACTCATCGCGGGCGCGGATGATGGCGTCCGCCTCTTCCGCTTTCGTCACCATCGGCTTTTCGCAAAGCACGTGTTTCCCGGCCCGCAAGCTGTCGACCGACGCTTGGGCGTGCAAAAAGTTCGGCACGGTGATGATGACAGCATCGACATCGGGCGACGCAATCAATTCCTTGTAGTCGCGGTATACGTTGCGGATGCCGTATGTTTTCGCTTTTTCCGCGGCCGCTTGTTCATTGACGTCGCAAATCGCCTGCAAGACAGCACGCTCCGAAAGTTTTAACGCCGCCTTGATGTGTTCGTTGGAAATGCCCCCAGCCCCGATCAAGCCGAGGCGGATTGGAAGGGTGTTTTCCATGTCCTTTTCCCCCTTGCGTTCATTTTGTCTGTTTCCATACTTCATCGGTTCATCGACCATTTCCCGCGATGTAATCGATTACATCACCGGGCAAAAAAATCCGCCGTTCCCCGCATCGGACGGAGAGCGCTGTCCCCCTTTTAGGCAGAGCGCCCTCCTCCGCACGAATCGCGGATGACAAGCTGGTCGGGAAGAACGAGCTGACGCCGCTCAACATCGATTCCTTCAATGAGCCCAAGCAGCAACTCCATTGCTTTTTGGCCGATCTCAAACATCGGCTGGGCGATCGTCGTGAGGCTCGGTTCAACAATCGAGGCCATTTGAATGTCGTCAAATCCGACAACGGCCACATCGTCGGGAACGCGCCCGCCGCGATGGCGAATGGCCTTAACCGCCCCGATCGCCATCTCGTCATTGGCCGCAAAAATCGCCGTCGGCGGCTTCTCAAGGGCGAGCAGTTTCAGCGCCAAGTTGTATCCCGATTCATAGGTGAAATCGCCCTCTTGCACGAGCGCCGCATCGACTTCGATCTCGTGCTGCGCCAGCGCTTGATAATAGCCGCGCAGCCGGTCGCGGCTTAAAATGATGTTCATCGGCCCGGACAAGTGGGCGATGCGGCGATGGCCGAGGCGGATCAAATGTTCTGTCGCCTTGCGGGCGCTGCTGATGTTGTCGATCGAAACGGTCGGGATGTCCGTCCCTTCCAAATACTCGCACGCCAAGACGATTGGAAACTGCCGCGCCATCTCTTCCACCAGCTCTTTGCGGATGCGGGCGGTCAAAAAAATCATCCCGTCGACTTGCCGCTGCGGCAGCAAATTCAAATACTGCTCCTCAAGCCGGGCGTCATTTTGTGTATCGCCAAGCAGCACCTGATAGCCGTGCTCGAGGGCGACCGCTTCAATGCCGCGCAGCACTTTCGAGAAAAACGGATTCGTAATATCAGGCACGACGACGAGAACCGTCTCGGTCTCCATCCGTCGCAAATACCGGCCGAGCACATTCGGCTGGTAGTTCAGCGCTTCAATCGCTTCGAGCACGCGCTGTTTCGTCTCTTCGGTGACGTTGCCCGCGTTGCGCAGCACGCGCGACACGGTGGCCGTCGATACGTTCGCCCGCTTCGCCACGTCTTTTATGCTTGCCATTGATCGTAGTCCTCTCGCTTATGTAATCGATTACATCACCATCGTATCGAAAAGACAGGGCGGTTGTCAAGCGTTGTTTTTTCGATCCGCCTTAGACATGATTTACCTATTTCTCATATGCTAAAAATTTTCACAAACACTCGATCAGATGCGTTGTGTTTTTTGCAGGCAAAAAATGCAGAGAACTGCATGAAAAAAATACATAGGAGCTTTTTGCGATGTTGTTTTTTGTGAGGAAGATTGTACAATCCGATGTATTCTTTTGGTGTTTCCCTCACATGCTTTTTGTATTTTTTATATTAAACTATCATTTCCAATGAGCAAAGTCAAAAAGGGCACACGAATCCCCTTTCCCATTTCTATATGTATTAAAATAGAATTTATAGCAATTTATGGTTACTAACCAAAAGATGTACTTGACTTTTAAAGATAAACATAATCGTTGAACAGCTTGAAGGATCTCGTGACGGTCCTTGTGAAAGACATTGATGCCATTTCCATAAGCGCTCGATCGGATTGAGTTGTGGTGAATATGGGGAAAATCCAAGATGATCGCAATCATCCGGTTTGGGATCCCGCTCTTTCGAGAGGCGCAAGAAATCGAGAAACGTAAAATGTGGTATATTGAAAAAATGAGAAAGAAGAGTTTTTGCTCATGTTGGTGCGATTGGAGCTAGGATGATAATATCGTTGGGAGAGGAGAACTCCATGGAAATTAGAAAACCAAACGATTCGGAATACAAAAAAATTTTATCACTCACACCACAAGCATTATTCGAGGGCACATTAGGTGAAGCAAAGCCATCAAATGAAAAAGCTAAGCGACTTATTGAACCTGTATTGCAAAAAGGAGGCTATTATTTGATCGCAACGGATGGCGATCACCTCATAGGTTGGATTCTGATCGGGGCAGGCAAAGACCCATTTACTGAAAAAATATATGGATTTATCTACGAATTGTTTGTGTTAGAGGAATTTAGGGGAAAGGGAATTGCAAAACAATTGATAAAAACTGGCATCGAACATCTCAAACAAGATGGGTATTCAGAGGTTCGTTTACGTGTATATGCAGGAAATCGAGCGATTAAACTGTATGAAACATTAGGATTCAAACATAAAACCATTACGATGAGCATGGACATTTAAAACAGTCCGCTCGTCCACACCGCGGGCAGGCGATGTGAAAGAGCGCCTTTGCGTTGAAGCAAAGGCGCCCATCCGATTTTAGTCAATCGCCTGGCGTGCACGGTCTTGCAGCATTTTCACCCCGGCCAGCGAGATCAAGCCCATGATAACAATATAGAAGGAGATGGCCGTGGCGCTGCCGTATTTGTGCAGTAGCCACGTGCTCACGAGCGGCGCCGGACCGCCGGCAATGATGGAAGCCAATTGGTAGCCGAGCGAAGCGCCGCTGTAGCGCAGGCGCGTCGGGAAGTTTTCCGCGATCATCGCCGCCTGCGGGCCATACAACATGCCGTGGAACACCATGGCCACAACCGTCGCCAAAAAGATGAGCCCGACACTTTTCGTATTGACAAGCCAATAATACGGAAACGCCCAAAGCATCAGCAAAATCGTACCCGTCATGTAGACGCGGCGGCGGCCCCACCGGTCGGATAAATGCCCGGAATACACGATGGAAAGCGCGTTGATCAGCGCGGCGATAATCGTCACATTGACGAAAATGCTTTTTTCCATCCCCAAAAATGTCGTCCCATAGCTGACGATAAACGTGACAAAAATGTAGAACGACCCGTTTTCAATCACCCGCGCCAGCGCTGACCATAGAATTTCGCGCGGATGCCTGACCAGCACCTCGCCGACCGGCATCTTGCTCGTTTCTTGTTTTTTCATCGCTTCTTGGAACAGCGGCGATTCGAGCACTTTCAGCCGGATGTACAGCCCGATGGCGATGAGAAGGAAGCTTATGAGAAACGGAACGCGCCAGCCCCACGCATAAAAGCTGTCGCCGCCAATGGCCAACATAAGCGTCGTCACAAGGGAAGAGGACAACAGTCCGAACGGCACGCCCATTTGCGGCAGCGAAGCCATCAATCCGCGCCGCTTGCCTTCCTCCCATTCCATGGCGATCAATATAGCGCCGCCCCATTCCCCGCCGACGCCAATGCCTTGAATGAGACGCAGCGCGGTCACCAATACCGGCGCCCACAAACCGATTTGTTCATAGGTCGGCATCAAGCCGATCAACGCCGTCGCCAACCCCATCAAAAGCAAGGTGGCCACCAACGTCGCCTTCCGCCCGATCCGATCGCCAAAGTGGCCGAAAATCGCGGCGCCGACCGGCCTGGCGATAAATCCTAATGCAAAGGTCGTAAACGATTGCATCAGGGCGACATACGAATCTCCTTGTGGAAAGAATAATTGCGGAAACACGAGAGCCGCCATCGTTCCATAGAGAAAGAAATCGTACCATTCAATTGTCGTGCCGACGACACTGGAAATCGCAGCCCGCTTTTTTTGCCGTTTCAATTCCGCCGCATCCATCGTTGTCACTGTCATTCATGACACCCCTTTCATGCAATCAAACGAAACACATTTCACGGAAAACTCCATGGGCAACGTTTTGCCCCTCGCCCGGCATGAAAATGCCATTTCACGGAAACGGAAAAACGAATAGATGATAGCAAAAACGAACAAAATGACAACGCTTCCACCATCAAATGAACGATCGCAGTCCTGCTTCTTTGTCACACGCCGCGCCGCAACCCCTGTCACGGAGCTTTCCCTTCCCGTGCCACAAGCATATGCACAACGGCATCGACGACCGTTTCTTCCCGCTGGTTGACGATCCGCTGATGCACCGTCACGATCCCCGCTGTTTCTCCCCGTTCGGTTAACCGTTTGACTTCCGATTCCACATAAATCGTATCGCCGATCTTGACGGGACGGACAAAACGCAATGAATCGATGCCATAAAACGCCAGAACCATTCTCGGCTTCATCGTCCACAGCCCCGTCGCCGCCGACAGCGTCAGCATCCCATGGGCGATCCGTTCGCCAAATGGCGTCTGCTTGGCGTATTCCTGATCCATGTGCAGCGGATAAAAATCTCCGGAAACGCCGGCAAACTGTACAATATCGGCTTCCGTAATCGTCCGCCCGCGCGAACGATGGCGTTCGCCTACCACATACTGCTCAAACGGACGGTCAAACCGCACGCCTTCCCCTCCCCTTGATTGGTGCAAAAAAGAGTAAAATCAAATTCCACCCCCTTCCGGCCTGACACCCATATTTTTATAATATTCAGAATATTAACTGAAAAGGTCTTCCTTTGCGCATCCCTCCCCGCTTGTCGTCTGCCATTAACATATGAACGAAGCAGGGCTGATAGAACTTCTCCTTCACGGCTTCATGTTTCCAAAAACAAAAGGATGCTCGCTTGGCATCCTTTTTCATGTTCGTTCCTTATTCTTTTACCGAGCCGGACGTGAGCCCAGAGACGATGCGGCGCTGGAACAACAGCACCATGATGACGAGCGGAATCGTCACCACCACGGTGGCTGCGGAAATTTCGCCCCACGGGATCGTATACTGGCCTTGGAACATGGCAATCCCGACCGGAACGGTTTTGTATTTTTCCGCCGTATTGATCGTCAAGGCAAATAAAAATTCGTTCCATGCGGCAATGAAGACGAGAATGGATGTCGTAAACACCCCGGGCACCGCGAGTGGCAAAATGATTTTAAAATACGTTTGCATCGGCGTCGCCCCGTCCATTTTCGCCGCTTCTTCCAAGTCAAACGGAATCTTGCGGAAAAAGGTGACGAGCAGCCAGATCGAGAGCGGCAAGGCAAACGTCGTATACGGAATGATCAATCCTAAATAGCTGTTCGTCAACCCGAACTTTTTCACAAACATGTAAATCGGAGAAATGGTGGCAATTTGCGGAAACATGGACACGGCCAGCACCAAGCCGAGAATGACCGTCTTGCCTTTAAACTCCAAGCGCGCGATCGCATAAGCCGCAAACGCGGCGACAAATACCGTATACACCGTCGTAATGGTCGCCACGACCGTGCTGTTCCATAAATAGCGCAAAAACGGGTAATGGACAAATACCGACACATAGGATTTCAAGGTCGGATGGCTCGTAAACCAATTGAACGCTTTGTCGCCAAACAATTCGCTGAGCGGCTTAACGGAACTGAGCAAAACCCATAAAAACGGAAACATTACAAAGAACACGAACAGACCCAAAAACACATAAAAGAATGGACCGGCTTTTTTTTGCATCGTCTCACCCCTTCATTATCGTTTGACGCTGGAGCCATCAGACAGCAAATCTCTCCCAAGCCAGCGAATATAGATCATGGAAATGACCGCCACGCAGAGAAACACGATGACCGCGAGCGCCGACCCCGCGCCGAAATTCGTCTGCGAGAACATGACTTTGTAGGCTAAAATCGAGATCGTCTCCGTCGAGTTCGCTGGACCTCCTCCGGTTAGGACGTAAATCAAATCGAACACGCGGAACGCATCGAGCGTGCGGAACAACAACGCCACTAAAATGCTCGATTTTAACAGCGGCAGCGTGATTTGCGTGAATTGCTGCCATTTGGTGGCTCCATCGATTGAAGCGGCCTCATACAACGAACTCGGGATCGTTTGCAGCCCAGCAAGCAGCAAGAGCGCCATATACGGGGTTGTCTTCCATACATCGGCAAAAATGACCGCAAACATCGCCCCCGCTTCCGTCGTCAGCAAATCCCCCATCCGGTCGACAAGGCCGACCGTTTCGAAATAGTGGGCGACAATGCCGTTTTGTCCATCGTATAAAAATTTCCACATAAGCGCGGATACGGCCGTCGGAATCGCCCACGGAATCAAAATCGTCGCCCGCACAAGCCCGCGGCCAAAAAAGGCCTTATTGATGAGCAACGCAATCCCGAGCCCCAACACAAGCTCAATGGCGACCGACACCACCGTAAAGAACGTCGTATTCCATAACGCTTTCCATAAGCGCATGTCGCTGAAGCTGTCCTTGTAATGTTTGAGGCCGACAAAGTTTGGCTCAATCACGACCCCTTCGAGCCCTTCGGCCAAGCCGACGACTTTATCCGCCTGCTGCAGTTCGCCCGCTTTTTTCATTTCCTTGAGCGTCCGAACGACATCATGAACCGTGTCGGTCAGCTTCTCGGCCGTCTGTTTGTCCAGCTCGGCGATCTTCAGCTCATCGCTTGGCGTCTCGAAATTGTCGAGCACTTCGTTCACTTTGTCATATTGCTTCGCCACTTGATCATCGGAACGGATCGCCGCGTCCAGTTTCGCGAGTTTTTGTTCGATTTGCGCCAACGTTTGTTTCGTTTGTCCATCTGCTGTTGCCATTTCTTGCTTGAGAGCGCTCTTGAGGAACGGATAGTTTTGCAGATATCCTTCGAGATCGAGGCTGTAACTCCAGTGAATCGACGATTTGGTCGGGTCGTTGAGCCGATAGTCGAATAAGCTGTAATAAAAGGACTGGATGACGGGCCAAATGGCAATCGCCAAAATGAGCAGCATGGCCGGCGCGACAAGCGAATAGCCTAGTAGGCGCTCCATTCGCTTTTCATTCCTCATCGCTGTTCTCTCCCTTCTGCTTGGAAAAGGATATTAGCCTTCAGCACCGGGCAGATGGCGGCCTGAAGGCTAATGAACCGAAAGTGGTGGAACAAAATCGCGTTCTTTGTTTGGCTGATGGGGGATTGGCCGGCGTTGGCCGGATTCCGATCGGCTGCAGCGCGCCGGCCAAGCCATTCGCCTCACTTATTCAAGGCTGCTTTCATTTCTTTTTCCATATTGGCCACGGCTTGTTCGACCGTCAGCTCCCCGGCCAGCGCTTTCGATACGTTAATTTGGATGATTTCCGAAATTTCCGGATAGTTCGGGACGACCGGGCGCGGCACGGCGGCGTTCAACGCATTGACAAACCCTTCTTCCGCAAAGAACGGATTGGCTTTTAAGACATCCGGGTCTTTAAACAATTCCGGAAGTGTTGGCGCTAAACCGCCGTAAATCGCGGAAATTTTTTGCCCCTCCGGCCCCGTCATAAATTTGACAAATTCCCATGCTTCTTTCGGATGTTTCGAATACTTGTTGATCGCAGTCATCCAGCCGCCCAGCGCGGCAGCCGAACCTTTGTCCCCGGCCGGAAGCGGAGCCACGCCGACTTTGCCGACAATTTTCGATTGTTCTTTGTCGTTCGCTAACGCGTATTGATAAGGCCAGTTGCGGATAAACGGCGATTGCCCCTCAATGAACGCGGTATGCGATTCCGGTTCGGTGAATGTGGTGATGTTGCTCGGCACAACATCGGACTTGACGATTTCCACCATTTTCTTCAGCCCTTTGATCGTTTCTGGGCTGTTGATCACGACATTCCCGTTTTGATCGACGATTTGTCCGCCATAAGAGGCGATAAATTCCACTGCGTTGCACACCAATCCTTCATATTGTTTGGCCTGCATCAAATAGCCGAATTTCGTGCCGCCTTTTCCTTTCAGCTCTTTCGCCTCTTTTAAGAGTTCATCCCATGTTTTCGGCACTTTGTCCTTTGGAACAAGGTCGGTGCGATAGAACAGCATGCCGGCATCAATGAATTTCGGCATCGCCCATTGCTTGCCATTGAAGTTGCCGGCGGAGAGCGCCCCTTGGTTGTATTTACTGAGGTCAATGCCGTCTTTCTCAATGAAGCGGTCGAGCGGCAGCGTATAGCCTGCTTGAGCAAACTCCGCCGGCCAAATGACGTCGAGATCCATGACATCGATTTCCGAGGACTGCGCATTTAACATCGTGACGTACGCGTCATGCTGCTTCCCGGTGTCAGCCGGCATTTCGCGAAATTCCACATCGATGTTCGGGTGCTCTTTCTCGAACGCTTCGATGATTTTTTCAGTGGCTTTCGTGGAATCTTGGCCGCGGGCATAGACAATTTTCACTTTTTCAGATTGAACCGTTTTCCCTTCTTCTTTTTTGCTGTCTGTGCCCGTCTGGCTCTCGCTTTGGCCGCCGGAGCATGCTGCGAGCCCCATCGTAAGCGCTAACAAAACAGCCGATGCTTTTAATGTCTTTTTCATCGTCATTCTCCCCCTTCAAATTTTGGATTAGTCAAACACTGCAAGACATCGCGTATAGTGGTTGCTTCGACTGCCCCAATCACCCCCCGGACATGACATCCATTGACTTTTGACTTGGCATCCCCCACTGCTTGTCTATGCATCGATTGTTTGTAATCGATTACATAAAAATCGATGAATAATTCTTATTTTCGCTTGTATGTTCTTTTCTCGACAAAGCCGAAAAGCGGGCATCGCCTATACATTCCCCTTTTCAATGAAGGCAACTTGTCTATCATCGTCGCGCCCTTATCCGCTTCGCCGGCTTCTTTTTATTTATGTAATCGATTACAAAACCATCTTACATCGCCGCAAAATTGTTCGTCAAGCCCCTAAATTCTTTTTTTGTCATATAAACAAAGAACCCCAAGCCGTTTTGCTTGGGATATGCCTCACACCTCCACTCCCTTCCCTTCCTCGACGATATGGTAAAGCAAATGGGCCAAATGGTGGATCGGGCCGTATTCCTCTTCGCCGTCTTCCGCCATTTCCTCTTCGTCGGAGAATTCAAGGTCGTTCAAATACAGCGCCATAAATTCGTAAAAGTCTTTGAGCTCAAAGCTGTAGCACGCGCTCGGGTCTTCGTTGTCTTCTTCGTATTGAAGCATTAAATACGATACCTTGCCTTCGTTATCCTCGGCATCAAAAAAGACGAAATAGCCGATGTTCGTGTCAAGGTCAAACAGATGCCGCGTCCCGCCTTCGGTCGCCTTGTCAAACTCTTCTGGGCTCAATTTGCCGACGTTCATCGCCTCGACGTCATCTTCGCGGTGAAACTGAACCGTAAATGTTTTCATCGTGATTTCCTCCGTGAACTACCCGCCACCTACACTTCGCTTAGAGGTGGAGGCTTCAAGCGACTTGTGCGTGTTTGCTGAACGGTAAGCCACACACAAGAACCCTTTACGCTTCCCTTCATTCCGAAGGTGTCCGTTCTAACCATAGACTATCATATTCGTTGGCGATTGGCAACCGAAATTCATCTCCCGCCTACTCACTGGGCTGTGCCCTTCACGTTCCTTGAGGCGGGAGACTTCTTTCTGAAATTACGTTAAAAAATGCTTAATGAGTGCGTTTTCGACAGCCGCTCGAGCAGTTTCACCCCGGTCAAGCTGTTCCCTTTATCATCGAGAGCGGGGCCGAAAATGCCGATGCCACACCGCCCGGGGACGGCGGCGAGAATGCCGCCCGAGACACCGCTTTTCGCCGGAATGCCGACTTTGATGGCAAATTCCCCCGACGCATTGTACATGCCGCACGTGACCATGAACGTTTTGCAAATGCGGGCGACATCAAGCGGCATGAGCGGCTCGCCCGAATGCGGATCGCGTCCGTCAAGCGCCAGCACCAAGCCGATGCGCGCCAAATCGATGCACGTCATCTCGATGGCGCACTGTTTCGTGTACAAATCCATCAGTTCTTCGACATCTTCGTCAATCATCCCGTGCTGCTTTAGAAAATAGCAAAGCGAACGATTTAAAAACGCTGTTTCAAATTCGGAGCGGGCCACTTCGTCGGAGTACGAGATGCGTTCGTTGCCAGCGAGACGGCGGACGAACGCTAACAACCGTTCCAGCCGTTCGGACACCGAGCCGCCTTGAATCATCGACGTGACGACAAGCGCACCGGCGTTAATCATCGGATTCAGCGGTTTGGCAGGCTTTTCCTCTAATTTGGCAATGGAATGAAACGGATAATCCGTCGGCTCCATGCCGACTTTATGGAACACCTCATCCTCGCCGCGGTCGATCAGCACAAGGGCGAGCGCAATCATTTTGGAAATGCTTTGCAGCGTCACTTTCACTGTCACGTCCCCGGCGCTCACCACCTTGCCGTCCGAAGTGTGGATGGCGACCGACAGTTCATTCGGATTCGCTTTGCCTAGAGAGGGAATGTAATCGGCTACTTTTCCGTAGCGGGCGTACTGCTTCGCTTCTTCGACAAAGCGGGCCAGTTCTTCTTGGTTGTACACAAGCATCACCGATGGTTAGTATCGCCTATTTTTTCCGTTTCTATGCCCAAACGATTCAAACATCGGCGGTTTCCGACGGGGGGCGCTTTGCCCTCGCCAAGCGGACCGCCGGCAAAAAACCGCCCCGCTCCTCTCAAGTCGGCAGCCTGAGCCTGCTGTTTGAACAGCAGCCGTTTTTCTTATTCTTCTTCGGCAAACACGTTTTTTAATTCGATCGCAAATCCGGGAAACAGGCGGACAGGAATCGTATCATCGCGGACATACATCCCTTGATGGCGGAATCTCCCTTCTTCAAGCACATAGACATCAATCGTCTCATTCACCGGATCGACAATCCAATATTCTTTCACCCCTGCCCGCTCGTAACGGTGAAATTTGACGATTTTATCCTTGCGCACCGTTGATTTTGAAATAATCTCCACAACGAGATCCGGCACACCAACAATTCGTTTTTCACGAATTTTGCTTTTGTCGCAGACAACGACAAGATCCGGCTCAACCCATTCGCGAATTTGTTCCGGATCATCTCTCTCCGCCAAACAAACGTCGATCGGAGCGCCAAATACGGTGCATTCTTTCCCCCGCAAATATGTCGCAAATTCCACCAACAATTCACGTTGCACTGCCTGATGTTTCGGCGTCGGAGCGGGAGACATGTTGAAGACTTGGCCGTCAATGACCTCATATCGTACATCTTCGTCGAGCATCATGTATTGCGCATAGGTGAACGGCTGCCCTTTTTCCGACATCGGCATCAAAACGGCCTCCTCCATCTAGAAATGTTGATGTATCAAGGCTTTGCGGCCTCTCAGGGGTGTCAAAAAAATATTTTTCGACAAAATCCCTTACATCCTTTCCTCTTTTCTTTTTAGTATACTTGAAACGCTGCCCGGCAACCTAGCGTTTTCTTTTTTCTCAACAACCTGTTGTAGGCAAGGGAGAACGGTTTCAAGTATAATGAAAAAGAGGTGAGAAGCATGCAAGAAGCCATCAACATGTCCCCGTCCCCGTCATGGGAACATCAAATCGTTTGCGACAATCTTGTTTCCATGATCAAAGGAAAAAGCCAATGTCAACCGATTTCAAACTTATCCGTGAAACTCGAAAAGAACGGAAAAGTGATGAACGAGTTTATCCAGCCGGATGTCGCCGTCTATTGCGAACGGCCGGAAAAAATCACCGGCGGCTATAAGGGGCGGCCGCTCATCGTCATCGAAGTTGTCAACCCGTCAACATACAAAATCGATGTGACGCTGAAAAAAGATTTGTACTGCGCCTACGGAGTGGAAGAATACTGGATCGCCGACCCATACAACAAAACGACCCGCCAGTGCACACTCGAACATGATCGATACGCCGAGACGATCATCGCCTGCGGAGAAACGTTCGATTCTGTTATCGGAACGATTGACACCGCGCTCGTTTTCCAAGGTGTTTAATTGCCGAAACACCGCTTGTTGATCGCTGGGGACGGGGACGCGCTCACTGCGAAAGACGGGCGGCTCTATGGACCGAATCCAGCGTTTACGCTTGATATGAAGGAAGCGATGCGCTCGGTGCAAAAATGGCTCGATTTTCACATCGAGACGGTCGTCTGTTGCCGCGGCGGATTGTGCCGCGGCAACATTCGCGAACAGCTGGAGCGAATCACCTCGTCAACGGCATGACTTCAAAACAGCCTTGTCTCCCTAAACCGATAGTTATGGCGAGAAGAACGGTTTCGCATAGCTTTTCAAATAGGGAAACCTTGCTGTTGAGCCGAATGTGACGTTCCATGCCAGTTCTCTCGACGGCGCGGTCAATCAAATGCCAATCAAACGGCCAAACAAATCTGGGGCCGGCTTGCAAACAATGGGGATGTCGTTGTCCTGTCAACTGCATCCTTTTTCCCACCAACGCAAAATTCGCCATTGATTTTGTCCTGCTTTTCTTGTATAATCGAAAATGTCTCACCATCCATTTCGGGATGTAGCTCAGCTTGGTAGAGCACACGCATGGGGTGCGTGGGGTCGCAGGTTCAAATCCTGTCATCCCGATCGAAACCAGCTGGAAGGAAATCCAGCTGGTTTTTTGCTTTTCTGAGCCCGCGTTCAACATGTTGAAAACGAAGCACAAACAATTAAGGTGCTTGCCGTCCAGCAGCAAGGACGGCATATGCCTTCCCGTTTCTCCCTCAAACTAAATCAGCCCTACCTGCTTCCCCGCCAACGCAATGCAGTCAACAGCCATATCAATGTCTTCTTCCGTCATCGCGGCGGTGATGGAAAAACGAATGCGCGCTGTCCCCTCAGGAACGGTCGGTGGACGGATGGCGACAGCCGCGATGCCCGCTTCCTGCAGTAACTCGCTCATGGCCACAGCCCGATCGTTCGGACCGACGATCACGGGAACGATCGGCGTCTCGCTGCCGCCTGTATCAAACCCAAGCCGCTTCAGCTTGGCTCGGAACCTTTCACTTAAGGCATGCAGCCGCTCGCGCCGCTCCGGCTCAGATTGGACGATGCGAATGGCGGCTTCATTGGCGGCAAGGACAGCAGGCGGCAAAGCGGTTGTAAAAATGAAGCTGCGGGCGCTGTTGACCAAGTACTCGACAAGCCACGGCTCTCCTGTTACATATGCTCCGAAGCTGCCAAGCGCTTTGCTGAAGGTGCCGATGGCGATCACATCCTCTTCCTTCTCAAGCCCGAAATGGTGAAGCAGCCCTTCGCCGTTCGGTCCGAACACGCCGCCGCTGTGCGCTTCGTCAACGAGCAAAACGGCACGGTAACGCCGCTTCAACTCGACAAGCTCCTTCAATGGCGCCATATCGCCGTCCATGCTGAAGACAGCATCGGTGACGATCCATTTCCGCTTCGCAGGCGGAGATTGCTTTAACAATGATTCCAGCTGATCGATGTCGTTATGTCGATAGCGGAAACAGGTTGCTTTGCTCAAGCGGATGCCATCAATCAAACTCGCATGGTTCAACTTATCGCTAAAGACAAGATCATCTCGACCAATCAACGCTGTCAGCACGCCGATGTTGGCCGTGTAACCACTGTTGAAAATGAGCGCCGCTTCCGCATTTTTCCACTGTTTCAATGCAGCTTCTGCCCGCTCATAAAGCGGATGGTTGCCGACAACGAGCCGCGACGCTCCCGCTCCGGCTCCGTAGGACCGCATCGCTTCGCAGCCCGCTTCAATGAGCCGCTTGTCATCCGCCAACCCTAAATAATTATTGGACGCTAAATTCAACATCGGCTTTCCGTTCAGGATGACCGAAGCGCCTGAAGCCTCAGCCCGGCGCAGCTGACGTTTTTGCGCTTTTTGTTCCCATTCGTGCAGTTGGGCGGTTAGTTCGGCTTTCATCCGTATCCTCCCTTATATGTAAACTGTTTATAAAAAATAGTTTACATTAAAACCCGCAAATCGGCTAGGAAAAGATGAGCAGTTTCGTTTATTGATTATTTAGCACATGGTTCTGTGAATTATTCATTTCCACCCTCGACCGCATGCATAGTCCAATCGCAGACATGTCATACTATACGTGTTATCGACAAAAAGGAGGTGTTGGAAATGGATGTCCGTCGAGCGCAAGAAATTGCGTCGTCGCCAGTGATGGCGAACGTCACGTACAATGGCCAGCGCATTTACATCGAACATGTCGACCAGCAAAAAGGCGTGGCGACGATCCACCCGCTTGACAACCCGAACCAAAAGCAAAGCGTGCCGGTCGCAAGCTTAGAAGAGCATTCGTAACGAAACAAGCGAGAGAAAGGAACCGCCCTTTCTCCCGCTTTTTCCCTTAGTCAGCCGTCATCTCTTCCCGCTCTTTGCAGGCGTCTTGCACCGCTTGTTCCCTCATCGACGTCGACGCACGGCCTGCTGCTTTGGCGTCGACCGCGCGGGCTGCCCGTCGCGCTTGTTGTTCGGTTTCATTTTCATCGCGATCTCTCCTTTCGCCTCTAGCATGCCCCCAATGATGCGGCGAAAGAGCGGCCAACCCCTTCATCTAGAACACCGGTTTATTCGATTTTTTCCAACAACTCGATCCGGTTGTGAAACGGATCGCGAAACGAAAACCGCTTTACCCCCGGGATCGGTTTTTCGTCTTGCGTCGCGACGCCGCGCTCTTCCAAATAGCGGCGCGCCGCTTCCACATCTTCCACTTCAAACGCCGGGTGGCTTTTGCTGTTATAGCCGTCGCGTTTTTCGGTCCCGATGTGAAGCTCGATATCCCCGACTTTGTACCAAAGTCCGCCGTTTCCTTTCAACGATTCCGGCTTTTCGATTTCTTGAAAACCAAGCACACCGGTGTAAAAAGCGCGCGCTTCGTCTTCGGCGCCAAATGGAATGCAAATTTGCACATGGTCAAGCCGTTTGACACGAATCATCGTTTCTCTCCTCCCCTTTCGAATGCCGGTTTCATGCGGCCAATGAATAAAACAGCGGCGACCGCCCAAATCAATAGCACCGCTTCCACCACCCAAACATTCGTGACGACTTTCACCTGATACAAGGCAGGCATAACATCCATCGCGGCGTGAAGCAAAATGGCGTACAGGACATAGCGGAATTGCCGCTTGCGCACCCCAAACAAAACGAGTAGCGACAGCGCCGCGTGCACCGCCAAGGCAAACAGCCGTTCCAAGCCGCCTAACACGTACATCGCAAACGGCGTGTGCAGCACTTGCTCCTTGATCAGCTCCGCCTGCCTGGGCGAAAGCGACGGGGCGATCGTTTTGTCGAATGATCCGGATTGAATCAGGCTGGCAAGCACGATGACGTTGACCGCGCCAACCACCCCGAGCAATACCGCTTCCGTCCCGCCGTGTCCAAGCCCGAATGATAAACCATCGCCATATCCGCGATGTTGCTTTAGCAGCCAACGGAACCCGACATAGCGGCCAATTTCTTCAAACACGCCGGCG
This sequence comes from Geobacillus sp. TFV-3, assembly GCF_009901865.1. Taxonomy (NCBI): domain Bacteria; kingdom Bacillati; phylum Bacillota; class Bacilli; order Caryophanales; family Anoxybacillaceae; genus Geobacillus; species Geobacillus sp. TFV-3. Next base: position 1,431,937 of record NZ_MPSP01000001.1, on the reverse strand, counting down.
GCAAGCGCGGCGTATAGGACAAAGAGCCAGACGCTGTCCGTGCCTTTCAACGCCGGGCGCCCCGGTTCAAGCACGGCGATGTGCAACGCTTTTTCCAATACTTGTGAGAAAACGAGAAAGATTAGTGCCCCGATGCCGAGCGCCTTCCATGAAAGCCACCCTTTTTTCCTCCCATACCATACAAGTCCAATAGGAACCAACAGCGAAATGAATAACTGCGCCACTGCGCCCGCCATGCCCATATTATATCCCCCTTCCACCTATTCATGAACGTTTGCGCTGCTCTTGCTGATAATAGAGAAATGATTGAACAATGACATATATGTTGCCAAAAACGATGACGAGGATAAACATCTCCCCGCGCCAAAACACGGTCAGCATCGACAAAATCCCCATCGCGATAAACACTTTGCCGCCGAAGCGGTGCGTTTTGTTCCAAACGGTCTCGCTTTCCAACGTCCACGGCGTGCGGATGCCGACGAAATAATTATGTTTGATTTTCGGCATGTAGTTTCCAAGCACAATAAACAGCGCCCCGACGCCAAGCGGCACGAGCAGCCCAACATCGACCGGAAACCCGAGATTGTACGCCAATGTCACGACGTGCAGCACAAAGAAAAAGCATGCGAGCGCCGCATTGAAAATGCCGTAGCTTTTTTGAAAACGGCCGTAACTTTCTTTTTTCGGATCGAACTTCGGCAGCACTCCCATCAAAATGATGAGAAATGTCATCAATAAGGGCGGAAGAAACGCGCCCAACCATTTGTTGCTGAAGCCGTCCGCTTCACCGGAAGCATTCCAATGAACCGCCACTTGGTCCGGCAAATACGGGAGGGCGGCCAAACTTAATAAATAGGCCAAAGCAGTAAGCACAATCGCAAGTCGGCTAATCCTCATCGTTTCTCTCCCCCTTTTCGACAAAATCGTAAAACCAGCGGAGCAAATCTTGAAAAACCGTCGTGTTGAGCGAGTAATAGATATGCTGGCCCTCCCGACGATCCTGCACCAAATCAGCCTGTTTCAAAATTTTTAAATGGTGCGATACGCTCGGTTTTTGCATATCAAAGTGCGAAGCGATCTCCCCTGCCGTCAAATCCCCTTTTCGCAGCAAGGATAAAATTTTCCGGCGCGTCGGGTCGGCAATCGCTTTAAACGCTTCGTTGAACGACAATGGCGATCCCACCTTGTGAACGAGTTTTGGATACACCTTCAAGAGTTGGATTGGCCGCTGAGGGGTATCTTTCGTTTGTCGTTATTTCCTATGCGGCACATGCAAGCAGTTTTTCATGCATGTATATAGTTAGACATTTAGAAAACTGTCTAAATATAGAGTAAAACATTCGATATTTAGACATCTTTCTAATTAAAGAATATTCCATTTCCATTGGATTGTCAATGTCTTTCCCGACTTTTAACATCCCACATGCGGCAACCGATAGCTACCCCTCGACGAAAGAGAGGCGAACAGCCAAGCGCAGCCCCCTCCACCATTGGTAGAGGGGGACTTCTCACTGGCTTCTATGAAAACCCCGTCGGCCAAGCGGCAAGCAAACGCTCGCTTTTTTCGCGCTTGGACGTCAATAAGTATTCGAGCGTTTGGCAAAGGAACTTCCGCGTCTTTGCCGGATGGATGACGTCATCAATCAAATGCTTTCGCGCCGCCCCATACGGCGAACTGTCAAACGACCACTGTTTGAGCAACTCCTGACGCCGCTCATGCGGGTTGTCGGCGCGTTCAAGCTCGCGGCCGTATACGACGTTGACACCGACTTCTGGACCGGTGAAATTGATTTCCGCGCTCGGCCAGGCGACGACCACATCCGCTCCCATCCCCGGTCCGCACATATTGCCGTACGCCGCGCCGATGCTTTTGCGGATGACAACCGAAATTTTCGGGACGGTTGATAACGCCAGCGCCTGATTCCACACCATAATTTTCGTCGCCATTTTCGCTTTTTCCGCCTCGACGCTGATTCGAAAGCCAGGCGTATCATGCAAAAAAATGAGAGGAATATGGTACGAGTCGCACAAGCAAATGAATTCCGTCGCCTTTTGGCATTCCTGCGGCCCGGGCGCTCCTGCGTATTGGTTGGGCTGATTGGCGATGATGCCGACTACATGGCCGTTCAAATGAGCCAAAACGGTGATGAGCGCTTTGCCGAATTTTTTCTGGCACTCAAAATAGTCGCCGTCATCGACAAGGCAGGCGATGATGTTTCGCATATCATAGACGCGGCTTCGTCTGTCCGGCAAAATCGAAAACACTTCCTCCACCATCCGGTATGGGTCATCGTCCGTCTTCCGCATTGGCGGCCGCTCGTTCGCGTTTGGCGGCATGTACGAGAAAAATCGTTTCAGCTGCCCGATGCATTCCTCCTCCGTCTCGCCATCGGCGTCAATTTGCCCTGTATACTGGTGATGAATGTCTACGCCCCCAAGCTCTTCTGGAGAAACGCGCTGCCCGTTTGCCAGCTCGAGCATGCGCGGCCCGGCGATCGCCATGCATGTCCCCTTCAGCTGCGTGACAAAGTCGCAACTGACCGCCGTCCATGTCGGACCGCCGTAGCTGTCTCCCAAAATCGCCACCATTGTCGGCACTTGTCGGTGATGAGTGAGCAGCTCGCGCGGAAACAATTTGTCGCTGATCCCGTCCGACCCCATTCCGTCCGGCATGCGCAGCCCGCCGCCTTCATGGAGGAAAAACATCGGCAAGCCATTTCTCACGGCCAACGCATGCATTTGCCGCGATTTGCGCAAATGGACGTTTCCCTCCGTGCCAGCGAGCACCGTTTTATCCCCGGCGATCACGACGGCAGGGCGGCCGCTTACTTTGCCGATGCCGGCGACGAGCCCGTCTCCATACGTCGTTTCTTCCAAACCAGGTTGGTCGGACGCGTTCAGCTGTCCGAACTCGACAAAAGTTTCGGCATCCACAAGCCGTTCGATCCGCTCCCTGGCCGTCAGCAGCCCTTTCGCGTGCTGCTTGGCGATTTTCTCTTCTCCGCCGCCTAGCGCGGCGCGTGCTTTTTTCGCCATCAGTTCGTCTGTTAATTGACGCAAATGTTTCATCGCGATCCCCCTTTGGCAGAAAAAGGCGGGGCGGCCCGCATCAAACCCCGCCGCTATGTTAGCCCCTTGGCAACAACTTTCGCAATACTTTTCCGGAAGGCGTCGCCGGCAGCTCGTCAATCAGCTCGACATAGCGCGGATATTTAAACGCTGCCATATGTGTTTTCGCCCATTCGATCAAGTCAGACGGCGCCACCCTTCCTTTGTACGAATCATGGAGAACGACAAACGCTTTCGGCACTTCCCCTTTCGCCGGGTCAGGCACGCCGATGACCGCGCATTGCTTAACGGCCGGATGCTCGTTCAACAGCGCCTCGACGTCTTCCGGAAAGACGCTGTAGCCGGACACTTTGATCATTTCTTTCAACCGGCCTTGGAAATACAAATAGCCGTCTTCATCGATATACCCGATATCACCTGTGTACACCCACCCGTCTTTCAGCGTCTCGTTCGTCGCGTCATCGCGGCGGAAGTAACCTTTAAAGACACCTGGATTTTTGACGACAATTTCCCCCGACCGTCCGGGCCCAAGCTCCTGTTTCGTTTCCGGGTCGATGATGCGGATGTCCGTCTCATACGTTGGGATGCCGCACGAGCCGAATTTCACGCGATCATCCGGCATAAACGTGTCGCACGTATGCGTCTCGCTCAGCCCATATGCCGCCTCATACAGCGAGCACCCGCCGGTCGCTTCCGCCCAACGCGCGGCAAGGTCTTTCGTCACCGGCAGACCGAAGCTCGTCGCCAAGTTGCGTTTTAAACTTGACAAGTCGGCAGAAGTGGTTGGCAGCACTTGCAAAAGGGCTGCATTCATCGGGGCGATGCTGTACCAGGCTGTCACCTTGTACATTTCAACGGCCTTGATCGTTGCCATCGGGTCAAAGCGGGTGAACAGCACGCACGGATTCCCCGTGTACACCGGCGTATTCAGCCCCATCACCATCCCGGCGATATGGCAAAGCGGTGAATGGGCCATCAGCACTTCCGCTTTTTCCGTCAACCGGTTCGCCTGCGCAGACGCGGCCGTCTTAAACAGGGCGTTGCCATACGTCAGCATCGCCCCTTTCGGCCGCCCAGTCGTGCCGGATGTGAAAATGATCAGCCCGACATCGTTCCATAAGTCAATGGGAGCGGCCTCATCGAGCGGCGGATAAGCGGCGATGATAGCCGCAAAATCGTCCGCCTCGCCGTTTGACTGCTTTGGTTGCACGAGCTCGGCGCAAAGCGGGATGCCTCCTGCCGGGTCCGCGTAATCGCCGTAATGGCACGCCACGATAAACGACAACGGGGCTGTTTGTTGTTCCGCTTGTCGCACGCGCGGCAATCCTTCTTCTCCGGCGATGATGCCGACAAGCGGCACTTCAGCGAAAAAATAGGCAAGCTCTGATTCCCGGTACATCGGGTTGAGCGGAACAACGATGCCGCCGAGCTGCTGAACGGCAAAATGGGCGATGATGTATTGCGGGCAGTTTTGCATGTACAAGGCGACATAGCTTCCTTTTCCCACCTCTTTTTCCCGCAAATAGCGGGCAAAACGGCGGACGTGATCGAGCAATGTTCCCCACGTCATCACCTTGTTATAGAAGATGTACGCCGGCTGGTTTTCCTCCCGTTCGCCGCGATGGCGCAAATAATGATAGAGCGGCTGTTCGCCGAGCACGTAGCGGAGCTCCGTCGGCAGCCCGCTCGGCCAGTATGGGCGCGTTTCGTTCATCAGTTTCACCATCCTTCGTTAAAATACTGAACGGTTGGTATGTTCTCTATCAGAAAACGCTCTCAAACGGTTGTTCATGTCCCCTGCTTCATCCATATGCATATCATTTCGCCATCATTCGCCCGTTTTCCTTTTTCGAACAGCCAACCATTTTCCCCGATGCGGCAAACAGCCGCCCCTTCCACATTGGAGAAGGAGCGGCTGTTAGGAAGCCCGGAGCAGCCTGCGCGGCGTGATGGCAGTCATTTATACGCTGCTGCCGGACGTTTTGGAAGATGTTGCTTACACTTTTTAGCAAGCGAAATATATTCGTTCACTATTTCACAATATATTCAAGAAGTGATGGACAAACAGTGAACAGCGCCGCTTTTCTCAATCCATTACCATCGCCTTGGACAAGGGCTCGGCAGAGAATTTCCTTTCAAACAAAGCGCAACACATTTTCTTGAATTGAATGAAAAAAGGCATCCCAATCTCTTTTAGGATACCTTTGTCGATAACGGCCGTCGGGCGAATTACTTCGCCCGCTGCCGATCAGGGAACAGCAGACTGAACAGCACGCCGGCGGCCAAAGCAATGGCAAACGTCGTAAACCGCGAACTAATGATGGCTTCAAGCGGCGAGGAAATCCAAACGACCGTGCTGATAAAACCGGCCGCAATGGTCGCGATGACGCCGATGCCGGAATACCGTTTCCAAAAGAAGGCTAACAAAATGGCCGGGGACAGCGTGCAGCCAATTCCCGCCCACGCCCAGCTGACGATAAGATACACAAGCGATTCGGATGTCATCGCCAGCACCAAGCCAAGCAGCCCAGCGATGACGACAACCGCGCGGGAAAGGGCGACAAGCTGCTTTTCCGACAGGCGAAGGCGCAGCGAGCGGCGGACGATATCTTCGCTAATGGAGCTGGTGATCACGAGCAGCTGCGAATCGGCTGTTGTCACGATGGCCGCCAAAATGCCCGACAAAAGCACCCCGGCGAGCCACGGCGGCAATAAATCCAGCGCCATGTGCGGCAACACCGTTTCAACATCGGCAAGCGATTGATTTTGGTAAAGAGCGATCGCCGCAAGGCCAATCAAAAACGCGCCTCCATAGGCCAGCAACGTCCAAATGATGGCCACTGTTTTGGCCGTTTTCGCCTCGCGGGCATCTTTTAATGCCATGAAGCGGACGCTTAGTTGCGGTTGGCCGCCAAGATAGCCGAAAAACCATGCAAAATTGTTAAACAGCAGCAGCCCGAGCGCGAAACCCGCCGCCCCTCCCGTCCATGAGTCAAGATTCGGCTCGGCCTGATGAAGAGCCGCGCTGATCGACAGCCCGCCGCTGTAAATTTCCACCACCGCCACGATGGGTAAAATCACGAGCGTGGCCAGCATAAGCACACTTTGAATCATATCTGTCCAGACGACGCTGACAAATCCGCCGGTATACGACAAAAGGATGACAATCGCCGCACTGATGATCATGCCAAGCTTCGGATCGATATGAAACACGGCAAACAGCGTCTTGCCCGCTCCAGCGATTTGCGCGCTGAAGTAAAACATCATGAAACTGAAAATTAAGACGGTGGAAAGCCATAAAATCGTTTGCCCGTGCGCACCGAACCGTTTGGCTAAATAGCCTGGCAACGTCAAGGCGCCGTATCGCTCCGCCTCTTGCCGGAACCGATCCGCTAAAAAAAGCCAGGCGCACACGATGCCGATGACGATGCCGACAGCCACCCAAATGGCAGAAAGCCCGCTCGCAAACACAAAACCCGTGTAGCCAAGCAGCAGCCATGCTGATTCGCCCGTCGCCCGCTCGGAAAACGCGAGCGCCCAGCCGGGCAATTGTTTTCCGCCAAGCAAAAAGTCGGAATGGCTCATCTCCTTTTTCCCATACCAATAGCCAAGCGCCGCCATCACAAGACAATACAGCACGAGTTCTGCCAAAATGATGCCATTCATCGTTTCTCCTCCCCGTTGTATCATTTTCTCCCGGCTGTCATCGCACCGTTCTCACCTTCTCTTCCAGCCATCCCTCCTTTCGTAGAAAAAGCCAGCATTGTCCTCATGCGGAGACGACAATGCCGGCGCTGTTGTCCAATCGTTTCCCCTTCCTGCTGTCTTCTCTTTTATTATTACTTTTATGATCGTGGTATGTCGTTTATTCCGGCGGCCGGGATGTATGAAAGTTGCCAAAGGGAACAACATTGTATTAAAGTGGACTTGACACCAAAAAAAGGAGTGACCGAAGTGGATCGTTGGGAAAACGAATTAACCAAATATGCCGAGCTGGCGGTGAAGGTGGGCGTGAACATTCAGCCCGGACAGACGCTGTTTGTCAACGCCCCGCTTGAGGCGGCGCCGCTCGTCCGCAAAATCGCCAAAACCGCGTACGAAACCGGGGCGAAGCACGTGTATGTCGAATGGAACGACGAGGCGCTTACATACATCAAATTTACACACGCACCGGATGAAGCATTTTCCGAATATCCGATGTGGCGGGCGAGAGCGATGGAAGAACTCGCCGAACAAGGCGCTGCCTTTTTATCGATTTACGCTCCCAATCCTGACTTGTTAAGAGACGTCGATCCAAAGCGGATCGCAACGGCCAATAAAACAGCGGCTCAAGCGCTCGCCAACTACCGGAGCGCCATTATGGCCGACCGGAACTGCTGGTCGCTCATTTCCGTTCCGACGGCTGCTTGGGCGCAAAAAGTATTTGGCGATCTGCGTGATGAAGAAGCCATCGACCAATTATGGGAAGCGATTTTCCGCATCGTCCGCGTCGACCAAGACGATCCGATCACTGCGTGGCGCGAACATAACGATCGGCTCGCCCGCATCGTCGATTACCTCAATGCCAAGCAATACAAACAGCTCGTTTATGAAGCGCCTGGCACCAATCTCACCATCGAGCTCGTCGACGGGCACGTCTGGCACGGCGGCGCGGCGACAAGTCAAAGCGGCGTGCGCTTCAATCCAAATATTCCGACAGAAGAAGTATTCACAATGCCCCATAAAGACGGCGTCAACGGCACGGTGCGCAACACGAAGCCGCTCAATTACAACGGCAACGTGATCGATCGGTTTACGCTCACGTTCAAAGATGGTCAAGTCGTCGACTTCAGCGCCGAAGAGGGGTATGAAACGCTGAAGCATTTGCTTGACACCGATGACGGGGCGCGCCGCCTCGGCGAAGTCGCCCTCGTGCCGCACGAATCGCCGGTGTCGATGTCGAACCTCATTTTTTACAACACGCTGTTTGACGAAAACGCCGCCTGCCATTTGGCGCTCGGCAAGGCGTATCCGACGAACATCGAAAACGGCGCTTCATTGTCCAAAGACGAGCTTGACCGTCGCGGCGTCAACGACAGCCTCGTCCATGTCGACTTTATGATCGGCTCGGCTGAGCTGAACATTGACGGCGTGACAAAAGACGGCAAACGCGAACCGATTTTCCGCAACGGCAGCTGGGCATTCGAACTGTCGTAATCGGTTCCACCGGTTCTAAACAATAAGGCTGCGCCAAACGATCGGCCAGACCCGATCGTTGACGCAGCCTTATTCCGTTCAAACACGGTTCCGCACGGAACCATTAGACCGAACGGATTGGTTTGTTTTCGTCCTGCAGCCATTGCCCAGCGGCGGATGCGGCCTGCGCCAGCTGCTCGCATTGCCGCAAGCGAATGCCAAAGAGCACGAGCGGGTCGCGGTACGCCTCCGGGTTTTTGCGCATATGTTTGAGCTCGCCTTCCTGGGCGGCGATCTCCAGCTCCAGCCGTTTCAACGTTTCCTCAAGCGCCGTCAATGGCGCATGGAAAAATTGGGTGACATCGCGCTCAAGCGATTTGGCAAACCATTCAAACGGCAGCAGCAACTGCTCGATGACCGCTTCCACCACCTCGGTGTAATCTTGCGTCTGGATGAACTGTTTATACTTTTGCACTAGCATCGCCTTGTTTTGCGCAAAGGCGCCGAGCAGTTTGCCCGCCCCTTTCAACAGCAGCTGGCTTGGCGTTCTGCGCAGGAAAACGTTCACCTTTTCCATTTGCGCTCCACTTGTCAACCGATCGGCATCACGCCGCCAATCGGCGAGAATGCGAAAATCGCATTCGAGCTTGAGCCGCTCCTCGCCGAACATGGCGTTAAACCCTTCGCCCATTTCATGCAAAAACACCTGGCATTCGTTAAATTCATCTTCCGTCGCTGCAATCCAATGTTCCATGGCGCGGCGCAGCTTTGGCAACACCTCTTCGTTGAGATAAGCGCGAAGCCGTTCGTTCGCTTTGTCGTTCAGTTCAAGATGCAAGCGGGAAAAATCGCTGTCTTCGCTCACAAGCTCCGCCATGTTGCGCAACAGATCGGGAATCGCCGCTGACAGCTCGGCCCGCACTTCCGCCAACACAGTGCGGAACGACTTGGCTGCTTTGGCTGTTTTCTCCTCTTGCAGGTCGCCGAGCTGATGAATAGCGCCGCTGAGTTTGGCCGCCATTTCTTTTTTCCACACGACCAGCTCCGCCAAGCGGCTTTCCGCCTCGGCCCGCTGTCGGAATAAATGAGCGATGAACTGGCGGATCGTCGTTAAAATCGCTTCCTCGCGGCGGACCGGTGACACATGGCGACGCATCTCCTCAAGCCAACCGACGAGGGCTTGTTGCTGCTTGCGGCTTGGCGCATGCGGCGAATAGACAATGACGCTGGCTCCCGGAACGATCGTACGAATGTGCGCTTCAACTTCCTCAACGATTCTCGCCGTCTCCTCTTCATCCACCATCCCGTCGCCTGGAGGAAGCAAAACGTACATCGGCGCATGCGGCGCCCGCTCGCAAAGCTGCAGCATCAACTGTTCATCGGCGCTAGAAAACGGATCTTCGCCGTTAAGAAGAAAGAGAATGCTGTCAGCGAGTGAAAGCGACACGAGCGCTTCATGTTCGGATGAAGCGCGCCCGCCGAGCGGACCGATATCCAACAAGACAATCCCTTGCGGCACGAGTGAAAACGGCGCCGTGCATTCAATGACAACGTCATCGGAGAATCGGCTTCCGCGTTCTCCCGTTGCCTGTTGAAATTCATCCATGCTTGAAAAAACGGTAAACTGGTCGTCGCTGATGTTCACGACTTCCATCTCCCCGCCGTTTCTCCACACAAGCACCGGCGCAGACGGCGCCGCCAACGCTGCCTCGCCGACCAACGTCCGCAAAAACGCCAACCGCTCATGGCGTGACGCCCCAGCGACCAAAACGAAATGCGTCCGCGAATCGGACAGCTGCCGCACGAGCCAACGGAAGCGGAAATGCGAGCCCGCCCGCTGCTCTTCCGCCCAATCGGCAATTTCTTCAAATAGCGACACACCAGCTTCCCGAGCTGGCTGTTTCGCATCGACGAGCCGCTTAGCGGCGTCGTTCACCGTCTCTTCTTCAAACGCCTCAGGAAATTTCTCACTCCACGCCAACAAGGCAGCTGCCGCCACTGCGGTCTCGGGACCGTCAGCTAAACTCACCCAACTTTTTACAAGGGGTGGCACCACTTCCACCAACTCTTTCAATCGGTACGGCCCTTTCATCAATCCCGCATAGGCTTCCCCTAAAAGGCCAGGAATTCGCTTCCAGTCGTAGTCGCGGCTGATCGCCAACTCATCATAGAGGCGGTTCCACTCCGCGAGCCACGAAAAATAGAGGTCTCCATCCCGATAACCGTTCCATAGCGCCTGCACAAGCCGTTCAAACTTCACGCGATCCATTTCATACAATAGCGCCAGGCAGCGCGAAAACCGCGCAGGCGTCATCGTTCGCGCATGTCCTTGCTCCACGTAGCCAGTCAAGATGTCCGCCCAGCGGCGCGCCGATGTCCGCACGGCCTCACCTAAAGCCAGTTCAACCGCACTTTGCCAGTCGCCTTGCTCCTCGAAAAAAGCGCGCGCCCATTCGGTCATATTCGGGTAATCCGGATACAGCGTCACGCCGCGCTTAATCGTGTCATCGGCTTTCTCTTTCTCCCCCGACTCGCGGTAGAGCGAAAACAGGCGCAAAATGATTTCCGCTTGCAACGTTTCGCTTTCTGTATCAATCGAGCGGTACAGCTCCTCGGCCAACTCAAGCCGTCCAAGCTCATAGTAACTGTCGGCGATGTTTTTTTGCGCCCATGGGCGCAAATCGCTGCGATGGACTTGTTCCCATTTAAAGATCGCCGTTTCATAGTCGCGGCGGTGGAAATACACTTCCCCTTGGGCAAAGCGAATCGACGACAAATCAGCGCCATCCTGATGAGCCGCGAAAAACATATCACCAAGCACGCCAACTACATCGCGTTGCCCTGCCTCGATCAGCGTCTCGTAAAATGTTTTATGAACCAGTTGCTGTTCAAACCCCATGTCGATCACCTGACTCGTATAGTTGCCATGCATGTTCATTGTATGGCACGTTTTATGATTTTATTTCTATTCTATACATTTTACCAAACTTTCGTGGAAAGGAACGTTTCAATTTGTTTTCAGTTGCAAGACAAAAACTCGGCGCCGATCAACTGCCATCATTCACTTCCCCAAGGATCATCAATTTACAGTTCTATCCCATGACGTCCCTTTCATGTTGATAACGCTCCCTCTATTCCACGAGCTTCGTTTGCAGCTCTTCATGTCCTTCCGCCTGCTTTTTAAGCTGTTTCAAATCATGATCGCGTTGTTCAAGCTGCTTTTTCATATCATCAAGGTTGGCTTTCAACTCATCGACTTTTGTCTTGTGAGCTTCAACGGACTTTCCATGCTCGGCCATAATTTTGTCAATGACGTCTTTTTCAAGACCTAAACTTTCAAGAAATTCGCGTTTCATGGTATTCCTCCCGGTTACGTTTTTTAACGTGGTAAAAAGACGAACAAATAACCAGTTACTCATTTCGCGCGATAGAAGCATTCGCCCACATGACACTTTGCTCAAGATTAGGGCTGCCCTTCTTTATACTTAAAATTGTTTTCGATTTCCTTGTTCATGCTCATCTCCTTATTCATCTCCCTTTTGTTAGTGTATTTTGTGAAAATAAAAAGCACCCAACCACCTAAAATGTGATTCAGTGCTTCTAGCCAATGATCTCAATCGATTTTATTTCGGTTTCCAGCACACCAAAAACGTATCCCTGCCCTTTTGTTTCTTCGTTTGTAATTATTAATCTATCTATTCCATCCTCACTGTCTTCCCCATCGCAATAATCGCGAACAAACCCTTCTATATAAATGCACCTTGAAAAGTTAACTTTTCGATTACGCGGAACACCCCAAGCGTCGTAACACTTCCCCCGGGCGTTCCTGAATGTAATGAGCAAATCATTGAACCGCTTGCACGATCTCGTGGCGGTCTTTGTGAAAGGCGTTGGCGATCACCGTATCCTTCAGCCATTTCCACAAACGCTCGTTCGGGTTGAGCTGCAGCGAGTAGGGCGGCAGATACAGGAAATGAAAACATTGTCCTTCTTCTCGCAAAAAGTCCTTCACCATTCGAGCGTGATGAATCCGGGCATTGTCCAAGACGAGCGCAATGATCCAGTTGGGATGCCGCTCTTTGAGCAGGTGCAAGAAATCCAAGAATGTCGCGGCGTTGGCGGCTTCTGCTTGGTGAAGCACAATGTCCCCATCGTGGACGTTCACGGCGCCAAATACCGAAACATGGGCATGATGGCCGAATGTCGGCACACGTTGACCATGGAGGCCGCTTCTTTGCCCAAATAACCTTCCATGACCAAGCGAACGGCCATCACCCGTTGGCGAAGAAGCGCGTTTTGGATTTTCCGTTCCTGTTTGCGAAGCGTCCGTGGCATCCATCCGTGATCATGGGTGATGTTGAGACGTTTCATGAATGATCCCGCTCCTTTTCCATAGGTTTCCTTAGGAACAGGATAACCGGAGTGTGCACCGGTTATACGAAGGTTAACTTTTTAATGAGCATGTATATAGGCACTCATGAAAGGAGGAAATCGCCATTCTACTTATTAGTGGCATTTACACAACAAAAAACAAAAAATTGATTAAAAGTTATTGATACGTATTATAACACGTGTTATAATGTAATCAAGGAGGGAGGGAAATGAAGAGTTACTCTTCAAAGGAATTAATAAAAATCATACAACAAGATGGATGGTACATAGTAAGAACAAGTGGCAGTCATCATCAGTTTAAACATCCTATATAGATGCAATTTGAAGCTTTAACATTTGTCGCTTTTACCGAGCATTTGATCGACTGTCGGGTGACCGAACAACCCCGCTTCTAGACCCATGTATGGGTCTGTGAAGCGGGTGGTTGTTCGGTCTTCCGTCACGCCAAAGCGTGACGGGGGCAAGCCTGTGGCTTGCCTTCGACAGTCGAAAAATGGACAAGCCTCTTTTCCGTCAAGGATATGTTAAACTTTTTCGTTGCATCTATATAGTAAACCTGGACTAGTAACCATCCCTCATCCAAAGAAAAACTTACCGATCAAAACAGTAAAAAGCATACTCAAACAGGCGGGGCTATTATAAGCCCTCCTAAAGGAGGTTAACATATATGAATAAAAAAGACCGCTATATTTATCCAGCTATTTTCGATTACAGTAGCGATGGAATATCTGTTGAGTTTCCTGATCTTCCTGGCTGCTTTACCTGCGGAGATACAGAGGAAGAAGCTTTTAAAATGGCCAAAGAGGCGATGGCATTACACTTATACGGCTTGGAGCAGGAAAATGAAGAGATTCCTCATCCTTCAAAAGTATCGGAAATTCAAACAGAAAACAATCAGGTAATCGTGTTCATAGAGGTATGGATGCCACCTTTTCGACACGAAATGGAAAACAAAGCGGTAAAAAAAACACTGACTATCCCAAAATGGCTTGACGATTTAGCGAGAGAACATAACGTAAACTATTCCCAAATCCTTCAGGAGGCATTAAAGAAGCATCTTGGCGCCACCGACCGATAATTCAATAAATTCTAAAAAAAGCCTCTTCACCTGCACAGGCAGAAGAGGCTTTCGTTTATACGTTTTTTAATTTTTTTCTCCGCCCGTTCAATCATCGTCTGGACGCTGCTTGAAGAAATACACAAATAATTTGCAATTTCGCTATAAGTTATGTAATATCCACGTGACATCAGATATACTTCTTTTTCTCGCTCCGTAAGCACCGATAAAACATCCTCAATACGTTCCCGATCCCAGCTCGTAATGACACTTTCTTTTTCGTGGTCATCCCATTTATAAATAGGCTCACTGGAACGAAAATACTTTTGTATAAGCAATGGGTCGAATAATTTTTGTTTTTTGCAAGCAAAAAATGCAGAGAAGTGCAAGAAAAAATACATAGGCTTGCCAGCTCAAGACTTAAGGTTCCAGACCGGGGGAAGAGGACGGCTGGATCGCGGAGAGAGCGTTCCGCAGTCGATAGCTCTCTCCCGTAAAGGCCAGGATGTGGGCATGGTGAACCAAGCGATCCACCAGCGCAGCTGTCAAGCGGTTGTCCCCAAACACCCGATTCCACTGTCCAAATTCCAGATTCGACGTCACGATGACGCTTTTTCGCACATAACAGTCGGCGATAATATGAAACAACAGCTCCGATCCTTGCTTTTGAAACGGCACATAGCCGAGTTCATCCAATATCAACAGTTCGCACGCATCGATGCTTCGTTTCAGCCGCCCGAGCGTGCCATTTTTCAATGCCTCTTCCAGCTGGGCGACGAGATCCGCAACGCGGAAAAACCGAACCTCATGGCCTTGTTGGCACGCCTGGATGCCGAGCGCTGTGGCGAGATGGGTTTTTCCTGTCCCGGGCGAGCCTAAAAGCAGAACGTTTTGTTTTCGCTCCAAAAAGCGAAGGTCACACAATTCCTTCTTCGATGTCGTGGTCGGCCAGTGGATGTGATCCGACCATTCGTAATCCTTCAGCCATTTCAACTCCCGAAACTTGGCTTTCTTGATCAGCCGGGCCTGTTTCGCCTGCTGGCGGCACGACAGCTCCAGCGCCAATACATCCCGCAAAAACTGTTCTTTCGTTTCGAACATCACCTCCTCGAATCGATCCGCGATATAGGCCAAATGCAGGGCTTTACAAATCTCTTTCACCTCTGCTCTCATCCCTGGACACCCCTTCCCGAACAGGATGAAGACGTTGATCATACACCGTTAAGTCCGTTTCATAGTCGATCAGGACGGAAGGGGTGTACGATTCTTTCCACTTGGCCGGGTAATGGGATTGCTCGGCTTCCATCAACACCCCGATTTCATGAGGAGCCAAGTCCCATCGCTGGTTCTCATCGAGCCACTGGGCGATTTCATAAAGCGTGCAACGATCCAACAGCGCTCGCAGCCCTTTCAAACGGGCCGCCACCTGGGGCGGGGTGCCAGCCAGATACGTTCGGATCGCTTCCGGCAAGTACGCCCCGTATCGGGAATGCCCGACAACCTGGGGTTTGGTCTCCCACTCAGCGAAAATCTCTTTCCAAGGGATCTCGCGTTTCACGTTCGTATACGGCCTTGGCATCTCAAGATGTATGCCTCCGTCAGGAGAGAGCACAAAGAAACGATCCCACTCTTTTTTCACCAATACCCGGTTGGGGACGGACAGGCCATGGACGACGAACGCCTTCCCATCCACCATCACTTCTCCGTACTTATTCACGTAAGCGTGATCGAGGGAGAAGATCGGAAAATCTTGTTCCGGCAACGCCAACAGCTCCGGCCGCTCTTCCTGCCATAGCTCCTCTATCAACCGCCCCTTTTCATAATGAGGGCGGTTTCGGTCCTCGACCATCTTGCGATGCAACCACTCCACCAGCTCCGGATCCGACTCGATCAACGGAGCCGGGACGAAACAAAGGTTGCGAGTGTAATAGACTTTTCGCTCCGCATTTCCTTTCTCATGTCCGCTGTATGGATTGCACACTTGTACATCAAACCGATAGTAGAGTTGAAATTTCTCAAAAGCCTCGGTGAATTGGCGTTCTCCCCCTTTTCGAATCGACACGATGGCCGCGGACAAATTGTCAATGCGCAATGCCTTTGGCACTCCCCCAGCCTGACGAAACAGCTGCGTCAACCCATGGAGGAAGCATTCACTGTTTTCCGCCGGCAGCGGATAAGCAAACGCAGCGTTGCTATACGGGAAGCTTACGATCAAAACCGATCGTTCTTCTTCCTTCCCCTCCTTCGTCACCACCGTCATCTTCCCGAAATCCACCTGCGCCTCGCCTGGCGGGTGCTCAAGTCGTTCATAGCGCTGTTCTTTCTCGAGTTTGAGCTGCGGTCTTCGTTTTTGCACGTACGCGCAAGCGGTGCGATACGAGCCTTGAAATCCATGGTCACGACAAAGCGCTTCAAACATCGTCTTGTTCGTTCGCCGTTGTTTTCTCGGCAGCTTGGCATCCTCCTCCAACCAGTCATCAATGATTTGCCCGTATCCTTCTTCCTCCATCATCCCCTTTTTGCGTTTGATGGTTGGTTGGACAGAAATGCCGCCATCCGCGTATTTCTTGACCGTTCTCCAGTTATATCCCGTTTCGCGGGAAATTTCCGCAATCGATAACCCTTTCTTTTCACGCAGTTTTCTGATACGATTCATTTCGGGCATTGCCAGCATCCTTTCGCTCCTCCACTGTTTGGTTTATGTGTTCACAACTTCCACAGTAGAGGAAATGTTAGGGGCTGGCAAGCCTTTTTTCTTTGCCTTAGGCTCTGCACGTTTCGTTGCAGAACTCTGTATTTTTATTTTGCACTAAACAGGATAGGTGAACAAAGCAATGACTGGAACAACAAGCAGATAGGACAAAAGAAGAAGTAAAGCGTTTTCTGGATGGAAGAAAAAATGGCCAAAAAACCGGAAAATGAGGGTTGCTCCTAACCAAACAAGAAAGCCCCAAATAAGAAAATACACGATCAACACCCCTTTTTCTTAAATAAGTCATAACCACATTTTCACCAACGATTTTGATCCATCATACCTTCACAGACGGTCCTTATTCTTTTCGGCAATAAAATCTTTAATAAAAAACAACGGGTAAATCATCAAATACAAGTTGGCAGCCCACCAAGTAATGTCAAAATCCTTGCTAAAAGCCCAAAATGCAATGGCCTGCAATCCGGAACAAAAAGTCAACACAAGAGAAATCAGAGCCCAGTTCCGCCATGCCGGGTTGTTTTTATTATATAAATATATACTGTAAAGACCAGTGATAGAAATGAAAATATCTAATGGGAAAAACGACCAGTTCCATGCGATAATAATCGGGTTATCATAGTCTTTAAACGCTACTTCTTCAGGTATAAGATGGAAAAAGGTAATGAGCCAGTATATAATAAACCCAATATCCGTTACTAAAAAAAACGGTTTTAAACACTTCATTTTTTCCTCCAACACAACTCATCCATTCTACAGATTTTCTGCTCATGTTTCATCAACCTAGAAAACAAACTGTAACATATTAAAACAAAACACATGATATAAAGAGCTGTTGATAAACCAAATAAATCGGCCAGTCCTCCTCCTGCAATTGGACCAAGTATCATCCCTAAGGAATAGGGCCATATTAAAAACAGCAAATGCAGTAGCATACGCCCCCCACCTAAACGATCAACAGAATTCGCTAATTCCGGCAAAGTCGGCGTTAAGACAAAACCAGCCGCTGCCCCTACCAAAAAAAGTACGGCTCCTTCTAATATTAACGAGTTAGGGAGTATGACCAATGGAAGAGAAACGGCTAAAATAAGCAGGCCTGCCATCATCAAAGAAAAAGTTCCGCATCGATCAGATAACCAACCAGCTAAGGGACTTACCATTCCATAAGAATCCTTCGCTGCTCGTACGTGAGCGGTTGACCTAACGCGCGTTGGATTCGTCCATCCGGCAGTTCCAACAGGACGACCCTAACATACCAAAACAATTGAAAAATCGCTTGTCCGGTCGGTCGGGTCAGTTTCCGACCTCCCGCGCCCTTTCATGGGCGTTCCGGGGTGATGAACGGACGCACTCGGCGCTGGAAGACACGGTAAATCGCCAAGGCCAACAGAAACAAATAGCCTAATACCGCGACTCGTTCCGGTTTTTTCACGTAAATCTCATCCGTAAAGAACGGGTCTTTCAAGAAAGAAAAGTTCATTTCCACCGAGATTTGACCTTTATACAACTTCAAGATCTCTTTCGCATCCATCGGCTGACCTTTCCATTCCTTCGGAACGGTCGTGACAAGGACAAATCGGGACGCTTTCCGTCTCGCCTGTTCCCACGCAGCTTGGTCGAATTCCACGTTCAAGCGAAGGGCGTACACCGTCTCCATGTCCAGTTCCGCCCCTTTTTTCGGACGTCCGCGCCGTTTTTTCGGGCGCACCATCGCTTCGACCGACGCCTCGACGCGATGGAACCGGGGACGAAGGGACGCCTTTAGAGACGCTAGGGCTTGTTCGGCGTCTTCCCGGCACGAAAACAGGCGGCTTTCCCATCGGGTTTGTTCCTGCCGAAGAAACTCCTCTTCTTGGTTTCGCTCTTTTTCGAGCATCTTTCCTTTTCGTTGGTCGAGCGCGCTGGATTCGACGACGATCAACCGGACCGAATGACCTTCGTACGTCGATGTCGTTTCCCACACCCGGTAGGTGGCTCCGTTTTTCTCTGCGAAGGAGAACGGATCGCTCCACGGCGTGTCTTGGGCATCGGCTTTAGCCAGCGCGGTTTTGACGATCCGGAGCGAAGAAGGACCTCTTGTGATCAAAAAGGCGTTGGCGGCCTTCGTTTGCGCCAGCGTGTCTTTCGTCATGGCCGCAGAATCGGCTACGTAAATCCATTCGTCTTCGATTTTGGCCTGCTTCAGCTGTTTCTGCACACGGGACAACACCTCGGGATTCCACGTTTTATCCGGCAGGTTGCCGTCGTGTACATCGCCATAAAACGGGATGCCATCCTCGTTGCCAATCAGCCCAAATCCGATCTGCTTTTGCCAACGATGATGCCGGTTGTAGCCATGCGTAATCTGCAAAGCATCCGGTGAGGCCGATTCATACGTACCGTAAACCGATACATCGGTCGTATCGGCATGGAACACCCGAAGAGGGATTCCCTCTTTCTTGTAAATCTGCACCAAACAAGCCGAAAGAACCGCGTGGATATTGGCGTCGTACAGCCGATCCAGATGGCGCGCGATGGCATCGTCGTTGAACCAAGAAGGGGAAAGCCCTGGTCGGATCAGCTTAGGCAAATCGATGTCATGCGCCCATCGTTCCACATGAACGAGTGCTTGCCGACCGCTCAAGATATCCAAGGTGAGCAGCCAGACCACATCGCTGGCTCGGGTTTGGCATTGCGGATCCACCGGAACCAGACGGTCGATTAACGAAGGGAGACCAAGGTTCTTGAAAATAGTGCTTATTATATTCAAATAGGAACTTTCATAAATGGCACGGATTTGAACGCTCATGATGTAGAAACTCCTTTGCCTCTCTTGTGTTTCAAGGATTCATTCGACAGGAAGATAAAAAAATCCTCCCGATGTTTGTCGAGAGGGTGCGAAATGTAAGATCCAGCATATATCTCGTATTTAAGATGGTTTTTAAGATGATGTATAAAATTTTGTGTAAAGCATTGTGCTAGACCAAAAGAAAAAGGTAGGGTATTCTCTGATTTGGCTAAAAACAACCTTCCAGAGAAAGGAGAACCCTAACTATGTCTAAAAGTATACCGAATTTATGAGGATTTGCCGAAGCGTAGGAAGCCTTTCAACGAATGTTTGAAGAACGTTATAATTAACCAAATAATGTAAAACGATGAGATAAGGAGATTCTCCCTCTCCACTCATAAGACTGAATATTCAGTCTTATGAGTGGAGAAAACTCATCACCTATCCATTTTAAATCCATTTCAGAGATACCCTACTATCTTACATTACACAAAATTCTTGACGGTACCCGGTTTCACTAGAATTTTCAAAACCGAAAAGCACATAGGCCAAAGATTCAAGTGCTCATCGCATATTACGAATAGCTTTTAGTCACTTTAATTTTTCTTTCGCTAATAAATTTCTTTTGTCGACCAACAACCCGTACTACTTGCTTTATATACTGTTTTTCAGGTGGGCACGGGGCTTTTCCTGTTTCAATCCTAATTAGAGGACAAGCAGATCCTTGACAAGAAGGTCTTAGGAAGCACTTCTTACAGCCCTCATCTTCAGACTCATCGTTCATAACCCACAAAGCAAATTTATCTATATCTATTCTAAAGTTCCCATCTTTTTCAACTTTTCCAATCTTATTTTTTTCATTATATAACGCTACTGTACACTTATATAAAGTACCGTCTGATCCAATTACATAAGAATTAGGATCAGCCGCATAACATACATAACCACCAGGTTGAAGAATGCTACCTAATGTAGTCGATAACCCCTGATTTAAAGCATCTTCACACAAACTTAGTGCTACTTTTGCTCTTATTTTTGTATCAAATATATCTAAATCTTCATCATTCGGTCCGCCCCATCGACCAATAGGAAAGTAGTTGACGTGAAACCTTCCATCGTTGGAAAACGTTTCGGAAAGCTCTTTTGTAAGATCGCGTATATAAGGTTCATTACTTTTATCGAAGTTGACACGTATCCTAACCTGAAAATCATATTCCAAACAACTCAAATTTTTCAAATTATTAAATATTCTTTTGAAAGTTCCTTGTCCTCCCACTAACTTACGTGTTTGATCATGAATATGTTCAGGGCCGTCTATAGTTATCTGGAAATTGTCAACACCTAGCTTTAATAATTTTGTCGCCGTATCACTGTTTAAAAGGAATCCATTAGTAGTAATACCAGCACGAAACTTGAAATTGTACTTTTCACTTAATAAAAGGAATTGATTTGATAATTTTTCAATAACATCTAATGCGAGAAGAGGTTCTCCTCCAAACCAATGGACATTCAAATTTTTTAGTTGAGGCCCTCTTTTCTCAACATATTTTATTACACCTTCAATAACATCATCCGACATTTTTCCTTTCTCAAAATTTTCATAACAATATGTACACCTAAAGTTACACTGTTCAGTGACTAAAAAAATCAAATACATATTTTCAGGATTTCTTCCTTTGATTTCATGTAAAATTCGGGCTCTTTTAAATTCGTCTACATTACTTTTGATTAAAAAGCCATAATTAGCAAGAATCTTTGCAGTATCATCAAGCTCATCACATCCCGATCGGAGAATATTTTTAATCTTATTAGCATGAGCTTGTGGAACACGTAAAAATGCCCCCGTATAAGTATTACATATATAAAGATCCCCATTCTCTTCATGGGAAAGAATATTAAATCGCGATGCTACCCATCTATCATTCACATCTGATTTTACCTCTTTGGGAATAGTAGAAAACGGCTCCATTTTTACCCCTCCTATAATCAAGGGATAGCTTAATATAGCTATCCCCGATGACAAAAGAATATGATCAGCATCCTCCGCAGTTTGTGTTAGTCGGTGCAAAAGAAAGAAGAACGTCTTCTGCTGTTGGATTCAAGACATCGAAGCCTTCATCAAGAATTTGAAGCATTTCCTGATTCATGCAATTCACCTCCTTTCAATTCATTGTCTGACTGCTGTATATGTCTCTGTATATACTCAGCTACTGTATATGGGGGAGGTACATGTCCATAATCTACTTTTTCTCCGGTTGCAGTTATCCATGCATTTCCACTAGGAAATACAACTTTATGTCCAAAACTGATCAGCTTTTTAGCATTGTATTGTGTAACTTTTGCATCCCACATGTTTGGCCCCATATTTGGGAAAAAGACAACAGGTCTTGGAGAGCATAAAACCAGCATGGTTAACAAATTATCAGCTATTCCGTTTGCACACTTCGCTAAAGTATTAGCAGTACAAGGCAAAATGATGAAAATATCCGCCCAGTCATGTAAAAAGGAATGAGGAACTCTATTTCGTGTATACTCCTTTGGAAAATCGTACATATCCTGATATGCAGGAGCATCAGCGTGCGCCGCTAAAAAATTGACATCAATAAATTTCTGAACGTTCGATGTACAAACTAGTCTAATGTTAGCATCTAGTTTTTCTCTAAAAACTCGTAAATACATAGGTAGTTCAACAACTCCTGAAGAACCTGTAACGCCAACTAATATATTCAAGCTTAACACCTCCTTTACATTACAGTTTCTCTTGGCGTACCTTTTCTCTCATTAATTAATAACGAAGATAAACTATATAAATGCACCTTGAAAAGTTAACTTTTCGATTACGCGGCACACCCCAAGCGCCGCAACACTTCCTCCGGGCGTTCCTGAATGTAATGAGCAAATCGTTGAACCGCTTGCAGGATCTCGTGGCGGTCTTTGTGAAAGGCGTTGGCGATCACCGTATCCTTCAGCCATTTCCACAAACGCTCGATCGGGTTGAGCTGCGGCGAGTAGGGCGGCAGATACAGGAAATGAAAACATTGTCCTTCTTCTCGCAAAAAGTCCTTCACCATTCGAGCGTGATGAATCCGGGCATTGTCCAAGACGAGCGCAATCATCCGGTTGGGATGCCGCTCTTTGAGCAGGCGCAAGAAATCCAAGAACGTCGTGGCGTTGGCGGCTTCTGCTTGGTGAAGCACGGTGTCCCCATCGTGGACGTTCACGGCGCCAAATACCGAAACATGGGCATGATGGCCGAATGTCGGCACACGTTTTTGACGGCCGACCTCGGACCAAGTGGATCGCAAGACATGATAAGAGCGGATATGCGTTTCATCGATGTACAGAAGAACGGCATCTTCTGTCTCCTTGGTGATCAAGTTTTTTTTATCAAATCCATTTGCTTTTCAAATTGCTTTTGCTCATCCGGATTCCCTTTCGCCAGCGTGTACGTAGGGCGAGTCCATGACAGACCTTGACGGTGCAGGAGTTTTCGCAGCGCTTCACGGGAAAGCCAAACACCAAAGTGCTTTTCGACATAGGATTGCAGGAGTTTGGTGTTCCACGCCGAAGCGACGTCCCAGCCCAGTTCCGCGGGAGTGGTGGTCAACACAAGCTGTTTGATCTCTTCCTGCTGTTCTTCGGTGAGAAACGGCTCCCGTCCGGGGGCGAAATCCCGATGAAGCAAGAGCTCCAGACCGCCTTCGTTGAACAGCGACACATAATGGGAAACGGTTTGTCGGCACACGTTGACCATGGAGGCCGCCTCTTTGCCCAAATAACCTTCCATGACCAAACGAACCGCCATCACCCGTTGGCGAAGAAGCGCGTTTTTGATTTTCCGTTCCTGTTTGCGAAGCGTCCGTGGCGTCCATCCGTGATCATGGGTGATGTTGAGACGTTTCATGAATGATCCCGCTCCTTTTCCATAGGTTTCCTTAGGAACAGGATAACCGGAGTGTGCACCGGTTATACGAAGGTTAACTTTTTAATGAGCATGTATATAGTAACTATACCCAAAGCACCTGCAATGAAGAAAAGATATTTTATATTGAAATAATCAACACTGACCCCAAAAATAAACTGGGCTACTGGCGTTGAAAGCATTGAAATCGCCATCATAATACTATTAACTCTTCCTAATAAATGAATAGGCACAGAACGTTGAACAAAAGTAGGTATAAGGACTCCTATAAAACCAGTAATTAAGCCAATTACAAAAACGAAAATTAGAATAATCAAAAAATTTTGGGTGAAACATAGTGCGGCAATACCAGTAGCTTGTAAAAGAAAAGATAAATAAATAATCTTCAATTCAACCTTGTGAATGCTTTTAACTGAAAAGATTAAACCAGTTAACAAACTTCCCATTGACATCGATGAATATATATATCCTAAATACTTAGCATCACCACTAACATTTTTAGCTAAAAAAGGGAACAATACATTAACCCCGTTTGCTCCAATATTTACAAAAAACATAGTTATAACCAAATAAAAAATCATTTTTTGTCTATTCAAAAAACTAAAACCAAGTCTTAAATCCGAAAAGTAAGAAGTTTTGTCATTATTATCGTTCATATTTTCAAGATGACTATTTTTAGAGTCAATAAACAAAATTAAAAAAGTTGAAAATACATATAAGATAGAAATGGCTATCAAGGAATGTTCTATTGAGATTGATTCAACCATCCAAGCGGCGATTAAAGGGCCCAAAATGATCGTTGTTCTTACAACAGTGAAGTATTGACTATTGAGACGACTCAAATATTCAGTAGCGACTAATCTTGGCTTTATTGATTCTGAGGCTGACCAATAAAAAGCATCAATCGCTCCAAACAAAACGGAGACCATTATGAGAATTACAAAAGAGATAGTAAGATCCCATAACAGAATAGCCAAAACTAACACAATGATTGCCCTTATCATGTCTGACAACCACAGAAACAACTTTGCCCCTATTCGATCAATAACCGGTCCGCAAAGAAGCCCAGCAATAAATCTCGACAAACCTAGGGAAAATAAAACTGCTCCCATCAAAAAACCTGATTGTAAAACATCAGCAATATACCAAGCTATAACAACACTGTATATGACATCCCCCAAGTTTGAAAGAAACGTTGCTATACAAAATTTTGTAGCGTTCAAAATGATCACCCTTAGAAAGATTGAGACTAGGCATGTAATGCACTTGTGAAACAGAACAAAATCAAAACATAGGATAAGGGGCGGTTTTAATATAACTAAAGATTCATTATATTACAATTATTACAATAATTATTTTATCGGGAAAATACGGTAATGTAAAGAGTTTTTTTGTAATACCTCGTCTCGTTTTGTCGGATATCGTTGAATGCAACATATCTTTTGTTATGTTGAATAATTGAAAACACAAAAAAAGAAGCCAACGAGTGGCTTCTTTACCGCTTTTATAGAACTTTTTCCGACTTTTCATCATACCGCTTCATTAAACTGTAAGCGATGGATAACTTTTTTAAAATGTAATCTTGAGGATCAGCTGTTTGCACGTACCCTTCTAATTCCTGTACTTTCACATCCGCAAACATGCCGCCTACCCTAGCTAAATGGTCGATGATATCAAAAAGTTCGCCGTTGTCGGAACGGTGTTTAACTGCTAAGAATTGAATTTCGTCCAGTCTCTCGCGAATTTCCCGAGCTGCAGAAATTGTAAACTTACTCTCCATACGTATCGTATCCCCCTCGTAAATGGACATTCGCCATAGATTATATTTATCAAAGGGAATAGTTATGAAAGAAATCTGAATCAATCATTTAAAATACGATGTCGTCCTCCAAAAAACAACCGCATCGATTTTAAGGCGTTTAGTAGGTGTAAATTATCACTTTATTTCGGAACAAAAGAGCCATTTTTTTGCACATTCCTTCAGAAAGCCCTCTCCCCTTTTCTGAAAGAATGTGCTAAATTTTTTGTGAATTATTTCGGAAGAGAAAATCCATCGGTTCAGAGGAGGGGAGGAGGACGTGATTCAATTTCATGACTTTGGCATTGACGTCCAAACGTATGCAGAGCGTGGAAAAGAAAACGACTTCCCTCTTCTGACACAGTGTCCGCATTGCCGGGCCAAGCGCCCGTTGCACCGCCACGGTTACTATGAGCGAAACGCATTGACCCCACATGGTGATGATCGCATTTGGATTGTCCGGTATCGCTGCCGGGAATGCTTGAAGACGGTGAGTGTGCTGCCTTCCTTTCTCCTCCCGTATTTTCAGTATACGTTGTCCGCTATATGGCAAGTCGTGAAAGAGCAGTTGGGATTGACCGAGGGAACGAACCAAGATCCGTTCCTCCCGACAAAGGACGGCATCATCTTTTATGTCCGACGGTTCTTCCGAAACCTATCAAACCTTCACAGCTTTTTTGCAAGGCGGTGGAGGATTATAGGCCCTATCGTGAAAAAAGAAAAGGAACGGGCTTCCTGGTGGATCCGAACGTTGGAGGAACACGGTCTCTATTCGGTCATCAGAGACATGTGGGAGGACGGATTCCGACACCCTTTTGCGAATTAAATGGGGTCCTGATTTTACATACATATCCTAAATTGGAAATGATTTAGGTTCCCACAAACCTTTCCTATCGACGGAGAAAAAGCAATTCGGTACGATAAGGGCAGGAGGACCGGAACGGTCCTGATTCCAAGTGAGACAAGGAGGAGATTCGAATGGATGAGTCGATGAGACACGACATTGCCCTGTTTCGGTACGGGCTAATCGCTCCGTTGGTGAATGGGCAGGTGGAACCGAAGACGTATCTGAAAGAGGTGAGCGAGCGAGTGCACCATGTTCCCCACCAAGGCGACAAACGAATCGCAGCCAAGACGATCCTCGATTGGTGCACCCGATACAAAAAAGGGGGCTTTGACGCCTTAAAGCCGAAGCGCCGTTCGGACCGCGGCCGCTCAAGGCGTCTGTCGCCCGATGATGAGGATCATATTTTAGCCCTAAGAAAAGAACATCCCACCATGCCCGTGACGGTGTTCTACGAACACCTAATCGAGCAGGGGGAAATCCCAGAAAACCATACCTCTTACTTTACTATATAAGTTGAAATTTTGTTTTACATCCAGCGGATCACTTCACCACGTTATATCATATCGGTTTGTATTTAGATGAAAACGGAAACGAAAAATCGGAAATTCTTTATTGCAACTTATATAGGTTGTAATAAAGAATTTCCGATCTCCATGTCCCGTCTTTATCACCTGACAAGCTGGCACGGTGACAAGAAGAGCGAACAATGCCATGTAAAACAAAATTGCAACTTATATAGATTTAGAAGGCCGGTGAAAAAGTACACTCTAAGGCAGGGATTTAGGGGGCTTATGTCGAAAAAGGAGGAAAAACCGTTGGAATGGAGCGTGACTGGATCATGAAAGCCCCCAAAAACCCTTCGACTCAGCCTCGGCTGTTTCAAGTCATCGACATGGAGGACCTGGTTCCCCCACATCATATCCTGCGCCAAATCAACGAAGCGGTTGACTTTTCCGTCATTCACGATTGGGCGGCTCCCCTGTACACGAAAAAAACGGGTCGCCCGGCGGCGGATCCGGAACGGCTGCTTCGCCTGATGCTGCTCTCGTATTTGTTTAATCACTCCGAGCGGGAGTTGTATGAGATCCTCCCGATGCATGCCGGATACCTGTGGTTTTGCGGTCTTGACTTTGAATCCGTGTTCCATCCCGACCCGCATCATCCCACGCTTCCGGATCGAACGACGCTCGTGAAAACACGGAAACGCTGGCGTCAACACGGAATCTTTGATCGGCTGATGACCTATGTGGTGGACCAGTGCATCGCGGCGGGGCTGGTCTCTCCGGATGTCCATGCGGCGGCTGATGGCACCCAAGTGCGGGCGAATGCTTCGATCCACAGCTTGCGGGAGGTCAAGCTCGCTCCGGTGGAGACGTTGGAAGACTACCTGGCCCGCACCGCTCGGGAAGATGAACAGACTGAGTCCCCGAAGGCGGACCGGGATCCCGATGACGATCCGCCTTCTCCGTCTCCCCAATCAGGAGAGCGCGCCCATGCCGAAGAACGAGGAAACTTCCGTGGAACCACGTTTTCCAATCAAACCCGTCGAAGCGTGACGGCTCCGGATGCTCGGTTGTACAAGAAAGGCAAAGGGCAGGAAGCGTATCCTCGGTATTGGGTACACGATGTCATCGATGTCCGGTCACGCGTCATGTTATCTCGAAAAGCGAGCGTGGCCACCGGAACGGCGGAACGGGAGACGAGTTTGGAGCAGCTGGCTTCGATTCGATTCCGCCACCCGTCGATTACGGACAAAGCATATGGCACCACGGAGTATTTGGAAGCGCTCTTCGCCCAAGGCATTACGCCGCTCGTGTCGCTGCGCCGCAAGGAGATGGAGGAGATTCCAACCTGGAAGCGCCGGGCGAAGGATCCCGCTCAGGAAGCACAACGCCAGGCGAAAGTCCGAGACGTTCAGATTCGCAACCAAGCGAGGCTCCTTCCGCAACAGGGCGGTTATCGATCCATTCAAGCCCTTCGTACGCGTTGTGAGCATGTGTTCGCCGAAGGGAAGGAATGTCATGGGCTGGATCGGGCCCGAAGCCGGGGCCTGGACGCCATGGGAGAACAGGTGTTGTTGACCGCCGTCGTGCAAAATCTGAAGCGATTGTGCCGGTTTCGAAAAAAAACGAGGGGGACCGGCTCTTTGGCGTGCGCAAAAACGGAATTTGGAGCAGGAAGTCCTGCTCGTCCTCCCGTCCTTTGGCGCCAAATAGCGGGGAGAATGGTCTCCAAAATTCGACATGAGGGAAGTCTATGCCCCATTAATTCACCGGCCTTCTAGAAGTATTTATAAAGAAGTAATAAGAGGATATGGGTGGTGATTTCATGGCGTTTTGGAAGAGTATTAAGAATAAAGAAACAGTTATTTTAAGTGAAGATGCAGTCGATTTACTAAGTGATACTCTTTTAGAGATAAGAAAGATTTATGAGGAAGATTTAGAAAGAAAACCAACTGTAGCTGAATTGGAAGCATTGATTATGGAGGCAATGCAACTTGATTCAAATATAGCCGAACAATTGGAGGAAATGGAAATCACCGATGTAAAATTTAAATTGAAAAAGAGAAAAAAGGCTCCTAACATTGAACCAGGTATTGTATTTGCAATCCCGCTTGTAAATTAGCACATTATTTCAGAATCACTTTTTCAAATTATTTCAGATGGATTCTGAAATAATGTGCAAAATGTTTGCGGATTGTTCCGGATTTTGCACATTCTTTCGGAACGTTTGCACGCTCTTTCAAAGGAGGTGGTGCATCTAAAAAACTTTGACTTCTAAACCAAACATATATTCTACATTGCTTCAAAGGGAGGGAGATGACATGGCCAGTATTCAAAAGATGAAAAATGGCCGTTGGCGCTATCGCGTTTCGTACAAAGAAAACGGAAAATATAAAACGAAAACAAAAGGCGGCTTCCGCACCAAGAAAGAGGCAGAGCTTGCGGCCGCTGAATTGGAGAGACAGCTACACAAAGGATACGACATCAACGCAGGGGATCAACTCTTCTCTGAATATATGCGGAATTGGTTCGAGTTGTATAAAAAGGGGAAATACAGCTTAGCGCACGAAAGAAACATTGAGTTATCCGTTCAATTGGTTGAAGAATATTTCGCTGGGGTTAAATTGAAAGATTTGACGCGCGATATGTACCAAAAGTTCATCAACGAAATCGGCAAAAACCATACCACAGCGACAGTACGAAAACGACACACATATATTAAGTCGTGCCTCCGTGATGCGATTGAAGAAGGAATTATCACCCGTGATCCCACGTATAAAGTGGTCATAAAGGGAGAAGTAGAAGCAAAATCGGAAGAATTGAAATATCTCAATTTTGACGAAGTGAAGAAGTTGATAGCAGAAATAAAAAAGGACATGAAACCTAAATATATCTCTCGATACATCATTTTATTCGCAATCGCCACTGGCGCTCGTTTCTCGGAAATCATGGGCCTGACATGGGATTGCGTTGATTTCAAAAACAAAACAATCACGATTAATAAGACTTGGGACTTTAAAGGGGCAAATGACTTTAGCGATACAAAGACATTCGATTCAAAACGAACCATTACGGTCGATAACGAGACGTTAAATATGCTCAAAGAACTGCGAAAACATCAAAACGAATTGGCGATGAAGACTGGATTGAGAAATACGAAAAATTTAGTATTCATCAACACAAAAATGGAAGTTGTAACGAATAACGCGGTTAATAAAACATTGCGTGCACTATGCAAAAAAGTCGGGGTTAAAACCATCACCTGCCACGGGCTTCGTCATACGCACGCTTCCATGCTTTTATATAAAGGCGTGAACATTAAGTATGTATCTCGGCGACTTGGCCATAAAGATATTGTAACCACTCTACAAACGTACTCGCATATTTTAGATGAGATGGAGCAAAAAGAGTCTCGGCAAGTTGACCTTGCAATGGAGGAGCTGTACCATGCTAAATAGCCGTGCAAAATTCGTGCAAAATTTTTTCGGATTCTATCGTTTTTTTCGGGATTCCCAAAAAATGAAAAATGACCGCAAACGCGGTCATATCAAGGGTTTCAGCACTGTTAACCCGAACCGATCGTATGTAAGTGGCGTCCCAGGAGAGACTCGAACTCCCGACCGACGGCTTAGAAGGCCGCTGCTCTATCCGACTGAGCTACTGGGACATAATCAACAGTACACTCCAATATTCCCGCTGTCCCTTCCTCTACAATCCCATTCAAGGAAGCATGGTGCGTCGGGACAACTCGCAGCCATTTCGAAGATGACTTTGCTTGTTGCTCTATCCTGCTGAGCTACTGGGACATGGCGATCATAACACTCTCATCATCCCGCTGCCCCTTCCTCTGCAAGCTTATTCGATGAAGCCAGATGTGTCGGGGCAACTCGCTGCTGGTTCACAGAAGCCTCGGCTCGTTGCTCTATCCTGCTGAGCTTCCGGAACAATATCTATACGATATTCACGATAAAATAAAGGAAAGCGGGTGATGGGAATCGAACCCACGACTTCAGCTTGGGAAGCTGAGGTTTTACCATTAAACTACACCCGCATGATCGATATCATTAAACTTGTCTTCAAAAACGACTGCAATAAGAATATAATCACTAATTGTTTTTTTTGTCAATATCTTTTTTGAAGTTAATGAATAAACGCGCTCGAGAGGATTCGAACCCCTAACCTTCTGATCCGTAGTCAGATGCTCTATCCAATTGAGCTACGAGCGCATGATGGAAAAGCGGAAGACGGGACTCGAACCCGCGACCCCCACCTTGGCAAGGTGGTGTTCTACCGCTGAACTACTTCCGCATCATGATAAAAATTCGTTCCTTCAAAACTAGATAACCGTCGGAAGAAGCCGCTCATAGGTCAAGCCCTCGATCGATTAGTATCCGTCAGCTCCACGTGTCGCCACGCTTCCACCTCGGACCTATCGACCTCGTCATCTTCGAGGGATCTTACCCGCTTCACGCGGTGGGAAATCTCATCTTGAGGGGGGCTTCACGCTTAGATGCTTTCAGCGCTTATCCCGTCCGCACATAGCTACCCAGCGGTGCCCCTGGCGGGACAACTGGTACACCAGCGGTGCGTCCATCCCGGTCCTCTCGTACTAAGGACAGCTCCTCTCAAATTTCCTCCGCCCGCGACGGATAGGGACCGAACTGTCTCACGACGTTCTGAACCCAGCTCGCGTACCGCTTTAATGGGCGAACAGCCCAACCCTTGGGACCGACTACAGCCCCAGGATGCGATGAGCCGACATCGAGGTGCCAAACCTCCCCGTCGATGTGGACTCTTGGGGGAGATCAGCCTGTTATCCCCGGGGTAGCTTTTATCCGTTGAGCGATGGCCCTTCCATGCGGAACCACCGGATCACTAAGCCCGACTTTCGTCCCTGCTCGACCTGTCCGTCTCGCAGTCAAGCTCCCTTGTGCCTTTGCACTCTCCGAATGATTTCCAACCATTCTGAGGGAACCTTTGGGCGCCTCCGTTACCTTTTGGGAGGCGACCGCCCCAGTCAAACTGCCCGCCTGACACTGTCTCCCACCCCGCTAAGGGGTGCGGGTTAGAATTTCAATACCGCCAGGGTGGTATCCCACCGCCGCCTCCACCGAAGCTGGCGCTCCGGCTTCCCAGGCTCCCACCTATCCTGTACAAGCGATACCAAAATTCCATATCAGGCTGCAGTAAAGCTCCACGGGGTCTTTCCGTCCTGTCGCGGGTAACCTGCATCTTCACAGGTAGTATAATTTCACCGGGTCTCTCGTTGAGACAGCGCCCAAGTCGTTACACCTTTCGTGCGGGTCGGAACTTACCCGACAAGGAATTTCGCTACCTTAGGACCGTTATAGTTACGGCCGCCGTTTACTGGGGCTTCGGTTCGCACCTTCGCTTCCGCTAAGCGCTCCCCTTAACCTTCCAGCACCGGGCAGGTGTCAGCCCCTATACGTCGCCTTTCGGCTTCGCAGAGACCTGTGTTTTTGATAAACAGTCGCTTGGGCCTTTTCACTGCGGCTCTTCCAGGCTCTTCACCCGAAAGAGCACCCCTTCTCCCGAAGTTACGGGGTCATTTTGCCGAGTTCCTTAACGAGAGTTCTCCCGCGCGCCTTAGGATTCTCTCCTCGCCTACCTGTGTCGGTTTGCGGTACGGGCACCTCTTCCCTCGCTAGAGGCTTTTCTTGGCAGTGTGGAATCAGG
>NZ_MPSP01000001.1:152500-1395000 GCF_009901865.1 Geobacillus sp. TFV-3 | reverse complement strand
TTTTTTCATCAGCCGATAGCCATCTTCGGCAGTGAAGGCGCCGATCCATACATAACGGGAATCGTACAGTCCTTTGACATACAAATATTCGTAAAACGCCGCTTCGCGCTCATCGCGGATCGGCGTTTCCCCGTCAACATATTCACGGCCGCCGATATAGCCAATTTTCGTATGCCCCAGCCGAAGCAAATAATCAAGCACTGTCACCGTGGCTTGACGCAAGTCGATGACGACTGAATCAAACCGATGCTCATCAGGCGAACAGTCGACAAACACAATTTGTTTGGCCCCGGCAGCAAAAGTCTCGACTTCCTTCGGCCCGAATTTTCCGACGGCGATGACGCCATCGAGCGCCTCCATCCGTTCAATTGGATAAGCGCCATGCTGCTTAAACAATTTGACGAGTTCGATGCCGCGGTCAAAACATTCTTTTTCCACCCCGAGACGAATCGCCATATAATAGGGGTCATCGATTTCCTGGCGCTCCGAATACCAGTGAATGAGCCCGAAGCGAAACGATTCGCGCGCTTGCTGGCTTCGTTCCCGCAATGTTTTGTAGTTCAGCTCTTGGGCGACTTCAAAAATGCGCCTTCTCGTTTCATCAGAAACGGACAGCGTCGCATCATAATTGAGCACGCGCGACACCGTCGCGACTGAAACGCCGACTTTTTCCGCGATTTCTTTTAACGTAGCCATAGTCTGTTCGCGATCCCTTCCTTAATGTTTCATATGAAACGCGTTTTTTCGCCGCATTTAAACAAAGGACGACATGCGCTCCACAGCACGCTGCATAAAGCGGCGAAACGCGTCCTTCCCTCGCTTGTCCCGCTTAAACACCCCGGCATGTTCCAGCACAGTCACAAACCGTTGCCCGACTTCGTGCCGCAAAATGTCATAGACGTTGTCCTTCGTGATGTCCGGATAGGCCGAGCGAATGGCTTCGCACCAATCCCAATGTTTCTGCATCGACTCGTCCCAGTCTTCTTTTTTTGTCCGATGCACGAGATAATCAGCCAGCGTCTCCAGTTCCACAGCAAGCCGCGCCGGCAGCACCGCCAGCCCCATCACTTCGATCAAGCCGATATTTTCTTTTTTAATATGATGCAATTCTTCATGCGGATGGAAAATGCCGTACGGATGTTCCGCTGACGTCCGATTGTTGCGCAAAACGATGTCCAACTCAAACAAATCGCCGCGCCGTCGAGCGATCGGCGTGATCGTGTTATGCGGAACATCGCCGCTGTAGGCCATAATCTCGACACTTGGGTCGCTGTACGTCCGCCATGTTTTATACAAAAAGGCAGCCGCATCCAACACGTCCTCTTTTGGTCCAGTCAAACGGATGACGGACATCGGCCAGCGCACAATGCCGGCTGTGACCGACGGAAACGATGGAAGCGGGATGCACTCTTCGATCTCCGCCTTTTCCATCGCAAACGTATAGCACCCGCCTTGGAAATGGTCATGCACTAAAATCGAGCCGCCGACAATCGGCAAATCGGCGTTCGAGCCAATGAAATAGTGCGGGAACTTTTCGACGAAATCGAGCAAACGCTCAAGCGTCTTCCGCTCCATCTTCATCGGCACGTGTTCGGCGGAAAAGACGATGCAATGTTCATGATAGTACACGTAGGGAGAATATTGGAAATACCACTGTTCATCCAATAACGTGATCGGAATGACACGGTGATTGGAACGGGCAGGATGACGCCACGTTCCTTCATACCCTTCGTTTTCTTTGCATAATACACATTTTGGATACGAGGATGACGGCATCTCTTTTAATTTGGCGATTTCCTTCGGATCTTTTTCTGGCTTCGCCAAGTTAATGGTGATATCCAATTCTCCATAGATCGTGGACACTTTCCAGTGCTGATTGTTGGCGATGCGCACCGTTTGAATGTAATTGGACGCTTGGCTCAACGAGTAAAACCAGTCCGTCGCCTCCTGCGGGTCGCGGCGGTACCGCTCGTAAAAGGCGCGGATCACTTCCGATGGCCGCGGCATGACGCAGTCCATCAACTTCGCATCCCATATATCGCGCTCGGTCGTTGTATCCGTTTCCAACAATCCTTGTTCATACGCCCAATCAATGATCACGCCCAATATCGGAGCGGGCGAGGCCAAAGGAACGTCCTTGACCTCGGCCGGCTGCCATTCCGTGAGCCGAAGCGTGGCCAGCAGGCGGTTGCGCGCGTACACCTCGTCTTCCGGCGCCAAAAGGCCGCGCTGCTCGGCATAACGGATCAGTTGTTCAATCGCCGCAAAAATCGTTTCCATGTTTACACACCCCGATAGCCGTTTGGCCGCGCTTGATGCCATTCCCACGCCGACGCGACAATGTCCGTAATGGATGGGTATTTCGGGTTCCACCCGAGCTCGCGCTTCGCCTTTTCCGATGAAGCGACAAGTCTCGCCGGATCGCCCGGACGCCGCGACATGACGCGGGCCGGAATCGGATGACCCGTCACTTGCCGCGCCGCTTCGATCACTTCTTTGACGCTGAAGCCGTTGCCGTTTCCTAGATTGTACACGTCACTGGGCGCCCCGTTCCGCAGTTTTTCAAGCGCCAAAAAGTGGGCATCGACAAGATCGAGCACATGAATGTAGTCGCGGATGCACGTTCCATCTGGCGTGTCGTAGTCATCGCCGAAAATGACGATTTCCTCGCGTTGGCCGAGCGGCACTTTCAAAATCAGCGGAATAAGATGCGTCTCCGGGTTGTGGTCCTCGCCAATTGTCGTGCCGTACGCTCCGGCGACATTAAAGTAGCGGAGCGAAATCGAGCGGATGCCGTAGGCGCGATCGGCCCATTTCATCATTTTTTCCATCGCCAGCTTCGTTTCTCCGTACGCATTTGTCGGTTCGGTCGGGTCGGTTTCGACGATCGGGATTTGTTTCGGCTCCCCATACACCGCGGCGGTGGAAGAAAAGACGATTTGCTTGACACCGAACTCCTTCATCACTTCAAGCAACACTTGTGTGCCGTACACATTGTTGTCGTAATACTTCAGCGGCTCTTCCATGCTTTCGCCGACCAAGGAATTCGCCGCAAAATGAATGACCGACTCAATGTCGTACCGGCGAAACACCTCGCGCAAAAACTCGCGGTCGCGAATATCGCCTTCGCAAAACACCGCCTCACGGTGAACGGCCTCTTTGTGCCCTGTCTGCAAGTTGTCAACCACCACGACGTTCTCGCCTTTTTCGATCAGGCGGTACACCGCATGGCTGCCGATATACCCTGCCCCGCCGCAAATTAAAATCATCGGCTCATCTCCTCCTGTTTCGTCAGTTCTCTCGCCCCATTCCCAACTTCGACGACATAAAAACTTGCTTCATACCCGATTGTTTCGGCGTACGCATTTCCGACCCGTTCAATAAAATCTTGAACATACGCTTTTTTCACAATGTTCACCGTACAGCCGCCAAACCCGGCGCCCGTCATGCGCGCCCCGATCGTCCCTTCGTGCGCCCATGCCGCTTCAACGAGCGTATCAAGTTCGATACCCGTCACTTCATAGTCATCGCGCAACGACAAATGCGACTGTTTCATCAACTCTCCAAAGCGGATGAGGTCTCCTCGCTCAAGCGCCCGGGCGGCTTCAAGCGTCCGCTCGTTTTCCGTCACCGCATGGCGGGCCCGCTTTTGTTCCAGCGGTGAAAGGAGATGGGCATATTCATCGAGCTCCGCGCTTGTCAGCTCACCGAGCGAGGCGATGTTCCGCACGCCTTGCAGCTTCGAAAGCGCCGCTTCGCACGTCGTCCGCCGCTCGTTGTACGCCGAGTCCGCCAAACCGCGCTTTTTGTTCGTATTGGCAATGACGATCGAACAATCGTCAAGCACCAATGGCAAATAGCGGTACTCGAGCGTCTGGCAGTTTAATAGGATGGCGCAGTCTTGTTTTCCCATGCCGACGGCAAACTGATCCATGATGCCGCAATTGACGCCGACGTATTTATTTTCTACGGTTTGGCTCATTTTCACAAGTTCTAGTTGGTCAAGTCCGCGCCCGAACAGTTCGTTGAGCATCACCGCCGTCGCGAGCTCAATCGATGCCGAGGACGACAGCCCGGCGCCGTTCGGGACCGTGCCATAATACAAAATGTCCAATCCGGTCTCCAGCGGGCTGAGCGCTTGAAACGCAGCCAAAATCCCTTTCGGGTAGTTCGCCCAGCCGTGCTCGCTTCGGTATGACAAGTCGTCGTAAGAAACCGTGATCACTCCCGTTTCCGGGAAGTTTTGGGAGTAAAAGCGGACAAACGGCTCATCCGTTTGCCGAACGAGCGCATACGTGCCGATCGCAAGTGCGCACGGTAGCACATGTCCGCCGTTGTAATCCGTATGCTCACCAATTAAATTGACGCGGCCGGGGGCGAAAAAGACACGAACTCTCCCTTCGCCACCGAATATGTTTTTAAAGGTTTTTGTCAAACCGAAACCAGTAGTCATTATTATGCCTCCCAAACATCGATCGTCAGTGTATATTTTAGTATAAATTTTACTAAAAGGCATTAAAAAAGGTTCATCACCAAAAGATGTGCTTGACTTTTAAAGATAAACATCATGGCAATGTTGCTCAAAGAGATGTGTGGTATAAAAAGGAAAAAAACGCTGTTTTGGTTTTCTTTCTCATGATCATCTTTCTTTGTCAAGTACACTTTGTGATGGAGATCCATAAAAAAGTCTTTATTTAGACTCCCATAACAAAAAGTTTCGTCCGTCATCATCGGAGGGATGAAAATATCCTTTTGTCGAATGTTTTAAGTTTATATATTTTGGGATTTGCGTATTTTCAGGATATATAAGTTGAAATTTTGTTTTACATGGCATTGTTCACTCTTCTTGTCACCGTGCCAGCTTGTCAGGTGATAAAAACAAGACATGGAGGTCGGAAATTCTTTATTACAACCTATATAGATACAATTTGAAATTTTAACATTTGCAGCTTTTACTGAGCATTGGATCTACTATAGGGAGACCGAACAACGCTGCTTTCAGACCCATGTATAAGCCTATGAATCGGGTGGTTGTTCAGTCTTCCACCGCGCCTTGTCGTGACAAAGGCAAGCCACAAGCTCGCCTTCGACAGTCGAAAAATGAACAAGCGACTTTTCCGTCAAGGATAATTTCTAAACTTTTTCGTTGCATCTATAATGCTTTTATCGCTAAACTTTATGAATCATAAACTCAAATTCCATGTCTTGATCTGCCTTTATGACGTATTCATCGTGAACTGGGGCGCCCCAACTGTCGTCCCCGCCAACTCCCATTTGTCGACCTGCTACTGTGACAACTGTATAATGAATATTGGGCAGCTCGTAATGATGATTGGCATGTTCAAGTTCAAAAGCTGTGTATGGCGAAAAATTGCATTCCAACGGTTCAGTTACAGAAGA
Source organism: Geobacillus sp. TFV-3 (assembly GCF_009901865.1). NCBI lineage: Bacteria > Bacillati > Bacillota > Bacilli > Caryophanales > Anoxybacillaceae > Geobacillus > Geobacillus sp. TFV-3. The sequence goes on along the minus strand of NZ_MPSP01000001.1, from coordinate 1,389,600 downwards.
AATTTTGATCCCTTGCCCATTGCAATTAGTTAAACTCACACGGCGCACTCCTGTTCGGTTGCCTGATTCCTGCGGTTTGAGATAGGGCGATACGTTATCTGCTACTTGATTTTGAAAAATTCCAAGTCTTGCCCCCTTCGAGCGGTCAACATAGTTTTCCTCAGGCCCCATTGCATACCACTCAAGTTGGTCATAATCTGCTGGAACCTTGAATGATACCGCAAAAATAGGCATTGGTGGAAGATTCTTGACCCCATGATACTTCGCCTTCACGCGAATGCTGCCATCAGCATAAACGGTATAGCCAATGTTTACTTCCAAGTCAGGATGAATAGAAAATTTATAGGTAAAGATGATGTTTACTTGTGCTATTTCCTCTTTCACATCGACTTTTACACATTTACGCGCCAAACTCGCTGCATACCAAAGCCCCGAATGGAAGTCTTGCGAAAAACCCCGGTCATTATCAGTCGTAGCCCGCCAAAACAATGGTGCGGGAGGGACAGCAATCATCTCCTTGCCTGCGTAATTCATTGAAACTAGACTTCCTACCTGTTTGGAGAACATGATCGTAAAATCTTTGCCGTGCACCCCAATGTTGACATCACCATGGACAACTTTTAACTTTCCGCTAGGAACAACAAATTCCTTAGAGCCAACCTGAAATACACACTGCCCGAATGCCACTTCATAACCGGCGTCAGCCCAAAGTGTTTTTTCTTTCAATTTAAATGACGTATGAATGCAATATTCACCTACATCTGTCATCATCCCAGGGAACCAGTTGAACTCGACTCTTTTCTCTTCCTGCGGTGCTACCGCTACATTCAGCTTATTTCGATACAGCTCTCTACCCTCAAAGAATAGGACATATTCTAAATCATATTCACTTGTGTCAGTGAAAAGACTTTCATTTCTAATATTGACACCATATTGATCCGGTGAAAGCTTAAAGTTTTGATAAAGATATTTTACTTCCTGCATCTTCGGCGACAACTCCCGGTTGGCATAGACAATTCCGTTGGTGCAGAAACCGTAATCCGTTGGACGGTCGCCAAAGTCCCCTCCATATGCCAAAAATTCTTTTCCATAACGATCTTTTTTCACAAGGGCTTGATCAATGAAATCCCAAATAAAACCGCCTTGATACATCGGATACTTTTGTTCCAAATCCGTATATTTGTACATCCCGCCGAGCGAGTTCCCCATTGCATGCATATATTCGCAACTGATATACGGTTTATCCGGATTTTCCGTTAAATATTTTTCAATTTCATGAGGCTTTGCGTACATACGGCTTTCGATATCACTGATGTCATTGTACTCGCGAGCGTGGAATACTCCTTCATAATGGACAAGACGGCTCGGATCGACTGACCGAAAATAGTTAGCGACGTTTAACAGAACTTCCCCGGCATACGATTCATTTCCACATGACCAAATCAGGATGGAAGGATGGTTCTTATCCCTTTCAAACATTGAAATCGCCCGATCCATAACAATGTCTTGCCATTCTCGATTGTTCCCCGGAACATTCCATGTGGGGTCGACATGGCCCATTTTTTGCCACGTTCCGTGCGTTTCCAAATTCATTTCATCAATGACATAGATGCCGTACTCGTCGCATAGTTCATACCAATAGCTTTGATTCGGGTAGTGTGACGTACGGACTGCATTAATGTTATGACGCTTCAACGTTTTAATATCCCAGATCATATCTTCCTTTGTGATTGCCCGGCCTCTTCGGCAATGAAATTCATGTCGGTTAACACCTTTAAATACAATCCGTTTTCCATTAAGGTGCATAACTTTATTGATGATCTCGAATCTTCGAAAACCAACCTTCTGCGGAACAACTTCTACCAATTGGTCAAACTCGTTAAAAATTTGAATATATAGCTTATACAAATACGGTTTCTCAGCGCTCCATAATTCCGGTTCATCGACCGCAATGGAAAATGTCCCCTTTTCACCATCAAGTCCTCCTCCTTTTTTAGCGACAAGGTCGCCTTTCGCATCATACAATTCAGCAATAAACCTAGAGCCGACAGGTACCGGAGACAAAAAGGTAAGGTCCACCGTTAACATGCCTTTTGTATAGGACGAATCCAATTCGGCGCGAACATGTAAATCATATACATGGATGTCTGGCACTGTATAGAGGTATACATCTCGAAAAATTCCCGAAAAACGCCAAAAATCTTGATCCTCAAGCCAACTTCCGGTGCTGTACTGGTAAACCTCAACCGCCAGCTTATTCTCTCCATCCTTTACAAAAGGTGTAAGTTCAAATTCTGCCGGCGTGAAAGAGTCCTCACTATACCCGACAAACTGCCCGTTCAACCAAACATAAAACGCCGACTCCACTCCTTGAAAGGAAATATACACCGGTTTACCTTTCATCGATTCAGGAAGATTAAAAACTTTTATATAGCTTCCTACTGGATTATAATCCATAGGAACTTCTGGAGGACGAACATCGCAATGACCGTCCCACGGATACATCGTATTTACATACTGAGGAGTTCCATATCCTTGCAACTGAATATGCCCTGGTACGGAAATATCCTCCCAATTTGAACAGTTGAAATCAAGCTGATAAAATTGCGCAGGGCGGCTAGCGGGGTTTTCGGCATAGTGAAATTTCCAAGTTCCATTCAGCTCATAGCGCATTGTCATTGGAATTCCACTTTTCGCTTCTTCCAACGTCTCATAATAAACATGGTCCGAATGGGCAGGCAGGCGATTAACTGCAAACACATGGGGATCCGAAAGCCATTCTAATGTGGGGGTTGTTAATGTTTTTTTCATTATTTTCACACTCCTTAGTCATCATTTTACTGAACCGAGCATCCCGGCAACAAAGTGCTTTTGCATGAAAAAGAAAATCAGCGCCGTCGGCAAGGTAGCGATCACGATAGCGGTCATAATCATTCCAAAGTCCGGAGAGTAGCTCGATCCAAGATTTGATATGAGCAATGGCACCGTCTGATTCTCCGGAGATTGCAAGATGACAAGCGGCCATAAATAGCTGTTCCAGCTCGACATAAACGTTATAATGGCAGCAGCCGCATAGGTTGTTTTCATCGTAGGGACATAAAGCTTGAAGAATATCCCCCACTCAGATAATCCATCAATTCGGCCTGCTTCAATAATTTCCTTTGGGAACATTTTCGTGCTTTGGCGGAAGAAAAAGATGAGAAATGCCGTTGTGACTGTCGGCAAAATGACGGCTGTCATTGTATCAATACCGATACCTGGAAATATCTGTGATATCGTCCCGAACATTCTAAACAAAGGAACCATTAAAGCAGCAAAAGGTATCATCATTGAAAGCAACAAGAAATTGAATACAAAATCTTTTGTTTTGCTTTTAAAAACTTCAAATCCGTAACCAGCCAAAGAGGAGACCAACATTGCGAGTAAAGTTGTTATAATCGCAATTTTCGCTGAATTCATCAATGCATTGACTAGATTAGTGCTATCAAGCAGGTTGCGGAAGTTTTCCATAAAATGATTACCTGGCAATAACCGTCCTTTCGTCACTTCTACTGATTTATTCGTCGCACTAACAACCATCCAAAAAAACGGAAACACAGAAACAATGGATACAATGGTTAAGACAGTATAGTTGAATACGCTTTTGAGATTACTCATTTTTATCACCCGCCACTTTAAACTGAATAATAGTGAAAAATACAATCATAATCACAATCGCATACGAAACCGTTGCTGCATAACCGAAATCAGGGGTATATTTAAAAGAAAGATTGTAGATATATTGAGAAATCGTCATCGTTGCATTTCCCGGCCCCCCTTGTGTAATGTTCATTACTTCATCGAACAGCTGGAGCGTACCGATTGTTGAAGTGATTGATGTAAACAAAATCATGGGTTTTAACAACGGAATCGTAATTTTAAAAAACTGCTGAACTGGCGAAGCACCATCAATTTTAGCCGCTTCATAAATCGAGTGATCGATATTTTGTAGAGCCGATAAGTAAAAAATCATATTATAGCCTGTCCATCTCCACGTAAGGGCAATAATAATGGTCACTTTAGCCCAAAAAGGATCAGCTAGCCAGTTGATTGGTTCAGATATAAGAGAGAATTTCATCAACATAACGTTGATCAAGCCATCTTGACTAAACAAATATTTAAATATGACAGAATACGCAACTAGGGAAGTGACGCATGGTAAAAAAATTGCTGTTCGAAAAAACCCTCTCAGCTTTAGCTTCGGATTATTCAATAATACGGCTAGGAATAAGGCGAGAATAATCATAATCGGAACTTGAATAATAAGATATATCACTGTATTTTTTACGGTTATCAAAAAGGTAGGATCACTAAATAAACGAGCATAATTTCTCAATCCGACAAAGGTTAGATTCGTACCTGAACCTGATTGTAACGAAAGAATTAAGGCCCGAGCCATCGGATAAAAATAAAATGTGCAAATCATAATAGTAGCCAGTATTACAAAAGACCATCCAATTATTGTGTTTTTTATGCGGTGCTTCTGATTAATGTTTCGATGTGTTTTTATTATCAAATCTAGATTCGCTTTTGCTGGCGGAATCAATCTATATCAACTCCTTTATCATGTTTGTAATGGAAAGCAACATCTATGAGAGAGGCTTGCTCTCTTATCCAAGCATGAAAACAGCAACACAGAGAATGTGTATTTTCATGGGAGAGCCCCGAACCACTCCGCCTGTAGAACGGTTCTACTATGACAACCAGGAAGGTCAGCGGACTCTCGGGGCTTAATTTTTTATATTTTTCTTAACATAATAAGCGTACCATATTTATTTAACTTGTTGTTCTGCCTGTTTTTGCGCATCTTCCAACACTTTATCAAGATCTTTGCCTTTTAAGTAGTCTTGCAACGCAGCTGCTAAAATATCTTCAATCACATACGTATGTGCACCGTAGTTCACCTGAGGAATTTCTTTCATCCATTTGGAGAAATCAGCCGTTACTTTTTGGCCTCCGAAAAACTCATCTGCAGCCTTATAGGCCTCACTATTAGCAGCTGGTTTGTATGTGCCAATTGCTCCAATCTCTTTGTTTAGTGCTTCGTAAAACTCAACATTTGACCCAAACGTTTTAGCTAGAAATTCTGCCGCCTTTTCTTTTCCAGGAATGTTAAGCACATACCAAGAACTTCCTCCTAGGTTTGTAGCATTAACAGAGTTAGGAATGCCCGACTGTTTCGGAAAAGGAACAACAGCCCATTTGCCAGCTTGAGAAGCTTCAGCTTTAACAGAAGCCGTAATCCAGTTTCCTGTTGGAATGGACGCAACTGCTCCACTATTAAAAGAAGCAACAAATTGACTCCAGTCGGAAATAGGTTTCGATATCCCGGCATTTACAATCTCTTTGTAAGTTCTAAATGCTTCCTTCAGCGGCTCATTGTCTGCCAAATGTGGGGTTACCCCATCTTCTTTCACATACCATGAACCACTAGTTTGAATCATCTCACGAATAATCCCAAGATTTTTAGGATCGAGTGCGAGCATATATTTACCTGTTGCTTGTTTTACCTTTTTCCCGATTTCAATATATTTATTCCAATCCAATCCTTGTAAATCATCAACAGTATATCCTGCTTTTTGTAAATAATCTGTTCTCACGTATAATCCAGCAACCCCTGTATCAAACGGGAGTCCATAGTGTTTACCATTTAAGCTAGTGGGAGCAAGCTTATATTCAGCAAAATCTTCCGCTTTGAAATATTTTGATAGGTCATAGAATGCATCAGGATACGCTTTAAGGAAGCTCTGTGCACGATAGTCTTCAATTAATACGATATTTGGCAACCCTTTTGTTGTGCCAGAACTTAAGCTTGTATTAAGTTTTTGGACGATATCTTCTTGAGCATTTTCAATAATTTTTAGTTTAAAATTAGGATCTTCTTTCTTATAAAACTCTTCTGCAATTTTCATCGCTTTTACGTTGAAATTCGGATCCCACGTCCACACTGTTATTTCATCCGTACTTTTTGTCCCATCTGCAGTCCCATCGGTCTTCGACTGTGAAGAACAAGCAGCTAATAAAAGAATACTTACTAAAAATAGTGACAAAATCTTTTTCAAAGAAAATCCCTCCTGATTTTCTTGATTCTTACGAACTTTTTGTGAAAAGGGGGCTAATTGAGAATATATAGACGAAAAACATACATTTTTCACTGGCTGTCTTAATGTAATGAACCTTTTTCACTAAGATTGCGTAAAATCTAATTTTTCATATATTCATACTTATGGACATTATCATCCTATGCATATTATGTTGCCAACTGTCAGAACGATACTTCTCTAAACAAGTATTTTAACCAAAAAATTTACTTAAACTTCCAAACTTTCCGGCTTCATCATGCTCTCTTAACACTGCTACATCAACCCGTTGAATCCTCAATTCACCTCCTCGAAAACATTTCCCATCAATCATATTCTGATATGTTTTATCTTTTGGCAGTGACACTGTCACTTCGTAATCATTATGATTGATAATAATTAAATACTTCCATTCATCAGTCTCTCTTTGTTGCATCTCTACATTTTCAACTACTTCAAGAGCAGGATTAATATGATGTTTAGCAAAAACCTGTTCTAAAAGCCTGCCTAAATAATTACTTTTTATGTGCATAATTAATTGAGGATGATTAGGGCAATAATGTTGTCTACTGCCAAACGACAGAATGACACCGCTTTCATCGGTTGGCAAAGAATCTGGATATTTTCTCACAAACCAAGCTGGAGTAGTTGCAGTCCCCGTCCCCAAGTTAATATAAACGCCATGGTCATATAGTATATCTATAACCTTATCTAGCCATCCAAAGTCAAATACTCCATCAGACAGCTCGATTTTACCCCAACTGAAAATGCCTAAGGATACTAAATTCACACCCACCCTTTGCATCAACCTAGCATCTTTCATACCAAATTTTCTCCGGCCATTGCCCTGGTTTGTAATCTCCTCCGTAACAAATTGAGGATAGAATGTTCATATATTCCCTCCTACCCAGATAATTTTTATTTAATTATAAATTAAGTTAAAATTCTATATTTGTCAACAATAAAATTTTACTAAATATATATATTTTTTTTACCCGTGGTGCTATATAAGTTGCAATTTTGTTTTACATGGCATTGTTCGCTCTTCTTGTCACCGTGCCAGCTTGTCAGGTGATAAAGCCGGGACATGGAGATCGCAAATTCTTTATTACAACCTATATAGACTCTTACAATGGAAAATTCCACTGTCATCGGCAGGATAAAAATATTCTTCTGTCGAATATCGTGAGTTGAGGCATTTGAGAGTTTAGATATTTTCAGAGAAGATAAAAACAGGATCGAGTTTTTAGTACAATCCTTATTAATGAAACTCTTCTTCATTGATGAAATGTATAAAAAATGCACCTAATCCTCAATCTAAGAACAAGTGATTCAGCAATGTTCGGAGGACAAATCTATGCAGGATACAGTAAAATCGCTAAAACAAGAACTCCAAACCATCATCCAGTGGGAACACTCCCAAAAAGACCTATGGTTTTGGGAAAAGCTCGGCCGCTTGCCGTTTCAAGTGCTCGATAAGCTGACGCCAAAAGCCGTCCATCGAAAACTCGGGCAGCTGCTTGATGAGTTGGGCAGCTATATTCAAAGCGGCGGGCAATACTTGGTGAATGAAGGAAAGGTATTGAACAAGCTTGGCGTATCGTCGCTTGCCGAAGTGTCGTATTTGCCGCTCGAGACGATGGACCGCGTTTGCGATGAATTGATCGATGCGCGCGTCACGTTTGCCCAGCTGCAAGGAGCGGCAACTGGAATTGGCGGGGCGCTGACGCTGGCAGTAGACATTCCGACCTTGCTCGGATTGGCGCTGAAAACGTTGCAAGAGATCGCCATCGTGTACGGATACAATCCGAAGGAAAAAGAGGAACGCATGTTTGTCGTCAAATGCCTGCAGTTTGCCGCAGCGGACATCGTCGGAAAAAAAGCGATCCTAGAGGAGCTCGCATCGTTTTCCGCAAAGCGCGAACATGTCTTTTCCGAGCTGCAAGGCTGGCGGGAAGTGATGATGACGTTCCGCGATCAATACGGGTGGAAAAAGTTGTTTCAAGCCGTGCCGATCATCGGCGTCATTTTCGGTTCGCTGTTTAACAAATCGTTTATGGAAGATATCGCGGAAACCGGAAAGATGCTGTATCGGAAGCGGCGCATCATCGAGAAGCTCAAACAATTGGAACCCGATGTCTAGGCGACACCGGGTTCGATTCGTTTCGGGCTGGTGCATAAGCTCGAGCGGCAGCACCCCTTCTTACCTTTGAACGGCTTTCAGCCGCCACATCATGCTCATAAAATCGCCAAGGCGGTGCGGCACACTGAGCCCGGCATACATCAGCTCGTCGCCGCCGTAGACGCCAAGGCCTTCAACTTCATAATTTTTATCCGGGTCAAGCCCTTTGAGGCGCAGGAACGATAGCGGGGCGTTCGCTTCGGCGAGAACACGGAAATAGGCGACGAGCGCTTCCGACTTGTCTTTCGAGACGAACATCCATGCCGCCTCGTTGCCTTCAAACGGGCTTAACAACCGATAAAACGTGCCAAACTGGACGAGATGGCGTACTTCCTTATAAAACGCCACTTGTTCTTTGATCATTTCTTTTTCTTTTTCCGTCAGTTCCGTAATATCGAGCTCATAGCCGAAGTTGCCTGACATGGCGACATGGCCGCGCATCTTGAGCGAAGTCACCCGACCGACTTGATGGTTCGGCGCCGCCGAAACGTGGGCGCCCATTGCACTAATCGGATAGACGAGGCTTGTACCGTATTGAATTTTTAGGCGCGAGACGGCATCGGTATTGTCGCTCGTCCACGTTTGCGGCATGTAATACAAAATGCCCGGATCAAACCGCCCTCCGCCTCCTGAGCAACTTTCAAACAAAATGTGCGGAAAGCGCGAGGTGATCTCGTCCATGACGCGATACAGCCCAAGCATGTAGCGGTGCGCCGTTTCGCGCTGGCGCTCCGGCGGCAAGGCGGCCGAACCGATTTCCGTCATATGGCGGTTCATGTCCCATTTCACGTACGTGATCGGCGCGCTTGCAAGGACGTTCGAGATCGTCTCGATGATATAATCGCACACCTCCTGGCGGGAGTAATCGAGCACAAGCTGGTTTCGTCCTTCCGAACGAGGGCGATTCGGCACATGGAGACACCAGTCGGGATGTGTCCGGTACAGCTCGCTGTTTGGCGACACCATTTCCGGTTCGACCCATAAGCCAAACTGCAGCCCAAGTTCGTTCACTTGCTTCGCCAACCCGTCCAAGCCGTTCGGAAGCTTGCGCCGATTGACGATCCAATCGCCGAGCGAACGGCGGTCGTCGTCGCGTTCGCCAAACCAGCCATCGTCAAGCACAAACAGTTCGATGCCAAGTTCCGCCGCCGTTTTCGCGATGTTGACAATTTTTTCTTCGTTAAAATCAAAGTACGTCGCTTCCCAGTTGTTGATTAAAATCGGACGTTCGCGGTCGCGGAACGCGCCGCGCGCCAGGCGGGTGCGGTACAGTTCGTGGTAGGTTTGCGACATCCCGTTCAACCCTTGGTCGGAGTAAACCATGACCACTTCCGGCGTTTGGAACGACTCACCCGGCTCCAACAGCCATGTGAAATCAAACGGGTTGATCCCCATCGAAACGCGCGCAGTGCGGAACTGGTCCACCTCGACTTGGGCGAGAAAATTGCCGCTGTACACAAAGCTGAATCCGTATACTTCGCCTTGGTGTTCATCGGCGTTTTTGGCGGCGAGCGCGATGAACGGGTTTTGCTGGTGGCTGCTCGCGCCGCGGCGGCTTTCGGCTGCCTGTACGCCAGTCAGAAGCGGGCGGCGCTCGATCCAGCGCTCGCGCCCCCACGCTCCAGGGAGGTGGATCCAATCGTAATCGGCCGTGGGGAAATCGATGCTCATACTGAGCGCCCGGAGCAGCTTCAAGCGCTCGCCGCCTTTGTTTTGAAAACGGGCGGAACGGGTGATGACGTTCCATTTTACATACGCTGTATACTGCAACGTCACCTGCAGGCCGATGATCGCATCCTCGAGGACAATTTCCAACGTTTCGGCTTCATTCTCGTGTTCCACGTACGTCGCCGGCAGCCCGTCCAACTTCGGCTTTCCTTTAAAAATGCGGTGCGTCTTGTAGCGCAAATCGGTCACCGTCGACCCGTTCTCCTGCTGCACCTGATACGCTGGGGCGCGGAAGTCCGTGTTGCCGTAAGCCGGATATTCCTGCGGCAGCGTATCGAGCGAAAACGTGCGGTCGGACGGATCGGGATTCGGGGAAAACGCGCGGTCCAGCCGCGGAAATGCGCGCGCACCCGGAACATCGCGCACCGCTTTTCCCCAATAAACGTGCGTCAAATAACCGGAACGGAAAAGCTGCATCACGTAGCTTGCCTTGCCTGCTCGCAAATGAAACCGTTTCGTTTGTGGATTGTATGTAATCGCCATCCTCTTCCTCCTCTTTCATCGTTTTCTTCCATTTTACGTAATTTTTAAGTAAAAATCTATCAAAAAAGCGCCCGGACGTGGGCGCTTTTTCGTCATTTATTTGGAAAGCGCAGCCTGATGCAGCTCCCGCTCCAGCTCACCCCGATGCACCGCCGCCTCTTCCTCCGTCCATCCGAAATACTGCGCCATAAACGCGACGACGGCCTCTTTTTCCCGCCGGACGGCATTGATGTCAAACAACAGCGCGCCGGTGCGGCGGATGAAGTAGTCAACCGGTTTCGCCGCCATTTCTTCCTCCATCGCGTAGACGAGGCGGATGAACGTTTCGCGCGTTAAGCCGGACGAACGGTCGTACTGCTTGCTTAAGGCAAACAGCCGATCGACGTTCGTGCCATATTGTCTTGCGAGCCGCGCCCCTTCTTCTTTCGTCAGGCCGCAGCGCACCGCTTCTTCCGCTTTTTGGGCGATGAACGCAGGCAATTGGTTGGAACCGCCGACATCGCCGCCCGAAATCGGCAGCTGCTTCGTTTGGCATGGGCGGAACGTTTTTCCTTCTTCTTGCTCAAGCTGCTTCGCCACTAGGTCGACAACGGTTTCCGCCATTTTTCGGTAGCCGGTCAGTTTTCCGCCGGCGATCGTAATAAGGCCGGATGGCGACGTCCAAATTTCGTCTTTGCGGGAAATTTCCGATGGATCCTTCCCTTCCTCATAAATGAGCGGGCGAACGCCGGCCCAGCTCGACTCGACATCAGCGGCGGTGATGCCGACGGATGGAAACATGAAGCGGATCGCTTTCAATAAATAGTCGCGGTCCTCTTCCGTCATCGTCGGATGGGCCGGGTCGTCGTCGTAAAACGTATCGGTCGTACCGACGTACGTTTTTCCGTCACGCGGAATGGCAAACACCATCCGGCCGTCCGGGGTGTCAAAATACACCGCTTGTTTAAGCGGAAACCGCTTTTGGTCGATGACGATATGGACGCCTTTTGTCAGCCGGAGCCGCTTGCCGGTTTTCGATCCGTCCTTGTCGCGCAGCGCATCCACCCACGGTCCAGCGGCATTGACCACTTTTTTGGCGCGGATGTCATACAACAGGCCGCCGAGCATGTCGCGGCAGCGGGCGCCGATGATGCAGCCGCGCTCGTCGTATAGAAACTGCTCGGCTTTCACGTAGTTGACAGCATCGGCCCCAAGCTCGGCCGCTTTTTTGATCACTTCGATCGTCAAGCGAGCGTCGTCAGTCCGATACTCGACGTAATAGCCGCCGCCGATCAGGCCGTCGCGCTTTAAGAGCGGCTCTTTTTCCAACGTCTGCCGGGCATCAAGCATCGTGCGCCGCTCGCTTTGCCTGACGCCAGCCAGCAGGTCATACAGCCAAAGGCCGATCGACGTGCTCCATTTGCCGAACGTCCCGCCGCGGTAAATGGGCAGCAGCATCCACTCCGGTGTGGTGACGTGCGGGCCGTTTTCGTACACAATCGCCCGTTCGCGCCCGACTTCGGCGACAAGCTTCACCTCGAACTGCTTCAAGTAGCGCAAGCCGCCGTGAACGAGCTTCGTCGACCGGCTTGACGTGCCGGCGGCAAAATCTTGCATCTCGACAAGCGCGACCGTCATGCCGCGGGAGACGGCATCAAGGGCGATGCCAGCGCCGGTGATCCCCCCGCCGATGACGAGCAGATCGTACTTCTTTTCGCCCATTGTTTGCAAAATGCGGCTTCGCTGTTTGCTTGAGAACGCCATAAATCATTCCTCCTTGGAAAAAGACAAAAAGAGACCATGGCAAACACGATAAGCCTTTCGCCTACCATGCATGCATGGTCTCTCCCTGTCTCCTGACTGATGATTAACTTGTTGTCTTTATTGTAGCAGACTGCGGCCGATTTGGCCAGCTCAACGCATTATCCATTGTAGTGGCGCCATAATGTTTCGTTTGACGTGGTCACCGCCACCGCCCCGGCTGCAAGTGCCCGCTCGACATCATCGACCGTGCGGATGAGGCCGCCGGCATAAATCGGTTTCCCGGTCCGTTCTTTCACTTCGCGGATGATGTGCGGCATGGCGCCCGGGATGACTTCAATGCAATCCGGATTCGTTTTGGCGATCAGCTGGTAGCTTTTCTCTAAAGCGTGAGAATCGAGCAAAAAAATGCGCTGCACGGCCAGGACGCGTTTTTGCCGCGCTTTCAGAATGACGCCCGCTTTCGTGGAAATGAGGCCATAAGGGCGGAACTCTTGGCAAAGGTATTCCGCTGCATGTTCATCATGACTCAGCCCTTGCACCAAGTCAACGTGAATGATCAACTCCTTGCCATGCCGGCGTGCATAGGCAAAGATGCTTTTTAACTGGGCAATATGCACCTCAAGCAACACGCCGACCGTGTAACCACTTGACAAAAAGGCGTCAAATTGCTTCATCGTTTTCAAGGCCGGAATGATGCGCTGTTTCACTTCCATTTTCTTTTCTTCGATTCATCCTCTCATTTTATCGATCTCATCTAAGCATGACAGTGACATCATCGTCCGCGGTTTGCATGTCGCGATTTTCACCCCGCGCTTGCGGAATTTCTCAACGAGGTGATGAATCACTTTTTTGCTGGCCGCCTCTTCCTCATGGGGATGTCCCATTGCCTCACGCTCCTCTCCTATTCCGCTTTCGGAATGGCGAGCTCCACCGTCGTTCCTTTCCCAACTTCGCTTTCCAACGCAATTTGCCCGCCGTACTTATCGATGATCTCCTTGGCGATCGAAAGGCCGAGCCCGGCGCCGCCTTGTTCGCGGCTGCGCGCCTTGTCGACGCGGTAAAAGCGCAAAAAAACGTTTTTCAGCTCTTCTTTCGGAATGCCAATGCCATAATCACGGATGGACACGATGACAAACGGCCCTTCCTCGCGCAAGGAAATCGCGATTTGTTTCACTCGCTGAGAATATTTTACCGCATTGTCAAGCAAAATGAACAGCAATTGTTCAAAATGATGTTTCGCCATCGCCATGCGCGCCAGCGGCTTCTCCGGTTGGTGGACAATAAATTGGAAGTCCGGATGCAAGACGCGGAAATTTTTGACGACTTGTCCAACGGCGGCCGCGGCGTCGATCGGCGCAACTTCATCGGGCACCGTGATCGCCTCGGCGCGCGATAAGTCAAGGAGCTCAAGAACGAGCCGCTTCAGCCGCTCCGCTTCTTTCACCGCCGCCTCGAGCGATTCTTCTAAAATCTCTGGATTGTGCTTTCCCCACCGCTGCAACAACGAAAGATGGCCTTGCAAAATGGCGATCGGCGTGCGCAGCTCATGGGACGCATCCTCGACAAATTGCCGCTGCATGGCGAACGACCGTTCAATTTCATCCATCATGCCGTTGAACACGAGCATCAGCTCGGCGATTTCATCGCGCGCCGAAGGAACATCGATGCGCCGTTTCAGCCCGTTGTTTTGAATGTCCGCCATCGTTTTAGCCAGCGTTTGCAGCGGCCGGACGAAGCTTTGCGCCACGAATCGGCCGGCCACAGCGCTTGCCGCCATGGCCAAAAAGCCGATCGCCGTCATGATGAGAAAAAGCGTGTTCGTCACTTGCTGAAACCTTGCCAGCCGGCGGGCGATTTCGATCGTTCCATGCAAGTTGCCGATATGAAGCGGCTGACGGAGCAGCAAAAATCGCTCATTGTTGATGAAATGCTCATCCATCTTCCGCTTGTCAGGCATCTCGCTCGGCGATAGCGACACCGCCGCCCCGTTTGAAACGGAGACGATGACGTTGCCTTTCTCATCCGTGACGCGAATGAGCTGGTAGCGTTCATTCAGCTTTTCCAAAAACGCTCGGCTACGGCGAATTTCCTCCCATGATAGATTACGTTTTTCCGCGTAATATGTTTCAATTTCCGCCACCGTTTGTTCCATCGTTTTTTCTTCTTCCTTCAGCAGCCATTGTTTGACCGTATGGTATTGCAAAAACGTAAACACAAAATACGTAATGAAAATCGCTCCGGCCGACAAAACGGTTAGCTTCCCTTTCAGCGAAAGCTGGCGAATCGCCTCCCTCTTCATGGCCGCATCACATATCCCGTGCCGCGCACTGTTTGGATATATCGCTCTTTATCGTGTTCGTCAAGCTTTTGCCGCAAATAGCGAACATAGACGTCAACGACGTTCGTCTCAACCTCGGCGTCGAACCCCCACACTTTGTCAAGGAGCGCATCACGCGTCAAGACGACATTGATGTTTTGCATAAAGGCGACGAGTAAATCGTATTCGCGCTTCGTCAGCTCAATAAATTCGTCTCCTTTTTTCACGGTGCGCGCCTGCACGTCAACGACTAAATCTTTAAACGTCAACACTTGGGCGTTCGCTTCTGGATGAACGCGACGGAACAAGGCGCGGATGCGGGCGAGCAGCTCTTCAATGGCAAACGGTTTGACGATGTAGTCATCGGCCCCGTTATCGAGCCCCATGACGCGGTCAAACACGCTGTCGCGCGCTGTGATCATCATGATCGGCGTCGATTTCGCCGCACGGATGCGGCGGCATACTTCCATGCCATTTAAACGCGGCAGCATCACATCAAGCAAAATGAGATCCCATTGCTCCGAAAGAGCAAGCTCGAGCCCTTCGCGTCCATCGGCGCATACATGCACGTCAAAGCCTTCGTGCTTTAAGTCAAGCTCCAAAAACCGGGCGAGCCCGGCTTCATCTTCAATCAATAAAATACGTCCGTTCATCAGTTGCTCCTCCTCTCTTGCGGCTGCTATGGCTTCCACCTTTATACATCTTTAACTATACAAAACAAATTGTCCACCGCCAACGGGCAGCGAGCAGTCAAAAAAGGAATGGGGCGCCTGTTAGAGACGCCCTCAAAAATGAACCGGCAAAAAGCGGCGCAGGCGGCTGTTTATGAGTGGCGGTCAACGATCCAATCGACAATGGCTTGAACGATTTCCAACGCTTGATAAGAAAGAAGCGACACGGCTGTTCCAGAAAAAAACAATGTCACCAGCCAATGAACCCAATGCATCGCGCCATCCCTCCTCCCGCCGCCGGACAACCGACAGCGTTATTGATGTGCATCTCATGGATGGTGGTGTCATTATATTCCGTCTGGGTTAAAACAAAATGAAAGCTCCCTAAAAAAGTACGGAGTAGCTTTTTTTCGCTCCGTACATACATTGACAGTGAATCACCTTGCCAATCGGCAACATCCCGGACAGAGTCATTTCGCTGTTTTGAAAAAAGGGAGGG
The DNA here is from genome assembly GCF_009901865.1 of Geobacillus sp. TFV-3. Classification (NCBI taxonomy): domain Bacteria; kingdom Bacillati; phylum Bacillota; class Bacilli; order Caryophanales; family Anoxybacillaceae; genus Geobacillus; species Geobacillus sp. TFV-3. The sequence goes on along the minus strand of NZ_MPSP01000001.1, from coordinate 1,373,858 downwards.
AAGCGCAATGAAGGAATCGTTTCAACCGCCGGCCAACGGGGGAGGGAATCACCCGTTCCATCATTTGCGGAAAATGATGAATCAATGGTTCGATGAACGGCCGCTGCAAAAATTGTTCGAAACGCTCGATGACTACTTTGTGCAAACGTTCGCGGCAGCGTACATCCCGATCGAGGTGAAAGAGACGAAGCACGATTACCAAATCATCGTCCGGCTGCCCGACGTCAAGCGTGAGCAAATAAGCCTGCAATGGCAGGAAGACGGCCTTCAGCTGATCATTGACCATCATGAAATGATCGAATCGTCAGACAACAATGGCCATGTGTACGAACGCCGCCACGCACGGCGACGCTTGGCGCGGCTGATTCCGTTTCCGTATCCGGTCGCGGAGCATGAGGTGAAAGCCTCATTTCAAAATGGGACGCTCACCATCCAGCTGCCGCAAAAACGGAAATATATTGATATCGATTGAAGACCATCCAGCCTGTGTGTGCATTCAAAAACCATTTTGACAACGGCCGGCGCCGCGCTTGGGCGTGACACAAGCCGCTCCCCATGCAGGGAGCGGCTTGTGTCGTGTCCAGCTTCTATATATTTATTGGGGAGGATTCCCGGAGCGGCTGCCGGCTCTCCTTTTTTTGGACGCCCATTCGTTGGTGATTTCCTCGCGGTTGTTCGTGCATTTGTTGTTCCGCCTCCGGTTGTCGTTGCGGTCTGTCACCGCCATCCCCCCTTATGGTTCGCCATTCGCTTGCCTCGCCGCGGCCAAAACGATGCATACATACTTTCTCGGCTGACAAGCTACGCTACTGATAGGAGGTGCAAAACGAATGGCGAAACTGCCCGATTTCAAACAATTGAACGACCGATTGATCAACGAGCCGTCGGATGAGCCGATGCTTGTCATCAAAACAAACCTCGACCCGGACAGCGTGACGGAAGAAAATCCGTACGCCAAAGGCCGCACAAACACAAGCAAAGAGTTTGTCTCTTTTTTTGAAGGGGGCGGACGATGATGGAACAAACACTGGCTTACTTGCGCGAAGTGCTGTCCAACTATTTGGATCACCACGGCGACACCCCAAAACGCATTTACAAAAAACTGATCAGCAAACCATACCGAGGCGAAGGGGAATTTGTCCGCGACTTGACGCAAGAAGAAAGCGCCTTTTTGGACCGCATTTTGCCCCATGAAATCCGCTATGCGATGGATGAACGCGATTATGAGCGCGTGTATCAGCTCAATGAAGTGTATGAGTTGCTCATTTGACAGCGTAAAAACCGCTCCCCATGCAAACGGCGGAGCGGTTTCCCTTTTTCAAGCGCGCTCGACCGTCGCGCCATGACGCGGTTTCATTTTTTAAACGTACCGAGCAACCCTTTCAACACGCCATTCACTTGATTGACCGTATTGATCATTTGCCCCACCGTACTCATCATTTTGTTGATATCGTACGTTCCGTCGCTGTTTTTAAACTGGGCGAGAAACGACGGGCGCGGCGGCGGCAAAAGCGGTCCTGGCTTTGGATACGGCATCGGATACGAGGGAGGCGCCGCATGGCCGGACGGAAGATGAGGCCATTGAACCGGCGCCGATGGAAAAGATGAACCCCCATAGTGCAAGTAAGGATGATAATGGCTGCCTAAGCCATACGGACCATACGTAGGCGGTGGTGAAACCGGGCGCGAGTAACGATGCATATTCCTTCTCCCCCATTGTTGATGTCCATTCCCCTTGCCTAGAAAGCGGGGCGTACAGGCAAGATGCGGCCGTGCGCCGTTTCGCACGCAAACGAACGACATTCATGCTGATGAGCCGCCAACCTTCTAGGCCGAAGAGGCGGGCTGCCACTAGTATATGTGACGGCGCCCGATGGCGTGTACGGACATGTCACCTCTTGTCGGAAGTTTTAATTTTCCGAAATCATTCTTTCTTCCTATTTTCATGGTACGATGTAAAAAAGGGGAAAGGGGGAAAAGCATCCATGAACGTGACAGAGTTAAAGCATAAGTTTATGGCGGTCAAACATGGCGAACCGGCTGAGGCAAACGAACTGCTTGATTTTGCCCGCCGTCTGTATTTGCGCGGGGAAATTTCGCTCGCCGAGTACCGCGATCTCGTGCGTGAGCTCGAAAAAGCCGGCGCCTCTCAGCCAGATGAAGCAGGGGAATACGCTGGGTTGTAGGACGATGAGGGAGCTTTTCCCTTCTTTTTTTGCCCCTGTTCCTCAAGACGCATAAAAAACGATGCTTCTTCCCACCCTAAAGAGGTAAGAGGAATTGTCGTACAAGGGGGGATTGGCGATGGGTCGAGGCGTCCATTTTAACCATAAATTGAAAGGCCATGACCATGAAAAGCCGAAACATGGAAAACCGACGCCGCCCAAGCATACTGAGCGGGTCGAATACGAGATCAACACCGTCGCTACTGCAGAAGGCGGCCCTGTCTCGATCACAACAGAGAAAGACACATAAAGCCAAAAGCTGTCCCCCTTGGCTCGCAGGGGACAGCTTTTTCCGTGCGGCCGCTTTCTCCTGTCCCGTCAAAGCCTCTCCTTGCCCGCTTCGCTCGTGTCGTCAAGCCGTTCTTTGACAAGCGCCAGCGTATAAGCGACGGCCTGGCTGTATTGCTTGATGCGGCGCTCAGGAACGGATGGATAAAAAGCCTCAACGCACAGCTTCGCCATATGGTCGGCGGCGGCCTCAATTTGCCTCTCATGGACATATTTTGGCCGCGCATGGCGGATCCAGCGGGAAGCGTCGTCCTTCCACCGTTCGGCAACGGCCTGCACCTCTTCGGCCATCGGTTTCACGTCAGCAAAAAAATCCGGCTCCTCGTTCCGCTCGCGGGCGCGCCGAGCGATCAAAAGCAACTGTTCGTTGTATTGCAGCAGCCGCTCCGTCAACGCCTTAAGCTCCTTTTCCATGGCGACTCCTCCTTATCCATGCCGGCAAATCCAGTTTGCCCATATGTCCTACGGCCCGAAGAACGGATGCGTTTTGCCGAGAAGCGCTTCTGTTTGATAATACCATACCGACTGGCTCACACCAAATACAGTTTCGACGAAAGCGGAAGCGCAGCGCTCTGCTTCTCCTTCTCAAGCCGCTGTTCCACGCCGGCAATCTTCCCTTCAAGGCGCTCGAGCTGCGCTCGATTTTGCGCATAACGCTCTTCGATGACATCGGCGATCACTTTTTCCATTTTTGCATCGACTTGCTCGATGAGTGCCACAATTTCCTGCAGCTGCTTTTCGATCTCCTCTTTTTTCACGAGCCGTTTTTCCATTCCCTCTCCCCCATTTCTCGCATGATGATATTCCATTCGCGGCGGGAAGGACGACTCCTGCTGCGGCGACAAAAGTAGAACGAATTCGGCAAAGAAAGTGGCAAGCAGCCGCCATTCGACATTGACCTCCTCCTCTTGCCTTCAATCGAAAGGAGGAAAAGAAAAAGAGCGCATATGACCGGAGCGTATGGTATAATAAAAACCATTCAAAGGAGATGAACACGATGGGACTCAAATACCCGAGCGGAAAAGAGTATCGCGGAAACAAGCCGAACGCCGTGCTTCGGCCGGCGGCTGATTATGCCAATCGCGGCATGACGCTCGAAGACGACTTAAACGCGACGAATGAATATTACCGGGAACGCGGCATCGCTGTCATCCATAAAAAGCCGACCCCGGTGCAAATCGTGCGCGTCGACTATCCGAAACGGAGCGCCGCCGTCATTACCGAAGCCTACTTCCGACAAGCGTCGACGACCGACTACAATGGTGTGTACCGCGGCAAGTACATCGACTTTGAGGCGAAAGAGACAAAAAACAAAACGGCGTTTCCGCTGAAAAATTTCCACACTCATCAAATCCGCCATATGGAGCAAGTCGTCGCCCACGGCGGCATTTGTTTTGCGATTTTGCGTTTTTCTTTGTTCAATGAAACGTATTTGCTTGACGCCTCTCATTTGATCGCTTGGTGGAACAAACAGGAAGCCGGCGGACGAAAGTCGATTCCAAAACAAGAGATCGAACGGCATGGACATTCCATTCCGCTTGGCTACCAGCCGAGAATTGATTATATTAGTGTAGTAGACAAAGTGTACTTCACCCGTTGAAGTAAAAACTTGTAAGAAAGGCAGGATTTGCTTATGTCTGGTGAATATCGTTCTCGCGTAGAACGAAAGCAGGCAGCGAAACAAACGAAACAGAAGAAAGCGAAAACGAAAAAAGAGACCGCGTGGCTGAAAACAGTCGCCATTGCGATATTGTTCATCATCGTGATCGCCGCTGTCGGCGGTGTGGCGGCGTTCGCCTACTTCGTCAAGGACGCTCCCCCGCTTGATGAGGCGAAAATTAAAGACCCGCTCTCTTCCATCGTGTACGATATGAATGGGAAGAAAGTCGCCGAACTTGGCGGCTACAAGCGGACGTACATTTCGTATAAAGACGTGCCCAAAATGCTTGAAGATGCCGTGCTGGCAACGGAAGACGCCCGCTTTTATGAACATCACGGCATCGATGTCGTCCGCTTGGCTGGCGCTGTCCTCGCCAACGTCAAGGAAGGATTTGGTGCAGAAGGCGGCAGCACGATCACCCAGCAAGTCGTCAAAATGACGTTTTTGTCGCCAGAAAAAACGTTGAAGCGAAAAGCGCAAGAGGCATGGCTCGCGCTGCAGCTTGAACAAAAATATTCGAAGCATGAAATTTTGGAAATGTATTTGAACAAAATTTATTATTCAGACGGCATTTATGGCGTCGCTCGCGCCGCCGAATATTATTTTGGCAAGACAGACTTGAAAAAGCTCACTCTTCCGGAAGCGGCCTTGCTCGCCGGCATGCCGCAAAGCCCGAACCGGTATAATCCGTATGACCATCCAGAGGCGGCGAAAAAACGGCGCGATACCGTATTGTCTCTCATGGCGAAACACGGCTTTATTAGCCAGGAAGAAGCGGAAAAAGCGAAACAAGTGCCGATCCAGTCGATGCTCGCTGAGCGAAAAAAACCGCAAAGCTCCGTGCCGTATGACGCCTTCATTGACGAAGTGATCAAAGAAGTGACCGACAAAGCGAACGTCAACGTCTTTGAAGACGGATTGAAAATTTACACGACGCTTGATCAAAATGCTCAAGAGTATGTAGAAAAGCTATTAGACTCTGATAAATATTTCACTAATAAGAAGGATTTGCAATCTGGCATCGCTGTTTTGGATACGAAGACGGGCGCCATTCGCGCGTTAGGCGGTGGGCGCCACCGCGACCACGTCCAATTCGGCTTCAACTACGCCATCCAGCCGGTCGGCCAGCCCGGTTCCACCATCAAGCCGATTTTGGACTATGGACCGGCGATTGAATATTTAAAATGGTCAACAGCACACATTCTTGTTGATGAGCCGTATACGTATTCGGACGGCACACCGATCCGCAACGCCGGCGGGGGATACGCCGGACCGGTTACACTGCGCTATGCGCTCACTTGGTCGCGCAACATCCCGGCGTTAAAAACGTTCCAAGCCGTCGGCAAAGAACGGGCGATGGAGTTTGCCAACCGCCTTGGCATGAGGTTTGATAAAGTGGAAGAAGCATACGCCATCGGGGGCGTCGCCCGCTATGTATCGCCGCTGCAAATGGCCGGCGCCTACACAGCCTTTGGCAACAACGGGATTTACACAAAGCCGTATGCCGTGACGAAAATCGTCTTCCCAGACGGTACGGAAATGGATTTGAAGTCAAAGCCGAAACGGGCGATGCATGACTACACAGCCTATATGATCACCGATGTGCTCAAATCGGTCATCCGTTCCGGCACCGGCCAGCTTGCCTACGTTCCAGGGCTAGAGCTCGCCGGCAAAACAGGAACGACGAACTACGGCGAAGACGGCGCCAAATTTGGCCTCCAAAGAGACGATGTGCCGGACAGCTGGATTGTCGGCTATACGCCCAATTATACAGCAGCCATCTGGGTTGGCTTCAGCAAGCGGAGCAGCACAGCAAAGCTCGATAAGTACGAACAAAAAATTCCAAAATACTTGCTAAAAGATTTGATGTCCCACATCGACGACGGAAGCGGGGAATTCCAACAGCCGGACAGCGTCGTCAAGCTGCCGATCAAAAAAGGCACAAACCCACCAAAACTTGCCGGCAAATACACGCCGGAAAGCGAAATTACGTATGAATTGTTCGTGCGCGGCACTGAGCCGACGGAGACGGCGAACGATGAGCCCGAGGAACTGCCCGCAGTGAAAGGGTTGACCGCTATGTACGACCAAGCGGCGAACGCCATCTCTGTTTCGTGGTCATACGATGAGCAAACCGATGAGACCATCTTTGAGGTGCGCGTCAAAGATGGCCAAGGTCAAACGAATACGATCACCACAAAAGACCGTTCGATCACGATTTCCAATCCGACGCCAGGATGGACGTACACGATCGCCGTGTACGCAAAAGACGGCGAACGAATGAGCAAGCCGGCCATTGCCAGCGTTCATGTCCCCAGTGGCGAAGATCAAACTCCTACACCACAACAACCGGGCGATGATAACCAAGGCAACGGCGGGCAAAACGGCGGCACCGATCAAGGCAACAGCGGGAATAACGGAAACGAAAACGGTCAGGGGAACAACAATGAACAAAACGGCGGCGCAAGCGGCGGACAAAACAATGGCAACAGCGATGGATCCGACACGAACAATGGCCAAACGGATGGAACAAACAATCAAGGATCGAACAACAGCGGCCAAACGAACCGAGTGAACGACGGCACCGGCGCAAGCGGTGGAACGTCGCCTGTCTCCCCGCCGTTAAAAAACGGATCCGGAGCGGGTCTTGGCACCCGTCCATAACCGTTGCATTCCCACCAAAAAAAAAACGGATGGCTTTTGCGCCATCCGTTTTTTCATGACGGGCCGGCATGCCGCTGGCCCTTCTTCACCAAGCCCTTTCGCGGCTCCGTTCACTTCTGATTTGCCGCTTTTTCCTCCCGTTTTCGCATTCGCTTTTTCCCTTCACGGCATAAATGAAGAAGAGGACATGACGGACATTGCGGCGCCTGCGCCTTGCAATGGTAGCGGCCAAAAAAAATCATTCGGTGGTGGGTGATCGACCATTCTTCTTTTGGAATGATTTTCATCAGCGTCTTTTCGACTTCCAAAACCGAGTCGTCCCAGCGGCAAAAGCCGAGCCGTTTGCTGACGCGCTCGACGTGTGTATCAACAGCGATGGCCGGCACGCCGAACGCAACGGACACAACGACGTTCGCCGTTTTCCGCCCGACGCCCGGCAGCTTCATCAACTCATCGCGGTCGCGCGGCACTTCGCCGTTGTACTTGTCAATCAACATCGCGCACAGCTTTTGAATGTTTCGCGCTTTGTTGCGATATAAGCCGATTGAGCGGATATCTTGCTCGAGCTCCTCAAGCGGCACCGCAATATAATCGTGCGGCGTCCGATATTTTTCAAACAGCCGTTTCGTCACCTTGTTGACAAGCGCATCGGTGCATTGCGCCGACAAAACAACCGCAATCAGCAGCTCAAACGGATTGCGGTGCACCAGCTCGCAATGCGCATCCGGAAACATTTTTGCCATCTCATCCAAACAGTAGCGGATTTGTTGCTTTGTCAGCACCTCGTCTCCTCCTTATTGCTATATTGGACCGAACAAAACGACGCCTTTTACCGGTTCGGTTGGCCTTTTTGGACAAACAAAAACGAGAGACAGCGCCTCTCGTTACGAGTCGAGCCAATTGAAAAACGGGATCGTCTGTTTAAATTCTGCCGTCGTCTGTTTCGCCGAACGGGAGGACAGCTTCGGCTTGCGAAACTTTTTGCCATAGTCGTGCGCCTGTTCAATCGTGCGAATGCCGTTCTTTTTCCATTCAAACAAGATGCGATCGATGTAGCGGAAATTCAACTTCCCCGACAGCACCGCTTCGCGCAGCGCCGCTTTAATGATGGCCGGCTCATGGCCGTCTTGATCGATCCACATCGCAAGCGTTTCACACTCGAACGGGGAGAGTGGGCGGCCAAACTCCTGCTCAAAAACGGTGTATAAGCTCTCCTCTTCCTCCTGCCGGCCGAGTTCCCCCTGTTGAGCCGCTTGGATGTACAAATGATGCACGAGCTTCTCCCAGAGCGGTTCAAGCGTATATTTTTCGTTGCGAATGCCTTGTTCATCCGTATGCTCTTCAATCGCGATCATCCCTTTTTGCAAGAGCCGACGCACCATCTCCATGCATTCCGCCGCCGAAACCGTCATTCGTTCAGCCAGCTCGGCCGGCGTCGGAAACAAGACGCCTTCTTCGAAAAACGATTGCATATGCAAAAGCAAAACGAACTCCTCTTCATCCAACCCGAGCTGTTTGTAATGGACAAGCAACAGCTTCGGGACGGCGACGCTTCCGTGCGCCAGCCATTCGGCCACCTTCTTCTTTTCCATGCCGATGCACCTCAACTATAGTATACCATGCCGATGGTGAAAAAACCCCCTTTTTGCAGGGGGTTTTTTACGGATAAAGCCGGTTGAGCAGCCGCGGGAACGGAATCGTCTCGCGCACATGTTCGACGCCGCAAATCCAAGCGACGGTGCGCTCTAAGCCGAGCCCGAACCCTGAATGCGGCACAGAACCGTATTTGCGCAAATCCAAATACCATTCATACGCTTCAAGCGGCAAATGATGCTCTTCAAGGCGGCGCTTAAGCAAATCATAATCGTGAATCCGTTCAGATCCGCCAATGATTTCCCCGTATCCTTCCGGCGCAATCAAATCGGCGCATAGCACAACGTCGGGGCGGTTCGGGTCCGGCTGCATATAAAACGGCTTCAAAGAGGTCGGATAGTGGGTGATGAACACCGGTTTGTCAAAACTTTCGGCGATGGCCGTCTCATGCGGCGCACCGAAGTCATCGCCCCACTCAATGTCGGTCAATCCTTTTTCATGAAGCAGCTTGATCGCCTCATCATACGTTAGGCGCGGAAACGGTGGTTTGACCAACTCAAGTTTGGATACATCGCGCCCAAGCCGCCCGAGTTCAAGCCGGCAGCGCTCGAGCACCGACTGCACAAGGTGGGAGACGTACTCTTCTTGCAGCCGCAAATTGTCTTCAAACTCATAAAACGCCATTTCCGGCTCCACCATCCAAAACTCGATCAAATGGCGGCGTGTTTTCGATTTTTCAGCGCGGAACGTCGGGCCGAATGAGAACACTTTACCGAGCGCCATCGCCGCCGCTTCCATGTAGAGCTGGCCGCTTTGCGACAAATAGGCATCGTCATCAAAATATTTCGTATGAAACAGTTCGGTCGTTCCTTCCGGCGCGCTGCCGGTCAGAATCGGGGCGTCGACTTTCACAAACCCGCGGTCGTTGAAGAATTCATACGTCGCCCGGATGATTTCGTTGCGAATTTTCATGATCGCGTGCTGGCGCCGCGACCGAAGCCAAAGGTGGCGATGGTCCATCAAAAATTCGACGCCATGCTCTTTCGGCGTAATCGGATAGTCAACCGCTTCTTGAATGACTTGCAAATCGGCAACCGACAGCTCGTAGCCAAATGGAGAGCGCTCGTCGATGCGCACCGTGCCCGTCACATAGAGCGACGTTTCTTGCGTCAATGTTTTTGCGCGTTGAAACACCTCTTCCGAGACGTTCGCCTTTTCGACGACGCCTTGAATAAAACCAGTGCCGTCGCGCAGCTGCAAAAAGACGATTTTCCCGCTTGAGCGCTTGTTCGCGAGCCAAGCGCCGATCGTCACTTGTTGTCCTACGTATTGATTCACTTCCGCAATCGTCGTCGTTTTCACGCACTGATTCCCTCCAATAATCGACACGTCCATCATTCGCTATTATACCGTTCCGTCGGCGTCACGGCAACGACCAGCCAAAGCAGCGCAAAACGACGCTGCCCCGCCAATCGCCCTTCGGCGCAGCCGCCAGGAGCCAACCGACAGTCCGCCGCTCCCACCGACGCGGAAAAAGCGGCTTTGCGCCAAACCTGAATCCGTGATAGAAGTGTATCAAAAATGCTTGAAAACCCAATCATGCCGAGGTTTCAACTCCATTTCGAATGTTCACCTATTAGGTGAAGAACCCCAAGGGCAATATTTGTTGATTTAGCAAGGTTTTCTTGGCAATTTGGAACGCATCTTGATCACGGGATTCAGGGCCAAACAAAGCCGCCCTTTTCTTTTCACTCTGACACCTTGGCGCAAAGCGCCTTAGGCCCGCGCCTCCATAAACCGGCGGATGCGTTCGATCGCTGTTTCGAGCGCCTCAAGCGAGGTCGCGTACGACAAGCGGACGTAATCCGGCGCCCCAAACCCAGAACCAGGCACGAGCGCGACTTTCGCTTCCTCCAACAAGGCGGCGACGAACTCGTCGACCGTGCGGCAACCGGCCATATCCGCCGCCTTTCGGGCGTTCGGGAACAAATAAAACGCTCCTTGCGGTTTGACGCAAGTGAAGCCTGGAATTTGCACCAGCTTGTCGTAAATAATGTTGAGCCGTTCTTCAAACGCCTGGCGCATTTGTTCGACCGGCTCCTGCGGCCCGCTGTAGGCGGCAATGGCCGCATATTGAGCGATCGATGTCGGATTCGATGTGCTATGGCTTGCTAAATCGGTCATCGCTTGAATGATGTCTTTCGGTCCAGCCGCGTACCCAATGCGCCACCCTGTCATCGAGTGCGATTTCGATACGCCGTTGATGATGACCGTCTGCTTCTTCAGCTCCGGCGACAGTTCGGCGATCGACACATGTTTCGCCCCGCCGTAAATCAATTTTTCATAAATTTCGTCCGAAACGATCAACACGCCATGCGCCAAGCATACTTCCCCGAGCGCTTTCAGCTCCTCGGCCGTATAAATCATGCCGGTCGGATTGCTCGGGGAGTTGATAATAACCGCCTTCGTCTTCGGGGTAATCGCCTGTTTCAGCTGATCCGGCGTCATTTTAAAGCCGTTTTCCTCCAGCCCCTCAACATAAACCGGAACGCCGCCAGCCAGCTTCACTTGTTCCGGGTAGCTCACCCAATACGGCGTCGGAATGATGACCTCATCGCCTTCATCAAGCAACACTTGAAAGAGCGTATAAAGCGCATGCTTCGCCCCGACACAGACGATGATTTCCGACGGCTCATACGCAAGCCCTTGGTCGCGGACAAACTTTTTGATGATTTCCTCTTTCAGCGCCGGCAGCCCGCCTGATGGAGTATATTTCGTATGCCCTTCATTCATCGCCTTGATGGCCGCCTCGATAATGTGCTGGGGCGTGTTGAAATCCGGTTCGCCGGCCCCAAGACCGATCACGTCGTATCCGGCCGCTTTCAGTTCCTTTGCTTTCGCCGTAATGGCCAATGTCGCCGACGGCGTCAGCGACGCCACCCGTTTTGCCAGTTTCATCGCTTCTTCCCCCTCACGTCTTCACTGTTGAAAACTGTACCTCTTCAGGAAGGCCCCATCCGCAAAGTGAAGGTAATAAAACGAATACCTTCCTTCCGCATCAATATATGTCAACTCCCAAAGAGGCACACCTTTTTCCATGCCAAGCGTCGCAGCGAGGATGCGCCGCGGTCGGCGGTCGCGCTGCAAAATGGCGCGCGCTTCCGCCTCGCTGATGCCGCTGCCCACACCCTTGACGACGACATCCCCCTGTTTTTCAGGCACCCAAACGACGACCGCTTTCCCTTGTTTTGTTCTTCCGATGAATACGGTGCATGCTTCTTCGCCATAATATGTATAGACTTTCTTCACATCAGCAAGCCCGGCGGCTTCCTTCGCCCGCGCCAACGCATGTTCCACCATCAGCCGCTTGGGCGCCATCGCCTCGTCATAAATCGACCATGCCTGCCAAATGAGGAATCCAAAAAAAAGCAGAGTGAACCAACCCCACTTTTTCATTGTGATCACGTCCGATAAATCGTAAAGATGGCTTGGCGCTTGTCGTTTTCATCCAAGGCAAGGCCAAACATCAAATTGTCGCGCTTTAGCGTTCGGTTCAAGCAGTCGACAATTTTGTACAAGTCGTCGGAGTGCTGAACTTTGACAGTAGCGAGCACTTCGATTTTGCTTTCCATTTTCGTCGTTTCCTCCTGTGCGGCGCAAATTTTGTTACTTATACACGCCGGCGGCTCCGGCAACAATACAAATACAGCGAAGGTGACATCAAAGGCGTGCTTCTTCGCACCTCTGCGGCCGAGCCGACAAAGCTAAACGGCAAGGCGCAAACTGTCATCGCAGTTGTGCTTCTTCCCTATTATAGCAGGTTTGTCCGATCATTTCATAACAAATTTGCCCGCCTACACCGTCAACGCCAATTTGCTTTTTTTCCCCCGCTTCATGCGGGGTTTTTTGCCGCCTGACTTTAGATTGCGCCGTTTCGTCCATCTTTATGAGAAACAAAGCGCGCTTTAAGAAAGCCAAGTTTCCGCCTCGTCGAGCAGCTCAGAAAGCGCGCCTTCATGCACTGAAAGGGGCGGCAAGGAAGCGAGAAAATCCGCTCCGTACGAAGCGGCCATCAGCCGCCGATCCAGCACAAATACGGCTCCTTTGTCGTCTTCAGTGCGAATGAGGCGGCCAAATCCTTGCTTAAAACGAAGCACCGCCTCAGGAAGCGCCAGCTCGGAAAATGGATCGCCGCCTCCTAGGCGAATGCGCTCGCTTTTTGCCTGCATCACTGGATCGTCCGGAGGCGCAAACGGCAAGCGAGCGATGACAAGCACATCGAGCGCTGAACCTGGCAGATCGATCCCTTCCCAAAAGCTGCTCGTCCCAAACAACACCGCATGCTCAAACTGCAAAAACATCCGCAACAGCTTTGCCGGACTGCCGCTTTGCACCCCTTGAGCGATCAAAACAAACGGCTCGCCTTCTTCCTCCGTCTTCAACGCATCAACCGTCAGTTTCAACAATTCATACGAAGGGAACAACACAAGCACCCGCCGTCCGAGGCGCCGGGCGATCGCAAGCACCGAAGCGGCGACGGCTTCGGCGTAATCGTCAAGCGGCACGGCAGAAACGAGCGGCATGTCCGCCGGCACGAAGAGCGCGGCCTGCTCCTCGTAACGAAACGGCGGCGGAAACGAGCGGCAAAGTGGATAAAAATCCTCAAGGCCGAGACGCGCCGCCATATACGTGAACCGGCCGCGGACAGTGAGCGTCGCCGACGTCAAAACGACGCTCCGTTTTTTCATAAACAGTTGATCGGCGAAAAAATCCGCAAGGTCGACCGGCTGCGAGTAAAGGCGAACAGCGTTCGCCGCCCCTTTTTCTTCCGCTTCGATCCACCGGACGACACCGGGCTCCTTTTCGGTCAGCAAACGCACGAGCGCAGCCATTTGCCGGTTGAGAGCCGCCAAATCGGCCGACAGCAAGGCGGATGGGGGGAAATCGCCACTCGAATCAGCGGATAGAAGCGGCTTCGCTTCAGCGGATAGCGCCGCCGCCAAATCACGCAGGCGCCAACATAACTCCACCGCCGCCTGCCAAGCCCGGCTCTGTTCGTCCGTCGGCGAAAAGCGATAGCGGCAACGGCCAGCGCGAGCTGGCTTTTTGTCCAACGCATAGCGGCGCAACAGGCGGAACAGCTCATCCCCTTCAAACTGCAGCTCCTCAAGGCGCCGCTGGCAACGGACAAGAGCCCTATTCGGTGCGTCCTGTTCTGCTTCCAGCCATTTCGCGATCGTCTGCGCGATTTTGGCGGTCAACAGGCGAAACGACACATAGCTAATCTGCTCGCCAAAACACCGGGCGGCAGCATCTTCAAGCCGGTGCGCCTCATCGATGATCAGATGGCCAAACGGCGGCAAAAGCGGCGCCGGGCCGGTCAAATCATGAAGCAAAAGCGCATGGTTGGTAATGACCACATCCGCTCGTTCGGAGCGCTCTTTCGCCCGGGCGAAAAAATGATGCCGCCCGCCGTCTTCCTCTTCGCCGATGGCAAGTGCAGACAATAGGAGACGGGCGCCGGATGACACATTCAATTCGTCCAAGTCGCCGCTGTCGGTTTCAAGCAGCCAAACGAGCACCTGGCATTTCAAGAGCGCCGCATCGTACGTGTCAGACGGCTCCGACAAAAACGAAGCGAACTTGTCAAGGGATAAGTAATTTTGCTTTCCTTTCAAAACGGCAACGCGGAGCGGAAACGGCGCGATTTGCCGCAATACCGGCCAATCGCGGCGAATGAGCTGCTCCTGCAGCTGGAGAGTATGCGTGCTGATGACGATCCGCTCTTGCTGCTCACAGGCAAAAAAAGCAGCGGGAATCAAATAGGCGAGCGATTTGCCCAGTCCGGTCCCTGCTTCAATGAGCGCGTGCTGGGACGTCGACAGCGCCTCATAAACGAGCCGCATCATCTCCCACTGCCCCGCGCGCCGTTGATAACCGGGAAGCGGAAGGGGCGGCTCCTGTTCGCAAAAGGCAGCGAACGAAGCCAAAGCGGGGCGCCGATTGCTCTCATCCGGCTCCGGCGCCGGTTGTTTCAACGCAATGCCGCGGTATACGGCGACATCGCGGTCGGCCGGCGCCTTGTTCCGCTTTTCGGCGATGACTGCATCAAGGAGCAAGTAAATATCGCTTTTCAAGTGGCGGGCAAGACCGCGCAGTTGCTCAAGCGTCATAAGCGGCAGACAGGAGAGCCGCTTGAGCAAGGCAATGAACAGCTTGGCGGTCACTTCCGCATCGCTGTCCGCTTGATGCGGACGATCGTGGTGGAGGCCGAGCTGCCTCGCCAAATCGCCGAGCTTATAGCTTTCGGCAGTCGGCAGCACGATGCGGGCGAGCTCGACCGTATCGATCGTCGGACCGGCAAACGGCGGCCAGCCAGCCCGTTCAAGCTCGGCCTGCAAAAACGGCAAATCAAAGTCGACGTTATGGGCGACAAAGTAAGCACCGTGCATCATGGCGGCGATCTCGCCCGCCTTGTCAGCAAACAGCGGCGCTCCTTCAATCATCTGTTCGTTGATGTTCGTCAGCTGCTGAATGAACAGCGGAATGGGCTGTTCCGGGTTAAAAAAGCTGGCAAACCGTTCGACAATCAAGCCATCTTCGACGACCGCCATGCCGAGCTGGATGATCCGGTCACCTTTTTTCGGCCCATTTCCAGTTGTCTCCAAGTCAATGATGACAAAGCGCGTTGCCATAAACGATCACCTCAAAACGAAAAGGGGCGGAAAGCCCCTTTTTGCCCTCATAAAACCGTATGCGCCGGCTCTTCGGCGATGAGCTGCACAATCCGGTTGTTTTCGTCCATAATCGCGATTTTCGGTCGATGGGCGGCGATTTTTTCCTCTGGAACGAGCGCATATGAGATGACGATAATAACGTCCCCTTTTTGCACAAGACGGGCGGCGGCGCCATTTAGGCAAAAGACGCCGCTTCCGCGCTCACCGGGGATGACGTATGTTTCAAAACGGGCTCCATTATTATTGTTCACTACCTGCACTTTTTCATTAGCTACAATGCCGACAGCATCCAAAATATCTTCATCGATCGTAATGCTGCCGACGTAATCGAGATTGGCCTCTGTTACACGAGCGCGGTGAATTTTGGCGTTCATGAGCGTGCGAAACATGCTTGCTTCCCCTTTCCATCCCCTTGTTCGCCGGTTTTGGGCAACTCTATCATGATATTGTCAATCAACCGGGCGCTCGCAAATCGGACGGCGACAGCGATCAGCACTGTCCCGGCGAGCGTCTCAAGCGGCGTCAAATCCGGATATGAACATGCTTCGACATAATCGATCTCAGCGTGCGTATGCGCTTCAATATGCTCTCTAACCATCCGGCGGATCGCCGCTGCGCTCCGCTCCCCTCGTTCGACGGCGGAAGCGGCCGCTTGAAGCGCTGCATACAGCGCCGGCGCCTCCCTCCGTTCTTGCGGCGACAAATAGACGTTGCGCGAGCTTTTCGCCAGCCCGTCCGCCTCGCGGACCGTCGGCACCGGCACGAGCTCGATTGGAAAATTGAGATCGCGGATCAAACCGTCGACGACCGCCACCTGTTGGGCATCTTTCATCCCAAAGTACGCGCGGTCGGGCATAACAATGTTGAACAGCTTAATGAGCACCGTCGCCACGCCGTCAAAATGGCCGGGGCGCGACCGTCCGCACAGCACATCGGCGCGCGCTTGAACGATCGCTCGTACGGTAAGCGGCTCCGGATACATCTCGTCCGCTTCCGGATGGAACAAGACGTCGACTCCATGCTGTTCGGCGATGCGCCGGTCGCGCTCGAAATCGCGCGGATAGCGGGCAAAGTCTTCGTTCGGTCCGAACTGAAGCGGGTTGACGAAAACGCTTAGGACGACGATGTCGTTTTCCGCGCGCGCCCGATCGATGAGGGAGGTATGCCCTTCATGCAAATAGCCCATCGTCGGAACGAACCCGATCGTCTTTCCTTCACGGCGATATTGGCGCATGAGCGCCTGCATCGCTGCAATCTGATCCATCACGACCATCCTTGCTTTCCTCCGTAAAGCGCCACCCATTCTTCTTCCTTCATCGTAAACGTGTGCGCCGGCTCCGGGAACTGGCGCAGTTTGACATCAGCGACGTAGTTGGCTAACGCCTCGACGATCGTCTCCTGGATGGACGCGTATTGTTTCACAAACTTCGGCACGCGGCTGACGCCGTAGCCAAGCAAATCGTGATACACGAGCACTTGGCCGTCGACTTCCGCCCCGGCGCCGATGCCGATGACGGGAATGGTGAGTTCCCGGGCCATGGCCGCCCCGAGCTGCTTCGGAACACACTCTAAGACAAGGGCGATCGCTCCCGCCTGCTCGCATTGTTTCGCATCATCGAGCAGCTTTTTCGCACTTTCGGCATCTTTGCCTTGCACTTTATAGCCGCCAAGAACGCCGACCGATTGCGGCGTCAACCCGAGATGGGCAACGACCGGCACGCCGGCTTTCGTCAGCGCGGCAATCATGTCGACGACTTCATCCGCTCCTTCGACTTTAACGGCGTTCGCCCCTGACTCTTGCATGATGCGGCGGGCGTTTTGCAGCGCCTCTTCTTTGGACGCATGGTACGACATAAACGGCATATCGGTGACAATAAACGTGTTCGGCGCACCGCGGCGAACCGCCTTCGTATGGTGGATCATATCATCGACCGTCACCGGGATCGTTGAATCATACCCGAGCACAACCATGCCGAGCGAATCGCCGACCAAAATCATGTCGACGCCGGCTTGCTCGGCAAGCTTCGCGGACGGAAAATCGTAGGCGGTCACCATCACGATCGGCTCACCCGCCTGCTTCATGTGGAAAAAATCGGTTTTCGCTTTCATTTTCGTTCCCTCCTCTTTGGCTGCAGAGGAGATGAACCGCCCGAAACAAAACGCCCTTCTTTCCCGCCTTGAGAAAGAAGGACGCCATAAAACCGCCGCCGGTTTCGTTCATCCCTCTGTCCTAGTCCTTCAAAAAAGGATCAAGGCAGATCATTTCCTTCACCTATTCGTGCTGTCGGCCTCGGTGCAGTTCTTCTTGCGAAAGATACTGCCCTTTTCCTCGCTTTGTATTTTAACAAAATTGTTACAATTTTTCTAGTGGCAAATTAGAACTGAATATCGGCAGAATGGATGTAATGGATGTTCTTTTGCTCATCTTCAAGGATGAGCAGCCCGTCATCGGTGATGCCGCGGGCGATGCCGCGAATCGCGCCGCTCAGCGTTCTTGCCGTCACCGGCTTGCCGATCGAGATGGCGTACCCTTCCCAAAGAAGCTTAATCGGACGGAAGCCATGCGCCAAATATTGCTTGTACAGCCGCTCAAGCCGGAACAAAATTTCTTGAATGAGCGGTGCGCGCTTCACGCGTCCGCCCTTTTCGACGAAAAGCGACGTGGCGATGGACCGGATGTCCTCTGGAAACTGTTCGACCGTTTGATTGACGTTGATCCCGATGCCGATGATGACGGAATGAACGCGGTCAGGATCGGCTTGCAGCTCCGTTAAAATGCCGACGCATTTTTTTCCGTTAAGCAAAATGTCATTCGGCCATTTAATGTCTGGGACAAGCCCAGTTATTTCTTGAATCGCCTGGCTGATGGCCACCGCAGCCACGAGCGTCAACTGCGGGGCCCGCTGCGGCGGAATGGGCGGCCGCAAAATGAGGCTCATCCAAATGCCCGTCCCTTTCGGAGAAAACCATTTCCGATCCAAACGCCCGCGTCCGGCCTTTTGCTCTTCCGCGACGACGAGCGTTCCTTCCGGCGCCCCTTCATACGCGAGCCTTGCCGCAATGCGCTGCGTTGAATCGACTTCGTCAAAAAAGTGGATCGTGTGGCCAAGTTTTTCTGTTTTTAGGCCGAGCTGGATTTCGTTGGCCGTCACTTTGTCCGGCGTGCTGATAATCCGGTAGCCAAGGCGGCGCACTGCTTCGAGTTCAAATCCTTCTTTGCGCAGCTCCTCGATATGCTTCCATACCGCCGCCCGCGAACAGCCGAGCTGTTCGCTGATTTTTTGCCCGGACAAAAATTCGCCGTTTGCCTCGGCAAACAGTTCTAACAGTTTCTTTCTTGTGTCCGATTGCGCTCCATGAGCCATGCATAAATCCGCTCCTTCTCATTTTCGACTTCGCTGCTGACGACCGCCCGCCAGATGGCATCCAGCGTCTCTTTCACCCACGGACCGGCCGGTTTTCCAGCCCAGCGAATGACGTCTTTCCCGTTGACGGCAAGCTCCCCTTTCGTTTTGATCGGCAGCGCCGCGAAGCGGCGGCGGAGCTCCTCATGATGCGGTTCAGAGGGCGCGCCGGTCAACGCGGCGCGCACCGCTTCAACCGATAGCGCCCGCTCGAGGCCGGCCAAAAACAACTGTTCGTTCGTCCACGCCTCCGGCCTAGGGACATCATCGAGCGCCGCCAAAATGGCGCCAGCTTCATCGATCACTTTGTTAGGAAGCTTCCAGGCTCGCAAAAACGGACGGATGTCTTTGGCATCAAGCGCGCGGCAAAGAAGCGCCCAGCGCTCTTCGCGCTTTGTAAGCCACGGCCAGCGGCAGGCGGCAGCCGAGCGCAGCTGCCGCTCTTTTTCGGCCAATCCCGGCAAATAAGCAAACAGCTTCGTATCAGCCAACAGCGGCAGCGCTTCGGCAACGAACGGACCGGCGAGCAGTTTTTCCATTTCCATGGTCATCCGTTCGACAGAAATGTGGGCCATAAGCGGTGCGTTTTGGACGATCGCCCGCTTCGTGTCCTCAGCAAGCGCAAATCCAAGTTGGCTGACGAAGCGAACAGCCCGCATCATGCGGAGCGCATCTTCGCGAAACCGTTCGTCCGCCGCCCCGACCGTGCAAATGAGCCGCCGCTCGATCGCCTCTTGTCCGCCAAACGGATCAATGATCGTTCCGCGTTCATCCATGGCGATGGCGTTCATCGTGAAATCGCGCCGCTTTAAGTCTTCCTCAAGCGAACGAACGAACGTCACCGACTCCGGACGGCGATGGTCTTCATAATCGCCGTCCGTGCGGAATGTCGTCACTTCATACGCTGTTCCTTCATGCACGACGACGACCGTGCCGTGTTTCGAACCGACGTCGATCGTTTTCGGAAACAAGCGCATCACTTCTTCCGGCAGAGCGCTTGTCGCGATATCGACGTCGCCGATCGCACGCCCGATCAACAAGTCGCGCACCGCGCCGCCGACAAAATACGCCTCATGGCCATGCCGCTTCAATTGTTGGATAATGCCGAGCGCCTGTTCAAACGGCGGTTTCATCGTTTCACCTTCCTTGCCGCAAGCGAAGCGTACAGCTGTTCATACTGCCCGACGATGTCGGCCGAGCGGAACTTGCGCTCGACCGTTTGCACCGCCTGTCTTGCCATCTCAGCGTGCAACCGGCAGTCTGTCAACAGCGCCATCGCCTGTCTTGCCGCCTCTTTGACATCGCCAAGCGGGCATAAAAACCCGGTTTTCCCATCCTCAATCACTTCCGGAATCCCGCCGATGGCCGTGCCGATGCACGGAACGCCGCACGCCATCGCTTCAAGCAATACGAGCCCGAAGCTTTCTTTTTCCGACAAAAGCATCATCACATCACTGATCGAATACAGCTCTTCGAGTTTATCCTGTTTTCCTAAAAAGCGGACATCATCTTGCAGCCCAAGCTCTTTCACAAGCCGGCAGACGACGGTCATTTCCGGACCGTCGCCGACAAGCAAGAGCTTGGCTGGCACGTGCCGGCGCACGATGGCAAATGCTCGCACTACATCGGGCACACGCTTCACTTTCCGGAAATTCGAGACATGGATCACAACTCGTTCATCGTCGCGAATGCCGTACTCGCGCCGTAAATGGCCCGCTTCCCGGCGACGGTAGACGCGTTCATCGACAAAATTGTAGACGGTATGGATCGTCGCTTGCACATCGAGCAGTTCATACGTCTGCCGGGCAAGGGCGTCAGACACCGCCGTAACGATATCCGACTGCTCGATGCCGAATTTGATCATATCGGAAAGCGACGGGTCATAGCCGAGCACTGTGATGTCGGTGCCGTGCAGCGTCGTGATGATCGGCAGCTCGCCGACCATTTGCCGCGCCAACACCGCACAGACGGCATGAGGAACGGCGTAATGGGCATGAAGCACATCGAGCCGTTCCCGCTTTGCCACCTCAGCAATTTTGCTTGCCAATGCCAAATCGTACGGCGGGTATTGAAAGACGGAATATTGGTTGACACTGACTTCATGATAATAAATGTTGCCGTACACTTTATTCAAACGAAACGGCATGCTCGATGAGATAAAGTGAATCTCATGCCCCCGCTCCGCCAGCAGCTTGCCAAGCTCAGTGGCGACCACTCCGGAGCCCCCAACCGTCGGATAGCAAACAATCCCGATTTTCAGCTTCATCGCTCCTCCTCAAACAAATTGGAAAGATGAATCGGCGTTTTCGTCAAAAACCCTTCCGCATACGCCGCGCCGATTTGTTGACCGAACCAGCGCTCGCGGCTTTCAATCATCTCGATGTAGCCGTTGGTCAGCGGGGTGTCAACCGAGCCAGGCCGTTTTTGAAATTGGCTTTCGTACGCGCGCAGGCTGTCCAGCTTGTCATCGATCGTTTCGCTAATATCGATGAGAAAATGCGGGCGGCAAAAGGCATTGATCATATAATAATACACCGCCCGAACGCGGTGCGCATCGCCAAGCTCTCCAGCGCCATAGCGGCGGATGCCGGCGGAAAAGACCGCTTCCTCAACAAGGCGGGCGCATCGCCCGTGATCCGGATGCCGGTCTTCCCAATAGGGGGCGAATACAAGGCGCGGCCGGCAGCGGCGGATGACCGCTGCGATCTGGCGGATCGCCTCTTCCTCGACGTAAAGGCCGCGGTCAGGCAGCCGAAGATTGAACCGCTCGGATACACCGAGCCGGCGGGCCGCCTCGGCCGCCTCTCTCTGCCGCTCGTCGACCGTGCCGTTGGACGACAGCTCGGCTTGCGTCAAGTCGCAAATGACAATACGGCACCCACGGCGTACGTATTTGGCGATCGTCCCTCCCATGCCGATTTCGACATCATCCGGATGGGCGCCGAACGCCAACAAGTCACACGTTTCCATCATCGCTGTCACCTTTCTGTTTCCTATTCCTCCCCGCCTTTTGTTCGGCCGCGCACAATGCTGCGCCATGCCAAATCGCCGCGCTCCAACGCGCGGATGAGCAGCTCGGCCGTGCCGATGTTCGTCGCCAGCGGCACGGCATAGACGTCGCAAAGACGCATCAATGCGCTGATGTCCGGCTCATGCGGCTGGGCGGTGAGCGGATCGCGGAAAAAAATGACCAGATCCATTTCATTGCGGGCGATCATCGCCCCGATTTCTTGGTCGCCTCCGTACGGCCCCGATTGGAAGCGATGAACTGGAAGACCGGTCGCCTCCTGGATGCGCAAGCCGGTCGTGCCGGTGGCGTACAATTCATGGTTTGCCAGCACAGGCGCATAGGCGGTCGCAAATGCGACCATCTCTTCCTTTTTTTGGTCATGGGCAATTAACGCGATTTTCATTCCATTCTCCCCCGTTTGCGCAGTTTGCACACTATTCCAAAATATGCTCCAGCCCATAGACAAGCGTATGTAAATGCATCACCGTTTCCACTGCCAGCTTCACCCCGGACATAAACGAGCGGCGGTCGAACGAATCGTGGCGGATCGTCAACGTCTGGCCGTTGCCGCCGAAAATCACTTCTTGATGAGCGACAAAGCCCGGCAGACGGACGCTGTGGATCGGGATGCCGTCGTAAGCGGCGCCGCGCGCGCCAGCAAGCGTTTCCTTTTCGTTCGGGTGGCCTTGCTTTTTCGACGGTCGCACTTCGGCAATGAGCTGCGCCGTCTTCAACGCTGTTCCGGACGGTGCGTCAAGCTTTTGATCATGGTGCAATTCAATGATTTCTACATCAGTGAAATATTTGGCCGCCATGCGGGCGAATTTCATCATCAACACCGCTCCGACGGCAAAGTTCGGCGCGATGATGGCGCCGATTTCTTTCTCTTCCGCCAGCTTGGTGAGCCGCTCGATATCTTCCGGCGTAAATCCAGTCGTGCCGACGACCGGACGAACGCCGTAACGCAGCGCCAGCTCGGTGTGCCGCTTTCCAGCTTCCGGCGTTGTCAAATCGATCAATACATCCGGCTTCACCTCGGCAAAACAGCGGGCCGCATCGGTGTAAATCGGGGCGTTGACGCAGGAAAATCCGTCGATCTCCGCTAAATTTTGTCCATCGTAACGGCGGTCGATGACCGCAGCCAGTTCAAAGTGATCTGTTTGCTGCACGAGCGCAACCGCTTCTCGGCCCATGCGGCCGCGCGGCCCCGCGATGACAATGCGAATCGTCATGATCCTTCCTCCTTCCGCGTCCAGCGGTCGCGGTCGCGGGTGCGAAACTTGTCCATCACCCGGTCGTGCGCCGCCTGCAAATCAATGCCGAGCGAATTGGCGAAGCAAATGAGCACAAACAGCAAATCGCCCAGCTCTTCTTCCACCGTTTTTTCTTGTTCGGTCGCCTTTTTCGGTTTTTCCCCGTAGTAATGGTTCACCTCGCGCGCCAGCTCGCCGAGCTCTTCCGTCAGCCGCGCCAGCATGGCGAGCGGGCTGAAATAGCCTTCTTTAAATTGACTGATATAGTCATCCACTTCCTGTTGCATTTGTTTCATCGTTTTCTCCTGCATGGCTTGTCACCTCGTCTGTTTTCATGTTAGCGAAAAGCGGCGCATTTGACAAATGTTTTCGCCCGCTGTCCATTCCGTCCGTTTTCGCTCGTCATTGCCTATATGGACAAGTTCCTCTATAATTAAGGGCGCCGACTATTTTTGCGGACGGAGGGACGGTATGATTTTCGGACTAAAGATCAAAAACTGCCTGTTTATTTTGCTTGGCGCCGCCATTTTCGCCTTCGGGCTCGTTCATTTCAACATGCAAAACAATTTGGCGGAAGGCGGGTTTACCGGCATTACGCTTCTTCTTTATTTTTTGTTCGGACTGGATCCAGCGATCACCAACTTGGCGCTCAACATTCCGCTCTTTTTCATCGGCTGGAAGCTGCTCGGCCGCCAGACGTTTCTCTATACCGTCATCGGCACGGTCGCCGTTTCCGTCTTTTTGTCCATCTTTCAACGCTACATGATTCATATGCCGCTTCGACATGACATGACGCTCGCCTCCTTGTTTGCCGGCGTCTTTATCGGCGTCGGCCTCGGCATTATTTTCCGCTACGGCGGCACAACCGGAGGCGTCGATATTATCGCCCGCCTCGTCCATAAATATAAAGGCATCAGCATGGGCAAAACGATGTTTGCCTTTGACGCCACCGTCATCACGTTGTCGCTTCTTCTTTACCTGTCATACCGCGAGGCGATGTATACGTTGGTCGCCGTCTTTATCGCTGCCCGGGTCATTGATTTTCTGCAGGAAGGCGGCTATGCGGCAAAAGGGGCGACCATCATCTCAGAAAAAAGCGAGGAGATCGCCAACCGGATCTTGACAGAGATGGAGCGCGGCGTCACCGTGCTGAAAGGGCGCGGCTCGTATACGAAGCGCGACCGCGATGTCTTGTATTGCGTCGTCGCCAAAAACGAACTGCCGCGCTTAAAAAGTGTCATTATATCCGTTGATCCGCATGCGTTCGTCGCCGTCACCGATGTGCATGATGTGCTCGGCGAAGGGTTTACGCTCGACGAACAGAAACGGCCGCTGGAACCATGAAAAGCCGCTGGCGCGAAAGCCCAACCGGGATAAGCCCGGCAAGCGCCGCTTGAAAGTGCCGGGGCGGTGCTTGCACAAAGCAACGGGAAAACAAAAAAGAGGGGGAAACGTTTCCCCCCTCGCAAAAAGCGCCAGTGCTTAGTCTTCCGGCTGCCGCGCCCGCTTCTCTTCCTTTTCTCCTTTGTACTTCCGCCAGCCAACGTACGTCAGCGTCAGCACGATCACTCCGCCAGTGGAAATCATCATCCAAATGAGCGACGGGTCCGCTTCGTCCTTTTTCACCCCGGCAAACAGCGCTTCAAGATCTTGACGCGCATCGGCGAGTTGCTCGCGCTGCTCGTCTTCGCTGCGTTGCCAAAACGCGGCGGCCTGCAACGTCTCCAGATCGTCATCGACCTTTGTCGCGATATCCGGCGGCACGT
This sequence comes from Geobacillus sp. TFV-3, assembly GCF_009901865.1. Lineage (NCBI taxonomy): Bacteria > Bacillati > Bacillota > Bacilli > Caryophanales > Anoxybacillaceae > Geobacillus > Geobacillus sp. TFV-3. The sequence goes on along the minus strand of NZ_MPSP01000001.1, from coordinate 1,349,258 downwards.
CGATTTTCACACTCGGCTCGATCAATGTATAGCGGTCAAGCAACTGGCGGAGGGCAGCGGCATACGCTTTCTGCTCGCCTTGCTGCGCCGCCTTTTCGACCGCAGCAAACGCCTCCATGACAGCCGGCTCCATCTCCGTCCAAAGCGGCTGGTATGTCGAATGGATGGCGTCAACAACAAGGCGAAACTGGGTGATCGCCGCCACTTTGTCTTCCGCGGGGATCGGCGCCGTCATCGCCTTGACTGCCTGCTCGTGCGTCACGGTCACCGCCCGCAATTCATCGGCCGATTTCAACCGTTCTTTTGCCCCAAGGGCGAAAAACCGCTCGGAAAAATAGCGGAGCACTTCTTTTGCTTCGGCAAAACGACCGTTTTTCGCCAATTGCAGCGCCTCGTCGGAAATATCGTCCAACTGCTCCCAACCGTTTGTTTGTCCAGCCGCGCCAATGGGCGCTGGCCATAAAAAGGCGAGCGACAACAGCATGGCTAGCCCGATTCGCTTCATCATCGTCCCTCCCTCATCCACTAGTACAATGTATGAAGGAGTGGACAAGAGTAGACCAGGCAACTGCCAGAAAGCTGCCGCCCAACGTTCCTCCTTGTGTTCAACGCTCTACTCTGATGCCTGCCGGAAAGACATGTCGCCCGGCAGAAACGGCTGGCGCGGGAGGCGAACGCCAAGCTGATACGCAGCGGCAATCGATGCGATGCTCAACCAAAACGTAAAATAGCCGATTTCGTTGGCGTAGTCAGCCAGCACACTATAGCGAGGCATCATGCCAAAGACGTAATCGATGACATCGTTATGCAACGTCCACACAGCCGCCAGCATAAGGTGAAGGAAGCGGAATCGATAAAACCGAGCGTACAGCATTCCTTCGATCGCCATCGCCCCGTGCGAAACGATGAGCATCCAGCCGGCCCAATCAAGCGTGCCGGTGACGCGCCAAACGAGCACATTCATAACGACTGCCCAAATTCCATACTTAACAAGCGTCACCAAAGCCAACGCTTCAAAAAGCGGCGCCGACCTGCCGAAAAGCCATGCCACAAGGACGACAAGAAAAAAAAGGCTCGCCGTTGGACTGTCAGGAACAAATGGCAAAAAGACGGGAGGCGTATCGGCAAGTTGATAACGATACCAATAATATCCATAGATGGTGCCAGCCGCGTTGACGAACAAGAGCAGCCAAACAACCGGCCGGGAAGCCAACAGCGCATAAAGCCATGCCATCATCTGCACCTCGCCTCGGTTTCATGTTGGCACGAAAAAAGCTGACTAACGCGAGTCAGCTTTTTCGTGTCGAAACGATTATTCCGCTTTTAGTCCGGCGATGAATTCGGACAGTTTTTTCAACTCTTCATCTGTGCCCTTAAAGACGCCGGCCGGCATGCTGCCTTTCCCTTCTCTCGCGATTTTCGCGATTTCTTCTGGTTTCAAGCCAGTGCCGATGAGCGACGGACCAGCGCCGCCGGACAAGTTTTGTCCGTGGCACGATGTACATGTGTTCGCCTGCGCGATTTTATAACCTTCCGCGTTCGTGTCAATTTTCACTTCGGCACGAATTTTCCCTTGTTCAGCTGCTTTTTTCCAGTCGTGTGTAACGACCGCTTCCCATGTCAAATAAATCATCGACGCAAGCGCCAACAGCATCATCCCGGTCGCTACCGGACGCTTCCAAGGACGGCGCTCTGGGCCGCGGTCCAAAAACGGCGCCAATAAGAGCGCGCCGAACGCCAACCCTGGGATGATGATCGCGCCGACGACCGTATACGGACCAGACGCATACGAATATTTGAGCAATTGGTATAAGAACAAGAAATACCAGTCAGGCAGCGGCACGTACGTCGTGTCCGTCGGGTCGGCGATCCGCTCAAGCGGCGACGGATGGGCGACCGTCAAGCATAAGAAACCGACGAGAAAGACCGATCCGACCAACCATTCCTTGAGCAGGAAGTTCGGCCAAAACACTTCCGTTTTCCCGGGATATTCCGAATAGTCCTTTGGAATATTCGGTTTTCTCACCGCGGGAACACGGGAATCGCCGACGAATTTCATTCCTTTTCCGCGATGCATTGCGTGGTTCCCTCCTTTTTTCTATCGCCTCTAAACGCGGGATCGACCGATCATAGCGGACCGGAAATGCCTTGTCTGCGAATCATTAAAAAGTGCGCTGCCATTAAGCCGAGCAAAGCCGCTGGCAAGAAGAAGACGTGAATGGCAAAGAAACGCGTCAACGTTTGCGCGCCGACAATTTCTGGGTCCCCAGCTAACAGCGTCTTAATGGCCGGGCCAATGAGCGGCGTCGCTTCCGCGATTTGCAAACCAACTTTCGTCGCAAACAGCGCTTTCATATCCCACGGCAACAAGTAGCCGGTGAAGCCAAGACCCATCATCACCATAAAGATCAATACGCCGACAATCCAGTTCATTTCGCGCGGCTTTTTATAAGCCCCTTGGAAAAAGACGCGCAGCGTATGTAAAAACATCATGACGATGACGAGGCTCGCCCCCCAGTGGTGCATGCCGCGCACAATTTGGCCGAACGCCACTTCGTTTTGCAAATAATACACCGATTCCCATGCGTTTTTAATATCCGGGACGTAGTACATCGTCAAAAACATTCCTGACAAAATTTGAATGACCGTGACAAAAAACGTCAGCCCGCCGAAACAATAGACAAAGGCGGAAAAGTGATGGGCGGGGTTGACGTGCTCCGGAACTTCGTGATCGGCGATATCCCGCCATAAAGGCGTAATATCTAAGCGTTCATCGACCCAGTCATACAGCTTGTTTAACACGCATTACGCCTCCTTTCTTGGTTTCGCCTTGCCTAAATACAGCTTGCCGTCTTTCACTTTGTACTCATAACGGTCAAGCGGAGCTTGCGGCGGCGTTCCCGGAACATTTGTGCCGTCCTTCTCATAGCGCCCATAGTGGCATGGGCAGAAAAACTGGTTCGGATGCTCTTTGTCCGTGTTCCAGTCGACCGTACAGCCGAGGTGTTTGCAAATCGGCGACAGGGCGATGATCTCCCCCTTGTCCGTTTTATACACCCATGCTGATTTCGGCTCTTCCGACTCGTACCAAGCGTCTTTCACCTTTACTTTGAAATCGAAGCGCTTTGGTTCGGTCGTAATCTCTTTGACGTCTGCTACCGCGACCATCTCCGTCCCTGCTTCATCCTTCAAGATCGGATCGAAAGCAAAACGTAGCATCGGCATCAGCATCCCTGCCGCCATAAAGCCGCCGACGCCGGTCAGCGTGTAGTTTAAAAACTGACGTCTCGTTACGCGATGTTTGTTGTCGCTCATCGTCTTCCCCCCTCTATGCAAAATCAAGTCCACACCGGACGATTGTATGTATAACACATATGGAAAACTAGGACATTCTAATGATAGCTCAATTGCTGGACAAGGTCAATATCACAGGCGGCAAAACGTCGGACTTTGCCGCGTCTACTCTTGCGCCCAGCGGCCGATGAGAAAACGGAGCAGCTCGGCGGCCTGCTCTCTGACAAGCTCGTGCTTGTACGATTCACCCATGCTCTCGAGCGGAACAACCGGAACGACCCAAACGCGGTCGGCTTCTTCGCCCTCTTGCCACGCACGGTCACACGTCACATAAAACAGATGCTTCATTCCTTCCCGCCTAAGCCGGTTGGTCCAATCTGCCAGCCTTTCGGCAAGCTGCGCCCGCGGCTCATCGGCAAAATACACAAACGACGGCATCAAAAACAACCGTCCCTTCAGCTGTCGCTCGACCTCGGCCGCGATGAGCCCGACAAGCTCCCCGCCGGAAGCGAGCCGCTTCGCTCCTTGGCCGAGAGCCACCGGCAAAAGCGGAAGGAGCGCCGTGTCGATGTAGTCGCGCTCTCGTTCATAGAGGGCGACGTCCTCGCCTGTCCACTTCATTCGTACTCTCCTTTTCCTTAAAGTTTCTTCCCTTCATCACCATACCATATTTTTCGGCAAAAGAAAAACCTTGCCGGCGGCAAGGTGTTTACAATTTGTTTAATTCATCGGTCAGGCGGCGGAACGCCTCTTCATCATGGCGGTCAAGCGCCTCATCGATCAGCTTCATGAGCCGCCCGCGCCGGAATTCGTAAATGGAGCGTTCCAAAAACTGTTCGGCGAGGCGCTGGTCGTTTTCGCTCACTTGCGCCTGCTTCGGCGCATACGGGTTTTCCTCAAGCACAGCGACATATTGCGGCGAGTGAAAAGAAGCGCGGAAATTCAGTTGAATGTAAATATCTTCATCGCGGTTTAAACGGATGTCATGGAACGATTTCTCTGCATCGGTCGTCATCACATTGCCTTTGTAAAAACGGAACGGCACCTCGTCGACGCAATGGGTCGACATAATGATGCCGCGCGGGCAATATTGGGCATTCTCGACAAAATGCACCTTTTGCATGAGCTGGTCATGGCTCATCAAATAGTTTAAAATCCAGACACACTCGCGCCGCTTCAACTGATAGTGGCTTAAAAACCAACGGATAAACTCTTTTTTCTCATTGACGGATACGTGCGTCATTGTGCGCTTCCCCCTCGATCGGTTTCCAAGAAAGAGGTTTGGCCACCGCTTCTCCCCTACTCTTCGAGCTCAAGCAGCATCTCCGCCGCCTCCGTATGGGTTGGGTCGAGACGAAGGATCTGTTGAAATATTTCTTTCGCCGCCGCCCGATTTCCTTCCTCGATGAGAAAATATCCGTACTCTTCGAGGAACTCGACATTGTGCTTAAAGAAATTATATGCCTCGCCGTAATGATTTAATGCATCGTCGTACATCTCAAGCCGATGTTTGGCGCGCCCAAGGTCCCATTCAAACTGCGGATCGTACTCCCCATCGGCCATTGCCTGCTCGAGAAGCGCTACGACATCCTCATAGCGCTGTTCGTTTAGCCAAAGCGCTGATAAAACCGTGAGCGCCTCGATGTACCCGCCATCGATCTCAAGCGCTTTTTTCAAATGTTCCTCTGCCTCCTCTGGCTTGTTCAGCTTGAGCGCCAGCTTGCCTGCGTAAAGGCGGAGCTCTTTGTTCCATTCGTCGACGCCGATGCCCTCAAGCGCCGTCTCATAGCTTTGCACGAGCCGTCCTTCTTGTTCATACGCTTTCGCCAAATAAAGGTAAAGCGGAGTGTAGTCCGGATCGAGCTCTTTTAAAGCGCTGAGCTTATCGATGGCCGTTTGTGTATAGCCGGCCTGCAACGCGGTGAATCCGTAGGCGAACAGCGTCCGGCTGTCCATTTTTTCATTGAGCGCCTCCTCATAATACGGAAGCGCCGCCTCGAATTCCCCGGAACGGCTGAGCGCCTCAGCGATCCGCTCGGTGATCAAGACGCCGGCCATCTCCTTATTCGTCTTCCGCACCTGTTCATAAAGCGGCACGCTTTTTGAGTATTCACCGTGCGAAAAATACAGCTCAGCCAACGCAAACTGCACGATCGGCTCATCTGGAGCTTTCTCGTACGCTTGACGCAGCTTCCGCTCGCTCACTTCCGCCAGCCCTTGCATTTCGTACAAATCGGCGGCAAGAAGGCACGCGCGGACAAACTGCGGATCGTCTTCGTCGATCTCCGACAAAATGGTGAGCGCTTCCTCTTCGGCTTCAAGCTCCGTATACACTTCCGCCAAAAACAAGCGAATGTCGCCGTCATCCGGATAGCGGGTGGTCAGCTCCTCAAGCAGCTCCTTCGCCTCTTCCGGCATTCCCCATCCGTACAAGCAGTCGGCAAGCGCGTATTTTTCTTCATCACTTCCATATTTTTTCACTTTCGGCACAAGCGCCAACGCCTGGTCGACGTTTCCGTTTTCCACTAAGCGAATGATTTGTTCGACGCGTGTCATGGTTTCGTCAGCCCTCTCTTGCGGCAGGCGGCCGGGCGCCCACAGGAGCCCATCCGCCTTTGCCATTCCAATCATTATGTACCGTTACAACGGGAACATGAATGATGATAATCGATCATGGCCGTTTCCGCAACCAAACCGCTCGCTGTCTGAAAGGTGCGCCGTTTTTCAGCCGGAAACCGGGATGTATCCGCTTTCAAAAAAATACGAAGCCAATTCCTCTCACTGACAATATATGAACGAACAACGCAAAATATGACCGCCCGCCCGCTTGGGGGCGGGAGGCCTTACAGCAGCGAACAGAGATCAGCAAAAAACGCCGGATAGGAAACGGCGACCGCTTCCGAACGCTCGAGGCGGACCGTCCCTTTGGCGATGCAGGCGGCAACGGCGAGCATCATGCCGATGCGGTGGTCGCCATGGCTGTCGACAACGATCCTATCAGCGTAAAGCGGCGTTTTGCCGCGGATGATCATGCCATCATCGGTCGCCTCAATGTCAGCGCCGAATTTTTTCAACTCGGTGACGACCGTATCGATCCGGTTCGTCTCTTTCACCTTCAGTTCGCTCGCGTCTTTGATGACAGTCGTTCCTTCCGCCTGCGTCGCGAGCAAGGCAATGATCGGAATTTCGTCGATCAATCTTGGAATGAGATCCCCGCCGATTTCGACCGCCCGAAGCGTCGACGTGCGGACCGTAATATCACCGATCGGCTCGGTTTCCTCGTTGCGGACGTTGTCAATCGCAATATCCGCCCCCATTTGTGTAAGCACATCGATGATGCCGGTCCGCGTTGGATTTAAGCCGACGTTTTTCAGCGTAATTTCGCTGTTCGGCACAATGGCGCCGGCGACAAGGAAAAAGGCGGCTGAGGAAATATCGCCGGGAACGTAAATGTGCGTTCCGCGCAAGCGTTGCGGGCCGGCCACCGAGACGGTCAAGCCATCCACACTCACTTCACCGCCAAACAACCGAACCATCCGCTCGGTATGATCGCGCGAGCGGTGCGGTTCGGAAACAGACGTCACGCCGTCAGCGAATAAGCCGGCGAGCAAAATGGCCGATTTTACTTGCGCGCTCGCCACCGGCGAAGTGTAGCGAAGCGGGCGAAGCGCGCCGCCGCGGATGGAAAGCGGCGTATAATTGCCCCCATCGCGCCCATCAATATGCGCACCCATTTCGCGAAGCGGCTTCGTCACCCGCCCCATCGGCCGCTTGGCGATCGATTCATCGCCGACAAGGCAGGCGTGAAACGGCTGGCCGGCCAAAATGCCGAGCAACAGGCGCGCCGTCGTTCCCGAGTTGCCGACATCAAGCACGGCGGCCGGCTCGCGCAGCCCGCCGGGGCCGGCTCCTTCGACAACGACTGTCGTCCCGTCCCGGCGAATGTCGACGCCGAGTTTTTGGAAACAGTCGATCGTGCTTAAACAGTCCGCCCCAGGCAAAAAATGGTCAATCACCGTCCGTCCAGAAGCAAGCGCCCCGAGCATGACGGCGCGATGGGAAATCGATTTGTCACCGGGGACTTCGATCATTCCTCGAAGCGACGACACGTTGGTTGGCAGCTGCATGCAAAATCCCTCCATCATGAGTGTTGATTACCCATTATTTTACTAACAAGCATAGAATCATATGGCTTAACACAAGCTTTTCTACCTTTTCCCTCGAACAAGAACGCCGGCGGGCAAATGTGATTGGCCCGAAAAGCGTTCATTGTTCGAGGAGAGCATGCGTACAGCATGCCCAGTCGGCAAACGGCACGTTTGCCGACAACGGCAGAAAAGCTAGGAATAGAGCGATGCCAATTGGATTTTATTGGTTAATCAACACACCTGTCCCTCCACATGTTTTTCATTGCTACCCTTCATAGGCGGCATAGTTCGTATGTTTGGCGAGGCACGCTTTCGCCCGCGCCCGATCGTCTTCGCTTTGGAAGCTGAGGCGGAGCACGCCGTAAATTTCTTCGCGCGTCTCAATGATGCGGATGTTCGTGATGCTGATGTTTTCCTCGGCTAAATAGCCGGTCACTTCGGAAATGACGCCCGGATAATCCGGCACGTCGACATACAAATCGTAAAACGACGGAATCGCTCCTTTCGTTCTCGACGGCAGCCCGTCGCGAAACTGTTTCGCCTCCAAAAAGTAATGGTAAATGGCGATGCTGTTTTCTTCTTCGACAAACGAGCGCAGCCGCTCCATTTCGGCGATCCAGCGGTCAAAGAGCGCAAGCAGTTCATGCTTGTTATGGATGAAAATGTCGCGCCACATTTCCGGATTGCTCGACGCGATGCGGGTGATGTCGCGGAAACCGCCAGCCGCCAGCCGGCTGACGAGGGCGTTTTCGCTCTCATATTCACGCGCCTGATGAACGAGGCTCGCCGCAATCAAATGCGGAAAATGGCTGATTACGCCAGTGATGCGGTCATGCTCTTTGGGCGTTAAGATGACAAACTGCGCTTTCGTTCCCGCAAGCCACTGTTTCAACGCCTCGACTTGCTGCGGCGGCACATCGTCCGTCGGCGTCAAAATGTAAAACGCGTTTTCAAACAGATGAGCCCTTGCCGCCGCCACCCCGCTTTTATGCGACCCAGCCATCGGATGGCCGCCGATGAACGCTATGCCATGATCCAACAAGCGGCGTGCGCCTTGGACGATGCGCTGCTTCGTGCTGCCGACATCGGTGACGATGACGCCGCGCTTTAACCGCTCGAGCGGCATCGACGAAAGCAGCGCCTCCGTCTGCATGACCGGAACGGCCAGAACGACCAAATCCGCCTGTCCGTATCCGTCTTCGGGTGAACGAGCGGCTTCGTCGATCACCTTGAGCGAGCGCGCCAAGCCCAGCTGCCGCTCATTGACGTCGTAGCCGATGATCATCGCCTCCGGATGCGCTTTTTTAATCGCCAATGCAATCGATCCCCCGATCAAGCCGAGGCCGACAATGAACACTTTTCCTTTCAATCGTCCCACCTGCTTTATGTAAACGTGCGCCCGCTGCTTTCAAAAAGCAACGGGCCGATCTTTTCTATCCATCCCACCGTTGAACGGTCAGGCGAGCTGTTTTTCCCGAAGCAGTTGCGAAACGAGTTCCAACACCCGGTCGTTTTGCTCTTTCGTGCCAACAGTCACGCGCACGCCAGTCGGCAGCCCAAGCGCTTGGCCCGAGCGGACAATGACGCCGCGCTCCAGCAAATAGCGGAACACTTCGTCGCCATCCAACCCGAAATCAATGAACAAAAAGTTCGTTTGCGACGGATAATACTTGAGGCCGTTCTCCTCGCAAAAGCGATAATACCGCTCAAGCTCGGCGCGATTTCGTTCGACGCAGGCGCGGATGAACGCTTGATCGTCAAGTGCGGCCGCCGCGGCCGCTTGGGCAATGGCCGACGTGTTAAACGGCTCGCGCGCCGGCTCGACGGCGCGGATGAGCGTCTCACTCGCCACGCCGTAGCCGACGCGGAGCGCAGCGAGTCCGTATGCTTTCGAGAACGTGCGCATGACGACAAGCTGCTCATACTCGTTTAAAAGCGGCACCGTTTGCGGATAGTCGGGCGCCGTCGCATATTCGTAGTACGCTTCGTCCACGACGACGAGCACGTGCGGCGGCACGCGGTCCAAAAAGGCGCGCAGCTCGGCATCATTCACATACGTGCCCGTCGGGTTGTTCGGATTGCAAATCCAGATGATGCGCGTGTTTTCATCGATCGCCGCAAGCATCGCCTCCAAATCATGACGCCCATCAACAAGCGGCACTTCGCGCACCTCGGCCCGCTCGATGATGGCATTATGCCGGTATTGCGGGAATGTCGGCGCCGCCATCACCGTATTCACGCCCGGCTCTAAAAAGGCGCGGCAAAGAATTTGCACCACCTCATCCGAACCGTTGCCAAAGAGAAGCTGTGTTTCCTTGACGCCAAGATGCTTCGCCACCTTTTCGCGCAACGTGCGGGCGCAGCCGTCCGGATAGACGGCGAGGCGGTCAAGCTCAGCGGCGATGGCCGCTTTTGCCGCTGGCGGCGAACCGTACGGATTCTCGTTAGAAGCAAGTTTGATAATCTCAGGCAAGCCATATTCCCGCTTGACTTCTTCGATCGATTTTCCCGGCTGGTACGGAGGAAGTCCCCGGAGCGATTCCTTTACTTGCATGATTGTCGCCAACTCCTTCAATTCGGAACTTTTAGCGCGAAGAACGCGGCTCCCGAAGCGGTGCGGCAAGCGAACGGGCGTACGCAGCAAACTCGGCGGCCGCCGCCTCCCTTTCATCCGGCGCCTGCAACCTCGGAGCCAACTGCTCGACTTTTTGCACGAGCGCGCTGCCGACGACAACGCCGTCGCACAACTCTTTTAACATCCCGACTTGCTCCGGCGCCGAAATGCCAAAGCCAACGGCGACCGGGACGCAGCTATGCCGCTTCACTTCGCGGAGGAAATCACCGAGCGTCTCCGGCAGCGTCTCGCGCACACCGGTGACGCCTAGCGAGGAGACGCAATACAAAAACCCTTGCGCCGCCGAAGCGATCCGCTCGATCCGCTGCTTGGACGTCGGCGCAACAAGCGAAATGAGAGGGAGACCGAATCGTTCGCCAAGTTCGCGGAGCGGACCGCTTTCCTCAAACGGCAAATCGGGAATGAGCACGCCGTCGGCGCCATTTTCCTGCGCTAAAGCAAAAAAGGATTCTTCTCCTAATTGTAACACAGGATTGTAATACGTAAAGAGAATAATCGGAATGTTTAGCCCTTTTTTTCGCATCTCGCCAATAAGCTGAATGGCTTTCGGCAGCGTCATGCCCCCGTCAAGCGCCCTTGCGGCGGCACGTTGAATCGTCGGTCCGTCAGCGAGCGGGTCGGAGTACGGCACGCCAAGTTCCAATATGTCAGCGCCGGCCTCCTCAAGCGCCAGGGCGAGATCGATCGTCACATCGGGAGTCGGATCACCGGCAACGATAAACGGGATAAATAGCGGCGGATTAACGGACAGTGGCAATGTCTTCACCTTCCCTCGCACCAAGATGGCGCATCATCGTTTGCACATCTTTATCTCCGCGGCCCGACAGGCAAATGAGCACCGTTTCATCCGGCGGCATCTCGCGGGCGAGCTCAACGGCTTTCGCCACCGCATGGGCCGATTCGATGGCCGGAATGATGCCTTCCGTTTGCGCCAACAATTGAAACGCAGCGACGGCCTCGTCATCGGTCGCGCTTTCGTAGCGGACGCGGCCAATGCTCGCCAAATACGCATGTTCCGGGCCGACGCCGGGGTAATCCAAGCCGGCGGAGATCGAATACGGTTCGAGAATTTGTCCGTACTCGTCTTGCAGCAGGTAGGTCATCGCCCCGTGTATGACCCCTTTCGTCCCTTTTGTGATTGTCGCCGCATGGTGCGGAGTGTCGATCCCTTTGCCGGCCGCCTCAACGCCGACGAGGCGGACGTCATCTTGCAAAAACGGATAAAACATGCCGATGGCGTTGCTGCCGCCGCCGACACAGGCGACGATGACATTCGGCAGCTTCCCTTCACGGGCGAGAAACTGTTCTTTCGCTTCATCGCCAATCACACGCTGAAACTCGCGCACCATTTTCGGGTACGGATGCGGACCGACGACCGAGCCGATCATGTAAAAATGGTCGTCGCAGTGGGCGACCCAATAGCGAATCGCTTCGTTCGTCGCATCTTTCAACGTTCGGTTGCCGCTTGACACCGGCACGACTTCGGCGCCCAACAGCTTCATGCGAAACACGTTCAGCTCCTGCCGCTTGATGTCTTCTTCACCCATAAAAACGATGCAATCCATGCCGAAATGGGCGGCCACCGTCGCCGCGGCGACGCCGTGCTGGCCGGCGCCGGTTTCAGCGATCAGCTTTTTCTTGCCCATCCGTTTTGCCAAAAGCGCCTGGCCGATCGCGTTGTTGATTTTATGGGCGCCCGTATGGTTTAAATCTTCGCGCTTTAAATACATTTTCGCGCCGCCGACTTGCCGTGTCAAATTCGGCGCGAACGTGAGCGGGGTCGGGCGACCGGAGTAATGCTGCAAAATGCGGATGTATTCTTGTTTGAACGATTCATCGGCAAGCGCTTTGTCAAGCTCTGCTTCGATTTCCTCAAGCGGAAGCATGAGCGTCTCAGGGACAAACTTGCCGCCGAAATCGCCAAACCGGCCGTATTCATTCGGAACGCGTTCCATCATCTAACCCCACCTTCTCCTTTATAAAAGTTGAAAGACGAAGAGCCGCATTTCTTCAAAGTGTCTGCGTTTGTTAGCCGTCTGAGCGCGTCAGCGCCGTCTTTTGGCCCTTCGCTTTGTTTTCATCCGGCGTGTTGATTAACCAATAAAAAGTCTATTGAGAAGGCTCTAGTCCGAGCTTTTCTGCCGTAGTCGGCAAGCGGTTCGCTTGCCGACCGGGCATGCTGCCGCATGCCCTCCTCGAACAATGAACGCTTTGCGGGCAAATGTCATTTGCCCGCCGGCGTTCTTGTTCGAGGGAAGAGGCAGAAAAGCTTATGTTTAGCCGCATCATTCTGTGTTTTTTCGTACATAACGGATCATCAACACCCGTGATGTTTTATTTTTTCTTCAATTTGTTTCATCTTCGCTGGATCTTTGCGTCCGTCCGTTTCAATGCCGCTGCTGATATCGATGCCATCCGGGCGGTAGACAAGCAGCCGCTCGATATTGTCCGGAGTGATGCCACCAGCGATGAAGCACGGCACGCCTTGGCGGGCCGCCTCTTCCAAATAGTGCGGCACCGCCTCCCAATCAAAAGCAACGCCCGTCCCCCCCAAGCACCGGCGGCGCGGCTGTCAACGACGTAGCCATCGGCAATGCCAACGTACTGCTTCATCGCCGCAAGCGCACCATCACCATGGTGGATCGCCTTCCAAACGGAAAGCGGCACGGCCTCTTTCACCGCCGCCAGCTCCGCCGGCGTTTCACGGCCGTGGCATTGGATGACATGAAGCGGCAGCTGGTCGGCGACAGCGGCGATCCGCCTAACGGGGGCGTTGACAAAGACGCCGACAACCTGCTTTGCGCCAAGCTTATGGGGCGCGAGCCATTGCTGCACTTCACTCGGAGAGACGTTCCGCTTGCTTTCGGCGAAAATAAAGCCGAGGTAATCAGCCCCGCTCGCGATAGCGGCCTGCACGTCTTCAGCCGAACGGTTTCCGCAATATTTAATTCGAATCATCCCCATCTTCCTCCCCAAACAGCCGGTAGACCGCCCGCTCCACATCATCTTGGCGCATGAGCGACTCGCCGACGAGCATGGCCTGCGCTCCGTGCGATTTGACCGTCTTCACATCATCGAAGGAACCGATCCCGCTTTCGCTGACGATGACACACGATGGCGGGATGAGCGAAGCGATCGTTTTGGTCGCCTCAAGTGTTGTCACAAAGGTATGCAAGTCGCGGTTGTTGATGCCGACGATCTCCGGCGTAAACCGTTCGAAAATCCGCTCGAGCGTCTCTTTCGCATGCACCTCGACCAGACATTCGAGCCCCAAGCTGTACGCTTCATGATAGAGCTCCTCGAGTGTTTCCGGCGGGAGCGCCTCGCCGATCAATAAAATCGCATCCGCCCCGAGTCGGGCGCTTTCCTCGACTTGCCGCCGATCGATGATGAAATCTTTGCGCAGCACGGGAACGTTAACCGCTTCTTTCACCGCTCGCAAATAGCGGCGATGCCCTTGGAAATATCGTTCATCCGTCAGCACGCTGATCGCGTCGGCACCGGCGCGCTCGTATGCTTTCGCGATGGCCACCGGATCAAAATCCGGGCGAATGACGCCTTTTGACGGCGACGCTTTTTTCACCTCAGCGATCAAGCCAAGCATCCGCCGCGGCCGACGGAGCGCCTCCGCAAATGGCCGGCGCTTTCTCTCTAGCAATGGCTCCGGCAGCGTCAACGTTTCCACTTCTTCCCGTTTGGCTGCTAAAATTTGCTCAAGCATCATGAACCACTTCCTTCGCCCGCAGGCGTTGCAGTTGTTCATATGCGGTTTTGGACAAAATGGCCTCTTTCGCCATCGCCACTCCTTCGGCAATCGTTTCAGCTTTGCCGGCGGCATACAGGGCGGCGCCGGCGTTCAGCGCAACGATATTGATGGCGCTCTCCGGAGCTGTTCCCGCCATCACCGCCTCAAGAAGCGCGGCGCTCTCTTCCGGATCGCGCACTTGCACATCGGCAAGTTCGCCGCGCGGCAAGCCGGCGTCTTCTGGTGCGATGACAAAGCGGCGGATCGCACCGTCTTTCAACTCCACGACATCCGTTTCTGCAGCGATGCTGCATTCATCAAGCCCATCGCGCCCGGTGACAAACAACACATGTTCCGAACCGAGGCGGCGCATCGCCTCCGCCAATTTCTCAGCGTAGCGGGTCGAATAGACGCCGACGACTTGCCGCTTGCAGCGCGCCGGATTGGCGAGCGGGCCGATCAAGTTGAAAACGGTGCGGAAACCGATTTCCTTCCGCGGCCCGGCAGCGTATTTCATCGCCGCATGATAGAGCGGGGCGAACAAAAAGGCCAGTCCTTTCGTTTCCAACGCCTGTTTGGCGGCCGACGGCGACGTTTGAATGTCAATGCCGAGCCGCTCGAGCACATCGGCGCTGCCGCTTTTTGACGAAACAGCGCGGTTGCCGTGCTTGGCGACTTTGACGCCGAGCGATGAAATGACGATCGACGCGGCGGTAGAAACGTTGAATGTCGCCGCCCCATCGCCGCCCGTGCCACACGTATCGATGACATCATCGCTAGTCTCCACGGCAGTCATCCGGTCGCGCATCGCCCGTACAAATCCGACGAGCTCATCGACCGTCTCTCCGCGCAGGCGGAGCATGGACAACAGACTTGCGATTTGACTGTCCGTCGCCTCGCCGGACATGATGATATTCATCGCCGCATACGCTTCGTCTTCCGTCAATGCTTTCCCTTCCGCACATTTCGAAAGCAGCTGCTTCAACATACGACCCTCTCCCCTTTAGCAAATAGTCGTTCCGCTTGTTCAATCGCCTTCATCAAGGCGCTCGCCTTATTGCGCGTCTCTTTCCACTCCAGTTCCGGAACGGAGTCGGCGACAATGCCGGCGCCGGCTTGCACATAGGCATAGCCGTCTTTCACGACCGCTGTCCGGATGGCGATGCACGAATCGATGTTGCCGTCAAACCCGATATAGGCAATCGCTCCGGCATACAGCCCCCTCGCTGTCGGCTCGAGTTCCTGCAAAATTTGCATCGCTCGCACTTTCGGCGCCCCGCTCACCGTTCCAGCCGGAAAGGCGGCAAGTAGTGCATCGATCGGGTGGACGTTGTCGTCCAGTTCACCGATGACTTTGGAAATTAAGTGCATCACGTGTGAAAACTTGCCGATTTGAAGCAACACCGGCACCTCGACCGTTCCGTGCTTGGCGACCCGACCGATGTCGTTGCGCGCCAAATCGACAAGCATATAATGCTCAGCCCGTTCTTTCGGATCGTGGTACAGCTCATCAGCCAGCCTCTCGTCTTCCTCCGGCGATCGGCCGCGCCGCCGTGTGCCGGCAATCGGGTCGATTTCAACGCGCCGACGGTGCACTTGAATCAGTTTTTCCGGCGAACTGCCAACAATTTCTATACCGTCAAGCTGGAAATAAAACATGTACGGCGACGGGTTGATGTATCGGAGCAACCGATAAATGGCAAAGCCTCCGGCTTGAACCGGCACGCAGAAGCGCTGCGACAGAACCGCTTGAAACACATCGCCGGCCGCGATGTACCGTTTCACGGCCTCCACATCGCGCAAAAACTGTTTTTTGTCATAGTTGGACACCGCTTTGGCAAACGAGGCGGTCCACCCCGATTCGTTTTCCGCCGGCAACAGCGGCTGCTCGGCTTGAGAGCGGGCCGCTTTCGACGCGAGATCGGCCATGCGCCGTTCGGCCGCGCGGTACGCTTCGATTTTCTCTTCCTCCGTTTCATGGCCGCTCAACCGAATATAGTGAATGATGAGCAGCTCACGCTTTTGGTGGTCAAATGCAAACAGCGATTCACAAAACACGAAATAGGCCGTCTTCATAGGCACATCGCGGTTTTTGTGGCGCGGCACTTTTTCGATGGTGGAAATGAAATCATAGCCTAAAAACCCAACTGCACCGCCTGTAAACGGCACCGTCTCGGCAAGCGGCTTGACGGCAAGCGTCTGCTCGACCCATTGAAACGCTTCTTTCAGCGTCGGCGCGGTGATTTGTTCGTTCCCGTTTTCGTCTTTCACCGAAAACGTTTCACCCGTTTCGCTCTCCAGCATCAAAAACGGCGCCACACCGATGAACGAATAGCGCGCCCACGGCGATTCGTCATCCTTGCTTTCAAGCAAAAACACGGCTTCCTCGTGCAAATTGGCAAACACGCCGAGCGGCTCAATGACATCGGCTACAAATTTGCGCACAATCGGGATGGTGCGAAATTCGTTCGCTTCCGCCAAAAAAGCGGCCAGCCTATCAGCAGACATCACTTCTCCTCCCTCCATGATCAGCGGGCGGAGAATGAGGGTTTATGAGGCGAAAAAAGAGAGGGAAAATAAAACGCCCAAAGACGACCGTCTTTGGGCAGATGTCGGCGAAGGAAAAAACGCTCACCTCAGCTAAACTCGCTCATTCTCATCTACCCTGCGCTCGCTCTCCGCTCTCGCTCCACTTCTCACGCCCCCGCTGTCTCAGGGGGCAAAGAAGTTATTTTCACTATATTACATTTCTGTTTTTTTTGTCAACGACAAATCCGGGCGCAACACGACCGCCCCTTTTAAATACACGTGGCAGATCTCTTCTTGCTGTTTCTCCGTCGCCACCGCCATCATGACGCGAATGCAGCGCGGCAATGAACCGGGCACCGGAATTTCCCGCGTGCACATGACCGGCACATATGTCCAGCCGTCCAAACGGCGCAGCGCCTGCGCCGGAAACGCGGCGGTGATGTCGTCGGTGACGGAAATGAGCACAAACGACACATCGGCAGCGGCGACATCGTTTGCGCGGATCATTTCACGAAGCAACGTTTCAGTTGCCGCCACGATTTCCTCGGCGTCATTTCGATCCACCGTAATCGCTCCGCGAATGCCGCGAATCATCCTTTCTCCCCCTGTCTGGAAAACTCATCCAACCACGTGAGCAGGTTGTCGTCTTCGAGTTCCACCACTTCCACGTCGCCGATCTCACAGAGAAGCACCATCCGCACTGTTCCGGCGTACGCTTTTTTGTCGCCTTTCATCTTCTCAAGCAGGCGGCGCGTCTGAACCGTTGTCGGCAGCGACACCGGGAAGCCGTATCCGGCGAACCAGTCGGCCAATCGATGCTCAGCGAACGACCGGCCGTAAAACCGTTCGCTGACAAAGACCGCAAACAGCATGCCAACCGCAACCGCCTCCCCGTGAGTGAGCGCGCCGTAGCCTAACTCGCTTTCCAGCGCATGGCCGAGCGTATGGCCGAAATTCAAATGGGCGCGCACCCCGGTTTCTTTTTCATCCTCACGCACGACGGACGCCTTAATGTCAATGCCCTTTTCAATGCAATAGGCGAGTTTCTCGCCGCGCAAGTCCGCGAGCGTCTTGATTTCCGCACGCAACCAGTCATAAAAGAGGCGATCACGGATCAGGGCATGTTTGATCACCTCAGCAAACCCGGATCGAAGCTCGCGCTCGGGCAACGTGCGCAAAAAGGAGGTGTCATACACAACTGCTTCCGGCTGGTGGAAGGCGCCGATCATATTTTTGCCGAGCGGATGGTTGATGGCGACTTTGCCGCCGACGGCGCTGTCATGGGCCAAGAGTGTCGTCGGCATTTGAATGTAACGGATGCCGCGCATATAGGTGGCGGCGACAAACCCAGCCAAATCGCCGACAACGCCGCCGCCAAGCGCAATGATAACCGAGCGGCGGTCGAGGCCGCACTGCAATGCCGCTGTCTGGCAAGCGTAATAATGATGAAATGACTTGGCCGCCTCCCCGCTTGGAATGACGTAGGCGTACACGTCATACTCAGCGGCGGCAAGCAACGCCCGCACCTCATCCAAATAAAGAGGCGCCACAGTATCATCGGTAACGATGAAAAGTTTTGTCCCTGGCGGACAAGAGAGCGACCGAAGCAAGCTTGGCAGCGCGCGGGCCGCCCCATCACCCAAAAGAAGCGGATAGCGCTTCGTCGCCGTTTCAATCGTCCGTTCGATCATCGTCAAAACTCCTTTGCATAGCGGCGGGCGCGTTCCACATTTTCCTTAATCAAGTCCATCCGATCCTGCCCAAACTGCTCAACGATCGCCGCCGCCACTTCCCAGGCGACAACGGCCTCAGCGACAACGCTCGCCGCCGGCACGGCGCAGCTGTCCGATCGCTCAATGCTTGCCGCAAACGGCTCTTTCGTCTCGATATCCACGCTTTGAAGCGGCTTGTACAGCGTCGGGATCGGCTTCATCACTCCGCGCACGACGATCGGCATCCCGGTCGTCACCCCGCCTTCAAAGCCGCCCGCCCGGTTCGTCCGACGTGAAAAGCCTTGTTCTGGGCTCCAAATGATTTCATCGTGCACTTCGCTTCCCGGGCGGCGCGCCGCCTCAAAGCCGATCCCGAATTCGACGCCTTTAAACGCGTTGATGCTGACGATCGCGGCCGCGATTTTCGCATCAAGCTTTCGATCGTAATGGACGTAGCTGCCCACTCCGGCGGGAACACCTTCAACGATCACTTCAACGATGCCGCCGATCGAATCACCGTTTTTCTTCGCCCAATCGATCGCTTCCATCATTTTTTGCCCCGCCTCCGAATCAAAGCAACGCACCGGTGATTCTTCCGTCACGGCCTGCAATTCTTCAAGCGAACGATAATCGAGTCTCTTTGCGCGCACGCCGCCGATTTCGATGACATGCCCGGCGACGCGGATGCCGACCTCCTCCAAAATGCGTTTTGCCACCGCTCCAACCGCCACGCGCACCGTCGTTTCACGCGCCGACGAGCGCTCCAGCACGTTGCGCATATCGCGATGGCCGTATTTCAGGGCGCCGTTTAAATCGGCATGCCCTGGGCGCGGACGCGTCACTTTCCGCTTCACTTCCGCTTCGTCATCAATCGGCTCAACCGCCATAATCGTTTGCCAATGTTTAAAATCGCGATTCTCGACAACGAGCGCGATCGGCGAGCCGAGCGTCTTCCCGTGCCTGACGCCGCCTGTGATTTTCACTTCGTCTTTTTCAATCTGCATGCGGCGGCCGCGTCCGTATCCTTTTTGCCGGCGCGCCAGCTCTTTATTGATGTGCTCGGCGCACAGCGCGAGCCCGGCCGGCACTCCTTCCAAAATGGCCGTCAATTGCGGTCCATGCGATTCCCCTGCCGTCAAATACCGCATGTTTGTCTCTCCCTTCAGGTCTTTAACGCGTTTAAGTAAAAATATATCATAAATTCGAAAAATGAAAATAGTTTCAGGAAAAAAAGAAGCGGGCGTGAGCTATTTTTTTCGGTAAAAAAACGTCTCTTCGACTTCAAAACCGTACAGGTCGGGATTGAAAATCTGCTCGGTGCTGCCGACAAACAGCACGCCTCCCGTCCGGAGCGCGTCGTGAAATTTGCGATACAGCATCCGCTTCGCCTCTTCCGTAAAATAAATGAGCACGTTGCGGCAGACGATCAAATCCATGTTGCGCGGAAACGGATCCGCGAGCAAGTTGTGCTTTTGAAACTTGACCGTTTGTTTAATCTTTTCGTCTATTTTATAATACTCGCCTTCTTTCGTAAAAAACTTTTTTCTCATTTCCTCGGGCAGCTCTACAAGCGACCGTTCGCTGTACAAGCCGAGGCGCGCGCGGGCGAGCGCATGATCGTCAATGTCGGTCGCCAACACCGACACGCGGTGAAGCGGCAATCGTTTGGCGAGCACCATCGCGAGCGTATACGGCTCCTCGCCGGTTGAGCAGGCGGCACTCCACACGTTCGGGCGCGGGTTTTCCGACAAAAGCCGCGGCAAAATGGTGTGCTCAAGCACCTCCCAACGCTTGGCGTTCCGGTAAAACTCCGAGACGTTGATCGTCATCCGATCCAAGCATTCATGCCATAGCGCCGGCTCTTTCTCCATCGCCGCAAACAGCTCGGCAAAGCTCTTTAGCCCTTTTTTCATGTACAACGACGCCAAACGCCGCCTCATCTGGGCTTCCTTATATAGCGATAAGTCAATGCCTGTTTTTCGCTTCACTTTGGCAATGAACTGCGCATAATCGTCCATCGTCGCTTATTCCTCTCCCTTGTCAATGTACAAAAACGGCAAAAACCGGCCGAAGGCGGCCGGTCTTCACGTCAGTACAGCCATGCATTGATCTGTTTCGAGTAGCTGACGAGCTCTTCTTCTTTAAAGAACAAGTTGATTTCGCGTTCGGCGCTTTGCGGCGAGTCGGAGCCGTGGATGACGTTTTTGCCGACCGTCAAGCCGAAATCGCCGCGGATCGTGCCAGGGGCAGCCTCCTGCGGATTCGTTTTCCCCATCATTTGCCGAGCGGCGGCGATCACGTTCTCGCCCTCCCACACCATGGCAAACACTGGCCCCGAGGTGATAAAGTCGACAAGCTCGCCGAAAAACGGGCGCTCTTTATGTTCAGCGTAATGTTGCTCGGCAAGTTCGCGCGACACTTGCATCAGCTTCGCGCCGACAAGCTGGAAGCCTTTTTTTTCAAAACGGGCGACAATCTCGCCGATCAAATTGCGCTGAACCCCGTCTGGTTTCACCATGATGAATGTCCGTTCTGCCATTCGCTCTCCACCTCTACTGTCGTATGTACTGGGAAACGGATTCCCACCCATCATAGTATCATTGTTTTCCGCCGTTGGCAACAGCGTCCTTGAAAGCGCTAATAATCCCTTTTCCCAATGTAGAGGGCGAGATCATGAAGCAGCGTGCGCGCTTCATTGGCCGGCAGCTCGTTGAGCAGGCCGAGCGCCTTTTCCAAATAGCGATCGCTTAGCGCATACGATCGTTCGATGGCGTCCGTCTGTTTGATGGCCGCTAGCACCGCCGCCATCTCCTCGGCATCCGTGTCCGCGTTGACAGCCGTAATATTTGCCCGCACCTGTTCATCACAAAGGGCATACAGCACGGGCAGGGTGACGTTTCCTTGCTGCAAATCGCTTCCAGCTGGTTTGCCGAGCTGCTCTTCTGTGCTGGTGAAATCGAGAATGTCATCGGTAATTTGAAACGACATGCCGACGTAATGGCCGAACCAATACAACCGATTGGCCACGGCTTCCGGCGCGCCGGCGGCAAAGGCGCCAAGCTGGCAGCTGGCGGCGATCAATAGCGCCGTTTTCCGGCGGATGCGCCGCAAGTACGTGCGAAGCGGCTGATCAAATCGGTATTTATCCTTGATTTGCTCGATTTCCCCGCGGCACACTTCAACAATCGTTTTTGCCAACACTTGATGAGCGCGGGGGCTCTCAAGCTCCGCCATCCGCTCAAGCGAACGGGCGAAGAGGTAATCGCCTGTATACATGGCAAAGCGGTTGCTCCATCTCGCCTTGATCGTCGGCCGCCCGCGCCGCACGTCGGCGTCATCGATGACATCATCGTGAACGAGCGATGCCATATGGATGAGTTCGAGCGCTACGGCTACATGTTTAATCCGTTCGAAATCATAATGGCCAAAGCGAGCGGACAGCAAGACAAAAACGGGACGGATGCGCTTTCCGCCCGCTTGCAATAAATGGAGCGCCGCTTCCCCGAGCGGCCCGTATTCGGATCGGACCGTCCGCTCCAGCTCCTCTTCGACCGCCGCCAAATCATCGCTTAAAAACGAATACATCGCCTTTAACTTCATGGTGTTCACCTTGACTCATCGTTTATAGCCTAAATGCATGGCCGCTACGCCGAACGTGTACGGTTTGACCTCGACATCGACGAAACCGGCTTCGCGGAACATCTCGGCCAGCTCGTCCCGCCCTGGAAATTCGCGCGCCGATTCCTGCAGCCACGAGTATTCCTCATAGCTTTTCGCCAACAGCTTGCCAAACAGCGGCATAATAAACCGAAAATAAAAATAGTAAAGCTGGCGGAAGCCAAACAACGTCGGCTGCGACGTTTCCAGACAGACGGTCATGCCGCCCGGCTTGGTGACGCGGTGCATTTCCTTAAGCACCGTCATATAATCAGGAACGTTGCGCAAGCCGAAGCCGATCGTCACATAATCGAACGAATTGTCGGGAAACGGCAGCTGCATGGCGTTGCCGTGAATGAGCTTGACATTGCCAAGGCCGCGCGCCTTCACCTTTTGTTCGCCGACTTTCAGCATGTTTTCGCTGAAGTCAAGGCCGTACACTTCCCCCTCCGGCCCGACCGCCTCAGCCAGCGCGATCGCCCAGTCGGCCGTTCCGCAGCAAACGTCGAGCGCCCTTTTCCCTTTTTGCACATTCATCCTCCGCATGACGTCTTCGCGCCACTTCAAATGGCGGCGGAAGCTGATGACTGAATTCATCCGGTCATAATGTGCAGAAATTTTTTCAAATACGCGATGGACCCGCTCTTCTTTCGATTGATGCATCGTTCTACCCTTCTTCCACCGACTTTTTGACGATGGCTTGAAATCCACCGACAAGTTCCGCCATGCGACACCGCAGCAGGTCGTTCATCGGCAAATTCGCCGCCAGCAGCGCTTCCTTGCAATGGTCAATATAACGCTCGCAAAGGCGAAGCAAATGCCGCTTTTGTTCTTTCGTCAGCCCTTTGGCCCATGGAAAGGCGATATGCGCCATTTGCTCAAACAGCATCGATGACCCAGTGCGGACGAACGCTTCCTGCTCAAGCAGCAAGCGCCGCAAAAGCAAGTAATGGCCGGCAAATTCCCCCATTGCGGCGCCCCGATGCGCTCGGCAAGCTTCGCAAGCAACGCCGACTCGATCATGCCGACCGCGGCGAACAGCGTCTCGATCCGCTCCACCTTTTGTTCATACAGCCGCACTTTTTGCTCATTAATCTCACGGACCGCTTCAGCGAACAAACGGATGAGCGCAACATCGCCCGAGCGCGCCAGCAAATCGTAATAAAGCCCGCTGTACAAGTCGCCGGCCAAAACGACAAGCTGCCGCGTCCGCAAATCGCCGCCGCGGTCTGTCACCTGATCATGGGTATCAAGGGCGATTTGCATGAGCATCATGGCGATGATGCACCGGTCCGGCTCATTCAGCCCCGCCGGAGCATCCGTCATCATCGACAGCGAAAGCAGCAGCCGGTCTTCATCAACAGCCGGCGCCGGCACATGTTCGCGCAAATACGGATGGTCAAGCAGCCGTTCGATTTGTTCCTTCAATGACGCCAATTTCACCATGATGTCATTCACTCTTCTCACCCTTGCCCCCAAAAATATCCGCACCGCCATGACGGACTCATTATAACATAATTTTGTCGAAAACGCTCTAGTTTGCTAGAAATTTGCCGGTTTACTTTTTCCCTTCCGATTCAACCACACCGTGGCGCGTTTGAATATACGCTTTTCCTCTCACTTTGATCGCCGACGTATGTTCCGTGAACTGAGCGATCAACACTTCGCCTTTGTCAAGCTTTTCCGAATGGTGAAATCTTGTGTCCGCGCCGCGCGTCAGCCCAATGACGTTCACCCCGTCTTCGAGCGCTTTAATGACGACAAAATCGCTGTTGGTGTACATCCTCTTCCCTCCTTACGCTTTGATTAACGAAAGCACTTCAGCGCGGGCGTTGGCATCTGTTTCAAACACGCCGCGCACCGCTGTTGTCACTGTTTTGGCTCCCGGTTTTTTCACTCCGCGCATCGTCATGCACATATGCTCCGCCTCAACGACGACCATCACCCCATGCGGCTCAAGCGCCTCGACGATCGAATCAGCGATCGTTGCCGTGATGCGCTCTTGCAGCTGCGGACGGCGCGCCACCGCCTCAACAGCTCGAGCGAGCTTGCTAAGCCCGGTCACTTTCCCTTCCCGAGGAATATAGGCGACGTGGGCAGCGCCAAAAAACGGCACTAAATGGTGTTCGCACATCGAATAAAACGGAATATCCTTGACGAGCACAAGCTCCTCATGTTCCTCGCTGAATACGGTTTGAAAGTGCTGCTTCGGGTCTTCCTGCAGACCAGCGAACACCTCGGCGTACATTTTCGCCACCCTCTTCGGCGTATCGATAAGCCCTTCGCGGTTTGGATCTTCTCCGATGGCCTCGAGAATGAGGCGGACCGCATATTCAATTTGTGCAAAATTGATCTCTGGCATACAAACAACATCCTCCTGCATCATAAAAGCTGCATGTAATCCGATTCTAGCATAGGGAGCCAAAAAAAACAAAAAAGAAGGGCCGGTGGATCACCTGCCCTTCCCTCCTGCGCTCCTGCTATGTAGGCTTACTTGACGGCATCTTTCAATGCTTTGCCCGGTTTGAATGCAGGAACTTTGCTTGCCGGAATTTCCATTTCTTCGCCCGTTTGCGGGTTGCGTCCTTTCCGAGCGGCGCGCTCGCGCACTTCAAAGTTTCCAAAACCGATTAATTGCACTTTATCGCCTTTTCGCAACGCTTCTGTAATCGAATCAAACACCGCATCAACGGCTTTTGTTGCATCTTTTTTGGAAAGACCGCTTGTTTCAGCGACCGCGTTGATCAATTCCGTTTTGTTCATGCCATTCACCTCCTCCCAAGGGGCTGATCTTGCTTACTACCATTTGTGCACACTTTTCTGCTTTTCTATACATAGACATCCAATCCCCGCGGCAAGAAGGCTCGTGCGCCGACGCAGCCAATCACGCTATGTTTGCCTCGCGACAGTCCGCAGGAGATGCGCCTATGCCGCCGGCTGAAGCCCCTTCCCAACAGGTTTGGGCTTCTCCTGTTTTCACCGGACGCAAACGAAGCAAAGGGCGAGGAAAACCGCCTTCTTCCCGCCAACAGGCGGTGACATGCCTAATCTTAACCAATTGACCGCGGAAATTCAACATCTTTTTTCGCAAAAACGGCCAATTTTAGGCATATTTCACCAAAACAACGATTTCAGATAAAAGATTACCATAACGCCATGCTCATAATCAAGTGCCAATCCTGATTTCTCAAGGGTTTTGGCGATTTTTTCCCTTTGCTGCTTAGCAACTGAAAAAATGGCATCAAAAAAAGCCCCCTTGTCGGGAGCTTGGCTCGCGGCCCTGCGAGTCCCTCTGCGGCGGCAACAGCCTCCTCGCGGACCTCGCAGCGCGTATCGCCGATGGGCAAGCGGCCTCCGCTTTTCTTTCTGTCTAGCTGCGGCTGCTAGCTCCCTTCTGCAAAATAACCCCACCCTCGAAGTGCAAGCACTTCTGCGGGCGGGGAACATTTTGTCTCGGGAGCTTGGCGCGCGACCTCCGCTTTTCTATAAAATAATCGCAATGAGGCCGCCGGAGCCTTCGTTGATGATGCGCTCAAGCGTTTCTTTCAGCTTGTAGCGGGCGTTTTCCGGCATGAGCGCAAGTTTCGCTTGGATGCCTTCACGGACGATGGAGCTGAGCGAGCGGCCGAAAATGTCAGAGTTCCAAATCGACAGTGGATCGTCTTCGAAGTCTTGCATTAAATAGCGGACGAGCTCTTCGCTTTGCTTTTCCGTGCCAATGATCGGTGCAAACTCCGATTCGACGTCGACTTTGATCATATGAATCGACGGCGCAACGGCTTTCAAACGGACGCCAAAGCGCGATCCTTGGCGGATGATTTCCGGTTCGTCAAGACTCATGTCGGACAAAGCGGGCGCAGCGATGCCGTAGCCCGTTTGTTTGACCATTTTCAGGGCGTCGGCGATTTGGTCATATTCCGCTTTCGCATGGGCGAAGTCTTGCATGAGCTGAAGCAGATGGTCTTTGCCGCGAATCTCGACGCCGACGATTTCTTTTAAAATTTGATCGTACAGCTCATCCGGTGCATACAAGTCAATTTCGGCGATCCCTTGCCCCATTTCGATGCCGGCAAGCGCTGCTTTTTCGATGAAATCGTACTCGGCAAACTGCTGCACAACCCGGTCGACATCGCGCAGCCGTTTGATGTCTTTGACTGTGTCGCGCACCGCTTCTTGGTAGCTTTCGCGCAGCCAATGATCTTCGCGAAGCACCATCACCCAGCTCGGCAAGTTGACGTTCACTTCAAGCACCGGGAATTCATATAATGCTTCGCGAAGCACGTTATACACGTCGGCTTCGCGCATGCTTTCCACGCTCATGGCGAGCACCGGAATGTCGTACTTTTCGGCGAGCTCGCGGCGAAGCGCCTCGGTTTCCGAATGGTGCGGCCGAACGGTATTGACGATCATAATGAACGGCTTGCCGACTTCTTTGAGCTCGCTAATGACCCGTTCTTCCGCTTCGACATAGTCTTGGCGCGGAATTTCCCCGATCGTGCCGTCCGTCGTAATGACGACTCCAATCGTCGAATGTTCTTGGATGACTTTTCTTGTCCCGATTTCCGCCGCCTCTTGGAACGGGATTGGCTCTTCATACCAAGGCGTGTGGATCATCCGCGGCCCGTTTTCGTCTTCATATCCTTTTGCGCCGGGCACGGCGTAGCCGACGCAGTCGACAAGACGGATGTTGACTTCAAGCCCCTCATCAACTTTCACCGTCACCGCCTGGTTTGGCACGAACTTCGGTTCTGTCGTCATGATCGTCTTGCCGGCGGCGCTTTGCGGCAGCTCATCTTGGGCGCGCGCTTTATCGGCTTCGTTTTTAATGTTCGGAATAACGACCAGCTCCATAAACCGTTTAATAAACGTCGATTTTCCGGTGCGGACGGCGCCGACGACCCCTAAATAAATGTCCCCGCCGGTCCGCTCGGCGATATCTTTAAAAATATCGACCTTTTCCAAATGACTCCCCTCCAGTCCTTCGGTCGTTATAAGAAACAGTGGAATGAGCTAGCATAGTCGGACACTATATGCATATGATGTTGTCCGATTCGGTTATGACTAAAATAGAAAAAATCCCTTCTCTAGAATGTATTTTCCTAGAGAAGGGATGATGACTCATTTTGTGAAAAAAATCGGTTCATTCGTCTTGGCGTCGATCGTATAGGGCAGCGAATACGCCGGCACAAAGAGCGAATGGTCGGTCAAAATCGGGCGAATATCGTCACCCGGCTTGTATTGGTGCGGATATTTTTTCAACGCCGCATACAAATCAGAACGGTAGTCAATGTAAATTTCTCCATTCCCGTCGATGACAAACGGCAAGTTGTTGCCGGAAAACGGGCTGACGACATAAGGCGGCTCTTTATATCCGAGCTTTTTGTAATCGAGCGTAAATACGCCCGGCGCCACGACGTCCTGAAACGGCGGATATTTATGCTTGTCCGTGTACATGCTGAGCCGCAGCTTCAGATCGCGGATGCGTTCGGCTAAGCGCAGATCAAGCAGCTTGACCGTCGGGTTCGTTTCCGCATCGATGATCATATACTGGAAGACGCCCCCGCTTTCATAGGCGTTTCCCGGCGGCTCCTGCATATAGCGGGGAACGAGCTTTTGAAAATCAACCGGATACTTCAAATACATCGGCGTGTTCATGTCGCGTGTTTTAATCGGCAGAAGCCCGCCGGTCGCCCTCCGGTACTCCTCCACTGCCGATTGGACGGCCGCCACTTGGTCTTTGTAAGGAATTTGGTTTTGTTTCAGCCGCTCTTGTGGATACAAGCAGCCGGAAAGCAACGCCAAACATATACATGACAACAACAAGCGAGCGATTTGTTTCATCTTTCCCACCTTTTTGTCTATTGCGGTGTCGGTCCGCTGAATACGACGAAAATGATGATGATGCCGGCGAAAAGCAAAAGAATGTAGGCGACGAGCGCCAACAGGAAGCGAAGCCATTTCATCTTGACTTTGTAGCGGCTTAAGTAAATGAAGCCGACAGAAATAAACATAAACACCATTGAGGCGATGGCGATCCACATTTTCGCTAACGCCGGTGACATGGACGCTCCTCCTTTTTTCGACAACTATAATTATAGCATTGGCAAAAAAAAGCTGAAGTAAAGCGGGGCTTTCTTTACTTCAGCATCCCCCTCATACCCTTCCGGAAGCTCAAGCCGGTGATGGTTCGCCATATTGTATGCAGAACGAAGACGACTTGTACCGCCATTGGCCTATTTTCATCATTCTTGTTCGGCAAAAATGTTGTTTAAGTCATCCATTTCCTCTTTTTTTCCGCGCGCCATGAGCGAATCGACCGCCTCTTTCGGATCTTTTCCCGCAAACAATACGTCATAGAGAGCTTCAGTGATCGGCATCTTCACGCCAAGCTCTTTCGCCAGCTCATAGGCGGCTTTTGTCGTCCGAACCCCTTCGACGACCATCCCCATGCTCTCGAGCACCTCGTCCAGCTTTTTTCCTTGACCGAGCATGTATCCGGCCCGCCAGTTGCGGGAATGAACGCTCGTGCACGTGACGATCAAATCGCCGACTCCCGTCAAACCGGCAAACGTCAGCGGGTTGGCGCCGAGGGCGCAACCGAGGCGGGCGATCTCGGCGAGCCCCCTTGTAATAAGAGCGGCTTTGGCGTTATCCCCGTAGCCGAGCCCATCGCTGATGCCGGCGGCCAAGGCGATGATATTTTTCAGCGCCCCGCCGACTTCGACGCCGATTAAATCCGGGTTCGTATACACGCGAAAATAGTGATGGTTCATAAAGATGTCTTGAATGCGGCGCGCCGCTTCCATATTTGGCGACGATACCGCCACGGTCGTCGGGTGGCGGAGCACGACTTCCTCGGCATGGCTCGGCCCGGAGAGAACAACAACATCTGCAAGCCATTCCCCCATTTCTTCGGCGACCATTTCCGACACCCGCTTATGCGTTCCCGGTTCAATCCCTTTGCTGACAGCGACGACGGTGACCGGCGCCGCCAAGCAGGCGCGCACATCCGCAAGCACCGAGCGGATCGCTTTAGTCGGCACGGCGAGCACAACGATCGCCACGCCGTCAAGCGCAGCGCAAAGGTCGTCATAACCGATAATGGCGTCCGGCAGGCGAACGCCCGGCAAATACTTTTCATTCGTCCGCTTTTCGTTGATTTCGTTGATCTGCTCGGTCCGATGACCCCAGAGCCGGACGTAGTGCCCATTGTCAGCCAATACAAGCGCCAGCGCCGTTCCCCAGCTTCCAGCCCCCAATACAGCGATGTTCTCCATCGTTTTCCACTTCCTTTATCCGATTGTCGCAACGCCGCCTCTTCGTTCCTGTTCGTCCGACTTTCGCGGCGGTGAAACACTCGCCTCCGCTTTTCTTATTTCCGCGGGCGGGCGATGATTTTAATCGGCGTGCCTTCAAAGCCGAATGCATCGCGGATGCGGTTTTCCAAAAACCGTTCATATGAAAAATGCATCAGTTCCGGATCGTTGACAAACGCGACAAACGTCGGCGGTTTGACGGCAACTTGCGTCATGTAATAAACTTTGAGACGCCGTCCGTTATGCGTCGGCGTCGGATTCATCGCCACCGCATCCATGATGACTTCATTGAGCGCATTGGTCTGGACGCGCATCGCATGATTGTCGCTCACAAGCCGGACGAGCGGCAAGAGCTTATGCAGCCGCTGCTTCGTTTTCGCCGATACGAACAAAATCGGCGCATAGTCCAAAAACGGAAAATGGTCGCGAATCTTCCGCTCAAATTCGACCATCGTTTTGTCGTCCTTTTCGATCGCATCCCATTTATTGACGACAAGAATGACACCGCGACCTGCTTCATGCGCGTATCCGGCGATTTTTTTGTCCTGCTCGATGATTCCTTCCTCCGCGTTTAACACCACAAGCACGACGTCCGAGCGCTCAATGGCCCTTAACGCGCGCAAGACGCTATATTTTTCCGTGCTTTCGTAAATTTTTCCTCGCTTGCGCATCCCTGCCGTATCAATGATAACATATTTCTGCCCTTCGCGCACAAACGAGGTGTCGACGGCGTCCCTCGTCGTACCGGCGATGTCGCTGACGATGACCCGCTCCTCACCTAAAATGGCGTTGACAAGCGACGATTTGCCGACATTCGGCCGGCCAATGAGGCAAAACTTAATGACGTCTTCTTCATACTCTTGTCCACCGCCCTTTGGAAAATGACGGACAACAGCATCAAGCAAATCGCCAAGCCCTGTCCCATGAGCTCCGGAAATCGGATACGGCTCCCCAAAACCGAGAGCGTAAAAGTCGTAAATCAAATCACGCATTTCCGGATTGTCGATTTTGTTCACCGCGAGCACAACCGGCTTATTCGACCGGCGGAGCAGCTTGGCCACCTCTTCATCAGCCGCAGTCACACCGTCCCGGCCGTTCGTCATAAAGATGATGACATCTGCCTCATCGATGGCGATTTCCGCCTGCTGGCGAATTTGCACAAGCAGCGGCTCGTCGCCAATGTCAATGCCGCCGGTATCGATCAAATAAAACGAATGGTTCAGCCATTCAGCCCGGCTGTAAATGCGGTCGCGCGTCACTCCAGGCACGTCTTCGACGATGGAAATGCGTTCCCCGACAATGCGGTTGAAAATCGTCGATTTTCCTACATTTGGACGGCCGACAATGGCCACGACTGGATTTGCCATGCTACCACCCTTTATCTTCGTTTTCTCCTTGCCTTTGTCGCTGAAAAAAAACGCCCTTTTCGGAAGGGCATCGGTCCATCAACGCCAAGGGCACTTGACTGCGAGGCTGGGAAGGAAATGACTTTTTACCAAATCAAGCGCCTCTTTTCGTGATGAACCAGGGTAGGCTACAACTGCTTTATTTTATCAAAAAGCGAAACGCTCAACAACTAATGTTTGACGATAATAAGAAGCCCCTCCGCCACTTCATGGGCGATACCATCCAAAATCGCCTCTAAATTCGCGGCGATCTGTTCCATTTCCTCTTTTGTTTGGCAAATAAAGATGGGCGCGCCGCCGGCGACGCCCCCGCCGTTCATCGTAATGACGGCCAAAATCATTTTTTCATGCGTCATCGCCGCTCCCCCCTTTCCGCTTCCATCGACGTTTGCCCGGCATGCGGATGGCGCTCTCAAGCACCGGCACGTTTTCGATCACAGCCTTCGCCTTCTCGGCATCCTCGACTTGCGGCAAAATGAAAATGCCGACACGCCCGTCGTTCAAATCGCGCTTGGCGAGCGGCACGAGCGCTGGCGTTCCGGAGTCGCGGTAAATGCCGAGGGCGGTCGATACATCATGCAAAATCGCCTGCCGCTGCCCAAGATTGGCGATCGTCGTGCGAGCGTTGAAATTTTTCGGCGTTAAAATAAATCCCATCCCATAGCGCAAAATTTCTTCGCGCCGCGCCGGCAAGCCGATGTTCATGATATAGATGTTGTCAACATACAACCCTGCTCCTTCAAAACGCGGCTTGACATATTGGACGTCGGCAATGTCTTTCAGCCGGCTTCCGCTCATAAACCGCCGTGCCACCATAAGGCCGATGATGCTGGCGGCAAGCGCGGCCCAAATGTTCCATACTAAATAAAAGAGCGTCGATAAAAAGGAGACGAAAATGACTAAATAGTTCCGCCCTTCAAACACAATCGCGATGCCTTCGATGTATGTTTTTCCTCTCGGCACCAGCTCATACTGATCCAACTCGTTCAACGTATTGCGCTCCATATTGCGCACGTCGCGAAATTGTGAGGCGGCCAAGGCCAAAAACGTAATCGCTGCGAACTCTTTTTCCATAATCGCCGGCACGGCGACCGTGCCCAAGCCAGCAGCAATCGCTCCTAAGGCGATATGGATCGTCCGCCCATGCAAGTAGGTCGGATATTGCCGGTAATCGGTGCGCAATAAATACAGCCGCGTCAACACCCCAGCGGCAACACCGTATAAAATCGGAAACGTGTATTCGTTCACGGCTGCCTCGTCCTCCTTACAGGCCGTTTTTCCTCAAGCTGCAGCGAGAAGAAGCGGATCGATTCCCAAACGAGCAAAGATAATGCGCTAATGGCGAGCGCATCCAAAAAGGAAAACGACCCAAGCACATAACCCGGCGCCATGCGAAAGATGGACATGGCGTACACCACTTCCCCTTGACAGCCGCCGAGCGCCAGACAAAGAAGGCGGGCGGATATGCGGGGGTGGAACAGAATGCTGATCAAGGCCATCCACCAGCCAAGCATCCATTGGCCATCAAGCCAAATCCAGACCGGATCAAACAAGGCAAGCAGACGAAAAGCGGCATAGGCAAACGCCAAGCCGGACGCTGACAGCGCCATCCGCAGCCATCCGCATGGCCGCTGTGTGACCGCCACGTAACAGGAGGAGAAAAACAGCACAAAAAAGGACGCCGCGGCATGGAACGGGCCGACCTTCACTGTCCATGAAGCAAAGCTGATCATCAAAAGCGCAAAAGCGGCCAGTTGTGTCCGGTCAGCTCCCTTTTTCATCCAAAAGGTAGCAATAATCCACACAAACCAAAAAAATAAATAAAATAATGCTCCTTCCATCATTTCCACTCCCTATGATATTCATTATGCCAGCTTTTTTGGACGCTCATTCATGCATACAAAGCAGAGTACTTGGCCATAGTAAAAACGATCCTGCATAGAAAGGAGCGGAATGGAGTGGGAAAAGACCGCCAAGAAAAGAAGCTGAAACAGTCGCGGCGCGTCGAATCAGACCGCGATCAATCGCTCTCCTATAAAGGAGCGGCCCGGCTTGATACACCAGAAGAAGCGCGGGAACAGAATCGCCATTAAGAAAAAATGGTCCTTCTCTTTCTTGCAGCCGCCCTTGTCCCGATGCCATGAATCAAGCAAAAAAGAAAAAAGCTCCCTTCGTCCAGAATGGCAGAAGCCATCGGACAGAAAGGAGCTTTCGCTTTGTTTTGCCAGCTAGTTGATCTTGTGCAGCTCTACATTACTTTAATTTTTTCAGCTGCTCGCCAATCACTTCGCCGAGCTGAAAGCCGCGCGTTTCCGACGTTCTTGTGTATTGGCTGTAATCCTCGGCCGGTGCGGCCGCCTCTTCCTCAAGCAACGCGCGGATGCTGAGGGAAAGGCGGTGATCCGCTTCGTTGACGTCGAGCACTTTTGCCTTCACCACGTCGCCTTCTTTCAGCACTTCATGCGGCGAGCCGATGCGGCGGTTGGCGATTTGCGACACGTGCACCAATCCTTCGACGCCTGGGAAGACTTCCACAAACGCACCGAACGAAGCGAGCCGTTTCACCGTCCCGGTGACGACATCGCCCGGCTTCACTTTTTCGCTGAGGCCTTCCCATGGGCCCGGCAGCGCTTCTTTGATCGACAGCGACAGACGCCCGTTCTCCGGATCGACGGCCAACACTTTCACTTTCACTACATCGCCTTCTTTCACCACTTCCGACGGATGAGCGACGCGCGTATGGGAAAGCTGGGAAATATGTACAAGCCCGTCAAACCCGCCGACATCGACAAAGACGCCGAAATCAGCAATGCGGCGGACGACGCCATCCAACACTTGCCCCAGCTCAAGGCGGGAGAGCAGTTCTTTTTGCTGCCGCGCTTGTTCTTCCTCAACGACCGCCCGATGCGACAAAATGACGCGGTTTTTCTCGCGGTCAAGCTCGACGACTTTCACGGAGATCGTTTTTCCTTTATAATCGGAAAAATCTTCGACGTAATGCGGCTCGACAAGCGACGCCGGGATGAAGCCGCGCACGCCGACATCGGCGACAAGACCGCCTTTGACGATGTCTTTAATGACTGTTTCAAATGTTTCACCGCTTGCAAATTTGCGCTCAAGATCTTCCCAAGCCCGCTCGGCGTCCACCGCTCTTTTCGATAAAATGAGCAACCCTTCTTCCCCGTCTTTTCCTTCTTCTACTTTTTTGACTTTGGCCGTCACTTCATCGCCGACAGCGACGGCATCGCTCGGTTTTTCAATATGCAAGTTCGACAGCTCGCTGATCGGAATGATGCCGCTTTGCTTGCTGTTTTCCACCTCGACAAGCACTTGCTTGTCCTCAAGCTTCACCACTTTGCCGCGGACGATATCGCCCACTTCATACACATTGACTTGCACATTCATCTCTTCTGTCATCGCAAAAACCCTCCTTCATCGACTGACAACTGTCAAAAGCGCGCCTCGCGCCGAGGCCGCAGCCGGCTGTCGGCAAAATAAGGACGCTTTTCTAGTTAGTATACCATATTTTCTCAATCAACATGTACTATAATGCTCATTGAGGCGGCGGACGGGATGCCTCGAACCGCTTGTTCCTTTCATGCTCGCTGATGCTCTTCCAGCAGCCGGCGGATATGATCCATAATGTAATCGGCCGCTTCTTCTGGGCTCGCTTTCCGCGCGCGCAGCGGCGCCATATCGATCGGCGCTCCGTACACGACCTTAAGCGGCGCAAACAGACGATACGGGCCGACAATGGCGCACGGGACAACGGCGGCATCGGTGCGCAAAGCGAAAAAGCCGACGCCGGGCAACGCCTTTTTCAACCGACCGTCTTTGCTGCGCGTCCCTTCCGGAAAAATGCCAAGCACTTCGCCTTGCTTCAGCACCTCAAGCCCCATGCGCAACGCCTGGCGGTCGTTCATGCCGCGCTTGACTGGAAAGGCATGCAAGTTTTTGACGAGCGTTTTCACGACCGGAGCGCGAAACAGCTCTTCTTTCGCCATAAACCGAATCGGGCGCGGCGCCGTAATGCCGATGACCGGCGGATCTAGGTTGCTGATATGGTTGGCGCAAAGAAGCACGCCGCCTTCCTTTGGAAATTGTTCAATCCCGATCGTTTGAATGCGGTAAAAAGGGGTGAGCACTCCCTTGACGATCCCCTTGGCGAATGAATAAAAGTCCACCGTCATCCAATCCTTTCGTTGACAATCTCCATAATTCGCTCCACCACTTCCTCAACTGACAGCGATGTCGTGTCGATTTCCACCGCATCCGGCGCCTTGCGAAGCGGGGCTGTCTCTCGTTCCGAATCGAGCTGGTCACGGCGGGCGATCTCTTCTTTCAGTTTTTCGAGATCGGATGGAAAGCCGCGTGCGAGATTTTCCTCATGCCGGCGCCGCGCTCGCTCCTCGACCGAAGCTTTCAGGAAAATTTTAACTTCGGCATTCGGCAACACATGCGTCCCGATATCGCGCCCGTCCATGACGACGCCTCCCCCTTCCGCCAAGGCGCGCTGGCGGGCGACCATCTCCTCGCGTACAAGCGGATGCTTCGCGACAAGCGACACCGCATTCGTCACCGCCTCGCCGCGGATGATGTCGGTCACATCGTCGCCGTTGACTAGGACGATTTGCCCATGTGGCGACGGTTTCAACTCAATCGATGTATCGCGAAGCAACGACAGGAGCGCCTGCTCATCATGGATGTCGACGCCGCATACAAGCGCCCGATACGTCAGCGCGCGGTACATGGCGCCGGTATCGATGTATACGTAGGAAAGCCGCCTAGCGATCCGTTTGGCGACCGTGCTTTTCCCCGCCGCGGCGGGGCCATCGATCGCAATGCTGATTCGTCGTTTCATCATTTCCTCCTGCTTTACCCAAAATCGCTTAATGAGTGCACAAAGAAAAATGCAGGAAAACCCTGCATGTCTCTATGTTCATTGTACCATATTCGCCGTCAACGGTCGACGGCCGTTTCGACTGTTTTTGTTTTTTCCGGTTTGGCTACCCCCTCGTATTCGTACACCTTGCCGATATACAAGGGCGCTTTCGTGTACAACACAAGCCATTGGGCGATCAACAGACAAATCGTCTGGATGACGACAAGCTTCCACAACAGCTGTTCGATCCGTTTCATGACGCAGGCCCCCTAGTTCCCATTTTTTCTAGCAGTATTCCACGTGCCCAGCTCATTTATTCTGTTCGTTCTCCCATTTTCTCTCCTCAAGCTGCCGTTCAAAGCTGTAGCGAATGAGCCGGACGCGGTCTTGAGGGGCGAGGTCTGTGAACTCCACCGACATTTTCGCCATGCCGCGCTCGTCATCAGCGATGCGCACAATTGACGCCTTCGTTTGCACGTAATGATATTCGCCGGAGCGCATCGCCAACACGAGCCAAAGCTCGACCGCCATGCCGGGGCGAAGAAGCGGAGCGTGCGCCGGCGGCACAAGGAGGGCGGCGCCGCCGGCGCTGATATCCACCGTCATCGTCACAAACGGGGCGAACTCGCTGTCAGACGGATGGACGGCCGCATCGACATTTGCTTTCACCCGCACATAGCGGCGGCGCTGGATGCGCACGACATATTCCTCACCCGGGTAAGCCAAGACGACCATCGGCAACGGATCGCGGATTTTCCCCTTCACTTCCGTATCAAACATGTATAAACCTCCGTCTTGCCCGACAAAAGTCGCTTTAAACTGCATCCCGTTCAACAAATAAACGGTTTTTCCACTCTGTTCATCGATCGGATAGCTGATATGAACCGCCCCGTCAGCAACGGCGAGCACTTTGCTTCGGTATTGCCGCGCTGAGCCGTCCGACGGCTCAAGCCGGATCGAATCTCCGATTCTGATCATCATGTTTCCTTTTCCCCTTTTCTGTCAGCTGCCGAACCAGCGATCGTTTCGCTGACGCGCATGATATCCCATGACGATTATACCATACCCCCGGCTGCCTTTGATTAAGAAAAGCGCAAAGCGCCCGCCTATCGGCGAAGATCGCACAAGCCCCACCGAGGAGGCTGTCGCCGCCGCAGTGTGGGGCGGAGCGACTCGAGCCGATGGCGCTTGGAGCTATATAGGTTGTAATAAAAAATTTCCTAACTCCATGTCCCGTCTTTATCACCTGACAAGCTGGCACGGTGACAAGAAGAGTGAATAATGCCATGTAAAACAAAATTTCAACTTATATAGACAGCTCTCTGCCCAATTGCAAAATTTTATACTTTCCTAATCTTTACAAAAAAAGAGGAAAAGCCGACAATCGCAGCTTTTCCTCCCTTGTCTTCATCTGTAATTGGGCTCCACGCTTTCGAGCTTCTCGACTTTTTCTTCAAGGCCGGTTGCGGCGTTAATGAACAGTTGATATGTTTCATCGCCAAGCGTTCCTAAAAACTCATAGCAAAGCACCGGTTTTTGCAAATCGTTCATAATGACCGCCTGGCGCTCTTCCATCACTTTCAAATGCGGGTTTAACTTTTTCTTCGCCGCCTCGACGGTGAGCGTCGGTTTGGGCAACGGACGCGGAATGGACGATGACAAATAGTCGCGCGCCGTAAAACCGACGACATGGCCGTTATCAAGCGCCACTTTCATTTGGATCGCTTCCGGGTAAATGCGGACGCCGTTTTCGTTTTTGACAAACGTCAGCATGGCGACATTATCGTATTGCATGCTGTCGTACAACTCAAAGCCGGTGAACTTGTGCCGTTTCAAAAACGCCATTCCGCGGTTCGCCGCTTCATGCAAGCCCATGTTCGGCTTGCCGACCGGCCGGCTGTTTAACGCCCAAATCGGATACCCGCCGTTTTTCGTCACATCCATATAAATTTCGCCTTTTGTTTTCGGATCGTGAATCGTCAAACTATAAAACCGTTCGCCCGCCCCTTTGCCGCTTTCCGTCACCTTGATGTTTTCTGTTCCCTTTAATCCAAGAAACTCGCGGGCGGTCCGTTTGGCTTCCGCTTTGGAAATGGGGCGCCCTTTCGCGCGGACAAAGCCTTTTTCCTCATTGGCGAGACCGATGAACGACGGGCCGAACTCGGACGAACTTGAGAATGTATCAACATTTTTCTCCACGGCTTTTAAGCCATCAATAATGATGTTGTCGCCTTTCTCGTCGTTCGTCGCCAGCGCCAGTTCGACGTCCATCCAGCGCAAATTATTTTCCAGCACTAAATGCTGCACGTTGCGCAATTCTTGGCGGATCGCACCGGCGCTTTTGTACAGCGCCTCGAGCGTCTTGTGCTCTTCTTCGGTCAACGGTTCTTTTTCCAAATCGCGCACGGCCGTCCGGTAGCTGAACTCGCCGATTTTCGATAAAAACTCTTGCGTCTTGTTAAACGGCAAAAGCGACAGCGGCAATTGGCCGACATCGGAATGAGCTTCAGACGCGATTTTCCACACTTCGGCGAGCGCCGGCGACAATGAGGCGTGCGAATTCATCGCCAGCGTCGCTCCAAGCTTGTCATGCAGCAAATCGATCTGGTAGGCCAAATCGTGGAACGCGCGCTGGTAATTGTTTTCTGCATGAATTAAGATCGCGTTTTTTTCCTGATGCTCGCGGTAGCCCCAGTAACCCGTGCCGACGCCAGCGACGACAAGCGCTGCAATCAGTAAGTATCGCACCATCTCGTCTCCCTCCTTTTATTTGCAAAAAATATGGTTTCCAATCCGCTTGATTTGCGGGCGACTCCAAATCCATGAACTCGTCGCCGTGGCCGGGTTGAAGTAGTAAATCGCTCCCCCGGTCGGGTCCCAGCCGTTGATCGCATCCAGCACCGCTTTTTTTGCTGTTTCGTTCGGCGTCAGCCAAATTTGCCCATCGGCGACCGCGGTGAATGCACCAGGCTGAAAAATGACTCCAGCGACTGTATCGGGGAATGACGGATGCTCGAGCCGATTTAAAATCACGGCAGCCACAGCGACTTGTCCGATGTACGGCTCCCCGCGCGCTTCCCCGTAAACGGCGTTCGCCATCAGCCGAATATCGTTTTGGGAAAACCCTTTCGGCACGTTCGACGCCGTCGTTTTCGAAGCCCGCACTGAACCCGCTGAACCGCCGCCGCGTTTTTTCACCTGCTGGCTGAGCGGAATGCCGCCGTAATGGGTGAAATCGTTTCCTTGGCGGATTTGCTCTTTCACAAACTGCTCGTAATATTTTGAAGCGTTCACAAGCTTCCGTTTCGTCTCCGATCCGGCTAGTCCATCGACCGGCAAGCCGTATTCGTATTGGAAATTGCGCAGCGCCCAATACGTTCGCCAGCCAAACACGCCGTCAATTTTGCCGTTGTAAAACCCAAGGTATTGCAGCCGCGCCTGCAGTTCAATGACATCATCGCCAACTGCTCCGCGCTGAATCACTTGCGGGGAAAACGCGGAAGCATGGTCTGATGGGGACATGCATGTCCAAACAGCCAATGCGATGAATAGAACCCATTTCCTTGCCATATGTGACCCTCCCGTCAACACTCACCGTTTTTACCCCTATTTTCCTTCCGTTTCCCTTTTTTATGCAAAAAAAGAAAAAAGCCAAAGCTTTTACGCTTGGCTTTTCACAGGCGGCACCGCTTGAGGGCGGGCGTATCCTTTCGCTTGTTTTATTTTGCGCAACGCCGCCCACCATAAGGCGAGCATAAACAACCCCATGTAATAGCCCCATCGCTCTTTGGCAAGCAGCAGCCAGTCATAGACGCCATGAAGGAAAAACGGCAGCAAAAACGACACCCATAAATAATAGCGGCGCTTTTTTGCGGCAAACTTCGCCTTGCCGAAATAAAACCCCATGATGACAGAAAAAAGCGCATGGCTGGACACCGGCAAAAGCGCCCGGGCGATGGCCGTCTCCACCCCGTTGGCCAATAAGTACAAAATGTTTTCCAGCGTCGCGAACCCAAGCGAGACGCTGGCGCTGTACACAATGCCGTCATACGGCTCATCAAATTCGTCGTGGTCATATACAAAAAAATAAACGACAAACCATTTGACAAATTCCTCAAGGAGCGCAGCAGAAAGAAACGCCTCGACTGCCGGCGACACGGCGATCCCTTCTGCCGCCAGCACGTATTGGATGAACATGATCGGAAACACAAGCAAGACGCCGAACAAAAACATGCGCAACACAAACGAAAGCGGCTCAGCCTCATACTCGTCCTTTAAATAAAAATAACTAAGCAGCGCCAACCCGGGAGCGACGCCGGCGGAAATCAACGAAAACATCCTCGATCCCCGTTTCTTTGGCATTTTTAACTTCATCGTACCACGAAACGGGGGAGAAAAAAAGAGGAATGGCTGGGCCGCTTGTTGCCTAATAAGCGAACAAGCCATCAACGGCGGCGTCGGCAGCAAGAGCGACAGCGAGCTTGATGCGCGCCTTTTTCGCATCGTAGTCGCTGCCAAGAATAACCCCTTTCTTATGCAAATCGTAGGCGCTGCCGGGGTAATCGTACGTTGTATACACCGCCCCTTCCTCAGCGCTCGTCGTCACAACGACTTTGATCCCCGCTTCGATGGCTTTGACGATTTCATCGACCATTTTTGGCGCTACTTGCCCGCGGCCGACCCCTTCGAGCACAATGCCAGCGACGCCGCTTTCTCGAGCCGCTTTAATGAACTTGCCGTCCGCCTCCAAGTAGCATTTCACAATGTCCACGGGTGGAAGCGGGCGCACAAGCTTGTAATATTCGCGTCGGATCGGCTTTTGGTACACGTACACCTCATCGTTGTCAATGATGCCTAAATAGCCGAAACCGAAAGCGTTGAATCCTTGAATGTTCGAGGCGTGTTCTTTTTTCACGTATTTCGCGGCAAAAATGCGTTCATTGAACACAACGACCGTCCCCGCCCCACGCAACGGCTCAGCGCACGCAGCGTAAATGGCATGGCGGATGTTGATATACACATCGCTGCCCAAATCAGACGGCGCCCGCTGCGAACCGGTGACGACGATCGTCCGCGGGTCATCGATCGTCAAATCAAGGAAATAGGCCGTTTCTTCGAGCGCATCGGTTCCGTGAGTGACGACAATGCCATCAACGGATGGATCGGTGAAATGCGCTTCAATCCGTTTTTTCAGCTCAAGCCAATGCGAAAACGTCAAATGCATGCTCGGAAGTTGAAACACGCTCTCAACGATGACCTCAATCTCCCTCGGCAAATGGCACATCGCGGCGAGTTCTTCACCGCTTAGCGCCCCGGCCCGCAGGCGGCCGGAACGTTCGTTTCGCTTGCTCGCAATCGTGCCGCCAGTTGTCAGGAGCACCACTTTCCGTTTCGTCACGCAAGCCACCCTCGCTTTCGCATCATGACACGAGTGTTGATTATCCGTTATTTTACTAAAAAACATAGAATGATATGGCTGAACACAAACTTTTCTGCCTCTTCCCTCGAACAAGAACGCCAGCAGGCAAATGTCATTTGCCCGCAAAGCGTTCATCGTTCGAGGAGGGCATGCCGTCATATGCCCAGTGGATGTATTAAGAAGCGCTACTGCCGTTGCTTGGCTGACCCCTCCCGTTCGCGCTTGGCGATGCAGGCAGCAATAGCGCCTCCATGGAAGCGGCCGTTTTCGATAAAAATTTCATTCGCATCGTTGCCAGCAGCGATCACCCCGGCGATAAACACCCCCGGCACGTTTGTTTCCATCGTCTCCGGATCATAATGAGGCCGGCCGCTTTCCATGTCGATCTGCACCCCGATGTTCATCAAGAAGCGATGATCCGGATGATAGCCGGTCATGGCAAACACAAAGTCGTTTTTGATCGTTTTCGTTTCCCCGTCCACTTCATACACGACGGCATCTTCGGTAATTTCTTTCACCTGGGCGCGAAACTCCATGCGGATGACGCCTTTCTTTACAAGCGAGTCAAACTCCGGCAAAACCCATGGCTTAATGCTTTTCGAATACTCGTTGCCGCGATACAGCACTGTCACGCGCGCCCCCGCTTTCACAAGCTCCATCGCCGCGTCGACGCTCGAGTTTTTCCCGCCGATGACAACGCAGTCGGTGTTGAAGTACGGGTGCGCTTCTTTAAAGTAATGCATCACTTTCGGCAGCTCTTCCCCCGGCACGTTCATATAGTTCGGATGGTCGTAATAGCCGGTGGCGATGACGACGTACTGCGCGCGGTACGTCCCTTTTGTCGTTTCAATAAAAAACGTCCCGTCTTCCTGCGGCTTGACGATTTTCACTTCTTCAAACGCATTGACGCGCACTTGCTTGCGAACCACGACTTCCCGGTAATAAGCGAGCGCTTGATTTCGCGTCGGCTTCCGGTTTTCCGTGATAAACGGCACGCCGCCGATCTCCAATCGGTCGCTCGTGCTGAAAAACGTCTGATGCGTCGGAAAACGGTAAATCGAATGGACGATGTTTCCTTTCTCGATCACCAGCGGCGAAAATCCGGCGTCTTGCAAAGCAATCGCCGCCGCCAGCCCGCACGGACCGCCGCCGACAATAATGATTTTCTCCTCTTTCATCGTGTTTGCCACCTCGCATGAAGCAAAAAATCCCCTATCTTATGATAGGGGATTTCACCAAAGCTTGCAAACATCGGCGCTTGCTGCGCTCACACCCAGCCGCGGAACCGGCACGCTTCCGCCATTTTGCGGACGCCGACCATGTAGGCGGCAAGGCGCATGTCGACGCGGCGCGTCTGCGCCATTTCATACACGTTGTTGAACGCTTTGACCATCACTTTTTCAAGCCGCTGTTCCACTTCTTCTTCCGTCCAATAGTAACCTTGGTTGTTTTGCACCCATTCGAAATACGACACAGTCACGCCCCCAGCGCTTGCCAACACATCCGGAACGAGCAAAATGCCGCGCTGCGTCAAAATTTCCGTCGCCTCAAGCGTCGTCGGCCCATTCGCCGCCTCGACGACGATGCTCGCCTTTATGCGCGGAGCGTTTTCGGCCGTAATTTGGTTTTCGATGGCCGCCGGCACCAAAATATCGCAATCGAGCTCAAGCAGCTCTTGATTCGAAATCGTATTTTTAAACAGCTTCGTCACCGTGCCAAAACTGTCGCGCCGTTCAAGCAAATAGTCGATGTCGAGCCCGTTCGGGTCGTACAGCGCGCCGTACACATCGGAAATGCCAACGACTTTCGCCCCGGCGTCGTGCATAAATTTGGCCAAATAGCTGCCAGCGTTGCCGAACCCTTGAACGACGACGCGCGCCCCCTTGAGCGACAAGCCGCGCTTTTTCGCCGCCTCGCGGATGCAAATGGTCACTCCTTTGGCTGTCGCCGTTTCCCGGCCGTGCGAACCGCCGAGGACAAGCGGCTTCCCGGTGATAAACCCCGGCGAATCAAACTCGCGGATGCGGCTGTACTCATCCATCATCCACGCCATAATTTGCGAGTTCGTAAACACATCCGGCGCCGGAATGTCTTTTGTCGGTCCGACGATTTGGCTGATGGCGCGCACATAACCGCGGCTTAGCCGCTCGAGCTCGCGAAACGACATCGTGCGCGGGTCGCAGACGATGCCGCCTTTGCCGCCGCCGTATGGCAAGTCAACGATGCCGCACTTTAAGCTCATCCAAATCGACAGCGCTTTCACTTCTCGTTCCGTCACATCAGGATGGAAACGCACGCCGCCTTTCGTCGGACCGACCGCATCGTTATGTTGCGCGCGGTAGCCGGTAAAAATTTTCACCGACCCGTCGTCCATGCGCACCGGAATGCGGACTGTCAACACGCGGATCGGCTCTTTTAACAGCTCATACACTTCTTCCGGGTAGCCGAGCTTTTCCAACGCTCTATGTATAACAATTTGTGTCGACGCCAGCACGTCGTATTGTTGTTCTTTCTCTTCCGTATGCTTATCCGCTGCCATACGTAAACCTCCTATAAGCTCGCTATAATAATTTGTCGCCTTTCATGTCATAGTATACACCTTCTGTGGCCGGATGCAAAGGAAAAATGGGGGAGCGGCGTCGAGCTGCCGGCGCAAAAAATAGACTCCTTGTCCATTTCAAGGAGTCTTTCTATGCCTTAGTTGGCGCGGAAATAACGAACGAGCTGTTCGATCGCGCGGCGGTCAATCAGCCGCTTCCCATATTCTTGCACACGATGTATCGTTATCGTAGCCGGGTTGCCAAACTCGGCCAGCAAGGCGACAAAGTTGTCAAGCGGAATGGGAGGCTCTTCGGGAACATGCAAGTAAAAGCGGTCTTGATAGGAATAAAGCGTACCGTCGAGACAGCCGACCGCATGCAGGCGATGAGCGAGCTGGATGACATCTTCAAACGTTTGGAATTCGTAAAATATGTCATCGCTCTCATCGAGCGTTACTTGCATTTCGATATAATCGTCGGCGAATTCTTCTTCCATATCGTCGTAGTCGCCTTCGTTCGTAACGATAACGACCATGCCCTGCGCCGGTAAAGAGTACACTTCGACCGCGATCGATCCGTTCACTTCAAAACCGAGCTCTTCGCTTGCTTCTTCGATCATATCGCGGAACAGCTGATGGACTTTAAACGTATCTTTCCATAAATCGTCTTTCGTCAACCCGCGGTCCAGCAAGTCGTCAAACGTCAGGAAAATTTTGATTTTGTTGTGGGTCAAGCGCTCAAGACGCATCGGCACCCCTCCTTACCTACAGAGCCATCTCTTACCGTTATTGTATGACGCAAGCGGCAATTGGTTCGTTTGTTGTTATTAATGAGTTTACATCGTTTTCCCCATTTTAGACAAGCATTTTTTCTCGGTTGCTCCCCCGATCAGCATACTTCCTCCTATCATGGCCAGCGATGCGGCATCGTCTGGCGGCCTCTCAACGTCATCATACCATAAAAAAAGGAAAAAACGAAAAAAAGCGCCGCCAGCCGCCAATGAAACTGAAACGCCCAATAAAAATGGCCGAGCGCCGCCAAGCTGAGCAACCATTGGCCTAAACGGGGCGGCCGACCGAACAACAAACGCATCACCCCGGTTACAGCGATGCTAAGAAGCGCCCCGTTGGCAGCGACGCCGAGCAAAAAACAGGCCAAAGCAAGCCATGTTCGAAACGGGGAAAACAACAGCTGCGTCAAAAACAAGGTTGGGGAAAAAGGCTCAAGGGGCGGCAGCCAGCGAAAAAACAAATACGTGCACAAGACAGCGACAAAGGCGATTATCCATAGGCGGCCCATTTTTTCCTCCTCAAGTTTTCCAAGCCAACTGGGGTGAGGCCTCCGCTCAGCTTTGTTCATAATACAGATTGATGCCATACTCCCGCTTCATCCATTCAAACAGCCGATGGCG
The DNA here is from genome assembly GCF_009901865.1 of Geobacillus sp. TFV-3. NCBI lineage: Bacteria > Bacillati > Bacillota > Bacilli > Caryophanales > Anoxybacillaceae > Geobacillus > Geobacillus sp. TFV-3. The sequence continues at coordinate 1,304,564 of NZ_MPSP01000001.1, read as the reverse complement.
CCCGTTCCACTGTTCTTGGTCCTGCCATAAATCGATGCTTTTTTGAATGATCTCACAGCGGAGGGCGTGAAAATCGTCTTCCGCCTTTTCGCTTTTTCCTTTGTAGTAGACAGCTGCCCAATAAACGGTGCTTAAAAGAAGCAGAATCAACACATGGGCAGGCGCCGCGAAAAACCAAGCGATCCGCTCTCCCCACGTCCCGAAAGCCGCCGCTTTGGCCAAAAGATAAAGCAGGAAAACGGCCAAACCGGAAAACGCGGCCGCCTGCAAGAGCAACGTCCGCTTTTCGAGCCGCTCCCATTTTTTCTTTTTTTCGATGACGGCCATCAACATTTCCTTCGCCACTTCATCGAGGGGAAATTCATCTGGAAAATGGGCCATCATGCTCTCCCCCTTGTCCTGTTTTTATTGTCCATCATATGCCGCAGAAGGCAAATTAGAACAAAGAAGGGGGAGCGGCAGACAACGCTTTGTTCAAAAAAAGACGGGGTCGCTCAATGATTTTCGTCAAGCGGAATGCGCAGCGTTTGCCCTGGCTTAAGACGGCCCGTCGACAAGCCGTTTTCCTTTCTGATGCGGTCGATCGCACTCGGCGTGCCGTAATATTTCATGGCGATGCTGTAGAGCGTCTCATTGGCCGTGACGACATGGGTGATGATTTTTCCTCGTTCATCACTAGTGTCGGTCTTTTCCCGACCGCCGCCGCTTCCTCGGTCAGCGGCGCCCTTCTGCTTCGGTTTGGCCGCCTGTTTGGCTCCCTTGACTTCGTCGTCTCGAATAATGCGCACCGTCTCGCGGCCGCTTTGATCTTCATGACGAACAACTGTGACCGTGTCGGACTTCGATTGGACATGGTGGATGGCCAGCACGGCCGCCGGCAGCGCCAAAAACAAAAACACAAGCAGGCGGGACGGGACGTATTTTCGTTTTTGTTCTTCTTTTTCCCTCCGCCGTTTGATGCGTGAGGGCGGCGCGTTCTCATCGATCCGCAAGCTCCGCCCTGCCCGGCTCCCCTGTGTTCCTTTCATCGCTTCACCTCTTTCTCCCGCTGCAACCGAATATGCAAAGCGAGCACCACATCGATCAAAAAGTGGGCGACAACCGTCACCCATAAACTCCCGGTCTGTTCGTAAAGCGCACCGAGAAACAAACTGATGAGCACAACCATCAGAAACAAAAACCATTTTTCCAAATAGCGCACATGCAGCAGAGCAAAAATAACGCTTGCCGCCCCAAGCCCCCAATACGTCTGCACAACGCCGCGAAACAGCCATTCTTCCGTCACAGCAATGAGCGCACATAAAAAAAAGAGATGCGGAATCGAGCGGCCGCGGAATATTTTTTCGTTCACTCCGCCGTCGTCATGCCAATCATCCGGCAAATAGCGCATGGCCAAAAAATCGACCGCCAGCACGAGCGCCGCCCCGCCCGTTCCGTATAGCAGCACATCGGTGAGATCGAACCGCCAAATCCGGCGCCACTCCGCCCAATCGAACAAAAAGAGCGAACAGCCGCCGGCGGCAAGAAGCAGCAACCCTTGCGTTACATAAAGATGAAAAAGCAGCTCGCGCTCTGTCATCTGCCGGATTTGTTCACTTTGCCGTTTCATTCGTCCGTCCCCCGCCAAAAAGCATGTCCCACAATTCCTCGCGCCAATCGCGAACCGGCGCCGCCTCCGGACGGCGGACGGCTCGTTCATAGCCGTCAAGCGAAAGCCCGCATCGATCGCAGCAGACATTCCGCTGATCCGTCAGCTCCTCGCCAAACGCGCGGACAAGCGCTTGACGCCGGCACGAAGACAAGTGCACCCATTCATCCATTTCTTGCAGTTTTTTCCGCTTCCAGCGCCGCCGCGCCTCGATGGCGGCCGCCATCCTGCCGTACAGCCGCTCTTTCGCCTCCGCTGTCAGCCAGCCAGGCATCTCCCGTTGTTCCCGTTCTAAAAAATACGCCAACAGCCGCTTTTGTATGTCGGTGAATCCGGCAGCCTCGAGCGTCGCCATCGCCGCTTCCCATCCGGCTCCTTCCGGCAGCCGCCGACACCACTCACGCAGCTCGCGCGGACTTAACAGCTCAGCCTCCGCCACCGCCTGAGCCATGGCCCTGTCGCCGTCCGCATAAAATAACACAGCAAGGCTTGGCGCTCCGTCACGCCCCGCGCGCCCGATTTCCTGCACGTACGCCTCGAGCTGGACCGGCATATGAAAATGAAGCACAAATCGGACGTTTTCTTTGTTCACGCCCATGCCGAATGCGCTCGTGCAGCATACGATGTCAAGCTGGCCGTATAAAAATTGCTGCTGCACGAGCAACCGCTGCTCCCCGTCCATGCCGGCATGATAATACGCCACCCGCCCCGCGCCGCACTGTTCGAGCCGGCGCGCCATCTCTTCCGCCCATTGACGGCTCGAAAAATAAATGATTCCCGGGCCTTCGAGACGCTTGGCATAATCGGCCAAGCGCGCCGCTTTGTCCTCCGTTGATGAACAATGCTCTACGCACAAGGCGATGTTCGGCCGGTCGACGGAATGAATATGGCGGCGGGTACCATCCATCCCAAGCGTGCGAATAATATCCTCCTGCACCTCGGGCGGCGCCGTCGCCGTCAACGCCAAACACGGCGGAGCCCCGAGCGCGCGCCGGATCTCCCCAAGCTTTAAAAAGTCCGGGCGAAAGTCATATCCCCATTGAGAAATGCAGTGCGCCTCATCGACGACAAAAAGCGAAATGCATACGCGTCGAAGCGCCGTTAAAAATTTTGCCGACTGCAGCATCTCCGGCGACGCGTAAATAAAGCGAAATTCCGCAAGCGAAGCGAGCGCCTGCCATTTTTCTTCAGCATCAAGCAGGCTGTGAAAAGCAATCACTCGCTTTTCCCCGCGCCGTCGCAGCTGCTCGACTTGGTCCTCCATGAGCGACACAAGCGGCGAAACGATCAGCACACTGCCTTGAAGCAAATACGCTGGCAGCTGATAGCAAAGCGACTTGCCGCTTCCGGTCGGCAATATCGCCAGCACGTCGCGCCCAGCAAGCACATCTTCCGCCACTTCCCGCTGCCCTGGGCGGAATGCAGCATGTCCGAACTGCATGTGCAACGTTTTCGTCAACTCGTCCAACGTCCCACTTCCTTTGCCAACACGAGCCGAATTTCAAAATAGCTCACTTTACCGTCAAGCGCCTCGCGAATCTCTTTCAATTTCCGCGTCCTAAGCGTCTGCGCCGCCGCTCGAATGGAAGCCGCCTTTTCATCATCGACAAACGGAGCGATCGAAAAGCCGGGTACATTGGCAGCGATTTCGACAATGTGATCCTCAATCGTGCTTCCCTTCAAGCGACGGATATCAGAAATTTCTTCCTTTGTTTTTCCTTTCCGCAGCCATTCATACGTTTTTTGCGCGGATTGTGTCAGCACCGCCGGCGCCAGCCCGCTCATCAATTCGGCCATCATCGGAGCGCGTCCAGCCTCAGCTTCCGCCATGATGTAATGAAGCACGTTGCGGAATTGAAACTGCACGTAGAGGGCGTCCTTTTGCAAATGGACCGCGATTTGCTCCATCGTCCAACCGATGCGGACAGCGCTCGTCAAACGCAGCGTAAAGATCGCCGCCGCTTCTTCCGAAACCGCTTCAAGCAGCCGGATGAGCTCTTGATACAGCGTCTCGGCCAACATTTGGCGTGATCCTTTTGCAAGCAAATATTGCTTCACCCATTGAAGCGTCCGCTCGTCGCGGCAAATCGGTGCAAAACGCCGCCCATAGACGAGGTTTGACAATGTCTGCCCGATCAAGGAAAGACGCTGCCAAAACAACGGTTCCGCCTCATGATAGCGCCAGCCGTTCAGATGGCGGGGGAAAAGCGCCGCTTGCTCAGCAAGCCATTCTTCTCCTGCCGCGGTCAATGTGTATGTCCGCTGTTTCGCGGATAAAGCGAGCCGCTGTTCGACAAGCGCCATTGCCGCCTCCTCGAGCGCCGCCATCGTCACATTCTTCCATGTGCCAAACAGCGGCTCAAGCTGAAACCATTTGCTGTCTTGGAGCGTCTGCGCCGATTTTTTTCCCGAAAATAAATGATACACCGCCGCCAGCGTCCGTTCGCCGTTGAAGCGGCGCAAGCAATGGGCAAGCAAAAATGGGGCATAGCCATGCCGCATCCTTTGTTCCTCCCTCGCCTCTATTGTAGCAAAAATCACCCGACTGGTCGGCAGAAAAAATCGATTCGGTTGACAGTTCCGCCATATGATAACAAAATTAAATAAGATGCATATGTGTAAAAATACAAGAGAGCGATTTTTTTGTTGAAAAGCCCGCCGTACGGTCTTATTATAAAAGTGAAAGTTCATTTCCGAGCAGGCAACACGGAGATGGCCCGTCCGTTTCCAATAAACTTGGGGAGGTTCGATTTTTATGCCAAAGTATACGATTGTTGATAAAGAGACTTGCATCGCCTGCGGAGCCTGCGGCGCCGCCGCTCCGGACATTTACGACTACGACGAGGACGGCATTGCCTACGTCACCCTTGATGACAACCAAGGCATCGTCGAAGTTCCGGAGATTTTGATTGACGATATGATGGATGCCTTCGAAGGCTGTCCGACTGAGTCGATTAAAGTCGCTGACGAGCCTTTTGACGGCGATCCGAATAAATTTGACTGACATTCCCCCTCTTGCCTCATCGGCAAGAGGGTTTTTTGATGCAAGCGTGAAAAAATGGCATTTCACAAGTGGCGCATCTTGGGTGAACGTGCTACAATAAGATTGGCTTGTCCGCCGCTCCTGCTTGGGTGGACAAGTTTTCATGTATACATAACCAACAAAGGAGGAACGGGTTATGGCATTCGAAAATAAAATTGTCGAAGCGTTTATCGAGATTCCAACCGGAAGCCAAAACAAATACGAATTCGACAAAGAACGAGGCATTTTCAAGCTCGACCGCGTCTTATATTCACCGATGTTTTATCCGGCTGAATACGGTTACTTGCAAAATACGTTGGCGCTGGATGGCGACCCGCTTGACATTTTGGTCATCACGACAAACCCGACGTTTCCGGGCTGCGTCATCGACACGCGCGTCATCGGCTATTTAAACATGGTCGACAGCGGCGAAGAAGACGCGAAATTGATCGGCGTTCCGGTCGAAGATCCGCGTTTTGATGAAGTGCGCTCGATTGAAGATCTCCCGCAGCACAAACTGAAAGAAATCGCCCACTTCTTTGAACGCTATAAAGACTTGCAAGGGAAACGGACGGAAATCGGCACATGGGAAGGGCCGGAAGCAGCCGCCAAATTGATCGACGAATGCATCGCCCGCTACAACGAACGGAAAAACAAGTAATCCGCTCAACATATCATCGCGTTACGCGTTGTTTTCATTTCCGAACAATGTCGCCCATATCGTTTGATGTGGGCGTTTTTCTTTTTCAAAACCCGAACATTCCCGATCAAAAAAACGTTTTCATTGGTATGACTTCTTCCCCCCCATTGACAGAAACCGCTTTCGCATGTTAAATTATCAGAAATTTAACATCCTTGAAACAGAAAGGGGCACCCGCTGTGTTTCGCATACTCGTTTCCGACGCCATCAGTGAAGAAGGTTTGGCGCCGCTCTGCGCATCGGCGCAGATCAACATCGTACAAAAGAAAGTAAACGAAGCGGAAGAGGAATTGCACACCTTTGACGCTTTGCTCGTGCGCAGCGCCACCAAAGTGACGGAAGAACTATTGAAAAAAATGCCAAAATTAAAAATTATCGGCCGCGCCGGGGTGGGCGTCGACAACATTGATGTCGATGCAGCGACGAAACGCGGCATCGTCGTCATTAACGCGCCAAACGGCAATACGATTTCGGCCGCTGAGCATACCTTTGCCATGATGGCTGCCCTCGTCCGACGCATCCCGCAGGCGCACATTTCCGTCAAATCGCGGGAGTGGAACCGCTCGGCGTTTGTCGGCAACGAGCTGTTTGGCAAGAAATTGGGCATCATCGGCTTCGGCCGCATCGGTTCGGAAGTCGCCAAACGGGCGCGCGCCTTTGGCATGAGCGTGCACGTGTACGACCCATTTTTAACGAAAGAACGCGCCGAAAAACTCGGCGTCTCGATTCACTCGCTTGACGAAGTACTGGCCGTGGCTGACATCATCACCGTTCATACGCCGCTCACGAAAGAAACGCGTGGGTTGCTTGGCACAGAAAACTTGGCGAAAACGAAAAAGGGCGTCTATTTGATCAACTGCGCCCGCGGCGGCATCATCGACGAACAGGCGCTCATCCCGTTCTTGGAAAGCGGACATGTCGCCGGCGTCGCCCTCGACGTCTTTGAACAAGAGCCGCCAGGGGATCACCCGCTTTTAGCGTTTGACAATGTGATCGTCACACCGCATTTAGGGGCGTCGACCGTCGAAGCGCAGCTGAACGTCGCCACCCAAGTCGCGGAAGAGCTGCTCCACTTTTTTGAAGGACGGCCAGTCACCTCATCGATCAACTTGCCGGCGTTGTCGAAAGATGTCTATGAAAAAATTCAAGCATTCTATCATTTAGGCCGGAAGCTCGGCTTGATCGCATCGCAGTTTATGAACATCCCGGTGCAAGAGCTGTCGGTCACCTACGCCGGCACGGTCGCTGATCTGGAGACGACGTACATCACCCGCAGCCTGCTCGCCGGCTTCCTGCGGCCGCGCGTCGCCTCCACCGTCAACGAGGTGAACGCCGCCATGGTCGCCAAAGAGCGCGGCATCACATACGGCGAAAAATTTTCCGATGAAACGCACGGCTATGCGAACTGCATTTCGCTCACCGTCCATGGCGAAAACAAAACGTTCACGATCAAAGGAACGCACGTGCCAAACTACGGCGACCGCATCGTCCATTTTGACGGCGTCGCCATCGACTTTGCCCCGGAAGGCCATCTCCTGTATATCCAGCACCAAGACCGGCCGGGGATGATCGGCAAAGTCGGGAACGTGCTTGGGGCGCACGATGTCAACATCGCCACCATGCAAGTCGGCCGCCAAGAAGCGGGGGGCAAGGCGATGATGATCTTATCGCTTGACAAACCAGTCGATGATGAAGTATTGCAGGCGTTGGCGCAAATTGATGACATCGAAACGGTGAAACGGCTCGAAGCATAACCACCCGCTTCTGTGGGCGGATCATACCGAAACGCAGGCCTTCCCAGAAAGGAGCCTGCGTTTTTCAGTCGAGCAAGCCCCTCAGCAGCCATTCGCATCGTATAGTTCTCTCTTGCGAAAAGGCGGTGATGACATGGGGCTGACCCAAAAGGTTGTTTTTCCTTCAACATAACATATCGTTTCTTAATGATTGTTTTATGCCTACATACAGGAATAAGAAAGGGTGTCCCGATCCTTTTGGGACACCCTCGTGCTTTGTCAGTTCCATTCAGCCGAGCGGCACCGCCTTCCGCTCGCCTTTCGAGAACGTCATCAGCTCGGTATAGCCGACACTGCGGGCGAGTTCGACCGCCTTGTCAAAGTCGGCGCCGACGTGCTCAGGCACGTGCGCGTCGGACGACAACACAATCGGAATGCCTTTGTCATAGCACATTTTCAACAGGCGCGGGGCCGGATACAGTTCGCCGACCGGCTTGCGCAGCCCGGCGGTGCTGATTTCGACGCACGTTTTCGAATTGGCGAGCGCTGTGGTCGCCCGGTCGTATTGTTCAAGCAAAAATTCCTCATCTTCCGGGACGTATTTAAAAATCTTCACCAAATCGAGGTGGCCGATAATGTCAAACAAATTCGACTCGGCGAGCGTCACGACTTGATCGAAATATTTGCGGTATGTATCGTACAAATCGCGCCGTTCCCACTCGTGGCGATATTCGACTAAGTCGATGCCGAAATCATCGACCCAATGGATCGAACCGATGACATAGTCAAACTCGTATGAACGGATGAAGGCGGCCATTTCCTCGTGTTTGCCCGGTGTATAGTCCATTTCAATCGACATTTTCACATCGATGCCCGCATCCCACGCTTCGTAGAACAGCTGGACGTAATCGGCCATATCGTAGCAGCGGCGCGCCTCGACCCACGGATTTGACAAAATGTTTTTCGTTTGATAGAAATGGTACGCGTGCTCGGAAATGCCGAAATGCTGGATGCCTTTTTTGGCCGCTGCATCCGTGAACTGGCGCAAATAATCAAGCGTCAACGCCCCTCGTTCCAAATGGTTATGGTAATCGGTCAACATCGGTGTTTCTCCTCTCCTGCTGTTTTTCTCATTATAACGCATTACCGCAAGAAAGGACAACCGTTTTGCGAATATTCATCCAATCATCCGTTGGCGCCGACAAGAAACAACAGTCCGACGCATACCGCCACACCAGCCACCGCCAAGAGGCGTCTCATCACATCGCCCATTTCCATCCCTCCTTGCCTATGTCGCGCCATATATGTCTTATGTCAAAACGAACGCCGATAGAACGGCCTCGCGTCGACATTAACAAAAATGTAACAAAATGATGCCGTCTAAAAACAGCTAAGAGTTCACGCTGGCGGCTACGGGCCGGTTGCCAGCAGCGCGGCGTTCGGTCCGGCCGGCACGTTGATCGGCTTCCCAAGCGGATACGGGCCAAGAGTCGATAACCCGCTCGACTCGAATGTGACATCAAGCAGCCCAAACTCTTTCGCCGTCAGCAGCACGGCCTCCGCCATGCTCGCCGCTTCTTCCGCGCTTGGCCGAGCGGACAAATGAAGCCGGACCGTCGCATGGCGCGCATCGACATCGACCGAATCAACTTCCACCCCTGGTGGAATGGCCGGCTCAAGCCCGTGGATCGCCGATTTTTTCATCTGCTGCAGCGCCTCAGGAAACGAGCGGGCGCTGCCTGGCGCCGGGATGAGCACCGTATAGCCGAAGGAGGAGGAGCGGTTTTGATAATACATTCGCTTCTGCTCGTTGATCTTTGTTGTTTTGAGACGACCAAACACCGGCAAATCGAGCCCTTCCTCCTCCCCAGTGAAAAAGCGGATGCTTCGCCCGCCCATCTGCCGCACTGTTTCCATGACCGCTTCGAAAAAGAGGCGTTGTTCCTCATGGCTGGCGGCAAACACGCGATGGCTCGCTGGAACGCGAACAACCCATACGCGCCCATCGCCTGCCGCCGGGGCCATCTTCACACCGTCGAGCCACGCGGACGCCTCACGCAACGGGGAACGGGCAAGCTCACTCAGCGCCGCGGACAGCCGTTCTGCCGGCGCAAAACGGCCAGGAAGGGGAACAGCCACTGGCACCACTTGGCCGATTCGCTCATCGGGCAAGGCAATAACCACTGCATTCGCCGGCTCGCTGGCGGCCATCATCGCTTTTGGGTGAGAGGAAGCGCCATCCGCCTGCAACGTCTGAACAGGGGATGAGAAAGCCTCGTTTTTGTCCGAACGTGTTGGCACGATGAAATGCGGACCGGCATAAACCGCCGATGCAAGCACGGCCGCCGATGCAATCGCTGGGAGCCAACGCCGCTTCCAGCGCGCCATCCGCTGAGCGCGCACCAGCCGGACGTACACTTCTTCTTTCGTGCGCCGGTCTTTGATGACGGGCAACTGTTCAAGGCCATGTTCAATGCATCGCTCATTCCAATTGAGCTTTTTCACACCGCCACCCCTCCTGTTTTGCCTCTTCCTCCATATATTGCTTAAGCGCCTTTAGTGCGCGGTGCTGCGTCGTTTTCACTTTGCTTTCCGTCCAGCCGAGCGCTTCCGCCGTTTCCGCGATCGACAGCGACTGGATGAATCGAAGGACGAGCACAAGCCGCTGATCAATCGTGCAACGTGCCAAACCACGGTACATAAGCTGGATCTCCTCTTTTTGAATCGCTATCTCCTCAGGAATCGGCTCGTCGGCGCCGATTTGTTCCTCGCTCCATTCCACCGAACCAGCCCATTGGCGTCGGCGTTTTTGCTTGCGGAAAAAATCAATGGCCACATGGCGCGCAATGGACAGCAGCCACGTTTTTTCGCTGCACTGCCCTTTAAATCGTTTGTATGAGCGCAGCACTCTGACGTACACTTCCTGAACCAAATCTTCGGCCTGCTCTCGATTCCGCACCATGTAGAATAAAAAATTAAACAAATCATGATGGTACTTTTCATACAACTGTTCAAAGACGGGGTCCATCGCTTCTCTCCCCCTATCTCCCCCATGGACCACGACAAAAAAATCCCATTATCTTCATGATAACGGGTCCGAGCTAAAAAGGGAATGATTTTTTTCACCAAAAGCAGCCGGCTTTTACCACTCGACGTGCAGTGGAAAAAAGAGAGAGCCGGCTTGCTTTTTGATTTCACGTTCGCCATCCGGATCGTAACTGACAAGCACGGACGTCGCCGGGCCGCCGGAAGAAAAGAGCGGGAGCGGGCATGCGCAGGCCCGCTCTTGGCGGCCGTTGGCAGTCAACAGCTGCGTCCATTCGTAGTAAATGCCTTTAGAACCGACCGGGATCAACTCGTAAATATATGGAGAAGCTAGGAGTTCGACAAACAGCGACAGCGGCGCAACCCATTGGGAATGCGCCAGCACAGCCGAGCCGACGAGAGGGCGGCCGATGACGGCAAACTTTGCCGCATCCGGCGTCACGCCGATCCGCTTCCGTCCGGCCGACACAAGCCCGATCGCTGTTACCCCAAGCGCTGACTGCACGGCGGGAAAATTCGATTCCGTGCTGCCGGTGATAGGGAGATCGATCCCCAGCTCGCGGCACGCTCGCCTGATGCCGCGGCAAAGGGCTTCCCACCGGTCATCGGCGATGAAGTTTTGCAGCACGACGGCTTTCGCTTCCGCTCCGACGCTTACTAATTCCATTAAAGCGACGCGGGCGGCAAAATAAGCGACCACATCAGCCGGAGCAGATACCACGTCGCCCGGCTTGTCCCCGACCGCCGCTGAACCGTCGGCGGCAACAGCGAGCTCCATGCCGTCGGCAAACGGAAGAAAAAGCACATCACGCATGCGGCGCCTCCACCCCCGCTTTCGCCGCCAACCGGACGACAACCGGCATGATGGCCGCCGCGATCAACACGTTGACCGCGGCGGCTGCCGAAAGCGGCGGAATAACGGCAAAAACAAACGGCCAGCCGAACGAAACGGCAAGCGGCAGCGGCGCCAAAAACGCATTGCCGATGAAAAAGACGACGGCGCTGCTGATTTTCCATCCCCGCCGATGCAACACGGCGAACAGGGCGCCAAGCCCCGCCATTTCAAGAGCGACAAACCAATGAACCGGGCCGAGCGGAAAACCGCCAATCAACGCCGAAACCAAATGCCCCAGCCCAGCGACCGCCGCTCCGGCGCGCGGGCCAAGCACAGCAGCGGCGACAAGCGCCGGAGCGCTGTCCAAAGCGATGCTGCCGACAAACGTCGGCAGCTTAATAAACGATCCGATGACAGAAAGCGCCAAACAAACAGCTATCCAAGCGAATCGGCGGGTCATTGCTTCTCCTCCTTGTCACGGAACACAATGGCGCTCCGTTCATACTCGATGTCCTTCACCCCTAAACGGGCGTTCACAACCCGAGCAGCGGCGAACAAATAATCGGACAGGCGGTTCATATATTTGAGCACGACATCGTTGATCGGCTCCGCTTTTTGCAAGGAAACGATGCACCGCTCCGCCCGTCTCGTCACCGTGCGCGCCATATGGAGCGCCGCAGCCGCCTTGGAGCCGCCCGGCAAAATGAATTTTTGCAATGGCGGCGCCTCTTGCATGTATGCATCAATGCGCTCCTCTAAAAACGCGACCATCTCCTCATTCGCTTTATACGGCAGCTTGCCGTTGACGATAGCCAAGTCGCCGCCGCAGTCAAACAGCTCATGCTGGATTTTTTGCAGCTCAGCGCAAAGGTCGCAAAACCGCTCATCGCCTGAAAGCAGCGCAAGCGCCCAACCGATGAACGAATTCGCCTCGTCAATCGTCCCGTACGCCTCGACGCGCAAATGGTCTTTGTCCACGCGCCCGCCGACTAAACTCGTTTTCCCTTGGTCCCCAGTTCTCGTATACAATTTCATATTTTCCTCTCCCCCTTATTTCAATCGTTCCGAAAGTCCGCACCAAATCCGATCGACGCGGCAGCATATGGACGCCAGCCGCTGGTAGCACATTCCCACGGCGTCGCGCCAGCGCCGCTCTTCCGAATCAACCGGAACGATGCCTTGCGTCACATCGGTGCCGATCCAGACGACCGCACGGTCAGGCTTTGCCGCTTCCCACCGCTGCCAAGCCCGAAAGTAGGGTTCCCACTCATCTGCGTCCGGCTGGCGGCGAATGGCGGCTTCCAAACCATCGAAGACGACTGTTTTCGCCGTTTCGACGCCGCCCGGCGGCCCATACGGCTCCACATAACCGTTATGCCATATAATATGAACTCCGTCATTTATTCCGTATCGTTCCCGCACCCATTTTCGTTTTCCTTGAAATGCACCGCCGACAACGAAATGCACCGCTCTCCCCCTTTCCAACGCTCGAACGTCGACTCAAGCGTATATCCGCCGGCAAACGGCACCTCCCATTCCCAGAACGAACGGGCATCCGGCGCGTACTGTTCAAGCAGGAGGCGAATCGGGCCGCCATGAGTGACGATCACGACATGGCGGGCTTCGCTTTGCTCGGCCAAAGCGATCGTCTCCGCGAGCGCCTGTTTGATGCGCGCTCGGAAATCATCATAACGCTCTCCGCCCGGCGGCGCCGCAGAAAAGGGCGACGCAAGCCATTGGCAGTAAGCGGGTTCCGCTTCCAGCTCAGCAAACGTTTTTCCTTCCCAAGCGCCAAAGTGAAGCTCGCGCCAACAGCTCGTGCACCAATCCGCCCTGCGTCCGCCAAACAGCAAGGCGGCCGTCTCCCAGCAGCGACAAAGGTCGCTTGTGACCACAACGTCCACCGGTTCAGGGGGCTCCCATCGCAGCCGGCCGAGCCGCGCGATCTCCCCTTCGGCAAGAGGCGCATCAAGCCAACCGATATACGCCCCCTTTCGATTTTGTTCCGTCATCCCATGGCGGATGAGTGTAACAGCCAAATGACGCCCCATAGAACGGTCTCTCCCCCTTCAATGAACGCCCCGAGCACGTCGCCGGTGATGCCGCCAAACTGTTTTTCCGCCCACGGCTTGGCGGCCGCCGCCAAAATGACAGCCGCTACAGCCAGCGCCACTCCTGTTTGCACCAAAATGGCGGTGGATGCACAAAGAAGCGAAAGCAATACAAAAGCGAGTCCAAGCGCCCAAATGGCATCACGCCATGAACTATATTCGCCTAGCGCCGCCGCCATTCCTGTCGGCTTCGCCAGCTTGCCGACGGAAAGAAGCAAGGCGGAACCAGTCCGCGACAACAACGGAACAGCGATGAACAGCGCCGGCGGTATGCCAGCCTGGAGCGACTCGTACAAAAACAGCCAGCGAAACGACAACAAACAACCGAGCGACAAGACGGCGAAGGCTCCGACGCGCGAATCGGACATAATCTCTTGCCGCCGCTTGACGTCGCGATACGAAAAAAACGCGTCGCTCACATCCATAAAGCCGTCAGCGTGCATCCCCCCGGCCATCCAAATGCTCAGCCAAAGGAGGAAAAGCGCCCAAACAAGCGGCGAGCCAAACGAAAACGATGAAAAGAGCGCATACACTCCGGCCGAAAGCATTCCAATCAGCGCCCCGGCAAGCGGCAGGCAGCGCACGAGCCAGCGGACATGGGCGCCGTTCCATTCGATCGAGCGGCGAATCGGGATGATCGTAAACAGCTGCAGCGCCAACAGCCAGCCGTTCCATGCCGACTTCATTGCGGCCACCGCCCTTTTTTCACGCGGAGAAGGCCGCATTCAACGACCGCGGCGGCCGCCGCTTCCGCCACGAGCTGCTGGTGAAGCCAACCGAGCATTTTCATATAACGAAACGTACCGGGGTCATCCGGCACTCCCCCCGAAAACAGCTCATTCGCTACAATGACGACCGCACGGCAGGCGGCAACCCACGCCCGCACTTCATCAAAGATGCGGCAAGCAACGGCTTGGGCGGCGTCATCCGTTTCCCAGCTTTCCCCGGAAAACAGTTCATAGGCGAGCCAAGCGGTCAAGCAATCAAGCAGGACGACATCATCTAGGCGCAGGGAAGCGGCAATCTCCCGAGAAGAGAACGGGGCTTCCCACACTGTCCAACGCGCGGCCTGCGCCGCGCGCCGCTCTTGATGACGGCGGATGCGCGCTTCCATTTCTTCATCCATTGCCTGCGCGGTAGCGATATAGTGAAGCCGACCGCCGCGAGAAAGCCGGATGGCGCATACTTCTGCCGTCTCACTTTTTCCGCTGCGCGCGGCGCCGCTAACAAACACCATCATCCGCTCCACCTCGCAAGCGCTTCAAGCAGCCGATCGTTTTCCACCTGCGTTTTGACCGCAAGCCGCACGTAACGTCCGTCCAGTCCAGGAAAATTCCTCGTATGGCGCGGGACGATTCCTTGTTGCAATAAATAGAAAAACAAATCCTCCGTCCGCCCGGAGAGCGGGCGCAACAAATAAAAATTGACAACCGACGGCGAGACGGCATACCGGCCGGACGGCAGCGACCGAAACACCCGCTCCCGCTCGGCGGCGATCCGCTCTTTCGTCCACTCCACAAACGATTCCATCGCCGCGAAACGAAGCGCCAGCTGTTGCGCGATGCGGCTTGTGCTCCACGGCGGCTGATGCGTTTTCAGCGAAGCGATCACCACTTCATCAGCCGCCGCATAGCCGAGGCGCGCGCCGGCCAAATGATGGATTTTCGTCAACGACCGAAGCACAATGAGGCGTGGATAGCGGTCCAGCCAGCGCATGGCTGTAAATCCGCCACTCCAAAACGGATAGAACGCTTCATCGACGACGACATACGTCCCAGCGTCGTTCGCTGCGGCAATGAACGTAAGAAGTTCCCGCTCTGGCATCACGGTTCCGGTCGGATTGTTCGGATGGCAGAAAAAGACCGCATCGCACTTCGACGCCCATGCCGCCGCTTTGTCAATGTCGTACGAAAAGCCGCGGCTTTCCTCTGCCATCAAAGACTTGACTTCGCATCCGTAAGCAAGGCAGGCGCGTCGATACTCGGAAAACGTCGGCTCCAAGATGCCGACGCGCCGGCCGGCAAATAGCGCAGCCAACAAATAAATCGCCTCCGCCGCCCCGTTTGTCACAAGCACTTGCTCCGGCCGAAGCCGTTCTTGCTTAGCAAGAAGCTCCCTAAGCGCCTTCGCTTCCGGATCGGGATACTCCGCCGCCCAGCGGATCCATTCCTCGCCGTCCGGCCAAGCCGACGGCGGCAGCCGGTACGGATTCGTATTGACGCTGAAATCGATATAATCGCTCGGGGCCGCCAGTCCGCACTGTTCATAAAGCGCGAGCGGATTCGCCCCATGCGCCGGCCAACGCAACGATCATCCCTCCGATCCATAGCAATAACGTAAACGCAAGCACCGTTCCGATCATCATGCCGACCGCCTGGCGGATATGAGCCGAGCGCAGCGGAACATCCGGGTCGCCGAGCGTCGGCCGCTCTGAGACGACGCCGCCGTATGTATTCGTTCCGCCAAGCTGCACGCCAAGCAGACCGGCCATCGCCGCCTCGAGCCAGCCGCTGTTCGGGCTCGGATGGCGGCGGGCATCGCGAAGCAAAATCGCCAACGAACGGCGAAAGCGACGGCCGCCGTAAACCAATACCATGAGGAACGCCGTCAGCCGCGCCGGAACGTAGTTGAGCGCATCATCCAGCCGGGCGGCCGCCCAGCCAAATTCGCGATACTTTTCGTTTTTATAGCCGATCATCGAATCGCATGTGTTCACCGCCCGGTACAGCATAGCGAGCGGCGCGCCGCCAATGGCCGCATAAAAGAGCGGGGCGGTGATGCCGTCGCTCGTATTTTCCGCCACCGTTTCGACGCAGGCGCGGGTGATGCCGGCTTCATCAAGCTGCTCGGTATCGCGGCCGACGATCATCGACAGCGCCCGCCGCGCCGCAGGAAGATCGCCCGCTTCAAGCGGCCGGCGCACCTCTTCAGCCGCTTCAGCGAGGCTTTTCGTCGCAATGGCGGTGAAAATGAGCGCCGCCTCAACCGCCACCCCCACGTACACCGACAGCGTATATCCCACATAAACGACCAACGCCGACAACCCATAAACGACCGCCAACACCGCCGCCACGGCCGCCGCACCTTTCGCCCGCCGCTTTGCCCCCTGATTCCAGCGTCGGTCAAGCCAAGCGATCAACTTCCCCATGCCGCGCACGGGATGCGGAAGCCAGCGCGGGTCGCCAAAGGCGGCATCGAGCAGAAGAGCCACCGTCAACGCGAACAGGTGCGTCATGGCCGTCCCCTCCGCCGCTTGTAGCGGTCAAGCGCCTCCGTTACGGCTTCATACACGAGCCGGCCGATCGCCCGCCCCAGTTCCGTCGCTGTTCCGGCATAGGCAAACGTCCGCCCGGTTTGCGTCGCCGCCACGGCGAGCGAATCAGTCGACGTCCCGGTGGCGACTGTCCCCGTTTCCGGGTCGCAAACCGAACGGTCAGCGAGCGCTTTCGCCTTCGCTTCCGTCGCCGTCATGACCGCTTGCACGAACGCGGCATCGGTGAGCCTTCCATCAATGACAACAACCATATTGATCGTCCCCGGTTTCACCGCAAACGGCTTATGCTGCCACGACCGCGCCGCATCAATTGCATTGCCGACGCCGGCCGTCGCCATGACCGCAACCAAAAACGCTTCCCCTTCCTCCTGAACCCACACAGCATCACGGACGTCAACCGCTGTCATCATGCCGACCGTTCGTTCCGGCAAAAACCCGCGCTGCTCCAAATAACGGTGCATGTCTTCTTCCGCATCGCGGCAATCATAATCCAAGCCAACTTGGCGGTTGACGAAATGGGTCGCCCATTGAAACCCGGCGCCGATCAATGCAGAAGACAGGACGCGAAGCGGCTTTCGGGCGGCAAGAACAGCGGCGTCATCAAGAAAGGACAAACGAAGCCCGGCGGCTGGTGATTCTTCTTTTCCTTTCGGCACAAACGAGAACACCGGTTTCGCCGCCGCCGGGTGGGCTTGACGCACCACTGGCGCGGCAAACACTTCCTGAAGCAGCGCCGGCGTCATCACGTCCGCCGGGGCGCCGAGCGCTGCTGTTTTTCCTTCTTTTAACACAATCACCCGATCGCAGTATAAGCTAGCGACGTTCATATCGTGAAAGACGGCGACAACCGTCAGGCCGCGGGAGCGCGCAGCTTCCACGAGCCGGTCCAAAAGCCGGACTTGCCCGCTTATGTCCATATGGTTCGTCGGTTCATCGAGCAAGAGCAGCTGCGGCTCTTGAGCGAGCGCCCGCGCCAAATAGGCGCGCTGCCGCTCTCCGCCGCTCAGCCGCTCAAGCGGCTCATCGATTTTGTCGACCAAGCCGACCGCACGAAGCGCTTCTTGAACCGCCGCTTCATCCTCTTTCGTCCACGCCGGAAACAAGCCGCGCTGATGGGCGTAGCGGCCGAGCGCCACCGTTTCTTTCACCGTATAGCCGTGCGCCGCCTCCACCGTCTGCGGCAGGACGGCGGCCATCCGCGCCCATTGCTTCGCAGACAGCGCCGAAAGCGGCTGACCGCTCATCGTGATCTCCCCGCTTACAAGCGGGAGCTCTTTGCTAATGAGTTTGAGCAATGTCGTTTTACCGCTGCCGTTCGGCCCGACGATGCCGAACAGCTCCCCTTTTTCCACGGAAAACGTCACATGATCAAGCACTTGCTTTACCCCATACTGATGTGATACGGCGCGCACCTCAAGCATCATCATCCCAACTTTCGCCTTGTTTTTCGGAAAAATAACACCGCAAACAGCGGAGCGCCAATCAACGAGGTGATAACGCCGATCGGCAATTCGCGAGGTTCAATGATCGTCCGCGCCGCCACATCGGCAAGCACAAGAAACGCCCCGCCATACAAGAGCGACAGCGGCAACAACACCCGGTAGTTCGGCCCGCAAACGAGCCGGACCATATGCGGAACAACAAGCCCGACAAAACCGATCGTCCCCGACACCGACACCGCCGCCCCTGTAAGCAGCGCCGCCGCCGTCAAAATGATCACTTTTCGGCGCGTAACATCGACGCCGACATGAAGCGCCGCCGCCTCGCCAAAAGCAAACGCGTTTAACTCGCGGGCGTTGGCGATCAGCACCACCGCGCCGATGAGGAAAAACGGAAACAGCAATCCGCTGTATTTCCAGCCGCGCATCGCCACGCTCCCCATCAGCCAGGAAATGATTTGCCGCAATTCTTCCCCGGTCAAAGCGATCATGAGCGAAATGAAGGCGCTGAAAAACGCGCCGAAAATAATGCCGGCTAAAATGATCGTCTCGACCGACATACGCCGTTCGACGGCGCGGGTGAACGCCAAAACGGCAACAAGCGTCGCCATGCCGAACAAAATGCTGACAACCGGCAGCGTAAACGTCCCAAACAGCGGCCATTGCCAGCCGAGAAAAATGACAAGCACCGCTCCGACCGAGGCGCCGGATGAGACGCCGAGCGTGTACGGATCGGCGAGCGCGTTTTTTAAAAGCCCCTGGAACGCCGCGCCGGCCATCGCCAGCGAGGCGCCGACCAAAAAGGCGAGCGCGACGCGCGGCAGGCGAATGGCCATCACAATTGGCACCCAATCGGCCGGAATGTCAGACGGAAGCGGCACCCCGAACCATTCGGCGGCGAGAATGCCGATAATAGAAGAAAAGGGAATCGACAGCGATCCTGTCGATATCCCTACGAGCAACGAAAGGACGGCCGTTGTAACGGCCAGAGCGTACATCAGCGTTTTACTTGAACACATCCGGGTAAACGGCTTTGGCAAGTTCCTCGACCCCTTCGGCAAGGCGCGGTCCCGGCCGGCTCACTAAATCGGAGTTGACGTCATACACCCGCTTGTTTTTCACCGCCGGCACGTCTTTCCAAGCGGCGCGCTCAAGCACTTGCTTCGCTCCGCCGTACGTTGTGATGATGACGTCCGGCTTATAGGCCACTGCTTTTTCTTCTGTCACCATCGGCCAGCCTTCCAAGTTGCCGGCGACGTTTTTCGCTGAAATCACTTGAAGCATCTCATCCATAAACGTCCCTTTGCCGGCTGTATAAATTTGCGGCGGCGGCGACACTTCAATCCAGACGTTTGCCTGTTTGTCCGCTGGGATTTGTTTTGCTTTTTCTTGAATTTGCGCAAGCTTCTCTTTCATCTCATCGATCACTTGCTTCGCTTTGCCCGTCGTCCCCGTCGCTTTGCCGATCAATTCGATGGACGCATACACATCATCAAACGACTTCGCATCATTGACAACGAGCACAGTGATGCCAGCGTCTTTCAATTGCTGCAGGCCATCGCGCGAGTTATGGGCGCTTGACGCGTGGGCCAAGACGAGATCCGGCTTGAGCGAAATGATTTTCTCGACGTTAAACTCCATGCCGCCGATTTTCGTTTTCGTTTTGACGTCTTCCGGATAATTGTCAAAATCGCTGACGCCGACAATTTTCTCGCCAAGCCCCAACGCATAGGCGATTTCCGTATTGCTTGGGATGAGCGAAACGATCTTTTTCGGTTCGGCTTTGATCGTCACATCCTCGCCGAGCCCGTCTTTCACCATCACCGGAAACGCCGCTTGTTCCGTCTTCGGCTTTTCTTGTTTCGCCGGCTCAGCGTTGCCGTTCGTTCCGTTGCTGCAGCCGACCAGCACGGCAGCCAAAAGGAATAGCGCCACCAACACCGTCGGCCATGTCCAACGTTTCATTCTTTGTTCCCCCTCCTGCTGTGCAAAATAAAAACGCCCATTCCGTCCTAGCGGGGGAATGAGCGCGAAACGGCCTATGCAGGCGCAAAACAAGCCTGTGCCACCGTTTCCGCGTCTCACCCCCCGAAGAGTCGGAAACTGCTGCAAGCAAGGCAGGTCTACTGGCTCATGCTTCCTCCTACTCTGAAGCCTTCCCGTACGGAAAACAGCGCAAGCCATCTGTCCGTACAGTGGCGATTTCATTTCGTCCGCATTGACAGTTGCGGGGACAGCTCCGGATTCCCACCGGATTCCCTATTAAGCCTTCACGGCACCTTGCTGCGAGTTGATGAATTTGTCGGATATGGACATTTTTATAATAATGCAGCGTTTAGCATTTGACAACTATGAATTTACAGCAGGCTGAAACGGTGATCATGACTTGTTGGTGTTTATCTATCACGCTCTCCTCCTACATATGCGGAATGATCCTAGCCCTCTCCTGCAGACAAAAAGCAGCTGCCCCATCTATACTGCCATCTTGAAAAAAAATAAGGAAAGATACCTCGCCTCTGGCACGGCGTCTTTCCCCGATACAACCTTCATCTCGTCACTGTTGAATATATTTGTCAAACACAAAGCCGAAATCTTTCACTGTATAGTTCTTTTTCGCTTCGGTCAGCCATCGAAATGCATATTCGTTCACCGCTTGAAAATCGGCCGCAATGTTGGCGCCGTCGCCGCGCATGTTGGCAAACACCTTGGCCGCCAATTCCAGACTCCGCTCGGCATAGTCGAACTTCATTTCATTTTCATGGCAAATCTCAGCGATCGCCAGCAGCGATTTATACAAATCTTTCAGTTCTTCAATATGCTTTTTATGCACATCGATCGAGTAGGAGTGCGGCCCAATTTTAAATTTGATTTCCGCGTCCAGGTCGACCGTCCCCGCTGTTTCGAGCGACACGTCGGAAATCGGATGCTTATAGAAATCGTAACGGCGCAGCGTCCGTTTTTTGCTCGTCGCGCTTGTGCCGTCCAAATGGATGAGCGCGCGGTTGGTGAAGCAATACTCATCCGATTTCGATTTGATCAGAAAATAGATTTTCTCCCCATCCTCGTGCATCACATAATCATCGGCATCCACTTTGTCATAGTCTTTCGGTTGAATGACCGTGCCGATGTCGCTCAATCCGAGCACATCAGCGGCGACTTTTCCAAACATGCTCATTTCTCCTCTCCGGTGTCCCAATTTTTATTGGCGCCCACCATGCAGCGAACAAGCACAACGCGTTTTGCCTTGACAAGGCGCCGTAATCTCATACCTTTCATCTATGTAATACGTCGAGATCGGAAAAACGTTTCATCGCCGCCAAAAATCAAAGGCCCAACGCCTTTTATGCCGGCGTCAGGCCATGCAGGAGTCTACAATTCTCCACTTAGCCGGGAGTCTTTGTTGGTGAGCCGCAAAAAGATCAAATAAATAGAGACGGCGGTACAAGGCAAATGTTTCCCACATCCGCAAACTTATTTTTCCATCATCTTGGCTCCCATCCTATCCTCTGCCGACAAAAAAACGGGGCTGACCCAAAAGCTTCATTCTTCTCAAACGAAACACAACATATTGCGCATGATTCATTGTTTCGTGTCGATATATGGTGATGAGCAAGGGTGTCCCGATCCTTTTGGGACACCCCTCGACTGATCATATTCCACTTTATCTCAACGGCGATCTTGCCATGCGAATATACGTATGGCGTCTGCCGCGAATGGCGATCGAATACGCCATAATATTCTCTGGAACAGCGATGCCATGATAGCCAGCGTCGCCGATATGATGGAGATCCGCCCCTGTCATTTTGCTTGCAAGCGCGATTTGACGAATCGTACTCTCGTCAGCTCCTTCTTGGCTTGTACCGATCGTCAGCATCACAAGCGCCCCATGTTCATGGGCCACCCGAACAAGCTGCTCCGTTTTGTCCAACGTCACTCCCGGCACCGTTCCCGGGGCAGGCATTAAAACGATGTCGGCGCCAGCGCGAATAAACCGCACCACGATTTCTTCCGATATAATATTGCCCCCTGTTTCGTTGGCAACACCTGCTGCATGCATTTTTCCAGCAATAATTAGAGCGTCTTCGCCTAAAACGGACCGCGCCGTTTCAAGGGCTGTCACGATTTCGTCATTCGTCACACCCGTTTTCGGATTTCCCGTTAAGCAGACAAAATCAAAACCGAGACGCTTTGCTTCCTGCAACGATTCTTCCGTCGCCATTCTTCCGCTTGGAAGAGAGGCAAAATGCTCGATCCGCTTCGCATTCGGGTCAACAGGCTCCAAATTGACGCCGATTGGACGTCCCGTCAACTGCTTGAGACGTTCAACGATTTGATCGGGTTCATTCACATCCAAACTGTTTACAACCGGCCGAAACACATCGAACCTATTCAACAACAGCAAGTCCGCCCCAAACGCCGCCGCCAGTTCAGCGTTTGTGACCGCTGGGTAAAGCGGCGCAAATTCCCCGATGACTTCCGCGACCATCACTCTGCCTTCTGACGCCTGAATCGATTGTTTTAACTGTTTTCCTGTCATCCGGCGAAAATCGGAAGCAGCGCAGTCCAACAGCCTTTTCACGAGATCACTTTCCCCCTTGCATTCTCATGCATTTGGCTTATCATTTTCGCATGGCGTTGGCTAAAAATTCGACATCGGTGCCAATCACCACTTGCAAATCCGTTTGGTTGAGGCGAAGCACACCTTTCGCTCCCAAACGTTTCAATTCTGCTTCATTGACTTTTGCCATGTCTTTTACTTTTAGGCGCAAGCGTGTGACACAATTGTCAATTTGCGCGAGATTATCTTTTCCTCCCAACGCCTCGATATATTTGGCGGCAAGGTCCTCGTATTTGACGCCCGACTGCGCCGCACCGCTGTCGGTAAACTCGCCCTCCACCTCATCTTCACGGCCTGGCGTTTTCAAATCGAGCTTTGTAATAAGGAAATAGAAGACGACGAAATAGACGACAGCATATACAAGAGCTTGAATAATCAACAAATACGGTTTTTTCGCAATGCCGTAGTTTAAGAAAAAGTCAATCGCTCCCGCCGAGAACGTAAACCCGTGGTGGATGTCAAGCATCGTCGCCACAGCGAGCGACAAGCCGGTCAACACAGCATGGACGACATACAAGAGCGGCGATAAAAACATAAACAAAAATTCAATTGGTTCCGTAATCCCAGTTAAAAATGACGTCAAGGCCACGCCGAAGAGCGCTCCGGCGACCGCTTTGCGCCGCTCTTTTTTCGCCGCGGCGATCATCGCCAGTGCTGCCGCAGGCAGGCCAAACATCATTACCGGGAAGAAGCCGGCCATAAAAATGCCCGCATCCGGGTCGCCGGCGAAAAAGCGGCTCAAATCGCCGGTTTTGCCGTTATATTCGCCAAAGACAAACCAGACAAAACTATTTAACACATGATGCAGCCCGACCGGAATCAACAGCCGGTTGAGGAACCCGAAAATTCCGACACCAAGCGCTCCTGCCCCAACGATCCAATGACCGACCGCGTTGATGCCGTCTTGAATCGGCGGCCAAACATAGCCGAAAACCAAAGCGAGCACAAGCATCACAAACGAGGTCACGATCGGCACAAACCGCCGTCCGCCGAAAAAGCCGAGCCAATCCGGCAGCTTGATATCATGGTAACGATTGTACAAAAGCCCAGCGACAACCCCGGAGATGATGCCGCCTAACACGGACATATTAATGTCCTTATCAATGGCAGCCGCCCCTTTTGTCAAGACAAAGTAGCCGATCGCGCCGGCTAGAGCGGCGGCGCCGTTGCCGTCTTTGGCAAATCCGACAGCAACCCCGATTGCAAAAATCAGAGCTAAATTGGAAAACACGGCATCGCCTGCGGCGGCGATAAACGGAATATTCAATAAATCAGGCTGACCGAGCCGAAGCAACAATCCTGCCGCCGGCAAAACGGCAATCGGCAGCATTAATGCTTTTCCAAGCCGCTGTAAAAAGCCTAACATCATGATCCTCCCCTTTTCATCTCAATCATAAATTTGTACCGGTCGCCGCGGTACACCGATTTGACGACTTCAAGCGGCCGACCGTCGACAAGGTGCGTGCGGCGCTCAAGCAGCAACACCGGAGCCCCTTCTTTCATCTTCAGATGCTCCGCCTCCATCTTGCGGGCGACAGATGCTTCCAATGTTTGAACAGCAGAACCGATGATCATCCCTTTTTCTTTTTCGATAAATTCATAAACAGAACCGCTTACAACATCACGCGTTAGTCCCGGAACAAGACAGACGGGAATATAGAGCGTCTCGAGCGCCATCGGCGCCCCGTCGGCCAACCGGAGGCGGCGAACTTCGTAAAGGTCATCGCCTTCCGTGACGCCAAGCCCTTGAGCGAGCTTCTCGGAAGCCGGAACCGTCTCAAAGCTGAGGACGATCGTGCCGGGCTCCATGCCGCGCGCCCGCATATCTTCGGAAAAACTTGTCAGCCCTTTCAGCGACTGCTCGATTTTTTGAGCGGCGACAAACGTCCCTTTCCCGCGCCGGCGGATGAGATAGCCATCGTTCGCTAAATTGTTGACCGCCTGCCGAACCGTCATCCGGCTGATGTCATACATTTCCGCCAATTCGCGCTCAGATGGGATCATCTCGCCCGGCTGCCACTCCCCTTTTTCGATCTTTTCTTTCATATATTGCTCGAGCTGATAGTAAATCGGAATCGGCGACTGTTTATCGATCATGGCGCATCCACCCGCCGCTTTTCCTTTGGGATGAGCGAGAGCGCCTCTCGGTCGGCGATGATCGTTACATCCGGATGAAGGTGAAGCGCTGAAGCCGGCAAGTCCGGTGTGACAACGCCTTCGAGAAGCCGGGCAATGGCCTCCGCTTTTTCCTCCCCTGACGCCAACAGCACGATGCGGCGGCTGCGCAAAATGGTAGCAATCCCCATCGTAATGGCATAGCGCGGCACGTCATCAAACGACGGGAAAAATCGGGCGTTCGCTTCCCGTGTCAGCTCGGTCAGCTCGACGACGTGGGTGGCTGTCGAAAACGGCGTCCCAGGCTCGTTGAACCCGATATGGCCGTTGCGGCCGATGCCTAAGAGCTGCAAATCGATGCCTCCCAATTCATCGATGAGCCGCTCATAGCGGCTGCATTCTTCATCAAGATCAGCGGCCAACCCGTCCGGCACATGCGTCTGATGAAGCGGGATGTCCAATTGAGCAAACAAATGCTGATTCATATAATAGCGATAGCTGTTCGGATGATCCGGGCCAAGGCCTACGTATTCATCCAAATTGACTGTGCGCACTCGTCGGTAGGACGTCCCGTTTTGACGGTGATCGGTGACAAGCTCATGGTACGTGCCAAGCACCGTCGAGCCGGTCGCCAAGCCGAGAACGGCGTTCGGCTTTTCCTTGACTTGTTTGATGATCATCCTTGCCGCCTGACGGCTCATCTCTGCGTAGTCAGCAGCTTCCAAAAGTTTTAAAGGCATCGCTCTTCCCCCTTTCATCCAGCTTGCTGTAGGCAAGCACGCCGCGGCAAAACGTCATCATGACTTCATATCGTTCATTCAACACGACGACATCGGCGTCTTTGCTAGGCCGCAAGCTTCCTTTCCGATCAAGGATGCCAAGCTGTTTCGCCGGATTCCAGCTCGCCATATGGATCACCTCTTCAAGCTTGCAGCCAGTATAATCGAGCACACGGCGGATGGCCTCGCCAAGCTTGAGCACGCTTCCCGCCAGCGTGCCGTCGGCAAGCCGCGCCTCTTGGCCTCGAACCGCCACCTCTTGGCCGCCAAGATCATATCGCCCATCGCCAAGGCATTTTGCCCGCATGGCATCGGTGATTAAGATGAGCCCATCGCTTCCTTTATTCCGGTAAGCGAAGCGAACCATGGGCGGCGCAACGTGCAGCCCATCGACAATCAACTCGCACATGACTTCGTCAAACATCAGCACAGCGCCGGCGACACCTGGTTCGCGGTGATGGATGCCGCGCATCCCGTTAAACAGGTGGGTTGCGTGCGTCACCCCAGCCTCGACCGCCGCTTTTACTTCGTCGTAAACGGCATCGGAATGGCCGATCGAAGCGATCACCCCCGTCTGTTTCAAGTAGGCGGCAAGCTCCAGCCCCCCGTTTCGCTCCGGAGCAAGCGTGACAAGGCGGATATGGCCATCCGCCGCCTTTTGCCACCGTTGAAACAACGAAACATCCGGGTCAAGGAGGTAGCGCGGGTGCTGCGCCCCGGCGCGCTTCGGCGACAAAAACGGCCCTTCCAGATGAACGCCGAGCACTTCGGCCGCCCCTGGCCTGTTCGCCTCAGCCATATAGCGAGCGACGTTGCGAAGCGCGGCTTCGATTTGTTCACTCGGCGCCGTCATCGTCGTCGCTAGGAAACTTGTCGTGCCTTCCGCCGGCAACGATTTCGCCATCTTATCAAGCGCCTCCGGGGTCGCGTCCATGACATCCGCCCCCGCGGCTCCATGAATATGGACGTCAATGAATCCTGACACGACGGCAAACTGCGGGGAAAGCTCGATCACTTCCGCCCTTTCATCAGTCGGGCATGACGACATCGGGCCGATCGCGGCCACTTTTTCTCCTTCGATCAGCACATATCCTTGTTCAATGCGTCCTGTTTCTGCATACACCGCGGCATTTTTCAATATCCACCGTTTCATCGCGATTTCCCACCTTCTGTTTCTATCATAACATTATATATTCTAGTTGTCTATACCACTAGAAACAAGTGTTGACCGCCAACTGGTTCCAGCACGAAAGAAGCGGGGAAGCTGCAGCTTCCCCGCTCTTCCAAACAGCGCTATGCTCCTTTCGGCTCACGGGACGGCAAATAAAACGAAAACGTCGTTCCTTCATTCGGTTTGCTGTGGACGGTAATGAACCCTTTATGCGCTTCGACGATGTTTTTGGCGATGGCAAGGCCCAACCCGGTGCCGGAACGGCCGCGCGTGCGCGCTTTGTCGGCCTTGTAAAACCGCTCGAACACAAACGGCAAATCTTCTTCCGGGATGCCGGAGCCCGAGTCTTGGACATGGATCGTCACGCCGTCGCCGCTTCGTTCGGCAATCAGACGGACCGTGCCGCCCGATTCCGTGTGGCGGATGGCGTTGTCGATCAAGTTCGTCAGCACTTGTTCGATCCGATCCGGATCGCAGGTGATGTCGATATCTTCGTCGCGAAACTCGGCTGTCAGCTCAATCTGCTTTTCTTTCGCCAGCCCGTAAAACTTGCGGATCACCCGCTCGATGTAAGGAACGAGCTTGACTTGTTCGTACGCGAGCTCGATATGGCCGGCTTCCATGCGTGCGAGATCCAACAAATCGTTGACTAGGCGGCCCATGCGCAGCGACTCGTCATAAATCACTTTCGCCATCTCTTTCTTCTCTTCTTCGCTCGCCGCGATATCGTCGATGATCGCCTCGCTGTAGCCTTGAAGCATGGCGATCGGCGTGCGCAATTCGTGCGAAACGTTAGCGATAAAATCTTTGCGCAACTTGTCAAGCCGCCGCTCTTCGGTCATGTCGCGCAAAACAGCCACCGCGCCGCGCACCATCGTTTTGCCGTACAACGGCGTCATTAAAATGACCCACGTCCGCCCCTGCAGCGTCACTTCGGCCGATTGCTCCTTCTCCTCGCGAACGACGCAGGTGAACAGTTCTTTCACTTGCGGGGGCAGCGGAGCCATGGCCTCGACATCGTTCCCTTGCTCAAAATACCATGCCTGCAAAAACCGCTCGGCCGGTGGGTTCGTAACCAAAATTTCCCCATCGCGGTTAAACGTAATGACACCATCGGCCATGCTGCTTAAAATGCTGGCGAGCTGTTCTTTTTCCTGGTTTAAGGCGTTGATGTTAAACTGCAGACGCCGCCCCATTTGGTTGAACGCCATGGCCAGCCCGCCGATTTCGTCATTCGTTAAAATCGGCACTTTCATGTCAAAATGACCGCGCGCCATTTCAAACGCGGCTTGCCGCATTTTTCGAAGCGGGGCGGTGATGCGCGTCGACAAGAAAAAGGCAAAAAACGTCGTCATGACAATGGCGATAAACGCGGCGAGAAAAATCAATTCTTTCGTCCGCTCCGTCGCGTCGGCGATCGCTTCGAGCGATTGATAAATAAACACCGCACCGCGGCTGCCATCCGGCATCGACATCGGAACGCCGACGATGATGACGTCATAAGGCGGCTTCCCGCGCTGCTGCCATTCCGATGCGTAAAGCCGCTTTTTCACCGTCTTTCGATCCGTCAGCACACGGCTTAAATCGCGATCATGCCGAATGAGTGACAGCGGCATATTGTCTAGATCCTCACCCTCCGGGGAATACCAATAGTGCGACTCATCGGCGACGATGACCGCTTTCGTGCGATTGTCCATAAGCGTCCAGGCGATCGAACGGGCGAGTTGCTCGTCGCGGTAGTCGTGCATCACCTCGGCCACTTTTGTCGCCAGGCGGGTCAGGTCGTTTTCCGCTTCCTGCACATAATAATCTTCCAAAAATTTAATAAGCAAAATGCTTAAAATAAACAGCACGCACGAAACGAGCAGCAAAATCGTAAACCATAGTTTGCCGACAACGCTTCGAAACAGCCACATCAGTCGTTCACTGCCTCAAACTTGTAGCCGACGCCCCAGACGGTGACGATCATTTTTCCCGCCTGCGGCGACGCTTTATTCAACTTTTCGCGCAGCCGTTTAATGTGGGTGTCGACCGTGCGCAAGTCGCCGAAAAACTCGTAATGCCATACTTCCTTCAACAACTGTTCGCGGTCGAACACTTTGTCGGGCGAGCGAGCCAAAAAGAGAAGCAACTCATATTCTTTCGGGGTTAAGCTGACTTCCTTGCCGTCGACCGTCACCCGGTGGGCATCGTTGTCAATCGTCAAATGCGGAAACACAAGCACGTCTTTCGCCGTCGTCTCCACCGGCGCGTAGGCGGCGTTCGCCGCGCGGCGCAGCAACGCTTTCACCCGCAGCACGACTTCGCGCGGGCTGAACGGCTTGACAATGTAATCATCGGTCCCCACTTCAAACCCCTGCACCCGGTTGGATTCTTCGCCTTTTGCCGTCAACATGATGATCGGCGTCGTTTTTTGCTCGCGAATTTCTTTGCATACGTCAATGCCGTCCTTGCCCGGCAGCATCAAATCAAGCAAAATGACGTCATAATCGTTCGCTAGCGCTTTTTCGAGCGCCTCATTGCCGTCGCCCGCTTCGTCGATCACATAGTTTTCCCGCTCCAAATACATTTTCAAAAGCCGCCGGATGCGCTCTTCATCGTCAACCACTAAAATACGGATGGTTTTTTCTTGTTTTTCCAATGCTTTGCACCCTCCCATCATCAATGGAGACACTCCCTATTTTCTAGTTTACCGAAAAACCGGATGCTCGCCAATAGAGCATCCGGTTGTTTTCCATTATGTTCCGGCGTACGAGTGCAGCCCCGCGATGACGAGGTTGACCGCCACTAAGTTAAACATAATAATGGCAAAGCCGATGACGGCGAGCCATGCCGACTTTTCACCATGCCAGCCTTTTGACAAACGAAGGTGCAAAAAGGCAGCGTAAAACAGCCAAGTGATAAGCGCCCATACTTCTTTCGGGTCCCAGCCCCAAAAGCGCGTCCAGGCGATTTGCGCCCAAATCATCGCGAAAATGAGCGCCCCGAGCGTAAATACTGGAAAGCCGATCGCCACCGCCCGATAGCTGATCTCATCGGTCAAATCCAGGTTAACGTTCTTCACGAGCGGCTGCAGCGCCGCTGCGATGCGCTTCCGCAATCCGAGCCGGAGCAGAATGTATGACACCGTACCAGCCATGAGCGACCAAAGAACTGTGTTCAGCTTTTTCGCGTTGATCATAGCCGGCATTTCAACAAGCGGCTCCATGCGGCCGGCGCTTTCTTTGGCAAGCTCGCCCTTGTGCGGCCCAACGAGCGCCGGCATGTCGTAAATGACCTCAGCCGTCTGCTTGTTTTTGTCAACCCACGTGAACTTCGCTTCATACCCAGAAAGGCCGAACGCTGTCGAAACGATGACAAAGCCGAGCGTCGTAATTAAGCAAAACATGACCACTTCAAGCCAAAACGTCCGTTTCGACGGCTTCGATTGATCGACGACGCGGATCAAATAAATGAGCCCAGCGACAAAGCTGATGGCCAAAATCGCTTCACCAGCCGCCGCCGTCGTGACGTGAATGTGCAGCCAGTCGCTTTGCAAAGCGGGGATGAGCGGCGAAATTTCGCGCGGAAACATGCTCGCGTAGGCAATCACAAGCAACGCAACCGGCAGCGCAAACAAGCCGAGCACACTCAGCCGGTAAATGAAATAAATAATAATGAAAGCAGCAACGAGCATCATGCCGAAAAAGGTCGTAAACTCGAACAAGTTGCTCACCGGCGCGTGCCCGGCGGCGATCCAGCGCGTCACAAAATAGCCGACTTGGGCGAGAAAGCCGATGATCGTCACCGCGATGCCAAGCTGCGACCACCGATCCTTCTCTTGCCGTTCTTTTCGCTTGTCGCGAATGGCGCCGCCAAAAAAGAACGTGCCGATTAAATATAGAACGAACGCGATATATAGCAACGTGCTGCTAAGCTGTACCATGCGCTTGTCCTCCTTGTCCGGCTTTTTTGGCGTTTTCGAGCTGATCAGCCGGCATCATGACGCCGGTGCCGTCAAGCAAACGGCGCAGCTCGTTTTTCAAGCCGAACCAGTTTTTATTCGTGTGAGCGGCGATCCATAGCTCGCCGTTTACCCGCTGCACCCAAATGCGGCGGTGGTTCCAATACATCCCTTGGATGAGCCCAATCATGAAAATCGCACCGCCTAGCCCTAAAATCCAAAGCGTAAAGTCGCGGCGGACGGTCAACCCCGAAACATTGCGGGTTTGAAGCCCCGCGAACGCCATTTTGTATTTGTTGTCGCCAAACGGTTCGATCGTCTGCCGGATGGCGACAAAGCTCACTTCCCCTTTTGGACGGTCCGGCGCGTACATTTTGAACACGAACGCCGGATTGTTCGGCACGCGCGACTTCGTTGACGGATTGCCGTCTTCATCAAACTCAAAATCAGGAAAATAGCTTAATAGCTCAACACGATACCCATGTCCGAGATTGTACGACTCTTTCGGATCATACAAGTCGACCGTCACCGTGCCGAACGTTTTCCCCGACTGCTTGTCCGCCAATTGAAATGACATCGCTTTCGGCTCATTCAAGCGGAAATCGACTTGGTAGAGCGCATAATGGTCAAACTCCAGCGGCTCGTTGACGCGAATCGGATACTCCTTCACTTTTTCAAGCTTCGGCTTGGCGCCGGGGATCACAGGACCGACGCGCTTATACAACACGACGTTTGTTTGATAGTTTTTGGCGATCATCCCGTTGCCGACGCGGTCGATGGCAGCGTTGAATACTTCATTGTCCTTGCCTTTCTCATATGTTTCAAAAATAAATTTTTCGCTCTTTAAAAAGTAGCGGCCGTTCGTCCCAGGAATTTCTTTTGTCTCCCCTTCCGGGATCCACATCACCCGATCGATGTACATGCCGGGAACGGAACGAAGCATCGCCCCGATCAAGAAAATGATAAGGCCGATATGATTGACGTACGGCCCCCAGCGGGAAAACCGCCCTTTTTCAGCGAGCAAATTCCCCTCTTCCTCGCGGACATGGTAGCGCCGCCCAGCCAGCCGTTCTTTCAACACAGACATCGTCTTGTCGAGATCGCTCACATGCGAGACGCCAAACAGCCGCTGCCGCTCTAAAAAGCGCGGATGGCGCTTCACCCCTTGCCGCTTCAAGGCGCGGTAAAGCGGAACGACCCGGTCCAAGCTGCAAATGACAAGCGAAACGCCGATTAAGGCGATGAGCAAAATGTACCACCATGAGCCGTACAAGTTGTTAAAACCGAGCTCATAATACAGCTTCCCTGCCCAGCCGTACTGCTGCTTGTAATACTCCGATGGATCAACGTTCGGCGGAATATACATTTGCTGTGGGAAAATCGTGCCGATCGCCGAAGCGATGAGCGTAATGACGATGAGCGCCACCCCGACTTTGACCGACGAGAAAAACGCCCAAATTTGGTCGATCATCGTTTTTTTGTACATTTGCGATCGGCGCGCGCTTCCTTCGTAGCGCATGTCCAAAATCGGTTTTTCTCCCAAATCGGCAAGCGGCTTGCCGCACGACTCACAAAATGCCGTGCCGTGCGGATTGACATGGCCGCATTCGCATTTGACGTGTTCCATGGCGCAAAACTCCTTACGGTTTGATGCTTTCTAGATGCCGTTCGATGTCTTCTTTCGTCATCGTTCCGGTAATGATTTGTTTTACTTCGCCGTTTTTGTCAATCAAAAACGTTGTCGGCAGCGGTCCGACGTTGTAGGCGTTCAATACTTGATCTTGACGGTCAATCACAATCGGAAATGTCAGGCCGAACCGTTCCGCGAATTTTTCAACGCTCAACTTCGGTTCACCGACATTGACAGCCAAAATTTCAACCCCTTGTTTTTTGTAAATCGGATACAGCTCGTTCATATACGGCATCTCCCGCTCGCACGGCTTGCACCACGTTCCCCAAAAGTTCAAAAAAACGCCTTTGCCGCGATAGTCTGAAAGACGATGTTCATGCCCTTTCAAATCGGTCAGCACAAAATCAGGCGCCGTCGAACCAACAGCGACAGCCGTTTTCTCCGTGAAAAAATTCGTGTAAATCGTATAGCCGACCGCCGCGAGCAACACGAGCAAAATCGCTGTCCTCATCACGAAGCGCTGTTGTTTTTTCATCGTTCAAACCCCTTTACGTTTCTCCTCCCCCACAGTCAACGCTGCAGAGGAGGCAAGCGGTTCACAATCTCCCATTTTCCATTATAGCAAAGTCCCTCGCTCGTTTATGCGCAAGGATATGAACGTTATGTGACAATCTTCGTCATTTTCTTCCCCCGGATTGGGCAAGGACGCGCAACAGCTTCACCTCATGCGGCGTCAGCTCGCGGTATTCGCCGGGGCGCAGCCCTTTCAAATCGAGAAACGCGTACCGCTCCCGCTTCAGCTTCAACACTTGGCAGCCGATCGCCTCAAACATGCGGCGCACTTGCCGGTTTCGTCCTTCATGGATACGGATTTCCACAATGGCTGTCCCCTTCTTCCGGTCGGCGGAGAGCAGCTTCACTTTGGCAGGCGCCGTCATGCCATCTTCCAACTGCACTCCTTGTTCGAGCCGTTTCAGCTGCTCGTGCGTGGGAATGCCTTTCACTTTGGCAATGTACACTTTTTCAATTTCATACCGCGGGTGCATAAGCAGGTTGGCAAAGTCGCCGTCATTCGTCAACAAAAGCAGTCCAGACGTATCGTAGTCAAGCCGCCCGATCGGATAAATGCGTTTGTCCACATCTTTGAAAAAATCGGTCACCACTTTGCGGCCTCTGTCATCATTGACGCTGGAAATCACCCCGCGCGGCTTGTACAGCAAATAATACACTGGCTCTTCGCGCTCGACCGGGATGCCGTCGACTTCGACATCATCGCGCGGCCCGACTTTGACGCCAAGCTCCTTAACGACGCGGCCGTTCACTTTCACCCGCCCTTGCAAAATGAGTTCTTCCGCCTTGCGCCTTGACGCGATGCCGGCGCGGGCGATCACTTTTTGCAACCGTTCCATTCTCTCTCACCTCTCTCATCATCTTACCCTTTCCGTCGGACAGATACAAGCAGGGTGCTTTTCTATTTTGATCATTCCTCTCTGGGGCCAACCAAAAAGCCCGCCCATTGGGCGGGAAAACCAAAACAGAGGCGCCGCTAGCGTCCGAATACAAACAAAACGATGAAAACAGAAACAATAAAGCTGAGAATGTCGGCCAAAATGCCGACTTTTAACGCATCACCCATTTTTTTGACGCCGACGGCGCCAAAATAGACGGTGAGCACGTAAAGCGTCGTCTCCGTACTGCCTTGGATCGTAGAAGCAAGGCGCCCGATGAACGAATCCGGGCCGTAAGTAGCAATCAAATCGGTCGTCATGCCGAGCGCCGCCGTGCCGGAAAGCGTGCGGAGAGCCGCAAGCGGAACGACTTCGGCCGGCAGTCCAATGGCATCAGCCAGCGGTTTGATCACTTCCATCATGGCATCAAGCGCCCCTGAGGCTCGGAAAATGGCGACCGACACCAACATGCCGACCAAATACGGGATGAGCGAAAACGCGATCTCGATCCCTTCCTTGCCGCCTTCCACAAACGCTTCGTACGTCGGCACTTTCTTTGCTGTACCGTAAAGCAAAATAAAAGCAATGAGCGCAGGGATCAGCCAAACAGAAAGAAGTTGGACGATGGCCATTATGGCTTCCTGCCTTTCCGCATCCGTTTCCAATAATAGTACCGGTCAATCAATACCGCTCCGATCGTCGAAATCGTCGAGGCGACGATCGTCGTCCCAATGATCTCGCCAGGCGCCGCTGAACCGTACGTCATGCGGATCGAGATGACGGTCGCCGGAATGAGCGTAATGCTTGATGTGTTAATGGCCAAAAATGTCACCATCGACCGGCTCGCTTCGTCGCGGCCGCCGTTGAGCTTTTTTAGCTGCTCCATCGCCTTTATGCCTATCGGCGTCGCCGCATTGCCAAGGCCGAACATGTTGGCGACCATATTCGAGACGATATAGCCGAGCGCGGGATGGCCGGGCGGCACCTCTGGAAACAAGCGGCGCACGAGCGGCATAAACAGACGCGCTGCTCTGTCAAGCAAGCCGGCGCGTTCCGCGATCGCCATCAGCCCGAGCCAAAACACTAAAATACTAACCATGCCGATGCTGATCGTCACCGCTTCTTTGGCGCTTTCAAACACCGCTTTGTTCACTTCGTCCATCGTGCCGTTGGCCGCCGCAAAGACGATGCCAATGACCGCCATCATCACCCAAATGAGGTTAACCATCGCTTCTCACACCTAAAAAGCGAAATGCTTGCCATAAAAACCCTCGGCCGCTTCCTTCCTTTCCCGGTTCATACAGCAGCGGCACCGAATCAACCGCCTTTTGATGCAAATAAAGCACGGCCTTTCCGACCTCTGTCGGCGCCCGATCTGGGTATTTTTCCCATCCTTTGCGCGGCTTCAGCAAATACACTTTCACCCGCAGCCCGCTCTCCTCTTTATCGGTCACCGGATATCGCAAATCGCGGACCGCTTGCAACCGCCCTCGGTAAAACGGATCAGAAATTTTGTCGATCACCCGCTCGCTGCTCACTTTGGCAATGTGATAATGAGAAAATCCATATTCGTACATAGCGATATGGTCATTCCAATCGTCCGGTGCATCCAACGTCACAGCGATCAAATCGATGCCGCCTTTGGACGCCGTCGTCACGAGCGTGCGATGGGCCCGTTTCGTATAGCCGGTTTTGCCGCCGGTGCAATATTCGTAAAGACTTGTCAACAACCTGTTTTTATTTCGCCACACACGCGAGCCGTCTTCGCCGGGCGGAGAGGGGGCGCGGTACACCTTCGTCCCCGAGATGCGCCGAAATTCTTTGTTTTTCATCGCATATTGCATGAGCAGCGCCATATCGTACGCGGTCGAGTAGTGGTTTTCCGCGTCATCCAACCCGTGCGGATTGGCAAACTCGGTATCACGCATCCCGATTTCAGCCGCTTTTTGGTTCATTAAAAAAACAAATCCTTCGACGCTGCCGCCGACATGTTCAGCGATGGCCACCGCCGCATCGTTGCCAGAACGAAGCATCAGTCCATATACCAAATCGCGCAATTTGATTTTCTCCCCTTGGCGCAAGTAAATTGACGACCCTTCGGTCCGGACAGCGCGGGCGCTGACCGTCACCGTGTCGTCCATCTTCCCCGATTCAATCGCCAAAATGGCGGTCATAATTTTCGTAATGCTGGCGATGCGCCGTTTTGTATAGGCATCCTTGGCAAACAAAACCCGACCGGAATGCTGCTCTATCAAAATCGCGCTTTTTGCGCTCACCCCATCCATAGCGCGCATCCGCTCTGGAACAAATGCCATAATCCCCGCAGCGAGTGCAAGAATGAGCATAATGAGCCGCTTCTGCTTATTCATCTCCTATCGGCGAGGATCCCTCTCGTTCAACGAGCCGGAAGGAATCGCCTGTTCCTCCTTTCCGATTAGGCTGAACGGGCCGCGGCGGAAACAGGCTGAACCCCAAAGCCGCGTTTTGTAAAAGTGTATGCGTCGATGGGACAAATATGATGAAAAAATGCCGCTGCAAGGCGAGACAGCCCTGAACGATCCGCTCCAGCGCTTGCCTTGGGGGCATTGATGTTTCCCTGCAAAGAGAAAGCCGCTCCCCGAAAAAAACGGACAGGTGTCTTGATTGATCGGCAACGCCTGCTCTCGAAAAAAAAACGGGCGGGGGTTTCCCCCGCCCGTTTAAAACGGCTGCCAACGAAGCTTCCGCGCCTCGTGAAAGCGCTCTTCAACGTTGCGCCAATTGACGACGTTCCACCAATGTTCGATGTACGCCGCCCGGTCATTTTTGTATTGCAAATAGTAGGCATGCTCCCACACATCAAGCACAAGAAGCGGGATCACATCCCATTGCGCCATGAGCTGGTGTTTTTCCGCCTGCAAAATTTCGAGCCGGTGCGCTCGCGGCGCCCAAACGAGCAGCGCCCAGCCGACCCCTTCGGCGCTTTTCGCCGCTTCGGTGAAATGACGGCGAAAGGCGGCAAAGCTGCCAAAATCCCGCTCGATTTGCGCCCGCAGCTCCCCGCGCGGCTCGCCGCCGCCCTCCGGATGCATGTTGTACCAAAAGATTGTGTGCAAATAATGGCCGGAGCCGTGGAACGCCGCTTCCCGCTCCCAATGTTTCAACAGATCAAAATGGTTCGTCCGGCGCGCCTCGGCCATCATCCGCTCCGCCTTGTTGAGGCCGTCGACATAGCTTTGATGGTGCTTCCTATGGTGGAGGCGCATGATTTCTTCGGAAATATGCGGCTCGAGCGCATCATAACGGTACGGCAGCGGCGGCAAGACATGACGGCCAGGCGCTGCTTGTTGGCGCGGCTCGCCGCCGTCGTCCGCATCCACCCAGCGTCGTTTTCCATCGGCCGCGTTGTCCGCTTGGCCCGGCTCGCCGTCCGCTATATCAGGCGGTGAGTCGGAGAGCACTTCCATAAAAGCCAGCTCTTTTTCGCCTTCAACCCTCTCTGCCGTCCCGCTCGTGTCAAGCCATCCGTCTTCTTTCTCTTTAATTTCAATCACCAGTTCAGGCGACACTGATTCCCCTTCGACTTGTTCTTTCGTCGCCTCTTCTTCCCGCTCGGCAGCTGACCAATCAGCCAGGCGGACGGCCCGAGTGTATACGTCATCGACAAGACGCTGGAGCTCGTAAATCGCTTCTTCGGTCCATTCATCGCCGTGCCCATCGATGTACGCCAACAAAGACGAAAGCCCAATATCCTCAGTCATCCTGCGCGCAGACAGCGCCTGTTCAACTTGTCTTCCCCACGCAGCCGCTTCCATGACATACTGGCGAAGCGCACCGACATACACGTCATCGGCAAGGCGCTGAAGCTTGCGGACGTCCTCTTCCGTCCACTCGCCGTCATGCTCGGCAATAAACTCGAGCATCGACGAAGCGCCATCCGTGCTTGCCCCACGCAAAGCGAGCGTCTCCTTGACTTGATTTCCCCATTCGTTCACCTTAGCCGCATATTGGGCGAACAACTCCTGATCGTCCATTTGGTAAAAACCTCCTCCTGTTTTGTTCGCCATATCGTATGCTGTCATGGGGAAATCGTTCTTGTCCCCATCCCCCCCAATTCCCGGCCGCTCAGGAGTTCATCTTGGGAAAAGACAGCAAGGAAGAACAGAACCGTCGTGATGCTTCCCTGCGACGAGTCTGCAAATGAGCCATAGATAAACCGCTCAAAAAAATCGGGCTGACCCAAAACATATCTTTGGGTCAGCCCCCTTTTCTGAAAAAGACAGGCCTGCTTTGGCAAACTGCCGGTTGCACCAAACGGTTTCCTGATCCAGACGCACAGAAAACGCGGCGCCAACCGCATTTTCTCGTTACGCCGACCATTCAGGCAAGTGGCACTCGCCGGTTTCCGCCCATTCGCTGACGAGCGCCTGCAGCGTTTTGGCGTCTACCTCTGCAAAATAACGGCGCAATTCCTCTTCATCGTGAATATAGACGCGCTTTCGCTTCCGATACGCCGGATTTTTCCATAAACAGACAAGAGCAATGATGTCGCGCAAATGAATATCACACCCGTTGGCCGTAAACAGTGGATCGCTTTCATACGGCAGCCCATCAAACAGCGCCGCCTCAAAATGGCGCAAATACAACACAGACAGCGTCCGCTCTTCGCCCCCGTCGCGGTACGTGACTTCCGAGCGGTTGAAATAGTCTTCAAACGTGTTCGATTGCGACTTTTGCAACTCTTCACCATACAGGCGGCAAACGTTCATGAACGCTCTCCTTCCCGATCAACCATTTTCCTTTAGTTTACCATATTCGGGTTGCCTGTCGCTCAAATTTTCCGCTAATTTTTCGAAAAATAAATCCGCTTCCCGCTCGGATTCGCCATCGTCCGCCCATTCCGGCAGCGGCGGCAGCTCCTCGAGCGTTTTCAGCCCGAAATAATCGAGAAATTCCGGGGTTGTCCCGTACAAAATCGGCCGCCCGGTTCCTTCGGCTCGTCCAACCTCTTGAATGAGCGCCCGCGCCATCAGCGTCTGCAATGGCTTGTCGCTTTTTACGCCGCGAATTTCCTCAATCTCCGCGCGCGTAATCGGCTGGCGGTATGCGATAATGGCGAGCGTCTCAAGCGCCGCCTGCGACAGCGGCGACGCCCCCGGCGCCTCGACCAACTTTTTCAAGTACGGAGCGTGCTCTTTTTTCGTCGCCAGCAAAAACACGCCGGCCAGCTCCATCAGTTGAATGCCGCGTTCTTCGCGGCGGTAGTCCTCCTGCAGTTCAGCGATCACCGCCTTTGCTTCCAGCTCGCTGACTTCCAACACAGAAGCGATTTGCGAAAGCGACAGTCCTTCGTCACCAGCGGCAAACAACAACGCTTCGACAATCGCCTTCGCCGGCTTGAGCGCGCCGGCGCCGCCCGTTTTTTCCGTTTCGTTTTGTTCCATCGTCCTTCTGCCGCGCCAAACTCGTTGGCGCCCCTCCTCCTTTCCGCCTGTCTCCATCGTTTTCCAGCGTCCGTTCCACTGTCGTCCTTGGCCTACCCCTCCGCCTCATCACGGCATGGGCCAAACGGACAACAAAAGGAAAGCGGTCCGCCGCAGCGAACCGCCGCGGCCAAACCGCACCATCTCAACCGGCTGGTTTCACCGCAAGAAACAAATCGCTGAAATTCCGTTCTTGCTCAACGATGATTTCGTCTTGCTTCATCAACTCTAAAATGGCCAAAAACGTCACGACGATATACGAACGATCGTAGGACGGAAACAGCTCGTAAAAGTTTTTCCGTCCGTTTGCCTGCTTTAGTTCATGCAAAATTTCTGCCATGCGCCGTTCGACGGAAATATCTTGGCGGGCGATTTTCGCTCGCATCGGTTTTTGCAGTTTTTTGCGGCGCAACAGCTTCGACAAGGCGCCAAGCATATCGTATACGTTCACATTCAGCGGCGCCGCCTTTTTCTCATCCGCGTATGCGCTTAAGTCGCTCGGCGGCTTTGTAAACAAAAGCGCCCGCTCCTCTTCGCGCCGCTTCAACTCGCGCGCCGCCTCTTTAAACTTTTTATATTCAAGCAGCCGCTGCGTCAGCTCCTCGCGCGGGTCCCCGTCACCGCCCCACTCGATGTCGTCGTCGACAGCTTCCTCATTGGTGGGCGGCAACAGCATTTTGCTTTTGATCGCAAGCAAGGTGGCCGCCATCACTAAATATTCGCTGGCGATATCCAACTCAAGCTCCTGCATGGCGTGAATGTACGCCATATACTGCTCCGTAATTTGCGCGACCGGAATATCGTAAATATCAATTTCATAACGGTTGATCAAATGCAAAAGCAGATCAAGCGGCCCTTCAAACGCTTCGATTTTGACGTTGTACGGCAATTGCACATCCATCCCACCATTTTTTCCAGAACCACCGCCCGGGAGACTCGTCTCGAGCTACAGTACATTTATTGTATCATAACGAAGTGAACGGAAAACAGTCTCTTTTTTGCGACGCAGGCCGCCGAAGTCGTATAATTGAAGAAGAGCGGTCCGCCTTCACATCGTGCGGCCCACTTTTGAAAGGAACGATGGCCCATGTATCCAAAAGCGTATATCGAGTATTTGGTCCATTTCCATAGCGACCGCGATTATTTTGAATGCCACGAAATTTTGGAGGAGCATTGGAAACAAGATGGTCGAAACAACGGTTGGCTTGTGCTCATTCAAATGGCAGTCGCTTTTTACCATTACCGGCGCGGCAACGTCTCGGGAGCGCTGCGCCTCATTCGACGGGCGCGGGCGCTGCTTGACGAAGCGCAAGAGATGATCCGGCGGCTCGGCCTCGATGACGAGGAGCTCGCCCGCTTGCTCGACGACACGGCACGGCGGATCGCTCGCGGCGAACCGTACGAAAGCGTCGAACTGCCGATTCGCGACCGTTCCCTCTATGAGCAATGCCAAGCCGCCTGCGCCCGCCGGCAGCTCGTTTGGGGGCAAGCAAGCGACCTAGCAAATCTTGATCTTGTGGATAAACACCGGCGCCGCGACCGCTCGGACATCATCGCCGCACGCGAACAAAAAAAACGGGCCAAAGCGGAAGGAGTTGGCTTCCCTCCCCCTCCGCCGCCCGCCTGAGCTCGGCGCCGCGCTAGTTTCGTTATTCGTTGCACGCATGGCATTTATCGAGAAACGAGGCAGTCCACTCGTTGGCGCACAATCGACGATCCGGGTACACCTCTTTCAATGCCTTGACCATCTGTTTTCCGATCCCTTGATGTCGGTGTGACGGATTGACGCTGATGTGCTGGATTTCCACAACATCCGGAGCGCGCAGCAGGACGCCGATAATGCCGACGATGTCATCCCCTTCTTTCCATAAAAACAGCTGCCAATCGTTGTTTGTTTCATACTGCTTCATCGTCTGCTGCAACCGTTTCAGGTCTTTTTCCGTTGGCATAAACGACAACAGCCCCATGGCGATTTTCTCATAGTTTTTTCGGTAACGGATTAACATAAAAATCCCTCATTATCGACAAACGCTTTTCCGAAATCGAAAAGTTTTTGTCATTTTCTCTATACGTATTATAAACATTCTCACCGATATTGTGAACCATTTCATACCTTTTTACGCAAATGTCCGCAAGACGTTCGCCATTTCGATCGCCGACACCGCCGCTTCCCATCCTTTATTGCCCGCTTTCGTGCCGGCCCGCTCGATCGCCTGTTCAATGGTGTCCGTCGTCAACACGCCGAAAATGACCGGAACACCGCTTGCAAGCGCCGCGTGGGAGACGCCTTTGGCGGCCTCGCTGCAGACGTAGTCAAAATGGCTCGTTGCCCCACGGATGACGGCGCCAAGCGTAATGACAGCATCAAACTGCTTCGATTCCGCCATTTTTTTCGCCACAAGCGGGATTTCAAACGCACCCGGCACCCAGGCGACAGTGATGTCGCTGTCGCTCACGCCATGGCGCGTCAAGCCGTCGATCGCCCCAGACAAAAGCTTGCCTGTAATGAATTCGTTAAAACGAGAGACGACGATGCCGATCTTCAACCCGGTGCCGACTAAATTTCCTTCAATGATGCGCATGTTCGTTTCTCCTCCCATCATTAAAAATGAAGCATATGTCCTAATTTTTCATGTTTCGTGCGCAAATATTTTTCATTTTCCTTTTTCGCTGGCATCTGAATGGGAACCCGTTCGACCACTTCGAGTCCATGCCCTTTTAAGCCGGCGATTTTGCGCGGGTTGTTCGTAAGCAGGCGCATTTTCGTTACACCGAGATCTTTCAAAATTTGCGCCCCGATGCCGTAATCGCGCAAATCGGCCGGAAAGCCGAGCTTTTCGTTCGCCTCGACTGTGTCATAACCTTGCTCCTGCAGCTTGTAAGCGCGCAGCTTGTTCATCAGGCCGATGCCGCGCCCTTCTTGGCGCATGTAAAGCAACACCCCTCTCCCTTCCGCCTCGATTTGCCTGAACGCCGCATGCAACTGCGGACCGCAGTCGCACCGGTACGAGCCAAACACATCGCCGGTTAAGCATTCGGAATGGACGCGCACCAAGGTCGGCTCATCGGGGATGATTTCTCCTTTGACAAGCGCCACATGCTCTTTTCCGTCGAGCACGTTTGTGTAGCCGATAGCGCGAAATTCGCCGAATTCGGTCGGCAGCCAAACGTCCACCTCCCGTTTCACGAGCTTTTCCCGCTGGCTCCGGTAGGCGATCAAATCTTTGATCGTGATCATTTTCAATCCGAACTGGTCGGCGATTTGCCGCAAATCGGGAACGCGCGCCATCGTCCCGTCTTCTTTGATGATTTCGCAAATGACGCCGGCCGGCTTCGCGCCGCATAAACGGGCCAAATCGACTGCCGCTTCTGTATGGCCGGCGCGCCGAAGAACGCCCCCCTTTTTCGCAATCAGCGGAAAAACGTGGCCAGGACGTCTAAAATCGCTCGCTTTCACATTCGGATCAAGCAGCGCCTGAATCGTCGCCGACCGCTCGTAGGCGCTGATTCCCGTCGTTGTCGTTTTGTAGTCGACACTCACCGTAAACGCTGTGCCATGGGCATCCGTGTTATGAGTGACCATCGGCTCAAGCTCGAGCCGCTCCGCCAATTCCTCCGTAATCGGCACGCAGACAAGCCCGCGGCCATGAGTGATCATAAAGTTAATGACATCCGGCGTCGCTTTTTCGGCCAGCGCGACAAAATCGCCTTCATTTTCGCGGTCTTCGTCATCGCAAACGATGATCACTTCCCCGTTTTTCAGCGCCGAAAGCGCCGCTTCAATCGTGTCAAACATGAAGCTTGCCTCCTTTTCCTCTATTTATAGCCGTGCTGCTTCAAAAATTCGGCCGTCAATTTAGAGGTCGGCGTCGCTTTCGCGGCGAGGAAAGCGGCGACGTACTTGCCGATCATGTCGCACTCGATATTAACGAGATCTCCCGGCCGCTTTTCGCCTAAAATCGTCGCCTCACGCGTATGCGGAATAAGCGAGATGGTGAACGTGCGCTCGCTCAGACCGAAAATCGTCAAACTCGTCCCATCGACAGCGACCGATCCTTTCTCAATCATATAGGCGCGCAGTGAGGACGGCACTTCGATTTCATAGTAGACGGCGTTCGCTTTCAGCCACTGCCGGATGACGCGCCCGACGCCGTCCACATGCCCGGTGACGAAATGGCCGCCAAACCGTCCCCCAGCCGCCATCGCCCGCTCCAAATTCACCTTTGATCCCGGCTTTAATGTCTTTAGCGCTGTCGCTTTCACCGTCTCCGGCATGACATCGACCGTAAACTGCCGTTCGGTGAACGATGTGACGGTCAAGCAGACGCCGTTGACGGCGATGCTGTCGCCAAGCTGCACATCTTCGAGCACCCGCTTGGCGCCGATCGTCATCACGATGGCGTCGCCTGTTTGCTTCATTTGTTCCATGGTGCCGATCTCTTCAATAATGCCAGTGAACACTACGATTCCTCCTTCCGTTTCGGCGCGGCGACGATTTTGATGTCCGGGCCGATCGTCTCGATGCAGCGGATGTCAAGCTCCACCGCTTCAGAAAGCCGGGCGAAGCCAAGGCCGCCGACCGGCGTCGGCGCCCCGCGGCCGCCGATCAGCTTCGGAGCGATATAGGCGATGACCTCATTGACTGCTCCCGCGCGGAGGAAGCTGTCATGAACGCGCGAGCCGCCT
The DNA here is from genome assembly GCF_009901865.1 of Geobacillus sp. TFV-3. Classification (NCBI taxonomy): domain Bacteria; kingdom Bacillati; phylum Bacillota; class Bacilli; order Caryophanales; family Anoxybacillaceae; genus Geobacillus; species Geobacillus sp. TFV-3. Next base: position 1,260,905 of record NZ_MPSP01000001.1, on the reverse strand, counting down.
TCGACAAACAGCGACATCACTTTCTGCTCGCCAAGCAGACGAAGCACATCGCGTACATCGATCTGGGCCGTCGGCATCGAAAATACGCGCACCCCAAGGCGCTCATACGCCGCCGCTTGTTCCCGACTGACAGCGCCGGTGATGATCCACGTTTCTGCCTCCTTGTCAGCGACGACATGGGCGTCAAGCGGTGTACGCAATGTTGTATCCAAAATGATGCGCAACGGGTTTTTCCGCTTTTCCCCAAGACGGACGGTCAGCTTCGGGTTGTCAGTCAAAACGGTGTTGACGCCGACCAAAATGGCGTCATGCCGGGCGCGGAGGCGGTGCACGTCTTCGCGCGCCGCTTCGGACGTAATCCATTTGCTTTCCCCCGTCTCCGTCGCGATTTTGCCATCGAGGCTGCATGCAAACTTCAACGTGACAAACGGCGTTTTCGCGGCGATATAATGGAAAAACATTCGGTTCAGCTCATCCGCTTCTTTTTTTAATATGCCAACGTCAACATCAATGCCCGCTTGGCGGAGCTTGGCAATCCCTTTTCCCGCGACAAGCGGGTTCGGGTCGGTCGTGGCAACGACGACGCGACGAACGCCCGCCTGGATGAGCAAATCGGCGCATGGCGGCGTTTTTCCATAATGGCTGCACGGCTCAAGCGTCACGTACACCGTCGCACCGCGCGCCTTCTCGCCAGCCATGCGGATCGCATAGACTTCAGCGTGCGGCTCACCCGCTTTCAAATGGGCGCCAAGCCCAACGACCGTCCCCTCGTTGACAACGACCGCGCCAACGGCAGGATTGGGAGACGTTTGCCCGACTCCAGCTTTGGCCACATCGAGAGCGAGCCGCATATAATGTTCATCGTTATGCACCGCATTCCCTCCTTCAATAAAAATGAAACCCCCGGGATGTCCCCGGGGCTCATCGATGAGAGAATGACCAATGATGCGCAAACAAACACACGTTCGCCAATCAGGCTATACCGGCCGATTGGAAACAAAAGACACTGTCATGCCTAGTCGGCCGACAGACGCTGCCCATGCGGTCTGAACCGGCCGAAAACAGCCGTGCGCATATTGGCATCCTTCTCCCATCCAGACTATACTGTCGGCTCCGGAATCGCACCGGATCCTGCCTTTCGGCTCGCGGGCTGAGGGGCGGAAAGCCCCATCACCGCCGGTCGGGAATTTCACCCTGCCCCGAAGGATGCATCACTATCATTCATTATGCTCATTATACCACATTTCACAGCAAGGCATCATCAATCGGCGACCCAAATCCAATATATTGCTCCCCACAACAGGCTGGCCGCAAGCAAAAAGAAAAACAAGCGCCAGTTGTTTCGAACAGTCCCATCATCCTCGCTCATGCGCTGTTTACGGTTCGTCACATACTTTCACTTCCTTCATCACGTCGCCGCTTTTCATCGTCCTCACGACGTCCATGCCCGATGTCACTTGGCCAAAGACGGTGTGCACCCCATCCAAGTGCGGCTGCGGCTCGTGGACGATAAAGAACTGGCAGCTGCCGGTGTCGCGGCCGCGATGCGCCATTGACATCGCGCCGGTGACATGTCGGTGTGGATTGTTGTCCGTCTCGCACGGAATCGTATAGCCGGCATCGCCCGTTCCGTTGCCGTGTGGACATCCTCCTTGGCTGACAAATCCAGGGATGACGCGATGAAATGTCAACCCGTTATAAAATCCTTCATTCGCCAGTTTTTCAAAATTGGCGACTGTTATTGGCGCTTCATTCGGAAACAGCTCAAATTCGATTTTTCCTCCATTTTCCATTAAAATATATCCTTTTTTCGCCACAAGCATCCCGCTCCTTTTCGACATCGAAACTGCTTTTATCATACCATGATTGCCAAGTGAAACAAAAGAAAAAATGTCTTTTCAAATTCGTGCGCCCCCTGACCGCGTCGCGTTTTTCCGATAGCCAAGCAGGCGAGCGTACGGTATAATGATAATGCATTTTCGTAAACAGGAGGCGAGCTATGTGAAACGAACGATCGCTTCATCGTTGCTTTGGGCGGTGCTGCTGGCATCTCCGGGCATCGCAGCGGCTGATGCCGCGCCGGGCGATGTTATTGTGACGCTCGGGGAAAACTTAACGAAGGAACAAAAGCAAAAAGTGCTCGACGAAATGAAGGCGCCGGACGGGGCGCAAACGATCACCGTCTCAAACGTTGAGGAGCATAAATATTTGGACGGACTCATTCCGAAAGCGCAAATCGGCACGCGCGCCATCTCGTCGTCGATGATCACGATAAAAGAGCCGGGCTCGGGGCTTCATGTCGAAACGCACAACATCACATGGGTGACAAAAGAAATGTATACAAACGCCTTGATCACCGCAGGGGTGAAAGATGCCGATATTTACATCACCGCTCCGTTCCCGGTTTCCGGCACCGCAGCGCTGACGGGGCTGATGAAGGCGTATGAAATTTCCTCGGACCAAGCCATCCCTGATGATGTCAAAAAAGTGGCGAACGAGGAAATGGTGCAAACGGCGAAGCTCGCCGATTCGATCGGCGCGGACAAAGCGGTCGCCCTGCTGGCGAAAATCAAACAAGAAATCGCCAACAACCCACCACAGACGGACGCTGATTTGCGCGCCCTTATTGAAAAAATCGCCAACGACCTTGGCATTACGCTGAGTGAGAATGAAATGAACAACCTGATTTCTCTTTTCCATAAAATGCAAAACGCTCATATTAATTGGGATCAAGTGAACGATCAACTGAGCCAGGCGAAAGAACAGCTGTCGGCCTTTTTGCAGTCTGAGGAAGGGAAAACGTTCATCCAAAATCTCATTGACATCTTGAAAGAAATTTGGAACGCCATTAAATCAGCGTTTTCATCAAGCAAGCAATAAGAAAAGGCGCCCAACGAGCAACGGGCGCCTTTCCCTTGTTGACACTCCACACGCCTAAAGGGCGTGGGATTCTTGGGTCGTTCGCGTCCTCATCCATTTCTGGTTCAGACAACGCCCAAGTTTAGGGGTGTGTCATCACCCCGTCCCATCGGGTTAAGTTGTACCCCAATGGGCGGCGCACCTGTGACCAGTGCGCGAGGTTAGGCGGCGAAGCCCGAAATCGCTTTGGCGATGTTGATCGCGCCATTCAATCTGTAAAGAACCGTTTTCTTTCAAACCAACGGCCTTTATTTTTTCACTTTCGTTTTCAGCGACAAATCATATTGAATCAAATCTTCATACGTCTCGCGCTTCACAACGAGCTGGGCGTCGCCGTTTTCAACGAACACAACGGCGGGGCGCGGCAGACGGTTATAATTGTTCGCCATGGAATAGCCGTAAGCGCCCGTGCAAAAAACTGCTAAATAATCGCCCGGCTTCGCCTCCGGCAACGCAATGTCCCAAATGAGCATATCCCCCGACTCGCAGCATTTCCCAGCGATGGACACCACTTCCGTCCGCTCATCCAACACTCGATTCGCCAGCACGGCTTCGTATTTCGCCCCGTAGAGGGCAGGACGAATGTTGTCGCTCATGCCGCCGTCAACGGCGATATACGTGCGGACATTGGGCACCTCTTTGCGCGAGCCGATCGTATAAATCGTCGTTCCGGCATCACCCACAAGCGAACGGCCCGGCTCGATCCAAATTTCCGGCAACGGCAAACGGCAAGCTTCGGCCTGCCTTTTCACCTCTTCCACGATGCAGTCGACGTACGCTGTCACTGGAATCGGATCATCTTCCTCGGTATAACGGATGCCGAAGCCCCCGCCGAGATTGACGACCGCAGGAACAAATCCATTCGCTTTGTTCCACGCGGCCAGCTTGGCAAACACTTTTTGCGCCGCCAACACAAACCCAGCTGTTTCAAAAATTTGCGATCCGATATGGCAATGGACGCCGAGCAGCTGAAACGCGGCCGACGCCATGACGCGTCGAAATGCCTCGTCTGCCTGACCGTTGTTTAAGTCAAAGCCGAACTTGGAATCTTCCTGTCCGGTTAAAATGTAATCGTGCGTATGCGCCTCGACCCCCGGCGTGACGCGGAGCAAAATCGGCACCGTCCGGCCGGATGACTCCGCCAGCTCTTCAATCAGCTCGAGTTCGTAAAAGTTGTCAGCAACGATGCAGCCGATGCCGTGTTCAAGCGCCATCGCCAATTCGCCCCAGCTTTTGTTGTTGCCATGAAAATGGATGCGCTCAGGCGGAAAACCAGCCGCGATCGCCGTATATAGCTCACCCCCTGAGACAACATCAAGCGACAATCCCTCCTCAGCGGCCAGCTGCACGATGGCGACGGCGGAAAACGCCTTGCTGGCATACGCGACTTGCGCCCGCACGCCGTGGCGCCGGAACGCTTCTTTAAACGCGCGCGCCCGCGCGCGGATCAACGCAACGTCATAAATATAAAGCGGCGTTCCATACGTTTTGGCCAACTCGACCACATCGACGCCGCCGATTTCCAAATGCCCTTGTTCATTCACGCAGCTTGTCCCGTGAAAAAACATCACAAACCCCTCATTCCTCTATCGAAATCGCATGGCAAAAGCAAAAAAGACAGTTTGCAAAATCGGCAACTGCCTTTACAAAATGGAAAACCGCAGAGCACCATCAGCTCTGCCTTGAAACGGAAGGCCGCACACCCAGCGCTGGGCCATGCAAACGTGCGAAGCGCTGAGGCAAGCACCATCAGTGCAAGCAATTACATATAACTTATCATAATTATACAAAAGTTGCAATAGCGCTAAAACGAAAAAAGCGGCCGCCAATCGATGGAAACGGCCGCTTCCAAATGGATCGTTCGCGTCATGACGGCTGTTTTTGCCGGTCTTGCGGGTGAACGATGCTCGGGCGCACTCTCGCTCCGGCGACCGAACGGCGGACGACAATTTGCATAAATGCTGCTGGATCGAACGGGATGAACGGCCATAAGTACGGTGTATTAAGCGAGCGGATGCTGGCCAGCCAAAGCAAATAAACGGTCGTGCCGATGACGAGCCCCGGCACTTTAAACAAGGCGACAAGAATGACCAATGCCAATCGAGAAATCTTATTCGCCACGCTCAACTCATAGCTTGGCGTCGCAAATGAACCGATCGCCGCCACAGAAATATACAAGATCACTTCCGGCACAAACAGCCCGACATCGATGGCGATTTGTCCGATCAAGACGGCGGCAATCAAACCCATCGCGGTTGACAGCGGCGTCGGTGTATGAATGGCTGCCATCCGCAAAAACTCAATCCCAAAATCAGCGAGCAAAATTTGCACAATGATCGGGATGTTCGTTTGTTTGTTCGGCCCAATAAACGCCCATGATTCGGGCAGCAACGACGGTTCAAGGACGAACAGCACCCACAGCGGCAACAAAAACAACGACGTCAAAATGCCTAAAAACCGCACCCACCGCACAAACGTCCCGACCCCTGGCGACTGCCGGTATTCCTCGGCATGCTGGACGTGGTGGAAAAATGTTGTCGGCGTAATGATGACGCTTGGCGATGTATCAACCATAATGAGCACGTGCCCTTCAAGCAGGTGCGTCGCTGCAACGTCCGGGCGCTCCGTATAGCGGACGAGCGGGTACGGGTTGTATCCTTGCTTGACTAAAAACTCTTCGACTGTTTTGTCGCCCATCGTCAGCCCATCGACGTTGATTTGCTGCAACTCTTTCTTGACGAGTTCAACAAGCCCTGGGTCAGCGACGTCTTTAATGTAGGCGATGCATACGTCCGTTTTTGACCGCTCGCCGACTTGCAAAATTTCAAAGCGCAGCCGCTCGTCGCGGATGCGGCGCCGGGTGAGCGCTGTGTTGACAATAATGTTTTCCACATACCCGTCGCGGGCGCCGCGCACGACTTTTTCCGTGTCCGGCTCTTGCGGCTGCCTGCCTGGATAGCTGCGAACATCGACGGCAAACCCGGTCGATTCGCCTTCAATCAAGACGATGATCAAGCCCGACAGCAGCTTGTCAACCGCTTCATCAAGGCTTGTTACCGGACTAACTTGCTGATGAACGAGTCGATTTTCGATGATCTGCCACGCTTGGGACGCCTGGCGTTCATCATCGTTGATGCGCACGATTTGTTTTAACAATTCGATAATGTATTGCGTGTCGCATAAACCGTTGCAGTAGTAAATATGTACTTCCCGGTTTAGGACATCAATTTTCCGCACGCCTAAATCAAAGCTTGTCCCGATGCCGATCCGCTGTTGCAAAAACTTCTCGTTGTCAACGAGCCGCTTCGCGATCGGCGCTTTCGGTTTCTTTTCTTTTTCCGGCATGGCCACCACTCCTTTCGAGAATCAACTCGACCGCCTTGCGCGTAATCGGCGCACCATATTTCGCATGGTCGCGGTATCCCATTTTGCCGATGTCGCCGATGCCGACGATGAGCGGAATGTTCAGCCGGTCAAGGCAGTAGACCGTATCGCCATTGATCCGCCCGATCTCGAGATCCCGGACGCCTTCTTTATCGACCCCATATTCGGTTATCACGCCGTCACGGTCGATGCTCACATGCACTTTTGTCCATTCATGCTGGTGCGTATTGGAGGCAACCGCCAGCGCCCCGAGCACTTGGATTTGCTCATGCGTCGCCACATAGCGAAGCGCCTGCTCTCCGGCCCCCTCCCCGAGGGCGCCGCAATCGTCAAACATGACAAACACTGGATCGTGCGGCGTTTGCAAAATGAGTTCGACCAACTGTTCACCGCTCAGTTTCGTCGGATTGCCTTGCGAGCGGGAAATGCAACGGCCGCCGATCTCGGCGGCGACCCGCTCAATCGCCCGGCAGGCGAACTCGTCCCCATCCGTTACTAAAATGACTCGTCGTTTTTTCATCATCTCTACCCTTTCGGTTTGCAAGTGAGCGCCGCGGCAAACGAGCCAGCCACGATAAAAGCGAACAAGGCGCCAGCAAATCGGAACACCGCTGCTCCGGTTTCGACAAATCCCTCCGGCCGCGGTTCTACCATGGCCCCTTTCGCCAACCAATACCCAAATCCGCTCAGCGGCATCGTCGCCCCGGCGCCAGCCCAAGCGACGAATGGATCATAGACACCGCCAAAGCCAAGGAGTACGCCAAGGACGACAAGCGAACCGGCGATGCCAGCCGGCGTCCATTTGCCGCGGTCGATGATGAGCTGAACGATGGCGCACAGCAGCCCGCCGGCGAGAAAGGCACGGACGTATTCCATATGACATTCCCTCCTGATCGTTCCCAAATAAAAGACGTCCTACGGCGGCAAATCCAGCTCCTGTTCAGCCGCTTCGATGACGACGCCGTGAGCGATCGCTGGGATCGACTGTTTTTGCTGCACCATCGTTTGACTCAAGAGCGCCCCGGTAGCGACGACAAACAGACGTCGAAACGTTCCGCGGGCGAGCTCTTGAAGCAAATACCCGTACGTGACGACCGCCGAGCAGGCGCAGCCGCTGCCGCCAGCGAACACCTTTTGATCTGGCCGGTAAATCATCAGCCCGCAATCGTTGTAAACGTCGGTCACATCGTAGCCTGATTCAGCAAGCAACTCGCGGACGATGACGCTGCCGACGCGCGACAAGTCGCCGGTGACGATCAAATCGTAATCGCCCGGCGAGGCGCCTAAGTCACGGAAATGCTGCTCGATCGTATCGGCCGCAGCCGGGGCCATCGCCGCCCCCATGTCGAGTGGGTTTTTCAGCCCGGCGTCAACGACTTTGCCGATCGTCGCCGCCCGGACGCGCCAACGTCCCGGCGCGCGGCCAACGAGCGCGGCGCCGGCGCCCGTGACGGTGAACGTCGCCGTTTTCGGCTTTTGCACCCCAAGCTCAGTCGGGTAGCGAAACTGCCGTTCGGCCGTCGCGTTATGACTGCTTGTCGCCGCAAGCGCCCGATCAGCCAATCCACCAGCGACAAACGCAGCGGCTGCCGCCAACGTCTGCATCGAGGTCGAACAGGCGCCGAACAAGCATAAAAACGGAATCGGCAGCTCGCGGGCGACATAGTTCGATGTCGCATTTTGGTTTAACAAATCACCGGCCAAAAACAGATCGACTTCTTCGGCAGAGACGCCCGCCTTTTGCAAGCAGCATTCCACCGTCTCCCGCATCAGCCTCCGCTCGGCCAGCTCCCACGTCTCTTCGCCACAATATAAGTCGCGATGGCAAATGTCAAAATAGCTCCCAAGCGGCCCGTCGGCTTCAAGCGGCCCGACCGCGGAAGCGGCCGCTTGAATGTAAACGCCGTCATCGAACACCCATGTCTGCTTTCCGACACGTTTCATGGCCAATCCCTCTTTTCATCACGGCCAAACAAGGCCAAGGACATAAGCGGCAATCAGACCATACATGACCGCTGCCCCACCAGCTTTCAACATCTGCCCGGCCACCCCGGCCGTCCATCCCTCGCTGCGATGCTCAATAGCAGCGCTGGCGATCGCATTGGCCAGCCCTGTAATGAGCATCGTCGCCCCCGCACCGGCAAATTGGCTGAAATCGTCATACTTCCCGACGGCCGTTAGCACAATCGCCAATCCGGCCATCACCATAGACGCCCACAGATGGGCCTCGACCGGCGAAGCGGCAAACGTGCCGCCATACCAATCAGCAAGCCATTGCGCCAACGCACAAAACGCCCCACCGACAAGAAACGCTTTTACCGCATTGGCGGCGTATGGAGGAGAAGGCTGAAACGCCTTCACCTCACGGACATAATCGGACTTTAATCCCAAGGTTCCTTCCCCCTTTGTCAGCGGAAGTGATCGACAAAATAAAGCCAATGAAACAAAGAACCGGCCACTTTGCCAAAGGCAATGGCCATAAGTAAAATGACGATTTTATCATCGACGCCGATCCGCTTCGCTAAAATCGGCCAAACGTTCAACACCTCTGTTAAAGCGGCGGCGAGCATTCCGATGAACACGCCATGCAACAATCCGATCGGCGCCAGCCAATATTTGGACAAATGCCAGACCGAAGGGCGCAAACTCATCCAGCCGCCAACGGTGGCGCCAGCCACAGCCCCCCATTCATAGGCATGAACGCGTTTCATCGTTTTCGTCAGCTGCGTCAGGCGCGGAATGACGCCAAGCACGACCAAAAAGGCGACAAATCCGGTTCCGACCGCCAGCCCTCCGGCGAAGCCGACGAACACTACCAGCAAAATTTCAAGCGTCGTCAAGGGGCCTCAAGCTTTCTTTGTTTTCATGCAAAATGACGTACTGATCAATCGATTGCTGGTAGTTGAACATTTCGACTTCAAGAGGGCTGGGCTCCTCGTTGATTCGTTTGCGGAACCAATGGTTGAAAAATAAAATCATCCCGATGCCAAGCCCAAGCGAATACGGAATTTGCAAAAGCAGCGGTTTGTCGACCGCTTGGCCGGTCATCATTTCGTACAGATGGCGATGCACTTGCTGCATGCTGACGTCCTCGTGAAAGTTCATGATCGCCATCGCCGAACCGACGAACAAAAGAAGCCAAACGAGAACAAAGGAAGCGGCCGAAACCTTCCGTTTTTCATAGACGACTTCAATGATCGTCTGCGATGGGCCGATCATCTGCACATCAAGCGAGGAATCCACGTCAAACACAGCCTGGATCATTTGCATCATATCAATGATGACGATATTTTTATCGCTGGGCTGGATGCGATAGAGCGGAATTGTCTTCAACCGCCGAATGAGCCCGCCATCCGGCGCGGCGATTTGCGCTGTCTGTCCGAGCGTCACCACCGCCCCCGGCTTGACTTGCACGCGATGGCGCGGCTTGATAAATACGGTGTTGGCCATTTGCTTCACACCTTTGTCCCCATTTTGTTTTTCTTTAGTTTGGTTGGCAAAAACACCGATCATGCGGCCTGTTGTCGTTCACCATCGATTTCATAAAAATAGAAAAGAATGGGCAAAAAAAAACGACCGTTCTTTTTCAAGGGAAAACGATTGTTGTCGTTTTGCTCCGGAAAAAGCGGTGCAAAGATGCTCCTTCACTGTTCTTGTCCGCCAAAAAAAAAAAAAGACGAACTCGACCCATTTCCGCTGCTAAAGTGCGGAAAATAGATCGACATCCGTCCGTGTTGTCCCCACCCACATGCGGACAAAATGGTCGATCCGTCCATTTTGTTGCCGACTCCGTGCGGACAAAATGGACTATCCGTCCATTTTGTCCTTTATGTGCTGCAATATTTTCTTTTCCAGCCGGGATACTTGTACTTGGGAGATGCCGAGCCTCGATGCCACTTCGGACTGGGTTTGGTCTTTGTAATAGCGCAAATAGACGATCAGCCTCTCGCGCTCGTCGAGTTCTTCGATCGCTTTTTTTAAGGCGATTTTGTCAAACCATGACGCCTCATCGGCATCAGCAATTTGATCAAGCAACGTAATCGGATCGCCGTCGTTTTCGTACACCGTTTCGTGAATCGATGTCGGCGAGCGGACCGCCTCTTGAGCGAGAACGACGTCTTCTGGCGAAATGCCTAAATGGTCGGCGATTTCCGTAACCGTCGGCGCCCGCCCACGCGTTTTCGACAGCTCGTCTTTTGCCTTGCGGATTTTGTTGCCCATCTCTTTCAGGGAACGGCTCACTTTGACGGTGCCGTCGTCGCGAAGAAACCGCTGAATCTCCCCAATGATCATCGGCACGGCGTACGTCGAAAACTTGACGTCATACGACAGGTCAAACTTGTCGACCGACTTTAACAAGCCGATGCAGCCGATTTGAAACAAGTCGTCCGCCTCATAGCCGCGGTTTAAAAAACGTTGAACGACCGACCAGACGAGGCGCATGTTTTTTTCAATAATTTCATCACGCGCTTCTTGATCACCTTCTTGGCTGCGGCGGATCAGCTCTTTCATCTCCTGATCTTTGATTGGCGACTGATCTTGCTTGACATCGACATCCATAGGCATGTCTCCCTCAGTTACATAACGCTTTGCTTTTCGCAATATGCTTTTTCAAATACACAGTCGTCCCTTTGTTCACTTCCGATTCGACGATGACTTCATCCATGAAGTTTTCCATAATGGTAAAGCCCATCCCTGACCGCTCGAGCTCGGGCTTTGTCGTAAACAACGGCTGGCGCGCTTCTTCGATGTCAGGAATGCCGACTCCTTCGTCTCTCACCGTCAAATGGACGACACCGTCTTCAATGATGACCGAAATGGAGACGATGCCGTTCGGATCGTTGTTGTAGCCGTGAATGATCGCGTTTGTCACCGCCTCAGAGACAACCGTTTTAATTTCCGTCAGTTCGTCCATCGTCGGGTCAAGCTGGGCGACGAACGCCGCCACGGTCACACGGGCGAACGATTCATTTTCGCTGCGGGCGGAAAATTGGAGGTGCATTTCGTTTCGCATTTACGCCACCCCCAATGCTTGCAAAGCGAATTGTTCATCCGCCTCAACGCGGATGATTTTAAACAGCCCCGACATGTCAAACAGCCGTTTGACGGCCGGCGATACGGCGCATACGACCATCTGCCCGCCGACGTTTTTGATTTGTTTATAGCGTCCGAGAATGACGCCGAGGCCGGAGCTGTCCATGAACGTCAATTGTCCTAAATTGAGCACGATGTGGCGGATCGCTCGGTTTTCGAGCACATCCGTCACTTGTTCACGCAATTCTTCGGCTGTATGATGGTCAAGCTCCCCAGACAGGCGAACGATGAGCACGTCTTGCTTCACTTCCAAGTCGATCGCGAGACTCACAGCGTGTTCCCCCTTGTCCATTTCAGGATATGGAGACATTTCGCTGCTGTCCGCCCGAAATCCTGCCGCCCGACAAAACTAGTGGTCGTTCGCCAAAGAGAGCGAAAAGACCGCAAAACTTGACATTATCCCGCCTGCACGAAGCGGCCAAACACCCGCTTAAACAAGTCCCAAAAGCTCGCTTCTTCGACCGTTTGCTTGGCGACGATCGGGCTGTGCAAAATTTCTTTTCCATCCTGTTTTAAAATGAGGACGCCAAGCTCATCGCCTTTGCGAACAGGTGCTGTCACATTGTCTTTCACTTTGATCACTTTCTCGATCTGCTCGATCGACTGCCCTTTTTTCGTCAGCACCGACACCGGCTCCGACGTCACCGCTTCGACGAATGACCGTTTGCCTTTGCTTATGTTGACGCGGGCGACTGTTTCATTCCGTTTATACACGGGGTGAGTTCGATATTGGGAAAACGCGTAATCGAGCATCTTCGTAATTTGCGCATTGCGCGATTTCGGCGTTGGCGCTCCGAACACAACAGCGATGACGCGCATGCCGTTCTTTTTCGCCGTGGCGGTCAAACAATATTTCGCTTCGGCTGTATATCCGGTTTTCAGACCGTCAACGCCCGGATAAAATTTGACAAGCCGGTTCGTATTGACGAGCCAAAATTTTTTGTCCGTATTTTCGCGCAAATAGTCTTCGTATTTGCTCGTATATTTCGTAATATCTTCATATTTCAACAGTTCGCGCGCCATCATGGCCATATCATAAGCGCTGCTGTAGTGATGTTCCGCCGGCAGACCGGTCGCATTGGCGAAATGGGTGTTTTTTAAGCCGAGCTGTTTCGCTTTTTCATTCATCATCTCGACAAATGCTTCTTCCGACCCGGCGATCTGCTCAGCCATAGCGACCGACGCGTCGTTGGCCGAACCGATGGCAATGCCGCGCAGCAGCTCATCGACGGTCATTTCCTCGCCCGGCTCGAGGAAAATTTGCGATCCACCCATTGACGCGGCGTATTCGCTCGCCCGCACTTTTTCATCGTAGGACAGCTTTCCTTCATCGATGGCTTCCATGACTAGCAGCATCGTCATAATTTTCGTCATGCTTGCCGGCGGCAATGGTTCATGGGCATTTTTTTCATACAATACTTTGCCGGTGTCGCGTTCAATCAAAATGGCTGATCTCGCTTCATCGGCCAGCTTCACTTTCGCCTCCTTCATCTCTTTCGCCTCGGCATGGGCAGAAAGAGGAAGAAAAAGAAGAAACGGCAATAAAAGAAGACGAGTGACTGTCGTTTTCATCTCCCAAACCTCCATTCTTTATACATGACATTTTTTCCAGTAGAGATATTTTTATACAAAAAACAGCTCATTTTCCAAAAAACAAAAAAAACGCCCGAAACACGCGTTTCAGGCGTCTTCTTGAACAACTGCTTTTTTCCTTGCGGATCGCCAGGCGTCCTTCTCTATACGATGGTCTCATAAATGAGCGGCGGCCGAGCAACCGGCTGCGGCGACAGATGAATAGCCGCCTCGATCTTTTCTTTCACGTCAACCACATTTGGACGGTTGCTGTGAATCGTGGCGAGCGCCTCCCCTTTCTGCACGCGGTCGCCGATTTTTTTATGGAGCACAATGCCGACCGCCAAATCGATCATGTCTTCTTTTTTCGCCCGGCCGGCGCCGAGCCACATGGCGGCCGTGCCGATGTCATCGGCGGCTATCTCGGCGACATAGCCATCGGCTGCCGCCGTGACGGTCGACGTATAGGCCGCCTTTGGCAATTTATCCAGGTCGTCGACGACCGATTCATCTCCACCTTGAGCGGCCAAAAACGTTTTGAACGCCGCGATGGCGGCCCCGCTGCGAATCGCCTCTTCGAGCAAACGGCGCGCCTCATCAAGCGATGGCGCCTTCTCCGCCAAATAGACCATATGGCTGCCGAGCGTCAAACAAAGTTCGGTTAAATCGTGCGGACCCTTTCCTTTCAACGTCTCAATAGCCTCTTTCACTTCGAGGGCGTTTCCGACCGCATAGCCAAGCGGCTGATTCATGTCGGAGATGACGGCCATCGTCCGGCGGCCGACGCGCTTGCCGATGTCCACCATCGCCCGCGCGAGGCGGCGCGCCTCGTCAAGCTCTTTCATAAATGCTCCAGCGCCTGTTTTCACATCCAAGACAATGGCATCCGCCCCAGCAGCGATTTTTTTGCTCATGATCGACGAAGCAATAAGCGGAATGCTGTTGACCGTCGCCGTTACATCGCGAAGCGCATATAGCTTTTTGTCAGCTGGCGTTAAGTCGCCCGTTTGGCCGATAATGGCAATTTTGTTTTCATTTATGAGTCGAATAAACTCGTCTTTGCTGATCTCGACATGAAATCCCGGCACGGACTCCAGTTTGTCGATCGTGCCGCCCGTATGGCCGAGGCCGCGCCCAGACATTTTCGCCACCGGCACCCCGACAGAAGCGACAAGCGGCCCTAAAACGAGCGTCGTCGTATCGCCGACCCCGCCAGTCGAATGTTTATCGACTTTCACGCCGCGAATGCCCGACAAATCGAGCACCTCGCCGGAGTGCACCATCGCCATCGTGAGAGCCGCCGTTTCCTCCTCGGTCATGCCGCGGAAATAAATCGCCATCGCGAGCGCACTCATTTGGTAATCGGGAATGTCCCCGTTTGTATACCCGCGGATGATCCACTCAATTTCTTCCTTCGTCAGCGCCTTGCCGTCGCGCTTTTTGGCAATCAAATCGACCATTCGCATCGCGATCACCTTTTTCATTTTGATTTCGCCATTTCGGCGACAATCGCTTTCACGAGCCGCAAAAAATCCATCTTTACCCGCTCGGCCGTTTCGACCACTTCATCATGGTGAAGCGGAGCATCCGACATCCCTGCCGCCATATTCGAAATGCACGAAATGCCAAGCACCTCAATGCCCGCATGGCGGGCGACGATCACTTCCGGCACAGTCGACATGCCGACCGCATCGCCTCCGAGCGTACGAATCATGCGGATTTCCGCCGGCGTTTCGTACGACGGCCCCGTATTGGCGACATATACTCCTTCATGCACACGAACGCCCAGTCTCGCCGCCGTTTCCTTGGTGAGCTCGCGCAACCGCCGGCTGTACGCTTCCGTCATGTCCGGAAAGCGCGGGCCAAGCTCCGGATCGTTCGGACCAATGAGCGGATTTGCGCCCAGAAAATTGATATGGTCGGAAATGATCATGAAATCGCCGGGCTGGAACCGTTCGTTGATGCCGCCCGCTGCGTTTGTCACGATCAATTCGCGGACGCCAAGCGCCTTCATCACCCGGATGGGAAACGTCACTTCCTGAAGCGAATACCCTTCATAATAATGAAACCGTCCTTGCATGGCGACTACGTCCGCCCCCTCAAGCCGCCCATATACGAGCCGCCCAGCGTGTCCTTCAACGGTCGACACTGGAAATCCGGGAATATCTTTATACGGAATGCAAACGGCCTCTTCGATTTCATCAGCGAGCATGCCGAGACCGGAGCCGAGAATGAGGCCGATTTCAGGCGGCGTCGGCATGAATGGGCGCAAATAACTGGCGGCTTTTTCAATCGCTTGTCGATCCATTCTTTTCCCCCTCTCATCGTTCTTGATGAAGTTAGGCCAAATCAGCCAAAAAGCTTGTTCCGTACGGCGGCCGGTTGACTTTAAAGTTATCGGCAATCGTGGCGCCGACATCGGCAAACGTCTCGCGGACCGGGAGCGGCTTGCCGCCGCGAAAGCGCGGGCTGTACACCAAAAGCGGCACATATTCACGCGTATGGTCGGTTCCGTGATGCACCGGATCGTTGCCATGGTCAGCGGTGATGATGAGCAAGTCATCCTCTTTCAGCCGCGGCAGCACATCGGCAAGCCGGGCGTCAAACTCTTCGAGCGCATCACCGTAACCTTGCGGGTCGCGGCGATGGCCGTATTTAGCGTCAAAATCGACGAGATTGACGAAACTCAACCCGGTAAAGTCCATGCCGAGCGTGTCGACGAGCTTATCCATTCCGTCCATATTGGATGTCGTTCGCAACGACTGAGTCACTCCTTCATTGTCGTAAATATCGGCGATCTTCCCAATGGCAATCACTTCATAACCGGCGTCTTTCAATTCATTCATCACCGTGCGGCCGAACGGTTTCAATGCATAGTCGTGGCGATTCGCCGTCCGCTCAAAATGGCCGGGCGCGCCGATGAACGGGCGGGCGATGACGCGCCCGACCATGTACGGCTCATCGCGCGTCAATTCGCGAGCGATTTCGCAAATGCGATACAATTCCTCAACGGACACAACTTGTTCATGGGCGGCGATTTGCAAGACGGAGTCGGCTGATGTATAAATGATGATTGCCCCTGTTTTCATATGCTCTTCGCCAAGCTCTTCGATGATCGCTGTTCCGCTCGCCGGCTTGTTGCCGATCACTTTCCGCCCGGTGCGCCGCTCAAGCTCAGCGATCAGTTCATCTGGGAACCCGTTCGGAAAAACGCGGAACGGCTTGTCGATGCGAAGGCCCATCAACTCCCAATGGCCGGTCATCGTATCTTTGCCAGCCGATGCTTCCTTCATTTTTGTATAGTACGCGAGCGGACGATCGACTTTCGGAACCCCTTTGATTTCGCGAATATGGCTTAAGCCGAGCTTCGCCATATTCGGCATACGGAGGCCGCCGCGATGCTCGGCGATGTGGCCGAGTGTATCCGCCCCTTTGTCGTTGTATTTCTCGGCATCCGGCGCCTCGCCGATGCCGACTGAATCCATTACAATCAAAAAGACGCGCCGGTACGTCGCTTTCATGTTCATTCCCCCTGCCTGCAATGAAAATGGAGTCTGTTTCTATCGTTCCCGTTATTTTCGCAAAAACACGCCTATAGCCAATTGGTCAGAAGTCTGACAACTAAAACGACAGGCACGCGCCTAGCATGCGGCAGCTGCTAGGCGCGTGGGTGGTACTGTTTGTACACGTCTTTCAGACGCGTTTTCGTCACATGCGTATATATTTGCGTCGTCGAAATGTCAGCGTGCCCAAGCAACTCTTGAACGGCGCGCAAATCAGCCCCGTTCTCAAGCAGATGCGTCGCAAACGAATGACGAAGCGTATGCGGCGTCAACTCTTTTTCGATGCCGGCTTCTTTCGCGAGCCGCTTTAAAATTTTCCAAAACCCTTGCCGTGTCAACCGCTGGCCATAATGGTTCAAAAACAGCGCCTCCGTTGTCCGTCGTCGCGGATTGACAAGCTGCGGGCGCCCTCGCTCCAAATAGTGGGTAAGCGCTTCAATCGCCATGCGCCCGATCGGCACGATTCGCTCTTTCCGCCCTTTTCCATAGCAACGGACGAACCCCATCGTCAAATGCACGTCGCTTAAGTTGAGCTGCACAAGCTCACTGACGCGCATGCCGGTCGCATACAACAGCTCCAGCATCGCCTTATCGCGCAGCCCAAACGGTGTACTCGCTTGCGGCGCCGCAAGCAGCGCCTCGACTTCCTCGACCGACAGCACTTTCGGCAGCGTCCGTTCAAACTGCGGCGTTTCGATATGGACAGTCGGGTCTTGCGCCGCAATTTTCTCCCTTAGCAAAAACTGATGAAACGAACGGATCGACGCCAAATGGCGGGCGACTGTCCTTGCTGATTGCCCTTGTTCGCTTAAAAACTTTAAAAAATGGAGAATATGGAGGCGCTCCACTTCGCCCCACGCCTGAAGCTGCTCGACTTGGCGCAAATAGCGGACGTATTTTTTCAAATCGCGTTCATATGAAACGATCGTATTGTGCGCCAAATTCCGCTCCACCGTCAAATAATGCAGAAAATCTTTCAACTCGTATTCCAACGCTCTCTACTCCCCATCGCGATAAAAAAATAACAGCCGGTCGAGCCAACTTGGCGGCGCGATTTCCGCCGCCGATACTTTGACCGCCGATCCCTTCGGCTCATCGTATCGGTGGTAATACTCGTACTCGCGGTTAAACCATACAAGACTATAATAAAATAAAATGGTGCACCCCGTAAATAAAAGAAACACTTTCACCATTTGCCAAACGGTTTTCATGGCATCCTCCCTATAGCTGCTTGTCAGCTTGCTAGTATGAGGATATGCCATTTGTTTCGTCGTTTATACGCAAAAAACCTTTCCCGCTGGAAAAGGTTTTTTATTTTTCTTCTTCGCGCTTTTGCTGGCAACGGTGACAAATGCCGTGGAACGTCAAACGATGGTCTTTAATTTGAAATTTCCATCTCTCCTCGACGATCGCTTCGACGTCCTCAAGCAAATCTTCTTGAATTTCCGCCACCGATCCGCATTCCAAGCAGATGAGGTGGTGATGGAAATGGGCCGCCCCTTCCTTGCGGAGGTCATAGCGCGACACCCCGTCCCCGAAATTGATTTTATCAACAATTTTCAGCTCGGTTAACAGCTCGAGCGTCCGGTAAACGGTCGCCAACCCGATTTCCGGGGATTTTTCTTTCACGAGGAGGTAGACGTCTTCCGCGCTTAAATGGTCTTCTTCATGTTCAAGCAGGACTCTTACCGTCGCTTCCCGCTGCGGCGTCAGCTTGTAACCCGCTGAATGCAGCTGCTTCTTGATTCGTTCCACACGATCTTCCATCTTTTCATTCCTCCCTCGCCATTCACCCCTCATTATAACAAATGCACGAGGGAAGTATCAAAGTAAAATCACTATTATGAAGAAATGATAATGGTTACTATATAATATTCATTATGATGAAGCTCATTGTCCATTGAACCGCCTGTTTCATCAATGCCGGCGAAAGATATGCCTCGACCGCTGAGGAAAGAAGCAGCCCAAGGGCGACAACCGCCATCGCTGCCGCATAGCGCATCACCATCGGAAACATCGATCCATGCGGCCGCTTCATAAACTGGTTGCGCACCATGTGCAAGGAAAACGAAATCGAAATGACGCCCATGACGATCATGAGTGGAATGGCCACCAAGTTTTGCGGCATGATGGACACAAACGACAAAAGAAACCCGCGCCAGCCCATTTGGTTGACTAAAAAGCCAACCGTAAAGCCGACGACGACGCCTTTGAAAAACAGCAAAACAAGAATGATCGGCAAGCCAATGACAGAAATGCCAAGCACCCACATCAATGCGGTATATTTGACGTTGTGCATATAGCTTTGCCGGAACATATCATGGGCGCTTGCGATATTGTCTTTTGACACTTGTCCAAAAAATTGCGTCAAGTAATAGTACAAGTCTTGCTTTTGACTGAAACCGAGGCTGTTGACGACAATGGCGCCGAAAACGACGCCCATGAGAAACAGGACGATGACAAACACATACAGCGAAGCATGTTCACGCCAATGGACAGCGATAGCCGATTTCAGCGGATGGGTTCTCATTGTGCTTCGTCCTCCTACTTTGTCTCTTAGTAGATTGTATGTCCATCCGCTTTCGGTATGACTGTTTTTCGAAAAGGCCGGTAATAATGAAAAAGCAGCTCAACCCGACGCGTGGCCAACTTCACGGACGGCACGACGCCTAGAAGGTTGGTGGTTTAAGGGGAAATGTTGCTCCCCAACAGCATTTGTCAAATTGAAAAACCTTGCAACAACATAACTTTATTCCTTTCAACTTCTCGCAAATCGAGCGAATCCGTTGTTTTTCACCGGCCTTCTAGGTCCACTGGCGCATGGACGGGCTGGGTCAAGCAGCACGCACGGCATGATGATGAACGGCAGGAGCGCTGCCCGAGTGGTTACCCCTCCCGCACTTTCCCGTATCTCCCACCGCCCCCGGCCTCGATATGGAGCGTACCGCTGCGGGCAAGGACGATCAGTTGGGCCAACTTTTCTCCCACCGTCTCGGCGATCTCTTCCTCCGCGGCCTCATGAAGAACGCGCATTTCCGTGCCAAAGCGGGCGAGCAGCTTTTCATACGCTTTTGGACCAAGGCCGGGGATGAATTCAAGCGGCACTTGATAAATGTACGGCGGCCGTTTCGGTCCGCGTTCCGCCGTTTTCAGCTCCGCAAGCCGGTCAAACACGCCTTTCACGAAGCGATGATGGCCGCATGCCGCACAGCTGTCGACGTCCGGTGCAGCCGGCGCAAGGCAGCGCTCGCACACTGTCTGGTGATATTTTCCGAGTTTAGGATTTAAACCGTAGTTGGCAACAATCGCGCGCCCATCTTCACCGCGCAGCGCTTTTTCAAATTCGGCAAACGTCGGGGCGGCGAGCCGCACCTCTTCATATTCGCGGGCGATTTTCCGCAGCGAATGGGCATCGGAATTCGTTAAGTACGGGTAGCGATGCAATTCAGCGATCTGGTCCGCCATCGCCGTATCGGCGCTTAACCCAAGTTCAATGGCATCAATCCGATCCGGTTCAAACACTTCTGTCAGGCTGTGCTTGACCCCTTTTCCGTACAAGCTTTTAAACGGGGTGAACGCGTGCGCGGGAATGAACCAGCCGCCCTGCTCTTTCGCGGCAGCTTGCAGCTCACGGCCGGACACGTAAATGCGCTGTGAACTGAGCGACACGTTCTTTACCCGTTTGCCAAGCCAGCCGGAAAACGTGCGCATCGCCTGCACAGTCGGCAAAAAAACGAGCACGTGGATCGGTCCATGGCAATGGTCGTCATATACTTCGATTTCACTGCCTAACAAAAGCGTCACCTTTCCGGCGCTGACACCGCCCCCCTCATGTTCGCGCCAATTGTGCTTCTCCATTGCCCGCTCGAGCTCGTCCAGCACTTCCGGCACATGGCTGTCAATGACACCGACGAGGTCGATCCCTTTCACCTCAGCCGCCTCATGCAAGATGTTCTCAAGCGTCAACGTCCGCGCCCCGGTAATTTTCACCGGACGGCCCGAGGCGGTGCGGCCGATGTGAATATGTAAATCAGCGTAATAACGGCCGAGGCCGCGCTCGTTTTTTTTATTCGGCATTTTGCTCCCCTAGCGCGCGGCGCAGCTGCAAATATTGCAAGGCATACGCCGTTTTTGCATCATAAATTTCGCGTCGCTCAAGCATACGAAGCGCCTCCTCCAATGTCACTTCCAATAATTCGACGAATTCGTCCTCATCCAAACCGGCGCCATCCTCCGCTTTTTCCAGCCCCTCGGCGACATACAAATGGATGAGTTCATCGGCAAACCCTGGGGATGTATAAAAGGAAATGAGATGGCGCATCGATTGGGCGCGGTAGCCGGTCTCTTCTTCGAGCTCGCGGTGTGCAGAAGCGAGCGGCTCTTCCCCATGTTCTAGCTTGCCCGCCGGAATCTCGACTAATGCGCGCTCAAGCGCTTTTCGGTACTGGCGGACAAGAACGATTTTCCCGTCCGGCAACAGCGGCAGCACCGCCACCGCCCCCGGATGCTTAATCACCTCACGCCGACTCGTTTTCCCATTTGGCAATTCGACTTCCTCGATATACAAGTCAATGATGCGGCCGCTGAACAGCTTCTCTTTGCGAATCGTTTTTTCATACAGCTTCATTCTGTTTCTCCCCTATCAATACAGATGGACTCTTTTCCATTGTACTACATGTTTGGCCATTTTTTCGCTTCCGTTGTACAATGAACATATCATCATCGATCGCTAAAGGGGGCGCAAAAGATGAACAAACGCCGCATCGGCACATCAGACTTATACGTCAGCGAAATTGGACTCGGCTGCATGTCTCTCGGCACTGATGAAAACCATGCCATCTATCTCATCCATGAAGCGTTGGAGCGCGGCATCAACTATTTGGATACGGCTGATTTGTACGACCGCGGTTTAAACGAGGAATTTGTCGGCAAAGCGGTGAAAGGAAAACGCGACCAAGTCATCATCGCGACAAAAGTCGGCAACCGTTGGCGCCGAGATGGAAGCGGCTGGGATTGGGATCCGTCAAAAGCCTATATCAAACAAGCGGTCAAAGAGAGCCTGCGCCGTCTGCAAACGGACTACATTGACTTATACCAGCTCCACGGCGGCACGATCGACGACCCGATCGACGAGACGATCGAAGCGTTCGAAGAGCTGAAGCAAGAAGGCGTCATCCGTTGGTACGGCATCTCCTCGATCCGCCCAAACGTCATTCGCGAATATGTGAAGCGCTCGAACATCGTCAGCGTCATGATGCAATACAGCTTGCTCGATCGCCGGCCGGAAGAATGGTTCCCGCTTCTTCGCGAACATCATATCAGCGTCATCGCCCGCGGACCGATCGCCAAAGGGCTACTCACCAGCCGTCCGCTTGAGGCGGCGAGCGCAGCGGTGAGAGAACACGGCTATCTCGATTACTCGTACGAGGAACTGCAGGCGCTCATTCCAAAGCTGAAAGAAAAAAGCGGCAACCGCCGTTCATTGACCGCGACCGCGCTGCAATTTTGCCTGTATGACCCGGTCGTTGCCGCCGTCATTCCAGGCGCAAGCCGGCTTCGGCAGCTCGAGGAAAACATCGCGGCCGCTTCCGCCCCGCCGCTTAGCCGCGACGAATACGAATGGCTGAAACAAGCGACAAAGCGCTCGGTGTATGAGGCGCACCGATAATCGCAGGAAGCGCCATCGTGCTTCATTCCGACGCCTATTGCCGGCGAAGCCAGCAACAACCGCAGGCCGCCGCAGCCTCTATTTCCCTGCCTATGTACGTCACTGAACTTGCCGGCGGCCATAGCGCTGACAAGAGACAAAACGAAAAACAAACCAAAAGAGCCCAACGGCTGTCAATGTCCGTTACGGGCTCTTTTTTCCAAATGGACTGGTCGCTCCACAAAAGCCGATCAATCCTCTTCCACATACTTATTCCTCGCCGCCCCTAAACCGAACGCCATCATGGCCGCACAGACGACCAACAACATGCCAAGCGGGGCGTTAAACCGTCCGGCCGCATCATACAATGCGCCAAACAGCGGCGGGCCGGCAGCGGCAAGCAAGTAGCCGACCGACTGCGCCATCGCGGAAAGCTGCGCGGCTTCTAGCGGGCGGCGCGTCCGCAACGCAAACAACATCATCGCAAGAGAAAACGCCATGCCAGCGCCGATGCCGGCAAGAAGCGCGCCAAGCCAAAGCAGCCATCCTTGGCCAATGAAAAAGATGAGCGTTCCAAAAGCCATGAGCAATACCGCCGAGCCGATGAGCCCTTTTTGATCATCCATCCGCTCCGCCAACATCGGTGATCCGAACATCATCGGCAGCTGGGCGAACTGGAAGAAAAAGAGCAGCCATCCGGCCGTATCGGCCGCCATTCCTTTGCTTTGACCCAGTTCCGGCAGCCAAGTGACGATGCAGTAAAAGAAAAATGATTGCAGACCCATAAACAGTGTCACTTGCCAAGCAAGCGCCGACCGCCAAAGCGTTGAGCGGCCGCTTCCTGCCGGCGCGCCGCCCGCTTCCCGGCGGCGCGCTTGCGGCAGCCAAACGACAAGCGCCAAAGCCGCAAACAATGCCCAAAAGCGAAACGCCCCTTGCCAACCGAGCCCCCAACCATCGGCAAGCGGGACGGCCATCCCGGAAGCGAACGCCGCGCTCATGTTCATCGTCACCGTATAGACGCCCATCATCAAGCCGACCCACTCGGGAAACGACTCTTTGACAAGTGCTGGCATCAGGACGTTGTCCACCGCAATGGCCGCGCCGATCAACGCCGTGCCGGCAAACAGCCAGACGGCGCCAGCGAGCGGGCGAAGAAGCTCGCCAACGAGCAAAACGATAAGCGAAAAAAAGAGCGTCCGCTTCATCCCAAACCGCCGGGCGAGGGCCGCTGCCGCTGGCGCCAAGAAGGCAAACGCCAAAAGCGGAATCGTCGTCAATGCCCCGGCGGCGGCGTAGGAAAGGTCAAGCGCCCGTTGCAAATCGGAAACGAGCGGGCCGACCGTCGTAAGCGGCGCGCGCAAGTTGACGGCCAAGGCGATGACCGCCCCGGCCATCCATAATGGAACAGAAGAAGCGCGCTCCGCTGCCGCATTCGGTTTCATCATCCATCCCCCTCCCTACTTAAACTTCCGCCAGTCAAGCGCGCTTTCCTCAAGCAGCTCGGCAAATGATTTCTGTTCCTCACGGCGGCGCGCTTCCTCGCGGCGCCGCGCCTCTTCCGCCGCCCGACACCGCTGTTCTTCCTCGGCAAGCGCCCGCTTTTTCGCAAGCAGTTTCGCTTCCGTCTCGGCACCGAGCCGGTCGGCAAGCGTCCATCTTTGATCGTCCTCTCTTTTTTTCTGCTTTTCTTGTTTTTTCACTGTTTATGCCCCCCTTTGCATAACAGTTGTCATTTTGTCAAACGATACAACTAAACGACAGCAAAAAGGAGAGATGACCAATGGCGAAAAACCGCGCCCAAAAAGGGAAACCGTCGGCCGATACGGTGAAGCCGGTGATCGCAAAAGAAGAATTGGAAAAAGCCATCCACCCGACGAAGCGGCAAAACAGTCCGCAATAACATTTGGAAAGCGCCGTTCGGCGCAAAACGCGGCTTCTAACTATGGAAAGGGGCGCCCCCCGGCCGAAAATGGCTTAGGGGCGGCCCCTTTACAACACCTCGGTGATGTGCGGCATATGTTCGCCAAGCCAGGCGATCGCCGCTTCCAGCGTCGGAAACTCTTTCGTTTCAAACGTCATTTCGTTTTGCAGCAGCCAGACGTCTTTCGCTTCATGATGCGGGCCGGCGACCGACCAATGAAGCAAGCTGTACGGATCGTTTTCATGGGTGAACGACACCCATGTTTTTTGCTTCGCCGTCTTTGCAAGCTGCTCTAGCTTACCATTCATGGCCAGATTTCACCTCGACAAGCGGCATATGCCCATTCAACGTTTGCCCTGGGCTTTTGAGCTGAAAAACGGTCGTCCCCGGCTTGACGTCAATCGTCATCGTTTCATCAAAAAAGATGAGTCGCGACCGTTCCACGAGCACCGGCACAAAATTCGTCTCGACGGCCAAATCATCGTCATCGGCCTTGTCGACAAGCCATAGCGACGGCACGCCGTCGACCAAACAGCCGCAGCCGTCCGTGTCAAACATCAGCTTTAACTGCCGTCCGGATTTCGCTACAATAGAGGAGAGTGCCCGTTTGGCTGCATCCGTAAACGTGATGTACAGACTCATAGCTGGCTCCTTTTTCCCTTTGATTTCCTTATTCATTTTACCTGCCAACATAAGAAACTGTCAAAACAAAGCAAGGAGGAAAAAGCGATGGCAAAAGTGCAAATCAAAGTGAACGACAACGGCTCGCTGCGCGTCACCGGCGATGTTGAACTGCTCGATGGAGAAGGAAAGCCGTTTGTGACGAAACAAACGTTTTCGCTCTGCCGTTGCGGGCTGTCGAACAACAAACCGTTTTGCGACGGTTCGCACAAAGGCCGCTTTCAGTCGGTCGTCCGCGCTCCGTCACCGGAACCCACTGAATAGCAGCGGACAGTGAGGTCGATGGATGAACATGCGTGTTGATTATCCATTATTTTACCAAAAAACACAGAATGATATGGCTGGACACAAACTTTTCTGCCTCTGCCCTCGAACAAGAACGCCGGCGGGCAAATGTCATTTGCGTGACCGTAAAGACAAGATCTCCGCCATCAAGCTCGGCACGAAGGTGAATCCATCCAGATAAAGGAATCGCTTCTACCGCATTGGCAACCAAATTATTTAAGACGGAAAGAAGGGCATACACGTGCCTAGTCGATAAGTCGAGATCGCACGTTAATTGAAAAGCAATTTCTTTTTTTACCAATTCCGTGTATTTTTCATTCGCACGAACGACCATGCCGCAAAGCTCGGCAATGGACAAGCGCAAATCGCGCTATTCTTTTAATTAACTCTGACAGACCAGCTATATAGATGCAATTTGAAGCTTTAACATTTGTCGCTTGTCCCGAGCATTGGATCGAGACTGTCGGGGGAACGAACAACGCCGCTTCCAGATCCATGTATGGGTCTGTGAAGCGGGTGGTTGTTCGGTCTTCCGTCACGCCTTGGCGTGACGGGAGCAAGCCTGTGGCTTGCCTTCAACAGCCGAAAAATGGACAAGCCACTTTTCCGTCAAGGATATGTTAAACTTTTTCGTTGCATCTATATAAAATGCGCTGGGAGTCTTTTTTGACTTCATGCACATGTTCTGCGATATAAAGCACGGTGCGTGGTTCAACCGTTTCCCCGTCCATTAACGTTGTGTATAGCTCGTAGCTTTTGCGTGTAATGTCTTCTCATATGGCTCATTGATTTGCGCAAATAAAACGCTTCTTCGTAGAGGCTGGCGTTCATCATCACAAGACGCTTGAGCTCTTGCCGCCGCGCTTCTCCTAACGTTTGCATTTGTTGAATCATTAAAATGTTGTATAGCCCAACAACACAAAAACTTCGTAAAATTCCGAACAAAAGAAGCATAAAAATCGTTTCGTGTGTGACGGCAATCGTTTCACCCAACAGATGGCGGACAAACAGTTCGATAATATTGGAGGCGAAATCAATGCTTGCCCTGAGCAACGCGACATGAATAGGCAGTTCCATATAAGTGCGAATGCGGCATAGGCGAACAAATAATGCAAAAGCGAGATAATAGCACGCAGCCGGAAGATGAGAAAAAAAATTGTCGCTCCAAGAGACGTCTTTCATCAGCAGGTCAATGCTTGTCCGAAATAGAGAAATAAAAAGTCCTGTCAACAAACCCGTCCTTACAACCGGCACGGTTTTAAACCAAATAAGCCCAAAAAAGAAAACGGCGCTTCCGAGCGAAAACCGAAACGAACTTCCAAACGGATTCACTTTCATTTCTCCGAAAAAAGCAGTAGCTATGATGAGAAGGAAGATTGGTAGCATCCGTTCGCGCATAGGTGATCTCCCATGTTTTTCATTTATTTTTATCGTATCAGCCGTTGGATGTTCTTGTAAAGATTGTTTTTATTGGAGTTTTTTAAACAAAAATACTAAAAAATCAAAAGAGCATATTAAAAAAAAAAACAATTTTGGATTATTATTATCCTAAGGATTATGATCTTGGAGGGATGACGATGCCTACCGTTTCTGTTAAGCAGTATTTTCAACAGAAACCAAATTCTTATGTTCCCACGATTGTAACTACAAAACCCTTCTAGCTCTGTGACAGCATCAGTGTCATATACACCAGCAAAAGCAACGATTTCTAAAGATGTTTTAACGATTAGTGATGCTGCTAAGAGAGCTTATGAACAGAAGGTTTCTAAAAATCAAGTTTCTAACACGCTAACCAATCAAGTTGTTCAATCAATTAACCCTTCGATACCTTCTTTAGTTAGTGTGTCTACTAATTTTAATCACCAGAAAGATATTGTGTATGCTACTAAAAAAGTGTATCAAAGTGCAGTTTCCGACAATGTTTCTCACACTTCGACAAATATAATGGCGAATAAAACGCCTTCTGCTGTTATCCAAGGAGTAGGAAATACAGATTCAAGAAACCTTGAAATAAAAACAGCAACTAGCACCTCAACAAAGACAGCACATCATGTGCAAACAGTTACAGTTCAAGCCACAGCCAATAAAAAATCAGATGCTACAGATGTAAAAACATTAGTGAAGCGATTAGAGTATTTAGAAAAACTCACGGATTCGTACTTGAGGGAGCTACAAAAGAATCCAAGAACGAACGTTTCACGCAAGCCAGTTGAAATAAATGATTACAACCTAGAATTTATAAGATATAACTCTAAAGTGTATGCTGGATTTAAATGGGCTATCACCGCTGGGACAATAGATGAAAGGCATGTTCAGTACGTTGAATCCAAAAGCAAAAGCTTAAGTAAATTCTTTGAACCGAATGGTGAAGGGGCATTTTTAAAAGATCCTGTGACTGGGAACAAAATCGATTTCTTGCATATGGCTGCAACATTAGATGGAATATTATCAGTGTCTCCGATTCCTGATGACTTATCTGGATGGGCTGGGGATTTACAAACTGCAGTCATAGACCTTCAGCGGAATACAAACGATTCGAACGATTTGAAGATTCTTCAGAAAGAAGCTAAAAAGATTATAGGTGGGAATAGTTCGTTTTCTACCTCCGATTTGCTGGCAGATATAGACGCTGTGAATATTGCAAATATGATAAGAGAAAATTCTAAACTACATTTGTCCGACGCCATTGAAAAATATTATTCAAAATCTGGGGAAGTGAATAGACGGTTTAGTGAATTTATTGAATCGTTTGGAGGCAAAAAAGAGTTCAAAGAAGCTGTCAATAGTGTTAATTTAAAAACCGGACCTATTGTAATGGATAGTGGCAAGTTTGAGAAGTATGGAATTCCGACAGATAACCAAGTGAAAGCCATTCGTGAAGCTTTCATTAATCATGTGCTAAATCAAGCATCAAAAGAACAGAAATAGGGTACTTTTTCATTATTTAAATCTAAAGGAAGAGGAATGTCTTTATGAATCCTTTGAAACAAACAGGAGGCAAGACGATTATTTATAGTTCTCTATGTGTATCTGTCATCTTGTTCATTTATGCGATCAGCACGTTAATTATTAGGCCAAATATAATGAATACTTGGTTTGCTACTATATCTAGAGGTTTGGTTGCAATTATGTTTGGAGCAGTTTTTCTTAAGAAAACAAAAGGGGAAATGGATAAAAAAATTCGTTTTTTTAGAGTGTTTATTTGGACATGCACTTCTTTCATCATTTTATGCATCTTATTTGTCGTATTCCTGTATTTAGTTTTTTAACGTTTCGTCGGTATTAAACGGAATACCTAGTGATAATTAGGCAAATGCCATTCGCGAAGCTTTCATTAATTACATTGAGGAACTTCTAAAAAAGAGAAAAAATGAATTTTTGGAACTGAAAAGGTGAGATCATGTGGAGATTAGGAACGGATGAGGGTTTAAATAAAGCTATGATATATGTTACTTTGGCTTTGTCCTTAATTTTTTTAGCTATGCCATAGTCACCTTTATCGTCAATAATTATTCTGCACGAACAATGTTACTTGCGATATTCAAAGGAGGCATAGGCGCTTTTTTTGGTTATTTCTTTCTGAGGATAACAAAAAATAAATTAGGAAAACAATTACGCATTTTTCGAGTAGTAATTTGGATGTTTACTATTCTCACTACTCTGTACTTTTTGTTTGTTATATACCTATATATCGTTTTTTAACATGTTACTGTAGTTGAGCAATTTTCGTTACAATAATTATCATTTAAAAAGAGACAAACAGGGTACCCCCCCATAGCCATCAAGTTAAGAAAACAGGAATAAATATATGCCTCATTTGGCCATCCTTTTGAAGACCTCATCATGTCTTGAAAGGGTGGTTTTTTTGAAAACGTCCTTATCTCTCCAAGAAGAATGGCATTGTTTTTTAGACGGATTAAGAAGCGTGTTATCGTGCGAAGAACTTGAACAGATGGCCCGAGATCATCAATTTATTCAACGAAAGGGGAAGTTGCGCGCCCACGATTTCGTGGCACTTTGCACATTTCTCCAGGAAGGGGGCGGTCAAAAATCATTGGTGCAGCTTTGCAGTGCTCTAGCTCTCAAACAAAACACCTCTCTGAGTGCGGAAGGGCTCCATCAACGGTTTAATGAAAAAGCGGTGAATTTTCTCAAAGCGCTGTTTGAAAAATTGCTCATTCATCAAACTCAGGAGGCCCGTCACTTCTATCAAAGACATCCGCTGTTTCGCCGGATTCGCATTCTCGATTCCACGTCGTTTCAACTGCCTCCTGAAATTCAGGGGATTTACGAGGGGTGTACGGGGCCTGGGGTGAAAATTCAGCTAGAATATGAATGGCTAGGAGGGAAGCTTCTCCATGTGGACGTCGAAGATGCCCGCCATCACGACGCCGCCTACGGAGCGTCCCTTCTATCGACCATCCAAGAGGGAGACCTTTGTTTGAAGGACTTAGGCTATTTTTCGCTTGAGGGATTGCAAGCCATTCATGATGCCGGAGCCTTTTATATTTCGCGGCTCAAACACAATGTAGGGATTTACCAAAAAGAAGGGGACCGATTTCGGAAATGGGAACCAAAGGATTTCCTTGCGGTGCTGCAACCCGGAGAAACCATGGAACTGGAACATGCGTATGTCAGTGGAAAGAAAGTTCATCAACCGCGGCTCATGGTGTATCGGCTGACAGAAGAACAGGAGCGGCAGAAGGAAGGGCAATGGAAACAGAAGGCGAAACAAAAAGGGGCCGCGTACGTGACGCGACGCCCCCACCCCATATATGTCTATATCACCAATATTCCAGCGATTTATGCCTCTTTGCACGAAATTCATACGCTGTATTCTCTACGCTGGCAAATTGAAGTGGTATTTAAGACATGGAAATCCCTGTTTCACATTCATCGATTCAAACCGATGAAAGGGGCTCGCTTTCAGTGCCACCTGTATGGAACGTTGATTGCCTTATTGGTCAGCTCCACTGTCATGTTTAAAATGCGGGAATGGCTCTATCGAAAACAGAAAAAGGAATTGAGCGAATATAAGGCGATGAGTATGATCAAGGAGTTCGGCATGGATTTATTTCAAGCCTTATGGTGTTCAGAGGCGTCAGCGGTCCAACTCCTTTTCAAACTGTGTGACCTCATCGCTCAACACGGAAAAAAATCAAGGCGTTATACAAAAAAGAGCGCTTTAGGCATTATCGAAAGTTTGGTCATCATGCCGGTGTCGTAAGAAATTCCCTCCTCATACCATGAAAAAAACCTTCTATAGGGAAGGTGTATTTGGCATGCCTATCTTTATATATTCTCACGGTCACAGCCTTCAAAGATAAAGAGTGAAGCCTTGGAGCGAGCGGCTCCAAGGCTTCACTTGATGGCTATGGGGTCATCCCCCTCGCTTACTTTTGGAAAAACGCCCGTTTCCCCACTTTTTCGATAAGACTGGGGGCAAGCCGATACAAGCGGCCGCCGAGATCCATCCAGCGCGGCATGTTCACTTCGCGCGCCGGCGTCATCATCGCGGCCACCACGCGCTTCGCCACCGCCTCTGGACGCAGCATCCAACGCGAGACATTGCGCACATACTCTCCCGATTCATCAGCGATCGAAAAAAAGTTCGTCTCCACCGGCCCCGGATTGACGGCCGTGACGAAAATGCCAAAACGCTCCGCCTCTAGGCGAAGGCTGTCGGTAAAACCGAGAACCGCGTGTTTCGTCGCTGAGTAGACGCTTGACTTCGGCGTCGCGATTTTGCCTGCTTGCGAGGCGATGTTGATAATATGACCGCTTTTTCTCTCTTTCATATGTGGATACACCGCCTTCGTGCAAGCGATGAGGCCGAAGACGTTGACGGCAAACATCCTCTCCATCTCATCAAGGTCGATGTCTTCCACGTAGCGAAATGCCCCAAATCCGGCATTGTTCACGAGCACATCAATGACGCCGAGCTCAGCCAACAGTTTCGCAAACACGGCGTTGACCGCCTCACGGTCGCTGACGTCAAGCGGCGCATACGGGGCGCGAATGCCGGTTTGCGCTTCAATTCGCGCGCTGATTTCTTTCAACCTTTCTTCATTGCGCGCGCACAGCACCGGCATCGCCCCTTGGCGCGCTGCTTCATAGGCAATTTGCTCACCGAGACCTCCCGACGCTCCGGTAATGACGACATGGCGCCCCTTCAGCCGCACACCGACACCCCCGCCGCTTCATAAACGTAATGGCCGTCTTCTTGCTTTTTCGTCACATATCCGTTCGCTTCCAAATAGTCAAGCTGACCGATCGTCTCGGACATCGTCAGCATGAGCTGTCGTTCATACACGGCCGGGAACAGCTTTTGGCACACTTCAAACACGGTGTGCGGACGCTCTTGCACCATTTCGAGCACCCGCTCGGCGCGCTGGCGCTGCTTGGCAAGCCGCTCGCGAACGAGCGCCGGGATGTCGGTCGCATCGTCGCCATGGCCGTTTAACGAACGAACGATGTCATATTGCAGCATTTTTTGCAGCGATTCGTTGTATTGCAATAACGGTTTCGGCCGCTCCGTCTCCCCTTCCGCCGGCGGCTCCATCATCGGGTTGGGGGAAATATGAACGAGCAAATGGTCGCCGGCAATCAACAGCCCGTCCTCCTCGCGGTAGAGCGCGATATGGCTTTGCGCATGCCCCGGCGTTTCGATAACCTGCCACCCAGGCATCCCCGGCATCGCGTTCCCTTCCGTCACCATGATGTCAAGCCCGCGCCGACTTGCGTAGCGAAGCGATCCGCCTTCTTTGGACAGCTGGCTGAACAAGCGGCGGTCGACGCCGCATTCTGTAAAAAATTCCTGAAAAAATTGGACGTACCGCTCCATAAACGAACGTTCGCGGCGCAAAAACGGATCAGCTTTCGGATGGCCGATGATCGGCGCATGTGGAAAATAGTCAAGCAATCCGATATGGTCCGGATGATGATGAGTGATGACAACTTGTTCAATATCCTTTGGCGCATAGCCAATCTCACCAAGCTGCTTCACAAACAGCTGCCACGCTTCCTCTGTTTTCACTCCGGCGTCGACCAACGTCAGCCGATCGCCGGCGATCACATACATATGCACGTCACCGACCGGAAACGGCGTCGGCACCGTGATCCGGTACACTCGTTCCTCGTTCATTCCATTCCCTTCTTTCCTCAAAGTTCGTGAACCATCCCGTTCGAGCCGTTTCATCGCCAAAATGAATGGTTATTCATTATATTTTATTTTACAGTTTACACTGATTTCATCCGTTTGTCATGCCTTTTTCTTCCGCACGCCGGAATTGCAAAAAAATTCATGCTCCTCTCTTGACAATCGCGCCTGTCCCACGGCATAATGGCAAGTAAAATCACGGATACGGCAAAACCGGCGATGAACAGGGCCAGTAAACCGCAAACGGCAACAGAGAGCGAAGCCCGCGGCTGGAAGGCTTTGCGGCCCTCTTTGCGGTTGAACCTACCCTAGGAGCTGTTAGGCCAACCTAAACGCCACCCCGGCGTTATCGGGGCAGAGTCGGGCCTGTTTGGCGCTTGGGCCAAATCGGGCCAAAAAAGGTGGTACCGCGGAAACGAAGGTTTTCCGTCCTTTTGCAGGGCGGAAAACCTTTTTCTTTTGTCTGACTTTATACGCCAATGCAAGGAGGAGTCGAACGATGAACAACGAACGGACCATCGCGTTGATCGGCGCCGGTTCGATGGCAGAAGCGCTCATCGCCGGCATGACGAAAGCGTTTTGCCATCCAGCGCACATTATCGTCACCAACCGACAAAACCGCGCCCGGCTTGAGGAGCTTGCGCGCCAATACGGTGTCCGCACGGCGGGCTCCGCGCAAGAAGCCGTCAAACAGGCGGATGTCGTCATTTTGGCGATGAAGCCGAAAGATGTCGCGGAAGCCATGAACGCCATCGCGCCGGCCCTTCGCGCAAACCAGCTGATTCTCTCGCTGCTCGCCGGCATCACGACCGAAACGATCGAACAGCTCGCTGGATGCGACATCCCTGTCGTGCGCGCCATGCCAAACACATCCGCCGCTGTCGGCTTATCGGCGACCGCGATCGCCGGCGGCCGTTTTGCTTCCAAAGAGCATCTTGACGTCGCGAAACAGCTGTTTGAAACGGTCGGCATCGTCGCCGTCGTACCGGAGCGCGACTTGCATGCAGTCACCGGCCTGTCCGGGAGCGGTCCGGCGTATGTGTATTACTTGGTCGAAGCCATGGAAAAAGCGGCAGCCGACATCGGCCTCGAGCGCGATATTGCCAAAACGCTCATTTTGCAGACGATCATCGGTGCAGCGGAAATGTTGAAAGCATCCGATAAGCACCCGTCCGTCCTGCGCCGCGAAGTCACAAGCCCGGGCGGCACGACCGAAGCCGGCATCAAGGTGCTTGAGCAATACCGGTTCCAAGAAGCAGTCATCGCCTGCATCCGCCGGGCGACGGCCCGTTCCGAAGAACTCGGCAACGCTCTTCTCGCTGCCATCGCCGAAGCGTAAAGAGCGGACCTCCGGAGCGCGCCGCTCCTTTTCCCGCCTATCCCAAACATGGCGACAATCCGTTTTATTTTGCTTTTGATAAGCAGCGTGCTATCATCAGTCATGAACCATTCATTGACCTAGAAAGGAGCTGCTTATCATGAACACGATGCTGTTTTCGCTGTATACGGTCCGCGGGCTGACGCTGAAAAACCGAATCGTCATGTCGCCGATGTGCATGTATTCGTGCGACACGAAAGACGGCGTCGTACGCACGTGGCATAAAATCCACTACCCGACGCGTGCCGTCGGCCAAGTCGGCTTGATTATCGTCGAAGCGACCGCCGTGACGCCGCAAGGCCGCATTTCCGAACGCGACTTAGGCATTTGGAGCGATGACCATATCGCTGGGCTTCGCGAACTCGTTGGGCTTGTGAAAGAGCATGGAGCGGCCATCGGCATCCAGCTCGCCCACGCTGGCCGGAAGTCGGAAGTGCTAGGGGAGATCATCGCCCCGTCGGCCATCCCGTTCAACGAATCGTCGCGGACGCCGAAAGAAATGACGAAAGCCGACATTGAAGAGACGGTGCAGGCGTTCCAAAATGGCGCACGGCGCGCGAAGGAAGCGGGCTTTGACGTCATTGAAATCCACGCCGCCCACGGCTACTTAATCAATGAATTTTTGTCGCCTTTATCCAACCGACGTCAAGACGAGTACGGCGGTTCGCCGGAAAATCGTTACCGTTTCTTGGGCGAAGTAATCGACGCTGTCCGCGAAGTGTGGGACGGACCGCTTTTTGTCCGCATCTCGGCGTCCGACTACCATCCGGACGGGCTGACGGCGAAAGATTATGTCCCATACGCCAAGCGGATGAAAGAACAAGGCGTCGACCTCGTCGATGTCAGCTCCGGCGCGGTCGTGCCGGTTGCTATTGACGTCTATCCCGGCTACCAAGTGCCATTTGCCGAACTGATCCGCCGCGAAGCGGACATTCCGACCGGCGCCGTCGGCCTCATTACGTCCGGCTGGCAGGCGGAAGAAATTTTGCATAACGGCCGCGCCGATCTCGTCTTTTTAGGGCGCGAGCTGCTGCGCAACCCGTATTGGCCATACGCCGCGGCGAGAGAGCTGGGCGTGAAAATCGAAGCTCCAGTCCAATATGAGCGCGGCTGGCGATTCTAGCCTCTATTTTTCGCGCGGAATGGAAAACGAGGCGAAATCAGCAGCCAGTTCGGTATTCGGAAACACGCCGCGCGCCTCGGCGACGAGCTGCCATGCCGCCGCACCTTGGTAGCGAGAGCTGATATGGGTCAAAATAAGCCGCTTCGCCCCGGCCCGCTTCGCCACCTCGGCCGCATCTTTGGTCGTGGAATGGAAATAATCATGCGCCAGCCGCTGTTCCGCCGCGGCAAACGTCGCCTCGTGGACGACGACATCGGCATCGCGGGCGAGTTCAATCGCCGCTTCGCAAAAACGGGTGTCGCCCAACACGGCGACGATTCTCCCCTTTTGCGGCGGCCCGACAAATTCGC
This sequence comes from Geobacillus sp. TFV-3, assembly GCF_009901865.1. Taxonomy (NCBI): domain Bacteria; kingdom Bacillati; phylum Bacillota; class Bacilli; order Caryophanales; family Anoxybacillaceae; genus Geobacillus; species Geobacillus sp. TFV-3. The sequence goes on along the minus strand of NZ_MPSP01000001.1, from coordinate 1,225,826 downwards.
GCCCGTCGATGGCCGTGCCGTCCTCAAGCACGACCGTTTTCCCCTGCTTGATTTGTTGGTAAATCGGGCCGGGGCGGACGCCGAGCGCTTGCAATCGATCGACCAACAGCGGGCCGGGCAAATCTTTTTCCACGACGCGGAAACCGTATGACGGCATGCCGTGGTCGAGACGCTTGGCCATGACGGTAAACCGGTCGTCGTCAAAAATGACGCCCTCATCGATCTCAACAATGTTCAGTTCATACCGGAGCTTTGTCCCGCTGACGGCAAGGGCCGTTTCGACAAACGCGCGCAGACCGCTCGGGCCAAAGACTGTAAGCGGCGTCTCGCCGCTTTGAAACGAACGGCTGCCGAGCAATCCAGGCAACCCGAACAAATGGTCGCCATGCAAGTGAGTAATAAAAATATGCTCAATGCGGCGCGGGCGAATGGCAGTATGCAAAATTTGATGCTGCGTCGCTTCGCCGCAATCAAACAGCCATGTCGCCCCCCGCTCGTCAAGCAGCTGCAAAGCGACGGACGATACGTTGCGCTCTTTCGCCGGCACGCCAGCGCCGGTGCCTAAAAACAACAGTTCCAACGCGCTTCACTCCTTATCTCGCTCATCATTGCCTGTTGTTAGCGTACCAATGTCGAAACGGCTTTTCAACTTTCTTTTTCGCTCAAAAACACCGGGCTGACACCCAGCTCTTTCATGAACATAGGCGCTTTGCCGCCAAAACGCAACAAAGTGTTTGCGTTCCGTCCGGCAAACCTCTACAATGGTTTCATTGAAGAGACAAATTTGGCTAAAGCGAGGTACATACGGTGGACAACATGAACCCGAAATCGATCATCGTCATTTTCGGAGCGACGGGAGATTTGGCAAAACGGAAGCTGTTTCCGTCCCTTTACCGCCTGTATGAAAAAGGGCATTTGAACGAACAATTTGCCGTCGTCGGCGTCGCGCGCCGCCCGCTGTCGGCCGACGAGTTCCGGAACTATGTGCGCGACTCGGTGGAAACGGCGTTTCAGCAAAAGCTCGCCGCCGAGCGTTTCACCTCCCATTTCTATTACCATCCGTTCGACGTGACGGAAGCCGAATCGTACCAACGCCTAAAATCGCTCCTCGAACAGCTCGACGGCACATACGCGACTGAAGGCAACCGCATCTTTTACTTGGCGATGGCGCCGGAATTTTTCGGCACCGTCACGTCCCGCTTGCAGTCGGAAGGATTGACGGAAACGCGCGGCTTTAAGCGGCTCGTCATCGAAAAGCCGTTCGGCCATGACTTAGCGAGCGCTGAGAAGCTGAATGGCGAGATTCGCCGCGTCTTTTCCGAGCGGGAAATTTATCGGATCGACCATTACCTCGGCAAAGAAATGGTGCAAAACATCGAAGTTATCCGCTTCTCGAACGCCATTTTCGAGCCGCTTTGGAACAACCGGTTCATCGCCAATATTCAAATTACGTCAAGCGAAACGCTCGGCGTCGAAGACCGCGGCCGCTACTACGACCATTCCGGAGCGCTGCGCGACATGGTGCAAAACCATATGCTGCAAATGGTCGCCCTTTTGGCGATGGAACCGCCGATTAAATTGACGACCGATGACATCCGCCATGAAAAAGTGAAAGTGTTGCGCGCCTTGCGCCCCATTGTGGACGATGAAGTCGACCGCTATTTCGTGCGCGGCCAATACGGGCGCGGGGTGATCCACGGCAAACATGTGCCGGCGTACCGCGAGGAGCCGAACGTCGATCCGGACTCAAACACGGAAACGTTCGTCGCCGGGAAGCTTCTGATCGACAACTTCCGCTGGGCCGGCGTGCCGTTTTACATCCGCACCGGCAAACGGATGGCGGAAAAATCGACGAAAATCGTCGTCCAATTTAAAGATGTGCCGATGAATTTATACTACCGGACGAACGAGACGATCGCCCCGAACTTGCTCGTCATCCACATCCAGCCGGACGAAGGGATCACCCTTCATTTAAACGGCAAAAAAACAGGGGAATCGACGACCATAACAGCTCCCTTTCAACTCGACTATTGCAACAACTGCATCGACGGGATCAACACGCCGGAAGCGTACGAAAAGCTGCTGTACGACTGCATGCGCGGCGATGCGACGAACTTCACCCACTGGGATGAGGTCGCGGCGTCATGGCAGTTCGTCGACCCGATTTCTGAAGTGTGGGCGAACACGAAAGCTGCCGATTTTCCGAACTACGCGGCCGGCTCCATGGGCCCGGCGGCTGCGGACGAGCTGCTCAAAAAAGACGGCTTCCACTGGTGGCCGATCGAGCATCCGCGGTCGTAAAGACGCGATGGCCCTCCCGTTGCGCCCATCGCGTCCTCTTTGACAAACCGACTTGGGGCGCTTGCCCCTTTTACCCTGATGCAAAGGAGCGAATGAACGATGAAGGTGTATGACGTCACCGCCCCGATTTACGAGGGCATGCCCGTGTATAAAAACAAACCGGAAAAACAGCCGAAGCGCACCACCGTCACAAACGGCTATGTGACCGAATCGCGCATTGACATGGACGTGCACACCGGCACGCACATTGACGCGCCCCTCCATATGGTCGAAGGCGGAGCGACATTTGAAACGATTCCCATTGACCGCCTTGTCGGCCCGTGCAAATTGTTTGACTTAACCGACGTCAATGACCGGATCACAAAAAACGATATCGCCCACCTTGATATTCAAGAAGGCGACTTCGTTTTGTTCAAAACGAAAAACTCGTTGGAAGATGCGTTCCATTTCGAGTTTATTTTCGTCGCCGAAGACGCGGCTCGTTATTTGGCCGACAAACGGATCCGCGGCGTCGGCATCGACGCCCTTGGCATCGAACGGGCGCAGGAAGGCCACCCGACCCATAAAACGCTGTTTGGCGCCGGTGTCATCGTCATCGAAGGGCTGCGGCTGAAAGACGTCCCCGAAGGCCGCTATTTCATGGTCGCCGCCCCGCTCAAACTCGTCGGCACCGACGCCGCCCCGGCGCGCGTCTTGCTGTTTGACCGCGAGCCGTGAAAACAGCTGGTCCCTTGATGGGGCCGGCTTTTTTATCATTCCAAACCAAGAAGCCCCCCTCTTCCACGCATGAGCTTAGGTAGGAGGGCGTTCAATGTCCATTCTCATCATTGTTGTTGTCCCCTACACAACTTCTTACCACAGCAAAAATAATATGATTTTCAATGATTGATTAAACACAAAAATAAGACATATAATAAAAGTAAGTATAAAAAGTGTGTAGGAAGGAGCGAAACGCACCAATGGAGAAAATGAATGTTTCGGATCAACCATCGCCGATCGTCATGAAAGCGACAAGCAAACTGTCGAGCCGCGGGCAAGTGGTCATTCCTGCTGAAATCCGGAAAACATTAGGCCTTGCTGAAGGCGACGATCTTACGTTTATTGTAAATGAAGATGGGGAAATCAAAGTGGAAGTCACGAAGAAATATCGCTTGTCAGAATTAATCGGCATTCTTAAAACCAATCAGCCGTTCCGCCCCGTTGAGGAAATCCGAGATGAAGTCTATCGTACGATGGGAGCAAAAGAATTGAAAGATGGGGAGGAAAACTAAGTGACTCGCAAGCTGTGGATTGACACAAATGTCGTGATTCGAATCATGACCGGCCATCCCCAAGAGCTTGCGGAAGAAGTTGGCGACATGTTGCAGAAAGTAGAAGCAGGAGAATTGATTTTGCGCCTTAATCCGCTCGTCGTCGCAGAATGTTGCTGGGTGCTAGCCTCCGTCTATCAAGCATCGCCGTCCGACATTTCCGCCGCCTTATTAAAGTTTACCAACGGGATCGGGATCGAAACAGAGGAAAAAGATGTTGTGCAACAGGCGCTTCGAGATTATGGCGAGAAAAAGGTGGATTTCATTGACTCGTATATCGCCGCTCATGCAAAAGCGAATCCTCCAGAAGATATCGTTACTTGGGACAAACATTTTAAACGATTGAACATTCGCCACGGTCGCCCTAAAGAGTGGTAAAAAGGCGGGGACTTCCCCGCCTCTTTTTACAGCTCTTCCCCATTCGTGCGAATGACGCGTTGGAACCAATAAAAACTTTTTTTCTTATAGCGCTTCAAATCGCGCAAGTTCTCGTCATCGCGGTTGACGAAAATGACGCCGTACCGCTTGCGCATCTCCCCTTGCGAGCTTAACAGATCCGTCGCCCCCCACATCAAATAGCCGATCACCTCGACCCCTTCTTCCATCGCCATCTTCATTTGTTCGATATGGCGGCGCAAATAGTCGATCCGCTCATCATCTTCGACCGTGCCGTCCTCATTCAGCTCCTCCTCAAGCCCGATGCCGTTTTCGGTGATGAAAATCGGCATCTGGTAGCGGGCGTACACGTCTTTTAAGGCAATCCGCAAACCGATCGGATCGATCGCCCAGCCCCATTTCGTCTTTGGCAAATAAGGATTCGGCTCAAGCCCTTTGATGATCCGCTCATCTTGCTCCTGATAGCGGACGATTTGGCTTTGATAGTAGCTGAATGACAAAAAGTCGACCGTCTGCGAACGGAGCAACTCCTCATCCCCCGCTTCGAGCGAGAGGCAAATCCCTTTTTTCTCAAGCCGATTCATCACATAGCGCGGATAAGAGCCGCGGGCGAACACGTCAAAAAAGAAATCGACGAGCAGCTCTTTCGCCTGCACGTTGGCAAGGGCATCTTCCGGCCGGCACGTTGCTGGATACGTCGTCAAATACGTCACCATCCCGCCGATCTTCGCCTCGGGAGCAATTTCGCGCAGCGCCTTCACGGCTTTCGCGTGGGCGATAAACACGTTATGACAGACGCGATAGGCAAACGCTTCCGGGTCTTCGTCTTCCGGGCAGACCGCCCCCCATAAATGCGGTTGCTCGAGCACCAAATTTTGTTCGTTGAACGTCAGCCAATAATTCACTTTCCCGCGGTAACGCTCAAATACAGTGCGCGCGTACCGCTCAAACAAGTCGACGACTTTCCGCGAGGCAAAGCCGTTGTACGTTTTCGCCAACGCCAGCGGCAAGTCGAAATGGTACAGCGTAATGACCGGCTCAATGCCGTTCGCTCTCAATTCATCAAACACGGCGTCATAAAACGCCAATCCCGCCTCATTCGGCTCCCCTTCTCCGTCCGGAAAAATGCGCGTCCAGGCGATGCTCGTCCGGTAGGCGGTAAAGCCGAGCTCCTTGAACAACGCGATGTCTTCTTTGTAGCGGTGGTAAAAATCAACCGCCACTTTCCAGTCGGAATGCCCTTTTGGAATCGGACGCGCATCCACGATCGACAGCCCTTTTCCGCCCTCGTTCCACGCCCCTTCCGTCTGGAACGACGTCACCGCCCCGCCCCATAAAAAGTGGTCGGGGATGATCGATTTACGCTGTTGTGACATGGAAAGACCCTCCTTGTGAACGGACGTGTTTAAGTGATTGAACGCCTTGGAAAGTTCACCCTTGGACATCATCCTCATTATGATAAAACTAGACGGGCGGAGGTACGAGCCCGTCAAGACGTTGTGAAAACTTTTTTGGTTAGTTTATTTTCCATGCCGCTCTGGCGAAGCACCAACGCTCCCCCAGCAACGACGGTTTATCGAGACGGTTTTTGCTTAATCAAATAATGGTTCGTAGCCACTTTTCGATACGTGAAGATCATTCCATCATCCCCAGCCGTTGCGAGCAACGCTTCAGATGACAAATCGGCGATTTTCGTTCCTGTTGCCCGGTTATAAATGGCTCGGCTGGTGATGATATATTGACGGCTCGCCGCCCGCAGCGGCTCCGGAAATTCAGCGGCCACCAATGCGCCGGGCTGGGCCGGATTGATGCGCGCCTTTCCGTAAAAAATCTCCCCGCCGTTCATAAAAAAGGCATCGTCTCCTCCAGGGAAGGACAACAGTTCCGAAACATGCCAATCAGAAAGCCGCACCGCATACAGAGCGTGATCCGATGTTCCTTCCTGTCCGACATACAATACATTTTGTTTTTTGTCATACACAATGATTGGATTAATGAATACCTTTGGGATCCGCCATTGTTTTTTCGTCTTCATATCATAAACGGCAATCGCTCCCGTCAACGTGCGGCTATTGTCAGTGAAGAAAATTTTCCCGCCCCCGATCGCCAATGTGCGCGGAGCAGCGATCAGCGGCACCGTTCCAAGAAACCGCATTGTTTTGGCGTCGTAAATCGCCATTTTCGTCGCTCCCGATAGCGCAACATACACCTTGCCGCCATCAATTTTTACATCCGTCGGCTGCGGTCCGGGATGAATTTCTCTCACCATTTTCATATCGCTGGCGCGAATGACAAACAGTTTGCTGTCTTCAGCGGACAACACATACAGCCATCCAGTCGACTGATCATAAGCCAAATGGGAAATCGGCACATTGGTGAAAGCATAATTGGGCGATCGAACGTAATAGCTCTCATCGGCCGGCAATGGATATTTGTAAATTCGATTTTCCCCTTCTTTGATCAAATACAAATTGTACTTTGCATCCATCAGCGCATAGTTCGTCGGGAACGGGAGCGTGCTGACCTTGGCAGAGGTGTAACGGTCATACACCGCCTTATTTGTCACCACGTAGGCCCCTTGAACATCTAAAACGGGGCCGTTATAACAGTCGTGCACCATGTCGATATTTCCGGCATCAATGCGCCTTCCCGCAAAAAACACATCGCTTCCGTCAACGATGAGCGGATGGGTGGGCGCGCTGCCTTTCGGCCCTTGATACGAAACTCGCTTCACCACCTTCAAATCGGACAGGCGCAATGCCGCTAAATCAGGAATGGAAACATTGCGGCCGATGAAGACCAGACCTCGCTTCTCATCGAAAAACAACGTATTTTCCTCTGAAAAAACGGAAAAAAAGTTAGGATCAGCAATCAGCCGGCTTGTTTGGCGTTTCGCCGCCAAATCCCACATGTACATCTCATACGTCGTCTTCCCGCGCCCGTACTGCTTTCCGAAAGTTACGATTTTGTTGCCTAATAGGCCAAACGGCAATCCGTTATACGGGGCTCGTTGAATCAACCGTTTCGTTTTGACGTCAAAAACGTCTATCGATGTTTCAGACGGCACATACAGCTTCCCGTCCCGCAAAAGAAGAGTGACCGACCGCTGGGCATATTTCCGCCATAAAGCGCTGTATGCCCGCAGAGAAACGGTTTCCCGCTTTTTGATCGACAATGTGCCGGCTTCAATAAATAATAACGTCCCATTTTCTGTGAGCGCATAAATATACCCGTTTTGATCATCCATGACCCAATCGAACACGCGCCCAGGAAGCTTTTGCGTACGCGGTCCGGCCGCTTCCGCTTTAGCGGAAGGAGACACATGGAGAAGACAGATAAACAAGAAGAGAAAAAATAAAAAAACTTTCCTAAATGTTGTTCCCATTCCAATCCCCCGTCAAACGATGATTTCTAACTCCTATACATTCCTTGCGCATAGCTCAAACAATCAAGCACCACCATTTGGCCCTTCTTTATCCATCCTCCATATCCATGATAGCCCATCGTTGATCATCACTTCAATCACTTTTTTCCATACGCACGCCGTTCGGCCGCACACACCAACTGCCGCCAATCGCTGTTTTTTCACGAGAGGCAACGCGACTATCATTTTCATTTTTTTCCCTCATTGCCCTCCAATCTTCCATCCTCTTCCATTATAGACTTCTTTTCCCCCAACGCTCAAACAAGTATAATGAAAACAGAGCGCCTAATAGAAACGAGTGTGGTGAGAGAAAATTGAACATTTTGCTCATTGAAGACGACGCAACGTTGTTTCAAGAAATCAAACAACGTCTCGAACAATGGTCGTACAACGTTTGCGGCATCCGCGATTTCGGCCATGTGATGGAAGAGTTTTCTGCATGCAAGCCGCACTTGGTGATCATCGACATCCAGTTGCCGAAATTTGACGGATTCCACTGGTGCCGCCAGATTCGTGCGCATTCAAACGTCCCGATTTTGTTTTTGTCCTCGCGCGACCACCCGACTGACATGGTTATGTCGATGCAGCTTGGGGCGGATGATTACATCCAAAAGCCGTTTCATTTTGACGTGCTGATCGCCAAAATCCAGGCGCTGCTGCGCCGCGTGTACAACTACAACGCCGGACCCATTCAGCTGCAAACATGGCTTGGAGCCACGATCGACTATGAGAAAAGCACCGTCTCCAATGAACGAGGAACAGTGGAGCTAACCAAAAACGAACTGTTGATTTTGAAACATTTATTAACGAAGAAAAACCAAATCGTCACCCGCACAGAGCTGATCAAACGGCTGTGGCAGGACGAGCGGTTTGTGAGCGACAACACGCTGACCGTCAACATCAATCGGTTGCGAAAAAAACTCGACGAACTCCACTTGGGGCGCTTTATTGAAACGAAAGTCGGTCAAGGCTATATGGCGAAAGAGGAGGAGAGCGGCCGATGATCAAAGACTACTTGCAGGAACGAAAAAGCTGGCTCGCCCTCTTTCTCTTTCTGGAGCTGTTCATCTTATTTGTCGCTTATCTTGATCCGACGATTCCCTTCTCCTCCGCCCTTTATATCGTCTTTTTGGGGCCATCATCTTCGTTGTCTTCGTCATCATCCGCTGGAAAAAAGAGACGGCGTTTTATCAACGTTTGCAAGAGTGGGAACTCGGTCTCGATCCTGTCTCTGTCCTGCGGGCGGCAAGTCCGTTCGAGAGAATCGTCGAGCGCGTCATCGCCAGCCAAACGAACGAATGGAAACAGGAACAGGCGGAACACCTCACCACCTTGGAACAAGAGAAAGATGAATGGTTGTCATGGATTCATGAAATGAAGACGCCGCTTACGGCCATGCGGCTCATCATCGAACGGGTCGAGGATGAAAACACCAAGTCTCAGCTCTTGTATGAGTGGCTGCGCATTCATCTGCTTCTCGACCAGCAGCTTCATCAACAACGGCTTCCGCGCATGGACAACGATTTATATATCGAACAAGTTGAGCTGGAGCCGCTTCTCATCAATGAGATTCAGCCATTGCAATCGTGGTGTATGCAAAAAGGCATCGGCTTTGACCTTCAATTGGACGTCCGCTCCGTCCTGAGCGATGCCAAATGGATTTCTTTTATCATTCGGCAAATCATCACGAACGCGGTGAAATACAGCGAGTCATCCGATATTGTCGTGAAAAGCTTTATGGCAAACGGACATGCCTGCCTGCAAATTCAAGATTTCGGCCGCGGCATTGATCCAAAGGATTTGCCGCGCATTTTTGAGAAAGGCTTCACCTCGACCACCGAACACGAAAATAAAGCGGCGACGGGAATGGGGCTGTATTTGGCGAAAAAAGCCGCGAAGCCGCTTCTTCTTGACTTTCATGTCGAATCCACCCCCGGGCGCGGAACGACGTTTACGATCTTATTTCCGCAAGAAAATGACATCATCCGCACGCACCGCATGTGACGATTTTGTCACATGCGGTTTCATTTTGTTCGGCCAAACGCAGGAAAAAACCAGCACCATTGCTTATGATAGAAATGAAGGAGGGAAAACGATATGGTCATATTGGAAGCAACCAACATTCACAAAATTTACGGAACGAAAAAGAACCGACAAGAGGTGCTCAAAGGCATCGATCTGCGTGTGGAGAGGGGGGAGTTTCTCGCGATCATGGGGCCTTCCGGATCAGGGAAAACGACGCTGCTGAACGTTCTTTCCTCGATCGACCGGGTGAGCGAGGGCGCCATTTTCATCGAAGGAAACAACGTCGTCGCCATGAAAGACCGAGAGCTGGCAGAATTTCGCAAGCGCCATGTCGGATTCATCTTTCAAGAGTATCATTTGCTTGACACGCTGACAGTGAAGGAGAACGTCCTTTTGCCTTTATCGATTACGAAAACGCCCAAACGCGAAGCGGAAAAGAAATTTGCAGAATTGGCAGCTGAACTTAGCATTATTGACATCCAAAACCACTATCCAAGCGAAATTTCTGGTGGGCAAAAACAGCGCACCGCCGCGGCGCGGGCGTTCATCCATGAACCGAGCATCATTTTTGCCGATGAGCCGACCGGCGCGCTCGATTCAAAATCGGCTTCCGATTTATTGCACAAGCTGCAAAAACTCAATAAAAAACGGAAGACGACGATCATTATGGTCACCCACGACCCGGCCGCCGCCAGTTTCTCGAGCCGTGTCGTGTTTATCAAAGATGGACAATTGTATACCCAGTTGTATAAAGGGGAAGAAACGCAGCAACAATTTTTCCAAGCCATTATGCAAACGCAAGGCGTGCTGGGCGGTGTTCGGTCATGAGCATGAAGCAGCTCCTGTTCCGCAACTTGAAACAAAACATCCAACATTATTATTTGTACGTGTTTGCCTTGATGTTTGCTTCCGCCTTGTATTTCGCGTTCGTGACGTTGCAATATGACCCAGCCTTAGATGCCATCAAAGGAGGAGTAAAAGGGGCGGCAGCGGTCCGCACCGGCTCGATGCTTCTGATCGTCATCGTCGCTGTCTTTCTTTTGTACGCCAACGCCCTGTTTATCCAACGGCGCGGCACCGAAATTGCTTTGCTGCAATTGATCGGGTTGACGAAAAGAACGATCTTTTTCATGTTGGCCGCTGAAAATTTCCTTCTCTATTACGGTACACTGATCATTGGCATTTTAATGGGATTTGCCGCTTCCAAGCTGCTGATGATGATTTTGTTTAAAATCATCGATATTCACGTAACGGCGTCCCTATCCTTTTCCGTTCAGGCATTGGGACAAACGTTGATCGTCTTCAGTGTAATTTATACCTTCATGATGGGGATGAACCGCCTGTTTCTCCAAAAACAAACGATTTTGTCCTTGTTCCACACTACATCCACAACCGAAGCAAAACACGTATCCGTATGGAATATGGTCGTCGGGCTGGCAGGGATCATCCTCATCGGCAGCGGCTATGGTATATCGACAAAATTGTTTAGCAGCGACTGGAAGAACGTTCAAGGATTATTCATGGCCATGGCGTTCATTTTAGGCGCTGTCATCATCGGCACCTATTTGTTTTTCAAAGGAACGATCAGCTTTCTGTTCCACCTATGGCGGAAACAAAAAGGCGGCTATTTGTCGATCAACGACGTGCTATCGGTATCGTCGCTCATGTTTCGTATGAAATCGAACGCGTTGCTGCTTACGATCATCACAACCGTGTCGGCTGTCGCGATCGGGTTGATCTCGTTAAGCTATATTTCCTACTATTCAGCCGAGCAATCTGCGCAAAACTATGTTGCCGCCGATTTCGCGTTCACCGACAAAAAGGACGCCGCTCGTTTCACAGCTGTGTTGCGATCGCATGATATTCATTATCAGGAAACTGTCATTGACGTCATAGAAGCACCCACTGATATTTCCATGATTTTGGACATCGCCGACCAAAGCCGACTCCAGTTTCACCCGTCCGCCGCGCCGCTATCGGTGATCAGCGACACAAGTACAGGACGCATCGATGTCAAGCCTAATGAAGCGCTGCTTACGGGATATCAGGACCTTGTTCGCCAATTCCTTCCCTTTAAAGAAACGGGAACGATTCGGCTGGAAGAAAACGGGCGCATGATCCCTCTGCATTACGTTGGAATGAAAAAAGACTATTACATCAACTACCATTTCACGTACGGCATGCCGACCGTCATCGTCGATCAAACGATGTTTGATCGTTTGCAAAAAGAAACTGATCCACAAAAGAAAAAGGTGCACATCGGCATTCACCTGACCGATGAAACCAATATTGAACACGCTGATCGGTTGTTTCAACACATGGAGTTTTCCTCCATCGCCGATTCGCGCCTTATGATGAGCCGCCACCAAAAGCAAACGTTCGGATTGATCATGTTTGTCGTCACCTTTTTAGGGCTCGCCTTTTTGGTCACCTCCGGCTGCATTCTCTACTTCAAGCAAATGGGGGGCGGAGAAGAAGAACGGCCGAACTACACGATTTTGCGCAAACTAGGATTCACCGAAAAAGACTTGCTTGGGGGCATCCACCGAAAACAGTTGTTCTACTTTGGCGCTCCACTCCTGCTCGGATTGTCCCACAGCTATTTTGCCGTCCGTTCCGGCTGGTTCTTTTTCGGCACCGAACTGTGGACGCCGATGTTGACAGTGATGGCGATTTACACGGCCTGCTATTCGCTGTTTGGCGTATTGTCTGTTCGTTATTACAAAAAGCTTATTCGCGAGGCGCTTTAAAACGATGCAGTGAGTGAAGGAAGAACCAAAACCGCTTCGGCATTGGCCCATTTAATTCCGAAGGCTAAGTGAGGGGTGTTTTTGGCTAATTGGTGTTTTCAAGGTTTTTCATCAACCCGTGGTGCTAGTTGAGCGCTAGCGCTTAACTAGCCCAAGTGTGCTTGACTTTTAAAGACAAACATGATAGCAATGTTGCACAAAGAGACCTATAGTATTAAAAGGAAAAAATGCTGTTTTGATTTTCTCTATCATGATCGTCTTTATTTGTCAAGTACACTTTGTGGTGAAGAGCCAAATATATGTAAACCCTTAGAGCCGCCCACAGCTCTAAGGGTTTTTCTCTTATTTCAACCATTCCGTATGGAAAATGCCTTCTTTGTCGACGCGTTCGTACGTGTGGGCGCCGAAGTAGTCGCGCTGCGCTTGGATTAAGTTGGCCGGGAGCACAGCGGTGCGGTAGCTGTCGTAATAGGCGAGGGCGCTTGCGAACCCTGGCGTCGGAATGCCGCGCATCGCCGCGGTGGCGACGATTTCACGCAAGGCGTCTTGGTAGCGTTCGACAATGTCTCGGAAATACGGATCCAAGAGCAAGTTCGGCAGCTCTGGATCGCGGTCGTACGCCTCTTTAATTTTTTGCAAAAATTGCGCGCGGATAATGCAACCGCCGCGGAAGATCATGGCGATATCGCCATACCGCAAGTTCCAGTTGTATTCCTCAGAAGCCGTCTTCATTTGCGCAAACCCTTGGGCGTATGAGCAAATTTTGCTCATATAAAGCGCGCGGCGCACGGCTTCGATGAAGTGGGCGCGGTCGCCTTCAAACGGCTTGACCGCCGGGCCGGAGAGGACTTTGCTTGCTTTCACGCGCTCGTCTTTCATCGCCGAGATGAAACGGGCAAACACCGATTCCGTGATGATCGGCAGCGGCACGCCCAAATCAAGGGCGTTTTGGCTCGTCCATTTGCCCGTCCCTTTTTGCCCGGCTTTGTCCAGAATAACATCGACCAACGGCTTGCCCGTCTCTTCATCGATTTTCGTGAAAATGTCAGCGGTGATCTCGATTAAATAGCTGTTCAATTCCCCTTTGTTCCAGTCGGCGAACACTTCATGCAACTCGTTCGCATCCATGCCGAGCACATGTTTGAGCAGGAAGTAGGCTTCCGCGATCAGCTGCATGTCGCCGTATTCGATGCCGTTATGCACCATTTTAACGTAGTGCCCGGCGCCGTCCGGACCGATGTACGTCGTGCACGGCTCGCCGTCGACTTTGGCGGCGATGGCTTCAAAGATCGGACGCACGAGCTCATGCGCTTCTTTTTGCCCGCCCGGCATGATCGACGGACCTTTCAACGCCCCTTCCTCGCCGCCGGAAACGCCCGTGCCGATAAAGTGAATGCCGAGTTCAGCCAGCTCTTTATTGCGGCGCTGCGTATCTTTAAAATACGTGTTGCCCCCGTCAATTAAAATATCGCCTTTTTCCAGATGCGGCTTCAGCTGTTCGATCGTCGCGTCCGTCGGCGCTCCCGCTTTCACCATCAGCAAAATTTTCCGCGGTTTTTCAAGGGCGTTGACGAATTCTTCGATGCTGTATGTACCGACGATGTTTTTTCCTTTCGCTTCTTGCAAAAATTCGTCCGTTTTTTCGCGCGAACGGTTGTACACCGCCACGGAATAGCCTTTGCTTTCGATGTTCAACGCCAAGTTTTTCCCCATGACCGCCAGTCCGATGACGCCGATTTGCTGTTTCGCCATTGTCCAACGTCCCTTTCCGTTTTGGTTTGTTCATCAAACAACATACCATACGTTTACGCATGCCTGCAAGTTTTTCTAAACCGATTTATGAACGAGTCTGCACGACGGATTTTGCTTGCCATTTTCATATTGAAAATGAAAGGGGCGTAACGCCCCTCATGCTTAGTAGCCGCCATAGTGCGGGAAGCCGTACGACGAAAACGGATAGTGGCCGTCATGCATCCCGTATGGAAAGTGGTGATAGCCGCCGTAGCCTCCGTGCCAATAAGGATAGTAGCCATACGGATAGTGGCCGTAGCCGCCAAAGTACGGCGGGTAAAAGCCGCCCATATAAGGGCCAAACGGTCGAACCATGGAATGCGCCTCCTCTTCATCGGTAAAGTTTATTTCCATGGTTAGGATATGCGCGGAAGAAAAAACGGTATAGGCAAACACCTATACCGTCTCTCCTTCTTGGATCGCCTGGGCCGCGGCCTGGGCGGCAGCCACTTGCTCGCGAATCGCGTCCGCTTCCTCCAAATGGGCAAACAACACGCGCGGATCAAGCACCGTCAGCAGCCGCTCAGGCATCGTCGCGATCCCGACAACATACGGCGTGCGCTCCGCAGATACGAGTTGCAGCGGCTTGATCGCCCCGGGCTCAATATCCACGATTTCCTTCGCTTCATCGACGATAAACGCGACCGACAACCCGTCGACCGCGGCGACGACAAGACGCGTCTGCTCGGTTTCTTCGATCGTCCGCCCGTATAGGAGCTTTCGCATATCAAGCACCGGCACGAGCTCACCGCGGATGCGTGCGACGCCCGCCATGGCGTTCGGCATATGCGGCACGGCGGTCGGCGCCGTCATTTTTTCAATCGAGACAACATACGCGATCGAGACGGCGTACTGTTCCCGCTCGACGCGAAAGACCACGTATTTGTCCATCCCCCGCCACCTCTTTCGTGATTGGCATTCTGCTTTTTTTATCGGCCGATTCCAGGTTGTTTTCCACTGCATTTCAACGTTGAAAGAAAAAAGAGCATCCAGCGCCCGGATGCTCACCCGGCATTGGCGACTTCTTCGACAATGGCGATGACCATTTCCGTCAGTTTGACCAATTCTTCAATCGGCATCCGCTCGTTCGTCGTATGAATTTCTTCATAGCCGACAGCGAGGTTGACCGTCGGAATGCCGAAGCCAGCGATGATGTTGGCATCGCTGCCGCCGCCGCTTCGCTCGAGCTTGCACGGCCGGCCGATTTTCGCCGCCGCCCGTTTGGCAATTTCCACGACATGGTCGCCGTCGCTGAACGTAAAGCCCGGGTACATCACTTCCACCTCGACATCGGCGCGGCCTCCCATTTCCGCGGCGACCGTTTCAAACGCCTCTTTCATTTTCGCCACTTGCGCTTCCATTTTTTCTGGGACAAGCGAGCGGGCTTCGGCTAAAATATCGACGCGGTCGCAGACGATGTTCGTTTGCGTGCCGCCCTCGAAGCGGCCGATGTTGGCCGTTGTTTCTTCGTCGATGCGGCCGAGCGGCATTTTCGCGATCGCTTTCGCCGCAATCGTAATGGCGGAAACCCCTCGCTCCGGTGCGACGCCGGCGTGCGCCGTTTTGCCGTGCACCACCACTTTCAGCTTCGCCTGCGTCGGCGCGGCGACGACGATGTTGCCGACTTTTCCGTCGCTGTCCAACGCATAGCCGTATTTCGCTTGAATGAGCGACGGGTCAAGCGCCTTCGCCCCGACAAGCCCCGACTCTTCGCCGACAGTGATGATAAACTGGATCACGCCGTGTGGGATGTTTTGCTCGTTCAACACGCGAATCGCTTCCAACATCGCCGCCAAGCCCGCTTTATCGTCCGCGCCTAAAATCGTCGTCCCGTCGGTGACGACATAGCCGTCTTGAATCGATGGTTTCACCCCTTTGCCCGGCACGACCGTATCCATATGCGACGTGAAGTAAATCGGGTCGACCCCGTCTTTCGTCGCCGCGAGCGTGCAAATCAAGTTGCCCGCCCCATGCCCCGTTTTCGCGGCCGCATCGTCTTCGATCACCTCAAGGCCGAGCGCTTCAAATTTTTGTTTCAACACTTTGGCGATGGCTCCCTCATGCTTCGTTTCCGAGTCGATTTGCACGAGCTCTAAAAATTCATCGACAAGACGCTGTTCATTCACCATGGTTTTCTTCCTCCCGTCTATGTATTCCACCTCAAGTATACCGAAATGTTCCACCAAGAGCCAAACCGGCCGCACACGCCCCGCACGTTCAGGACGCATCGACACGCGCCTGTCCCGGGCCGCCGCGGACGGATCCAATGTGGGGCCGTAGGGGAAGAGCGATGGGAACGCCCCTGACGCGCATGAATTTCCTCGCAAACAGGAAACAAAAAGGGGCCCCTCGGCCCCCGTTCGTTTACAGCGGAATATTGCCATGCTTTCTCTTCGGCCGTTCTTCGTGCTTATTTCGAAGCATCTCGAGCGCCTGAATGAGCTTGATTCTCGTGTCGCGCGGATCGATGACGTCATCGATCATGCCGTATTTCGCGGCGACGTACGGATTGGCGAATTTCTCGCGGTATTCGGCAATTTTTTGCGCCCTCGTTTCTTCCGGATTCGGACTTTTTTCAATTTCGCTCGCGAAAATGATGTTCGCCGCCCCTTGCGGCCCCATGACGGCCACTTCAGCGTTCGGCCACGCATAGACGACATCGGCGCCGATCGATTTGCTGTTTAAGGCAACGTACGCGCCGCCGTATGCTTTACGCAAAATGACCGTAATTTTCGGCACCGTTGCTTCCGAGTAGGCGTACAAAATTTTCGCCCCATGGCGGATGATGCCGCCGTGCTCCTGCTTGACGCCCGGGAAAAAGCCGGTGACGTCCTCAAACGTAATGATCGGGATGTTGAACGAATCGCAAAAGCGGATAAACCGCGCCGCCTTGTCGGACGAATCAATGTCAAGCCCGCCGGCCATAAACTTCGGCTGGTTGCACACAAGCCCGACCACTTCGCCTTTAATGCGGGCAAAGCCGATCACGATGTTTTTCGCGAAATCTTTTTGCACTTCCATAAACGAACCGTCATCGACGACTTGGGCGATGACGTGGCGCACATCGTACGGGCGGACGGCGTCAATCGGCACGACATCGGCCAAATCGGGGCGATAGTCGTCCCCGTCCGGAATCGGGCCGAACGGCGGCTTTTCGTTGTTGTTGGACGGCAAATAGCCCAAGAGCCGTCGCACCTCGGCGAGCGCCTCCTCTTCATTCGCTGCCGCAAAGTGGGCGTTGCCGCTGATCGTGTTGTGCACGCGGGCGCCGCCTAAATCTTCGGCGCTGATTTTCTCCCCGGTCACCGCTTCAATCACTTTCGGACCGGTGATGAACATTTGGCTCGTTTTTTCGACCATGAACACAAAATCGGTGATGGCTGGCGAATAGACGGCCCCGCCGGCGCACGGCCCCATAATGACAGAAATTTGCGGGATGACACCCGAATAAATGGCGTTGCGGTAAAAAATGTGTCCGTACCCGTCAAGCGACAACACCCCTTCTTGAATGCGGGCGCCGCCCGAATCGTTCAAACCGATGACCGGCGCCCCGGTTTTCGCCGCCAAATCCATGATGTTCGCAATTTTTTTCGCGTGCATTTCCCCAAGCGCCCCGCCGAAGACAGTGAAATCTTGGGAGAAGACAAATACGGTGCGGCCGTTGATCTTCCCGTAGCCGGTCACCACCCCATCGCCCGGCCCCTTCTTTTCGCCAAGGCCAAAATCGGTGCAGCGGTGCTCGATGAACGGATTGAGCTCGACAAACGTCCCTTCGTCCAACAGCAAATCAATCCGCTCGCGCGCCGTCAGCTTCCCTTTCGCGTGCTGCTGTTCAATTTTCTCATCGCCGCCGCCCAGTTCAATCTCGCGCCGGCGGTCGTACAGTTCGTTGATTTTATCGTACATGTCGCTCATTGGTGTCCCTCCGTTTTCGTCCGTTCACAAAGTTCATACAACACGCCGCCGGTCGATTTCGGGTGCATGAACGCGACCCACGCCCCGCCGGCGCCTCGTTTCGGCGCATCTTGAATCATGCGGATGCCATGCTCTTTCAGCTCGCGGATGCGCTCGGTGATGTCTTCCACCCCAAGCGCCACATGATGAATCCCTTCGCCGCGCTTTTCGATAAATTTCGCCACCGCGCTCTCTGGCGACAGCGGCTCAAGAAGTTCAATTTTCGCCTCTCCCGCCTGCAAAAACGCCACTTTCACCTGCTCCGACTCGACTTCCTCGATGCCGAGAAACGGCAGGCCGAGCACATCCGTATAAAACGGAAGCGCTTTCTCGATCGAGCGGACGGCAATGCCGATATGGTCGACTTTTTTCACCTTCATCGTCTTGGTCTCCTTTGCTGCAAAATGATGAGGCCAACGTTTTATTATTCGCCGTTTCGACAAAAAATCCTGCTTTTTTGTTTTTCTTTGTCCGCGCAACGGTCGAGCCTTGGATCAGTTCGCTTGGCATCGTGCATTTTTCCTTGTCCGCCCCGTCGTTTGTCGGTACAATAAACGTAGAACAGCGGACGGAAGGAGGACGGGCCGTTGTCGCGGAAAACGCAAAAATTCATCGTGTACGTAATGCTTATTTGCATGCTGCTGACGACGCTCCTCGCCGGCATCAGCATGTGGTTTTAACCCGGCAAAAAACGCAAGCTCCGAAACCGGAAGCTTGCGTTTTTTATTGGACGGCGCCGTACCGTTTGGCGATGGCATAAAACGATTCATTGCTGCGGAGAATGAGCACACGGGCGCCGATCGGCACCCGTTCATACAAATGCTCGACATCGCGGTTGTGCATGCGCACACAGCCTTGCGAAACGTAGCCGCCGATCGACGCCGGGTTGTTCGTGCCGTGAATGCCGTACGTGCGCCCGTCCGTCCCGCGCGCGTCAAAGCCGATCCACCTTGTGCCGAGCGGGTTGTTCGGCGCTCCGCCCGGAATGTTCTTTTTCCGATAATACGGGTTTTTCGCCTTCACCGTCACGGTGAACATTCCTTCCGGCGTCAATGCCGCGTTCACCCCGGTCGCCCCTGGATAAACGGCTTCGATGCGGCCGTCGCGGACGAGCGCCAGCTTATTGATCGCTTTGTTCACAATCACAAGCGGCTTCGCCTCCGACGCCGTCTGGAAAGGCACCCCCAACATCACGATCATCGTCGCTAGGCAAATGGCCAACCGTATCCGCATGCGAATTTCATCCTTTACTGATGTTTGGCCATAGTGTGCGCCAAAACGGATGGACATATGCCCTGCATCATGCCTTCAGCCGCTGCCGTTTTCGTTCGTTTCCGGGGTGGAATTCGCTTTTGATGATTAAATATCGCTCAAATTCCCGCATCAGCTGAAACAACGCCGCCCGCTCTTCAAACTGCTCGCGCGTTTTTGGCAGCGGCATCGCTTTAAACTGTTCGCGCATCTCAGCAAGACGCCGCAAAAAGCGGTCCGCCGTATTCCCCGGGTGAATGGCGTCGCTTAATTCATCGATAAAATCGGCGATCATCATCCGCTGCTCAACCGTGTACGTGAGCGACGTCACAAGCGGAAGCATATGCTCGATGATTTCCAACTGCCGCTCGCGCATGCGGAAGTAGCGAACATATTCATCTTCATTCCGCCATAATTGATTGTCAGCGTGGCGCATGGCGAGCTTTTTCGCTTTGTCGAGCGCCTCCGCGGCGAGCGGCAGCTCTTTTCCGTCCCAATCGAGTTCATTCGTGCGCAAGTAGCGGACGATTTCTTTTAAAATGATGCGGAACAAATCTTCGACAATGCGCTGGTACTCTTTGAGCTGCTTCTCGGCGCTCGGCATGTACATATTGACGATGAGCGCCACCCCGATGCCGACAGCCACCAACAACAGTTCATTGGCGACCAATCCCCACGTCATTTCCTTGGCCGCATACAAATGCAAAATAATGACCGAGCTTGTCGCAATGCCTTCGTTTATTTTCAGCCGAACCGTCACGGGAATAAACAAAAGCAGCAACAGCCCAATCGTCCACGGATAATAGCCGAAGACGGTAAAAAACAACGCCGCAAACCCGATCGCGACGACGCACGCCGCAAAACGCGCCCGGGCGGTCTCGAGCGACCGCTTTTTCGTCACTTGCACGCACAAAATGACGATAATGCCGGCAGAAGCAAAATTGTGCAACCCAAGCCATTGGGTGATGACAATCGCCAACGCCGCGCCGACGGCAGTTTTTAGCGTTCGATAGCCGATTTTCATGACGTGCAGTTCCCCTTTGCCAACGTTTGCCGACTTCATTGTACCGATGACGGCGCTTTCGATGCAAGAAAAAACGGGCCATACTTGCCTCACATGCAAGCCGTTCCGGAAAAATGGACGGCCCGTCTGCTCGAGGCAGCCGTAGGGACGCAAAAAAAGACGGCTGCTTCCCAACTTTGAAGCAGACCGCCCTGGACGCAAAGGGGATGCGGCTCACGATAAAGATTTCTCATAAATCGTTTTCCCATCACGCTCGATTTGACGCTTGATGTCTTCGTTCAGCGCGTCGAAAAAAGCACGTCGCACAAACGACACTCCTACACCTAAAGACGCAAAATTTGCCAAAAATCGTCATCATGACAATACGATTTTCCTATTATTTGTGAATATACTGTGAAATTCCATGTAAAAGGTTGACATATTCTTTTTTTTTATAATGCCATTGAATTTTACAAACATTTCAAATTCATGATTAGAGAGGGCATTCCATATGAAATGGGTGTTCATGTCAAGAATGGCGTCCCGCTTAAAAGCCGAAACTATTTTCATACTCGCATTTTCTGGGGTTTTGATGTTTGTTTGTCTCAATCCCCATACGATCAATCCAGCGGAATGGATCTTATATACAAAATGTTGGATGACATTCTGTTGGCAAACGACGCCAAACTCTATCAACAAGTCAAACATCAGGATCAAACCAAGAACATCCCGTTGCATGGATATTGGAAAATCAAGGAGATCGAGGTGAATCCGAAATCCACGTATCCGATCAAAGCCACACTCTCTCTGCATCCGAAAGAACACACCGTTCGTTTTTCGATCAACGAGCAATTTCAAATCGATCACATCCAAGGCGGAGGGAAGCGTTTGCCCTTTCAACAACAAGGAAACGTTGTTCAGGTGCAGACCAACGGTGCTCCATCCATGACGATCTATTATCGACATACGTTCGGCTCAACCTTTTATCCGTTGACATCGGGCGTCACGTTGTTGCCGTTTGAAGCCAACTGGTATCCGCAGTCCATGGATTCAACGCTTTACGATATCGACTCATCCGGAACGCTTCACTCCAATGTAGAAACGAAAACATGCACACGAGTCAACATGATTGTCGGAAAGGAAAAGTACCGTTGGCATGGGGACCATCTCCCTTGTCTCTCCGTGATCAACGGTCCTTACAAACCAATTCAAGTGCAACATACTCGTTTCCTTGTTTATAAACCATTTCTCACTACAACAAGAAATTATATGGAATTGAAGCATCAACTCGTTTCCATCCGCAATGAGCTATGCCACTTGTTTCCGGATCTTGCAAATACAGATTATTGCACAAAAGAAGTCAAGAGAGTCTCAATCATCCCAAAAAGCATCAACACCACAAACCTTTCGCTCTACGACAGCACGGTGGCTGACGGAATCTACACGTTTTATGTTGATCCGTTCTTGGACGTCAATGGCACTCCGGCAACCAAACATATTCAGGAGTTGGCTGCGTTTTTCATCCCATACCGATTGTTCGAAAACGAACAGATCAGTCTCTTTGTCGGCTTGTATTTAATGGAAAAACTACATATTCCATCTATCGGATATGGAAACAGAATAGCGGAAAAATCCTCCATCGACTCAACAACGTGGGAGCACTACATGGCACTATCCATAAAAGAAAAAGAAAACATATTGATTCAACTAGCGCAAGAAAGGGGGGAAGGAGACAAATGATGGAATTAAAAAATGTGACCCTCAAGCACCATCGCCAACTTATTTTGCATCATTGTTCCGTCAATCTTCCTTCCCAATCCATCATTCTAGCCAAAAATCACATTCGCACAGATATTGTCGCCAAAGCGCTTGCCGGCTTTCATCCTATCGATGAAGGGGAAATCCATTTCGATGAACAGGCAGCAAAAGGAAAACCGAATAAAACCGTATTTTTCGTGATTCCTGAGAACTACCACCAACTGTGGAGAAACTATCGTTTGCAAGATATTTCGATATGGCTGAATCGTCGTTTTCAGCAATCGGCGCTATGGAAAAAATATCGCCTCTCTTCCCATGCATCCGTCGATTCATTGACGATGTTTCAACGGCTGATTTATCTT
Organism: Geobacillus sp. TFV-3; assembly: GCF_009901865.1. Lineage (NCBI taxonomy): Bacteria > Bacillati > Bacillota > Bacilli > Caryophanales > Anoxybacillaceae > Geobacillus > Geobacillus sp. TFV-3. Next base: position 1,203,501 of record NZ_MPSP01000001.1, on the reverse strand, counting down.
GTTTCTCTTGGACAGTCGCTAAATCGCACAGTATTCATTTTCGATCAGCCGACGAAACACTTTGACTTCGAAGACTTAGAACAGTTTTACGCTTGCTTCCTTTTATCGTTGATGGATGCGACCATGCTGAAAAATGGAGTGATCCCCTATGATGTTGTTTACTCGCCTATCGTGGTTTTACGCCAAACAGATGGGAAAAAGCATTCTCTATATGGGAGCATACACATTTTGGTTCATCATGCTGATGATGCGCTTTCTCATTCGCCAGTACGATTCCTTTGGCAAGACGGATTATGGAAATTTTGTCGGGGAAATGACGTTAATCGTCCAAGCGACAATGCTGCTGTTTATGGTGTTTTTTTACAAGTTGTTCTCTGATGAATACCGATTTGGCGCCAATCTTTTGTTTGCCGGTTCACTGCGCATCACAGCGTTGAAAATCGCCGCCTTGTTTGTGAATCACTTGCTGTTTCTTTCATTTTTCACCAGTCTTCAAGTTGCACTTGTATGGCAATTTTACCGCACATGGGGTCTTCCCTTTTCTTCGTTGTATACCGAAACGGCGTCGTACATTGCGGCGTATTGGTTGTTGCCGTTCATATTTGCCTTTTTTCTTGGTATTTTCACTGCTCTATTGTTTGGGAAAAATCGATTAAGCTTTGCCTGGATGATGGTCATTTGGCTGGCAATCGGCCCGATGAATACACAATTGTTTTCCCGTTATTTCCATCCCATCCCCTTTTCCGACATCCGTAGTTTGTTCTACATCGGTCCGTTGAATATGGACGATGTATTTCGTGACGTCGTTGGATACAATGTCAGCCTTCCGACGTACATGAAACTATTGTTTTGGATTCTAACGTCGATGATGGCGGTATGGGCCATTCTTTGGAAAACGGCCCGCACGACAAAGGAGAAGTCGGCCATTATCATGGGCGTTGCTTTGCTTTTGTCGGGTGATGCTTGGTTGTTTCCGCATATTTTCACAGGAAGCAAACTGGTGTTTAGCTACGCTGATTTGGCTCAAGAAAATGTTTACTATCAAACTCATGATCCAACCATCCAACCAAGCACATTGCACTATTCGATTGAACGGTACGACATTCAGCTGGAGGCCAAAAACGGTGTCCATTCGAAAGTGAAAGTGACCTTGCGACAAATTCGGGGCGACACGCTGTCGTTCGTGCTTTATCATCATTTTTCTCTGAAGCAAATCACTGATCAAACCGGAAAACAGTTGCCGTTTATTCAACAGGGGGATGTCATCACGGTCAAACGTTCACCCAATCGCTTGACCGACGAATGGACATTTGAGTATCAAATGAACGATTCCGCGCAAATTCCGATTTCACCGCACTATTTGTTTTTGCCGAGCGATTTCAGCTGGGTGCCGACAAAAGCCGAACATGCGCCGTTTGCCTTTGTGAACGTTCATTCCAGTCCGGTGCCTGTATCGATGCAACCGAGCCATCCGATCCGCTATACGTTGTCGTTTCACGGAACGGCGCCGTTTTATACGAATTTGCCGCGCCGAAGCGACGGAACGTACGAAGGAGTTGTGTCCGGCGGCATTACAGCCGTAGCGGGAATGTTTGTGAAGGAAAAAATCGGGCCGTGGCAGATCGTGCACCCCGCCGATTGGCCGAATCTTGAGCGGGATTGGCCGGTTTTCGAACGTCATGTACGGCGCATCCACCATGACATCGTGCAGATGTTCGATTTAAAAGAGGCAAAGTTGCCGACGAACATCGTGTTGCTCGCTCCCCATGGTGAACAACGGAGCGTATATAGCAGCGATCATTTGCTTCTTCAAATTGATACGCCATATTCCCTTCGCTCCCAAGAAGGAACATTGATGTATTTGCCGGAAATCATAACAGAAGGACTTCTTTGGAGGGGAGCACATTCATCGATGCAAAAAGAAGTGTTTCAAGCGTTGCTGGCAAGATGGTTCCAACAACAATTAGCCCTTCCCTATTCCGGAGGAGATTTGACGTTTGATTTGACTTTGTCAGTCAACTCTCCTGACGGGAAAACAGAGGAAGTGCTGAGGCAGCTGTCTGGGGAGTATGAACGCTTATCCGATGAGAAAAAACAAACATTTTTGGCTTTATGGTACAAACAAATGAGGGAAGGAGCAGATGGCAACTGGGAGAAAGTGATACAACTCATCCGCATGGTTCAGGAGGGACAAACATGATCCATGTATCCAGCGTCACGAAACGAATCAAAAAACAACTCATTTTATCGAACGTATCGCTTTGCATGGAAGGGATTTACGGGTTAGTCGGACCGAACGGAGCCGGCAAGACGACATTGATGAAAATATTGGCCGGCTTGACACCCATGGATGAAGGGCAGGTGGCGATCGACGAACGAAGCTGCACCAAAGGAAAATATGTGAAAGCTCATGAACGGATCGGTTATTTGCCGCAAGATTTCATGGTCTATCCAAACATTACGGTCGAAGAAGCGCTTGACCATCTCGCTTTATTGCAAGGAATGATGGACAAAGGCGAACGGCACGCGGCCGTTGCCGAAGCAATTCAAAAAGTGAACTTGAACGGCCATGAGACGAAAAAGATGTCCGAGCTGTCCGGCGGAATGCGGCGACGGGTGGGAATTGCTCATTTATTGACGCGAAAGCCGTCCATCTTGCTGTTTGACGAGCCGACTGCCGGCTTGGATATTGAAGAGCGAATCCGCTTTCGCCATCTGCTCAAACAGCTTGGTTCCGAGCATACGATTGTCATTTCTTCGCACATTGTGGAAGACATTGAGTTTTTGTGCACCAAAATTGGGGTTTTAAAACAAGGGCAAGTGTTGTTTGAAGGCACGCCGTCTGAGCTGAAGTCCCGCGCAAAAGGCTGCGTATGGGAATATTGCATACACCCCGAAGAATTGGATGACTTGATCGCAACGAGAGAAGTGGTGCAGCTTCTCGAAGAAGAGGATGGCATTCACGCGCGAGTATTCTCCAAAAACGGGGGAACAGGGGGGAGACGGGTGGCGCCGCGATTGATCGACGGCTATTTGGCTGTTGTCAGGAGAGGGGAACCAAGATGAAAGCTTACATCGAATGGATGCGAACCGCATTCGTGTTTGACCGCAAGACAATGGGTGGAGCATTTTTTGTTCCACCAGCGATGTTCATCCTATCGCTGTTGCTTATTTTGTTTGTTCCCCGCAAATCGCCAAGTATTTACGACAATGTGATTATCATCCAAGGGCTGTTCATCCCGTTTTCCGGCTGGTGCCTCATCTATCGGTTCGGCGAACTGTATGAAGACGGAGCGCAAGAGACGCTTGTCCCTTACTATAGGCAATGGGTTTGGATCGATATTGTACGTTATTCTTTCATCCATTTGTTGGGGGTTGTCGTGCTAAGCGGGGCATTCATGTGGAAATATGGAGTTTCTTCTTTGTCTTTTTTGAATCTCATTCATTTCATTCTATTGACGTTCTTTTACCTATTTTTCAGCACTGCCTCCCTTGTTCTTACAAAAAACACCAATATCGCACTGACAGTCATTTTTATTTATACGGTGCTTGAAGTAGCCACATTAGGAACGTTCATGCCCTGGCCGCATATCTTTTTGTTCGAGACGCCGGTTTGGGGACCGATGCTCATCAACAAATTCATCATGTTAACGCTGTCCATCTTTCTAGCAGCATTCATCACCATTGTCTGGATCAGCAAAGGAGATCGGAAACCTCAATAAAAGCAGACAGGGGATCATTGACGTTTGGCGGCAAATAACGGCTTCCCATCCAAACGAGAGGCTATGCTTACAAATTGATCAATTGGTGGTCCGACAGCGTCATCGCTTCCACCAACTGGCTCAATCCTAGGCAAGAAGAAACGCGCAGTTTTCCACCAACCAAAGACGATGAATATTATGGCCAAATTGTTGGTCAAACGGTTGGCTCAAGAGGATACGTGACCATTACCGTCAAATAGCCTGAATCCGGATGATGAGGGAGTCAGGGGATACGCCTAAAAAGGAATGCGGCGATCCCTGACCGCATTTTTCTTTTGTCAACTTCTTGGAAAGAAAGCGGTTGATTGACGATGAGATGGAAATGGCTGTTTTTTTATTGGAAACGATTGTTGAAAAGCAAGTTATACATTGGTGCTAGTTTCTCGTTTTTTCTTTTGCTGACCGTACGGTTTACACTATTTTTTACCGATCCTTACAATATGGAGAGTTATGGGGATATCCTTCATGAAGTGTTCATGCTTGTTCAAATCGTTTCGCTCTTTTACATCGTGTGGTTCTATGGGAAAGCGCAAGCGGTCACCTTGATCAAAGGGCAAGGGCATCAACTCGTCGATCTAGGATATGAGATCACCTACCCGGCTGACTGGCCGCACATGGCGGAACGGGCGCCGACGGTCATCCGCCAGATGGAAAAAACATTCCGTCATGTACAACAAATCGCATCAACGGCGGTTTCATCGTTGCCGAACAGGATTGTGTTCTCCAGCTCGGGGCTATCCTCGTTTATGGCCCATGACCATCTTGTCTATAACACGAATTTTTTTCGATTGGCACCTATCATATGGAACGAGATTATTACTCACATTTCGCACCCTAACAAAGTCAAAACAAAGGATTTTTTATTTCATTTTTTAGAATAACTTTCCGACCAACACGACGAGCGATGGTAATCCTTTTTTTACCATCTCTGGTCGTTCCGTATCACGTTACACGTAAATGCTCTCATCCAGCCCTAACCCCTGCAGAATCCTTTGCTGATCCGGGGTAAGGGAGCGATCCAGTGCGCGTTGGATGTGCCCATCCGGCAGCTCCAGCAGGACGACGTTCACATATTGAAACAGCTGAAAAATCGCCTGCCCCGTTGGACGGGTCAGCTTGCGGCCTCCAGCGCCCTTTAACGGGCGTTCCAGTGTGATGAATGGACGCACTCGGCGCTGAAAGACGCGGTAAATCGCCAAGGCCAAGAGAAACAAATCACCCAATACCGCAACCCGCTCTGGCTTTTTGACATCAATCTCATCCGTGAAAAAAGGGTCTTTCAAAAAAGCGAAGTTCATTTCCACGGAGATCTGCCCTTTATACAGCTTCAAGATCTCTTTCGCGTCCATTCGTCGGTCCTTCCATTCCTCCGGCACCGTCGTGACGAGAACAAACCGGGACGCTTTCCGTCTCGCCTGTTCCCACGCGTCTTGGTCGAATTCCACGCTCAGGCGAAGGGTGTACAGCGTCTCCATTTCCGGTTCCGCCCCTTTTTTCGGCCGTCCGCGCCGTTTTTTCGGACGCACGATCTCTTCGACGACGGCCTCCACTCGATGGAACCGGGGACGAAGGGATGCCTTGAGGGATGCCAAGGCTTGTTCGGCGTCTTCCCGGCACGAAAACGGGGAGCGCTCCCAACGGGCTTGTTCCTGCGCAAGAAGCTCCGCTTCTTTGACTCGTTCTGTTTCGAGCGTTTTCCTTTTGCGCTGGTCAAGCGTGCTCGATTCGACGACGATCAAGCGTACGGGATGGCCTTCATAGGTCGAGGCCGTTTCCCATACCCGATGCGTGGCGCCGTTTCTCTCCCCCAAGACAAAAGGTTCGCTCCACGGGATGTGAGGCGAATCGGCCTCCGCTAATGCTCGTTTCACGATCCGAAGCGACGAAGGGCCCCTGGTGACCAAAAAGGCGTTGGTGGCTTTCGTCTGCGCCAAGGTCTCTTTCGTCATCGCAGCGGAATCGGCCACGTAAATCCATTCGTCTTCGATCTTGGCTTGTTTGAGCTGTTCATGGACACGGGATCTCACTTGGGAATTCCACGTTTTGTCAGGCAGGCTGCCGTCGTGCACATCGCCGTAAAACGGGATGCCGTCCTCGTTGCCGACCAGTCCGAAACCGATCTGTTTTTGCCAACGATGATGGCGGTTGTAACCATGTGTGATCTGTAAGGCTTCTAACGAGGCCGATTCATAGGCGCCGTAAACGGTCTTGTCCGTCGTATCAGCGTGAAAGGCTCGGAGAGGAAGGCCTTCTTTCCGGTAAATCTGAATCAAGCAAGCGCTGATGACGTTGTGAATGCCAGCCTCGTACAGACGGTCGAGGTGACGAGCCAAGGCATCGTCATTCAACCAGGAAGGATGGAGCCCGGAACGGATGAGTTTCTCCAGATCGATCTCCTGAGCCCATCGTTCTAAGTGAACAAGGGCTTGTCGTCCGTGGAACATATTGTAGAGGATAGCCTGAACAGCATCGCTGACTCGCGTTTGGCACTGTGGATCAACGGGCACAAGGTGGTCAATCAAGTGGAGGAGGTCCAGTTTTTTGACTAGAGCACTTATGATATTCAAATAAGAATTGCAATAGACCGTTTTGACTTGCACATCCATGAGAGAAAAACTCCTTCACTTTCCTTGTGTGTCAAGGATTCATTCGACATCGGAACGAAAAAATTCTCCCGATTTTCGTTGAGAGGGTGCGAAATGTGAGGCCAAACCCGATCATGACCGCGCCGGTGGTGACTTCGATCCTTTTTTCGTTGTATCGCAATGGTTCGTTTAGTGGAAATATTGATGTTTTGGTTCATCGCCACAACATGTACTTGACAAGCGAGATTCTTTCTTTAACGTAATTTCCGAAAGAAGTCTCCCGCCTCAAGGAACGTGAAGGGCACAGCCCAGTGAGTAGGCGGGAGATGAATTTCGGTTGCCAATCGCCAACGAATATGATAGTCTATGGTTAGAACGGACACCTTCGGAATGAAGGGAAGCGTAAAGGGTTCTTGTGTGTGGCTTACCGTTCAGCAAACACGCACAAGTCGCTTGAAGCCTCCACCTCTAAGCGAAGTGTAGGTGGCGGGTAGTTCACCAGCCATGCATCAAAAACTTGATTTGTTCATTTTTCCTGATAGGTATAAGAAAGATATGTTTGAGTCGAGTGCAACTTTTGGTGAAGACCTTATTGACAAATCATCTTTTTTTTTATAATTGACAACAATACTATATAGGTTGTAATAAAAAATTTCCTAACTCCATAATGTCCCGTCTTTATCACCTGACAAGCTGGCACGGTGACAAGAAGAGTGAATAATGCCATGTAAAACAAAATTTCAACTTATATATATTGAAATGTTGGTAGCCTCAAAAGTTCTATGAAAACTCCACAAGAATCATCCCATCGAATATCGTAGGATCTCAAGAGTTGGACTCATCATTGAAAACATCCACCAAAGGTGTGAAAAGGTCTTCAAAGGCGACGAGGACAAAAAAGAAGGTTGTCGAGAAATCGTTTCTTGCATTTAGCAAATTTTACATTATGGAGGTGTTTGATTGGTCAAGAACTCGTTTTATCGAATCTGGCAGGTTTTCGCTTCAACGAACCCTGAAGGATAAAAAAGTTAGGCAGCCTCTTGTTGAAGAAAGGCTTGTACTACGCAATGAGCTTCGTCCGCTGGACCGTCATACGTGTAAGACCCGCCAGTTTTGGGGTGATGACCAGTCACCTAGCTTTCGAGCGCGCTTTGCGGGTGAAGAAGTTTAAATACGCCATAAACAGCGTCACAAAGGATACTCGATCTTTCTCTCGCGCTAAATCCATGAAGCGATCCCACAATAGTCTTTCAACATCCAGTTGAATCATGATCTGCTTGGATGGTCGAAACTAACTCCTCGGGCACCGAATTCTCATTGATCACTTGGAGGACGTCAAATGGAATCCTATGTTGAGTAAAGAAGTGTTGCAGACGATACCTATTCAGATTGGGGGAGCTTTAATGAAAAAGGTTTTATTTAGTTTGTTTATGTTAGTAATGCTCTATATTTCAGCTACAGCACCTTCGGTATCTGCTAGCACCATAACTGGTGATAAAAACACTAAAGATGTAAATGAAATGTTAGAACTGCTTGGTTTTTCTAAGGAAGATATTAAAGATCTAAAAGCAAATAAATCTGATGTAGCGGATATAAATTTTAAAAATAAAAATGTAAGAAATTTGAAACTAAAAAAGAAGGATATCTTATTTTTAGCTCACTTTGGATTTACTAAGGAACGAATTGAGCATTTCACACTAAATGATTGGGATCATTTTAAGAATATGGAGGAACCTGAATTAATAGATGTTAATGTTTCATACTTCAAAATCGATGAAAATAATGGGGAACTAATTCCCATCACGAAATATGAATTTGAGAGAAATAAAAAACAGCGAGAGGAATATTATAACGAAATGAAAAATAATCCTAAAGCCGGAACATTAATTGCCTCTTTATGTGATCCAGACAACACTTGCAAAGGATCAAACTCATCATCGATGGTGAAACTAACTGTTGCTGTCACCCATTCATCGAAATATGCAATTGTTTCCGATTTTGATTGGGTCAACGATTCCAACGAACGGCATGTTGACTTATTTGGAACTGGACATAAAGATGCTTTGACTGTAGATTATGAATCAATATTTGGAAGTTGGACAACTGAGTACTATGATAATTATGGTTATGTAGCAGAAAGAACTTCATACTTTAATGGTGCGACATATAAATTTTCTACAGGATATGTTCATAAATTAGACAGAAATTCTTCTGCTCACCAAGAATTTTGGCAATACAACGGAAAATGGATACATGCGCAAGACGACTCAGGATATACGTATGCTGAATTTGTGTGGAGTTCTGGGACGAATTCTTCTGCATATGCCAATTATACTCATATGAAGACGGGATGGAGCTCATCATTTAGTGTATCGATGCCACTAGGAGCGTCAATTTCTGTTTCAGGAACAACAAGTTATATCCAAATACCGAACGCTGCAATTTCTTTTACAAGATGAAACTATGCTGCGTTTGATTTGCCGCAAATGGATATCTACGGTGAAAGGTGGCGTGTCGTTGAAACGGATCATCCGTTATTTCCTGTTGTGTGCAACGCTCGTTGGCTGCGATCATCAGGAGATGAATTTACAGGCTCATCATTTGGATGCAAAAAGGCAAGGTTTTGATCAAGAAGAGATAGAGAGCCTCATCAGAGAACCGGAAAACGCCAATGATACAGTCAACCAACAGTTCAAAAACAAGGATATTGCGGCTTTATTTTTGCTTGGGATGACGAAAGAAGAGATTCGGCACATGGATCGGGAGGAGATGGATTTTTTTAGTGCGAGAAGTGCGGCGAATCAATGGAATGAGCTCGATGAGCAAACGTTGAAGGAGATTTTCAAGAAACAGGCGGATCATCAAATGATCCGATGCAATATCGATAAACAGAAGTTATGCACCGCATCAACGATTTACACCGATCATAAAAAGAAAATCATGGAATTGACCATGTCTGTTTCCTTGTTAAATCGAGAAGAGCATCGATATGCCGTCACCTTGTCATACGAATGGCTGGCAGATCCGAAAGAAAAGGAGACGGATTTTTACGGAATTTTGACGACGGAAAATGCGGTTGTCGATTATCATAAGCTTTACAGCTCCTACAAGACATATCGGGATGCATCTCACGTCAACACAAAACATGATGATAAGCCTTATCAATCTTCTGTTGTTGGTTATGTGATCAAAAATTCTTTGCGCAAGGAAAACAGCCGCCACTTCGGATATGTGTATTCTGAAATCGTGCCTTCGGATCGCACGCAAACATATATCGATGTTGAGGGATTTTATGTTCATGCTAATAGAAAATGGAGAGAAAACGACTTGTTTTCCTTCCAAGATGTTTCCGACGGGAATAGGAATGATGATGCGGTGACGTTCAAGTCTCCGGTGATCCGAATCTCAATCCGACCGTGACGAAGCGGGCTCGATCGTTTCGTTTCGGGGGAGCGCCTGAACAAGAGCGCTCCCCCTGCATTATTTGTTTTGTCATACTGGTGTATTTGATAATCTATATACATGCTCATTAAAAAGTTAACCTTCGTATAACCGGTGCACACTCCGGTTATCCTGTTCCTAAGGAAACCTATGGAAAAGGAGCGGGATCATTCATGAAACGTCTCAACATCACCCATGATCACGGATGGACGCCACGGACGCTTCGCAAACAGGAACGGAAAATCAAAAACGCGCTTCTTCGCCAACGGGTGATGGCGGTTCGTTTGGTCATGGAAGGTTATTTGGGCAAAGAGGCGGCCTCCATGGTCAACGTGTGCCGACAAACCGTTTCCCATTATGTGTCGCTGTTCAACGAAGGCGGTCTGGAGCTCTTGCTTCATCGGGATTTCGCCCCCGGACGGGAGCCGTTTCTCACCGAAGAACAGCAGGAAGAGATCAAACAGCTTGTGTTGACCACCACTCCCGCGGAACTGGGCTGGGACGTCGCTTCGGCGTGGAACACCAAACTCCTGCAATCCTATGTCGAAAAGCACTTTGGTGTTTGGCTTTCCCGTGAAGCGCTGCGAAAACTCCTGCACCGTCAAGGTCTGTCATGGACTCGCCCTACGTACACGCTGGCGAAAGGGAATCCGGATGAGCAAAAGCAATTTGAAAAGCAAATGGATTTGATAAAAAAAACTTGATCACCAAGGAGACAGAAGATGCCGTTCTTCTGTACATCGATGAAACGCATATCCGCTCTTATCATGTCTTGCGATCCACTTGGTCCGAGGTCGGCCGTCAAAAACGTGTGCCGACATTCGGCCATCATGCCCATGTTTCGGTATTTGGCGCCGTGAACGTCCACGATGGGGACACCGTGCTTCACCAAGCAGAAGCCGCCAACGCCACGACGTTCTTGGATTTCTTGCGCCTGCTCAAAGAGCGGCATCCCAACCGGATGATTGCGCTCGTCTTGGACAATGCCCGGATTCATCACGCTCGAATGGTGAAGGACTTTTTGCGAGAAGAAGGACAATGTTTTCATTTCCTGTATCTGCCGCCCTACTCGCCGCAGCTCAACCCGATCGAGCGTTTGTGGAAATGGCTGAAGGATACGGTGATCGCCAACGCCTTTCACAAAGACCGCCACGAGATCCTGCAAGCGGTTCAACGATTTGCTCATTACATTCAGGAACGCCCGGAGGAAGTGTTGCGGCGCTTGGGGTGTGCCGCGTAATCGAAAAGTTAACTTTTCAAGGTGCATTTATATAAAATTGAGCCACTTTTCAACGGTTCGATCACATAAAAAATGAGCCACCTGATTTCCAATTTTCATTACCTCCCTTATGATTGAAAGTGCTTAAACTTTTCATCAGAGGGAGAGAAAAAGGATGATCAAGATGGCTCAATTTCATCATATCAAATTCTTGCATGAGGTAGAAGGGCTATCCCAACGACAAATTGCTCAAAAATTAGGGATTTCAAGAAATACCGTAAGCAAATATCTAAAACAGAATGAGGCTCCAACCACCATTCATCGGCAGAAACACTATCATGGAAAGGAGTATTCCGATGAAACAAAGCGAGTTGTAAATTAGCAAATTATTTCAGAATCCCTTTTTCAAATTATTTCAGATGGATTCCGAAATAATGTGCAAAATTTTTGCGGATTATCTCACATTTCGCACCCTCCCGACGAAAATCGGGAGGATTTTTTCATCCCGATGTCGAATAGGTCCTTGGTACACAAGGAATGCAAAGGAGTTTCCACACCATGGACGTTCGAATTCGTGCTATTTATGAAAGTTCCTATTTGAATATAATAAGCGCCATCTTCAAGGATCTTGGCCTCCCCCAGCTGATTGACCGGCTGGTTCCGGTGGATCCCCAATGCCAAACCCGAGCCAGCGATGTGGTCTGGCTGCTCATCCTGGATATCTTGAGCGGCCGTCAAGCGCTGGTTCATTTGGAACGATGGGCGCATGAAATCGATTTGCCCAAGCTGATCCGGCCGGGGCTCCAGCCTTCTTGGTTCAATGACGATGCCATCGCCCGCCATCTGGATCGCCTGTATGATGCCAACATCCATCAAGTCATTTCGGCTTGCCTTGTGCAGATCTACAAGGAGGAAGGCATCCCCCTTCGGGTGTTCCATGCCGATACGACCGATGTATCGGTTTACGGCACGTATGAATCGGCCTCGCCGGATACCCTGCATATTGCCCATGGCTACAACCGGCAACACCATTGGCAAAAGCAGATCGGCTTCGGACTGATCGGCAACGAGGATGGCGTTCCTTTTTATGGAGATGTGCACGACGGCAACCTGCCGGACAAAACGTGGAATCCCGAGGTGCTGTCCCGTGTCCATGAGCAGCTGAAGCAAGCGAAGATCGAGGACGAATGGATTTATGTGGCGGATTCCGCCGTGATGACGAAGGACACGCTGGCGCAAACGAAAGCGGCGAACGCCTTTTTGATCACCAGAGGCCCTTCGTCGCTCCGGATCGTGAAAACCGTGCTGGCGCAAGCCGATGCCAGGGACACGACGTGGAGCGATCCATTTTCGCTGGCGGAGAAAAACGGCGCCACGTATCGGGTATGGGAAACGACATCGACGTATGAAGGACATCCGGTTCGACTGGTCGTCGTCGAATCGAGTGCCCTCGACCAACGGAAAGGAAAGACGCTCGAAAAAGAACGAGCACAAGAAGCGGAGCTTCTTGCGCAGGAACAAGCCCGTTGGGAGCGCCACCCGTTTTCGTGCCGGGAAGACGCCGAACAAGCCTTGGCATCCCTCAAGGCATCCCTTCGTCCCCGGTTCCATCGAGTGGAGGCCGTCGTCGAAGAGATCGTGCGTCCGAAAAAACGGCGCGGACGGCCGAAAAAAGGGGCGGAACCGGAAATGGAGACGCTGTACACCCTTCGCCTGAGCGTGGAATTCGACCAAGACGCGTGGGAACAGGCGAGACGGAAAGCGTCCCGGTTTGTTCTCGTCACGACGGTGCCGGAGGAATGGAAGGACCGACGAATGGACGCGAAAGAGATCTTGAAGCTGTATAAAGGGCAGATCTCGGTGGAAATGTGTTTTTTGCAAGCAAAAAATGCAGAGAAGTGCAAGAAAAAATACATAGGCTTGCCAGCTCAAGACTTAAGGTTCCAGACCGGGGGAAGAGGGACGGCTGGATCGCGGAGAGAGCGTTCCGCAGTCGATAGCTCTCTCCCGTAAAGGCCAGGATGTGGGCATGGTGAACCAAGCGATCCACCAGCGCAGCTGTCAAGCGGTTGTCCCCAAACACCCGATTCCACTGTCCAAATTCCAGATTCGACGTCACGATGACGCTTTTTCGCACATAACAGTCGGCGATAATATGAAACAACAGCTCCGATCCTTGCTTTTGAAACGGCACATAGCCGAGTTCATCCAATATCAACAGTTCGCACGCATCGATGCTTCGTTTCAGCCGCCCGAGCGTGCCATTTTTCAATGCCTCTTCCAGCTGGGCGACGAGATCCGCAACGCGGAAAAACCGAACCTCATGGCCTTGTTGGCACGCCTGGATGCCGAGCGCTGTGGCGAGATGGGTTTTTCCTGTCCCGGGCGAGCCTAAAAGCAGAACGTTTTGTTTTCGCTCCAAAAAGCGAAGGTCACACAATTCCTTCTTCGATGTCGTGGTCGGCCAGTGGATGTGATCCGACCATTCGTAATCCTTCAGCCATTTCAACTCCCGAAACTTGGCTTTCTTGATCAGCCGGGCCTGTTTCGCCTGCTGGCGGCACGACAGCTCCAGCGCCAATACATCCCGCAAAAACTGTTCTTTCGTTTCGAACATCACCTCCTCGAATCGATCCGCGATATAGGCCAAATGCAGGGCTTTACAAATCTCTTTCACCTCTGCTCTCATCCCTGGACACCCCTTCCCGAACAGGATGAAGACGTTGATCATACACCGTTAAGTCCGTTTCATAGTCGATCAGGACGGAAGGGGTGTACGATTCTTTCCACTTGGCCGGGTAATGGGATTGCTCGGCTTCCATCAACACCCCGATTTCATGAGGAGCCAAGTCCCATCGCTGGTTCTCATCGAGCCACTGGGCGATTTCATAAAGCGTGCAACGATCCAACAGCGCTCGCAGCCCTTTCAAACGGGCCGCCACCTGGGGCGGGGTGCCAGCCAGATACGTTCGGATCGCTTCCGGCAAGTACGCCCCGTATCGGGAATGCCCGACAACCTGGGGTTTGGTCTCCCACTCAGCGAAAATCTCTTTCCAAGGGATCTCGCGTTTCACGTTCGTATACGGCCTTGGCATCTCAAGATGTATGCCTCCGTCAGGAGAGAGCACAAAGAAACGATCCCACTCTTTTTTCACCAATACCCGGTTGGGGACGGACAGGCCATGGACGACGAACGCCTTCCCATCCACCATCACTTCTCCGTACTTATTCACGTAAGCGTGATCGAGGGAGAAGATCGGAAGATCTTGTTCCGGCAACGCCAACAGCTCCGGCCGCTCTTCCTGCCATAGCTCCTCTATCAACCGCCCCTTTTCATAATGAGGGCGGTTTCGGTCCTCGACCATCTTGCGATGCAGCCACTCCACCAGCTCCGGATCCGACTCGATCAACGGAGCCGGGACGAAACAAAGGTTGCGAGTGTAATAGACTTTTCGCTCCGCATTTCCTTTCTCATGTCCGCTGTATGGATTGCACACTTGTACATCAAACCGATAGTAGAGTTGAAATTTCTCAAAAGCCTCGGTGAATTGGCGTTCTCCCCCTTTTCGAATCGACACGATGGCCGCGGACAAATTGTCAATGCGCAATGCCTTTGGCACTCCCCCAGCCTGACGAAACAGCTGCGTCAACCCATGGAGGAAGCATTCACTGTTTTCCGCCGGCAGCGGATAAGCAAACGCAGCGTTGCTATACGGGAAGCTTACGATCAAAACCGATCGTTCTTCTTCCTTCCCCTCCTTCGTCACCACCGTCATCTTCCCGAAATCCACCTGCGCCTCGCCTGGCGGGTGCTCAAGTCGTTCATAGCGCTGTTCTTTCTCGAGTTTGAGCTGCGGTCTTCGTTTTTGCACGTACGCGCAAACGGTGCGATACGAGCCTTGAAATCCATGGTCACGACAAAGCGCTTCAAACATCGTCTTGTTCGTTCGCCGTTGTTTTCTCGGCAGCTTGGCATCCTCCTCCAACCAGTCATCAATGATTTGCCCGTATCCTTCTTCCTCCATCATCCCCTTTTTGCGTTTGATGGTTGGTTGGACAGAAATGCCGCCATCCGCGTATTTCTTGACCGTTCTCCAGTTATATCCCGTTTCGCGGGAAATTTCCGCAATCGATAACCCTTTCTTTTCACGCAGTTTTCTGATACGATTCATTTCGGGCATTGCCAGCATCCTTTCGCTCCTCCACTGTTTGGTTTATGTGTTCACAACTTCCACAGTAGAGGAAATGTTAGGGGCTGGCAAGCCTTTTTTCTTTGCCTTAGGCTCTGCACGTTTCGTTGCAGAACTCTGTATTTTTATTTTGCACTAAACATGGAAATGAACTTCTCCTTCCTGAAAGATCCGTTCTTTACGGACGAGATTTACGTGAAAAAACCGGAACGAGTGGCGGTGTTGGGCTATTTGTTTCTCCTCGCATTGGCCATTTACCGCGTCTTCCAGCGCCGGGTGCGTCAGTTTATTACGCCGGAGTGCCCGTTAAAGGGCGCAGGAGGCCGCAAGCTGACCCGTCCGACCGGGCAGGCGATTTTTCAGTTGTTCTGGTATGTGAAAGTCGTCCTGTTGGAGCTGCCGGATGGGCAAATCCAACGCGCGTTAGGGAAACCGCTCACCTACGAGCAGCGAAGGATTCTGCAAGAGTTGGGAATGGACGAAAGCATTTACGTCTAATCTCATAAGGAACGATGAGCGATGGTAAAAAAAGGATTGCCATCGCTTGTTGTGTTGGCTCAAAAAATATTTTAAAAAAATGAATAAAAAATCCTTTGTTTCTGCACTACTGGGGTGCGAAATGTGAGATCCGTATACGTTTGAATGTCAATGCCAAAGTCGTGAAACTGGATCACACTTCCTTCCCCTCATTGAAACGAATGGAAATCTTTGTCCGAAACAATTCACAAAAAATTTAGCACATTCCTTCAGAAAAGGGGAGAGGGCTTTCTGAAAGAATGTGCAAAAAAATGGGCGTTTTGTGCTGAAATAAAATGATAATTTACACCTATCTTTCTTGCGCCATGGAAAGAGTAAGGGGTTATAGAAAAAGATGGATAAAGAATCATCACAGAGTGAACTGTCTTTTTTATCTTTTAATAATACAGGATATTCCGTCTTATTAGTGTGCTGGCATACCCTATTGAAACGCAGAAACCTTGACATTTAGGTAATGACGTTTATGCAATGTTAGTGATAAATGGGAAATAATCATCTAGCTATTTAGATGACCATTTCCCACACGTTCATTCTAATCCAATAGACAAAATTTGTTTCTTTTCATCAAAGTGGTCGTATTTAAATACGGCCGTAAAACCGTCCATTTCATAACTAAAATAATCCTCACTGTACAGATTATCACCGGAATCATCATAATAGTCAGGTTCTCCAAATTTATTGATGACATCTTCGTATGTCATATTAGGTAAATTAATAAGATTTATTTCGTTTATCACTTCTTCTCCTTCATCATTAAGCGTGTAGCCCAAGCAAAATTTGTCATATTCAAGATAAGGAGTATCATCACTTTCCGGTGTTCCCTCATGTTGTGTTTTTGGTTCTCCTAGAACGGAAATCGCTTCTTCCACTTTGGCATTTCGTAATGAGATAAGTTGTTCTATATGCCCGTCCGCCAACTCACTTAGGTATTGATAAATATCATCACCGTTTTCATTTATTTGTTCAGAATTATCTTGTAAACTGGTCTCAACATCACTTTCACTTATTGTGTTCTCTTCCAGCTGATTATTAGAAATATCTTCATTGTATTCCTCTGGTTCTTGGCTTGAAGCAACCTCCGCTGTACTATCTTCTGGTGTACTATCTTCTGCTATATTATCCTCTGCTATATTATCGTCTACTGTACTACCTTCCAATGTGATATCTTCACTTACATTGTCGGTATTATTTCTATTATCTTTGCTTACAACATATACGTTTAATACGATTGCGATTATTATAGTAACAAGTATTAAATATAAATGCCTTGGCATACTACACCCCAACCTACATGTCGATTAAATTTCTTAAAATCGTTACATCTATAGCATCGATGTTACCATCTTTATTAAAATCATAACCAAGTCGTTTTAAGGGACCACCCAATATGTCTTTTTCAAACTTATCAACCAATGAGTTTTTATTTAAATCTACTTCGTATTCGTCCGGTAACGGTAAACCTACTAAGTCTAATTCGAATTTATCACCTATACCGACAATTCCCGCTAAATCCGTGTCTATTGAGTCTGGGATACCGTCGTTGTCCAAGTCTGTCGTCGCCAAATCCTTTTCATCAATCAGATTGTTTAAATCAATATCAAGGTCGTAAAAATCATCAAATGCCACTATCCTTCCCCCCTATTTCTCATTAAGAACTTTATCTAAGCTAATAAGACTCTTATACAGTTTGGCTCCTTGCCCTCTAACAAGGGAAACAAATGCATCTTTAAGTCTTCTTCCTACACTAGGGCGATAATCATACTGAAAATCAATAAATCCTTTATCCACAAGATTCTGAACCAACTTAATATATTCCTTTTCAGAAATATGTAATCCATATTTCTTAATATAATCATCAATTAAAAGAATAGCAGGGGTAAACCCTAATTTTCTTGAAATATTAGCAAAGCGAATCATTAACTCATCTTCTCCAAGACTATGGTATATTTCCGCCAAATAATAACATGCTTCCGCTTTAAATTGAGCGTCTTTAGCTTTTTCAGCTGCTGCACTAATATATTGAATAGCTAATCTAGTAAATTTCAATTCATCCTCTTCAGAATGCGCTAGTGTTGATAGCACATCATAATTTCGTCCGATAATGAGGAAATCTTCTGGAGAGACACCTCTTTCTGATATTCTTTTTTTAGCCAACATAATGGAGATTAAATGGCACTTTTCTGGTGTAATTACTCGTGAAGTCCCCTCTACGTACTTAATAGCATGTTGAATACCTATTGATGTCAATACACTGACAGGGTTCAAAGGAGCTTTTATCAGTCTATACCCAATAGAAAGAGACTTATTTGCTTTCATTGCCTTTCCGAAGAGAAGCCAATTTAAAGGGTTGGAAGGGTCTTTTTCCAATTGTTTAGCAAACTTATCAATCCCACTTATGCCCCGAATTATATCGCTAGGAGCTGTAATAACAGGCGTATCATTTAATTTAAAGGAATCGTCTATGCGGAGTTTTTGCTTAACAATATCCGCTCTAAAAAACACCCACTGTCTAAACAGTAACCAAATTACGATAAATGCTATTCCCCATATAGTAAAAATTAGAACACTACCTTTTTCAGATAAATGATTAGATTCTGCTATGTAAGCGCTTAGAGGTATCGATAATACGATAAATATAATCCCTATACTTAACAAACGACCAACAATAAAGCCACAGGCAGATATGATAAAGCAGAGTTGAGGAGGAATGCCGTTTCCTAATGCAACAAAACCACTCATAGCTCCCAATATTCCGCCTAATAATCGTGACACTCTCAAAAAATTACTGAATTTAACAATAAAAGGAGTTTTTTGAGCCATATGTACCCTCCTAACATGGAAAGAACCGAATTTATATTATAAATTTACCACAATTACACTTTTTTTGTTATGATGTTCTTATGGACATTGATAAATAGTAACTGTTCAGCCATTACATAGAAAAAGTTTACGAGATCGGGTTTATTTCTGCTCCCCTTGTCTATACTAGTACCATCCTAGACAAGGGAGGTGAACACAATGGCAAACGTTGTTTTTGATTTCCAACAAGCGGTCTTCACACTCGAAAGCATGGTGGCCAAAATCGAACACCAAGCCCAAACGATTGAAACACTCATCCGAGAAAACGAGCAGCTGCGTCAAGAAAACCAACAACTAAAAACACGTATCGCAGAATTAGAAGCCCGTACGAAAAAAAACAGTACGAACAGCCACTTACCGCCGTCCTCTGACCGGTTTGTGGCGAAATCCCCTTCTCGCCAACCGTCGCAGAAACAGCCGGGAGGGCAACCGGGGCACCGAGGAACGACGCTCCGTCAAGTCCCCAATCCTGACCACCGAGTCCTTCACCGCGTTACCCAATGCGAAGGATGTGGTCACTCTTTGGAAGAGGTCGTTCCTTTTCGAGTAGATATCCGCCAAGTGTTCGATCTCCCTGTGGCTCGAATGGAAGTGACTCAACATGAGCGGGAAATCAAGCGTTGTCCGGAATGCCGACTTGTCCAGCAGGCGGAGTTCCCTTTCTATGCAACCAATCATGTACAATATGGACCGGTCATCACTTCGCTCATTTTATACTGGAATCATGCGCAGTTGATCCCGTGCGAGCGTGTCACGGAGATGGTCAAAGCGCTAGTCGATCATTCGATGAGTGCAGGCACAGTCGTGAACATGACGAGACGATGGCTCCCTGTGTTCGAAGCAGCGCTCGAAGAGATCGAAGCGGCGTTGCTCGCTTCCAAGACGTTGCACGTCGATGAAACGAGCCTGCGTGTGAACAGAAAGAACCAATGGGTGCATGTGTCTTCTACTGCCAAGGTCACCTGATACGGGCTTCATCGTTCCCGTGGAAAGCAAGCGACGGACGACATCGGGCTCTTGCCACGGTACAAAGGAACGATGGTGCACGATGCGTATTCGGTGCACCCGATGTACACAGAGGCGAGCCATGCCCTTTGCCACGCCCATCATCTCCGGGAGCTTCGGGCATATACAGAACTTTACGGCCATTCATGGTCGAAAGAGATGACCGAAGCACTGTTGGAGATGAAACAGGCGGTGGAGAACGCGGGCGGAGCGCTGCCGGAGGAGGAAGTCCGGTATTGGGAAGCCGTGTACGACGAGCTTCTAGCGAATGGCCGCCGAGAACTCGAGGAACGTTGCCGACAAGGCAAGCATGAAGGCGTCCGCAACGCGCAGAATTTCATCCAGCGTCTAGAAAAGCGCAAGCAAGAAGCGCTTCTCTTCCTGAGAAAGAAAGAAGTGCCGTTTGACAACAACCAAGCCGAGCGCGATTTGCGGATGGTGAAAGTCAAACAAAAAATTTCTGGAACGTTTCGTCAGGAAGACGATGCCGAGGCTTTCTGTGTCATTCGCAGCGTCATTTCCACCCTGCAAAAACACGGAAAGCCGGTTTGGGAATCGTTGCAAAGACTTCTAAGTGGGGAGTCTCTCCAAACGATTCTCCATTCCTCCTAGGGCATTTTCGATACGGGAAATGCCCTATTGGTGCTGAATTCTGAAAATCTCACTAGTATTGGGCTGAATGGATACCTTTTTTTAGTTTTTGGTTTTTGATAGAAACAAGAGAAAAAGTTGATCGCAAGAGAAAGCCTGCTAAAATGATGATCATATGCACTGCTGTTTGCCTGTCTCTGATCTCTTTAAAATTATATTATCACAAACAATAATGGCCATGCAAAAACCCGAAGTCCCTTTTCGAACTTCGGGTTCTCCTTTCACACTTCCTCACAATATTCATCAAACAGCGCCTGCAGCTTTTGCACGACAGCGACCGGCTCGTGCCCTTCGATGTCGTGGCGGTGCAGCATGGCGCACAATTTCCCGTCTTTTAACAAGGCGAACGACGGCGAGGATGGCGGCTCGCCGACAAAGTATTCGCGTGCACGGGCCGTTGCTTCTTTGTCTTGGCCGGCAAAGACGGTCACCAAATGGTCCGGGCGCTTGTCGTAATGAACCGCGTGGGCTGCTGCCGGACGGGCGATGCCGCCAGCGCAGCCGCACACGGAGTTGATGAGGACAAGCGTTGTGCCCGGACGGCGGAACGCCGCATCGACGTCTTCCGGCGTGCGCAGCTCTTCAAATCCGGCTTCGACCGCTTCACGCCGCGCTTGTTCGACGATGTCGTTATAGAGCGGAAATTGGAATTGAAACATTGTGACACCTCCTGTGATTTACGTTTATCATATCATATTTGATCGTCGATCCTCCGTTCATACGCTTCGATCAGCTCGCGGACGGCGGCGGTGACCGGCTTGGCGCCGGAAATGACGCTGTTCTCAAGCATCGGGAGCTTTTCTTTCACGATTGGGTCGGCGAAAAAGCGCGTTTCTACATATTCTTTGATCATGGCGTGCATCCAGTCTTTTTGCTGCTGGCGGCGGCGGTCGAAAAACACGCCCGATTGCTTCGTCGTCTCAACGAACGTTTGAATGACACGCCACATGTCGGCGATCCCTTCACCGAACAGCGCCGAGCACGTGTACGCTTTCGTCTCCCAGCCGGGCGTGGCCGGGCGGAGGTAATGGAGAAACTGGTTGTATTCTTTTTGCGCCGCCCGCGCTTTTTCTTTATTATCGCCGTCCGCCTTGTTGATGACGATGGCGTCCACCAGCTCCATGATGCCGCGCTTCATCCCTTGCAGCTCGTCGCCGGCGCCGGTTAACGCCAAGAGGAGGAAAAAGTCGACCATCCCGCGAACGACAAACTCACTTTGCCCGACGCCGACCGTCTCAACCAAAATGATGTCATAGCCAGCTGCTTCGCACAGCATCATCGTCTCGCGCGTTTTCCGGTGCACGCCGCCAAGCGCCCCACCGGATGGAGATGGGCGGATGAAGGCGTGCGGATGGCGGGCGAGCGCCTCCATCCGCGTTTTGTCGCCAAGGATGCTGCCGCCGGTCA
Source organism: Geobacillus sp. TFV-3 (assembly GCF_009901865.1). Lineage (NCBI taxonomy): Bacteria > Bacillati > Bacillota > Bacilli > Caryophanales > Anoxybacillaceae > Geobacillus > Geobacillus sp. TFV-3. The sequence goes on along the minus strand of NZ_MPSP01000001.1, from coordinate 1,181,846 downwards.
ACGAACTCGTCGGGTCGACGGCCAAGACGGCGACGCGATGCCCCTGCTCGCATAAAAACGTGCCGAACGCTTCAATGAACGTGCTTTTTCCCGCCCCCGGCACGCCGGTGATGCCAATGCGGATCGAGCGGCCGACGTGCGGCAACAGTTCATTTAACACTTGTTGAGCCAAATCGATATGACGAGCCGCATTGCTTTCGACAAGCGTAATCGCCTGCGCCAATATCGTGCGGTCGCCGCCGAGCACTCCTTGAACGTATTCTTCGACCGACCGCTCTTTCCGTCTCACGACCCGCTTTGGCGCCGGTGGGCGCGGGGCTTGCACATACGACGACGCGCTTTCGCCATCCGCCCATTCCGGACGCCGCGGCTGCCCGTCCGAAGCTGCGCTCTGGCCGCTTTCCTGTTCCCGCCGTTTCTCTTCCCCGTTCATTGGTTCACTTCCTCATAGCCAAGCCGCGCGTAAATTTCATCCAACACTTTTTCCGCTGACTCCGGAATCACTGTGCCCGGCCCGAAGATGGCGGCGGCGCCGTGCTCATACAAAAACGCGTAGTCTTGCGGTGGAATGACGCCCCCGACAAAAACGAGAATGTCGCCGCGGCCGAGTTTTTCGAGCTCCGCAACAAGCTGCGGCACGAGCGTTTTATGTCCGCCGGCGAGCGAGCTGATGCCGACGGCGTGCACGTCGTTTTCGACCGCCTGGCGCGCCGTTTCTTCCGGCGTTTGAAAGAGCGGGCCGATGTCGACGTCAAACCCTAAATCGGCAAACGCTGTGGCGACGACTTTCGCCCCGCGGTCGTGCCCATCCTGCCCCATTTTCGCGATCAAGATGCGCGGGCGCCGCCCTTCAAGTTCCGCGAACTGCTCCACCCGCCGCTTCACCCGTTCCAGCTGCGCTTCGTTTTTGTATTCCGAGCTGTACACGCCGCTGATCGAGTGGATGGCAGCGCGATGGCGGTTCGCCACTTTTTCGATCGCGTACGAAATTTCCCCGAGCGTCGCCCGGACGCGCGCCGCTTGGACGGCCAACTCAAGCAAGTTCCCTTCGCCCGTTTCCGCCGCTTTCGTAATGGCGTCAAGCGCCGCTTCGACTTGCTCGTTGTCGCGCGTCGCCCTCAGCTCGTTCAGCCGCTCGATTTGCCGCTGGCGCACGGCTGTGTTGTCGACTTCCAAAATGTCGATCGGCTCTTCCTTTTCCGGACGGTATTTATTGACGCCGATGATCGTTTCCGCCCCCGAGTCGATGCGCGCTTGGCGGCGGGCCGCCGCTTCTTCGATGCGCATTTTCGGGATGCCCGTTTCAATGGCTTTCGCCATCCCGCCAAGGCTTTCGATTTCTTCGATATGCGCCCACGCCCGCTTCATCAATTCGTTCGTCAACGTCTCGACGTAATACGAACCGGCCCACGGGTCGATCGTCCGGCAAATGCCCGTTTCTTCCTGCAAGTACAGCTGCGTATTGCGGGCGATGCGCGCCGAAAAATCGGTCGGCAAGGCGATCGCTTCATCCAAGGCGTTCGTATGGAGCGACTGCGTATGCCCCATCGCCGCCGCGTGCGCCTCGATGAGCGTACGCACGACGTTGTTGAACGGATCTTGCTCGGTCAAGCTCCAGCCCGACGTTTGCGAATGCGTTCTTAGAGCGAGTGATTTCGGATTTTTCGGGTGGAACGTTTTCATCATTTTCGCCCACATGAGGCGCGCCGCCCGCATTTTCGCCACTTCCATAAAGTAGTTCATGCCGATCGCCCAGAAAAACGACAGCCTTGGCGCGAACGAGTCGATGTCAATGCCCGCTTTCAAGCCGGTGCGCACGTACTCAAGCCCGTCGGCGAGCGTGTACGCCAGCTCCAGATCAGCCGGCGCCCCGGCTTCCTGCATATGGTAGCCGGAGATGCTGATGCTGTTGAATTTCGGCATGTATTTCGCCGTATAGGCGAAAATGTCGGCGATGATGCGCATCGACATCTCCGGCGGGTAAATGTACGTGTTGCGCACCATATATTCTTTCAAAATATCGTTTTGGATTGTGCCCGACAGTTTGTCCTGCGTCACTCCCTGCTCCTCGGCCGTGACGATGTAAAACGCCATGATCGGGAGCACCGCCCCGTTCATCGTCATCGACACCGACATTTGGTCGAGCGGGATGCCGTCAAACAAAATTTTCATATCGAGCACCGAGTCGATGGCCACCCCCGCTTTGCCGACGTCGCCGACGACGCGCGGATGGTCGGAGTCATAGCCGCGGTGCGTCGCCAAGTCAAACGCGACCGACAATCCCTTTTGCCCCATCGCCAAGTTGCGCCGGTAAAACGCGTTGCTCTCCTCGGCGGTCGAAAAGCCGGCGTATTGGCGGATCGTCCACGGCCGCACGACATACATCGTCGGATACGGCCCGCGCAAGTACGGCGGCAAGCCGGGCATATAATCGAGAAAATCAAGCCCATCGATGTCTTCCTTTGTATAAAGCGGCTTCACCGCAATGTGCTCGTTCGTCTGAAACAAGAGCTCATCGATCGACGCTTGCACGCGCCGCTCCACCGCATCTCTCCACTGTTTCTCATCCACATCGGCCGCTATGGCGGAAAGCGGCATGTTGGTAAAATCAACGTACTTCGCCATCCAACGCCACCCCTCTTTCCGTGAGAAACGCCGCGACCACATCGTACGCGTTCGAACCGAGATGAATCGATCCGTCTACGCCGGCAGCAGCATACGTTTTTTCAAGCTCTTCCGGCGGTTTTCCGGCCACATACAGCTTCGCGTCCGGCTTGGCTTGCTTGAACGCCCCCGCCAACGCCGGGACGAACGCCGGGTAGTCGTCGTCGGCGCCGCACACGATATAATGCGTTCCGTTCGTGTTCCGCACCCATTCGACCGCTTCCTCGACCGAAGCGAAGCCGCCGCTCCGCTCGGCCGCCACCCCGCCGGCCGCAAACAGCCCGGCGATGAAATCGGCGCGCGCCTGATGGCGGACAAGCGGTCCGATATTGATCAAGTGAACGGAAAGCCGGATTCCCGTGCGTTCCGCATGCTTCTCGGCCGCCTTGCGCAGCCGCTCAAACGGCTCGGCCAAGCGCCATGCGCGAATCGGCGCAATGCGGATGGACGAGTTTTCGTCAGCGAAGGCCGCCGCGATTTCCCGAGCGGTTGCTCGGCGACGAGCCGCATCAATCGCCGCTTCCATCCACTTCCCGAAGGCAAGCGCGCTGCGAATATGAGCCACCCGCTTTTCCTCCAGCGGCGGCAACTCTTTCACCGCGGCTTGCGTCGGCTTTTCGATCGGCGTTTCCTCCAAATTGGCGTACACGTTCGTACCGACGATTTTTTCCTTCCGCGTCTTGACACGATCGAGCCGCCGCTTGGCGACCGCTTCCACTTCCGCCTGCACGAAGCCGTCTGCGAGCGCCTTTATCATGCCGCCTTGTTCCTGGACGCGCTGGAACAGCTTCCACGCTTCTTCGGCGAGTTTGGCGGTCAACGTTTCCACATAATATGAGCCGCCGGCCGGATCGATGACGTTCGCCATATGCGCCTCTTCAAGCAAAATGAGCTGCGTGTTGCGGGCGATGCGCCGCGAAAACTCATCAGGAAGACCGATCGCTTCGTCAAACGGCGACACGTGCACACCATCGGCGCCGCCGACAACAGCCGCAAACGCTTCCGCCGCCGCCCGCAGCATGTTCACATACGGGTCGTACACCGTTTTCGTAAACGGCGACGTGCGCACATATAGCTCGATCCGCCTTGCCGATTCACCGCCGCCAAACGCTTCGATCACTTGTGCAAACAACCGCCGCGCCGCCCGCAGCTTGGCGATTTCCATGAAAAAGTCGGCTCCGACCGCCAGCGACACTTGCATCCTTGTAGCGATGTCATCCACCGTCAACCCGCGGTCGAGCCCGGCGCGGATGTACTCGACCGCCGTCGCCAGCGCAAACGCCAGCTCCTGCACGGCGTTCGCCCCGCCGTTATGGTACGGCTCGCCGCGCACGAACATGGTGCGGACGGCAGGCATTTGTTCCTTCGCCCACTTCGTTGCTTCCACCATTTCATCATACAGCCGCGAAAGCGAACACGAAAGCGCCCCCTGTTCCGCCCACGCCCCGAGCGGATCCATGCCGATTGCGCCCCGTACGCTCGACAGCGGCACGCCCCGCTCCTTGAAATAAGCAGCGAGCAGCGCCAAAAACGGAAGCGACCGCTCCCCGGCGTCCACACGGAGCGAATGGCGGTCGAGCGGCACACCAGCAAACATCGACGCCACATCCTCAACCGACTCGACGGCAAACGGCAACCGCCCGAGAGCGAGATGGATTTCCGTCTGCCCCTTCTCCAAGTCGTGCTTGGCCGCCTCGTTCCATTCCGACGGGCTCGCCGCCGAAATCTCCTGGCTCACCTTCCACGGCCCGCCCCGATACCCTTCCGGACGCGCCCCGCGCACATAGCGGCCAAAGCCCGGGTATTGCTCAAGCGGGCCGAGCGCCTCCACATCGCGCCGCGTATAGAGCGGTTTCACCGCAATGTTTTCGTACGTCATCGATACAAGCCGATCGAGCGGCTTGCCTTTCAGCGACCTTTCCGCTTCCCGCTCCCACTCCTCGACCGTCGGAGCCGGAAACGCCGCCTCCTTCATCTTCGCGACATCGCTCATTTCCCCATCCCCTTTCGCGTCTTTCTTCCAAAAAAGAAACCGCTTTCGTTTTTTTGCCCACCTGAAGCCGTCAACGTCCGGAGATCGATCATGCCAAACGAACAGACGGCGCTTCCGTGGGAAAAAACGGGTTCTATGTTTATTGTAGTACATAGGCTGATTTTGGGCAATGAACAAAAAAACAGCGAAATGACTTGCCAAGGGCGTTGCATTTATACGGATTGGAACAGAAAGGCCAAGGAATCCCACAGCCTTTCAAAATGGTCGACATCGAAACGGGAAAACACCCGTGTGTTATATTCATCGAAGTATGGATGCCGCCATTTCGCCATGAAAAGGAAGAGGGCGTTGTTGCACGCTCTAATGAGCCTCCCTCGTCCCCCTCCAAATCGCCGCTTAGCGTAAATCTCAACTGCCATTTATTCATTGGAAAATGTTTCGCAAATCGATCAAGAAGTCCTTCAATACATGAACGGAAACAGCCTCATCCCGGTTGTACACTTCATGAAGTTCCAGTCTTCCTGTTGTTCCGCGCAAATACACTTCCACCACTTGATTCGCCGGGTCAACGATCCAATATTCCTTCACCCCAGCCCGCTCATAGGCGATCCGTTTGTCCATCCGGTCGATTTTGGCCGTGGCGGGGAACAAAATCTCCACGACCAAATCCGGCGCCCCGACAATGCGATTTTTTTGAATTTTGTTTTTGTCGCAGATGACGACGAGATCGGGGCATACCCAGTTTCGGACGTTTTCATCCATCCATCGCTTTCGATGATCTTCGAAAAGATACACATCGATCGGGGCGGCCAACACGCGGCAATCCTTCCCACGAAGATGCATCCCAAATTCAATGGAAAGCTGGAGCGAAACGGATTGATGTTCCGGCGTCGGCGACGGCGCCATGCTGATGATGTTTCCGTCCAACACCTCGCAACGCTTTCCTTCCGGCCACGCCGCATACTCTTTGTAGGTCATAGGGGCCTGTTCCTTTTCTGGTGAGCCCATATCCTCCATCCCCCTCCTATTTTTTATATTGATTATACACCATCAATTCCTGCGTCTTGAACGATGTTTATTCCTCTTCCCGAACGAGCGGCAAGCGGACGAATACGGTCGTCCCGCGTCCAAGGTCGCTGTCGAACTCGATCGCCCCGTCATGAAGGGCGACGATTTGTTTGACGATGGCAAGCCCTAAGCCGGTGCCTCCTTCTTTGCGGGTGCGGGCGCGGTCGACGCGGAAAAAGCGCTGACCGAGAAGTGGGAGCTGGTCTTTGGGAATGCCTTTGCCCGTGTCTTGGATGACAAGCTCGCCTTCCGCTTCCGACAAGCGGGAAAGCCGCACCGTCACCACGCCGCCTTCCGAGGTGTAGCGGATAGCGTTGTCAAGCAAGTTGCGCACGACTTGTTCGAGCCGATCGGCGTCGCCATTGACAATAAGGCCGTAGTCCAACTCACACGCCAGCTCGATCCGCTTTTGCGCGGCGATCGGTTCGTACGTGGCGATGACATCTTCGATCACTTGGGCGAACGCCACCGGCGCGCGCTCGAGCGGCACGCTTTGCCCTTCAAGACGCGCCAAATCTAGAAGATCGCGCACCAGCCGCTCCATCCGTTCCGTTTCGCGATGGATGAGGCGAAGATGCGCCTTTTTCTCCTCCTCCGTTTTCGCGAGGCCAGCAAGGAGCGCTTCGCTGTATCCTTTCATATAGCTGAGCGGCGTGCGCAGCTCGTGCGAGACGTTCGCTAAAAACTCGCGCTTCCGCTCGTCTTCTTTGGCGATAGCGTGTGCCATTTCGTTGAACGCCTTCGCAAGCCGGCCGATTTCATCATCGCTCCGCACGGGGATGTCCGCCTCATAACGTCCTTCCGCCATGCGTTCTGCCGCTCGTTCCATCGCTTGGAGCGGCTCGGTCATCTGCAGCACCATCCGCCGCCCGGCCACCAACAGCGCGCCGGCGAACACGGCGGCGAACGGCCAAAACACAGAGGCCGCCCGCTTCGTTGCTGCCTGAACGTCGGCTAACGGCAAATACAAGTAAATCGCTCCTTCAAGCCGCTTGCCGTCCAAAAGCGGAACGACGACCGCCATCACGCGGCGGCCGAACCGCTTTTCGTATCCCGTTTTGACGACGGGCTTCCCGGCTAACAGCGTTTCCCGGTCGCCGCCGCTCACGAGGGAATCGTAGCTGACTGGAAACGGCCAGCAGGCGCTCAATTCGCGCGGATTGTCGATCAACAGAATGGTGGCGGTCGATTTTTCGTCATACCATTCGATTTGGCGGCGGTATGGCTCACTGATGGCCCCGCCGCGATAGTCGCGGGCGAGGCTCGTCCCTTCCGCAATCAACGTTCGCTCGACTTCTTTCATGTACACCGTCCGGTAAAAATAATTCAAAAGGCCAAACGAAAACGCCAGCGTCACCACGACCGCCGCGCCGATCGAAAGCCATATTTTCTGTCCTAACCGAAGCCTCCTCATGTTCATCCCTCAAACTTGTAGCCGATGCCCCATACGGTTTGGATATGGCGGGCGGCGTCTTTCAGTTTCATGCGCAGCGTTTTCACATGCGTATCGACCGTGCGGGCGTTTCCCGTATAGTCGTACCCCCACACCTTGATGAGCAAATCATCGCGGCTGAACACGTGACCGCGGTGCTTCGCCAAAAACAGCAAAAGCTCAAACTCTTTCAACGTCAGCCTCACGGGATCGCCGCCGACGGCCACCGTCCGGCCTTTTTCATCGATGACAAGCTCGCCAAACTGCAGCCGTCCGTCGTGCTCGCTCCCGCGCTGCATCCGGCGCAGCACCGCCTCGAGACGGGCGACGAGCTCGCCGGGGCTGAACGGCTTGACGATGTAATCGTCGCCGCCAAGCTTCAATCCTTTCACTTTATCCCATTCTTCCCCCAGTGCCGTCAAAAACAAAATCGGCACGTCCGACTGCTGGCGGATGCGGGCGCAGACGGAAAAACCGTCTTGATTCGGCATCATCACATCAAGCAAGATGGCGTCCACCTTTTGACTCGCCATCACCGCGAGCGCCTCCTCCCCGTCTCCCGCTTCCAAGCAGCGGAAGCCCGCGTTTTCCAAATACATGCCGACCAACAGGCGCATCTCTTCTTCATCATCAACAATCAACACCGTTCGCTTGTCCATTTACCGTCCCTCCCGAATGAGCAACTGCAGCGGGCCGTCTCCCGTCTTCCAGCGGGCAAGCGGACGCATCGTCGCTTCGTCGACAACGATGATTTCATCGCTGTCATAGCTGGCGATATACAGGCGGCCGGATGCCGCCTCCATGGCAAACGGATTGGCGCCGACAGACGCCGAAGCGAGCTGTTTTCCTTCTTTTGAAAACTGATAGACCGTGTTCGAACCGTGGCTTAGCACAAACACGCCGCGGCGCGTTTCGACAAAATCGACCGGCATGACCGGGGCGGCAATCGTCCGGAGCAAGCGGCCGTCTTGAAGCGAATAGACGTGAATATTCTTCTCCACCTTGTTCCCGCTTCCATGCCCGCCGACCCAAAGCTCCCCTTGCCGCTCGCGCACCAATCCTCCCAGGGCGAGCTTGGGCACCGCAAACGAATGGAGGACGCGGCGTCGTTCCACATCGATGACAAACGCACGGCCGTCTTGAAAATCGATGGCATACAGCCTCATTCCATGGCGATTGACAAGCAGCGTCATCGGAGAGCGTCCGACCGAAAGGCGGGCGATTTCCTTCCCCTCTTTGTCCACGACAAGCACGGCATGATGTTCGCTGTCGCCGAAAAACCACGTGCGGCCATCGGGAGATGGAGCCGCGCTGACGATGCCGCTTCCCGTTTTCCACTCCGAAAGCGGCTTTCCCGTCGCCAAATCGTACCGATACACGCGGTCAAGCTCCCGTCCGTACAAAAGAAGCGTCCGTCCGTCCGGGCTCAACGCTCCGCCTTGAAACGGTTCGTTGATGTGCCAACGAGCGACCTTTTCGCCGTTGTTCGCGTTCAAAAACGTGACCGTTTCCGCTTTGACATCGAGGCTGATGATGACCGAAAGCGAATCAGCGATCGGGGGAAACGATGTTTTCACGCAGCCGCTTAGCAGCAAAAGCCCACATAACAACATCCACATGATTGCTCGATTCATTTGGCGGTTCTCCTTTGCACGTTCGTTTCTGTCCCTCATTATACATCACATTTGTGAAAGAAGTTTGAAATCGCCCGACGAAAAAAGCCCCTCCGCACTAGGCGATGGGGCAAACCGTTAATAAATCGGCGTGTTGTCTTTATTCATGTTTTCCAAAATCGCTTTGACGCGGGCGAGGAAGCGGCCGCAAATCAAGCCGTCCAAGACGCGGTGGTCGAGCGACAAGCATAAGTTGACCATGTCGCGGATGGCGATCATGCCATCTTTGACGACCGGGCGTTTGACGATCGTTTCCACTTGCAAAATGGCCGCTTGCGGATAATTGATTATGCCCATCGACTGCACCGAGCCGAACGCGCCGGTGTTGTTGACGGTAAACGTGCCGCCTTGCATGTCTTCCGGACGGAGTTTGCCGGCGCGCGTTTTCGCCGCCAGTTCAGCGATTTCGCGGGCGATGCCTTTGATCGTTTTTTCGTCAGCGTGCTTGATGACCGGAACGAACAAGGCATCATCCGTCGCGACGGCAATGGAAATGTTGATGTCTTTGCGCTGGATGATCTTATCGCCGGCCCACACCGAGTTCAGCTGCGGGAATTCCTTCAGCGCTTGGGCGACCGCTTTGACGAAGAAGGCGAAATACGTCAAATTGAAGCCTTCGCGCCGCTTGAACTCGTCTTTGATGGCATCGCGGTAGGCGACAAGGTCGGTGACGTCGACTTCGACCATCGTCCAGGCGTGCGGCGCTTCGTGTTTGCTGCGGAGCATGTTCGCGGCGATCGCTTTGCGCACCGGGGTGACCGGGATTTCGATGTCGCCCGCTCCCGCTTCAATCGTTGGCGCCGCTGGTTTGATCGGCGCTGTCGCCGGCGCGGTTTGCGCGGCAGCGGCAGACGGTTGGACCGGCGCGGCGGCCGGGGTTGGTTGTTCCGTTCTCGGTTCGGCTTTTGGCGCCGCTTCTTCCGCCGGTGCCGCTCCTGCTTTCGGAATTTGCCCGGACTCAATGAGTTTGAGCAAATCTTTGCGCGTCACCCGCCCGCCAAGGCCGGTGCCTTTCACTTGTTCAAGGTCAATGCCGTGTTCTTGGGCGAGGCGGAGCACGGCCGGCGAGTAGCGGCCGTTGTTTGCCCGGTCGGCCTTTTTCGAAGCGGCCGGCGGAGCGTTGTCTTCCGCTTTCGACGCTTCCTCCGCCGGCTTCGCTTCCGGCGCGGCGGCGCCTTCAACTTCGATCGTGCAAATCGGGGCGCCGACTGGGAGCGTCTCTCCTTCTTTGGCGATCAGCTCGCGGATGACACCGGCAAACGACGACGGAATTTCCGCGCTCACTTTATCGGTGATGACTTCGGCGACCGGATCGTATTTGTTCACTTTATCGCCCGGGGAGACGAGCCATTTGCTGATCGTGCCTTCGGTGACGCTCTCCCCAAGCTGAGGCATCGTCAATTGTTCGATGGCCACATCGATACCCTCCTATCTTTGCTGCAATGTCTTCGCCTTAAAACGCCGCGAGTTCGCGCATCGCTTTTTCGACTTTTTCCGGATTGACCATAAAGAACTTTTCCATCGTCGGCGCATACGGCATCGCCGGGACGTCCGGACCGGCCAAGCGCATAATCGGCGCGTCGAGCTCAAACAGGCAATGCTCAGCAATAATGGCCGCAACTTCGCTCATGACGCTGCCTTCTTTATTGTCTTCCGTGATGAGCAGCACTTTCCCCGTTTTGCTCGCCGCTTCGATGATCGCTTCTTTATCAAGCGGATAGACGGTGCGCAAATCCAATAGGTGAACGGAAATGCCGTCTTGGGCGACGCGCTCGGCCGCCTGCAAAGCAAAATGGACGCATAGCCCGTACGTGATGACTGTGATGTCATCTCCTTCACGCTTGACGTCCGCCTTGCCGATCGGAAGCACGTAGTCGTCCTCCGGCACTTCCCCTTTAATGAGGCGGTAGGCGCGTTTATGCTCGAAAAAGAGCACCGGGTCTTCGTCGCGAATCGCCGCTTTCAAAAGCCCTTTCACATCGTACGGCGTCGACGGCATGACGATCTTCAGCCCCGGCTGATTGGCGAAAATCGCTTCCACTGATTGCGAGTGGTACAGGGCGCCATGCACCCCGCCGCCGTACGGGGCGCGAATCACAATCGGGCAGTTCCAGTCGTTGTTTGAGCGGTAGCGGATGCGGGCCGCTTCGGAAATAATTTGGTTGACCGCCGGCATAATAAAGTCGGCAAACTGAATCTCAGCAATCGGGCGCAAGCCGTACATCGCCGCGCCGATGCCAACGCCGACGATCGCCGATTCCGAAAGCGGCGTGTCGATGACGCGCTCTTCGCCGAACTGCTCGTACAATCCTTGCGTCGCTTTAAACACTCCACCTTTTTTGCCGACGTCTTCTCCTAACACAAACACGCGCGGGTCGCGCTCCATTTCTTCGCGAATCGCCATCGTAACCGCATCAATATACGAAATGACAGGCATCGTCGATTCCCCCTTACTCCTCGGCATACACGTAACGAAGCGCGTGCTCCGGTTCGGCATACGGAGCCTTCTCGGCGTAGTCGGTCGCTTCGTTCACTTCCTTCATGACGCGTTCTTGAATTTCTTGCTCTCGCTCATCGGTCAAAACGCCCGTTTCTTTCAAATAGTTGGCAAACGACACGATCGGATCTTTGGCGCGCGCTTCAGCGAGCTCTTCTTCCGTCCGGTAGACGCGGTGGTCGTCGTCCGACGAGTGCGACGTCAAGCGGTATGTCACCGCTTCAATGAGCGTCGGCCCTTCGCCGCGGCGGGCGCGGTCGGCCGCTTCTTTCACGACGCGGTACACTTCAAGCGGATCGGTGCCGTCGACCGTATAGCCCGGCATGCCGTAGCCGATGGCGCGATCCGACACTTTCTCACATGCGAGTTGTTTCGAAATCGGCACGGAAATAGCGTATTTGTTGTTTTCGCACATGAAGATGACCGGAAGCTTGTGAACGCCGGCGAAGTTTGCCCCTTCGTGGAAATCGCCTTGGTTTGACGACCCTTCCCCGAACGTGACGAAGGCGACAAAATCTTTCTTTTCCATTTTCGCCGCCAACGCAAAACCGACCGCATGCGGCACTTGTGTCGTCACAGGCGATGAGCCGGTGACGATCCGGTTTTTCTTTTTCCCAAAATGCCCCGGCATTTGCCGGCCGCCGGAGTTCGGGTCTTCCGCCTTGGCGAACGCCGCCAGCATCAATTCTCTTGGCGTCATGCCAAACGTGAGTACAACGCCCATATCGCGGTAATACGGCAAGACGTAATCTTTCGTCCGGTCAAGGGCGAACGCCGCGCCGACTTGCGCTGCCTCCTGCCCTTGGCATGAAATGACGAACGGAATTTTCCCCGCGCGGTTTAACAGCCACATACGCTCATCGAGCTTGCGGGCGAGAAGCATCGTTTCATACATTTCCAACACCGTGTCATCGCTTAATCCGAGCGCCTGATGACGGTTTTGCGCCATCGCAACAACCTCCCTTAGATTCACATAGTCAACCAATGATTACACGCCGAGCGGATGCTCCATAAATTAAAAATGAATCGCTTTGCCGTCGACCGCCAGCGCCGCTTCCGCCATGGCCTCCGACAGCGTCGGATGCGGATGAATGGCATGCGCCACTTCCCAAGGAGCCGCATCGAGCACACGGGCGAGCCCGGCTTCGGAAATCAAATCGGTCACGTGCGGGCCGACCATATGGACGCCAAGCAGATCGTCCGTGTTCCGGTCGGCGACGATTTTCACAAACCCTTCCGCTTCGCCGAATACGAGCGCCTTGCCAATGGCTTTAAACGGAAACTTGCCGACTTTGACGTCATAGCCTTTTGCTTTTGCTTCCTGCTCCGTCAAGCCGACTGCCGCCGCCTCCGGACGGGTGTAAATGCACCGTGGCACCATCGTATAGTCAATCGGCGCTGGATTGTGCCCGGCTAAATGCTCAATGGCAACGATCCCTTCATGGGCGGCGACATGGGCAAGCTGCAAGCCGCCGATCACATCACCGATCGCGTAAATGTGCGATTCTTTCGTTTGGCCGAACTCATTCGTTTGAATATAGCCCTTTTCCACGACGATGTCCGTGTTTTCCAAGCCGATTCCTTCGATGTTCGCCTGCCGTCCGACGGAAACGAGCATCTTGTCGGCCTTGAACGTTTTCCGTTCACCGTTATGCTCCGCTTGAATGACAACGCCATTTCCTTTCGCGAGCGTTTCCGGCAACACCCGCGCCCCCGTGACGATGTTGACACCGCGGCGGCGGAGCAGTTTTTCCATTTCTTTTGACACGTCTTCATCCTCTGTCGGCAAAATGCGATCGGCATACTCAAGCACGGTGACATCCACGCCGAAATCGTTCAGCATCGACGCCCATTCCATGCCGATCACGCCGCCGCCGACGATCAAGATGGACGATGGGAGCGTCTCCATTTGCAGCGCTTCATCGGACGTCATCACAAATTCGCCGTCCGGCTCGAGCCCCGGCAGCGTGCGCGGCCGCGAGCCGGTGGCGATGACGACAAATTTCGGCACAAGCATTTCGTTTTCGCTGCCGTCGTTCATTTCGACCGACACCGTCCCCGAAAGCGGCGAGAAAATCGATGGGCCGAGCAGGCGGCCGGTGCCGGCGTACACATCGATTTTCCCTTTTTTCATCAAATGTTGAACGCCTTTATGGAGCTGCTCGACGATGGCCGCTTTGCGCGCCTGCACTTTGGCAAAATCGAGGCGCACGCCGTCGGCGATGACGCCAAACGCCTCGCCGTTTTTCGCTTGCGCGTACACTTCCGCACTGCGAAGCAACGCTTTGGACGGAATGCAACCCGCGTGCAGGCACGTGCCGCCGAGTTTCCCTTTTTCCACAACGGCCGTTTTCAACCCGAGCTGCGAGGCGCGAATGGCGGCCACATAGCCGCCCGTTCCTCCGCCGAGAATGACGACATCGTATTCTTTTGCCATCTTGCCTTCTCCTTTCTGTCCGTTGCCGCATCAGCGCCGGGCTGGAACCGGCGAAACGACCTCGCCTGGATACACTTTTTCCTCTTCTTCGCCGCGCAGGACGCGAAGCGCGCCTTCGGCGAGCGCCTGTAGTTCGTTTTCGCCCGGATGGACGATGACATCGGCGATCCATTGGACGCGGCGGGTGATCTGTTCAACAAACGATTTACCGTACGCCAAACCGCCGGTCAAAATGATGGCGTCGACTTTGCCGGAAAGCACGGCGCTTGCCGCACCGATTTCTTTCGCCACTTGGTACGCCATCGCCTCATACACAAGTTTCGCTTTCTCGTCTCCGTCTTCGATCATGTTTTCGACTTTCACCGCATCGTTCGTGCCAAGATACCCAACAAGGCCGCCGCCGCCGACGAGCATGTTCATGATCTCTTCGCGGTAATATTCGCCAGAGAAGCATAAAGCAACCAAATCGCCCGCCGGCACCGTCCCGGCGCGCTCCGGGCTGAACGGGCCTTCGCCGTCAAGCCCATTGTTGACATCAACGACCCTTCCTTGCTTATGGGCGCCGACCGTGATGCCGCCGCCCATATGGGCGACGATCAAGTTCAATTCGTCATACCGCTTGCCAAGCTGTTTGGCGACGCGGCGCGCGACCGCTTTTTGGTTTAAAGCGTGGAAAATGCTGCGCCGCTCAATGAGCGGAAATCCGCTGATCCGGGCGATCGGGTCGAGCTCATCGACGACGACCGGATCGACGATGAAGGCTGGAATGTTTAAGGCCGAGGCGATTTCATGCGCCAAAATGCCGCCGAGGTTGGACGCGTGCTGGCCGGAATATCCGCGCCGCAAATCTTCAAGCATCGTCTCATTGACGCGGTACGTCCCGCCTTCGATCGGGCGGAGGAGCCCCCCGCGGCCGCAGACGGCGCTCAATTTCGATAAATTGATCCCTTCTTCATCCAGTGCTTGCAAAATCGTTTGCTTGCGGAACTCATACTGGTCCGCGATTGTTTTATATTGCCGAAGCACATCCGCCTCATGGCGGATCGTTTTTTCGAGCAATGGCCGTTCGTTTTCAAAGACGCCGATTTTCGTTGAAGTCGATCCTGGATTGATCGTTAAAATGCGAAACTTCTGCTCTTCCATCGTTGCTGTCCCTCCATCATCCGCCGGCGGGGCGGAAGGCCGCCCCCTCGCCTCTATCTAACGGGCGCGGCGGCGGCTTAAAATATGATGGCCGTTTTGCAAAAATTGGCTGCGCGCTTTGCGCATCGTTTCAATTCGTTCTTCGGCCATCCGGTCAGCGGCCACATACGTTGGAATGTTGTCGCGCTTGGCGATCGCGAACACTTTTTCGATGTTGTCATAAATTTGCTCGATTTTTTTCATCGCCCGTTCGCGGTTGTAGCCGTAGAGCTCGTCCGCGACGTTGATGACGCCGCCGGCGTTGATCACATAATCCGGTGCATAGACGATGCCCATTTCATGGATCATGTCGCCATGGCGCGGCTCTTTCAGCTGGTTGTTCGCCGAGCCGGCGATCACTTTTGCTTTCAGCTGCGGAATCGTTTGGTCGTTGATGATGCCGCCTAGCGCGCACGGAGCGAAAATGTCGCACTCCACGCCGTAAATGTCGTTCGGGTCGACCGCTTTCGCGCCAAATTCCTCGACCGCCCGCGCCACCGCTTCCTTGTTGATGTCGGTAACGATGAGTTTCGCTCCTTCTTCATGCAAATGGCGGCATAAATGGTAGGCGACATTGCCAACCCCTTGGACGGCGACGACTTTTCCTTCGAGCGAATCGCTGCCAAACGCTTCCTTCGCCGCCGCTTTCATCCCGCGATATACGCCGTAAGCCGTGGCCGGCGACGGGTTGCCGGATGAGCCGAATTCCGGCGAAATGCCGGTGACATAGTCCGTTTCTTGATAGATGATGTCCATATCGGCAACAGTCGTACCGACGTCTTCCGCCGTGATGTAGCGGCCGTTCAGCCCTTGAATGAACCGGCCGAACGCGCGGAACATCGCCTCGTTTTTATCTTTGCGCGGATCGCCGATGATGACCGTTTTGCCACCGCCTAAGTTGAGGCCGGCGGCCGCGTTTTTGTACGTCATGCCGCGGGCGAGGCGCAAGGCGTCTTCAAGCGCCTCTTCTTCCGAATTGTACATCCACATGCGCGTCCCGCCTAACGCCGGGCCGAGCGTCGTATCGTGAATGGCGATGATCGCTTTCAAGCCGGATTCTTTATCTTGGCAAAACAACACTTGTTCATAATCATATTTTTCCATATATTGAAACAGTTCCATCACTGATGGCCTCCTCCATCTATTTCATTTTGCCACTGAACAAACAGCAAGCGCCAACGAATACAGTTTGCTTTCCGCCGAGTCGGCGCGCGACGTCAAGACGATCGGCGCCTTCGCCCCTGCGATGACCGCGCCGACGCTGGCCTTCGCAAAATAGACGAGCGACTTGTACAGCATGTTGCCGGATTCAATGTCCGGCACAAGCAAAATATCAGCCTGTCCGGCCACATCGCTTTCAATTCGCTTATGCTTCGCCGCCGCCATCGACACGGCGTTGTCTAACGCGAGCGGTCCGTCAAGCAGGCAATCGCTGATTTGCCCCCGCTTTTGCATCATAGCGAGCGCGGCCGCATCGACGGTTGCCGGCATGGCCGGATTGACCGTCTCCACCGCCGCCAACGCCGCGACTTTCGGGCGCTCAATGCCAATCGAACGCGCTACACTGACCGCGTTGTTGACAATTTGCACCTTTTGCTCTAAATCCGGAGCGATGTTCATCGCCGCATCGGTGACGATGACGAGCCGGTCGAACGCCGGCACCTCGAAAACCGCGACATGGGACAACACCTTCCCAGCGCGCAACCCATACTCCTTGTTCAAGACCGCTTTCAGCAGTGTTGCCGTCGGTACATGCCCTTTCATCAACGCATCCGCCTCGTTCAAATGGACGGCGCGCACGGCAAGCTCTGCGGCTTGCCCAGTCGAATTCGCATGAACGACATCGACGTCGGAAAAGCGGGTGCATCCTTTTTCCTTCAACAGCCGTCCGAGCCGCTCCCGATCGCCATAGAGCACAAAGCGTCCGAGACGGTGTTCGAGCGCCATCGCCACCGCTTCGATTACTTCTTCATCTTCCGCCGCCGCCACGGCCACCGTCCGGTCCTGGCATTGTCTTGCTTCTTCCACTAACGATTCAAGCTTCATCATCTGCACCAACCTTTTCTGCAAATCGTTCGGCACGATCTTTTATGCAAAAACCGTGCCAACTCATTATAACTGAAAACGCTTTTAACACACTGCTTTCGAAAATAAAAGTGTGCAACATTCTTCAATTCACGCAAGTTATTGCATGCTATTTTTGTCAAGCCCGTATTTCTCCAACTTGTAATATAAATTGCGCACCGAAATGCCAAGCGCCCGGGCCGCCGCTGTTTTATTGCCGCGATGACGGCGAAGCGCCTGCTCAATCAAGTTCGCTTCGTATCGGCTCACCATTTCCCCAAGCGGCCGAAGCTCCTCTTCCATCCCCAGTCGAGGCGCCGGCGCCGACGAAGGCGAAGCGAGCGGCGGCAAATGCGCGGCATCGATCATCACTTCATGAAACTTCATGAAAATCATCGCCCGCCCGAGTACGTTTTCGAGCTCGCGGACATTGCCAGGCCAATCGTAGGCAAGCAGCCGCGCCATCGCTTCATCCGTCACCCCTTCGACGTTGCGCCCGTAATCTTGGTTCAGTTTCTGGATCAAATGCCGGCAAAGCGCCGGAATGTCTTCCTTGCGGGCTCGCAGCGGCGGAATGTAAATCGGCATGCGGTTAAGCCGATAATATAAGTCTTCACGAAAGGCGCCTTCGGCAATCGCTTTTTCAAGGTTGACATTCGTTGCAGCGATGACGCGGACGTTGATCGGGATCGGCTTCGTCCCGCCGACGCGGACGATCTCCCGCTCCTGCAAGACGCGGAGCAGCTTGGCCTGCGTGCTGGCCGACAGCTCGCCGATTTCGTCAAGGAAAATGCTTCCGTTGTTTGCTTCTTCAAACAGCCCTCGCTTGCCTCCGCGCCGCGCGCCGGAAAACGCTCCTTCCTCATAGCCAAACAGTTCGCTTTCTAATAATGTTTCCGGAATGGCCGCGCAGTTGACGCGGATAAACTTGTTATACTTCCGGTCGCTCGCGTTGTGAATGGCGTGGGCGAACAGCTCCTTGCCCGTCCCCGATTCCCCCCGCAGCAAAATCGTCGCCGGCGTTTTCGCCGCCAACTTCGCCTGCTCGATGGCCACCTTCATCTCTTCCGACTCGCCAACGATGTCGGCAAACGAATATTTCGCCTCGAGCGTGCGGATGATTTGCCGCGCCCGATTGAGCTCAGCCGTCAGCCGCTGAATTTCCGACACGTCATGAATGACACCGACGCTTCCTTTCAATACACCATCCACAATGATCGGTGCGACATTGACGATGACATCCCGGTTTTTCGGGCCGACTTTCATGCGCGCCCCGCGCACCGGGCGGCGCGTTTTCAATACTTGCATGTGCATGCTTTCCCCTTCCGCGATGTCGGCCGTCGCCGGTTTGCCGATGACGTCTTCCTCCGTCAGGCCGGTGAGCCGTGTATACGCTGGGTTGATCAAAATGCCGTTCCCGTTTTCATCAACGACGGAAATCGCCTCTTCCGACGAGTGGATGATCGCTTCAAGCATCATGCGGACTTCTTTTAAGTCGGTGATTTCTTCCGCCAAAGCGACAAGCTCGGTGATGTCCTTGAATACCGCGAGCGCCCCAAACAGTTTGCCATTATCGATGATCGGGATGCGGGTGGTGATCAATTTTTTTCCATTGGCCAGTTCCACTTCTTGATGAAACTCCGTCTGCTTCGTTTCAAGCACGCGCGGCAAGCCGCTTGACGGCAGAACGGTCAAAATATGCTTGCCGATCACTTTGTCTTTATCGACTTCAAGCAGCTCCGCCGCGCTTTGATTCATATCGGTAATGTAAGCATATTCATCAACGACAATCATGCCATCGTGGGACGAATGAAAGATGAGAGCGCGTCGGGCCGCTTCACTTTTCAGCTCGGCGATGAGCTTTTCTTTTTCCTCAACGAGATCGGCCATCATCCGCGCGACCGCGCTCGGAACAATATTCGTCCCCTCGGGCGCCCGTCGGCGGATTTCTTCTAGGACATCCGCCTTGCCCGTCGTTTCAATGATCAAATCAAGCGGCTCGGCCATCCATGGACGCCAGTCGCTCCCGGCGGCAATGCCCCATTTTTTCGCCAGTTGCAATCCCGGAGCGTGTGCATCTACATCCACGACCGCCGCGACCTCGAACCCTGATGCTCCATGGAGCAGCTTCAACAGCGATGTGCCGCACGAGTCAGCGCCAATGATCATCACTTTTTTCATGTCCATCCACCACACTTTATAGTATGCCAATTTTTGCAGACACTTTTATCATACTTGATTGGCTCTTTCCTTGACAAACGTCCAATAACCGCTAAGATAGTCGATAAGGCCACTCTTTTCGGAAAGGAACGCGATCGCGATGAGGCGAATGATTGCGCTGTTGATTTTAGTCATTCCCGGGCTTGGAGCGGCGCTTGGCATCAAATGGATGCGCGATGCATTGTTTGGCATCAACGGGCCGCTGTTTTCTGCCTTATGGCTCCAATTTCTCGCCGGGCTCGCGCTGTTTGCCGCCGGGCTGGCGTTTCTCGGCGGTTTTTTGCTGCACCGCGACCGGAAGCGCAACAAAGTGCAGGCGCGTTTTCAACGAAAACGAAAAACACCTTGACTCGAAGCGTTGATGCCTTTGCATTGGGAAACATCCATTTCAAGGAAAACAAAAAATGCCTTAACGTCTCTCGTTAAGGCGTTTTCTCTTTCCATTGCTTCGCTTGGCGCGGGTAGTCGGTGAAGACGGCGTCAACGCCATAAGCAAACATCGTTTTCATCACATTTGGCTTATTTACCGTAAACGGGCGGACCGCCACCCCGCGCCGCCGCGCTTCGGCGGCAAATTCCGCCGTCACCGTCCGATAGTGGGGATGCACCCCGTCGGCGTTCATGGCGCGCACATACGTCCATGGGTCATACAGCGGCTCGATGTACAAGAGCGCCGTTTCGATTTCCGGTGCAAGCGTTCGGCAAAGGCGCATGCTATGATGATTGAACGATGACAAAATCGTCCGTTTCTCAAGCCCATAGCGGCGCACGAGGTCGATCGTTTTTTGCTCAAGCGTTTCGTAGGGGATGAGGCTATTTTTCAGCTCGATGTTGACCGCCATCCGTGTTGATGACAGCCAAGCAAGCACTTCTTCAAGATGGGGAATTGGACAATGGCCATACTTGCCTCTCCATTTCGCCGCCGCGTTCAATCGGCGCAGTTCGCGGTACGTGATGGCTTTCACCCAGCCGCTGCCGTCCGTCGTCCGGTCGACCGTTTCGTCATGAATGACGACGATTTCGCCGTCTTTTGTGAGCTGCACATCCAATTCAATGCCGTCCGCCCCTGCTTTTTCCGCCTCGATAAACGCCGCCATCGTATTTTCCGGGTGCGTTCCCGCCGCCCCGCGATGGGCAAAAATCCATGTCATTCTTCCTTCTTCCTTTCGCATTTATTCGCCGTTCAGCCAAGGAGCTGGCCGAAACCGGCGGCCGTTCGTTATACTAAAACTAATACTATGAACAAACGAGGTGAGATGATGCAGCCGTTGAAAATTTCGCTGGAAACGGCGCAAAAGCTGGCCAAAGCGCTCGGCGTGCCGATCGAGCAAATCATGCATATGCCGCCGCACATTTTGGTGAACAAGCTGCTGGAATTGGAGAAAAGAGAAAAAGAACCGTCTGGCCCTTGGCGGTAAAACCGCCTCTGTAACACCACACTGGCGCAAGCCGTGTTCCCCTCTTTTCGCTCCAGCAAGCCGCCAAACGGCAAAAAAGACGCCCGCAATGCGGAGCGTCTTGCCGCTTTGGCTATCATTCGTGTTCCGTTACGATGCCTTATGCTCAAGCCGCAGTTTGTCCGCCACCATGGCGATGAATTCCGAGTTGGTCGGCTTTGCTTTCGAGACGCTCACCGTATAGCCGAACAGCGAGGAAATCGATTCGAGGTTGCCGCGGCTCCAAGCGACTTCGATCGCATGGCGGATGGCGCGCTCGACGCGGCTGGCGGTCGTGTTGTATTTTTTAGCGATGTCCGGATAGAGCACTTTCGTGATGGAGCCGAGCAGTTCGATGTCGTGATACACCATCGCGATCGCTTCGCGCAAGTACAGATAGCCTTTAATATGCGCCGGGACGCCGATTTCATGGATGATGCTCGTAATGCTGGCATCCAAATTTTTCGGTTTGTTGTCGCGCGCCTGGTAGGCAGAGCTGGTTTTTCTGACCATCGGCGCCGTTTTGCCATGAATCTGCCGAATGTGATGGACCAAATTCTCCATGTCGAACGGTTTTAAAATGAAGTAGGAGGCGCCAAGTTCCACTGCCTTTTTCGTGACATCCTCCTGGCCGAACGCCGTCAGCATAATGACGCTCGGCTGATGCTCACAACCTGCGCGGATTTTCTCAAGCACAGCCAACCCATCCAAGTGCGGCATAATGATGTCTAGAAGCAAAATATCCGGCCGCTTTTCCTCGAGCATATGAAGGCAGTCTTGGCCGTTATACGCCGTGCCGATCACTTCCATGTCCGGCTGGCTCGAGATATATTCGTCAAGCAATGTCACCAATTCGCGGTTATCATCGGCAATGCACACCTTAATGCTCAAAACGATCGTCCTCCCCCACTTTTTCTTGCTATGTAACATTCCGTTAACGTACATTCGACAACAGCGGCAAAAAATCCTTTTATTTTTCAAAAAATAAAAATTATAACAAAAAATGGGCTCTTTAGACAATATTCGTTTTCACCAGCGATGCGTTTGTCGAAAAATCTTTACAACTTTCATTTTAACGGATGTTTCACCAAATATCTATGCCAAACCAGCAAAATTTTTGCCGCTTTTTTGAAAAATTTTTAGTGGCAGCCTAACCAATATGGCGGAACCAATCAAGCTGCTCACCGCATTTCGAAACATTGGCCTTGGGATGATCCGGAAGAGATCAACAGCGACCAAATCATCATTCATCATTTCACCAAATATACGCAAGAATCGAGTGTTGGCTGCCGCGAAAAAGCGAGCCGACTTTGTCAGCTCGCTTTCTTTTGTTTGCCGTATAGATCGATGCCTGCCTCTTGCAGCATCCACTCAATGTGGACGCCATAGCCGGATGTCGGATCGTTCACGAAAACGTGCGTCACTGCGCCTACGAGTTTTCCGTCCTGAATGATCGGGCTGCCGCTCATCCCTTGGACGATCCCCCCTGTTTTCTTTAACAAGCGCGGGTCAGTTACGCGAATCACAAGGCCTTTGGTCGCAGGAAATTTCTGCGGAATGGTGCTGACAATTTCCACGTCAAACTGCTCGACTTTGTCGTTTTCCACCACTGTCAATATTTTTGCCGGTCCTTCTTTCACTTGGTTCGCTAAGGCAACCGGGATCGGTTTTGTGAACGGACCGTTCGGCAGTGGTTTGATCAGCTTGCCGAAAATGCCAAACGGGCTGTTGGTGGTGATTGTGCCGATCACTTCTTCGCCGTCGGAAAAGCGGGCTAATTTTTCACCTGGATTGCCGCTCGTCCCTTTTTCGATCGATGTGACAGTCGAGCGCATAATTTGCCCGTTTTGCACGACAATCGGCTTTTTCGTATCCATGTCAGAGATGACATGGCCAAGTGCGCCATATGTTTTTGATTTGGGGTCATAAAATGTCATCGTCCCGATGCCGGCGGCCGAATCACGAATGTACAGGCCGATGCGGTACACATCGTCATGCTTATCTCTCAGCGGAACGAGCTTCACCGTCATGGAGTGCTGATCGCGCAGAATTTTTAGATGAAGCGGTTTTCCCGTTTTGCCGGCCTCCTCAATGAAAGGGGAGAGGTCGCTCATGTTTTCGATTTTTTGGCCGTTAATGCCAATAATGATGTCGCCGACTTGAATGCCGGCTGCCTCTCCCGGCGATTTTTTCCCGTTTTCGGTTTCGACAAGGTGGTAACCGACGACAAGAACGCCGACCGTATTGAGCTTGACGCCGATCGATTGTCCGCCGGGAATGACTTTGAGCGTCGGCAGCACGTTGACATCCACTTGCTTGATCGGCATTCCGGCAACCTGCAACACCATCGTTTCACGTCCCCGGCGTTTCGCCTTTACAGACAGAGAACCGTTTTTTCGCTCAATATTGAGCGTTTCGGGAGCGTTTCGGTCATTGACGGCCGCTTGCACAGGAAGGGAAGCAGCAGAAAATTCAACCGCATCGCCTTCAAACAGGACAAGCTGCTTTGGAATTTGCCAATATTCCTTCATCGGTTTGGAAAAAGCGATGGCCGTCAATATACCAAGGAGAAGCACTCCTGCGATTTTTCTCGCCGTTTCTTTATTCAATGTCGTCCACTCTCCTCGCTCCCGCCTACACCATGCAAAAACGGTTACAGTTTTAATTTTGCCTGAACCGGGGAAAATATAATCGCCCTGCCGATAAAAAAGCCGCCCGGAATTGGATGGACTTGCATCTGGACAGTTGCACGGCTTTTGGCTTATCTTTAATGGAAACACCGCAGTTCTCTTGAGGAGAGCGGGCGCTAAGTCAGAGCAGGCGGCATCAGCCTTCTTTGAGAGGGATGCTCCTCCCTTCGACGAACAGAGGAAACAGGAATCAATGTTTCATTTTCGCCGCCAGTTCCAACAGCTCTTTGGCATGCCGTTTCGTCAGCTCCGTCATCTCGACGCCGGAAATCATCCGCCCGATTTCCTTCACTTTCTCCTCCTCATTGAGCTTCCTGACGACCGTCTTCGTCCGTTCCCCATCCGTCTCTTTGGCGATCAACAAGTGCGTGTCCGCCATCGCGGCGACTTGCGGCAGATGGGAAATGCAAAGCACTTGCGACTGGCTGGCGATGCGGTAAATTTTTTCCGCCATCGCCTGGGCGACGCGTCCGCTGACACCGGTGTCGACCTCATCAAAAACAATCGATGTCACTCCTTGATGTTTGGAAAAAATCGTTTTCAACGCCAGCATAATGCGCGACAGCTCTCCGCCGGAAGCGACTTTGACGAGCGGTTTTAACGGCTCGCCGACGTTCGTCGAAATGTAAAACTCGACGACATCGATGCCATCTTCTTGGAACCTAACCGGCACGCCGTCGACCAACGGGGCATCAAGCGATCCTTGGCGCTTGGCAAATACGATGTCAAATTTCGTTTTGTCCATGTACAAGTCTTTCAGTTCTTGATGAATGCGTTCAATCAGGCGCCGGGCATATGTTTGCCGAACAGCGGTGACGTTTTTCGCCTCCGTGAGCAACTCGTCCGTCACGGCAGCGAGCTGCTGCTTAAGCTCATGCACATGCGTTTCACGATTTTCGATTGTCTCGATTTCCTCGGCGATCGTCTCGGCATAGTGCAAAATATCAGCAATCGTCGCCCCGTATTTTCGTTTGAGCTGCCCGATTTCCGCAAGACGGCTTTCAATGACATCGAGCCGTTCTGGGTCGTACTCCATCTCCTCAATTTGATCGCGCAGCTTGTACATGACTTCCTCGAGCAAATAGTAGCAGTTCGCCGTCGTTTCATGCGCATCTTTGAGCGCTGCATCCATGCCTGCGACGTCATCGAGATGGCGCATCGCCTCCCCGATGGAGTCAAGCCCGCGTCCCTCTCCGGAGAGTGCCTCATAGCTTTTCTGCAGCGCGGTGTAAATTTTTTGAAAATTAACGATTCGAACTTTTTCCTCCATCAGCCGCTCGTCCTCGCCGGGCTCGAGCGCCGCCTGCTCGATTTCGCGCAGCTGAAACGTCAGCAAATCAAGCCGGTGCGCCATTTGCTGTTCATTTTCGCTCAGCTTTTTCAATTTGTTTCCGAGCTCCTCATACCGCTCATAGACGGCGCGGTAGCGGGCAAGCGCCTCTGCCGCCTCCAGGCCGCCGAACTCGTCTAAAAGCGGCAGATGGCGGGACGGATCCATCAGTTCTTGATGTTCATGCTGGCCGTGAATATCAACAAGCGTCGCTCCGATGTCGCGCAGCACCGCTGTAGTGACGAGCTTGCCGTTAATACGGCAGACGCTTTTGCCGTTAGCCAAAATATCGCGGCGCAACACGATCATGCCGTCGCTGGCATCGATGCCAACGTCCGCGCATTTTTGCCAACATGGATGGCCATCATCATCAAGCAAAAACAGCCCTTCAATTTCCGCCTTTTCCGCCCCAAAGCGAACAAATTCAGCGGAACCGCGTCCGCCGATTAACAAATGAATCGCGTCGATGATGATCGATTTGCCGGCTCCCGTTTCGCCGGTTAACACTGTCAGCCCTTTGTCGAACGACAACGAGAGCGACTCGATAATGGCGAAATTTTTAATCGACAGCTCGGCGAGCATTTCACCACTCCTTGCCTGTCCGATTGATTTCTCTTTTGATTATAGCACATATGTTCGTATTTGCAAGCGAGGACCACCCTGTCGTTCCGTCCTTGAACGTGGAACGGAAGCGGGGCCGGTCCTCGACTAGAGCATGGACAACAGCTGGTCGGACACTTTTTCCGCATCTTTCGGCGTACGGCAGATGATTAGGCACGTATCGTCGCCGCAAATCGTACCGACGATTTCGTTCCAATCCAAATTGTCGAGCAAAACGCCGACGGCATGGGCGTTGCCCGGCAGCGTCCGCAAGACGAGCAAGTTGCCCGTTCCGTCAAGCTTCACAAACACATCAACAAGCGCCCGCTTCAGCTTTTGCAACGGATTGAAACGCTGGTCGGACGGAAGGCTGTACTTGTAGCGGCCGTTGGCCATCGGCACTTTGACGAGTTGCATTTCTTTAATGTCGCGCGAGACGGTCGCCTGGGTGACGTTAAAGCCAGCTTCTCTCAGCCGTTCGACAAGCTCGTCTTGCGTTTCGATGTCATGGTTCATAATGATTTCACGAATTTTAATATGCCTTTGCCCTTTGTTCACATTGCGCCACCTCTTTGCTTGCAAAATGCCACGCTGTTGTTCCCCGACCGCCGCTATTCGCCGCGCCCCTCTGTCCTGTCGCCGCGCAAATGGGCATGCGCTTCACGTACGATATGTGCGATCGGCATCGGCAGACGGTTTTCCCCTTTGTGATTTTCTCCCGAATAAACAGCGTGAAGCAAAAACTCAATGTTGCCATCGCCGCCCGTAATTGGCGAATAGGATAAGTGCAAAACATCGAATCCTTCCGCGCAGGCGAATTGAATGATCGATTCGAGCACTTCCTCGTGAATGTTCGGGTCACGAACAACCCCTTTTTTGCCGACCTTTTCCTTGCCGGCCTCAAACTGCGGCTTGACGAGAGCAATCACATCGCCGCCCGGCACAATGACCGTCTTGACGACCGGCAGAATGAGCCGCAACGAAATAAACGAGACATCGATGACAGCTACTTCCGGCAGCCCTTTCGTAAACTGATCCGGCGTCACGTAGCGGAAGTTCGTCCGCTCCATCACAACGACGCGCTCGTCTTGACGCAGCTTCCAGGCAAGCTGGTTGTAGCCGACATCGACGGCATACGTCAGCTTCGCTCCATGCTGCAAGGCGCAGTCGGTGAAACCGCCGGTCGACGCGCCGATGTCAAGAACAATTTTATTTTCCACGCGAATGTGAAACTCGCGCAACGCTTTTTCCAGTTTCAACCCACCGCGGCTGACGTACGGAAGCGGGTTGCCTTTCACCTCAAGCGGAATGTCGGCTGGCACTTTTTCCCCGGGCTTATCGAGTCGAACGTCGTTTGAATAGACAAGCCCGGCCATGATCGCTCTCTTTGCCTTTTCCCGCGTTTCCGCCAGCCCTCGTTCGACAAGCAACACATCGAGCCGTTCTTTTTTCCCTTTCATGTCTCAAGCCCTTTTCTGTTTTCTTGGCGCCATCATTTTGATGCGGTCGATGATATGGGCCGACGTCAGCCCGATTTCATTGAGCAGCTCGTTGACGCTTCCATGTTCGATAAAGCGGTCCGGGATGCCCATCCGTTCGATGACCGCTCCGTGGTAGCCATGATCATGAGCAAACTCCAACACAGCACTGCCAAAGCCGCCTTGCAGCACCGCCTCTTCAACCGTTAAGATCGGCAGGCGGCTTTCAAGCAGTTCGTGAAGCATCGCTTCATCCATCGGCTTCAAAAAGCGGGCGTTGACGACTTTCACCGATATGCCGTCTTTCGCCAGCTCGTCGGCCGCCTTAAGCGCCATCGAAATCGTCGTGCCAAACGTCAAAATCGCCGCATCGCAGCCGTTGCGCAACACTTCCCACGTGCCGATTGGGATTTCTTTCAGCTCCTCATCAAGCGGTACGCCAAGCCCGTTGCCGCGCGGGAAACGCATGGCGATTGGCCCGTCGTCGTAGCGGATGGCGGTGTACACCATGTGCTGTCCTTCGTTTTCGTCTTTTGGCATCATCAACACCAAGTTCGGCACATGGCGCAAAAAGGCGATGTCAAACACCCCTTGGTGCGTTTCGCCGTCCGCCCCGACCAACCCAGCGCGGTCAATGGCGAAAAAGACATTTAAGTTTTGCCGGCATACATCATGGACGACTTGGTCATAGGCGCGCTGCAAAAACGTCGAATAAATGGCCAAAAACGGTTTCATCCCTTGCGTCGCCAATCCAGCCGCGAGCGTTGTCGCGTGCTGCTCGGCGATGCCAACATCAAACATCCGATCTGGGAACTCGCTTGCGAACCCTTCCAGCTTCGAGCCGACCGGCATCGCCGGCGTAATCGCGACGATGCGCGGGTCGGTGCGGGCGAGCCGGCGCACAGTTTCGCTGACAAGCGCGCTCCATGACGGACCGGCCTCTTTCGTTTTGACAAAAGCACCGGTTTCGATTTTGTACGGCCCTGTGCCGTGCCATGTGCCGACTTTGTCGTTTTCCGCCGGACTGTATCCTTTCCCTTTTTTCGTGATGACATGCACTAGCACCGGACCTTTCATCTTCTTCGCATAGCGCAAGTTCTCAAGCAAATCCTCAAAATCGTGGCCGTCGACCGGACCTAAATACGTAAACCCAAGTTCTTCAAAAAAGACGCCGGAGACAAGCAAATATTTCAAGCTGTCTTTCAGCCGCTCGGCGGTCGCCGCCAGCTTGCCGCCTACCGCTGGGATACGCTTGAGCAGCAGCTCCAGTTCATCTTTCACCCACTGGTATTTGCCGGCGGTGCGCAACCGACCGAGGATGTTGTGCAACGCGCCGACGTTCGGGGCGATCGACATTTCGTTGTCGTTTAAGATGACAATCATATCCGTTTTCTCATGCCCAATATGATTGAGCGCCTCAAGCGCCATGCCGCCGGTGAGCGCCCCGTCGCCGATGATCGGCACGATGTATTCATCCGTCCCTTTCAAATCACGGGCAATCGCCATGCCCATCGCCGCCGACAGCGACGTCGAGCTATGGCCCGTTTCCCACACGTCATGCTCGCTTTCGCTCCGTTTCGGGAACCCGGACAGCCCCTTGTATTGGCGGAGCGTGTCGAACGCAGCGGCGCGTCCGGTCAAAATTTTATGCACGTATGACTGGTGTCCGACATCCCAAATGAGCTTGTCTTTTGGGCTGTCGAATTCGCGGTGAAGGGCGATCGTCAGCTCAACAACCCCTAAGTTTGGGCCGATATGTCCGCCCGTTTTCGACAACTTCTCAATTAAAAACCGCCGAATCTCGGCGCTTAACCGTTTCAGCTCAGGAATGGACATGTTTTTGACAACGCGCGGATGGTCAATTTTTGTCAAATCCAACAAAGATCACTCGCTTTCATTCTGTCGTTCTCCGAGCCGTTTCTCCTCGTACAGGTAGTATTTATTATACATGATCCGGCGCGAAAAATCGACTTTTCCCGCCAACGCAGCCCGTCACCACTAGAACGAGTTTTGTGGTATCTATAGAACTTGCGGCGGCCGCCCGGCGGAAACAACCAAAAAAACAAGGCCGCCTCCGCCCCGATGGAAAGCGAACAACGGGAACAAGAGGCCGCCGCCCCGCATCAGTCAGTGATCGCGGACCGCGACAAGCTCGCAAATGTAGGCAAGCACAGTGCCATCCACCTCAGCCTGCCGCAAATGGCGCTTCGCAGCATCAATATGAAACGTCAGCTTCTCTTTGGCGCCATCCAGCGAGAGCAGCGCCGGATACGTCACTTTCTTGTTGTCATGGTCGCTGCCGACTCGCTTGCCGATTTTCTCTTCCGTCCCTTCAATGTCCAAAATATCGTCGCGAATTTGAAAAGCAAGACCTAAATGCGCGGCGAACTCGTTGAGTTCGCGCGTCTGGCGACCATCGGCGCCGCCGAGCAGGGCGCCGGCGTGCACGCTGTATTGCAACATTTTCCCCGTCTTATGGCGGTGGATGTATTCCAGTTCCGCAAGCGCCAGCGTTTTTCCTTCCGCCTCCATATCAGCCGCCTGTCCAGCGACCATGCCTTCCGGGCCGGCCGCCTTTGCGAGCTGCTCGATAAGCTGCAGACGGACGGGAGGCGGCACGCGATCATCATCGATTTCGGCGATCAACTGAAAGGCATACGTCAACAAAGCGTCCCCAGCCAAAATGGCCATTGCCTCGCCGAACACTTTATGGTTGGTCGGCTTGCCGCGCCGCAAATCGTCGTTGTCCATGCTTGGCAAGTCATCGTGAATCAGCGAATACGTATGAATCATTTCAATGGCGCAAGCGACTGGCAGACCGATCGCCGGGTCTTTGCCAAGCGCTTGGATGGTCGCCAGCAACAAAAGCGGGCGGATTCGTTTGCCGCCGGCCTCAAGCGAGTAGGCCATCGCCTTTTTCAGCGTCTCCGGCCCACGAAGCCGCGCCATATAGGAGGAAAGCGCCGCCTCCACGGCCCGTTTTTGTTCGTTGAGAAACTGTTCAACCGAAAGCTTCGCCACCTGTCACTCCTCCTCCGGCGAAAAAGGGACAAGCTCGCCGTCTTCGCGCAGCATGTACTCCAACTGTTTCTCCACATGCTGCAATTTATCATGGCAAAGCTTGGACAGTTTCATGCCTTCTTGAAAAAAGGCGATCGCCTCCTCAAGCGGCACGTTCCCTTCCTCGAGCTTATCGACGATTTCCTCCAGTTTTTTCATCGCTTCTTCAAACGTCATCTCTTTTTCTTCGCTCATACCGTACTCTCCTCCACTCCCGTCACTTGACAATCGACTCGTCCGTCTTGAACTTGAATAGAAAGATGCTCGCCGATGCGAAGCTGTTTCGTTCGTTTCACGAGCTCACCCTGCTCATTGTACACCAAGCTGTAGCCCCGCTCCATGATGCGAAGGGGGCTTAGCGCCTCAAGCCGGGCGAGGTTGGAGCGAAAGCGGAACCGATGGCGCTCCACCGCAGTGCGCATTGCTTTTTCCAGCGCATTGGCGGCCGCCTTTTGCCGTTCTTTCATCCGCTCAAGCTCTGCAGCCGGATGATGCCGCCATAGTCTCATGTCAAGCTCATGCAGCCGCTGGCGATGTCTGTCGACGAGTCGTTCGCGTTGGCGGCTAAGCCGCTCAAGCAACGCATCAAGCTGCTGTTCTTTTTGTTCATAGAGCCGCTTGGGATAGCGGAATGCGTAGGATCCTTGCAACCGGCGAAGTTGCTCTTTATCAGCGGCAAGCCGCTCTTTCATGGCGCGGATGAGCCGCCATTTCCGCTCGGCGAGCCGCCTAGAGATCTCCCCAACATGCGGCGCCGCCATCTCAGCTGCTGCCGTCGGCGTCGGCGCCCGCAAATCGGCGACAAAGTCGGCGATCGTAAAATCTGTTTCATGGCCGACAGCGGAAATAATCGGAATTTTTGAGGCAAAGATGGCGCGGGCGACGATTTCTTCATTGAACGCCCACAATTCTTCGATCGAGCCGCCGCCACGGCCGACAATCAGCACATCAACCCCGCCGAACGCATTCGCCCGTTCGATGGCGCGCACAACGGAGGGCGCCGCCCCGTCCCCTTGAACGAGCGCTGGAAACAAAATGACTTTGGCGAGCGGATAGCGGCGGCGAATCGTCGTCATAATATCGCGCACCGCCGCTCCAGTCGGCGATGTGACAACACCGATGCAGCGAGGAAAGGCTGGAAGCGGCTTTTTATGGGCCGGGGAAAACAACCCTTCCGCCTCGAGCCGCTGCTTCAGCTGTTCGTAGGCTAAATAGAGGCTTCCGACGCCTTCGGGCTGCATTTCTTTCACATACAGCTGATAGTTGCCGTTCGGTTCATAGACGGAAATTTCCCCGCGCGCGAGCACGCTCATCCCGTCTTCGGGGCGGAACGGCAAATGTTGGTTGTAGCCGGCGAACATGACGGCGGCGATGCGTCCTTGGCTGTCTTTCAACGTAAAATACATATGGCCGCGCGCATGCTGCTTAAAATTCGAAATCTCGCCCTTCACCCATAGATCACGCAAATGAGGGTCGACGTCAAACTTGCGTTTGATGTACTTCGTCAGCGCCCCGACCGTCACATATTTGACTTCCACTGCACTTGCCCTCACTTTGCGGCCAGCTGCCGGGCCGCTTCAATCGTGTTGTGCAAGAGCATCGTAATCGTCATCGGCCCGACCCCGCCCGGCACCGGCGTCATATAGCCAGCCACTTCTTTTACAGTGTCAAAATCGACATCGCCGCACAATTTGCCGTTCTCAAGCCGGTTGACGCCGACGTCGATGACAACCGCCCCGGGCTTGATGTGTTTGGGGCCGATGAGGCGCGCCTTGCCGACAGCGACGATCAAAATGTCCGCCTGCCGAGTGATGGCGGCCAAATCCGGCGTTTTCGAGTGAGTGTAGGTGACGGTGGCATGTTCACGCAAAAACAGCTGGCCAACCGGTTTGCCGACGATGTTGCTTCGGCCGACGACGACAACGTGCTTGCCGGCGATGTCAATGCCGGCCGATTGCACCATCACTAAAATGCCATGCGGAGTGCACGGGAGAAACGCCCGTTGGCCGATCATCATTTTTCCGACATTGATCGGGTGAAACCCATCGACATCTTTTTCCGGTGCGATCGTTTCAATAACCGACCATTCGCAAATGTGATCCGGCAGCGGCAGCTGCACTAAAATGCCGTGCACCGCTGGATCGACGTTTAACTCGCGGATTTTCGCAAGCAGCGTCTCTTCGTCGATCGCCGCTGGAAACGTGTAAAGGAACGAGCGAATGCCGACCTCGGCGCACGCTTTTTGTTTTCCTTTTACATACGAATGCGACGCCGGATCGTCGCCGACTAGAATGACGGCCAGCCCCGGCTCAACGCCGTCCGCTTTCAACTGTGCGGCTTGATCCGCCAATGCGGTGCGAATCGTTCTCGCCATCTCCGTTCCGCTAATGATTTGTGCTGTCATCGTGTTTCGTTCCCCTCTCCTCGTTCATCATTCGAGATCAGACCGTGATGCAGCCGGTTTTATTTTTGCAACGCCGCCTTCACTTTCGAAAGCACGCCGTTGACAAAACTTCCGGATTTCCAATCGCCGAATTTTTTCGCCAGCTCGACCGCCTCATCGAGGCTGACGTTTATCGGCACATCATCGGCGTATTTCATCTCGTACGTCGCCATGCGCAAAATGGCGCGGTCAACGTTGGCGACACGTTCAAGCGCCCATTTTTCCAAATTGGCGCGCAATAGCTCGTCAATCTCCTCCTGGTGCTCGACGACGCCAAAGACGAGCTGGCGCAAAAACGGATCGATGTCGCCGCCGCCCGTGACATTGTCGAGCGCCTCGTCTGGAGGAATGCGTCCGACATCGATTTGAAACAGCGCCTGCAACGCCTTTTCCCGTGCTTCATGCCGCTTCATAGCGGTCCCCCTTTCCAAAAAACGAACATTCACAATGAAATCATATCATATTTTTCGGGAAAAACCACCCTTTTTCCCACAAATCATTCTTGTTGCCGTTGACAGCGCCATAACGGCCTCGTTCATTACAATAACAAACTTTGGCCAAAAAAACAAAAGGCAGCCGCCGAAAAAGCAACTGCCTTGCGAGATCACTGTTCGACCACGCCTTGTTCCTGCTTGCCGCCCTCAAACTGGATGCCGACGATATGAACGTTCACTTCGCTCGCCTCGAGGCCGGTCATGTTCCAAAGCGCCTGGCGCACATTTTCCTGCACCTTTTTTGCCACGTTCGGAATCGATGCGCCAAACTGGACGAGGCAATAAAGATCGATGACGACGCCGTCGTCGCGCAAATCAACCTTGACGCCTTTTCCATGGTGTTTCTTTCCAAACCGTTCGGCGACGCCGGCGGCAAAATTGCCGCGCATTTGCGCGATGCCGTCGACTTCTGACGCCGCGATGCCAGCGATCACCTCAATCACTTCCGGTGCAATTTCCACCTTGCCGAGCGCCGGGTACGCTTGCTCTGTTTCAAAAACATGCTCAGACATAAGGCACCTCCTATTCCGCCTTCATAATATCATATAACTCCAAAAACTTCGTATTAAACTCACCGCTTTGAAATTTCTCATGCTCCATTAATTTTATGTGGAACGGAATCGTTGTATGAATGCCTTCAATGATGAACTCCGAAAGCGCCCGTCGCATGCGGGCGATCGCTTCCGCACGCGTCGGCGCATGAACGATCAATTTGGCGATCATCGAATCATAATACGGCGGGATCGTATAGCCTGGATAGGCGGCAGAATCGACGCGCACGCCCGGGCCGCCCGGCGGCAGGTACATGGCGATTTTCCCCGGCGACGGCATAAAGTTTTTCGCCGGATTTTCGGCGTTGATCCGGCACTCGATCGCCCAGCCGTTAAACGTGACGTCCTCTTGGGTGATCGACAGCTTTTCACCGGCGGCGATGCGGATTTGCTCCTTGACCAAATCGATGCCGGTGATCAGTTCAGTGACCGGATGCTCGACTTGAATGCGCGTATTCATCTCCATGAAATAAAATTGTTTGTTCCGGTGGTCATAAATAAATTCAACCGTACCAGCGCCGGTGTAGTTGACCGCTTTCGCCGCCTTGACCGCCGCCTCGCCCATCTTCCGGCGCATCTCGTTGTCAAGGGCCGGCGACGGCGCTTCCTCGACCAGTTTTTGCAGCCGGCGCTGGATCGAGCAGTCGCGCTCGCCGAGATGAATCGTATTGCCGTACGAATCAGCGAGCACTTGAATTTCGACATGGCGGAAATCTTCGATATATTTTTCAATATAGACGCCTGGGTTGCCAAACGCCGTCGCCGCTTCCTGCTGGGTGATGTTGATGCCTTTGACGAGCTCACCTTCGTCGCGGGCGACGCGGATTCCTTTCCCACCGCCGCCGGCCGTCGCTTTAATGATGACCGGATAGCCGATCTCTTCGGCAATCGCCCGCGCCTCATCAAGGCTTTCGATAATCCCGCGCGACCCAGGCACGATCGGCACCCCCGCCTCGCGCATCGTCTCGCGAGCGATGTCTTTAATGCCCATTTTTGCAATCGCTTCCGGACTTGGGCCGATAAATGTCACATTGCATTCACGGCACAGCTCGGCGAACGCTTCATTTTCCGCCAAAAACCCGTAACCGGGGTGGATGGCGTCACAGCCAGTCAGCGTAGCGACGGTCATAATGTTTGTGAAATTTAAATAGCTGTCTTTCGAAGCGGTCGGCCCGATGCAGTACGCCTCATCAGCCAGCTGCACGTGCAAGGCGTCGCGGTCGGCTTGCGAAAAGACAGCGACCGTCTCAATCCCAAGCTCGCGGCAGGCGCGGATGATGCGGACGGCGATTTCCCCGCGGTTCGCCACCAACACTTTTTTGATCATCGTCCGTTCTCTCCCTTATTCAGGCTTGACTAAAAACAACGGCTGGCCATATTCAACGAGCTGGCCATTTTGCACGAGCACCTCGACAATTTCGCCATCGACTTCCGCTTCAATTTCATTAAACAGCTTCATCGCCTCGATGATGCAAACGACCGTATCTTTTTTCACTTTGTCGCCCGGCTTCACATACGGCGGCTTGTCCGGCGCCGGCGCTGCGTAGAACGTGCCGACCATCGGCGACGTAATTTGATGCAAATTGCTTTCCACAGCCGGCTTTGCTTCTTTGACCACCGGCGTTTCCGCTTTCGGCGACGGCGCTTCCGAAGCCGCTGCTTGAACGGGAGCAGCTGGAGCCGGTTCGACCTCTGCCGGAGCGGCAGGCGCCGTCGGCGCCACCGCCGTCTGTGCGGCCGCAGCCGACGCAACGGCAACAGCAGCCGTTCCTTTTTTCATATGTACTTTTGTTTCGCCTTGTTCGTATACGAATTCGTCAATCGAGGACTGATCGACTAAGCGGATCAATTCACGGATTTCTTGAATTTTCATCGATCTCACACCTTTCTCCAAGTATCGTGCAGCCAGCTCGTTCCCGGCAGGCGGTTTCAAATGTGTTCATAACGATTATACACACAACAGCAGGACAAACAAAAGACTTTTGCGCAAAAAAGAAGCTGCCCTAAAGAGCAGCGCGTTCATCCAGCCGGCTGAAACTCAACCGTCACGTATTCAGCATCGGGTATTTCTTTTTTCACCATATGAATGACTTCATTCGCCGATTTCGCTGAGCTTTGTTTCGCTTTGATCGTCACGCGCACTTGGTTGTCATCTGCGCGCACGAGCACGTCTTCATAACCGCCTTTCGATTTGATGAGCGTCTCCAACGTGGCTTCTTTTTCGGACAATGCTTGCAATTTTTCAATTTTGTCGAGCGCTTCATTTTTTTCCTCCGCCGTCGCGTTCGCTGAAGCGACAATGGCGTTCAGCTCATCGCGCAGCCGGCTCCGTTCATCCTCAATTTTCATGCGCAGCGCTGTAAACAAGTCGTCGCCCGTTCCGCCAGACGCGGACGGCTTTTTCGCCTCTTCGACAGCAACGCTCGGCTGATCGGTTGTTTTTTCCGTTTTCTTATTGGCGGTAAAGGCCGGACTGTCATTCATATTTTTTGGCGCTGTCACGTAATAGACCGACAGCACAACGACCAAGCTCAACATCGTCAATAGCCATACGGTTTGTTTTTTCAACATGCCGATCTCCTCCCCTTACCCGGTCATTTTTTCGGCAAGACAGCGACGCGGTAGCTCGGAACGTTTAACACGCGCGTCACCGCCTCGACGATCCATTTTTTGATTTGCAAATTGTCCGCCCCTTTGGCGACAACGAGAACGCCGCGGATGTCCGGCTTTTTCGTGGCGACGACAAGCGGAGTTTCTTCTTCGCCGTTATGAATAATGATGACTTCTTCATTGGTCGACTCGTTTTCGATCGTCCGCTTCCCGCCTTCCTTGTCGCTCTCTTCGGTCGTTTGCTGTTGGGTGGAACGCTTCTTCTCGTACACTTTCAGCTCCGTTGAATCGAGATTGACGACGACGGTGACATCGTCCACCCCTTCAATCGCCTCGAGCGCGGCTTTCAGTTCTTTTTCGTACCGCTCCTCATAGGCGGCGATCACTTTTTCCTTCGTCTCCTTGCTTGCCAGAAATGCCGGCTCGGCTGGAGCGGACGGCTGCCCGGCGGAAGATTTTGATGCAGCCTCCTCCCCATTGTTCGTCCAATGGCTTGCCGCCATCAAGGCGATCCCGGCCAACAGCAGGACGATGACGTACGAAAACGGCCATTTTTTCTGTGCTCCTTCTCCTCCCCCGTCTTTCGGCGATGAAGAAAAGATCCGTTTGATGTGCGGCAGCATCCCCCCTATTCCCTCCCCCTAAATTGCACGTCAATTTTATCTTCATCGATTTCCCATCGGCCGGCGAGAAAAACGCGCACCTCCTCTGCCAGCGAAGCATCGCCCTCCGGCAAAGCCGGCGGCTTCGTCGTATCGATGACAACCGGTTCCACCGAACCGGCTGACTTCTGTTTCGAAAGGACGACCTCAATCGTCTTGATGTCATCCGGCATGCGCCAGTCGTCGCCTGGCTTGGCGTAAACGTTGACATCCGCTTTCAACCCATACTTTTCCATCAACTCCTCATTGACATCGTTTTCGAGCTGGACAGCCATTTGTTTTAAAATATATGCGCGTTGCGAGGCTTGTATTTCTTTTTTCTGCTGTTCGATTTGATTTTTTATTGCCTCTTCCCCCTCACGACCGTTGGAAAAATGGACGAGCGCCGACGCGATGAGCTGCTCGGGATCAACGGAAGCGAGCCGAAGCACCGGAGCGAGCATCACGAGAACGAGCATAAGCCCGACTGCCATTTTCACGTATTTTTGCATCGTCCCCGACGGCAGCAAAAAATCGATGATGACAGCAAACAACAAAAACAAAATGATGTTTGTCACCCACTCAATGACTAGCTGCATAGCGCTCCCCCTAGCGGACCATCATCGTAATGTTCCCGGCCATCACCATGACGGTGAGGCTTAAGAAAAACATGAGCGACACAATGAGCAGCGCCGCCAGCACGTAGGCGATGCTTTTGCCGATGATGTTGAGGCAGGACAATACCGGTCCGCCGCCAAGCGGCTGCAGAAGAGCAGCCGATAGTTTGTAGACGATGACGACGGCGAAAATTTTCACCGCTGGAAAGATGGCGATCATTAGCAAAATCGCCGCCCCGACCAACCCGACAGTATTTTTCAACAGCATGGAAGCGGCAACGACCGTATCGGCGGCATCGGTGAACAGCTTGCCGACGACCGGGATGAAATTGCCGGTGACAAATTTCGCCGCCCGAAGCGCTACGCCGTCAGCCACGGCCGCTGTCGCTCCGCGCACGGACATGACGCCAAGGAACACGGTCAAAATAAGACCGAGCAAACCGAGGGCAGCTTTGTTGAACAAATCGGCGAGCTGAGTCGCCTTGTAACGGTCGCTGAGCGTACTGACGACAGAAAGCAGCGCAGCCAGAAGCAAAAGCGGCAAGGTGACATATTCAACGATCGTGCCGGTGGTGTTCATCACAAACAAAATGAGCGGGTGGAAAAACGCCGCCGATGCGACCCCGCCGGAAGTGGCGAGCAGGGCGAGCAGCAGCGGAACGAGGGCGATGATGAAATGGCTCATCGTCCGCACCGCCTCAAGCGCATAATCCGCCGCGAGGCGAAAGCTGTTTAAGGCGATCAACAAGAGCACCATATAGACGACCGCCTGGGCGATCTTGCTTACTTCCTGCTGAGCGAATGCATTTTGCAGCGATTGCAGCACCGTACTGAAGACAGCAAGCAAAATGAGCGTGCCGAGCAGTTTGCCGTTCACCTGCAGTTCATAAAACAAATAGCGAGCGAGCGCCTTCAGCCATTCAGCTGGCGACCATTGCTTGTCGCCGCTTAAAAAATCGGTGAGCGGCCCTTTCTCGCTTTCCGGCAAAAACCCCCCATACTCGCTGACGATCGTTTCCCAATAGCGGCGGATATCGCTCACATCGAGCTGAGCAAGCTGCTCGCTGACCGACGGTCCATCGCTTGCGGCTTGTACGACCAACGGACAAAAAAAGAGAGAAAGCAGCCCGACAATAAGGAACGCTGTTCGCTTCAATCCGTTCCCTCCTTTAGCGCGCCGACGGGATGAGGCCGATGACCGCTTCGATGATCGCGGTTAAAATCGGAACAGCCAGCGCCAAAATGACGATTTTGCCGCCGAGCTCAATTTTGGCGGCGATCGCCCCTTGGCCGGCGTCTTTGGAAATTTGCGCGGCGAACTCGGCAATGTAGGCAATGCCGATGATTTTCAGCATCGTCTCTAAATACACCATCTGAATATGGGCGCCTTCCGCCATTTTTCGCAACATCGCCAAAATGCTGCTGATTTGATCGACCAATAGCAGAAAAATGGTGCAGCCGACAAACACGGTCAACAAAAAGGCGAGATTCGACTTTTGTTCCTGCAGCAGTACGACCAAAAACGTCGCAATCAACCCGAGGCCGACGATTTGCAAAATGTCAATGGCCGATCCCCCCTACCCGCGGAACAGAAAGACGTCTTTAATTTTTTGAAACAAATCGCTGACGATTGAGGCGACCATAAACAGAATATAAATAAAGCCAAGCAGCGTCACCCATTGGGCGTATTCTTTCCGCCCCATTTGGTCAAGCACCGTATGCAAAAACGCGATGACGATGCCGACGCCGGCGATTTTCAAAATGAGATCGACATCGATGCCCATTCTTCTGCCTCCTGTCTACATGAGTAAAATGACGAGCAGCAGGCCGGCCAACACACCTAAACTTTTCGCCATCTTGGCGTAGCGCGCCTGGTTGTCTAGCGCTTCCGCTTCCTCCCGCTCAAGATGGGCGATCGCCAGCGCGATTTGCCTTTGCTGGGTGAGCCGGTCGTATTGGCCAAGCGTGGCGCCAAATTGTTTCATCACTTCAAATTCTCCTTGCTTTAGAGCAGTTTTTCCCCATACGGCTCGCAAGCTTTTTTCCCATGCCTCGGCGGCGCTCGTTTCCTCTGTGCATAACGCGGCGGCAAACCGCTCGAACAATTCAGACAACGGTGCGGCTGTTTGCCGGGCGAGATGCATAGCGGCATCGGCAAGCGGCGTATGGCCATACATCACTTCCGCCTCAAGCGCCCTCAGCGCCGCTTTCAGCTGGCGGAGTTGGCGCGGCCGCTCGTGCAACACGCGGGCGGCGGCAACTCCCAACCATGTTGAGGCGGCGAGAATCAACAGAGCGCCAAACCATTTCATCGATGGACCACCGCCCGTTCATACAGCACCGTTCCGCCAGCATCGAGAATGCGTCGGATTGAGCCGGGATGGGGAATGTTTGTCAGCTCAATAAACCGTTCAAACACCTTTTGTTCCATCACCGGGCGCAACGTCGGACGCTGCCAGACGTCTTGGATGTTGCGGCCGTGCACAGTCGTCCATACAGAGACGCCAGCATTGGCCGCTTCAAGCACTGCTTCGCTGTCCTCCTCGCGCCCGATTTCGTCGACAATCATGACATCAGGGCTCATCGAGCGGATCATCATCATCATCCCTTCCGCTTTCGGGCAGGCGTCCAACACATCAAGGCGCGGGCCGAACGAAAACTGAGGAATTCCTTTCACACAGCCAGCGATTTCCGAACGTTCGTCAACGATCGCCACCTTTTGCGCCGGAATGCGCCCCGTCCCACCGCTAATCAAGCGCGCCGCATCGCGCAGGAGCGTCGTTTTTCCCGTCTGTGGCGAGCCGATGATCATCGTATGGCGCCAGCGGCCGTCGTACACATATGGAATCAGCGGCTCGGCGATGCCGATCTGTTCCTTGGCGATGCGAATGTTAAACGAGGAAACATCGCGGACCGCTTTCACTTTCCCGCCTTCCATAATGACCTTGCCGGCCAGCCCAACGCGATGCCCCCCTTCAATCGTCATAAATCCGCGCTTCAGCTCTTCTTCGATGGCATAGATCGAATAATGGCTCAATTTATTGAGCAGCTGCACAGCGTCTTCTTTCGTCACTTCATACGGCAGCAGCCGGGCCGTTCCGTCGACGATCACCTCAAGCGGCCGGGAGACGCGGATGCGGATTTCTTCAATTCCGCGTCGGCATGAAGGAAGATGGTGCTGCAATGCGGCGGCGACCGTTTTCGGCAAAATTCCCCACACCGCTTCCATGGCCCTCCCCCTTTTCTTGTGGACTAGTTCATATGTATGGGCGGAATGCACCGTTTATGCCTTACTTGTAAATCGCGAACAAAATGAGCGCTATCCCGAGCGCCACAAGCCCGAGCCGGGAAAACGAGAGCTCGTCCGCAAGCGAAAGCAGTCCAATCGCCATGGTCACCATCATGACGGTTGGACCGACGACAGCAAGCGCAGCATTAACGGCAAGCGCTTTTTTCACATCATTGAACACAAGCATCAACAGCGCCGCGCTCAGTTCAATGAACGCGGACACCATCCGCATGCCAGCCATGGCCATAACGGACGGGTCGATCGATCGCAGCCAATGTTTCATGTTCCCCTCCTGTTTTGCGAAATGGGATCGATTAGTACAAACGTATGCAAAAACAAGCCGTTTCAGAAGAAGTTTTTACTGAGGAAAACGATGGGGGAGAGCAATACAGCGCCCATTTTGCGCATAAAAAACACCGCCCCGGAAGGTGTCCGAGACGGTGCCTGTCGGGCTTGCGCTTACGCCCGCGAAACGTACGTGCCGTCGGCCGTATTAATGATGAGCGTGTCGCCTTCGTTGACGAAAAACGGCACTTGAACGACGAGGCCGGTTTCGAGCTTGGCCGGTTTCGAACCGCCGGAAGCGGTGTCGCCTTTGATGCCTGGTTCCGTTTCGACCACCTTCAACTCGACGGTGTTCGGCAGCTCGACGCCGATCGTTTCGCCTTGGTACATCATAATAAATACTTCCATATTTTCTTTCAAGAACTTCAGTTCATGCTCGATTTGTTTTGCCGGCAGCTCGATTTGTTCGTACGTTTCCATATCCATAAAAACGTGTTGGTCGCCGTTGGCGTACAAATATTGCATTTTGCGCGTGTCGATTTGCGCCCGGTTTACTTTTTCGCCGGCGCGGAACGTCCGCTCTTGAATGGCCCCGGTGCGCAAATTGCGAAGCTTCGAACGGACGAACGCCGCCCCCTTGCCCGGCTTGACGTGTTGGAACTCAAGGACGCGCCAAATGTCGCCGTCCACCTCAATCGTAAGTCCTGTGCGAAAATCGTTGACTGAAATCATCAGCCGAAATCCTCCTCACGCAATCCATTATAAAATGATCAGTTCTTTTGGCGAATGGGTGAGCGCTTCGTTCCCATCAGCGGTGATGACCGCATCGTCCTCGATGCGCACCCCGCCAAGCCCCGGAATGTAAATGCCCGGCTCAACAGTGACGACCATTCCCGGCTCGAGCACGACATCGGAACGGAACGAAAGCGTCGGTCCTTCATGAATTTCCAACCCAATCCCATGACCGGTCGAATGGCCGAAATAGTCGCCATACCCTTTTTCGCGGATGTAATCGCGCGTGAGTGCATCAGCCTCTTTGCCGGTCATGCCCGCTTTCAGCCCGTTCATGCCGCGTTGCTGCGCCTCAAGGACGATATCATAAATCGTTTTCAGTTCGGCGCTGATGTCGCCGACGGCGACCGTTCTGGTGAGATCGGAACAATACCCTTTGTAATAGGCCCCGAAATCCAGCGTCACGAGTTCGCCGCGCTCAATCGTCTTCTCCGACGCCACGCCATGCGGCAGCGCCGACCGATATCCGGAGGCCACGATCGTATCAAAGGAGGACGAAGACGCCCCTTGCTTGCGCATAAAAAATTCCAGCTCATTCGCCACTTCGATTTCTTTAACGCCTGGACGGATGAACGACAAAATGTGCGAAAACGCCGCATCGGCGATTTCTGCTGCTTCCTTTAATATCTTAATCTCTGCTTCTGACTTAATCAAGCGTAATTTTTCCACCAGCCCGGACGTCGGCACGAGTTCAGTGCGGATGGCTTCTTCATATGACTTGTATGCAGCATAGGTGACATGTTCTTGCTCAAAGCCAAGCCTCTTGATGCCAAGCCGCTTCACCTGATTGGCAATTTCTTCGATGATCGGCCCGCTGTGCTGGACGACTTCAAACCCCTGGGCTTGCCTCGATGCTTGTTCGACGTACCGGAAGTCCGTCATCAACACCGCCCCTTGACGGCTGACAAGTACAGCACCGGCCGTACCAGTAAACCCGGTCAAATAGCGGCGGTTGCAGCCGTTTGTTACTAACAGCCCGTCGATATGCTGCTCATCAAGAAGCTCCCAAAGTCTTTCCAGCTTTTCCATGTTTCCGTCTCCTCTTCCCTTAGAGTGTGCTCGTCTCCTCCGCTGCCTGCGTCGAGAGTGGAGAAAAGCTTCGCGGTCAGGATGACGCGAAAGACCTCGTAGGCGCGCCAGTTTCACGCAACGCCCGCAGCAGCCATGGACTAATGCTGAAACGTGCAAAAACCTTCTTTATTTTACCATAAAGATGGTCGTTTCCGCTAGACATCCGCGCGGCGCTTGATGCAGCACTCACTTCAGCGGGTGAGAGCAAAGAAAAGCTTCGTCAGTTTCCTTCATTTGCCGCCTCTTTTCCCACATTTGACGCCGATCGATTCATTTCTTGCGTTTCAAAAGAAATCGAATAGCCGACAAATACACCATA
Organism: Geobacillus sp. TFV-3; assembly: GCF_009901865.1. Lineage (NCBI taxonomy): Bacteria > Bacillati > Bacillota > Bacilli > Caryophanales > Anoxybacillaceae > Geobacillus > Geobacillus sp. TFV-3. The sequence continues at coordinate 1,138,910 of NZ_MPSP01000001.1, read as the reverse complement.
TAAAATGTATAAACAAAGCGTCGTAATAATCGTATTCGTTTCTAAATCGGCAACTGGTTGGACGTTTGGAAACAGTGGATTCAACAAATAAAAGACCATCATCCAAAGCACCACGCCATATACAATTCCCGCCCACATACCGGCGATCTTGCGCAGGAACGCGTAGTACAAAAGCGCCGCTGCAATAGAAATGATGCCGATCAGCACGATGGCCGCATAATTGCCGGCTTTCCCATATTTCCAGTCCCCGGCAACCCACGGGATGAGAATCATGTTCGGACTAATTTCGCTGAAGTGAAAAAAGTAAGCCAAATAGCCGATCAAACTCCAAAACACCCCGCCGACAAACCCGATGATGATCGTTTTTTGTATGAGCGTCATCGGCCGCTCCATCTTCTCTTGCTCGAGCTCCCCTTTTTGTTCCGCCATCATCGTGCACCTCCTTGTCTGTTAGTATGACCGAAAGCCGACCGTCCCATGACTCAAACGAAAAAATGACCGCTCTTGTGTAAATCATGGATTTTTTGGAAATCATAATAGCAGCATCAACCTAGAGGTTTCCGGACGTTTCTTGTAGAATAAAATAAAATAAACATAAAAATAGGTTGGTGTTGACTTGATGAAATCATCAATGGAGAAACCGTTATACGGCGGCCAAGCAGTTGTGGAAGGGGTGATGTTCGCAGGCAAGACGCACTCCGTCACCGCCATTCGCCGCCCTGACGGGACGATTGGCTATTTTACACTGCCTCGCCGCAGCCATCCAGCACTGGTTGCTCTGAAGAAAATTCCGTTTGTCCGCGGCATTGTCGCCATTATTGAAGCGAGTGCGAACGGGGCGAAACATTTGCAATTTGCGAGCGAACAGTATGAGTCGTCTTCCGACGACGAACGAGCGGACGACGAGAGCCGCTCCAAATTCGGGCTGATTCTCGGCGCCGCCGTCATCGGCGTGCTATCGTTTTTATTCGCCAAAACCATTTTTACGCTCGTTCCGGCGCTCGCCGCCGACGCCTTTAAACCCCTCGTACCGGGAAAGACGGGGCAAATTTTGCTTGAAGGCGCCTTTAAGCTGATGATGTTGCTTGGCTATATTTACTTTATTTCGCTGACGCCGTTGGTCAAGCGCGTTTTTCAATACCATGGGGCGGAACATAAGGTGATCAACGCCTTCGAAGCCGGGTGGCCGCTCACGGTTGAGCACGTCCAGCGCGCCTCGCGCCTTCACTACCGATGCGGCAGCAGCTTCATTTTATTTACTGTCATGATCAGCTTATTCCTTTATTTGTTCGTGCCGACGGATCCGCTTTGGCTGCGAATCGTAAACAGGCTCGCTTTAATTCCTGTCGTGCTTGGCGTTTCGTTTGAAATCTTGCAGTTTACAAATAAATTGAAGGATATTCCGCTGCTGAGATGGATTGGCTATCCCGGGCTATGGCTGCAGCGGTTGACGACAAAAGAACCGGACGATGACCAAGTGGAAGTGGCCATCGCTTCGTTTCAGCGGCTTCTCCATTTGGAAGCGGAAGCCGAAAGGAAACAAGTGGTGCAGTAATCGATCAAAGGGGGTGGATTCATTGCGGCGCCGGTCCATTCATCCGCTTGTCGGGCTTATGATTTTGCTTGGAACGCTTGGCATTGTCTATACCCTTTTTGCCCATCCGACGGTGCTGTTCCGCCAGTTGTTGTTTGTTGCGCTGTTTTTGGCCGCCATTTATCTCTTCTACCGGTTCGTCTACCAACGCCGCACCGATCAAGATCGGTTATCGTATTTAAAGGCGGTGCGGCAGTCGAAAAAGCTCCATCCCCGCTCCGGGCGCAAACAAGCAAAACCGGCGAAACTGAAGCGACCGCTGAAAAAACGGACAGCCATTCCGCACTTGACCGTGATCGAGGGCAAAAAAGGCAAAAAAAAGAATCGAGCTTCGTTTTAGCTTGATTCTTTTTTGTTTGCCTCTGCCGTTCAGCTTCGGCAGCAGAGGCGCGCCCTATTGCCGCTTTCCCGTCTAGTACGCCCATTGGCGCAAAAACTGCCGCGTCCGCTCACGTCCGTAATCGATCAGACGCCGGCGTACTTCCGGATCAATCGAAAATTCGGTGGAAATGATGTTGTCTACTGGCAAAAAGACGATGTTTTTTTCATGGCGGCGCGAAATGTAGCGGGCATCATGCGCTTCCTTCATCGCCGCAAACAGCGCTTCATACAAATCGAGCGCATTGGTGATCGTTCGTTTCGGCCGCTCGCCTGGCTTCGGGCTTAGTTGAACACCGAGCACCGGTCGTTTTTTCTTCTTTTCTTCATCGAACAAAAACAGCGGAAAGTTGCTGAGCACCCCGCCGTCAACCATGAGGGAGACACCGTTTCGCCCGCGGAGGCGGACCGGCTCAAAGAAATACGGAATGCTAATGCTCATCCGCACTGCCCTGGCGATGGAAAAAGACCCAGGGTCAATGCCGTATATGGCTAAATCATCCGGCAGCACGACGATGCGACCGTTTGTCACATCGGAAGCGACGATATACAAACTGCCGGCCGGCACATCTTGAAACGTCCGCACGCCGCGGGCGGCGAGCGCCGCCTCGAGCCACCGCTCAAACGTCTTTCCTTGATACAACCCAAGATGCCAATACAGGCGCACCCATTTCCAAAACGGAAAGGGGATCCATAGCGGCCGTTCATCCAAAAACTGTGCAAGCTCAAGATCCTCGAGCAATGCGGCAATCTCATGCGCTTTATATCCTGCCGAAAGCAGCGCGGAAAGCAGCGAACCGGCGCTCGTTCCAGCCAGCCGCTTCCAGCGCAGCCCTTTTTCCTCAATCGCTTCGTACGCCCCGAGCAACGCAAACCCTTTCACTCCGCCTCCTGAAAAGACGATGTCAATGTCCACCTCTGCCTCCCCTTTCTCGCCCTTTATACATATGTAAGAGAAAGAAGCGGCGTTTAGTACGGGAAACAAAAAAGAGCAAGCCTCAGCTTACTCTCCTTGTTCATTGCGCTTTTGGACATCGCGCAGCGCTTCAAGACGGCGTTCGTCCTCTTGAAAATACTGCACCAAATCGCCGATCCGGTCGATGGCGTTCCAGCTCAAATGGTGTTCAATCCCTTCCACGTCGCGGTAAATGTTTTCTTCGCTGACACCGATCAAACGAAGAAACTGCTCAAGCAACTCATGGCGGTAGACGAGCCGCTGGCCGATTTTTCTTCCTTTTGGCGTCAAGACGAGTCCGCGGTATTTCTCATACACTAAATACTCATCTTTATCGAGCTTTTGCACCATTTTTGTCACCGAGGAGGGATGGACAGACAACGCTTCCGCGATGTCAGAGACGCGGGCATAGCCCTTTTCTTCAATCAAAATGTAAATTTGCTCAATATAATCTTCCATGCTCGGTGTCGGCAACGTTTGTCCCCTCCCATCACGTTTGTCTGCCGCACACAAATGCAGCGGCCGTCAGCATCTCTCATGAAACAGGCGTGTTGATGAACGAATAAAAACGATATAGATGCAGTTTGAAGCTTTAACACGGCTTTTACCGAGCATTTGATCGACTGCCACGCCTTGGCGTGACAGTCGAAAAATGCATAGGCGACCTTTTCCGTCAAGGATGTGAAACGTTTTCGTCGCATCTATATATAGATGAGAAAGCTTTATTTTCAGCTTTTCTGCCGCAGTTGGCCGCTCAGGCAAACAAAAAATAGCAATCAATCCCATTATACCATGAAGGGGACATTACGTAAAATACTGCACCTGAGCCGATGGGAAAAAGCGAGCAATATACGAGCGCATCGTTTCCTCCAGCTCCCGCACTTCCTCGTCGCGGTACACATATTTGCCGATGCCGTACCTCCCCCACTTATACTTGCGCTTCGATTCGTCCAAATCGAGCTTGGTTTTTGGGTAACGCTGTTCGATGACCCGCTTGGCCGGTTTCGTAAACCGATGCTGGATGAGCTCAAACGTCAAATCAGATAAGTCTATCCCTTCCAATTGCCGGGCGAGCTCCTGAAACAATTCAAAATACCCTTGTTCCCAGCCGTCATGCCGGTAAATCGGTGCGACAACAAAGCCGAGCCTATAGCCGGCACCGGCCACTTTGCGCGCTGCTGCAAGCCGCGCGTCAAAGGAGGACGTTCCCGGCTCGAAATGGTTGATCACATAGCGGGAGTTGACGCTGAAGCGAAACCGCGTTTTGCCGTTATGCTTGGCATCAAGCAAATGATCGACATGCTCATACTTCGTCACAAATCGGAGCCGCCCGTAGTCGGTCGCGCCGATAAACTCAATTGCTTTTTTGAGCGAATGGGTCAAATGATCGATCCCGACAATGTCGGACGTACACGCCGCCTCGAAGCGGGTGATCTCGGGCGCACGCTCGTCAATATACTTTTGCGCTTGAGCGAAAATGTCGTCCAAGTTGACATACACGCGGATGTATGGCTTGTTTCCTAATGTCGTTTGCAAATAGCAATAATGGCAATGGCCCATGCATCCGGTTGCCAACGGAATAGCGTATTCGGCTGACGGCTTCGATGAATCGAATTGTAGCGTCCGCCGCACGCCAACAACGAGCGTCGATTTTGCGTTTCGATACCGCGCCAGCTCCGTCTCTCCCGGAATGCCGCGCACTTGGTTGTGTGACGTCGTCTCCCGAATCTCGATTCCCATTTGCGTAAATTTCTCATACAGTTCTTTCCCGAGCGGATACGACAACGCCTCCGGCTCGAAATACACAAGTTTTGGCACAAACGGTTTCATCGTTTCCCCCCATTTCGTCCATCTTTATAGTTAGTATGGACGGAAACGGGGAAGTCGCGATCTAACTTTATTTGGAATTCTTTTTTCATCTCATTGTCGCCCCTCATCCACAGACATCCGCCTCCCAGCGAAACCAGCGGGCATGACCGTCGGTTTCAGCAACGATTTGTCGGCATTCTCGGCCATTGATCATGCTATCCAGGTGCAGTTTCGGATCCCACATATTGTTATACACATGGAACAAATCCCGTTGGCGGCCGATTTCGCGAAGCTGCTCAAGCAATCCACGCTTTGCCTCATCTGACATTTGGTTCGCGACATGCGTGTGGAAGATGCAAACAACGGTATCGGACGGAACTTGTGCAACAAGATCAGAGAGAAGTTCAACCCCGTCTCCCTCGATCAGACGAATCGGCGTTTGTTCCAGACATCAGGCTGCCTTTTCAAACAATTGGCGCCGATCATGATGTTCAGGCCAAATGAGCGCCTCCATCCATCGTCGATCATCCTCTTTTTTCAAGTCAATTACATGCTCATCATCGAGACGCGCAGCCATTTCAAAAAAAACCGAGGACGAGCTGGCCGACCATCGGCGCATGTTCGAAATTTTGTCGAACGATTGGCGCAACGCGAACATCGCGATTGAATATTTAAACCATAAGATCGGCCAGCACGATTTGGAAATTTATCAACTAAAAAAGCGGCTCGAACTCCAAGAAACAAAGTAAAAGCGCATGCCCGATGGTCGGCGCACACGCTCGAACCGCTTATCCCCGCTTGCGAATGCGGAAGTTGTCTTCTAGCAGCACCCAGTTTTCCGGATACGGATACCCGAGCACCCAATAGCTGATTCCGCTCAATCCGTATTCTTTCACCAATTGGAATTTCGCCAACGCGCTGCGGGCGTCCTCAAACCATACTTCGTGCTGGCGTCCTTGCTCATCCGTGTAGCGATAAAACGGCGAGGCGGCCACAGGATCGTACTGAATGAACGCTCCGTAGCGAACGGCGCGCTCGAGCGCCTCTTTCGGACTGAACGTTTCCGCCTCTTGCCCTGGCACGTGCGGCAACACCCAGTCGCGGGCGTAAATTTGAAACCCCATCATGATTTTCCTTCGCGGAACGGCGGTCACCGCATAAGCGAGCACGCGCCGAATTTGATTCACCGGCGAAATGGCTTGCGGCGGCCCAAACCGGTAGCCCCACTCATAGGTCATCAAGACAACAAAATCGGCGATGCGTCCGTGGGCTGGATAGTCGTGAGCTTCGTACAGCAGCCCTTTTTGTTCAGCGCTTATTTTGGGCGCCAGCGACGTCGATAAAACATACCCCTCAGCGTGAAGCCGGTTGGCCGCCCGTTGCAAAAACTCGTTATACCGCTTACGGTCGGACGGATAGACGTTTTCAAAATCGACATTCAACGCGCGGTACCCTTTTGCCCGCATCACTTGAATGACGTTGTCAAGCAGCCGGGTTTGCAACGTGGCATCGGCCAAAACGGTCTGCGCCAATCTTGAGCCCGGATCCCGATACGTAAAGTTTGTGATCGTCATCATCGGCACGACACGGGCGGCATAAGCCGCCTGAATGAATGCGGTATCATTGATCGGATTGAGTCCGCCGTCGGCGCGGATCGTGTAGGCGAATGGCGCGGCATAGGTCAAATGGCGGCCGACTTCGCGCACTTGCTCCGCTCCTTTCTCCCCTTGATCCACCGTAAACGCGTTCACCTCGATGAGCGGCTTCGCCGGCGGGATGATGAGCCGCTGTCCGGGGACAATCATATTCGGATCGTCAATCGGATTAAACTCAATGATTTGCTGGACGCTGACCTGGTAGGCGGCGGCAATTTGCCCTAACGTTTCCCCCGCGCGCACCGTATGAATGCGAGCTGGGATCAACAATGCTGTGCCTGGATAAATGAGCGCCGGGTTGGCGATTCGGTTCGCCTGTACAATCGCTTCGACCGTCACTCCATACGAATGGGCGATCTGCCATAACGTTTCCCCTGCACGAACGGTATGATAGCGATACGGCACCGGAATGACAACCGCTTGCCCGGTAGCAAGCCGATTCGGATCGCTCAATTCATTGGCGGCGACAATCCGCTCGAGCGGGACGCCGTAGCGCTGAGCCAGCTGCCAAAGCGTTTCGCCGCACTGAATGACATGAACAATCATGACGCTCCCCCTTTCATTCTCCCTTTTACCACTATATTTTCGCTTTTCCCCTTTATGTAAAAAAAACGCCGGTTCCCTGTGATATAATCCCTCTTACCCGAGTTCGACAGTTTTAAGGCCATTTTAGGCAAATGAAAATGGCCAAGATGCTGTTCGATACGGATCCTAGAAGGCCGGTGAATTAATGAGGCATAGAGTTCCCTCATGTCGAATTTTGGAGGCCATTCTCTCCGCCATTTGGCGCCAAAGGATGGCAGGACGTGCAGGGCTTCCTGCTCCAAATTCCGTTTTTGCGCACGCCAAAGAGCCGGTCCCGTTCCGAATCTTCCGCTGGACGACCCGTTTTTTCCGTGTACAGGGGAGTCACCCAATCGTGAATGACGGGGAAGTCAACGGCTTCGTTGATTTGGCGCAGGATATGATGTGGAGGAACCAGTTCCTCCATGTCGATGACTTGAAATAGACGAGGCTGAGTCGAAGGGGGTCTGGGGGCTTTCGTGATCCGCTCACGCTCCATTCCAAAGATTCCTCTCCTCTTTTTCAACATAAGCCCCCTTAATCCCTGCCTTGGCGTGTACTTTTTCATCGGCCTTCTAGGTATCCATCCTCGCCCCTAGATACACGCCTAAAATATGCTCAAATGCCTCTGATCCATTTTGTATCAAGGGGCGAGAGGCACTTGGTTTGCCTAGTCGCTGTCGAACTCGGGGTGCGAAATGTGAGGTATATAATATGTGATGAATGAATAAAACTACAGGTTATTTTATTACCTCTGCAATCGATACAATCGATCCAATGATACAGTACGGTATAAACGGGAATTTGTCAGAAACTATGAACAAAAAACATAAGGATGAGAAAGTCTATTATTTTGGTTTAAATAGATTTAGTTTTGGTAAAAATAACGAAGAAGTGAAAGAAAAATTTGAAAATGCTAAATCCACAATATTAAGGAAATTAAAAGCTGAAAAAAGAAATGGGACAGAGGAATATAAAAAAAATTGAAAAGCTACAGCTAAAGTCGTTGAAAAAAGGTAATAAGAGGAGCCCCGGGTGGGACGAGTTGTTAAAAGAGCATAATACTACAATGGTATATGCCACAGCTACAAATCCGGATTATAAAGTATTAAATGTTGACCGCATCTATCAGCGCAACTTTGGGATTGATAATCCTAATTCAGCTTGTGGTCCAACGGTTGCTGCCATGATTATGGATTATTATCATGATGAATTGGGGTATAATGTGTTTTTTGCAAGCAAAAAATGCAGAGAAGTGCAAGAAAAAATACATAGGCTTGCCAGCTCAAGACTTAAGGTTCCAGACCGGGGGAAGAGGACGGCTGGATCGCGGAGAGAGCGTTCCGCAGTCGATAGCTCTCTCCCGTAAAGGCCAGGATGTGGGCATGGTGAACCAAGCGATCCACCAGCGCAGCTGTCAAGCGGTTGTCCCCAAACACCCGATTCCACTGTCCAAATTCCAGATTCGACGTCACGATGACGCTTTTTCGCTCATAACAGTCGGCGATAATATGAAACAACAGCTCCGATCCTTGCTTTTGAAACGGCACATAGCCGAGTTCATCCAATATCAACAGTTCGCACGCATCGATGCTTCGTTTCAGCCGCCCGAGCGTGCCATTTTTCAATGCCTCTTCCAGCTGGGCGACGAGATCCGCGACGCGGAAAAACCGAACCTCATGGCCTTGTTGGCACGCCTGGATGCCGAGCGCTGTGGCGAGATGGGTTTTTCCTGTCCCGGGCGAGCCTAAAAGCAGAACGTTTTGCTTTCGCTCCAAAAAGCGAAGGTCACACAATTCCTTCTTCGATGTCGTGGTCGGCCAGTGGATGTGATCCGACCATTCGTAATCCTTCAGCCATTTCAACTCCCGAAACTTGGCTTTCTTGATCAGCCGGGCCTGTTTCGCCTGCTGGCGGCACGACAGCTCCAGCGCCAATACATCCCGCAAAAACTGTTCTTTCGTTTCGAACATCACCTCCTCGAATCGATCCGCGATATAGGCCAAATGCAGTGCTTTACAAATCTCTTTCACCTCTGCTCTCATCCCTGGACACCCCCTTCCCGAACAGGATGAAGACGTTGATCATACACCGTTAAGTCCGTTTCATAGTCGATCAGGACGGAAGGGGTGTACGATTCTTTCCACTTGGCCGGGTAATGGGATTGCTCGGCTTCCATCAACACCCCGATTTCATGAGGAGCCAAGTCCCATCGCTGACTCTCCTCGAGCCACTGGGGGATTTCATAAAGCGTGCAACGATCCAACAGCGCTCGCAGCCCTTTCAAACGGGCCGCCACCTGGGGCGGGGTGCCAGCCAGATACGTTCGGATCGCTTCCGGCAAGTACGCCCGGTATCGGGAATGCCCGACAACCCGGGGTTTGGTCTCCCACTCAGCGAAAATCTCTTTCCAAGGGATCTCGCGTTTCACGTTCGTATACGGCCTTGGCATCTCAAGATGTATGCCTCCGTCAGGAGAGAGCACAAAGAAACGATCCCACTCTTTTTTCACCAATACCCGGTTGGGGACGGACAGGCCATGGACGACGAACGCCTTCCCATCCACCATCACTTCTCCGTACTTATTCACGTAAGCGTGATCGAGGGAGAAGATCGGAAGATCTTGTTCCGGCAACGCCAACAGCTCCGGCCGCTCTTCCTGCCATAGCTCCTCTATCAACCGCCCCTTTTCATAATGAGGGCGGTTTCGGTCCTCGACCATCTTGCGATGCAGCCACTCCACCAGCTCCGGATCCGACTCGATCAACGGAGCCGGGACGAAACAAAGGTTGCGAGTGTAATAGACTTTTCGCTCCGCATTTCCTTTCTCATGTCCGCTGTATGGATTGCACACTTGTACATCAAACCGATAGTAGAGTTGAAATTTCTCAAAAGCCTCGGTGAATTGGCGTTCTCCCCCTTTTCGAATCGACACGATGGCCGCGGACAAATTGTCAATGCGCAATGCCTTTGGCACTCCCCCAGCCTGACGAAACAGCTGCGTCAACCCATGGAGGAAGCATTCACTGTTTTCCGCCGGCAGCGGATAAGCAAACGCAGCGTTGCTATACGGGAAGCTTACGATCAAAACCGATCGTTCTTCTTCCTTCCCCTCCTTCGTCACCACCGTCATCTTCCCGAAATCCACCTGCGCCTCGCCTGGCGGGTGCTCAAGTCGTTCATAGCGCTGTTCTTTCTCGAGTTTGAGCTGCGGTCTTCGTTTTTGCACGTACGCGCAAACGGTGCGATACGAGCCTTGAAATCCATGGTCACGACAAAGCGCTTCAAACATCGTCTTGTTCGTTCGCCGTTGTTTTCTCGGCAGCTTGGCATCCTCCTCCAACCAGTCATCAATGATTTGCCCGTATCCTTCTTCCTCCATCATCCCCTTTTTGCGTTTGATGGTTGGTTGGACAGAAATGCCGCCATCCGCGTATTTCTTGACCGTTCTCCAGTTATATCCCGTTTCGCGGGAAATTTCCGCAATCGATAACCCTTTCTTTTCACGCAGTTTTCTGATACGATTCATTTCGGGCATTGCCAGCATCCTTTCGCTCCTCCACTGTTTGGTTTATGTGTTCACAACTTCCACAGTAGAGGAAATGTTAGGGGCTGGCAAGCCTTTTTTCTTTGCCTTAGGCTCTGCACGTTTCGTTGCAGAACTCTGTATTTTTATTTTGCACTAAACAGTATAATGTTCGTGATAACGCTTACTATGGTTCATGGGCAGCCTTAGTTAATCATCTTTATAATGAGATAGGTACTACATGGTTGGGCACAACCATTTCAATGTGGGCTAGTGGTTCTCTTGAGCATGTTTTTCATACAAGCAATGCTTGGACCTACAATATAGTAACAGACGCAGAAGGAAACGGTTCTAAGTTTATCAGTGCTATTAATAACAACAATCCTGTTGCAGTCCGATTCGATTTATTTGACAGTGGAGGTTCAACTATCACATATCATTTTGTTTGTGGGATTGGATATAATAAAAACGGTTCTTATACGGGGGATTTGCATATCGCTTACAAAGATCCTGACAACGGCGCTAATAATACCGCAACGCATTGGTTTGATTGGACAGATGATGACCAAGATATCGACTTTGCGTGGTTATCTTAAAAAATGAAACAGTCCTTCATCATACCTAAGGAGTGTTTCATGTGATAAATCCAGTAAAATCGGGGGGAGGGAGTAGTGAAGTTGAATTTATTTTCCAGACGATTGATTGGATTGCTTTTGGCTTGTTTATTTATGATATATCTAACAAAACTATTTACAATGAAACCTCATGTAATTTCTGGAAATGGAAATCCAGGAATGGTATTTATAATATTATCTGCACTACTATTTTTCTTCTTCGGAAGGGAAATATGGAAAATAATGAATAACGCAGCTTATTCAAAAAAAAATGGTTATTTATAACTATTTCTTCACTATTTATTCTATGTCTCTCAGCTTTTTTAGAAATTTCGTATTTTGTGAACCTAATCAAGCAATTAGGAGGGCCACCGTCCAATACAAATTCTAAAATCTATCGTTATAATTGGGTAAATCAATATACAAACACTTTGTACGTTAATATTTATACATTTTGTATTTTTATCTCCAGTGTTATTTTTGTTCATTCAGTAAAAAAGTTTGTACAAAAATAGAATCATAACGTCTAAAAGGTACTGTCAACCATTTTGTGTAATGAAAGATTTTTTTCGTATTTTATAATCATGAAATCATGAACGGTTTCAAAAAAAAAGATTAGGCCACCTTAGTCCGATAGAGTACCGAATGACCAAGGCAGCCTGGCAGGTGAACGGCTGGGAATATCTTCAATGAAGTGAAATGAAGGGGACGTTGTCAAGTGCTTTCCTTGACAACGTTTCTTCATTCCACTATCTTGCGAGCAGCTGAAGAGGGGGGTTTTTACACTGGTCTACTTGACTGGTATATGTTCATTGCAGAACCAGCGTGTCCTTCACCCCATCATTCAACATTACAACCCGCACTTCAGCTGCGCGCCGCAGTTGGTGCACGTGTTGCAGCCGCCGATCTCTTCGATCGTCCCTTCGCGGCAAATCGGGCAAATATTGCCAATTTCAGAACCGATTGTCACATCGGTGGCGCGCACATCTTGAATCGTATCAACGAGCACAACGGGGCGTTTCGTCTCTTTTTCCTCGAGCTCCTCTGGAAGCAGCTCAAGTTGCTCTTCAATCTGATTCTCCTCTGCCTTTAGCGTCAACACTTGCGCATCGCGACTGCCGTCGACATAGACGGTCCCGCCTTTCGCGCCGCAGCGCCATAACCGTTCGTACACTTTTTGCACTTGCTCGACGGTGTAGCCTTTTGGCGCGTTGACCGTTTTCGACAAGCTCGAGTCGACCCAGCGCTGAATGATGCATTGCACATCAGCATGCGCTTCCGGCGGCAAGTCCATCGCCGTCACAAACCAAGGCGGCAAGTGGTTCGGGTCGGCTTCTGGATGTTTGTCCAAATATTCTTCGACGATGTCCGCTTTCACTTCGATAAATTTGCCCAAGCGCCCGCTCCGGTAGTACGAGAACGAGAAGTACGGCTCCAGCCCGGTTGAGACGCCGACCATCGTCCCAGTCGATCCTGTCGGCGCCACCGTCAGCAAGTGCGAGTTGCGGATGCCGTATTTCAAAATATCTTGGCGAATGTCTTCTGGCATCCGTTTCATGTAGCCGGTGTTGATGAACGCTTCGCGCAGCTTGCGCGTCTCTTCCTCCGTTTCGCCGACCAAAAACGGGAAGCTGCCTTTTTCTTTCGCCAGCTCGATCGATGCCCGGTACGCGGTCGTGGCGATCGTGCGGAACAGCTCATCGACGAGCTCGTTTCCTTCCTCAGAGCCGTACGCTTTTTCGCAGTAAATGAGCAAGTCTGCGAGCCCCATGACGCCAAGGCCGATGCGGCGCTCGCCGAGCGCTTGTTTTTTGTTTTCCTCAAGGAAGTACGGCGTCGCGTCAATGACGTTGTCTTGCATCCGCACCCCGATTTCGACCGTGCGTTTCAGTTTTTCGTAGTCCACGACTTTCCGTTCTTTGTCCACCATGTTCGCCAAGTTAATGGCGGCCAGGTTGCAGACCGAATATGGTGCGAGAGGTTGTTCCCCGCACGGGTTGGTCGCAACCACTTTTTGCCCGTACGCGCGGGCGTTCGTCATTTCGTTGGCGTTGTCGATGAAGAAAATGCCCGGTTCGGCGGAATACGTGGCGCAAATATTGATCAGCTTCCACAGTTCGCGGGCGCGGATTTTTCGGTAGACGCGGACGCGGTAGCCCATTTTCTCCCATTCTCGCACATCGCCGACTTCATGCCATTTTTCGTTGTAAATGCGCATTTCCTCTTCGGAATACGTTTCCACATCCGGGAAACGGAGCGCGTATTCTTCGTCCTTTTCGACCGCTTCCATGAACTCTTTCGTCAAGCAGACGGAAATGTTCGCACCGGTCAAAAAGTCAGGATTGTGCACCGTGTATGTACCACCGGTGCGCAGTTTTTCTTCGGCGTCTTTGATGATTTCCTCAGTGAAACCGCCGTAGTCAGGCGCGTTCTTGTAGCGGACGATCGCTTCGTACATCGCCCGCTCCCGCTCGGTGAGCGGCGTAAATTTCAGTTTGTCGCGCGCTGCTTTTTTGATTCCTTCATCTTCCATATTTTCGAGCAGGTAGCGCAAAATGCGCGGGTTTTGCATTTTCGAGACGATGAACTCGATAATGTCCGGATGCCAGTCGGCAAGCATAATCATTTGGGCGCCGCGCCGGGAGCCACCTTGCTCGACAAGGTGAGTCAGCTTCGCAATGTCGTCAAGCCACGAGACCGACCCGGACGATTTGCCGTTCACCCCGCGCGCAAGCGTATGGCGCGGCCGCAATGTCGAGCCGTTCGTTCCGACGCCGCCGCCGCGGCTCATGATTTCCATCACCTGCTTCCGATGTTCGGAAATTCCTTCGCGCGAGTCTTTCACAAACGGCATCACATAGCAGTTGAAATACGTCACTTCCTTGCCTGAACCTGCGCCGTACAACACGCGGCCGGCCGGAACAAAATTCAAGCTTGCGAGCTCTTGATAAAACTTTTCGAACCACTCTTTCCGCTTTTCTTCCGTCTTTTCCACCGCCGCCAGCCCGGTGGCATTGCGCTTGGCGATTTGCTCATAGAAAATCTCGAGCGGCTTGTCGATAATGTCGAGCGACCGAACCACAATGCCGGTCTCCGCCTCTTCCCCTTCGAGCACATGCCGGTATTCGTCCTCAATCAACACGTGCGCCTTTTTCGCCTCCCAGTCGATGTCGACGATAAACCCGAGCCCCCGGGCCGGGAATTTCGGATCTTCCTTGATCGTCAACACGACAAAGTCACCCGGTGTGAGCGTCAGCTTCTCCGTATCTTTGAACGAATACCGATCCAACATGACCAAACGGGATACGCCTTTATGGGTGATGTGCATATCCGGCGTAATCGGATGCACTTGCGGAAATAGGCGGATATCCTCGTTCAGCTTGTCAATATTGATCTTCATTTTCTCGGATGACGCCACCGTCATTCTCCTATCTCTCCTCTTTTATATAATCTCTCATGTTTTTGGCAAAGTTGTCCTGTCTTCTCTACCTTATCATATCGAACAGAAAAAAACAATATATAGTATGATTTTTTATGAAAATCATACTATATATTGTTAAAGAGAACAAACGATTTCGTTTTTGTCAAGCCAAAAAACAAAACATGGCGAAATGCGGAGAAAAACGGGGGAGTGCCGCCGTTTCTGCCGGAAAACGAGCGATTTGCCGCGTCGCTGCTCATCGCTTGAAGTTCCATTCATCGCTTTCGTATTTCGTCCGCGCCAGCTCTTCGACGTACGCCCGTTCCTCGTCGGTGAGCGTGTACGGCTCCAATACGATGTCCAATCCTTTTTCAAATCCTTTGTAAAACGCTTCTTTCGCTTCCTCAATCGTCACCGTCCGGCCCGCCACCTCATTGATGGCGACCGCTTTCTTTTTAAATTCACGCTGCAGCCGCTCTTTCACCCGCTCGTTCGGGTATTTAAACAAACGGAACAGCAAGTCTTCGTCCAAATCGAGCAAAATCGAGCCATGCTGCAAAATGACGCCTTTTTGCCGCGTTTGCGCGCTGCCGGCGACTTTCCGCCCCTCAACGACAAGTTCGTACCACGACGGCGCGTCAAAGCAAACAGCCGAGCGCGGGCTGCGCAAATCGGCTTTCTCTTCTTCTGTCTTCGGCACGGCAAAATACGCATCCAATCCAAGATAGCGAAATCCTTCTAAAATTCCTTGAGAAATGACGCGATAGGCTTCCGTCACCGTCTTCGGCATCGCCGGGTGCGATTCGGAGACGATCACGCTGTATGTCAATTCTTGATCGTGCAGGACGCCGCGCCCGCCGGTCGGACGGCGGACAAAGCCGAGGCCGTGCCGTTTGACCGCCTCTAAGTCAATTTCTTTCTCCACTTTTTGAAAATAGCCAATCGACAAGGTTGGCGGATTCCAGCCATAAAAGCGGACCGTCGGCGGAATTTTTCCTTCGCTGTGCCAATCGAGAAGCGCCTCATCGAGCGCCATATTGAACGCCGGCGGGCAATAGCCGGAATCGATAAAGCGCCATACTTCTTTTGCCATCGTTCCACCTTCTCCATTGTTCCTCGCTTCAACCTGGCGGCGTTTCAGGGCAGAACGCCTTCGGCCACCTTTACTAGTTTAGCAAACAACGCCGGTGAAGGAAAGAAAAATGGCACGGCGAAAATCTCTTTGCTTCCCCGCAGCGACTTTATATAATAGGAAATAGCAGATGAAGCGAAAGGAGGCATGACAGGTGAAGGCATTGCTCATTATTCTCGGCGCGATCATCGTGTATTCCGTCATTACGTACTTCTGGCAGCGGAGAATTGTCAAAGCATTGACAGAGGAAGAGTTCCGCGCCGGCTACCGGAAAGCGCAATTGATTGATGTCCGCGAACCGGATGAGTTTGCGGCTGGACATATTTTAGGGGCGCGCAACATCCCGCTCACGCAGCTTCGCATGCGCATGAAAGAATTGCGCAAAGACCAGCCGATCTATTTGTACTGCCAAAACGGGCTGCGCAGCGGGCGTGCCGCGCAAATGCTCTACCGAAAAGGGTACCGCGACTTGTACCATTTAAAAGGCGGATTTAAAACATGGACCGGGAAAGTGAAGAAAAAAGCGTAGCCTAACGAAAGAGGCGCTCTGCCGGGAAAGGCAGACGCCTCTTTTCGCTTGCGCTAGACCGCCGCATATTCCGGCGGCAGAACGACCGTCTCAAGCACCGAAGCAGCCGCGCCGATAGCGCAGCTTTTCTCCTTCAGCTTGGAGGCGATGATGGATGGTTCACTTTCTTTTTTGACAACGAAGCGGCCTCCCTTTACGAGGCAGGCCGCATAAGAACAAGGCTTAGCTTACGTTTCTTTTTGGTAGCGCAAAATCGGTTTGCGCGCCGCGGTCGTTTCATCGAGCCGCTTGACGACCGTCGTATGCGGCGCTTCTTGAACGATTTCCGGATTTTCCTCCGCCTCTTTGGCGATTTGGATCATGGCGTCAATAAACGCATCGAGCGTCTCTTTCGACTCCGTCTCCGTCGGCTCGATCATCATGCATTCTTCGACGATGAGCGGGAAGTAAATCGTCGGCGGATGGAAGCCGAAATCAAGCAGCCTCTTGGCGATGTCGAGCGTTCTGACGCCAAGCTTCTTTTGCCGCCGGCCGGAGAGGACGAACTCATGCTTGCAATGGCGGTCATACGGCAAATCGTAATACTCAGCAAGCCGGCGCATCATATAGTTGGCGTTTAACACCGCATATTCGCTCACCGCTTTTAAGCCGTCCGGCCCCATCGAGCGGATGTACGTGTACGCTCGGACGTTGATGCCGAAATTGCCGTAAAACGGCTTGACGCGGCCGATCGATTGCGGGCGGTCGTCATCAAGGTAATAGCCGTTTTCCCCTTTTTCGATGACCGGCTTCGGCAAAAACGGAATGAGGTCGGCTTTCACCCCGACCGGGCCGGAGCCTGGGCCTCCGCCGCCGTGCGGGCCGGTGAACGTTTTGTGCAAGTTCAAATGGACGACGTCAAAACCCATGTCTCCCGGGCGCGCCTTGCCAAGAATGGCGTTTAAATTCGCGCCGTCATAATACAGCTTGCCGCCGGCTTTGTGGACGATTTCGGCCATTTCGACAATATGCTCTTCAAACAGCCCGAGCGTGTTCGGGTTCGTGAGCATAAGCGCCGCTGTATCCGGACCGACGACGCGCTTTAAGTCATCCAAATCGACAAGCCCGTCAACCGTCGAGCGGACCGTGACCGTTTCAAAGCCGGCCACCGTGGCCGACGCCGGGTTCGTGCCATGCGCCGAATCCGGAACGATCACTTTCGTCCGTCCGAAGTCGCCGTTTGCTTCATGATAAGCGCGGATCATCATCAGCCCCGTCCACTCTCCGTGGGCGCCGGCCGCCGGTTGCAACGTGACCGCATCCATGCCGGTGATTTCCTTTAAATGTTCCTGCAAGTCGTACATCAACTCGAGCGCCCCTTGCACCGTTTCTTCTGGCTGAAGCGGATGAATGTGGGCAAACCCGGCGAGGCGGGCAACGTTTTCATTGATTTTCGGATTGTATTTCATCGTGCATGACCCGAGCGGGTAAAACCCGGAATCGACGCCGTGGTTTCGTCTCGAGAGCGCCGTATAGTGGCGCATTAAGTCAAGCTCCGACACTTCCGGGAGCTCCGGCTCTTCAATGCGAACATAATCGGCCGGCACGAGCTCGCTGACATCGACAGCCGGAACGTCCAACGCCGGAAGGCTGTAGGCGATGCGCCCCGGCTTGCTTCGTTCGAAAATAAGCGGTTGATTGTTACGCATGGCCATCCCCCAATTCATTGACAAACCGATCGATTTCTTCTTTTGTCCGCAGTTCGGTGACCGCAACAAGCATATGGCCCGCCAGCTCCGGATAATCGCCGCCAAGGTCATAGCCGCCGATGATTCCTTTTTCGAGCAGGCGGTCGTTCACATCAGAAACCGGCCGTCCGAGCCGGATGACGAATTCGTTGAAAAACGGACCGGCAAACGGCGACGACAATCCGCGCTTTTCCAATTCCCTCTTTGCATAATGCGCTTTTTGAAGGTTCATCGTCGCCATTTCTTTTACGCCCCGCTTGCCGAGCGCCGACAGCGCCACGGAAGCGGCCAAGGCGTTCAACGCTTGATTGGAGCAAATGTTGGATGTCGCCTTGTCGCGGCGGATGTGCTGTTCGCGCGCTTGAAGCGTCAAGACAAATCCGCGGCGCCCGTCCTCATCGGTCGTCTGCCCGACGAGCCGCCCCGGAATTTTGCGCATGAGCGGCGTTTTGACGGCGAAATAGCCGCAATGCGGGCCGCCAAACTGCGTCGGAATGCCAAACGGCTGCATGTCGCCGACCACAATGTCGGCGTCAAACGCCCCTGGCGGAGTCAGCACGCCAAGCGCCAATGGGTTGCTGGCGACGACAAACAAGCTTTTCTTTTCATGCGCAAGCGGCGCGATCGCTTTCAGCGGCTCAATTTGACCAAAAAAGTTCGGGTATTGGACGACAACGCACGCCACATCGTCCTCCATTTCTGCTTCAAGCGCCTTAAGATCGGTGATGCCGCCGTCATACGGAATTTCTTTCACTTCGAGCTTCTGTCCTTTGGCGTATGTGCGCACAACTTCCCGATATTGCGGATGAACGGCGGTCGAGATGAGCACTTTCTTCCGCTTCGTATGCGCGGCGCTAAGAAGCACCGCTTCGGCAAGCGCCGTGCCGCCGTCGTACATCGACGAGTTGGCGACATCCATGCCGGTCAACTCGCACACCATCGTCTGAAACTCAAAAATCGCCTGCAACTCGCCTTGGGAAATTTCCGGTTGATACGGGGTATACGCGGTATAAAATTCAGAGCGCGACAACACATGGTCTACCACCGCTGGAATGTAATGGTCGTACACCCCAGCGCCTAAAAAGGAAACGTATTGTTTCAGATTGGCGTTTTTTTCCGCTAAGGCCGCAAGCTCTTTCCACAGCTCCGGCTCCGATTTGGCCGGTTTCACCTTCAGCTCGCCGCGGAAGCGGACTTGTTCTGGAATATCGGCAAACAAGTCGTCAATCGAGGCGACGCCGATCGTCTTCAACATCTCTCGTTTATCTTCTTCCGTCATCGGCAAATAACGATGGAGCACAGCGCTTTCCCCTTTCCTTGTCGCTTTGGAATCGTCACTTAGCCCGCTTGTAAAACGGAATCGGCACGATGTTCGCTTTCAGCCGTTTGCCGCGGATGTCCACCTCCACCTCCCGGCCGATGGCGGCCACATCTGCTTTCACCAAAGCCAAGCCGATGTTTTTCTTCAGTGTCGGCGACTGTGTGCCGGTCGTGACGAAACCGACTTCTTCGCCGTCGGCAAATACAACGTATCCGTGGCGCGGAATGCCTCTGTCGATCATCTCGATGCCGACGAGCCGGCGCGGCGGCCCCGCCTCTTTTTGCCGTTTCAACACAGCTTGGCCGATAAACGGCGGCTCTTTTTCCGTTTTGACGGCAAAACCGAGCCCGGCTTCAACCGGTGTGATCGAGTCGGACAGCTCTTGGCCGTAAAGCGGAAGACACGCTTCAAAGCGGAGCGTATCGCGCGCCCCCAACCCGCATGGAAGGACGCCGTCACGAGCTCCGTCGGCCAGGATCGCCTCCCATAGCGCGGCGGCGTCTTCGGCTTTACAATATAGCTCAAACCCGTCTTCACCCGTGTAGCCGGTGCGCGAAACGAGCGCCTTCACGCCCGAGACTTCGACGCCGTCGGCGAATGAAAACGGGCGCAGCGTAGACAAATCAAAATCGGTCAATCGCTGCAGGACGCGCTCTGCTGCCGGTCCTTGCAAAGCAAGCTGAGCCGTTTCGGCCGATACATCCTTGAGCTCGACATCGCCCTCAACATGCTCGCTTAGCCAGGCGAAGTCTTTTTCTGTATTTGCGGCGTTGACGACAAGCAAATAGTCGTCGGCAGCTCTTTGATAAATGAGCAAATCATCGACTGTGCCGCCGTCCTCATAGCACATGAGCGTATATTGCGCCCGGCCGGGCCGCAGTTTGGCGACGTCATTGGTCATGAGTTTTTGCAAAAACGCAAGACTCCCGCGGCCGCGGACGACAATTTCCCCCATATGAGAAACGTCAAACAGCCCGGCGCGTGTTCTTACAGCCTCATGTTCTTCCTTGATGCTGGAAAACTGCACCGGCATCTCCCAGCCGCCAAATTCAATCGTTTTGGCGCCGTAACGGGCGTACACCGAGAATAGAGGCGTGCGCTTTAGCATCTGCTTTTCCCTCCTTTAATCCACATCACACAAAAAAGGACAGACTTCCCCCTATCAACAAGTAAGGGGGCTCTGTCCTGGCACCTGAAAGTTTCCCGCCGGCCGTTTGGCGCATCCGTTCGCAGTCCGTGGGGCCGATCGGTTTCCTCTTGGGTGGCCTGCGTGAACGCAGGCGCTCTCCAGAGCTGCGTCAAGCAAGAGTCTTTTTGCCTGAGAGATTCGCGTTTTCCGCTTGCTCCTTCGGCGCTACATTCCGTAGTCTCTCCCCTTGCCGTCATCCGCCCATCGATAAATTGTTTTCAAAACGGGCATACTAATAAACGCCCTTATCAACGAGTCATGCGAATGTTCTAAATTTATACTACCATCAACTGCAGCCAAAGGGCAATAGGAAATAATCGAACTTTAATGGTAATTGGTCATAATAATGTTCTTTTTTTACCCAACATACCAAATGTAATCTATATAAACATTCGCAGCAAGGGAAGGGGATCGCCATGAACATTGATCTTGAAATGGATGAAACATGGAAGGAAGAATTTTTGGCACGCGTCGAAAAAGACGGCCCTTGGGCGAGCTGGGAAATGTACGAACTGGCGCTTGAGGCCGCTCATCATTTAAGCGTCCCAGAATTTAATGGCTTGCAGGCGCCGAAACATTTGCCCCACTTGACGATCCTCCCGCACCAGCTTGAAGTGGCGCGCCGCGTCGTCGAGGAGATGAACGGCAAAGCCATTTTGGCGGATGAAGTCGGGCTTGGAAAAACGATCGAGGCCGGGCTCGTCTTAAAAGAATATATGATTCGCGGCCTTGTGAAAAAAGCGCTTATTCTCGTTCCCGCCTCCCTTGTTTCGCAATGGGCGAGAGAGTTGAACGAAAAGTTTTTCATCCCGGCCGTCCAGCAGAAAAAGAGCTACGTCTGGGAGCAGTGCGATATTGTCGTTTCCTCGATCGACACGGCAAAAAAACCGCCGCACCGCGACATCATCTACGGGCAGTCGTACGACATGATCATCATCGACGAGGCGCACAAACTGAAAAATAACAAAACGAAAAACTACGAGTTTGTGCAAAATTTAAAAAAGAAGTTTTGTTTGCTCCTGACGGCGACGCCGATCCAAAACCGAATCGAAGAAATTTTCAACCTCGTCTCACTCTTGAAGCCTGGCCATTTAGGCAACGCCGAGCAATTTGCCAAAACATACGGCAAAACACGGACCGTACAGACGCACGACCATTTAAAAGCGCTCGTCAACAAAGTGATGATCCGCAACCGCCGCGCCGACACGCCGATCGAATGGTCAAAGCGCCACGTTGAACCGGTGCTGATCGAGTTTACGAATGAGGAACGGGAACTGTATGAAGCGGTCAAGGCGCTCCGCCGCGAATCGTTCGCCGGCTCGTTTTCGCTCATCACGCTTCTTCGCGAGGCGTGCAGCAGCCGCGAAGCGCTGTTCCTCACGATCAAAAACATGATCGACAAATGCGGCGGAACGGTTCCAGAGCCGCTTGAACGCGTATTGGAAAAAATCAACGCCGTCACGACGAACTCAAAGGCGGAAAAAGCGCTCGAGCTCATCCGCTCCATCAATGACAAAGTCATTATTTTCACGGAATACCGGGCGACGCAGCTTTACTTGCAATGGTTTTTAAAGCAGCACGGCATCTCGTCCGTTCCGTTTCGCGGCGGCTTCCGGCGCGGCAAAAAAGACTGGATGCAGGAACTGTTTAAACACCACGCCCAAGTGTTCATCGCCACCGAGGCGGGCGGCGAGGGCATCAACTTGCAGTTTTGCCGCTATGTCATCAACTACGACTTGCCGTGGAACCCGATGCGCCTTGAGCAACGGATCGGCCGCGTCCACCGGCTCGGCCAGACTGATGACGTTTACATTTACAACTTCGCCATCAAACAAACAGTCGAAGAGCATATTTTAACGCTTCTGTACGAAAAAATCCGCCTGTTCGAACGAGTCGTCGGCGAGCTGGACGACATTTTGGCGAAAATGAACCTCGCCAACCTGGAGCGCTACTTCGAAGACGCCTTCGTTCATTCACGGAGCGAAGGGGAGATGAAAATCAAAATGGAAAACATCATCGCCATGATCGAGCTGGCAGAGCAGCTCGGAAAAGAAGGAGGCAAGCAGCATGCAGCAACATGAAATCCGCCGCTTTGTCGAACGCTATTTTGCGGCCAACAGCTGCACGTTTGTGGAAGCGAACGATGATTACCTCATCGTCCAGCTGACGGCAGAAATGGACAAAGAGCTGATGAACCGCCCGTTTTACTGGCATTATATCGAACGGACAGGCGGCGTCCCGCAGCCGATGCAACTGACGCTCATCACCCGCGCGAGCGAGCGGACGGACAAACTTAAAGGGGAGCGCCTCCATTTCGGCGCTCCCCGGCTGCACCAGCTGTTCCGCTCAGCGCAAAAACGCGGCAGCTTCATCCGCCTGTATGAGGAGCCAAGCGCGCCTTTAGACGGCAACGCCGCTCTCCATCCATGGCTCGGCATGAACGTCACAATTTCGTACGAATGCGACCGAAAAAAAGATGAAATCGTCTCCCTTGGCCTTCACCTCATTAGCGGAACGATCGTCGAGTCGTTCCACGAACGGCTGCGCGAGCGACGGCTGACGCCGAAAATCCCTGATTACTGTTTCACCATCTCCCCGCTCATTAAACCGAGAAGCGGCATCGGCCGCATTGAACAATATATTCGCAGCCGCATCGCCGCCGACAACCATGCGTGGGCGGATGAGGCGCGCCGACGCTGGGCCGACGATTTGGCGTTGCTTGATGAATTTTACAAAGACTGCGAAGAAAAGCCGGAGTGCTATTATATTGAGAAGGAAGCGTTGGAAAAGCAGTACAAGCCGCATATCACCGTTTCCGTCATCAACGGCGGACTGTTTTATTTGCTTCCCCGCTCATCGTGAGCCAAATCCGGGATTGGTCCATCCGGCTCGGAGCGCTCAAACCGACAAACTCCCTTCCGTCGGCACGAAAACCGCCCGCCGGCCTAGGCCAGCGGGCGGCTGCTACGGGCGGCGCCGAAACAGCAGCCGAAGCGAAAGCGGCACCATGCCAAACAAGCGGTATGAAAGGGGAAGCTGCTCTTGTTTCCGCACCTGACGCCGCTGCCTCCGCTCCTCTTTCGGCAAATCCATGTAGGCGACAAACTGTTGGGTGACAAACTTGACATAATCGTTGACTGCCATCAAATCCCCCCTTTTTTCTTTTAGTTTTTCCGCTTCTTTCCTCTTTTAACCGTTTTGCTCGCTCCATTCGACAATATGAAGCGCTGGAAGCGTGACAGTAAACATGGCAGCGCGCCTCAGCCCAGAGGACGAACGGATGGACAAAGAAACCCGAACGTGCGCTGCATCTTCCCGCACCCACCGGTAGGCCGCCATTCCGCGCGGATAGGTCCATTCTCCAGTCTCCCCCGCGGTCGACGGATCAGCAGATGCGATGCGTTCTTTTACGTCAAACACGGCCATCTGCACAAGTTCATCCGCTTCGGCTGCCTGCTGGGCCTCATAAGCTGCCTGTCGTTCCGCTTCATAGAGGAGCAAGACATGCATGACAGAAAAGACAAGCAACAAAGAAACAACAGCCACAATCGGAAAAATAACGCCATCTTGTCGACCCATTTCCCCTTCTCCTCGTTTTTCCAGTCTAAAAAGGGGGAAGCGACGGTCAAAGGGGCCCACCGTACAAGCCGCCGGCTAAAACGCCCGCGCCACAAACGCCTCGCAAACGGTGCCGTCATCAGCCGTCACTTGCAAAAATATCCCGCGGACGCCGGCGCGGTACGAAACAGCGCGCACATGGCGAAGCACCGTTTCATTGCCAGCGCCGTCCACCTGGCGGATCAGCTCGGCTCTTGACGGAGCAACAGAAAAACTGACCGTCTTGCCGCTCCATTTTTGCAAATAGAGGACACGGCCGCCAGTTGACCATTGCTTCGTTTCATTCAGCTCGATTTGCAGCTGTTGCAAAAACAGCCGCCATTCCAATCGGGAAAACGCGTCCGTCGGCTCTGGAGCCAGCAAGCGGACGGACAACAACGCCGGAACGGCCGCCGCCGCGGCCATCGCAGCCACCAGCGCCAACAACGCTTCAATCATTGTAAACCCGCTTTCTTTTGCCGCTACCGCTTGCCATACCCGCACCGCTCCATCTCGCGGCCGGCGTAATCGTTCCAACGCACGCAAACGCTCCACATTCGCCCTCCTTCCTCTCGCGCCTGCAGCCGAAACACCGTGCGTCCGTCAGCAACGATGGTTTCTCCCACAAGCGGCTCCTCGTACAACGCGATCGATAACAGCTGATGCGCTTTTTCTTCGAGCATGAGGTTTTGCCGCTCGACGGCGATTTGCATGAGCAGCGGAAGAAGAACCGCCGTCGTCATCCATAGGAGCGACAAAGCGAACAACGCCTCCACCAATAAAAAACCACCGCTACATTTTTTGCACATAAAACCGCCCTTTTCCAAGCAAAAAAGTAAGCTTGTAGTTGCTCTTGCCCCCACGCACCCAAACGGTTCCCGCCTTCTCGATGTTGCCGTTGTCCGTAAAGACGAGCGGATTGCGCAGCGTGACGAGCCGGAACCGCCACGGAGAAGGGAGTGAGCGGGCGACAACCTGCCGGCCGCTCGCTGCCTCAACCGCCTTGTACTCCGCCCCGCCATCAGTGAAAAAAATGGACACATCGGCCCGATGGGCGATGGCGTATTGCTGCGCTCTATACAAGTCCGCGCGCAGCACAGCCAGCATATACATCTCCTCTTGATGGCGCACAGCGCCGCCAAGCGCAGGAACAGCCAGCGCGGCAAGCACTAGCACCACCGAGAAAACGATCAGCATCTCAAGCAGCGTAAACCCGCCGTTATGAACCGCTTTCACTCACATCACCGTTCGCGCTGATTTGGATCGCATGGCCGTTCGGACATTTGGCCGATTTAATATAGCGGCCGTCGAGCAATTCCTGCACCGTCGGAATTTTGTTATGTTCCATTTCATACGCTTTTACCTGCGCTTGCACCGTGTTCAAAAACGCCTCACATCCTTTCGAATTGATCATGCTGTTGTGTTTAGTAATATTGGGAATCGCAATCAACAGCAGAACAGAAATCACCATCATCACAATCAACATTTCGATCAACGTGAATCCTTTTTGATTCATTGCCACTCCTCCTCGTATACAAAATTTCAGAAAAAGCGCTTAGCGAATGACCGGTTCGATCCGTTCCTTGACCATCGAATCTGTTCATTGATTGGGCCTCGGGAGGTGGGGCGCGCTCCTCCCCCAAGGAGCCGACACATTGAGATTGAGCATCATGTTCCTGCGCGCCGTCCCATCTCCATTGGATGGAAGCAGCTTACAGTCCGTTCAACATAGAAAACATTGGCAGCAAAATCGCCAAATACATGCCGACGACAAACGAGCCAACGACCGCCAATAAAAGCGGCTGCATGCGTTTTAAGACCGACTCGATTCGTTGTTCCATCACCTGCAGCAAAAACTCGCTGTAATGTTCAAGTTCTTTGCCAAGTTCGCCGTTCGACTGGCCGTGGCGGATGACAAGCGCCAGCTCTTGTTCGTAATAGCGGACGGCGCCGATTAATCCGTCAAGCGTCATCCCTTTCATCAACCCCTCGCGAAGGCGCCGACCCTCCATTTGCAAAAACGGCCAAGACGACGGCTCGCTGAACACGCCGAGCGCATCATAAACCGACAACCCGGCCTGCAGCAAGCGCCCGAGCTGGCGAGCGGTCTGGCAGGTGAGAAACAGTTTCAGAAACGAAGCAAGCCCTGGAATTCGCAAAGCGAATTGAAGTTTTCGGGAGACCGGCCAGCGGCGGAAACAAACGACGTAAAACAGCCCGGAGAACACCGCCAAGGCGGCGATGGCGGCCAGCACCATAGGGGCATGGGCGATCACCGTAAGCAGCCAAGCGGTGTGTCCGCGTTGTGGAGAAAACGCCGCCGCCGCCCGTTCAAACTGCGGCAACAGCCACCATTCCATCAAGACGAGCATGATGATGAGCAAAGAAAGAAGGAATAGCGGATAACGGCTGAAGCGGCGCAGTTGCTCGTGGAAGCGCGCTTTTTGCGCCAGCGCTTCCCCTGTCTCTGCCATGCCGCGCGGCAAGTCGCCATGCCGTTCGGCAAAAAAGAGGAGGTTAACCGCCATGCGGTCGACCGACAGCGCTTCGACAGCCGCAAACAGCGGCAGCCCAGCGCGCAGCTGCTGCAGACAGCGTTCCACTTCCAGCCGGCGGTGTGTTGGAGCCTGGATGGCCAAAAACTCAAGCGCTTGCCCAAGGGGGTAACCGCGCTCGAGCAGCCGGCCAAGCCGGGCAAAAAACAACGCCTGTTCAGCGAGCGGCCACATTTTGCGTTTCATCTTTCTCCCCCTCCGACGAGCTCAAGCATGCGGACGGGCAGGTAGCCGAGCGCAATCCCCTTGCGGATCAAGCGGACCAGCGTCATATAAGAACGCTTTGGCTTCCCTCTCCCATCGGTGAGTGAACGAATAACGTCCTCAAGCGCTGAACCGTAAAGCAACTCATAAACAGCGGTGCGCCGGCGTCGCCCAAGACGGCCGCACACTGGATGGCAATCGTCGCCGCACAGCGGGCAGCAAAGCTCGACAAGCCGCTGGGAGGAGACGGCAAGCAGCGTCTCGGCCAAATCGGCGATTGGAATGCCGAATTCATGCAGCCGGTAGACGGCGCCGGCTGCATCGGCGGCGTGCATCGTCGAGACGACCAAATGACCGCTCAGCGCTGAACGGATGGCAATGGCTGCCGTGTCATGATCGCGGATCTCACCGACCATCAACACATCCGGGTCATGGCGCAGCGCCGCTTTTAGGCCGGCGGCGTAGGTGATCCCTGCTTTCTCATTGATTTGCACTTGCAACAATCGTTCGTTCTGTTTTTCGATCGGATCTTCAAGCGTGATGATGTTGCGTTGCCTTTCAGCTTGGCAAAGATCAAGAAGGGTGTACAGGGTCGTCGTTTTCCCCGACCCCGTCGGACCGGTCAACAGCACGAGTCCTTGCGGATGCTGCATGAAGGAAAATAATCGTGCGGTGGAGCGGAAGAATAAGGATAGTTCGCGAAGCGGCAGCGAGAGGCGCTGCGGCAGAAGGCGAATGACGAGGCTTTCATCATAGAGCGTCGGCAATGTCGATAAACGCAAATACACCGTTTCCCCAAACTCAGTTACTTCCATGGCGCCGCTTTGCGGACGGCGTCGTTCCCCGATGTCCATGCCGGCTAAAAATTTAAAGTGGACGATAAGACGTTCCGCGGTTTCTTTCGGAAGCACGCCGACATCGACAAGCATGCCATCAAGCCGAAAGCGAACAGCGGCATCGCGGCGGCGCGGAACGAGGTGAAGATCCGAGGCGCGGCGCTGCACCGCTTCGGCGAGAAGGCGGTTTGCCGTTTGTTCGATCTCGTTCAGCACATATTCCCTCCTTTCGACAGGCTGTTTTGTATTTCGACGAGCATAAGCCGTTATCCTGCTTTTGGCGCAGCTTTTTTGTGAAATTTTTTTGAATGTCAGTCCACTCACTGACAATAGTGACAAAAATCATTCCTCGCTTTGGACGATTTCATTATAATAACCATATCAATGATTCATTTAGGAGGGAAACCGATGGAACAAACACTGAAAATTACAAGCGTATTGTCTGACCCGACCAGATTTCATATTTATGAATACATGGCAAAAGTGCATCGCGACGTTTCTGTTCAAGAAATCGCAGAAAAATTCCATATCCATCCAAACGTCGCCCGCCTGCATTTAACGAAACTTGAAGACGTTCGCATGGTCGTATCGGATACGCAAAAAACGGGAAAAGGCGGACGGCCGAGCCGGTTGTACCGCCTGTCCGACGAAGTGATCGGGCTGTATTTTCCGTTCCGCGATTATCAACTCCTCGCCCGCATCGCCATTCAAACGATGGCCAAACTTGGTCCCATTGGAAGCGAGGCGTTGCGTGAAACAGGAAAGCGCTTCGGCCGTGAGCTCATCGCCAGCCGTTTGCCGCATAACAGCACAGCGGGCGCGCTCACCATGGCCGACAAAATCGCTATAATGGAAGAGGCGGCCGAAGCGGCTGGATTTTTGCCGCAATTGCACTATGATGAAGAAAAAGGAGTGCTATACCTCGATATTTTCAACTGCCCGTTCAAAGAAATCGCCGCGCAAGCGCCTGATACCGTCTGCGGCATGCACCACGCCTTTTTGGAGGGAATGGTCGAGACGCTGTTTGCCGGCGCCGAAGTAGCGGAAACAGAAAACATGATGGAAGGCAGCCGCCGCTGCGCCTACCGCATCGCCATCCGTCCGTGACAGCGTCCCTCCTTCTTTTTTCTTTGTCTGCAAGCAAACAACGGCCGGCATTTGCATCATTTCTTGCCACCTGCCCGAAAGCGTTATTTACATTCCCAACCATTGTACATTATAATAAGTAAGGACCAATGGTTTGCACAAACGAAGGAGGGATACATAATGGACCGCATGTTCCGCGTGCTCGCCTTTTGGACCGGCATTTTTGCTGTCATGTTTTACCTCGGCCATATGCATACGACGTCGCTCATTTTCTTTGGCCAAACGGTGTTTTTCTTGTTCCTCGGCTTTTTAAAGCTGACCGAGAGAATGTACCTTTACATTTTCGGGGCATACTTGACGATTTTCTTCGCGGCGTTTACGTATTGGACCACTTTTATGATGGTGCCCGGCATGGGTGAATAAAAAACAGGCAGAACCTCCTGCCTGTTTTTTTGTCGCTTTGACCTGAACCCCTTTTCTCCATTACAGATAGGCGAAGGAAACCGTCAATCGGCTGGCAAAAACTCGGGCGCTGTCCAAAAGCCGCGCGTGGGGAGACTCATTCCTTTCTGCAAGATAAGCACGTCAAAAAAGCAGCTGACGCCACCGTCGGCGATCAGCGCACGGATCATTCGATTTTGGCGGCTTGCCGGCGAAAAGAAATCGCCGCCTTCTGAAACGTTCCATTCACGCAAAAGACCGGCCGCGAGCAAAAACCGATCTTGGCGAACGAACGCCACTTCCTCCCACCCAGCCTGACGGGCGTACAAACGAAGCGCATCCCATTGCACATGGCTCGTCAAGTCCATCTCTCCCGGATGGCAAAGCGGGTCGGCAACAAGCTGATGACGGAAATACCCGCGCAAGCTTCCATGTCGCCGCGCCGGGGCGCGCAACTGTTCGTCCGTATAGCCATAGTCGACCGTCACCATCACTGCCTGATGAAACAGCGTCCCAACCTCGCGCCAAAACGCCTTCATCGCGAGAGGCACCTCAAGCCTTTGCCCCTCAGCCAGTTCCAATCCGCGTTCATTTAAATAGCGGACAATAGCAGGACGGCAAAGCGGCGCCTTTTCTTCCACGAGCCGGCCATCGCGGGCGGCGACAAAACATTCGTGCAAAACACCGCCTTCCTTTACAATGACGTGAACGGGAAATGCATCAAAAAATTCGTTGCTGAACACGATGCCGGAAAACGGCCCACGCTCGGCCAGCCAGCGAGAGACATCGTCATATTGCTCCACCTTCTCGGCGACGGGTTGAAGCGTTTCGCACTGGCGCCGGCGATGGAACGGGCTTTGGTCGATGATCGTATACGACAAGCGGTCGTATGTATGCGGACTTTTTTTCTTCCATTCTTCTAATACGGAAAGCGCCAATTTTCCGTCTCCGCCCCCCACTCGCAAACAGCCGGCGGCAGCCCCCCTTCTTCCACGAGCCGAATCCAAAGGGAGGCGAGCGCTTTGCCAAACACCGGAGCGAATGAGCTGTTCGTAAAAAAATCGCCTTCCTTGCCGATTTTCGCCCACTCTCGCATATAGTAGCCGGATCGTTCGTCGTAAAGAGCCATCTTGATGTAATCGGCATACGACACTCGCCCGCCCGGCGCCGCGGCAATCTGTTCGTACAATCCGTTCATCTTTCTACCCCATTTTTGATTTTTTACTGTTGACATAGTGAAAATAATCATATATCGTTATAGTAGTAGCTTAAACTATATCCCCTCCCATTATTGTGGATAGAACATCCCCCAAAACCCTTCTTGGCGCAGCTAAGAAGGGTTTTTTGTGCTTTCCACCCAACAAACCGCTGCACCGCGCAGTCTAGCCTCTTGTCTGCATAAATACAACTGGCAGGCTTCACCTCATTGACCCAAAATCGTGTTGTCTATGTTTTCCGACTGTTGGAGGCAAGCCACAAGCTTGCCTTCGTCACACTACTGATTCAAGCGGCGCTTGGCTGAACCTCGCGGGTGTGCTTTTTTGTGAAAGCCAAACGACGGCTTTTTACTTTGCTTCTTACGAAAACCCATGCAAAAACGGATTTGTATCCATCTCCGCGGCGATCGTCGTCTCTGGCCCATGGCCGGAAAGAACGATCGTCTCCTCCGGCAGCGTAAGCAGTTCGTCATGAATGCTTTTCAACAGCTGCTGATGGTTGCCGCCTGGCAAGTCAGTGCGCCCGATGCTGCCGGCAAACAGCGCGTCGCCGGAAAACACAATGTTCGCTTCTTGGCAATAATACGAGACACTGCCCGGCGAGTGGCCCGGCGTTTCGCGGACATCCAACGCAAACGGACCAATGTTCAGCGCCGTCGGCCCTTTCAAGCATGTCGGTTCGCAGCGGACGACGACCGGGCCGCCAAAATAAAGTGAGCCGTTTAGCGCCGGATCTTGCAGCCATTGTTTTTCATTTTCGTGCAAATACACTGGAATGTCCCAGCGGGCAAGCACGTCCGGAATGCCGCCAATATGGTCAAAATGCGCATGCGTCAGCAAAATCGCCAACGGGGTCAACTTTTTTTTCTCGATCCGGCGGACGAGCGCCGCGCCCTCTGCTCCGGGATCAACGATGAGGCATGCCCCGTCTGCGGACGACAAAAGATAAGCGTTCGCTTGAATTGGACCGACAGGAATGCGCGTCCATTCCATGACCGTCTCCTCCTTTCGTCTGTCCAATATATGGTTAGCTTTATTTTACTGTTTTTTTTCAAGCGATGAAAGAGAAAAAGTAAAAAGGAAGAGACCTCGACAAATGGAGGAAAAAAGATTACAATGAAAAAGAATGGACACGTTTGTACATACTGTTTCATGAGGGGGTAAAACAATGGGTACGGTCATTATTTTTGCACTTGTGGCGTTGCTTGCCCTTTATGGAATGCTCCGTACATTGCGCGAGAAAAACGTGCTTGGATTTTTGTTTGGACTTGCCACTGCCGCCGTATTCGGGTGGTTTACCATCATGACCATTTTGGACCACGGCATTCCAACCGGCACACACTGAAAACGCAAGAGGCGAATCATGCCTCTTGCGTTTTTTATGCCATTTTGAGCGCTGCTAAAAACAGGCCGAGACTGTCGCGGTATATTTGCGCAAACTGCGAGAGCGGCAACGGATTGACACCCTCGCCGAGCTCCACGGTGTAGCCGCGCCGCTTCCACGTTTGGATGAACCAATCGCGGTAGCCGGCATGGCTGTCAATGTAGCGAACAGCCTGGTAGCCGCTTTCTTCAGCCATCGCCTGAACCGTCGCCTCCGCCTCAGGCGGCTCGAACCCTTCATATCCCCAATAAATTTCCTTGCCTTGCGTATGAAACGCGACGACCATCGCAAAATCGCCCGACTCGGCGAGCGCCGCCATCGCTTTCGCCTCCGGCTCCGTAAGCGGGGCGAAGCCTGGAAAATCGCGCGGTGCCGGCGCTTTCGGCGGTTTGCGGGCCTGTTCTATTTCCCAGTTAGTTGGAAATTGATTGTTTAAATCCACGCCGCGGATGTTCGCTTTCCATTGCGAAAAATCGAGCGATCCACCGTTGATGCAGACGACTTGGCTCCGATGCGGTTCTTCTTCCGGCGGGCCGTTCAGCACAAGGTTGACGCCGTCAGGATTGACCATCGGCACAACGGAAAGAGTCACTTTACGGTAATAATCAAGCACTCGATGGCCGGCAAGCTCGTCATCATTAACCAGCGCCCTCGCGTACTCGTCGATGAGCGCCATGATCACTGCCGTCGTGATCCACTCATTCGCGTGGAATGATCCGTTCATATGCACGCGCACCGGTCCGCGGCCGATTTGCAGTTCAACGAGCGGCAAGCCGAGAACACTATGGCCGATCGTCCGCTGGCGCACAAACGGATAGTGACAGACGAGGGCGGTCATATCCTCCATCAAAGCGGCAAAATCGTACGGACGGACGCTGCGGACGACCGGGGACGAAATCCGTTTCGGCAACGGCGCTGTTCCGTTGATGACCGCCATCGCCCCCGGCAGCCGCCGCAGCACCTCCGTCGGCAGCGATAAGCGGTCAGCGAGCGCTTCCCACGTATCGATCGGCGCGTATCCCGGGATGGCAACGGTCTGCCCAGGGCGCAATCCCTCTTCTACATGAGGATTCGAATCGATGATCAGCTCAGTCGGCACTGAAAACCATCGTCCATATGTTTCAAACGTATCGCCGGGCCATGCTTGAAGGTGCATGCGCCGTCTCCCCTTCCCATTTCTTTACCTTAACATATGTCGGCAGACGGCAAAAAATGAGCGCCTGGCAGGCGGCAGTGCACAAATGTTCGCAAACATCTCCTTCTTCAAAGTTCGTTCCCATCTCATATCATCCAACAATAAGAAAAGGCGCCCCAACCTTTTTGGGACACCTTCCGTTGTTTACTCGCCGACAAGCTCTTTCGCCAGCCAGGCGGCGCCGATGACGCCGGCATCGTTGCCAAGCGCCGCTAAAACAAGCTTCGCCCCAACGGCGACGCGCGGGAACGCGAAGCGGCGGAAATGGGCGGCCACGCGTTCGACAAGCATATCACCCGCCTTGGACACGCCGCCGCCGATCACGATTTTCTCCGGGTTCGTCACATTGGCGGCATTCGCCAACGCCCAACCAAGGTAGTACGTTGCTTCATCGACCACTTCCAATGCCAGCGCATCGCCCGCTTTGGCGGCGTCAAACACCGCTTTGGCCGTCACATCCCCGTTGCGAAGCTCACTCGGACGATCATCTGCGGCCAATTTCTCCTTGGCGATCCGCACGATGCCGGTGGCGGACGCAATCGTTTCCAAACATCCGGTTTTGCCGCAGTTGCAACGGGCGCCGCCATCAGGGATCATCGTCATATGTCCGATCTCTCCGCCGGCGCCGTTTATGCCGCGCGCAATGGCGCCGTTGGCAATCACACCGCCGCCGACGCCGGTGCCAAGCGTCACAAACAACAAATGGCGCGCTCCTCCCCCTGCTCCTTTCCACATTTCGCCAAGCGCCGCAAGATTGGCATCATTATCGACTGCCACAGGCAGCCCCATCGCTTCTTCCAACCGTTGTTTCAGCGGATAATTCGTCCATCCTATATTGACCGTCTCATACAACATGCCGGTTTCCTCTTCGACCGGCCCGGGAGCGCCGATGCCGACGGCAAGCAGCCTCTCTTTCGCTCCACCGAGCTGGGCGAGCGTCCCATCAAGCGACCGGGCAATGTCAGCGACGATATGCTCACCGCGATTGGCGGTGTTCGTCGGAATTTCCCATTTGTGCACGATGTCACCCTCGGTGGTGACAAACGCCATTTTGATTGTTGTGCCCCCAAGGTCAATGCCTGCCAACCATCGTTCCATTGCATCCTCATCCTTTTTTCATCCGTTTTTCCCGCTCCATTTGCGCTTCGTGCCGCAAAATAAACAAAGCAGCTTGCAGCTGTTTCGCATCAATCAGCTGAGACTGGTACAGCTCTTTCACTTCCTCTTCCATCAGCTCCAAATCAGCGAGCCGGTCGCCTACGTAAATGATCGTGCCAAACCGTTTCAACAGCTGCTGAACATCGTATACCGTCTTCATCATCATTCATGCTCCTTTTTTCCTCTTTTAATGTAGCGGCAAATGGCCGCGGCCGTCAAGACAAAAAACGCAGGCACTAAAATCAGCACCTGCGTCAGCGGTCAGGGTCGCGGGGGTGAAGAATCGCCGGACGCCGGTTTTTGAGCGGCATCGGCGACCGGATGAGCACGTCGCGCATCGCTCGGTAGGAGAACGGGATGAACGGCCATAAGTACGGAACGCCAAATGACGTCATCCGCGCCAAGGCAAGGATCCAAACGGTGATGCCGATGACATAACCGTACAGGCCGAACAGGCCGGACAAAATGAGCAAGGCAATGCGGACAAGCCGGTTCGCCAAGCTCATTTCATAGCTGGGCGTCGCAAACGTACCAATGGCCGTAACAGAAAAATACAAAATCACTTCATTGGAAAAGAGCCCCACTTCCACAGCGATGCCGCCGATCATAAGCGCGGCGACGAGGCCGAGCGCGGTCGCCAGCGAAGACGGTGTATGAATGGCGGCCATTCGCAGCATATCCATCCCGATTTCAATCATCAAAATTTGTGCAAACAGCGGAATGTCTCCCAATTTGGCCTTCCCCAAAAACTGGAGCGGATCCGGCAGCAGTTCCGGCTCAATCATGAGCAAATACCAAAGCGGCAGTAAAAACACCGACGCCCAAACGGCCAGAAAGCGGACGAGCCGCAAATACGCCCCGACGATCGGCTTATTCCGGTACTCTTCAGCGTGTTGCAAATGATGCCAAAACGTTGCTGGGGTAATCATGACACTTGGCGATCCATCGACGATCACAAGCACATGGCCTTCATACAAATGGGCCGCTGCCGTATCGGGGCGTTCCGTATAGCGGATAACTGGGTACGGATTCCAATGCCGGCCGGAAATAAACTCTTCCACCGTTTTCTCACCCATAACCAGCCCGTCTGTGTCAATGGCAGTAATCGATTCCCGAACGCGGCGAACGAGTTCTGGGTCGGCGATTTCCTCGATATAGCAAATGCAAATATCGGTCTTCGAGCGCCGCGCCACCTGCACGTACTCCATGCGCAAAGAAGGGTCGCGGACGCGGCGGCGGATGAGCGCGGTGTTAAAGACGATCGTCTCGACAAAACCGTCGCGCGCCCCGCGTACGACCCGCTCCGTGTCCGGCTCTTGCGGCCCGCGCACCGGATACGTGCGGGCGTCAATCAAAATAACCCGATCCACTCCATCAACAACAAGCGCGGTCGGCCCAGCAAGCACCATCGCGGCCGCTTCTTCCAAGTCGTCTGTCTGCCCGATCTCGACGTACGGAAGATATTTTTTCAGGAGCTTCTCAAGCGGGTGAACGTCCAGTTCGTGTTCCTCAATCCGGGACAAATATCTCATCAAATAATGCAAAATATCGTCTTTGACAAATCCGTCAATCATAAACAACGCCATCGCCCGGCCGCCATATTCGACGTCAAGGCGAATGACATCGAAGCTCTTGCCGACTCCAAGCCGTTCGGCTAAATAGGATGCATTATCATGAAGGCGACGTGACACCGGGCGTTTGGGCATCTGTTTCTCCATCGTCATCCCCCTACATCATTTGCACTGTATACTTCCCATCATAGACAGGCATAAGGAAATTCATACATAAAGGTTCCTTGCGATGCATATATTGGTGAAAACCTTGTCCAATCCGGGAGGATGTCATGAAACGATGGATGATCCCCTTCATAGCGTTTGCTTTTTTCCTTGCCGCCGCGCTCGCCTCGCTGTGGGAGCACGATCAGATCGCTGAAACGATCAAGTTTTTCCCGCTTGATCGCGAAGCGGCGTTCATCGAAGCGAAAACATCGCTGGCGCTTGAGAGCGGCCATGAACCCGGACGCTACACGCTCCGCTGGTCAGCCGCCTCCATTTTAAACCGCCGCGCCTATTTGCGTCAGGACGTCTCGTTGTTGTTTGCCGATGGCCGCTTGGCCGATGTGCTGTCAAAATGGAAAACGAACACGGATGCGATCGACATAGACAAGACGGTCCGGATGCGGGACAGCCGCTTTTTTCAAGCCGTCTCGTTCCATCACGGCGAGCTGCATACAGGAGAGAACATCACAAGCAGCCAAACGATGTCAAGCAGCTATTTGTATGTCATTGACTCGCCATATCATCCGCTCACATCGTTCCGGCGGCCAAGAACAGATGACGAGCGCGAATGGCAACGCGTCTTGAACAAAGCCACGAATGAATTTCTCCGTCATAAAGCGGACGAGCTGCTCACCCACTTTTCTTTGTCAAAGAAAGATTATTACGCCCTTTATTTGCCGGAGCTCGTCGCCTACACGGACCAACCGTTGCCTGGGTTGTCAACAGCAAAAACGCAAACCGTCATCGGCCGTCTTTGGGAAGGATTGTACAAGTCGTACATTCTCGGCATCAAAAAAGAGGATGGAGCCATCCTCTCGCCAATCGGCAGCACGATGCCGCTCATTCTCATTCGCAAAGATTACAGCAGGCTCTTCGTTCTCATTGAAGCGAAAACCGGTGAAAAAGTGATGCTCATGCAACTTCTTTAACACATTTCGAAAAGAGGCCTCCCACTTCAAACAAAGCGAAGTGGGGGCGTTTACCGAAATCCGATCCATAAGCCAGCGGCGACAAGCAGCGCCGACACCGCCAACGCTCCCGCCTGCCGCCCTAAAGCGGTGTGTTTTGGCAAATGAACAACGCCAGCCGCCAAAAAACCGCCAACAAGTCCGCCGATATGGCCAGCGTTGTCGATGCCCGGAACAAGCAAGCCAAACAACAAGTTGACGATGATTAAACTGATGACGTTCATCCCCATCGTCCGAAAAAATAAATGCCGGTAGACAGTGCCGAAGTAAAGAAGAGCCCCGAATAGCCCGAAAATGGCTCCCGACGCCCCGGCCGATAATGATGGTGTAAACAAAAAACTTGCCAGCGCTCCGAAAAATCCGGCCGTTACGTAAATGAACAAAAAGCGAAGCGAGCCGTACAGCCGCTCAACCGTCATCCCTAAATAATGCAAAGCAAGAGTGTTTGTCAACAGATGCAAAAAACCAATATGCAAAAACATCGGCGTCAACAGCCGCCACCATTCTCCCGCCTCAATGAGCGGATTGAATTTGGCGCCGTAGTGGATCAACACATCCGGATTCGTGCTCCCGCCGCTCCATTCGAGAACCAAAAACATCGCAACCTGCACGACGATGAACAGCCGGGTGAACATCGGCTTGCCATACTCAAAAATACGCCGTTCCTCCTCACGGCGGCGCCGCCATTCGCGGGCCAACTCGCGCTTTAAGCGCTCGGCGGCAGCAAACGGATCGGACGTTTCCACAGGCGGCTCAAAATGGAGCGCAACGCCCGTCATCTCCGCAAGCCGCGGCAGCACGTCCCCCATATTGCCGCTGTGAAGGAGGAGCGTATGAAGCACGCCATCGGACACTCCAGAGAGCGGCAACGGCTCGGCGACAAGAAATTCCCAATCGTCAACCGGCGGATACACCATCACATAAACATTGATGACCCGGCCCGCTTTGCTGAAATTCCATCCCCTCATTTGCTGAACGAATTGCCATGTATATTCCATATCAAGGCGCAACGATCGGCTCCAATCAAAATCAGCGCGCACGAGGCGGATGAGTGTTGAGCGACGCCAATGGTTTGATTCCAGCCATACTTCATCGGCCTGCTCAGACATCCGCACGATGCGGTAGCCGCCGCGAGACAAACGCTGAACAAGCTGCCAAAACAGTACATCCATCGTTCCAATCACGTTCTCCTCTCCCTTTCTCCGGCGAAGTCAAGCCGGCCAAACAGCGTCTCATCCAAGTCGAACTAAGCAGCCTCCCATCGTTTCATCGCCGCATCACGGGCGCAACATTTGCGATACGAGGGCATTGCGCACCGCAGGAATGTGGAACACCAATCGGACGAGTTGCTTGCGCAGCGGTGGAATGCGCAACGCCCAGTCGGCAATCCGGTAGCGATAGCGGTAGGCAAGCCAGCCGGCCGTAACGGCAATCAGCGAGTACGACCATTTATTCATCGTTGTTCCTCCTTCATCGTATGACACATGCTCGTTATTCTTTTTCCCTTTTTCTCACCAAATATGAAGCAGGGCTCGTCTACTGCACCAACGCGAAGGCGGCCAGCACCGCGCCGATGACCGCCAGGAAGTTCACCGCATCATTGTCAAGCCACCGCCAGCCTTTCATATGAATGGTCGCCTGCCCGCAATGCCGTTTCCGCTCAGTCGTCGCCCCGCATGCCGGACAGCGGTAAGCCGCTTGCCAAGCCGCGCCAAGCCACGTATCGAACCAGCTGCCAAGCCAGCCGAAGAACGCAAGGACGAAAACGGGTCGGGCGTCGAGAAAAAATGCGCCGGCAAGCGCGATAAACAGCGCGCCAGCAAATGAAGCGGCCGTGCCAAGGAACGTCACAGCCCCTGAGGTGCCGGCTTCCACCGGCCGAAAGCTCGGCCAAACCCGAGGCGGCCGCGGGCTTAAAGAACCGATTTCAGACGCCCACGTATCGGC
Organism: Geobacillus sp. TFV-3; assembly: GCF_009901865.1. NCBI lineage: Bacteria > Bacillati > Bacillota > Bacilli > Caryophanales > Anoxybacillaceae > Geobacillus > Geobacillus sp. TFV-3. The sequence continues at coordinate 1,100,130 of NZ_MPSP01000001.1, read as the reverse complement.
GTTCGCTGCAGCGACGGCGACAACAAACAGCTCGTCCCAAAGCGAGGTCGGCTGAATGACTGCCAAGAACGCCAACACGGCCGGCACCCCGCCATTGGCCAGCACTTGGATGGCATCGCGCCGCCTTCCTTTGGCTACTTTTTCAGCCAGTTTAGCTTTATGGCGCTTTCCGATATAGCTAAATAAGCTCGAGCTGGCAAAAAAGCAACCTAACAGCCATAATCCATCCCAAGAAAACCCGTATCCGACGATCGCGCCGACGATGACAGCAGCCGCCGCTCCTGACGCAGACAATAAGCGCAATCGCCACCCGCCGGTGGCGGCGAGAGCAGAGGCGGCGATATATTCCCATTCATCACCCACAACGGAGAACTCCTTGATCCGTAATAATGAATTTCACCGGCACATCATGCTCCTCAACGGGAATGTCGTCCACCACTTGGAACGAGTAGGCGAGCGCTGCCGTCACCGCCGCCACCCCCGGCAAATATCGGTCGTAATACCCGCCGCCATAGCCGATCCGATAGCCGGTTTTGGCAAAACAGACCCCTGGGACAATGATGAGATCAAACTCATCGCGGTCGATCGGCGTTGTTTGTTTTTCAATCGGCTCAAACAATCCGGCGTACGCTTTTTCGAGCTGGGCAAACGACACGAGCCGCCGAAAGGACATCATTTTCGCCCTTGGATCGCATTTCGGGACGCCGACCGTTTTTCCTTCCCGCCACGCCTGCTCAATGATCGGCAAGGTGTTGACTTCCGTCTCTCTGGACACCGTCATGGCGATCGTCCGCGCCGTTTGCCATAATGGCCACCGATATAAATGAGCGGCGATTTGTCGATCGTACATCTCTTTTTCTGCCGCTTTAAGCTGCCGAAGCCGATTCAACATGTGCTGGCGCCATTCCTGTTTGTCGACCATCATCTTCCCCTTCCTCCCATAAAGATAAAAAGCAGCAGGAATCATCTTCCCACTGCTTACTTCGTTTCGCGGTGCAACGTGACTTTGCGATCGCGCGGGCAATATTTTTTCAATTCCAAACGCTCTGGGTTGTTGCGTTTATTTTTCGACGTAATATAGTTGCGTTCGCCGCATTCTGTGCATGCCAATGTAATGTTCACACGCATCTTTTTTCCCTCCAAACGAACTTTATATAATCAGACTTTTCTATGATACCATTTTTCTTAGGCGATTTCCACCACTAAATTTCATCTTTTTCAATAAGAGCGCCACAAGCGGAGAATGATATGGTATAGTGAAAAGGGGAGGGATGCACGTGATGGAATATGCGATCATCGCTTTGGCAGCTCTAGCCATTATTCTTCTTGTTATTTCCTTTTTTGCTAAAGATGAACTGAAACCGCTCGAAGAACAAATTGATCATTTGACCGTTTCGCTGGCGCAAGAAACATACCAGATTAAAAAGCGATTGCAAGTCATCGAGGAGGAGCTCCTCATTCCGGAGCGGCAACGGTCCGCTTCGCCGCGGCTTGGCGGATCGCTGTCGCCGGCCGATCGGCGCATCTTATTTTTGCATAAACAAGGATTCCCGCTCGAAGACATTGCCCGCGAAACAGGTTTGACCATCTCAGAAGTCGAGCGGGCGGTAAGGAGATTGCGGATATGAACAAACGTTCGGTTCGTTCCTTCGCCTTCGGTTTGCTTTTATCTACGTCGCTTATCGGCGCCTCGTATTACGCCTCGCCCCCCGCTGCGCCGACAGAAGCGGAAGTCAAGGCGTTTCTTAAGCAGCACGGGCTTGTCGCCGTGGCGAAAGTGGAATACGACAGGCTCCGCAGCGCTCAGCCGAACGCCGCTCCGAAAGCGGTGTCCAAGCAGATGTCCCAACCATCAGGGCAAACCGTTTACGTCTATCGACTCGTTATTAAGAAAGGAGATACGCCAGAAACATTTGCCCGCGAACTTGAAGAGGCTGGCATCATTCAAAGCGCTCACGCCTTCAACGACTACTTAGAGCAACATGGGCTGACGCGCTCCATCCGCCCTGGTGTTTACAACGTGAAGAGCGATATGGACTACGCAGCCATCGGCCGGTTGATTTCCCAGCCATAACGAAAGAAGGTGTCCCAAAGGATCGGGACACCTTTTGTTGAGGCTGTGTCTACGCATCAAACAGCGTTTTTTTTTTTGAAAGAAACTCACCTTTTTTGAAACGAACTTTTTGTCCGTCGTCGCCGACGCAGCCCGTCCGCTTTTATCCGAATCGCCCGGCGATATAATCCGCCGTCCGTTGATCAGCTGGCCGAGAAAACAACATTTTTGTCTCGCCGTACTCAATGACTTCTCCGTTTAAGAAAAACGCCGTCCGATCAGAAATGCGGGCCGCCTGCTGCATATTATGCGTGACAATGATGATGCTGTATTTTGTTTTCAGCTCACCCATCAACTCCTCGACCTTCGCTGTCGAAATCGGATCAAGCGCTGATGTCGGTTCATCCATTAAAATGACATCTGGCTCGACGGCCAAACAGCGAGCGATGCACAGTCGTTGCTGTTGGCCGCCCGATAAACCGAGGGCATTTTCATGAAGCCGATCTTTGACTTCTTCCCAAAGAGCCGCTTGGCGCAAGCTTTTTTCGACGATCTCATCGAGCTGCCGCCGGTCGCGGATCCCATGAATGCGGGGTCCATAGGCGACGTTGTCATAAATCGACTTTGGAAACGGATTGGGCTTTTGAAACACCATACCCACTTGCGTCCGCAGCTGTTCAACAGGGTATGACGTGTCAAAAATGCGACGGCCGCGATACAAAATCTCCCCTTCGACCCGGACGTTTGGAATGAGCTCGATCATTCGATTGAGCGTTTTAATATAGGTCGACTTGCCGCATCCTGACGGGCCGATAATCGCCGTAATCTCGCGTTCGTAAAAGGAAAGGTGAATATGTTTTAACGCATGATGCTCGCCATACCATACGTTCAGCCCATTCGTTTCGTAAACGACCTCTTTTTTCACCAACTGGGCCGAAGGAATATCCTCCTTTCGGCGCTCCACCACCGCCATCGTACTCATCGGCGTGACTCCTTTCATTTCCTTCCGCCCTCACTGGCAACGGAAGATCGAGTTTTTCCTATCATGAGCATACAAAACGATCGTTAACGCTGTGTGGACGGTATGTAAAGTTTTTGTAAACAAACATCATTTTTTGTTTCTTCACCACAACATGTACTTGACAAGCAATATGGTTTCCTGCACAAAGATATGCAAAACGTGCTGATTTTCTCTCACAAGCGTAAATAGGGTATGTTCAGAAAAAATCAAGTACAACTTTTGGTGAAGAGCCATTTTTTTGCAAGCACAAAAAAAGAGGCGCCCGTTCAGGCGCCTTTCATGTCAGCGCGCATCGGCGGCCTCCGCACCGCCTTGCGCATCGAAGCTGCTCCCGCCGCCGGCCGCCCGCTTCGCTTTCAATTCAAAATAGGCGTCCAAAATGCGGCGGCCGATCCGATCATTAATTCCGTCGCTCTCCCCTTGCGTCGCCCACGGGACGACAACGGCGAACGACACTTCTGGATCGTTGTACGGCGCATAGCCAACGAGCGTCAAGTTGTACGTTGGATCATTCCGTCGGCTTTGGATCGGTCCATCGTAAAACGCCTCCGCTGTCCCCGTTTTGCCGGCCGGCTTGTACGAAGCACCCGCAAAGTATGAATACGCCGTTCCGCCCGGCTCTTGCATCACACGGCGGAATCCTTCTTGCACCCGCTTGATGTATTCCGTCTTCATATCAATCCGGTTTAGCACAACCGGTTCGAACCGTTTCATGATTCGGCCAAGTTTTTTTCCGTCAGCCGACGGCTCACGAATTTCTTTGACAAGCTGCGGCTTCATCCGATAGCCGCCGTTGGCGATCGTCGAGACGTATTGCGCCAGCTGCATCGGCGTATACATATCGTACTGACCGATGGCTAAGTCGAGCAAAAATCCGCCGCGCGTGCTTTGTCCTTGGAAGCCGCTAAGTTCGTTTGGCAAATCGATCCCGGTTTTCACGCCAAGGCCGAATTGGCTGAAATAGTGGCGAATCGTCGTAAACGCCTCTGGATTGATGCGAAGCGGCGCGTGCGGACGATACACACCGCCCCCGATGGCGATCGCTGTTTTGAACATATAGACGTTCGACGACTGCTTGAGCGCCGTCAGCTCGTTGATCGTCCCCATCGTCTTCCATGATTTTTTCACCGGGGTTCCTTTAATATACAGCGGCTCGTCCTTTATATACGTATTCGGATGAAGCACCCCGGTTTGAAAGCCAGTGAGAACGGTCGCCCCTTTCACCGCCGATCCCATCGCATAAGCGGACGTGATGTTGCCAATGGCAAAGTCAACAAATTTGCCGTCTTGAAGAAGCTTGCCGGCCATCGCCAACACTTCTCCCGTCTTCGGGTTCATCATGACGACAAACGCCCGATCTAAAAGCGGCGAGCGGCCTTTGCGCTTCGTCGCGAGAATCTCTTGTTGAATGATTTGCTCAACCTTTTGCTGAAGCTCGGCATCAATGGTCAACACCAGGTCTTTGCCGCGCTCGCCTGGATACACTTGCTCGACCGAGATGACATTGCCCGATTTGTCGACAATGTTTTTCACTTTTGCCTTTTTGCCGTGCAGCACTTCTTCATACTGCATCTCCAAATAGCTTTTGCCGACGCGGTCATTGCGGCTGTAATCGCGGGCCAAAAAGTAATCAAGCCGTTCGCGCGGGACGCCTTCATCCTCTTCCGTCACACTGCCGAGCACAGAGCGGAATGTGTTGTCATAGACGTATTTCCGGTCCCAATCCACCGTCGTATTGACGCCGGGCAGCTCGCTCAAATGCTCGCTGACGACCGCATATTCGCGGTCGGTCACTCCTTTGCTTTTAACCGTCTGCGGCGTCAAAGCGTAGCCGCTTTCCATCTCATGTTTAATGGCGATCACTTCAAGCTCCGCTTTCGAAATTTGCGCTAAATCTTGCTTGGTGATGCGATCAAGCGTCCATTCGTACACTTTTTTGTCGATCTCTTTTTGCGTCAGCCCTTGATCAGCGAGCTTTTTCCGTTCTTGTTCGCTCACCTTCTGTTTCGCTTCTTCCGGATGCGTTAAAATCCAATAATCCTTCATATCGCGCTCAGTCACTTTTTTCTCCGCATCAGGAATGTCGATGTATTGGGCAAGTTTCCTTGCTATGTCCAATATTTCTTCTGGCCGTGTCGTTTTCGAGCGCGTATACGTAATCGCCTTTTGCGGTGTGTTGTCAACGATCACGCGGCCGAACCGATCGTAAATTTTGCCGCGCGGCACCGGCGTGCTGACGATTTCATCCTGCGTTCGCTCCACTTCGCGCCGATAGTCTTCACCGTAGACGATCTGCACGACGCCAAGGCGCAAAATGAGAGCTGAAAACAACAAAAAAACAAAGAAAAACAAAATGTTTAACCGAATCGGCACTTGCGCCCGCTTTTTCCGTTTCATCCCCCGGTCCTCCTTTCCCTCCCCCTATTGTAAAAGAAAAAGGCGGGCATGGCTAGGGAAAAACTTGGCCCCTCACACCGGCGAACGGCCTCGTTCGTCGGCCAGCTCCGGCCGAAGCAAAATCCGCTCTCGCTGACCGCGCTCTGGACGATCATCGGTGAAGCGGATGCGACGAACAAACCAGTAAATTGCCAAATGCCCAGCTCCGCACACAAACATAAGCGCGCGGATGCCAGCCTCTTCTCCAAAGAGCGCCACAGCCGTCAAAAAAGCGAAAATCGATGTCACCCGTCCGGCGTTTAAAAACAATTCGCGGACAACGATGTATTCGACGCGCGCCTCGGCCGATTTCCAGCTCTTCCCGATGACGTCAAACGTCAAGGAGGAATACGGAACAAGCAGCAATGGATACGCAATGGCGATCGTGATGGCATAAAGAATGAGGCGCGGATAGGTCGGATGGAAAACGATCAAGAAAATGGCCCCGTATAGCAGCGCTCCTCCTAGCAAAATCGCTTTCATCCGATATTCACGCTTGATCAGCCGAGAGACGGCATAATAGGCGACAAAAGACGTGAACGAGTTGACAAGCCCGAATTTGCCGAGCGCCCATTCACTTCCAGAAGTGATATACACCAGCACGGAAATGATAAACACAAACGTGCCTTCGCGCAATCCTTGAAAAAAGTGGGCATTCGTAATGAGCCGCCAGTTCCGGTTTTCGTTCCTCTCCTTTAAAATGCGGATGAACAAATATTTCCCCGCAGCCGCGCGGCGCTTCAAGAAAAAGCTGAGCAGCACGGCGACAAGAAACAAGCAGAGCGACAGTGAAAAAATAAACCTATACCCTTTCGCTCCAGTGAACGACGAGATGATGTAGCCGGCGGCAATCGGCCCGATCATGCCGGCGGATGAGGTCAACACCCCGAAAAAACCGTTAAAAAAGTCGCGCGTCTCCGGTTCGGTAATTTCAAACGTCAACACGTTAAACGCCAGCCAATAAAAACCATAGCCGACGCCAAGCAGCGCGCCGAGAAAAAGCAAATATTGATGGGCGCGAGAGCCGACCAATAAAACGGTGACAAAAAAAACGGCTAAACACGACACACCAAGCCGCAAAACAAGAATGCGGTCGATTTGTTTTGCCAGCCGGCCGGCGAAAATAAACGTCAGCGGCTGCATCGTGACAATCGCCAAATTGTATAGCGCCAAATCGCGGAAATCGCCGGTCTGTTTCCATACATAAATGTTGACAAACGTGTTCGACAGGGAAACACCGAGCGCGTAAAACCCACCGATGCAAAGCAAAAGAAGCAGGTCGCGGTTCACTTGTTCTTGGCCGGTCAGTTTTTGGAAAAATGCCATTGCGAACTCCCCTTTTCATCTATCCGGTAGTGTGGCCATTTCCGCTATGGCTATGCACCCGGCGCAAAGAAAACCGCTTCCTTTGCCTCCGGCCCCCGTCGCTAAAAAAGCGGGGCGTTTCGTTTCGCCCCGCTTCGTTCATTACTTCGCTTTCGCTTCGCTGTAGCGTTTCGCTACTTCGTCCCAGTTGACAATGTTCCAGAATGCGGCAATGTACTCCGGACGACGGTTTTGGTATTTCAAGTAGTACGCATGCTCCCAAACGTCCAAGCCGAGAATCGGCGTTTTGCCTTCCATGATCGGCGAGTCTTGATTCGGCGTGCTCGTAATTTCCAGCTCTCCGTTGTTCACGACAAGCCATGCCCAGCCAGAACCGAAACGGCCGGCCGCTGCTTTCGAAAACTCGTCTTTAAACGCCGCGAAGCTGCCGAATTTTTTGTTGATCGCCTCAGCCAGCTCACCCGTCGGCTCACCGCCGCCGTTTGGCGACAAAATCGTCCAGAAAAGCGAGTGGTTCGCATGACCGCCGCCGTTGTTGCGCACCGCCGTACGAATGCTTTCCGGAAGGGCTTCCAAATTGCTGAGCAATTCTTCGAGCGATTTGTTTTGCAAATCTGGATGCCCTTCAAGCGCCGCATTCAAATTCGTGACGTATGTGTTATGGTGCTTCGTGTGATGAATGTTCATCGTTTCTTTGTCAATGTGCGGCTCAAGCGCATCGTACGGATACGGCAATGCTGGCAATTCAAATGGCATACCGATCTCCTCCTTTTTCGTTTATGTACACGAACGCTAAAGCGTTCGCTTGAGATTAGCTTACCAAAGTTGGCACAATGTTTCAATCGATTTGCTTGTCCTCCCTTTTTGTTTACATATTTTCAACATGCCGTTGACCGTTTCTTCATAATGGCAAGCTATAGTATAAAGTAGCTTCCGGTTAAGGGGGAACTCAGCGAAAATGGAAACGAAACGAACAGGTTCGTTATGGAGCGCCTTCCGGCTTGAGACAATTGTCATGACGGCAATGGTACTCACAACGACGTTGGCGGCCCTTGCCATCACTTCAATCGGCTATATTCAAGGACGCCATTCAGCTATTCAGTCGATCCAGCAACAATTGCAATTATCAAGCGAAACTATGATTGAAAAAATTTCTATTTTAAAGACTACAACGACCAATGAAGCATTTTCTCAAAAACTGAACTATTCATTGGCCTTAAATGAACGGAAATTCCACGCCTTACACCTTCATCCAATGCAATTGATTGTAACGAAAACGGGAAAGACGGTGGCGAAACGGCCATCCTCGTCCAACCAAACGCTGCCCGATCAGGTCGTGCGCGATATATTGAAAAAGAAGCAAGGGGTTTTGCATACAGACCAATGGCTGGCTGTATTTTCCAGTTCAAGCGATTTGCAAGGAGCGGTCTATATTATCGCCATTCCGAAAAAGGATTATTTGTGGCCGCTTTTGAAACAGCAAGCAGCAAACTTGGCGGGGTCTGTTGCCGCCATCTTGACCGTATGCCTCGCAGGATGGGGAATCATCCGCCGCGCCACCCGCCCCATTGCTTGTCTTCAGCAAGCGATGGAACGGCTTGGATCTGGCGATTGGCGGCCGCGCATCGAATTGCGTGCAGCAACAAAAGATACTCTGGCACTCGCCGATGGGTTCCATCAGATGTCCAGCAATTTGGCCGTTCTGATCGAACATATGCGCTTCAGCTCTGAACAAATCGCAGCGGCTGCCAAGATTTTAAACCAAACATCCTCTGATACAAAAGCAGCTTCTGAACAAATCGCAGCGGCGGTGGCAGACACGGCATACGGGGCAGAGCAACAAGCGCGCAAATCGGCTGACATCGCCTCTTTCTTTCAACAACTGGCGGATGAAATGGAACAAATGTCCTTTCGAATGGAGGAAGCCCGTCGTTCCACAGAACAAGCCCATTCCCAAGCGGAAAGCGGCAACCGGCTTGTTCACCGGGCAAGCAGCGACATGGCATACCTGCAACAATCCATTGCAAAAACGATGCACACGATCAATGCATTGAAAGACCATTCTCGCCATATTGCCAGCATTCTGTCACTAATCGGAAACATTGCTGAACAAACGAACTTACTCGCCCTAAACGCTGCCATTGAAGCTGCCAAAGCAGGGGAACATGGCCGGGGATTCTCAGTTGTTGCGAAAGAAATCCGGTCGCTGTCGACGCAAACAGGACAAGCGTTGGCACAAATTCAATCCATTGTTCAAGATGTGCAAAACCAAATCGAGGCCGCGGTTCAATCAATGAAAGAAAGTGCAAAGCAACTCGATGAAACGAAAAAAACGTTCACGGAAAGCCAACAAGCCTTTGAAGAAATCACCACAATGGTGTCGCATTCATCCGCACATACGATGCAAATTTCAGAACAATTCGCCGCCATCGAGGGACAAATCAGCGAAATGCGTGAACATATCGCAGAGATTGCCACCGTCGCCCAACAGATCGCTTCGTCGATGGAGCAAATTTCGCATTTTACGGACGGCCAGCACAATGCCATGGCTGCCATTCGTTCCGAAGCCGATGCACTAAATGAACGGGTGTTGCAATGGCGCGCCTTGCTTGGCACCTTTCATTTGCCTTCTGACTAAAGCGGGAAGATGCCCGCTTTTTTCTTCGTCCCAAGTTGAATTCTTCCTCTTTCCCGGCTACAATGGAAAAGGATACAAAGAAAGGTGTGTCTGTGATGAACGTATTCGTCCAACTCTGGAAAAGCTTATATTCCCCAAAAGACATCGCCCGCTTTCGATTCCAAGGAATCGGAAAAACGATTGGCTATTTGTTTTTGCTTACGTTCTTATCCATTCTTCCGACCTTTTACTACGCTTCGGCGTCTCTCGCCGAAGGCGTCCGCACAACGAGCGCCTTATTGCATAACGACTTGCCGCCGTTTGCGATTGAAAACGGTGAACTTCGCTCAGCGGCAACCAAGCCGATTCATATTGACCAAGGCGGATTTACGATCATTTTTGACAGCACCGGCAAAGTGACGAGTAAGAACGTCGAGCAGTTTCCGAACGCCATCGCGCTCTTGAAGCATGAAGCCGTGCTCGTCGCCAGCCATCAAGCGCAGCATTACAGCTATGCCACGTTTCCGGACGTGACCATTACCGACGAAGACGTTCGCGCGTTCATCGCCGGTCTTCAGTCGCTTCTCCCTGTCCTCATCCCGCTTTTTGGGCTCGTTTTATACGTGCTCGCCTGCGCCGGGAAATTTATCAGCGTGTGCATCTTTGCCTTTTTCGGCCTGATTTTTGCCAGCGTACTCGACAAAACGCTGCGCTACCGCCATACATGGGTGATGTCGGCTTACGCCATTACGCTGTCGACCGTCTTTTTCACCGTGATGGAAACGGTGCAAGCGGTCGTGCCCTACGGCGCGTTGATCCATTGGTTCGTTTCGCTTGTCGTCCTCTTTTTGGCCGTCAAGGAAGTGCCATCAGCCAAACGGGAAATATAAAAAAGCTGCCTGTCGATGCAGGACAGCTTTTTTTGTACTTACGCTGCTTTGCTTCTTTCTCCACGTCCTCGACGCGCGCGCCGCCCCCCGGAGAAATACCGCGCAAGCAAGGAAGAAGCAAGCCGTGCAGCCAAATTGAATAAAAGAACGGCCACCATCAACACAGCCGCCGATTTGGCCGCGATCAGCTTCGCGTCTGGGACAATGCCTTCCGAATTCAATTTCCAAATATGCACCGTCAGCGTTTCGGCCGGACGGAACACGTTGAGCGGGTTGGCCTGGCTGCCCCAATCCGCATCCCAACGAAGCATCGGAGTCGTCAATCCAGCGGTATAGATGAACACTGCCGCTTCACCGAAAATGCGCCCGGCCGATAAAATGACACCGGTGACAATTTGCGGGATGGCGGCCGGAAGCACCGCTTTGACCAACGTCTGCCAGCGCGTCGCTCCAAGGGCAAGACTCCCCTCTTTAATATTGGACGGTACATCCAAAATCGCCGTTTCGCAAATGCGCGTCAATCCAGGCAAATTGATGATCGTGACGGCCAACGCTCCGCCAAGCAGCGTATAGCCCCAACCCGTCAAGGTGACAAACGCCAACAATCCAAACAACCCGACGACAATCGACGGCAATGATGCCATCGTTTCCAAGCAAAGGCGAATGAACCCGACGATCCGCCCCTGTTTGGCGTATTCGGCCAAATAAATTCCAGCTCCCAACGAAAGCGGAACCGACAAAAGCAATGTCACAACCAACATATAAAATGAATTGATTAGCTGCGGACCAATGCCGCCGCCCGCTTGCGTATTGCTTGGCCGTCCGAACAGAAACTCAGGTTGCCAAAATCCCGCGCCTTTCGACAACACAACGGCAAAAAAGAAAATAAGCAACCCGATGACTGCAGCAGCCACCGCATAGAAAATGCCTGTCCATACTTTATCGATCATCCGCGCTGTCATCTTATCCCTCCTTTCTCGGGCCGACCAAACGGATCACGGCAATGAAGAAAAACGAGATCAAGAGCAAAATGAGCGCCAATGTCCATAACGCGTTGTTCCATGGTGTTCCGTTGATCGTATTCGCCATATCCATCGTCAATACACTTGTTAACGTCGCCGTCGGGCTGTCAAGGCCTGAAGGCAGCTTAATCGTATTGCCGATCACCATCTGCACGGCAAGCGCCTCACCAAACGCCCGCGCCAAACCGAGAACGACGCCGGTGGCAATCCCGGCTTTCGCCGCCGGAACGATGACGCGGGAAATCGCCTGCCAACGCGTAGAGCCAAGCCCGTATGATGCTTCCATATACGCCATCGGGACATTGGCTAAGGCATCGGCCGCAATGCTGGTGATGGTCGGCAAAATCATCATACTAAGGACGATGATCCCCGCAAGCAGACTAAAACCCGAGCCTCCGAACGATTCGCGCATGAGCGGAACGAGAATCGTCACCCCAAGCCAGCCATACACCACCGATGGAATGCCGACAAGCAGCTCCAGCACCGGCTTGAGCAACGAAACGAACCATTTGGGAGCGATAAAGTTCATGAAAATCGCCAACGCCAACGCAATCGGCGCACTGATCAACAAAGCGCCAAGCGAGACGAGCATCGAGCCAACAATAAAAATGAGCGCCCCATACTTCGGCGGCGTGCCGTTTGGATCCCATTGCGCCGAAAGCAACATGTCGGAAAGCGAAAGACCGCTGTCCGTAAAGGACTGAATTCCCTTTACCACTAAGAAGATGATCATCGTCACCGTAATCAGAACAATCAGCCAGCCGCAGATGACCGCAAACGTGCGGCCGATGTATTCTTCAAGCCAGCGATTCCGCCGTTTCGCATGCATTTGTTGCATGGCTTCATCCCTCCATTGTCAAAGGCCGGCCTAACGAGCCGGCCTTCCGCCCTTCTCTACTCCAATTCCGTCATCGGGATATACCCCATCTTTTTAACGGTCGGCGCAAATTCTTCACTCTTGACAAAATCGATAAATGCGCGCACTTCTTCCTTCGCTTCCCCTTTGGTAATCATGTATTCATATGACCAAAACGGATACTTTTCCGTGCGGATGTTCTCTACCGTCGGTTCCGCACCGTCAATTTTGACCGTTTTCAAGTTTTTCTTTTCCCCGATTAAATACGACATCGCTACATAGCTAACAGCTCCCGGCGTGGAACTGATCGCTTGCTCGACCGCCCCGTTTGAATCTTGGACCGTGCCGATCGAATCGTTGATTTTCACGTCTTTCATGATCGTTTTCTCAAATGTCGCCCTTGTTCCCGATGACGCCGGACGGTTGATCACGTGAATGGCTTCATCCGGTCCGCCGACTTCTTTCCAGTTTTTGATCTTTCCACTGAAAATATCTTGAATTTGCTTTGTCGTTAAGTTATCGACCTTCACATCGTCGTTGACCACAATCGCAAAGGCGATGCCGGCCACTTTATGGTCAACGAGCTCTGACGCTTTCGATTTGTCGTCCAGTTTCTCCGCCGCCGGCACATCAGAGTTGCCGATTTGCACGGCGCCAGCTGCCACTTGGTTGACGCCCGTGCCGCTGCCGCCACCTTGAACGGTGATTGACACATCCGGATATTTTTCCATAAACGCGTTTGCCGCTTCCTCTGCCAGCGGCTGAAGCGCTGTAGATCCCGCTAGGGCGATGGTGCCGGAGTAGGTTTCTTCTTTCTTTGTCGTTCCTTCATTGCCGCCCGCGTTGTTATTTTCAGTCTGCCCGCAGCCGGCCAAAACGCCGGTCATCAACAAGGCGGCCAATCCCAATTTGACTCGTTTGCTCCACATTAAGAAATCCCTCCGTTTTGTTTTCGTACTTTCAACGTACAAGACCATTGTAGCGAGACATTGTTAGGCCCTTATAAAGCAGTTGTTAAGTTTCTGTAAAGACAAAAAACAGGAATATCTTCAAAGCTGTCAAGCCTTGAATGCAAAGAAGAACTGTGATGCCGTTTTTCAAATTTGCTGAAGTGTTTTCCCCATGACATCAACGACCTTACCAAGGAAGGCATATTTTCGCTGGACAAGCATACATATGAATAGACGACAGATGTGCGCAAACGGAGGAAACCCCATGAAAAAATTCATTTTTCTCCTGCTTCTCTTTCTTTCCAGTTATGTCGTTTACCGCGACCTTGCCATCGGAACGCTTCCCCCTTCATCTGAAACAACGGCAGCCGTTGCCCATCCGAAAGGGGAAGCCATCCCGTACCGGAAGGTGACCATTCGCCCCGGCGATACGTTGTTGTCCATCATCGAGAAAGAACTCAACGGTCCATTGCCCGTTCCGCTGGAACAGCTGATCCATGATTTTGAACGGTTAAATCCAGGCGAACATGCGCAAACATTAAAAATCGGGAAAACTTATAAAGTGCCGATCTATCGCTAACCGGCGAATCGCTTGTCAAACGGCGAATGGCACTGTTACAATAATGCAGAAAGCGACTTGAATGTTAAAGGAGCGAATTCCCGTGGGTGAAATCATCCATCGTTCAAAAACACGGCCGGTCCGCGTCGGTCCGCTGACGATCGGCGGCAGCAACGAAGTCATCATTCAAAGCATGACGACGACAAAAACGCACGATGTCGAAGCGACGGTGGCGCAAATCCACCGCCTCGAGGAAGCGGGCTGCCAAATCGTCCGCGTCGCCTGCCCGGACGATCGGGCGGCTGAGGCCATACCGGAAATTAAAAAGCGAATCAACATCCCGCTTGTCGCCGACATCCACTTTGACTATAAATTGGCGCTGAAAGCGATCGAAGGCGGCGTCGATAAAATCCGCATCAATCCAGGCAACATCGGTCGCCGCGAAAAAGTCGAAGCGGTCGTGAAAGCAGCGAAAGAACGGGGCGTGCCGATTCGCATCGGCGTCAACGCCGGATCGCTTGAAAAACGCATTTTGGAAAAATACGGATACCCGACAGCCGACGGCATGGTGGAGAGCGCCTTATATCATATCCGCATTTTGGAAGAGCTTGATTTTCACGATATTATTGTCTCGTTAAAGGCGTCCGACGTGCGCCTCGCCATTGAAGCGTATGAAAAAGCGGCGCGCACGTTCGACTATCCGCTCCATGTCGGCATCACCGAAGCGGGGACTCTGTTTTCCGGCACGATCAAAAGCGCGGTGGGGCTCGGCGCCATTTTAAGCAAAGGCATCGGCAATACGATCCGCGTTTCGTTAAGCGCCGACCCGGTTGAAGAGGTAAAAGTGGCGCGTGAAATTTTGAAAACGTTCGGACTTGCCTCCAATGCGGCGACGCTTATTTCCTGCCCGACGTGCGGGCGGATTGAGATCGATTTGATCCGCATCGCCAACGAAATCGAAGACTATATCGCCAAAATTCGAGCGCCGATCAAAGTCGCCGTGCTCGGATGCGCCGTCAATGGACCAGGGGAGGCGCGGGAAGCCGACATCGGCATCGCCGGCGCGCGCGGCGAAGGCTTGTTGTTCCGCCATGGCAAAATCGTCCGAAAAGTACCGGAAGAGCAAATGGTGGAAGAGCTGAAAAAAGAAATCGACAAGCTGGCGGAAGAATATTTTGCGAAGCAAAAGGAAAACAAAGCCGCTCTGAAAGGCAACGCCGCCCAATGAGCGGAATTTTCCTGCACAACTAGAAAGGGGGTGTCCCAAAAGGATCGGGACACCCTTGCTTATCACCATATATAGACAATAGACAACGAATCATGCGCGATATGTTGTATTTCGTTTGAGGAAAATGACGCTTTTGGGTCAGCCCCTCGCTTTTTACGTATAAAACGGCATAATAAACAGACGGACGAGAATCGCGATGACGCCGATGCCGATGGCCCATGCCCCGAGCGTTTCTGCGCCGCGCCGGCGCGCAATAAACCCGACAATAATGCCGGCCGCCCCTAACAAAATCGGCCAAATAAACAAGGCGATGATGGACAGGGCCAAAGCGAGCCAGCCGAGCCCGGCGCCGTCCGCGCGTTCTTCGTCCCGTTCATCGCCGCGGCGAATCGGTTCAGCGACTTCCGCCGCTGTTTCTTCCATAACATTGCGTTCTGGTTCCTCTTTTCCGATCGATTGCACGTAGCCTCCATACGTGCGCTCGCGGTCGTCTGCCATATGCTTCCCTCGCTTTCGTAAAGTAAGGAGCATTATTAGTATGAGAAACCGGCGTTATTTTATCAGTGTGAATATTTTCTAACGGGAGGATGAAACGGTGAAAAAACGGCTTGGCATCGACATTGACGGCACGGTAACATGTCCGAGCACGTTCATTCCGTATTTAAACGAAGCGTTCAGCAAAGAGCTCACATTAAACGATATTACCCAATACAATTTGGCGCCGTTATACGGCGTGGCGGAGGAAGAAATGGACCGCTGGCTTGAGGAAAACGAAGCGGATATTTATGAACGCGCTCCGCTTGCCCGCTATGCGCTTGAGGTGATCGACAGCTGGAAAGACAAATACGAACTGTATTACATCAGCGCCCGCGGCCGCCATTTGTACGATCTCACCGAGCGCTGGTTCCGGCGGCACGGCGTCCATTACCACCATATTGATCTGATTGGGTCGCACGACAAAATCGCCGCCGTCCGCCAATATAAGCTGTCGGCCTTCTTTGAAGACAAGTACGATAATGCCTGCGAAATCGCCGAAACATGCGGCATTCTGGTCATTTTGTTTGACACTCCGTACAACCAAGGCCCGCTCCCTGAAAACGTCATCCGCGTCAACAACTGGATTGAAGCAAAACGAGAAATCGAACAGCGCCTCCGGCCATAAAACAACATCTCCCTGCTTATACAGGGAGATGTTGTTGGCATTGTGGACATGTGCCGTAAATTTCAAACTTATGGTCAGCGATCTCATACCCATCGAGCTGCGCCGCCAGCCCATCCATCGGACAAGCGTCAATCTTCTTCGTTTTTCCGCACTGGATGCAAATGAAATGATGGTGGTGGCGGCGGACGCCGCAGGCAAAACGGAAATGTTTCTCCCCGGAAAGCTCGGTCATTTCCAAAATGCCAAGCAGCGTAAAGAGCGACAAATTGCGGTACACGGTATCAACGCTCAAGCCCGGATAGACGGGACGGAGCGCTTCAAGCACGTCTTTGGCCGTCAAGTATTTGTCGCTTTCGGCAAACAACTCCAACATTTGCCTCCGTTTTTCCGTATATTTAAACCCTTTCTCTTTCATCAACTGCAACGCTTCATCGATATTCATCGCTGCCGCCCCCTTTTCCATCCGAGTACGAAAAGCAAAATGGCAACTGCTGCGATGACGATCGTTCCACCCGGCGCCCAGTCCAGCTCATACGCCGCCCAGAGCCCGGCGATGACGGCCAGCTCCCCGAACAAAATCGAAAGCCCGATCACCTGTTTAAAACTTTTGGCGATGCGGATGCTCGCCGCCACCGGCAGCGTCATGAGCGACGAGATGAGAAGCACGCCGACGATGCGCATCGATGCAGCGATGACGAGCGCAACAAGCACAATAAACAAAAAATGGATCAATGTGGTGCGAATGCCGGAGACACGGGCGTATTCCTCGTCAAAGGAAAGAAGAAACAACTCTTTGTAAAACGTCAAAATCACCATCGCGGCAGCTGCAGCGACAGCAAACGCTGTCCAAACGTCAGCACGGCTGACGGCGCTGACGCTGCCGAATAAATACGAAAACAAATCGGTCGTAAACCCGTTGGCCATCGAAATGAAAATGACGCTCAAACCGATGCCGGCCGACAAAACGATCGGAATGGCGAGCTCCTCATAATGCCGGTAAACGGCGCGCAGCTTCTCGACGAAAAGCGACGCGATGACGGAAAAACTCATGCCGATGTAAAGCGGACTCCAGCTGGCGGCCGCCGGCGCCGCTGAACCGAGCAAGAGCCCGGCGGCAATGCCGGCGAGCGTCACATGACTCAACGCATCAGCGATGAGTGATAGCCGCCGAACGACAATAAAAACGCCGAGCAATGGCGCCGTGAAACCGGTCAAAACGCCGGCAACAAACGCATTGCGCAAAAATTCGTATTGCCAAATGGCTTCCCACACGTGTCATTCCCCCACCGTCACCGTTTCATTCCGTCCGTTCATGCTCGTGAGAGAGAACGTGGAGCGGATGGCCATAAAACTGCGAAATCGCCTCGTTGCCAAGATGTTCGAACTCTTCCGCTTTTCCATGGAAATAGAGACGCTTGTTCAAGCAGGCGATATCGGTCACCCGGTCCGTGATCGTCCCGATGTCATGCGTCACTAAGATAAGCGTTAAGCCGCGGCGGTTCAAGTCGCCGAGCAGTTCGTAAAATTCGTGCATATGGCGTGCATCCACGCCGACCGTCGGCTCGTCTAAAATGAGCAAATCCGGCTTGCTCGCCAGTGCGCGGGCGATAAATACCCGTTGTTGCTGGCCACCGGACAGCTCCGCGATATTGCGCTTTGCCAGGCCGCTCAACCCAACGGCCGCGAGCGCCGCTTCGACCGCACGGCGGTCTTCATTTGTCAGCGGCCGAAATAAGCCGCGTTTGGCCGCCAATCCACTCGCCGCCACTTCCTCAACCGTCGCCGGAAAGCTGCGGTTGAAGCTGTTCGCTTTTTGCGACACGAAACCGATCCGATGCCATTCGCGAAACGATTCAATCGGCTCGCCGAACAAAAAAATGCGGCCGCTGTTCGGTTTTAACAAGCCGAGCACACATTTGAGCAGCGTCGATTTTCCCGAGCCGTTCGGGCCGACCAATCCTAAAAATGCCCCTTTCGGCACCGTTAAACTAACATGCTCAAGCACGTTCTCTTTTTCATAGCGGAACGACACATCCTCCATTTGCACAACAAGCCCATTTTCCATGGCCGTTCTCCTCTACTAATTCAGAATCATTCCGATTTGCTTCACTATGCAAGTATACCCCACCATCCGCGTTTTGTAAACCTCAATGAATCGCTGATTTAAAGCGGGCTCCGCGCACTTCATGCGTCGGCATAATGGTGATGAACGCATCCGGGTCGATTTCATTGACGATCGATTTTAGTTTTGTCACTTCCAAGCGCGTGACGACTGCATAAATGATTTCCTTTTGCTCGTCCGTATATCCGCCTTTGCCGAGCAATTTCGTTGTCCCGCGTCCGAGCCGGTGCAAAATGGCGTCGGAAATTTCCTCATAATGATCGGTCACAATAAAGGCCGCCCGCGTCTCGTCAAGCCCTTCAATGACCGCATCGATCGTTTTTGAGGCGATGTAGTACATCATCACCGAATACATGGCCGGCTCGAGGCCAAACACAAACGCCGCCCATCCAAAAATAAAAACGTTGACAAACATGACAAACTCGCCGACCGAGAACGGGATTCTTTTCGTCATCAAAATCCCTAAAATTTCTGTCCCATCGAGCGATCCGCCATGACGGATGACCAATCCGACGCCAAGACCGAGCGACAACCCGCCAAAAACGGTGGCTAAAATCGGCTCGGTTGTCAGCGGGGAAAGATGGTGAAATGCTCGTTCGGCGACGCCGAGGATCACGACGCCTAAAATCGTTGACAGCATGAACGTTTTCCCGATCTGCTTGTAGCCGAAATACATGAACGGGGCGTTTAAGAGGATGACGAGCGTGGCGAAATTGAGCAGCCGCCATTCGTCCGGAGTCAAGTAGTCCAGAATCAGCGATATGCCAATGATGCCGCCGTCGATCATTTTGTTCGGAACGAGCAGCCGCTCGATGGCAAACGCCGCCAAAGAGGCGCCGATGGCGATCATCGACACCCGATACAACACATGGCCTAACGGTTCTTTTTTATGCTGTTTTGGCGCCAAACTACCACCCTTTCCCTTTTTGTTTTTTCTATTGTACCATACACGCCTTTTCCATTCACGTCATATGATGGAACAGAAGCAAGGAGGCGGCTGCGATGAACATTTACCAACAGCTTGTCAAGCAAAAATTAAAAACGATCACCCCGGAAGAACTCGTTGCGTACAGCCGAGAGTACGGCTTGCCCATCACGACGAGCCAAGCGAAACAAATTCTTCATCTCGCCCGGACGAACGACATTAACGTCTTTGACCCCGAGGAGCGGAAAAAATGGGTGCGAGAGTTAGCGAAAATCACTTCGCCAGACATCGCTCGAAAAGCGAACGAGCTATTTTTGAAATTCGTGCAAAAAAAATAAAAGGGCGCATAGCCCTTTTTTCATTGCGCCCCAGCGGTGATTTTTTCAAGCAACTGGTCATCGAACGACTGCGCCCGCAGCATGGCGATTTCGTGCTTGTACGGCGGTTTTTTGTTGTTTTTGTCTTCGCCCACGTATGGGGTTTCTAAAATTTTCGGAATATCCTCAAGCTGCGGATGATGGACGATATAGTTGAGCGCAGCAAACCCGATATGGCCGAAACCGATGTTTTCATGGCGGTCTTTCCGGCTGCCGCGCGGGTTTTTGCTGTCGTTGATGTGCAGTACTTTCAGCCGCCCGAGGCCGATGATCCGGTCAAACTCCTCAAGAACGCCGTCAAAATCGTTGACGATGTCATAGCCTGCGTCATGCGTATGGCACGTATCAAAGCAAACGGACAGCTTATCATTATAGGCGACGCCGTCGATAATGTACGCTAGCTCCTCAAACGTCCGCCCGCATTCCGACCCTTTGCCGGCCATCGTTTCCAGGGCAATTTCAACCGTCTGCTCGCGCGTCAACACTTCATTCAGTCCGCGAATAATTTGCCGAAGTCCGGCTTCCACCCCTGCGCCGACATGAGCGCCTGGGTGCAGCACGAGCTGCTTTGCTCCAATGGCTTCCGTCCGCTCGATTTCGGTGCGCAAAAAGTCGACGCCTAGCGAAAACGTATCGAGATTGGTCGTATTGCCGATATTGATGATATACGGGGCGTGGACGACAATCTCTTCGATGCCGTGCGCTTGCATATGCTTGCGTCCGGCTTCGGTGTTGAGCTCTTCAATCGACTTGCGCTTTGTGTTTTGCGGCGCCCCAGTGTAAATCATAAACGTGTTCGCTCCGTAGGATACCGCTTCTTCGCTGGCGGCCAGCAGCATTTTCTTTCCGCTCATGGAAACATGTGAACCGATTTTTAACATGTTCTTCTCTCCCTTTTCTTTGCGTTAAAGGCGGACGGCTATTATGATTTTTTGAAGCGGCCAAGCCGCTTTTTCTTCTTCTCCAGCTCCGCGCGCAGCTTTTTTTTGTAGCCCGGCTTCACTTGCTTCGTTTTTTTCAGTTTGGCAAAAAGCAACGCCAGTTCGTCATCCTTTTCGCCCGCCCGCTTGCTTCGCCGGTTCCACGGCGGCAGCTCCTTCCATTCCCCGCTCACGAGATCACGGTGAACAAACGAAATCCCCATTTTTTCCAATCGGGCAATCGCATCTTGATCAGACGGCTCGTAGATCGTCGCCGCAATGCCGCTATAGCCAGCGCGCGCCGTCCGTCCGGCGCGGTGAATATAAAACTGCAGATCATCAGGCAACTCGTAGTTAATGACGTGGCTGACGCCTTCAATATCGATGCCGCGCGCCGCCAAATCGGTCGCGACGACATATTGAAACTCCAAATGGCGGATGAGATTGATCATCTTTCTCCGCTCACGCGGCGTCAAATCGCCGTGCAGCACACCGACTTTCAACCCTTGCTCAGCGAGACGGTCGGCGACCTCGTCAGCCATTTTCCTTGTGTTGACAAATACGATGGCCAAATACGGGTTGTAGCTGAGGAGCACATCATGAAGAAGTTTTGTTTTCTCGCGTCCGCGCAGCGGGATGAGTACATGTTCGATGTTTTCGTTCGCCGTCTGTTTCGGATCGACGTGAACAAAGGTCGGGTTTTCCATATATTTTTTCAAAAACGGCTTCAGCTTTTCCGGAATCGTCGCTGAAAAGACGAGCATTTGCAAGTCTTTCGGCATCCGGGCGGCGATTTGGTCGACATCAGTGATAAAGCCCATATCAAGCATCAAGTCGGCTTCATCGACGACAAGGATGTGCGCTGTATGCACATTAAGCGCCTGCTCGCGGATGAAATCGTTGATGCGCCCTGGCGTGCCGATGACAATATGCGGCTGCACGTTGAGCTTTTCGAGCGCTTTTTGCTTATCCGTCCCGCCAATCAAGCAACGGGCGACGATCATTCGATCTTTCGGGCAAAACTTCGTGATTTTCAGCGTTTCGTGGTAAATTTGCGTCGCTAATTCGCGCGTCGGCGCCGTGATGACGGCTTGCACTTCGGCGCGTTCCGGTTTGATTTTTTCAATGATCGGCAATAAGTACGCATGTGTTTTTCCCGTTCCGGTTTGCGATTGGCCGACCATGCTTTCGCCGCGCAGCGCCCCCGGAATGATGCGCTCTTGAATTTCCGTCGGTTTATAAAAACGAAGCGTCTTGATCGCTTCAATGATAAACGGTTGAAACGGAAAACGAGCAAACTGCGTTTCGATCATCAAGCACCACTCCCTTCTATAATATAAATGCAACTGGAAGGTTTCCCATCTCGTTGGTCCAAAAGCGTGTCGTCTATGTTTCCGACTGTCGGCGACAAGCTTTGACGCGACGGAAGACCGAACAACCCACTGCTTCACAGACCCATGCATGGGTCTGGAAGCGATATTGTTCGGTCACCCGACAGTCGCTGCCTCCATAAAAGAGCGTAAACGTTAACGTTTCAAATGGCATATGGGCACCGCTTCGCCCGCTTCACCATTATAGCGAATCGCTGCCCCCTGCCGCAACTAAAGACGATGCGGCAACAAACCTTTCCCGCCTTGCCCGCATATTGTATGAAGGAGGACATTCGTTCATCCGCACGACCGAAAGGAGGCAACTGCTATGAGATACAGCCGGCCCCCGATGATGCCTTCTCCGTTTGCCGGAAGGCCGCCAGCCCCGTTCGCCCGCATGCCGGCGCCGCCTTTTGGCCCCAGCGGCCCCGGCGGCTTCTTGGCTCGCTTGTTTTCGCGCGGGCAGCCGCCGGCTGCTGCGTCATCTCCGTGGGGGCTGCCGATGCTGCAAAACGCCGCTAACACCGCCGCATCCAACACGGGCGGCGGCTTGGTTGGCATGTTAAACAACGTGCAAAAAATGCTCGGCATCGCGCAAAATGTCATGCCGATGGTGCAGCAGTATGGACCGCTCATCCGCAATCTTCCGGCGATGATCCGCATTTTCCGCGAGCTGAAACCGGCCGACGAAGGGGAAGGCGAAACAACGTCGGAAAGCGCACCAGCCAACGAAACGAAACAAAAGCCGGCCGCCAAGGCGCCAAAAAAACGCTCCGTTCCGCAGGCAAAGCGCGAAGAGCCGCAGGAAAAAGAAGCACCGGCCGCCCCGAAGCCGTCCAAGCCGAAACTGTATATCTAGTTTCTTTCCCCGCCCTAGCGCACCCGCTGTTTAGGGCGGTTATTCTTTGTCTTCTCCCCGGTGCTCCGATATAATGGAAGGTGAACAACCGCCGCACAAACGGCGGCAGGGAGGGAAATATGATGGAAGTGATTAAAATTACCCCTCGCGGGTATTGCTACGGGGTGGTCGATGCAATGGTCATCGCCCGCAACGCGGCGTTGGACCCATCTTTGCCGCGCCCGATTTACATTCTCGGCATGATCGTCCATAACAAGCACGTCACGGACGCGTTTGCCGAAGAAGGCATCATCACGCTCGATGGAGAAAACCGTTTGGAAATTTTGGAAAAAATCGACCATGGCACCGTCATTTTCACCGCCCACGGCGTCTCACCGGAAGTGAAAAAACGAGCGCTCGAAAAGGGACTTGTCACGATTGATGCGACATGCCCCGATGTGACAAAAACGCATCGGCTCATCGAACAAAAGCTCGCCGATGGCTACGATATCATCTATATCGGCAAAAAAGGACACCCGGAACCGGAAGGAGCGGTCGGCATCAATCCGGAAAGGATCCATCTTGTGGAAACCATCGATGATGTCGAACGGCTGTCCATTCACAATGAGCGCATCATGGTGACGAACCAAACGACGATGAGCCAATGGGACGTCGCCGACATCATGGCGAAAGTGAAAGAAAAATACCCGCACGTGGAAATGCATAAAGAAATTTGCCTCGCCACCCAGCTTCGACAAGAGGCGGTCGCTGAGCAGGCGAAGGAAGCCGATGTGACGATCGTCGTCGGCGACCCGCGCAGCAACAACTCGAACCGCCTCGCCCAAGTATCGGAAGAGATCGCCGGCACGAAGGCGTATCGCGTCGCCGATGTCACGGAAATCGACATCAACTGGATTAAAGATGCGAAAAAAGTTGCTGTCACCGCCGGCGCTTCCACCCCGACGCCGATTACGAAAGAAGTGATCGATTTTTTGGAGCAGTTTGACCCGAACGACCCATCGACATGGAAGCGGGAACGGAAAGTGCCGCTGCAAAAAATCTTGCCGAAAGTGAAAACAAAGAAAGAAGAGTGACGGTTGTTTCATCCATAAAGAGAGGCTGTCTTGGACAAACGGTTGAACCGCTCATCCAGGACAGCCTTTTTCGTTGGCCGTTCATACGAACTGAAACGGGTCGGTATGCACACTGGAAACGACCACTTCCACCTCCCATTGACGTTTCGCGAGCTCAGCGGTTAAGTAACGGGCTACGCCTTCTTTCATGATTTTTTCTACATTATGGCCTGGGTCGATGATATGAAGGCCGATCGCTTGGGCGTCATGGGCCGTATGATAATACACATCGCCGGTCACGTACACGTCCGCGCCAGCCGCCTTGGCTGCGCTGACAAACTTGTTTCCGTCCCCGCCAAGCACCGCGACCGTTTGCACGAGATCGTCCAGCCGGCCGACGACACGCACCGCCGGAACGGAAAACGCCGCTTTCACCTGTTCAGCGAAAGCGCGGAGCGTCACCGGCTGCGACAGCCGACCGACGCGGCCGAGACCGAAGCGTCGCCCTTCGTTCTCAAGCGGATACAGATCATACGCCACTTCCTCATACGGATGAACAGACAGCATCGCCTGAATCGCTTCCCGTTCAAGAGAGGCCGGCACGATCGTTTCGATGCGCACTTCCTCAACTTCCTCGAGCCGCCCTTGCTCGCCGATGAACGGCCGCGCCCCTTCGTGCGGCAAAAACGTGCCGACGCCGCGGCTGTTGAACGTGCAATGGCTGTAGCGGCCGATATGCCCGGCACCGGCATCGCCTAAAGCCTTCCGCACCCCCTCTGCATGCGTCACCGGTACATAAACAACGAGCTTTTTCAACGGTTCGGTATACGTTGGCACAAGCACAGTCGTATCGTTTAAGCCGAGCGCTTGGGCAAGCCAATCGTTAAGACCGCCATCGGCCACATCCAAATTCGTATGGGCGGCGTACACGGCAATGTCATGCTTGATGCATGCGGCGATCATCCGCCCGCGCCCATCATCAGTCAGCAATTGCTTCAGCGGGCGGTACAGCGGCGGGTGGTGGGCGATGATTAAATCCACTTGCTGATCGATCGCTTCGACAACGACATCTTCGAGCACATCAAGAGCAATCATCACTTTTTTGACCGGCTTGTTTAGCGTCCCGATTTGCAGACCGATCCGGTCTCCTTCCATTGCCAGCCGCTTTGGAGCGAGCTGCTCAAGAAGCTGAATGATTTCATAGCCGTACGGAACGCGGCTCATAGCAACGCCTCCTCCACCAATTGAACTTTTCTCTCCAGTTCGCGCTTTTTCCGCTCGGCCGCTTCACTTTGCCCTTTGGCCGTCAAATCAGCGATGATCCGTTTCCAATTTTCAATCTCGCGCTTCCACTTCTCGCGGAACACCTCGCTGTTTTCCCGGCGCAAAAACGGGCCAAGGAGCAGCTCCGCCTCAAGATGGCGGTAAGGCCGTCGGGGATCGCCGCGCTCGGCGACGAGCACTTCATAAATTTGCCCATCTTCTTTCAAAATGCGCTCAGCCACGAGCTCCCACCCATGATCAAGAAGCCAACAGCGAACAAGTTCCGCGCCGATGTTTGGTTGCAAAATGAGACGTTTGACACCGGCAAGCTTTTCCTTTCCGTCTCCCAAAATGCGGGCGATCAGCGCCCCACCCATGCCGGCGATCGTGATGCAGTTCACCTCCCCCGGGGCAAGAACCGAAAGCCCATCCCCTTTGCGCACGGAAATGAGATGAGAAAGCCCGGACTTCTCGACTTGCTGCTGCGCTGAGCGGAACGGTCCGTCCGCCACCTCGCCGGCAATGGCTTTTGATGCGTAGCCATGCAAGCAGGCATAGCAAGGCAAATACGCATGATCCGACCCGATGTCAGCAAGCACCGCCCCTTTAGGAATGAATGAAGCGACCGTTTCCAGCCGTTTCGACAAGCGAAATTCATTCATAGCACCGCAATGGCAACCAACCTTCCGCGACCTGCAGCGCGAAGGCGGTTCGCCTTCCCCTCCTTTCCTCTCCAGCACCGCGCGCCTCTATTGTACTAAACAAAACATCCCCTTGCCAAAAAGCAAAGGGATGTTCACCACCCATTATTTTAAACCGGCGAGCCATTTCGCCATGGCATCGGCTTTATCCGCCGGCACAAGCCCTGGCGGCATGTTGCCGCGCCCGTGTTGGATGACGTCTTTAATTTGGTCCATCGACAGCCGTTGCCCGACCCCTTTCAACGATGGACCGACGCCGCCTTCATAGTTTTGGCCGTGACAGCTGGAGCACGTTTGTTGGTAAAACTGCTCTGGGTTGAATTCGGCCGTTTGTTCCGTTTTTTCGCCGCCTTTTTTCTCTTTGGCCATTTCCTTCGCATCGCCTAGCCCTTTAAACGACAAGACAAACGTCAGCACAATCCCGAATGCCATGATGATGAAAAACGGGATGAGCGGATTGCGGTTCATCTCTTTTACCTCCCTTATGTATAATGAAGAACGCTGCAAACAATTTTATTTTACTGTAAATAATGGACAAGGAAAAGCCCTAAGTTGCCGAAATGGCAGCAACACGCCTCAGCGCCACCAGGCGACGGCGGCTACAAGCAACGCCCCGCTGACAGCGGCGAGCGAAAAGTAGCGAAGGTGAAGCAGGCGGCCGACAACAAACCAGAGAACACAGTTTCCGAGCACGACAGCTGCTAGCGCACCCGTTTGCCTAGGAAAATACCGATCGACCTCAAAAATGGATGCCACAAGCAAAATCCAAGCGCTTCCGATGAGCGGAAAGTGAAGGAGCTCTCGCTTGTTCCGCCACCGCCAACAAAAGAACAAGCAGGCAGCCAAAAAAAGGGCGAAAAGGAGCGTTTGCAAAACGAATGACAATTCAGTAAAATAAATGACAAGAGCAACGGCTGGAAGCAATAAACAGAGACCAGCGGCGAGCGAGCTGCGCCACCGTCGGCCGTGCGAACGAGCGTCTCCTTCCGTGTACAACGCGAGCAAATAGTCGCAATAATGTTCCGGCAGAAGGCGCGAACGCTTCCAATATTCGATTTCTTGGATGATCGTTTCCCGTCGTTGCCGATTCATAGATAGACCACCTTTCCCATAAAGAAAGAAAAAATAGTTTACTTCCGAAGAAGTAAACTATCGAACAAAACGGTCACTCTAAAAAGTCTTTCAGCCGTTTGCTGCGGCTTGGATGGCGCAGCTTGCGCAACGCTTTGGCTTCAATTTGACGGATGCGTTCGCGCGTCACGCCGAACACTTTGCCGACTTCTTCGAGCGTCCGCGTCCGTCCGTCGTCAAGCCCGAAGCGAAGGCGCAGCACATTTTCCTCGCGATCCGTCAGCGTATCAAGCACATCTTCGAGCTGCTCTTTCAACAGCTCGTAAGCAGCGTGCTCGGATGGCGATGTCGCGTCTTGATCTTCGATGAAATCGCCAAGATGCGAGTCATCTTCCTCGCCGATCGGCGTCTCGAGCGACACCGGTTCTTGAGCGATTTTCAAAATTTCCCGCACTTTTTCCGGCGTCAAATCCATTTCCTCGGCGATTTCTTCCGGCGTTGGTTCGCGCCCGAGGTCTTGGAGCAATTGCCGTTGGACGCGGATCAGTTTATTGATCGTCTCGACCATATGAACCGGGATGCGGATCGTCCGCGCCTGATCGGCGATCGCCCTTGTGATGGCTTGGCGGATCCACCACGTCGCGTACGTGCTGAACTTGTAGCCTTTCCGATAGTCAAACTTTTCGACCGCTTTGATCAGCCCCATGTTCCCCTCTTGAATCAAATCAAGAAAGAGCATGCCGCGGCCGACATACCGTTTGGCGATGCTGACGACGAGGCGGAGGTTCGCTTCCGTCAGCCGGCGTTTCGCTTCTTCATCGCCTTGCTCGATCCGTTTCGCCAGCTCGATCTCTTCTTCCGCCGACAACAGCGGCACGCGGCCGATCTCCTTCAAGTACATGCGCACCGGGTCGTTGATTTTGACGCCGGGAGGAACGGACAAGTCATTTAAGTCGAATTCTTCCTCTTTGGCCAAGTCATCGATGTCGGGATCGGCCTCAAGGTCAGATTCGCTGATCACTTCAATGCCCTGCTCAGCGAGGTATTCATAATACTCATCCATCTGATCAGAGTCCAAATCAAAGCCAGACAACCGCTCAGCGATTTCCTCATAGGTGAGAATCCCTCGCTTTTTGCCGAGCTCAGCGAGTTGCTCTTTCACTTGTTCAAGCGATTCGCCGGCAGCTTCAGCCTGCTTTGATTGGGCTGGTTTTTCAGCCATTTCATTACCTCCTTTAAAAGCTCATACCACCATGTTATGAAGAAGATAACATTTTTTTCATCTCAATCATCTCTTTCGCGATGCGAGCGGCCGTCAAAAAGTCTTTTCTTCGCTCCGCTTCCGTCTTTTCTTGCTCTTTTTCCTTTAGCATTAACCATTTCGGGTGATTCAACACATGCCGGATGCAATCGGCAAGCTCCCGCTCGGAAACGTCGTCTGCGACCAATAAAAGCGACAGCTCGCTCGCCAGCGTCCGCAACTCGCCAGGAAGCCGAGACATGAGCGCGCTGGGGTCGGCTTCATGCCCCTCTTCGTAAAAGGCGTAAATGTAAGCAGCCAACGCCCGATGCTCTTCGATATTAAATCGGCCGCCGACCTGCTCCTGAACAAAGAGCGCCACCTCGCGGCTCCGCATCATATGGGCAAGCAGCAACCGCTCGGCATTTTGAAAGGCCGGAAGCAATTTTTTCGTCAATGCCGGCTGGACCGGTTTTCCGTCGTTGTTCACCTGCGGCTTTGGCTGTTCCGGTTTGGAGCGGGACAACTGCTCGTAAAGCGCGGAGAGCGACAGCGAAAACTCATCCGCAAGCTGGCGCATATAATAATCTTTTTCCACCGGGCTTGACAGCTTGCTGATTTCTCGGAGCGCTTCCTCGATATAACGGAGCCGGTCGCCTTCTTCCTGCAAATTTTTTTTCCGCCGCAAATAGTCCATTTTAAACGCCATGAGCGGCCGGGCGGCGGCGATCTCTTCGGCAAAACGGCCGGCGCCGCCAGTGCGTATATATTCATCTGGATCCAGCCCGTCCGGGAGCAACGCTACCTTCACGCGGCACCCGAACGCGCTCAATTGTTCGGCGGCGCGCCAGGCGGCTTCCGTTCCGGCGCTGTCGCCGTCATAACAAATCGTGACCGTTTCAGCATGGCGGCGCAAAATGCGTGCCTGCTCCTCGGTCAGCGACGTTCCCATCGTTGCCACCACATAGTCGACGCCAGCCTGCACGGCAGAGATAACATCGGCAAACCCTTCAACGAGCAACGCCTCTTGACGCTTGCGGATTGACACGCGCGCCTCGTGAAAAAAATACAAAAGCGTGCCCTTGCGGAAAATCGGCGTTTCTGGGCTGTTCATGTACTTTGGTTGCCCGTCGCCGAGCAGACGGCCGGAAAAACCAACCGTCTCGCCGCGATGATCATGGATCGGAAACATAATCCGATTCCGGAAACGGTCGACGTATCGCCCGTCTTCTTTTTTCACCAACAAGCCCGCCTTTTCCATCAACACCAACGGAAACGAACGGCTCTCCAGCAGCTTGACGGCGGCATCAGGAACATCCGGCGCATAGCCGATTTCAAATCGGTCGATCGTTTCTTTTGTCCACCCGCGCGCCCGCAAATAGTCGAGCGCGGCTTGTCCTTCTTTTGTATGAACAAGCAAATGATGGTAAAATCGTTTCAACAACGTGTGGGCTTCCACCATCGCCTTCGCCTCATCGGCTCGGCTGCCATCACTCCCGCGGCTGTCCAGCTCGTAGGCGGACAAGTCGATCCCTGCCTTGGCCGCAAGGCGTTTCGCCGCTTCCACAAACGGAATGCCTTCGATATCCATTAAAAACGTAAAGGCATTCCCCCCTGCCCCGCAGCCGAAGCAGTGGAAAATTTGCTTTTCTGGGGAAACGGAAAACGATGGCGTCTTTTCACCGTGAAACGGGCATAAGCCAAAATAGTTGCGGCCTTGCTTTTTCAACTGGACGTATTCGCCAATGACGTCAACGATGTCAACGCCGCGGCGGATGGCTTCAATCGTTTCCTCGGGAATGCGATGTCCCATACGAACAACCCCGTATCGTATTTATTCTCGGCAGCAAGCCGATTTTCCTTTCCATTTCGACAAATTTTTTCAAAACGTTCTCTTCGCCCCCTTGCCCGTAAAATCGGCTGGCTTGATCCTCCGCTTCCCGCCCCTCAGCCCCCCGTCTGGACAAAGATTCATCAGAGCGGTGCATCTCGAAGATGCGCTTCGGTATATTATATTTCAGCAAGAAAAAGAAAATTTCACTTTTTTCTTGACGATCTCGTGCAACAGATGATCGTGCTCATAAAGCAAGGGTTTCCTTACACCCCCTATTATTCTACACCATCGCAAAAAAATCCTGCTTTTTTGCCGAATGATTGACAACTTTGTCGAAAATCTTTTTTTCGTTCTTCTTGACAAGCGGCTATAAATAGTTTACTCGTCTCATGGCCGCTCTAAACCTATATAGGTCATTTTTCTCGCAATTTTTTATTATAATATAAGTCACGGCAATATGCCATAAGAAAACGCACGACTCTAATCAAGAAATCGTGCGGATGAGGCGAAGCTAGCGCTTCAACTTTTTCATAATGATGCTCGCCGTCTCTTCGACCGCCTTGTTGGTCACATCGATGACGTCGCAGCCGATTTTTTTCACGACTTTTTCAAAATAAGCGAGCTCCTCTTTGATTCGATCCATATTGGCGTAAATCGCTTGGTCGTTCAGGCCGAGCGATTTCAGCCGCTCGCGGCGGATCGAAAGCAGTTTATCCGGACTGATTTTCAAGCCGAAGCATTTCCCCGGACCAACTCGAAACAGCTGCTCCGGCGGCTCGACCTCTGGAACGATCGGCACATTCGCCACCTTCAGCCGCTTATGCGCCAAATATTGCGACAGCGGTGTTTTCGATGTACGGGATACGCCGATGAGCACGATATCAGCGCGCAAAATGCCGCGCGGGTCGCGCCCGTCATCGTATTTGACGGCAAATTCGATCGCTTCGATTTTTTTGAAGTAATCTTCGTCAAGCACGCGCACTTGACCCGGCTCATATCTTGGCGTCAGCTGGAACAAATTGCTCATCTTTTCAATGAGCGGACCGATGATATCGTATGCGACGACTCCTTCGCGCGCCGCTTCGGTGAGCAAGAATTCCCGCATCTCCGGAACGACGAGCGTAAACGCGATAATGGCGCGGTTCATTTTCGCTAAAGCGACGACTTCAGCCAATGTCGTTTTATCTTCCACGTACGGGACGCGTTTCACTTGAATCGGCGAGGCGTGAAACTGGCTGGCCGCCGCTTTGACGACAAGCTCGGCTGTTTCCCCGCCGGAATCGGATACGACGTAAACAAGGCGCTGGTTCATTCTTCTCCTCCTTTGTTTGGATTAGTCCTCTTTGGCTAGCGACACGAATGCTTTCGTTATATTCGTTTTCGTAATACGGCCGATCACTTCATATCCCTTCTCCCTTTTGCGCACGACGGGCATGGCATCAATCTGTTTTTCAATCAGCTGTTCAGCCACGTCAATGAGCGAGTCGTCCTTGTAGCAAACGGCGATGTTCGGCATCCGCGTCATAATAATATTGACCGGAATCGCTGTCAGTTCCTGCTTGCCAAGGCTTGCGCGCAACAAATCTTTGCGCGACAGCACCCCGGCAAGCAACGACTCGTCATCGACGACAAACAGCGTGCCGACGTCCTCTAGAAACATCGTGACGATCGCATCATAGACGCTCACATTCTCATTGACGACAACCGGAATCGATTGGTAATCCTCGACCTTCATCTTTTTCATTTTATCGGCGAACAGCTGCTTGCCGGTTTTTCCGGTATAGAAGTAACCGACGCGCGGCCGCGCTTCCAAGTAGCCAGCCATCGTCAAGATGGCCAAATCCGGCCGCAGCGTCGCCCTCGTCAAGTTCAGTTTCTCAGCGATGCTTTCTCCGGTGATCGGCCCGTAGTCTTTCACAATTTGCAAAATCTGTTCTTGGCGTTTATTTAGTTCGATCGTCGTTCACCACCTTGCCAAAAAAAGGTCCCACACGCTATCCCTCTCATTTATATTATACTACACGCCCCATTCACAATGAAAATGATGCTCCTTGCCCTCCGTCGGGGCTGAGCTTGTCTTTCAATTCACCAACTTGCTGCAAAAAACGCTTCGTCTTCAGCGACAGGCCGGCATATTCATCATAATAGGCGGACAATACGGCGCCCAGCTCCAACTTTGTGCTTTCTTTCACCGATATGGACCCAAGCCGAGCAAGATCGATATGAAAAAAGAGGCGCAACAGCCGGACGGAAGCCGCAGAGAGCGGGAACCGATGGGGATCGGACGCCTCGCAGCGATGGCAAAGGAAGCCCGCCTCCTTGACGGAAAACGAGAAGCGCCCCTCCGTCGCCCCGCAGCGGGCACAACGGTCCAACACCGGCGGAATGCCAAGCACTGCAAGCATTTTCATTTCGTAAATGAACGTCAAAATCTCTAAATCGAGCCCTTCGCTCATATATTGTAGTGTCTGCAAAAGAAGCTCAAACAAGTACGGATTGCGCTTTTGCTCTTCCGTGCTTTTGTCGGTGAGCTCTACAATATACACCGCATAGGCGGCGGCAAACAAATCTTCGCGCAGCGCCCGCATCGAATCGATGAGCTCTCCCTGGTGAAGAACGCCGACGCCGCGGCTGCGGCGGATGACATAATGGCCGTATGAGAGCGGCTGGGTAACAGCAGAAAGGCGGCTGCTTGGCTTTTTCGCTCCCCTTGCCATCGCAGCCACCTTTCCCCATTCTCGGGTAAACAATGTGACAATTTTATTTGTTTCGCCATAATCGATCGTCCGCATGACGATCGCTTCACACGTTTCGAACATCCCATCACCACCGCTTCTACCAACAACGATACTACGAGATCGGCTGGTCGATTTCTTTTTGTTCAGCGTTTTGCTCTTCACCGACAAACTGTTGCTCGCGTTCCAACTCTTTAAATAGGAGATACGTGTCGATATTGCCTGTTTGGCTAAACAGCTTCCACGTAAACTCAAGCATGGAATGACACCTCTTTCCGCCTGCAGGCATTGCGTATTGGTGGTCTACCTATAGGTTGGCTCAGGCAAAAACGGTTTATGTCGCGTAAAATTTTCTAACCGTCAATACTCGTCTTCACGGAACCCGAAATCACGCAGCTGCGCCAGACGGTTGCGCCAGTCTTTTTGCACTTTGACCCACAGCTCCAAAAACACTCTTGACCCAAGCAGCGCTTCGATGTCAGCGCGCGCCCGCTGCCCGATTTCCTTCAGCATCCGGCCTTGCTTGCCAATGATGATTCCTTTTTGTGAATCGCGCTCCACCACGATCACCGCGCTAATGTACACCGTTCCTGATCCTTCCCTCCGCTCGATGCGTTCGACGACGACAGCGATCGAGTGCGGAACTTCCTCGCGCGTCAAATGAAGCGCTTTCTCGCGAATAAGCTCGGCGATGATAAACTGCTCAGGATGGTCCGTAATCTGGTCCGGCGGATAATATTGCGGCCCTTCCGGCAGCCGCTCTTTAATTTGCTCAAGCAGGCGGTCGATATTGTTCCCTTCAAGCGCCGAAATCGGCACGATTTCAGCAAACGGGTGCAAATCTTTGTATCGGTCAATGAGCGGCAACAATTCATCCGGATGGACGCGGTCAATCTTATTGATGACTAAAAACACCGGAGTGTCCACTTCTTTCAGCCGTTCGATGATGAACGCCTCACCGCGCCCAAATCCTTCCTCGGCATTGACCATAAACAAAATCAAATCGACTTCGCGAAGCGCATTGAGCGCCACTTTCATCATAAAGTCGCCGAGCTTATGCTTCGGCTTATGCACTCCAGGCGTGTCGATAAAGATGATCTGCGCGTCATCGTCCGTGTACACGCCTTGAATCTTATTGCGCGTCGTTTGCGGTTTATCGCTCATAATCGCGATTTTTTGCCCGATGACGCGGTTTAAAAACGTCGATTTTCCTACGTTTGGTCTTCCGATAATGGCAACAAATCCTGATTTGTATCCTTCTTTACGCATGCAAATCCTCCGCTGAAAAAGCTTCTGGCAGCAATTCGCTGACTGTCATGACTTTCACATCGCCTTTGAGATTGGCTAAAATGACTTTCATATCGCCGTGGCAAAGTTCGGCGATCACTTGGCGGCATGCGCCGCACGGCGGCACCGGGCGGGGAGTGTCGGCGACGACCGCAAGAGCAGTGAATTCCTTCTCCCCTTCCGAATATGCCTTAAACAACGCGGTCCGCTCCGCACAATTGCACACGCTGTAGGCGGCGTTTTCAATGTTGCAACCGCGGTACACACTGCCGCCTTTCGTCAACAGCGCGGCGCCGACTGGAAACTTCGAGTACGGCACGTAGGCGAGTTCGCGCGCTTTCTTCGCTTCGGCAATGAGCTGCTCAATCTCCACGAGTGACTCTTCCTTTCCTGCAAGCAAACGCTGCTTTCTTTTATTTTACAAAAAAACGCCATCCATTTCATCATTTGAAATCAAAATGTAACAGAAAAATTAGAATTTTCTATCCCGTTTGTTTAGCGAAGATGCGGCCAAAACAACAAAAGGCCGATCACAACCGCAAATCCGGCCGCCGCGAGCACCGCCGCGGCAGCGATGTCTTTCGCCGCTTTCGCCAACGGATGAAACTCACCCGTCGCCAAATCGACGGCGCGCTCAATAGCCGTGTTGACGAGCTCAAGCACAATGACCGTGCCGACCGCCATGAGCAGCACGATCCACTCCCAGCGCGACAGCCCAACGACCCACCCGGCGGCAAAGGCGACAACAGCAGCCGACAAGTGGAAGCGCAAATGAGCTTCCTCTTTCACCGCCGCCTTCATTCCCGCCCATGCCCAAGCAAACCGGTCTCGCTCTCGTTTGCCGCGCATTATCTTGTCAACCCGAACCTCGCCAAGATATCTTCCTGCTTGGCGAACATGACGCGCTCTTCCTCTTCTGTCCCATGATCGTAACCAAGCAGGTGCAAGAAACCGTGCACAGCCAAAAAACCGAGCTCGCGCATAAACGAATGCCCATAGGCTGCCGCCTGCTCTTTCGCCTTCGGAATCGAAATGACGATATCGCCGAGAACCGGCGGCATATCAGCACCGACGATGTGAACCTCTTCTTCCCCTTCCTCCTCAAGAGCAAACGAAAGCACATCGGTCGGCGCATCTTTGCCGCGATAGTCGCGATTCATCGCGCGGATGCGTTCGTTGTCCACAAATGTGACGCTCACCTCCGCTCCGTCCGGCACGTTTTCAAGGGCGGCCGCCTCGGCGAGCAGCCGCTCGATCGTCTCGATTTGCTCAGCGGTCACCTCGTTTGTTTCATCTAGAAAATCAATGTGAATGGTCATGCATGCTTCACCTTTTCCTTTCGTACTTCTGGGTATTCGATGCGCGAATGGAAGACGCCGTTTAAAGTCTCGCAAAGCGAACGGGCGACGAGTTCCAGCTCCTTCAGCGTAATGTCGCACTCGTTCAGCTGGTTGTCCTGCAAGCGATCAGCGATGATCGACCGAACGACCTTCTCGATTTTTTCCGGCGACGGGTTGGACAGCGAGCGAACAGCCGCTTCGACGCTGTCGGCGATGTTGATGACCGCCGCTTCTTTCGTCTGCGGCTTCGGCCCAGGATAACGAAACTCCGCTTCCGAGACAAACTCGGTTTGCTCGCGCACCTTATGATAAAAATACTTCAGCAGCGTCGTGCCGTGGTGCTGTTCGGCGATGTCGATGATCTCTTTCGGCAACCGGTGCTTGCGCAGCAAAGCGACGCCGTCGGCGACATGGGCGATAATAATATTTTTGCTCAACTGCGGCGACAAATGGTCATGCGGATTGCCGCCTATTTGATTTTCGATGAAATAGCGCGGCCGCTTCGTCTTGCCGATGTCATGGTAGTAGCAGGCGACGCGCGCCAGCAAGCCGTCGGCGCCGATCGCCTCGCACGCCGCTTCGGCCAAATTGGCGACCATAATGCTATGATGGTACGTCCCCGGCGCTTCAGTGAGCAGCTTGCGCAAGAGCGGGTGGTTCGGATTGGATAGTTCAATGAGCCGAAGCGGCGACAAAATGCCAAACGCCGCCTCCAACACCGGCAAGAGACCGATCGTCAAAATGGCAGAAAAAACCCCTGAGGCCGCGGCCATCAGCACCAACAAGCCGATTTCCGTCGGCGAATAGCGACCGTTTTTTAACAGCAACAGCGAAAAAAGCGAAACGATATTGACCGCGGCGACAAACACGCCGGCCCGCCAAATGTTCGCTTTCGCCAGCTCCTTTGGCAGACAAAACGTTCCGGCCAGACCGCCGGCAAGAAAGTAAACGATCAACGACACCGACACCGCGCCGGCCGTTCCTATTTCCTCATTGAACAGCAAACTGCCGCACACTGCTCCGATGATAGCCGTCATCATCGCGAGCCGCTCTCCGAGCAAAATGCGGACGAGCATCGGCCCGAACGCTGCTGGCACAAGGCAACCGATGGAAACAGCGCCGCTGGATGGAAGAAGGCGAATGAGCGCCATTGTCGTCATCATCAACGTAAAAATGGCTGTATAAAGCGACAGCTTTTCATTCGTCGTTTCCGTCCGAAAATAGTAAATGAGCGGAGCAAGCAACAACAAAACGAACACCAAAAGCCCAGCGGCGGTCCAAGACGGACGCCCGCTCCCAAGCAAGCCGACCAGCTCGAGCCGGCGGTAAACATCATTCGTAATAAACTGTCCTTCCTCGACGATCACTTGCCCTTGCAAAATTTTCACCGGCTTCACTTCATCCATCGCCTGCCGCCGTTTTTCTTCCGTCGCCGCCCGATCGTAGACGACGTTCGGAATGACCGCCTGTCGGGAAAGCTTCGCGACCGCCTCGCGAAGCGGCGGCGACAGCACAGCGTATTCAAGCTCTTTGGCCGCTTCCGCCCGTGCCGTGTCAAGTTCCGCTTGGGAAATGCGCTCGCTCATGACGGCATGCACCGCGGTCAAGGCAGCTTCCTTCGCCGTCTTGAGCTCCTCCGGCGAGGCGGCAAGCAGCCGTTGCCATTCAGCGGCAGACAAATAGGCAAGCCATTCCGGCGGCAGCCGTTCCTCAAGTTTGGCGATCATATCGCCGAGCGGGCGGTCCGGATCCGCCTCGTGCTGCACGCTTTCTATCGCGGCAAACAGCGAGGAAAGAAGCTCGACCCGATTTTCGGCATATTCTTTTTTTAACGTATAGACATCTGCTACTTTCGCCGCCGCCTCTTCTTTCAGCTTGGCGGTCGCCTCTTTGTCCTCGACCGTCACCGGCGAACGGATCGTTTCCTTAGCCACGTCAAACAGACGCAGCTCATACTGGCGAGGCTTCACTTGCCAATACAAAACAGCAAACAACAGAACGGCCAAAAGCAAAAACAGCCAAAAGCGGACAAAGCGGACTGTTTTTGTCCGCTCAAGAAAAAAACGAAACCTTCCCACCGGTTTTCCCCTCGCTTTGCAAGAAAAGACCGATCCCGTCGCTCTTGTTCTATAAGCCCGCCTCATCATAGGCGTCAATAATTTTCGCGACGAGCGGATGGCGAACGACATCCGACTGTTCCAAAAACACAAAGGCGATGCCGCCAATGGAGGCCAAAATGCGCTTGGCGACCGAAAGCCCTGATTCGACACCCTTCGGCAAGTCGACTTGGGAAATATCGCCGGTAATGACCATCTTCGAGCCGAAGCCGAGCCGGGTCAAAAACATTTTCATTTGCGCTGGCGTCGTATTTTGCGCCTCGTCAAGGATGACGAACGCATCCTCCAGCGTCCGGCCGCGCATGTAGGCGAGTGGGGCGATTTCAATCGTGCCGCGCTCAATCAACCGCTGCGTATACTCCGCTCCCAACACATCGTTTAAGGCATCATACAGCGGGCGCAAATACGGGTCAACCTTCTCTTTTAAGTCGCCTGGCAAAAAGCCGAGGCTTTCTCCGGCCTCAACAGCCGGACGAGTCAAAACGATGCGCTTGACGCTGCCATTTTTTAACGCCTTGACCGCCATGACGACCGCCAAATACGTTTTTCCGGTACCGGCTGGGCCGATGCCGAACGTCAAGTCGTACTGTTCAATTGCTGCAACATAATAGCGCTGGCCCAACGTTTTGACGCGGATCGGCTTCCCTTTGGCGTTTTTTGTAATCTCCTCGTCGTACAGCTGAACAAGGCCGTCAAGCGCTCCTTTTTTTGCAAGCTGAATGGCGTAAAGAACGTCGCGCTCACTGACCGCCGCCCCTTTGCGAATGACGACCAATAAATGGCGAAGCAATTCATCAACAAGCTGAACTTGCTGCGGCGCGCCGGAGACGTTGACCGTTTCCCCGCGCGTCACAATCGACACGCCGAGCTCTTCCTCGATCCGCTTTAAATGGATGTCATGAACGCCAAAGAGCGCCGCCGCTTCCTGCGGATTTCGCACATGTTGGCTGATCGTAACGAACTGCTCTGACATTCTCAATCTCCTTGGACGATGGGTTGTGGTACAGCAATATTTTCGATCACTTCGTAATGCAATTCTACCCTTACTTTACCATTCTCTTTCGCCTGATGCAAAATTTTTTCGCTGCGAATGGCCGCCTCCTCCGGCAATTTCGCCCGCAGTTCGCGGCGGGCGATCTCTTTCGCTTCCGCGAACGCTTCTTCCCACGTATAGCGCCGCTTCACTTCTTCCGCCTCGCGGATCGTGGTGCGCTCGTAATAGAGCGGCAAGTCCCATTTCCAAAAACGAAACGGCCGTTTTTCTGTCTCCACGATGGTATGAGCGAACACCGGCTTCTTCCATCCCCAAACGGGGATCAAAAGGCGCCCGATTCCGACATAATGCCGTTCGGTGAACTTGCCGGTCAACACATGAAACGTCGTCTCGAGCGGCAGGACGACCGTAGACTTGTACCATGTTTCGCCAAACACTTTCCCTGACGCCGGCACAAACTTTGTCCTCCCTTCAGCACCGATAATGCCAGAAACAAGCAGCTGGCCTTTTTGCACATAGTCGTTGACGGAAACGAGCGGTTGTCCCTCTTCAACGAACAAATCAGCGATGACCGCCTCTTTTTTTGCCACGAGGTGACGCGGCGGAATCGGTTTTTTCGGCTCCGGAATCTCTTTTTCAACGACGCGGAAGTGAAGCGACGTCCCTTTCCACTCAACGCCGACCCACGTGATGTCCGGAACGCGTTCCGTCAGCTTTTTTTGCAGCGTCTCCGGATCATCAAGCAGAAACTGAAATGCGCCGCGCTCGACTCCCATTCGCTTCAACTCGCGGGCAATTTGATGCTCCGTCTCTGGAGCCGCCCCTTTGATTTCGATCTTCCAAACAATGTTCGAAAGCAAAAACACAATCGCTATAAAAAGGAACAACCCGAGCCAAAACCCGCTGTTCTGCCAGGCTCGCCGCCAAAAAAACGGCAGCCCGGTTCTCCCGACAAACGAAAGTTTGCATTCGCTTTGCCGGGCGACATGGCGCAGCCGTTTCACGTCGCTGAGCTTAATGAAAAACGTCGCGGTATCCGCGCTATGCTTTTTCACGTTCCAGACGACAATCCCTTGGCGGACGCAGCTGTTGATCAACCGTTCGACCCCTTTCCCTCTCGCTTTGACCCGCACGCTGCCGGCGAGCGTGTCGACCCATTCGTTTTTCATCTCCGTTCCTCCTCGCTATTCATCTATATAAACGATTTGTCTGATTTTTCCTTCCAACAAAATTTCCTCCGGCAAAATCGTTTTAATCACAAACTGTTCGCCGCGGACGACGAGCTGTCCGTTCCGCAGCAAAAGGCGGAGCTCTTTATCGCTGAACGCGAGCAGCCCGCGGTGGTTTTCAATGTAAATATGTATGTGCCCAACCATCGTAATGCGGGGCAGGTCCATCATAATGTCGGCGGGAAGTTCAAGCTTTTCCGCCATCCACCGCTTCACCTGCTGGCGCCATTTTTTCACCATCCAAAAGAACCCCCTTTCATCTCATATGTATGAGACAAAAGGGGTTCTAGCACCGCTTTTCAAAAACAACGGGCCCGCCTGCCGGCAAGGCCCATTGCATTTATGACAGCTGTTGTTGGACAAGTTTGTTGACGAGCGAACCATCCGCTCTTCCTTTCACTTTCGGCATGATCGCGCCCATCACTTTTCCCATATCCGCTTTCGAAGAGGCGCCGACTTCCTTGATCGTCTGCTCGATCAATTCGCGCAGCTCGTCCTCTGTCAGCGGCGTTGGCATATACGATTGAACAATTTCAATTTCGGTTTTCACTTTTTCGACAAGATCTGAACGGCCAGCGTTTTCAAATTCTTGGAGGGAGTCTTTACGCTGTTTCAGTTCGCGAGAAAGAACCGTCAGCTCTTCGTCTTCCGAGAGCGGGCTTTTGCCGAGCTTGATCGCTTCGTTTTGCAGCGCCGCTTTCAGCATCCGGAGAACAGACAGTTTTTCTTTCTCCTTGTTTTTCATCGCCTGCTTCATATCGTCATTCAAACGATCGAGAAGACTCACCGATTATACACCCTCTTTAATGCATGCTCTTAGTGCTTGCGCTTTCTAGCCGCCTCAGATTTTTTCTTCCGTCTGACGCTTGGCTTTTCATAAAATTCGCGCTTTCTCACTTCTTGCAAAGTGCCCGTTTTCGAAACGGCACGCTTAAAGCGACGAAGAGCGTCGTCGATCGACTCATTTTTGCGAACGATCGTTTTGGACATCCTGCTTCCCTCCCTCCGAACAACAACCATTGCATATTGTACTTGTCAATTATAATACATGCCGACAGAAAAGGTCAATAAAAAAAGCAGCGGCGTCCTGCTGGCCCCTTCTTCCCCGCGCTGAAAAAACGGTCATCACCCGCGGACAAGGCCCATACATATAGGGTGAAAGGGGGATCACCCATGGGGTCGTTTCTGATGCTGTTTGCCATTTACACCGCTTTGTTTCTTCTTGGCATGTTTATGATGAAAGCTGGGCTTTACACGTTGTCCGCCCATCGGTTAAAACGGTGGCTCATGCGCTTTACCGCCACGCCGCTGCAAGGATTTGCCGCCGGTTTGGCGACGACCGCTCTTTTGCAAAGCAGCTCAGCGGTGATGGTGATGACGGTCGGCCTTGTCGCCGCCGGCTACTTGTCGTTCCGCCAATCGATCGGCATCATTTTAGGCAGCAATATCGGCTCGACGGTCACGACCGAGCTGATGACGCTTGATATCGGCGATGGCGCCATCCCACTTCTTGTCAGCGGCACGCTGCTTGTTTTTTTCGGCCGCCATCGCCTTGTTCTCGGCATCGGCATGACCACTGTCGGCCTCGCCGCTGTGATGTTTGCCATGGACGGCTTTGGCAGCCTCGCTAAACCGCTTGCCGCCTATCCGTTCGTTGATGCATGGCTTAAAGAAACGAACCGATCCGTCGCTGTCGGCCTTCTTGCCGGCATCGTCCTCACCGCTCTCGTCCACTCGAGCGCGGCAACGATCGGCATCGCCATGGGATTTTTAAACGAACAGCTGTTGACGCTGTCCGCGGCGATTGCTCTGTTGCTTGGCGCCAACATCGGTACGTGCATCACTGGACTTTTGGCTTCGATCGGCTCCAGCAAAGAGGCCCAGCTGACCGCCTACACCCATCTATGGCTGAACGTCGTCGGCGCCGCTTTGTTCGCCTTTTGGACCGAGCCGCTCGCCAGTTTTGCTGCTAGGCTCAGCCCAGCGCCTGATGTGCAGCTCGCTCATGTGAGTGTCTTGTTCAACGTCATTTGCTCAGTGGCGGCTCTTCCATTTGTCGGCGCCATCGAAAAGGTCATTCTGTTTTTGCATGACCGAAACCGGGCTTAGTAGTCAGCGCGGCCCGTCCTGCCGGTGACGATCGCCACCCCAGAGCTTGTGCCGATGCGCGTCGCGCCGGCGTTGATCATCGCCTCAGCGGTTTTCCAGTCGCGGACGCCGCCTGATGCTTTGACGCCTGCTCTGTCGCCGACCGTTTTCCGCATCAGCGCCACATCCTCCACCGTCGCACCTCCGCCCGAAAACCCGGTCGACGTTTTCACATAATCAGCGCCGGCTTTCACTGCGAGCTGGCAGGCGCGCACTTTTTCCTCATCGGTCAAAAGCGCCGTTTCAATGATCACTTTGACAAGCGACCTGCCAGCCGCCGCTTCGACAACCGCACGAATGTCGCGCTCGACAAGCTCGTCTTGTCCACTTTTTAACGCGCCGATGTTGATCACCATATCGACTTCGCGAGCGCCGTTTTCGATGGCGTTCGTTGTTTCAAACGCCTTTGTTTCCGGCGTCGTTGCCCCAAGCGGAAAGCCGATGACCGTGCAGACGCGGACATCCGTGCCGGAAAGCTCGCGCGCCGCCGTTTTCACCCACGTTGGGTTGACGCACACGGAAGCAAAGCCATATTGCTTTGCTTCCGTGCACAGTTGCACGATTTGTTGTTCCGTCGCTTCCGGTTTGAGCAGCGTATGATCGATCATTTTCGCGATATTCATCGTCATTCGGAGAAACCCCTTTCTGCCATTTCCGTCAAGATGGGAGGTCTGACGTCTACCATCATA
The DNA here is from genome assembly GCF_009901865.1 of Geobacillus sp. TFV-3. NCBI lineage: Bacteria > Bacillati > Bacillota > Bacilli > Caryophanales > Anoxybacillaceae > Geobacillus > Geobacillus sp. TFV-3. Next base: position 1,057,737 of record NZ_MPSP01000001.1, on the reverse strand, counting down.
CCATGCTCCCTCGACAAAAACTAGCCTAGCCATCCGTATTGTCTCCGGAAAAAGACAGAAAAAACCCAGCAACTATATAGATGCAATTTGAAGCTTTACCATTTGCAACTTTCGCGACTGTCGGGAGACCGAACAACGCCGCTTCACAGACCGATGTATGGGTCTGTGAAGCTAGTAGTTGTTCGGTCTTCCGTCACGTCTAGACGTGACGGGGGCGAGCCTACGGCTTGCCTCGACAGTCGAAAAAATAAACGGCTTCTCCGCCAAGGATATGTTAAACGTTTTCGTTGCATCTATATAGACTGAGTTATGAGCTCCATTTGACCGAACGGGCCATTTCATCCGGCACAACCCGGACGAACTCTCCTTCATTGTACGGATAGCCAGCTTTCGTAATCTTCACTTTGACAAGTTCACCGACCATTTCCTCGGTTGCCGGGAAGCGGACTTTCAAATAGTTGTCTGTATAGCCGACGTACAAATCCGGCCGCTCTTTGTCGCGCTCTTCCGGAATGACTTCGAGCACTTGCCCTTCAAAACGGGAAGCGTACTCTTTCGCCAATTGGTCGGACAGAGCGATCAAGCGGCGGACGCGGTCATGCTTCGTTTCTTCATCGATTTGGTTCGGCATGCGCGCCGCCGGCGTGCCGGTCCGCTTCGAATAAGGAAAGACATGCAACTCGGAAAACCGTTGTTCACGAATAAAGTTGTACGTCTCCATAAATTCGTCTTCCGTCTCGCCTGGGAAGCCGACGATGACGTCAGAAGTCACCGCCAGCTCTGGAAACACTTCACGCAACCGGGCGAGCCGCTCCGCGTAAAATTCCACGGTATATTTGCGGCGCATCCGCTTGAGCACCGTATTCGACCCAGACTGGAGCGGAATGTGCAAATGGCGGACGATTTTGTCCGAACGCTTCAAAACATCGATCACTTCATCGGTAATTTGGCTCGCCTCAATCGACGAAATGCGGAGCCGCTTCAGCCCCGGCACTTGCTCGTCCAAGTCGCGCAACAAGGACGCAAAGTTATAGTCTTTCAGATCGGTGCCATAACCGCCTGTATGAATGCCGGTCAGAACGATTTCTTTATAGCCGGCGGCAACCAGCTGGCGCGCTTGGCGGATGATTTCCTGCGGATCGCGTGAGCGCATTAAGCCGCGCGCCCACGGGATGATGCAAAACGTGCAGAAGTTGTTGCATCCTTCTTGGATCTTAAGCGACGCCCTCGTCCGATCAGTGAATTCCGGCACATCCATCTCCTCAAAAACGCGCGTTTTCATAATGTTGTGAACAGCGTTGATCGGCTGGCGCTCGCGCTGGAACTGCTCGATGTAATCCAAAATTTTATGCCGGTCTTGCGTGCCGATGACAATATCAACGCCCGGAATGGCCATGACCTCAGCCGGCGATGTTTGCGCATAGCAGCCGGTCACGCAGACGACGGCGTCCGGATTGCGGCGCACCGCACGACGGATGACTTGACGGCTCTTTTTATCGCCGGTGTTCGTCACCGTGCACGTATTGATCACATACACATCCGCACGGCTTTCAAACTCTTTTCGCTCGTAGCCGGCTTTTTTAAACAGCTGCCAAATCGCTTCGGTTTCGTAATGATTGACTTTGCAGCCTAGTGTATGAAAAGCCACTGTCGGCATCTTGTCCACCTCACTTTGCCTCCCGCTTAAGGATCAGCGGGATCGAACTTTTTATCAGAAACAGTCAATATTGCTCACTAAGCGCGCTCCGCTTCGCCGTTCGGCGCGCGCAGTTCCCATTCATAAGAGGCGGCGGAAAGCAAATAGAGCGGAGCTGTTTCGGTCCGCAAAATGCGCGGCCCAAGGCTGCACGGAGAAAAGCCGTGCTGCTGAAGCTGTTCTGCTTCTTCCGGGCTGAACCCGCCTTCCGGCCCGAAGACAGCCAGCAACGCGCCTCCTGGACGGAGGCGGGAAAGAAGCGCCGGAAGCGCAGCATGCCGGGCGTTTCGCGCCTCTTTTTCGTAGGCAAACAGCCGAACATCGACCGTTTGGCCAAAAGCGAGGAGCTCGACAAATGAAAGCGGCGCCCGCACGTCCGGCACCACCGTTCGTTCAGCCTGCTCAGCCGCTTCTTTCGCAATTTTTTTCCATCGATCGACTTTTTTCTCCGCCTTTTTCGCGTCCCATTTCACGACCGACCGAGCGGCTTCGAACGGAAGAAAGCCGGCGGCGCCGAGCTCTGTTCCTTTTTGGATGACGAGCTCCCACTTTTCGCCTTTCGGCAGCCCTTGGGCGATGTAAATGCGCACCGGCAGCTCGTTTCGCTCCTCTTTCCATTGTACAATACGGGCTTGCACATGCTCATTGGCAATTTGTTGAATTTCACACACCGCCGCGCGCCCGTCTGGAAAGACGCAAATGATCCCATCCCCCGGCTTCATGCGCATGACGCGGGCGATATGATGGGCATCATCACCGCTGATCGCGACGATCCCGCTTTGTTGCGCCTGGCCGGGAACGAAGTAGCGCTGCACAGCCATCCCTTCTTTGCTTACGGTTTCATGGCGACAACCGCCACCCAGTCTTCCATCACGTTGATTGCCTCAATGGCAAAGCCGGCGGCAAGCAACCCGTCTTTGACGTTCTGCTTTTTCGCCTGAATGATGCCAGACGTGATGAAGCGGCCGCCTGGCTTTAACAACCGGTAGGCGTCACCGGTAAAGCGCAAAATGATCTCCGCTAAAATATTGGCGACGATCACATCAGCCGGTTCCTCGATATGATCGAGCAAATTGTTTTGTGAGACTGTTACGATATGCTGCACCTTATTGAGCTTCACGTTCAGCCGCGCGCTGTCGACCGCCACCGGGTCCAAATCGAGCGCCCGCACCGACCGAGCGCCAAGCATCGCCGAGGCGATGCTTAAAATACCGGAGCCGGTGCCCACATCAATGACGTCATCGCCGGGGCGCACGTACTTTTCGAGCGCCTGCAGACACATGACTGTTGTCGGATGCGTGCCGGTTCCAAATGCCATGCCCGGATCCATTTCGATGATCAGCTCATCATTAGACGCCGGCTCGTACGTTTCCCACGTCGGCACGATCGTAAACTTTTCGGACACTTTCACCGGATGATAATGCTTTTTCCACGCCGTTGCCCATTCCTCTTCGTTTACTTCGCTCAATGTAATTTTATTTTTGCCAAGGTCGATATCATACAGCCATAAATTGTTAATCGCCTGCTTAATTTGTTCGACCGTTTCACCAAGAAAACTGTTGACCGGCAAATATGCCTTAATGATCACCCCTTCTTCTGGGTAGTCGTCCGGGTTGAGCTCGACGATCTCGCCGTACCAGTCGTCCCGTTCTTTGACCAAATCGTATGGATCTTCGATGACGACGCCGCCGGCGCCCGCTTCATGCAAAATGTTCGAAATCGCCTCGACCGCCTCATGCGTCGTATGAATGCTGATTTCTGACCATTTCATCGCGCTTACGCTTCTCCTTTAAACGCCTTTTTGACTTTCTCAAAAAAACGGGCGTGCGGCCCGTCGTGCATCGTGTCTCCGCCGAGCCGATCAAACTCGCGCAACAGCTGCTTTTGCTTTTCGGTCAGCTTCGTCGGCGTCACAACACGGACAATGACGTGCTGATCGCCTTGGCCGTAGCCGCGCACGTTCGGCACCCCTTTTCCCTTCAAGCGGAAGCGCGTGCCTGTCTGCGTGCCGGCCGGGATTTTCAGCTTCACATGGCCATGGAGCGTCGGCACTTCGATCTCATCGCCGAGCGCCGCCTGGGCGAACGACAACGGCACTTCGCAATAAATATCGTCACCGTCGCGTTTGAAAAACTCGTGCGGCTCAACACGGAAGATGATGTACAAATCGCCCGGCGGCCCGCCATTGACCCCTGGCTCCCCTTGGCCGGCGACGCGCAGCTGCTGGCCGTCATCGACGCCGGCTGGAATTTTGACGTGAATTTTTTTCCGCCGTTTGACGCGTCCCGTGCCGCCGCACGTTGGGCATTTCTCCGGAATGTACCGGCCCGTGCCGCCGCAGACGGGACATGTCCGGCGGTTGACGATGCGGCCAAATGGCGTCGCTTGTTCGCTTGTCACGTGCCCGCTGCCGTGGCAATGCGGACAAGACGTCGGACTTGTGCCCGGTTTCGCTCCGCTGCCTTGGCACGTGTCGCACGTCTCTTCCCGCGGAATTTCAATTTCCGTTTCTTTACCGAACGCCGCTTCTTCAAACGTAAGCGTCATCATATACTCGACGTCCGCCCCTTTGCGCGGACCGCTCGCCCGCCTGCGCGGACCAGCGCCGAAAAACGTTTCAAAAATATCGTCAAAACCGCCAAAGCCGCTAAAGCCGCCAAAATCAAACCCTCCGTCTTGGAATCCGCCGCCAAACGTTTCGTGCGGATCGGCATGGCCGAAGCGGTCGTAGCGGGCCCGCTTTTCATCATCGCTTAACACTTCGTACGCCTCTTTAATTTCCTTAAACTTCTCCGCGGCGTCCGGGGCTTTGTTCACATCTGGATGATACTGCTTCGAAAGCTTTCGATACGCTTTTTTAATCTCGTCTTTCGTCGCGTTTTTGCTGACGCCGAGAATCTCGTAATAATCGCGCTTCGCCATCGTTGATCATCCACTCCCGATTCACTCACATAAATTTGATTTTATCATTTCCCTCTGCGGCAAGGCAATATATCAATGCTAGAAAAAAAGTCAAAGCCAAGGCAGGCCTGACTTTGACTTTCGGTTGCATTATTTATCGTCGTTCACTTCTTCAAACTCGGCGTCCACCACGTTGTCTTTATTATTGGCAGCGCCGCCTTGCGATCCTGCACTTTGAGCCTGTTTCGCCGCTTGTTCATACAGCTTGATCGACAGCTGCTGCACGGCTTCTTGCAGCGCATCCTTTTTCTTGCGGATGTCGTCGATGTCGTTTTTCTCAAGCGCCGCTTTCAACGCCTCTTTCGCATCCTGCGCCTTCTTGATCTCATCGGCGCTTACTTTTCCTTCGACTTCTTTGATCGTTTTGTCGGTCATGAACATGAGCTGGTCGGCTTCGTTGCGCAACTCGGCGGCTTCTTTCCGCTTCCGGTCGGCTTCGGCGTTTTCTTCCGCTTCTTTAATCATGCGCTGAATTTCTTCTTCCGACAGGCCGGACGACGATTTGATCGTAATCGACTGCTCTTTGTTCGTTCCTAAATCTTTGGCGCGCACGTGAACGATGCCATTGGCGTCAATATCAAACGTCACTTCAATTTGCGGCACGCCGCGCGGCGCCGGCGGAATGCCGGTTAACTGAAAGCGGCCGAGCGATTTGTTGTCCGCCGCCATCGGGCGCTCTCCTTGCAAGACGTGAATGTCGACCGTTGTTTGATTGTCAGCCGCCGTTGTGAACACTTGCGATTTGCTTGTCGGGATCGTCGTGTTCCGTTCGATCAGTTTCGTAAATACGCCGCCCATCGTTTCAATGCCAAGCGAAAGCGGCGTGACGTCGAGCAGAACGACATCTTTCACTTCGCCGGCGATCACCCCGCCCTGGATCGCCGCACCGATGGCAACGACTTCGTCCGGGTTTACGCCTTTGTGCGGCTCTTTGCCAAGCTCGCGCTTGATCGCTTCTTGGACAGCTGGAATGCGCGTCGAACCGCCGACCAAAATGACTTTATCAATATCCGCTGGCGTCAAGCCGGCGTCTTGAAGCGCCTGGCGGACCGGCCCCATTGTCCGCTCGACGAGGTGGGCGGACAGCTCTTCAAATTTCGCTCTTGTCAACGTCATTTCCAAATGGAGCGGACCATTTTCATTGGCGCTGATAAACGGAAGCGAAATTTGCGTCTGCGTGACGCCCGACAGTTCTTTTTTCGCTTTTTCCGCCGCATCTTTCAAGCGTTGGAGCGCCATTTTGTCTTTCGACAAATCGATGCCGTGCTCTTGCTTGAACTGATTGACCAAATAATCGATGATCACTTGGTCGAAGTCATCGCCGCCCAAATGGTTGTCGCCGGCCGTCGCCTTCACTTCAAACACGCCGTCGCCAAGCTCCAAAATCGAGACGTCAAACGTCCCGCCGCCTAAGTCATAGACGAGAATCGTTTGGTCTTCTTCTTTATCAAGGCCGTAAGCAAGCGCCGCGGCCGTCGGCTCGTTGATGATGCGCTCGACTTCGAGGCCGGCGATGCGGCCGGCGTCTTTCGTCGCTTGGCGCTGGGCGTCGTTGAAATACGCCGGAACTGTGATGACCGCACGCGTCACCGGCTCGCCCAAATAGTCTTCGGCGTACGATTTCAAGTATTGCAAAATGATCGCCGAAATTTCTTGCGGCGTATATTGCTTCCCTTCGATTTCGACTTTGTAATCCGTCCCCATATGGCGCTTGATCGAGATGATCGTGTTCGGGTTCGTGATCGCTTGCCGTTTGGCGACTTCGCCGACTAGTCGTTCGCCGTTTTTAAACGCGACGACCGACGGGGTCGTACGGTTTCCTTCCGGATTCGGAATGACTTTCACTTCGCCGCCTTCTAACACGGCGACGCAAGAGTTCGTCGTTCCTAAGTCGATGCCGATAATTTTGCTCATCGTCTATCATCCTCCGTTTCCGTTTATTGGCTTACTTTGACCATGGCAGGCCGCAGCACGCGGTCTTTCAGCTTATAACCTTTTTGCAGTTCCTCAACAACCGTGTTCGGCTCATAGCCTTCCGCTTCCGCCTGCATGACGGCTTGGTGCAAATAAGGATCAAACGGCTTTCCGACCGCCTCGATCGCCTCGACGCCTTCTTTCTTCAAGGCGTCAACAAGCGACCGGTACACCATTTCCATCCCTTGCAAAATCGATTTCGCCTGTTCGTTGTCCGTTTCTATTTTCAACGCGCGTTCAAAGTTGTCAAGCACCGGAAGCAAATCGCTCGCCAAGCTTTGGACGCGGTATTTTTCAGCCGCTTCCATCTCCTGGCGCGTCCGGCGGCGGAAGTTTTCAAAATCGGCGTACAGGCGGAGATACCGGTGTTCCATCTCTGAAAGCTTCGCTTCCAATTCGGCGATCTGCGCCTTTGCCGCGGCCAACTCATTGGCCGTCGGCGCCTCTTCAGCTCGTTCCGCCGCTTCCTCCACGCCGGCCTCTTCAAGCGGAACATCGACCGCTCCCGCCTCAGGCTGCGGAGCGGCTTCTTCCTCGATCGGTTGCTCCCGCTCCGGCTCATCGTATGCAGCTTGTTCCGTCACTTGTTTTTCTCCTTGTTCCATTGCGTTCACCTCCCTGCCGGGGCTCTTCCCTTTTATGTATCAATGGCCACAAGGAAAGGATGGATGCGCGATCCATCCGTTATCCAATATGGCCATTCTTATTGACTTTGATACCATTTCGTCAACGCGGCCGACAAATCGGAAGCGACACGGTTTAAGACCGTGATGACGCGCGAGTATTCCATGCGCGTTGGACCAAGAATCGCGATCGCCCCGAGCGGTTCATCGCCGACCGAATACGTCGCCGTAATCAAGCTGCAATTTTCCATGCCGCGCAGTTCGTTTTCATGCCCAATCGAAACCCGAACTCCTTTCTGGTTTTGCTTGCGGAGCAGGCGATAAATGTCTTTTTCTTGCTCAATGATGTTCAGAAGCGGGCGCACTTTTTGGATGTCGCTGAACTCCGGCTGGTTGAGCATATTCGCTTTCCCGGCGAAAAACACTTTTTCTTCTTCAGGGGCCTCGAGCGTCTCCATGAGCGCATTGAGCACGCTGTCGTAGTTGCGGATGTGACGGCGCAATACATCGGCCACTTCCGTTTCCATTTTTTCTTTCAAATCAATGAGCGGAACGCCGTTCAACCGCTCGTTGAAAATGTTGACCATTTTTTCGAGGTCGCCTGCGTCCATCGATGACGGAATCGTCACGACCCGGTTTTCAACATGGCCGGTGTCCGTCACCACGATGGCGACGGCTGTCTGTTCGTTGAGCGGAACGATTTGCATCCGCTTCAGTTTGCTTTCTTTAAACGTCGGCCCGAGCGCGATGGATGTATAGTTCGTCAGCTCCGATAAAATTTGCGCCGACTTTTGCATCAGTTTTTCCAGCTCATAGATGCGCTCGGCAAACACGGAGCGGATTTTTTGAATGTCCGCCCTTGTCAGCCGCTGCGGCGGCAGCAAATGGTCGACATAGTAGCGGTACCCTTTTTCCGACGGCACACGGCCGGAAGAAATGTGCGTTTTTTCAATATAGCCGAGCTCCTCCAAATCCGCCATCTCATTGCGGATCGTCGCCGAGCTGAACGCGATTTGATGCTTTTTCGATAACGTCCGCGAACCGACAGGCTGCCCAGAACGAATGAAATCGTCGATAATCACCTGCAAAATCAGCAGTTGGCGGTCCGTTAGCACGTGCCTCACCTCTGTTAGCACTCGAACAATTCGAGTGCTAAATCTACTACTAGGGTAGCAAATCGCCCGGCAAATGTCAATGTTTACATTTCGCCGAGGAACGCGGCAAACACTTCATTGCCGAGCAGCTTGCCTCGTTTTGTCAAGCGGATGTGAGTCACCGTTTCCTCGAGGCGTCCGTTTTCGATTTCCCGGCGGATCGCCGCGCCAAATATGTCGTGGAGGTCGCGGCCGAACTTTTGCCGAAAGCAGGCTTTGGACACCCCTTCCGTTTTGCGCAGCCCTAAAAACATTTCCTCTTCCATCTGCTCGCGAGTGGTCAAGCGGCGCACGTCGCGGTGCGGCCATTGGCTGCGTTCGATCGCGCTGATGTAATGCCGGATGGGGCCGATATTCGCCCGCCGCACCCCGTTGATATAGCTGTGCGCCCCAGCGCCGATGCCGTAGTACTCCTCGTTGTTCCAGTAAGTCAAGTTGTGCCGGCTTTCAAATCCCGGCAAAGCGTAGTTGCTGATTTCGTATTGCCGATAGCCAGCGGCAGCCATCTGCTCCATCGCCGCTTCATACATCTCAGCTTCCATCTCTTCGCTCGGGAGACGGAGCCGCCCTTTCCGCCATTCGTTATAAAAAATCGTCCTTGGCTCCAAAATGAGGGAATAAGCAGAAAGATGCGGCACATGAAGCGAAAACGCCGCTTCTAAATCGGCCGTAAACTGCTCAAGCGTCTGCCCCGGCAAACCGTACATTAAATCAATGCTGATGTTCTGAAACCCCACTTCTCTGGCCAACGCTACAGCCCGTATGACGTCGCCCCGCCGGTGCGTGCGGCCGATCGCCTGAAGGAGCTGGTCGTCAAACGTCTGCGCCCCGAGGCTCAGCCGATTCACTCCGGCATCGCGCAAAATAGCGAGTTTTTCTTTCGTCAAGCCGTCCGGGTTGGCTTCGACGGTAAATTCGGCCGTTTGTGGGTCAAACTGAAAATGGCGGTGGATGCTCGCAAGCAAACGGCCGAGCTGCGCCGGCTCAAGCACCGTCGGCGTGCCGCCGCCGATAAACAGCGTCTTGAGTTGACTGCCAAATTCCGCCGCCGTCCACGCCATTTCTTTGTCCATCGCCCGCAAATAGTCGTCAATCGGCTGGCCGGCGGCGAATACTTTGTTAAAATCGCAATAATGGCAAATATGGGCGCAAAACGGAATATGAAAATACGCTGAGACGGCCATCAATTCCCCTCCTTTCAGCCGGCCGGCGCCGCAGGAAACAAACAAGGCCATCCCCCAAGGAGACAGCCTTGCCTGTCATTTCTTCTGGTCGTCGATTTTCAAGACGGCCATAAACGCTTCTTGCGGCACTTCGACCGACCCGATTTGTTTCATCCGCTTCTTTCCTTCCTTTTGCTTCTCAAGCAGCTTCCGCTTCCGCGACACGTCGCCGCCGTAACATTTGGCAAGCACGTTTTTGCGCAACGCTTTGATCGTCGAGCGGGCGATGACCTTGTGGCCGATCGCCGCCTGCACCGGCACTTCAAATTGCTGGCGTGGAATCAAATCTTTCAGCTTTTCAACGATCGCTTTGCCGCGCTCGTACGCAGAATCGCGATGGACGATAAACGATAAGGCATCGATTTTTTCGCCGTTTAACAAAATATCCATCTTGACGAGATTGGACGGCCGGTAGCCGATCAATTCATAGTCGAATGACGCGTACCCTTTTGTGTTCGATTTTAAAGCGTCGAAAAAGTCGTAGACGATCTCCGAGAGCGGAATATCGTAAATGAGCATGACGCGCTTTTCGTCCAAATATTGCATATCGACAAACGTGCCGCGCTTTCCTTGACACAGCTCCATCACCGGGCCGACATAGTCGTTTGGCACCATGATCGTCGCTTTCACATACGGCTCTTCAATGCGGTCGATTTTTTGCGGGTCGGGCATGTTCGTCGGGTTGTCGACGTCGACCTCCGTTCCGTCGGTCAAATACACCTTGTAAACGACGCTCGGCGCGGTCGTGATCAAATCGATATGAAATTCGCGCTCGAGCCGCTCTTGAATAATTTCCATATGGAGCAAGCCAAGGAAGCCGCAGCGGAAGCCGAACCCAAGCGCCTGCGACGTTTCCGGCTCAAAGTGGAGCGCCGCATCGTTCAATTGCAGCTTCTCGAGCGCCTCGCGCAAATCGTTGTAGCGCGCTGTATCGATCGGATACATCCCGCAAAACACCATCGGATTGAGCTTCCGATAGCCCGGGAGCGGCTCGGCGGCCGGCCGTTCAGCATCGGTGATCGTATCGCCGACGCGCGTATCTTTCACGTTTTTAATCGAGGCGGTCAAATAGCCGACATCCCCGACCGTCAATTCGTCGACGACTTTTTGCTTCGGCGTGAACACGCCGACTTCCGTCACTTCAAACTCTTTGCCGGTCGACATCATTTTAATGCGCTGCCCTGACTTCACCGTTCCGTCGACGACGCGGACGTAGGCGACGACGCCGCGGTACGGGTCATAAAGGGAATCAAAAATGAGCGCCTTGAGCGGCGCATCCGGGTCGCCCGAAGGAGCCGGAATTTTTTCGACGATTTTTTCCAAAATTTCCTCGATGCCGATGCCGACTTTCGCCGAAGCAAGCACCGCGTCAGAGGCGTCCAAACCGATGACATCCTCAATTTCTTGACGCACCCGCTCCGGTTCAGCGCTTGGCAAATCGATTTTATTAATAACAGGCAAAATTTCCAAATTGTTATCGATCGCCAAGTACACGTTCGCCAACGTCTGTGCTTCAATGCCTTGCGCTGCATCGACGACCAAAATCGCCCCTTCGCAAGCGGCCAAGCTGCGCGATACTTCGTACGTAAAGTCGACGTGGCCCGGCGTGTCGATCAAATGAAAAATATACTCCTCACCATTTTTCGCTTTATATGTCAACTGAACCGCATTCAATTTAATCGTGATGCCGCGCTCGCGCTCAAGCTCCATCGTATCGAGCGTCTGCTCGCGCAATTCACGCTCCGACAGCGCTCCCGTCTTTTCCAAAATGCGGTCCGCCAGCGTCGATTTTCCGTGGTCAATGTGGGCGATGATCGAAAAATTGCGGATCCGTTCCTGTCGTTTCAACCGTTCTTCCCGGTTCATCGTCTCTCACTCCTGCTTCTTCGCAAAACTACACTAGCTTTGATTATAACAACAGCGCGAAGAAGATTCAATGATGAACGAAAAGCAAGCCGCCGTTCGGGCTTTCCGGAAAAAACACGAAACGTCCAGAGCCGCGCCAAGAAAACAACCGACAATATGGGAAGCGCAGCACTTTGTACTCCAGCCGGCAGACGGCGTCCAAAAGAAAAAGCCGCCATTGTGACGGCACGTTCCTGTTTCGTCCTCACATGAACGGGCTAGCCCAACACCCGGCCGATGAGCGAAAACAGCATTTCCATAAGCGCGGTGACGCCATCGGCAAAAAGTTGGCCGAGCCTAGAGAACAAGTTGAACGTTTTCAGCTCGCGAATCGTTTCTTGCTTTTCTCCTAAATCTTCAGCAACGATCGGCCGGCCAAACACCGCGGCTTCCACTTCACCATTTTCCCTTTTTTTCATATCGATGACGGATGGAAACGACGGATCGGCATAACCGCGCATCCGTTCAATGCCGCGATGCGCCTCTTGCATGCCAAACAACACACCGAAAAAAAGAAGAAAGATCGCTAGAGCAAATCGAATCAACCATCTTGCCATAGTGACGCCCCTTTACTTTTTCTCCACTGGAACCGGCGCTTCCACTTTTTCTGCCTGCCAATAATAGTCGCTGAACACCTCAGCGAGCGCCGACACGGAACGAAACAACTCAGTAAACGTATTGTCAACACCGCCGACTTCAATTAAAATCGCGTTTTCCGATAAATCTTGATTAAACTTGCCGTTCGTCCCGGCTCCTTTTTTCTCGATCACCCCGCGGCTCAACCCTGGATATTTCTTTTGCAGCAACTGATGCAACGCGGTAGCCAGCTGCAAGTTTTTCTCGTATGTCGCGTTTTCTCCCCCAATAATGAATGCGACACGCGCATAATCAACGCCGTTGATCGTAGCGGTCGTATATTTCCGCCGCCGCGAATCGCGATGGATATCGATGAAGTAGTGCAAGTCACGATTTTGCTTCATTGCTGCGATCACTGTTTGACGAGACATATCATACGATTGGGAGTATTTCATCCCTTTCTTTAACAATTCGCTGACAATGTCGATTTTGCTCACTTCAGCCCCGATTCCGCGCTTTTCCAGTTCTTCCGCTAACTTTTCCCCCACTTTTGTGATGTTGACCGTCGGGTGAAACGCCAAATCCGGATCAGTGACCCCTTTGAGCGCCGGCAAAAACGACTCATGCGTATGGGTATTGTAAATGTAGACCACTTTTTTCCCTCCGGTCGTCTGCGATGGGGGCGGAACCGGTTTTTCATCTTCATTCTTGTTTGCTTGTTCGAGTTCATCGACCGAGGCTTGCCGCTCCGCAAGCATCGCCTCAAGCGGCGGCGCTGATTCGTATGGCATGTTCGTATAATCCGTTCCTTCACCAGCGATGAGAATTTTGCTGTCATAAAGGGCAAAGCCCGGCAACTCGCTGCCAAGCAGGCTGCGCGGGTCATCGGGATTGATGCTCGTCGCCAGGCGGAACAATAACGATGAGTAATTCGTCTGCCGCCGATCTTTCGGCAGCAGCTGCGCAAAATATCGATTTTCCAAGGCGAACAGACGAATGAACGTCTCTTCCGGAAAATGGGCCGCCATATCGTTCAGCGATGATGACGACGGACGGTATTCCGGCCGCAGCGATGTGAGCGCTCCGACAAGCATAAACATCATCATGCAGCCAAGGATGATGAGCATCAACAGTTTCTTTATGCTGGCTCCTGGAATCGCGATCATGACGTTTGGGGAGCGCCATCGTTTCATATTCCCACCCTTTCCCGGCTTGTCTCCTCAGTTTAACGTATGGCCAAGCGGGAAAAGATAGAACTGTTTTTTTGTCTAATGGGTGTAGGAGCCGACATTGCCTTGGTCGACTTGCCGATGCAGCGCCGCATTCAAGCCGCCGGCTAATAAGTTGGCCATATCGCCGATAAACGAATCGATCTCTTTTGGAGTCACCATCAAATTATGCCCGAGCGGGGCGAGCACTTCATAGATGAGGCGCCGCTTTTCTTCATCGCCAAGCGTGCCGACCATGCCAAGAAACGTCGACCGTTCTTGCGGCGACGGCATGTCTTGTTCCGTCAATTTTCGTTTGCGCCCAAACGTCCAGCCCGCCGGAGTGAGCGCGTTTGACGGCCGTTTCCCTTCGCGCATTTCGCGGCCGAAATGCTTCAAAATGAAATCGATCGTGTCACTCGTGATGGAGACCGCATCGACAACCGTCGGAACGCCGATCGAAATGACCGGAATGCCAAGCGTTTCATAGCTTAACTCTTTCCGCTTGTTGCCGACCCCAGAGCCAGGATGGATGCCGGTGTCAGAAATTTGAATCGTCGCGTTGACCCGTTCGATCGAGCGGGCAGCCAAGGCGTCAATCACAATGACAAAATCCGGCTTTGTTTTCTGGACGACGCCGTCAATAATGTCGCTCGTTTCAATCCCAGTCGTCCCCATTACCCCCGGAGCAAGGGCGCTCACCGGCCGGAAGCCTTCCTCGACGCTTTCCGGCTGCAGCTGGAACAAATGACGGGTGACAAGCACGTTTTCCACCGTGAGCGGCCCGAGCGCATCCGGGGTGACGTTTTGGTTGCCGAGCCCGACAATCAGGCAGCTCGCTTGTTCCCGAATGCGGAGCCGATTGAAAAAGGCACTGAGCTGCTCGGAAAAAATGCGCTGCACTTTTTGCTGCAACTCGGTGTTTTGTTCGCGGATGCCTTGGGCTTCAATCGTCACGTAGTGGCCCGGTTTTTTGCCGATCGAGGCCGCTCCTTGCTCCGTGACATGTACATGCGACAGCTTGACGCCGTCGATCTCCTCGTCACGGATCATGACTCCCTCAATCGGCGCGGCACTTTCTCTTTTTTGCTGCAAACGCTCCTCGACTGCGATCTCATGCGCTTCGATCGCTAAATCCGTGCGCACCGAGTACTGGCGTAAATCGAGCGGCTGTTTCATGTCGTTCCTCCCCATTTCTGCCGTTTTCTTTTATTGTCGCCGCAATCAGGCCCGGTCATTCATGTTTCGTAAAGGATTTTCGCTTGAACACTCTTGCATAATCAAAACACGTTTGATAGAATAACATTTGTTCTTCCTGTTGTTCACAACAGAAATAGGAACGGTAACGGAGGTGAACGAACGTGGCTAACATCAAATCAGCGATCAAACGCGCGAAAACGAACGAAAAGCGCCGGGCTCACAATGCCTCGATGAAATCGGCCATGCGTACAGCGATCAAAAAGTTTGAAGCGCTTGTTGAATTGAAAGACGTGGAAAAAGCGCGCGAGGCATTCATTATTGCTTCGAAAAAATTAGATAAAGCTGCAAGCAAAGGCCTTATCCATAAAAACGCCGCCAGCCGGCAAAAATCGCGCTTAGCGAAAAAATTGAACAGCATCCAAGCTTCCTAATCAAAAACGACCTGGCGCCAGGTCGTTTTTTGTTTTTCTTTTGTTCACGGCAAACGACCGGGCAAGCGCTTCACCGCCGGCCGTGACACCCCGCTTGCGCCGGGCGGGCGCCCCAGCGCATCAGAAGCAGCTCAACGGCCAACCGGCGATCGACCGCCCCGCTTTTCACTTCGTAATCGGCGTCAGCGAGCTCGTTGATCACCTCAGCAAGCTCTCCGTCAGCGAAGCGGGCCGCTTGGGCAAGAGCGAGCTTGACGCGGAACGGATGCACCTTGAGCGCCGACGCGATTTGCACCTGTCCGTAGCCTAAGGAAGCGAGCCATTTCACTTGCGCAAGCAAGCGAAAATGACCGGCAAGCAACGCCAAAATTTTGATCGGTTCCTCATTGTTTTCAAGCAAATCGTAAAACGTCTGCAACGCCGCTGGAATATCTCGCTTCGCCACTTGCTCAACGAGCACAAATACGTTTTCTTCCGGCGTGCGGGCGACAAGCCGTTCAACCGCCGCCGCCTCAACTGTTCCGCCCGGTCCGGCAAACAGGGCCAACTTATCGATTTCATTCGCCAAGACGGAAAGCTGCGTCCCGGCCCGCCGCAACAGGACATCAATCGCCTCATCGCTTGCTTGAGCCCCTTGGCTCTCGATGCGGCGCCGCACCCAAGCACGCAGCTCCGCTTCGGCAAGCGGGGCGGCGATGACGACTTCGCTTTGCTCTTTAGCGAGTTTCGTAATTTTTTTTCGCTCATCAAGCTTCTCGTACGGCGCGAAAAAGACGACGATCGAAAACGGCGACGGCGCCTTCAAGTACGCCTCCAGCCTCGCTAAGTCATGTTCGATCTCCTTCTCTTTTTCAGACGTAAAAAAATACGGATGCTTGATGAGAATGACACGCCGCTCGCCGAAAAACGGCACCGTCTCGGCCTCCTCAAGCGCCGCCTCGACCGGCGTTTCCTCGCAGTCGTACACAGCCAAATTCCACTCCCGCTCCTCGGGGCCAAGCGCTGCGTTCACCAATCGCTCATACGTTTCCGTTAATAAAAACGGCTCATTGCCGTATAATAAATAAAGGGGAGAAAACCGCCTCTTTTCAATGTTTTCCCATACGCGTTCCAGCATGTTCCCGTCTCCATTCCCTAGCAAACGTCTCTGCTAGAAAAGATACACCGTTTTTTGTCATTTTACAAGGGAACCGGCTGCCGAAAAAACCGGTTCCCCTTTATATAAACGCTGGCCTATAAGTCCTAGGACCTTATTGGCCAGCGGGTTATTTTTATGTTTTCCCGGCTGTTTGAAAGTATTTGTGTCAACTGTTGTCAAGGAAGGAAAAGAAGCGAGCGGCGGTAGATTTTTCACGCGTTTTCGTCTATACTAAAAATGATTGAACGAGGAGGAGGAAAACGATGAACGTATTTGAAAAAGAAGTGCAAAGCCAACGAAATGACGCCGTCGATTCCGCCGTCGGATTCATCGTGTCGTTCGGCTTTTTCGCTACCATGTTCATCATCGCAACGTTGATCGAATTTTTCGGTCGATAAGGATTGCTTACATAAGCAATCCTTATTTTTTGGTTCTGCTGAAACGTTCCGTTTTTTGTGCACTACATCTTATGGTTTCATCACCTGAAAGGTTCCACCGTTTTCGTCATACACATACCGAATGGCTCCGTTTTCATCCGTCCGCCAAATGATCGCCCGTTGTTGCCCAAGCCGCATAAGCACCTCGGGGGACGGATGCCCGTAGCGATTGTCGCGGCCGACGGAAAGGATGGCCGCTCGCGGCTTGACTGTCCGCAAAAACGGCTCTGTTGTCGACGTTTTGCTGCCATGGTGGGCGACTTTCAATACATCGACGCGCAGCGTCGGATAAGCGCGGATGATCGCCTGTTCCGCCTCTTCCTCGATATCCGCAGCAAACAGCCATGTCAAGCGGCCAAGGTAGGCGAGCAATACAAGCGAGCCGTTATTATCCTCATTGTTTCCCGCCTCCGGGTGCAATACGGAAAACGCGGCATCCACCACCTTCCACCGATCCCCCCGCACGCTGGCGGCCACCGGCACGGAAAACGGCCGCGCCATCTTTTGGACGCGCGGCAGCGCTCCTGGGCTTGTGACAATTTCCTTCACTTTGACCGCTTCGAGCACCTCAGGCGCGGCCCCGATATGGTCGGCGTCATCGTGCGTCAATATGAGCTTATCGATCGTTCGCACCCCTTGCGCTTTTAAAAACGGCACGACGACATCGCGGCCGACGGCAAACGGCTGCGACCGCTGGCGCCATGGTTCCTTCGCCCATTCCGGCGTCCCGCCGGTGTCAATGAGATAGACTGCTTTTCGATAAGGAAGCTCAATATAAATACAGTCCCCTTGCCCAACATCCAATACCGTCACTTCCCCTTTCCGATCCACATACGGGGCGGCCAGCTGAAGCGCCGTCGCCGCCGCCACCGCTGTCAATCCGCGGAGCAGGCGGCCGCGTTCCCAATCCAAAAACGCCGTTGCGATGGCCGTCAAATAGACAGCTAAGCACCACGGCCCTGGACGGCCGAGCACAAGCATAAACGAGTAATCGACCGAGAAAAAACGGACAACCGCGTCCGTCAGTTCAATGAGGCGGCTAAACAGCCAAATGATCGGAGAAAAGGAAAAAACTGTGGATAGAAAAGCGAGCGGCAAAATGACAAATGAATACCAAGGGACAAAGAAGACGTTGAGTCCTACGCTCCAAACAGAAACTTCGTAAAAATGGTAAAGCAAAACCGGCAGCGCGGCGAGCTGAGCGGCAAGCGCCGTTTGAAACAGGCGCCCAAGAGGTGAACGAACGGAGACAGACACAGGGAAATGAACAAGAAGGACGAACGTGACAATGAACGATAGTTGAAAGCCGACATCCCAAACCATATATGGATCAAAGACGAGCAGCGCCAACGCTGTCCAACTCAACGCATCCAGCGGATGGATTGTTCCTTTTTTCCACTGGACGGCCAACACAATCATCCCGGTCGCACAAGCGCGCAGCACCGACGGCGAAGCGCCGGCGAGCACCGCATACATAGGCAAGAAAACGAGCAAAGCAAGCACGGCCGCTTCGCGCGTCACAAACCGAATGGCAGCGGCAAATGCGGCGCCGACAAGCAAAGTGACATGGCCGCCGGAAATTGCCAACAAATGGATGAGCCCGAGCCGCTGGTAGCCGTCCAGCACCGCCTCATCCAGCGAGCGACGTTCGCCATAAATGAGTGCAGCGGCAATGCCTGCCGCTTCCGGCGGAAACCGAGCTTCAATCCGGCGAACGCCAGCCTCGCGAATAGCTTCAAGCCGTTCGATGATGGTGGGACGGACGCGCACGCAAGCGGAAAGATCGATCGCCTCAGGGAGAAAGAGCCAATGAATGCGGTGGCGGCGCAAATAAAGACGGTAATCAAACGCATACGGATTGCCGGCTGGCATGGGGCGTTCAAGCATTCCGCTCACCCGGCACACGACCCCGGGCATAAGACGCGCACGCAACGCTTCCTTTTCCGCAGCCGTCCGAATGATGTAACGGAGCTGCACCCACTCCTTACCAGATTGCACCGCCGCCTGCAATCGATCACCGTCGATCGCCGGCGCGGCGGAAAAACGAACGGAAAGCGAATGACGGCCGCCGGAAAGGGACGTTTGGTTATGATGGTCAACGATGAGAAAGTAGACAAAAAAGAAGAGAGCGGCAACGAGAGCGGGAAGGCAACAGCGCGGACGGCAGATGAAAAGAACAAGGAGATAAACGATAAGGAGAAAACATGCAGTTTTGGACGGCGAGGCCGCCGCCACGGCAAAGAGCGCCGCCGCAGCGGGATAGACAGCTTGTCCTTTCATGATTCCCCTCCGCCCCCGGAAAGCAAGGCGAACACATCCGTTTTCAGCGGCACTTGCACGAGCCGGACGCCGGCTTGGGCAAACAACTCCAAGGCGTACGGGTGGTTTTTGTAGTCTTGCGCATAATAGACAGCGCGAATGCCGCTTTGAATGATCGCCTTGCAGCAATGCAAGCACGGAAAATGGGTGACATACATCTCGGCCCCCTCGGTCGGGACGCCGAACTTAGCGCATTGCAAAATGGCATTCATTTCCGCATGGATCGTCCGCACACAATGCCCATCAATGACGTAGCACCCTTCATCAATGCAGTGAGCGCCACCGGCGATCGAGCCGTTGTACCCGCCGGCGATGATGCGCTTATCGCGCACAATCGTCGCCCCGACTGCCAGCCTTGTGCACGTGCTGCGCAGCGCGAGCAAATGGCTTTGCGCCATAAAGTATTGATCCCACGTGATTCGTTCCATTTTCCATCCCTCCGCTTGTTTCCATGTTTTTAGTCTACCGGCCGCTTCCCGCCCCCGTCAATCCGAAACGTGTCGACAAGCCCCTGAGCCTTTACGGCACAAGCAAGTACGGTTTCAATTTCTCCAACGTTTTTTCGCCAATTCCGGTCACATTCAACAAGTCTTCCGCCCGCTGAAACGGCCCGTGTTCTTCGCGATAGGCGATGATCGCTTTTGCCTTCGCCGGTCCAATGCCGGGAAGCTGCATCAACTCTTCTTCCGTCGCCGTATTGACCGCCACTTGCGGCCCGTCCCGAGCTCCACCGCTCGGAGACTTGCCGACGGTATTTGACGCCGGTGCGGCCTCGCCTTTTGCCGGCACGTAAATCATCATTTCATCGAGCACTTTTGCCGCCAAATTGACTTTCGTTTCATCTGCCTCATCCGTCAATCCGCCAGCTAGGACGATGACATCGCGGATGCGGGCGTCCGCCGCCACCTCGTACACCCCTGGTTTCGCGACCGCCCCTTTCACATCCACCACAGCAGTTTTGGACGCCTCGTCCTTTTGTTCTTCCGTCCGGGCGCCATCCGTTTCAGCCGCCGCTGGCAAGACGACTTGCCCCTTTTCATCCGTCGGATGACGAAACACCCACAACCCCGCCGCGGCGGCAAACAACAAGAGCACCCCCGCTTTCCCATAACGTTTTCCAAACTCCTGCACATGCTCCCACATACGATCCCATCCTTTCTATCTCAAGTCATAAACCGAGCCTTTTTCTCATACATATCGAAAAAGAGAGTTCCGGTGAACCAAAACCGGGAGGAGGGACAACACATGAACATCGGCGTCATCGGCACGGGGAATATGGGCACCATCTTAATCGAAGCGTTCCTCGACTCCAGCGCCGTCAAAGAGAATGAACTGGTCATTACGAACCGCACGCTTGCAAAAGCGTTTGCCATACAACACACATATCCTGGCATTACGGTGGCTGCCGACGCCGCAGAAGTCGTCAAACAATCCGATGTCATCTTTTTATGCATCAAACCGCTCGACATCCACCCATTATTGCAGCAACTGAACCCTTACTGGACACAGGAACATTGCCTCGTGTCGATCACAAGCCCGATCAGCGTCGAACAGCTTGAAGCGGCCGTCCCTTGCCAAGTCGTGCGCGCCATTCCGAGCATTGCAAACCGGGCGCTCTCCGGCAGCATCCTCGTCACCTTCGGATCGCGCTGTTCGACCGATTGCCGGCAAACGATCGATGATCTTCTCCGGCGCATCGCCTCGCCGGTATACATCGACGAGGCCATCACCCGCGTCGCCTCCGACATCTCAAGCTGCGGCCCGGCGTTTTTCAGCTATTTGCTTCAGCGCTTCATCGACGCCGCGACGTCCAAAACCGCCATCACGAAAGAACAAGCGACGATGCTGGCGACCGATATGATCATCGGCCTTGGAGAACTGCTCAAGCGGAATCTGTACACATTGCCAACGTTGCAGGAAAAAGTATGCGTCAAAGGCGGCATTACCGGGGAAGGCATCGCTGTGCTGGAACAACGAATGAACGGAGTCTTCGAAGAAGTGCTGGCGAAAACGCATGAGAAGTTTAAAGAAGATGTGGAGAAGGTGAAGCAACAGTTTCCTTGATATTCGACAAGCAACAGCGAAAATCCTGCTTCGTTCGACAAAAAAAAAATGGACCCCAGCTTGTACGGCTGGGGTTTTCATATTTACGGATTTTTCGTTGGATTCCATCGTCGTTGAACCTTTTAGCTGTTGCTTGTTTTGATCTATATTTTCGATCCTCATTCGGCTATTGAGCCCGGCACAAGATTTCTTCCAATTACGTTTGGTTGACATTACACTCGTTTCAATCCTCAGCCAACTATTAAAGCCGGATGCAAAACGATAGATCATTTTCCCTGCATTATTTTATGTTTCAACCAAAATCCCCCTAAATCTTCCTAATCCACGTTTCTTTTTTATGATTTCTCACTCTTCGCCCCTCACCGCTTCCGCGCGACAAAAAACAAGCGCTCCGCCGTTTCGGTCGGGGGCGCATCGGTGAAATCAGCGGTCACCTCAAGCACTTCGAAACCGGCGTCATAAAGCCATTGCTCATAGGCGGCGCGCTCGAACGTGCGCTGTTCGTGCCATTCGTCATAGCGCTCATAAAGGGCGCCACGGCGGACGAAAAAGGTTAATTCATGCCCGACGCTGTGCGGCCAGTCAAGTGGATGGCATGTCCATATGTAGCTGATGTCCTCGTCTTGATCCGCAAACACCGCATCGCGAAACAAAACGTCCGTTTTGTAGACGGAATGGACGTCAAACAAAAGCAGCCCGCCGCCGCCAAGGGCGCGATAGACGGCGGCGAACGTCCGCTTGACATCCTCTTCGCCTGTCAAATAGTTCAGCGCATCGCAAAAAATAAAGGCGCCATCCAAGTCAGAAAACCCGTCGAGCTCCGCCATGTTTTGCTCGAAAAACGGCACCTCCACTCCCGCCGCTTCAGCTTTCGCCTGGGCGATAGCAAGCATATGCTCGGACACGTCGACGCCGGATACTTGCCATCCCGCCTTGGCGAGGCGAATGGCAAGCTCTCCCGTCCCGCAGCCGATGTCCATGACCCTTCTGCCTGGACGTTTGGCGTATTGGGCGAATGCCCGTTCAACAAACGATTGCCATGCGCCGTACGGCGCCTCGGACATGAGCGCGTCATACCAATCGGCGAAGCGGCCGTACGTCATGGCTGCAGCACAGCCGCGACGTCTTCCGTCGGGGCGTCCCCCCAGAGCCGTTCGAGGTTGTAATACTCGCGCTCCTCTTTGGCAAAAACATGGGCAACGATGTCGCCCAAATCGACAAGGACCCATTTCGCCTCATGGAATCCTTCGACCCGCTTCACCGGCAGGCCGTGTTCTTCCGCTTGGTCTTGAATTTCGCGGGCGATGGCCTGCACTTGTTTGTCTGAATTGCCATGACAAATGACAAAATAATCGGCGACAAGCGAAATGCCTTTCATGTTCAAGACGACAATTTGTTCCGCCTTTTTGTCATCCGCCGCGCGGACGACAAGCTGCAACGCCTCTTGTTCCGTCACCTTTTTGCTTCCCCCTTCACTTCACGCACGAGTGAATTGTACGCATGAATCGTATCTGGATAAATGAGCTGGCGCTTCTCAAGCAAAAACGCGATCGTATTTTTCACCGCCTGCAACAGCGCCCGATTGAGGTCTTCTTCCGCCAAGCGCCGTACGTCATCGACGCCGGGGAAGCGGCGCCCTGGTTCCATATAGTCGGCCAAATAAATAATTTTTTCCAGCAGCGTCATTCCCGCCCTTCCCGACGTATGGTAGCGAATGGCATCCAGCACCTCCGGATCGTCGATGCCGACTTCTGCCTGCACTAAATAGGCGCCAACGGGCGCATGCCATAGCTCGCTGTTGTAAGCAAGCAAATCGTTGGGCATATTTTGCGCCAAAATGATTTGTTTCATTTCCTCGACTGGACGGAATTTGGCATAGTCGTGGAAAATCGCCGCCAGTTCCGCCTTTTTCGCGTCGGCACCGTATTGCTTGGCGAGCTTAACAGCGGTTTCGACAACGCCAAGCGTATGCTCGTAGCGCTGCTCTGTCAGCTGTTGTTTCACGATCAGTAACGCCTGTTCTCGCTCCATATAGCCCCTTCTCCTCAATATAAAGTCTAACGCCTTCTGGCACGAGATAGCGAATCGTCTGTCCGTTCCGCACCCGCTCGCGGATGAGCGAGGAAGAAACGGCAAACTGCGGCGCCTCGACCTCAATGACCGGATACGGCGTTTCCATGGAAAACCCAGGCCGCTTGACGCCGACGAACGTCACCAACTCGATGAGCTCCTCGATGCGGTGCCAATTCGGCAAATATTCGACCATATCGGCGCCGATGATGAAATAAAACTCGTCATCAGGATGCATCGCGACGAGCTGGCGGATCGTGTCGTACGTATACGAAGGCCCTTCCCGCTCGAGTTCGATCGTCTCAATGTGAAAGTGCGGATGGTCACCCACTGCCAACTCGAGCATGCGCAACCGGTCTTCGCTTTTCGTCACTTGCTCGTGCTGCTTATGGGGAGGAATGCGGTTGGGCAGAAACCAAATTTCTGACAACTGAAGGGCGTCAAGCACTTCATTCGCCATGAGCAAATGACCGTAATGAGGCGGATCAAACGTGCCGCCAAAAACCCCAATTTTCCCCATATTCTTTCCTCCCGCCGCCTGCCGTGGTTGCTCCCGAGATCAATCAGGCAGAACGATTTGTTTATGCTCCTTCGATTCTTTGTATAAGACGATCGTATTGCCGATCACTTGCACGACTTCCGCCCCCGTTCCAGCCGCGAGCTGCTCAGCTACGGCGTGGCGGTCTTCTTCGCAGTTTTGCAAAACGCTCACTTTCAACAGCTCGCGCGCTTCGAGCGCCGCCGCAATTTGTTCGGTCATCGCTTCCGTCACGCCGCCTTTGCCGACTTGAAAAATCGGTTTCAAATGATGGGCTTGCGCGCGCAAAAACCGTTTTTGTTTTCCCGTTAGCATATGTTACCTCCTCAATGCTTCGATGACAAGCTGTTTCATCCGGTTGACATCCGGCCATTGGCCGGTCCACTTTTCGAACGCCAGCGCCCCTTGATATATGAGCATGCCGACGCCGTTTTGCACGCGGGCGCCGCGCGCTTTCGCTTCTTTCAGCCATTTCGTTTCCAGTGGGTTGTAAATAATATCGGAAACGATCACCCCTGGCCGCAGCCGCTCAAGGGAAAGCGGCTGCGCCTCGACACGCGGATGCATGCCGACAGAAGTGGTATTGATAATAATATCGTATTCATCAAGCCGCGTTTCGGCCTCGGCGAGTGAAAAATACGCCGAGCGGCGCTCGTCCCCTTCGCGGACGAGCCGCTCCGCTTTTTCCACCGTCCGGTTGGCCATATCGATGCGCTCGGCTGCCGTCGACAGCAACGAAAAGTAAATGCCGCGCGCCCCGCCGCCAGCGCCGATCACCAAAATCCGCTTGCCGTCCAAGGTGATGTTCATTTCCTCTTCCAGCGCTTGGACATAACCGGGTCCGTCTGTATTATAGCCGACGAGCCGGCCGTCGTTATTGACGATCGTATTGACCGCCCCGATGCGGCGCGCTGGCTCGTCCACTTCGTCCAAAAATGGAATGACTGCCAATTTGTGCGGGATGGTCACGTTCACCCCGGCGATGCCGAGCGCCCGCACGCCAGCGATCGCCGCACCGACTTGCCCCGATTCAACGGAAAACAAATGATAGCGCGCCGGAATGCCCAAACGGGCGAATGCATCGTTATGCATGAGCGGCGACAACGAGTGCTCGACGGGAAATCCGATCAACCCGTATACCTTTTCCACGTTTCTCCCCCTCCCGCTTTCCATTAAATCAACGACTGGCGAATCAACACGTCGACCCCTTTCGGCGCATGAACGACGAGCTGAGCGCCCGGGTCGTTGCACGTCACCCAGCCGAGTCCGGAAAAGACGATGTCCGTCTTCCGCTCTTTCACCGACAGCGAGCGCGGCACAAGCGGCGGAAATTCAGCAACATAGCGTTTGCTTGGCGGCGACAGCAAATCGCCAAGCTGATGGGCATAAAGGGAGTCGGCTTTTTCCAACTTCGTCCGATGAACCGTCAACTCATTGGCCATGTAGCAGACGAACGAGCGGCGCCCGCCTTTGATGTAATCGAGGCGGGCCAAGCCTCCGAAAAAGAGCGTCTGCCCTTCGTTGAGCTGATAAACGCGCGGATGGATTTCCCGCTTTGGCGTAATGATTTTCAAATCGCGCGCATCGACAAAGTGCGCCATTTGGTGATGGTTGATGATCCCTGGCGTATCATACAACGTCGCCCCGCCCTCAAGCGGGATTTCGATCATATCGAGTGTCGTCCCCGGGAAATATGACGTAGTAATCACATTCCCTTTGCCGGTCGCTTCTTCAATGATCCGGTTGATGAACGTCGACTTGCCGACATTCGTACAGCCAACGACATACACATCGCCGCCCTCGCGATAGCGGTCAATCGCTTCCATCACCTTCGCCATGCCGATTCCTTTCGCCGCGCTCACCAAACAGACGTCCACCGGATGCAGCCCGAGCTCTTCCGCCATGCGGCGCATCCAGCGCAGCAGCTTCGGGTATTTGACCGACCGCGGCAATAAATCTGCCTTGTTGCCGACAAGCAATATTGGATTTTCAGCCGCAAACCGCGGCAAGCCAGGAATCCAGCTGCCGTTGAAATCGAAAATGTCAACGATGTTGACGACAAGCGCCTTCGATTCCCCGATCCGATGCAGCATGTTTAAAAAGTCGCTGTCATCAAGCGGCACGTCTTGCACTTCATTGTAATGTTTCAAGCGGAAGCAACGTTGGCAAATGATTTCTTCCGCCTCTTTTTCGAGCACGCTTTTCGGCGCATAGCCCGCCTTTTTCGGATCGTCAAACTGGATGGCCGCTCCGCAGCCGATGCAACGCAGTTGTGGCTCCACGATCATTCCTCCCAGTAAATCATCCCTTTTTTGCGCATCATGTTTAAAATTCTCCGCTCCACTTTCCGATTGAAACGCGTCCATAATCCGTCCGTCTGGGCGACGGGAACGACTAAAATCGTGTTGAGTCCGAGCCGGTTGCCGCCAAGCACATCGGTCAGCAACTGGTCGCCGATGACGACGACTTCCTCTTTCTTAAGCTCCATCATGTTTAACGCCCGCAAAAACGCGCGTGTCAACGGTTTGCGCGCTTCAAAGATGAATGGAATGCCAAGCGGCTCAGCAAACGACTGCACGCGTTGTTTATTATTATTCGATACGATGACGACCTTAATGCCCGCCTGCTTCATCGCATCAAACCATGCGGCCAGCTCTGGGGTGGCGCTCGGCCGATCCCATTCAACGAGCGTATTGTCCAGATCGGTGATGATCCCTTTAACCCCTTTTTGCTTCAGTTCATCCGGAGTAATGTCGATCACACGGGCGGCAAACTGGCTTGGCAAAAAGTAGTGAAGCATGCCGGACACCCGCCTTTCCATTTGCTTTTCCCATCATAGCGAATTTTATCATTTGTTTCAAAACAAAGCTTACGATGATAAATAGAAAAAATTTTCGACAAATTTTGCACCTCTCCATCTTGTGGATAACTGTTGCCCACATTATACACAAGCTGACCATCACACTTCCTACGCTTTATAAACATGTTTTCCACATGTTATCCACCGTTTTCTGTGGATAACAGAACGGTTGTTCTCTTTCACAAGCCATGGTACATTGTAAGTAACCTACCATTATATGTATGACATGTTTGGCATATTCCATCCAAAAAAAGGAGGACGCCCCTGATGAAACATTTGTCCGACGAGCTGTTGATCGAGTCGTACTTCAAGGCGAAAGAGCTCAACCTCAGCCCGGAATTCATCGAGTTGATTGAAAAAGAAATCCAGCGCCGTTCACTGACCCACAAAATTAAGCTGTCCTCATAAACGAAGGCCTTCGGGCTTTTTTTGTTTCCGAAAGCCTTAGCGCTCGTGCGCCCCGCACCAATAGCCGAGCCGCTCGCCGACCTTGATCGGCATGGGCGCAACAATGCGCGGGTCAGGTGCGAAACTTCCGCGTTCAAACAGCAAGACGACCGTTGAACCGAACGAAAAATACGCCATTTCCTCTCCTTTTACAAGCTGCTCACCCTCATGGGTCAATTCAATGCTGTTGACGAACATGGCGCCGATTTTCACGATCGCCAAGCGCTTGCCGCCGGCTGTGACCTCGGTAATGAGGCGGTAATTTTTTTCGAGCGGCCGACGCCCATATTTTAAGCCAAGACGGTTGACCGGATACGACTTGCGGCCGAGCGCCCACTGCTTTTCGATCACTCCAGATATTGGGCTGTGGATGCGGTGATAATGGCTCGGGCTTAAATACAGAATAAAAAAGAACCCGTTCACATATGGTTGTGCCGCTTCAACGCTGCCGAGCATTTCCGCAATGGAATACGGCTTTCCCTTGACGATCATTTCACAGTTTTCTCGAATCGCGCCCATGTCTTCAATGACAGCGTCGACCGGGCTGACGACCGTATGCTCATCACCATCGACCGGCCTCACCCCGGCCTTCAGCCGGCGGACGAACAGTTGCTGCAACGTCTTATAATTTTTTAGGCTTTTTTCCATTTCGTCTTGGTTAATATGATAAATTTTTGCATACGATGATATCAACAGCCCGCTGAGGCGCGATTTGGCAAACGAAGCGAGCAGCTTTGAAGAAAGCGAGTGATTGGTCAGCTCGATGAACAAACGATAAAGCCATTTTCGCAAGCACGTTCCCTCCAGTAGCGCAACATCGCCATTCGTTACTACCTTCCATATTACCGCCAAAATGAGTATAATGGTAGTAGAATTTTCTTTTGGCGTTTTCTGTTGGAAAAGGAGTGGAGAAACTTGTTCTTATCGGACTATTTAGATTATACGTTAAAAAAGCTGAAAGCAAACGCGGCAAACATTTTAACGATGACAAACTTGTCGCTTGGCGGCTTTTCCGTCCTGGCTACGCTGAAAGGACAGCTTCATATGAGCGTGTTGCTCGTTTTTTTAGCAGCGTTTGTCGATCGCTTTGACGGCGCTCTGGCGCGCAAGATGAACATTGAATCCGAACTTGGCAAGCAGCTCGATTCGATGAGCGACATCGTCTCCTTCGGCGTCGCTCCCGCCTTGCTGATGTACCAAGGCTTGTTCCATGAGTTCGGCGCGCCTGGCGCAGTATTCACCGTTTTGTACATGGCTTGCGGCGCCTTCCGCCTCGCTCGGTTCAACATCACAGAAAACAACGGCTACTTCGCGGGGCTGCCGATCACCGCCGCCGGGGTGCTGATGACGCTCGGTTATTTAGCCATCCCGTACTTCCCGCCGCAATCGTTTATGTTTTTGGCGCTCATTTTATCGTTTTTAATGGTCGGCACGTTTAAACTGAAAAAAATATGACGATCACCGGAGCCGCCCTTTCCGTCAGCCTAATGGAGCGGGCGGCTTTTTGCGTCTCATGTCACACCTTTTTCCCTTTTCAACCTTCTATATTCAGTATATGATAAATATGGTTTCTTCATAAAAACGCCTAATGGCGTAGATCGTTCGTATGGAAAAAGCGGGGGGATTCATTTGGACAAAACATCGGTCATCGGCATCATCCTTGGCGTCATTGCCGTCGGGTTGGGCATGTACTTTAAGGGCGTTTCGCCTGCTGTATTGATCAATCCGGCCGCTATCCTCATCATTCTCGTCGGGACGGCGGCAGCGGTCGTCATCGCCTTTCCGACGCAGGAAATTAAAAAAGTGCCAAAACTTTTCAAAATCATTTTCACGGAATCAAAGGCGCCAACGGTCGAACAGCTGATTCCGCTGTTCGTCGATTGGGCGAATATCGCCCGCCGCGAAGGGCTGCTGGCGCTCGAGGCGAAATTGGACGACATTGACGACCCGTTTTTGCGCAACGGGCTCAGCATGGCAATCGATGGGCAAACGCAAGAGTTCATCCGTGATGTCATGACAGAGGAAATCGTTGCCATGGAAGAGCGCCACGAAGCGAATGCCGCGATTTTTTCCCAAGCAGGCACGTACGCGCCGACGCTCGGGGTGCTTGGGGCCGTCATCGGCCTGATTGCCGCCCTTGGCAATATGGAAAACATCGCCGAGCTCGGCAAGGCGATCAGCGCCGCGTTTGTCGCCACGATGCTCGGCATTTTCACCGGCTATGTGCTTTGGCATCCGTTTGCCAACAAGCTGCGGCGGAAATCGAAAGAAGAGGCGCGCGTGCGCTACATCATGATTGAAGGGGTGCTGTCCATTTTGGAAGGACAAGCCCCGCGCATGATCGAACAAAAACTCGCCTCATACTTGCCGGAAAGCGAGCGGCGCCAAGCGCTGGTGCAAGGGGAAACGGCCAATGGCTAAGAAAAAAAAGAACAAGCATGACGACCATATGAGCGAGGCATGGCTGATTCCGTACGCGGATTTGTTGACACTGTTGCTCGCCCTATTCATCGTCTTGTTTGCGAGCAGCCAAATCGACCAAAAGAAGTTTCAAGAAATTGCGCGCGCCTTCAGCACCGCCTTTGCCGGCGGAACGGGTGTTCTTGACTTTCAAAGCCCGATCGAGCCGATCACTCCACCGGCCCAAGACGAGGAAGGACGGCATCAAGCAAAGCAGCCTTCCCCAGCCGTAAACGGAAAGGAAAAAGAAGAATTAGGGCAAATCAAAGCGAAAATCGACAGCTACATCCACGACAACAAGCTGACGGGAAAACTGCAGACTTCCTTGACGGACGAAGGGCTTGCCATTACCATTTTGGATGATATTTTATTCGACTCCGGAAGCGCCGAAGTGCGCATGAAAGACCGGCGTCTTGCGGCGGAAATTTCCGCTTTGCTTGTCATGAACCCGCCGCGCAATATCATTATCAGCGGCCATACGGACAACGTGCCGATCCATAACGAGAAATTTGCTTCCAACTGGGAGCTGAGTGTCATGCGCGCCGTCAATTTCATGAAAGTGCTGCTTGAAAACAAGCAACTCGACCCGCGCTATTTCAGCGCCAAAGGGTACGGCGAATACAAGCCGATCGCCTCCAACGCCACCGCTGCCGGGCGGATGAAAAACCGGCGTGTTGAAATTTTGATTTTGCCGCGCACCGACGTCAATGATTCGTCGACATCCACTCAGTGACCGCCGCGCCTTCAGCGGGCGGTTTTGTTTAGCCGTCGCTTTGCCAAAACTCCCTTCCCCATGTCCAGACAGAAAAACCGGCGGTTCGCCGGTTTTTCCTCTTTCGTCTGCAAAGACCTTTATTCCAAAAAATCAAAGCTTGATCGTCCATTTAATGACTCCGGCTTTGGCAAGCGCCTCAACCAAAATGACAACGACCGGCCCGACGAACAACCCGATAAAGCCAAGCAGCTGAAACCCCAGATAGACGCTGACGAGCGCGGCGAGAGGGGAAATGCCCAAATTGGTGGAAAACACTTTCGGCTCGATGATTCGGCGCACGACGGTGATGACGACAAACAGCACGATGAGCCCGATGCCAAGCGTATTGTTGCCGTTCGCCATGCTGATGAGCCCCCACGGAACCAACACGGAACCCGTTCCTAAAATCGGTAAAATATCAACGACGACGATGACCAGCGCCATCAACGCCGCATAGTCGACCCCCAACACGAAAAGGCCAGCCAGCGCGAGGAAAAACGTAATTAAACTAAGCAAAAACTGCGCTTTTAAAAAGCCGATCCCCGCTTTGCTCAGCTGGGCGACGACCATCCCAAGCCGCTGTTCGGTCCGTTCGGACAAATAGCGGCGCATGCCTTGCTTCAGCTGAGGCAAATCGAGGCAAATGAGAAACAGCGCGATCAAATACACTAAAAAATGAATCAAAAACGCCGGAATGGCGGCAATATAATGGACGAGCGACTGCGTCAAGTTGGTCGCAAACGACAAAAGCATTTGCTCGACGGTATTGACGCCTCGTTCAAGCGAATCGATGATTTCCTGCGGAATGGAGCTGGAATATGACTGCCACGTTTGAATGAGGCGGTCGAGCACTTTCGTCGCTTCGTTTAACACGTAAGGCAGTTTTTGCGAGAGCGCCATCACTTGTTGCACAAAAATAACGACTAGAAAATAAAGGGAAAGCCCAAAAATGATGATAAACAATGAAAAAATCGCCGTGACGGCGTGCACGCGCTTCAGCTTATAGTTTTCTTGCAATCGGCGGATGGACGGCTCCAGCAAAAGCGCGGTCGCAAGCGCGAAGAGAAGCGGCACGCTGTATGGCACAAGCCATAGCCCCACAGCGAATAGCAGCGCAATCATAATCCAACGTTTCACGTTCGTCCCTCATTTTTCATAAAAATTTAGCCAAAAGATGGTTCATGTATAAATATAGCCGACAGCATGCGGACGAGCAACTATTTCATGCGCTCGTTTTCATCTGCAGCGCGGCGCCGTCGTTGCCAAATGATGTAAATCGCCGCCACCGCCACCGCCGCTGCGATCGCCGGGCGGACGTACGGCGTTGCCATCTCGTCAATTTGCCGCCATCGGTGTCCAAGCTGCTCTCCCAACCAAATAAACAAGATGGACCACGGGATGATAGCCAGCACCGTGTAAATCGTAAACGGCAGCCATTTCATCCGGGCAATGCCGGCGGGGATCGAAATCGCATGGCGGACGACGGGAATAAACCGGGCGCTGAAAATGACGCCGGGGCCAAATTTCGCAAACCAGCGTTCCGCCACATCCAAATGTTTTTTCTGGATCAATATATATTTCCCATACTGATCTAGAAACGGCCGTCCGCCATAGTAGCCCATCCAATACAAAAACAGTTGCGCCACTGCGCCTCCTACTGTCCCGGCTGCCACAGCCCCAGCAAATGAGACATCCCCTCGCGCTACCAAATAGCCAGCATAAGCCAACACGATCTCACTGGGGATCACTTCCACCATCAAGGCGAGAGCGATGCCGACATAGCCTAAACTGGTCAAAAAGGAAAACATCGATTGAAGGACTTCGTGCACCGTTTTTCCTCCTTGTCTTTCGCTTCCTTGTCCATTTTTTCATTATACTATACGTTCCTTGCCAACAAAACAGGAAAAGCGGCTGGTCATTCAGCCGCTTTCACGAGTGTCGATTATCATCTATCCTGAAAATACCCGAACTCCAAAATGCGTAGCGTAAAGTTGCAGCATTCAACATAGGGACATTTTCACCCTTCCGATGGCGACGAAATTTTTTCGCCATGGAAGTCTATATAAGTTGCAATTTTGTTTTACATGGCATTGTTCGCTCTTCTTGTCACCGTGCCAGTTTGTCAGGTGGTAAAGACGGGACATGGAGATCGGAAATTCTTTATGACAACCTATATATAGTTTTTATTAGTTAATCAACACATCTGAGCCACTTTTCTCTTAGGCGCTTTGCTGCTGCAGCTCAGCGATGTATTGTTTTCCTTGTTCTTCGTTATATTGCCCTTCCCACTTCGACATCACAACCGCCGCCAGCGAGTTGCCGATGACGTTGACCACTGTGCGCGCCATGTCCAAAAGGCGGTCGATGCCGGCGATAAACGCCAATCCTTCAACTGGAATGCCAACCGTGCCAAGCGTTGCCAATAAGACGACAAACGATACGCCTGGGACACCGGCAATCCCTTTGGACGTCACCATTAAAACGAGCACAAGCGAGATTTGCTGCGAAATCGGCATATCGATGCCGTACAGTTGAGCGATAAAGACAGCCGCCAGCGCCTGATAGAGCGTCGACCCGTCCAAGTTGAACGAATAGCCGGTCGGAACGACAAATGATGTCACGGCCTTCGAACAACCGAACTTCTCCATTTTTTCCATAACCTTAGGCAACACTGTTTCCGAGCTCGACGTGCTATAGGCAAGCACTAATTCATCCTTTAAGATTTTTATAATATGGAAAATATTTACACCCGCCAATTTAGCCACAGCGCCAAGCACCACCAACACGAAAAACGCCATGACCGCATAAACGAGCACAACAAGCTTGCTGAGCGGAAGGAGCGAAGCGACGCCGAATTTCGACACCGTCACGCCGATCAAGGCGAAAACGCCAAACGGCGCAAACTTCATCACTTGGTTCGTCACATAAAACATCGCTTCCGCCGTGCCTTGGAAAAAGCGAAGCACCGGTTTTCCTTTTTCACCGATCGCGGCTACGCCCAACCCGAACATCACCGAGAAGAAGATGATCGGCAGCATATTTCCGGTCGACAGCGCTTCAAACACATTTTTCGGCACGATGTTGACAAATGTTTCAACCATCGAATGGTGCTGCACTTCGTTCGTCGTATCGACATACGACTGGATATCCGTTTTCTCAAGCGACTTCATATTGACGCCGACGCCTGGTTGGAAAATGTTCGCTGCCAAGAGGCCGATGATAATGGCAATCGTCGTAATGATCTCAAAATAAAGGATCGTTTTGCCGCCCAACTTTCCGAGCTTTTTCACATCACCGACGTTGGCGACGCCGACAATCAAACTCGAGACGACGATCGGGATAACGATCATCTTAATTAAACGGAGAAAAACATCTCCGATCGGCTGCAAATACGTCGCTACTTTAGGGTTTCCGTAAAAAATGGCCCCAACCATAATCCCGAGAATAAGGCCGATGAAAATTTGCCATGCCAAGCCGATCTTGCGCATGATGCTTTTTCGCCTCCTTTAGACAAATTTAGACAAAAGACGACAAAATTATTTTACTTTTAAAAATAAAATCTGTCAATATTTTTGATTGAAATCGCTTCATCAAAGGATATAAACGAAAGAATTCAATTTTTTAAAATAATTTCTATTCTTCCGTTACTGAAAAAAGCGGGCCGCTGCACCAGCAACCCGCTTTGGTTATGACCGCCGTTTTTCTTTTTCCTGCCGATAAAACTCGTGAAACATTTTCATTAATGCCCGTTTTTCAATGCGCGAGACATAGCTTCTCGAGATGCCGAGCTCTTTGGCGATTTCACGCTGCGTTTTTTCCCGCTGCCGACCGAGGCCAAAGCGATTGATGATCACCTCTTTTTCCCGCTCATCAAGCACGCTGATATATTGTTTGACTTGTTCAAGCTCCATGTTCAAGTGGATTTCATCGACGATGTCTTCGCCTTCGGCTTTTAAAATATCAAGCAGGCTGATTTCGTTTCCTTCTTTGTCCTGGCCGATTGGCTCATGCAACGAGACGTCTTTGCGCGTTTTTTTTAATGAACGCAGGTGCATCAGGATTTCGTTCTCGATGTCATTAGTGAGCGGAAATAAATGTAAATCAAAATAAAATAATTTCAATATCATCTTTGTCAACTACACGAATTTCTTTGATCACTTTGCGCACTATTGCTTGCTTTATCTCAAAGCTTAATTCATCTTTATGCCGCGTGAAAAAGTCCATCGCTTCACGTAATATATGCTCGCTAGGTTTTTTATCTTGCAGTGCCCTTAATTGTTGCTCCAACTGGGCGTATTGCTCAGTTAAATCCTTCTCCCGCTGCTGCAGACGGCGGATTTCTTCTTTGATTTCCCCTAGGTCAATCTCATCATCATCGGACATTGTAACAAGGCTTAATAAGCGTTTACGCCCTTTCCTTGCCCGTTCAATTTCTTTTTCCAGCCTGTCGAGCTCGGCTTTTTCAAAATTGCCGTCCGTTCTCTCAGGCTGGAAATCGTGTAACCGATCCGGATTGTTGAATAATTCAATTAGATGCGCCCATACGACATTTTCAATTTCGTCAGCCCTGACATTCATCCCGCACCCCCGATGTTTAGCGCCTGCTGTGTTCTTTATGTCCGTATACTCGCGATAATACTTCCCCCAATTTTTCGCATATCGCCCTGTCATCGTATTGCCGCACTGGGCGCAGCGCAATAAGCCGGACAGCAAGTATTTATGCTTGGTCGTTCTGGCATAACGGCGCCTGGACTGCTCTAACAGCATTTGCGCTCTCTTGAACTGTTCTTCCGTCACGATCGCAGGCACATCAACATAAATCCATTCCTCTTTTGGTCGCAACGTCATGGGCACTTTCTGATCCTTGCGATACCGATTTGCAATCATTCCTTCCGTATTCCACTTGTTTTGAGGCCTTTTCCCCATATACGTTTCATTCATCAGGATTTGTCGCACCACTTGACGATGCCAGACTGTTTTACCTGTTTTTGTCGGCACTTTTTTCTCCGTCAAGTAATGAGCAATCCCATTGATCCCCCGAAATCGATCCTGGCGGATAAAGCTGTCGAAAATAAACCGGACAATTTCTGCTTCTTCTTCGTTTATCACAAGTTGGCCTGTTTGTTTATCATAATCGTAGCCATAAATTTTATCATCTTTGACAATCTTGCCTTCTTTTGCTTTTCTCAGCCTTCCAGCCATGGTGCGCTCCCGGATCTTCGCTTTTTCAAACTCGGCGATAGCTCCCCTGAGTGAAAAAAACAGCTTGCCTTCAGGCGTATTTTCGTACTCTCCGTTCACAAAAATTAGTTCAACGTTATTTTTGCGCAACTCGTCATCAATGAGCAACTGATGCATCAGATTTCGTGCTAAACGGTCTGGATCGTATACAATTACAGAATCAATAAGTCCTTTTCGTACATCAGTTCGCAACCTTTCTAATCCTGGTCGCTCTAAAAACTCCCCGGAGTAGCCTTCATCCGTATATATCAGCACTTGGTCCGTTCCTGCTTTTTTCTTGGCCTCATCAATCTGGTGGGCGATCGAATACCCCTTTTGAGCTGATTCCTCTGTCGATACTCTTGCGTAGATCGCCTTCATCTTTTTGGGCTAGCTCCCTTCTTAACATATATATCTTTATTAAATAATGATAGCAATCCTTAATGACCTTGTCAGTATACTCCCCATATATGATGCGGACGCGCATGCGCATACCCCCTCTTGCTGAAGGATATGCGCTTATCGTTTGTACACATGAAAAAAACAGATAACATGTACAACCATGCTACCTGTTGTTAAAGGTCCGATTTCATGTATATGCTCCTTTGCGACAAATCTTTCGTTGATTAATGCTTTTAGCAAATGTTTCGTCTCACTCAAAAACTCTCCGATAAACAGGCCGATTAGTAAGCACGTTGCGAACATGCCTTGCATTACATCGGGGAACAAGTACGGGACAATGATATAGCTAAGCGCAATGCCGCATAAGGCCGTAGCTAGGCTTAGCCAAAAGTCAAACTGCTTAAACAGTTTCAGCATATACATGCTGGCCCTCCTGCAATCGAACAAGTAATTTTTCAAGCGTCTGCAATATGTCGCTGGCATCAATCTTCTCACGCCCGGCCTCGCGCTTGATAATCTCCATATACGATGATAAAAATGATGACAACATCACCCGTTGTTCATATGACAGGTCAATGTAAATATCATGATGTTCTCCTGCATCATCGACAACACGTCCGAACAGTTCGATAATCGAATCATAACAAGCAAGCTGCTTTTTTGCCTCAAAAAAACTATAATTTCGTTTCAGTGCCTTTTTGATTTCCTTACGCATAATGCCCATATGGAAAAGCAACATCCCCATATCTTGGCTCTTCAACTGGATCATCATTTTTTCTCCCCTTTTCTTATTTCGTCGAGATAGTCTTGCAACTTACGATGTTCTAATTCTGTGAGCTCGTTGGGACGCATCATAAAAAATGAATTTCGCCCGATCCGGACACGGCGATCAGCAAACGTTTTAACACGCTCCCAATGCATGCACACGGACGGCACAAGAATATATCCCAATCGGTTGGCAATATCCTGCGCCACTTCAAGCTGCTTGAAGAAATAAAACCGTTGTGTGATCTTTGCGAATTTCACAACCGGTATAGATGGAAAATGATACAACAACGTACGCGGATCTTTATCTTTATAATGCTCCGGCACCAGTGAATAGTTCACGGGCAGCCCTCCTTACGGTTTGGCGCGATTGTTCATGTATTTCCTCAAGCGTTTGGAAAAATTCATTTCCTTCCCGTTCAGTAGAGGGTAGAGGGAAGCCCAGCACCATCGTGTCCGTATCATATAGCCCTAGCTTAAATATCTTCTTCGCCTTCCACATCGGGAGAAATTGCCGATGCATAAACTCGCCCGTTTGATAATCAGTAAAATGGATTGCAAATCCGCGATCACCAATTTTTCGGACATTAATCAGAACCTCGACGATCTGCCGGATGCGACTGTCAACGTTGTTTATGCTTGGGGAACAATAGATTTGCACGCTTTTCATTTTGCGCGTAAACATCATGACTTCCGTCGCGATCGTTGCCCCATATTTTGACCATTTCCGGTTTGAGAATGCCATTTGTGCTTCATCCCAGCAACAAATGCTGCCCTGTGCTTCGGCCACTTTGTACCAATCAGTGTAATGCTCAAGAGGCATCGAGTCCTTAAGACCGTAGTTCGAAAACAATTGAATATCTCCGCCAAGCGCACGAACTTTTTCTCGCCAATGATGCGCCAAAAGCGACATCATCAACGTTTTCCCAGCGCCTAATGGGCCTTGTATGAAGAAATGGTGTGCCACTACCGTTTTCCTCCCTTCTCAACGCCATTCGGGGCGACAATGACCGGCTTTGGTGGCTTCGGAATGAGCGCCTCGATCGTATCGATGTAGTATTGCGGATCAGCGACAAGAACCTTGCCTTGCATGATGAAATTGATAATCTCGCGATACGGATCGCTGTTGCCGTGCAGATACTCATTTTTCGATAGGCTTTCGAGCAACAAAATCGCTTTAATTTGCCATTCTTGAAGCTCTTGCGCTTTTGTCGTCATTTCTTCAAGGACTTGCTTAACATCCGAAATGTGCTGCACTTGCGGAAACAAGTCATCAGAAATGACGCTTTGTAACTTTTCGGCATTGCTTTGCATCATGATCCTCCCCCACAGCTGGATATGCCAACGATAATAAATGCAAAGAACACCAATCCAAATAAAAGGATTTTCGTCATATCAAGCTGGTTCGGTTCTGGAGGACGATATGATGTAATCTGGCGAAGAACAATACATTTTTCCAGCTCCGCCAATCGTTGTGTTTCTTGCACCGACCGCGACGGCGCACGATAGAAAAAGTGCCGTCCTTCCTGGCCTGTTGTAATTTCGCAGTCATGTATGGGCACTTTATATTTACCTGTCACATATACAGCTCCATCACGAATCTCGTCAATGCGCTGTATATCGCTCGTTTTTTGTTCATCGTCAAACACGATCAGAATATCGTTTGTTCCTAGGAAAAACTCATCCTTTTCTTTTTTCTTTAGCATCATCAAACTACCACCCTCCTTTGCTGTTTTTTCGTTTTTCTATTTGAAAACTGAACAATTTTCCATCCAAGAAAGACAACAACGCCAACGCCGGACGCCGCACCCGCCCCTAGCGTAAACATGTAGAGAAAGGCATCTACCACCATTTCACACCTTCTTTCAGACTGTAATATAGGCGCATCACTGATCGGAAAATCAGCAGCGATCCTAAAATGACAACGGAGGCTAGCGCTGACGAAACAACAAGTTGCCAGGCTGTCGGCATATCGCCAAACACAGCAAGATATTTACCAACATTCAGCCCTTGCGCCGTTATTTGTCCAACAGCGCGAAGCTTCTCTATGCCCATATCTAAAAATGTGATTGGGGGATTAAAAATTTTATCAATGAAACTGCGTATAGCCTCTTTAATGTTCACTATCAATCTCCCCCTACTCTGATCGACGACAGCAGCTTGATCGCTGCCACAGCCGTAAACATCCACAGGATAAAAAGCAATATATAGGCGATTGGCTCCAACCTCAAAGGCTGCATAGCCGCAAAAATCTTGCCTAACATTTCAGAATAGCCGTTTCCGCTTCCGCTGCGTGGGATATACACTAAGCTGGCCAGTGTCTTGACAAAACCGATAAAGAGCGAGACAATCATCTTTGTTAATTCGAAAAAAAGCAAAAACAGCTTCACAGCTAGAACGCCGATTTTATATAAAAAGTACAGCAACCCGTCGATCAACGCGTAAATGACTTCAAAAAACCCGACGATTAAATCAATAAGCCCCTGAAACAGCTTTTTTAACAGCCGCCCTACCCACTTTATGACTGACCATATGACATTAAAGAGCTTCCCAAACGCATCGCCGAGTATGCCTCCTAATACTAACGGCGCAAAAATCATCGTTATCACCTGCGAATTAGACTATATAACAGCCCAATCAGTCTTTCACCGAACATTGCCACTGCGAAAACAAACAGGACGGGCGTAACATAGGGCATGTAACGTTTAAAAATGATTTCGAGTACTGCCTGCACGATATCGAAATTCATGATTTAATACGCCCCCCTTTAGCAAAAATCGTTTTTCGCAAAAACGTGATAAAAGGCCGCCAAAAAATAAACACAAGCGACAATAAAATTAACGGCGCCGCCCAGGTGAGAATGTTGATAACAGTTTTCACAAAATCATCGAATAATATCGGAAATTCAATCTTCTTGCCTTGAACTGTGGGAACCTGAACAGCATGCCCTTCTGTCCCAAATTTTCCAATTGGAACTAATTTGGCATCATATCCTCCGAAGAAGTCGGTCTTCATATCTTCTTTTGGAATCATCACTTGCTGGGTCGCTGCATCAACGACTGTGTATTCCTTTCCACCGATCACCACTTTCACTATTCCTTCGCTTGGGCTTGTCCATGTGACGACATAGTCCCCGTTTTTGTTTTGAGTCGTCGATACTCCCTCTATCTTCGGCACAGGCTCAGACGGTGTTGTTGTTTCAATCGTTACCCCTTGTGACTCGTTTCCTTCTGTATTGACCGACTTTACCTTGTATGAATATGTCGTGTCTGGGGTGACGGTCAAGTCCGTCCAGTACGTTCCGTTTGTTTCAAACATCGGCGTATAGCCGTCCGATGTCGTCGCGGCGGAAACAGATGTTGCGCCAAACAGTTGATTCCAAAACGACCTTTCCTTGACTTTCTTCCGATAGATCTTCACATAACGAAAAAACTCACTATCCGGCAGTGTCCATGACAGTTTGACGCGATCGTACTTTGCGTCAACCCGAAGATCTGTAATATCTTCGACCGGGATTGTTGTTTTTGCAATCGCTGTTTTTCCCAGCGAGGAATATCCTTCGTTGTATTTCGAAACAATTTTCACCTCATATGAAGTGTTGGGATGAAGATTCAAAAATGTATAAGACTTTGTATTTTTATCTAAAGATACGATAAGATTTCCATTCAAATAAAGATCATTTCCCATAAATCCTACCGATTCAGGATTTATCCATTGGGCTAAAATTGAGTGAGTCGAAGGATGTAGTTCTAAGTTCGTAACATCAGCCGGTGGTAGAGTTTTTACTGACATTGTTATCCCGTCTGACTCATTATTATTGGTGTCGAATGTTGTTATTCTAATATTATATGTGGTATTAGGTTTTAATCCGGTTAATTGATATGATGTTTTGGTATTCCCCATAGCCACTAAAACACCGTCTACATACAATTTAGTTCCTGCGAAATCACTATCATTAGGCGTATAAAAAGTTAAATTAATCGCTGTATCGGTAGATGACGTTACTACATTTGTTACTTCATGTGGTGGCGTCTTATCAATTGGTGCAACGAATTCGACTTCGTGCACAATCAACGCGAAATAATCAGCGCGAGACTCAGACTTAACTGTGACTTTTGTAGCTGAGGAAGGGACAGCAAAATCATACGCTTTTAAATCAGTATAAATTCTGTTTACACCGCTATCCTGAACTATCCCTTTTGAATCTGAAAATATTAAACGATATGATGCAGTTCTTCCATCTAAAGCTCTCAGACTTCGAAAATGTATTTTCATTGAAGTTGAGCCTACAGGAATTGAATACGTGACATATCCATTCCCCGCTAAGTTATAAGAGGTGTTTAGATTGCTATCAACTGTTTTAGTCTCGCTACCCGGCGCCTCATAATTAGAGGCTGCACTTATAATCCCAGGAGACACATATCCACTAGTGACAGCTGCAGATGCGACGAGGCTTTTAGAAAATGCAACAAAAAATATACAAATAGAAATTAATCTTAATCGCATTTAACCACTCCCATCCGGATCATCGGGGTGTTTTTTGTAGTATTTTGAACCTTGCATGCCGTCGTCTTGCGGTATTGGTGGATTGTTAATGTTGTCTCCGGGGCTTGGCGGTGCGTCGTTGTTTTGGTTTGGTTTTGGTGCATCACCGAGTTCCGGTATTCCTTCCTGGTCTTTCGGAATAGGCATTGGCGCATCTTCAGGTTCTTGAGGATGGCCGGCGTCCCACCCCCCTGCATCGGTATTCCCCGGCTCTGGCATTTTGTCCGGCAATGACGGCAATGTTTCGAGTGGATTCACGATGTCAAAGCCACCTGAGTCATCGTTTCGGAATGGAATTTCCGGCGCTTGATTTTCGATATTTTGTTTCGTGAACCCCGACGTATCAAGCCCCGAATCGGGCATGCTCGGCACTTTCGTTTCAATGTCATGTGTATCCACACCCGGCAAATCGGGGGGTTCAGCCGGCGGTGTCGGCGCTGTTCCAAGCATGACCTCCATGTCGGCGATCAACCGCGGCACAATCGTATCGCGAAAAATGGACGCGACTTGGTTCCAGTTCGGCGCAGGAGGGATGGCATCCCTAATTTCATCGAGCTTTCCCATATACTGACTCCACCCAGGACAATTGAATAAGTCGCAACCAATACAGCCGCTTCCAGCCGAATCAGCCCCCATAAAAACTACATGCCTTGATAAATCATTATCAGACCATGCCTCTAACGCATGAAATTCTCCTACTGACGCCCGAATCCTAAAACCTTTTGCTCCTGGAGGAAAGTTATAATCAGAAAATCCAGCTAATGCTGATGATCCCAACAAATTCCCTGACGCATCAAACCATTGCAGTGCACCTTGCCCTGATCCTTGTATTTTTACCCTTGTCCAGTCGTCATCATGATATATGCTATCTGCCCAAAGAATCGCATCGCCGCTTTGGGATCCAAAATATCCATAGATACATTCACCGTTTGAACATACCGCATCAGCCGCATATGACCGAGCGGGCAAGATCATCGCATATATGCCAACTGTTACAACAAAAATCCACGTCTTTTTAATCATATAATACATCCCACGCCCCCCATGTTAAAAAAGGGGGCATTGTCTTCCCCCTTTCTGGCTCATTACTTAGCCGTGGCGCGTCCAAAAATAGACTTAATAAAAGAAATGATTTTTGGTGCAAACCCAAGCGCCAAAGCAAGCAAAACAAACGGTCCTACCCACGAAATGAGGCTGTTGACACTTCCAATTAAGTCCGATACGGAAAACGGCAACGTCAGTCCAGAAAGATCAATAGCAGCACCTAAAGCAGGCATGAATGATTCCTCCTTGATAAAATGATTTATTTCACTAGCAAAATGCTAGTTGAAATCAACCCTAATATCGTCGTATTTCATATTCTTCAGTTTCATCCTTGTTGATCTCGTTTTCATTGGCAAAACTTTTTTTAATCATCATCATCAACAGTGATATAGCACCGGCCGCCGCCATGATCATAATGGCAGGAGCCGCGTAAAACAAAATCCATTTGACGTAATACCAAAACTCATCCAACCGCTCTGGCGTGAAAAACGTCTGAAACTGCGGCATCTTATCACGACCTCGATCTGATCGCCACGATCACGCCATGCAGCAACATTCCGACAGCGACAATAGCGACGACAAGCATGACGAAGGGAGCTACTGTTTTAAGTAAAAAGCCAAAAACGCCCCAAAAAAACGACCAATCGAATACATTCCCGATACTGGACATTTCTCCCCCCTCCTTATCTAATCGCCTGATAAATCGCCGTCGCCACGAAACACAATGTCAAAAAAATCGCCCAGGATGCTAGCGCAGTGATGACATCGCCGTTACCAAATACGACCTTAAAGGCATAGGCAACCAGCGTCCCTGTTGTTACCATCGCTGTTTCGCCCCTTTCAGAGCCGAAACCAAAAACATGGTGATGGGATGCATAGTCAAGCACGATCCGATGATGACGAGGTAGGCACCTAAAATATCTTTAGGAGTTGCGAAAATAAGGCTGTACATCATCCTACCTCCTCATAAATCGCTCTAGCACCATAAAAATCAACATAGCCGCCAATATAACAGAAATGACGACATCGCCAAGGGTGATCTCATGTATGACCACAATATTTCCTTCTTTCGTTTCGATGACGGTATGTTCGCGCATCTCAACATATGTAATATTGGATGATTGGCCATTCATAATATTCACCCCTCACAATTTAAATGTACAAGCCTGCTTGGCTCTTTCATATCACCAAAAAATTTTGGTCATATCAGTGCAGAAACCGGGCAAAGCTGTCTTCGCCCGGCCAACATGCCTTTTATAAAATTCTGCTTTATTCTCCGTATAGATTAAAACATTAAAAACCTCGTCGTGCATTTTTATAGATATATATAATATCTTTAAAACCTTACACGTTTACTATAAAATTCCTTCCCGTTTTTGTTTTCCCCGTTTCAATCGTTGTAATCCAGTCGTTTAAATCTTGTTCTGAACATCCAAGTTCTTTTAGTTCTTGTGGAAACTCATAAAATTTCCTTTTCCACCGGCGCATCTTCTTCAACGCCTGCCTAGCCTCCCCGAAGGCATATACTCGCCGTTCGCGTCTCGTTGAATATTCCTGACTACCATCATACACACACAGATAAATATATCGCTTGCCATTTGATTTCACCTGGGACAAATACATTTTTCTCCCTCCATCACCGGACTAGAAAGTAGATGAATCCTCCCATGATAATCAGAAAAGAGCCAGACAAGACTGCTGTCTCCAAGAAATCCTTTACTTTGCTATTCATCGATCCCACACTCTTTTTCTTCACATTGAGAATATATTCCGCAATGGCATTTCAGCTTAGGAATTACCTCGATGCTCCAAATTTCAAATCCGCACTGTTCACAAAAAAATCGAAACATTCCTCATTTCCCCTTCTTTTCTTTAAGACAATAATATTCGTGATTCAGTTCTGACAGCGTTAATTCATTCAATAAACGTCCCTCAACCGTTTTTCTGTACCCCGCAGCCTGCAACTGCTCAATCCGTTTTCCCCTAACTTGTTCGATCGCTTCGCGCAAGTATAATTTAAAAGCAGTCATGTTACTCCCCCCTCTTTAGAGAATGTTCCTGCCTTTTTAGCCATTCTACGAAACCAACTGCTTCGGCCAACGCATCATGAAAAGAAACACGATTAGCTAAAACTTTTATTCGGTACGGACGGGGATCACCGTGAATGTAGCT
Organism: Geobacillus sp. TFV-3; assembly: GCF_009901865.1. Classification (NCBI taxonomy): domain Bacteria; kingdom Bacillati; phylum Bacillota; class Bacilli; order Caryophanales; family Anoxybacillaceae; genus Geobacillus; species Geobacillus sp. TFV-3. Next base: position 1,013,551 of record NZ_MPSP01000001.1, on the reverse strand, counting down.
TCCTCTCCAAACGATAGCTTTATTTCCTTCCCGTTCGATAAACAAGTACGAGCCCTTCCCATATCGGAACTCATAAAGCTCTCCATACGCATATATCAAAAATCCATACTGACGGGCTTGTTCATTTTCTTTCAGCCGCCTTTTGATTTCCTCCTTATGCTGCTGGATTTGCTTTTTTAAATCCATTGGCAAGCTTCCATCTTTATAAAGCAATCTGATCTTGTTGTTTTTTACCTTTATTTGAATATTTAGATTTTCTAATCTGTAAAAAATGTTATATAACATATAACTCCCCCTTATCAGTTACTTAGTTACTTCAAGTTACTTAAAAAGCGTTATTTTCCGTATAATTCACCTAGAGAGAATATCCCGAAAAACGGGTAACTCATGGTAACTAAGTAACTATATTTCTTCCTCAACTAAGTTACCAGTTACATCAAGTGACTTATTTTCTAGTATTTCCGTAAAAAATTCTCCTATGGAGATTTACTGGAATTTAGGTAACTCGAGGTAACTTTGTAACTTTCGGTTGAAAGACCGATGCCGAAAAAGAATGTTTTGTTTCCGGTGGATTTTCGTTTTTCGAATCCTCGCAGCACTAAACGCGCCGAAAACTTTTGCTTTTTCATCGCAATTTCGCTGTTTTCCTCGCACCAGTCGATATATTCTTTGTACAGATCGTTCAATTGGACTTTTGCGCCTGGATGAATCACGCAGCAATCGTTCAAGAAATTGCTGAGAAGGTCCATTTCGTCTTTGTATTCGTCTGTTGCGTTTTTGATTTCATCCGGCTCTCCTAAGCCTTCTTTTTGCCATTTCAAGCATCCCTCGACCGCCCATCGTAAAATGCCAGGAAGCTCATTCATGAGCTTTTCCGGAAGATGCTTGTCCACTTTTTCTTTTGGAATGGTGTACGTGAACGGAACAAGGCGAATACGCCTCCATATTCCTTCATCATCGCCTTTAATGATCGGCTTGTGGTTCGTTGTAAAGAAAATCTTGAACTCTGGAACAAACTCGAAAAATTCCTTTCTCAAAAAACGAGCTGTAATCGGCTCACCGCCGGTTAATTGTTTAATTAGAGATTCGCTTAGACGTTGACCGTCCTCGCTTTCGACAGCTGACACAAAGCGTGAGCCGTGCAAACGCGCAATGTCGTTATTGATGCCGGAATCGTTCATTTTTGCTGTAAATGTATTGGAATTCGTTTGCTTTGCATAATCGCCCAGCAAAGCCTTCACCGTATTGATGAACGTCGATTTTCCGTTTCTCCCTGTTCCCCAAAGGAAGAAAACAACCTGCTCGCTTATATCGCCTGTAAGTGCGTAGCCAATCGCTTTTTGCAAGAAGTTGATAATGTCATGCTTCACTTCGTCGCCGTCTCGGAAAATCGACTCAAGAAAGGCTATCCATGTCGGGCATTTCGCGTTCGGATCGTACTGAATATTGGTGTTTTTCGTCATCATATACTCTCGCTCGTGAGGCAAAAGCTCCCCTGTTCGCAAATCTACAACGCCGTTCGCGCAATTAAGCAGGAATTTATCTTTGTTCAACTCTTCCTGACTGATTGGCAGCATCGCCTCAGCTCGTGCGATGGAATTAAGGAATACCGAGCTTTTTTCACTTGCTTTCGCCCATCTTAACAACTCATTTCGCGCATCGTTGTTTTCTTCATGCGCTGCTTCGGCGTACATTTCACGAAACGTGCGAATTGCAATGCGCTCAATTTGTTTCTTTTTATCCTCAATCCACGTCTTTCCGTCCCAAATGAGCCATTCTTCAAACTCAACGCAATAGCGCAAGTTTTGACCGTTGCGCGCCACAAGACGCTCGGCATTTCCCATTTCCGTTAGATTGAACTTTTTCGGCTCTCCTTCTTTTCGTGCTGAAGAAGTCACCGGCGGCGGAGAGGAATAATTCGTTCCGCTTGGCTCATGTTTCAGCGCGCTATTCAATGTGTTTGCAAATTCGCGCTGGTCTAACGGAGGAAGGAAAAAATAGCGATTTAGGAAACTAGCTATTTCGTGCACTTGCTCTTGTGTGTAGCCAAATTCAACGAGCCGACAGCAATGCGCGTACATCGCGTTGTTTCGTCCTCCCTCGTGCATCGGAATCGGAAACGGACGCTGCGTTTTATCAATCTTTTTTAACCGCTCAAAATAGATCGGCATCGGCGAAAGTTCCCCGTCTGCAATATGTACCCATGCGCGGCCGCCTGTATTTTCACTTGGAAGAACGACTTGACCGCGTCCGGAAAGACGATAGTCGCCGACAAAGCCGCCAGCCATGAGCACTGTTGCATCTTGTCCTCTGAGTTTCCCGGTCGAACGAAAGAAAAATTGATACCCTCGTACCGTTCGAATTGCGTGAAATTTATATCCTTCGCGCAAAAGTGCTTTGAAAATCAGCTCCCCTTCTTTTTGCTCGTCGATGTCAATGACATCGTAACCGTCTGGGATGACAAGACCTATCCATCCTTTTTGCCGCAGCCAAGACCGAATCTCGCCTTCTGTCATGCCTGGACGATTGAGATCTTGCCAGCCTTTCATGCACGGTCGTTTTGCCACGCTGTATGCTTTTTGCGGATCGGATTCATTGTTCATTCGCGAATAGCCAATTAGTCGAATGATCTTGAGGGGCTTTTTCACTGATGGAAAAAGCCTCTCAAGACTCATTTGAAAGTCAAGTGCTGCCTGCATACTGTGATCCTCACTTTTTTGGGAATGTATATTTCACTTGATCAGTCCAAACGTCATAAAACACTACCATGGTGTGTCCGTTTTCATCACGAATCAGCTTTCCTGCCGGAAACACGGAAAAATCTTCGACTTGGATAGCGGTCATATCAAACGCCTCTTCGATCCACTGCATTACAATCGGAACATATTTTTGCATCGGATCAGCTTTTTGTTTTGTCACCATTCGGAGTCCCCCTTTTTGGACTTTCTTCATTATGTTATATTTTTAATAGGCATATTTTTTAGGGCGGTGAGCGTTAGGGCGCTTGCTGCTTTTTATGATGCTTTTTCATCAGTGCAACGTCTTTCTTGCGCTTTTTTATATTCTTCCGGCAACACTTTAGCCAAGTACGCATATACGTCTTTCTCGACCTGGCTAAACATTGGGCCTTTGATGATCGTTACTTTCATCCAAGTTCCCCCTTACTCCCCTTATAGCCCCATGCTCCGAGCTTTTTTCATCTCAATCTCTTGCAACTTGTCCAACACAGACTCAAACGATTTAATGACTTGCCGTGCAGCTTTATAATCTCTCGTCATGACTGCATCAAGCATATGATCAATGCATCCGATTGCTCTGTTAAAGTGTTCTTTTTCCTCGACAATCAGCGAAATTTTTACTCTCACTCTTTCACTCCTTTTCAATACAATGGATGTATAGGCATTAAATTATGCAGTTGCAATACACGAAATGTGACATTTGTCTTCAAAAAAATATGTCCAATCGAAAGAAAGAACGTTGGCAATTCGCTTTGCCACTTCGACGCTGGGATTTCTTTGGCCGTTTTCAATCATAGCGTAAGTGCTCCTTGAGATCCCAGCTAATTCAGCGAGTTCTTTTTGAGTCATCTTTTTGTTTAGACGCATATTTTTAAGCCATTTCCTCATTAGGTTATCACCTCCTTTAAAGTCACAAAACGCGTATCGTTAATCAAAGTATATGTCACAATTCGTGTAATGTCAATATAAAAATACACTATTTGTGTAAATTATTTTTTTGTCACTTTTTGTGACTATAATTAAACCTAAGGAGGATGTTAACAATGGTCGATTTAGGGAATCGTTTACAGGAACTTAGAAGTAAATTGAATATGCGACAAGAAGATGTAGCAAAAAAGATTGGCGTAGGCCGTACTACCTATGCAATGTATGAACAAGGAAAAAGAGAACCTGACTATGAAACGCTTCTCAAGCTTGCCGATCTATTTGAGGTTTCAACAGATTATTTACTGACCGGCAAAACAACAGTGGAATCTAAAAAACAAACAAATCTCTTCTTTTTCGACACCGAAGGATTAACCGAAGAAGAAATCGACGAAATAAAAAAACATATTGAGTACGTAAAATGGAGAGCCCAACAGGAAAGGAAAAATCATGAATAAACGAGATAGACAAACGCTGGCAAGATTAGGCGGATTCACTTTTTTGATTGTCATTTTTCTTATCCGTCCAAAGTTTAACAACCCATATGTTTTCTTAGGACTTTTGATTTTTGGAACAGCCTTTGTTATCGCTCTGATTGAATCATTAATCCCTGTCAAATCTTCAACAAGGAAAAGACACTCTCCTCAGAAAAAATATCAGAGTCCAAGCAAGGCGCCAAAACGGCAACTGGAAAGTACGGCGTCCGTTCGGATCACGTTATTTTGCAAACGCCACTTGAGCATTTATCAGGGCTGGAATTCGAACAACTTGTGTATTTGTACTTAAAATCAACCGGCTGGCGGCCGATCAAAACCCCTGAAGCAAAAGACGGGGGTGTTGATATCGTTGTTATTAATAAGGCAGACGGTCTTAAGATAGCGGTACAAGTGAAGCATTACTATCGTTCCAAAAGCCAGGTGACGGTTAAGGATATACGTGAACTCGACAGCACCAAGAAGAACCACGGGTGCATCGGAACATGGTTCATTACATCTGGAACGTTTACGAATGCTGCACTCGTGGAAGCCGATATGCGAAAAATGCGAACATCAGACATCACATATGTTGAAACAAAAATTTTGCCCTGGAGAGAACGTCAGGCAAGAAAACACCAAAAAAGCCACTCCTAGAGAGGGTGGCTTCAGAACTATTAAAATGCTTTACATTCCCCATCATCTTCCGCATCCTCTCCTTCCCATCCTTATACCATTTTCTTCTTGCAAAAAGGAACGTATGTTTCTATAATTAAATGCAAACCATACAACAAAGGTTGAGGGAGAAATGAACCATTTATATAAACCTGGCGATCTGGAAATGCATATATCAAACGTTTATAAACAGCATGGCATCTTGTATCCGTATCAACTCGATGAGCAATATTTAGCGGATATCTTTGACATTGTTATCGTTTATGCATCAAGGTCATTCGGCTATTGGGATGATTGCCGCATTATTGGTCTGCATAAAGACTTGCGCTTTGATTCCGCTAAACGGCGTGAAGTGTTTTTCCATGAACTTGGGCATTTATTGTTGCACGTAGGGGATCAATCGAACATGTCCAAGTCATTTCGAGAGTACCAAGAAATACAGGCAAATCGGTTTATGCTATTCGCGGCGATTCCTTATCACATGCTTACATATATTGACTTATCAGCAAAACGAGATTTTATATTATGTGAGATGCAAGATGTGTTTAAAATGCCGGTGGATGTATGCGCCACTCGTTTAGATTACATTGAAAACAAAATGCTGCAGATTTGTGCGGAAAGTTCGTTATATTATACATTGTAATTTATTTCCGCGCACTAATGACATTAGGATTTCGTTTTCGATACATCGAGCCGCATACGTTGCCAACTTCGTTCCTTTGCCCGGCGAATAGGTTTCAATCGCCTTGATCAAGCCGATCGTGCCAATGGAGATTAAATCCTCGACCTCTTCTCCCGTATTTTCAAACTTTTTCACAATGTGGGCAACAAGGCGCAAGTTGTGTTCGATGAGCCGGTTGCGGGCTTGCTCGTCGCCTTTTGCCATCAGCGCCAAATACTTTTCCTCTTCTTGAGCGCTTAACGGCTGGGGAAACGCATTGTTTTTAATATACGAGACAAGAAACGTCAGCTCTTTCAACAGAAACGTAAACGCCGTGAAAATGCCGGACATGCTCTCACCCCCGCCTGCTGTCATCGGCGGAAACCGCCTATCGTTATGTATATGCAGGGGCGATGTTGTCCGTGTCTTTACGACAAAAATAGACCGGCCCGAAATGAGCCGGCAATGACTTGACCAATCAAAAACGATTGATGCCAACGTTCTGCTGATTCGGTCCGCCTGCTTATCCCCTCCGGATGCAGAAGAACCGCCGTGCTTACGCTCTTGCCTCAACGCTGACTTCCGCGGCGACAACAAGCGCAATCGACGCGGTAATGATGATCGACATGACAATGGCGAACATCCCCGTTCCCTCCTTGACCTTCTCTTCTAGATTTTATTTTACCAAAGAAGACAAGGAACGCTTCCGGCACATTTTGAACAATTCGTGAAATTCGACCGTCACCAACAGCACGCGGAGCACCGATAACACCCCTTTAGCCTGAGTCAAGTCGAGTCTCCCGTCTGTTTCATCCACATCACAAGCCATACTGGTACAATTGACATGAATCTTCTCCCCTTTCATCTCCATTGTTTTAAAACAACCGTTGATGAGCGGAACATTTGCGGTCAAGCAACTCCTCTTCGGCTGCACGCGCGAACCGCTCCTCTTCGATGTTCCGTTGCCGCGGCTTTCTCCGCTCAATCGTGATCGTGATAAAAAACAAATGGATCGTCATGCCTCCCCACCTCCTTTCCATGCAAAAAAACCGCAGAAGGAAGTCGTTTCTGCGGCTAAGCGTACAAAAAGGCCACAGAAAGCGAGACTACTCCCCTTCTGCGGCCCGATCGCTGTTTTTCATCATCGGTGCACGTTCATTCCCGGTCAGCGGAAGGTCGAATAGCCGTTTGATAGAATGGATGCGTTACTGTTGTCCACATCATCATTGTCATTGTCTTCGACCTCCCTTTAGAAATGATGCTACGCAGGTAATTATATCCAAAATTATTTCCATTGTAAACCGTTTTTTTGCAAAATAGGAAAAAAGCTTGCTTTCCCTTGAACGCCAGCATGGCTAAACAAAAACCCGCCTTTTGGCCAAAAGGCAGGTTTACGGTTCGAACCGCTTTTCTTCTTCCTCAAGACGGCGGGCATAGCGGGCGGCTTGGCGCAAACAGGAAAGCGACGCGGTAAAACAGACGGTGACTGCCAATAGGGCGAACGGTTTTTTCGCTGTCTCAACCGCTCCTGGGATGACCGTTCCGAAATAGAGAAACGCTCCAAACGCGAACAAGACGAGGCTGTATGTTTTAAAGTCGCCTGCCTTTTCCCGCAGCTCGTTTCGTTGCTGCTCATTCAAGCCCGATCCCTCCTCTCCCCTTTCACTGTATCATACATGGACGGAAGGGGGGAGCAGCAATTTCAGCCAAGCGCTTGCGCCAAATCGTCAAGCAGATCGTTGACATCTTCAAGCCCAACCGACAAACGGATCAGGCCGTCGGTAATGCCGAGCTGTTCGCGCCGTTCCTTCGGGATCGAGGCGTGCGTCATTTTCCCTGGCAACGAAATTAAACTTTCGACCGCCCCTAAACTTTCAGCAAGCGTAAAGTAGCGAACGCGCGACAGCACTTTCTCGGCTCGCTCGAGGCTGCCGACATCAAACGAAATCATGCCGCCAAATCCGCGCATTTGCTTTTTCGCCAACTCGTGGTTCGGATGATCCGGAAGACCTGGATAATGGACGCGCTTGACCGCCTTGTGTTCAGCCAAAAAAGCAGCGATTTGGCGCGCATTTTCTTCATGTTCCTCCATCCGCACGGCGAGCGTTTTCATCCCGCGCATCAATAGCCATGAATCTTGCGGCCCGAGCACACCGCCGGTTGAATTTTGCACGTAATGGAGCCGTTCGGCAAGCTCCGGCGTGCGGACAACCGCCAACCCAGCGACGACGTCGCTATGGCCGCCTAAATATTTCGTCGCGCTATGGATGACGATATCGGCGCCAAGCTCAAGAGGCGTCTGAAAGTACGGAGTGGAAAACGTGTTATCGACGATCAATAGCAGGCCATGCGCACGGGCGATGGCGGCGGCGGCTTGCAAGTCAGTGATTTTCAACAGCGGGTTCGTCGGCGTTTCGATATAGATGGCTTTCGTATTCGGCCGAATGTGCGCCTCGACGTTGGCGACGTCGCTCGTATCGACGAACGTCGCCTCAAGCCCGAACCGATTCAGCACGTTCGTCATGACGCGATACGTGCCGCCGTAGACATCGTCAGTGATCACCAAATGGTCGCCGCTTTGAAACAACATCATGACGGCCGTAATCGCCGCCATCCCGGAAGCAAACGCAAAGCCGGCTTCGCCGCCCTCAAGGTCGGTGATCAGCTTCTCAAGCGCCGCACGCGTCGGGTTGCCGGTGCGCGAGTATTCAAACCCTTTATGCTTTCCAACTTCTTCTTGCTTATACGTACTCACTTGATAAATCGGGACCGACACCGCTCCAGTATGCGGATCCCCCGGAATGCCGCCATGAATGAGCATTGTTTTCCGCCTCATCGTTACCTCCCACCTTCATAAATATGTTTGCTTAAATAGCGTTCGCTCCCGTCCGGAAAAATGACGACGATATTCGTCCCTGGCTTTGCCTTCTCTGCTTCCATCAAGGCGGCATGAAACGCGGCGCCGGACGAACTGCCGACCAAAAGCCCCTCCTGTCTTGCGAGTTCGCTGACGCGCCGGAACGCGTCATCGTCCGCGATCGTGTAGATGGCATCAAAATAATCCGGATCCATAAACGGCGGCAAAAACTCCATGCCGATCCCTTCCGTCCGATGCGGACCCGGCTTGCCGCCGCCTAAAATCGAGCCTTCCGGTTCAACGATGACCGTTTTAATGGCCGGGTTTTTTTCTTTTAAAAACGTCGCTGTCCCCATAAACGTGCCGCCGGAGCCGGCGCCGGCGACAAAAATGTCGATCTGTCCGTCCAAATCGTCCCACAGCTCCGGACCGAGCGTCTTGTAATACGTCCTTGGGTTGGCCGGGTTTTGGAACTGCTGGGGGCAATAGGCGCCTGGAATCGTGCGGGCGAGCTCCTCCGCTTTGCGGATTGCTCCTTCCATTCCTTCCTCGGTCGGCGTATGGACGATTTGCGCCCCGAGCGCCTTCATCAGCTGTTGTTTTTCGATGCTGAATTTTTCCGGCACACAAAAAATGATGTTCACGTTTTTGCCGATCGCCGCCAGTGCCAGACCGATGCCGGTGTTGCCGGCCGTCGGCTCGATAATCGTGCCCCCCTCTTTCAGTTTTCCTGATGCAAACGCCTCGCGCAACAGCTCTTGTCCGAGCCGGTCTTTAATGCTTCCGCCAGGATTAAAGTATTCAAGCTTGGCGAACAGCCGAACGCCTTCCGGGAGGGGGAAGCGCGTAATTTCGACAACCGGCGTATGGCCGATCAACTCATGGATGCTTTTTGCTACGCGCATGCGAGTCACTCCGTTTCTTCACGTTCATTTTGGCAACGGAACGGCGGCGTTTTGTTTCCTAGCGTCTCTCCTTCATAACGGAAAGCATCGACAAGACAAGTTCAGCCGAATGTTTCGCCGCCGTCTCCAAAAACTGTTCAAACGACACATCCGACTCCTCACCAGCAATATCAGACAACGCACGGATGATGACAAACGGCGTTCCAAACTGCACGCACACTTGGGCGATCGCCGCCGCTTCCATTTCGACGGCGCACAATTCCGGAAACTGACCGCGCACAAATTCGACTCGCTTTGGATCGTTCATAAACGAATCGCCGGTGGCGATCAAGCCGGTCACTGCCTGCAGGCCATCAAGCCGCGCCGCCGCCTGCTTGGCCGCCTCAACAAGCGCCTCATCCGCCCGGTAGCGCGCCGGCAGGCCAGGCACTTGCCCGTAAGCGTAGCCGAACGCGGTCACATCGACGTCATGATGGACGACTTCCTCGGAAATGACAAGATCTCCGACACGAAGCGAAGGCAAAAATCCGCCGGCCGAACCGGTATTGATCACGAAATCAGGGCGAAAGTGGTCAAGCAGAAGCGTCGTTCCCATGGCGGCGTTCACTTTGCCGATCCCGGATTTCAACAACACCGCCTCCACGCCGTCAAGGCGCCCTTCGGAAAATTCGCACCCGGCGATGACCGTTTCCTCGCGCCCTTCCATGCGCGAACGCAAAATCGCCACTTCCTCTTCCATGGCTCCAATAATGGCTGCTTTCATCGTTCTCCCTCTTTCTATGTCGTTTGTTTCACCGCCTCCATCACCCAGACGAACGCGTTTTGCTGCGCAAAAGAGACGGAAAAGCCATGCTTGGAAAACAGTGATTCCAATACGTCAAGCGTCGTATAATATTCGCGTTCCAAATCGTCGGCCAAATCGTGGAAGCCGCGCGTCCGGGCTTCCTCAATCGCCCGGCGGAACGCCTCTTTGTCGCGAAACGCCGTATCGGCAAACACTATTTTACCACCCGGATGGAGCAATTGACTATATTTGGCCAACGCTTCGTCTTTTTCCGCATCCGTCAAATGATGAAACGCATACGTGCTGGCGATTGTGTCGATCGGCTCCGGCGGTGTCGGAAATTGCAAAAAATCGCCGTCTAGGATGACCGCTCGCCCGCTGAGCTTTTCCGCCGCTTTTTTCCTCATCGGCGCCGATGGCTCGATCCCGTACACCTGCTTGCCGCGTTCCAACAGCTTTTTCGTCAAGTTGCCCGTGCCGACGCCAAACTCGAGCACGACTTGGCCGGCTTTGTCGGCAACTGTGCTTAAAATGCGGTCATAACCGGCAAATACGTCGCGATATTGCTCATCGTATCCTTCGACCGATCGGTCGTACGATTCCGCCCATTGCTCAAACAAGTTAAGAAACTCCCTGCCCATATGGTCACACCCCAAAAAAGTTTATAATTTCCATCAATATAGTATGTTTTTTTGTATTACCTGCTCTTACTGTAGCATATGTTTTTCCCTTGTTCAACGATCCAGTTTCGTTCGTATTGCTCCCCCTTGTACACCGGTGGATGAAGGCGGGAAAATTTGCTACACTGACAATGGAAAGGAGGAAGAGCGATGCCTAACATTTCTCTTGATTTGATCGAGGATAAAATCGAATTTTTTGAAGCGGACGATTTGCGGGCGCTCGAGAAAAAAATCAACGAACAAATTGAACATAACAAGGCGCTCTTGCTTTCCGTCCATCATGTATCCCATCAAATGCATGTCATGGAAAACGGAAAGCGGTGGTACAGCGCGGTCGTTCATTTCAAAGCGAAAAAATAACAGGCGCTCTTCGTTTTTGGGCGCCTGTGTATTTTTCCGCCGCTAATGAACCGCCATTGTTTCACTGATGCCGTTGAAGTTTCGAATATATCCCCGCTTCCCTTCATTATGCCGCTTACGACTTTTGCTTCAACTTTTGCACTTTCGTCGGCTTCCAACCTTCGTTCGTCACCCATTCAATGTACACTTTGTAATGGGCGGTTTGATCTTTCGTCGAAATCGTCGCGATCGCTTTGTTCGGCCCGTTGTTGCCGATGAACCAAACGATCATCTCCTCCGGGGCGATGCCGGTCGCATAGCTGACGGCATCGAGCATTTCCTTCCAGTCGACCGAATCTTTCTTAAACACCGTTTCATGCGGCTCCGATTGCGTCGTGCCGATCGGCTGCCATGCCGGGTTGACGATTTCTTTTTCAATGTTGGATCCCGGTGGGCCCGGCGTTTCTGTCGAGCCCGCTTCGCTCGTTTCATCGGTGGAAGCCGCGTCTTCTTCCTCAGCGCGCGTTTCGGCTTCCGCCGGCTCCACCGCTTCACCTGTTTCCACTTCCACTCGCTTCGCGTTGGCCGCTTCTGTTTTTGCTTCGCGATCGACCGCCTTCTCGCCCGGTTCGCCGCCAAAAAGCAAGTTCCCACCGACAATCAAAATGAGCAGCACGACAACCGCAATAGCTCCATTGAGCCAACGGTTGATTCTCCGCCGCTTGGCGCGGGCGGCAAAGCGCGTTTCCGTTTGCACCACTGTCTCCTCCCCTTCTTTGGATGATGCTTATGATGGAAAATGGATACCCCTTACATTTGGTTCGTCACTTCACTTCCTTTTTGGCGCGGTCATAAGCATAAAGCGACTCGACTGCGGCGGCGAACACATCATTCGTCGCGGCCCGCCCGCTCGGACAGTCGAGCTCAACGACAGCGAGGGCGTATTTCGGGCGGTCGGCTGGAAAATAGCCAGCAAACCATTTATTAATGAATTCAGCGCCGCCGTCCATTTTTCCTGTCTCCGCCGTCCCCGATTTGCCGGCAACCGGATACGGCAGCGAACGGAAGCGGCGGCCGGTGCCATCCTCTTTGGTAACAACCCCGCGCAAAAGCCGCTGCAGCTCTTCGGCCGTCTGCGGAGCGATCGGCGCCATGTCCGAATCCGGTTGGGGCGGAAACGAAAAGAGAGTCGCACCGTTTTTATACAGCACTTTGTCAACGGCCCGCACCTGAAGCGCTTCGCCGCCGCGGGCGATGGTCGCCATCATGTTGGCGACGCCAAGCGGAGAGACGCGTACATTTTTTTGCCCGATCGCCGTTTGCGCCACCGCAAGCGGCACCCGCTTGTCGCGCGGATCATGCCAAATCGTTCCCTTTTGCTCCTCCGGGAACTGACGGAAATGCTCTTCATGGTACACCGCTCCTTCCCAGCCGGCCGTCGGATACAGCCCGAGCTTTCTCGCATACGTTTCAAACGCATCCGGATCTTGCTCGATCAACTGCTTGCCGAGCGTGGCGAAAGCATTGTTGCAACTAACGGCAAAGCTGTCCGCTAAGTCAAGCACGCCGTAATCATGCTCCTCATCGCGCGTTTTGCCGTCAATCTTTCGGCTGCAATCAAACGTTGTCTCCGGCGATGCGAGCCCTTCATCAAGCGCCGCAGCCGCAATGACCGTTTTAAAAATCGATCCAGGGATTTGCGGAAGCGCCATTTGGTTTTCCGCCCCGCCGTTTTTATACGGATCGCGCGGGTCCATGTTTGGGCGGCTGACCATGGCGAGCACACCGTTTGTCTCAATGTCCAATAGCACGAGGCCGCCTTTTTTCAGTCCGTACTGGTCGACGATCCGTTCCATCTCTTGCTGCAGATCGCGGTCAAGCGTCGTTTGCACGGTGACGGGATAAAACGGATTGCCCGTGTCGCTGTATTTGACATCAAGCCCAAACAACGGCCGCCCTTCGGCGTCAACATGGTAAAGCAGCTTCGTTTCGCCGTCGGCGAGCAAAAATTCATCAAACGCCTTCTCAAGCCCTTGAATGCCCACTTCGGTCTTTGGCGGCAGCGTCCGTTTCGGATAACGCTTCTTGATGAGCTCCTGATCGGGACGGGTGAAGCCGAGCAAATGCGGGGCGTACACCGTTTCCAACGGATATTGCTTGTTGACGGCAAATACCCCCGGAATGCCCAAATCGTTAATTTGCTTCATTTGCTGGGCGTTCAAGGCGAGCGGCTCGCCATCCTTCTCTAAGACGAACGGACCGTCCGCCTGCTCAAGCTGGCGGCGGATCTCTTCTTCCGAGACGCCGGCGATGCGGGCCACTTGTTCCATCGGCCATTTCATCGCCGTTAAAAATGGAAATAAGACAAGCGACGGCACATATCGCTTCGTGAGCGGCGCGCCATTTCGGTCGACGAACGAGCCGCGCCCGTCATCAATAATCAGTTCTTGTGTCCGCTGGGCGACGCTTTCAGCAATTAAATTATGATTGGCAAACGACTCGGCGTCAATCAGCTGGATTTGCCCCAATCGCCCGACAAGCAACAACAAGCCCAATTGAATGAGGGCGAGCATGGCAAGTGTTCGTTTTTTCCACATAAAGAAAACACCTCATCATCAGTGTTGACGAGGTGTTTCCGTTTGAAACGTCAAGCGGCGGCCATTTTCTTCGCTTCGCACACCGCCGCTTGTTCAGGCCGACCGCCTCCTGCTTCTTATTTCACAGCCACGATTTTCACAAGCATTTCCCCGCCCGGCGTTTGCACCGTCACTTCATCGCCGACGCGGCGGCCGATGAGCGATTTCGCAATCGGCGAGTCATTGGAAATTTTCCCTTCAAATGGGTCGGCTTCAGCGCTGCCGACGATCGTATACGTCTCTTCTTCACCGTCCGGCAGTTCAATGAATGTCACTGATTTGCCAAGCGAGACGACGTCCGGATTTTCTTTGTCTTCTTCAATGATGACGGCGTTGCGGATCATGTTTTCAAGCATTTGGATGCGTGATTCGACAAACGCCTGCTCATCTTTGGCAGCATCGTACTCCGAGTTTTCCGACAAATCGCCGAACCCGCGCGCAATCTTAATGCGCTCCACCACTTCTTTCCGCTTGACCGTTTTTAAGTACTCAAGCTCTTGTTCCAGTTTCTCTTTTCCCTCTTTCGTCATCGGATACTGCTTTTCGTTCGCCATTCATCTCACTCCTCTATATATTCTGCATTATGTAAAACGTACGAACAGCAAAAACGGCTGTTCGTACGCTTACTTGTTATATAATATATTGTTTTGTCTCTGTTATGTTATTACAAAACCGCTTTTTGTTCAAGAACTGTGCGAATTTTTGCCACCATTAAATCGATGGCGACAGCATTCTGTCCGCCTTCTGGAATGATCACATCGGCGTAGCGCTTCGTCGGTTCGACAAACTGGTTGTGCATCGGCCGAACGACGGACAAATATTGCTCGATGACCGAATCGAACGTGCGGCCGCGCTCTTTCATATCACGGATGAGACGGCGGATGATGCGGATGTCCGGGTCGGTGTCGACATACACCTTAATATCCATTAAATCGCGAAGCCGCTCATCTTCCAAGACAAGGATGCCCTCGACGATAATGACTTCTTTCGGCTCAACACGCACGACTTCACTTGAGCGAGTGTGCAGCGTATAATCGTACACCGGCTTGTCAATCGGCTCATAGCGAAGCAGCTTATGAATATGCTCAATCAACAAATCGTTGTCAAACGCCAGCGGGTGGTCGTAGTTCGTCTTCAGCCGCTCTTCAAACGGAAGATGGCTTTGGTCTTTATAATAAAAATCTTGCTCAAGCACTAAAATCGAGCGGTCGCCAAAATGGTCGTAAATCGCGCGGGCGACGCTCGTCTTCCCCGAGCCGGAGCCGCCGGCGACGCCGATGACAACGGGCTTCTTCCCCATCTTAATTCTCCTTTCTCATCATGTTGTACGGGAAGAGAGGGCGCTTGACCTTCAATTTCACGATTTGCAGCGGATGGCGCGCCGCATCAAGCTCGTTGCCGTCTTCGTCCCAAATGTTCTCGATCACTTGGGTGAAGTTTTCAATTTCCGGACCGAAAAATTCGACTTCATCGCCCGGGCGGAAATGGTTGCGCTGCTGGACGGTGGCGATGCCCGTCTCCGGGTCATAGCCAAGCACCAAACCGGCGAATTCATGCGTCGTTTTCCGGCTGTGCGTCCCGTACATATGGTTCGTATAATCCGGGAAGCCGTCAAAGAACGACGGCGCCGTCTCGCGGTTGGCGCATTTTTCAAGCTCCCGCACCCACTCTTCGCGGATCGTGAAATGGTCTGGATCAGCGCAGTAGGCGTCAATCACCTTCCGGTAGACGCTGACAACCGTCGCCACGTAATGGATCGATTTCATCCGCCCTTCAATTTTCAAGCTATCTACACCCAATTCGATCATTATCGGAATGGCGCGGATTAAGTTCAAATCTTTCGCGCTCATCGCAAACGGGGCGTCCCCTTTTTCAAACAACGGAATTTCCCGGCCGTTCGAGAGTTGGTACAAATCGTAATCCCACCGGCACGACTGGCAGCATCCACCGCGGTTTGAGTCGCGCGCCGTCATATGATTGCTCAATACACAACGGCCGGAGTAGGCGGAACACATCGCCCCATGGATGAACGCCTCGATTTCAATATCGACTTTCTCTTTGATCTGCCGGATTTCTTCTGCGCCCACTTCACGAGCCAGCACAACCCGCTCGAGCCCTTCCTCTTTCCAAAATTGGACCGCTTTCCAGTTGGTAAGCGATTGCTGCGTGCTTAAATGCACTTCAAGCTTCGGCGCCACCCGGCGCGCCGTTTCGATGATGAGGGGGTCGGCGACGATGATGCCGGAAACGCCGGAATCCTCTAACGCCCGCAAATAGTCATCAAGGCCAGGGATGTTTTCGTTATGGGCGTAAATATTGGCCGTTACGTATACTTTGGCTCCGTATCGATTGGCAAATTCTACCCCTTCGCGAATTTCCTCGAGCGTAAAGTTGTCGGCGTTGGCGCGCAAGCTGTACTCTTGTCCTCCGATAAAGACAGCGTCTGCGCCGTAATGTACGGCGATTTTCAGCTTTTCCAAGTTGCCGGCCGGGGCGAGCAACTCTGGCTTTTTCACAATGACGCGCTTGCCGTCAATGATCTCGGAGATGCGATCATTTTTTAAAAGCATGCTGCTTCCCTCCTTTTCTCAATAAATGGTCTCCTTGAAGAAAAATCCGGTGTCGATGCGGCGATGCGGCGGCTGAAGCGCTTCAACGGCCGCAAGCAGCTCCTCTTTTTCCCGTTCGTACCGCTCGCGGTCATCGGCACATAAATCGATGGCGCGGCGGTACAGCTTCGTCACTTCGGTAATGTAGCGCGGCTCGTGCAAAATCCCGTCAATTTTGAAGCTGTCGATGCCGGCTTCGACCATGTCGCCAAGCTCGTCAATGATGCAAACATCGTTCGGGCTCATAATATGCGTGCCGTTTTCGTCTTCAAAAATCGGATATTTGTTGTCGCGCTCTTTGTCGTAAAGAAACATCCCTTTTTCATACTTCTTCCGTTCAACTTCCATCACTTTCCCTTGATATTCAAAATAGCTGCCGATCAGCGAGCGCTTCGATTGGTACATGCACATCGCGCCGTGCACTTGCACCTCGATTTCCACTTCGGCATGGGCTTTGATTTCCAAAATGGCGTCCATGTTCAACTCGCGGGCCAAGACGGCGCGCTTCGCCCCTTTCCGGCCCCAATAGTTGCAAGCATACCAGTTCGTCGCTGTCGTCTCCGTGCTCCAGTGGAGCTTCATGTGCGGCGCCGTTTCTCGGACAGTCAAGAGCACCGCGGGATCGCCGAAGACGATGGCATCGGCGCCGACATCAGCCAAAAACGCGACGTAGTCACCAAGCTCGTCCACTTTATCGTTATGGAAAATGGCGTTCATCGCCACATACACGTTCATGCCGCGCCGGTGGGCGGCTTTGACGGCGGCAGCGACATCATGGCGAGAAAATTCGCCGGCAAGCCGCAAACCGTAGCGCTGCTCGCCAATGATGACCGCTTCCGCTCCGGCTTCAGCCAGCTCGTCAATATGGGCAACGCTCGTCGGCGTCACGAGCAATTCGGGTTTTTTCACTGTTCTTCACCTCGTTTTTTCGATATGGCAAGCCCATCGCCGACCGGAATGATGACCGTATCATAACCGTTTCGACTCATGAGCCACTCATTGTAGCGGCGAATTTTTCGGGCGATGTTCCAAAGCCGTCGATTGTCCGCCGGCTCTTCAGCGGCGACGAGCCCCTTAAACAAGACGTTGTCGCTGATGATGAGGCCGCCTGCCGCCACAAACGGCTCATAGCGCGTAAAAAAGCGCTCATATTGCCCTTTGGCGGCATCGATAAACAGCACATCAAACGGCGCGGCGGCCGCCACATCGGCCTCGACCGCGAGCGCATCGCCCAACACCGCCTCGATTTGCCGCTTGGTGTTCGTCTTTTCGATGTAAAAACGGGCGCGCTCATACCGCTCCCGGTCTTTTTCGATCGTCACAATGCGCGCATCCGGCAGCGCCTTTGCCATCCGGATCGCCGAATAGCCGATCGCCGTGCCGATTTCCAAAATGCAACGCGGCCTGATCAGCTTCAAGATGAACAACAGCACTTCGACGCTCACCGGATCCATGATCGGTATGCGGTGCCGATAGGCGTACTGCTCCATCTCCTCAATGTCCTCATCCGGCGCCGGACGCAACTTTTGCAAGTACGAAACAATGTCATTGGAAAGCAAGAGGAATTCCTCCCTGCCGTCAGCAAACTGAAAAGCGCTTGCCAAAGTTGAACTATATAGATGCAACGAAGAAGTTTAACATATCCTTGACGGAAAAGAGGTTTGCCCATTTTCGACTGTCGGAGGCAAGCCTGTGGCTTGCCTCCGTCACGCCTTGGCGTGACGGAAGACCGAACAACCGCCTGCTTCACAGACCCATATATGGGTCTGGAAGTGGCGTTGTTCGGTCGCCCGACAGTCGATCAAATACTCGGGAAAAACTACAAATGGTAAAGCTTCAAATTGCATCTATATACAACTCGACATTTGCGCTTTGTCGTCATGAAAAATAAGAGCCGCCAAAGGACTCTTATCGTATCGTTGGTCTATTCAACTATACTACCACAAAACAGTAGAAAAACGAAGCTGTTTCCCCTGCCGGCCATCAACTTCCGTTTTGAACTATTGTTTCCCAATGTATTTTGCCTTTTCCCGGTTATGCTCGGCCAACGTTTTCGTAAAAATGACCTCCCCGCCCGGTGTCGCCAAAAAGTATAAATAGTCGGTCGCTGCCGGCTCAAGCGCCGCTTCGATCGACATGACACCGGCGTTGGCGATCGGCCCCGGCGGCAGTCCTTTATGCATGTACGTGTTGTACGGCGAATTGACCTGCAAATCTTTGTACAACACACGCTCTTTATGTTCGCCAAGGGCGTACAAAACGGTCGGGTCAGTTTGAAGCGGCATGCCGCGGTGCAGCCGATTGTAAAACACGCTGGCGATTTTTTGGCGGTCAGCTTTTTCCGTCGCCTCTTCCTCAATGAGCGACGACATCGTCAACAGCTGATGCGGCGACATGTTCTTTTCTTTCATCGCTGCCTTATATGTGTCAAGCACAGCTGCCGTTTTCGCCACCATCGCCTCAATGATCTCAGAAAGCGGAGGCTTTTCGTCAGCAAACACATACGTCGCCGGGAACAAGTAGCCTTCCAGCGGATAGCGGATGCCTTTCCGAAAAATATCATCAGTCAACAAATCCGGGTGCATGTTCATCAGCCGTTCGATATACGCGCGATCGTTAAGCAATTTCATAATCTGTTCTTGTTTGTACCCTGTTTTCGCGGCAATGAGGTCAGCGATTTGCACCAATTGCGCCCCTTCCGGAACAGTCAGCTTCAATCCGATTTTTAGCGATTTCCCCGTTTTTAACAACTCGATGATGCGCGCCATTGGCATCGCCCGCGTCAGCTCATACTCCCCAGCCTGGAAACCGGATTCATTTTTCCAGCGCACATATAAGCGAAACACGGCCGCGCTTTTAATGAGCCGCTTTTGTTCGAGCTGCTCGGCAATCGCCGCCGCCGATGAACCGATCGGAATCGACACATGAACCGGGGTGCGGTCATCCGGGTCGACGGGCTTAAGCGCTGAGCGGATGTATAAGAAACTGCTGGCGCCGGCAATGACAAGCGCCGCCAGCAGAACAGCACAAATAATCAAGACGATTTTCCGCACAAGCCGCGCCTCTGGCGCCCTAAAATCGTTCTGTTTCATCTTTGTCCTCCTTTCATCCCCGCCATATTATACTACAAAGTTCCGCATTTTTCGCCCTTGACGGCAAAAAATGCAAAACCGGGGAAGGAAACACGCCAGTCAACCAAAGCCTTTCACAGCGTTTGGCGAATAAACAATAAGAGGTGCACGAAACACAACTTATCGTTTCTCAGCGCATAATACGGCCATAAGAAAAGGGGCCTCGATCCTTTTGGCCCCCTCTGCTGTCTGTTATTCGTCGTCTTCCTCTTCCTGTTCAGCGCAAAACGTATTCCATACTTCTTCGATCATGTCCCACTCTTCTTCCGTCTCGATTGGGAGCAGTTCGCCTTCTTTGTTCTCATCCCCAGGGATGAAGGCGGAAACGTGCACTTCCGTCTCGCCGTTCTCATCTTCCGCCTCAACGCCGACGGGATAGTAAAACACATACGATTTTCCAAAATCATCCGATTCAAACGTAAACAAAATTTCACACAGCTGTTCGTTGCCATGTTCGTCGACAACGGTAATATGACGGTCTCCGTGTTCCATGTTTTCTCCTCCAATTTATCGTTTACTGTCCAAATAGGACTGCAAAATGACGGCCGCCGCCATTTTGTCGATCACTTTCCGCCGCTTTTTTCGGCTGACGTCGGCAGCGATCAACATCCGTTCGGCGGCCATCGTCGACAGCCGTTCATCCCAAAGCACAACGGGCAAAGAAAACTCCTTGCGCAGCATGGCGGCGAACCGTTCGCTCGCCTCAGCGCGCGGCCCAAGCGTGCCGTTCATGTTTTTCGGCCACCCGACCACAATCGCATCGACGCCGTACTCATCGATGATGGCGCGCAGCCGCTTTAAGCCGTAGTCGCCGCGCTCCGCATCTATGGTGATTGTTTCCAATCCTTGCGCTGTAAGGCCGAGTTCGTCGCTAACGGCAACGCCGAGCGTTTTCGTTCCCAAATCTAATCCTAGCGTCCGCATCAGGTTAATCCTTTCGTTGCCCCTGTAAATAGAATTTCACCAATTCCTCGATTAATTCGTCGCGTTCGATTTTGCGGATGAGCGCGCGCGCGTCTTTATGGCGCGGAATGTAAGCTGGGTCGCCGGACAACAAGTAGCCGACAATTTGGTTGATCGGATTGTAGCCTTTTTCCTGCAAGGCGCCATACACCGTCAACAACACTTCGCGAACGTTCGTCTCGGCCGGCTCCTCGGAAAAATGAAACTGCATCGTTTGGTCAAACGAGCTCACCATTTCCACCTCGCTCCTTATTCAGGCACCCCGTCCTTTTACATCCATTGTACACGATCCGCGCCGATTAGGAAACGGATTTCACCCACGTTTCGACGCAGCTGAGCGCTTCACCGACTTTGTTCGCATCCTTGCCGCCGGCTTGCGCCAAATCCGGGCGCCCGCCGCCCCCACCGCCGCAACGCGATGCCACTTCTTTCACCAGTTTGCCGGCATGGAACCCTTTTTTCACCAAGTCATCCGTTACCGCGGCAATCAGTTGCACTTTTCCTCCCTGAACGGACGCCAACACGATGACCGCCGTGCCGAGCTTTTGTTTCAAATCATCAGCCATAGCCCGCAGTTGATTCATGTCATTGGCCTGCACTTTCGCCGCCAACACCGGCACGCCATTTACATCTTTCACTTGACGGATAAGGTGCTCCGCTTCCATATGGGCGAGGCGGGCAGCAAGCGATTCCTTTTCGCGCTCAAGCTCTTTCAGCTCCGCAAACAGTCCGTCAAGACGCGCATTCAATTCTTTCGGGCTTGTTTTCAGTTTTTGCGCCGCCTCTTGCAAAATGGCCAGCTGTTCGCTCATAAAGCGGTACGCCGCTTCCCCAGTCACTGCTTCAATCCGGCGCGTGCCGGCGCCGATGCCGGATTCGGAGACGATTTTAAACAACCCGATGGCTGATGTGTTGGGCACATGGCAGCCGCCGCACAACTCGAGGCTGTAGTCGCCGACTTTGACGACGCGGACGATGTCGCCGTATTTTTCGCCAAACAATGCCATCGCACCCATCGCCTTTGCTTCTTCAAGCGGCTTATAGAAAATGTCAACCGGGAGGCTTTTCCAAATTTGTTCGTTGACGATGGCTTCGATGCGCTCGAGCTCGTCCGGCTTCACTTGTCCAAAATGGGTGAAGTCAAAACGAAGCCGGTCCGGGGCGACAAGAGACCCCGCTTGGTTGACATGGCGGCCGAGCACGTCTTTCAGCGCTTGATGGAGCAAATGGGTCGCCGTATGGTTTTTCACGATGCGCATCCGCTTTGCTTCATCGACGCGCGCCGTATAGCGGGCTCCTTTTTTCACCGTTCCGCGTTCGACGATGATCGCATGAAGATGTTGGCCGTTCGGCGCTTTTTGTACATCTTTGACGACCGCTGTTCCTGTTTCGCTTTCAAACACGCCTTGGTCAGCGATTTGTCCTCCGCTTTCGGCGTAAAATGGCGTCACATCAACGATGATTTGCGCCTCTTCGCCGGCTTTCACTTCCTCGACAAGCCGTCCGTCTTTAACGATGGCGATGACCGTGGATGCGGCAACAAGCTCATCGTAGCCGACAAACCGGCTTTCATCTTTAATGTCACCGAGCACTCCGCCTTGCACTTGCATCGAATCGACATCTTGCCGGGCCGCCCGCGCCCGTTCGCGCTGCCGCTCCATCTCGCACTCAAATCCGGCATGGTCGACCGTCATGCCCGCTTCAGCGGCATACTCTTCCGTCAGCTCGATCGGAAAGCCGTACGTATCATACAGGCGGAACGCTTCCTCGCCCGGAATGATGCGGCTTCCTTGCTCTTTCGCCTTTTCGATCACCTCCGCCAATATGGCGAGCCCTTCATGGAGCGTTTCATGGAACCGTTCTTCTTCCGTCCGGATGACGCGGGCGATGAAATCGGCTTTTTCTTTCACCTCTGGATAGTAATCGTGCATAATCTCGCCGACGACCGGAACAAGTTCGTACATAAACGGGCGTTCAATGCCGATATGTTTCGCATAGCGCACCGCGCGGCGGAGCAGGCGGCGCAGCACGTAGCCGCGGCCCTCATTTGACGGCAGCGCCCCGTCGCCGATTGCAAACGTCACCGCGCGAATATGGTCGGCGATCACCTTAAAGGCGACGTCTTTGTCCGGATCTTCACCATACCGCTCGCCGGCGATCTGCTCGGTCGCGCGGATGATCGGCAGGAACAAGTCGGTTTCAAAGTTCGTCGGCACGTCTTGCAAAATCGAGCACATCCGCTCCAAGCCCATGCCGGTGTCGATGTTTTTCTTCGGCAGCGGCGTGTACGTGCCGTCCGGGTTATGGTTAAACTGCGAAAAGACAAGGTTCCATACTTCTAAATAGCGGTCATTTTCCCCTCCTGGGTACAGCTCCGGATCGTTTGGATCGTTGCCGAACGCTTCGCCGCGGTCGTAAAAAATTTCCGTGTTCGGACCGCTCGGGCCTTCGCCGATGTCCCAGAAGTTGCCTTCGAGGCGAATGATCCGCTCTTCCGGCAAGCCGATTTCATTGCGCCAAATGTTGTACGCTTCCTCGTCTTCCGGATGGACGGTGACGGACAACCGTTCCGGATCAAAACCGATCCATTTGTCGCTCGTCAAAAACTCCCATGCCCAATGGATCGCTTCGCGCTTGAAGTAATCGCCGATCGAAAAGTTGCCGAGCATTTCAAAAAACGTATGGTGGCGCGCCGTTTTCCCGACGTTTTCAATGTCGTTGGTGCGGATCGATTTTTGCGCGTTGCAAATGCGCGGGTTTTCCGGAACGATGCGCCCGTCAAAGTATTTTTTCAACGTCGCAACGCCGCTGTTGATCCACAACAGCGACGGGTCGTCGACCGGAATGAGCGATGCGCTCGGCTCAACTGCATGGCCTTTTTCTTGGAAAAAGTCTAAAAACATGCGCCGCACTTGGGCGGATGTCAGCTTTTTCATGATGATCCTCCCCTTTCGCCTTTTATATAAAAAAACTCCCATCCCCTGCAGGGACGAGAGTTATGCTCGCGGTACCACCCTGTTTATGGGCAAAAAACGCCCATCACCTCTTTGGCCGTAACGCAGCCTTGCGTCAGGTTTTGCCTGCGCTCCGGATTAGCCTTCTGTTGCCCTTCATCTGGAATTTCTTTCAGCCGCGGAAATTCCTCTCTGTGCGCGAGCTCGCGCGTTAAGATGGACTGCAACATACTCGATCCGTCATGGCGTTATGTATTCACTTTCTTCATTGAAAGATTATAGACAAGCAGAAAGCATTTGTCAATGCGAAGCATAATGCTCTTTCCAATGGGTGATGGCCACTTTCAGCACCGCCGCCGTCGGAACGGCAAGAATGAGGCCGAGCACGCCGGCGAGCTCACCGCCGGCAAAGAGGGCGAGCATAATGACAAGCGGATGCATATGCACACTTTTGCCGATGATCAGCGGCGACAAAACGTTCCCTTCTAAAAACTGCAAGGTAAAAATGATGACAAGCACGATCACGACCATTTTCAGCGAGACGGTGGCAGCCAAAATGACCGCCGGCACCGCACCGATCAGCGGGCCGAAATACGGAATGATGTTCGTCACGCCAATGACAAAGCCGAGCAAGAGCGGATAATCCATGCCGGCAAGCCACATTCCGAGCGACGCCGCCAGACCGATCGCCGTGCAGACGAACAGTTGGCCGCGGATGTAGCCGCCAAGCGATTCATCGACATCCTTCAAAAACGTCATCCCCGGCCCACGCCACCGCTTCGGTGTCATGTACCAAACCGCTTTTTTCAACACCTCGATGTCTTTTAACATATAGAAGACGATAAACGGAATGATCAGCAGCGTCGCCGCCGAACCGATGAACGATTTGGCGGCATTGATCGCCATCGTGACGGCGGCCGCGGCCGCCTGCTCAAACTGCACAAACATCGCTTCGATGCGCGTGTGCACCTCAAGCGGCCAATTCGACGTCTCGTCGTGGATGTGGCGCACCCATTGGCGGTATGTATTCATCAAAGACGGCAGCTGTTCATCCAGTTCACGCAACTGGGCGATGAATAACGGCACGCCGCGGTACAGGCCGTAGCCGACCAAACCGAAAAGCAACAAATAAATGAACAAAATGGCAAGGGCGCGCGGCATTCCTTTGCGATGGACGGATTCCACAAGCGGGTAGAGCAAATACGTAATAAACGACGACAGCAAAAACGGCGTCAACACCGTTGTAATAAAATCGATGACCGGCCACCAAACGTCTTTCATCCGAACGATCAAATAGATGATTGCCGTCACGAGCAGCCATTTTCCGATGCGAAAGAACGACAGCCATTGTTGCTCGCCCAATTGCCACACCTCCTACCGTTTAGTGTAGAAGATGCGGCGAGAAATATGCCTTCACCGCTTTTAGCACTATTTTACAACCACAAGGCACCGCCCCCGCGCAAAGGCGAGGGCGGCAGCGCTGTCAGCGCATCGCTTGCATCAAGCGGCGGCGCATCCTTCGCATTGTGCGACCGTTCATCCAATCGTTTCGTTGGGCAAGCTGATAAGCAGCAACGCCTAATCCGACTGCTAACAGCGACGTCATCATTCGGTTCATGCGTGTCCCCCCTAAAATTGGATCGTGCGTTCGTGGTCGTCAAACAAGTCGTCAAGAGAACTCAACGTTCCATCTTCTTCCACTTGATGAGCGTGGATCATTCCTTTCGAGACTGACAGCTCAATAAAGCAATCCCAGCAGTAGTATTGGTTGACGCCGATTTTCCCTAAATTTTTTCGTTTGCAATTCGGGCAAATGAGCATGGACAGCCACTCTCCTTACATCGTTGTTTCCACGGTGACCACGCCTTCTCTGGCGGTGAACGGAGCAAGCTCCATTCGTTTCTTTCCTTCAGTCAAATCGGAAAAAAATCCCTCGCTGATCTCGTATCCGTCAATTTTGCCCAATTGCCCGTCAAAATATACGTCATCCAACAGTCCGATCGTTGTTCCGTCCGCGGCGACAACCATGCTGCCAGCGAGACCGCGTTCGCCGTAAAGAGAGTGGCCGCTGTCAAAAGAAGGAAACGGCTGGAAGCTATCTGCGTCACAAATGATGACTCGGTCTTTTTCGAACGACTGCACGGCTGAAAGCGGCAAATAGCGGCGGCGGCCGAACAAACCCCCCCGTTCGGCGACAAGCCCTTTGACCGCGCCGTGGCTGGTAAACCAAATGTCAGCGATCGTTCCGACCATTTTTCCCGTCGTTTGCTCATAAAGGGGAAGTCCCTTGATGTCGGAAAACGTCCGCATCGTTCTCCCACCTTTCCAGCCACCTTTAGCTTGGCTCATCGCCCATAAAGTCATACGGCGTAACGTTTTCCATCCCCATGTTCGCGTCTTCAAGCGGCAGTTCAACCTCGACAAACGGCGCCGCCGCTCCCGCCAGCTTCTCAGCGAGCGCGGTCTGGCGCGTTCCGTCGCTTTGTTTTGCGACGCCGAATCGAAACGCCTCCTCTTCCCCACATAAAATGAGAAACTGCTTGCTTCTTGTCACCGCAGTATACAACAAATTCCGTTTCAACATCCGGTAATAGCTTTTGACGACGGGCAAAATGACGATTGGAAACTCGCTTCCTTGCGCCTTATGAACCGAACAGCAGTACGCATGGGTGATTTGTCCTAAATCTTGCCGTGTGTACGTCACTTCAATGCCATCAAACGAGACGACGAGCAAGTCTTGCTTTTCCGTATTTTCTTTGGCGTAAAAAATGGCAACGACTTCGCCAATGTCGCCATTAAAGACATGATCTTCAGGCTGATTGACAAGCTGAAGCACCTTATCGCCGACGCGATAGACGACCTCGCCGACCGACAGCTCCCGCTTCCCTTCAGCCGGCGGGTTGAACAGCTCTTGAAGCGCTTTGTTCAATTGGTCAATGCCCGCTGGACCACGGTACATCGGGGCGAGCACTTGAATATCTTTGACGGAAAATCCTTTTTTTCGCGCGTTGTCAGCGATTTGCCGCACGACATCGACGACTTGGCCCGCACGACAGCGGATGAAGGAACGGTCTGCCTTCGGAGCAGTTAAATCGTCCGGCACGACGCCGCGCTTCACCTCATGAGCAAGCTCGATGATTGATGATCCTTCCGCTTGGCGATACACCTCGGTCAACCGAGCGAACGGAATGACGCCTGAGCAGAGCAAGTCTTTCAGCACTTGCCCTGGCCCGACGGATGGCAATTGATCCTCATCACCGACGAAAATGACTTGCATGCCGTTTGGCACGGCTTTCAACAGCTGGTTGGCAAGCCACGTGTCGACCATCGACATCTCATCGATGACAAGCAGCTTGCCGGAAATCGGTTCGTTCTCGTCGCGGCTGAACCCTTCCGCCCCATTCCATCCGAGCAAGCGGTGGATTGTCGCCGCCGGCAGCCCGGTCGCCTCGCTCATCCGCTTCGCCGCCCGGCCGGTCGGTGCAGCCAGCAGCACCGGAAACGGCTCGCCTTGTTTGTAGTCAGCCGGGTCAAGAGACAGGCCGTTTAGGGCGGCAAACAGCTCGACGATGCCTTTGATGACTGTCGTTTTCCCCGTTCCCGGACCGCCCGTCAAAATAAACAGCGGCGAAGAAAGCGCTTGTTGGATCGCTTCCCTTTGCTGGGGGGCATATTGCATGCCAAGCCGTTCCTCAAGCGCCCCAAGCGCCAGCAAAAACTCCGACTCGGCAAACGTCGACGGCGGCGTCTGCCCAAGCAGCCGCTTAATGTTGGAGACGATCCCTTTCTCGGCGAAGTAAAGGGAAGGAAAATAATAACGCCCTTGTTCAGCGATCATCTTCCCTTCCTCGCTTAACATTAGAAGCGTCTGGCCGATCGCTTGTCCATCCACCGCACCGCTCGGCCTTCCGTCAAGCAACTCCCCAATGCGCGCCATCAGCTCTTCCCCGCGCAAATAAACGTGCCCTTCCTGCAAGCACGCCTGTTCAAGGACAAACAACGAGGCGGCGCGCAGCCGAGCTGGATGGCTGCCGGAAATGCCGAGCTGGCGCCCGATTTCATCAGCGCGGCCGAAGCCGATCCCTTCGATATCCTCAACGAGCTGGTACGGGTTCTCGTGGATGATGTCAATCGCTTCTTCGCCATACGCTTGGTAAATTTTCATGGCCAGCTGCGGGCCAAAACCGAGCTGGGCGAGGGCGATCATCGTTTGCTCAAGCCCTTCGTGGGCGCGAAGCGCATCGTACAGCTGCTTCGCCTTTTTTTTCGTCAGCTTCGGCACACGCTCTAGCGCCTTGGGGTCGCGCAAAATCACGGCGATCGCGTTTTCGCCGAGCGTCTCGACAATCGCCGCAGCCGTTTTTTTGCCGATTCCTTTAAACAAACCGCTCGATAAATAATGAATGACTCCTTCTTTCGTGTTCGGAAGCTGTTTGCGGAACTGACTAGCCGCATATTGGCGGCCAAAACGCGGATGTTGGCGGAATTGTCCGTAAAAGATGTAGACGTCCCCTTCGTTTAAACGCGGAAAATAGCCGGTGACGACGACTTCCTCCTCAACGGGCGCCTCGTTCGTTTCCTCAACGCGCACGCGGACGACCGTGTACAATGTTTCCTCATTATGAAAAATGACCGCCAAGCACACTCCTTTAATGAACGTGCGTCCGTCAAGGGCGAGGATTTGTTGCTCTTGCAACAGCCATCCCCCTGCCTTTTTACGGCGCAAGCCGCTTTTCCATCAGTTTCTTTCCGTATCCGGCAAGCACGTGATCGGGCTTGGCTTCCAAGGCAGCGGCAAACATATTGCGGGCGGCATCGGGCTCATCTTTGTACGCATAAATGACGCCTAAATTGTAGTACGCATCAGCGTGGCGCGGATCGAGTTCCAACGTTTTTTCGAAATAACGCTTCGCCTCATCGACATAATCGAGCGTGGCAAGGCAAAGGCCAAGCTGAAACAGCGCTTCGGCGTCCGTCTCGTTCAGCTCGGCCGCTCGCTGCAAATACGGCAGCGCCAGCCGCGGCATCTCGAGCCGCCATAAGGACATGCCGAGCATAAAATGCGTATCCGCATCGTCAAGACCAAGCCCAAGCGCGCGCTCAAACATATCTTTCGCTTTCTCGAACTGCTCACGCTTATAATGCACTGTACCCATGCCGTAATACGCGGCCGCCGCCTTCTTGTCAACTTCCAATGCCTGTCGGAAACAGTCAAGCGCCTTCTCTTCTTCACCGGCAGCAACGAGAACTGTGCCGATGTTAATGTACCCAGCCGGATCGTCCGGATGCTGCTCGACCGCCGCGGAAAAACAGCGGATGGCTTCCTCATACTTCCCTTCGCGCATATACGCCAATCCTTGTTCGTTGAAATTGGCCACCGCCCATCCCCCCCTGATTCAACGTGATTTTCAAGCAACGGCCCCAGCCTAAAGCCTGATTGAAGACCGTGCGCACCGGCACATCCGTCAGCCAACATACCAAAGCTTTTCGCCGTTGCGGAACACTTCGTCGATCGTACCGCCGCCAAGGCACTCTTCGCCGTTGTAAAAAACGACCGCCTGACCCGGCGTCACCGCCCGCGCCGGTTGATCAAACACGACTTCCACCCCACCGTCCGCAAGCGAGTGAACGGTCACGCCGATATCCGGCTGGCGGTAGCGAAATTTCGCCGTGCAACGGAACGGCGCTTCCGGCTTGCGGTCAGACACCCAGTTGACATCGACCGCTTTTAACGAGGTGGAATACAAATATTCGTTTTCAAACCCTTGGGCGACATACAACACGTTTTCGCGCACGTCTTTGCCGACGACAAACCACGGTTCGCCGCTGCCGCCGATGCCTAGGCCGTGGCGTTGGCCGATCGTATAATACATGACGCCGTCATGCCGACCTTTCACTTCGCCATCGAGCGTTTTCATCACTCCCGGCTGAGCCGGCAAATAGTGGCTTAAAAATTCTTTGAAATCGCGCTCGCCAATAAAACAAATGCCGGTGCTGTCTTTTTTTTCAGCGGTGGCGAGCCCGGCTTCTTTCGCAATCCGACGCACATCGGCTTTGTGCAAATGACCGATCGGAAACATCACTTTCGACAGCTGGGCTTGGCCGAGTTGGTTTAAAAAGTACGTTTGATCTTTGTTCCGGTCAGCTCCGCGCAGCATTTTGTACTCGCCGTCGCGAAACTCGATGCGGGCGTAATGGCCGGTTGCGATGTAATCGGCGCCGATCGACATGGCGTGCTCTAAAAACGCCTTGAACTTGATTTCTTTATTGCACATCACATCCGGGTTCGGCGTGCGCCCGGCTTTGTACTCGTCCAAAAAGTACGTAAACACTTTGTCCCAATACTGTTTTTCAAAATTCACCGCATAATACGGGATGCCGATTTGGTTGCAGACGCGCACGACGTCTTCGTAGTCCTCAGTCGCCGTGCAAACGCCGTTTTCATCGGTGTCATCCCAGTTTTTCATAAAAATGCCAATCACATCATATCCTTGTTCTTTCAATAACAGCGCAGCGACCGACGAGTCGACCCCGCCGGACATGCCGACGACCACGCGTGTTTCGTGCGGCGCTTTGTTCATGCTGCTTCCCCCCTTTAGCGGTTTGTGAGCCGCTTTATGATCTTCACTGTTTCCTCGGCCGCCCGCTCGATTTGTTCCATCGTATTGCCGAGCCCGAAGCTGAAGCGCACAGACGAATGGATGCGCTCCGACTCTTTTCCGCACATCGCAACAAGCACGTGCGACGGGTCGATTGACCCGGCGGTGCATGCTGACCCGCTCGAGGCGGCGATGCCGGCTAAATCCAAGTTCACAAGCAGCGATTCGACATTCGTTCCCGGGAAGGCGACATTCAAAATATGCGGCAGGCCATCCGGGCGGCCGTTGACCGCATAGTCGATCCCTGAGGAGCGGAAAATCGCAAGCATCGCTTCGCGCCACGCCGCATATTGCCGGCGTTTCTCTTCCCTTGTTCGCTCAGCGATTTCCGCCGCCTGCGCCAAGCCGATGATGCCGGGGACGTTTTCCGTACCGGCGCGCCGCTTCCGTTCTTGTTCGCCGCCGAAAAGGAGCGGAGTGATGCGGACCGTTTCCCGGACATACAAAGCCCCGCTTCCTTTCGGGCCGTTGATTTTATGAGCGGAAATCGACAGCAAATCGATCCCGTATTCATTCACATCGACCGGAAGAAGCCCGTACGCTTGGACGGCGTCCGTATGAAAATAAGCGGGATGATCGCGAAGCAACGCCCCGATTTCGCGAATCGGCTGGATCGTGCCGACTTCGTTGTTGGCAAACATGACCGACACCAAAACGGTCTCATCGCGCAGCGCGGACTTGACATCCTCGACCGATACCGTCCCTTGTTCGTCAACGGGCAAATACGTGACCTCAAACCCTTTCGTCTCTAAATATTCACAAGCGCGCAGCACCGCATGATGCTCGATGGCGGTTGTAATGATATGATTGCCGCGGCTGCGGTTCGCTATCGCCGTTCCGATGACCGCAAAGTTATCCGCTTCCGTACCGCCGCTTGTAAACACAATCTCGGTCTCTTTCGCCCCAATCGAGCGGGCGACAACAGCCCTCGCTTCATCGACCGCGCGGCGGCTCTGCCGTCCAAAATGATGGATGCTTGACGGGTTGCCGAACTGTTCCGTCATCCACTGGACCATACCGGCGGCCACGTCTGGATGGACCGGGGAAGTTGCCGCATGGTCCAAATAAATCCGTTCCAACGACCATTCTCCTTTCCTTTCTGTTGCTTAAATATAAAACATATATGCCCCTTCATCCCCGTCGCTATACTTCGCCAAATCTTCGAGCGTTGTGCTGTCGAGCACTTCCTCGACCGCATCGCGGATGCGAATCCATAGCTCGCGCTTCGCCGGCTCTTCCTCCTCGAGCTCCTCGACCGGGGTCAACGGCCCCTCCAACACGCGCAAAATGTCGCCGGCGGTGATTTTCGCTGGATGTTCAGCGAGCACATAGCCGCCATACGCTCCGCGAATGCTTTTGACGAGCCCGGCGTTGCGCAACGGCGTGACGAGCTGCTCTAAATAATGTTCGGATAAATTGTTCGCCTTGGCGATCGAACGAAGCGAGATCGGACGATCGCCATATTTTTTGGCCAATTCGATCATAATCGTCAAGCCATATCGGCCTTTCGTCGAAATCTTCATTCATATCCCTCCTAACGGCTTAACCCTTGCGTCCGAGTGCCGACGGCCAGTCCAATCAGTCGGCTCACGACCTTTTGGCATTGCGGCAGCACCAAGCCGGCATGAACCGATCGTCACACAAAAAAGGAACGTGCCAAACAACACCGGGCCGCCGAGCAACCAGCCGGCCAACAGCGCGAACGCTTCGATCCCGATGCGAATGTACGCTACGTTCCATCCGGTCAGCTCGGTCAAAGCGAGCATGAAACGCCTATGTTATTATATCATAAAAATCCCTTTCCCTTCACGGCCGAACCTTGTCCTGTTGTTTCAACTGCTCAAGCCGCCGGTACACCTTGGCGTAATGTTTTTCCTCGCCATGCTCTTTCGGTTCATAATAGCGGACGCCTTCCAAAGCCGAGGGCAAATACGCTTGCGCCACCCAGCTGTTCGGATAATCGTGCGGATACAAGTAGCCTTGTCCACGCCCGAGTACAGCCGCCCCTTTGTAGTGGGCGTCTTTTAAATGATCCGGAATATCGCCAAGCTTGCCGGAACGGACATCGGCAATAGCAGCGTCCAGCGCCTTGTAAGCGCTGTTGGATTTCGGGCTTAAACAGAGTTCGATCGTCACAACGGAGAGGGGAATGCGCGCCTCTGGCAGCCCAAGGCGTTCGGCCGCTTCGACCGCCGCCTGTACTTTCACTCCCATCATCGGATTGGCAAGTCCGATGTCCTCATAAGCCATCACAAGCAATCTCCGGCAAACGGACGCCAAGTCTCCGCCTTCAAGCAGACGGGCCAAATAATGAAGCGCGGCATCGGCATCGCTGCCGCGCACGCTTTTTTGAAACGCGGACAACAACGAATAATAATGATCGCCATATTTGTCATGGGTAAAACCGCGGTTTGCGGTGCATGAAGCTACAATCTCCTCATCAATATACAAGCGGCCGTGGCGCTCATCGGCAGCCGCAACCGCCGCTTCCAGAAGCGAAAGCGCGACGCGCGCATCCCCGCCGGCTGCCTCGGCGATGCGCCATAACAACGACTCGTCGATGACGACCGGCGGCTCGCCGACCCCTCGTTCCGGGTCGACGAGCGCCCGTTTCAGAATGATCATGAGGTCATCCGGCTGGAGCGGTTTCAGTTGTTGGATTTGCCCGCAGCGGCTGCGAATGGCAGGATTGACCTCGTGAAACGGGTTTTCCGTTGTGGCCCCCATCAAGGTCACAAGCCCGGATTCAAGATGCGGCAATAACACATCTTGCTGCGCTTTATTCAGCCGATGGATTTCGTCGATAAATAAGAGGACATTGCCCGACCAACGCGCCGCTTCAACTGCTTCTTCGATTTCCTTTTTGCCGGCGGCCGTCGCATTGATCGCGACCCATTCGCGCCCGGCGGTGCGGGCAATGGCATAAGCGAGCGACGTCTTCCCTGTCCCCGGCTCTCCGTAAAGCAAAAGCGATGGAACATAACCTTTTTTGACCATTTTATAAAGCGGCGTACTAGGGCCAATGATGTGCTGCTGTCCAACGATCTCATCGATCGTCCGCGGCCGCATCCGCAGAGCGAGCGGCTCCATCGTTTTGGGCATGCCGACCTCCTCCTTGAGATTGATGACGCTATGTTCACACACATCCTCCGATGCCGCCTATTCATTTTCGGCAAATGGGGCGTCTCCCCGTGGGAAGATCGGTAGTTTTAATCCAAACAGCGTTCAATGGCCTCCTTCAACTCATTGTACAGCGGAAGCGAGTATTTCGCCAAATAGAGCAGAAGCGCCTCCACCATAAACCGCCTAGCTGTCTCTCCTTTCTCGAGTTCTTCCTTCAATAAGCGCAGCGAGCGAAGAATATCGTCTTCAACCGGACGCATCGCCGCCATGCGCTCTAAACAGCTGATGGCCCGTTCTTTCCATTGACTCCGCTCTTGGGTCGCCGCAGCAATGTAATCGGCCATCATCGCTTCATCGAGCAACCCCGTCTTTCCGTCAAGCAGGCTGGCAACGATGGCATCAAGCCGATCGAGCAAGAAGGTGGCAAGCTTCTCAGGAAGCAGCGGCTTTCGGTCTACCGCCAAGTAAATCAGATATTCTTTCAGCATTCCGTTGAGCATCGTCGCGCAATCAAACGAAACTGGACGCACTTGTTCGCCGTATATGTCTTCAATCGCCCGGCGGTACCAGTGGAGCGTATGGGCGCGGATGCGAAACACCAGATGCTGCACCTCGCGGCTCACCTTCACGGCTTGTTCGCCCAATTGCATTTGCACCAGCTCTTTATGTTCGTCAAACAGCTGGATTTGTACAGTCAACTGACGGCAAAACCGCTCGCGCGCCGTTAAGGCGGGATCAGCCTCGATTTGTTGAAGCTGGTGAAACAAGACCTTATAATGGTAGCGGAAAATCGATACAGCCAACTCTTCTTTTGATTTGAAATAATTGTAAATCGAACCTTTGGCTACTCCGCTCCGTTCGGCTATTTCCTGCATGGAAGTAGCGTGATAGCCTTTTTTGGCGAATAATTTCATCGCCGTTTCAATGATGTCCTCTTTCCGTCCCAATGTTTTCGCCTTCCTTGCTCCTTCTTCATGTCCATTATAGTCGATCTTCCCATGAAAAAAAATGCCGGACGGCCCGTTATCCGGCCATCCAGCTCTGTCATTTTGCCGTCGGTTCGCGTTTTGCCGTCCGGAAGAAAAACGCCTCATACATCGCAGGAATGAACACAAGCGTCAATAACGTCGACGACGTCAGGCCGCCGATGACAGTGATGGCCAGCCCTTTCGAAATCAACGTGCCGGCCTCATTCGTCAGCGCAAGCGGAATGAGCGCTGTCACAGTCGCAAAGGCTGTCATTAAAATCGGCCGCAGCCGTGTTTTGCCGGCTTCAATGATAGCGCTTCGCACCGTCATCCGTTTTTGTTCGCGGTTTTGCCCGATTCGATCCACCAGCACGATCGCATTGGTCGTCACGATGCCAATAAGCATCAACAAGCCGATCATGACGCTGATGGAAAGCGGCTCATCGGCCACATACAAAGCAAACAGCGAACCGATGGGAACAAACAAAAGGGAAGATAAAATGATCAGCGGCACCCGCACTTTGCCAAATGTAATCAGCATCGTCAAATACACAAGCCCAATGGCAGCCGCCATGGCCACACCGAGCTCGCGGAACGTCTGCACCGTCTCATCGCTTCCGCCGCCCGTTTTCACTGTGACATCGGATGGGATCTTCAAATCATTTACATGTTTAGAAATATCATTCGTTACTTTCTGAATGTTGTCACCGACAATCTGGGCGGATACGCGGGCAAACACTTTTCCATCCAGCTTTTGAATGGACGTATACACGTCCGCCTCTTTCACTTCGGCGACAGCTGAAAGTGGAATCACTCCGTTTCTCGTCACGATCGGAAGCTCTTTCAACTCATCGATCGATCCCAACGTTTCATCATACGAAAGTTCGACTTGCTCATCCTTGCCGCCGAGTTTCAGCGTTCCCACATCGACCGGTTTGGCCGCATCGGCCACCGCCCCGAGCAATTGCATGCCCGAAACGCCATAAGCGGCCGCCTTTTCCGGATCAATGGCGACAATCACTTGTTTTTGCTTTTCCGTCAAGTTATTCGTCACATCTTTGACATCATCGCGCTGTTTTAAATACGTCTCGACCTGTTTGGCCGCTGTTTGGAGCGCCTCCAAATCATTGGAGTATAAGTCAATATTCACGTTATTATTCGTCGGCGGCCCTCCGCTCGACATCTCTTGCACGCCCACTTTGGCCCCGGGCGCGAGCTGATTCGCGATGCGGCGCATTTCTTTTTCGAAAACAACCGCCGTTTTCGCGGTGTCAGCGCTGTCCTTTAATAGAATATAATAGCTGGCTTGATTGGGCCGCTTCAAACCGGTGCGGAAATCGCGGCTTCCCACCGCGGCGGTGACGCTCTCGACATCGCTTCGTTTTAAAAACATTTTTTCCATCTCCAACGACACATCATTCGTTTTGGCCACCGATGTGGAAGCCGGCAGTTCAATGCTCGCCACCAGCGTTTTCTGCTCTTCGTTCGGCAAAAACGTAAATCCAAGTTTCGGCACGAGCGCCAATGAACCAACCAACAGCACAACCGACAACACAAAGACAATCGCTTTATGGTTGAGCGCCCATTCAATGATTCGTCCATACAGACGCTGGAGCGCGCCTTCTTTTTCCTCTGGCGGCACACGGCGGAACGAAAATTTCGCTAAAATCGGCACAACCGTCACGGCCACCAACAAAGAGGCCAACAGGGCAAACGCAACCGTCAAGGCAAAAGGCAGGAAAAATTCCCCTGTAACGCCCCCAACAAGCCCGAGAGGCAAAAAGACGACAACGGTTGTGATGGTCGAGGACACAATCGCTTTGACAATTTCTTTCGTTGATTGCTCGACTAACTCATCGCTCATGCCTGTTTTGTCCCGGCGGACGCGGCGGAAAATATTTTCAATCACGACAATGCTGTCATCCACGACTCGGCCGACGGCGACGGCCATGCCGCCAAGCGTCATGACATTGAGGGTAATATCCATACGATTGAGAAAAATGGCCGATACAAGCAGCGAGAGCGGAATCGAGATGATGGCAATCACGGTCGCCCGAACGTTGCGCAAAAAGAGCAATACAGCCAACGAAGCGAACAGCGCCCCGAGCAGCCCTTCACGGACAAGCGATTCAACGGATTGTTTGATGCCAGCTGACGAATCAAACCCGATGGAATAATCAAACTGATGTTTGTAGGAATTCAGCACTTTGATGACTTGGTCCGCCACTTCAATCGTATTGGCATCCTGTTTTTTCGTCACGGCCATCGACAGCGATGGCTTCAAATTATAGCGGGTGAATTCGCTTTGCTCGTTGACTTCCTCAATCGCCGCAATGTCCCCAAGCTTGACGGGCGCAACGCGCTGCAATCCATTCGCTGCCATCGAAACAGTTGTTGGCACAAGCGTCATGTTTTGCAGCTCATGAATGGTGCTCAATGTTTCTTCGACGCGAACCGGAATTTGCCAAGCATCGCTTTTCAACGTTCCGGCCGGAAAGGCAAACACCTTTTCATTGATTTGTTTTTTTATCTCTGACAAGGTCAATCCCGCCTGAGCAGCCTTTTTCCGGTCGACGGTGATCCGGATGAAGCGCTCGCTGTCTCCGCCGATCGAAACGGAATTCACCCCGTCGATTTTATTCAATTCTGGAATCACTTCGGTTTCCAGCAACGTTTGCAGATCGGTTCCCTTTTTAGCGAACAAGGAAATGTTGAAAACCGGGATGGAATCGAATGAAAACCGATTGACTTCAGTTTGTACATTGTCAGGCAATCCTGCCTTATCAATGAGCGATTCAACCTGCCGCTCCATTTTCTCCATATCCGTCCGAAACGGAAATTCAAGATTAATAACGGCCATTCCTTCATAGGAAGAGCTCTGCATTTGCTTAAGCCCGTCAAGGGACTTCAGTTTTTCCTCGAGCTTGGCCGTGACCTCCTCATTCACGTCCTGCGGAGAAGCCCCTGGATAGACCGCTTCAATCGACAACTGGGGAAATTCGATGTTCGGCAGCAAATCGACCTTCAAGGAGGAGAAGGAATACAGTCCTAGAAACATGAGCAAAAACGAACATACAAACACCGCTGCCGCATTTTTCAGACTGAACCTAGTCAAAAACGTCATCATACCACCTCTCATCCTACGATTTTGACCAATCAGTCTAATCATTTTAGACTGACTGGTCATACAAAACTATTTCTATCATACATGAAAATGGGAAAAATGAAAAGGGCGAAGTTTAAAGTGGAAATCAAACGGAAAAACTATGACCATATCAACATTACCATTTGATGGGGTGGACAACATGAAAACAAGACAGGATGCTTGGTCACATGAAGAAGATGTCCTGTTGGCTGAAACGGTGCTGCAATATATACGCGAAGGAAAAACGCAACTTGCCGCTTTTGAAGTCGTTGGGAAACAACTGCACCGCACAGCGGCAGCATGCGGATTCCGTTGGAACGCCGAGGTGCGCAAACGGTACCTTGAGGCGATCGAACAGGCAAAAAAGCAGCGGAAAGAACGGAAACGAGCGCTCGAAATGATGAAAAAGCGGCAAAAAGACAATACTGCTTGGAGTCCTTCTGGAGAACGGGATGGCGCCGAAGGATCATCGCCTTTTCTCCCGGCGGCCCCATTGACACTGGAGCAGTGCATTTCCTTTTTGCAAACATTGCGGCGCGGCATCGAGGAGATGGAAGCGATCCGCCAGGACAACGAGCGCCTGAAACGCGAACGAGCGGAATGGCAGGCGCGGAACGAACAGCTTGCTCAAAAACTCGAACGCCTTGAAACGAGGCAGACCACCGTGCAAGAAGATTATGAGGCGCTCGTGAAAATTATGGCCCGCGCCCGCCAGCTCGCTTCGGAAGAAGGCGGCCGCTTCTCTCTTGCCCAGCTGTTTGCCGCCGAAGCGAACGGATCGAACGAATCGCTCGCCCATTCATAAAAAAAGAAGGTGCCCCAACAAAGCATCGGGACACGTCTTCACCGCTGGAACGACGGACAGCGTTCGCTAACAAACCGGTGGGTGAATGCACCGGATGTTCACAGGAATCTCCATCTTCCCATTTTGTTTGAAATGAAGGTGGAGTCGTTCAATCGTCGCCAACGCGCCTTATGGGAATTCCTTCTAATAGACGATTAATCACGTACGAAGCCATAATGAGCCCGGCAACTGATGGAACGAAAGCATTCGAAGACGGCGGCATTTTCGCCTTGCGGATCGGCGAAGCGTCATTGCCGACGACCTGGCGGACATCTTCGCGGATTTTCACCGGCTTCTCGTCGGAAAAGACGACCGGAATGCCGCGGCGGATCCCTTCTTTGCGCAGCTTGGCGCGGATGACTTTCGCGATCGGATCGGTGTGTGTTTTCGAAATATCAGCAATGCGAAACCGGGTCGGATCCATTTTGTTCGCCGCACCCATGCTGGAGATGACCGGGATGCCGCGCTTGAGGCATTGTTTCATCAAATGCACTTTGTACACAATCGTGTCGGACGCATCGATGACAAAATCGAGATCATAGGCGAAAAACTGCTCATACGTCTCTTCCGTATAAAACATTTGCAAAGCGATCACCTCGCACGCCGGGTTGATGTCGGCGATGCGCTCTTTCATGAGCTCCACTTTCGGACGTCCGATAGTCGAGAGCAACGCATGGATTTGCCGGTTGATGTTGGTGATATCGACGTTATCACGATCCACAAGCACCAAGCGGCCAATGCCGGAACGAGCGAGCGCCTCGACGGCGAACGAACCAACGCCGCCGACGCCAAGGACGGCGACGGTGGCGTTTTTTAAGCGTTCCAATCCTTCTGGACCAATCGCGAGTTCATTGCGGGAAAATTGGTGCAGCATCGTTCTCCTCTCCGTTTGCTTCAAAATTGATGTTTATGCCGCTTTTTATCCTACCATCAAGGCAGCAAAAGAGGCAACGGCATTTTGCTGGCAAAACAAAACCCCTACGCGGCCATCCGCATAGGGGAAATGTTGTGGATTCCTTGATGTTGCCAGTCCCAATCGTGCCGTCGATGCCTTCGTTTTGAACCCGCTCTCCCATAGGTGGGTGCCCTGTTCCAAGGTTTGTGCTTCCCCTGTGACGAAGAGGCGTGCACGCCGCTTGGAAACCCCGGGCTCCCGGATCATGAACTGTTCGGTCAAAACGATCGGTGATTCGACGAACACATTAGGACGGTTTGTTGCTTTGATTGTATCATATTTTTGAGCGTTTGTGAACACTTGCCGCCGATCTTTCCAGCAACGCCATTATTCTTTTTCCAGAAGCACAACCGCCAAGTGCAGCTCCTCGAGCTGCTTGGCGCTAACCGGCCCCGGCGCTTCGGTGAGCAAGCAACTCGCGCTCGCCGTTTTCGGAAACGCGATCGTATCGCGCAAGTTCGTGCGCCCAGCGAGCAACATCACCAGCCGTTCAAGGCCAAGCGCAATGCCGCCGTGCGG
Source organism: Geobacillus sp. TFV-3 (assembly GCF_009901865.1). Taxonomy (NCBI): domain Bacteria; kingdom Bacillati; phylum Bacillota; class Bacilli; order Caryophanales; family Anoxybacillaceae; genus Geobacillus; species Geobacillus sp. TFV-3. The sequence goes on along the minus strand of NZ_MPSP01000001.1, from coordinate 974,009 downwards.
CGGAGTGCCGTATTCAAACGCCTCAAGCAAGAATCCGAACTGACGGTGCGCTTCTTCTTCGCTGAACCCTAAGGCGCGGAACATCTTTTCTTGCACGTCCCGCTCGAAAATGCGGAGCGAGCCGCTGCCAAGCTCATAGCCATTTAAGACGAGGTCGTACGCCTGCGCTCGGACGGCGCTTGGGTTTGTCTCCAACAGCGGAATGTCGTCGCGCACCGGCATCGTAAACGGATGGTGGGCGGCGTAATAGCGCCCTTCTTCTTCGTCATACTCCAAAAGCGGCCAATCCGTCACCCACAAAAACGCGAGCTTCGCTTCGTCGATCAAGCCGAGCTCCTTGCCAAGCTTCAGCCGCAGCGCGCCGAGCGCCGCGGCGACGATCGCTTTTTCGTCGGCAACAAACAAAAGCAAATCCCCGTCTTCGACAGCAAGCGCTCGACGCAGCGCCGCCTGTTCCTCATCGGTGAAAAACTTGGCGATCGGTCCTTTCAGCTCTTCGCCTTCCGCTTTCAGCCAGGCGAGCCCTTTCGCCCCGTAGCGGCCGGCAAATTCTCCTAAGGCGTCAATATCTTTACGCGAATACCGAGGAGCAGCGCCTTTCGCGTTGATCGCCTTCACTTGGCCTCCTTCTTTGACGGCGCGGGCGAACACTTGAAATGCTGAATCACGGACGATGTCCGATACGTCAACAAGTTCCAAGCCAAAGCGCACATCTGGTTTGTCCGAGCCGTAGCGGCTCATCGCTTCGTCATACGTGATGCGCGGAAACGGGCGCGGGATGTCGATCCCTTTTGCCGCTTTCACAACGGCAGCCATCATCCGTTCGGTTAAATCGATAATATCCTCTTGTTCGATAAACGACATTTCGATGTCGATTTGTGTAAATTCCGGCTGGCGGTCAGCGCGCAAATCCTCGTCGCGGAAGCAACGGGCGATTTGGTAATACCGTTCCACACCGCCGACCATGAGCAGCTGCTTAAAAATTTGCGGCGACTGCGGCAAGGCGTAAAATTCGCCCGGATGGATGCGGCTTGGCACCAAATAGTCGCGCGCCCCTTCCGGCGTGCTTTTCGTCAACATCGGCGTCTCGATTTCCAAAAAGCGTTCGCTATCCAAAAAGTCGCGCACCGCCTTTGTGATTTTGTGGCGAAGCGCCAGTGTTTGAAACATGAATGGACGGCGCAAATCCAAATACCGATATTTTAAGCGCACGTCTTCCGCCGCATCCGTATCATCGGAAATCGAAAACGGCGGCGTTTTTGCCTCGTTGATGATCTCAATTCGTTCCGCCTGAATTTCAATGCGGCCGGTCGCGATGTTCGGATTGACCGTCTCCGGCGCGCGGGCGACCACCGTTCCTTCGACGCTCAGGACGTATTCGCTCCGCACGCGCTCCGCTGCCCCCAGCGCTTCAGCCGACACGTCCGGGCTGGCGACAACTTGGACAATGCCCGTTCGGTCGCGCAAGTCGATGAAAATGAGGCCACCTAAGTCACGGCGCTTTTGCACCCAGCCTTTGAGCACGACACGCTCGCCGACGGCCGTTTCCGGCACTTCCCCGCAATAATATGTGCGTTCCATTCGCTCACTCCTCCTTCCCGATCCGTTCAAGCAAAAAGTGCGCCAGTTCGCCGAGCGGTACATTCGTTTGCTCGCCGCTCGCCATATGCTTTACCGCCGCTTCCTGTCTCTCGAGTTCTTCATCGCCGATGATGGCGACAAACAATGCCCCAAGCCGGTGGGCGGCCTTCAGCTGCGCCTTCAGTTTTCGATCCAAATAATCTTGATCCACCCTCAATCCGGCGCGGCGCAATGCATAGACGAGTCGGACCGCTTCGTCTTTCGCACGCTTGCCGACGGCGACGACATAGCAGTCAAGCCCACTCTCCACCGGCAGTTCCACCCCTTCCGCATCAAGGGCGGCCAACAGCCGCTCGATGCTCAAGGCAAAGCCGATGCCCGGCGTCTCCGGACCGCCGATTTCTTGGACAAGCCCGTTGTAGCGCCCGCCGCCGCACAGCGTCGCTGCCGCGCCGAACCCTTCCGCCTCGCTCATAATTTCAAACGTCGTATGGTTGTAATAATCAAGCCCGCGCACGAGGCGCGCATCGATGACAAACGGGATGCCGAGCGCCGTCAAGTATTGTTTGACTTTTTCAAAGTAAGCGCGCGATTCGTCATTTAAATAGTCTAAAATCGACGGCGCCGTCGCCATCAGCTCGTGATCGCGGTCTTTTTTACAGTCGAGAATACGGAGCGGATTCGTACGAAGCCGCATCTGACAGTCCGAGCACAGCTCGTGGATGCGGCTTGAAAAATGGCGGACAAGCGCCTCGCGGTGCGCCCGGCGGCTGTCAAGATCACCCAAGCTGTTCATGACAAGCCGGACTCGTTTTAACCCGAGCGCCTCGTAAATATGCATCGCCAGCGCCATCACTTCGGCGTCAATCGCCGGGTCGCTGCTGCCGAGCGCCTCGACGCCGAACTGGACGAACTGGCGGAACCGTCCCGCTTCCGGCCGCTCGTAGCGAAACATCGGCCCGCTGTAATACAATTTCAGCGGCTGGTTTGGACTGCCGTACAGCTTATGCTCGACAAACGCTCTGACAACCGGCGCCGTGCCTTCCGGGCGGAGCGTCAGCGCGCGGCCCCCTTTGTCTTCGAACGTGTACATTTCTTTTTGCACGATGTCCGTTGTATCCCCCACGCCGCGCAAGAAAAGCTCTGTATGTTCAAAAATCGGCGTCCGGATTTCCTGATACCCATACCGGCTGCAGAGGCTGCGAGCTATGTGCTCGACATATTGCCATTTTTCCGAGTCACCCGGCAGCACATCTTGTGTCCCTCTTGGAATTTGAAAAGCCATGCTCATCCTCCTTTGCCCAAAATAAAACGCCCTTGTCCCTGTCATCGATAGGGACGAGAGCGTCATTCCCGCGGTGCCACCCTAATTGAAGCCGATCCGGCTTCCGCTTGTCGCCATTAACGCATGGCACACGTTCCTCTTTACTGGCGCAAAGCGCGTTCAAAGGGAAACCTACGGAGTGTCTTTCGTTAAGCCATCATGGAGAAGCGCTCGCAGCCTTGGGCGCTTCCTCTCTGGCCATGTGGGCCTTAACTACTTTTCTCCATCATCGGTTGTTCCGTATGGAAAAATGTAATTTTATATTACGGAGAAAACCGGCCGTTTGTCAAGTTGTCTCACCTCATAAAAAAGAGAGCCGATTCGTTGAACCGCCCCTCCATAGGACCGAAGAGGCGGTTCACCTTCGGCCCTCTTAATGGCGAATCAAATAATCAAACGCGCTTAACGCCGCGGTTGCACCCGAGCCCATCGAAATCATGATTTGCTTATAGGCGCTGTCCGTGCAGTCGCCCGCAGCAAAGACGCCTTCAATGTTCGTCGCGCCGCGTTTATCGACGACGATTTCACCGAAGCGGTTTCGTTCCACCGTCCCTTCAAGCCATTCGGTGTTCGGTACAAGGCCGATTTGCACGAACACTCCTTGCAATTCAATATGGTGTTCTTCTCCTGTTTCCCGGTCGATGTACGTCAAGCCGTTGACTTTGTCCGTGCCGGTGATTTCCGTCGTTTGCGCGTTTTTGATCACCGTTACGTTCGGCAAGCTGTACAAACGGTCTTGCAAAACAGCATCCGCCTTGAGTTCAGGGGCGAACTCAAGCAGCGTCACATGGCTGGCGATGCCAGCGAGGTCAATCGCCGCTTCGACGCCGGAGTTCCCGCCGCCGATAACCGCCACGTGCTTCCCTTCGAACAGCGGGCCGTCGCAGTGCGGGCAATAGGCGACTCCTTTGTTTTTGAACTCTTCCTCGCCCGGCACGCCAAGGTTGCGCCAACGGGCGCCTGTCGCGATTACAACTGTCTTGCTTTTCAACACAGCGCCGTTTTCCAACTCGACTTCAATCAAGTCTTTTTTCTCGAGTCGTTTTGCCCGCTGCGAGCTCATGATGTCGACGTTGTATTGCTTCACATGTTCTTCAATGCTGGCCGCAAGCTTCGGCCCTTCCGTATATTTGACGCTGATAAAGTTTTCAATGCCGAGCGTATCTAAAATTTGTCCGCCGAAGCGCTCCGCGACAATGCCAGTGCGAATGCCTTTGCGCGCTGCGTAAATGGCTGCTGCCGCACCCGCAGGGCCGCCGCCGATCACCAACACGTCGAACGGCTCTTTGTCGGCGAAGGAAGAAGCATCCGGCGCACTCCCTAATTTGGCGAGAATGTCTTCAATCGACATGCGGCCGCTTGCGAACAGCTTGCCGTTTAAAAATACCGTCGGCACAGCCATAATCCCTTTTTGCTCGGCCTCTTCTTTAAACGCCGCCCCGTCGATCATCGTATGCGAAATGTCTGGGTTCAACACGCTCATGATGTTGAGCGCTTGCACGACGTCCGGGCAGTTGTGGCAACTCAAGCTGACGTACGTTTCAAAATGATGTTTGCCCTTGATTTGTTGAATGCGTTCCACCACGTCTTGGCTGACTTTCGGCGGCCGCCCGCTCACTTGAAGCAGCGCCAAAACGAGGGACGTAAATTCATGGCCGAGCGGCACGCCGGCGAATGTGATGCCGGTGTTTTCGCCGACTCGGTTGACGCTGAAGCTTGGCGTTCGTTCCAGCTTCGCTTTTTCGACTTTGATTTTCGGCGACAGCGCCGTCAATTCATCGATTAAAGCAAGCATATCGCGGGAAACGTTGTCGTCTCCCGCGCTTACCGTCAAGACAATATCATTTTCAAGCAATTGCAAATATTGGGCTAGTTGCGCCTTAATATCAGCCTCCAACAGCATCGCCTAAGCCCCCTTAAATTTTGCCGACGAGGTCAAGGCTTGGCTTCAGCGTTTCCGCTCCTTCTTTCCATTTCGCCGGGCAGACTTCACCCGGATGGTTGCGCACGTATTGGGCCGCTTTAATTTTATCAATCAGCGTGCTGGCGTTGCGGCCGATGCCGTCCGCATTGATTTCCACCGCTTGAATGACGCCGTCTGGATCGATGATGAACGTGCCGCGCTGCGCCAATCCTTGTTCTTCATCGAGCACATCAAACATGCGCGACAGTTGATGCGAAGGATCGCCAATCATCACGTATTCGATTTTGCTGATGGCTGGAGACGTATCGTGCCATGCTTTATGAGTAAAGTGAGTGTCGGTCGAAACGGAGTACACTTCCACGCCAAGTTCTTTAAACGTCGCGTAGTGATCTTGCAAATCTTCGAGCTCCGTCGGGCAGACGAATGTAAAGTCCGCTGGATAGAAGCAAACGATGCTCCATTTCCCCATGAAGTCTTGCTCTGTCACTTCGATGAATTCGCCGTTGTGATACGCTTGGGCACGGAATGGTTGTACTTTTTTCCCAACCAAAGACATTGCTTCATCTACCTCCTGCGACTGTTAGTTTATAATAATTTTAAACCAATACTTATTATCATATAGGGGCATATGTTTGTCAATACATATGCAATGGATTTTTTTCCTGTAACTGAACCGGACCGGTGTTGAGCGGATGCGCAGCGCTCGCAGGGATGGGCATTTTTATTCGCAGCTGTTTCGCCTGAACGGGCCCACACCGCCTCGGTCCACGAAACATCCGCACACCGCGTGCGCTCCTTCCAACTCACCATATTTACGGACGGGGCTGCTGTTTTTTCAACATTTGTACGTCTTTCGGCGCCACACCGAATTCGGATGCCAACTCAAACGCTCTGTATTGGGCCTCGAGCCGCACCCATTCGTGAAAGTCGACAGACAGCACATCGTTTGTCCGGTGCGCCTGCTCGCCTCTTTTGGTTTGCCGCATCGCGCTCCTCCCTTCTTATTGCCGCACTTGTTTTCATCTTTCCCATTTTTCGCCGAAAATAAAAAAGAAACCGGGAAACTTCATCTGTTTCCCGATTTCTCGCTGCTGTCGATGATCAAGGTGACTGGCCCATCGTTTGTGAGCGATACGTCCATCATCGCACCGAATACGCCGGTTTCGACATGAACGCCTCTTTCGCGCAAAGCGGCGTTGAACGCTTCATACAGCGGCAAGGCATGATCAGGCTTTGCCGCCGCCATAAAGTTCGGACGCCGCCCTTTCCGGCAGTCGCCATAAAGGGTGAACTGCGACACCGACAGCACCGCTCCGCCGACGTCGAGCAAAGAGCGGTTCATTTTTCCATTTTCATCTTCAAAAACGCGCAAATGAGCAATTTTTTCAGCCAAATAGGCAGCATCGTCTTCTGTATCTTCATGGGTGATGCCAAGAAGGACGACAAAACCCGCACCAATGGCGCCAACGACTTCGCCGCCGACGGTGACCTTTGCCTCTTTCGCCCGCTGAATGACCGCTCTCACTCGTCTTCCTCCTTTCGCTGCCCTTAGTTGTTCATCAAGCGCTGGACGGAATAAATGTCGGGAATTTGCTTGATTCGTTCGACGACTTTTTGCAAGTGGCTTAAATTATGAATGGCGATCGTCATATGGATCGTCGCAATTTTATGTCGGTGGTCTGAGCGTCCCGAGACGGCGGAAATATCGGTGCGCGTTTCATTCACCGCCTGCAGCACCTCATTCAACAGCCCGCGACGGTCAAAGCCAGTGATTTCAATATCGACATTGTACTCACGCTCGCCGTTTGCTCCGCTCTCCCATTCAACGGCAATCAATCGATCGGCCGCTTCTTCGGTCTTGATGTTCGGGCAATCGGCGCGGTGGACGGAAATGCCGCGGCCGCGGGTAATAAAACCGATGATTTCATCCCCCGGCACCGGGTTGCAGCAGCGCGACAGACGGATGAGCAAATTGTCAACCCCTTGGACGCGGATGCCGCAGTCGCGTTTTTTTCCAGCCGGCAGCTTCGCTTCGGAGACTGCCTCCGCCAACTTGCGCTGCTGCTCCTCAAGGTCGCGCTGCTTCCGCCATTTTTCCGTCAGCCGGTGTGCAATTTGGGCGGCCGTAATCCCATGGTAGCCGACAGCAGCATACATATCCTCTTCATTAGAAAAGTTGAATTTTTCCGCGACGCGCTTTACGTTGTCGGCTGTCATCACTTCTTTCGGCTCAAAGCCGAGGCTTCGCACCTCTTTTTCGACCATCTCTTTGCCTTTTTCGATGTTTTCTTCGCGCCGCTGCTTTTTGAAAAACTGGCGGATTTTGTTGCGCGCCTGCGACGTTTTCGCCAGCTTCAGCCAGTCTTGGCTCGGACCGTACGAATGTTTTGACGTTAAAATTTCGACGATGTCGCCCGTTTGCAGCTTGTAGTCAAGCGGCACCATTTTGCCGTTCACTTTCGCCCCGATCGTCTTGTTGCCGATTTCCGAATGGATGCGGTAGGCGAAGTCAATCGGCACCGATCCGGCCGGCAGTTCGATGACATCGCCTTTGGGCGTAAAAACGAACACCATGTCGGAAAACAAGTCCATCTTGAGCGATTCCATGAACTCTTCGGCGTTGCTGGCGTCATTTTGCCACTCCAAAATTTCTCGAAACCAAGACAACTTTTCTTCAAATGAGTTGGGTTTGATCGTCTTTCCTTCTTTGTACGCCCAGTGGGCGGCGATCCCGAACTCGGCGATTTGGTGCATTTCAAACGTGCGGATTTGCACCTCAAGCGGTTCGCCTTTTGGACCGATCACCGTTGTATGGAGCGATTGGTACATGTTCGGCTTCGGCATGGCGATGTAGTCTTTGAAGCGACCCGGCATTGGCTTCCAGCACGTATGAATAATGCCAAGGACAGCATAGCAGTCTTTGATGCTGTTGACGATGATGCGGACAGCGAGCAAATCGTAAATTTCGTTGAACTGTTTGTTTTGCATCACCATTTTTCGGTAAATGCTGTAAATATGTTTCGGGCGTCCAGAAATTTCACACGGAATATGCACTTCGTTGAGCCGCTCGCGCACCTCTTGAATGACTTCCTCCAAATATTGCTCGCGCTCGGCCCGCTTTTTCTTCATTAAATTGACGATGCGGTAATATTGCTGCGGGTTTAAATAGCGGAGCGCCGTATCCTCAAGCTCCCATTTGATTTTCGAAATGCCGAGCCGATGTGCGAGCGGAGCGAAAATTTCGAGCGTCTCATTGGCGATGCGCCGCTGCTTTTCCACCGGCAAATGTTTTAACGTCCGCATATTGTGCAGCCGGTCGGCGAGCTTGATCAAGATGACGCGAATATCTTGCGCCATGGCCAAAAACATTTTTCGATGATTTTCCGCCTGCTGTTCTTCCTGCGATTTATATTTAATTTTCCCAAGCTTCGTCACTCCGTCGACAAGCATCGCCACTTCCGCGCCAAACTCGTGCTCGAGGTCTTCTTTTGTCGCTTCAGTGTCTTCGATGACATCATGCAAAAACCCAGCGGCGATCGTCGTCGCGTCCATCTTCAAGTCCACCAAAATGCCAGCGACTTGAATGGGGTGGATGATGTATGGTTCGCCCGATTTCCGAAATTGATCGCGGTGGGCGTGCTTGGCAAACTCATACGCCTTTTTCAAAAAGGAGACGTCTCGTTCCGACAAATAACAGCTCGCTCGTTCAAACACTTGCTCCGCTGTCAGCACTTGTTCATTGGCCATAGGGTTGAATCACCTTTTTAATCAATTAAAATTGAAGTTGCAAAGCACAGACGTTCATTGCGTTCATACGGTTAATAAGAAAGAGCACTCATGTGTGAGTGCCCCCCTTTTTTCTCTATTGTATCCGAAGATGCGAACAATGTCGACTGTTTAAAACTGCATCAGCGTCAAAATGTCGTAGCCTTCCAACTTTTTGCGGCCGCCAAGCTCGGTGAGCTCAATCAAAAACGCCAATCCGGCCACCACTCCGCCGAGCTGTTCCACCAAATCGATCGTCGCCCGCATGGTGCCGCCTGTCGCCAGCAAGTCGTCGGTGATCAACACGCGCTGCCCTGGCTTAATGGCATCTTTATGCATCGTCAAGACATCTGTTCCATATTCCAGGCCATACTCAACACGGACGACTTCGCGCGGCAGCTTCCCTTCCTTGCGCACCGGCGCAAATCCGACGCCAAGCGCATAAGCGACTGGGCATCCGATGATAAAGCCGCGCGCTTCCGGACCAACGACGATGTCGATTTGTTTTTCGCGCGCATATTGAACAATTTGGTCGGTCGCATATTTGTACGCCGGACCGTTGTCCATCAGTGTTGTAATATCTTTAAACATGATGCCCGGCTTCGGGAAATCGGGCACAATCGTAATGTATTGTTTTAAGTCCATGATACGTTTGCCTCCTCGTGCGTTTGCGAACGTGTCATTTCCGCCAAACAACGTTTCAATTGCTCGTAAGTGGAATAGACTAACTGATGCTCCGCCTCGAGCTCGTCCCGCCGACGGCGGTACGTCGGCGATTCGTGCAAATCGCGCTTCGCTGGCTGATGAACGAGCGAAATGACGCCGTTTTGTTCGCTGATAAAGTCAAGCTCTAAAAATACTTTCGCCATAAAATGAACCGTCTCTTCCGTCCAGCCGCGGGCGCGGGCCAGCTCACCGCCGCGCTTGGCGAGCGGAAACGAACGGTGTCGATGCAAAAAGGCGTAAAACCATTTAAAATGGTCGCGCGTCGGAAACGTGCGGAAAAATTGCGCCTCGGGCTGGGCAAACACCGCGTAAATGCGCGCCGGCCGCCCGTTGCTAAGAAGCGCCGACAGCAAGGCCAGCCGCGGCGGCACGTCAAGCAGCACGACATAGCGGTCGTCAATCGATAAGGCGCACGCCTCTTCTTCAGTCGACACGCAATGAAGCTCCCCGCGAAATGGCGCCACGTCTGGGCGCTGCCCGGTTTCGCGACGAAAGGAGACGACTAGCCGCTTCTCTTTTGGCAGCCGCTCAAGAAGCGGACGGACGTCGCGGCAGCCGCGGACGTCAAACAGCTGACAGTCGCTGACCGCCAGATCACACAACGACAGCTGCGGCTTGGCGAACCCGTTCCATTCGTTCACCGACAGCTCCCCGACTGCCGAAATGCGCGCATCCGGAGCGATTTCTTCGCATAACGGCCCAAGGCCGAAGCCGATGGCGTCGATCGCAGCCCCGTCTTGGGAAAAGACGGCTTTCATATGGGCTCCGTTCGCCCCGACGCGCCGCATGGTTTCAACCGACGCCCCTTCAATGAGAACAAGCGGCCGCGGATTGCCGACGCCAAACGGAGCGAACCGCTCAAGGCTGCGGGCGGCCGACAGCGTCAACTCAGCGATCGAACAGGAAGCATCAATGAACGTCGGCGGCGTAAAATCGTCCTCAGACAACGTTTCGGCGGCGATAGCATTCAGCCGTTGCCGCAATTCTTCGACATCATCAAGCGCCAATGTCATCCCCGCCGCCATCGGGTGGCCGCCAAAGTGCGGCAGCAGGTCGCGGCATTGCGACAGGCTGGCGAATAAGTCAAACCCATGAATGCTGCGGGCTGACCCTTTGGCGATCCCTTTTTCCCGGTCGATTGAAAGTACGACCGCCGGGCGGTAAAACTGCTCGACAAGCTTAGAAGCGACAATGCCGACCACTCCGGCATTCCATCCTTCGCCTGCCACAACCAAGACGCGATGTTCCTCAGGAGGAAATTGGCGGCGCACCATGTCCACCGCTTCTTCAGCGATTTGCGCCACAAGCTGCTGACGTTCGCGGTTTAAGTCGTCCATCTCCGCTGCCAGCTGCACCGCTTCATTCTCATCGTCCGTCATTAGGAGCGCCACCGCCGGATCGGCGCCGCCAAGGCGCCCCACCGCGTTCAAGCGCGGAGCAATGACAAATCCGACCGTCTGTTCGTTGATGGACGCCGCATCAATGCGGCATTGCCGAAAAAGAGCGCACAGCCCGATGCGCTCCGTCGCTCGCAACGCTTCAAGCCCGTGTGCAACAAAGAGGCGGTTTTCCCCAACAAGCGGAACCAAATCAGCGATCGTGCCGATCGCGACCAAATCAAGCAAATGGCGCGGCACCCGCCCAAGCAAAGCATGGGCTACCTTAAACGCAACGCCGACGCCGGCTAAATCGCGAAACGGATATGTACTTCCCGGCTGCTTCGGATGAATGATCGCATGCGCCTCCGGCAACACCGGGCCTGGCTCGTGGTGATCCGTTACGATGACATCCATCCCCCACTCGTTGGCGGCCGCAATTTCCTTGACCGCCGCAATCCCATTGTCGACGGTCACAATGACGGAAACGCCGCGCTCTTTTGCGGCGCGAAACGCCCCCATGTTCGGCCCGTATCCTTCCGTAAATCGGTTCGGAATGTAGAACTCGACCGACGCCCCCGCCTCCTTGAGAGCACTCACCATCACTGACGTGCTGCAAACGCCATCGGCATCGTAATCGCCGTATACCAACACGCGTTCACCTGCGTCGATCGCCCGCTTTAAACGCTGAATCGCTCGCTCCATCCCGTCAAGCAAAAACGGATCATGAAACGGTTGCTCAAGCGGATTGAGAAACGCCGCCGCCTCCGAGGCCGTCCGCACCCCGCGGCGGACGAGAAGCCTCGCCAATAAGGGCGTGACACCGGCTTCCTCAGCCAGCCGCCTCACCGCCTGCTCATCGAGGCGCTCCACCTCCCAACGCGTTTTCGCTTTCAACATGTCTCCCACCTCAACTCTCCTTATTATACAAAAAGGAGAAAAGGGCAGGCAACGACATTACGGTTTTTTTTCCGGGTTGTACGGGTTGATGTGAACCATGACATTGCGGACGCGCGGCAGCGTCAGCAGTTTTTCTTTCACTTTTTTTCCGATTCGGTGCCCCTCTTCGACCGTCAATCGCGGATCAACGGCGATTTTCAAATCGACGATGACGTAATGGCCGTGCTCGCGCGCATGCAGCTCATTGATTTGCCGCACATCGGGAACGGACAAGACCGCCTCGCGCAAATAGCCGGCCTCTTCTTCGTGAAGCACATGGTCGATCGCCGTATGGACCGATTGCCGGCCAAGGTCCCATGCCATTTTCAGAACAAGCAGCGAGACGAACAATCCGGCGAGCGGGTCGGCGTATACAAGCCAGCCAATCTCCCATTTTCCACCGACAATGGCGGCGCCGACGCCGATGAGCGCAGCAAACGACGAAAACACATCCGATCGGTGCTCATAAGCGTTGATGATCAGCGCATCGCTGTTTAGCTTTTTCCCGAGCTGGTATTTATAGCGAAACATCGCTTCTTTGACAGCAATCGACAACAACAACACGTAAATGGCGGCCGCCTCCGGCGGCGATAGTGGGGCGAAAAATGACAGAAACGATGAGCGCCCGATCTCAAGCCCAACAAGAAAGAGGAGAACCGCCACCATAATGGCGGCAATCGACTCCGCTTTTCCGTGCCCGTACGGATGATCCTCGTCCGGCGGACGCGCGGCGGCCCGCAGTCCAACCCAAACGGCGAACGAGCCGGCAACATCGGACGCCGAATGGGCGGCATCAGCGATCAACGCTTGGCTTTGGCTCCACACGCCGACCGCCGCCTTGACAGCAGCAAGCGCCATATTTCCAGCGATCCCGACAATCGCTGCCGTTTTCGCCTGCTTGAACCGCTGTTCGTGTTCCATGGCCATCTCCCCACCTTTGCATTCAGCAGCCTCACGCGCTGCCTATGTTGCGTCTGACGGTTAGTGTATCCATTTTCCGTTCCGAGCATTGCACCGAACAAAAAGGCGCCGGAAAAGCACCTTCACACTTTTCCGGCGCGCTGTTACACCTGCGGTTCGGCCTCGGCCGCCGCTTTTTTGGCTCCTTTCCCTTTTTTGAGCTCCTGTCCTTTCCAAACGACCCAAAGCTGAGAAGCGATGCAAAGCGACGAATAGACGCCGCACACAAGTCCAACAAGCAAAGCGAGGTTGAAATTGCGGATCGCTTCGCTGCCAAAGATGAGCAACGCGATGACCGTAAACAAGACGGTCAATACGGTGTTGACCGAGCGCGTAAATGTTTGCTGCAACGCCCGGTTGACGATATGCTTCAAGTCGTCGACCGTTTTCACTTTCCGCTTTTTCATCAAATCCCGGATGCGGTCAAACGTGACGATCGTATCGTTGATCGAGTACCCGATGATCGTCAGCACCGCGGCGATGAATGTCAAATCGACTTCAAGACGCGTCAAGCTGAACACAGTGACAATGAAAAAGGCGTCATGCAACAGGGCGACGATCGCCGCCAACGCCATCCGCCACTCAAAGCGGATCGTCACGTAAAGAATGATGCCGATCGAGGAAATCAGCACCGCAATGAGCGCATTGCGGGCGAGCTGCTTGCCGACGACTGGCGAGACGGTGCTGATGTTTGGTTCGTTGCCATACGCTTGCTTCAATTCATTTTTCAGCTTGGCAATTTCTTGCTTATCGAGCACGCCAATCAAGCGAACGACGCCTGTTTTCCCGTCCGTGCCGGACAGGACGACATCTTCCGGCTTGTAGCCGAGCCGCTCGAAATAACCGCTCAGTTCTTTGGCGTCAATCGGCTGGTTGCTCGTCACCTCAACGCGCGTGCCACTCGTGAAATCGATGCCAAGATTCAACCCCATCGCAAACAACGAGATGACGCCGGCGATCGTCAATGCGCCAGAGAAAATGAAAAACGTTTTGCTATGTTTGACAAAATCCCAGCGGTCAAATTTTGTCGGCACTTCCGTTTCCTCGGTCGTTTCGGCAATGTTTAAGATTTCCGACTTCTTGACGCCAAACCACTCTGGCTTTTGATCGAACCACCGGCTTGACACAAGCAGTCCGAGCAACAGCCGTGTGCCGTAAACGGCGGTGAGAAAGCTGACGATGATGCTGATGATGAGCGTCGTCGCAAACCCTTTCACCGAGCTTGTCCCATAAATAAAGAGGACAGCGCCGGCGATGATCGTCGTAAGGTTGGCGTCAAAAATCGTTGCAAACGACCCGCGGTTGCCGGCGCGGAACGCCGACAGCATCGACTTGCCGAGCTTCAGCTCCTCTTTGATCCGTTCGTACGTAATAATGTTGGCATCGACCGCCATCCCAACCCCTAAAATAAGGGCGGCAATGCCCGGGAGCGTCATCACGACGTTCATCCAATCAAACAAAAGCAAAATCAAATAAATGTATACCGATAGCGTAATGACGGCGATGATCCCAGGAAGCCGGTAAAACCAAATCATGAACAAGAAGATCGCCGCCACGCCGATGATGCCGGCCAACACCGTTTTTTGCAGGGCGTTTTTCCCAAACTGAGCGCCGACGGACGTGGAGTAAATTTCATGCAGCTCGACCGGCAGCGCGCCGGCATTGAGCAAATCAGCCAGCTGTTGCGCTTCTTTGACCGTAAAATTGCCGACGATCGACACATCCGTCTGATTGAACACTTGATTGACCGAAGCGGCGGAAATAAATTTCGGATCGGCTTTGCCCGCTTCTTTCCGGTACGAGTCCACTCCTTCTTTAAAATCAAGCCAAATGACTAAAATGTTGTTTGGCGGCCCCATTTTATATACTTTTTCCGTCACTTGGCGGAACTTGTCGGCGTCTTTCAATTTCAGAGCGACGCTTGGCCGGCCGTTTTCATCAAACGACAGCTTCGCTCCGCCTTGAACGAGGTCGCTCCCGTCCATGAGCACGTTGTCATTGACGTCGCGGAACGTCAATTTCGCCTGTGTGGACAAAATTTCGCGCGCCTCATTTTGGTCTTTCACCCCGGCGAGCTGAACGCGGATGCGGTTTCCTCCCTCGATGTCCACGCGCGGCTCGCTGACGCCAAGGACGTTGATCCGTTTGTTCAGCGCGCTGACGGTGCTTTGCAACGTCTCTTGATCAATCTGATCGCCTTTTTTGGCCGGCTTCACTTCATACAGCACTTCAAAACCGCCTTGCAAGTCAAGGCCCAGTTTGATGTTATGTACAATTCCTCGAATCGTCGGCCCCATCACTCCAGCGAACAAAAGCAGGAGCAGAAAAAAGGCGACGATGCGGCTTCGTTTTACCATTCTCCTTAAGATCCTCCTTCAACTTGCTTCGGCGCCGTCCGCCGCAGCACCAAGCAAAACATTGGCCTCGCCTTCCATTATGAAACAGCAGCCGGCAAGTGTCAATTTTCCACTATAATAATTCCTTTAAAACCTTGTCCAACTCATCATCGCCGGCCACTTGTTGTTTATACGAACGCATCGTCAAAAATGTCATATACTCGCCCGGCGAAAGAGAGAAAATGTCGCTGACCAACTCATGCAGCCTTTTTTCCGCCGGCTGATGGTTCCACTTGCGGGAACATAAACATTCCCACAGCCCTTCCATCGTCACTTGCGTATAGCCGAGAAGACGAAACTCATCGCACTTCGACTCGAGCGCCGGCATGAGCTGTTCGCGCAGCTTCCGGCTTTCCTCCATCCCCCATCCCCCCTCGTATCCATTGCCGCCTGCCAATCTTGTCATGCTTGGCCATGGCCCTTGCATATATTGTATAAAAGATGGAGGCATTTGAGAAGGCAGGGGGAGAAAATGTCTAAATTTTTACAAGGTACGGTCATTTTAATCGCCGCTGGCTTTATTACGAAAATTCTCGGTTTCATCAACCGAATCGTCGTCGCCCGCATGATCGGCGATGAAGGAGTCGGGCTGTACATGATGGCCGTACCGACGCTCGTTTTGGCGATTACAGCGACGCAGATCGGGCTGCCAGTCGCCATTTCCAAACTCGTCGCCGAAGCAGAGGCGGCCGGCGACCGGCAACAGATCAAAAAAATCCTCGTCGTGTCGCTCACCACCACTGGCACCTTAAGCATCGTGCTTCTGCCGGCGTTGATTGCGGCTGCGCCATGGCTCTCCCGGACGATGTTCACCGACCCGCGCACGTACTATCCGCTTCTTGCCATCGCTCCAATTGTGCCGATCGTCGCCATCTCTTCGGTGCTGCGCGGCTACTTTCAAGGACGCCAGCAAATGAAACCGTACGCCTACTCGCTCTTGATGGAACAAATCGTCCGCATCAGCTTGATCGCCTTATGCACACAGCCGCTTTTGCCGTACGGCGTCGAGTATGCTGCCGCCGGTGCCATGGCGTCTTCCGTTCTCGGCGAGCTGGCAGCATTATTGTATTTGCTGTTTTTATTTAAGGTTAAAAAATCGATTCGTCTGCGGACAAAGTTTTTCCACTACGTCCAAGCCGGCAAAGAGACGTTCGTTCGCCTCATGCGCATCGCCCTGCCGACAACCGGCGGCCGTTTGATCGGCTCGCTTTCTTGGTTTTTTGAACCAATCGTCGTCACCAACAGCTTGGCATTGGCCGGCATCGCCGCCTCCACTGCCACGAGGCAATACGGACAGCTTGTCGGCTACGCGCTGCCATTGCTGACGTTGCCGTCGTTTATTACATACGCGCTTTCGACCGCCCTAGTGCCAGCCATCAGCGAAGCAATGGCGCAACGCAAGCTGCTTTTGGTCGAATACCGGATCGCCCAGGCGATGCGCTTGTCGCTTGTCACCGGCGGCCTTTCCACCATCATTCTTTACTTGTTCGCCGAGCCGCTCATGCGCTGGATGTACGGAACAGGTGAAGCCGCGGTCTTTATTCAAGTAATGGCACCGTTTTTCTTATTGTATTATTTCCAAGGCCCACTGCAGGCGATCTTGCAAGGACTGGACTTGGCGAACGCCGCCATGACGAACAGCTTGATCGGAGCGGTGGTGAAGCTCGTGTGCATCTTCGTCCTTGCTTCCCGTCCAAGTTTAGGCATGATGGGTGCGGCGCTGGCAACTGCAGTCAGCACCGTTCTTGTCACGTTGCTTCATTTTGCCACGGTCGTCAAGGCGGTGTCTTTTTCCATCGATGCGCGCGAGTACATCAAAGCGCTTGGCGCCATCATCGCCGCGGGCGCAATTGGCTATGCGCTCTCCCGCCATCCGCTTTTGGCCGTGCCCGCACCGCTTTGGACGCTGCTTGCCATGGCCGCGACAGCCGCTCTATATGCCGCCTGCCTCGTTCTGTTCCGGCTCATCCGGCGCGAAGAGCTCGTCTACCTTCCAGGGCTGCACTGGCTGGCCGGCAAAAACAAGCGTAAATAAACGTCTAAACCTGTCCGGCGGTGAATATATTGTGGTAAAAAGCGTTTGGGCCAAGGAGGGATCGCGGTGTCACGGCTTGGCAGTGCACTGGTATATGGAATCGCCACCATTTTTGTGTTGGCGGCGCTCGTCAGCTTCATTTTTTCGTTGTTGCTCAAATGGACGGACATTCACGAATCGTCGCTCACCTGGATCGTGTTTGCCGCCTCGGTTGTCTCGCTGTTTATCGGCGGCGTTGTCGCTGGGGGAAAAAGCCAAGAAAAAGGATGGCTCGCCGGCGGGCTGACCGGCCTCTTATTTACGGCGATCATCTTTTTGTTTCAATTTCTTGGCATGGAAAAATCGTTTACCGTCGAACAATGGCTGTACCACCTGGCCTTTTTCGCCGCCGCTTCCTTAGGCGGCATCGTCGGGGTCAATTTGTCATCGTCGCGCCATGAACGGACGTAAAAACGACAAACCGGTGCAAAAGCAAAAGGTGTCCTCAGAGCAAACGGGACACCTTTTGCGATGGAGAGCGCGATGGCAAGAAACGATATAGATGCAATTTGAAGCTTTAACATTTGTCGCTTTTACCGAGCATTTGCTCGACTGTCGGGCGGCTGAACAACGCGCTTCCAGCCCCATGCAGGGTTCTTGGAAGCGCATGGTTGTTCGGTCTTCCGTCACGCCTTGGCGTGACGGAGGCAAGCCACGGGCTTGCCTTCGACAGTCGAAAAATGGAGAAGCGACTTTTCATGGTAAACTTTTTCGTTGCATCTATAGAGATTGCGTCTCGCTCGCGCTTTTCGTACCGCCGTTCAAATCGGCGCTCAAGCTTAGACGCCGATGGCCGCGCTTTCGCTATACCTTGCTTTCCGCCACCACTTCTCTCACCGCGGAGCGGTCGAACGTCAGCCGCGTGCCGTCGCCGGCGCGGACGATGATTTTGTCCTCATCGACCGAGTCGATGATGCCATGCAATCCACCAATCGTGATGATTTTATCGCCTTTTTTCAAATTCGCCTGCATTTGCTGGATGGCACGCTGCCGTTTTTGCTGCGGACGAATGAGCAAAAAGTAGAAAATAATGAAAAACAGCACGATCGGTAGCAAGTTGGCGATCGTTGCGTTCATGCAATCCCCCTCCTTTCCGGTCGTCAAAAGTTTTTCGCGTTCGGCTTGTTGAAGCCGTAGCGTTCGAAAAATTCCTCGCGGAAATCGGCGAGTCGATCCTCGCGGATCGCTTGTCTCACCTGCTCCATCAATTTTATCAAAAAATAGACGTTATGGTAAGACGTGAGGCGAATGCCAAATGTTTCATCGCATTTGATGAGATGGCGGATGTACGCGCGCGTATAGTTCCGACACGTGTAGCAGTCGCAATTCGGGTCAAGCGGCGAAAAATCGCGGGCGTACTGGGCGTTTTTAATGACGACCCGCCCTTCGCTCGTCATCACCGTCCCGTTGCGGCCGATGCGCGTCGGCAAGACGCAGTCAAACATGTCGATGCCGCGGATCGCCCCGTCAATGAGCGAATCCGGCGAACCGACGCCCATTAAATAGCGGGGCTTGTCCGCCGGAAGAAGCGGCGTCGTAAACTCAAGCACCCGGTTCATGACGTCTTTCGGCTCGCCGACCGACAGCCCGCCGACCGCATAGCCCGGGAAATCGAGCGACACTAAATCGCGGGCGCTCTGCCGGCGCAACTCCTCATACTCGCCACCTTGAACGATGCCAAACAGCCCTTGCTCATTCGGGCGGCGGTGCGCCTTCAAGCAGCGCTCCGCCCAGCGGCTCGTCCGCTCGATGGACTGTTTCATGTATTCATACGTTGCCGGATACGGCGGGCACTCATCAAACGCCATGATGATGTCGGCGCCAAGCGCATTTTGAATTTCGACTGCTTTTTCCGGCGATAAAAACAGCTTATCGCCGTTTAAATGGTTGCGGAAATAGACGCCTTCTTCCTCGATGCGGCGGAATTCGCTTAAGCTAAACACTTGAAAGCCGCCGGAGTCGGTCAAAATGCCGCGATCCCAATTCATAAACACATGCAACCCACCCGCTTCCGCGACAATGTCATGCCCCGGGCGCAGCCAAAGATGATAGGTGTTGCTTAAAATGACGCCGGCCCCCATTGTCTTCAGCTCTTCCGGCGACAGCGTCTTGACCGTGGCGAGCGTCCCAACCGGCATAAACATCGGCGTTTCAAACGAGCCGTGCGGCGTATGAAGGATGCCGAGGCGCGCGCCCGTCTGCCGGCACGTTTTGATCAGTTCAAAGCGAATCGGTGTCGTCAACGTGCTCGTCTCCTTTCTCAAATGATGAGCATCGCATCACCGAAGCTGAAAAAGCGGTATCGTTCTTTGACCGCTACTTCATACGCGTGCAAAATATTTTCGCGCCCGGCGAGCGCACTCACGAGCATGATGAGCGTCGATTTCGGCAGGTGGAAGTTCGTCACCAGACCATCAATCCCTTTGAACTCATAGCCCGGATAGATGAAAATGTCGGTCCAGCCGCTTTCTGCGGCAAATCGGCCGTTATGTCGGCCGGCGATCGTCTCGAGCGTCCGCGTCGACGTCGTGCCGACAGCGATGATGCGGCCGCCCTGCTCCCGGACGCGGTTTAACGTCTCGGCCGTTTCCTCGCTCATTTGATAAAATTCGGCGTGCATATCGTGCTTCTCGACTTCGTCCACTTGCACCGGCCGAAACGTGCCAAGCCCGACATGAAGGGTGATGAAGACGATATGCACCCCTTTTTCACGAATGGCGTCAAGCAGCTCTTCGGTGAAATGCAAACCGGCGGTCGGCGCCGCCGCCGAACCAATTTCACGGGCGTACACCGTCTGATACCGTTCCGGGTCGTCAAGCTTTTCTTTAATGTACGGGGGCAACGGCATCTCTCCAAGTTCGGCCAACACTTCATAAAACAGGCCGTCATACGAAAACTCAAGCACTCGCCCCCCGTGTTCCAGCGTATCGAGGCAGACGGCTTCAAGCTTCCCCTCGCCAAAGGTGAGTTTCGCTCCGGGCTTGACTCGTTTTCCCGGCTTGACGAGCGTCTCCCAACGGTCGCCGTCCAATTGCTTTAACAGCAGCACTTCGACCGTTCCGCCCGTTTCCTCTTTTTCACCGTAAAGCCGCGCCGGCATGACGCGCGTATCGTTTAAAACGAGGCAGTCGCCCGGATTCAAGTACGAAATAATGTTGCGAAACGTTTCATGGCGAATGGCACCCGTTCGTTTATCGAGTACCATGAGCCTTGATGCCGCCCGGTCTGGAAGCGGCGTTTGCGCAATCAACTCTTCCGGCAAACGAAAATCAAACAAATCGACTTTCATGCAGTTCTCCTTCCTTCAGCGAAATCGTCCGAGCACGTAAAAAATCAACGATAACACAACGCTCAGCAAGATGGATGTCACAACGGGAAAATAAAACGTCATATTCCCTTTGCGGATCACAATATCCCCAGGCAAGCGGCCGAGTTTGACAAACTGCATAACAAACCCGACAATAATGAGCACAACGCCGATCGTCATGATCAACTTCGGCAGACTGTTCACCGCTTCGGCACCTCCATCCCGAAATGCGCATACGCCGCCGGCGTCACCACGCGCCCGCGCGGCGTACGCTGCAAGAGACCGATCTGCATCAAGTACGGCTCATATACTTCTTCAATCGTTTGTGCTTCTTCGCCGATGACGGCCGCCAGCGTTTCGAGCCCGACCGGTCCTCCGGCAAATTTTTCCATCATCACTGAAAGCAGCTTATGGTCGATCTGGTCGAGCCCGAGCCGGTCGACTTGCAGCCGCTCGAGCGCCTCGACAGCAAGCGGCAGCGTAATCCTCCCATCTCCGCGCACTTGCGCGAAATCGCGGACGCGCCGCAACAACCGGTTGGCGATGCGCGGCGTGCCGCGCGCCCGACGGGCAAGCTCAAACGCCGCTTCGCGCTCGATGCCGATTTGCAAGATGGCTGCCGCCCGCTCAATGATTTGGGCGAGTTGGTCGATGTGATAGTATTCGAGCCGGCTGATGACGCCAAACCGGTCGCGAAGCGGCGCCGACAGCGCCCCGGCTCTCGTCGTCGCTCCGACGAGCGTAAACGGCGGCAAGTCGAGGCGGAGCGTGCGCGCATCCGGCCCTTTGCCGATCGCGATATCCAAACAATAATCTTCCATCGCTGGATAGAGCACCTCTTCCACCGTCCGCGGCAGCCGGTGGATCTCATCAATAAAAAGCACATCCCCCGGCTCAAGCGAAGTGAGAAGCGCCGCCAAATCTCCCGGCCGCTCGAGCGCCGGTCCAGATGTCGCTCGCAGCTTGACGCCCATTTCATTGGCGATGATCACGGCGAGCGTCGTTTTCCCAAGCCCCGGCGGTCCGTACAGCAGCACATGGTCGAGCGTCTCTTCGCGCAGCTTGGCCGCTTCAATGAACACTTTTAAGTT
The DNA here is from genome assembly GCF_009901865.1 of Geobacillus sp. TFV-3. Lineage (NCBI taxonomy): Bacteria > Bacillati > Bacillota > Bacilli > Caryophanales > Anoxybacillaceae > Geobacillus > Geobacillus sp. TFV-3. Next base: position 952,546 of record NZ_MPSP01000001.1, on the reverse strand, counting down.
TTCTTTGATTTTATCTTGCCCGATATATTCATGCAAATATTGCGGGCGCAAGCTTGGCTCAAACGCCGCCTCTTCCCCTAAAGCCGCGCCGGATACAAGCCGTTCCTCCACGGTCATCCCTCCCTAAAGCTGCCCGTTATTTCAACAGCAGCGCCAGCGCCCGCTTCACATACTGTTCCGTCGACATGGCTTCTTCGCGGAGCGCCGGAATGATTTTCTCGATCTCCCGTTCAGCGTAGCCGAGCGCCTTGAGCGCCGCCACCGCCTCGGCGAGCGCACCGGAAGGCGGTGCGGCCGAACGTGCAGCCGCCGGCGCCGCAAGCGACCCGAGCTTCCCTTTTAAATCCAAAATCATTTGCCGGGCCGTCTTTTTGCCCACGCCTGGAAACTTGCATAAAAACGCCTCGTTTTCTTCCTCGATGGCCCGCGCCAGTTCATCCGGACGCCCGGCCGCCAAAATGGCGAGGCCGCCTTTCGGCCCGATGCCCGACACTTGCAGCAGCTTGGCGAACAAATTGCGCTCCTCGCGCGTTGGGAACCCGTACAGGGCGCGCACATCTTCACGCACATATTCGTATGTATAGACGGTCACCGCCGCCTCACGGCTTTCCTGAAACGCAAACGGGTTCGGCGTAAAGATCTCGTAGCCGATGCCGTTATGGTCGATGACGATATATTCCGGGCAAACGTAATCGACATACCCGCGGATGAACTCGATCAACGGATGCTCCTCTCCTTTTTTTCGTCCTTTCATTGTATCATATGATTCCATTATAGCAAAAAGAAATCCCGCGATGCGCTTTGCACCACGGGCCTTTATTTCGGCTTATTGAACGACCGCAAAATGGCGGTACATTTCGATCACTTGTTCATACCGTTCTTTCGAGAGGACGCGAATTCCTTTCTTCAACTTCTCCTGCTGGCGGCTTTCGAGCTTTTGCACATCGATTTGGAAAAACGACTGAATGATTTTGCTCGACCGGCCCGGCTTGCCGTTGAAAATAGACAACGTGCCATCGTCCGTAATTCCGAAGTAGCCGTTTGTTTTTAACAGCGGTGAAATGTCGTTGATTGTTTTGCGAAACACGATCGTCTGGTCATCGAGCGTCACAAGTTGCCAATCGCGATATTTTTTCCATATTTCCGTCATCGAATCGATTGTTTCTATGACTTTCTCTTCGCTCATCTCTCCGTCCAAGTATTGCCGCTCGAGCACAATCGTCATCTTGACCGGCGCGGCGGATGCCGAATGAACCGGCAACGCGATGGCGGCGATCCACAGCATGAGGGAAAGAATTCGCATCGTTTGTTCCTCTCTTCTCGGATGATGGTTCCTTTACGCCACTAGTTTCACCAGCGGACGCCATTTTATTCATGCTCCATCAACTTTTTTGCAAGGCAAGCTGCCGTCGGTCCAAAAAGTGGGGCGGGGATTCGAGCCAACGGCGCTCGATCATCATATTCCATTATGTTCCACGACCTTCGAACGTATGTACAAAAAATCCGCCGGCTTCGCCGACGGACGTCGCTACTCCTCAAGCACCGATTCGTCCAAATTATGGTGCACTTCTTGGACGTCATCATCATCTTCAAGCGTATCGATCAACTTCAGCATTTTTTTCAAATCGTCGCCCTCAAGCGTCGTATACGTTTGCGGAATCATCGTAATTTCCGCGCTGGCAAACGTGAATCCTTGCTGTTCCAGCTCGTCTTTCACCGTTTCAAACGATTCGGGCTGTGTATAAATTTCGAACGATTCGTCCGTTGTTTCCATCTCCTCGGCGCCCGCTTCAATGGCCAAAAGCAGCAATTCATCCTCATCAACGTTGTGCTGTTCGCGATCAATCACGAGCAGCCCTTTGCGCTCGAACAAATAGGAGACGCAGCCCGTTTCCCCTAAATTGCCGCCGTTTTTCGAAAACGCCGCACGCACGTTGGCGGCGGTGCGGTTTTTATTATCCGTCAGGCAAACGACCATGACAGCAACGCCGCCTGGTCCATATCCTTCGTAGCGAATTTCCTCATAGTTGGTATGTTCTTGGGTTCCAGTTGCTTTTTTAATCGCCCGTTCAATGTTTTCGCTCGGCATGTTGGCCGCTTTCGCCTTCTCAATGACAAGGCGCAGGCTCGGATTGGACGCTGGATCGCCTCCGCCGCTTTTGGCGGCCACATAAATTTCCTTCGCCAGTTTCATGAACAGTTTGCCGCGTTTGGCATCTTGAGCATTTTTCCGCCGTTGGATATTTTTCCACTTCGAATGTCCAGCCATCGACAGTTCTCCTCTCATCGCAACGGAATGTTCCGACTATTACTATAGCAAAAAACGCGGAAATTGTCAGCCAAGCTCCAGCGAAGGAGCAGCCATGAAAAAAGGCGCCCCGCTTTTTTTGGGACGCCTTTTTCGTTTGTCACCGAGTGTTTTCCGGCCGTTCTTGAATCGTGCCATCGATAAAAATGGTGCGCAAATCACGGCGGATTTCTTCCATATTGATTGGAGTCCCGCGTCGAAGCGCATTGTCAATCGTGCGGATGCGTTGGTACATGCTCGGATTCGAGGTGACGCGAACCCGCTTGCCGTCCGCGTACGGAGCGACCGCTTGCTCGACACGCTTCTCAAGTTGCTCGGGATGACGGTCGTCTGTGGCAATCGCGATGAGCGCCTGATCGCCATACACAACCGCGCGGGCATCGTCGACTCCGTTCACCGCTGCGGCGCGGCGGGAGAGCTTCTCAGCCAAACCGCCGGCATAGCTTCGGTAGTACGACGGGTGCGGATCGACGTTTAGCGAGTGCAAATGCCCATGGTAGTTGTAATCGCTGTCACCGAAATCGACGTCGGGCGGAAGAGCCGGAACGTCCGTGTCAAACCGGGTCGCTGCTGGTCCTCCGAGGCGGCCGCCGTCCGCCAAATAATCGGTGACTGGACCGCGGCGCGCCCATATATAACGGTTGTCATAATTGAGCGCATTCGTCCCGTATCGGCCATAGCGGAAATCGTCGCCTCGCTCCGTCGAGTAAAAACCGATCGGTCTCGTCGCATCATGATAACGCTGCGCCCCTTCCTCATTCGCACGGTAGTTGGTGCATGAGGCAAGCAAGCCGGCGACCGACAACGCGCCGATCCATCTGACCGCGTATCTCAATGGAAAACCCCCTTGGTTTCCTTCGCCCAAGGCTGGCATGAAGCCAGCCTTACGTTTAGCTTGCGGCAAACGCGGGGGGTTTATCGCTGCCAGTTCAACCCAACGAGGTGACAACTAAAACTTCGGCGGCGCAATCGCCAACTGCCGTTTATGATGCGAACGTTCATGAAGCCGTTCAATAATGTTTCGATCGCGTTCTGGAATATCTTCCCCTTTTAAATATTTATCGATCATTTCATACGTCGTGCCCATTTCGCTTTCATCCGTCTGCCCTTCCCACAGTCCGGCGCTTGGAGCTTTCTTGATAATTTCTTCCGGGACGCCGAGCAGACGGCCCATTTCACGCACTTCGCCTTTTGTAAAGTGAATGAGCGGCACTAAATCGACTCCGCCGTCACCGTATTTCGTAAAGTAGCCCGTATGCCATTCGGCGGCGTTGTCCGTACCGACGACGAGATAGCCGTAATTGTTGGCGACCGCATACAACGTCGTCATGCGCAAACGCGCCCTTGTATTCGCATCGCCGAGGCGCGCGCGCTCTTCCTTCCACTCCCCGATGGCTTTCAGCTCGGCCTCGACCGCGCCAAACAGCGTCCGGTGCGCCTCGGTCAAATCGATGACCAAATGCCGGATGCCGCAGCTTTTCACCACTTTCAGCGCATCTTCCATATCTTTCGGATTGCTTTTGCACGGCATGATCAGCCCCAGCGAATCGTCCGGAAAGGCGCGCTTAATCAAATGGGCGACAACCGCCGAGTCGATGCCGCCGCTGATGCCGACGACCGCCCCGTTTAAACCGGCTGATGAGACTTGGTCACGCAACCATTGCACGAGTTTGTCAATTTTTTCTTGCATCCGTCCTCGACTCCTTTTCCAAAGATTCCATTCTTCATTGTAGCATAGCATAAAGACGGCGGACAAACCGTTCTCTCCGCTTGCGGTCAAACACAAGGGGGCGGCGGCGCGCTACGGCTGACCGCCATTCGCGAAGCACATCAGCCGGAAATAAGAGCGCATGCAAAAACCAGCGTTTTTCCAGCCAACAGCGAAGCGAAGCGAAACGGGCGAGTGTTGAATATGACCAACCGATATACGGCAGGAGGCGATTGGCGTACTGGCAATAGTCAAGCCCGGGCGAGGCAAGAGCGGCCGCGTCATAGTCGATAAGGTACATCTGGCCGGTTGTGGTGCGCAAAAAATTATGGGAGGCGACATCACCATGAATGATGGCAGCAGAATCCGCCGTCAACTCTGGAGCATGCTCGCGACACGTGGATAAACAGTAATCCGCCCAGCTCAGCGTAAATAAAATGTCTTCTTTGTCCATGATCGTTTCAACAACAGGCAAATGTCGGCAAAACTCCTCATAGCGGCGCCGCCATTTGTCATACAGCTGCGCACGCGGCAGCCCCATCGCCTCCTGCTCGCTGCTGGCAATGTTTGCCGTTGCTGTATGGTAACGTTCGAGCAAACGAAGTCCGCTGTCGGCGTCAGCCCAAGCGGCAAACGAGATTGGACGCGCTCCGGCCACATATTCCGTCAGCAGCCAATAGCATCCGCCGGCTTCAATCACTCCGCCGCGCCCAATCGGCATAGGAGCCGGCGCGGCAAAAAAACCGGCCTTCCTTAATGCAGCAAGAAGCCAGGCGTGCCGTGCGGCCGCAACAGGAAAGCGATACGCCTTGGCGACAAACATTCCTTGCCGGGCGGCAATGGCTAAGACATGCGGTTTCAATGCCACAACTTGTTGAATAACAAGCCGATATTGGCGGTCAAGAAGAAAAAAGAGACGGCCGGCGGCGTCTCTTTTCACTTGGTTATTGTTCCTCGCCATGCCCGCTCTCCTCATCCGGCGGTTCGCTAAACAAACGGGGGCCGGCAACCGGCGGGGCGGATGATGGCAGGTAGGATGGCGGCGCGTATCCCGCTGGACTTGTCGGATAAACGACGCCGGGCCACGGAAGCGGCGGTGCATATCCGTATGGAGCCGGCATGGCGTGCCCTCCGTAGTACGGGGTCGGCGCATAGGCCGGCGCATACCCAAAAGGCGGATAACCGACAGGCGAAGGGTGCGCCGCAGGCGGCGCATAAACTGGCGTTGCAGCGCCGGGCGTTGGGAAAACGCCCCCCGCCGACGGGACAAACGGGACGGCAGCCCCAGGCCCAGAAAACGGCGGTTCTAATGATTCGCTGCTGCTTTCGTTAATGCCGGAAAACGGCGCTGGATCGTTTTCCGGACTTTCGCCGCTTTTCTCAACGGCCGGCGGCGCAGACGATGGCGGATAGGACGGCGTTATGACGGGAAGCGGCGGCGCGTAAAATCCGCTCCCCGGCCAAACCGGCGGCACTGGAGCACATCCTTGCTCAATTCCAAATGTTGGGGCCGTCGGCGGGGCGACGGGAATATATGGAATGTTCGGCAACGGCGGCGCGTCTTCGCTCTCAGCCGCCGATTCCCCTTTCCATTCAGCTGGGCTCTCATTGTCCTCCTCTTTCATCATGTTGGGCAAAATATTGCTCGGCTTCGGCGGAATGGGCGGCACATTGGCCAGCGATTGAGCGAACGAAAGCTGAGGAGGCGGGGCCACCGGCGGAATCGTATGCACAAGCGGCGGCACAGAGGCGCCTTTCGCTTTTGCCCCTTCTTTTGCCTCCGCTTTCGGCGTTTTTGGCGCTTCTTGTGCCGCTGCTTTTGGCGCTTTTTTCTCAACAGCCTTTGACGTTTCGTTCATCGCTGCTTTCGGCGCCTCACCCGCTGGTGCCTTTGGCGCTTCATTGATGGGCGCATTCGGCGTTTCATTCACTGATACATTTGGCGTTTCGTTCACCGGCACGTTCGGCGCTTCATTCACTGGCACATTCTCCGCCTTCTTCTCCGGCGCTTTCAGTGTTTCCTTTACTACTGCTTTCGGCGCCTCACCCGCCGGTTCGTTTACCGCTGCCTCGCCTTCCGGAGCATTGTCAAGCTCGGCATCAATGTGGAATGAGACGAACGGTTTCGCCTCCGCGTACGGGTGCTCTTTTACGTGCATTTTTTTGGGTGACACAGGCGCCTTCGTCTCTTTTTTGACCGGCACCCCTGCTGTCGGCACTTTGATTTTCATTCCAGGCATAATCATATTCGGGTCGCTCAAATGCCCATTTATTTTTTTCAATTGTTCAAAATCCACTCCATATTTTTGGGCGATTTTCCAAAGGGTGTCGCCCTTTTGGACAATATGGATTTTCACTCCGTTCCCCTCCTAAACCGAGACTGTTTACGCTCGATCAAACCGATGCTTGTTTCCCGTTATCGTCTTTCAACACAATGTATGACGATGATCGTTGATTTATGATAAAAAAATCCCTGACCAAACGAGGATCCCTCCTCGTCAAGCCAGGGAAAAAGCTAGGCAAGCGAAAGCATGCGGTCGAGCGCCTCTTTTGCCTCTGCGGCGATGTCTTTCGGAACGGTGATGCGGTTGACAACCACCCCTTGTTCCAACGATTCGAGCGCCCAGACGAAATGCGGCAAATCAATTCGATTCATCGTTAAACACGGGCACATATATGGATTGAGAGAAACAATTTCTTTGTCTGGATGTTCATTCTTCAGCCGGTTCACCAAATTCATTTCCGTTCCAATCGCCCACTGGGTGCCGGGTGGAGCATTGCGGATCGTTTCAATAATGTATTTTGTCGAACCGGCGTAGTCTGCTTGCTGGACGACCTCCCAGCTGCATTCCGGATGGACGATGACATGGATTCCCGGCTTCATCCGTCGAATATGCTCGATTTGCCGCACGGTGAAGTTTTCATGCACGGAGCAATGTCCTTTCCAAAGAATGACTTTCGCCTTGTCGAGATCGTCCGCCCCTTGGAGCGTCTCCTCATGCGGATCCCACACCGCCATCTCGTCAAGACGGATGCCGAGCGCATAGGCCGTATTTCTCCCTAAATGCTGATCCGGCAAAAAGAAAATTCGTTCATTCCGTGAAAACGCCCAAGCCATCATCTTTTTCGCGTTCGACGAGGTGACGGTCGCTCCGCCATGGCGGCCGACAAACGCTTTAATCGCCGCGGTCGAATTGACGTACACAAGCGGCACGATCGTCTCGCCAAACCGCTCAATCAGCGCCGCCCATGCCCGTTCGACTTGGAAAATATCAGCCATATCAGCCATCGAACAACCGGCGCGCAAATCCGGCAAAATGACTGCTTGATTGTCGCTCGTTAAAATATCGGCGGTTTCCGCCATAAAACGGACGCCGCAAAACACAATATATTCCGCATCGCTGTTTTTCGCCGCGAGTTGGGCAAGCTGAAGCGAATCGCCGGTCGCATCGGCGAACTGAATGACCTCATCCTTTTGGTAGTGATGGCCCGGGATGAAAAGGCGCCTGCCGAACCGTTCTTTCACCGCGCGGGCGCGTGTTTCGAGCTCGCTTCGTTCCATCGTTTTATACCGTTCCGGCATCTCATCCAGCCGTTTCAACTGTTCAAGGACGTTCACAGTTCTCTCCTCCATTATCGCAAATTGAAACTCATATCGAGCGCCGGGGCGGAATGGGTTAAACATCCGAGCGAAATGTAGTCGACTCCGGTCGCGCCGTACGCCGCCACATTGGCGAGCGTAATTCCCCCCGACGCTTCCGTGATGATCGGCTTTGGCACAAGCCGGACGAACGCCCGCACCTCATCCGGCGTCCGGTTGTCAAACATAATGACATCCGCCCCGGCTTCGACCGCCTCGAGAACTTCGTCTTCCGTTTCGGTCTCTACTTCGATTTTCACCATATGCCCAAGCCGCTCCCGAACCGTTTTGACGGCGCGGGCGATCGATCCGCAAAAGGCGATATGGTTGTCTTTAATCATGACACCGTCGTACAAGCCAAAGCGGTGATTGTAGCCGCCGCCGCATGTGACGGCATATTTTTCAAGCATGCGCAGCCCCGGCGTCGTTTTCCGCGTGTCGCAAATGCGTGTGGAGCTATTGCCAAGCAAGTCAACGGCCTGTCGCGTCAAGGTGGCAATGCCGCTTAACCGCTGCAGCAAGTTTAAAATGACGCGCTCACCGGACAACAGCGGCCCGACCGGTCCGGATGCGACGGCGATCGTTTCGCCGGCTTGGACCCGTTCGCCGTCCTGTTTCATGATGGTGACTTCGACGCGCGGATCCAGCAGATGATAGCCCGCCGCAATAATGCCGACACCGGCTACCACCCCGTCCGCTTTGGCCATAAACATGCCTGATGCCCGTTCATGAGCCGGAAACATCGTCTCGCTCGTCACATCGCCGTCGCCAATATCTTCAAGAAAAAACTGTCGCAACAGTTGTTCGAGCTTCAACCGGTTCATCTTTCATCCCCCCGTTTTCTTTGCCGCTTTACCTCCCAGCCCCAAGGCGGGCCCACTCTTCTTTCGTCCGCACGAGGCGCCGCCCCCGCCACTTTGGGCGTTCACACGGAAAATCACTCCGGTAATGGCCGCCGCGGCTTTCCGTGCGCCCAAGCGCTGATGAAGCGACAAGCCAGCCCACTAGCAGCATATATCCTGTTTCAATCTCCTCTGCCGACAATCGTTCTAGGTCGCCATCCAGCCAATCCGACAACGAAAACTGTTCCAACCAGTCGACCACTTTTCGAAGACGATCACCGTCGCGGACGATGCCGACAAATGTTGACAGCTGTTCGCAGAGCAACGTCCGCTCGGGCAGCCGTGGTACAATCAAACGACGCGGGCTGGATGAATCCGCTTGGTGCGCCGTTTCCGGCCACGCCGCCTGACGGCGGATGGCGCAGGCCGCACGGAATCCAAAGACAATCGCTTCAAGCAATGAGTTGCTCGCAAGCCGGTTGGCGCCGTGCACACCGGTGCACGCCGCTTCCCCGACGGCGTACAAGCCCGGCACCGTCGTCTGCCCCCACTCGTTGACGACAACGCCGCCCATTAAAAAATGGGCGCCCGGCGCGACAGGAAGGCGGCCGGCTTCAAGGTCAACGCCATAGGCCTCACATAGCGCAGCGATCGTCGGAAAGCGGCGGCGAAAATGAGAAACGCGGGAAATATTCAAATACACGCGGCCGCCGCGATCGAGTTCCGCCGCGATCGCTCGGGCGACGATGTCGCGCGGGGCGAGATCGCGAAGCGGATGGACGCCGTCCATCAGCGGTCTTCCGTCTTCCGCCTCAAGCACCGCCCCTTCGCCGCGCACCGCTTCCGAGACGAGCCCGACCGCTTTTCCGCCGGCAATGAGCATCGTCGGATGAAATTGGATAAACTCCATATCCGCCACCGCCGCACCGGCGCGGTACGCCATGGCAATGCCGTCGCCAGTCGCCGTCGGCGCATTGGAAGTGAACGTATACAATCCGGCGCATCCACCGGTCGCCAACACGACGGCCGACGCCGGCCAAATGGACACCGAACCGTCTTCCCGCTTCGTTTTCACCCCGACGCAACGCCCCTCTTCCACAAGCAAATCGATCACTTGCTCTCCTTCCTCCATCCATACGCGTCCCTCGAGCCGCTCAAGCAAAAACGTAACGAGTGCTTTGCCCGTTTGATCGCCGCCCGCGTGCAAAACCCGGCGGTGGCTATGCCCGCCTTCAAGGCCGAAACAAAACCGACCGCGTTCGTCCCGATCAAACGCCATGCCGGCGTTGATCCATTCTTGCAGCCGCCTTGGTCCTTCGCGGACGAGCCGCTCGACCATTCGCTCATCGTTATGAAAGCAGCCGGCGACCATCGTATCGCGAAAATGAGCGCGCCAATCGTCGCTCTCTGCCAGCGCCGCGGCCACCCCTCCTTGCGCCCGCCATGAATTGCTGTCGGTGCGGCGTTTTTTCGTGAATATCATCACATGGTCGAGCTCAGATAAATGATACGCGACCGTTAACGCAGCCAGCCCGCTTCCGACGATAATCACGCCACCTTCCTTCACTCTCGGACGCCCCCTTTCTTTTCACCTGTCTTGACATCTATATTTACACATATTTAAACTAATGGCAAGAGGTTTGGCGAAAAAATGATGCAAAGGCGGGGGAATATGATTTATTTGGATTACGCGGCCACGACGCCAATGTGCCAAGAGGCGATCGCCGCTTACGCTGAAGCGGCGTCCGTATACTTTGGCAACGAAAGCAGCTTGCATGACATCGGAACGAAAGCGAAACAACTGCTTGCCTTATGCCGGCGCGAGCTCGCCGCCATGATTAACGGAGAAGCGGAAGGGATTTATTTCACAAGCGGCGGAACAGAAGCGAACGTGCTCGCAATCCGTTCGTTAGCTGCCGCCTACCGGCATAAGGGAAACCACCTGATCACGACCGAAATCGAGCATGCCTCGCTCCATCACCTGTTCAAACAGCTGGAAACAGAAGGATATACGGTCACGTATTTGCCCGTCGACCGATTCGGACGCATTCGACTTGCCGATTTGGAGCGGGCGATCACGCCGAAGACGATCCTTGCTTCCATCCAGCACGCCAACTCGGAAATCGGCACGATTCAGCCGCTTGCCGACATCGGCCGCCTCCTGCGGGCACACGGCGTCCTTTTTCATAGCGACTGCGTGCAAACTTTTGCTAAAATACAGCTAGATGTTCAAGAGATAGGACTGGACAGCCTATCCGTTTCCGCCCATAAAGTGTACGGTCCCAAAGGGGTCGGCGCTGTGTACATCAACCCGCGCCGGCATTGGAAGCCGGTATTCCCAGGAGCGACGCACGAATCAGGCTTTCGGCCGGGAACGGTCAACGTACCGGGTATTGCCGCCTTCATTACGGCCGCGCAGCAACTCCATCGACGAATGGCGGACGAACAGTCGCGTTTGGAACGACTGCGAAATCGGCTGCTTCACGCCATCGCCGCCAAACAGCTGCCGGTGACGGTGGAAGGCCATCCCGATTTCCGTCTTGCCCATATTATCGGTTTGTCCGTCGCTGGGTACGAAGGGCAGCTTGTGATGCTTGAATGCAACCGCGCCGGCATCGCCATTTCCACCGGCAGCGCCTGCCAAGTCGGGCTGCAGGCGCCGTCGCGGACGATGCTCGCCGTCGGGAAAACGCCTGAAGAAGCGAAGCAATTCATCCGCGTCTCATTGGGCGCGGCCACGACCGAAGCGGAGATCGACCAGTTCGTTTCCACATTGGAGCGACTTACATCGTCATGAAAGGAGGAATGGCGGGTGAAAGAGGAAAAGAAAATTTTAGGGGAAAAGCGGCGCCAGCTCATTTTGCAATGGTTGAAAGAAAGCGAAGCGCCGCTCACGGGGGCTGAGCTGGCAGCGAAAACGAACGTCAGCCGCCAAGTGATCGTCCAAGACATTTCACTGTTAAAGGCGCGCAACGAACCAATCATCGCCACAAGCCAAGGCTATTTGTATTTAAAGCCGGCTGAACCGGCCAAAACGTACACGAGGACGGTCGCCTGCTTCCATACGCCAGAACAGACGAAAGAAGAGTTGTATTTGCTCGTGGATTGTGGCGTGACGGTCAAGGACGTCAAAATCGAGCATCCGGTCTACGGCGATTTAACCGCCTCGATCATGGTGAGCAACCGTCTGGAAGTCGACCAATTCATCGCCAAAATCGAGGCGACAAAATCGTCGTATTTGTTGCAGCTGACAGACGGAACCCATTTGCATACGTTGGAAGCCGATTCACCAGTGAAGCTTGACGCCGCCTGCCGCGCCTTGAAACAAGCCGGCTTCCTCATCGAAGCGTAAACTGGATCTGGCCGAACATCAGTTCATTCCCTGCGGAATACTGCACGGCAGGCCATCTATTATAGATACCATTTGAAGCTTTCACATTTGCAGCTTTTACCAAGCATTGGATCAACCGAACAACGCCGCTTCCAGACCCATGTAAGGGGCAAAGCGGACAGTTGTTCGGTCTTCCGTCACGCCAAGGCGTGACGGAGGCAAGCCACGGGCTTGCCTCCGTCAGTCGAAAAATGGACAAGCCGCTTTTCCGTCAAGGATATGGTAAACGTTTTCGTTGCATCTATATAAAAAGGAACAGGGGGACGGCAGCAGACCGCCCGCGTGTTTTTGTCTGCGTCAAGCAAAATAATATGGATAGCTGCCCAACAGCTGCACTGTGCAGCCGAGCGCCTCAATTTCCGCGATCGCCCCCGGGATGAGGACGTCATCCATCGGCGCGTCGATGTCAATAATAAAGAAATAGTTTCCAAGGCCCGTTTTCGCTGGGCGCGATTCGATTTTCGTCAAATTGAGCCGCCGCCAGGCAAACGCTGATAACACTTGATGGAGTGCGCCCGGACGGTCTTGCGGCAGCATGACGACCACGGTCGTCTTGTCGCCGGCATAAAGAGGCGAAGCAGGCGAAAGCGGCTCTTTGCGCCGGCTGACGACAATAAAGCGCGTATGGTTGTAATCGTAATCGTGGACGTGTTCCTGCACGATCACTAGCCCGTATTTTTCCGCCGCCAGCCGGTTGGCGATCGCCGCCGCCGGCAAGTGCGGATGCTCGCTGACAAATTTCGCGGCGGCGCTCGTTGACGTCATCGGCACTTGCTTCGCGCCTTTCAGCACCGTATGCAAAAACTTCCGGCATTGGGCGATGGCGTGCGAGTGGGAATACACTTCTTTCACTTCGCGCCAATGCGGGGTGAAATATGGGTGCACCATCAAATGCTGCTCGATCGGCACAACGATTTCGCCGATGATCGGCAACGGCTGTTCATGAATTAAATAGTCGAGTGTCAAACTGACCGATCCTTCCAAGGCGTTTTCGAGCGGCACCACAGCCGCTTCAATCTCTCCGGCCGCCGCGGCGTCAATGCAATCGGGAATCGTGTCATACGGCTCCCGCGGCTGCGACGGAAAAAGAAGAGCAGCCGCCGCTTCGGTGAACGTCGCCTTCGGTCCTAAATAACCGATTTTCATCTCGTTTGCCTCTCCCTTGCTTTAATACACTCCCGAACCGACAATTTCCACTTTTTCGACAAATTCGAGCTGTTTGAGCTTAGCGAGGAGCTCATCAATCTCCTCGTTCATATCGTTTGTGCTGACCGACAGCGTCACGTTCGCCCTCCCTTGAAGCGGAATCGTTTGATGGATGGTCAGCACGTTGCAACCGGCCGCCGCCACAACGCCAAGCAGCTTTGACAACGTTCCGGAGCGGTCTTCTAAATGGAAAAAGAGCGTGACGATGTTTTCTTTCGTCACCGCTTGGAACGGAAAAATGGCATCACGGTATTTATAAAAAACGCCGCGGCTGATGTTGGCGAGCTGCGCCGCCTCGGCGACCGAGGCGGCTTTTTTCCGCTCAAGCAGCTGTTTAGCGAGCACGACTTTCTTCATTGCTTCCGGCAGGACGTCTTCGCGCACCAAATAAAATTTTTTCTCCACGGCACCTTCCCCCGCTCTATTCATCCCAGTCGTCGACAAACTCGAACTCGTAATCAAGCAACCGGATCGTGTCTCCGTCTTTCGCGCCGCGCTCGCGCAGCGCATCATCCACTCCCATCGCCTTAAGCTGGCGGGCGAAGCGGCGCACCGATTCTTCGCGCGAGAAATCCGTCATCTTAAACAACTTTTCGATTTTGTCGCCCGCCAAAATGAATGCTCCATCACTGGCGCGGGTGATCGTAAACGGCGGCTCCTCTTTTTCATATTTGTACACGACGCGCTGCACGGCCGGATCTTCCCGTTCATGAAGGGGGAATTCCGGCGTCGTTTCCAACAGGTCGGCGACGGCAAACAACAGCTCGCGCACTCCTTGTCTTGTCGCCGCCGAAATCGGAAAGACCGGCACCGCATCGCCAACTTTCTCTTTGAAGCGGCGCAAGTTTTCCTCGGCGTTCGGCATGTCCATTTTATTGGCGGCAACAATTTGCGGCCGCTCGGTCAAGCGCAAATTGTACTGTTTCAGCTCTTCGTTGATGACGAGATAATCGTTGTACGGATCACGCCCTTCGACCGCCGCCATGTCGATGACATGGACGATGACGCGCGTCCGTTCAATATGGCGCAAAAACTGATGCCCAAGCCCGACCCCTTGATGGGCCCCTTCAATCAATCCCGGCAAGTCGGCCATCACAAAACTGCGCCCATCTTCTGTTTCGACAACGCCCAAGTTCGGAACGAGCGTCGTAAAATGGTACTCGGCGATTTTCGGACGGGCTGCGGAGACGACCGACAGCAACGTCGATTTGCCGACGCTTGGAAACCCGACCAGCCCGACGTCAGCGAGAAGCTTCAGCTCTAAAATGATGTTGCGCTCTTCGCCCGGTTCGCCGTTTTCCGCAATTTCCGGCGCTGGGTTGGACGCCGTCGCAAATCGGGTGTTGCCGCGCCCGCCGCGCCCACCTTTGGCAACGACAAATCGTTGTCCCGCTTCTGTCAAATCAGCCAGCACTTCGTTTGTGTCCGCATCAATGACGACCGTCCCAGGCGGCACTTTGACAACCAAGTCTTCCGCATTTTTTCCGTGTTGATTTTTCGACATGCCGTTTTCGCCGCGCGGCGCTTTAAAATGGCGCTGGTAGCGGAAATCCATCAACGTCCGCAGCCCTTCATCCACGACAAAGACGACATCGCCGCCTTTGCCGCCGTCTCCGCCGGCCGGCCCGCCTTTTGGGACGTATTTTTCCCGGCGGAACGCGACCATGCCGTTGCCGCCGTCCCCGCCTTTCACATAAATTTTCACCTGATCAACAAACATGGCTGTTCCTCCGATTCGCTTCCATCATGGTATCATGGTGAAATGAGTATGACTAATACTTATTATTGTATACAGAGTCGATTCCATGATGTCAATATGTACGCAAGCATCGGCCGTCTGCAGGCTGGCGGGCGGTTCAAGCCCAGCCGCCGCTTTTCGGCCCGATTGGATCGATCCGTCCGCACTCCATGGGCTCGTCCATTCTCCTTCGTCCACTCAACGATCAAGATTCCGCCGCCAAAAGCTCAAGCTCCACCGTCAATTCGCCCTCGCCAACAGCAAACGACGCGAGCCGAAGCGGCGGTGATGGTTCACAGCGCTCAAGCCAAGCACGAATGGTTTCGCCATCCCTAAACGTGCCGCGGTAATCCAAAAACAGCGCCGCCCGTCGGTCGGACAGTTCAATGGACAAACATAAATGGTTTTCTGTCCGCTCATCGGATTGCGCTTCGAGCAGACGAAAAAATGCGCGGCACCATTCAGCCAGCTGTTCATCACACCGCGACCAATCGGCTTCGCCGTCCGTGATTTCATACTCAAGAACGAGCGGGCGCGGCTCCCAGTTATAAGTCATGACAAGCTCAGCGAACCGCTCAGCCTTCAAATTTGTCAATCGCGCTTCCTGATGCATCTCGCCGATCATGTCTTCAATAATTTCCTGCACCCGTTCGATTTTATTAAGCGCCAAATGCCCTTTGATGAGCTGGATTTTGTTCAACCAGTCATGGCGAGCATGGCGCATCACCTCAACGACAGTCCATCGCTTCTCCATCCGACGCTCCCCTATCCACTAAGCGCAGGCTCCCTGCCTCGCTTGGAGTTCCGCCTCCCGGCTATGGGGGAGGCATGTATTTTTACTATAACATTTTTTGACATTAAACGAGAACGATTTTTCTACGCCAAAAAGAAAAAAACTCTAACCGAACGGTTAGAGCTTTTTCCACATCGATTACGCTTCTTGGCTGACCGGATAGACGCTGACGCGTTTGCGGTCACGGCCGAGCCGCTCGAAGCGGACGATGCCGTCGATTTTCGCATACAGCGTATCGTCGCCGCCGCGGCCGACGTTCAAGCCCGGATGGACTTTCGTTCCGCGTTGACGGTACAAAATCGAACCGCTGGTGACGAATTGACCGTCAGCCCGTTTTGCGCCAAGACGTTTCGCGATCGAGTCGCGGCCGTTTTTTGTCGAACCGACCCCTTTTTTCGAAGCAAAAAATTGCAGGTCAAGTCTCAGCATGGCAGTCACCTCCCGCTAGATGGATGTCACGCGGATAAATGTTCCGTAATCGCGTTCGATCGTCTTTAGTGAAACGACCATCGCTTCCAACAACAACTGCACTTTCTCTGCCGCCGCTTCTTCCAGCTCCGGAAGCTCGCAGCGGAGGTAGCCGCCGTCTTTGCCGAGCGAAACGTGCGGGCTTACGCCAATAAGTGTCTCGATGGCGTTGATCGTGCCGAACGAGACCGCCGAAGCGCCGGCGCATACAATGTCCTGCCCGCGTTTCGCAAAATGGGCATGCCCTTCCATCGTAAACGCGCGGATGCGGCCGTCCGCTTCCCGTTCAATCGTGACGCGGATCATCTTTACGCGTTGATTTTCTCGATGACGACTTTCGTGTACGGCTGACGGTGGCCTTGTTTGCGGCGATAGTTCTTTTTCGCTTTATATTTGAAGACGATAATTTTCTTTTGTCGGCCGTGTTTTTGCACTCTCGCCGTCACGGTTGCGCCTTCGACCGTCGGGTTGCCGATTTTCACCGTTTCCCCGCCGACGAACAGCACTTTGTCAAACGTGACCGTATCGCCTTCATTCGCATCCAATTTTTCGATGTAAATTTCTTGGCCTTCTTCGACTTTCAATTGTTTGCCGCCAGTTTCGATAATTGCGTACATGCATCGCACCTCCTTCATGGACTCAGACTCGCCAGCGCCAAGGCGGCCCAGGACGGAGCGCTTCATCGCCCGCGCTGAGCGGTTGTAGTGCGGGTGCGTCTTTTTGCGACAGCCGCCCTCTTTTGCCCTTGTTGGCAGGACAAAAAGTCTACAACGTCATTTATCGTAACATAGAAACGGCCGGCCGTCAACCGTCACCTTCGTCCCCCGGCGGACGATGATGAAACGGCGCAAATGACTATATAGATGCCATTTGAAGCTTTTACTGAGCATTGGATCGACTCGATTGTCGAAAAAATAAGTGGCTTCTCCGCCAAAGATATGTTAAACGTTTTCGTTGCATCATATAGCCACAATCAATAGATGAGAGCGCCAAGCGGCGCATCGGCTCGCTTTTCGGCAAAAAACGCATGCAGCAGCTCGTTTTCATCGAGCGTCGCCCGTTCGCTCCCGTCGCGAACGACGATGATCGCATGCTTTTGTCCGCGGTAAAATCGCTGCAACACGGCCGAGATGCATTCGTCCGCCGGCGCCGTAATCGTCCGCAGCTTTGTATAGCCGCCTTTGTTTCCATAATACCGCTCAAGCAAAAAGCGCATAACGACATACGGATGCTGCTTTTGCTCCTGCAAAAGAGCATGAGCCAAAAAGCCGGCGATCGCCCATAAATCAAGCTGGCGCGGCGCCAACACCAACAAAAGAACGACGCCGACAGCAAGCGCGGCGGCCGATACGGCGACCGTGTTCCGGTGCGCTTCGCTGAACGGGCGGCGGTAGGACAGCAGTAGAAACAATAGCTTGCCTCCATCCAGCGGCCAGATCGGCAGCAAGTTCAAAGCGAAAATGGCCGCATTGTAGCGAAAAAAGAGCTCCCAGCTTCCGCCATCCATCATGCCGGCCTTCCACAAACAAAACGCCGCCGCTACGAGCCACAGATGCTGGGCCGGCCCGGCGAGCGTCACGATCCACTCCTCGCGGAATGGGCGGTTGCCGTACTCTTCGACTTCCGCCACTCCGCCGAACGGCAGCAGCAAAATCCGCTTCACCCGCCAAGAGAAAAACGCGGCTGCCGACGCATGGCCGAGTTCATGAACGAGGACGATGAAAAACAATAGGCAAAGCTGCTTGAAATGGGCGGTAAGCACCGCGATGCCGCCGATCAGCCATAACAGCGGGTGGACGTGCAGCTTCCCGAGCAGCGCTATATACTTATTCAAAGGAAATCACCTGAATCGGATCGATAAATTCATCTCCTTGTTTAATAGCAAAATAAAACAGCCCTTTCTGTTTATTTACCTCGCTCGCCTCGGCCGTGCCAACTTCCTGCCCCATTTCTACAAAATCATACAATTTCACCGAAATGGCCCCCAAATGTCCATACCATGTCTCCGTGCCGTCCGCATGTTGGATGATGACCGTTTTGCCGAGACGGTCTTTCGTACCGGCAAAGGTGACAATCCCTTCTTTCATCGCTTCCACTTTGGCTCCATTCTCGGTTTCGATCGTCACGCCCTCCCCGTTTTTTTCAAAACTTTCCAAAATCCGTCCAGAAGCCGGCACTGCATAGGATGAAGCCGTTTTCACCTTTTCTTCCTTTTTCGGGGCGAAAAAGGCAAGCGGCTCGCCGAACGTTTTTTCATACCAGGCTGAGACGGCCGCAAACTGAAACTCCGTTTCCATCGTCCTCTTGACAAACTGGCGCGCTGGATCGAGCGAAGCGGACGGATGCCGGAACAAAATGGCCGTCACGAGCACGAGACAAGCGGCTATGAGCGTTTGAAAAAGAAACCACTCCTTGCGAAATAGCGGATGCGGCTCTGATTCAAACGAATAGCGGTCATACGTGACGACCGGCAGCCCGTACCGCTCCTCGTCCGCCGCTTCCCAATCCGGTTCCTTTCGCCGCTTCGCCTCATAATATTGGCGCTCTTTTCGCCGCCGTTCAATCCGTTTTCTGATTTCCCGAACACGTCGGTCCATACGTCCCCCCTCCACCTTTCCAACAACGTTTGTACTAATTTATGAGACAACCTGTTTGAATATGAGCGTACATTGGAAACCGGCATAAAAAGAAAAAGGAGGCCCGACTTAACCCCTCCCTATGCCCAAATATCTTTTAATCTCCATATCTCGCACGACAACACATTGACGTTGCCGCCCTCTGCGAATAAGTCGACCAATTGGCTTGCCTTGCCCGGATAAATTCTTCCGGTCATCACGATTTTTCCGCCGTTCACAAACAGCTCAATCGACGAGCGGTCAATAAAGACATGGAACACTAGTGTTGTTTGGCCGCGGATGTTTAAACGGGCGCGCCGAATTCCTTTTTCCCCTTGGCCGGAACGGTTTCGGTCGAAGATTACTGCTGAAGAGGCCGCATCATACATGAGCACCGTTTCCTCCTCAAAATCCGGGGAACAACGCACTTTTAATCCGAAGGAGCGGCCTTGGAAATCCTGTAAAGAAAATTCGATCTTCATCTCCAAACGGTCACCGTGGACCGTCGACAAATAGCCGCGCTGGCCGGGGACGACCGTAAAAGGCGGCTGCTGGATATGCTGTTCGCGAAGCAGCGAAAGTTCAGGGATCGGGCGCATAACGAGTTCTTCTTCCTCATCAAGTTCAAGCAGCCGCGGAATCGTGAGCGCCCCGGCCCATCCCCGTTCCTGCGTCGGCATGGCAGATTCCCACATATCCATCCAGCCGAATAAAATCCGTCTTCCTTTTTCATCTAAAAACGTTTGTGCCGCGTAAAAATCAAACCCTTTGTCAAGCTCTTTAAATTCACCATGGACAAATTTCCCCGTCTCATAATCCAATCGCCCAACAAGGTATCCTGTCTGATGCAAATTGTGAAACCGGTCGCCTTCCGGTTCTATTCCTTGTGGAGAGAAGAGAAGGATATCTTTCCCTTTCAAATGGAAGAAATCTGGACATTCCCACATATAGCCCAATGTACCATCGCTTTCAGCTGCTACGCCGACAAACTGCCATTGGCGGAGGTTACGCGACCGGTAAAGGATGACCTTGCCATTGTCTCCTTCCCGCGTACCAAGCACCATATACCAGTCATCTCCGCGCTTCCATACTTTTGGATCGCGAATATGACCTTGGCAATCAAAAGGCGGCTCAGCGATTACCGGATTGGCCGGATCCTTTTGAAAATGGATGCCGTCGCGACTCACCGCCACACATTGGTATTGTTTTAACTGTGTTTGTTTTTCATCGAGCCATACATTCCCTGTGTAAATCAATGTAAGCACCCCGTTGTCATTGACCGCACAGCCTGAAAAGCAGCCCCCCGAGTCGTACGGTTCGCTCGGAGCCAACGCGATCGGGAGCCGCTCCCAATGGACCAAATCCTTGCTTTTCACGTGTCCCCAGTGCATTGGGCCCCATGCCGGGCTGTCGGGATGAAACTGATAGAACACATGATATTCTCCATTAAATTGGATCAACCCGTTCGGGTCGTTCATCCAATTAACGGGCGGCATAATATGATAGGCGAGGCGATATTGACGGTCATTCAGGGAGCGTTCCGCAAGCTTGACACGTTTTTCTGCTTCTGCTATAAGTCTGTCATGGTTGGACATGGTGGGTCATCCTTTCTCTTATGCATTCAGTCTTTCAACTCATCGTTGAGATTTCATTGTTTCATAATCTTCTTATTCCTTGGATATATTAATATAGAGGCAACGAAAGTATAATCACTTCTCGATTAGTAAAACCGTCAACAAAACTGCACCAACTCCTCCCAACCTCTCTGTATTACAGTTTTTTAGAATATCATCCGAACAGAGAGGGGCAATTTCCTAGTATTTCCGAAATTGCCCCCGTTCTTTCTCTTATTTCAAACTAAATATTTTCCGAATCTTTGAAAACAGCCCCTTCTCCTCTTCCTCAAGCGGCGGGAGCGGCACCGACTCGCCGAGGATGCGGCGGGCAATGTTGCGGAAGGCGATCGACGCTTTGCTGTTTGGGTCCAGCACAATCGGCTCGCCGCGGTTCGACGCTTTGATCACGTTTTCATCGTCGGCGATAATGCCGAGCAACTCGATCGATAAATGCGAGATGATTTCGTCGACATCCAACATATCGCCGTTTTTCACCATATGGCTGCGAATGCGGTTGATGATGAGGCGCGGCGGTTTGACGTGCTCCTCCGCTTCAAGCAAGCCGATGATGCGGTCGGCGTCGCGGACCGCCGACACTTCCGGCGTCGTGACGACGATCGCTTCATCCGCGCCGGCGACAGCGTTGCGATAGCCTTGTTCGATGCCGGCCGGACAGTCGATGAGCACATAATCGTATTCCTGTTTCAGCTCCTCAATGAGCTGTTTCATTTGTGCGGGGTTGACCGCCGACTTATCGCTCGTTTGCGCGGCCGGCAACAAATACAAATAGTTATCGAACCGCTTGTCTTTCACAAGCGCTTTTTGCACCGTGCAACGCCCTTCAACGACATCGACCAAATCATAAATAATTCGGTTCTCAAGCCCAAGCACGACATCGAGGTTGCGCAGCCCGATGTCGGTGTCAACAAGGCACACCCGCTTCCCTAGAATGGCGAGGGCCGTCCCAAGGTTCGCGGTCGTCGTCGTTTTGCCGACGCCGCCTTTTCCGGAAGTGATGACGATCGCTTCTCCCACGGTCACATTCTCCTTTCTAAGCGCGTCAAGTTCGGCCGCAAATGCATAAGCAGCTGAAGGCGGTCGACAACAATTTGGTTATGCTCATCAATATAGGCGCATTCCATTTCATTTCCTTCATCCGTTTTCGAATCGGGCGCTCGGCTCATGATGTCGCCGATGCGCAGCTGCATCGGTTTCATGACCGATGCCGCGATGATCGCCTGTTTATTGCCGGCATACCCGGCATGGGCGATGCCGCGCAAGGCGCCGAGAATGAAAATGTTGCCTCCGGCAATGACCGTTCCGCCAGGGTTCACGTCGCCGATCAGCAGCAAATCCCCTTCGACATGAAGCACTTGTCCCGAACGGACAATGCGCGAAACGGGCACAATTTCCGTTTTTCTCATCCATTCTATCGCTTCTGCTTTCGACATGACATTGCTTTCGATCGAATCGACGACCAAATTTTTTGAACGGCGGATGAGCGCACGCACCTCTTCCTCTTGGGCAGGCGTCAAATACCGGTTCCCGATTTTCAGATGAACAGAGACAAGAGGGCTGTCTGGCGCGACGCCAGCTTGTTTGACAAGCCGCTCCTCGATTTCTTTCAATAAATCATCATACGAGCAGCGGTCATCGAGATGCAGCGTCAGCCCATCTTTCGTCCCTTTAATCGTCACGTACTGCTGCTTTTGTTTCGCCACAACGTTCACCCCAACGAATAATTCTACAAAACGGGCCGTTTTTCCTCTTTTATTCTTCCTGCTCAAACCGGCGAATTTTTGTCAATCGCCGTTCGAGCGGGTACGAAAAGACGAGCAAAAACGCGACGTTCAGAAGCAGCGTCGGCCATAGACGGCGGTTCCAAAAAACAGAAAACGACCAATCGGTCCGCCCGATCAACAGCTGGATGCCGTAGACATAACTGTCAAGCAACAAAATGGAAAGCAGCGACAAGAGCGATGCAACAAACCAGTTTTGGTGGAACCATTTCATCGCTTTGCCCGCCAAGTAGGCTATAAGCGTATAGGCAAACGCATAAACACCGAGCAGCTCTGTGTAGACGCAGTCATACAGAAACCCGAAGATGAATCCGTACCCCATCGCCCGCGTCCCGCCGAAATGCATCGCTGTGAACACGAGAAAAACAAGAAAAAACCGGGGAACAAAAAAATAGTGGACATACAAATCGCCTTTTGGCCATACATCAACAAAAAGGCTCTCACTCACAAAACATAACACCGCAAGGAAAGGGAGACGCCACTTGTTCACTTTGCCTCCTCCTTTTCCTGCAGTGCTGCATCGATGGTTCGTTTCACAATCATGACATCGTCAATATCATACAAGTTGGCAAACGGCTTGACATAGACGACTTTCGTCAATCCGTATTGGTCCGGCTTGATCTCGGTCACCTCACCGATCGGCAGCCCTTTCGGAAACACGCCCCCAAGACCGGAAGTCAACACTTTTTGCCTTTTTTCCACTTTGGCGTCAATCGGAATTTCTCCGAGCAGCAACTCGCGCCGCTTCTCATCGTAGCCTTCGATCAACCCAAACACGTTTTCCTTTCCTTGGATATAAGCGGAAATGCGGTTGTTTTGGTCAAGCGCGCTTAACAACTGCACAGTGGACGTAAATTGGGAAGCGTGCTGCACCTTGCCGACAAGCCCCGCTGGGGTGATGACGGCCATATCTTTTTTCACGCCGTGTTGCTCGCCTTTGTTGATGATGATCGTTTCCCGCCAACGATCCGGGTTCCGCCCGATCACCGTCGCCTGAATCGAAACAAAATCACGCAAGCTCTCTTTTTTATCGAGCAACGCGCGCAACCGTTCGTTTTCTTGCCGCAGCGCCTCGACCTCGGTCTCAAGCGCCGCATATTCCTCAAGTCTCGCCTTCAGCAGTTCGTTTTCCTTATATGTACGGCGAAGATCGCTCACATTTTCAAAGAAGCCCGCGACGTGCTGGGCGGGCTTCCCAAACAGAAGCTGAACAAAACCGGCCGTGTCTTTTACGAACTGCTCAGGCCACGTCAACTCGTCGCGGCTGCGCAGCGAAAAGCCGATCAACATGACAAGGATGACGATGCTGACGAGCAAAAAAATGAGACGCTTATTCCCAAAAAGCTGTGGCATGCGTCACACCTTCTTATCGTCAGCGATAGTCTCTCGCCTTGTTTTTAAACAAGTCGATGTGGTCGAGCGCTTTCCCGGTGCCGATGGCCACACAATCAAGCGGATTTTCCGCGACGATGACCGGCATGTCCGTCTCTTTGCTGATAACCTTGTCCAAATTGCGCAACAACGCTCCACCGCCTGTCAGCACGATGCCGCGGTCCATAATGTCAGCCGCCAGCTCCGGCGGTGTTTTTTCGAGCGTGTTTTTCACCGATTCGACGATCGCATAAACCGTATCGTGCAACGCCTCAGCCACTTCTTCGGCGCTGATTTCGATCGTTTTGGGCAGCCCAGTGAGCAAGTCGCGGCCGCGAATTTCCATGTTTCCGATCCCTTCCGGATTTCCGGCTGAGCCGATCTCGACTTTAATCGCCTCCGCCGTCCGTTCTCCGATCATCAAATTGTACGTTTTACGGATGTATTGAATGATCGCCTCATCCATTTCATCGCCGGCGATGCGAATCGACTGGCTCGTCACGATGCCGCCGAGCGAAATGACCGCCACCTCGGTCGTACCGCCGCCGATGTCGACGACCATGCTCCCGGTCGGCTCCCACACCGGCAAATTGGCGCCGATCGCGGCCGCAAACGGTTCTTCAATCGTATAGGCGTCGCGCGCTCCAGCCTGGCGCGTCGCATCGATGACCGCGCGCTCCTCCACGGCCGTGATGCCGTACGGCACGCATACCATCACATACGGCTTGCTGGCAAACAACCCTTTCGTTTTGACGGCCTTGCGAATGAAATATTTCATCATCGTCGCCGTCGTTTCATAATCGGCGATGACGCCGTCTTTCATCGGGCGAAGCGCCACGATGTTGCCCGGCGTGCGCCCGATCATGTTTTTCGCTTCATTGCCGACAGCGACGATTTGCTTCGTGTCGCGCTGAATGGCGACAACCGACGGCTCGCGCAAAACGATCCCTTTTCCCTTCACATAAACGAGCGTATTCGCTGTTCCTAAGTCAATCCCGAGATCTTTCGTCCCAATTCCAAACATATGATCGATCTTCCTTTCCGAAACGAAATGCATATAGATTTTCTATTGACAACATGGATCGGATGTCAAGTCATTTATAAATTGTACAACACCGCCCGAACGGATTCGGAAAAACCCATAGTTGATATTATAACTGATTCGACAAAAAATGAGAACCGTCAGACATAGCCTTTTTCTTTCAAACTGACGAATTTTTGATCGCCGATGATGAGGTGATCCAAGAGCTCGATGCCGATGATGCGGCCGCATTCCGCGAGCCGTTTCGTCACATCGATGTCTTCGCGGCTTGGAGTCGGATCACCAGAAGGGTGGTTATGCACACAAATGACTGAGGCGGCGGAACGTTTGATCGCCTCTTTAAACACTTCGCGCGGATGGACAATTGAGGCGTTTAAACTGCCGATGAACACCGTTTTGCGGTAGATGACTTGATTTTTCGTATTTAAATAAATGGCGACAAAATGTTCTTGTGATAAAAAGCGCATATCTTCCATGACGTATTTCGCTCCGTCTTCCGGGCAACGAATCACATAGCGGTCGGCGCCGCCGGACTGGTGGATGCGTCGGCCGAGCTCCAACGCCGCCAAAATTTGCACGGCTTTCGTCGGCCCGATCCCTTTGATGTTCGTCATTTCTTCGACCGTTGCATCTTTGAGCGACCTCAGCCCCTCAAAATGGCGAAGGAGACGCTGGGCGAGCTGCACGACCGACTCCTCCTTCGTGCCCGTGCGCAACAAAATGGCGATCAGTTCATGGTCGGATAAACTTTCCGGCCCTGATGACAGCAGCCGTTCACGCGGTCGGCTGTCTTTCGGCACATCGCGGATCATCCACGCCATCATACTCCCCCTTTTTGTTTTGCTTCATCGAAAGATGGAGAGGCTTGAACCGCCCCTCGGTACGACAGCAGAATCCGTTTGCGAAGCCGTTCTTTTGCAAAAAAGCGCCAGACGGCGGCCGCTTTTGCTTTGATCTATGCCGTCGGCCACCCGAGCCGGCGCAATTCCCTGACCGTCCGCGACAGCGGCAGGCCGACGACCGTCAAATAGTCGCCTTCGATCCGTTTGACAAACAAGGCGGCTCGTCCTTGAATGCCGTAAGCCCCCGCCTTGTCCATCGGCTCCCCGGTCGCAATATAAGCAGCGATTTCCTCGTCATCGAGCTCCCAAAACGTGACTGCTGTTTTTTCCGCAAACGATGTGATGGATCCATGAGGGGGTGCGATGGCGACGCCGGTCCATACGTCATGCGTCCGCCCGGACAAGAGGCGCAACATGGCGAATGCTTCTTCTTTCGTGCGCGGCTTCCCTAACAAGCGGCCGTCGCACACCACGATTGTATCAGCGCCAAGAACGTATGCATCGGGGACAGACGGCGCCACCGCCTGAACTTTCCGGCGGGCAAGCAGTTGGACAGCTTCATCAGGGGGCGTTCCGGGGGCGATCGTCTCATCGGCTTGGCTTTCCTGCACGTCAAACGGCCAGCCGGCCAGCTCGAGGATCTGCCTGCGGCGCGGGGAGCGGGAAGCAAGCACGAACCGTGGAGGCATCGTTCATTCTCCTTTCACTCGTTTCGGCTCGGAAGATTCATTTGTATCGTAGCAAATTTTGCGGTGAAAGGCAATTTTCTGTATGCATGCCATTTGAAGCATGAACATTTGCAGATTTTACTAAGCATTTGATCGACTGCCGGTCGACCGAACAACGCCGCTTTGAGACCCATGTATGGGTCTGTAAAGCGGGTGGTTGTTCGGGCTTCCAAGCCACAGGCTTGCCTGCGACAGTCGAAAAATGGACAAACGGCTTTTCCGTCAAGGATATGTTAAACGTTTTCGCTGCCATCTATATGAAATGGGCAAAAAAAACGGGGCTTCTAGCTCCCTAGCGGCACCAATTCGATATAAGCAGCAAGCGCCTCGAGCAGCTGTTGCTGGGCTTTGGCCAACAGCGCTTCATCCCGTTGCTCTTTGTATGCGGCAAGGGCGGCATACGCCTGCTTCAGCGCCTCGATATAGCCTCCCGCTGTTTTGCCGTCGTCCATTTTGCTTTTTTCGAATGCATCATACACGGTTTGCAACGTCCGCCAATCATCCTCGCCGACATTCCGGCCGCTAAGCAAGGCAACGGAGACTGACGCCATCTGTTTGTACAGAGCCTCTCCCTTTTGGACAACCTCTAAACGGCGCGCTTTTGCATCCGCAGAAAACAACAGCTCTTTGACGTACGTGCTCGACACCGCTTGGCGATATTTATCGTTGACCGCCCGCAACGTTTCCTTATCCGCGCCGACGGCGATATAGAGCGCTACCGGTTTTTGCCCCGCAACGACGACCGGAACGCCTGCTCTTTTGATCGATTCGGACGCCTGCTTGGCCGCCGCCGCATTCGAATAGACGCCAGCTTGAATGACCGCAATGGAAAACGGCGCTCGTATGACGCTCTCTCTCCCTTCTTCGCCCGCCGTCGTTTCAGGCTTTGTCAATTCCACCATCGCTTCAGATGCCGGCGACGAAGCAGATTTTTCCTTCGGAATGATGCGCAGCACCGTCATGCCAAACGCCATGCCGATCAACGCAGCGACCAACGCGGCGGCGAGCAGCGACTTGGCTTGAGCCGGCAACCGCCATGGCCGACGTCTGCCGCTTTTCTTTTGTTGCATCACCTCGGAAACGGAAATGACCCGTTCATCCGCCTCAAGGGCGGCCGCCTCTTCCCAACCCGTCGTTTCAACATCTTCTCGAACTTGCCCATCCTCCGTAACCCACAGGCCTGTTGATGGCTTGCCTGCGGATGGTCCGCCTTCTTGAAACACGCTCACTTGGCGGCTGTCATCCGCCTCGTTTTTGGCTCGCTGTCCTTTCCCTAGATGGCTGTCCACCGGATATCCACCCGACTCCTCGGACGGCCGCCCTTCCGACGAACGCTCCACAGTAAATGGGCGGGGCTTGCCGTTGATATTCACCATAATACGCATGCGCTGCTTGTCCATTTGGCCACCGTCCTTCTTCATGCTTCGATTTCTTTCGCCTATCTTACCACAAACGAAAAAAAAAAGAACAAGACATTTGTCGTCTTGTCCCGGCTTCTGTTCTTCATTTTCCGACATCAACGGTTGCGAATCGCCTCCGTCCCCAGCGCTTCGACAGGAATCGGCTGCTCGCGCCCCTCATAAGTGCAAAGCTGCTTTGTCTCGCCTTTCAAGCAAACGGCGTAATCGACCCCGCCGTCCTCCCGCTTCGTCACAAGCACGTACGACGAATTCGTTTCCGGGGGCAGCACATTCCCGGTAAACGGATCACGGATCAGATCAAGCAGGCCGTTTTCCACCAACTCTCCATACGACAATACGGCAGAAGAACGGGCTGGCAAAAACTCCACTTTTTCCGCGCCGACATACAGCCGCGCCGCTTCATATAGTCCATACGCATCGGAAACAAACGCCCGCTCGCGCGCCCGATCAATCATCTTCCACATGGCAAGACCGATGATCATCGCCATAATGCCGATGATCACCAACACAGCCAAAAGTTCAATGAGGGTCATCCCCCGCTTCATGCGAATGAGCATATCGGACTTCCACCATCCCCGCTACCGGCCCGAAGACGGCGCCACTTCCACGAGCGGATTGTCTTTGCCGCTTGGTGGAGGGACATCGCGGATGGGAATGAGCTGTTTCCATTTCTCAAGTTGTGGCGCGTAAAAGGCGCGGACATGGATGGAATAGGAGAGCGGTTGCACGTCAACAGCGGTGGACGTCAACTCCGGCGGGCCGGTAAACGTCAATCCTTCCACCGCCAAAATGCGCTCGGAGTGTTCAAGCACCTCTAAAAACCGTTCAAGCTGATAATAGGAGGGAGATTCCACCGTCAATTGGGCGGTGATGGACTGGATGCCGCTTGGAGGAATCAACGCCTTGTCTCCGGACGCCTTGCTTTCCGCTCCATTCGCGTTCCCTTGCGAAGAAGATTCTCCGGTTCCCTGCCCTTCGGCGAAGCTGACGCTCAATAGCCGGCTGTCAGAAATATATTCCGCTTTTTGAAACACTAGCAACAGTTGATCGGCGAACGGGCGCACCGGCACTTTCCTCTGCAAAGCCGCCAGGCTCTCCGCCGTTTCTTCCCGATTCCCCGCCGCCTGCTTCTTCATTGCAGCCAATACGTTTTTCTCGCTTTGTACGACCGCCTCGAGCCGCTCCATTTGTTCGTAGCGCGGCATGAGCACGAAAACATAGAAAGCGGCAAACAAAAGAGCGGCAAGAAGAAACACCCCGGCAAACACGAGCGGCCATTTGCCAAAGCGGCCCATCATTCGTTGCCCCCCTCTTTTCGTGTCGGCTGAAGTTCCAGCTCATATTGTGCGATATACCGCGGCACGATCGCTTCCTCCTCTGCCCCGCCGCTTTCGCCGCTGGCCGAGAGGCCAGTCAATTTGACAGCTTTGACCAAATGAACTTTCTCAAGCCGATCTAAATAATAGGCCGCTTCTTCCGCCGCATCAAACTGCACGGTCATCGTCACCGTCTTTTGACCGGCATACGAAAAGTTCATGATAAAGCCGCGCTCCGGCAGTTGTTTGGTCAACGCCCGCAACAGCGGCACCGTTTTGAGCGGATAACGGTTCGCCCATTGGACCGCTTTAGCAAGCTCTTGCTCAGCTTGCTGCTGCTCCGTCGTTTTTCCCTTCGCCTCCATCGCCGCCTGCTCGGCGCGCATTTGCTGAAGCTCCCCTTCAAGCGCCGCGAGCCGTTGATTCGCACGCTCCATCAGCCAGTAGCCTCCCCCAGCGCCAAGCAGCAGAAGAAAAACGGCGAAGGCCGCCAGCACGGCGCCCGCCGCGCGGCGCGGTTCTTTTCGCGGCAGCAAGTTGATGTCAGCGATCATAGTCGGCCATTCCTTCTTTCAACGCCAATCCCCATGCGAGATGATAACGGTCCGGCAACGGATCAAGCGAGCGAGAAAGCCGCTCCGGCGGCACATCAAGCCGCTCTGACATAACGGCAAACACATCGTCAAGCCGCGGATGGTCGCCGGTGAGGAAGAGGCGCGTAATTTGCTGTTTTCCTTGCTGGATGGAAAACGAATAAAAGCTCATCATCCGCTCGATTTCTTTATACACGTCAATAAACGGGTCGACGATCGCAGCCGTCGGCTCCCCGGGCGCCTCAAGCGGCACATGGCGCATAAACTGCGGCAAATGGCGGTGGAAGACGCTCAAATTGACAGCCGATTCGTCAAACTGGACAAGCAAAATGTGGTCGTCCACCGCAGCTTGTCCAGCAACAAAAAACGGGCGATAGGCGCAAAGCGGGGACACATCGGCCGCCACCGGGCGCAGGCCGGCGTCTTCCAAGAGCGCCGCATAGTCGGCCACCGCCTCTTCCGGCGCGGCAAACAACAGCACGTTCAGCGCCTCCTCTGTCCTCTCGGCGACGACGTAGTCAAACACCGGATCGGCGAATGGAAGCGGGATCGATTCGCCAAGCTCCATAAACAAATAGCCGCGGATGTCCTCGTCCGGCAAATGAGCGGGAAGCGGCAAATGGCGGATCATCACAAACGGATCGGGAACAACAAAGCGGACACGCCGCCCGTCAAGTTTCCATTCGTCAACACATTCGTCCAAAACCATCGCCAACGTTTCCCGATCGGCGATTTTTCCGTCGCGAATGATGCCGGGCGGCAAGGCTCGCTCGCCCCATCTCCTTGCCTCGGGAGGATGCCCCGTCTTCGCTTCCACATAGCGGAGGACATGATCTTTGATGATGATGTTCGCCTGTTTCGCCTTTCGCCGCCATAACGCCATAGTCGCCTGCTTCCTTTCTGCCATCTTTACATAATGAGTGAAATATACGCGCGCACGATCGCTTCTCCGAAGAAAAACGCGGTCAGCGCCCCGAGCGCGATCGCGGGCGCAAACGGCATCGGCTTGCCGCGCCGTACGCGGCCCAATGCCATGCCGACAAGCCCGATCACCGTACCGTACAACGTCGCCAAGAAAAACGCGAGCAACACCATTTTCCAACCGAGCACAAACCCAAGCACGGCAAACAACTTCACATCGCCGCCCCCCATCCCGCCGTTGGACAGCACGGCGATCAGCCATAAAAGCGAAAATCCGACCGCCGCGCCAAGGAACATATCGGCCCACGGCAAAAACGGAATCACCAGCCGCTCCACCAAAAACAAACCGGCAAAGACGAGGAGCACCCGGTCGGGGATGAGCATGTAGCGAAGATCGGAGACGACAATGATGGCAAACAAGCTGATCAACGTCCACGCCACGATCAACCGCCCGCTCCAGCCGACCCAAACGGGAGCCGCGGTAAACAAAGCGGCGGTCGCAAGTTCCATTGTCGGGTAAAGGGGGGAGATGCGCCCCCCGCACCCTTGGCACCGCCCGCGCTGCATGACATACGACACGACTGGGATCAACTCCCCCGCCGACAGCGTCCGCCCGCACGCCGGGCAATGCGACCGCGGCCGGATGATCGACTCCCCGGCCGGCACCCGCAGCCCGACGACGTTAAAGAACGAGGCGAGGAGGAGGGAGTAGAAAAAAGCAAGACAATAGACAACCGCCGTCATTTAAGACAAACATCCTATTCTAATTTCACATCCTTTCGCGTCAGTGCATTTACTTCTTTCGTTCCGTCAATGTAAGTAAATTTTCCGTCACCATCCACGAGTTTCACCTTATATAAAATACCAATGACTTTGTTATTAGAATCCGTTTCCTTCACAATCTCCACTGTACTTTCTTCTTCATGATACTTGTTGGTTGAATGTTTTCCTGGGGATTTCGGAATATTTTCCAAATATCCACCCTCGTATAATTCTTTTAGTGTATAACTCGTTTTCGTGTTATTATCCGCCGCAATGGCTAACCGCGCCGCGCTGGCCATTTGCTTCGCATTGGCGATATGCGCGTCTTTCTTCGAGTTGTCCATAATGGCCCCAATCGCCGGGATGGCAATCGCCGCGATAATCCCTAAAATGACGATGACGGCGAGCAGTTCGATGAGCGTCAAGCCGCGCTCGTTTTTAATGATTCGCTTCAACATAGTTCCCTCTCCCTTTCAGACAAAATTAAAATGTTTTCCCTATCATTCTACAACAAAACGGCATAAATAGGAATATATTCTTATTGCCTACTGTTGAATATGATTAAAAATATCGTACATCGGCACGATGATCGAAGTGACGATCGTCCCGACGACGCCGGCGAGAAGCACGATCATGAGCGGTTCGATGAGCGATTTCAACCGGTCGGTGGCCGCATCGACTTCCGCTTCGTAAAAATCGGCGACTTTGCCGAGCATGGCGTCAAGCGCACCGGTCTGTTCACCGATCCCGATCATTTGCGCCACAAGGGGCGGAAACGCCCAATGGCGGCGGAGCGGCTCCGAGAGCGATTGCCCGCGCTCGAGGGAGGTCCGCGCTTCAACAAGCACCGATGCGATCACTTCATTTTCAACGACGCGCCCGGCGATCGACAGCGCCTCTAAAATCGGCACCGAGCTTGCGACAAGTGAGCTGAGCGTCCGCGTCAGGCGGGCGAGCGCCGCTTTTTGCACGAGCGTGCCGAACATTGGCAGCCGCATGGCGGCATAGTCCATATAGTACTTCGTTGTCTTTTGCCGCCGCAGGGCCACAAACGATGCGTAGACGCCGGCAAAAAGCAGGACGACGGCCCACCAATCCCGCTGCATCACACTGCTTGCCTTGAGCACAAACTTCGTAATCGCCGGCAGTTCGGCATGGAACTCGGCGAACATCTCGACGAACGTTGGCACAACGGCGACAAGCAAAAAAATAACGACCGCGGTGGCAATGATGGCAACAGCAATTGGATAGGCAAGCGCTGAGGTGATTTTTTGCCGCGTCCGATGCATTTTTTCAAAATGATCGGCCAAGCGGTCAAGCGTCTCGTCAAGCGTCCCGCTCGCTTCACCGGCGCGCGCCATGTTGACAAACAAGGGCGGAAAGATGCGCGGATGCTTTGCCGCGGCCGCTGAGAGCGGGTTCCCCTCACGCAACATTTGTTCAATATTTGCGAGCGAGCGAGCCAGCGCCTTGCTTTCTGTCTGTTCTGCCAAAATGCGGATCGAATCGACGATCGTCACCCCAGCGCGCACAAGCGTGGCGAACTGGCGCAAAAAGATGACAAAGTGCTGCAGTTTGACGGCGCGGCCAAACGAAATTTCTTTGTTCCATATGGACGGCGGCACTTCAGCCAGCACCAGCGGGCGAATTCCTTTTTCCCGAAGTTTTGTCGCCGCCTCGCGCCGCGAAACGGCAGTGATCACTCCCGCTTTTTTCCGTCCGCTTCGGTCGCGCCCCTCATACTTAAACTGCGCCATCGTCTCCACGCCCCCTTGCCAAATACGCTTCAGCCGCCAACGGATCGATGCGTCCATCGGCTGCAAGCTCTTTAACGCTCATTTCCATCGTCTGCATGCCGATGCTGCGGCTCGTTTGCATAATGTTGACGATTTGATGCTCTTTTTCGTTGCGAATTAAGTTGGCGACGGCCGCATTGTTCACTAAAATTTCCAGCGCTGCCGTCCGCCCGGTTTTGCGGCTGTTTGGAAACAAGCGCTGAGCGATGATGGCAATGAGCACGGAAGCAATCTGCAGCCGGATTTGCGCCTGCTGGGCCGGCGGAAAGACGTCAATCATCCGCTCAATCGCCGCCGGCGCGCTCGCCGTATGAAGCGTGCCTAACACTAAATGGCCCGTTTCCGCAGCGGTGATTGCCGTTTGGATTGTTTCCAAATCGCGCATTTCCCCGACTAAAATGACGTCTGGATCTTGACGAAGCGCAGCGCGCAATCCGGCGCCAAAACTGCCGGTGTCGAATCCTACCTCGCGTTGGTCGATGATCGATTTCCCGTGTTTATGCAAATACTCGATCGGATCTTCCAGCGTGATAATATGTTTCGACATCGTTTTGTTCATATAGTCGATCATCGCCGCCAATGTCGTCGACTTTCCGCTGCCGGTCGGTCCGGTGACAAGCACGAGTCCATGCGGCTTTTCGGCAATCCGCTTTAAGACGTCCGGCAGGCCAAGCTCCTCCAGCGTCGGGATGCGCACCGGGATGAGGCGCACGGCGAGCGACACGCATGACCGCTGTTTAAAGACGTTGATGCGAAAGCGGGAAACGCCGGCAATGCCATACGAAAAATCAAGCTCTCCGGTTTCTTGAAACTGCTGCCAAAGCGGCGCCGGAATGATAGATCGCGCCATTTGCTCTGTTTCCTCCGGGTGCAGGCGCTCATGGCCGTAAGCTCTCAACTCCCCGTTCAGACGAAAAATCGGCGGCGCGCCGACGGTCAAATGCACGTCGGAAGCTCGGCATTCAAAGGCAGCGCGCAATAACGCCTCAAGCTTTTCCTTCATCCGTCTCACCCATCAATGCAAAATGGCCACTTTCAGCACTTCTTCAAGCGTGGTCAACCCTTGCTTCACTTTCAACAGCCCATCATCCAGCAAAAAAATCATTTTGTTTTGCATGGCAAGCTCGCGCAATTTCGAAAACGGCTCGTTGTTTAAAATGACGCGCCGCATCTCATCGGTGACAACAAGCAGCTCGTGAATCGCCAGCCGTCCGCGGTAACCGGTCATGCTGCACGTCGGGCAGCCGCGGCCGCGGACAAGTTGATGAACCTCAATGCCGCGGCGGGCGAAAATGTCCCGCTCCCGCTTTGTCGGCTCATACACCTCTTGGCAGTCGCGGCAGACGCGGCGCACAAGCCGCTGCGCAACGACGCCGGCGAGCGATGTAGCCACTAAAAACGGCTCAATCCCCATATCGATCAAGCGGGTGATCGTGCTTAATGCATCGTTCGTATGGAGCGTGCTCAACACTAAATGACCGGTGAGCGAAGCGCGAATCGCCACTTCCGCCGTCTCGCGGTCGCGAATCTCCCCGACCATGATGATGTTCGGGTCTTGACGCAAAATCGAGCGGAGCCCTTGGGCGAACGTCAAGCCGACGTTCGGGTTGACTTGAATTTGGTTGACGCCTTCGATCTGATATTCGACTGGATCTTCAATCGTAATAATGTTCACGTGCTCGCTGTTTAAATGGTTGAGCGCCGCATAGAGCGTCGACGATTTCCCTGAACCGGTCGGACCGGTGATCAAGACGATGCCGTTCGGCCGCTCGATCAAGCGGATGAATCGATCTAAATTAACCGGATTGAAGCCGAGTTTATGAATATCGTTTAAAGCGGCGCCCAAATCGAGGACGCGCATAACGATTTTTTCGCCGTATACGGTCGGCAGCGTTGAAACGCGCAAATCAACCGGATGAAAATCGATGTCCATTTTGATCCGCCCGTCTTGCGGCACGCGGTGTTCGGTGATGTCCATATTGGCCAAAATTTTAATTCTCGCCGTCAACATGCTTTGCATATGCTTTGGCAGCGCCCGCTCGGTGCGAAGCAGGCCGTCGATCCGATAGCGGATGAGCACTTTCGTCTCCTGCGGGTCGATATGAATGTCGCTCGCCCGCTGTTCAACAGCGAGCTGCAAAATTTGGTTCACCAAACGAACGATGGGGGAATCGTCTTCAGCAGCCCGCTCGTCGTCGCGCACCTCAGGCGGCGGCATTTGCAAAAAATCCTCAAATGCTTCGTCGATGTCATAATATTTATTGATCGCCCGCAAAATATCATCTTTTGAGGCGATCGCCGTTTCAATTTGAAACCCGGTCGACAGGCGCAAATCGTCGATGGCAAAAAAGTCCATTGGATCGGCCATGGCAACGAGCAGCCGGTCTCCTTCCACCTTGAGCGGCATGAGCATATGGCGGCGGGCAAACTCTTTCGGCACGAGGCTGGTCGCTTTCGGATCGATCGGGTACCGGTACAAACTGACGTGCGGAATGCCGAGCTGAAACTCGAGCGCCTCAATCAGCTGCTGCTCCGTGATGTAGCCGCGCTGCAGCAAAGCGTCGCCGAGCTTTTGCCCAGGGGCCTTTTCGCGCAGCGCCTCGGCCAGCTGGCTTTCGGTGATCAATCCGGCTTCGACAAGCAAATCGCCAAGCCGTTTCCGTTCCTGCTTTTTGCTCATTTTTCCTCGCCTCCGCCCGCATCCGTCTTCTCTTCACTGCCAGCGGCGGGGGCCGATTCCCCGTTGCCCGCTTCATCGCCTTTCTTTGGCGCCGTTTCGCTCTCTTTTCTGCCGCTGTTTTCTGCAGTCGAATCCAACTCGTTCGCCGCTCCGTTGTTTTCCGTCACCCCATTCGACGGCTCCTTCGTTCCGCCTTCTCCACCGCTTTGCCCATCCGGCACCTCAAGGCCGCGTACGTGAATCGTATACGTTGGCGGATAAAAATCTTCGCTCACCGTTTCTTTGCGCACGAGCCGAGCGCCGTCGCGCACTTCGCGTTCCACCGTCACAACCAGCCCCGGCCGTCCGATTTGTTCCGTCCTCTTCTCGCCCGGCGCCAAGCGCGCGTCATAGCGGACGATGACACGTGGTTCGATAGACTCCGCCTCGCCTGGGCGAATGATATATTGATAGGCAAACGGCAACCCGATAATGGCAACACGCACCTTTCGTCCATCATGCCGGAGAAGAAGCGTGTAGTCGGTCGTGTTTGGGTTGAACCATTCCAAATCGCGGCCGTTGCTGATGGCCGCCTCAAAACCGGGCGTCACTCCATCCGGCAACATACGGCTCGTATAGCGCTCCACGACAGTGAAATTGGTCGCCAGCACCGCCCGGTACACCGCTGAAGCGATCGCATCAGCCGCTTCAGCGGACAAATCAGCCTTCATCTTTTTCATATAATCGCCAAACGAAAACAGCTGTTTCGCTTTGATCACCGCGCGCCGCTCGCCAGACAGCCAGCGGACGGCCGAAGAGTCAGGCGCCGATGCGGCCGCTTCGCTGACGACCGGCTGCCGGCCGTTTGCAAACGATATGTAGCGAGCCAAGTCGATTGAAGACGATGGGGGTTGCAGCTCAGCCGCCAGTTCTTCTAAGTCCGCCCCAAGCCGCTTTACATCCAACGCCTCAAGCGCTGACGGCGGAACGATGGCTGCCGCCGCTTGGAGGCATTTTTCTAAATCAGCGATCACAAACAGCGGCATGCGCTTCCCGTCGACAAACCGCTTCGTGCTCTCAGCAAGACGGAATGCAAACGCATCCGCCGGCAGGTCAATGCGCTTTTCTTGGTACTGCAAAGAAATGGAAGTGGTCGCCCGCCACTCGTTCACCCGCTCGACAACCGCCTGACGGGCTCTTTCCGGCGTCATGCCGGAGAGTGACACCGGACCGACCGCTGTGCCCGGACCAAGGCGGCCGTCATCCAGGGCCAAAGCATCATAGGCGAAGGCGCCCAAATGCGAAAAAGCGATAAAATAAACGGTGCAAACAGCCATGACAACAAACATTTTCCACGCGGCAGCCTTTTTCACCGCCGATCCCCCTCCATTATGCTTCCACATTCATCGAGACATCGACGATGACGCTTGGCCCCGCCTCTTGCGCCTTGCGCACATCCTCTTCGCCGAGCAGGGTGCCCGCTTTAAATAGCAGGCGGCCGTCTGTATCATAAATGTCTTTTGTCAGCCGCTTTCCGGCTAACAGCGCAACTTGTTTTTCTCTCAGCAACTGCAGCGCTTCAACATTTTCCGCGCTTTCGGCCATCGCCTCCATTTGCGCAGAAACGTCCTCTTCCGCCATGCCGCTGGTTGGCTCGATGCTCTCTGCCTTCAACAACTGCATCGGGTCATCAAGAAGCGACTCGTTCGCTCCGTCATTGATGATCAAAATATCTTTGCCGTACGTCAACACTTCCGAGGCTGGCAGCACCGCTTCCCCTTTCTCGAGTTGAAGAGCGACGCCGACAATATCCCCGGACTCTTCATCAACGAAAAACTCGCGTGCTTCGCCGAGCAGCTGCCCTTTGCGCGTGATGGCTTTCGTATTTTTAATCCGAATTTGCTTATTGACGAGCTGATTGGCGATCGGAATTTCCGAGAGGTCAATTACATCGTGCCCTTGCTCCACCGTCACGGCAAACTCGCCGATGCCCACGACTTTTTTAAATGGAATGGCCTTTAAACTGAGCTGCACATCGTCTTGTTCCACGGTCAAAAAATCGATCGATCCTTTGTCCGGGTTGATCACCAAACTTTTCACCGTGCCGATTTGTGCACCGTCAGCAATGCTGATGATCGGCAGTCCAATGATTTGCGCGCTAGCTTTCATCTTGTTCACCCCAACTGTTTGCTAGTGTTGCGGCAAACTGCCGCCAAAGCGCCAACTCTTCGGCCACAGCCGGATAGGCGCGAAAACGGTCAGCGAGCTCCTCAAGCCACGCTGCAAGCTTGCCGTACTGTTGTTCTGCTACATAATGTTCCATTAACAAACGGGCCAATACGTAATAGTCGCGGTCAGAAAGCGGAGCGTCCAAACAACGGAGGATGCAGCGCTCGTAATCGGCGGCGCCCAAACGACGGCGGTTGAGGCGCAATTCAAGAGCGACCGCCTGCACGACGTCCGGACCGATCATTCGCGCTGGCCGTTCGCTCTCTTCCTCCCGCCTGCTTTCCATTTGCCCCTCTTCTTCCAGATCGCGGCGCTCGGTTGATTGTTCGCCTTCCGGCCATCCATGCTCCACTCGTTGCCCTTCCTGCCTGCCACGCCCTGCTTTCATTGCGTCCTCCTGACGGGGCGGTTCGGCAGCCTCGTCCGTTTCCGGCAGCGAACGGTCGACAATACCGGGCATTGCTTCTTCCAAAAGCGCCCCTTCACACGGCATTGCCTGGCCGGAAGGCAGCCCGTTTTCTACAGCAGAAACGCCTGCCGAGCTAGAAGATATGAACGCGGAAAGTTGCCCATCCTCTTCTTCAAGGCTGAGGTCAAGCGCCTGCAGCACCGCCGCTTCGATGTCCGGCGTCATCGAGACAGGCAACTCATCGAGCCAATCGCGCAGACGGCGAGCCGGCTCAACGTTCAGCCCGCCGCCGTCATCCGTCATGGCGTTCGGCTCTACTGCGTCCAAATCCAAGGCAGGCAACTTCTCCAGCTCCACACGTTCCGAATCCAACGGGAACAACTCCTCTCGCTCGGCATCGTCTCGGTCCACGGAGCACATTTTTTGCTCCGCATCGATCGAATCCAACGAAAGCAGCTCCTCCGGCTCGGCTTGATCCGCTCCGGGATCGGAAGCAGCTTCCTCTACGCCATCCATCGTTCGAAGCAAGAAAGCAGTCTGTCTGGATTTCGGCGCCCGCTCCGCCTCTCCCGAATCTGCTTCCGACTGTGCAGGCAACGCTTCTGAAGCGGTGTTACCGGTTTCCTGTACGTGCGATCGCAACGCTTCCCCACTCGGGCCAGCGCCTTGAAATCCCCTAGAAGCGCTGCTTTGTCCAAAAGCTGCCGGCCAGGTCGAATCGACTAGATTTTCCGCTGCATTCTGGACTATCGTCCCATCCCTATCTCCCGCAGCCGTCCGGTCGCCACTCCCTTTCC
The DNA here is from genome assembly GCF_009901865.1 of Geobacillus sp. TFV-3. Lineage (NCBI taxonomy): Bacteria > Bacillati > Bacillota > Bacilli > Caryophanales > Anoxybacillaceae > Geobacillus > Geobacillus sp. TFV-3. The sequence goes on along the minus strand of NZ_MPSP01000001.1, from coordinate 913,536 downwards.
ATCCTCCCTTTCTCCGTTCTCCAGCTTCCCCCGTCTCCACGGACCGGTAAAGAAGCGGACCGAACCAACGATCAAGCAAATACGAGCCCGCCAACAGCAAAACCCCGACGAGCAGGACGATTTGCCATAACGGAATCACCGATTCGGCCAACTGCGCCAGCCCCGCAGCCAAAAAGGCAGCCGCAACAACCGCCGCGCCCCCGGCTCGGCTGAAGCCAAGCGGCAGCAGCCAAACGGCCAACAGCGCCACTATGAATGCAACAACGTAAACAACCGCCTCTTTCCACATGCCTACTCGTTCCTTCCCGGCGTATCATTGGCAATAAAGCGACAAATGTGCCATTGATCGTTCTCTTATCCTAAAATTCTACATGGCTCAACTCGAAAATATTGTATAATAAAGTTACATATTTTGAAAGAAGGTTGTGACAAATGGCGGGAAACAATTTTTCTCTTCCTAGTCGTCAAGCAGGATTTACGCTGATTGAAACGTTGCTCGCCGTCACTCTTTTATCGAGCGTCGCGATCGGTTTGTTTTACTTTTTCACAAATGCGATGATGCATACGTCTTACAACCAAGGGCGGACGGTGGCCGTCAACGTCGCCCGCGGCGTCGCTGTCTATTTTGAAAAAAACGCGGATTTCTCCCGGCTAAAAGAATATATGGAACACCATCAAACGCCGTTTCTTGAGCTCACAAAAGACGATTGCGGCGACGAATCGTTGGCGGCGCTGTTTTTTCCCGGAGAATCCGGCCAACGGCATACGGTATGCGAAGCGCAGTTCGGCCCGAAAATCAACAATGTCCGTTACGAAACTTCCGTTTACCTTGTCCGGTACGACAGGGAGGCATGGGATGCATTTGCTTCATCGTTGGAATTCACTTCCTTGCCTGCGCCGCTGCAGGCGCGCATCCGCACTGAAACGGAAAAAGCAGCCGAATCAAACGCCGGCGCCTACATGATCAAATTATACACCACCGTCCGTTGGGGCGAGCATGCGAACGAAACAGCGTGGGTCGAAGGGGTGATCACCGATGAAACAATCCGCTAGAAGGGAAGCCGGCATGACGATGATCGAGCTGTTGGCCGCCGTTTCCATTTCTTTGCTCATCATCGGCGCTATCTACACGGTGTTTTTAACCGGTATTCGCGCCTATGAGCGCATCGGCATCGAAAATGACTTGCGCAGCGAAGCGGACTACGCCATGGCCCGAATAATGAACGAGCTGTACACGCTCTCTCCGGATGGAATGGAAAGTCAAGAAGAAAACAAGCCGCTAACGACCATCACCTTTGTGAAAAACCAAGAATTCAAAGCCGATGTGGACACGGGGCTTGTCTCCCGTGAAGAGAAAAAGCCAGAAAACATCGAGCGGATGACGATCTCCATCCAAGACGGCGCGCTCGCGATCAATGGCGAAACGATCACCACTTCCCGCTTTTTGCTGGACGACTCTTCATCGTTTTCGTTCCGCTGCGCGCGAAAAGAAGGCAACCTTTGCCGGAGCGGCGTCATGACGATCCGTCTCATTGTCTCCGACCGTGGGCACGCCGATCCGAGTGGTTGGCTGTATGCGCCGCCGTTTACCTTAACAACAGAATTCGGCTTTTAAGCATTGCGTTTCGAAACTTTATCTGCGAAGGGGGGAGAGCGATGAACCGACTGCGCTTGAACGCGGCTGGCTACAGCTTGGTGACGACTCTACTCGTCATCACCATCTTTTTTTTGCTCGGCTTGACGATTTTAACAGTCGCCGTCCAGCAAACGCGGTTTACCGCGGTGCGCGTCGAGAACATCGAATCGTTTCATGAAGCCCAAACAGCCCTGAATGAAGCAATTGCTGAGCTTAAAGCTGAGCTTTCAGACGACGATTTTTTTGTTCGTCATGACATTTTCACCCCCAGTCAATGGGATGCCTTTCTCGGCATTAACGAGGACACTCCAGGCCTAGATACGATCGCCGGCAAGCTGAAAGCACGCTACGGCGTGGAGGTGGAAGACGTGTCCTATCGCTTGTACAACATTCCGACGAACAAAGTGTTCCTCCGCGCGCTCGATTTGTCCAAACCGTTTATGGACGGCCATCGTGAGCGGAAAATCAAACGGCTCGTCTTTTTAACGAATACGCCCAGCTTTCTCAAATACGCGCTCGGATCAAAAGAAACAGTCATTTTAAACGGCGGCGTCTATGTGAAGCAAGGGAACGTATACGCCGGACAAAGCGCCTACATAAGCAACGCGGCCAACTACGTGAAAAAAAGCGGCAAGTTAACGATCGCTCCTATCGATGCCGGATTGCCCGCATCAACGAGCGATTCGATTTGGCACATTCATGACAAGCTGCTGTTTTCATGCACGCAAACGAGCAGTTGCTGGAAGACTGACGGCCGAGCTTTCCGAATGGAAGAAGGCCTCTTCTCCCAAGAATGGCCGGACAATGGCGGTCCTCTCATTCAACAAGAGACGGACGATTTCATCGATATTGATTTCGAGCGTACTGTGAAAGATAAATTGCTTCAAGCAGCCGGTCTCTCGCCGTTGTCGCCTGAAACCCAGCAAGCGTATATCGAGCGAATTGGAAACAATGACCAGACACCGCTCGATGTAGCACGGGAGCTTTATCAAGAAGGAAAATTGGCTCGGGTCGTGACAGACGACAAAACACCGTATGAACAATCCATCAATCAGATGCCAAAAGACAAGCCGCTTTGGTTGGACGCAGAAGGGGAGGAGATGCCCCTTTATCGCGACATTGACGTGCAACAAAACGGACAAAACCAATGGCTCATCATCAATGGCAATCTCCGCATTGAAGGGCCGACAAAATCAACTGCGGCTGTGCGGGGCAATTTGATCGTGTTCGGTGATTTGACGCTCACTGGAAACTTGGCGTTGAACGCGAGCATTTACGTCACCGGCAAAACGACCATTTACAACAGCCATATCGACGGAGCGGATGGAAAAGGGCTCGTGTTGTTGTCCAAAGGCACGCTCGATATCGCCCGCATCAATGAATTTCAAAGCTCAAGTGAAATCCCGAACTTAAAAGGATATTTTTATACGGACAGCAGCGCGACGATTTATGCAGTCGGGTCGTATTTGTACATTGAAGGCGGGTTGTTCGCCCGCGGGAACGGAGCAGCTGCTCCGGATACAGACATCAGCGGGCTCGTCATCAACGCCTTTCGCGGCCGGATCGAGCCGAAAGACGGTGAGCCGGGGAACTTCATTCCAAGCTCTGACATACAACAATCCCGCCTGATCGTCAAATACAATCCACGGGTGTTAGTCGAACAAGGAACAGGATTGCCGTTTGTCAATCAAATCTCGCTCGTCGCCGACCGGCTTAAAGTTGAGTGAACGAATACAGCTAAATTCCCTCTCATCCACCCGATCCTTGGGCAAGCGAAAAAAGCGGCTCTCCAATTTAGGAGGCCGCTTTTTTCATTATTACCAACGCCCAGCGTTGCTGCCGCTTTCCCCCTCTTCTTCACGCGGTTGGACAAAGACCCACACTGAGGCTTGAATCGGCCTGCCATCCGGCGTTTTCGCGTTGGCGGTCGCCGTCACAACCGCGTAGCCGACGTCCACTGCTTCCAAATACCATCGGCCATTTTCTTGGACAACATTGACAAAGCGCGAGTCAGACGATGCAACAGAGCGGAGCGTCCGGTCAGTTGCATTTTCCGGAATAAAACGGAGCTCCGGCGCCACCTCCAGCCGATCGCCAACGTTCATGTGTACAATCGAGTTGCGGAACACCATACCTGTAAGCGCCACGTACGGATCCATCACCTTGATGACCGCCGATGCCGACGCATTGCCGCCATCGGCCGCGCGGACGGTGATCGTAACCGTTCCAGGCTTTAGCGCTGTCACCACACCGTTTTGGTCTACCGATGCGACATTCGGATCGCTTGATGTCCACGCAAGCGTTCGGTTCGTCGCATCGCTCGGGAAAATGGTCACAGGAATGGTCTGCGTTTCGCCGACGTTCATCTTCGTTTGATACGAACCAAGCTTCAATTCTGTAATCAGCTTTGTATACGTAAATGTCGCGCTTGCTAGACCTGTTCCCCTCGTCAATCCCCCTGATGCCTGCACCGTCACCGTATAGGAGCCGTCATTGGAAATGGCAATCGCATACGGTGAAGAAAGCGATGTCCAAGCGGCCGCCACACCGTTTCGCACGACTTGGTACTGATACGACACCCCTTCACCAGCCACCAATCCGGTAATTTTCACGGTCGGCGCCTCATAAGTCGTCGCTCCGTTTGGAACGGCGCCATTGGCCGTTACAACGGAAAGATGCGGCTTCATGTATACAGGCACCGTCTGGCCGTTGCTGTACGTGACAAGGAGCACGCCTTCGTCATTCGGATCATATTGCAGCGCCTTGACAGGCAATGGCAATAATCCATATGAATTCGGGTGTTGAGTCGTTCCAACAATGGTAGATGAAGCAGGAGTAAATTGCCACTTGTTTACAAGACCACTCTGATCGCCTTCATAGTAAAAATTCGGAAAATCATCCAAGCGAACTTTCATGCCAATTCGTTCCGTCGGCGGCGCGAGCATCGATGTCCGCGCCCCATAGCGGCTGTCGGTAAAGGTCACGACCGCAGGCGGCAATTGAACATTGTTCATGGCAAAATCAGCTTGCATCACCCATTGCGCTGTCAAGGTCAGTTTGTTGAGCTGGCTGTAATCGAACACCTGGCCGGCAAACGACCATTTGGCATAACGCTTGCCGTTGTTTTCAAAGGTTGAGACTTTGCCCTCTGGAACGACAGAGATACCGTGGGGCAGTTCTTGGACAATGCTCACATTACTGATCGTCCCTGTCGCATTGCCGACATAGCCGACAAGGGACAGCGAATACGTCGCCCGGAAGCGATTGTCGTTGCCATCGGTGGCTCCGCGCTTGATTAAGCTGTTGATCTCATTGGTCAATCCTTGCAATTTCACCGTGCCCGTAAATGACGGCGGCGCTTCGTCTTTGACGGTGACCGTCACAGCTTTTGTTATCGATGGCTGCAGTTGTCCATACACATCCCGATACGTCAACTCCGCGTTGAACGTATACGTTCCTTTCGCTTTAAACGATACGGGAATCGGAATCGTCACCGGCTCGGGAGTGCCTTGGCCGGCTTGATACGGAATCGAAAACGAAATATAGGCGTTTTGTTTCGCGTCATCAAGCCATACTTGGCCATTTTCTGCGATGGCGACATTGCCGCCAAACGACGAAAGCGGGATGCGGATCGTTCCGGTGATCGCCGGTGTCGTAGCAAGTTGGGAAAACTGTTGGAACAAAGCGGTCAAATTTTGCGTCGTGCCTTGCCGCGCTTCGCCGCCAGCAGTCGCCGACAGCGTCTGTAAATAATCTAAATCGACTTCACCGTTGTTGCCAAAACCAATCGAATATAAAGTAATATTGTTCATCCCAAGCGTCTTCGCCACCGCTATGGCATTGGCTCGAATTTTCGTTTCGATGCCGCTGTAGGTGAATGGATAACCGTTATCCCAAGACACTCGCCCTCCATTGACATAATCTTGGCCATCGCTGTAAAATTGGCGGGAATATCCTTTGTTGTCGGTAAAACGAATGCCAGCGGTCCGGCCGTCGCTGTACAGTTCGTAAGTGACAGGAAAAGAATCGGTGATTTTATTTCCTGTATACTGGTATCCGCCAAAAGATTTGGGCTTAACCTCCCGATACGTAATGGAATCGGTTGTATTCAACACGGTCGGCATGCCATCGGTTAAGAAAATAATGTATTTTTTGCGCGTCGGATCAGTGAAATAGGACTGGGCAAGCGACAGCGCCGCCGAGTAATTCGTCCCGCCGCTGGCGGTCAAGCTGTTGCCGACATTGAGAATGGCATCAAGCTGGCTTAGGACATCCGAGTATTTCCCAAACGGAACCACACTTGCTTGTCGGACTCCATCGGAAAACGGGATAAGTGCAAAGCGGTCATTTTGATTGTAATTGGACTTAAAATAGTTGACCGCCGCTTGCAAAGCGGATTTCGCGCTTTGCAATTTTGTCGATGTCATTGAGCCCGACACGTCCATGACAAACACGACATCGATGGGGGGACGGATGAGTCCTGAAACAGCGCCTTGTGGAACCAGCGTCACATCGAGCCGGCCTTGGGCATCGCCGTTTGGCGGCTTGGCGTATTCCGGCTGTGAAAACGAGAGGGAAAAATCCAATTTAGCCGTGCTCACCTCAATTTGCCTTGTATATGGATAAGGCGCCTGTGGGAATGAAAAATACACATCCTCTTTTTCATTTCCCAACACGCGATACGCATCGACGGTGATTTGGTAAGTCGCCGTCGTTCCCGAAGCTGGTGGCCACTTGCCGCGCATGTCGAGTGAAAACGTATACTTTTTCTCCCCGTTTCTGTTCGCCGGCGCTTCCACCGCTTCGGCTCGGTAGCTGACCGCCGTTCCGCTTTGTTCCTTCGGCTGAATGCGAATCATAAAGTAGCGAATGCTGTTCCCTTGCCCGTTGCCGCCCCCTGGTGCGGTCGCCCATCCCTCAATCTTCTCATCGGAAACAAACGTAATGGCCCCTTCCGGCTGATCTGCGTAAGCGACACCCGCCTTCACCGGCCATACACTCACCATCAGCCATAGCAACATCCCCCATAACAACCAGCCGCGCCGCCGTTGCATATGCCTCCCCTCCCGAGCCAAAAGAACTATCTTTCTTCTATTATATCAATCCTTTTCATCACTTGGCATTATTTTTTTAGAAGTTTTCGCACTTCAGATATAAAGTAAAGCGATCCAGTGACAAGCAACAGCTCGTCGTTTCCCATTCGTTTTTTCTTCTCGATGAGCCAGCCTGTCCAATCATCTGTCGCCGCCTTATGCAGATGAGACGAAAGGGCAGCAAGCGCTTCCGCCAACGCCGCGCGCGGAAAATCGAACGTTGTAAACGTCATCGTTGTCGCCAGATCATCAAGCAGCCGAATCATCCGCTCGAGCGGCTTGTCCGCCAATGCGGCAAACAAAACATGGACGCGTTTGTCAGGATAATGGGTGCGCACCGTCTCCACAAGCGCATGGATGCCGGCCTCGTTATGGGCGCCGTCAAGGATGATGAGAGGATTGTCGCTCATCCGCTCAAACCGGCCGGGCCAAGTGGCCGTTGCGAGCCCGTCGGTGATATGCTCCGGATCGATCAAAAACGAATAGCCAAGCCGCAATAGTTCTGCCGCCATCACCGCCACCGCCGCGTTTTCAACTTGATGGGCGCCGGGCATAGAAATGCGCAAACCGCGATATTCGGCAAATGGCGTCGTGACGGAAAACTGTTCCCCTTCGGCCGTCGCCTGCCGGTCGGAAACAGTGAAATCAACGCCGAGCCGATACGTTTTCGCCTTCCGCTCCGCCGCCGTCTTGGCGATCACGTCCCACGCCTCAGGCTCGTTCACTGCTGTCACAAGCGGAACCCCTGATTTAATGATCCCCGCTTTTTCCGCGGCGATTTGTGCGAGTGTATCGCCTAAGATGTTCATATGGTCGTAGCTGACGTTCGTAATGACGGAAACGAGCGGATAAATGACGTTCGTCGAGTCCAAGCGTCCGCCGAGGCCGACTTCAATGAGCACGATGTCTTGAATGTGTTTTTTGCCGAAATAATACAGCATCATCGCTGTGATCACTTCAAATTCGGTCGGCCCGCCGAGCTCTGTTCGTTCCAATTCATCCGCCAGCGGTTTGATCGTCTGCACGAGCTCTACAATCTCTTCATCGCTGATCGGTTCGCCGTTGATGCTGATCCGTTCGTTAAACTGCTCAACATACGGCGAGGTGAACGTCCCGACCGAATACCCCGCCGCCTGCAAGATCGAACGCAAATAGGCGACCGTCGACCCTTTGCCGTTCGTTCCCCCGATATGGACGGCACGGACGCGGCGTTCCGGTCGTCCAAGTTTTTCCATCATCCATTCCATCCGTTTCAATCCCGGTTTCATGCCAAGCCGCAGCCGCCCGTGAATCCAAGCGACCGCTTCTTCGTATGTTCGAACCATGTTGACCATCCTCCTTGTCCTTTGTACCCTGATCCATCAAGAAAAAACCGAATCGCATATGTCGAAGGCATTCCTCTTCTTTCAACAACATCATCTTCCATCGAAAAAGACGAATCCACTCGAAAGCGGATTCGTCTTCATCATAATCAACAGCTGGATCGTTTGTCTACCGTTTGAGCTCGGCGAGGCGCGCCTTGACGGCTTCGCGTTTTTCCATGTAATCTTGCCGCTTGCGCCGCTCTTCTTCGACGACATGAGCCGGCGCTTTCGCCAAAAATCGTTCGTTCGCCAGTTTCGTTTCGACGCGCTCGACTTCTTTGTTCCATTTGTCAAGCTCTTTTTCAAGCCGCTTAATTTCTTCCTCAATATTGATCAACCCTTCAAGCGGCATGATAAGCTCGGCGCCGGTGACGACCGCCGTCATCGCTTTGTCCGGCGCGGGAACGTTTGTATCGATCAAGAGCTCGCTCGGGTTGCAGAACCGCTCAAGATAGGCGCGGTTTTTCAACAGCGCTGCGCGCACTTCGTCGTCTTTCGCCTTAATATAGAGCGCAATCGGCTTGCTCGGCGGCGTATTCACTTCGGCGCGCACGTTGCGGACGGCGCGGATGATGTCGACGAGCATCCGCATTTCTTCCGCGGCTTCTTCGTTTGACAGCTCAGGGCGCGCTTGCGGCCACGGAGCGACGGTGATCGATTCGCCTTCATGCGGCAAGTTTTGCCAAATTTCCTCGGTAATGAACGGCATGAACGGGTGAAGCAGGCGCATCGTGTTGTCGAGCACATACGCCAGCACGGAGCGCGTCGTCTTTTTCGCCGCTTCGTCGTCACCGTAAAGCGGCAATTTCGCCATTTCAATGTACCAGTCGCACAAGTCGTCCCAAATAAAGTTGTACAGCGTGCGCCCTGCTTCGCCGAATTCGTATTTCTCAGCGAGCTTCGTCACCGTGTCGATCGTTTCGTTGAGACGCGTTAAAATCCAATGGTCGGCGACCGTTTTTTCGCCGCTCAAATCAAGCTCCTCGTACGTCATGCCGCCCATGTTCATCAAGGCAAAGCGCGAAGCATTCCAAATTTTGTTAGCGAAATTCCACGTCGCTTCGACTTTTTCAGTGCTGAAGCGCAAATCTTGCCCCGGCGAGCTGCCGGTCGCCAAGAAGTAACGAAGCGCGTCAGCGCCGTATTGGTCGATCACATCCATTGGATCGACGCCGTTGCCGAGCGACTTGCTCATTTTCCGCCCTTGGGCGTCGCGGACAAGACCGTGGATGAGCACGTCTTTAAACGGCCGCTTCCCGGTGAACTCGAGCCCTTGGAAAATCATGCGTGACACCCAGAAGAAAATGATGTCATAGCCAGTGACAAGCACATCGGTCGGGTAGTAGCGCTTGTAATCCGGCGATTCCACATTCGGCCATCCCATTGTCGAGAACGGCCAAAGCGCCGAGCTGAACCACGTATCGAGCACATCCGGGTCTTGCTCCCAGTTTTCGATATCTTTCGGCGGTTCATGGTCGACGTACACTTCGCCCGTTTCTTTATGATACCACGCCGGGATGCGGTGCCCCCACCAAAGTTGGCGCGAAATGCACCAGTCGCGGATGTTTTCAAGCCAATGCAAATACGTTTTTTCAAACCGCTCCGGCACAAACTGCACTTTCCCGTCGGTTTGTTGCAGCTTGATCGCCGCTTCGGCGAGCGGCTTCATTTTCACAAACCATTGCGTCGACAAATACGGTTCAACGACCGCACCGCTCCGTTCGCTATGGCCGACCGAGTGCACGTGCTCCTCGATTTTAAAGAGGACGCCTTGTTCTTGCAAATCGCGGACGATTTGCTTCCGGCACTCGAACCGGTCAAGCCCTTGGTATTGCAAGGCGTTTTCATTCATCGTGCCGTCTTCGTTCATGACAAGAATGCGCGGCAAGTTATGGCGGTTGCCGATTTCAAAGTCGTTCGGGTCGTGCGCCGGTGTAATTTTCACCGCCCCGGAGCCGAACTCCATATCGACATACTCGTCGGCGATGATCGGAATTTCGCGGCCGACGATCGGCAGCTTCACCATTTTGCCGATCAAATGCTTATACCGCTCGTCATCCGGGTGCACGGCAACGGCTGTATCGCCGAGCATCGTTTCCGGACGGGTCGTCGCCACTTCAATGTAGCCGGAGCCGTCGGCGAGCGGATAGCGCAAATGGTAAAGTGCGCCTTTCACTTCTTTATAAACGACCTCAATGTCCGACAAAGCGGTTTTCGTCACCGGATCCCAGTTGATGATGTACTCGCCGCGGTAAATGAGCCCTTTCCGGTAGAGCGACACGAACACTTCGCGCACCGCTTTTGAGAGCCCTTCATCGAGCGTAAACCGCTCGCGCGTGTAGTCGAGGCCAAGCCCTAACTTCGCCCATTGGCTGCGAATATGGCCGGCGTATTCTTCCTTCCACTTCCATGTTTCTTCTAAAAACTTTTCCCGCCCTAAATCGTAGCGCGACATCCCTTGCTGGCGCAGCTTCTCTTCCACTTTCGCCTGGGTGGCGATGCCGGCGTGATCCATTCCCGGAAGCCACAAAACATCATACCCTTGCATCCGTTTCATGCGCGTAATGATGTCTTGCAGCGTCGTATCCCACGCATGCCCTAAATGCAGTTTGCCAGTGACGTTCGGCGGCGGAATGACGATCGTAAACGGTCGTTTGTTCGGATCACCGGTCGCTTCAAAAAATTTTCCTTTCAGCCACCATTCGTAGCGCCCCGCTTCAACCGCGCGGTGGTCATATTTCGGCGGCATCGACACTTCCTGCTGTGCCATATCATTTCCCTCCTTCAACGTGATGGACAATGCGGCTGACGGCGGCTTCCCACTGAGCCATGCCGCGCAGCCGGCAAGCAAAAAAGCCCCTTTCATCCCAAAAGGACGAAAGGAGCTGCTTTCGCGGTACCACCTTTTTTCTTAAGCCCAAAGGCTTAAGCGCTTCATTGGCATAACGGCATGATGCCGGCTTCCTCTACTCGGCAGCAGCGCCTTTCAAAGAAGCAGCTCAAGGGCGACCTTCCAGCAGCCATCATCCTAGGAAATCTCGCAGCTTCTGATTTCCCTCTCTGCAGGTGCGGACCGCTGTACTCCTCCCCGTCTTCGCTTTTGTCATCATTGTTCGATTATTATACTACCATTGTCCATCATCTTTGCCAAGTTTTTATTTATTTATTCTACTGCCGCCCGTTTGGTGACAAACATTTTTTCTATTCATATTGTATAGTAAACCGGAGAAGGAGGGAATGTCGATGAGGCGATTCAACCCGTATTCGTGGCCGCCGTGGCTTCGGCAAGTGCGAGCCGTCTGCGCCCAAGTGATCATCCCGCTCACCATTTTTCAAGCGATCCGCACCATTTTTTTGCCGACGACGTTTGATGTCATTTTATTGGCCATCTTCGTTTTCATTGCCGTGGCGCTTCATCTGGAATGGATTTAGTGCAACGCCGTGTTGTTTGGGCTGCATTCAAAATCCATTTAACCATTGCTGCTTTCATCCGCCGGCGGTTCATTGTCCACCGCTTCTTCCTGCTGCTGCGCGGCGTCGCGTTGGACAAGGTGCATGACAACCGCCTCCATGTTTTTAAACGCCAAATAACAGCGCTGCAGCGCGGCCACATATTCCCGTTCGTTCCGCTCGTTGCGCGAAGCGGCCTCATACCGCTCCAAACAGCGGACAAACCCACGCGGCTCCGCCAAATGGCTGTATAAAAACGCCCGCTCCCCGTCGGACAGCGGCAGCTCCTTCTCGTACTCCTCCATCCCTTCAAACCACTCGCGCCCAAGCGGCGGCATTGTCTGTACGTGAAAACGGACGGCAGCGATCACATCAAAGAGCGGCGAATTCCAATGCGCCCGCTCCCAACTGATCCAATACGGGGGGATATAGTGGGAGAGGCGCGCTTTGCCGTGCACCCAGGCGATGCGCCATTGCTTTGTCTCTTTGAGCGTCTCTTCCCACGCATCAAGCCGTTCTTCAGCGAACGAGTACGCGCGCATCATCTCATGGAAATATGTGCAGCATTGGAGCTGAAACGGCGACATGTACCATGCCGCTTCGTACCGCTCAATCCGTTCTTCCCACACCGTCCGCGCCCGTTGCCATTCGTCCTTTTTTTGTTTTCGGTACGCCGCCGCCTCTTCCTCACTCACCTGGATCGTGCGGACGGTGGCGCGATGGAGGCGGGCAAGCTCGCGAAAAAAGGCGCGGACCGGGTCCCCTTCCGCCTTCGCTTCGCCGTCATGCCATGCTTGCACATAATAAAGACGGCCGCCTTCTGTGGCAAACAGCGACCGCCGCCGCGTCAGGCAAAGCGGGAGACAACGGGGGCCGCCATGCTGAAGAGACTGCCAAACGGCGGCGGCTTCTTGCTCGCTTTCGAGCGGCTTTAAAGCGAAAACGCCGCAGTTCGTGTATACCTTGACGGCTTTGCCTCGCTGCTCCATGCGCACTGGACGAAGCCCATACTGGACGAGCACAGCATCATATTGGTCAGACTGTGCGGCCATCGTGACGCCCCCTTATCGGCAAAAGAAACGGAAAGCGTCCCTTTCATGAGAAAGGACGGCTTCCCGCCATGGCCGGAATATACAAAAGCTGCCCCTCGTGCACGTCATCTGGGCTTTCCAAATCATTGGCGCGCAACAGCTGCGAGACGGTCACGTCATACCGTTCGGCAATCTTGTCCAATGAATCTCCTTGCTGGACGATGCAAATTTTCAGTTTCGTAAACTCTTCCGCCTCGCTTTTCGCAAATAGTTTCGTCAAGTAAAGCGCATTTTCGCTTTTTGTTTTCGTTTCTTCTTCCTCTTCTTCCTCAACCGCCTTTTTCGCCGCCCCGATCGATACCTTCGCCTCAGTTGGCGGCAGCAGCGAAGCGATGTCTTCCTCCGTCTGTGCGCTGACCGCCTTCGTTTCCGTCTCAAGCGGCAAAAACGGCTCTTTGGCCTCTTCTTCACCCTCCGTTTCTTCATGACGCATGACGGCTGGCTCCATGACGGAAACCGTCGTTTCGCCAGCGGCAAAAGCCGGCTGTTCATCCTCCTCATCGGCGAAATCATCCACGGAAGCAAACGCTTCCTCACCGGCCGCTTCCTTGCGGGCGATCGATTCAAACGGGGCAAACAGCGGTTCATCGTCCTCCTCATCGTCCGGCCAATCATCACCAAGCGGCGCTTCGCTGATGCCGCTGATCGAAATGTCGGCAGTGATGAGCAATCTTCCGTTTTCATCCAAATCATAATCAAACGATTCAACCGTCACGTACACATCCTCAAGGGAACGAATGCGGTTTTTTGGAATCGTAATATCGATTGGAAAACGGTGCGACAGTTCGCTGATCCCGTCTTCGCGCACCGAAATGTGTTGAATGAACCGATAACCAGCCAGCTCAAACACGTCGTCATCCGCTTCATCCTGCCCTTCGCCCGCTTGGCGAAATTCGCCGCTCAACTCAAGCGCGCCGCGGATCGTAATGTATTGGTCGTACTCATCGACGGAAATGACCGGATCAAGAGAAATGGATAAAAACTCGGCGACTTCCTGTCCTCTTTTAAACCAGACCGATTCTTCCAATGAAAAACGCAAATACGATTGCTCCAACCGGGCCTCCTCCTTCCGTCCCTTCGGCAAATGGTTTGCATGACATTATCCATTGTATGAACGGAAACGAGGAGGTATGATAAAAAATTGGGCTGCCGACAGTCGGCAGCCCCTTTCCTTATCCGTGCAGACGGGCAAACACCCGCTCAGCAGCAGCAATCGTGTATTCAATATCGTCATCACTGTGCGCCGTCGACAAAAACAGCCCTTCAAATTGCGACGGCGGCAGGAAAATACCTTCATTCGCCATTTCCCGATAATAGGCGGCAAACAGCTCCAAGTCGGACGTTTTCGCTGTCTCGTAGTTGACCACCGGCTCGTTCGTGAAGAAAAAGCCGATCATCGATCCAGCGCGGTTGATCGTATGCGGAATGTCGTATTTCTCTGCTGCCTGATGGAGCCCATCCGCAAGACGCGCCGCTTTGCGGCCAAGCTCTTCGTACGTTTCCGGCGTCAGCTGGCGGAGCGTTTCGTACCCGGCCGTCATGGCGAGCGGGTTGCCGGAGAGCGTGCCGGCTTGGTACACCGGCCCACTCGGCGCGACAAGCTCCATGATCTCGGCTTTGCCCCCGTACGCCCCGACCGGCAAGCCGCCGCCGATCACTTTGCCGAGGCACGTCAAATCCGGCTCAATGCCATAATACCCTTGGGCGCAGTGGTAATCGACGCGGAACCCGGTCATGACCTCATCGAAAATCAATAAGGCTCCATATTGTTTCGTCACCTCGCGCAGCCCCTCCAAAAATCCGGGAGCAGGTGGAACGACGCCCATGTTGCCGGCGACCGGTTCGACGATCACCGCGGCGATGTCTTCACCAAACCGCTCAAACGCATAGCGGACGCTGTCCAAATCGTTGTACGGCACCGTGATCGTATGCTGGGCGACCGATTCCGGCACGCCCGGGCTGTCCGGCAGGCCGAGCGTCGCCACGCCGGAGCCGGCTTTAATGAGTAGCGAATCGCCGTGGCCGTGGTAGCTGCCCTCGAATTTCACGATTTTGTTGCGCTTCGTATAGCCGCGCGCTAAGCGGAGGGCGCTCATCGTCGCCTCGGTTCCGGAATTGACCATCCGCACGATTTCCACCGACGGCACCCGCTCGATGACGAGCTTGGCGAGCTCATTTTCAAGCAACGTCGGAGCGCCAAAACTAGTCCCTTGTTCCGCCACCCGCTTCAATGCCTCAACGACTTGGGGATGGGCATGCCCTAAAATGAGCGGCCCCCATGACAGCACATAATCAATGTACTCATTGCCGTCAATATCGTAAATTTTCGATCCTTGGCCGCGCGCCATGAAAATCGGAGTCATCCCGACCGACTTGAAGGCGCGCACCGGGCTGTTCACCCCGCCCGGCATCCATTTCACCGCTTCTTCGTAAGCGGTTTTTGACCGTTCGTAGCTTCGCATGCTTCCGCCCTCCTCTCTATTCAGCCATCCAGCGGGCGACATCTTTCGCAAAATACGTAATGATCAAATCCGCGCCCGCCCGTTTCATCCCTGTCAACATTTCCATGACGACCGACTTCTCATCGATCCAGCCGTTTTGCGCCGCCGCCTTGATCATCGCATACTCGCCGCTCACGTTATAGGCGACAAGTGGCAGCGGAAAGCGGTTTTTGATGTCGCGGATAATATCCATGTAGGCAAGGGCTGGCTTCACCATCAAGAAATCAGCGCCTTCTTTGACATCCGACTCTGCCTCGCGAAACGCCTCAAGGCGGTTGGCCGGATCCATTTGGTACGTCTTCCGGTCGCCAAACTGCGGCGCGCTGTCGGCGGCATCACGGAACGGGCCGTAAAACGCCGAAGCGTATTTGATTGCATACGACATGATCGGCACATACTCAAACCCTGCTTCATCAAGCCCACGGCGAATGGCGGCGACAAAGCCGTCCATCATGTTCGACGGCGCGATGATGTCGGCGCCGGCTTGCGCTTGGCTCACCGCCGTTTTGGTGAGGAGCTCGAGCGACGGGTCGTTCAGCACACGCTCGTTTTCGACGACGCCGCAATGGCCGTGGCTCGTATATTCACATAAACACGTATCCGCAATGACGACTAGATCCGGGTGTTCGGCTTTGATTTGGCGGATCGCCCGCTGAACAATCCCTGTCTCACAATACGCCTGCGAACCGACTTCATCTTTTTCATTCGGCACGCCAAACACCATGACGGCGGGAATGCCAAGCTTGGCGATGTCGTCCGCTTCCTCGGATAAGCGGTCAAGCGATAAATGGTAAACCCCTGGCATCGACGGCACTTCCCGCTTAATGCCCCTTCCCTCAACCACAAACAGCGGATAAATGAGATCCTCGACGCGAAGATGCGTCTCACGCACCATCGCCCGAATCGCAGCCGTTTGCCGCAAACGGCGATGGCGGTCAAATGACAGTGCCATTCATCGTCCCTCCATGGAAAAATATTGTTCCATCGCTTTGATGATACCATCCGTCGTGTAATCCGTCGGACAAATATGGACTGGAATGCCCGCCCGCTCGGCCGCTTTTTTCGTCACCGGTCCGATGCAGGCGACCGCAACACCGGAAAGAAGGGCATCCGCTTCTTTGTCAAGAAGGCGGACAAGGCTGTCAACCGCCGACGGGCTCATCAAGGTGACCGCATCAAGCTCCCCCCGGCGCAACAGCAACAACAACCGCTCCCGGCCGCTTTCATCAGGCTCGGTCTCATACACCGTGAGCTCGTCGACGACGGCCCCTGCGTTTCGCAACGACTGGGGCAGCGTCGGACGGGCCAAATTCCCTTTCACAAACAGTACACGATCGCCTCGTTTGATATGCGGAACGAGCGCGGCCGCCAGCCGCTCAGCGGTGTAATCATCCGGCACGAGCGCCGGGGAAAGACCTT
Organism: Geobacillus sp. TFV-3; assembly: GCF_009901865.1. Taxonomy (NCBI): domain Bacteria; kingdom Bacillati; phylum Bacillota; class Bacilli; order Caryophanales; family Anoxybacillaceae; genus Geobacillus; species Geobacillus sp. TFV-3. The sequence goes on along the minus strand of NZ_MPSP01000001.1, from coordinate 896,982 downwards.
GCTCGGCGAGCGCCGCCGCTGTTTTCCGGCCGACAACGGCCATCTTCGGCAGCGGCTGCGGCAGCGAAACATATGGAAAAAAGAAGCGGATCGCGTTGGCGCTCGTGAAGATGAGCCAGTGATATTCATTGATTCGCTCAGCTTTAGCGGCGATTTCCTCCGGCGCCGCCGGCTGGATGGCAATGAGCGGGATTTCCACGGGCACGGCGCCGACAGCGCGCAGCTTGGCAGAAAACGATGCCGCCTGCTCTTTGCCGCGCGTCACGAGCACCGTTTTGCCGGCGAGCGCGCTGTGTGTCATGATTGGCTCAACTCCTGTTTCACCCGCTCGATGAGCGCTTTCGCCCCTTGTTCGATCAAGACAGCGGCCGCCTGCCGGCCGACGGCCTCCGGATCGGCGCCCGTGACCATTTCTTTATACTTTTCTTTTCCATCCGGCGAAGCGACAAGGGCCGTGAGGCGCACGATGCCGCCGTCTGCTTCGGCGTAGCCGGCAATCGGCACTTGACAGCCGCCCTCCATTTGCTGCAAAAAGGCGCGCTCCGCCCGAACAGCCCGCTCGGTTTGCTCGTCGTTTAACCGGCTGAGCCATTCGCGCAATTCGTCATCATCCTCCCGGCATTCAACCGCCAGCGCCCCTTGGCCGACCGCCGGAACACAGACATCAAAAGGAAGATAGTCGCTGATGACGTCATTGCCCCAACCCATGCGCGCAAGCCCTGCGGCTGCCAGCACGATCGCATCGTACTCTTCGCTTTCGAGCTTCGCCAACCTTGTGTCGATATTGCCGCGAATCCATTTAATCGTCAAATCAGGGCGATAGGCAAGCAGCTGCGCCGAACGGCGCAAGCTGCTCGTGCCAATGACCGACCCAGGCGGCAAGTCGGAGAGCATCCGGTTTCCTTTGCTGACAAGCACATCGCGTGCATCTTCGCGGCGCGGAACCGCACCGATCACTAAACCTTCGGGCAGCACGGCCGGCATATCTTTCATGCTATGGACCGCCATATCGATGCCGCCAGCGAGCAATTCATGCTCAATCTCTTTCACAAACAACCCTTTGCCCCCGACTTTCGAGAGCGTAACATCAAGCACCCGATCTCCTTTCGTGACGATTTCTTTCACTTCAAACGTAAACGGCGCTCCAAGCTGTTTCAATTCGTTGATCACCCACTTCGTCTGGGTCAAGGCGAGCTTGCTGCGCCGCGAGCCAACGACAATGTTCCGCATCTCGTTCCACCTCGATCACGAATACCAAAAATGAAATTTTGACAAACTGCCAAACAAGAAAAAGTTGACAAGCAAAAATAAAAACGAACCGATGTTCCATAGCGCGATCGCCTTCCCTTGCATCTGCCGGACGGCTCGCTTGTAAAAATAGACGCCATAGACGAGAAGAACGACAAACGACCCGAGCACTTTCGCATCATACCAATGGAAATGGTCGATTTGAATGTGCGCCCAAATCACGCCAAGAATGAGCCCTAATAACAACATAGGCAAGCCGAGCACATTTAAAACATACGACAAAAAATCAAGCCGCGACAAATCCGCCATGCGCCAAAGGCGCCCCCCCCACTTTTTCTTTTTCAGCAAACTGTACTGCAACATGTAAAGCACCGAAAACAAAAACGACAGCGTAAACGCCGCATACGCTCCGAGCGAAAGGGTGATGTGGATGATAAGGAGCTCCGAGACGAGCCGCTCCGCAACAGCCGGCGACTGCGAAGACGGTGCGAACGTATGAATGGCCAAAATAAAAAACGCAAGCACGTTCGTAAAAAAGACGATGAAATCGACGCGCAGCAACCGATTGATGACGAGCGACAGCGTAATGAGCAGCCAAGCGTAAAAATAAAGCCCTTCCGACATCGTCAAAATCGGAAAGCGCTTCGTCTCCATGATGCGAGAAACAAACGTCACTGTCTGCAAAAGCCACACAATAGAAAGCAACCAGAAGGCGATATCGTTCGCCTTCCGGTTTTGCTGCAAAAAATCGATGAAATAGAAAAGGATCGAAGCGATGTAAAGCAAAATGGACAGCTCATACAGCAGCGCCACCGTCCATCCCACCTTACAGCTGCCATGATGGGCGGGCGGCGCGGACCGCCTCCGCGTCTTGTTCATCGCATTGCACGGATTTCGCCTGCTGCATATGCCGATCGGCTTTTACCGCATCTTCGATATTGAAAATTTTCATAAACAGCTGAAGCGCCTCCTCGGCATTCGGGCCGGCGGCGAGTTCCTTCGCCTGCAAAATCGGATCGCGGAGCAGCTGGTTAATAATGCTTTTCGTATGTTTGTTCAACACTTTCCAGTCGCGCTCCGACAAATGCGGCAGTTTCCGCTCCAAACTTTTCATCGTTTCGGCTTGGATGGCCAACGCCTTTTCGCGCAATGCGGCAATGACTGGCACGACGCCGAGCGTCTGCAGCCATTGGCTGAACGCCATAAGCTCCGCTTCGATCATCGTTTCAATGCGAGCCGCTGCCTTTTGCCGTTCCGCCAAGTTGGCCGCCACCACATCTTGCAAATCGTCGATGTCGTACAAAAACACCGTGTCCAAATCAGCCAACGCCGGATCCAAATCGCGCGGCACCGCGATGTCAACCATAAAGAGCGGGCGGCCTTTGCGCATTTTCTCAAGCGGCGCCACCATTTCCTTCGTCAAAATATAGCCTTTCGCTCCCGTCGAGCTGATGACGATATCCGCTTCCAGCAAAGCGCATGACAATTCGCCGAACGGCTTCGCTTCGCCGGCAAACTGCTTAGCAAGCTGTTTCGCTTTTTCAAGCGTCCGATTGACAACCGTCACCTTCCCGACGCCGCTGCCGTACAAGTTTTGCGCCGCCAGCGTCCCCATTTTGCCAGCCCCGATAATCAAGACGTGCTTGCCGGCAAGGCGGCCGAAAATTTTCTTCGCCAGCTCAACCGCCGCATAGCTGACCGATACAGCGTGCGCGCCGATGCCCGTTTCCGAGTGGGCACGCTTCGCAAAGGTCACCGCCTGCTTGAACAGATGATTGAAAATCGTGCCGCTCGTCCCGACCTCTTGAGCGAGCAAATAGCTGTCTTTCACTTGCCCTAAAATTTGCGTTTCCCCAAGCACCATCGAATCAAGGCCAGCCGCCACGCGGAACAAATGCTGGATGGCCGCCTCTCCTTCAAGCACACGCAAATACGGAGCAATCGCTTCCACTTTGACGCCAAACCATTCGGCTAAAAATGCTTTAATATAGTAACGGCCGGTATGCAGTTGATCAACCACTGCATAAACTTCCGTCCGATTGCACGTCGAGACGATCACATTTTCGAGCACGCTTTTTTGCTTGGCGAGCTGTTTCATCGCCGCACCGAGTTCCGCTTCCGAAAACGCGAGCTTTTCGCGGATTTCTACAGGGGCGGTTTTATAGTCGACGCCAACGACTACGATTTGCACGATGCCATCCCCCTTATTGACCGAATCCCTTCCATCATTATATCACAACCGTCCATCGTTCCGATTTGAAAAAATTGTGAACATGCCTCCAAAGCTATGCTAAACTGTAGACAGTGATCATTCTATCATAAACATGTCCAAAAGGGAAACGGAGGACGCGACGATCATGAAAACCCGAACGGTATTCGCCGGCATCTTGTTCATCGGCCTCGGGCTGTATTTTCTCGCCGGACAGTTGGAATCCCCCCTTTTCCATTTCTTCCAAGGGTGGCCGGCCTTGCTTGCCATTTGCGGTGCGGCTTTGCTTGGCCAGGCGCATGCAGCGCGCGAATATGCTTGCCTTTTCCCCGGCTTTCTTTTACTCGGATTTGGCGTTGAGTTGCTCCTTGCGAGTGCATTTTCGGCCTGGCCCCGCGGCGTGAACATGTTTTTTTTCCTCATCGCACTCGCTTTTTTCGCCAGCAGCCGCAAACAAAAAGGTGGGGCCGGCTTTGGCGTGCTTTTTTTGCTTCTCGCTGTCGTGCTGACGTTTTCCGGGCGCGGCCAGCCATTCTTTCACCTCGTCCAAGCGGGACTTTCCTCTGTCTGGAAGTTTTGGCCGCTCGGACTCATCGGCATCGGCGTCTATCTATTATGGACTAGGCGAAAATAGCCTTGGGAGTGAAAAACACCAGCGGAATCGCTGGTGTTTTCGTCATGAGGCCACAAACGGCAAAAGCGCCGCCCATGCTTCGTCTTTCCCTTGTCCGGTCTCGGCGGAAAACAAAATGAGCGGGTCGCCGTCAGCCATCCGCAGCGTCTCGCGCACGATTTTCGCGTGTTTTTGATGCTTGCCGCGCGGCACTTTGTCCGCTTTCGTCGCGATGACGATCACCGGGATCTCGTAATGTTTCAAAAACTCGTACATCATCACATCGTCTTTTGTCGGCGGATGTCGCAAGTCAACGAGCAAAACCGCCCCCTTGAGCGCCTCGCGCGTCGTAAAGTACGTCTCCATCATTTTCCCCCATTTTTGCCGCTCTTGCTTCGACACGCGGGCGAAACCATAACCTGGAACGTCCACAAAGTAAAACGAGTCGTTAATCAAATAAAAATTCAACGTTTGCGTTTTACCTGGCTTTGAGGAGGTGCGCGCCAAGTTTTTCCGGTTGATCATTTTGTTGATGAATGATGATTTGCCGACGTTCGAACGGCCGGCGAGCGCCACTTCCGGCCGTCCGCCGTCCGGATATTGTTCCGGCTTGACGGCACTGGTCACAAGCTCTGCTTTCTTCACATTCATCGCTTCCACCCCACCAGCGCGTGCGGCAGCACCTCATCGAGATGGGAGACGAGCACAAAGCGCAAGTCGCGCTTCACCGTTTCCGGAATGTCAGCCAAATCTTTTTCATTGTCTTTCGGCAAAATGACTGTTTTCAATCCGGCACGATGGGCGCTTAACGTTTTCTCTTTCAGCCCCCCGATCGCAAGAACCCGGCCGCGCAACGTAATTTCCCCGGTCATGCCGACAAAGCGGCTCACCGGCTTGCCCGTCAACGCGGAAATGAGTGCGGTCGCAATCGTAATGCCGGCCGATGGCCCATCTTTCGGCACCGCTCCTTCCGGAACGTGGATGTGAATGTCATATTTCTCGTGGAATTTCGGATCAATGTCAAGCTTCTCAGCGCGCGACCGCACATAGCTGAACGCCGCTTGCGCTGATTCTTTCATGACATCGCCGAGCTTGCCGGTCAGCACGAGTTTCCCATTGCCTGGCGCAAGCGACACTTCGATTGCGAGCGTATCGCCGCCAAACGCCGTATACGCCAGCCCGGTCGCCACGCCGACTTGGTCTTCCGCCTCCGCTCGGCCGTAGCGGTATTTTCGCTTCCCTAAAAACTCTTCGATGTTGTTTTCTGTCACCACCACCCGTTTTCTCTCGCCGGAGACGATGAGACGCGCCGCTTTCCGACAGATGGCAGCAAGCTGCCGCTCCAGCTCCCGCACCCCGGCCTCGCGCGTATAATGGCGGATGATATCGAGCATCGCCTCATCACGAATTTGCAGCGCCGCCTTTTTCAGCCCGTGCTCGGTGATTTGTTTCGGCAGCAAATGCCGCTTGGCGATATGCAGCTTCTCTTCTTCCGTGTAGCCGGGGATGTGAATGACTTCCATCCGATCCAACAGAGGCTGCGGAATGGACGCCAAATGGTTGGCTGTGGCAATGAACATCACCTTCGATAAATCGTACGGCTCTTCAATGTAATGATCGCTGAACGCATGATTTTGCTCTGGATCCAGCACCTCCAGCATGGCCGCCGATGGATCGCCGCGGAAGTCGCTTGACATTTTGTCGATTTCATCTAACAAAAAGACCGGGTTGATCGTGCCTGCTTTTTTCATTCCTTGAATAATGCGCCCTGGCATCGCGCCGACATACGTGCGGCGATGGCCACGGATTTCCGATTCGTCGCGGACGCCGCCGAGCGAAACACGGACAAAGCGGCGGCCAAGCGCTTTGGCGATCGAGCGGGCGAGCGATGTTTTTCCGACCCCCGGCGGTCCGGCAAGGCAAAGAATCGGGCCTTTCAATGATTTCGTCAGCTGCTTGACGGACAAAAACTCCAACACCCGTTCTTTCACTTTATCAAGCCCGTAGTGCTCCTCGTGCAAAATCGCTTCCGCCCGCTTAATGTCATGGATGTCTTCTGTTTCTTTCGACCATGGCAGGGCGATGAGCCAATCAAGGTAGTTGCGGATGACCGCGCTTTCCGCTGAAGTCGCCGGAATTTTTTCATAGCGGTCGAGCTCCTTCAGTGCGGTTTCCTTTACATGCTCCGGCATGCCGGCTGCCTCAATTTTTTCCTTCAGCTCCTCAACTTCGCCTGTTTTTCCTTCTTTTTCGCCGAGCTCTTTTTGAATCGCCTTCATTTGCTCGCGCAAGTAATATTCTTTTTGCGTCCGCTCCATCGACTGCTTGACGCGGGCGCTGATCTTTTTCTCAAGCTGGAGCACTTCTTTTTCGTTGTGCAAAATTTGAATGATATGATTGAGACGCTCTTTCACGTCGATCGTTTCCAAAATGCGCTGCTTTTCTTCGAGCTTAAGCGGCAAGTGCGAAGCGATGATGTCCGCCATTCGCCCCGGCTCATCAATGTCGACGATCGAGGCGTAAATGTCGACCGACAGCCGCTTGGATAAGTTTATGTACTGTTCAAAATATTCAAGCATCGTCCGCTTGAGCGCCTCGTCTTCTAAATCTTTCGCCGCCCGGTCGACAAACTTCTCGACTTTGACGAGAAAATACGGCTCCTCGCTGACCACTTCCGTAATGAGCGCTCGGGCGACGCCTTCGACAAGCACGCGGAACGTGCCGTTCGGGAGCTTCAGCAGCTGCTTGACGCGCGCAATCGTTCCCATTTTATATAAGTCGTCCATGTCCGGTTCGTCAATGGCAACGTCTTTTTGGGACGTCAGCAAAATCATATGATCCTCGACCATGGCTTGTTCGAGCGCTTTGACCGATTTCTCGCGCCCGACATCCAAGTGGAGCACCATCGTGGGAAACACGAGCAGCCCACGCAGCGGCAAAAGCGGAACGACCGTCTCCTTTTTCTTTCCGTTCACGCCGAACACCTCCATCTCTCGCTTCTATTCGTTTATTGTATAGTACGGTAGCCGGGTTTGTAAAATTTGACGAACGAAAAAAACGCGCGGCGCTCCGTCTGCAGGCAAAGAAAAACCGACTTCAGCGACGATCCGCTTGCGCCGAAGCCGTACATAAAAGAGAGGCTGAGCGAGCCGCCCGATTCGGCTGCGATCGGACGCCCGCTTTCGTTGTCAATCGTTCCCCTTGCCGCCGTTTCCTTTGGCTAGACGAGCTTTTTCTCCGAGCGATCCATAGCCGCTGGCAACAGCGCGGGCCCGCGGCGGAGCGCCTCTTCCCCGAACACATGGACGAGCACTTCCTCGAGGCGGCGGACGGCGATGATTTGAATGCCGCTGACATCACCTAGCAACGATTGCATATTCTCAATCGGGATGATGACTTTTTTCGCCCCGGCTTGTTTGGCCGCTTTGATTTTGGCGAACACGCCGCCGACCGGTTTCACAGAGCCGCGGATGCTGATTTCTCCGGTCATCGCAACCGTATGATCCACCGGCAGCTGGTAAATGGCGGAATAAATGCCGACCGCAATCGCCACCCCGGCTGAAGGGCCATCAACCGGCGCGCCGCCTGGAAAGTTGACATGAATGTCGTAGCGGTCCGCCGGCACCCCCATCGCCCGCAACACCGTAATGACGTTTTCCGCCGAGCCGCGCGCCATGCTTTTGCGCCGCACCGATTTTTCTGCGCTGCCGATGCTTTCCTCCTCGACAATGCCGGTGACATTGATCGATCCTTTTCCTTTCGCCGGCAAGGCGGTCACCTCAATTTCCAACAGCGCGCCGGTGTTCGGGCCGTACACGGCAAGGCCATTGACGACGCCGACCGCCGGGGCGGACGCAATTTTCTTCTCACAGCGCGGAATCATTTGGCTCGATTGAATGACCCATTCGATATCTTTGTCCAAAATGTTTTCTCGGTTTTCCGTAATGGCCAGGCCAGCGGCAATTTGCATCATGTTGACGGCTTCCCGTCCGTTGCGCGCATAGGCGGCAAGGAGGCGGATGCCGCTTTCTGACACGTTCAAGCGAATTTTTTCCGCCGCCTTTTTGGCGATCAAGGCGATTTCATCTTGATCGAGTTCACGGAAAAACACTTCTAGACAGCGGGAGCGAATGGCCGGAGGAATTTCGTTCGGCGTGCGCGTCGTCGCCCCGACAAGCCGGAAATCGGCCGGCAGCCCATTTTGAAAAATATCATGAATATGGCTTGGGATTTGTGGATTTTCTTTGCTGTAATAGGCGCTTTCAAAAAACACTTTCCGGTCCTCGAGCACTTTCAATAACTTGTTCATTTGGATCGGGTGGAGTTCGCCGATTTCGTCGATGAATAAGATGCCGCCGTGGGCGTTCGTCACCGCCCCTTGCTTCGGCTGGGGGATGCCGGCTTGCCCCATCGCCCCGGCCCCTTGGTAAATCGGGTCGTGCACCGAGCCGATGAGCGGGTCGGCGATGCCGCGCTCGTCAAAGCGCGCCGTCGTCGCGTCAAGCTCCACGAACACCGCATTCTTCTGAAACGGGGAGAGCGGATTTTTTTTCGCTTCCTCAAGCACGAGCCGAGCAGCTGCCGTCTTGCCAACGCCGGGCGGCCCGTAAATGATGACATGTTGCGGGTTGGGGCCGCATAAAGCGGCTTTTAACGCCTTGATGCCGTCTTCCTGACCGACGATGTCGTCAAAACTTTTCGGCCGCACTTTTTCCGCCAGCGGCTCGGTGAGCGAAATCGAACGCAGCTTGCGGAGCTGTTCCATCTCTTTTCGCGACTCTTTATCAATCGAAACTTTTTGCACACGCTGCCCTCTTAGCAAATTCCAAAAATAAAGGCCAATGATGACCCCGAAAAACAGCTGGATGACTAGTACGATGTTCGTCCAATCCATGCCCCGATATCCTCCTGCCTTTAGATGGTATGTAGTATGATAGTATCTCCGCGAACTGGCGGGAATAAACAAAAAAAGCGCCGACCGGCGCCTAGGGCATGGGCGGCAAAAAAAAGAAACCGCCGAAAAAAGGCGGTTTCCCCATCAGGCAGATGTTTTCCGTTCCAGCTCGATGACGGTGCCATCATGGCGGATCAGCGTCGGCGGCTTTGTGCCGCGCACCGTGTCGAGCGTGATGATGCACTTTTGCACATCTTCGCGCGACGGCAGCTCAAACATCACATCGAGCATAATCCCTTCGATGATGGAGCGAAGGCCGCGCGCCCCCGTTTTCCGCTCAATCGCTTTTTTCGCGATTTCACGGAGCGCTGCTTCTTCAAACTCGAGCTCAACGCCGTCAAGCTCAAGCATTTTTTGGTATTGCTTCACAATGGCATTTTTCGGTTTCGTCAAAATGTCGATCAACGCCTGTTCGTCGAGCGGCTCGAGCGTCGTAATGACCGGAAGACGGCCGATGAACTCCGGAATCAGTCCGAATTTGAGCAAGTCTTCCGGCAGCACTTTCGACAACAAGTTTTTCTCATCGACATCCGTCTGGCTCATTTCCGCGCCAAAACCGATCACTTTTTTGCCAAGGCGGCGCTTGATGATCGGCTCAATGCCATCAAACGCTCCGCCGCAAATGAACAAAATGTTCGTCGTATCGATTTGAATGAATTCTTGGTGCGGATGTTTGCGGCCGCCCTGCGGCGGAACGCTGGCAATGGTGCCTTCTAAAATTTTCAACAGCGCCTGTTGCACCCCTTCGCCGGATACGTCGCGAGTGATGGAAGGGTTTTCTGATTTGCGGGCGATTTTGTCAATTTCATCGATGTAAATAATGCCTTTTTCCGCCCGTTCCACATCATAATCGGCCGCCTGAATGAGCTTCAGCAAAATGTTTTCGACGTCTTCGCCAACATAGCCGGCCTCTGTAAGCGAGGTGGCATCGGCGATGGCAAACGGCACGTTCAAAATGCGCGCCAATGTTTGCGCGAGCAGCGTTTTCCCGCTTCCGGTCGGCCCGATCATCAAAATGTTGCTTTTCGACAGCTCCACATCATCGATTTTGCTGCCGGAATTGATTCGCTTGTAGTGGTTGTAAACGGCAACAGCGAGCGATTTTTTCGCCTCGTCTTGGCCGATGACGTACTCATCTAAAATTTCTCGAATTTCAACCGGCTTCGGCACATCTTTAAATTCAAATTCTTCTTCATTGCCAAGCTCCTCTTCCACAATTTCCGTGCACAGCTCAATGCACTCGTCGCAAATATAAACCCCCGGACCGGCGACCAGCTTTCGCACTTGGTCCTGCGTTTTGCCGCAGAACGAGCATTTCAACTGCCCTTTTTCATCATTGAATTTAAACATGTCATTCACCCCTTGCCAACGAAATCGCGCCTGCTTATGTATCCATTTCCGCCATCACGTATGTCGCCAAAACGTATGTATTCGCTATTTTACCACACATGTTCCTGGGAAAGCGAATGAAAAAACTGCCTTCCGTCGAGAAAAGTTTTCAAATTGCTGTTCAGGCCCCATGATTGTGGATAAAGAACAAGGCACGAACGTCTCGCGCCTTGTTCTTTCCTTAAGATATATTATGCCGCAACCTTGCTGTGCTCTACAAGAAAATCGACTGTTTTCCGCCATTTCAAATCTTCTTTAACGCCATCCAAGCTGCCGAGCAGCTCTTTCAATTTGTCCACGCTCAGCTTGTAGGCTTCCGCCATTTTTTCAAGCTCTTCGTTCACTTCCTCATCCGTGACCTCAATGTTTTCAGCTTTCGCGATCGCCTCAAGCGTCAGCGCCGCGCGCACCCGTTTTTCGGCATCCTCCCTCATTTGCTCGCGCAACGCCGCTTCATCTTGCCCGGAGAACTGATAGTACAGCTGTAAGTTCAGCCCTTGCATTTGCAGGCGTTGATCAAACTCGCGAAGCATCCGGTCGGTTTCGTTTTTGATCATAACCTCTGGAATGTCCATTTCTGCGTTAGCCGCCGCTTTTTCGACAACCGCGTTGCGCAAGGCCGTCTCCGCTTCGTTCTTTTTCGCCTCTTCCAGCCGGGTGCGGATTTTCGCTTTCAACTCATCAAGCGTCTCCACTTCTTCATCGACGTCTTTCGCAAACTCATCGTCGAGCGCCGGCAGCTGCTTCGCTTTCACTTCATGCACTTTCACTTTGAACGTCGCCGGTTTGCCGGCCAACTGTTCCGCATGGTATTCTTCCGGGAACGTGACTTGAATTTCCTTTTCCTCACCGGCTTTCATGCCGACAAGCTGTTCCTCAAACCCTGGAATGAACGTTCCAGAGCCGATTTCAAGCGAATAGTTTTCCGCCTTGCCGCCTTCAAACGGTTCACCGTCGACAAACCCTTCAAAATCGATGACAGCCGTATCGCCGTTTTCCACCGTCCCGTCCTCTTTGACGACAAGTTCAGCATAGTTTTCTTGCAAACGCTTCAATTCGTTTTCCACATCTTCGTCCGTCACCGTCGCATCCATTTTTTCCACTTCAAGCCCTTTGTATTGGCCGAGCTTCACTTCCGGTTTGACAGTCACTTTCGCCTTAAAAATCAAGCTTTTGCCTTTTTCCATTTGCTCAATGTCAATCTCCGGCATTGACACCGGTTCGATGCCTGCCTCTTCAACGGCTTTGGCGTACGCCTCCGGCAACAAAAGATCGAGCGCATCTTGATAAAGCGCTTCGACGCCGAATCGTTTTTCAAACAGAACGCGCGGCACTTTCCCTTTGCGGAAACCCGGGAGCGTAATATTTTTCACCACTTTTTTAAACGCGGCGTCTAAGCCTTCGTTCACTTTCTCAGCGTCGACCTCAACGGTCAATACACCTTCGTTTCCTTCAAGCTTTTCCCATTTGACTGACATCCTTGTTCCCTCCACCTGAAATCATTGCTCGGACCATAAACCGGATTGTCCATGATCCTTTTATGATATCCGATTATGTAGCACATTATGCGAAAACAGATACATAGCACAGCCATTATATTATAACATACAAAAAACATGTTTCAATAGAGAACGAGCGATTAGAAAAAGGAAAGTCTCTCTATTTCGTTCAGTTTTTTGCAAAGCACGACCATCTCTGATGCCTCGACGCCGTAGCGGACAGCTAATGTATCGGCGTCATCGTCCAATCCTTGAAACCGGCTCGCCATCCAATGGAGGGCCGCAAGCCAAACCGCCGCATCGGCCGGCTCCGGTGGAAACGGGTACAATACATAAACATAGCGAAGCCAAATGTCTGCCGCCATTTCATATAAGCTCGGGCTTTCTGCCGCGAGCTGCTGTTCAAGCAGACCCAGCAGCGATGAAGCAAATTCCGTTTCCGTCTGTTCGTCCAACGCTGACGGGACGACCTCCATGCAACGGCCAAATTTTTCAACCGTCACCGTTTCGTTGACTCGCTTCCCTGTCAATAGGCGAAGAAGCATCGTTTTTGCCATCGGGCTTTTTTCCGGTGCGCGTAAATATTGCTTGAGCAACGGCAACACCGGCTCGATGTCTTCTTTTTCCAGCTGTTTAATCAGTTGCAACTGCTCAGCAATGTCCCCGGACTCAAGCAGCCGTCTCACCCGCTTCCACTCCGCGGGCGGAAGCGTGCGGGCGTTCATTTTTTCACTGAATCGAAGCAGCTGGCGAAGCTGTTCGCGCAGCGAAACGGATAGCGACGGACGGCGCAAGGCGTCGCGGATCACCGTTTCTGCCTTGCTGTATCGGTTCGTTTGCAACAGCACGGCGAGATACATTTGCAACAGATCGCTGTTGTTCGGCTGTTCGTCAAGCAAGGCGGCGAGGCGCCGCGCCGCCTCATCGTATTCCCCAAGCTCGTAGCAGCAGACAGCAAGCCCAAGCCGGATGGGGAAGCTGTCATCACCAAGCTGCTCAGCCGCGCACAAAAAGCGGAACGCTTCTTTGTAGCGTTTCGCTTCAAGTGCAGCAAACGCCTCTTCCATCAGCCGTTCTTTCGTTTGCGGAAACATGATGAGTTTTCCTTTTTTTCCAGTCATCTTCGCCCGCTCCCATTTGCATTTACCATCAGTGTAACAAGTTTTCCCTCGCGAAACAAGCCGCGCCTTGCTGGGTGAAACAAACCGCTTGTTTGCCAAAAAGCGGCCGGCCCCTGGACGCAGGCGCAGGCAAACACGAAAAAAGCTGCTTCCGCCGATGGGCGGAGCAGCCCGTTTCGCCTCGCCACCTCGATACATAATCGGTTTATGGCCTTGGACAATGCTGTTGTTCGTAGGCGTCGATATACGGTTCATACACAAACGTCAAATCGATTTCGTCCCATCCTTTTAGCAACAGCTGTTTTCGATACGGATCGATGTCAAACGGACGTGAAAATCCTTCATCGTCAAATACCCGCTGTTCTTCAAGCGAAACCGTCAGTTCATAGTCTGCACGCTCGCTTTGGCGCAGCAAGTAGCGGACATCCTCTTTATCCAGCCGGATCGGCAACAGCCCATTTTTTAAGCAGTTGTTGTAAAAAATGTCGGCGAATGACGGGGCAATGATTACGCGGAATCCGTAATCTTGCAGCGCCCACGGCGCATGTTCGCGCGATGAACCGCAACCGAAGTTTTCATCGACGACTAAAATCGTCGCCCCCTCGTTTTCCGGGCGGTTGAGCTCAAACTCCGGATTTGGCGTGCCGTCGCTCAAATACCGCCAATCGTAAAAGAGAAACTGGCCAAATCCGGTGCGTTCAATCCGTTTCAAAAACTGCTTTGGAATGATTTGATCGGTATCAATGTTTGCCCGATCGATGCCAGCGGTTTTTCCACGGTGAATCGTAAACGGCTTCATCGTCCTTTCCCCCTTCCGTTATGGATGTCGCTCATGGCAGAGGAGGAGCTCGGCTTCCTAGGATGCCGCGCCGCCTCTTTTGCCATCACAATCGTCAATTTAATACACCGGCTCGGCTTCAAACTGGCGCACATCGACAAAATGTCCGTAAATCGCAGCCGCCGCTGCCATCACTGGGCTGACGAGATGCGTGCGCGCCCCTTTTCCTTGCCGCCCTTCAAAGTTGCGGTTCGACGTTGACGCACAATGCTCGCCTTCTGGGATGATGTCCGGGTTCATGCCCAAACAGGCGCTGCAGCCGGAGTCGCGCCATTCAAAACCGGCGTCGATGAAAATTTGCGCCAATCCTTCCGCTTCGGCTTGTTTTTTCACTTGCTGCGATCCAGGCACGACGAGCGCCCGCACGCCCGGAGCCACTTTTTTCCCTTTGACGATGCTCGCCGCCGCGCGCAAATCGCTGAGGCGCGAGTTGGTGCACGAACCGATGAAGACGTGCTGCACGGGAATTTCCGTAATCGGCGTGCCCGGCTCAAGCCCCATGTACTCAAGCGCCCGGCGCACCGCATTTTGCTCTGTTTGGCTTTCAAATTGCTCGGGATGCGGCACGACACCGTCGACCGATGTGCTCATCGCCGGATTCGTCCCCCACGTCACCATTGGAGCGATCGTTGACGCGTCGATTTCAATCGTTTTGTCGTACTCCGCCCCCTCGTCACTGGCAAGCGCCCGCCACCGTTCCACCGCCTTGTCAAACTCCTCGCCTTTTGGCGCATATTTGCGGCCGCGCAAATAGGCAAACGTCGTTTCATCCGGGCTGATGAGGCCGGCTCTCGCCCCAGCTTCAATCGACATGTTGCAAATCGTCATTCGCTCTTCCATCGACATGCGTCGGATCGCTTCGCCTGTAAATTCGATAATATAGCCAGTGCCGACGCCGACGCCATAGCGTCCGATAATGGCCAAGATGACGTCTTTGGCGGTCACTCCTTTGCCGAGGCGGCCGTTGATGCGGATTTGCAGCGTTTTCGGCTTATGCTGCCAAAGCGTTTGTGTAGCCAATACATGCTCGACTTCGCTCGTGCCGATCCCAAACGCCAAGGCGCCAAACGCCCCGTGCGTCGACGTATGGCTGTCGCCGCAAACGATTGTTTTTCCCGGCTGGGTCAACCCGAGCTCCGGGCCGATGACGTGAACGATTCCTTGCTCTTCGCTGTGCAGATCGGCGAGCGGAATGCCGAACTCGCGGCAGTTGCGCTCAAGCGCAGCGATTTGGTTGCGCGCCACTTCGTCGGCAATCACAAATCGGTTAACGGTCGGCACGTTATGGTCCATCGTCGCAAAGGTCAAATCCGGCCGACGCACCTTCCGCCCTTTTTGACGCAATCCTTCAAACGCTTGCGGCGAGGTCACTTCATGCACTAAGTGCAAATCGATATACAATAAATCCGGTTTGCCTTCTTCGCGGTAGACGACGTGGTTTTCCCAAATTTTATCGATGATCGTTTTCGGCTTCATTGGCTTTCACCTCGCACGTCTTAGGCATAAACGGTCATAATTTGCGCAATGGCCGTATAATCGAGCACCGCCGTTTTGATTTCTTCGACCATTTCGTTCGTTGATACGATGCGGCCGCCGCTTGGCGCCAAGTCGGCGGTGCGCAAACCTAGGGCGAGCGTCTGCCGCACCGCGTTCTCGACCGCCTCTGCTTCCGCGGTGAGCCCGAACGACAGGCGGAGCATCATCGCCGCTGACAAAATCGCCGCAATCGGATTGGCTTTGTTCATGCCGGCGATATCAGGCGCAGAACCGTGCACTGGCTCATACAAGCTCGGACCGGAGGCGGATAAGCTGGCCGACGGCAACATCCCGAGTGAACCGGACAACATGGAGGCTTCATCGCTTAAAATGTCGCCAAACATGTTTTCTGTCACAATGACATCAAACTGCTTCGGCGCGCGGATGAGTTGCATCGCCGCATTGTCAACGAGCATATGCTCAAGCACAACGTCCGGAAACTGTTTCGCCACGTCTTCAGCCACTTCCCGCCATAGGCGGCTTGACGAGAGAACGTTTGCTTTATCGACCGAAGTCACTTTTTTCTTCCGCCCGCGTGCAAGCGTAAACGCCATGCGAATGATCCGTTCGATTTCTTCCTTTTTATATAGCAAGGTGTCCACTGCTTTTTCTTCGCCGTTTTCGACGACGCGGCCGCTCGGCTGGCCGAAGTAAATGCCGCCGGTCAGCTCGCGGACGATGACAAAATCGATGCCTTGCACGAGATCCGGTTTTAACGGCGAAGCGGAAGCCAAACTGTCATAGCAAACAACCGGCCGCAAGTTGGCATATAAGTCGAGCTGCTTGCGAATGGCAAGCAATCCTTTTTCCGGACGCAAATGCGGAGGGTTGTCATCCCACTTCGGACCGCCGACCGCCCCAAGCAGCACCGCATCGCTTTCCCGGCAAAGACGGAGCGTTTCCTCGGGGAGCGGCGTCCCCGTCTCATCGATCGCCGCTCCACCGATCAATCCATATTCAAACGTAAACTCGTGTCCAAACCGGATGCCGACCACTTTCAATACCTCGACCGCTCCGGACGTCACTTCTTTGCCGATGCCATCCCCTGGCAAGACGGCAATCCGATAGTTTCCCATTCTGAATCCCCCCATTTTATGGTGTTGCCACTTTCTCATTTTCGCCGCGCATCGCTTCGATCATAAACACACGATTGATGGCGTTGATGTACGCTTTCGCCGATGCTTCCAACACGTCTTGTGCGGTGCCGCGACCGCTCGTCTCGATGGCATGGGCGCGCACTTTGACGAACACTTGCGCCAATGCATCGCGGCCGCCGCCGACCGATTCGATCCGGTAGTCAAGCAGCGTCACGGGCGTTTGCAAACAGCGCTCCAACGTATTGTACAGCGCCTCGACGCTGCCGGCGCCGGTCGCCGCTTCTTGAATTTCGTTTCCTTTCCCGTCTTTCAGGACAACAACCGCTGTCGGAATTTGATTCGTCCCGTATTGCACTTGAATGGAAGACAATTGATAAAAATCTTTAAAGTGGTCGAACTTTTCTTCGAAAATCAACGCGATTAAATCGTCATCGGTAATGTCTTTCTTTTTGTCAGCCAATTCTTTAAAGCGGATGAACAGTTGATTGATTTCTTCTTCAGACAACGTGTAGCCCAGCTCCTCAACCCGGTTGCGGAGCGCATGGCGGCCGGAATGTTTGCCGAGCACCATCGAATTCGACGGCACGCCGACAAGTTCTGGCGAAATGATTTCATACGTCGTTTTTTCCTTTAAGACGCCGTCTTGATGAATGCCTGATTCATGCGCAAACGCGTTTTTGCCGACGACCGCCTTGTTCGGTGGAACGACCACCCCGGTCAGCTTGCTGACAAGATTGCTTGTGCGCTTAATTTCCTGCAAATTGAGGCGCGTTTCCACTTGATAGTAGTCTTTGCGGATGTGAAGGGCGACAGCGATTTCCTCAAGCGCCGCATTGCCGGCCCGCTCGCCGATGCCGTTGATCGTGCACTCGACTTGCGTCGCTCCATGTTCAATGGCCGACAGCGAGTTCACCACCGCCATGCCCAAGTCATCATGACAATGCGCAGAGAGTGAAACATTTTCAATATTCGGAACATTGTTTTGCAAATAGAGGAAAATTTCTCCGTATTCTTTCGGCGTAATATAGCCGACCGTATCCGGAATGTTGATGACCGAAGCGCCGGCTTTGATCACTTCGGCGACGATTTTTGCCAAAAACGGCAGTTCGCTGCGGCACGCATCTTCCGCCGACCATTGGACGATCGGAAAAAAGCGCTTCGCGTATTTCACCGCTTCAACCGCCGCTTCAATCACTTGTTCCGGCGTCATCCGCAATTTATGCACCATATGGATCGGCGAGGTGGCGATGAATAGATGGAGCCGCGGCTCCGCGCCGCCTTTTAACGCCTCCCATGCCGCATCAATGTCGCTTCGGACCGATCGCGACAGCCCGGTGACCGAACATGCTCTCACCGTTTCGGCAATTTGTTTGACCGCCTCAAAATCGCCTTTCGATGAGGCGGGGAAACCCGCCTCGATGATGTCAACCCGCAGTCGTTCAAGTTGACGGGCAATTTCCAACTTTTCTTGCAAATTCAAGTTCACGCCAGCCGATTGTTCCCCATCGCGCAACGTTGTATCAAAAAACTTAATTTTTCGCACCTGGCACCACCGCCTCGATTTGTTTTGCCTTCACAAACGGCATCATGCTTCGCAGTTCGCGCCCGACAATCTCAATCAAATGCTCATTCTCACGCCGGTTGATGGCGTTGAACTCCGGACGGTTCGCTTGGTTTTCCAAAATCCAGCTCTTCGCGAATTTTCCTGTTTGAATGTCATGCAGCACCTTTTTCATTTCCGCTTTCACAGCATCGTTAATAATGCGCGGGCCGGTGATAAAGTCGCCCCATTGGGCCGTATCGGAAATCGAATAGCGCATCCACGACAAACCGCCTTCGTAAAGGAGATCGACGATGAGCTTCATCTCATGCAAACACTCGAAATAGGCAACTTCCGGCTGATACCCGGCTTCAACGAGCGTTTCAAACCCGGCTTTGATGAGCGCCGTCAGCCCGCCGCACAGCACCGCTTGTTCACCGAACAAGTCGGTTTCCGTCTCTTCTTGGAACGTTGTCTCCAACACCCCAGCTCGAGTAGCGCCGATCGCTTTCGCGTAGGCGAGCGCCGTTTCTTTCGCGTGTCCGGTCACATCTTGGTAGACGGCGATGAGCGCGGGTACGCCCGCTCCTTCCGCATACGTGCGCCGCACGAGATGGCCTGGACCTTTCGGCGCAACCAAGAAGACGTCAACATGATTCGGCGGGACGATTTGGCTGAAATGGATGTTAAATCCGTGCGCAAACACAAGCGCATTGCCTGGCTCGAGTTCCGGCTCGATTTCCTCTTTGTACACAGCCGGCTGCTTTTCATCCGGCAGCAACACCATGACGATATCAGCCTGCTTCACCGCTTCACGGACGGAATACACCTCAAATCCGTCTTGTTCTGCTTGCTCCCACGATTTTCCTTTCCGCAGTCCGACAATGACGCGGACACCGCTGTCGCGCAAGTTTTGCGCATGGGCGTGGCCTTGCGAGCCGTAACCGATGATCGCAACCGTTTTCCCTTGCAAGTATTGTTCGTTTGCATCCCCATTATAGTAGACTTTTGCCATGATTACCCTCTCCTTTGTCCTGTAGTGGAAATGTTGGTCAATAAACGGCGCGAACGCTGCGGTTGCGCCATTATTGCGCATGGGCGCGGTTTTGTACGATGGTTGTTAAATGATAAACGCCGTTTTCTGGTTCGCCGCCGCTTTTTGCGATCCGCGGGTGAACGCGGTCGTTCCCGTGCGCGCCACTTCCTTAATGCCGTATGGGCGCAACAGTTCAATCAACGCCTCGACTTTTTCCGGCTCGCCGGTCACTTGAATGACGAGGCTGTCTTTGCTTACGTCGACGATCGAGGCGCGGAACGGCTCGATGAGCGTGTAAATTTCTTGGCGGATCGCCGGGGGAGCGGCAACTTTAATGAGCGCCAGCTCGCGGGCGACGATCGCTTGGTCGGTGATGTCATTCACCTTCAACACATCAATCTGCTTGTTCAGCTGCTTGATGATTTGCTCCGCCGTCCGTTCATCGTCAACGTTGACGACGAACGTCATCCGCGAAATGCCCTCGATTTCCGTATGCCCGACCGTAATGCTTTCGATATTGTAATGCCGCTTCGTAAACAACCCGGTAATGCGGTTTAAGACGCCGGGGCGGTTGTTGACAGTCATCGTGATGATTCTTCGCATGCTTTCACCCCCACCATTTCATGAAGCCCTTTGCCGGGCGCCACCATCGGATAGACGTTCTCGTCGGCGCGGACATGAAAATCAAGCAGCACCGGGCCATCCATAGCAAACGCTTGCTTTAACACTTCAGCCGCCTCTTCTTCCGTCTTCGCCCGCATCCCCAGCATTCCGTATGCTTCAGCAAGCTTGACGAAATCCGGCTGGTTCGGAATGAGCGAATGGGAGTACCGTTTGTCATAGAACAGCTCCTGCCATTGCCGCACCATGCCGAGCGCCTGGTTGTTGACGATGACGATTTTGATCGGCAGCCTTAGCTCCTGAATGACTGACAGTTCTTGGAACGTCATTTGGAAGCCGCCGTCGCCGACGATCGAAACGACCGTAGCGCTTCGATCGGCGAGCTGGGCGCCGATCGCTGCCGGAAGCCCGAAGCCCATCGTGCCGAGCCCCCCGGACGTCACCCACCGGTGCGGTCGGTTGAACTTGTAATATTGCGCCGCCCACATTTGATGCTGGCCGACGTCTGTCGTCACGATCGCCTCGCCATTCGTCAATTCGTAAATCATCTCGATGAGCTTTTGCGGCTTGATCGTACCGGCCTCCGGCTCATAATGGAGCGGGAAGCGCCGCTTCCATTCGTCAAGCTGCGCGAGCCACGCCGCGTTGTCCGCCGGCTTGCCTTGCTGGGCGATCAGCTCTTGCAAGGCGGCTTTCGCATCGCTGACAATCGGGATTTTCGTCGGCACGTTTTTGCCGATTTCCGCCGGATCGATGTCGATGTGGGCGACGGTCGCTTTTGGCGCAAAATATTTTAAATTGCCGGTGACCCGGTCATCGAAGCGGGCGCCGATATTGATGAGCAAGTCGCATTCATACAGCGCCATATTCGCCGTATACGTGCCGTGCATGCCCGCCATGCCTAAGAAAAGCGGGTGATCGGCTGGGAAGCCGCCAAGGCCAAGAAGCGTATGAACGACTGGAATGTTTTGCTGCTCGGCGTATTGCCGCAATTCATCGGCCGCATTGGCGTGCAAGATGCCAGCGCCGGCTAAAATGACCGGGCGCTTTGATTGGCTGACCGCCTCGACAAGCCGGCGGATTTGCCAATGGTTCGGCTGCGTCGTCGGCTGGTAGCCGGGCAAATGAACCTCTTGATCATAGTCAAACTCCCCTTCAGCCGTCGTAATATCTTTCGGAATATCGATCAACACCGGTCCGGGGCGCCCGGTCGTCGCAATGTGAAACGCCTCTTTAATGATTCTCGGCAGCTCGCTGATGTCGCGCACTTGGTAGTTGTGTTTCGTAATCGGCATCGTAATGCCGACAACGTCCGCCTCCTGAAACGCATCCGAGCCGATGACGCTCGTGGCTACTTGCCCGGTAAAGACGACGAGCGGCAACGAATCCATCATCGCGTCGGTCAACCCAGTGACGATGTTGGTCGCTCCCGGGCCAGAGGTGGCGATGACGACCCCCGGTTTTCCAGAAATGCGCGCATATCCTTCCGCCGCATGGATGGCCCCTTGCTCATGCCGCGTCAGCACGTGGAACACGCCGGCTTTATACAACTCGTCATACAGCGGGAGCACCGCCCCGCCCGGATAGCCGAAGATGACTTCGACTTTTTCTTCCTTGAGCGCTTCAATGAGCATCAGCGACCCGCTCATTCTCGCCTTCGTCTTCGCTTTTTCTTGCTCCTCGACTTTCATTTTTGTCATCGTCGATCGATCCTCCCTGTGATTTGTCATCCATATAAAAAACCTTTCCGCCCACGATGGCTGGTATTTCCAGCCAAAGGGGCGAAAAGGTTTTCTTTCCGCGGTACCACCCTTCTTCACGGCCATGACAGCCGCCTCAGGAGCGGCCAGCCGAAGCCGGCCGCTCATTTTGGTAACGAGTGAAGCGCGCGTCTCCACTCGTCCAGCCCTACTAGCCGTCCGGCGTTCAGGCTGGCGCTCAGAGGTGAGTTCATCAAGCGGCAACATCACCGGTTCACAGCTACCCCGGCTCTCTGTGGATGTTGATCCCGCTGACTACTTATCCTCGTCAACGCTTTTTCGCTATCCACTTGTCATGGACGATCAACCGACATTGGCGTTCGTCGGATACACCTTTACTCCTTCGACGACCACGCGGCGGCGGAATTCTTCAAGCAACCGCTTTGTATGCGGCCCCGGCGTTCCGTCGCCGATCACCCGGCCGTCGACTTTGATGACGGAAATGACTTCAGCCGCCGTCCCCGTCAAAAACACTTCATCAGCAATATAGACATCATGGCGGGTAAACGGCTCCTCTTTCACCGTATAGCCGAGATCCTCCGCGATTTCGATGATCGCTTGGCGCGTAATGCCTTCAAGCGCCCCGACATACCCAGGCGGTGTGTAAATGACGCCGTTTTTGATGATGAAAACGTTGTCCCCTGAACCTTCCGCGACATAGCCTTGATCGTTTAAGATCAGCGCTTCGCTTACATTCGCCAAATGCGCCTCGATTTTGACAAGCACGTTGTTTAGGTAGTTGAGGGATTTGACTTTCGGGCTCAGCACATCAGAGCGGTTGCGGCGCGTCGCCACTGTCACCACTTCGATGCCGGTTTCATATAAATGTTTCGGGAAGAGCGCGAGCGGCTCGACGATAATAACGATTTGCGGTGTTTTGCATTTGTACGGATCAAGTCCTAAATCGCCGACCCCGCGCGAAACGACCAAGCGGATGTATGCATCTTGATAGCCGTTGCGGCGGATCGTTTCGAGCACGTGGCCAATCATTTCTTCCTTCGTGTACGGAATGTCGAGCAAAATCGACTTCGCCGAATTGTACAGTCGATCTATATGTTCTTCAAGACGGAATACATTGCCGCTATAGACGCGAATCCCTTCAAATACCCCGTCGCCATACAAAAATCCATGGTCATACACGGAAATTTTGGCGTTTTCTTTTGTCACAAATTCTCCGTTTAAAAAGATCCACTGTTCGCCCACTTCGGTTCCCCTCTTCCTTGATCAGTCAACAGTTGCTTTGAACGGCTCGATGATGTGTTTGAGTCGTTTCTCTTATTTGAAAATTATAATAATCCGAAACCTCTGCGCCGTCAATAACGTTTTTTGAAAATTTCGATTGATCAAACTATTTGAATGCGCTTACATTATGATAGAATCAAGGTTTTGCCGATTCAAAAAAATTTTTCTTTCTTGGCCGGCTCATAGAAAGCGGACGCGCTCTAACCGCCAAAGACGAAAAACAAAAAAATAGCGGACGTTTTGTCCGCTTAGATCAAAAAAGTTCGTTCCATTCCGGGAACGGGCTGCCCATTCACTTTATAAAATTGGACATGCGCGCGCCCGCCGCCGATGGTCAACACCGCGTACGTTTTTTCTTTTCTTCCGCGCGGCAAAGCAATGCTGCCGGGGTTGATGAACAACAGCCCATCCATTTGCTCGGCGCCGGCCAAGTGCGAGTGACCGAAACAAACGACGTGAGCCCCTGTTTCTTGCGCGCGGTAGGATAAA
Source organism: Geobacillus sp. TFV-3 (assembly GCF_009901865.1). Lineage (NCBI taxonomy): Bacteria > Bacillati > Bacillota > Bacilli > Caryophanales > Anoxybacillaceae > Geobacillus > Geobacillus sp. TFV-3. The sequence goes on along the minus strand of NZ_MPSP01000001.1, from coordinate 873,790 downwards.
CGCAAAAGCGACGTTTTCACCCCGTATAAATGGCCGTGGGTGACAAACAACCGAACGCCGCCCACCTCTTCGATGCGCTCAGCAGGAAACGCGGCGAAATCGCAGTTGCCGCGCACGACGGCAAACGGGGCGATCTCGTCCGCCCCCACCTCCAACTCCGAGTCGCCGCAATGGATAAACAAATCCGTTTCATGGCGATGGCGTTCGACAATGCTGCGAAGTTCGGCCGTCAACCCATGGCTGTCGCTCACAATCACCGCCTTCATTCCGCCCGCCCCTTTCCGTCGACAATCTCCTCCCACTGCTCATCGAGCTTCGCCAGCGCCTTGGCGCGATGGCTGATTTCATTTTTTTCCTCTGAAGTGAGCTCCGCCATCGTTTTTCCCCGCTCCGGAAGGTAAAAAACAGGATCATAGCCAAAGCCCCCTTCCCCTCGCGGCGCTTCGGCGATATAACCATCGCATGTCGCTTCGACGACGGCGGTCGGCCGCCCTGGGATCGCGACGGCGAGCGCGCAATGAAAGCGAGCCGTGCGCTGCTCCATCGGCACCCCGTCAAGCTCGCGAAGCAGCTTGGCGATGTTGCGTGCATCGTTTTTATCTTCCCCGGCGTAACGGGCCGAATGAACGCCCGGCCGGCCGCCGAGGGCATCGACGGCCAATCCGGAATCGTCGGCGATGACAGGCCGCTGCAAACGCTGCAACACCGCTTCCGCTTTGAGTATGGCATTTTCCGCAAACGTGCTTCCCGTTTCTTCAACATCCGGAACATCCGGAAAATCAAGCAGCGATTTCACACGGATGCCCCGCTTGGCGAACAAAGCGGCGAATTCGCGCGCTTTGCCGGCGTTTTTGGTCGCAATGACAATCTCCTTCACTCTGCCGCCCCCTCTCCGCATGCCTCGTTCTGCCCGCCGATCTGAGCAGCCCACTCCCCCAATGCGCGGCGCTGAACGGCGATGAGCTGCTCGATGCCTATTTGCGCCGCTTCAAGCAATTCATCGAGCTCGGCGCGCGAAAAAACCGCTTCCTCTCCGGTCCCTTGAATCTCAACAAATTGACCGGCTCCGGTCATGACGACGTTCATATCTACTTTCGCCCGCGCATCCTCGTTGTAATCTAAATCAAGAATCACCCCATGCTCCGGATCGATGCCGACCGAGGTAGCGGCGAGAAAATCGCGGATCGGAAGCGCCTCGAGCTTCCCTTCTTCCACCAGTTTGGCCAGCGCCAACACAAGCGCCACATACGCACCGGTGATCGACGCCGTCCGCGTTCCGCCATCCGCCTGAATGACGTCGCAATCAATCCAAATGGTCCGCTCGCCAAGCTGTTCAAGATCAACAACCGAGCGAAGCGCGCGGCCGATTAAGCGCTGAATTTCCATCGTCCGCCCCGACACTTTTCCTTTGCTCGCTTCCCTCACATTCCGCTGCTCTGTCGCCCGCGGCAGCATCCCATATTCGGCCGTAATCCATCCTTTGCCGCCGCCGCGCATAAACGACGGCACTTTCTCTTCGACCGTCGCCGTGCAAATGACTTTCGTGTCGCCGATTTCAATGAGCACCGACCCTTCAGCGTGCTTCATGTAATGCGGGTGTATATGTACAGGGCGCAGCTCGCAACTGCTTCGTCCGTCCGCTCTCATCAACTGAGTCCTCCTTTTCTCCATCTTCAACTGAATGCCAGACGCCGCATTTCTTTCCGCCTAGCGAAAAAAAGAAAGAGGCGGAATACGTTTCCACCTCTTTGTTATACCATAACGCCCTGTTCGTTTCCAGCCTGTCAGCGCCGACGGTTAAAATGTCCCGGTATTGACGTTTTGCGGCCGAGCGACCGGTTTGGTGAGCGGTTTGCCGTCTTCCGTGACAAGATTGGCTTTGCCATTGACTGTGATCGCCACGCTTTCGACTCCTTTTTGCTCAGTGAGCGACAAAACGAGGGAATTCAACACGACGTCGGAAATAACATTTTTCTTGTTGCTGCCATAAATGCCTTCGTTAAAGTTGAGCGTCACTTTGCCATCCTCATATTTCGGGGCATCGACAAGCTTCGCGTCCGGCTGAAAAACGCCGACAAGCCCGCTCCCTTGTTCCGGCCCTTGAATCAACTCGTTGACGGCCGCGGCAATATCATCTTTCTCCTTATTGGACACACGCCTTGTCACCGGCACATAGTATGTGCTGTTCCCTTGTTGGGCGACAAAATAAACGGTGACCGGATGCGTATTCGTAATGTCTGGCACGCCGCTCGCTTCCATATTGATGCCGTCGGCGCGGCTTACCCCATCTTGAATCGGCGTTTTATTGACCGGCATCACGTTTTGATCGTAGCCGTTGATGCGGATTTTGACGCGCTTGATATTGTCAAATTGCGTCAATGTCCACGTAATGGACTGCAAAATTCGTTTTTCATCCTCCGGCTTATAGTTTTTAAATTCCGGAGAAAAGTCGGCGATCAACGTTCCGTCTTTTTCTAATTTTGTTCCAAGCACCGTCGTTCCAGCCGGAATGACCGCGCGGAAGCCGTTCGGCAACATTTCTGACACGGGTCCGTCTTCAACCAAATATTCGAGAACTTGTTTCGCCACGGCCTGCGTTTTCGGCAATTCCACTGTTTGCGGCACGACAAAACCGTTTTTGTCAATCAAGTACAGCTCTCTTTTCACCGTCTCGGCGGCCTTCGCTTTCTCTTTCCCTTCCTTTTGGCTTTCCGTCGCTTCCTGAAGCGCTTGGCCGTCCTTGACATAACTCGTCTCTTGCGGCGGATCAATCTCCTTCACCGCCTCACCCCGCCCAAACAAACCGCAGCCGCCAAGCAACAACAGCGAAGCGAGCAGCGGCGCCGCCCATATGTGAGTCGTCCGTTTCATTGACGTTCCCTCCTACTTGTAGTTTGTACTACTATGTATACGAGCCGTTTTCCAAAATAGAATAAAAAAATCCTTTAGCGCATAGACGCTAAAGGATTTATTGGGTTACAGCCGAATCGCTTCGACCGTGCCGATCGGCTTGCCAAACCACTTCCCAGAAATCTTTTCAAACAGCTCTTTCGGCCCGGTCGTGAAAAACAAATGCTCCGGTTCGCGCTCGCCGGTGTAAAGAAGCTGGCTGTGGTGCAGAATCGCGCTCACTTCACGAGCCGTCTCACCGCCCGAGCAAATGAGCTTCACGCGTTTGCCCATATACGTGCGAATGAGCGGCGCGAGCAACGGATAATGCGTGCAGCCTAAAATCAGCACATCGATCGGCAGCGGACGGAGCGGAGCGAGCGATTCGGCGACGATCGCCATCGCCTCCTGCCCTTCAAAGTCGCCGCTTTCCACAAGCGGAACGAATTTCGGACAGGCCAAGCTCTCGACTTGGACGCGCGGATTGATTGATTGAAGCGCCTTTTCATACGCCCGGCTTCGGATCGTGCCAATCGTGCCGATGACGCCGATGTGCCCGCGCCTAGTCGCTTTCAGGGCGGCGCGGGCGCCGGGATGAATGACGCCAAGCACAGGAATGTCAAGCTTCGCCCGCACGTCGTCAAGCGCGACCGCCGTCGCGGTGTTGCAGGCGATAACAAGCATTTTCAAGGGATATTGCCGCAAGTAATCGATCATTTGCCACGTAAATCGACGGACTTCTTCCACCGACCGCGGCCCGTACGGGCAACGGGCGGTGTCGCCTAAGTAAATAATTTGTTCTTTCGGCAGCTGCCTCATAATTTCTTTGGCGACGGTCAAACCGCCGACTCCTGAGTCAATGACACCAATTGCTCTTTCCAAGTGATCGCCTCATTCTTTCGTCATTTCTTGATGCAATTTGCGCAAACAACGCTCAAAGACGACGATTTCCTCGTCTGAAAAACTTTCCAACACATTGGCTAGATCGCGCTGGCGCTTTTCAATCACTTCTTCGATAATGCGCTCCCCTTTTTCAAGCAGGTGGATGCGGACGACGCGGCGGTCGTGTTCATCGCGGACTCTGGCGACAAGTCCGTTCCGCTCCATGCGGTCGACCAAGTCGGTCGTCGTGCTGCACGCCAAATACATTTTGTTCGATAACTCGCCGACCGTCAAGTCCCCTTCTTCAAGCAGCCACTGCAGGGCGACAAATTGCGGTGGGGTGATCGGATAGTTGGTTAAAATTTCACGGCCGCGCTGTTTCAAATTTGCGGCGATATAACGAAGCAATTTTTCCAACTCGGCGACCGTTCTTTCATTCATCGCAGACGGCATACCATCTCTCCTTGATCGTTTTCGCGGCCAGCCTCAAACGGCGGCTTGCATCGACGGCTATTCTTACTTTTCATTTTACAACACCGGCAAAGATAATCAACAAAAAAATGCGGCGGCCGCCGCGGACAAAAGCCGGACGGGCGCCAAGCCTCATCCGGCCGCAAGGGAACATAACAGCCGACTGTCCAACAAGGAAAGCCGGCATCGTTTATAGTTCAAGTTCGCCCATTCGAAGCAATTCAATGACAGCTTGCGAGCGCCCCTTGACCCCAAGCTTTTGCATCGCGTTCGAAATATGGTTGCGAACCGTTTTCTCGCTGATAAACAGCTCTTTGGCGATCTCTTTTGTCGTCTTGTCTTGCACAAGCAATTCGAAGACTTCTTTTTCTCTTTTTGTCAAAAGCGGCTTCGATTGAAACGATTTGTCCTTCAACGATTGTAACCCTCCTTGCTCTCAATGGGCCCGAACTGCCGGATGGGTATTTCCTCGCCATATCGTATGTGAGAGCAGGAACGGCGGTGACGAAAATTTGCTTATCTAATAGAAAAATGGGTCTTTTTTTTCTTCATCTTTCGGTTCGCCGGAGACGGTCGGCTTCCACTTGTCCAGCCAAACAAAAAATCCCCCTCATCTCAATTCGAATGAAGGGGATTTTGATTGTGCCGCTACACTTCATCGCTGCCAAAGAAATCGCGGAACATTTGAATCGTCGTTTCGCGGTTTAACGCCGCGATCGACGTCGTCAACGGAATGCCTTTCGGGCACGATTGCACGCAGTTTTGCGAGTTGCCGCAGTTGGCCAATCCACCATCGCCCATAATCGCCCGCAACCGTTCGGCTTTATGCATCGCCCCAGTCGGGTGGGCGTTAAACAGCCGCACTTGCGACAGCGGCGCCGGGCCGATAAAGTTCGACTTGCTGTTGACGTTCGGGCACGCTTCAAGGCAGACGCCGCACGTCATGCATTTTGACAGCTCGTACGCCCATTGCCGCTTCCGCTCCGGCATGCGCGGCCCCGGGCCCAAGTCGTACGTTCCGTCGATTGGAATCCATGCTTTCACTCGCTTCAATGCATCAAACATCCGGCTCCGGTCGATGACCAAGTCGCGGATGACAGGAAATGTGCGCATCGGCTCAAGGCGGATCGGCTGCTCGAGTTTGTCGATGAGCGCGGCGCACGCTTGGCGCGGCTTGCCGTTAATGACCATCGAACAGGCGCCGCACACTTCTTCGAGACAGTTCATTTCCCAAGCGACCGGCGTCGTTTTTTCCCCTTTGGCGTTGACTGGATTGCGGCGAATTTCCATGAGCGCCGAAATGACGTTCATGTTCGGGCGGTACGGAATGACAAACTCCTCTTCATACGGTGCAGAATCCGGGCGATCTTGGCGCGTGATGATCAAACGAACCGTTTTGTTCTCGCTCATCTTACTTCACTTCCTCTTTCTTTTTGCTGTAGTCGCGCTTGCGCGGTTTAATCAACGAGACGTCAACGTCTTCATAATGGAACGCCGGACCATCTGGCGTGTAGCGGGCCATCGTCGTTTTCAGCCATTCTTCGTCGTTGCGCTCCGGAAACTCCGGCTTGTAGTGCGCGCCGCGGCTTTCATTGCGATGGTAAGCGCCAAGCGTAATGACTCGGGCAAGCTGCAGCATGTTGTACAGCTGGCGGATAAACGTCGCTCCTTGGTTGCTCCATCTCGACGTATCAGTGACGCTGATGTTTTTATACCGCTCCATCAGCTCTTGAATTTTTTCATCCGTCTTCAACAGCCGGTCATTGTAGCGGACGATCGTCACGTTCGCCGTCATCCATTCACCGAGCTCTTTATGCAGTACATAGGCGTTTTCCGTGCCGTCCATCGCCAAAATGTTCTCCCATTTTTCCTGCTCCCGTTTCACATAGCTGTCGTATAATGTCGACGGCATCGCATCCGCCGATTTCTCGAGGCCGCGGATGTAGCGGACAGCGTTCGGGCCGGCGACCATTCCGCCGTAAATCGCCGACAGAAGCGAGTTCGCCCCGAGGCGGTTCGCCCCATGAATCGAATAGTCGCACTCGCCGGCAGCAAACAGCCCTTTGATGTTCGTCATTTGGTCATAGTCGACCCATAAGCCGCCCATCGAGTAGTGAACGGCCGGGAATACCTTCATCGGCACTTTGCGCGGGTCTTCGCCCATGAACTTCTCGTAAATTTCAATAATGCCGCCAAGCTTAACATCCAACTCTTTCGGATCTTTATGCGACAAATCCAAATACACCATGTTTTCGCCGTTGATGCCGAGCTTCAAATCGACGCAGACGTGGAAAATTTCCCGTGCGGCGATGTCGCGCGGCACCAAGTTTCCGTAAGCCGGATATTTTTCTTCAAGGAAGTACCACGGTTTCCCGTCTTTATACGTCCAAATGCGTCCGCCTTCCCCGCGCGCCGATTCGCTCATAAGACGGAGCTTGTCATCGCCCGGAATGGCGGTCGGGTGAATTTGGATGAACTCGCCGTTCGCGTAGTAAACGCCTTGCTGATAGGCGATCGAAGCCGCCGAACCGGTGTTGATCACTGAGTTCGTCGATTTCCCAAAAATGATCCCCGGCCCGCCGGTCGCCAAAATGACGGCATCGGCTGGAAACGCTTTGATTTCCATGGACCGCAAATCTTGTGCGACGATGCCGCGGCAAATTTGCTCGTCATCCAAAACGACGCCTAAAAACTCCCAATGCTCGTACTTCGTGACGAGCCCAGCCACTTCATGGCGGCGCACCTGTTCATCAAGCGCATACAAAATTTGTTGGCCAGTCGTGGCCCCAGCATAGGCGGTCCGGTGATGCTGCGTCCCCCCGAAACGGCGGAAATCAAGCAACCCTTCCGGCGTCCGGTTGAACATGACGCCCATCCGATCGAGCATGTAAATAATCCCCGGCGCCGCTTCACACATCGCTTTGACCGGAGGCTGGTTCGCCAAGAAGTCCCCGCCATAGACGGTGTCGTCAAAATGCTCCCACGGCGAGTCGCCTTCCCCTTTCGTGTTGACCGCTCCGTTAATGCCGCCTTGGGCACAGACGGAGTGAGAACGCTTTACCGGAACGAGCGAAAACAGTTCGACAGGCACTCCTGCTTCGGCGATTTTAATCGTGGCCATCAAACCGGCCAATCCGCCGCCAACAACGATGATTTTCCCTTTTTTCATAGCTACTCACTCCCTAATAGATTGCTGCTTTTGCTTGCATGCCGCACATTTTGCCTTGCCGGCCCGCCATCGACCAAGCGATCGTTCGGCGAACGGCTAAGGCGCGATCTGTCACGAGCCAACGCAGCGGTTCATCGTCCAATCATTCCCTAGGAATGGAACGCTTGTCTTACGCAAACGCCAAAATGGCGCGAATGCCGACAATGGAAAGCGCGATGAAAATGATCATCGTAATGTACGTAAACACTTGCTGCGAACGAGGAGACACTGTCAACCCCCAGCTGACGCAGAACGACCATAAGCCGTTGGCGAAGTGAAAGACCGTGGACAAGATTCCAACAATATAAAATCCGAGCATAAACGGATTGTCGACAATGTTCGCCATCATATCGTAGTTCACTTCGGCGCCGAATGCGGCTTGCACCCGCGTTTCATACACATGCCAGACGACAAAAATCAATGTAATGATGCCGGTGATCCGCTGAAGCATGAACATCCAGTTGCGGAAATAGCCGTACTGGCGAGTGTTGAATTTGGCTGTAAACGCGATATAAATGCCGTATACAGCGTGGAACAACAATGGAAGAAAAATAACAAAAATTTCAAGAAAATAGCGGAACGGCAAGTTTTCCATAAACGCCGCCGCCCGGTTAAACGCTTCCGGCCCACGGGTCGCAAAATGATTGACGACCAAGTGCTGCACTAAAAAGATGCCGACGGGAACAACCCCCAGCAGCGAATGGAGCCGGCGATAGTAAAACTCGCGATTCCCTGCCATTATGTAAACCCCCTTCAATTGAATAAAAAATATATCCCTCTCGCTCGCCATGCGGAAACGGAAATGCCTTCCATTCCCTTATTCGCTTTGTCACATTCATTGTACTCCCACATTGTACAAGCGTCAAGAAAACACTGCCACAAAATGTTCAAACATTCTCATAGTTGCGCCACCTTAGGAAAGAGGATGCACTCCGGCAGCAATTCAGCTATAATGGGGAAATGGATAGAAAGAGGGGAAAACGATGAAACAGCCACCATTAGAGGACCAATATCAAATGTTTGGGTCAATTGCGCTTTCCGCATTCGGGGCTGAGCTGCTTCGCCATTCGCTTCTTCCCGAGCTGCTTGGCAAAGATGCCGCTTCGCTGCTGTACTGGGCCGGCAAACAGCTGGCGCGGCGTTACCCGCTCGAAACGCTCGATGACGTCGCCCTGTTTTTTGAACGGGCGGGCTGGGGGGAGCTGTCAACTGGCGAAGAGCGAAACGACGAACTATATATCGAGCTGTCCGGCCCCATCATCGCCGCCCGCTTTTCCTTGTACGGCAGCTGCTCGTTCCAGCTTGAGGCTGGATTTCTCGCTCAGCAAATCGAACAACAAAAGCGGTTCGTCACTGAAGCGGTCGAACTGCCGTCAAAGCGGGACGGCAAAGCGCGCATTTTAGTGAAATGGGATCGGAAGCAGGCGATCGAATGAAATGCAGGCAACGGGCGTCCGCTCGCAAAACGGACGCCCGTTCAGCCATTATTCATGCAGTTTTTCATAGATTTTCTCCGCCACCGCCCGCGGGATGTTCGCCCGCTGCAACTCTTCCACCGTCGCCTCTTTCATCTTTTTCACCGAGCCGAAATAATTCAAGAGTGCTTTTTTCCGCTTTTCCCCGACGCCGGGGATGTCATCAAGCACGGAATGGAACATCGTTTTCTGCCGCGTCTGGCGATGGAATGCGACGGCAAACCGATGCACTTCATCCTGGATGCGCTGCAATAAATAAAACTCTTGGCTTTGCCGGTCAAGCGGCACGACATCCGGTGGGTCGCCGGCCAAAAGCTCTGATGTGCGATGTTTTTCGTCTTTCGCCAATCCAGCCAGCGGCACATCCAGTCCAAGTTCGTTTTCGAGCACATCCCGCACGGCCGATAAATGCCCCTTGCCGCCGTCGATGATGATCAAATCAGGAAGCGGCAATCCTTCTTTCAACACGCGCGTATAGCGGCGGCGCACGACTTCGCGCATCGTTTCATAATCGTTCGGCCCCGCCACCGTTTTGACCTTGTATTTCCGATACTCTTTTTTCGCCGGCTTGCCATCGAGGAAAACGACGAGCGCCGAGACCGGATCGGCTCCGTATATGTTGGAGTTATCGAACGCCTCGATGCGGCGCGGCGCCGGAATGCCGAGACGCTCCCCGAGCCGTTCGACCGCCTTGATCGTCCGTTCTTCGTCCCGCTCGATGAAATAAAATTTTTCTTTCAGAGCAATGGCCGCGTTTTTGCTCGCCAGCTCAACAAGCTCTTTTTTCTTCCCTTTTTTCGGCTGGACGACGGCAACGCCGAGCAATTCACGGGCAAGCTCGCCGTCAATGTCGGACGGGAGGACGACTTCTTTTGGCTTCAAATGATGCGCTTTTGCATAAAACTGACCCAAAAACGTAAGCATTTCCTCATCCGGGTCTTGATAAAGCGGGAAGATCGATACGTCGCGCTCGATCAGCTTTCCTTGGCGGAGGAAAAACACTTGCACGCACATCCAACCTTTGTCGTACGCGTAGCCGAACACATCGCGGTCGATGAAGTCGTTGAGCATCATTTTTTGCTTTTCCATCGTCATTTCAATTGCCGCAATTTGATCGCGGTATTCTTTCGCCCGCTCAAATTCGAGCGCTTCCGCCGCTTCATGCATTTTCTCGGCCAGCTCCTGCTTGACGTCTTCATACCCGCCGTTTAAAAAGCGAACAATTTGTTCAACCATCGCCTTATTTTGTTCGTCCGACACCGGTTGGACGCACGGGGCGAGGCATTGACCCATATGGTAATACAAACAGGCGCGCGAAGGCAGCGTCGAGCATTTGCGGAGCGGATATAAGCGGTCAAGCAGCTTTTTCGTTTCGTTCGCCGCCTGCACGTTTGGATACGGTCCGAAATATTTGCCGCCGTCTTTTTTCACTTTGCGGGTGATCAGCAGGCGCGGATGCTTTTCCGCGGTGATTTTAATAAACGGGTAGCTTTTGTCATCTTTCAGCATGACATTGTATTTCGGATCATGCTTTTTGATCAAATTCATCTCCAAAATGAGCGCTTCGGCGTTTGACGAGGTGACGATGTATTCGAAATCAGCGATCTCCTCAACAAGCCGCTGCGTCTTGCCGTCATGCGTCCCGGTGAAATACGAGCGGACGCGCGCTTTCAGCGACTTCGCTTTGCCGACGTAAATGACCGTTCCGTATTTGTCCTTCATCAAATAGCAGCCCGGCTGTTCCGGCAGCACGGCCAGCTTTTCTTTCAGCCGCTCGTTCATTGACCATCACCTCACTGCTCCATCAACCCATTCGTACAGCGTAATCGTCCCATACACTGGATCGGCAAGCAAACTGGAACGATACGTTTTCACTTTGCGCAAATGGCTAGAAACATCGACCCCTTGGGCGCGAAATCCATCAACGACATGGTCGGTCAAATAAATGGCAGCATGGCGGTAGTTTTCTTTGTCTTGCAAAAAGAAGGAAAAATGGAGCACGTCTTTATGTGGAAAAGGCACGTTCAAATAGTCCAGGACGCGCGTCTCTTCCCACGTATATACCACAAACGGCGGCCGTTTGTCACGCAAATCGTCCGCAAGCTGATACACCGAAGGCGGCGTCTCCGCTTGCTCGCGCAGCTGCCCGACGCCGACCGCCGACTGCAGCATCACCACCGCCGCGGCAAGAACAAACCGCCATGTCCGGGGCGCGGCCAACAGCCGCCCCCACACGTAAACGAGCGCGATATGAACGAGCGGGAGGAGATGGCGCGGCTTATCAATGTTTTGTCCAAACAGCGCCCACAAAGCGTACAGCAACGCGGAAACGACAAGCGGACGCGGAAGCCCCAACCGCCCCGCGCGCCAAGCGATGGCGCCGACTGCCGCATAGGCGGACAGCAGCCAAACGTTTTGGCTGGCCACGCCGGTCCAAAGAAAGTTGTCAACGAAAAAGCGGCGCACCCGTTCGAAAAATGGGAGCGTGCTTGTTGCCGCCGTTCCGCCCCAGTCGCTGAAATGGCCGACGACAAACGCCCAGCCGAGCTTCATAAACGGCCAAAGGCCGCCTTCCGTCGCCGCGACGGCCGCCACCCAAATAAATTGAAAGGCGGCCGCCGCCAACAGCGATGCCGCCACGCGGCCGAGGCGGCGGTGCGTTTTCCAGTCTTCATGCCAAAGGACCAACAGCGCCGCGGCAAACGGGGCATAAGACAAACGGATGCCCATGAGGATGCTAAACAACGCGGCCGGCCAAAGTTGCGCCATCCATGTTGTTCGCCGCCGCGCCCATTCCACCGCCCATACGTACCACCAAAGCACGCCAAGCGCCGCGCCGTCGGACATCGGCCGGGCGGCGGCAAGGAGCACGTAGCTTGAAGAAAGCACCGAAAGCGCCGCCCATAGCGCCGCCGAGCGCGGCATATGCCGAGCAAACAGCCAAACGATGGGAAAGGCGGCGGAAAACAGCACGAGCACATTCAAGATCGAAAGCGCTTTGGCCGGATTGGCGACCAAGGCGTGAACGGCCATGCCGCCCAAAATGAAATACGGATAGCCCGGGAAATGCGGCTGCATCGCCAGAACGTCATAGCGCTCAAGCGCCAAGACAAAATCGACTTCATCCCATGTGGCCGCATACGGGCTCGCCCCATACAAACCGGCGACAACCAACAAAGCGGCCGTTCCGACACCAAAGCCAATCCAAAAGCGGTCGCCAAACCGTTTGTTCACCGTGTCCCCCTCCAAAGAAAACGTACAAGGCGCTGCAGCCTTGTACGTTTACATGACGCGTTTTTTGTGTTCATCCAACGCGGCGGCCGGCGTTTTCTCAACCGCAACGTTCTTTTGACCGCGGCGGCTTGCCACCAACAAATATACGACGGCGAAGTAGCCGATATAAGCGATCACTTCTTCAAGCGACGGCATCGATGAATAGCCAAACAGCGCTTTTAAAAAGACGCCGACTTCGCCGGAAAAGACGGGGGCGACGCCATGATCGCGCACATAATGCTCATAATCGATTGGATGTTCCGGAAGCAGCCATGTCAAGTCATATACGTGCGGCATGACGCTGCCGATGAGGCCAATGTCCTGCATCATGGAAATGGCTTGCACGAGCAGGCCGGCAGCGATCAAGACGATAAAAGCGCCGGTCACTTTAAAGAACGTTTTCAGCGGGATGCGCATCGTTCCTTTAAAGAAGAAGTAGCTGACCAAAGCGGCAATGGCGATTCCTGTCGCCGCCCCCCAGCCTTGCATCGCCGCGCCGATGTTGCCATGCGTAATCGCAGCGAAGAAGAAGACCGTTTCCACTCCCTCGCGCAGCACGACTAAAAACGAGTGGATGACCATGCCGGCGACATTACCGGCGGTAATGAACTGGTCCATTTTCCCTTCGACGTTTTTTTTCATGTCCCGGCTATGCTCGGCCATCCAAAACACCATTTGCGTCAACAAAAGCGTCGAGACGACCATAATGCCGATTTTTAAGTAGATTTCACTTCCCATCGCAGCGAAACCGGTGAACACAAGTTGAAACAACATGGCAACGCCGACGCTCGCCGCCACCGCCAAGGCGGCGCCGAGCCACACATATTTCGTATATTCACGATGGTTCACCCGTTTCAAATACGACGTAATAATCCCGACAATGAGCAATGCCTCGAGCGCTTCGCGAAACGTGATGAGCAGCGCTTGAACTTCCATGCCCCCGCCTCCTCATTAAGTTTAGACTAAGCACGCTTCCGGCGACGTACGTAAATCAAGACGGCACCGATGATCACAACAGCGATGACGATGAGCGGAATCCAGTTTTTTGCTTCGGACAAATCGGTCCATTCTTTTTTTTGCACCGCATCCAGCTTTTCTGCGGCGCTTTCCGAAAAGTGGCCGACTTTTAGGCTTTTGAGGCCAAATTGTTTTTGCAGGGTTGTTAAAATCGTCTCTTTGCTTTTCTTAAACACGTTGATATCCGATTTTTTCTCACCGACGCCGAACAGCCCCGGGTTGCCAAGCGACTGAAGCGCCTTGTCAAACTCGGTGCGCAGCTTTTTGTCAAGCGCAGGGTCTTTCCCTTGGATGACCGGGGACAGCGCTTCATACGTCGCAAACGCCTTGGCCAACAGCCGCTTGCTCGTATCGTACTGGTCAAAGTTTGTCTCAATATTGTCCAAACGGCGGGCGATATTGAGCACTAAAATTTTTTCCATGTCCTTGATCACCGCCTGGCGGTCCTTGGCTTCGATGGCCGCAAGCACCGCCTTGGACGGCTCCGGCCCCATATGCATGTCGATTTCTTTTTTGACCGTTTCAAAAATTTGCTTGGCAGAGTCAAAATTCGGCGGCTGTTCATTCAGCTTTTCTTTCATCTGTTTGTACGCTTCAGCAACCGCCTCTTCATTCGGGTTTCCGTACGAGTAGGCGAACGCTTTCAACGGAACGAGATTGAGAATAATGATCACTGCTATGTAAAAAAAGAAACGGGATGTTTTCACGTTTCTGCTCCTCCTATCAAGATCAATGATAATCATTATCACCATCGTTGTCAATATAGAAAAAACGGCCGGCGGCCAGACGCGGCCGCCTCACGAACAATGGCGCTCCCGCTCCAAAGAAAGCACATGCGCTTCTCGGTCAATGACAGCTTTTTTGACCGGACGGCGCATTTCCTTCCAGATGGCTGGGATGACCGCGGTTATATAGGCGGTGAACTTGATGAACGAGCGACCGGTCGTCCGCACTTGATAGCGGATCGGCACTTCTTTCAAGCGAAACCCTTTGCGCACTAAATTGAGCGTCAGCACTTGGGCGTAATTGTAATCGTGGATGATTTCCGCCTCTTCCATCGCGCGGCGGGAAAACGCGCGCATCCCCGACTGCCCGTCATACAACCGCTGGCCGAGAAGAAGCGACTGCAGCCACGTGAACAAATAATTCCCGAGGCGGCGGTGCCATTTCATGCCGCGAATCGTGCCAAGAAAGCGCGAACCGATCGTATAGTCCGCTTCGCCGGTGAAAATCGGGGCTAAAAGATCAGGAATTTGTTCCGGCGGATATTCGTTGTCGGCATCGATCATCACGCCGATATCTGCGCCAAGACGGACACACTCTTCAAGCCCTTGCCGCACCGCCGCCCCGAGGCCGCGATTTTCCGGCCAGCGGCAAATGTAATCGGCCCCCGCTTCTTGCGCCGCTTCAGCAGTCCGATCGGTCGATCCATCATCAATGACCAAGACGCTCACCTCGACAGCGGGATGAAAATGGCGGGGAATGCGGCGAATCACTTCCCCGATCGCTTCTTCTTCATTGTACGCCGGCAAAAAGACGATGACGCGCTGTTTCTTCATCGCTCTCCTCCTTTCGCATCGCCTCGATCAAAACCGGACCGCGGCTATGGCTTGGATACGGCGCACCAAGCAAATAGGCGATCGTCGGCGCCAGCGAGACGAGGCTTTTTTTCTCATCGACTCGTTTTCCCGCTTCAATCGCCGGGCCGTATAGAAAAAACGGCACATACCGCTCCCCTTCATCGAGGTGGCCGTGGCCGCCGATGCCATCCGCTTGGCCATGGTCAGCGCAGACGATCAATGTCGCGCGCTCGAGCTCGCCCCGTTCCTCAAGCCAGCCGACAAACTCCGCGATCAACGCGTCGGCTTCTTCAATTTTTTCGATATACTCGTCATACAGCACCCCGCGGCTATGGCCGGTCTGGTCGGTGGCGATCAATTGCACGACAAGCAAGTCTGGACGTTGCTCTTCCACAATGCGTTTCGCCCGCTCCATAATATAACGGTCAGCAAGATCGTTGGGCATGACGGCCGTCACTGTTTCGACATCGTCGCCGAACGAATCGACCAAATGAGCGATGCCAAGCAAGCGTCCTGTTTTCCCTGCTTTGCGGAGCGAGTCGAAGATCGTTTCTACTTTTGCTCCGAGCTTCCATACCATATTCGAGCGAATGCCGTGCTCAAACGGATACGTGCCCGTCAACATCGATGTAAAGCAAACGACCGTGCGCGCCGGATAGACCGTCTCCATTTGCGCAAATTCCGTCCCTTGAGCGCGCAGCCGTTTCAAAAACGGGGCGTTGGCCGCTTCAAACCGGTCTTTGCGCATCCCATCAATCACGATGACATACACTTTGTCACTGATCGGCGCATCTGGGCTCGGCACATTGTTCGTGTAAGTCGGAATGATCTCCGGCTGCCAATCGAACAAATTCCGGTGCAAAATCCAGGAAAACAGCCACACTCCAGCGGCAAACAGCCAAAGCGCGCCGTACAGCGGCCCCAAATCCGCCCCTCGCTCCACTTGGATCGACGCATATTCCCAAACAGACAAAAGGAGAAAGACTTTCGGCAGCTGTTCTTGGGCGTTGCCGCTTGTTGAATCGCTGTTTTTCAGCACCAGCTTCCAAAAGCGGGTGAAATTCCACCATGACGTGCCGATGCGCAAATGGTAATAAAGCGTTCCCCAAAAAAAGACGGTAAAGAAAAAGTAAAGCCCCGACGCCAACAACAACAACGACACATCAGCGAACGACCAAACGATGAGAAACACGACATACGGGATCCATAAATAATTGCGCAAAAACAGTGGATAGTCGTACACATAATAGACAACAAACAGCGGCAGCGCCGCCGCCATGCCGAGCAGCCACTCCCATGCATGGCCGCCTATAAGATCGGCGGCACGGTAGATGACCATCGTTCCGACGACAAAAATCGGCGTGAACGGCTTTCCTTCATTCAGCAAATTCCAGCAGCGCGCCGCGATTTTTTCGAATCGAGATGCTTCTTTCATCGCCTCTCCCTTTCCTTTTTCCATACGCCCCGCACCGCCTGCCAGTCGGACCGCGAAAACGACAATACCGCGGCTCCGGCGGCGTAAGAAAACAGAAATTTAAACGCATGTGTCAAAACCGCGGCCATATACGCCACATCCCATGGTGCACCAACCGTAGTTAAGGCAAACGCCATCACCGCCTCATACGTTCCGAGTCCACCGGGAGCAATTTGGGCAATTTGTCCGGAAACGGTCGCGCTGTTTGCCCACACCGCCTGTCCAAAAGAAAGCGGTATACCAACCTCTTTGGCGATCACGCCAATGACTGCCGCCTCGCACAGCCAGCTCGCCGCCACCGCTCCGGCCATCGCCGCGCCGCGCCAGCCGTGAAATACGCTCCGCCATCTCCGCCATAACCGATCGATGCGGAGCGGGCGGCGAAACAAGACCGCGATCAACACGAACCCCACGGCGATGGCCCCTGCCAAGAGTGGAATGCGGGGAATGTGATGCATATACGCATACGCCCCCATGACAGTCAATCCGCCCAGCACCGCCATATCAAGGAGCCGCATCACCGCCACTGATTCAATGGCCTCGCCGGCTGAAACGCCGGGCTGGCGGGCAAGCAAGGCTATACGCACAGCATCACCGATTTTCACCGGGGCAAGATGGTTGACAAACAAACTAAGCAGCACCGCACGCCAATAAACAGAGAAGGCGATTGGCTTTCCGACATATCGCTTCCACGCCCACGCCCGCAGCCAAAACGACAATCCATATACGAAAGCGGCATCAGCCATCTCGATCGGGCGGTTGACTAGCTTGGCTAGATGATGGAGCATCTGTCGGCCGTCAAAGCAGCGGTATGTCAGCCAAGCGGAAAAGAAAAGAAGCGCGAGCCCAGCTGCTCGCAACGCCGCTTTAGCCGTCGGTTTACCGCTCATGTTCGCGCGCCCACGCCACCGTGCGGGCGAGCCCTTCGTCAAACGCCACCTTTGGCTTGTAGCCAAACACCCGCTCCGCCTTCGTGATGTCCGCCCATGTCGCTTTCACATCACCTTTCCGCTCCGGCGCGCGCACCACCTTCATGTCCGGAAAATGCTTTCGCAACTCAGCGAGCAGCTGCTCCATAGTGACAGGCGCCCCAGCGCCCAAGTTGAACACTTCGCTTCGCCCGTCGCCGCGGTGAAGCGCTGCGATCATGCCGTCCACAATATCATCGATGTACGTATAATCACGCGCCGTCCCGTTGCCATACACGACAATCTCTTCACCCGCCAGCAATCGGCGCAAAAACGCACCGATCGCCATATCCGGACGACCCCACGGGCCATAAACGGTGAAATAGCGAAAAATCGTCATTTGATAACCATATAAATGAGCATAGGCATGACAAAACGACTCCGCTCCATATTTGGCGGCCGCATACGGCGACACGACGCGGCCATCAGCCATCTCTTCCCGAAGCGGAACGTTGCCGCGGTCGCCGTACACCGATGACGATGAGGCAAACAGCACATGCGCCGCCCCCGCTTCCCCTGCCGCCGCCAACACATTGACCGTCGCTTTGATGTCATAGTCGATATACGCGAGCGGCTCCTCGAGGGAATACGGCACGCCCGGGAGCGCCGCCAAATGGTAGACGACATCGGGGCGAAACTCGGCCATCCACTTTTTCGTTCGCTCCCCATCAAGCAAATCCAAGCGGACAAGCGGCACCCAACCGCCGGTGAGCGCCTCGAACTGCCGCTCCTTCCGTTCAGCAGAATAATATGGATGAAAACAATCCACGGCAGCCACGTCATATCCGAGCCCGCTTAACCGAGCGGTTAGATGGCTGCCAATAAATCCAGCTCCTCCAGTGACAACGATTTTCAACGGCTTCACCCCATTGCAAAATAGACTCTCCATCAGCATCTTACCACAGCCGATCGGAAAAAGTCGCGGTGCGAAGGCAAAAACCAAACGTTTCCGGACAGATGGCTGACGTAAAAACGCACAAGCTGCCTGACCGCCATCGCGCACTCTGCCGACATCAAATCCGCTGCCTCATTCGTCAGACAAGGGCGTCCTGTGGACGCCCTTGTTTGCTGCGTTATTTCGCTTTTTCGATCACTTGTTGCAGGGCGGCTTCAATTTGCGGCAGCCATTTGTCCGCCTCGGCTTTGTTTTTCGCCTTTGCCGCCTCCAAGTAGCGCGCCGCTTGATCGTTCAACGTGTCATACGCCTTGTCGCCGAGCAATGTTTTGATATCATTTTCGATCATGTTAATAAAGAGCGCGCCTTCTAAGGCGGTGATCACCGATTTGTCTTGCCCCCAATTTTCTTTGCTTTCTTCATATTCATGAAGCGCCACTTTCGCCCATCCGCGCACGAACGCATGATTCACCGCTTTCGGATCGAGCGTTTTGACATCGGTCTGCAAGTCAAACTGTTTCAAAATGTAGTCCGCTTCTTCAGCGGCATGCCGTTTCATATACGGATAAACGGATTGATAAAACGCCCAGCCTTCCGCCTGCTCCACTTTGGCTTCTTCGGCGTTTTCTTTGGCCGCGGCCGCCGCCTTCGCCGCATAGCCGTGCGGCAGCGCCCCGCTCGCTAAATAGAACGTTTTCATCAATGTTTTATCAACCACTTGCTTGCCGAGGGCAAAAGAGAGCGCATCATCGTTTTGGACCGCTTGCTCCATTTGGACAAACGCCCCGTTGATCGCGTCCACCAACTTCGTTCCGTAAGCCGCATCGCGCTTTTCCACGGTCGACTGCAAAATCGCGTAAAATGTTTTGGCTTCCTCAAGCTCTTCCTTTACTTCTTCCTTATTGGCCCAATGCTCTTCTGCTTCGGTAAACTCATGCTTGATCGTCGTGTAAAACACTTTTTGCATCAGCTTGTCAA
This sequence comes from Geobacillus sp. TFV-3, assembly GCF_009901865.1. Classification (NCBI taxonomy): domain Bacteria; kingdom Bacillati; phylum Bacillota; class Bacilli; order Caryophanales; family Anoxybacillaceae; genus Geobacillus; species Geobacillus sp. TFV-3. The sequence continues at coordinate 854,680 of NZ_MPSP01000001.1, read as the reverse complement.
AAATTTGTTTGACGACCAACGGCTCAAGCGACCCGTCTTTGCCAGCCGCCAGTGCGTTGGTAATATGTTGGTCAAGCGTATCTTCAAATTCCGCGTCACGTTTTTGCACAAGCGGCTGCAGCTTTTCTTTGTAGATGCTCTCCACTTTGCCGAAGTCAACCGCCTCGCCTTGCTTGGCTTTCTCAAGCTCCGCCAACGCTTCGCTGAACGCTCCCGCATAATCGACTTCCGCTTCTTCTCTTTCCTCTTTTGAATTCTCTTCCGTTTTTGGCTCTTCTTTCTTCTCTACAGCCGCTTGGTTGCTGCTTTCTTTTTCTGTTCCCGCCGTCTGTTTGCTCTGGCCGCACGCGCCAAGCGCCAACGCTGCTGCGGCGAACACAGCGAACCACTTCCATTTCAATGACATTCTGTATCCCCCCGTTCACACACAAAAAAATGATAATCAATATCAACACAATGTGATTATAAAAGAAAATGAATTTCAGTGTCAATATATAGTGAAAAAAAGCTTTTTGCGATGTTGATTTTATGTGGCTTTTTCACCCACTAAAAAAGCATGTTAATCCGTAGAATCCTTAGTGTGCCAAGGGATTGAAGGTTTGGGGCGAATGTTCGTTTTGACCCAAAAATCCGCCGATTTCCCCTTGATTTTATAGGATATTACTGGGGTAAAAAATTTTTCCTCTTCTCTCCCAGCCCTTGTGTACCAACGATTTCACGTCATCGAAAACAGCTCAAAAAGTGAGGGCTCTTGCTGAAAATCCTCTTTTCCTGGCTGGCCATACCTTACATAAAAAAATCCAGAGGCCCATCCCTCTGGATTTTTTTCGTCCTCGATATTATGCATGTTTGCTCACAAACTCAACAAGCGCCTCTTTCGGCTGATAGCCGACCGCTTTGTCGACAAGTTGGCCATCTTTGAACAGGAGCAGCGTTGGGATGCTCATGACGCCGAACTTCGACGCTGTTTCCTGATTTTCATCGACATTCACTTTGACGATTTTCACTTTGTCGCCCATTTCGCGGTCAAGCTCTTCAAGCACCGGAGCGATCATGCGGCACGGTCCGCACCATGGCGCCCAGAAGTCAACGAGCGTGAGGCCATCTTTCGTTTCCGCGGCGAACGTTTGGTCAGTGGCATTGACAATCGCCATATGGATTCCCTCCCATCTTCTTGAATGCTGCAAGCAAAGTATACCATGGAATGCATGTCGGCGCGAATGTTTTGCTTCGTTTCTACTATTCGCTTTTGCTGCGGAATTTATCCGTCAAAAAACGGGCGGCTCAAGCCGTCCGTATTGTTTATTACGAATGCACTTTCAGTTTTTTGAACTCTTCGGTGAGGAGCGGAACGACTTCGAACAAATCGCCGACAATGCCGTAGTCCGCGACTTTAAAGATATTCGCTTCCGGGTCTTTGTTAATGGCGACGATGACTTTCGAGTTCGACATGCCAGCCAAGTGCTGAATGGCGCCCGAGATGCCGCAGGCGATGTAAAGGTCCGGCGTGACGACTTTTCCGGTTTGCCCGATTTGCAGCGAGTAGTCGCAATAGCCGGCATCGCACGCCCCGCGCGAAGCGCCGACCGCACCGCCCAGCACTTCAGCGAGCTCTTGGAGCGGCTTGAAGCCTTCGGCGCTTTTGACGCCGCGGCCGCCGGCGACGATCACTTTCGCCTCGGTCAAGTCGACGCCTTCCGCCGTTTTGCGGACGACTTCTTTGACAATCGCGCGCAAGTCTTTAATCTCGACGGCGAGCGCTTCGACGCTGCCTGTGCGCGATTCGTCGCGCTCAAGCGGCGCGATGTTGTTCGGACGCACGGTCGCAAATATGATGCCATCGGTGACAATTTTCTTTTCAAACGCTTTGCCCGAGTAGATCGGCCGCGTAAAGACGATGTTGCCTCCTGCCTCCTCGACCGCGATGACGTCGGAAACGAGGCCGGCGTCGAGCTTGATGGCCAATTTCGGCGACAAGTCTTTGCCGAGCGCCGTATGGCCGAAGACGATGCCTTCCGGCTGTTCTTTGTCAATCACGGCTTTTAATGCTTGCGTATAGCCATCTGATGTATAAAATTTCAAATTCGGATGTTCAATGACAACAACGCGGTCCGCGCCGCGGTAAAGGAGTTCGTTCGCATGCGCCTGTACCTGGTCGCCGACGAGCACCGAGACGACTTCCCCGCCTTCGGCGATCGTTTTGGCCGCTGCGATGGCTTCAAAGGAAACGTTCCGCAACGATCCGTCGCGTACTTCCGCCAATGTCAATACTTTGCGTGCCATAGTTTCAGTCCCCCTACCGTTTATTCTCCATCGTTCCTGTCCGTCAACGCGCGCCGGTGGCCGCCTCACACAACTTTCGCTTCAGAGCGGAGCAGCTGAACGAGCTCCTTCACTTGATCGGCGATCTCACCCTGCAAAATTTTGCCCGCTTCGCGCTTCGGTGGCAAGAACACTTCAATCGTTTTCGTTTTCGCTTCGACATCATCTTCCTCGAGGTCCAAATCGTCAAGCTCCAGCTCCTCAAGCGGTTTCTTTTTCGCTTTCATGATCCCCGGCAGCGACGGATAGCGCGGTTCGTTCAATCCTTGCTGGGCGGTGACAAGAAGCGGCAGGGACGTTTCGATGATTTCCTCGTCCCCCTCGACGTCGCGCACGACCGTCACTTTGCCGCCATCGGCAATATCAAGCTTCGTGATCGTCGTCACGTATGGAATGCCAAGCAATTCCGCGACGCGCGGGCCGACTTGCCCAGAGCCGCCGTCAATGGCGACGTTGCCGGCTAAAATCAAATCCGGGTTTTTATCTTTCAAATACTCAGCGAGCACTTTCGCCGTCGTATATTGGTCTTGCTCTTCGACATCATCGTCGATGTTGATGAGCACCGCTTTATCGCAGCCCATGGCGAGTGCTGTGCGCAGCTCTTTTTCCGCCTCTTCGCTGCCGACGGTGATGACCGTCACTTCACCGCCATGTTTGTCGCGGACTTGAATGGCTTCTTCAATGGCGTATTCGTCGTACGGGTTGATGATGAATTCAGCGCCTTCCTCGTTAATCTTGCCATTGACGATGGAGATTTTTTCTTCCGTGTCAAAGGTGCGTTTCATTAAGACAAAAATGTTCACGTCGTTCCCCTCCTCGAACAATTGTTGTAGTTGTCAACATTCCGACATTACTGATTATTATTTCCCTTGAAAGACGGGCGGCCGTTTTTCCAAAAACGCCTGCACGCCTTCTTTTGCATCCTCGGATACAAACACGCGGCCAAACCATTCCGCTTCCTCGCGCACAGCCTCGGCAAACGATTTTTCCTTCGCGGCGTTGAGCAGTTCAATCGTCGCACGGACGGAAAGCGGACTTTTGGCGGCGATCTTTTTCGCCAACGCTTTTGCTTCATCAAGAAGCCGCTCTTCCGGCACCGCCTTGTTGGCAAGCCCCCACTCGACTGCTTCGAGTCCGGTGATCGGCTCGCTCGACCACATCATTTCCGCTGCTTTGCCAAAGCCGACGTAGCGCACGAGCCTCTGCGTGCCGGCAAATCCAGGGATGATGCCAAGCTGCAGCTCCGGAAGGCCGAGTTTGGCATTTTCCGCCACCACACGAATGTGGCAGCTCATGGCCAGCTCCAACCCACCGCCTAATGCGGCGCCGTGAATAGCCGCAATGACTGGTTTGGAAAAGCGTTCGATCCGCTCCATCACAAGTTGGCCGTTGCGCGACAAACCAGACGCCTCCTCGACGGAAGCAATGGACGTGAATTCTTTAATATCGGCGCCGGCTGAGAAAAACCGCCCCTCGCCATGAAGCAGCACAACGCGCACATCCGGATCGGTCTCAAGCTCGTCCAACACAGTTGAAAGCTCTTTCAAAACCGCTGATGAAAGGGCGTTCGCCGGCGGCCGTGAAAACGTCACGATGGCGACGAACTCCTCTTTCGCCAAACGAAAAAAGTCCATGAAGCCTCTCCCCTTTCTGCCTATCTTAACGCCCGGCGGCGCACCCTTTGACGAGCAGTTCGTACACCGGATCGGCGAGGGCGGCCAAGTCATACTTTTGCTCGTTCATCACCCACGTCGTCACGGTTTCATCCAAGGTGCCGAAAATCATTTGGCGGGTGAGCCGGACGTCTAAATCGTGGCGAAACTCCCCTTTTTCCATCCCCTCCATGATGATGCGGTCGATGAGCCGCAAATATCCTTTCAGCACCTCATTGATGCGATAGCGAAGCTCTTTGTTCGACTGGCGCAACTCAAGCTGCGTCACGACCGCCATATGCGGATCAGCGGCGAGGGCGGAAAAATGAGTTTTCACCAATACATACAATTTCTCTAGGGGGCTTGAAATTCCTTCTGTCTCTTGTTCAATTTTCTCGATGAACGCCCCCATCTTTTCTTGAAAAAGCGAAATTAAAATATCCTCTTTGTTTTTAAAATAAAGGTAGATCGTGCCGTCGGCGACACCAGCCTGCTTGGCGATTTTCGACACTTGGGCTTGATGGTAGCCGTGCTCGGCGATGACGACGACGGCAGCGTCAATGATTTGCTTAAATTTCGGCTTTTCCCTCCGCAATATGGATTCTCCTTTTCTCACTTTCCATCCGTCAAATGAATGAACCATCATTCATATTTTTATTTTACGGGCAATTCTGCCGATTTGTCAAGCTTCTTTTTCTCCTCTTCGACCAGCACGCGGCGCAAAATTTTGCCAACCGCCGTCTTCGGCAGTTCGCTGCGAAACTCGTAGATGCGCGGCACTTTGTAAACAGCCAAACGCTGGCGCATAAACGCGTCAAGCTCCTTTTCGCTGCACGCCTCCCCCGGCTTTAACACGACGAACGCTTTCACCGTCTCGCCGCGGTACGGATCCGGAACGCCGATCACGGCCGCTTCCTGCACTTTCGGGTGCTCGTACAGCGCTTCTTCGACTTCGCGCGGGTAAATGTTGTAACCGCCGGCGATAATGACATCTTTTTTCCGGTCCACGATGTAAAAATAGCCGCGTTCATCCATATAGCCGATATCTCCTGTATACAGCCAGCCGTCGCGCAACACTTGCTCGGTCTCTTCCGGCCGGTTCCAGTAGCCTTTCATCACTTGCGGGCCGCGGACGGCAAGTTCCCCTAACTCTCCCGGCTTCGCTTCCTCGCCCGTTTCCAAGGAAACGATTTTCGCTTCCGTATCCGGCCACGGAACGCCGATGCTTCCTTTCACCCGCTCCCCGTCCCAAAGAAAGTTGCTGTGAGTGACAGGGGACGCCTCGGTCAACCCATAGCCTTCAATCAATTTCCCGCCCGTTGCCCGCTCAAACTGCTCCTGCACTTCAACCGGCAGCGGAGCGGAGCCGCTGATGCAGACGTTGATCGACGACAAATCATATTTCGGCAAATCCGGATGGTTCAACAGCGCGATGTACATCGTCGGCGCGCCTGGAAACATTGTCGGCCGGGTGCGCTCAATCGTTTTCAACGTTTGCTTCACATCAAACCGTGGGAGCAGCACCATTTTGCTCGCCATCATCACGGACAAATTCATCACCGTCGTCATGCCGTACACGTGGAAAAACGGAAGCACGCCGAGCACCGTTTCTTTTCCTTTTTCGCATTTATACACCCAATGGGCGCACATCAATGTATTCGCGATCAAGTTGCGATGCGTCAACATGGCCGCTTTCGGATGCCCCGTCGTGCCGCCTGTATATTGCAGCAGCGCCACATCTTCCACCGGATCGATGTCCACCCCGATCGGCGCAGTTTCTTTGCGGCTCATGATCGTGCGGAACAGATGAACGGTTTCGTTTTCCGCGATGCGGACGATGGGCATGTTTTGCTTCCGCTGGACAAGCGGATACAGCCATTTCTTCACCGTAGGCAAATAATCTTGCATTCTTGTGACAATCGAATGTTGGACTGGTATTCTCCCTTTCAACTTTTCCACCTTTGGATACAGGATATCCATCGTCACGAGCACCGAGGCGCCGCTGTCGTTCAGCTGGTATTCAAGCTCATACTCGGTGTAAAGCGGGTTCGTCTGTACGACGATGCCGCCGGCCATGAGCGTACCGTAGTAGCTGATGACCGCCTGCGGGCAGTTCGGCAGCATAATCGCCACCCGATCCCCTTTTTTCAATCCGATCGTCCGCAAATAATGTGCAAACGTCAATGCTTGCTCGTACAGCTGTCGAAACGTCATCATCTTCCCGAGAAAGTCAATCGCCTCATGGTCTCCGAATTGTTCCGCCGTCTCCCGCAAATAGTCAGAAAGCGTTTTCTCTGGATAGTCAAGCGTATGCGGAATCTCCGGCGGATAATGAGCCAACCATGGTTTTTCCATTGAAATCCCCCCTTATTTCTATTTTATTTTACTATTAGCAATTTTTCATCAAGAAAAAAAAGAACGCCGGGCTTGAACCCGAGCGTTACCAAAACCAGTACACCAAACCAATAAAGAAAAAGCACGCGCAGATGACAAACAAGATTTTCGCCAGCACATCGACCGATCGGTTGCGCACCGCCATATAGACGATGCCGCTGACCAAAAGCAACCCGACCGCGATCAACAGCCATTTCACTACTGCGTTCATTCGTTGTTCCCCTTTACTGAATGCCTTCGCCGATGACAAACGACAAGCCGACGGAAATCACCATGGAAATAAAGCCGACGGCCCGGTTGTCATTGGCGATTTCGTCATCAATATTAAACTTGGGCGTCAAAAATTCATAAATAAAGTACGCGGCAAGCAGAAGCAAAAACCCGTACAGCCCCCAGCCGATCATCGACGGCAGCGACTCATGTCGGGCGAGCGCATAGCGAAAAATGTTGGCGATGCCGAAAATTTTCCCGCCCGTCGCCATCGCCACCGCCACATTGCCTTTTTGAATCTCCTCCCAATTTTTGTATTTCGTCACCAACTCAAATACCGCTAAAAAGACAACGATGCACAACACGGCGACGCTGAAATTGGCCGCCGTTTTCACCATGTCGTGCTCCCAAAACGACGCCATTGCCATCGCCCCCATCATTTCAGTTCGACGATCGTCACCCCGGTGCCGCCTTCATTCGCCTCTCCGAACCGGAAGCTTTTCACCGCCCGATGTTGTTTTAAAAACTGCTGCACTCCTTGGCGGAGCGCGCCCGTCCCTTTGCCGTGGATGATCGAAACGCGCGGGTAGCCGGCGAGCACGGCATCATCCAAGTATTTCTCAAGCCGAATGAGGGCGTCTTCGTACCGCTCTCCGCGCAAATCGAGCTCCAAGCCGACGTGGGCGTCTTTTCCTTTCACCGTCGCAATCGGCGTCACTTCTTTCGCCGGCGCGCTGCCGATGTACTCCAAATCGCGCTCATGAATTTTCATTTTCAAAATGCCGAGCTGCACTTGCCATTCGTCGTCCGACACTTTTTCGATCAAATAGCCTTTTTGGTTGAGGCTCGTCACCTTCACTTCATCGCCTGGCTGGAACGCATGGCGTGATGCAGCCTTTTTCGCCTTTTTCCGCTTCTCCACTTTCGGCATAGCGGCAGCGAGCCGCTGCTTGGCGGCGACGAGCTCGCGTTCTTTCACTTCCGCCTGCTTTTCTTTTTGCAAGCGGCGCAGCTCTTGAATGATCCGCTCGGCTTCGCGCTCGGCGGCGCGGATGATGTCAGCCGCCCGCTTCGCCGCTTCAGCGAGCCGCTCTTCTTTTTCGTCTTCGAGCGCTTCGAGCTTTCGCTCCCACTCGGCGCGCAGCCGCTCCGCTTCCTCAAGCGCCGAGCGCGCCCGCGCTTCCTCTTCCTCCGCTTGCTTTTTGCTTCGTTCAAGCGAGGCAATCATGTTTTCGACGTTATGGCTTTCGGCGCTCACTTGCGCTTTCGCCCGCTCGATGATGCGTTCATCAAGTCCAAGGCGGCGCGAAATATCAAAGGCGTTGCTGCGGCCGGGGATGCCGATCAACAGTTTATACGTCGGGCGGAGCGTTTCGGTGTCAAACTCGACGCTGGCATTCACGACGCCAGGGCGATTGTAGCCGTACGCTTTCAACTCCGGATAATGCGTCGTCGCCACCGTCCGCGCCCCGCGCCCGTGCACTTCATCCAAGATGGCGATGGCGAGCGCCGCTCCTTCCTGCGGGTCGGTGCCAGCCCCAAGCTCGTCAAACAGCACAAGACTTTCACCATCGACATGGCGCAAAATGTCAACGATATTGACCATATGGGACGAGAACGTGCTCAAGCTTTGTTCAATCGACTGCTCGTCGCCGATATCGGCGAAAACGGAACGGAACACCGCCGCTTCCGATCCGTCGGCCGCCGGGATGAATAACCCCGCTTGCGCCATGAGCGTCAACAAGCCGATCGTTTTCAACGCCACCGTTTTCCCGCCGGTGTTCGGCCCAGTGATGACGATCGTCGTATAACCGCCGCCCAATTCAATATCATTCGGCACCGCCTTTTCTTGATCCAGCAGCGGATGGCGCGCCTGCAAAAAGCGGAGGTAACCGCAGCTGTTGACCGCTGGTTTTGTCGCCTGAATCCGGCGGGCGTATTTCGCCTTGGCGAAGGCAAAATCGAGCGCCGCGAGCGCTTCGACCGCCCGCGCAAGCCGCTCGGCCTGCTCGGCGACTTTTGCCGAAAGTTCGCGCAAAATGCGTTCGATTTCTTGCTTTTCTTTCGCCCGCGCTTCGCGGAGTGCATTGTTCAACTCGACGACCGCCTGCGGCTCAATAAACAGCGTCGCTCCGGACGCCGACTGGTCGTGGACGATGCCGCCATAGGCGCTGCGGTATTCTTGCTTGACCGGGATGACGTATCGGTCATTGCGGATCGTAATGATGGCGTCCGACAGCCGCTTTTGCGCCGCCGGCGAGCGAATGATGCTCTCAAGCTTCTCGCGGATGCGCGCTTCCACTGTCCGAATTTGCCCGCGCAGCGAGCGAAGGCGGTCGCTTGCGGCATCGAGCACCTCGCCATGGTCGTCAATCGAGCGGCGAATGTTCTCTTCAAGCGCCGGCACCTCGACGAGCTCATCGGCATAACCGGCTAGGTGCGCCAACCCGCCGTATTCTTCATGCACATCCATAATCAACCGTTTCATCTGCCGGCTTGCCGCCGCTGTCGCCGCCACTTCAAGCAGCTCTTGTGGGCTGAGCGCGCCGCCGATCGCTGCTCGTTTCAAATGCGGGCGGATGTCGACCACTCCGTCAAGCGGCGCATAGCCGCGCATCCGCAAAACGGCGGCCGCTTCATCCGTCTCCTCAAGCCGCGCCGCCACTTCCTCCAAACGAGGCGACGGTGCGAGAGCAGCGATTTTCTCAAGACCGAGCACCGAGGACGCATGCTCAGCCAACTGCTCTTTCACTTTATCGAACTCCAAGGTGTGAAGCACTTTTTGTTGCACGTATCTAACCCCCAGCTGATTCATTTCGTTCGTTTGTCGCGCAAAAACTGTTGCAGCTTTTCAAGCGGCCATGTGTTGATGACCGTTTCCTTATGGATCCAACCTTTTCTTGCAGTCGCTGCGCCGATCGCCATATCCTCGAGCATGTCCAAATGGTGGGCGTCCGTGTTGATGGCAATGTACGCCCCCGCTTCTTGGGCTTTTTTCACGTAGGCCGCCGACAAATCGAGCCGGTTTGGGTTGGCGTTTAACTCAAGCACTGTGTTCGTCTCCGCCGCCAGCTCGATCAACCGTTCGACGTCGACGTCATAGCCGTCGCGCTGGCCGATCAGCCGCCCGGTCGGATGAGCGATGACATCGACGTACGGGTGGCGAAGCGCCGCTTCAAGCCGTTTCATGATCGTCTCGCGCGGCTGTTTGAACGCAGAGTGAATGGCGGCGATGACAAAATCAAGCTCCTTGAGCACGTCATCGTCGTAATCGAGCGTCCCGTCCGGCAAAATATCCATCTCAACGCCGGCCAAAATCGTAAAATCCGAATAGCGCGCGTTCAGCCGTTCAATTTCCTCGCGCTGGCGGCGCAATCGGTCAGGCGTCAAGCCGTTGGCGACTTTCAAAAATTGCGAATGGTCGGTAATGGCGATATACCGATAGCCGCGGCGGCGGCACGCTTCGGCGAGCTCCTCGAGCGAACACGCGCCGTCGCTCCATGCCGAATGCATATGCAAGTCGCCTTGGATATCGTCAAAATGGACAAGTGGATCATCAGAAGAATATCGATCGACTTCCGTGCCATCTTCACGCAGCTCCGGCGGAATGTACGGCAGCCCGAAATGGGCGTAAAACGCCGCTTCATCACGGAATGTTTTCACTTCGCCTGTCGCTTCGTCTTCCACACCGTATTCGCTGATTTTCTCCCCGCGCTCTTTGGCGAGCTGGCGCATGCGCACGTTATGCTCCTTCGATCCGGTGAAATGATGAAGCGCGGTCGCAAACTCATCCTCGCCGACGAGACGGAAATCAGCCGCGATTTCATCGTCATACTGAAAAAGAAGCGACACTTTCGTCTCCCCAGCGGCAAGCACCTCGCGGATGCGCTCAAAGCCGAGCAACCCGTCGCGCACCTCGGCCGGACGGTCGGTGGCGATGACATAATCCAAATCTTTCACCGTTTCTTTTAAGCGCCGCAAGCTGCCGGCTCGCGAGAAGCGAATCACGCCATCAAGACAAGCGAGCTGGCGTTCAATGTCCGCCGCGATCGCGAGCACCCGGGCGAGCGGCAGCCGCTCGGGGCGTTTGCCCGCCTTTTCAATGGCCGCAAGCAGCTTTTCTTCCGTTTTCGCGCCAAAACCGGGAAGCGCCCGCACTTTTCCGGCCAAGCACGCTTCTTTCAACCCGTCCATATCGACAATGCCAAGCTCCTGATGCAGCTTGGCGATTTTTTTGCCGCCAAGCCCCGGCAGTTTGAGCAAGGCAAGCAGCGTCTCTGGAACATCGCGTTTTAGCTCATTCAGCACCGACGACGAGCCGCTCTTGATAAATTCCGTGATGATCGCCGCTGTGCTTTTGCCGATGCCAGGGATGGCGGTAAAGTCGCCGATTTCCGTCAGGCTTCGTTCATCCGTTTCCAATGCGCTTGCCGCCTTGCGGAAGGCGTTCACCTTAAACGGGTTTTCCCCTTTAATCTCCATATACAACGCAATTGTCTCAAGCAGGCGGATGACCTCTTTTTTATGGACGCTCATCCCCGTCCCTCCCTTTCCCGAAAAACCGCGGCCGCGCTCCGTCAAACGCGGCCATGAATCCACCAGTTGCCAAGCATCTCCGACAACACCGGCGTATGTTTCACAATCACGGTCGCCATGAGCGAACGCTGCAGCTGTTCTTGGACGCTGTCAATCGGCACGAGCGCACCGATATACAAAAGCAAAAAGACAAGCAAATACACTTCCGCAAATCCGAGCGCCGCCCCGGCCAAGCGGTTGACGCTGCGCAACAGCGGCAGCTGGGCGACGAAATCAAGCATCGAGCCGATGATTTGGAGCACAATTTTGACGACAAAAAATAAGAGCGCAAACGAAATGGCGCGGTAATACGCATCATCTAAATGGGTGCTCTGAAACAGCAGCTTCATCGTCTCCGGATCGCCGAACGTCGGATATGGAATCCAAAGGCGCAATGTCGGCACAAGCCGCTCATAATACTTATAAGCAACGAAAAAGGCAATGAAAAACCCGGCCATATGAATGAATTGGAGAATAAAGCCGCGCTTGAGTCCAATCATCGCCCCCAGCAACAGGACAAACAGCAGCACGACATCAATCATCGCGTCCCCCATCCTTCTCCTTCTTCAGCTGTTCACGAAGCCTGTTGTATTCTTCCTTTAACTTCAAATACTCACTGGCAATATTGACGGCCGTCAAAACGGCCAGCTTCGGCACATCGAGCATCGGATTTTTCTCACTGAATTCATGCATTTTATCGTCAACGAACGCGGCCACGAGCCGGATATGGGCCGGGCTTTCCGCGCCGACGATCGTATAGTCTTGACCATAGATGCGGACGCTCACCCGCGTTTTTGGCTGCCCAGTCAAACTATTTCCCCCATTTCGCAAAATCCTACTGTTTATCATATCATGAATGCTGGTATAATGGAAAGATGCGACACAAACGGATCTAAAAGAGGATAAAGGAGAGAGCGAACGTTGTCAAACTATGTGATTCATGCTGACCAACAGCTGCTTGACGCCTTGCGCGTCCACTACGAAGACGCCTTGTCCGACCGGCTTCCGGCTGGAGCTTTGTTTGCCGTCAAGCGCCCGGATGTCGTGATCACCGCCTACCGCTCGGGGAAAGTGCTGTTTCAAGGGAAAGCGGCGGAGCAGGAAGCGGAGAAATGGATGGGGAAGAGGGGGGCTGATCCAGGCAAACGACAGGAGAGAGAGACCGCCTCGCCCCTATTGGAACATAGGCTCGAGAAGCTTTCTGCGATCGGTTCGGATGAAGTCGGCACCGGAGACTATTTCGGCCCGATCGTCGTCGCCGCCGCCTACGTTGATCGGTCGCATATCGCCAAAATCGCGGCGCTTGGCGTTAAAGATTCGAAGCAACTAACGGACGAGGCGATCAACAAAATCGCCCCCGCCATCATGAAAACGGCGCCGTATGCGGTCACCGTGCTCGACAATGCCGAGTACAATCGCTGGCAACGAAGCGGCATGCCGCAGACGAAAATGAAGGCGCTGCTTCATAACCGGACGCTCGTGAAGCTCGTTGACACCATCGCGCCCATCGAACCAGAAGCGATCATCATCGATCAATTTTTGGAACGCGGCTCGTATTTCCCCTATCTCTCTGATGAAATGCGCATCGTAAGCGAGCGGGTGCATTGCCTGCCGAAAGCAGAAAGCGTGCACGTGGCGGTCGCCGCCGCCTCGATCATCGCCCGCTATGTGTTTTTAGAAGAGATGGAGCGATTATCCCGCACCGTCGGCCTTTTGCTCCCGAAAGGCGCCGGCGCCATCGTTGACGAAGCCGCGGCCCGGATCATCCGCGAGCGAGGGGAAGAGATGCTCGAGACGTGCGCCAAGCTTCATTTTGCCAATACGAAAAAGGCGCTTGATATCGCCAAGCGCCGGTAATTCTTTCAGTCAACAGCCATGGGAAACGTTAACGTTGACCCCGCCGCAAAGGTCGGCCCGTAGTAACGGAACGACACTGTTTCCCATCCTTTCCACATGTTTCTTTTTACGGTATGAAGAAAAAGGACTTTTCATCCGCAAACAACCAAAATGCTGTCCCCCACGCAGCCTAGTGAGCCGAGATCATTAGACAACCTATTCTGCCGCGCCATCGATGGCCTTCGATTTTTTCCGTTGCTCGTACAAAAGGAATCCATTCCAGCAGCACGTGAATGAATTGTAATCCCAGTACGGTACGTCAAAATACCCCTTATCTTCATCAGTCATCCGGGACGCCGACCCATTAAGCATTGTCAGTTCTTCGGAATTTGATTGCAGCTTCACTACCTTACCATGACAGATGAAAGTCCAAAAACGCTTACAATATCAAAAAATGGTTTGCTAACTGGTGGTCGACAACATACGTGGTGAATCGAGAAGAGTTCTCCACAAACTCTTGACTGACCGACCAAACATTTCATTCTTGACAAAAAAAGGTTACTATACGCTATTTTGAACACTCTCCCACCTACGCTTGCGCTTCGAGGTGGGAGATTCTTGGGAACCCCCGCCCTACGGCAGGCTGTTCGCCAAGCCATCCCCGTGCGTCCCACGGTTGGGCTGCCTTACAAAGACAGCAAACGAAGCCCTTCCTGCAAAATATTTCGGGCGGCGTTCTCGTCCCGATCATGTTCGGCTCCGCAGTTCGGGCACACCCATTCGCGGATGCCGAGCGATTTCACCTCAACATGCCGGCGCCCGCAGCACGAGCACAATTGGCTCGATGGAAACGTGCGGCCGACACGAACCAACGTCCGCCCGTACCATTTCGCTTTATACTCGAGCATCCGAAGCAAGCGCCCCCACGCGGAATCCGAAAGGCGTTTGGCCAACTTGCGATTCTTCTGCATGTTCTGCACACGCAAGTCCTCCACGCACACCACTTGGTTTTCGCGGATGAGGCGGGTGGACAGTTTGTGCAGGAAATCGTTCCGGCAGTTGGCGATTTTCTCATGAAGCTTGGCGACTTTCAACCGGGCTTTGCGCCAGTTCGAACCGCCCGGCTTCCGGCGAGCCATCACCCGCTGCCAGTACGCCAGCTTTTCTTCGTATCGGCGCCAATACTGAGGGTGTTCGATCTTCTCGCCCGTGGAAAGCACCACCATATGTTTCAACCCCAAATCGACGCCCACTTGCTTGTCCGTTGGAGGCAATGGAGGGATCTCCGTTTCCACGAGAATGGAGACAAAATCCTTCCCTGTTCGGTTTCGGCGAATGGTGGCGGAGAGAATGCGGCCTTCCACCTCACGGCTTTTGGCAAACGACACCCATCCGAGCTTCGGGAGTTTCAACCGATGGCCGTCCACTTCGATCGATGGGCGCCCTTTCTTTGGGCAGTTGCACTGGGCGGTGTACGACTGGTTCGGGTGTTTTTTGCTTTTGAAGCGGGGAGCGTTCGCCGTTCCATCGAAGAATCGGTCCAACGCCTCGGCCAACTGCTGCCATGCATTTTGCAAGGCGGTCGAATCGGGCGCTTTCAGCCACGGGAGCGTTTGCTTCAACGCAGTCAACCGCTTGGAGCACTCGTTATCGCTAAGCCCCACCCCTGTTGTTTCATACGCCTGATTCCATTCGGACAAAAAGTGATTGTACACAAACCGGCAGCACCCGATCGTTTGGTGGATGAGTTCCGCTTGTGTTCGGGTGGGATACAACCGAAAGCAGTAGGCTTTGTGCATGACCTTCCCTCCCTCCTTTCAGAACATTTGTTCTACCCTCTATTTTACATCTTTTGTTCGTTGAAGGCAAGAGAGAGTGATAGCGAATGCCGATTCATCCCTCACTTCCACTCACGCGTAGAAGTGGGGGTCTTCTCGGTTTGGAATGATAAATTTTTGCACAAAAAGGAGGTATTCCGTAATGAATTTTGCGGAAAATACGGATGTTTTTTCTTTTATTTTTGGTACAGTAAGGGTGAAGCCGGCCGGCTAATTCCTGTGTTCTCAATCATTGGTGATGTATTTTGGATCAAAGCATGAAGTATAAAAAGGAGGTTTTATGATGTTTAGAAAAATATTGGCTTTCAGTTTTTTAGCTGTTGTTTTATTCTCCTCGGTATTGACAGCTTTTGCAGCAAGCGGTACGTACGAATCGACGTACAGTTTGACCGGAGGGCTTAACAGCCGCACGTTTGATGCAAGTGCGACGCCAAAGTTTGTTGTGACAACATATCCATCAAAAGGATTAAAAGGAACAACCATGACTTTATATCTAAAGAAACAAGGATTCTTTGGAGATTCTGATATTGATAGCGGTACGGTTTCATCAACAGAAGTGGATAGCGTCACCCTTTATAAATCGGGTTCAGGTTCCGGTAAATATTATATAAGATTCAGAAACTTCACCGGGATCTTATTTGAGGGAAAAGTAAAAATTGATTACAGTTGGTAAATTCATGAACCGGGATTGGTGACATGCATGAAAACGATTGGATTCTCATTTGACTTACATCCACCGTTATTTATGATCGTTTTTGTCATATTATGCGGTATCACTTGCTTCATTTTAAAAAAAAGGAAAGCGAATATGACCGTTAAACAACTCTTTTTTGTCTCAACTACGATATTTTATTCTTTGTCTGTTGTCAAACTGACCTTACTCCCGATAACGATCAGCTTTGATAAAACAAGCTATCCGGACATGCCTTGGAAATACTATTATCAGTTGATCCCGTTTCAAACCATTATCTCTGCGTGGAAGCAAGGCAACCTTTTGCAAGTCGTGGGGAATATTGTTCTCCTTCTCCCGTTGCCGATTTTAATAGGACTATTGAAAAAACGCAGCACAGGCTTTTTTCGAACTTTGACTGTCGTCATTTCCGTCAGTTTGGGCATTGAATTGACCCAATTACTCATTAATTGTTTAACTGGAATTCCAAACAAAGTAGCGGACGTAGACGATTTTATATTAAATTCCATTGGTGGTTTGGTTGGATGGGCAACCATAAAACTATATTTTGTTTTGATAAGGGAAAAGAAGGATCAATCTTTCCACCTTCCCAATTCAGCGGACAACTCGACTAACTAATATGAGTCGTTCGTTAAGATACGTGCCTGTCACGCCCCCGAGGATTGTCGAGAGTTGTAGAAACAGAGAGTCATAACATGGCTCTCTGTTTTGCATGTGTGCTCCTCAAAATCTGTTCCCTTGCCAAACTAATAAACGCAAAATTCATTTTCCCCTTATTAAACGGATATAATTGATATATGGAACAACAATATCGAAGAACGAAAACAACTGAACGCGATGTGGAATCTCAAAAGAAAAGGGGGTGAATCCATGCCGACGATTACACTCAGGCTGGAACTGCACAACCCAACGAAAGCCAAGCAGGAAATGTACGAGCGAATGACAGAATGGAACACAGAATTTGCGAATTGGCTATGGCATCATCCTGGGTTAAACAAAGCGACGAGCAAGATATTCAAAGACTTTTCGTCACAAAAGTTTCCTTCTGCTATCGCGAATTAAACGATTCGAGAAGTGAAGTCCCAAAAGAAAAAACAAAAGGCAAAGAAGTTCCGAACATGTTGGTGTTGCTTTAACAATCAAAACATAAAGGTGGAAAAGAAAGGAGCGTTCTACACGGTTTCCTTCCCCACACTGGAGAAGCGAATTGGCGTGCCTGTCGTCACGCGCCCCTATCAAGAGGCATGGCTGGATCGGCTGATCCATGGAACCGCCAAACAAGGGGCGGCCAAGCTCTACAAAAAGAGAAAGAAATGGTGCTTGGCGATTGCGGTCGCATTTGAAGTCAAGCCGCGGCACGAAACAAAGGTGATGGAGGTTGACGTTGGGCTTCGCTATATCGCCGTTGCCAGCGTAGGGACGAAATCGTGGTTTTTCAAAGGGAGCCAATGCGCCTTTGTGCGCCGGCGATATGCGGCTTTGCGGCGAACGTTGGGCCAAGCGAAGAAGCTTCATATGATTCGCAAAATCGGCCGTAAAGAGTCCCGTTGGATGAAGGATATGAACCATAAAATCAGCCGTCAAATCGTCCGTTTTGCCCTTGCCAACGGTGTTGGCGTGATTCGGATGGAAGATTTGGCGGGGATTC
The DNA here is from genome assembly GCF_009901865.1 of Geobacillus sp. TFV-3. Taxonomy (NCBI): domain Bacteria; kingdom Bacillati; phylum Bacillota; class Bacilli; order Caryophanales; family Anoxybacillaceae; genus Geobacillus; species Geobacillus sp. TFV-3. Next base: position 837,514 of record NZ_MPSP01000001.1, on the reverse strand, counting down.
GGAAACGAGCCGCTTCGGCCAAAGAAGCAGGACGAAATCTTCATTCATGGGCGTTCCATCAACTGCAAACGATGATTGCCTACAAAGCGGAAATGGCGGGCATTCGGGTCGAGTGGGTGAATCCGACTTATACGAGCCAAACGTGTAAATGTGGACATCGGGAAAAGGAAAATCGCAATGGCATCCACTTTACGTGTAAAAAATGCGGATACACCATCCACGCCGACTTGAATGGCGCGATCAACATCGCCAAAGCGATTTCGGGCTTCGCCGCCTAACCTCGCGCACTGGTCACAGGTGCGCCGCCCATTGGGGTACAACTTAACCCGATGGGACGGGGTGATGACACACCCCTGAACTTGGGCGTTGTCTGAACCAGAAATGGATGAGGACGCGAACGACCCAAGAATCCCACGCCCTTTAAGCGTGTGGAGTGTCAAATTGGGCAAAAGCGGAAAAATATGCTTGTGAAATCGAATCGCTCTTGATAAAAATAAGTGGAGGAAACGAAAACGTCATTCCTCCACTGCTTCTTTCACTCTCGCTTTGAACGCCTTTACCTCTTCAGGTTTATAAATCTCCAGCAAATCCTTTTCTTTCGTCTTTAGCACCACTTGGTTGTTCTCAAGGGCAAAGAAAAACGGATCTCCAACACTGTAATAGCGGCCGGTCAAATTCGATTTTTTGACAAAAAAGATATAGGTTTGTCCGGATGTCAAACCGATGTAATGCTCATCCACAACCATCGGCTCGTCCTTGCCTAACTTCGTTTGCTTTTGTTCCGTGACAAGAACATGAGAATCTGCTTTCCCTTTCAAGACTTCGATCACTTTTACGTTATAGTCCACTCCTTCAACATAAATATTCGGAGCTTCTTCGACTGGATCGTTTGGATTGCGCGCCAAATTTCGTGTGCCAGCCACTCCTTCAACAGTTCCGACAAAGATGCAGTCGGACGCCTTACCCAAGTCCTTTATATTTGTATATTTTGGGCGATCAGAATGGCTGAAGGTATGAGTCTGTTTGGTTACGTCGGCAGACCCTATTTGTTTATCGGTATTCCCTCCATCTTTTATGAAATAGACGACTCCGCCGATAAAGATAACACCAATCGTCACGATGGACATCGCCATTTTTTTCATCCTCTTCTCCTCCCCATGGATAGATGAACAATTAATATCTTGCATTCACACCATTAATATCATCCTGCTGTGGAGTATAGATGCGCGTCCGATCACGATTCGAATTCATAATCGCTGTCGCTGTGGAATGATCTAGTCCAATTCCGTGTCCTAATTCATGCCCGGCTGCACTCCGAGCCACGTTACTTTTTCCGATATTGATATTCCCTGCGTTGACCATAGCTGTAAAATGGAGTATCTCACTGCCTGAATACGTGATGTTGCAAACACCATATTCGGAAGAATCGGAAACATAGTAGGAGTTAAGCGTGTTGGAAGAACTGCTGCTGTAGGAAAACCAAACGGGGGTTGGCGTTCCATTCCAATCGGAGAGGGCATTTTCAAAAGCCGTCCGAATCACCGTGCCGGGAGTTTGAAGATTGCTTCCCCATTTATACGTGAGGCCGCTTACTCCATTCTTCCAATAGTAAGGTTCTAAAACATAGGCGCGCACCATTAGCGGTGCTATCAAAATAGCTAACATTACCGAGAATAGAACGGCGATTTTCCCCAACTTCATTTTCATCAATCCAGCATTCAATATTTTATAACCATTTTAACAAAAAATAAATAATATTCAATATATTTAAACAAAAACCCTCTTCTCCATGCGCCATACTATCCGCATTCACGGGGGAAAGAATCAGGGAAAACAACTAGACAGTGTACATGGAATATACGTTCCTGTTGAATCAAACAGAGCGCCTCGCTTTCTTTTTATACCTGCGTACAGGACTAAGAAAAAGGGGCTGACCCAAGAGAGTAATGCCCCTTAAACCAAACAGAACATATTGTTTTTTATCGACCATTTTGTTGCTACATACAGTAATAAGAAAGGGTGTCCCGGTCTCTTGGGACACCCTTGTTGACTCGCCTTCCTAACTGATTTTTTGTTGTTCCAGTCCGTCCGCTTCAATCACCGGCTGCCGGAACGGCCACCAGTTCGCGCGGCCGAACGTGCGGACCATCACCGGCACGAAGAGCGGCAGGATGACGAGGGCGTAAAGCAGAAGCCCCGTCAGCACAATCGTCGCGATTTGCAAGAGCGACAGGACGCCGGACGGATACATCGCGGCGAACGTTCCGCCTAAAATGACGGCGGCGGAGATAATGACCGTCCCCATATGGCCCATCGCCGACAGCATCGCCTCTTTCACCGGACGGCCCCGGTATTCGTTGAACCGGTCCATGAGGAAGATGCTGTAGTCGATGCCGAGCGCCAACAGCATCACAAAGGCGAAGAACGACACCGCCCAGTTCAAACCGGCATAGCCGAGGCCGTTGACGAAAATGAGTTCGGTGACGGCCATCGATGTGTAGTATGTCAACACGAGCGACAAGATCAAATAGAGCGGCATGATAAGCGAACGGAGCAGCACCGCCAGCACGATGGCGATCCCGATTAACATGAGGACGGCTGTCCGCTTATAGTCCGCGTTCGAAATCGCCTGCAGGTCGGCGTACGTGCTTGTGACGCCGCCGACAGCGATGGTCGCGTCTTTCCATTTCGTTCCTTTCACCACGCGTTTAACGGCGGCTCGAATGTCATCGATGCGGCCGAGCGCCGATGTCGAATACGGGTTTTCGTTCAAAATGACATCGAACGTCACGATGCGGCGGTCTTTCGACATATACGCGTCTTTCGCTTGCGCGAACTCTTTGCTTTCAAGTGCCTCTTTCGGCATGTGCCAGCCCGCCATTTCTTTCTCCGGCGCCGATGACAAATCGGCTAAGTACGTCTCTGCCGTTCCGAGACCACCAGCCACTTTTCGGAGGCCGGACGCGCTTTGGTCCAGGCCGTCGACGAGCTGGCCAAGCTGGCCGTCAAGGGCGGAGAAATGTTCAAGCAATTGGCGCTGTCCGCTGTTCACTTTCTCAAGTCCGGCCGAGAATTGCGGCAGTTTGTCCACCGCCTGTTTTTGGCCGTCGGCCGCTTTCGTCAATCCGGCTTCGAGCTCATCAAGCCCTTGGATCACTTGATCCAAGCCGCCGTTCACCGCCGCCTGGCCGGCTGCGAGTTGGCCGAACGATTCGTTCGCTTTCGCCAAACCGGCGCGCGCCTGCTCAAGCGCCCCGTTCAACCGCGACAGGCCGTCTGCCATTTGTTTCGTCTGGCCGGACAGGGCGGCGACGGTCATTTTCGCTTGTTGGTATTGCCCATCTTGGCGGAGTTCCGGATGCGACTGTTCGACTTGCCCGAGCATCGTCTGCACGGCAGCGAGCTGATCGGCGACAGCCTTTAATCCCGCTTCGATTTGCCGGTACTGGCCGTTTAGCGCCGACAGTCCTTGTTCCGCCTGCTTGTAGCCGTCAAGCAGCTGATTCGCTCCTTCCTGCAGCTTTTTCGCATTGTCGCGAAGCGTCGCTAAGCCTTTTTTCAGCTCGCCGGCGCCCATCGCTCCCCGGCGCACCCCTTGTTCAATTTGGCTGAGGCCGGTTTGCAACTGGCGCAGGCCGTCTTCAAGCCGCTCCGTTCCGGAGACGAGCTGGCCGATGCCGGATGACGCCTGCTTCAGCTGCGGAGCGGACGAGGACAACTTTTGGCTTGCCGTCTTGAGGCCGGAGCCGATTTTCTCAATCCCCTCTTTGCCGGCGCCAAGGCCGTTTTTCAGCTGTTTCGCCTGTTCCGTAACAAACAGCTCCTGAATCGGCTCACCCGTCGGGCGCGTCGCCGAGCGGACGCTCGCCACGCCGTCAACCGTTTCGATCTCGCGGCTCATTTTCTCAATCAACGCCAGCCCTTCTTCCGAATCAAGCGGCTCTTTGCTTTTCAATACCACTTGCGTCGGCATGGCATCTCCCGGATTGAAATGCTCGGCAATGATGTCAAACGCTTTGACCGAGCGATAATGATCGCCGATCTCTTCCATGGAATCAAACGACAGCTTGCCATTGTACGCCGCCAACACCGGCACGGTCACGACGGCGACAATCGCCAGCGCCAGAAGCGGACGGGCGAACGCAAATCGGCCAGCCGCGAGCCAAAGCCGGCTTTGCCCATGCTCGAGCTTCCCCCGCACCGGCCAAAACAGCTTTTCGCCAAGCACCGCCATGAAAAACGGCACAAGCGTCACGAGCGCCACAAGCAGCACCGCCACCCCAACGGCAACGGCCGCCGCCGATTGGTACAGCTTAAACGTCGACAAACCGATCGCCGCAAAGCCGATCATGACGGCAATGCCGCTCGCTGCCACCGTTTTCCCAGCCGTCCGGTACGTGGCGACGATCGCTTCCACCCGGTCGCCGCGTTTCGCCAGTTCTTCTTTAAACCGGCTCAGCAACAAAATGCAGTAGTCGGTCCCGATGCCAAACAACACCGCGACTAAAAACGTTTGCGTGAACGTCGACAGCGGGAAATTCACCTGATCCACCAAAAAGGCAACGACCGACTGCGAGACGACATACGTCGCCCCGACCGCGAGCAGCGGAATAAGCGGCGCCACCGGCGAGCGGAACACCGCCAGCAAGACAATTAAAATAAAGACGACGGTGATCCCTTCCGTTTTCTTCACGCCTTCCTGCGAGCTCGTCACGACATCTTCATCGATCATCCAGCCGCCGGTGAAATAATGCTCGACCTTGACGCCATCGACCGCTTTATACAGGGCGTCGGTCAATTGCTTCGCCGTCCGCCCGGCCGGGTCGATGCTTACCGAAATGAGCATCGTCGTCCCATCTTTGGAAACGAGTTCTTTTTCCAGCTCCCGGTTGGCAAACGGCGAGACGATGTTCGTTACATGAAGTTCCTCTTTTTTCTTTTCGAGCGCGTTCACCGCCCGTTCAATCTCTTTTTTATCACCCGCCGTCAACCCGCCTTTTTTGTAAAAGACAAGCACCGCGGAGCGTTCATTTTGTTTGTTTTCCTGGCCGTTTGCCTCTTTGATCAATTTTGCCGCCAATGACGACGAGTAGCCGTCCGGCACGCTCAGCTGCCCTTTTTCGCGGACAAGCTCGCCCATGTTCGGCGCGGTCATCATGAGCACCGCCTCGATGATGATCCACGCCGCAAGCACGAACCATCTTCCTTTGATAATCGCCCTCATTTCGCTTCTTCCACCTCCTGCAGCACGCGGGCCAACCGTTCATACGTGCGGATGAACGTTTCAATTTCTTCTTCAGGGAAACGAGCGATCACCTCTTCCACGAGCCGATAGACGTTTCGGTCCATTTCCGCGATCCATGCTTCCCCTTGTTCCGTCAGCGACAAAACGACGACTCGCCGGTCTCTCTCATCGCGGTCGCGGCGCAGCCAACCTTTGTCGACGAGGCGGTTCGTCATCGCCGTCACCGCGCTTTTGTTCACGCCGAACATTGCGGCCAGTTCCGTAGATGTGCACGTCCCCCGCCGGCGAATATAGCGAAGCAAATAATATTGATCGTGCGTCATCTCTTCGCAAAGGCTGTCTTTGACAAGCGCCGCTCCGCGTTTCATCACAAGAAACGACACGGACAAATAGCGGTCGATCCACTCATCGATGTTTCGCTTCTCCATCAATTCACCTCCATTCGTTCAATGATGGAACGAGCGATGGGATGCACTTCGCATGGCGATCTATTATTTAGTTCAACAATTGAACTATTTTGATGATACCAAAGGAAAAAGAAAAAGTCAACAAGGGATGTTGCCAAAGGAGCTCCAGCGAAGACGGTCCGTTTGCCATCGCCCGTTCTTCGCAAACGTTCGCCCTTGACTGGACGACAACGAGCCACACCACCGCCGATGTGCCGTTGACCGCCATGGGTCCGGGAGCGGATCGATTCACCGGCATTTATGAAAATACGCGCATTCATGACATTCTCGAACAATTATTGTCTGGAAAAAACAAAAGATAACGCCATCCGTGTTTCGGCCGTTGTCCTTCATCGATCACCGTTTCCCCGCGAACGAATCGTTTGCGAGGAAACGGTTTTGATCCATTTGACCGACGCGTATTGCCCAAAGACAAGTGAAAAAATCGCGAATCCTATCATCAAACTCATCATCATCGATCGATTGGTTGTAGTAGCCATCAACAAAATATCGCAACGTCTTGAACCTTTCTTCAATTTCTGCCATCTAGACCTCCTCTCGATCAAAGAACAACGATCTCCTTTTCTCCCCCGATAAGAAATAGAGCCCGTTTTTCATTGTTGCCTGTCACCGCCCGGCGTGGTAACCGACCCATGCGAGCCACACCCCAAACAAGTAGGTGACTGCCAAATAGGCCATGGATTTCACACATTGGCGTTGCTGGATCAGCTGCACGCTTTCCCATTTCAAAGTCGAAAACGTGGTGAACGCGCCCATAAAGCCGGTGCCGACAAGCAGTTTTGCGGCATCGGCGGCGCCGTTTCCGGCGAGCCAGCCGAGCAAGAAGGACCCAAGCAAGTTGACAATGAGCGTCCCGAGCGGAAAACGCGGCGAACGCCGAGCCGCCCAGCGGCTGACGATATAGCGGGCCATGGCGCCGAAAAAACCGCCGATCGCCACAAACAGCGGTGTATACATTATCCAATCCCTTCCTTCCGTTCCAGTTGAGCGGCGGCATATCCAGCCCATGAGGCCAACAGGCCGCCAAACAGGCTGGCAGCGATATAAACAGCCGCCATGCCAAAGCGCCCTTGTTCCATCAATTCCACACATTCGACGCTGAGCGTCGAAAACGTCGTATACGAACCGACAAAGCCGGTCATCGCCGCTGTTTTGAGCCATGGAGGCCACGCGGGTCGACGGGTGAAGAAGACGGTGAGCCAGCTGAGCAAAAACGAGCCTGTCCAGTTGATGAAAAGCGTCCCGAGCGGAAAGCCGCCGACGGCGGCGGCGGGAACAACCAAACCGAGGCCATAGCGGACAAGCGCGCCGATCATGCCGGCGATGCCGACAGCGAAATAGACCAATGAGGATCCCCCCTTCCAAAAATGAACAAACTCCTGCCGCTTCTATCCGCAGCAGGAGTCATCAGCCGGAAGCCGGCGGTTATGGCGAACTCCATCGCCTATTCGATTGGCATCGCCTTTATTTTACCATATATCCCCTCCCGATGGGAAGCAGATTCAACGGCTTGGTCGGAACCCGTGTTGTTCGAATATTTGGAGCGCCTGTTCGCTCGTCAAATAATCGTAAAACGCCCCCGCCTCTTTAAGATGTTGGCTTTTGTTCACGACGCCAAGCGGATAGACGATCGGGTCGTGCATGCCATCCGGAACGGCGGCGGCGATCTTGACTTTGTCCGACACGAGCGCGTCCGTCCGGTACACAAACCCGGAGTCGACGTTGCCGGTTTCCACGTACGTCAGCACTTGACGAACGTCCTTGGCATAGACGAGCTTCGGTTTCACTTGCTCCCACAGCCCCGCCTTCTCCAACGTTTGTTTCGCGTACATGCCGGCCGGCACCGACTCGGGGATGCCGATCGCCACTCGTTTGGCGCGGGTGATGTCATCGAGCGACTGAATCGCCCCTTCTCCTTGTTTCGGAACGATGAGCACCAGCTCGTTGGCGAGCACGGTTTTTTCGTGTTTGGCATCGATCAGTCCTTCCTTTTTCAGTTCCTCAAACGGCTCGGCGGCCGCGGAGAAAAAGAGGTCGACCGGCGCCCCTTGGGAAATTTGTTTTTGCAAGGCGCCCGACGCGCCAAAATTATATTGGATGCGGATGTTCGGGTGCTTTCGTTCAAACGCCGTTTTCGCTTCTTCCAGCGCTTCTTGCAGACTGGCCGCGGCGGAAACCGTCAACTCTGCGTTCTCCGCCGGTTTCGTTTGATGGGCGCCCTCTTTTGGACCGGCGCCGCAGCCATACAAGCCGAACAACAAGAAAACCGCGACGAGCCATGCCATTTTTCGCATGTGAATCCCCCTTTTCTCCAACAATTTATGTTATATGTAATGATATCTAATTATAAATAACGATAAATAGTTAGGAAAGAAAAAATTTTTTCACATCTTTCTCTTTGCGCTACAATGGAAGAAAGGAGGATCGAACGATGCCGGAACCGCGGTCATACACGATCGAAGAAATCGCTTCCTTATTAAGGGTGTCAAAACTAACGGTGTACGATTTAGTGAAAAAAGGAAAGCTGCCCGCCTTTCGCGTCGGGCGGCAAATGCGGGTCACTGCCGATGATCTCGAGCGGTACATCGCCGGACAAAAAGGGGAGGGAAGCACCGTTTTCCCTGCCGTTTCGCGGCCGACCGAAGCCGCTCTTCGCCCCATCATCATCAGCGGTCAAGATATGGCTCTCGATTTGCTTGGCGTCCATCTCGAAAAAGGCGGCCCTTATCAATCGCTTCGCACCTATACGAGCAGCCTCAACGGATTGATCGCTCTATACAAAGGGCAATGTGACATCGTCAGCGTGCATTTGTTTGACGGGCAAACGGGCGAGTACAACCGCCTGTATGTTGAAAAGCTGTTGACAGGGCATGCGTACATCATGGCGAACTTGATGTGCAGGCCGATCGGGTTTTACGTGCCAAAAGGCAATCCGCGCGGCATCCAAACGTGGAGCGACTTAGGAAGGAGCGACGTCACGATCGTCAACCGGGAAAAAGGAGCGGGGGCGCGTGTGCTCTTGGATGAACAGCTGCGCCTGCATGGGCTGTCGCCGTCCGCTATTCGCGGGTATGAACGGGAAGAGACAAGCCACTTAAGCGTCGCCTCAGCGGTGGCGGCGGGCCTTGCTGATGTCGGCATCGGCACGGAAAAAGTGGCGCGAATGGCCGGCGTCGAATTCATTCCACTGATGAAAGAGCAGTATGATGTCGTCATGCTGCGGACGCCGGAGAACGAACCGCTCATCGCCGCCGTCTTGAACGTGCTTCGCTCCGATTCATTCCGCGCCGAACTCGAAGCGCTCGGCGGATACGATGTGTCGCAAACCGGGCAAATCATCGCCGAACGCGGCTGACAGGGCAGCACAACCGCATCTGTATCGATGCAACGAAAACGTTTACCATCTCCTTGACGGAAAAACCGCTTGTCCATTTTTTCGACTGCCAAGGCCTGCCTCCGTCACGTCTTGGCAGTCGATCAAATGCTTGGGAAAAGCGACAAATGTGAAAGCTTCAAATGGCATCTATATGTTTTGGACATCAGGCGATGATTCAGCGGAACCTTCCGAATCCCATTTCCTTGCTTCGATTCTATGCCATCCATCCAAAAAAGAAGCTGTTCCAAAAGCGAGCCGCTTTTTGGAACAGCTTTTCGTTTTACCCGCGCAAAACGGCGCCAAATTGCTTCTCGACCACAGCGAGCACCCGCTCGTGGACGGCGGTGACTTCTTCGTCCGTGAGCGTCCGCTCTGGATCATAATAACGGAGCGAGAAGGCGAGCGATTTTTTCCCGTCCGGCAGACGGTCGCCTTGGTAGACGTCAAAGAGGGAAACGTCTTTGACGAGCGGTTTCCCGGCTTCGGCGATCGCTTGCTTCAAGGCGCCGGCTTCGACGTCCTCGTCGACGACCAACGCAATGTCGCGCACGACCGATGGGAAGCGCGGAATCGGCTCGTAGCGGATCGCTTCGCTTTCGGCGTTCAACAGCTCGGCCAAAGCAAGCTCGAACACATACGTTTCTTTCAAATCGTATTCTTTTTGCACGGCCGGATGGAGCTGGCCAACAAAGCCGATGACCGTTCCGTCAAGCCAAATATCGGCGGTCCGTCCCGGATGCAAATCAGCGCGCTTCGCCGGGCGGTACGCGATGCGGTGGTCAACGCCAAGCAAGGAGAACAGGCCGTCTAAGATGCCTTTTGCGACATAAAAGTCAGCCGCTTTTTTCTCTCCTTGCCACAAATGGGTGTGCCATAAGCCGGTGATGACGCCGGCAAGCCGCTCTTTTTCCGCCGGTTGGACGTGTTCCCCGCGAGCCAAATAGACAGAGCCGATTTCGTACAAGGCGACGTTCTCGACTTGGCGGGCCCGGTTGTAGCTCGCCGCTTCGAGCAAATGCGGAATCAAGCTTTGCCGAAGAACGCTCCGCTCTTCGCTCATCGGCAGCGCCAAGCGGATCGGCTCGGTCGTCTCGAGCGCAAAGCGCGGCGCTTTGTCCGGACTCGTGAGTGAATACGTGATGGCTTGGAACAAGCCGGCCCCTTCCAAATAGCGGCGGACGCGGCGGCGCTTCGCTTGATATGGTGTGAGATGGCCTGGTTTCGCCTCAGCCACCGGCAAGGTTGCCGGCAGATGGTCATAGCCGTACAAGCGGGCGACTTCCTCGATGATATCTTCCTCAATGGCAATGTCACGGCGGCGCGACGGGACATGGACGGTAAACGTTCCGTTGTCCTCCGTAAACGGGAATTGCAAGTTCGAAAGAATGGCGGCGACTTCCTCTTTCGTCATCGCTGTGCCGAGCACACTGTTGATGCGTTCGAGCGTGACCGTCACCACCACTGGCTCCTCACGCCACGCGTTGGCTTCGACGATGCCGCCGACGACCTCACCACCCGCATACTTGGCCATCAAAGCGGCGGCGCGCTCGAGCGCTTCTTTCGTCCGCGCCGGATCGATTCCTTTTTCAAATCGGGTGCTCGCCTCACTGCGCAGCCCGTGGTCTTTCACCGCCTGACGGATGACCGGGCTCGTAAAGTACGCCGCTTCGATGAAGACGGTTTTCGTGTCGCCGCGCACTTCCGAGTTCGCCCCGCCCATCACGCCCGCTAGAGCGACCGGTTCGCGGCCGTTTGTGATGACGAGGTGCTCTTCGCTCAGCTTCCGTTCGACATCATCAAGCGTGACGATCGTTTCGCCCGTTCTCGCCCGGCGGACGACGATCTCCTTCGAACCGAGGCGGTCGTAATCAAACGCATGGAGCGGCTGGCCGTATTCAAGCAAAATGTAGTTCGTGATGTCCACGACGTTGTTGTGCGGGCGAATGCCGGCAGCCATCAAGCGCGCCTGCATCCAAAGCGGCGACGGGCCGATCTGGACGTTTTTCACGATCCGCCCGGCGTACAGCGGATTGTCTCCCGGCGCCTCGACGCGGACGGAAATGTAATCATGGACATGTTCGCTGTTTTCGCTGACCGCCGCTTCCGGCAGCTTTACTTCGCGGCCGAGAATGGCGGCGACTTCATAGGCGACGCCGATCATGCTTAAGCAATCGGCGCGGTTCGGCGTTAAGGAGAGCTCCAACACCTCGTCATAAAGCCCAAGCCATTCCAATGCGTCGGCGCCGACCGGCGCGTCGCTTGGGAAGACGAAAATGCCGTCGGCGTATTCTTTCGGCACAACTTTCGCCTCAACCCCTAACTCTTGGAGCGAACAAATCATGCCGTTGGACTCTTCGCCGCGCAATTTTGCCCGTTTGATTTTGAAATTGCCCGGTAGCACCGCTCCGACTTTCGCCACAGCGACTTTTTGCCCTTTGGCGACGTTCGGGGCGCCGCAAATGATTTGCACCGGCTCGCCTTCGCCTAGATCGACAAGGCATTTTCGCAGTTTATCAGCGTTCGAATGTTGTTCGCACTCGAGCACATGGCCGATGACGACTCCATTCATTCCGCGGTCTAGCGCCTCGACCCGCTCGACTTCGATGCCGCTTTTCGTGATGCGATCGGCGAGCTCTTTGGCCGTTACGCCCGTCAAATCAACATACTCGTTGAGCCAACGATAAGACACGAGCATGGAAAACCCCTCCTTTTTCTGTTACACACGCAAAAATTGGCGCAAGAAACGTAGATCGTTTTGATAGAAATGACGGATGTCATCGATGCCGTACTTCAACATGGCGATCCGCTCCGGCCCCATGCCGAACGCAAAGCCGGTGTACGTTTTCGAATCAAAACCGGCCATCTCAAGCACGTTCGGGTGCACCATGCCGGCGCCTAAAATTTCGATCCAGCCCGTGCCTTTGCAGACGCCGCAGCCGTGCCCTTCGCAGCGGAAGCAAGAGACGTCAACTTCAACCGATGGTTCCGTGAATGGGAAAAAGCTCGGCCGGAAACGGATGTCGCGTCCTTCGCCAAACAGCTTGCGGGCAAATTCGCGCAGCGTCCCTTTTAAATCGCTCATCCGGATGTTCCGGTCAACGACAAGTCCTTCAATTTGCGTAAACTGATGCGAATGGGTCGCATCGTCGGTGTCGCGGCGGTACACTTTCCCCGGACAGATGATTTTCACCGGCCCGCGCCCGCGGTGTTTCTCCATCGTTCGCGCCTGCATCGGCGACGTATGGGTGCGAAGCAAAATCTCTTCGGTGATGTAAAACGAGTCTTGCATATCGCGCGCCGGATGCCCCTTTGGCAAGTTGAGGGCCTCAAAGTTGTAATAGTCAGTCTCCACTTCCGGCCCTTCGGCGACCGTATAGCCCATGCCGATAAACAAATCTTCAATTTCTTCAATGACGCGCGTGAGCGGATGTGGATTGCCAAGCCGCACCGGCCGGCCCGGCAGCGTCACATCGATCGCTTCGGCGGCCAATTTTCTCTCGACTTCCTCTTGCTCGAGTTTCGCTTGTTTCGCCTCGAGCGCCTGTTGGATCACCTCTCTCACTTCATTGGCCAGCGCCCCGATTTTCGGACGTTCCTCGGGCGGCAGCGCCCCCATGCCGCGCAGCACTTCGGTGATCGGCCCTTTTTTGCCTAAATAGGCGACGCGCACGTCGTTCAGTGCTTTGACGTCTTTCGCCTCATCGATTCGGCGAAGCGCTTCTTGTTTCAGCTCGTACAGCCGTTCTTTCACTTGAGTCCCTCCTGTATCAAAAATAAAAAACCCGCCCCCAGTAAGGGACGAGTTGTTGCTCGCGGTACCACCCTTGTTAACAGCACAAATGTGCTGTTCGCTTCATTGCGATAACGGCCGAAAGCCGGAACACCTTTACATCCGTCGTCGGGATGGTCCCGGTGCCAACTCGGGAGGTGAACTTCACTTGCCTCGGCCATAAAAACGCTCCCAGTCTACGGCGTTTTCTCCCTGGATGGCGAACAGCAAGCTACTTTTCTCCGTCATCGTTGTTGTCCGTATGGGAAATTTCGCTATCCATTATACGCAAATAGGCAGGCAAAGGCAAGGTCAGGCGGAAATTTCTTTGCGCAGCTCATCGATTTCCGCTTCCTGCTCAATCGAACGGATGGCAAGGCGCTCCATAATCTTTTCCTGCCGCACTTGCCCTTCCTTGAGCGCCGCGACATCTTTTTTTACTCCAAACATGTCCTTTTTCATGGAATCCATATCTTTTTTCATCGCGTCCATATCTTTTTTCATCGCGTCCATATCCCGTTTCATCGTATCGACATCGTTTTGGATGCGGTCCACTTTGTCTTCGAGTTGTTTCACGCTTCCTTGCAGCTTGACGATGTCCATGCGCATTTGTTCGATGTAGGCTCCTTGAACATCAAGACGCTCAAGCACCGCGTTCAACAATGCCCGCAGTTCGTCATCCATCCGTCTCCGTCCCCCTTGTCCGATTCATTTTCTTTTCTATTTTACCGCACCGCCTGCAAGGAATAAAGCAAAATTCCGGCCGCGACGGCGACGTTCAGCGACTCGGCTTGGCCATAAATCGGGATGTACACGTTCTCGGTCGTGAGACCCAGCAGTTCGGGACGGACGCCGCCTCCTTCGTTGCCGACAAGCAGGGCGAACGAAGACGACCGGGGGATGGTGCGGTAATCGACAGCGTTCTCCAAGGCGGTGCCGTACACCGGAATGTCCTGCTCCTTCAAGCGCGCGATCCATTCCGCCACATCGCCTTTGACAATGGGAAGATGAAACAGCGACCCTTGCGTCGCCCGCACGACTTTCGGGTTGTACAAGTCGACGCATCCTTCACCGAGGATGACGGCATCGATGCCGGCGGCATCGGCGGTGCGAATCATCGTGCCGAGGTTGCCGGGATCTTGCACAGCGTCAATGAGCAAAGCCGTCTTCACGCCCTTAAGCTCGTACGACAGCTGCCGGCAGACGGCGGCGATTCCTTGCGGGGTTTCCGTTCTGCTGACCGCCTTCATCACCGCTTCGGTCACGATCGTGACTGGAACGCCAGTGACATTCCACCCCGGCGGGACGGCCGTCTGTTCATCGACAATCAGTTCAACAAGCGGCGCGTTGCTTTTCACTGCCTCTTCGACAAGATGGAACCCTTCAAGCAAAAACAATCCGGTCTCATCGCGCCCTTTTTTCGTCAACAATTTTTTCCATTGTTTGACGCGCGCGTTTTTCGGCGATTCGATCCGCTTCACCGTTTCGTCCCCCAATGTTTGGCGATAAACTCGTCGCGTCCGGAGGCGGCGCGGTCTTGTTTGTAATGCTCCGGATTTTTCTTATGGTAGTTTTGATGATACTCTTCCGCCGGGTAAAACGTCGTCGCCGGCAAAATTTTTGTCACGATCGGCTTCGAAAAACGCCCGCTTTCCTCGAGCGCCCGCTTCGACTGCTCGGCGAGCTGGCGCTGTTTTTCGTTATGGTAAAAAATCGCCGTCCGGTATTGCGGCCCGCGGTCGTGAAACTGGCCGCCGTCATCGGTCGGGTCGATTTGGCACCAATACAGCTCAAGCAGCCGCTCATACGGGAACACGTCCGGGTCGAACGTAATTTGCACCGCTTCGTAGTGGCCGGTCGTACCCGTTTTCACTTGCTCGTACGTTGGATTTTCCACATGTCCCCCTGTATAGCCGGAGACGATGCCGTAAATGCCATCGAGCTCCTCAAACGGCGTCACCATGCACCAAAAGCAGCCGCCGGCGAATGTCGCTTTTTCCATTGTGTCGTCACCTCATGCGTCAAGTTTCTTCATTTTGATTATAGCAAAAATGTGAGCCTCACACCCAAGACCAAGCCGTGACTGCTTTCCACCATACGGCTGAGCGCCATCTCTTGTCGTCTGCCCATCAGCCGCTCATGTCGATGAGTCAAGCCGCTGTTTCATTTCGTCAAGCAAGCGGTAAATGTCCATCGCGGTTTCTTCGTCATACGTATGGGACGTCCGGTTGCGGTCTTCCAGCATGCGAAGCCATGTCTCTCCGTCTTGAATCAACCCTTCCCGAAACGCCTCGCGAATCGTTTTCCGCGGACTTGTCACTTCGGCATACCCTTGATATTCCAAGTAAAGTTTCATCCATTTCCATGCCAGTTCGTACGTGACTTCAAATCGCTGAATGGTCGCATCCAAAACGAGATCATCCGTTTTGACGTCTCTTGCGGCACTTTGGCGAAGTTTGACGAGCGCCCGTTCGAAATCGTGAAACCGATCCACCAACCGGCTCATCGTGACCATCACCTTCCCGTGCTCGTTCGTTTGAAAAATCGTCTTTCCTTCTTGGTCAATATTCATTTTTAGCTGCTCGTTGTGAATTTGATTGTAATCAACAACATCGATCGTATAAATGATCGGAAGTTCATCCAAGTCCGATTGCAGGAGGTACAGCGGGCCTCCCGGCTTTCGAAATTTGATCGCCAAATCGATATCCGATCCTTCCTGATAATCTCCTCGTGCTCTTGAGCCGAACAAAATGACTTTTTCAATGACATCAGCATAACGGGAAAATAGATGGAGCAGTTGGCGAAACACCGTTCGTTCCAATCCATAGAGCGGCTTCGCAGCCATCGTCGCCATCACTCTTTTCGGTCTATATAGATGCAACGAAGAAGTTTAACATATCCTTGACGGAAAAGCGGTTTGTCCATTTTCGACTGTCGAAGGCAAGCCACAGGCTTGCCCCGTCGCGCCAAAGCGTGACGGAAGACCGAACGACCACCTGCTTCAAAGGCCCATATATGGGTCTGGAAGCGGCGTTGTTCGGTCGCCCGACAGTCGATAAAAGCTGCAAATGGTAAAACTTCAAATTGCATCTATATAGTTTTTCCTCTTATTATACCATATACGAGAGCCGCTCCATGTATAAATCCGCCGCCATTGGCAAAGGATAACGGTGTACAATACGGCCAACGAGGTGAGACAGATGGATTTAAACTTGCGGAAGGCGATTATGCACAATGTCGCCAACAATTCGAAAGAACAGCTGGAACATACGATCGAAGACGCAATCCAACGTGGCGAGGAAAAATATTTGCCCGGCCTCGGCGTCCTCTTTGAAGCGATTTGGACACACGCCAATGAGCAGCAAAAAGACATGATGCTCACAACCCTCGAGCTGGCGGTTAAACAATGACAAACACCGGCCGATTCGGCCGGTGTTTCCATTACTCAAACGTCAGTTGTTTCACTTTGTCGGCGTCAAGCCGTTTGATCACTTCGACTAATAGCTTGACCGTGTTTTCGTAGTCGTCGCGGTGCAAAATGGCGGCGTGCGAGTGGATGTAGCGCGTCGGGATCGCGATCGTGAGCGACGGAACGCCGTTGCCGGTTAAGTGAATGGCCCCGGCGTCCGTGCCGCCGCCCGGCATGGCGTCAAAATGGTACGGAATGTTCATCTCTTCCGCCACTTCGATGACAAATTCGCGCAAGCCGCGGTGCGACACCATCGTCGCGTCGTACAGAACGATGTGCGGGCCGGCGCCGAGTTTTCCCATCGCCTCTTTTTCCGACACGCCCGGCGTGTCGCCGGCGATGCCGACGTCAACGGCAAACGCGATATCTGGCTGAATGAACTGGGCGGCCGTGCGCGCGCCGCGCAGCCCGACTTCCTCTTGCACCGTGCCGACGCCGTATACCGTGTTCGGATGGTCAACGCCTTTCAGCTGTTTCAGCACATCGATTGCGACCGCGCAGCCGATCCGGTTGTCCCATGCTTTCGCGAGCAGCATTTTTTCATTGTTCAATACCGTAAACTCAAAATACGGCACGATCATATCGCCCGGGCGGACGCCCCACTCCATCGCTTCCTCGCGGCTTGCCGCGCCGATGTCGATGAACATATCTTTGATTTCCACCGGTTTTTTGCGCGCCTCCGGCGGCAAAATGTGCGGCGGCTTCGAACCGATGACGCCGGTGATGTCGCCTTTTTTCGTCACGATCGTCACGCGCTGGGCGAGCATCACTTGGCTCCACCAGACGCCAAGCGTTTGGAAGCGGATGAATCCTTTGTCGTCGATTTGCGTCACCATAAACCCGACTTCATCCAAATGGCCGGCGATCATCACTTTCGGCCCGCCCGATTTCCCTTCTTTTTTGGCGATCAAACTGCCGAGGCCGTCCGTTGTCACTTCATCTGCATACGGAGCTATGTATGTCTTCATCACATCGCGCGCTTCCCGCTCATTGCCAGGGACGCCTTTCGCATCGGTCAGCGCTTTCAGCATCGTCAATGTTTCGTCCAACTTCGCCATCTTGGCACCCCTTTCTAGTTTTGTCCACTTTTTATTATACTTGAAAAGGCTGACGATTGGCAAAACGAATCATTCGCCGCCCGAAAAAAAGATCAGTAGCGCTCGTTTTGCCGCTTGTGGTTCACTTCATTTTTCCTCCGGTACGCCGCCTCGATGTCGTCGGAAGAAAACCCGAGCGCGACGCCAAGCCGCCAATATTCCGCAAACAGCGCATCATATTCCGCTCGCGCTCTCGTCTCCCTAAAACGCTCAGCGGCGCGAAACACGGCGAGAAACTGCTCGACAAGCGGCCGCGCTGCCGACGGGGCTTCCTTGCCTTCATAAAACAAGCCGCACTCAAGCCCAAGCGACAATAAAAAATGCAAGCCGTCGACATATTCCTCAAGCACTCGCTCGGCTGGCTCGGGCGGTTTGATGCTCCAAAATTTAAAACAGCGCGTCTCATTCGCGAGTTCGCCTAATTCAACAAGAAAGGCGAGTTGCTTGCGCGCAAACAAATCTTCCTCCATCAAGCCATGCTCCGTTTCAATGCGCCGATCCAAGGTGCGCTGCATTTCGTAAAGCAAAGGCCAATTCATTCTCTCCTCCCCTTTCTACCTCATCCATCGCCAATAGAGAAACAGCTCCGCCGCTGCCAGCAGCGGCAGCCCATAGCGAAAAGCCGAATGGCGAGTTTTATGGCGAAACATGTACATCCCAGCTGCGCCGCCGATGGCACCGCCAACCAATGAAAGCAGCCAAAGCGTCCGCTCGGCAGTGCGAAAGCGGCGGCGCTTCGCTTTGTATTTGTCGATCCCCATCACGAAAAAAGCGAGAAGATTGATCGCTATCCCGTATTGTACCATATGATCCCTTTCCTTGATAAGAAAATGGCCACCCTGATCAAGGATGGCCATCGTTGTTATTTATTCAAATTCGCTTTTGCCAAATCGGCGAGTTGGGCGAACGCCGCTTGGTCATTGACCGCCAAGTCGGCGAGCATCTTCCGGTTGACTTCGACGCCGGCCAGCTTCAAGCCATGCATCAAACGGCTGTACGACAAGCCGTTTTGGCGAGCCGCCGCGTTGATGCGGGCGATCCACAGTTTGCGAAAGTCGCGCTTCCGTTGACGGCGGTCGCGGTACGCATACATGAGCGATTTCATGACTTGTTGGTTCGCAACTCTATATAACGCGTGTTTCGCGCCGAAATAGCCTTTCGCGAGTTTCAATACTTTTTTGCGACGTCTGCGCGTCACAGGTCCACCTTTTACGCGTGGCATAAATCGTTCCCTCCTATTGTTCGGTCATTATTTCAAGTTGTCAAGCATTTGGCGGATGCGTTTGAAATCGCCAGGCGAAACAAGCGCCGCTTTGCGGAGATGACGCTTTTGTTTTTTCGTTTTATTAGCAAACAAGTGGCTCGTATACGCATGGCCGCGTTTTAATTTGCCGCTCGCCGTTTTTTTGAACCGTTTCGCCGAGCCGCGGTGAGTTTTCATTTTTGGCATCGCAGGTTCCTCCTTACTTGTTGTCGTTTTTCGGTGCGAGCACTAAAAACATGTTGCGCCCGTCCATTTTCGGCGCCGTTTCGACAACGGCAATGTCGGCGCACGCTTCCGAGAAGCGGTCAAGGACGCGCTGCCCGATTTCTTTATGGGTGATCGCCCGACCTTTGAAGCGGATCGTCGCCTTCACTTTATCGCCTTTTTCGAGAAACTTGCGCGCGTTGCGGAGCTTCGTGTTGAAGTCATGTTCCTCGATCGTCGGGCTGAGGCGCACCTCTTTGACGTTGATCACTTTTTGCTTTTTACGTGCTTCTTTCTCTTTCTTCTGCTGCTCGAAGCGGAATTTGCCGTAGTCCATAATGCGACAGACGGGCGGTTTGGCGTTCGGTGCGACAAGCACAAGATCCAAGTTGCGTCTTGCCGCAATCTCAAGCGCCTCCTGCTTCGACTTGATGCCAAGCTGTTCGCCGTTTTGGTCGATCAAGCGCACTTCACGGGCACGAATTTGTTCGTTGATAATAAAATCTTTGCTAATAATGAGCCACCTCCAAGGTTTTTTCCGACTGGCTTGTTTGCCAGCAGAGCCCCACTTCCAGCCAAAAAAAGCGCAGATGCACAAAGCACCCGCGCAGTACGTCCTTACACTCGCATTGACGAACCGTAACAACCTGCCAACAGCCGTCTTGGCGTCGGTCAGGTGAGAAGCGGGGTGCTTCTGCTTTTGTTACAAACAAGCAATCATTCCACTTTATACACTATACCACCTTGGCGATGGCATGTCAAGGAGCGGATCTTGATAAACACAACGTCACTTATTATAGCGGATTGACGTCGAATTGGCAAGAGAAAATGTTTTATTGTTCCTCGCGGCACGACACTTCGCCGCTTTCTCTGCTCTTGAACCCGCTCATGACTTTGGCCGTCGCCATCGTTTTTGCCTTCATTCTGTCTGTTGCCCTCGAGTTTCGCCTGTTGGGTTCTTCATTATGCTTTCCCTGATTTTGTCCGTTTTTCCTGTACATCAGCAGCAAGCAAGTCAACAAACTCATCAAGCCCCATCGTCCGACTTTCTTTTTCACCGTAGCGGCGGACGTTGACCGCTCGTTCAGACACTTCTTTATCGCCGACGACGAGCATGTACGGAACTTTTTGCATTTGCGCTTCGCGGATTTTGTAGCCAATTTTTTCGTCGCGCTCATCGACTTCAACGCGGAAGCCGCGTTCTTTCAACGTCCGCTGCACGTCATACGCGTAATCGAGGTGCGCCTCCGGCGACACGGGGATCACTTTGACTTGAACCGGGGCGAGCCATGTCGGGAACGCCCCTTTATACTCCTCGATGAGAAATGCGACAAACCGCTCCATCGTCGAGACGACGCCGCGATGGATGACGACCGGACGATGCGGCTTTCCGTCTTCGCCGATGTAAGTGAGGTCAAAGCGCTCCGGCAATAGGAAGTCAAGCTGCACCGTTGAGAGCGTCTCATCTTTGCCGAGCGCCGTGCGCACTTGCACATCGAGCTTCGGCCCGTAAAACGCCGCTTCCCCTTCCGCTTCGTAGTAGTCAAGCCCAAGCTCATCCATGGCTTCCCGCAGCATGCGCTGGGCTTTTTCCCACATTTCATCGTCGTCGTAATATTTTTCTTTGTCATGCGGATCGCGGTAAGACAAGCGGAACGAGTATTCGTCAATGCCGAAATCCTTATAGACTTCCAAAATCAAGTTGACAACGCGCTTGAACTCGTCTTTGATTTGGTCCGGGCGCACGAAAATGTGGGCGTCGTTGAGCGTCATGCCGCGGACGCGCTGCAGGCCGGTCAGCGCTCCAGACATTTCGTAGCGGTGCATCGTGCCAAGTTCCGCGATGCGGATCGGCAGCTCGCGGTAGCTGTGCAGCTTGCTTTTGTAAATCATCATATGGTGCGGGCAGTTCATCGGACGAAGAACAAGTTCTTCGTTGTCCATCTCCATCGGCGGGAACATGTTTTCTTTGTAATGATCCCAATGGCCCGATGTTTTATATAGCTCGACGCTGCCAAGCACCGGTGTGTAGACATGATCGTATCCGAGCGCCACTTCTTTGTCGACGATGTACCGTTCGATCACGCGGCGAATCGCCGCCCCTTTCGGCAGCCAAAGCGGCAAGCCTTGTCCGACTTTTTGTGACGTCATAAACAGCTCAAGCTCTTTGCCAAGCTTCCGGTGGTCGCGCTCTTTCGCTTCTTCGAGAAGATGCAAATAATGGTCCAAGTCTTCCTTCTTGAAAAACGCCGTGCCGTAGATGCGCTGCAGCATTTTGTTGTTGCTGTCGCCGCGCCAATAGGCCCCCGAGATGCTGAGCAGCTTGAACTCTTTGATTTTTCCGGTCGACGGCACGTGCACGCCGCGGCAAAGGTCGAAAAACTCGCCTTGCTCATAAATCGAAATCGGCTCGCCTTCCGGAATATCGGCGATCAACTCAAGCTTCAACTCATCGCCGATTTCTTCATACCGCCGGATGGCTTCTTCGCGGCTCACTTCTTTGCGGACGATGTCCAAATTTTCTTTGACAATCTTGCGCATTTCTTCTTCGATTTTCGGGAGGTCGTCAGGCGTCAGCTTATGCTCCATGTCGATATCATAGTAAAAGCCGTTTTCAATCACCGGACCGACGCCGAGCTTGACGTTGCCATACAGCCGCTTGATCGCCTGCGCCATTAAGTGGGCGGTGCTATGGCGCAAAATGTCAAGCGCCTCCGGCATGTCTTGGGTGATGATGACCAACTCGCCATCTTCGTGAAGCGGTGTGCGCAAATCAACAAACCGGCCGTTCAGTTTGCCGGCGATCGCTTTTTTCTTCAGCCCCGGGCTGATCGAGGCAGCGATGTCTTCCGTCGTCGCCCCCTTTGGAAACTCTTTTTGCGCCCCGTCCGGGAACGTAATGCGAATCACATCTGGCATCGGTAATCACTCCTTCGTCGTGATGATGAAAAATAAAAAAACTCCTCCCTCACAAAGGGACGAGTTTTCGTCGTGGTTCCACCCTTCTTCCCATGGCATCGCCTCGCCATGCCATGGCTCAACACGCATAACGGCCGAAAACCGGCGGCAACTACTGAGCGTTCCGTTCACTGCCGCAGCTCTGAGGGGGTAAGCGCATTTTTCGTGTTAGGAAGGTTCCAGCCGCTGCCTTCCCTCTCTGGAAACCGTAAAAATGCGCCCATGTCCTCGTCATCGCTTTTGTTCATTCCTATTCATGACGACATTATAGCGAAAACAGCAGGAAAAATCAAGCTTCTCCCCCATTTCCAGCGTTGGCGGTAAACAAATGGGAAAAATCGGCGCGGCGGCAGACGATCAGCCGTTCTTGAAACACGTTTTGCAGCGTCTGCACCATGCCGTCATCCGGATGATCGGTGTACAGCTCAATTTCCGCTGGAGCGAGCGAAACAAGCGGAGCGAGCACCGATGCATCAATATACATCGGCTGGCTGAAGACGAGATGGCGATCGATCAACTGTCTCACTTCCACCGCCGACAGCTCCCGCCGCTCGCTGTCGTAAAATACGAAGTGTGGCGGATCGTGCACCAAATACAGGCGCGGCCATTGCGGGGTCCGGCCAGCCAGGCAGTCGCGCAGCATTTGCACAAAATTTTGATACTCCTGCTCGAGCTTGTATTCATCAATCGCGAGCTCGACATAATGTTGGAGGCGCTCCATATACGGCTTTAACCGGAACGTGATGAACGATGAAAACGAAAACGACAAGCCGTCGCGCAAAAAGGAGGCAAAAGCGTCGCGCAGCATCACGGTGCGCGAGACGGCAAACGCCGCGCTTTTCCGGTAATCGCGCCGCTCGCCGTCCAAAAACGAATGAGCGAGGGCCAAAATTTGCTGCTGTTCTTCGACGTCGCGGAAATAAAAAATATTGGCAATGATGGATAGCAGCAGCCGGTCTTCTATCACCTCCTGCATAAACGCCGTCATAGCTGGGATGATATGCTCCTCAAGCACACGCTTCTCCTCGCCCTGTATGTAAACCGCCACGGTTTTGTTCCCGTCATAAGCGGCATGAAACAGCGGACCGTCATCCGGTTGCCGGTGATATAGCAGCCCAACCAATTTTTCCGCCTCGCTTGCCTCGTCAAAATGGATTTCGATCACCCGCTGTCCCCCCCTTTAGCCCGAAAGGAATGCTTGGTTTATATATATGGGGACAACGGGCTGTTTAGACTAGAAACACGAAAAACAGCGCACAGAAGCTCGCAGGTCATCGGGCTGACAGACGCTGCGCGCCCAAAAAAAGCGGCGCCCCTTCCTCAGGCGCCGTTCGCTGCCGCCGACCGCTATTGCCGGCGGTTCGGTCCAGTGATTTCAATCGGATAGGCCAAATAGCGGATTCGCTCCATAATGCGCGCCGCCTTCACCTTCTCTTCTTCACCGCGCTGCGAATACGTCAAATGGTGGGCGAGCTGCTGCATATCAAAGTTCGACGTGAAAAACGTCGGCAAGTTTTCAAACATCCGGTATTGCAAGATCGGGCCGAGCACATCGTCGCGCACCCAGCTCGACATCGCCTCCGCTCCAAGGTCATCGAGCATCAGCACCGGCACTTTTTTGATATAATCAAGCTTTTCGCTCATCGTTTGATCTTGAAGCGAATGTTTCATCTCGCGAAACAGCTCGGGCACGTAGACGATCAGCGATGGGACGTTTCGCTTCGCCAGCTCGTTGGCGATCGCTCCAAGCAAATATGTTTTGCCCACCCCGAACGATCCGTGCAAATACAAGCCTTTCATTTTTTTCCCCGGCTCGTATTCCGCCACAAACCGCTCGGCAAATCGGATCGCTTTGATCCGCCCATCATCATTGAGATCGACGTCAGAGAGCGAAGCACGCAAGATTTCGCGCGGCATGAACATGCTTTGAATGAGCGACTCTTGCCGCTTCCTCTCGTCGTATTGCACTTTTTTTGGGCAGCGGTCGTACTCAACGTCGATCCTTCCACCGTTGACCACCAAATTTGGATGGTATCCCGGCAGCATGTTGTTGCATCGCTCAAGGCCCGGACATTGGCGGCAATTCCCGTGCTGCTCGATGAATTCATACAGCTTCATCAAGCTGCGGTCAACCGCATCGGCCGACAATTGCCGTTCGTGCGCCCGCAAAAACAGCTGCACGTCCGGATGCTCCAAAATGTAGCGTTTCATTTGTTCGTAGCGCTGCTTAAACCGTTGATTGCCAAGCAACCGCTGCAACAGGTGGTTTACTCGTTCCATGGCTTTTCCCTCTATGATTCATCACGGTATTTTTTCAGCCGTTCCTCAAGCTCTTTGCGCGCCTGTTCGACGTCAAAATCGTCATCCTCCGGCTGGCTGTAATCCATGTTCAGCCAGTCGGGGACGATTTCCGTGCGCACGATTTTGCGCACCGTCCGCGTTCCTTTTTCCTTTTCGTTCGCCCAGTTTTGGTATGTTTTCGCTTCTTCTTTCGCCAGCTCCATGGCTTCCTTCACCGTTTTCACCTTTTTGCGCGCCCAATGGCTGGCGATTTTTTCGACGTATTTTTTCGACAGCTTCATATTCGTTCGGAGCATGACGTAATAAATGAGCACGTTGACAACTCCGGGGAGCAGCTGCTGCTGGAACATAATGTCTTCGATCAACTGCAAATCAGCCAGCGACGGCTCAGCGCCGCCTGAAATCTCTTTTAGCAGCTGGCGCGGGGAAATTGTTTCCAGCTGTTTGATCAGCTGCTCCTCTTTCGTGCGCGGTTCGATGTTCTCCATCGTCCGGTAGGCGAGCGGCTGCACTCGTTCAACGAGGCGCGGCTCAACACCGCCATGTTCGAGCTCATACCATTCGCGCGCCGCCCGGCGCAACGCGTCAATATCGATATGATAGGCTGGATCGATGACGCCAAGGACCAGTTTTTGCATCTCAAGCGGCGGAATGCCGTATAAAAACGCCAGCTTTTTAATCGCTTCCTTCACTTTCGCTGTCACAGCCCGGCGCGGCACGAGCTGCTTGGACAAGCCGGCAAAAAACAGCTCAAAGTCGAATACATCATCATCGAGCACATACGACGCCTCATTCCGCCTGATGTGACCCTTCCCTTCAAGCAGCTCGGGCCCGGCTTCTTCGCTGAGGCCGGCGACGATTTGTTCAGCGGGCACGGCCGAAAACACGTCGGAAAACGACCGCGTCACTTGGGTGAATTTCGCTTCATCAATGGATGGGCGAGCAAAAAAGTTGCTCAACTGGATAAACAAGAGACGGCCGACTTGCCGGCGCAAAAAAACACTCAACATCTCGTCGCGGAAAAACTGGTCTGGCTCCAGCGGCGGACGCAGCTCATAAAGAAACAGCTTCGGTTCATCCGCCCCTGGAGCGTGGACGTATGTGTTGAGCAGCCCGATTCCTTCGAGTTTCAACCGTTCGCTGTAAATGTCCGGCAGCCCGCACTGCATGAGCGCCATAAGCCGATGATGGGTCGCTTCCTGGCCGTCAAGCAGCTCAAGCTCCCCCCAAAGCGTCATATAAAGCGCCAACGCTCGGCAGCCGATGAGCGGCTGGTAAAGCAGCGTCAGCACTTGACGGTCCATCTCTTGCAACACCCCTCGGCTTTGCACGGTATAACGGTCGACAGCAATCAGCTCTTTCCAATGGTGTTGCATCGCTTCGACCTTCCATTCCTCCGTATTCGTTTCAAACCGGCTCTCTCCTTTCCTGCCGAAAAGACGCTGAAAAAAGGGCTTGCCGCCTAACGCCAAAGCCCTTTTTTCACCGTTGCCCTTTTTTGATCAGCTCTTTCAGTTCTTCAATGAACACATTAATATCTTTAAACTGCCGATAGACGGAAGCGAAGCGAACATAGGCGACCTCATCGATGTGCGACAGGCGCTCCATCACCATTTCGCCGATCGTTTCGCTTTTCACTTCCGAGACGCCTTGATTGCGCAGCTCACGCTCAATTTCCTGCGTCACTTTTTCAAGCTCCTCGAGCGCCACGGGACGCTTCTCGCACGCTTTGATCAAGCCGCGCAAAATTTTCTCCCGGCTGAATTCTTCGCGCGTTCCCTCTTTTTTCACAACAATCAGCGGCGGCTCCTCGATCCGCTCAAACGTCGTAAACCGATAATGGCACTGTTCGCACTCCCGCCGGCGGCGGATCGAACGACCCTCTTCAACCGGGCGCGAGTCAAGCACGCGCGTGCCTTGATGATGGCATGAAGGACATCGCATAACATCCACTCCGTTGATCTTCTTATTTCCTATCATACCGGAATGGACGAAAGCAGACAAGATATAGTTAGCTGTTCAGTCCGGAACCGATATAGGGCAGGCGGGCGTCGAGCTTCCGATACAAATCGAGAATGACCGCCCGGCTATGCCCAAAATCAAACGGCAATAGCTTCGTCTCCGTCGTCGCGGAAAAGTCGACCGCCGTTTCAAACGGCCGCACGGAAATGACGGTAGCGACGATGAACAACTTTTTGCCGCGCCTTGTTTGCGCACAAATTTCGCCGCGCTCTTCGGAAACAGAAATGAGCTCGGCGCCGGGCAGCGACGAGAGCAGCTCTTTGACCGCATCGATGACGGCGCGGTTCGTCGCTTTGTAATAATGGCTTCTTAGCTCTTCATCTTCATGATTTTCCCGCGTTTCACAATGGTTTGTGAAGGCGTATTTGAGTGTTTTCCACATGCTTATTGCCACGTCTCCCTAGTCATTCTTTTTCTTCCATCATACCATGATTTTCGCCGCTGTTGCACCGCCTAAGGCACAAAAAAAGGAGCGTTTTGCTTACGCTCCTTTCGGTTTATCTTATCCTTATCCAATTACAGCGCCTGCGCCTTTTTCACTTCGATCGGGCGCATGCCGCGCGGAAGTTCAATCGTTTCCCGCGTTTGCGCGCCCAGCATTTCGGCGATGTAATCGGCGGCAATCGTCGGATCTAAATGGCCGCATGTATACACATCAATGCTCGCATAGCCGTGTTCGGGAAACGTGTGAATCGTCAAATGCGATTCCGAAATAATGACGACCCCGCTTACGCCTTGCGGAGCGAATTTATGGAACGCCACTTCGCGAATCTCCGCTCCCGACTTTAACGCGGCGTCAACGAACGTTTTTTCAATAAAATCAATATCATTCAGTTTGTCAAAGTCGCATCCCCAAAGTTCCGAGATAACGTGACGACCCATCGTGTCCATGAAAAGAATCCCCCTTTAACCAATTTTCTCAAACAAATAAAAAAACAGAAGGTGAGTTGCAAAATGGCATGTATAACTACCACGGGGGAAAGTTAGTCCTAAGAGGTCCTAACCCTTTAAGTAGTCACATTACCCTTGCCGTTAAGAAGTTCACGAGACATAGTATACTTTGTTTAGGGGGTTTTTGCAACAGGCTTTTTTATTTTTTTGCATAAAAAAGAGAAAAAGCGCCCACGCCCGCACCGCGGCCTGATCCGTTTGTGCGGATCGCAAAAGCCATAGCGCAGGCGTCGCGCTTCACATCGAACCGCTGTTACGCATTGACGCTGAGACGCTCTTTCATTTTGGCCGCGACAAGATGGGCTAAATCAACGACGCGGCACGAATAGCCCCATTCATTGTCATACCAAGCGAGCACTTTCACTTTTCGCCCTTCCATCACCATAGTCGACAGGCCGTCGATAATCGCAGAATGCGGATTCGTATTGAAATCGATCGAGACGAGCGGCTCCATCGTAAAATCCAAGATGCCTTTCAATGGGCCGTTGGCAGCACGGATGAACGCCTCGTTCACTTCATCAACCGTCACATCGCGCTTCAAGTCGACGACCAAGTCGACGAGCGAGACGTTCGGCGTCGGGACGCGGAGCGCCATGCCGTGAAGCTTCCCTTTTAAATGTGGCAGCACTAGGCCAAGCGCTTTCGCCGCTCCTGTTGTCGTCGGGATGATCGATTGCGCGCATGAGCGGGCGCGGCGCAAATCTTTATGCGGGTTGTCGATGTTTTTTTGGTCGTTCGTATACGCGTGAACCGTGGTCATCAGTCCGTTTTCAATCCCAAACGCTTCATCGAGCACTTTGACGACCGGAGCCAAACAGTTTGTCGTACACGAGGCGTTCGAAATGATGAAATGGCGGTCGATGTCAAGCATATGCTCGTTGACGCCGACGACGATCGTCACATCTTCATTTTTGCCCGGGGCGGTTAAAATGACGCGCTTCGCCCCTGCCTCAAGGTGAAGGCTCGCCTTTTCACGATCGTTGAATTTTCCGGTCGCTTCAATCACAATATCGATATCAAGCTCTTTCCACGGCAGCTGTTTCGGGTCGCGCGAGTTTAACAGCCTCACTGTTTTGCCGTTGACGAGCAGGCCGTTTTCCAAGGCGATGACCTCACCATCAAATTTGCCGTGGTTTGAGTCATATTTCACTAAATGGGCTAACGTTTCCGGCGGATAGCTGGCATTCACCGCCACAATGTCAAGATCAGGGGAATTGATGGCGCGCCGGAACACCATCCGTCCGATTCGTCCGAAACCGTTAATCGCCACTTTCGCCTTCATTTACTTTGTTCTCCTCTCATATATGTTATACTATTTTCTTGTATTTGTATAAATAGTATATCATATTTTTTAGGAATGTGGAGGATAAAATGACGGAAAGCGAACAAAAAAGACGCCTATTTTTCTAAGGCGTCCCATTGTTTCAAAATCGCCAACAGCTGACGGCGTGTCTCTTCCCTCGTTCCGTTATTGTTGATGACCGCGTCGGCCCGCTTCATTTTTTCTGCCAGCGGCCATTGGGCGCGGATGCGGGCGCGCGCTTCTTCCTCAGTGAACCCGTTCCGCTCCATCAGCCGGCGAAGCTGGATGTCATCGTCAACATACACGACAAGCACTTTATCGACCCACGATGTCAATCCGCTTTCAAATAAAAGCGGAATGTCCAATACGACCGTTTTCGCCCCGGAACGGACGAGCGCTTCTTTCTCTTCCAGCATTTTCTGACGAACCGCCGGATGAACGATGGCGTTTAGCTTTTTCCGTTCTTCTTCGTCGTTGAACACGATCGCCCCGAGTTTCGCCCGATCGATCTCTCCATTTGTCTGCAAAATGCCCGGACCGAAGGCGGCGACAATCTGACGGTAGGCGTCTTCCCCCGGTCGGACGACGGCGCGCGCCGCTTCGTCAGCATCAATGACCGGAAGGCCGAGTTCGCGCATCATCGCGCTCACCGTGCTTTTGCCGCTGGCAATCCCGCCGGTCAATCCGATCGTCAACGTCATGGAACCTCTCTCCTTTTTACGGGCCGCCTAGCGCTGGCAGCGCGGACAATAATGCGTGCCGCGGCCGGCGACGACCGTTTTTTCAATCAGCGTGCCGCATCGTTTGCACGGATTGCCTTGGCGGCCATACACGTACAAATGATGTTGAAACACACCTGCCTCGCCTTGTGTGTTCACGTACGTGCGCACCGTGCTTCCCCCTTTCATGACCGCCTCGCCGATCGTCGCCACCATTTCCTCATGCAGGCGCTCGATCTCTTTGCTGGAGAGCGAGGCGGCCGGCCGTTCGGGAAGAATGCCGGCGCGAAACAGCGATTCGTCGACATAAATATTGCCAAACCCAGCCACGACCGTCTGGTCAAGGAGCAACGCTTTGATCGACCGTTTCGTTTTCACCGCCCGCTCCACCAATACAGCTGGTGAAAACGCCGGGGAAAGCGGCTCCGGCCCAAGCTCAGCTAGCGGCGGCCGGCGGTCCGCTTCCTCTTTCGCATAAACGTGCATCGTTCCGAACTTGCGCACGTCGCGGTAGCGGAGTTCACTGCCGTCCGTGAAGCAAAACACGACGTGCGTATGCGGCTCGAGCGGCTCCAAGGCGGAAGCGACGGTATAGCGCCCTTCCATGCGCAAATGGGAAATGAGCGCATCGCGGTCGAGCAGGAATTTCAAAAATTTCCCTCGCCGTTCCAAACCACGCACCGTCTGTCCGATCATTCTTGCCGCAAACGCCTCGGGGTCTCGTGGATGGCGGATGATGTTCGGCCAAAAAATGCGCACATCCTCAATCGTTTTTCCGACAATAAGCGGCAAAAGCGTGCGACGGATCGTTTCCACCTCCGGCAATTCCGGCATGGCGCCCCCCCTTTCCTCCGTTTTCCTGCATCGTTCCCGCCGACATTTTCACATTGACGCCGGTTGATCCGCCGAGGGAAAGATTCTCCATGAGGCGGCAGCCGTTTCGCGCCAATTCATCGACCCGCAGCCGAGAATCGTCGCCTCGAAACATTTTTATGGGGCGCCAGCGTTTGCACCCCAAGATGCCTTTTATTTCGCGTCATACCACGTCGGGCCGTAATGGTAATCGACTTTGAGCGGCACGCGAAGTGTGACCGCTTGCTCCATCACTTCCGGAACGAGCCGGCACAGCCGCTCCATCTCTTCTTTCGGCGCCTCCAAAATGAGCTCGTCATGCACCTGCAGCAAAAGGCGCGCTTGCAGCCGCTCTTCCTTCAGTCTGGCGTTCAGATCGATCATCGCCTTTTTAATAATGTCTGCGGCACTCCCTTGAATCGGCGTGTTCATCGCCATCCGTTCAGCAAAGCTGCGGACGTTGAAGTTGCGGCTCGTGATATCCGGCAAATAGCGGCGCCGATGCAACAGCGTCGTCACATACCCTTTCTGTTTTGCTTCTTGCACAATGTTTTCCATATACCGCTTTACGCCAGGGAAGCTTTCGAAGTAGCGCTCGATGAATTGAGCCGCCTCTTTGCGCGAAATATTTAAGTTTTGCGCCAAGCCGTAATCACTGATCCCGTAAACGATCCCAAAGTTGACCGCCTTCGCCTGACGGCGCATGTTGGGCGTCACTTCGTCCTCGCTCACTTGGAAAATGTCCATCGCTGTTTTCGTATGGATATCCAAATCGCGACGGAACGCTTCCATTAAATTGTCATCTTCTGCAATATGGGCGAGGACGCGCAACTCAATTTGCGAGTAGTCGGCGGCGAAAATGAGCCAATCGGGCTCCGACGGCACGAACGCTTGGCGGATTTTCCTTCCTTCCTCAAGCCGAATCGGAATGTTTTGCAAGTTCGGCTCCGTCGAGCTGAGCCGTCCGGTTTGCGTCAGCGCCTGATTGAAAATCGTATGCACCTTCTTTGTATCGGGCCGCACGACTTTCAGCAATCCTTCAATATACGTCGACTGCAACTTGCCAAGCTGGCGGTAATGCAAAATGTTTTCCACGATCTCGTGATAAGGCGCAAGTTTTTCCAGCACGTCCGCCGAAGTGGAGTAGCCGGTTTTCGTTTTTTTCAAGACGGGCAGCTGCAGTTTTTCAAATAAAATGACGCCGAGCTGTTTCGGTGAATTGATGTTGAACTCCTGGCCGGCGAGCTCGTAAATGCGCTGCTCGACCGCACGCAGCTGCTCCGCGAGCTCTTCCCCCATCTGTTCAAGCCGCTTTGTATCCACTTTCACTCCGGCAAATTCCATTTCCGCCAAAATCGAAGACAACGGCTGCTCGAGCTCGACGAGCAACCCATCTTGTTCGTTGCGGCGCAGTTCATCCAAAAACGGCCGTTCGAGCGCCCAAATCGCCGCCGCCTTGCGGACGAGATGCTCGGCGAGCACTGGCTCATCCGGCACGGCCCGCTTCGCCCCTTTGCCATACACCGCTTCATCCGGGCGCACCGCTTCGTATCGCTTCATTTTGGCTGCGGCAGCCACATCATCAACACCTTGCGCCGGATCAAGCAAATAGGCGGCCAGCAATAAATCAAAGGAAACGCCGCATAGCTCAACTCCTTTCCATTTCAAGGCGACTGCCGCGCGCTTTGAGTCAAACATGCTTTTTTTCTTCGTTTCATCACCAAGCCAAGCGACAAACTGCGGATCGGCAAGCGCCGTCTCCGGGCGCAGGAAAAACCGTCCATGTTCGTTGACCAGAGCGATGCCGACGATCGGCGCATCATGATAATTTTCCTCGACCACTTCAATGACAAGCGCCGCCCTATCGGCAAGCATCTCCTCCGTCACGCGGTCAGCAAGCGTAAATGCCATCTCCGCAAACGGTTTTTCCTCTTCTGATGACGGCGATTCCATTTTCTCTAAAAACGATTGGAACCCAAGCTCTTTAAATAAAGCGACCACTTTCTCCCAGTCTTCCCCTTGATAGACGATGTCATCAAGCGAAAGCTCGACCGGGGCGTCGCGGCGAATGGCGGCGAGCTTTTTGCTTAACAGCGCCGCGTCGCGGTGTTGGCGCAGCGTTTCTTTCAACTTTTCGCCTTTGATCTCATCAATGGAGGCAAGCACGTTTTCGACCGTGCCGAATTGCCTGAGCAGCTTGACCGCCGTCTTTTCCCCGATGCCCGGCACTCCGGGAATGTTGTCCGATTTGTCGCCCATCAATCCTTTCAAATCAACGATTTGTTCCGGAGTTAAGCCGTATTTTTCGCGGACCGTCTCTGGCGTGTACGGTTCGATATCGGTAATCCCTTTTTTCGTAATGTCCACCGTCACATGAGGGGAGGCGAGCTGAGTCAGATCGCGGTCGCCGGAAATGACTTTCACCTCAAACCCTTCCTGTTCAGCGCGGGCGGCAAGCGTTCCGATAATATCGTCCGCTTCGTAGTTCTCGAGTTCATAGGCAGGGATGCGATACGCCCTCAGCAGCTCGCGCAACAGCGGAAACTGCTCTGACAGCTCCGGCGGCGTCTTTTGCCGTCCGCCTTTATACTCTTGAAACGCTTCATGCCGGAACGTCGTTTTCCCGGCATCAAACGCGACAAGCATATGGGTTGGCTCTTCTTCCGCCAAAATTTTATTCAACATCATCGTAAACCCGTAGACGGCGTTCGTATGGATGCCTTTGTCGTTATGCAGCAGCGGCAAGGCGAAAAAGGCGCGGTATGCCACGCTGTTGCCGTCGATTAAAACAAGCTTTTTTTTCAATCTCATCCCTCCTCGGATGCTTCCTTGTCCTATTGTATCATGCCTGCGGCCTGCCTTAAACGCTCTCCCACCATGATGGGAGGCGCCGATTCACCCATGCTTACGCTCACGCTGAAAATAGGGGCTTCTCGGTTGGAGATGATAAAAAGAGGCCGGCTACCGCCCCGGCTTTGGAAAATGGATCGTAAACACGGTGCCGCGCCCCACTTTGCTCGCTACGGTAATATATCCATGGTGAGCCTCAACCAAATGTTTCACAATCGCCAGGCCCAACCCCGTTCCGCCGGAATCGCGGCTGCGCGCTTTGTCGACGCGGTAAAAACGCTCAAAAATGCGCGGGATTTCCTTTTCCTCAATGCCGATGCCGGTGTCTTTCACATGGATCAGCACTTCTTTCTCCGTCTCTTCCGCCTCGACAGCGACCTGCCCGCGCTCCGGCGTATACGTGATGGCGTTGGCGAGCAAGTTCAGCAAAATTTGCTTCATCCGATTTCTGTCGCCGCGGATGACAAGCCCGGCTGGCGATTCGATATGCAAATCAATTTGTTTTTCCGCCGCTTTTTGGCGAAACACAGCAGCCGCTTCGGCGATGACTTGAGCAATATCCACGTCTTCGAGCTGCAGCTGAAACCCGTGCTGCTCGATTTTCGACAAGTCCAACAGTTCCTCAACGAGCGTTTGCAGTCGTTCGCTTTCTTTTAAGATGATGGTCAAAAAATGTTCGAGCGCCGCTTCATCCTTCATGGCGCCGTCCAATAGCGTTTCGGCGAATCCTTTGATGGACGTCACCGGCGTTTTCAATTCGTGCGAAACGTTCGCGACAAAGTCTTTGCGGATTTGCTCAAGACGCTTCAGCTCCGTAATGTCGTGAAACACGACGACAATCCCTTTCCATTCGGCGTTCGTGCCGATGATCGGGGCCCCGTATACATCGAAATGTTTCCGCTCGATGCCAATCGTCAGCCGCATATGCCGGCGCATCGCCGTTTCGGTGATGAAAATATCGTCGATAAACCGGACGATGTCGCGGTGTGGCAGCACATCGGAGTACGGACGGTGCAAACAATCCGACGGATCGAGATGAAACTGAGTCTGGAACGCCCGATTGATGAGAGAAATATGTCCGCGGTGGTCAATAAACAACAGGCCGCTGCCGACGTTTTCAATGAGCGTATGAAGCCGGTCGGTCTGAATTTCCCGCGCCCTGCTCATCTCCTGCAAATGGCGGGCCAGCCGGTTGATCGAGCGCACAAGCATCCCAGCCTCGTTATATTCACCATCGGGCACACGAGCGGTGTAATTGCCTTTTTCCAGCTCAAACGCCACTTTCGTCGCTTCTTCAATCGGCTTCATATATTGATTGGCGATTTTCCAGACGAGCACGATGATGACAACGAGCGCCATCCCAAGGCTGCTCGTGAGCACTCCCCAAATTTGCTCGTTTACTTTTTGGAGTGAGCTCGTCGGTGTGCTTAAAACGACGTACCCTCTCCGTTCACCGCGCTCGTACGGGACGATGTAGTAATAGACATCGTTTGTTTTTTCAATCACGGAAAAACGAGGAAACTGCTTTTTGCGCAAAATCGCGCGGACGATGCGCGCATGGTCTTTGTCACTGATCGTTGCGACGCGGCCGCTGTCAAACCGCACCCGTTCTTCTTTATCGAGCACGGTGATGCGGGACGACAGCTCATTCCCCATTTCCTGCAAATCGGCGCGGATTTGCTCGAGCGGTTCATTTTCAAGCAAAATCGCAAGCGCTTGGGCCTCTTTTTCCATCCGTTTGTTCATCGTCTCGGCGTAAAAATCTTTCAGCAATTGCCCGAGCAAAAGCCCGAGGGCGATCAACACCGTGGCGATGAGCGTCACGAGCCAAAACAAAAGGCGGGTGCGGAAGCTATTCATTGCCGCTTCGGTTCCTCCAACTTGTAGCCAAGGCCCCGCACCGTTTTAATGTACATCGGTTTTTTCGTATCGGTTTCGATCTTCTCGCGCAAGTGGCTGATATGGACGTCGACAATCCGTGTATCACCGGCAAACTCGTAGTTCCACACAGCGCTGAGCAGCTGATCGCGCGTCAACACCCGCCCTTTATGGCGAGCCAAATAAAGGAGCAGCTCAAACTCTTTCGGCGTCAGCTCAAGCGGTTTGCCGCCGATCGTTGCTTCATAACGTTCCGGAAAAATTTCCAGCTCGCCAACAACAAGCCGCTCGCTCGATTCCGCCGCCGGCTGAACGAGCTCCGTGCGGCGCAAAATCGCCTTGACGCGTGCAATGACTTCGCGCGGGCTGAACGGCTTGGTCATATAGTCGTCGGCGCCAAGCTCAAGGCCAAGCACTTTGTCAAATTCATCATCGCGAGCGGTCAACATTAAAATCGGCGTCATGATTTGCTGCTGGCGAAGCCGCTTGCACACATCAACGCCGTCAAGCTTCGGCAGCATCAAATCCAAAATAATGAGCGCCGGCTGCTCGGACGCTACTTTCACGAGCGCCTCTTCGCCGTCGTGAGCGGTCACGACGTGAAATCCGGCTTTTTCCAAATTGTACGACAACAAAGTCACAATTGGCTGTTCGTCATCGACTACTAAAATTTTTCGTCCCATGCCGCTCCTCCATCCCGTCCAATGGTTTCTGCCTTTATGATACCACAATTGACGCCTTGATTCGGACAAAAAAAAGAAAAAAGGGCGTTTTCCTGTGGACAAGTTGCCCGCGGAAAACTGCCCCTCGCGTTTGGTTGGCTTCCTTTGGCAGAAAGCGGCATGAAACTCCCCCTTTGTTTCGAAACGGGGATTGCTTTCAACATGAGGTCAAAAGTTTTCGAGCACCCGCCCGTCTAGGCGCGGCAACGTATGAGGCGGGCAGACAGACAGCGTTCCGTCAAGCACCGTTTCCGCACCGCGCGTCGCCATGACGGACAACGTCACGCAATGGCCCGCCACATCGACATCGGCGACTTCAAGCAAAAATTCGAGCGTTTCATAATGATAAACTGGGCGGAGAAAGCGAAGATCCTGCCGCGTAATGTAACTGCCCGGGCCCGGCAAATATTTGGAGACCGCCGACGTGATCATCCCCATCAACATGACCGGCGGCACGACCGGTTTTCCAAATGGCGTCTGTGAAGCATAATCATGCTGGATATAGAGCGGATTGGCATCATCCGTCAGCCCAAGATAAAGAAGCAAATCTTTGTCTTCGATGGCGGCTTGGAACACGAGCTTTTCCCCCGCTTGAATTTCCCCGATCCGTCTCCCGAGCTTTCGTTTTTTCAACATGTTCCCACCCCTTCGTCGCCTAGAAAGCGCTTTCATTGTCTGTGGGCAAAAATCCGGGGCAATGCCCGAATTTTTGCCTCTCCGCTATGCCAGCATGCGCATGACATTTTTAACCGATTCGACGGATTTGGCGAGCGCCGCTTTTTCCTCTTCGGTCAGCTCGAGCTCGATCACTTTTTCGATGCCGTTGCCGCCGAGGATCGTCGGCACGCCCAAATAAATGCCTTCATAGCCGTATTCGCCTTCAAGGTAGGCGATCGCCGGCAAAATGCGGCGCTGGTCTTTCAAAATCGCTTCGACCATTTCGACAAGCGAGGCGGCCGGTGCGTAGTAGGCGCTGCCGTTGCCGAGCAAGTTGACGATTTCACCGCCGCCTTTGCGCGTCCGCTCAACGATGGCATCCAAACGATCTTTCGGAATGAGTGTTTCGAGCGGAATGCCGCCGGCGTACGAGTAGCGAACGAGCGGCACCATGTCGTCGCCATGGCCGCCTAAAACAAACCCAGTGACATCTTTTACCGAAATGTTCAGCTCCTGGGCGACGAACGTGCGGAAGCGCGCCGTATCCAAGACGCCCGACTGTCCGATGACGCGGTTTTTCGGAAACCCGGACTCTTTAAACACCGTGTATGTCATGGCATCGACCGGGTTCGTCAAGACGATGATGTAGCAGTTCGGCGAGTATTTGACGACTTCCTTCGTCACTTGCTTCATAATTTTTTGGTTCGTCGTCACCAAATCGTCGCGGCTCATGCCCGGTTTGCGGGCGATGCCGGCTGTGATGACGACGATGTCGGAATCGGCTGTGTCAGCGTAATCGGATGTGCCGATGATATTCGCGTCAAAGCCGAGCACCGGGCTTGCCTCGAGCATATCGAGCGCCTTCCCTTTCGTTGGGTTCTCAAGCTGCGGAATATCGACCAACACGATGTCGCCGAGCTCTTTTTGCGCCAAAAGGAACGCCGTCGTCGCCCCCGTAAATCCGGCGCCGATCACCGAGATTTTTTTTCGTTTCATCGCCATCGTTTGCCATCCCTTTCTTTCAAAGGTTAGTCCATATTGCGGATGAGCGCATCAGCAAATTCGGAGCATTTCACTTCCGTCGCCCCTTCCATCAGGCGAGCGAAGTCATACGTCACGATTTTCGCGGCGATTGTTTTCTCCATCGCTTTGATGATCAATTTCGCCGCTTCGTTCCAGCCGAGATGCTCAAACATCATGACGCCCGAGAGAATGACGGACGACGGGTTGACTTTGTCAAGCCCTGCGTATTTCGGCGCCGTGCCGTGCGTCGCTTCGAAAATGGCGTGGCCGGTTTCGTAGTTGATGTTTGCCCCCGGCGCGATGCCGATGCCGCCGACTTGAGCAGCCAGCGCGTCGGAAATGTAGTCGCCGTTTAAGTTCATCGTCGCGATGACGTCAAATTCACGCGGGCGCGTCAAAATTTGTTGCAGGAAGATGTCGGCGATGACATCTTTGATGATAATTTTGCCGGATGCTTCCGCATCAGCAAGCGCTTTGTTCGCCGCTTCCTTGCCTTCCGTTTCAACGATTCGGTCGTATTGCGCCCACGTGAACACTTTGTCGGCGAATTCTTCCTCCGCCAATTCATAACCCCAGTTTTTAAACGCGCCTTCGGTGAATTTCATAATATTTCCTTTATGAACGAGCGTTACTGACTTGCGGCCGTGTTCGATCGCGTAGTTGATCGCCGCGCGCACAAGCCGTTTTGTCCCTTGTTCGGAAATCGGCTTAATGCCGATGCCGGACGTTTCCGGGAAGCGGATTTTGCGCACGCCCATTTCGTTTTGCAAAAAGTCGATGACTTTTTTCACTTCCGGCGTGCCTTTGGCATATTCAATGCCAGCGTAGATGTCTTCCGTGTTTTCCCGGAAAATGACCATATCGGTGTCTTCCGGGCGTTTCACCGGCGACGGAACGCCTGGGAAGTAGCGAACCGGGCGCAGGCAGACAAACAGGTCGAGCTCTTGGCGGAGCGCGACGTTCAGCGAGCGAATGCCGCCGCCGACCGGCGTCGTCAACGGCCCTTTAATGGCGATTATGTATTCGCGGATCGTCTCAAGCGTTTCATCCGGAAGCCAGTTGCCCGTCAGCTTGTACGCTTTTTCACCAGCGAGCACTTCCTTCCAGACGATTTTTTTCTCGCCTTTGTATGCTTTTTCCACCGCTGCTTCGAGCACGCGCGAAGCGGCCGCCCAAATGTCTGGGCCCGTTCCATCCCCTTCGATGAACGGAATGATCGGGTTGTTCGGAACGTTGAGCACACCATTTTGGACTGTAATTTTTTCTCCTTGCGTCACGTACAAAACCCCCAATGCAGTTTTTTTATAAAAAGGCGTGAAGGCACGCCTTCACCGCCTTGTCCACTTGTTTCAGCCCCGCTCGTCAATCGGCACGTACGCCCGCTTGCCTGGGCCGGTGTACTCAGCGCGCGGACGGATGAGACGGTTGTTGTCATATTGTTCTAAAATGTGGGCCAACCATCCCGAGGTGCGGCTGACGGCAAAAATCGGCGTAAACAAATCATGATCGATTCCTAAACAATGGTAAACTGAGGCGGAATAAAAGTCAACGTTCGGCGGCAGCGCTTTTTCCGATGTGACGATTTCTTCAATCTTCGTCGACATTTCATACCAATGCGGCTCGCCGACGAGCTTCGTCAGTTTTTCCGACATTTTTTTCAAATGTTTGGCGCGCGGGTCGCCTTTTCGGTAAACGCGATGGCCAAAGCCCATGATCTTTTCTTTGTTGGCCAGTTTGGTGCGGATGTATGGCTCGACGTTGTCGACCGTGCCGATTTCCATCAACATTTTCATCACCGCTTCGTTCGCCCCGCCGTGAAGCGGCCCTTTCAAGGCTCCGATCGCCGCCGTGATGCCGGAATAAATATCGGACAGTGTGGCGACGCAGACGCGCGCTGTGAACGTCGACGCGTTCAACTCGTGGTCGGCATGCAGCACGAGCGCCTTGTTGAACGCTTCCGTGGCGATGTCGTCTGGTTCTTTGCCGGTCAGCATGTACAAGAAATTGGCGGCAAAGCTCAAATCTTTGCGCGGCGCAACCGGTTCCAACCCTTTGCGCACGCGGGCGAAGGCGGTGACAATCGTCGGGATTTTCGCCTGCAGGCGAATGGCTTTCCGATAATTCGCCTCTTTCGTCATCACATCCGCCTCTTCGTCATACAAACCGAGAAGCGATACCGCGGTGCGCAACGCCGCCATCGGATGCACCTTGTCAATCGGATACAGCTTGAAGTGTTCAATGATTTCATTGGGAATTTCAGCGTTTTCCGCCAACTGTTTCTTTAATTCCTCCAGCTGCTCTTTCGTCGGCAGTTCGCGATGCCAAAGCAAATAAACGACTTCTTCGAAGGAAGCGTTTTCGGCTAAATCGTCAATGTCATAACCGACATACGTCAACGTGTCATCGATGATCGAACTGATGCTTGACGTTGTGGCCACAACTCCCTCTAGCCCACGGGTTACTGTCATGTTCAATCTCCCCTTCTCTTCATAAGTTCCGGCCATAACGACCGATGGCCGATGAGCGCTTGCTCGAAATAGAGGCAAAAACAAACGCGCACGCGAAAGTGCTTACATGAAGCCGGCGGCAACCGCCCCGTCGCAACAGTTGCACCATGCTTGACCGAAAACTCACTCACGTTTATTATTATAAACAATTATCAGACTTTTGTCAGCTGTCATCCATGAAAAGACACAGCGCTTGCAGAAACCAAAACAGAAATCCTTTCAATAGGCATTCCTCAAAAATACTTCATCATTTTCATAAGGGTGTAGGCGATGCCCGCCCCGATCAATGGCCCGACGGCGACCCCATGAAACAGTGAGACCGCGAGGATGGTGCCGAATGCAAGCGCAGCGGTCATATGCGGGTCATTGGCAAGGAGCGTTACTCCATTTTTGGCGATCAAGGCGACAAAAATGCCAGATGCGAGCGCCACCCAGGATGACATCGACTGCAGAGAGCCGGCAAGCTGCTTAAAGCCGATCTCCCCAGAAGCGATGGGAGCGAGCACGGCAATCGTAATGATCGTCACTCCCCAGTTGATCCCTTTGGACTGAATGATCGGCAGCACTTTTTGATCGAAGCCGACCAGTTTGATGGCCAACAGCACGGCGACAGCGACAATAAGCGACTTGTTTTTCGCAAGAAAGCCGAGTGCAAACAACAACAATAAAAACAACACCGGTTCGTTCACGGTTGTCCGTCCTTTCTTATGAAACTTGCCTTTTTGCTTCCCCGTAAGAAAACGTGTAATATATCAATATGGAACGTCGTTGGAGGTGAAACATTGTCCCGAGTTTATGTTGATCGCTTTTTGCGCTTTTTTCTTGTCATCGCCGCTGTCGCGCTCGGCGCCGTCGCTGCGTATTACATCGCGACGGTGACGTATCCGTTCATCATCGCCTTTTTCATCGCGATGATCATCAACCCGCTCGTCGATGCTTTGGAGCGGAAGGCGAAAATGCCGCGCTGGCTTGCGGTCAGCGTCACGCTCATCATGTTGTTTGCCGCGGTCGCCGGCTTAGTCACGCTTCTTGTTGCCGAAATCGTTTCGGGAACGCAATATTTAGCCCGCGTCGTGCCGGAAAAATTTCAAACGTTGATCACGTACATGGAGACGTTCGTCGCCGACCACATCATCCCGTTTTACAAAGATTTGGCCGGGATATTTAAAAGTTTAAGCGCCGCCCAACAGGATACGATTATGCAAAACATTCAAGCCGTCGGAAAAAAGATTGGAACGACGGTCGGGGAATTTGTCCAAAGCATCCTGCAAAACATTCCGCAGCTTCTCGCCTGGCTGCCGAATGCCGCGACCGTGTTTATTTTTTCTCTGTTGGCGACATTTTTCATCAGCAAAGACTGGCATCGTCTGATGCGCATGGCGCAGCAATGGCTGCCGACGAAAGCCCGCACAAGCGGAAAAACGGTGTTTCTTGATTTGAAGAGGGCGCTGTTTGGCTTTATCAAAGCGCAGGCGACGCTCATTTCGATTACGACGGTCATCGTGTTGATCGGCTTGCTTATTTTGCGCGTCGATTACGCCATTACGATCGCATTGATCATCGGGTTCGTCGATCTTTTGCCATATTTGGGAACGGGGATTGTCTTTGTTCCTTGGATCATTTACACCATGGCTAGCGGCGACATCCCGTTTGCGATCGGTCTTGGCGTACTGTATGTCGTCGTCCTCGTCCAACGGCAAATCATGGAGCCGAAAGTGCTTTCTTCAACGATCGGCCTCGATCCGCTCGCGACGCTCGTCGCCTTGTTCGTCGGCTTCAAGCTGCTCGGCTTTCTCGGCTTGATTGCCGGCCCCGTCGCGCTTGTCATCATCCGCACGCTCCATAGCGCCAATGTTTTTCGTGATCTTTGGCGGTTTATTATCGGCAAGCCGACCACGTAATCGAAAGGAGATGTCTCAAAAGCTCGGCTTTCTTTCGTTTCACAAAGATGTTTCATGCGTATATATGGGGATGCGAAAGGGTGTCCCCCTGCTTTCGGGACACCCTGTTTGGTTGCAACGTCGGTTACAGCACGCTCGCATGGCCGCGGTAGACGGCGCCAAAGCCGCCATCGACCGTGATCTCTTGCCCATCTTTAAACAAGTTGGTGGCATTTTCCACTCCGACGACGACCGGAATGCCTAGGCTTAAACCGACGACCGCCGCATGGCTCGTCAACCCGCCTTCCTCGGTGATGATGGCCGCCGCTTTTTCAATCGCCGGCATCATATCGGCATCCGTGCTGATGGTGACTAAAATGCCGCCCTCAACCATTTTTTTCCGAGCCTCTTCCGCCGTTTTGGCGACGACCGCCTTGCCGAATGCCGACTTGCGGCCGATGCCTTGCCCTTTGGCCAGCAAGTCGCTGATGACGTGCACTTTCATTAAATTCGTCGATCCCGTTTCACCGACCGGCACGCCGGCCGTGATGACGACCAAGTCGCCGTGCTTCACCAAGCCGGAGCGCACGGCCGCTTCGACCGCCACATCGAGCATTTCATCGGTTGTATTGACATGCGGCGCTTCTTTCGTATACACGCCCCAAATGAGCGCCAGCCGCCGCGAGACCGCTTCATTTGATGTCACCGCGATGATCGGGGCTTTCGGGCGGTATTTCGCCACCATCTGCGGCGTTTTTCCGCTCACCGTCGGCGTCACAATCGCCGCCACATCCAAATTGAGCGCCGTGTGGGCGACCGATTGGCCGATGGCATCGGTGATCGTCGTCTGACTCTCTTTCGTGCGCTGGGACAAAATGTCGCGATGCTCCAACGCTTGCTCGGTGCGGAGCGCGATTTGGTGCATCGTCTTGACCGCTTCGACCGGATACTGGCCGGCTGCCGTTTCTCCAGAAAGCATGACAGCATCGGTGCCGTCAAAAATGGCGTTGGCGACATCGCTCGCCTCAGCCCGCGTCGGCCGCGGATTGCGCTGCATCGAGTCAAGCATTTGCGTCGCCGTGATGACTGGCTTGCCAAGCATGTTGCACTTTTTAATGAGCATTTTTTGAATGAGCGGCACTTCCTCAGCCGGAATCTCAACGCCAAGGTCGCCGCGCGCCACCATGAGGCCATCGGCGGCTTCCAAAATTTCATCGATGTTGGCGACGCCTTCTTCATTTTCAATTTTGGCGATAATTTGGATATGCAAGGCGTCATTCGCCTCAAGCAACTCGCGGATTTCGAGCACATCAGACGCCCGACGCACAAACGAGGCGGCGATGAAGTCGATGCCTTGGCGGATGCCAAATAAAATATCGGCTCGGTCCTTTTCGGTGATGCCCGGCAAATTGACGCGCACGCCGGGGACATTGACCCCTTTTTTGTTTTTGAGCACGCCGCTGTTTAAGACAGTCGTGACAATTTCTCCAGCTTGCTTGTCGACCGCGTTGACTTCAAGGCCGATCAACCCGTCGTCCAGCAAAATTTTCGAACCAACGGACACATCATCGATCAGCCCCGGATAGGTGACCGAAATTTTTTCCGGAGTGCCGAGCACTTCGCTCATCGAAATGATGAGCTTTGCCCCTTCTTTCAGTTCGATGGCGCCATTCTCCATATTGTGCGTGCGGATTTCCGGGCCTTTCGTATCGAGCAAAATGGCGACCGTTTGGCCCGTCCGCCGCGCCGCCTCGCGAATGTTGGCGATGCGCCGCCCGTGTTCCTCATGATCGCCGTGCGAAAAATTGAGGCGCGCCACGTTCATCCCCGCTTCGATCAATTGCACGAGCTTGTCCACGCTCTCGCTTGCCGGCCCGATCGTACAAACGATTTTCGTTTTCCGCTTCATCACTTCTTCTTCCTTTCCCCTCGGGAATTAAATCGACAGCTCTTTCGACAATGTATACATCCGCTGATCGACCGTATGTGTTTTCGTCAACGCTTCGGCAATGTCATGGTCAACGATTTGGTTGTTTTGAATGCCGACGCAACGGCCGCCTTTGCCTTCAAGGAGCAGTTCGACCGCACGGGCGCCGAGGCGGCTTGCGAGCACGCGGTCAAACGCCGTCGGCGATCCGCCGCGCTGCACGTGGCCAAGCACCGTCACGCGCGTCTCAAAGCCGGTCGCCTCTTGAATTTGCCGGCCGAAGTCAACGCCGCTGCCGACTCCTTCAGCCACGATGATGATGCTGTGTTTTTTGCCGCGTTCATGGCCGCGCTTCAAGCGGGCGATGATGTCGTCCATGTCGTAGTCCGCTTCCGGAATCAAAATCGTCTCCGCCCCGCCGGCAAGCCCCGACCATAGCGCAATATCGCCGGCATGGCGGCCCATCACTTCGACGACGTACGTCCGCTCATGCGACGTCGCCGTGTCGCGGATTTTGTCAATGGCGTCAATGACCGTATTGAGCGCTGTGTCAAAACCGATCGTAAAATCGGTGCCTGGAATGTCGTTGTCAATCGTCCCGGGCACGCCGACGCACGGGAAGCCGTGCTCCGTCAATTTTTTCGCCCCTTGGTACGACCCGTCGCCGCCGATGACGACCAGCCCTTCAATACCATGCTTTTTCAGCTGCTCGATCCCCTTTTTCTGTCCTTCTTCCGTCTTAAACTCCGGGCATCGCGCAGTATAAAGGATGGTGCCGCCGCGATGGATGATGTCCCCGACGTCTCCGACTTCCAGCTTTTTGATATTGCCGGCGATCAACCCGGCATACCCGTGGTAGATTCCGTACACTTCCACCCCATGGTAAATCGCTTTGCGGACGACAGCCCGAATGGCCGCATTCATGCCCGGCGAGTCGCCGCCGCTTGTCAACACACCCATCCGTTTCATCATTTCCACCTCATTTGCATCGAATTGCACCTGTCCGACCTCATACGTCTTCTTGAACATCCCTAATGTACCATGAACAACAGCGGAACACAATATAGAAGCGATCGCTGAAACGGCTTACAATAGTGGATTTTTTCACGATAGAACAAAG
This sequence comes from Geobacillus sp. TFV-3, assembly GCF_009901865.1. Taxonomy (NCBI): domain Bacteria; kingdom Bacillati; phylum Bacillota; class Bacilli; order Caryophanales; family Anoxybacillaceae; genus Geobacillus; species Geobacillus sp. TFV-3. Next base: position 792,953 of record NZ_MPSP01000001.1, on the reverse strand, counting down.
CTGTCCCGCAGACGGAGACAGCTTTTTCCTTATCTTGCCCGAATCGTTTCCGGCAAAAACGACACTTGGCCCATTTGTTTAAATTTTTCGTAGCGCTGCCGAACGAGCTCTTCGCCGTCAAGCGCCAACAGCTGTTTGAGCGAACGGCGCAGCACGCGGTCAATTTCTTTGGCCTGCTCGTCGGCGTTGCGATGAGCGCCGCCTTTGACTTCTGGAATGATTTCATCGATGACGCCGAGCGCCTTTAAGTCATGAGCGGTGATTTTCATCGTTTCCGCTGCCCGCTGCGCCAATGAGGCGTCTTTCCACAAAATCGCCGCCGCCCCTTCCGGCGAGATGACCGAGTACGTCGAGTTTTCAAGCATATGGATATGATTGCCGACGCCAAGGGCAAGCGCCCCGCCGCTTCCGCCCTCGCCGATGACGATGCAGACGATGGGCACCGTGAGCCCAGCCATTTCAAACAAGTTGCGGGCGATCGCCTCGCTTTGCCCGCGCTCTTCGGCCGCTTTGCCCGGGTAGGCGCCTTTCGTATCGATAAAACAGATGATCGGGCGCGAAAACTTTTCAGCCTGCTTCATGAGCCGCAACGCCTTCCGGTATCCTTCCGGATGCGGCATGCCAAAGTTGCGGCGCAAGTTTTCTTTCGTATCTTTGCCGCGCTGGTGGCCGATGACCGTCACGGGGAGTCCGTCGTATTTGGCGATGCCGCCGACGATCGCCTCGTCATCGCCAAAGCAGCGGTCGCCGTGGCACTCAAGAAAGTTCGTAAACAACCGCTCGATGTAATCGAGCGTCGTCGGCCGCTGCGGATGGCGGGCGATTTGCACGCGGTCCCACGGCGTCAAGTTCGCATAAATCTCGTTTTCCAGCTTGGCGAGACGCGCTTCGAGCTTTTCGATTTCTGCCGATAAATCGACATCGGCCGTTTTCATGAACTCTTTCAACTCTTGAATTTTGCAGCGCAGCTCGACAAGCGGCTTTTCGAATTCTAATTCCGCCACCATCCCTCTTCCCCTCCTTTTTGATGAAGATCCAAGACGACCGCAAGCGTTTCTTTCAGTTCGTGGCGGTGAATGACGGCATCAAGCTGCCCGTGCTTCAGCAAAAACTCCGCCGTCTGGAAATCGTCCGGCAGCTCTTCGCGCACCGTCTGCTCAATGACGCGGCGGCCGGCAAAACCAATGAGCGCCCCCGGCTCGGCAAAGTTATAATCCCCAAGCGACGCGAAGCTCGCCGACACACCGCCGGTCGTTGGGTGGGTCATAACGGAGATGAACAAGCCGCCGTCGTTGCTGAATCGTTTGAGCGCCGCGCTCGTTTTCGCCATTTGCATGAGGCTCAACACTCCTTCCTGCATGCGGGCGCCGCCGGAGGCGGTGAAAATGAGAAACGGCATCTGCTGTTCGCGCGCCCGCTCGACGGCGCGGGTGATTTTTTCGCCGACCACTGAGCCCATGCTGCCCATGCGAAACGATGAATCCATGACGGCAATGACGAGCGGATGGCCGTCAAGCGCCCCTTCGCCGGTGACGACCGCCTCGTTCAGCCCTGACTTGCGCCGGTCTTCTTCCAGTTTTTCTATGTAGCCTGGAAAGCCGAGCGGATTGACCGAGATCATATCGGCGTCATACTCGCGGAAGCTGCCGTCATCAAGAAGGCTTGCAATCCGTTCACGCGCCGGCATCGGATGATGGTAGCCGCAGCTTAGGCAAACGCGCAAGTTTTTGATCAATTCTTTTGTATACATAATTTTCTTGCATTGCGGACATTTCGTCATCACGCCTTCCGGCACTTCATGCCTCGCTTGTTCTGAAGGCAGCGGTGCATACTTTTTCTTTTTCACAAACAAGTCTTTCCACACGAGGGAGCCCCTCCTTTGCGTTTTCGCCTCTCTACTACTTTATCGAAAATGGACATCATTGTTTGTCAAACGATGTCCGCCCGTTTCGACAACGGCGAAGGCCGTTCGCCTCCCAGACGGCGGCAGTCTCCGCTGGATCTTGCCTTTCCAACGCGGCGAGCAGCTGTGCATAAACGGCGTCGGAAAGGGGCGGATCGGGCGCAAACGAAGCGGCAAACCCCGACAGCACCCGCCAAATGCGGGCGAGCAAAACATTGCCAGCCGATTCAGCCGCCGTCTCGAAAAACCGCGCGAAATCAATCGGTTTTTGACGAACGATTTTTTTTAACTCGTTTACATCCTCCGCGCTCCGGCGCCGGCACGCAAGTTCAAGCAGCAGCCGCTCGATGAGCCATTTTGTTTCCGCCAAATCCGCCTTCGCCCGTTCGTTTTCCAACAAAAACATCGCCAACAGGTCGATCAGCTGGTGGCTGCCGACTTCCCGCATATACCTCCCCTCGCCGCGCCGCGTTTCAATCAAGCCGAGAAATTCCAGCGCCCGCAACGCCTCACGCACTGACGAACGCCCGACGCCGAGCCGTTCGGCCAGCTCGCGCTCCGACGGCAGCTTGTCGCCGGGGGCTAGGTTGTCTTCCACCATCATGCGGTGGATGTGTTTCAACGTCTCGGCATACACGTTCTCCTCTTTGATACCATGACCCCTCTCCTTCGCTTCCTTCACTGGTCTGACCACCTAATGGTTATACGATATAACAAAATAATAAAATAGTAAAGTGCGACTTACTTGACGGCTACGCGTCCAGAGCCGAACAAGGAAAGCAATTCATCGACAAGCGGCGCGGTGAGATCGGCCGCATACCGCTCGGGAAGACGGAGAAGCTTTCGCTTCTCTTCGTCGTACAAATACACCGGGGTGCAGCCTTGGTGTCGTTCCAACAGCGGCTTCAGCGCGGCAAGACGCGCCTTGTCTTGGCGGCTGGCGTCGATATACAGCGCCGACGCCGCCAATCGTTCGGCCCGGCGGATGATGAGCTGGCGCCGTCCGTTGCGCATCTCAATCGTTCCGGCAAGCAATGCAAACTGCCCTTCCTTCAATACGCCCGCTGAACGGCGGTAAACGTTCGGGAACGCCACCGCCTCCAATTCTCCGCTCTCATCGCCGACGGTGAAAAACGCCATTTCTTCACCTTGCTTTGTCCTCGTTTTCCGTATGCGGACGACCACTCCCCCGACCACAGTTGACAGATTTTGTACATCGGCCACACACACCGCCCCCGCCGCTTGCAGCAACGGGCGAAGCACCGCTGCTGGGTGCGGGGTGACGGCGAAGCCAAGAAACTCTGTTTCCCGCCTCCGCCGTTCGGACAAAGGCCACGAAGGTGCGGCGGCATATTTCGGTTTTAACGACAGCCCTCCAGCTTGCAGCGCCTGAACCCATTGCGCATGTTCAACCGCAACATCCACGCTGGCAAGGAGCGAAGCCCGATCCGCACCGAACTCGTCAAACGCCCCAACAGAACTGAGCGCCTCGAGCGCCGGGCGCCCGAGCCCTTTTGGAAGCAGGCGGGCGGCGAAATCAAAGAAGTCGGCAAACGGTCCGTTCGCGTTCCTCTCCTCGATAATCAGCTTCGCCGCTTGGCCGACTTGCTTCACCATCGTCAACCCGAGGCGAATGGCACTCCCCTCCACGGAAGAGCGAAAACCGCTTTTGTTGACCGAAGGCGAGAGAACGCGGATGCCTTTTTGCGCCGCTTCCCGATAGTACAATGCCGCTTTTTCCCGATCTCCGGAAGCGCCGTCCAGCATGACCGTGTAAAAACAGAGCGGGTGATGGGCTTTCATATAAGCCATGGCATAAGACAACCGCGCATAGCTGACCGCATGGCTTCGGTTGAAGCCGTAATCGGCAAAACGGGCGATGTGCTGATACAATTGTTCCGCGATTTCTTTCGGATAGCCGTTCGCCTCGCAGCCGGCGACAAACGCCTGGCGCTGCTCATCAAGCAGCGCTTTTTCTTTTTTCGCCACCGCCCGGCGAAGCACGTCCGCTTGTCCGAGCGAAAACCCGGCAAGCTGAGCGGCGATTTGCATAATTTGCTCCTGATAGATCAATACCCCGTATGTCGGCGCTAAAATCGGCGCAAGGTCAGGATGGATGTATTCAATCGGCTCCTCGCCGCGCTTGCGCCGGATGTAAACCGGAATCATTTGCATCGGCCCCGGCCGATACAAAGCATTGACGGCGACCAAATCTTCGAATTCCGACGGTTGCAATTGAACAAGCACTCGCTTCATCCCATTTGATTCCAGCTGAAAAATGCCGTTCGTATCCCCGGCGCCAAGCAGCGCGTACGTTTTTTCATCATCGAGCGGCAGCGTGCGAAGATCAAATGGCTTTCCTGTCTGCCGCTCGATCAAGCGCACGATCTGCTCAATCAATGTGAGCGTGCGCAAACCGAGAAAATCAATTTTCAGCAATCCGAGCGCTTCAAGCGCTCCCATGGCGTATTGCGTCAGCGGCCATTCGCCATGGCTGGGCTGCAGCGGCACGAAGCGAACGAGCGGCTCCGGGCTGATGATGACGCCAGCGGCGTGGATCGACGTATGGCGCGGCAGCCCTTCCAGTTTTTGCGCAACAGCCAGCCACTCTCTCCCTTGCGGAACCGAGTCCACCGCGCGCCGAAAAGCGGCGGACTCGGCATGCCATTGGCGGAGCGTCACACTTTGTTTGTTCGGCAAGAGCGCCGCGACCTGTTCCGCCTCCCGCCCAGGGACGCCAAACGCTTTGGCCGTCTCACGCAGCGCCGCTTTGGCGCCGAACGTGCCGAACGTGATGATTTGCGCGACGCGGTCGCGCCCGTATTGATCCGCGACATAGCGAATCACTTCTTCGCGCCGGTCATCAGGAAAATCCAAGTCAATATCCGGCACCGACGCCCGCTCCGGATTTAAAAACCGTTCAAACAAAAGCCCGTGTTCGATCGGATCGACATCGGTGATTGATAAGGCGTAGGCGACAAGCGACCCGGCCGCCGAACCGCGGCCCGGGCCGGTTAGGATGCCGCGCCGGCGGGCGTAGGCGAGCACATCGGCGACGATCAAAAAATAGTCGCTGAAATGAAGCGACTGAATCACATCCAGCTCATGCGAAAGCCGACGCCAGTAGCGCTCATCGGCCGACGGCACGCGTTGGGCGAGCCCTTGTTCCGATAAGCGGCGCAAATAACGGTCAGCCGTCTCCCCGTCCGGAACGGGGTACGCCGGCAGCCGCCAACCGCCAAACTCGATCTGCAGCTCGCATTGATCGGCGATCGCCAGGCTGTTCTCGAGCGCCTCCGGCAAGTCCGCAAACCGGCGGGCCATCTCCTCTGGCCCCGCCAAATAACGGCCGTTATCGTCCTCAATGTCAGTGAGCAGCGCGCCGCGGCCGATGGCCTGCAAGCAACGCCACGCCACAGCATCGCTGCGCTCTACATAACGGACATCGTTCGTCGCCACGATCGGGACGCCGGTTTCCTCCGCCAGCTGCAACAGCGCGGCTTCATATGGGACTCGCGTTTGCTCGCCGCGCTGAACAGCGACATACAGCCGTCCTGGAAACAACCGTTGGTAGCGGGCGAGCGCCTCTTTCGCCCGCTCCCGTTCCCCAGCGGCCACAAGCGACTCGACGCGTCCCTCGCTTCCAGGAGTGATGGCGATGATGCCGCCGCTTAACCGAAGCAGCGCGGCTTCCTCAATCCGCTTTGCTTCCCCCGTTTGAATCGTTGTGCTAATTTCAAGCAAATGGCGGTATCCCTCTTCGTCAGCGGCCAACAGCACGAGTGGAAACGCCTCATCCCCAAAAAGAGCGACATCGGCCGTCACGCCGACGATCGGGCGAATGCCGTTCCGCCTGCATTCCCGGTAAAACGGAATAGCGCCATACAACACATTCCGATCAGTGAGCGCGAGCACTTGATAGCCAAGCTGTTTCGCCCTCGCTGCAAGCGCCTCCACCGCCGCCGCGCTTTGAAACAAACTGTATCCGCTCAACACATGCAAGTGGACGAACATACTGACCATCCCTCCCTCATCCGTGCGCTTGACGGGCGAAAACTTTTCTTTCGGCTACATACTCCGTCCACCCCATTGATATACATAGATAAGAGAGAAAGAAAGGGCGGGGAAACGCATGAACGAAAAAGCGGCCTTCTTGCCGGCATTTATTCAAAGCTATTTTATCGCCGTCGGCGTGCTGCTTGGCGGCGCCATCATCGGCGCGCTCGGCGCGTTTCTAAGCGGCGGCCAGCCGCTGACGGCCATGTACCGATTTGCCGGCGATTTGCGCATTTGGGCAGTCGTCGCCGCCATCGGCGGGACGTTTGACACGTTTTACGTCGTTGAGCGAGGGCTGTTTTTAGGGGAAACGAAAGACATCGTGCGGCAATTTTTACTCATTTTGTCCGCCATGGGCGGAGCACAGACCGGAGTGGCGATCATTACATGGCTGACGCAGGAGCACATTTCGCCATGAGAATTCCTCCGTATTCCCAATACCCGTCATGGCAGCGTTTTTTCGCCGGCGCGGCGATCGGAGCGCTCATCAGCTGGTTTGTCTTTTTGTATATGTTCGGCGTCTTGCAGGAAAAACAAGTGCGGCACGTCAATGAGCTCAACGAACAGATCGCCGATTTGCAAAACGAAATTCGCATTTGGCAGGAAGACTATATTCATTACAATAAGGAAATGAAAAAAAAGCTGACCGTGCAGGACGTTTCCGTCCATCTCGCCAACGCCGAGCAATATAAACTTGATTCATACACGACGTTTCGCATTGAAGACAGCGTCAAAGAAGATTTGTCCCATTTGATTGCGAAAGATATCGAAACGGTGTATAACAGCCGAGAACTGATTGAGCGGGCCATTGAAAACAAAACGTATACGATCCACGAGAAGACATACCACCTTGAACTTCACACACTTACGATCTTTACTTTGTTGGCCGTCGAAGTCAAACTGACGCCGCTTCCGTAGAGCGCGCCTTGCTGCCCCATTCCGCCGCGGCGGAGTGCCAGACAAGCGCGTCTTGCAGGAAAAGAGGATGTCCCGAAAGCCTTCGGGACGCCTTCTCCTATCAACATGACGCTTCGCTGAAACAACCAATTTTAAAAACCACCCGTTTCCGTCACCGCTCAGCCCGGCAGACCGCTTTCACATCCTCAATCACGCGATCCGCTTCCTCCCAAGAAGCAATGGACGCACCGGCTGCGAGCGGATGGCCACCGCCGCCGTAGCGTTTGGCGACCACATTGATGACCGGCCCTTTGGAACGGAAGCGGACGCGGATTTCTCGTTCTTCCTCAATGAAAAACACCCAGGCGGCAATGCCGTCAATATTGCCGAGCAAACTGACGAGCTGCGACGCCTCAAGCGGGGTGACGCCGTATTCCTCAAGCAGCGACCGCGGCATTTTCACAGCCGCCACCCCTTCCTCGATCATAAAGTTCGACAGCACATAACCGCTTAAGCGGGCGAGCGGCAAGCTCGTCCGATACAATCCGTCGTACAATTCCGTCAGCGAAAAGCCGTACGAAATGAGCTCCCCAGCGTAGCGGAACGTTTTTTCACTTGTGCGTGGAAACAAAAAACGGCCCGTATCGCCGACAATGCCGGCGTAAATGAGGCGCGCCGCCTCCGTGTTCATCGTCAGCCCTTCCTCTTTCCCCGCCAAATAAAACTCATAAATCATCTCGCTTGTCGAACTGGCGGCGGTATCGACCCACATAATGTCGCCATACGGCGTGTCGTTCGGATGATGGTCGATTTTCACCAGCTTCCGCCCGAGCCGATAGCGGCTGTCGCAAATCCGCTCTTCATTAGCGGTATCGCAGACGATCACGAGCGCCTGCGCGTACACCGAATCATCAATGACATCCATGTTCCGCAAAAACGACAGCGACGGATCGTCCGTTCCGACCGCGTACACCTTTTTTTTCGGAAACGACGCCCGAAGCAGCGCCGCCAACCCGCCTTGTGACCCGTACGCGTCCGGGTCCGGGCGCACGTGCCGGTGGATGATGATCGTGTCAAATTCACGAATCGCATCAAGAATTTGTTGATGAACCGATTTCATTCGTTCTTCCCCTTTAGTCGCCTGTCATATTCAACCGCTGGCATTTTTCCCTGCTTCTATGTACAATGGAAAAAGAAATGAACAACGGAGGGACTCAACCATGCCAGCCCTGGTTATTTTCATTATATTTTCCTTTTCGTTTTACGTCTATTATAAAATCCGCTACGTCCGCTCCCAACGTCCGATGGAACGCCGCTTTCTCTCGGCGAAATCGAGCATGGCGCTCGGACTGTTCGTTGCCTTGTTCGGGATCAACCAATTGTTTTTGTATCACACAACCGTGACCTATATCATCTGCGCTATTTTTATCGTCCTAGGCTTCGGGAGCGTTTGGGCCGGCTACCGCGCCTACCGCTTCTATCTGCCGCAGGCGGTCGAAGAGGCAAAGCAAGCGGCCAAACAAGGGTGATGCCGTTTGGCGCATGCGCCGGCCAACGAGAAAGGAAAAGGATGTTCCAATAAGGAAGCGGACATCCTTTTTTCCTTTGCCGTTTATCGGTCGATCAGCTGGCACATCATCATTGCTTTGCCGACAAGATCGCCTTCGTTATACACTTCGACATCCACTTTCCCGAACTTGCGCCCGAGCTCTAAAAGCTTTGCCCGCACGTCGACCGTGCTGTCGATTTGCACCGGCTTGATGAAGTAAATAGTAATATTTTCCATCACCAAATCGCCTCGTTTGTACGCACGAAGCATCCGCGCCGCCGCCTCGGTGACGATCGTCGCAAACACGCCGTACGAGAGCGTCCCTAAATAGTTCGTCATTTGCGGGGTGATTGTGCAGCGAAACAGCGTTTCTTTGTCGCCTGACTCACGAAACTGGGCGGTGATGAGATCGTCGATCGTCTCCCCGACTTGCGGCTGGCGCTGCGCCATTTGCAGCGCTTTTAACACATCTTGGCGGCTGATGATTCCTTGCAACCGGTTATAGTCATCCACCACCGGGAGAAGCTCAATTCCTTCCCATACCATAATATGAGAAGCAAACGCCACTGACGTTTTTCCGTTCACCGTAATCGGCTGCTTCGTCATCACCTTTTCGATCGGCAGCTGACGGTCGACATCGAGCACGTCTTTTGCCGTCACAATCCCTTGCACTTTCAGCTCATCATCGACGACCGGGAACCGGCTATGGCGCGTCTCTTTGTTCAACGCATACCACCGCTCAATCGGATCATTGACGCGCAAGTACGCTGTTTTGTCAAGCGGAATGAGAATATCCTCGACCAACACAATTTCTTTTTTGATGAGCTGGTCGTAAATTGCCCGGTTGATCATCGTCGCGACCGTAAACGTGTCATAGCTCGTCGAAATGATCGGCAGCTGCCGATCATCGGCGAGCTTTTTCACGTGATCGGCCGTGTCAAACCCGCCGGTGATGAGCACGGCCGCCCCCGCCTGAAGCGCGAGCTCGTGCGCCTTCGTCCGGTTGCCGACGATCAATAAATCCCCTGCGCCCGTATAGCGCATCATCGCCTCCAGCTGCATCGCGCCGATGACAAAGCGATTGAGCGTCTTATGCAGCCCTTCACGTCCGCCAAGCACTTGGCCGTCGACGATGTTGACGACTTCGGCGTAGGTGAGCTTCTCAATGTTCTCTTTCCGCTTCTTCTCGATCCGAATCGTGCCGACGCGCTCAATCGTGCTCACATACCCTTTGTTCTCAGCGTCCTTGATCGCCCTGTACGCCGTCCCTTCGCTCACGCCCATTTCCTTCGCAATCTGCCGAACGGAAATTTTTTCGCCGATCGGCAGCCGGTGGATGTATTCCAAAATTTGTTCGTGTTTTGTCGCCAACGATTCTTCACCCTTTACGCGTTGTTACTTTCTATTATAGCGACGGAGGCGGCGGGGGTTCAACGGGGGGCGGCACGGACAGTGGAGAGCTGTGCAGGGCAGCTGCAATACGAATTACAGCTCGATGCTTTCCCCCGGTTTCAACGCACGGCCGACGCCCGGCGGAAGGAGCGAGACGAACCGCTCTGGGTCTTGGGCAATCGGCGGGAACGTGTTGTAATGGATCGGTACAACAAGTTTTGCCCCGAGCCACTCGGCGGCAACCGCCGCGTCTTCCGGCCCCATCGTGAAGCTGTCGCCGATCGGCAGGAAGGCAACGTCAATGGAATGGCGCTCGCCGATCAGCTTCATGTCGGAAAACAGCCCGGTGTCGCCGGCATGATAGATCGTTTTGCCTTCAGCCGTGAACAAAATGCCGGTCGGCATGCCTAAATAAATAATTTGCTTGTCGTCGGTCACAAACCCAGAGCTGTGAAACGCCTGCGTGAACTTGACGGTGCCAAAGTCAAATTCGCGCGCGCCGCCGATGTTCATGCCAAACGTATCGACGCCTTGCCAGCTTAAATACGTCGCCAGCTCAAATGTGGCCACGACAAGGGCGTTGTTCCGCTTGGCGATCTCGACCGCATCGCCGACATGATCCCCGTGCCCGTGCGTCAACAAGATGACATCTGCCTTCACATCCGCTGCGTTCAAATCGGTCGTCGCATTGCCGGTGATGAACGGATCGATCAAAATCGTTTTTCCGTTCGTCTCAATGCGGACGACCGAATGGCCATGGTAACTGATTTTCATCGTGACATCTCTCCTTTCCATATACACATGATTCGCCGCCGCCTGCCTATTTCCTTCTTTTCCCGCTTGACCATTTACAATTGGCCCGTTTCTTGGTACGCTCAAAATGAACCATCGCGAAAAAAGGAAGGAAGGGAACGATGAACCAACGGCTGGATGCTTTTTCATCATGGCTTCAACATCATGATGATTCATTTGCCTTCATCACGTCAAGCGCGAACGTTTTTTATTTGAGCGGATTTTGGTGCGACCCACACGAACGACTGCTGGCGCTTTTGGTCTTCCCTGACGGCGAACCGGCGCTCGTCTGCCCGCAAATGGAAGTCCCACGCGCCCGCCGAAGCGGCTTTGGGTGTACAGTGATCGGCTACGACGACAGCACCGACCCATGGGAAGAGATCCGGCGCCATCTCGAAGCGCGCGGCGCAAAACCCGGCTTGATTGCCATCGAGAAACACCATTTGTCGTTCGCCCGTTTCGAACGGCTCTCGGGGTTGTTTCCAAACGCCAAGTGGCATGACGCCGAAGAAAAGCTGCGCCAGCTTCGCCTGATCAAGGATGAGCAGGAAATGAAGGTGTTGCGCCAAGCAGCCGAACTCGCCGACAAAGCGATCGAAATCGGCGTATCGGCCATCCGCCCGGGCGTGACGGAGCTCGAACTTGTCGCCGTTATTGAATATGAGCTGAAAAAACTCGGCGTTGAAGGGATGTCGTTTCCAACGACCGTGCTCACGGGCGCAAAATCAGCCGATCCGCACGGCGCGCCGGGAACGGCGGCGGTCGCACCAGGCGATTTCGTGCTGTTCGATTTGGGCGTCATCGTTGATGGGTATTGCTCCGACATTACCCGCACCGTCGTCTGTCAGACGGCAAGCGACGAACAGCGGCTCATTTACGATACCGTCCGGCGCGCCCAGCAGTCGGCAATCGATGCCTGCCGCCCGCAAACCGCGATGGGCGAGATCGACCGCGCCGCCCGAAACGTCATCGAACAAGCCGGCTACGGCCCGTTTTTCACCCACCGCGTCGGGCACGGCTTAGGGATCGAGATCCACGAATACCCATCGCTTCATGGCGCCAACAACGAACCGCTCGCCCCCGGCATGGTGTTTACAATCGAACCAGGCATTTACGTCCCATCCATCGGCGGCGTGCGCATTGAAGACGACGTCGCGGTCACGAATGATGGCGTCGAAGTGCTGACATCGTTTTCAAAGGAATTGCTCGTTGTGTAACGGCGCGAAACGCTAGGGGACATCAGCGTGTTTGCCGCTAAAGACGAAAGAAAGGTCGTTGGCAAAGGCTATCGCGAATAAGCGCATCCAAAAAGCTGTCCACCGGCTCTATCCCAAGACCGGATTGGACAGCTTTGTTTGGTTGATGACATCAAGGCGTCTCAATCCTCATCTTTTCATCCTTGCAGCAACGAATGAACATCCGTATACGGCATGTTGTGCGCCGCCGCGACCGCTTCGTACACGATGTGCCCGTCGAGCGTGTTGATCCCTTTTAACAGCGCCGGGTTGTCGAGGCAGGCGGCGCGGTAGCCTTTGTTGGCGATTTGCAGGGCGTATGGGATCGTGACGTTCGTAAGCGCGAATGTCGACGTGCGCGGCACCGCGCCCGGCATGTTCGCGACGGCGTAATGGACGACGCCGTGTTTGACGTATGTCGGATCGTCGTGCGTCGTGACGCGGTCGGTCGTTTCGAAAATGCCGCCTTGGTCAATGGCGACGTCGACCAACACCGAGCCTGGCGTCATCGAGCGCACCATCTCTTCCGTCACCAGTTTCGGCGCTTTCGCCCCCGGGATCAAGACGGCGCCGACGACCAAATCCGATTCCCGCACGCATTCGGCGATATGGTACGAGTTGGACATCAACGTCGTCACTTGGTCGCCGAACAAATCATCCAGCTCGCGCAGCCGCTCGGCGTTAATGTCCAAAATCGTCACATCCGCTCCGAGGCCGACCGCGATTTTCGCCGCGTTCGTCCCCGCTGTGCCGCCGCCGATGATCGTCACTTTGCCGCGCCGCACCCCAGGGACACCGCCAAGCAAAATGCCTTTCCCGCCGTGCGGCTTCTCGAGAAACTGGGCGCCGACTTGCACCGACATGCGGCCGGCGACTTCACTCATCGGCGTCAACAGCGGCAGCGAGCCGTTCTCAAGCTGCACCGTCTCGTAAGCGATGCCGACCACTTTTTGCTCGACGAGCGCTTTCGTAAGCGCCTCAGCCGCCGCCAAATGCAAATACGTAAACAAAATCAATCCGGGGCGAAAATAGCGGAACTCCTCAGGCAACGGTTCTTTCACTTTCAACACCATCTCCGCCGCCCAAGCGTCTTCCGCGTTTGGCACGATTACTGCCCCGGCTTTTTCATATTCAGCGTCAGAAAACCCTGACCCAGCGCCGGCTTTCGTCTCCACATACACGTCATGCCCCGCTTTGACGAGCGTCATCACGCCAGGCGGGGTGATGGCGACGCGGTTTTCATTGTTTTTGATTTCTTTTGGAATGCCAATTTTCATGGCCGCTTTTCCTCCTTTTTCCTTTCCGTTCTTCCCTTATTGTTCCCTGTTCAACCGGAAAGCAATCAGAAAAGCGGCTGAAGATTCTACTGAAAAAAATGGCGGTAGATGACGTTCTCGCCGCCGGTGATGTCAATGACGGCGCCGGTGATGAAATCCGAATCGTCCTCGCATAAAAACGCGATCACGCGGGCGATATCTTCGCCAGTTCCCGGACGCCCGACCGGCGTTTCCGCATCCCGCCTGGCGCGTGCATCGGCGATCCCCGCCTCTTTCATGGCGCCGACAATGTTGCCTGGGCACACCATATTGGCGGTGATGCCATATTCCGCCTCTTCCAAGGCGATCGTTTTCGTCAGCGATACAAGCCCCACTTTCGCCGCCCCGAACGCCGAACGGTGCACCCAGCCTGGGGCATCCGCCGCTCCTTGAAACCCGTACGTAATGATGCGGCCAAACCGCTGCTTTCGCATAATCGGGATCGTCCGCCTTACTAAATGAAACACCGCGCTCAAATTGCCTTCGATCATTTCGTACCATTCTTCTTCCGTATAATCGGCCAGCTTTTTCCGCTCGAAAATGTACGGCCCGGCGTTGTTAATGAGGCAGTCAACGCGGCCGAACCGCTCCATGGCGGCGTCCACAAGCGCCGCCAAATCGTCTTTGTTCGTCACATCGCCGCGCACAAACTGGAGGCGGTCAGCGGCGCCGCGGTACTTCTCCGCAAGCGAGCGCACCGCCTGTTCATCGCTCCGGTAGTTCACCGTCACAGAGTAGCCTTTATCAAGCAGCAGCTCGGTCACTTTTCTCCCCAATCCTTTCGCTCCGGCCGTAATCAACGCATGCCGCACCGTTTCCCCTCCTTCTCGTCATTCGTTGTCTTCATTTTTACTTTACTACAAACCGGAGCGAATACAAAAAAAGAACCATAGCTCGTTGGCGCTATGGCTATTCGCCGGCTTCGCGGCGCGGGTCGTAATATGATTCATCCTTGTCAACAATGCCGCTCTCATACGATTCAGCAATTTGCTCGGTGATCGTCCGCACTTCCTCCTCGTCGTACTGCCAGTCGTTATACCGCTTTTCCATTGTTTTTCCTCCCTTGTTCATAAAATCTCAATATATGGCCTAGTTTCCCGTCAAAGGGCGATGGGTATACCATATATAGAGATAGCATTTTTAACCAAAAGGAGGGGAGAACATGACCATGACCTACCAAACGATCGTCGTCGCCGTCGATGGGTCGAAAGAAGCGGAATGGGCGTTGAAAAAAGCGATCCAAATCGCCAAGCGAAACGGAGCGAAACTCATTTTGTCCCACATCATCGATTTGCGCGGGTTCACAACCGTTGAAGCGCACGACTACGCTCTCGCCGAACGGTCGGAGCAATATGCGAACGAACTTCTTGAACGGTATAAAAACGAAGCCCTCGCCGCCGGGCTCGATGATGTGGACATCGCGGTCGAATTCGGCTCGCCGAAAGTGAAAATCGCCAAAGACGTCGCTCCGAAATACAAAGCCGATCTCATCGTTTGCGGGGCGACCGGTTTAAACGCTGTCGAACGGCTCTTGATCGGCAGCGTCTCGGAAAACATCGTCCGCCACGCAAAATGCGACGTGCTTGTGGTCAGGACGCCGAAAGCGTGATGCGGCGGCAGAATGACCGCTGATTCCATTTCCAAACTCGCATCCACCTGTTTGCCCCTTTCACGCCAAAAAAAGAACACCCCGTCGTTACGGGGTGCCAAGCAACTGTTTCGCCTTCGTCAGCGCCGCGCGCACTTCGGCAAAACCGGTGCCGCCGGCGCTGTTGCGGCGGTTGACGGCCGTGCGCGGATTCAAGGCGTTGTAAATGTCTTCGGCAAAGAGCGGCGACGCTTCTTTATATACGTCAAGCGGCAAGTCGGCCAAAAAGACGCCTTTTTCAATGCACAACAGCACGAGCTTGCCGACGATTTCGTGCGCTTCGCGGAACGGGACGCCTTTCGCGGCCAAGTAGTCGGCGAGCTCGGTCGCGTTCGAAAAGTCCTGCTTCGTCGCCCGCTCCATTACATCAGCACGAACGTTCATCGTCTCGATCATGCCGGTGAAAATTTTCAACGAACCGACGACCGTCTTCACCGTATCGAACATGCCTTCTTTATCTTCTTGCATGTCTTTGTTGTAGGCAAGCGGCAATCCTTTCATCACCGTCAACAACGCCATCAAGTGCCCGTACACCCGGCCGGTTTTGCCGCGGATGAGCTCGGCCATGTCCGGGTTTTTCTTTTGCGGCATGATGCTGCTGCCGGTCGCGAACGCATCGTCAAGCTCAATGAACTGGAACTCTTGGCTGGACCAAAGGATGAGCTCTTCGGCGAGCCGCGATAAGTGCATCATAAGCATCGAGCTGTTGCTCAAAAATTCGATGATGAAGTCGCGGTCGCTCACCGCGTCCAAGCTGTTTTCGTAAATATCGGCAAAGCCCAAAAGCTCCGCCGTCCGCTTCCGGTCGATCGGAAACGTCGTCCCGGCGAGCGCCCCGGCGCCGAGCGGCGACTTGTTGATCCGCTTTTGCGACTCGGAAAACCGCTCATAGTCGCGCTCCAACATCCAAAAATAGGCGAGCAGATGATGGGCGAACGAAATCGGCTGCGCCCGCTGCAAATGCGTATACCCCGGCATGATCGTTTCGACATGCTTCTCCGCTTGCTTGATGAGCGCCCGCTGCAGCCCGCGGATGAGGCCGAGAATCTCGGTGACGCGCTTATGCAAATACAAATGCATATCGGTCGCGACCTGGTCGTTTCGGCTTCTTCCGGTGTGCAGCTTGCCCCCAACCGGGCCGATTTCGTCAATCAACATTTTTTCAATGTTTAAATGAATGTCTTCATACGCAATGGAAAATTCGAGTTCCCCTTGCTTCGCCTTTTCCAACAGGCGGATCAGTCCGCCTTTGATCTTCTCGACGTCTTCCGCCGGCAAAATGCCGCACTCGCCGAGCATCGTCACATGGGCGAGGCTGCCTTCGATGTCCTCTTCCACGAGCTCTTGGTCGAACGGGATCGACGCGCCAAACTCGTCGACCCATTCTTCCGCTGTTTTCGTAAACCGTCCTCCCCAAAGCTTTTTCACGAATCTCGCCGCAGAGGAATGCGACTTCCTCCTTTCCCTTTATGAAGTGTCATCATTTCGTTCATTGACCGGCCGGCGCCGACGCCTTGTTTTGCTTGTTCACGATGCTGTTGACTTTCGTCGGCAAGCCGTACAGCGAGATGAACCCGACGGCCGCTTGATGGTCAAACTCGTCTTCGGAGGTGTATGTCGCTAGTTTTTCATCGTAGAGCGAGAATGGCGACTTGCGCCCTTCGACGATCGCATGGCCTTTAAACAGCTTCACACGCACGACGCCGGTGACGTTTTTTTGCGTTTCTTTCAAAAACGCGACAAGCGCGTCTTTGAGCGGCGAGAACCAAAGGCCGTTGTAGATGACCTCGGCGATTTTTTGCTCGATGAGCGGTTTAAAATGGGCGACTTCTCTCACCAATGTCAAGTCTTCCAGCTCTTTATGCGCTTTAATGAGCGTGATCGCCCCTGGGCATTCATACACTTCGCGCGACTTGATGCCGACGAGGCGGTTTTCGACATGGTCGATGCGCCCGACGCCGTGCTTGCCGGCCAACGCGTTCAGCTCCAAAATGAGTTGCGCGAGCGGGTGCGATTTCCCGTTCAACGTCACCGGCACGCCTTGTTCAAAGCCGATTTCGATCACATCCGGCACATCCGGAGCGTTCTCGAGCGAAGCGGTCAGCTCATACGCCTCTTCCGGCGGCGCCGCCCACGGATCTTCCAAAATGCCGCATTCGTTGCTTCGGCCCCACAAGTTTTGGTCGATCGAAAACGGGCTGTCAAGGTCAACCGGAATCGGAATGCCGTGCTTTTTCGCGTATTCGATTTCTTCCTCGCGCGACCAGCTCCACTCGCGCACCGGGGCGATCACGTCCAAATCCGGATTGAGCGCTTTGATCGACACTTCAAAGCGCACTTGGTCGTTCCCTTTCCCCGTGCAGCCGTGGGCAACGGCGACCGCGCCTTCGAGCTCGGCGATTTCAACGAGTTTTTTCGCGATGAGCGGACGCGACAGCGCCGAGACAAGCGGATATTTCCCTTCATACAGCGCATTCGCCTGCAAGGCGATGAGCGCATACTCGTTCGCAAACTCGTCTTTGACGTCGATCACGTACGATTTGATCGCGCCGACTTTGAGCGCTTTTTCTTTTACAAAGTCAAGGTCTTTCCCTTCGCCAAGGTCCAAGCAGCACGCGATCACATCATAACCGCGCTCTTGGAGCCATTTGATCGCCACCGATGTATCTAAACCGCCAGAGTATGCCAGCACCAATTTCGGATTTGCCATGGTCGTTCTCCTCTCCTGTCACATAAATATACTTTAATATAAATAAATATTCATCACGATACATTATCACTTTATCAGCTTTCGGATGATTTTTCAATATGTATTCATGAAAAAGCATCAAAATTCCACCATGCCCTGCGGGGACATTTAGTATAATATGAAGAAGAAAAGGGGGGCCAATCGAGGATGAACGGCATCTTCATCGAAGACAAACGGCTCGGCATCCGCCTGCCGCATCTGGACAAGCCTTGGGAGGACTACAGCCCGAACGAACAAGAGGCGATTTTGCTTGAATGGGAAGCGATCCGCGGCTTGATCCCCGACCGCATCGCCGCGCTGGAGCGGGAAATCAACGAAAAACAAGACGCGCTCGGACAAGAAGCGGATTTCGCACGTTCGTGCCGGCTGAATGCGGAAGTGGCCGAACTCGCTTCCATCATCAATGATTTATGGATTTGGTATCGGGTCAGTCCCAATATTTCTTTTAACATCTTTCCGAAAGAAGTCTCCCACTTCTAAACGAAGTGAAAGTGGGAGATGAATTTCGGTGAGGCGTAGGTATGAGTTGTTTCTTTTTTTGTGTTATGATATAATCAGTATTAGAAAAATGAAAGGTTGTTGTATTAATGAAATTAGACAGTAATAACCATTCAGTATTCCTGTTGTATTATCATCTTGTTCTGGTTGTAAAATATCGCAGACAAGTGATTGATGATACCATATCTGACTATGCAAAAGATATGTTTGTGAGATTGGGGAAAAATTACAATATTTCCTTGGTCGAATGGAATCACGATATGGACCATGTGCATATTTTGTTCAAAGCACATCCGAATAGTGAACTATCCAAGTTCATCAATGCCTATAAAAGTGCAAGTTCTCGACTGATTAAAAAGCATTTTCCGCAAGTGAAAAGAAAACTGTGGAAAGAATATTTTTGGTCAAGAAGTTTTTGCCTGCTTACAACGGGCGGCGCCCCCTTGAAGTAATAAAAAAATATATAGAAAATCAAGGGATGAGGTGATGTGGTATCGATATGGTAAACAAAGCCTATCAGTTCCGCTTGTACCCAACAAAAGAACAAGAACAGCTGCTTGCCAAAACCTTCGGTTGTGTCCGTTTCGTTTATAACAAAATGCTTGAAGAACGCATACAAATTTATGAAAAGTTCAAAGACGACAAAGAAGCTTTGAAAAAACAAACATTTCCGACCCCTGCCAAGTACAAAAAGGAGTTTCCTTGGCTTAAAGAAGTGGATAGCCTTGCGTTAGCAAACGCCCAATTGAATTTGCAGAAAGCGTTTCAAAATGTCTTTTCGGGTCGTGCTGGATTTCCAAAGTTCAAAAACCGCAAGGCGAAACAGTCGTACACCACAAATGTGGTCAATGGCAATATTCAACTTTCAGATGGCTATATCAAGTTACCCAAACTGAAATGGGTCAAGTTCAAGCAACATCGGGAGATTCCTGCCCACCATATCATCAAGGCTTGTACGATCACGAAAACAAAAACAGGAAAATACTATGTTTCTATTCTCACCGAATACGAACATCAACCTGCACCAAAAGAAATACAAACGGTTGTTGGGCTTGATTTTTCCATGAATACGCTGTATGTCGATAGTGAGGGTAAGAGAGCCAATTATCCTCGTTTCTATCGGCAAGCATTGGAAAAATTAGCGAAAGAACAACGGATATTATCACGCCGAAAGAAGGGTTCTAATCGTTGGCACAAACAGCGTTTGAAAGTAGCGAAGCTACATGAGAAAATAGCGAACCAACGAAAAGACTTTCTGCATAAGGAGTCGCGCCAATTAGCGAAACTTTATGATTGCGTGGTCATCGAAGACCTCAACATGAAAGGGATGTCGCAAGTCCTGAATTTCGGCAAGAGCGTTCATGACAACGGCTGGGGGATGTTCACGACATTTCTCCAATACAAGTTAGAGGAGCAAGGGAAAAAGCTTATCAAAATAGATAAGTGGTTTCCGTCATCTAAAACTTGTTCATGTTGCGGTCAAGTAAAGGAATCTTTATCGCTTTCTGAGCGTACATTCCGCTGTGAATGTGGATTCGAGAGCGACAGGGACGTCAATGCGGCAATCAATATCAAACATGAGGGCATGAAACGATTCGCGATAGCCTAACTTGTCCTCGAACCGTGGGACACACGGGGATCGCTCAGTCAACTTCCCGTCATGAGATGGGATTACCTGAGAAGCCCCCGCCGCTAAGCGAAGCGTAGGTGGTGGGAGCGTGTCACAGGCTATTGGAAAGATCCCGAAAAAACAGCCGAGCGGCTCGTCGGCAAGTGGTTTTTGACCGGCGATTTAGCGACAAAAGACGAAGACGGGTATTTCTGGTTCCAAGGGCGGGCGGACGACATCATCTCGAGCGCCGGCTACCGCATCGGGCCTTTCGAAATCGAAAGCTGCCTCCTTGAGCATCCGGCCGTCGTCGAAGCGGCCGCCGTTGGGAAGCCGGACCCCGTCAAAGGAGAGATCGTCAAAGCGTTTGTCGTGCTCAGAGAAGGCTTTGCGCCGTCGGACGGGCTGGCCGAAGAGCTGTCCTTGTTCGTCAAAACGCGCTTATCGAAGCATGAATACCCCCGCGAAGTCGAATTTGTCGCTGAGTTGCCGAAAACGCCGAGCGGAAAAATCCAGCGGTTCATCCTTCGCAATCAAGAAAGGGAAAAGCAGATCAAGGCCTAACCGACAAAGAGGATGCCCAGGCAACGGAGCATCCTCTTAGCCGTTATTTCTCATCTTTTCCGATGCCCAACATCTTCTTTAAAACGGAGCAATAGTTCTGCACTTCCTTTTCGTTGATCTGATAGACGTGATAACCGTTTTCTTTCCGCTCCGTAATCAGATTGGATTGCTTCAGAAGATTTAAATGCCGCGAAACGGTGGCAACCGTAATATTTAACTGATTGGCCATCTCCTGCGACTTCATTTTTTCTTCATTCGCAATAAATGCCAATATTTTCATCCGAACGATTTCAGACAATGATTTGGCAATATCGGCAACATACTGAAGCTGCCCCTCATCATATTGAATATCCATCCGATGTCCGCTAGAGAAAACCTCTTTTCCATCTATATAATGCTTTATATCATAAACAATATGAAGTTCACCAAGCCCCCAAACCAAAATAAATTTCGGTGACACAAAATACGAGGGATACAATTTGATCAACTTCGTTTCTTTCGTCGGGAACTGTTCTGGGGTTGGATAATCGTACAATAGTTTTCGAACCACTTTCTCAATCCCCGACTGATGGAGTTCCTCTCTCAATCGATCATTCGCTTGATCCCAAAGGGGGGACAGGATTGGTTCAACATGGACGTAGCATTGTTGATAAAAATGTTCCCAAAGAGAGGCTAGTTCCCGCAAATATTGCTCATAATTCTGCGCGAATTCAAACTGCTCAGCATTCACAAATCCGCCCAATGACGCGATTTTCGAGCGAATTTCATCGAACGGAGAAGCGGTTTGCGTTAGACAAATCTCGATCTCTTTTTCAGACAAGTAACGCCCGAATAAATAATACAAAAACTCATACTGGGATACCCGGTCGATATATGCCATGAGTTGAGAAAAGGTATGGGGAGCAGGTAAATCGACCAAAAATTCCGCCAGCTGTGCCCCATACTCATACCGACCGTAAAATTTTTTCAGCAACGATTCATGTTCCCGAAAAAACTCCTCAAAACGAGCAACAGGGAAATGAGGTTCACCATCCATTTTTCCCGATGAAACGCAACACTTCCTTAAACACGCCATCATTTCAAATAAAGAAGAGATCGAAAGTTCTACTTTACAATGATGGTTAACTTCCTCTATTGTGTATACAGCCATTCGACATCCCGTACTTTCTGTTTTTAGTCATGAACAATTTGATACTTCAACTGATCAACAAAATTGTCGCATAACCGCTGGCATTCTTCAACTGTCGACGAACAAACAATCACATGTCCAGAGCGCGTATAAGAATCCACCGTTTTGTTGATATGATCTCCTACTTGATAGTAGATGGCCCAATCTTGGATATATTCTCGATTGACTTCCGTGTCAAGAGAGATTTGTCGCAGCACGCCTTCTGGAAACATAAAGAACTTGACAAGGCTTGCTTTTTTATAAATCGGTTTTACATCGGCGGGCATTTGATTCATATAAGATAAAATTCCTAACTCATACTGGTTGAAACCAGACGCTAATTGATGTAAATAAGGAATAAAATCTCCCCCCGGTCTCGTATGCATTTCAATCACCACCGGTCTATCTTCTTCCACATCCCATTTGACCTCAATATGCCCTGGCCCATATTGTACATTCAACAAATGCAACGCTTTCATCACCACTTGTTTGATTCGTTTAACTTTCTGTTGTTCCAGTCTCGCTGGCACAATATGCCCAGTCTCAATAAAGTGAGGCTTTCCGGTTGTTTGTTTTTCAGTTATTCCTAAAATGAAATGGGTTCCTCTACAAGATACCGTCTCCACACTATACTCCGGGCCCTTAATATACGGCTCTAAGATCCACTCGTGAGGATGATTTTGATGTCTTTTTAACCATTTTTCCCACTCATGTTGATCGGAAATATAGTCAACCTCTTTGCTTCCAAATCCGTCAAGCGGTTTGATGATGGCTGGTCTTGAATATGGAAACTGTTTAGGAAGAACAGATGCCTTGCCACTTACAACGTCCAGTCGCAGCTCCGGGTCCTTTCGCAAAATCTGGCGCATCAATCCTTTATTTCTCGTATTTACGACCGTTTCAAGCGAATTCGTCGGTAATTGCAACTTTTCACTAATATAAGCAGCTGTTTCCAACCCCAATTCTGTAAAGCTTACGACAAGATCTACTGTTTGATATAAATTCATGATTTTCTCAACAGTAGAAAGCACCTCTATTTTCTCTGCAATGTCACGAACATAAAATACGGCTTCGATCAGCTGTGCTATTTCCTTGTCAATGTTTGAATACCGATCCGCCACAATAATAGGCTTCAACCCACATTGAAATGCCGCTTCCGCGCCATAACGGCTTGCCCCTAAAATGATGATGTATTTATTCATTCACAATCCTCCATTCTAATCGATCCATCGCCTCTCGTGTCGAGCGGATTACGCTTTCCATACTATCTCCTTCTGCCATGACAAACCCTAATCTTTGGTAGCTGCTTTTAATCCCATTGGCCTTAAATGGCAACTTCCCTATACTTATCCGTTTTACTCCCTCTACTTTTTGCGCTTCCTCCATCCCCTTCACCATTTGATATATTCCCTGTTCGACAGGCAGAATAAACTTAATGGCAGCATAGCGCTGTTTCGTGATCGTTATATCCTCGTTTGTTCCGATTGATTGTAAGACAACATGTCTAACCATATCCACCCCTGTAGAAAATTCTACTAATTGGGGGATGCCGTCACCAGCCAGCCTAGGATTCACTTCAACCAAATATAAGCTGTTTCCGCGAACAAAAAATTCTATATGCGCCGCTCCATAGTTTAATCCCAATAGATCCAGCAGCTTTTTGCATCTTTTCTCTAAATCTGGAATAGGATTTAACTCCGGACCAGTCACGTGTCCACATTCAACGGCATGAGGACCATATGTTTCTTTTTTCGTTACAGACACTAATTTCCATCCATCAGCTGTATATAACATTTCAGCTGAAAATTCTTGCCCTTCAATCCACTCTTCGATCAGCCATTTCCTTTCCAGCTCATATCCGCGTTCATTGCGTTGTCTCTGCCATTCTCGGCGCAGGGACAGTTCTAAATCAAGGCGATTTTGGCAAATCGTCACGCCGTTGCTTCCACTATCATCTACCGGCTTAATGACACAAGGAAACGAGATCTCCAAATTTATGATTTCGTCAAGATGATGGATGATATGGAAAGCAGGTTGCAAAAACTCTCTAAAATGTTGGCTTTCTAGATAAGTTCTCGTTATATGTTTATAACGCGCCCTTTTCAATGCTTCGATATCATGCCCCCTCACTCCCAAATAACTCGCTAATTCAGCAACTGGAATCAAGTGATAATCATCAAAAGTAAGGATTCCAGCAAATTTCGCCTCAGAACGTGCTAATTCTTCTTTCATTCGATCTGTATTATACGTATCAATGATGACAACTCGATCAGCGAAATTCAACGGATGATCATCTGTCATTGCGCTATATTGTTCTGGGTTCATCGTCCAAAAATGAATTTTATAACCTAGTTGCTTAGCGATTTTCATTGCCTGTGTACCGGTACCTGTTGTATTCGTCTCGACAAATAACAAGTGCATCATCGCCAGTCCTTTCTCCCTATTTGATTTTGATTAGTGAAGAAAGACATTTTTCTATATGTCAGCTGAAACATATAGCCAACAAAAATCACAATGCCTATCATGGTCAAATAGAAAAAGGTTTGTTGTCCAGCGTACTGATATAGATTCAAACCAATGAATCCACCGATAGACTCCCACATTCCCCAAAGTACACCTGATATTCCGAAGGCCCAAGAAGAACTTAACGTTCCCTTCTTCTCTACAATCTGATGATCAATCGTAGGAACCCAAATGATTTCAGCTATGCTGAACAAGATCACGCTAAAAAAGATAATCCAAAAATGATGTGAAACCCATAGCAAGAAATAAGATGCGGCGATGAACATCAAGGCTAGCGCGTACCAATACTCAATTTTCCATTTCGGCTGTATTTTTGGATAGAAACCTTGAAGAACGATAATCGTAATCGCATTCACCGTAAAAAACAACCCAATCGTTTTTCCTGAAAAATTTTGAGAAACGACAACAGGAAAAGTTGTAAATAGTTGTGTGTACAAAAACCAAAATAGCCCTGAAAAAGCAACGAATTTTATAAAGATAAAAAAATGCGGGTCCGATTTGCTGTTTTTAACGAATTGTACGATATTGATTCCCTTCTCTGCATCCTCAATGGTGATGCGTGGTAATAGCAACGAAACACCCCCGGCCACAACATAACAAACAATCGCAGCAACGATGATACCAAA
Source organism: Geobacillus sp. TFV-3 (assembly GCF_009901865.1). NCBI lineage: Bacteria > Bacillati > Bacillota > Bacilli > Caryophanales > Anoxybacillaceae > Geobacillus > Geobacillus sp. TFV-3. Next base: position 768,428 of record NZ_MPSP01000001.1, on the reverse strand, counting down.
AGAGTTCCAATCCAATAACCATCCACCTAGAAAAGGACCAATGGAAGCGCCAACGTTGACAGCGATGTTTAATAACGCAAAAGCCCGCAGCCTCTCATTTTCCTCTAATAAGGAAATGTGTGTTTTCAGGCTTACATTGTAAATTGAGATCGACATCCCCAATAGTAACGCGATCACGAATATCAATGTATAAGAATGAATGATTGTTAACATTGTTAGCAACAAAGCTGATCCCCATAGACCAACGATAAGACTGTTTTTTATCCCAAATTTGTTGACAACTCCCCCAACTAATGCATTACCTGCTTTCGATACAAACGTAAATGCGGCCACCGCCACACTGGTTTCCGTAATATCCAGATTTTTCATTTTAACTAGCCATAAAGAAAGCAGCGGAACGTACACAAAGAAACCAATGGAATTGAAAACTCTGATGCCAAACGTTAAAACTCCCTCACTAACCTTACGAAACATACATGACCCCTCTCGTCAGCTCTTTACATACTGCATCAATAATATTAGCTGCTTCATATATATCTTTTTCATTAACATTTCTACTAACCACAATCCTTACTGTATCAGGCAACCAAGGAAATAAAAGCAATCCTTTTTTCTTGCACCTATCAACAAACTCCAATGAATTTATACGAAAGTTATTCACATGAAAAAAGATCATATTTGTTTCAACAGCATAAGGATCAACATACAACCCGTCTATTTTATATAGATGCAATTTGAAGCTTTAACATTTGTCGCTTTTACCGAGCATTTGATCGACTGTCGGGTGACCGAACAACCCCGCTTCTAGACCCATGTATGGGTCTGTGAAGCGGGTGGTTGTTCGGTCTTCCGTCACGCCAAAGCGTGACGGGGGCAAGCCTGTGGCTTGCCTTCGACAGTCGAAAAATGGACAAGCCTCTTTTCCGTCAAGGATATGTTAAACTTTTTCGTTGCATCTATATAGCATTGCACATATGAGCTTGGCTCGTAATCCTTATAAATATCATCCCTTAGAACTATTAAAAAGGTTGCAGCAGATAGATTATAGTACTTTTGTAAAGTTAATAAAAAATGCAATTGTTGGAAAATCAGTATTGGTTTAGTTGTGAATAAAACGTCCATGAGCGAGCCTTGCTCGCTAACCAAGCATGAAAGTAACCGTCCATCGACCCGTTATTTTCACAGAAAAAATTAGGAGTGTTATTCATGGATAAGTATAAATTAAAAATAGGATATCTACTTATAAAGATTTCTGAAAATAAATACCAATTTATAGAGATACAAACACCTGCTAAAAAGAAAGTTACGGTTACTTGTGATACTGACCATGACTTATTATTTTCTGAACTAGCAAATGGAAAGAGTATAGAAATATCTAATGATAATCCTAAACTTTATAATTCTTTTTCGCAGCTTTATAATCTCGGAGTATTAGAAAAAGAGAAAGAAGATTGTACTCATAATTTTAATGACTCGTATTTACGTTATGTTTCTAGACAATTACTTTATCTGTCTCATTATGAAGATAATAAAGTTTCGCGCTATGATTTTCAGGAGCGTTTACGTAATGCTTCTGTTGCTATTATTGGAGTTGGGGGTTACGGAACAGCATTGGCTATGCTTTTAGCAGGAGCAGGTATCGGTCATTTGATCTTAGTAGATGGAGATGTAGTGGAAGAGAGTAATTTGTCCCGTCAACTCCTTTATCGTAAAGAGCATATTGGATTACCAAAGGTTCAAGCGGCAAAAAGAGAGTTACTTTCTATTAACCCATATATTAAAGTTGAGACTATTAACAAATTCATCAAGAAAGAATCAGATTTAGATATGCTTAGTGGTGTTAAATGTATTGCTGGTATTAGTGGGCCTCCAACTCGTTTAGGATCTATAGTGAGCAAGTGGGCATTGCGAAATAAAATTCCACATCTAATGGCAAAACCGGCATTGATTGGCCCCTTATGCATTCCAGGTCAGACTCCTTGTTACGATTGTATTACTATACAATTTGGAACAGACAAAAATATAACAGAACAAATAGTTTCCAACCTGTCTTGGATGTCACAATTACATCCAGCTTGGGCGCCTCATAACTTTATTTGTGCTGCTATCAGTGCAGATCAAATTCTTAAATACTTTTGTAAGATTCAAGAAGTTGAGGTTCTTGACTCAATTATTGCAATTAACTATAGTGATTTCTCAACAACACAACTAATTATAGGGGAGAATTGTGGATGTCACTAAGTAAACGATTTTCACAACAAACTCGTTCACTAATTTACATTAACATTTCTGAAGCAATTCAATATTTTACAGTTGCTTTGCGAGATGGTCTGGTTTTATGGACGGTTTTGGAAATGACTAAATCAACTTTTGCAGTTTCTATAATTGCCGCTATTAAATTACTAAGTGGATGGACTTTTTCCCCTATCGCGGGTGTTTTAGCAGATAAGTTAAAGCTTAAGAGTATTATATTCTGGACTTTGTTTATTAGAGCGGGTATATGTTTTATAGTGGCTCCATTATTGGTTTACCAATCTCTATTTCTTCTCATAATTTATATATTTTATCTGTTAATAGGGATTGTAAATAAATTTTACTTTCCCGCCTTTTTTACAGCTTACAATAAAATGATGAACAATAGTAATCGTTTCAGGTTTTCTAGCTTCACAACTTCAATCATTATGGGCGCTGGGATTCTAGGTTCTTTAACAATTACCACACATATATCTCTAACCAGTGTAATATTACTATGTGGAATCGGGTATCTTTTATCGGCATATTTGTTATGGATGGGGTTTAAGGAACTTGAAGAATCTTCGACAACTGTATCAAATAATAGAACCATTAGTATTAGAGATTGGAAACAAGGAATGGTAGAATTATATGATTATTTGAAAGCTAATCCTCGTGTTACAATACTTGCATTTTTAGGTCTTATACCAGAAGCTAGTATTCAGTTAATACAAGCTCTTACAGGAAAATTTGTTGTGCAAATTGAAGGGGGAGTAGAAAATTACAGCCTCTTCTTATCCCTTTTTTCTTTTGGTGCAGCTGTCGCAAGCTTCCTGTCTTTATTTTGGAAAAAAACCAGAAGTGAATTTGCACGTTTGTTGGTATTTTTTATTGCGAGTGCTGTAGTTATAATGGCTTTAGGTTTAATAAATTCTATGCCTATAGCTTTGGTTACCTATGCTATTTTAGGAGCTTGTCTAACAGTGGAAAATAATGCACGACATTCATTGCGAGTATCACTTACTGATCTACGGTATAATGGGCGCATATCAAGTATAATGTCAACAATTATTCCTACATTAGTTACTCTTATTTCTGTCGCAGGTGCATGGTTCGCAGATCAGTTAAGTGTAAGTACGGTATTTTTTGCGTGGGGCATTATATCACTTATGTTATCAGTACCTTTTTTGCTAAAACTTAGAGGAGTTAGTTTGCCTACTGACTTAAATAGTAACTCTTCTAAAACTCAGGTGATGAAGTGATGTATAGTTTTTCGGCAGTTGGAGATATTGTATTGACCTATAAATGTTTAGTGCAAAATAAAAATACAGAGTTCTGCAACGAAACGTGCAGAGCCTAAGGCAAAGAAAAAAGGCTTGCCAGCCCCTAACATTTCCTCTACTGTGGAAGTTGTGAACACATAAACCAAACAGTGGAGGAGCGAAAGGATGCTGGCAATGCCCGAAATGAATCGTATCAGAAAACTGCGTGAAAAGAAAGGGTTATCGATTGCGGAAATTTCCCGCGAAACGGGATATAACTGGAGAACGGTCAAGAAATACGCGGATGGCGGCATTTCTGTCCAACCAACCATCAAACGCAAAAAGGGGATGATGGAGGAAGAAGGATACGGGCAAATCATTGATGACTGGTTGGAGGAGGATGCCAAGCTGCCGAGAAAACAACGGCGAACGAACAAGACGATGTTTGAAGCGCTTTGTCGTGACCATGGATTTCAAGGCTCGTATCGCACCGTTTGCGCGTACGTGCAAAAACGAAGACCGCAGCTCAAACTCGAGAAAGAACAGCGCTATGAACGACTTGAGCACCCGCCAGGCGAGGCGCAGGTGGATTTCGGGAAGATGACGGTGGTGACGAAGGAGGGGAAGGAAGAAGAACGATCGGTTTTGATCGTAAGCTTCCCGTATAGCAACGCTGCGTTTGCTTATCCGCTGCCGGCGGAAAACAGTGAATGCTTCCTCCATGGGTTGACGCAGCTGTTTCGTCAGGCTGGGGGAGTGCCAAAGGCATTGCGCATTGACAATTTGTCCGCGGCCATCGTGTCGATTCGAAAAGGGGGAGAACGCCAATTCACCGAGGCTTTTGAGAAATTTCAACTCTACTATCGGTTTGATGTACAAGTGTGCAATCCATACAGCGGACATGAGAAAGGAAATGCGGAGCGAAAAGTCTATTACACTCGCAACCTTTGTTTCGTCCCGGCTCCGTTGATCGAGTCGGATCCGGAGCTGGTGGAGTGGCTGCATCGCAAGATGGTCGAGGACCGAAACCGCCCTCATTATGAAAAGGGGCGGTTGATAGAGGAGCTATGGCAGGAAGAGCGGCCGGAGCTGTTGGCGTTGCCGGAACAAGATCTTCCGATCTTCTCCCTCGATCACGCTTACGTGAATAAGTACGGAGAAGTGATGGTGGATGGGAAGGCGTTCGTCGTCCATGGCCTGTCCGTCCCCAACCGGGTATTGGTGAAAAAAGAGTGGGATCGTTTCTTTGTGCTCTCTCCTGACGGAGGCATACATCTTGAGATGCCAAGGCCGTATACGAACGTGAAACGCGAGATCCCTTGGAAAGAGATTTTCGCTGAGTGGGAGACCAAACCCCGGGTTGTCGGGCATTCCCGATACCGGGCGTACTTGCCGGAAGCGATCCGAACGTATCTGGCTGGCACCCCGCCCCAGGTGGCGGCCCGTTTGAAAGGGCTGCGAGCGCTGTTGGATCGTTGCACGCTTTATGAAATCCCCCAGTGGCTCGAGGAGAGTCAGCGATGGGACTTGGCTCCTCATGAAATCGGGGTGTTGATGGAAGCCGAGCAATCCCATTACCCGGCCAAGTGGGAAGAATCGTACACCCCTTCCGTCCTGATCGACTATGAAACGGATTTAACGGTGTATGATCAACGTCTTCACCCCGTTCGGGAAGGGGGTGTCCAGGGATGAGAGCAGAGGTGAAAGAGATTTGTAAAGCGCTGCATTTGGCCTATATCGCGGATCGATTCGAGGAGGTGATGTTCGAAACGAAAGAGCAGTTTTTGCGGGATGTATTGGCGCTGGAGCTGTCGTGCCGCCAGCAGGCGAAACAGGCCCGGCTGATCAAGAAAGCCAAGTTTCGGGAGTTGAAATGGCTGAAGGATTACGAATGGTCGGATCACATCCACTGGCCGACCACGACATCGAAGAAGGAATTGTGTGACCTTCGCTTTTTGGAGCGAAAGCAAAACGTTCTGCTTTTAGGCTCGCCCGGGACAGGAAAAACCCATCTCGCCACAGCGCTCGGCATCCAGGCGTGCCAACAAGGCCATGAGGTTCGGTTTTTCCGCGTCGCGGATCTCGTCGCCCAGCTGGAAGAGGCATTGAAAAATGGCACGCTCGGGCGGCTGAAACGAAGCATCGATGCGTGCGAACTGTTGATATTGGATGAACTCGGCTATGTGCCGTTTCAAAAGCAAGGATCGGAGCTGTTGTTTCATATTATCGCCGACTGTTATGAGCGAAAAAGCGTCATCGTGACGTCGAATCTGGAATTTGGACAGTGGAATCGGGTGTTTGGGGACAACCGCTTGACAGCTGCGCTGGTGGATCGCTTGGTTCACCATGCCCACATCCTGGCCTTTACGGGAGAGAGCTATCGACTGCGGAACGCTCTCTCCGCGATCCAGCCGTCCTCTTCCCCCGGTCTGGAACCTTAAGTCTTGAGCTGGCAAGCCTATGTATTTTTTCTTGCACTTCTCTGCATTTTTTGCTTGCAAAAAACACCTATAAAGACTGGCATAGAAATATAGAGCATTTGAATAAATTAAGTAATTTTATTCAGTCTGCACAATTTAGAGTAGCAAATTTAGAAGCACCTATAGTACTTGATATAGAAAAGGCTATTCCTGCACCGATGAGTGGGGGACACTGGCTGTATTCAACTCGTGAAACTCTAGAATTTATTAAATATATGGGATTTAATGCTATCTCACATGCAAATAACCATGCAACCGATTGGGGAACCGACTGCTTAAAAGATTCGTTGACATTACTGAGAAATATGGGAATTCTTGTTGCCGGTGCAGGGAACAACCTAGAGGAAGCCACTAGAGGGAGTATCATGAAATATAAGGATAAATCCTATGGTCTTGTTGCAATGACTACGACATTTCCTAAAACTGCTATGTCTTCTAATCCAACCGGTAAGGTGTTAGGACGACCTGGTGTAAGTTATATACGACATTCTTTTGTTGTTACCCTTCCTGAAGATGAGTGGGTTGAACTAAGGAATATTGCCATGCGAAGTCGGTTATTCATTGACATCAATGATCAAGCTTTTAATTTTCTAGGATATCGAATCCAGTTAGGTAAAACACATTCAACTACGTTTGTTGCAAATAAAAAAGATATAGAAAGAGTAGTAAGTTCAGTTAATCAGTTAATTAAAAAATGTAAAAATGTTGTTGTTAGTGTACATTGTCATGAGAGTGAAGACTTAAATCGTTTTTTACCCCCATCGTTCTTGAAAAATTTAGCAAGAACTTTTATTGAAGATGGGGCTGTAGGTGTAGTTTGTCATGGTGCTCACAATATCCGTGGTATTGAAATATATAATGGATATCCTATATTTTATGGTTTGGGAAATTTTGCATTTGATGTGAAAGGTGAATATCCTGAATTTTTTTACCAAGGGTTAGCTGTTCGTTGGAGTATTGAAGGAAATAATGCAAAAAATATACAAGTACAAGCCGTTCATATAAATGATAGAGGAGTTCCTACTATTCCGAATAAGCAACAATCCGATGAAATTTTTTCTAAATTACTTGACCTATCTATTGGAATTAGGAAAATATCTTGGATAGATTCGGCTTGTATTGAATTAAATTAAAAATATTATTTCTAAACAATAAGTCATTCGCTTTGTTAACATAAGTAAAAGCTGAAAAATTACTATATAAATGTACCTTGAAAAGTTAACCTTTGCATCATGCTGCATACCCTTCAACGTCGAAACACGTCTTTGGGGTGTTGATCAATGTAACCCATAAACCGAGTAATGACGTCACCAATATACATTTGGTCATTGTGAAACATATTCGCAATGACCGCGTCTTTGAGCTATTTACACACGCGTTCGATGGGATTCAGCTATGGGGAGTACGGGGGCAACAAGATAAAGTGAAACTAAATCTCCCTCTTGTGGCAAGAAATCTTTGGCCATTCTAGTATGGTGGATGCGTGCATTGTCGAACACCGGCACGATCAGCTTGTCTGGATAAACGGCTCTCCAGAGTCTTTAAAAAATCCAAAAACGTCGTGGCATTCCTAGTTGTCGCTCGGTGAAGAACGGTGTCTCCATTAAGGATATTCACCACACCCAATAGAGAAACGTAGGCATGATGCCATAAGTGGGCACCTGTTTTTGCCGGCCAGCTTCTGACCAAGTGGCCCGCAAGACTTGATAGGGCCGGACGTGGGCCTCATCGACATATAAAATAACAGTGTTGGGATCAATCAGTTTTTTATAAGTTCCATTTGTTTCACAAAACGCTTATCGTGGTTCGGTATCGCCTTTCGCCGATGTATAGGTGAGCCAGTTCCAAGAGAGTCCCATTCGATGTAAATAAAAGTTTACGAATCCCTTCCTGGGACATGGTGACCACGTAGCGCTCTCGAGTATAAGACTGAATGATCCACATATTCCAAGAAGAAGAAATGTCCCAACCGAGTTCGGCTGGTGTGTGGATCAAAATGATTTGTTTCAGTTCCTGTTGCTATTCCGCCGTTAGAAACGGTTCCCGGCCCGGCAGATGTTTCCGATCGAGCAGTAGATCGATCCCGCCTTCGTTGAATAGGGATACATAAAACGCCTCACTTTGGCAGCACAGATTGAGCATGGAAGCGATCTCTTTGTTCAGATAACCTTCCATGACGAGGTGAACGGCCATGACGCGTTAACATAGGGGAATATTTTTGATTTTTCGCTCTTCTTAACGAAGTGTTCGTGACGTCCATCGAGATCATTAGTGATTTTCAATCGTTTCATGTTATTCCCGCTCCTTTTGGGATGTTTAGGAGCAGTATAACTAGAGCGGAAATCACTTATATGAACGTTAATGTTTTAATGTGCACCTATATAGTTAAGGTATATAAGCTGTAATAAAGAATTTCCACGGTTTTGTATTAATGTTCAAGCCGTAACAGGGTAGTATATAATGCGAGTATGCCGAGAGTCTAGTGGATAAACACTTTTTTGAATTAAGTGTTTTAAGACACAGAAGGAATATTAAAATATAGGTATAGAAAGGGTTGAGGAATTTGAAGATTAAAGATGTATTTGGGGATTTGCCTACACTTACTACTGAACGTTTAATATTAAGAAAATTAACGTTAGATGATGCATATGATTTATTTGATTATGCGTCAAATCCGGAAAACTGCAAATATTTACCTTGGAGACCTCATCATACCATTGAAGATTCAATTCAATTTTTAGAATTTGTAATTAAGTCTTATAAAGAAGGTAGTTTAGCTCCGTGGGGAATCGTTTCAAAAGCAGATAATAAAATGATCGGGACAATTGATATAGTTAAATGGTTACCCAATCATCATAAAGCTGAGATAGGTTTTGTTTTATCGTATAAGTATTGGGGGAAGGGATTAGCAGTTGAAGCGGCTAATAAAATCATTGAATTTGGTTTTGACAAGATGGAATTAAACAGAATTGAGGCATTTGCTATGATTGAAAATGTTCAATCTTTAAGAGTTTTACAAAAGTTAGGGATGCAATTTGAAGGGGTTATGAGAGAACATTGGTATATTAAAGGTAAATTTAGGGATATGGCTATATACTCTATTCTAAAACGAGATTATTTTAAATCAAGGAACGGGTTGCAAAACGCATAACGGATGAATAAAGGGACACAAAAAATCCACTCTTATTGGGAATCATATACAGTTACTAAAAAACTTCAAAGGGGTGACACTATCAAGAGTTCCAATTCTTTGATCGAATACACCGATGAAATCGATCCTCTTTTAGAGGCTTTATTTCGATGCATCGATCAACTTTTTTCTGGAAATACCTTATGTGGCGGGAAGACCACAGGTGTCTAAAAAGGCAATTGATTAAATGTTTATTTTGGAAAACGTGCTTTACGATCGATTCTTTGTAGCAGTTGATGAACATCTTCCGCTGTTTTTGCTATTTTTGATGTATTTATGAGTCTCTCATCTGTCCACCTTTTCAAGGACCAGCCGATGCTTTCAAAAGCAAGAATTTTCTGATGTTCATCATCATCTCTTAAACGATGTATGTGTTTAATCTCTGAAAGTGATCATGGTGGATGGTACGGCCCTTTGAAACATTCTTGTAGTATGATCCCCAAACAAAATGGGTCATTTCAACTCGGTATTACTATATACATGCTCATTAAAAAGTTAACCTTCGTATAACCGGTGCACACTCCGGTTATCCTGTTCCTAAGGAAACCTATGGAAAAGGAGCGGGATCATTCATGAAACGTCTCAACATCACCCATGATCACGGATGGACGCCACGGACGCTTCGCAAACAGGAACGGAAAATCAAAAACGCGCTTCTTCGCCAACGGGTGATGGCGGTTCGTTTGGTCATGGAAGGTTATTTGGGCAAAGAGGCGGCCTCCATGGTCAACGTGTGCCGACAAACCGTTTCCCATTATGTGTCGCTGTTCAACGAAGGCGGTCTGGAGCTCTTGCTTCATCGGGATTTCGCCCCCGGACGGGAGCCGTTTCTCACCGAAGAACAGCAGGAAGAGATCAAACAGCTTGTGTTGACCACCACTCCCGCGGAACTGGGCTGGGACGTCGCTTCGGCGTGGAACACCAAACTCCTGCAATCCTATGTCGAAAAGCACTTTGGTGTTTGGCTTTCCCGTGAAGCGCTGCGAAAACTCCTGCACCGTCAAGGTCTGTCATGGACTCGCCCTACGTACACGCTGGCGAAAGGGAATCCGGATGAGCAAAAGCAATTTGAAAAGCAAATGGATTTGATAAAAAAAACTTGATCACCAAGGAGACAGAAGATGCCGTTCTTCTGTACATCGATGAAACGCATATCCGCTCTTATCATGTCTTGCGATCCACTTGGTCCGAGGTCGGCCGTCAAAAACGTGTGCCGACATTCGGCCATCATGCCCATGTTTCGGTATTTGGCGCCGTGAACGTCCACGATGGGGACACCGTGCTTCACCAAGCAGAAGCCGCCAACGCCACGACGTTCTTGGATTTCTTGCGCCTGCTCAAAGAGCGGCATCCCAACCGGATGATTGCGCTCGTCTTGGACAATGCCCGGATTCATCACGCTCGAATGGTGAAGGACTTTTTGCGAGAAGAAGGACAATGTTTTCATTTCCTGTATCTGCCGCCCTACTCGCCGCAGCTCAACCCGATCGAGCGTTTGTGGAAATGGCTGAAGGATACGGTGATCGCCAACGCCTTTCACAAAGACCGCCACGAGATCCTGCAAGCGGTTCAACGATTTGCTCATTACATTCAGGAACGCCCGGAGGAAGTGTTGCGGCGCTTGGGGTGTGCCGCGTAATCGAAAAGTTAACTTTTCAAGGTGCATTTATATAGATAACATTATTGCTAATTTTTTAGTAAGCAGATGGTCTGTAAGCAAATGGGACATATGATGTTTTAAAGCATACAGAGCCGCAGCTGCATACATACCTATTTGATGAAACCCCACTCCAAATTGTTTTCTATAAATCCTAGCTTTGCTGATCACTTCTTTTCTTCCCATAAGCATCGACCCAAATGGGGCACCAAGTCCTTTCGCAAAACATACGCTAAGTGAATCCACAAATTTTGCATAGACACTTAATGGAATGTTCGTTGCTACGTGTGCATTAAACAACCTTGCTCCATCCATATGTAAAGATATATTCTTCTCTCTCGTAAACTCATATAGTTGCTCAATTACTTCTAGAGGAAATATTTTCCCTTGATAATAATTAATTGTGTTCTCAATGGAAACCAATTGAGGGTGAGCGTAAAAAGGGCCTCTAGGTTTAGAATGAATTAACTCCTCAACATGCTCTACTCTTAGAATCCCATCGGCTGTTCTGCACGTATGCAAAACGACTCTGCTTAACAAGGCAATCGAAGCACTTTCGTAAAAGTTTATATGATAGTTTGTTTCTGTAATCACTTCATTCCCTTCCGTTACTTGTGACTTTATAGCCAATTGATTAGCCATTGTACCTGTCGGAACAAACAGAGCATCTTCCACACGAAATAACTGTTTACAATATTCTTCTAATTCAATAACACTGCTGTCCTCCCTATAACAGTCATCACCCACCAACGCATTAGCAATGACATTCCGCATTTCTTCCGTAGGCAAAGTCAATGTATCACTTCTCAAATCAATCATCGAACACCCCTCCTATAATTACGTAATTACGTAATTACGTAATTACGTAATTACGTAATTAATATTACTACTAATCCATTTTTTTGTCAACATTAAGAAAAAAGAAGATGTGTTTACTGAACCGGAAATCAGTTTTATCATCTCGCAAAGAGAAGATCTCCAACTTCCACGCGTGAGGACAAGTGGTGAATGAATGTTTGCTGTCTTCGTAAGGCAACTAAACCGTGGGACGCACGAGGATACGAAGTCGAATTTGTCGCTGAGTTGCCGAAAACGCCGAGCGGAAAAATCCAGCAGTTCATCCTTCGCAATCAAGAAAGGGAAAAGCAGATCAAGGCCTAACCGACAAAGAGGATGCCCCAGCAACGGAGCATCCTCTTAGCCGTTATTTCTCATCTTTTCCGATGCCCAACATCTCCTTTAGCCGGGGCAGCTTCCGCTACTTCTTCCCATCTTTCCGCACTTCCCTCACCACATGCCCCAATTCCGGCAAAATGAGCTTCGTCATCGCCAGCCGCACGGCGCCGGTGGAGCCGGGGGTGCAAAAGATGGCGGTATCCATCGCCACGCCGGCGATGGCGCGCGACAGCATGGCGGCCGGGCCGATGTCTTCGGTGTAGCTTAGGAAGCGGAACAGCTCGCCAAAGCCGACGAGTTCTTTCTCAAGCAGCGCCTTCACCGTTTCGATCGTCACGTCGCGCTTGGCGATGCCGGTGCCGCCGTTGGTGAGCACCGCATCGACATCGGCGTGGCGGCAGCCGGCAAGCACCGCCTCGCGAATAGCGTCCTCTTCGTCTTTGACAATCTCATAGTCGACCACCTCATGCCCGGCCTCGGTGAGCAGCTCGATCATCAGCCGGCCGCTCCGGTCGGTTTCCTCGGTTCTTGTGTCGCTGATGGTGATGACTTTGCAGCGGACGGTTTTGGGAGCTTCTTGTTTATGTTCAGTTGTGCTCATCAGTTCACGCTCTCCTCTCCTCGCTTTGTTTCTATCGTACAATGTTGGAATGTTCTTCGCAAACCATTTGTGAATAAATAGACATAATTGTTATAATATTTACAAATATATTATAAAACATCGCCTTTCTTTCCATGTAGGAAAGCAAAGAAAAAGGAGGGGAAAGCGAATGCGCCTTAGCTTATCCGACAAATTAGGGACGATTTTGCAAGAAGGCTGGATCATTATTCAGCAGCACCGGGACGACATCCTGTCCGCTTGGCTGGATCAATGCGACGAACTCCAAGACAAGCAGCACGCAGCCGCCCGACCTCTGAAGCTTGCCATCGATGCTTTCTCTTCCCAATGGTTGCATCCAGTCAATGACGCCAACGAGTGGCTGGCCGCATTGCGGCGCGAGTGGGAAATCGAGGTGGGCGAACTGTCGCCCAACCAAACGACCGTCACGTTGACCATGATGGAAAATGCGATCCATGAAACGATTCAGTCGTCAGGCATCACAGAATTCCGTTCCCACCAAGCCATTCAATACGTTTTTTCGAAACTTCATGAGTTGATCAACTCTTCCGGCTATATGGAACCTGATTGGGACCGTTTTCTTGAACAGCTCGCTTCCTTCAAGCAGTTCCCGGTCTCGTGGATCGCCCGGCTCGCGAAATCCGCGGACGGAAGCTTATATGTGGAAAAAATGACAAAGAAAAAAAGCAACCTCCTTTCATATCCTTTACTTTTGAATATGAAAAAGGTTGCTTTAGCATGTTTTCGTTTGTAAATCCCGGTGAACTACCCGCCACCTACACTTCGCTTAGAGGTGGAGGCTTCAAGCGACTTGTGCGTGTTTGCCGAACGGTAAGCCACACACAAGAACCCTTTACGCTTCCCTTCATTCCGAAGGTGTCCGTTCTAACCATAGACTATCATATTCGTTGGCGATTGGCAACCGAAATTCATCTCCCGCCTACTCACTGGGCTGTGCCCTTCACGTTCCTTGAGGCGGGAGACTTCTTTCGGAAATTACGTTAAATCATTCCAAATTCGCCAGCCGCATGACGTCGCGGGCGATCATCAACTCTTCATTGGTCGGGATGACGAGCACTTTGACCGGCGAGTGCGGGTAGCTGATGAACGCTTCTTTGCCGCGCACTTTGTTTAGAATCGGATCCCAGTATACCCCCATGAACTCGAGGCCGCGCAGCACTTTGGCGCGCACGACTTCGCTGTTTTCGCCGATGCCGGCGGTGAAAATGATGGCATCAACGCCGCACATGCGCGCCGCGTATGAGCCGATGTATTTATGAATGCGATTCGCAAACACTTCAAGCGCGAGTTCCGCGCGCTCATTTCCTTCGGCGGCCGCTTTTTCCAAGTCGCGCAAATCGCTTGAGATGCCGGACAGGCCGAGCATGCCGCTCTTTTTGTTCAGCACCTCAATCACTTCATCGGCGGTCATTCCCGTTTTTTCCATAATGTACGGGATGAGCGCCGGGTCGATGTTGCCGGAGCGCGTCCCCATCGCCACGCCGGCTAATGGCGTAAAGCCCATGGACGTGTCGATCGACTTGCCGCCCTCGACCGCTGCGATGCTCGCCCCGTTGCCTAAATGGCACGAGATGAGGCGCAACTGTTCGATCGGCCGGCCGAGAAGCTCCGCCGCCCGCTGGGTGACGTATTTGTGCGACGTGCCGTGGAAGCCGTACTTGCGGATGCCGAACTTCGTGTAATACTCATACGGCAAGCTGTATAAAAACGACTGTTCCGGCATCGTTTGGTGGAACGCCGTGTCAAACACCGCCACCGCCGGCACGTCCGGCAGCACTTCCTGAAACGCCCGGATGCCGACGAGGTTGGCCGGGTTATGGAGCGGGGCGAGCTCGGACACTTCTTCAATTTGCTTGATGACGTCCTCGGTGATGAGCACCGAATCGCTGAACTTCTCCCCGCCGTGAACGACGCGGTGGCCAATGCCGTCAATTTCGTCAAACGAACGGATAACGCCGTAGCGAATGAGCTTATCAAGCAGCATTTTGACGGCGGCGGCATGATCCGGAATGGCCGTCACTTCTTGATGTTTTTCGCCGTTCACGACGATGGTGAAGATCGCATCGTCAAAGCCGATCCGTTCGACGACCCCTTTGGTCAACACCGTTTCCGCCGGCATCTCAAACAGCTGAAATTTCAACGAAGAACTTCCCGCATTAATGGCTAGCACTTTCGCCATCGAACATACAGCTCCTTTTTTGCCAAAAATCCGCTCGCGCTTACCGTTAGTGTGCGCGATTGGGCGCCGTTTCACTATGCCTTTTTCATTGTATTCCTCCCGTTTCCGCGTTTCAAGCGCGGCCTTGTTTCGCAACCGGTTGCAAAAAAAAGTTTTTATGTTGCGAAAAATACAAACGGCGCTGGCCAAAAAGGGAGGTGAAAAACAGCGATTCTTCGATGAAGAAAAGAACAACATTGACCATCTTGAGCCGAGAAGCCCCACTTCCACGCGTGAGCGCAAGGGGAGGAGAAAAAGGCGGCATCCCATTTGGCGAAAGGGCTTGGCGGCATCGATGCAATAATTAAAAAAGGGCGTCCCGCTGTGTGGGACGCCCTTTCGTCAACGTTCTTTTTCTTCGGCGATCCAGGCGTCGATTTTCGCCATCATCGCCTGCATCGCCGACTTGTTTGAAAAACGAGGAAGCTCAACAAGCAGCACGTGTTTTGGCTTTTTGACATTCGGTCCTTTCTTTTGCAAAATAAACACGCTTTTGGCCGCCTGATCATTTTTAAACATCGACAGCGGCAGTTGCAAGACTCCTTGGACGATGGCCGCTTCCTTTAAAAATTCGTTCAGCTGCCCCGCCTGCGGGCTCGAGAACAGCGTATTCGGGATGAGGAAAAACAAGTAGCCGCCCTCTTTTGTATAGCGCAAGCTTTGCTCGATGAACAAATGGTGGGCATACGACCGCCCTTCCTTCGCTTTTAAGGCGAAGCGGGCGGCATTGTCCTCATCCGGGTAATAGCCGACCGGCAAATCACAGACGACGACGTCAACCGGCTCAACAAACAGCGGCCTTAGGCTGTCTTGGTTAAACAGCTGCACCGGATGCTTTTGCAAGTTCGCGTTGACATAGGCCAATTTGACAAGCAAATCGTCGACATCGCTGCCGTAGCTAGCCGCCTGTTTTCCACGAAGGCCATTTAACACCGCCGTCAATAAATTCGCCGTGCCGACGGCCGGATCGAGGATCGTCAGCGCCAAATGCGAGCGCGTAAACTCGCGGACTAAATAGGCCAAAAACAAACTGACCGCATCCGGGGTCATTTGATGATGCGGCTGGACGTGTTTGCGCATCCCTTTTAACACCGCAAGCTGAAACGCCTTGCGGATCTCTTCGTTTTGAAACCGTTCCAGCATCAGTTCGCGATACTGCTTTTTCAGCCGTTTCGCGTTCAGCTCGCTCACTTCGCTTTGCAGCACGTCGCCATGGAACAAATTCTCCCCCGTCTCCGCGACGGCCTCCAAATACGTGCATTGCAATTCTTCTTGCAAAATCTCGGCTGTTTCGTCCAAAACCGTAAACATTCGTTCGACCGGCGTCATCATGTCAGGGCTTCCCTCCTTTCTAGCCGCTCCCCTGATCCTTATTGTACGCCCGCTTGGCTTCACGGGCAAGAAAGGGCGGCGGAAACGAAACGACCCCGAACGAGTCGGGGCCGCTGTGATCAAAGCGTGCAACCTATGCAGGCGGATGTCCGCCGCTCATCGTTATTTCGCCGCTTTCGCCGCTTCAATCGCCGCTTCGTAGTTCGGGTGGTTCGTCACTTCCGGCACGTATTCGACATACGTCACCGTGTCGTTGCTGTCGATGACAAACACGGCGCGGGCAAGCAAGCGCAGTTCTTTGATCAAGACGCCGTATGCCTGTCCGAACGAGACATCGCGATGGTCGGACAACACTTGCACGTTCTCGATGCCGGCGGCGCCGCACCACCGCTTTTGCGCGAACGGCAAGTCGACGCTGATCGTCAGCACCTTGACGTTGTCGAGCTTCGCCGCTTCTTCGTTGAACCGGCGCGTTTGCGCGTCGCACACACCGGTGTCAAGCGACGGAACGACGCTGATCAGACGGACGCGCCCTTTCGTATCCGCGAGCGTCACTTCCTGCAAGTTTTGATCAAGCACGGTGAAATCCGGCGCTTTGTCGCCGACTTTCACTTCGTTGCCGACAAGCGTCACCGGCTGCCCTTTAAACGTCACATGGGCCATGGGTTCTCTCCCCCTTCGGAAAAAATATGTACTATTTCCATAGTAAAATGCGGAAGGAAATTTTTCAACGATTTTGTCCGTTCGCGCCAGCTGACAGAAAAACGCCGGACGCAAACGGTCCGGCTAAATATCAAAGTCGTTCGCTGTTTCGGATGCCGCGCCGTCTTTCTTATTTTTCTTCAGCATCGCCTGAATCTTCTCGAACGCCTGCGGCGCGACATCAAGAATTTTTTCGTATAAGTGCGTGCTTTCGTCCAAATGGAGCAGCTTCACCCCGGACGAGTTGACGACGAGAAACGCAATCGGCGTAATCGAGACGCCCCCGCCGCTGCCGCCGCCAAACGGATGCCCATGGCCTTGAGCCTGCCCGTTCCCGCCGGGTTGCGCTCCTTGGCCGTTTTGTTGGCCGTCCAGCATAAACTCGCTGCCGCCCGCGGCAAACCCGAACCCGACTTTCGAAACGGTCAAAATGACGCTGCCGTCAGGCGTCTCCACCGGGTCGCCGATAATCGTATTGACGTCGATCATTTGTTTTAAGTTTTCCATCGCTGTTGTCATCAGCCCTTGAATCGGATGGTTCGTCATCGTCATTCCTCCTAGTAGCCTTCATTTGCCTGCTTGGCCGCCAATGGGTTTCGCTTTGGCAGCCGCCGTCCGCGCCAATGTTTGACCACTCGCAATCCTGCTACCATAGCATGCCCGATTCGAAACTGAATCATACATAAAAACATCGTTTCCGAAGCGGTCCGATCGTAGGCCGGAACGATGGCGACAGCCGGAGTTGTTTTCATGTTCATATAGCGGCTCGCCGCGCCGATGATCATGTATTTCAACGACCAGCCAAGCCCTGCGAGCAAGCCGGTCGATGCTGCGTCGCCGGTGCCAATCGTCGTCTTCCATTCCCATTGCATAATCGTCACGTGACGGTAAAATTGTTTCATAATTTCATGCAAGTCGGCGACTTGCTCGAGAAACCGCTTCAGCTCTCGAAACAGGTCGGCGATTTTTTTTACGGTTAATTTCCCTTTCTTTTCCTCCTTTCCGCGCGTCCCCCCCATGCCTTTTTTCTGGAGAAACGCCACCCCCGGCGCATCTGAATCCATGTCCAGCTTGATGAGCGGAATGCGGACGGTGTAGCGGAGGAGGCCAAACAGCGTGCGCACCACGATTTTGCATTCATCGTCGTCTTTCATATGGTGAAACACGACCGTCACCGATACTTTCATCGAGGCGACGAGAAGAAGCAAAAGAACAACCGTTGCGATGACCGCGATGACTGCTTTCAATGTCCGCCCTCCCTTTCATCATACATTGTCGCCATTTGGAAAAAAAATAAACCTGCCGTTTCGGCAGGCGGACATTGGTTGACGGTCTGTTCTTAATGCGGGCGGATTGTTACTCGCGGACGACGATCGTATCGGCGAACTGGTCATGCATCCCTTTTTTCTTTTCGGAAAACGCAACAAACAAAAAACCGATGAACAGCAATTTTTTCGCGATGAATTTGCCGATGACTTCGCGAAACAGCACAGTGAGCCAGGTGAGCGGCTCGCCGCGCTCATCGACCACTTTTAAGCCGAACACCATTTTGCCAAGTGTCTGCCCAAACCATTTCGTCATCAACACGAAATAAGCATAAAAGACGACAGCGGCCGCGACCGCCGCTGGCGCGAACAAACCGTCCCGCGCAAGCGGCCAATCGAACAGGCGGAAAAGCGGCCAAACGATGAGCCGGTTGAGGCTCGAGACAACGATGATGTCAAGGCAATACGCCCAAAAACGAAGCCAAAAACCGCCGTAGCAGAGGGGGCGCCCAGCCGGCGGGAGATGATCCGCCAGCGGCGCCGTTGCTTGCATGTCCGTCATGTTTCCACTCCTTTATTCGGCGTATAAATACATAAGCCGCGGCGAGGATGGGCGCGACAACAGGCGGATGAGCCCAGCCGCCTCGCTGTCCGGCTTCATCCGGTTCGACACCATCTCAAAGAGCGAGCTCCACGGCGCATCGTTTACGTATTTCACGACTTGGGCGCCGGTTAAATGGTGTTCTTTTTTGAGTGCGGCGATGGCGTCATCCAAGTAGCCGAACTCATCGACAAGGCGGAGCGACTTCGCTTGGCGTCCGTCATAAATGCGGCCGTCCGCCAGCTTGCGCACCGTGTCTTCCGGCAGCTTTCTCCCTTTGGCTACCACATCAACAAACGCATCATACGAATCATTGATCAGCCGCTGCAAAATCTCCCGTTCCGCCTCGGTCATTTTGCGCGCCGGATTCATGATGTCTTTGTACGGCCCGCTTTTGATCGTGACAAGCTCGACGCCGTACTTCTTCGCCAGCCCTTCATAGTTGACGCTTTGCATGATGACGCCGATCGAGCCGGTGATCGTCTCCGGGCTGGCGAAAATTTTATCGCCGGCCGCAGCGATATAGTAGCCGCCCGAAGCCGCCATCGCTCCCATCGATACGTAAATCGGCTTGTTCGTCTTCTTTTTCAGCTTCATCAGCTGATCGTAAATTTCCGCGCTTTCCGCGACACCGCCGCCCGGCGAATTGATGCGCAAGATGATGGCTTTGACATCTCGATCCTCTTTCGCCTGTTGGATCATTTGCAAAAACGTTTGGTGGTTGTACTGTGATGAGGAAAGAAACGACTCCGCTTCCCCCGCATCTTGAATGACCCCGTTCACTTCCAACACAGCGATTTTTTTCAACGGATCGCCCTCGGCGATGACTTCTTCGGTAAATGGCGACTCCATGAGCGCCAGCCAGCTTTCCGACCAGCCGCCGGCCTTGTCGGACAAAAGAACGCCGACCGCTTGAACAAGCACCGAGATTACGAACAAAGCAGCGGCGATGGCCAACGCGGTCCATCGTTTTCGATTCATCGTCTTCCCCCCCTGCATCGGCTGCCCATATTTTTAGAATCCTGGCAAACGTGGTACAATATTCATTGTACATCGATTGATTAGATGATGCCATCGGGAGGACGAAAAAAATGGATATGGAACGCAACCGTCTTTATTTTTTTTATAAGCGCGACGACGAACTCATCGAACGGGTGAAGCCGCTCATGGAGCTGGCAGAGCGCGGTCCGTTTGTGGTCGTCGACGACTATCGGGAAGCGAACATCATCGTCAGCATCGGAGATGACGGCGCGTTTTTGCAGGCGGTGCGGCAGACGGGATTTCTTCCTGACCGTTTGTACGTCGGCGTGTCCGTCTTGTCGGCGCGCGGGTTTTACTGCGATTTCCATATTGACGACATCAATCATATGGTGGAAGCGGCGAAAAATTGGAAACTCGAAGTGCGGCGCTACCCAATCATCGAAGTGACGATCGACGGCGCGGCTTCGTTTTTCTGCTTAAACGAATGTTCGATCCGCTCGCAAATCATTAAAACGATGGCGATCGATGTTTTCATCGACGACTTGCATTTCGAGACGTTCCGCGGCGACGGGATCATCGTGTCGACGCCGACCGGCAGCACCGGCTACAATAAATCGGTGCACG
The DNA here is from genome assembly GCF_009901865.1 of Geobacillus sp. TFV-3. Classification (NCBI taxonomy): domain Bacteria; kingdom Bacillati; phylum Bacillota; class Bacilli; order Caryophanales; family Anoxybacillaceae; genus Geobacillus; species Geobacillus sp. TFV-3. The sequence goes on along the minus strand of NZ_MPSP01000001.1, from coordinate 748,068 downwards.
GGGCGGTCGTCGATCCGCTCTTGCCGTGCTTTCAGGTGAGCGAGCTCGCCTCGCTCAACAGCAACCGCTACCGGACGCTCGGTTCGCCGTTCATTTTGAGCGGTTCGCGGACGTTGACGCTGAAAATGTCGGAGGAAACAAGCCATTTTCCGATTATCGGCCTCGACAATGAAGCGCTCAGCATCCAGCATATTGAGCGGATTGACATTCGTTTGAGCGACCGGGTGGTCAAAACGGTGCGCTTGAAAGACAATTCGTTCTGGGATAAAGTGAAACGCGTCTTTTTGTGAAGCATGCAGCGAAACACCGGATCGAAAATGGCGAATCCGTTCGACGCGCATGCGGCAAGAGGGTGTCTCGCAACGAGACACCCTCTTGTTTGGTCGCCGCGTGGACATCGCTCCCCTTCCGGCAGGGGCCAGCCCAACCGGCTCTTTCTGCTTACGACGACCGGCCGGCAAGACGGGCTTCCCGCTCGCGCAGCTCGACGCGGCGGATTTTTCCGGACGCCGTTTTCGGCAAATCGTCGACAAACTCGATTTTGCGCGGGTATTTGTACGGCGCCGTCAACTGTTTCACATGTTCTTGCAGGGCCGGAATGAGAGACGGGTCGTCTTTGTCGACCCCATCGCGCAGCACGACGAACGCTTTGACGACATGGCCGCGCACTTCATCCGGACTAGCGACGACGGCGCACTCTTTGACGGCTGGGTGCTTGACAAGCGCGTCTTCGACTTCAAACGGGCCGATCGTATAGCCGGCGCTGATGATGATGTCATCCCCACGGCCTTCAAACCAGAAATAGCCGTCCTCGTCTTTGCGCGCTTTGTCTCCCGTAATGTAGTAGTCGCCGCGGAACTGCATCGCTGTCCGCTCCGGATCTTTGTAATAATACTTAAACAGCGCTGGCGTTTCGATATGGACGGCGATGTCGCCGACTTGTCCGGGCGGGCACGGCTCGCCGTTTTCATCGATAATTTCAACGCGGTTGCCTGGCGTCGGTTTCCCCATCGAACCTGGCTTGATGGGCATTCCTTTCATGACGCCGACAAGCAGCGTGTTTTCTGTCTGGCCGTAGCCGTCGCGCACTTCGACGCCGAAATGCTTGGCGAACGTGTCGATCACTTCGCGGTTGAGCGGCTCGCCGGCGGACACGGCGCTGTGCAAATGGGATAGGTTATAGCGGCCGATGTCCGGCACTTTCGCCATCAAACGATACTCGGTCGGCGTGCAGCAAAGCACATTGATGTTGTATTTTTCCAATAGATGCAAATATGTTTCCGGCTCAAAGCGGCCGTAGTAGACGAACCCGGTCGCCCCCGAACCGAGCACCGATAAAAACGGGCTCCAAATCCATTTTTGCCATCCCGGTCCGGCCGTCGCCCAAACGAGGTCGGCTTCTTCAATGCACAGCCAGTTTTTCGCCGCCGTGCGCAAATGGGCGTACGCCCAGCCATGGCAATGAACGACGCCTTTTGGATTGCCGGTCGTGCCGGATGTGTACGACAAAAACGCCATATCATCGCGCGACGTGTCGGCCGCCTCAAGCGTTTCGCTTTCGTTCGCCATGGCGTCTTCAAGCGGAATCCATCCGCCCCGGGGCCCCCGATGACGAACTTCGTCAAACGGTCGATGCCGTCAATCGGCGCAAATTCGTCCGTATACGGCGCATACGCAACGACCGCTTTCGCTTCGCTATGGACGAGCCGGTATTGCAAATCTTTCGTCCGCAGCATCTCCGAGCTCGGGATGATGACAAGCCCGGCTTTGAGCGCCCCTATATACACTTCGTATGTTTCAATGAGGCGCGGCATCATGACGAGCACTTTATCGCCTTTTTCGAGCCCGCGCGACAAGAAAGCGTTTCCAATTCGATTGGCACGCGCCATCAAACGGCCGTATGTAATCTCTTTCGTTTCGCCTTGCTCGCTCTCCCATTTCAACGCGATCCGATCCGGGTCAGCGGCCGCATGCCGCTCTATTTCCGATGTCAAATTGTAGCGCTCGGGAGCAATCAAATCTTCCCGTCTCATCGTTCCTCTCCCCCTTTGTCTTGTTTTGCCGCGGTCGGCATCTCTATTATACAAAATAGTCACTCTATTTTGAATACCATTTTTCCCATATTGAAAGCGGCGGGGGATGCCCCCGCCGCGCAAGCCATTCGGTATGAAATTAGAATTGGCGTGCGCCGCCCAATTGTTGCTGCGCCATGGCGACAAGACGTTTCGTGATCTCGCCCCCGACCGAACCGTTGGCGCGTGAAGTCGTGTCAGCGCCTAAGCTCACGCCAAATTCTTGGGCGATCTCATATTTCATTTGCTCCAGCGCTTGCTGCGCACCCGGAACGAGCAGTTGATTCGTATTGTTGCGTGCCATCTGTTTTCACCTCCTTGTACCTATAGAATGTGTGAAAACAGATGGCGATATGCAGCGATGGTTTTTGGTAAATTTTGAGATTCAAAACAGCTCGGCAAACTCATCGTCCTGTCCTGTTTCTTCATCAATAACGAGCGTTTCTGTATCATTGACTGCCTTTTCCAGAAGCGGAGCGAGGTCGAGCTGGCTCTCATAATGGAGCACTTTTTCTTTTTTCGGTTTCGTTTTCGGCGCTCTTGGCGTAAAAATGGTGCAACAGTCTTCATAAGGAAGAATGGAAATATCATGCGTGCCGATTTGCTTCGCCAGCTCGATAATTTCAAGTTTATCCATCGAAACAAGCGGGCGCAAAATTGGGGTATTTGTCACCTCATTGATGACGTACATGCTCTCAAGCGTCTGGCTCGCGACTTGGCCGAGGCTTTCACCTGTGACAATCGCCAACGCCCGCTGGCGGCGGCGCAACGCGTCGGTGATCTTCAGCATCGCCCGCCGAGTCGAAATCAACGAGTACTCATTTGGAACTCTTTGGTAAATAGCTTGCTGCACTTCCGTAAACGGCACGATGTGAAGCTTGATTCTCCCGCCGTATGTCGTCAGTTTGCGCACAAGGTCAATCACTTTTTGCTTTGCCCGTTCGCTTGTAAACGGGGGGCTGAAAAAGTGGACGGCCTCGATTTCCAAACCGCGCTTCATCGACAAATAACCAGCAACCGGGCTGTCAATGCCGCCTGAGAGCATGAGCATCGCCTTGCCGCTCGTTCCGACCGGCAGGCCGCCGGCGCCGAAAATGTCGCGGCACGTGACATATGTCCCGTCTTGGCGCACTTCAATGCGCACGTCAATATCCGGCTCGCGCACGTTGACCGTAAGCCCGTCCGTCTGCCGCAAAATGTGCGCCCCCACCTCGTAGTTCAGCTCGTCGCTTCGATACGGAAACTGTTTGTCGACGCGGCGGGCGCTCACTTTAAACGTTTTTCCTTTGTATGGGAGCTGACGGACGGCGGCGAGCGCCGTCTCCTTAATGGCGTCAAGATCGTTTTCGCACTTCATCGCCAAGCTGAACGAATGAATGCCAAAGACGGTTTTCAGCTTTTCGATGATCGGTTCGTGCGGCTCACCGTTTAATAAAATGTACATTCGGTCGCGCATATATTCAATCTCAATCCGCTCGAACGCCTGCAGTTTGCGGACAATGTTGTTTTTAAGACGCCGGACGAAGATGTTCCGATTTTTTCCTTTCGTCGTCATTTCTCCGTAGCGGATCAAAATGCGGTCATAGTTCATCATCTTATTCCGTTACCTCGCTTAATGTTTTGATCGCCTGCTTGATCGCTGTCACTGTGGGCGCGATTTCTTCCCGGCTGTTGTCAAATGACAAACTGATGCGAATGCCGCGCTCAGCGCGGTCTTCGCCAAGCCCCATGGCCAAAAGCGTTTTGCTCGGGGCCTTCTTTTTCGACGAACAGGCCGACGTCGTAGAGACATAAATTCCGCTTTTCTCCAGCTCGTGAACAAACACTTCCGGCTTCACGCCGCGCTTTAACGAAAAGTTGATGATATGAGGAGCGGCGCCATCGCGCGGCGTGTTGATCTCGATGTCCGGAATCGCCGCAAGCGCTTCAAGCCACTCGTCTTTCAATGCTTGAAGCCGGCCGATGTCCCGATCATACCGCTCCATGGCTAAGCGAAGCGCCTTTGCCATCGCGACGATGGCGGCCACGTTCTCCGTTCCGGACCGAAGCTGCCGCTCCTGCCCGCCGCCGGCAATCAAGGGAGCCAAGCGGACTCCTTCACGCACGTAAAGCGCCCCGGCGCCGCGCAGCCCGTGAAATTTATGCGCCGATATCGTGCATAAATCAACGCCTGCTTGCTTCAAGTCGAGCGGCACTTTGCTGATCCCTTGCACCCGGTCGACATGAAACAATGTTTTCGGATAGCGGGCCAAGAGGGCGCCGATTTCTTCGATCGGCTGCACCGTGCCAACTTCGTTATTGACGTGCATGACCGACACGAGAATCGTATCGTCGCGCAGCGCCCGTTCGACTTGCTCAACCGATACCCTTCCTTCGTGGTCCACCGGCAAGTACGTCACCTCAAAACCAAGCTCCTCAAGCTGGCGGCACGGTTCCACGACAGACGGATGCTCGATTTTCGTCGTAATGATGTGCCGGCCGCGCTGCCGGTATTGCCAGGCGACCCCTTTGATGGCGAAATTGTTCGCCTCCGTTCCCCCGGAGGTAAAAACGATTTCGTTCGGCTTCACGCGCAGCATGGCGGCGATTTGTTCACGCGCCTGCGCCAAAAGCCGCTCCGATTTCATGCCCAGCCCATGGAGCGACGACGGATTGGCAAAATAGTTCGTGGCGACGGTGACGAACGAATCGACCACCTCGGGAAATGGTTTCGTCGTCGCACTGTTGTCAAGATAAATCATCGCTTCCATCCTCCGCTCATTGTCGGCAAAATATCGCTGTCCATCGTCCATCTTACCCAAAACAGACGCCAATCGGCAACGAAGACTGTTTTTTGCAAGCAAAAAATGCAGAGAAGTGCAAGAAAAAATACATAGGCTTGCCAGCTCAAGACTTAAGGTTCCAGACCGGGGGAAGAGGACGGCTGGATCGCGGAGAGAGCGTTCCGCAGTCGATAGCTCTCTCCCGTAAAGGCCAGGATGTGGGCATGGTGAACCAAGCGATCCACCAGCGCAGCTGTCAAGCGGTTGTCCCCAAACACCCGATTCCACTGTCCAAATTCCAGATTCGACGTCACGATGACGCTTTTTCGCTCATAACAGTCGGCGATAATATGAAACAACAGCTCCGATCCTTGCTTTTGAAACGGCACATAGCCGAGTTCATCCAATATCAACAGTTCGCACGCATCGATGCTTCGTTTCAGCCGCCCGAGCGTGCCATTTTTCAATGCCTCTTCCAGCTGGGCGACGAGATCCGCGACGCGGAAAAACCGAACCTCATGGCCTTGTTGGCACGCCTGGATGCCGAGCGCTGTGGCGAGATGGGTTTTTCCTGTCCCGGGCGAGCCTAAAAGCAGAACGTTTTGCTTTCGCTCCAAAAAGCGAAGGTCACACAATTCCTTCTTCGATGTCGTGGTCGGCCAGTGGATGTGATCCGACCATTCGTAATCCTTCAGCCATTTCAACTCCCGAAACTTGGCTTTCTTGATCAGCCGGGCCTGTTTCGCCTGCTGGCGGCACGACAGCTCCAGCGCCAATACATCCCGCAAAAACTGTTCTTTCGTTTCGAACATCACCTCCTCGAATCGATCCGCGATATAGGCCAAATGCAGTGCTTTACAAATCTCTTTCACCTCTGCTCTCATCCCTGGACACCCCCTTCCCGAACAGGATGAAGACGTTGATCATACACCGTTAAGTCCGTTTCATAGTCGATCAGGACGGAAGGGGTGTACGATTCTTTCCACTTGGCCGGGTAATGGGATTGCTCGGCTTCCATCAACACCCCGATTTCATGAGGAGCCAAGTCCCATCGCTGACTCTCCTCGAGCCACTGGGGGATTTCATAAAGCGTGCAACGATCCAACAGCGCTCGCAGCCCTTTCAAACGGGCCGCCACCTGGGGCGGGGTGCCAGCCAGATACGTTCGGATCGCTTCCGGCAAGTACGCCCGGTATCGGGAATGCCCGACAACCCGGGGTTTGGTCTCCCACTCAGCGAAAATCTCTTTCCAAGGGATCTCGCGTTTCACGTTCGTATACGGCCTTGGCATCTCAAGATGTATGCCTCCGTCAGGAGAGAGCACAAAGAAACGATCCCACTCTTTTTTCACCAATACCCGGTTGGGGACGGACAGGCCATGGACGACGAACGCCTTCCCATCCACCATCACTTCTCCGTACTTATTCACGTAAGCGTGATCGAGGGAGAAGATCGGAAGATCTTGTTCCGGCAACGCCAACAGCTCCGGCCGCTCTTCCTGCCATAGCTCCTCTATCAACCGCCCCTTTTCATAATGAGGGCGGTTTCGGTCCTCGACCATCTTGCGATGCAGCCACTCCACCAGCTCCGGATCCGACTCGATCAACGGAGCCGGGACGAAACAAAGGTTGCGAGTGTAATAGACTTTTCGCTCCGCATTTCCTTTCTCATGTCCGCTGTATGGATTGCACACTTGTACATCAAACCGATAGTAGAGTTGAAATTTCTCAAAAGCCTCGGTGAATTGGCGTTCTCCCCCTTTTCGAATCGACACGATGGCCGCGGACAAATTGTCAATGCGCAATGCCTTTGGCACTCCCCCAGCCTGACGAAACAGCTGCGTCAACCCATGGAGGAAGCATTCACTGTTTTCCGCCGGCAGCGGATAAGCAAACGCAGCGTTGCTATACGGGAAGCTTACGATCAAAACCGATCGTTCTTCTTCCTTCCCCTCCTTCGTCACCACCGTCATCTTCCCGAAATCCACCTGCGCCTCGCCTGGCGGGTGCTCAAGTCGTTCATAGCGCTGTTCTTTCTCGAGTTTGAGCTGCGGTCTTCGTTTTTGCACGTACGCGCAAACGGTGCGATACGAGCCTTGAAATCCATGGTCACGACAAAGCGCTTCAAACATCGTCTTGTTCGTTCGCCGTTGTTTTCTCGGCAGCTTGGCATCCTCCTCCAACCAGTCATCAATGATTTGCCCGTATCCTTCTTCCTCCATCATCCCCTTTTTGCGTTTGATGGTTGGTTGGACAGAAATGCCGCCATCCGCGTATTTCTTGACCGTTCTCCAGTTATATCCCGTTTCGCGGGAAATTTCCGCAATCGATAACCCTTTCTTTTCACGCAGTTTTCTGATACGATTCATTTCGGGCATTGCCAGCATCCTTTCGCTCCTCCACTGTTTGGTTTATGTGTTCACAACTTCCACAGTAGAGGAAATGTTAGGGGCTGGCAAGCCTTTTTTCTTTGCCTTAGGCTCTGCACGTTTCGTTGCAGAACTCTGTATTTTTATTTTGCACTAAACAAACGAAGACACACGATCGCTTGCTTGATCCCTTATTCATCCAGCCAACACTGCCACCTACATTATTCACCAAAAACCCGACAAATATCGGCTGAACCGACATTTATCGGGTTGATTCCTCACCGCTCCCGGTCATTGTTCTCTTTCCATAGCTGCTGCACGCGGTCAAACGCGCCCGGTTCGACCTCCTCGACCGCCGCCACCGCCTCGCGGAGCGCCTCTTCATAATCGTAATGCCGGAACAACGATTCCGCTTCTTCAAGACGTTTGCGCACGGACGGATAGCGGCGGCGGTAGCGGTTGCCGTATTGAATCGTCCGCTCCGCCAGCATCGCCTGTTCAATCATCCCCACCGTGCGTTCATGAAGCCGTTCCACCGCCGCTTTCGCCTCCTCCAACGCTTCGTCGACGGCCGGCATGTCAAGCGGCTTTTCTTCAAGGCGCGCGGCAACGGCCTGCAAGCTGCGTCTCGCTTCCGCCAGTTCGAGCGAATACGGTTCAGGCAGCCCCGGCAGCCGGCTCTTTTGCACAAGGCGGAGCACCTCGGCCAATGTTTTTCGCATCGAGTCAAGCTTTTCGCGGGCGATCAATTCGTCTTTGCGCAGCGTCTGCAGCATCGTTCGAAACTGTTCATGCTCTTCCTTCATGAGGTCAATTTGGGACACAAGCTGCTCAAGCTCCTCTTTCAGGACCGAATACGCTGTTTTCGCCTCGGCAACGCGGTCTTGAATGAGAAAAAACCGCTTTTGCAGCTGGTGCAGCTGCTTTTCGATGCTTCGATATTTTTCAAGGTCGCTTGGCGGCAAATGGTAGCTTTGCTGGACGAACAACGCCTCCGCCTCGGTCTCCTTCGCTTCAGCGGCGAGTTCTTGAAGCATGCCGCCGATGCGCGGCATTTCTGTTTGCACATATTGATGCGCGAGCACTTCGTTTTCGAGCAAATCGTAGAGCGCGTCGATCTCTTCTTTCAGCTCAGCGGCGGTTTGCTTCGCTTCTTCGATGCGCAGCTCATGGATCATGGCCAGACATTGCTCGATTTTTTCCCGTTTTTCCTGAAGCGTTCGCTCTATGTGCAAATGGTCAAGGATGTATCCGCGCTCTTCCATCTCCCGATAGCCATCGGCCAGCTCGGCGAGCTGGGCGGGGAGCGATGTTTGGCATTCGCCAAGCAGTTTCGGAATTTCTTCCATCATAGCTGTGAGCCGGCCGAGCTCTTCCTTCAGCGTCAGAACGACATCGCGCGCCGCCAAATAATTGCCGGCTTCCGTCAATTCAGCAAACCGCTGAAACTGCTTTTCCGCTTCCGTTAAACGGACATCAAGCAAGTCGGCAGCCGAACCGAACGTATAACGGTAAGCAAGCAGCGCCTTTTTCGCTTCTCGGTGAACCGCACGCAGCTCCTCGATCTCCGCCCGGCTTTGTTCCTCGCTGCCGATCAACTCATTCACTTCATGAATGATTTCATGCACTTCTTCCTCAAGACAACGCAATCCGTCGGCGATTTGCCCAAGCAGCCGGCGCGCCTGCCGGTAGCGGTATTTGTCGAGGAGCTGCTCCGCGTCAAACAGCTGTTCTTCCACATTCGGCAGCTTCACTGCCACAATGTCGTCCCATTGCTGGCGCCATCGTTCAAACAGCTGCTCCGTCTCCCCTGTCATATTCAGCTGTTTCACTTTCGCCAACTCATCCGGCACCGGCCGGTTCATCAAGTTGATTTTCCATTCCTCGAGCCGATCGATTTCCCGATACATCCGCTTTCGATACATCTGATTGTATATGATTGCCCCCACTCCGAGGAGCAGAACGACCCATGCCATCCCCATCCGCTGACGCCTCCTTAAACTCAAGCTACTGAAACAGCAAATAAAAAATCAAGCGGAAGAAAGGCCAAAAAGATATGGTTTTCAATGTTTTTATGATACCATGTTTAACGACATTTTTTGACCAAAATTTTTATTTTTTTTTACAGGATTTTTGCTATGATACATAAGGGAGAAAGGAGGAAAATTGATCATGCGCGACGGGCATATTCATACGCCGTTTTGTCCGCACGGAAGCCAAGATCCACTTGAGGCCTATGTAGAGCGCGCGATCGAACTGGGCTATACCGACATTTCCTTCACGGAGCATGCCCCGCTTCCTGAACGGTTTGTCGATCCGACGCCAAACCAAGACTGCGCAATGAGCCCAAGCGATCTTGAACGCTATTTGCATGCCGTCGCTGAGGTGAAAGCCCGCTACCGAAACGACATTGCCATCCGTGTCGGGCTCGAAGTCGATTTTATTCCTGGCTTTGAGGAAGAAACAACCCGCCTGCTCGACGAAGTCGGCCCGCTGCTTGACGACAGCATTTTATCAGTTCACTTTTTGGCCCACGAAGGGCAATATGTATGCCTTGATTACAGCGAAGATATGTTCGCCGACATCGTCCGCTTGTTCGGATCGGTCGAACGCGTCCACCGCGCCTACTACGAAACGGTGCAGCAATCGATCCGCACGGAGCTTGGCCGCTGCAAACCGAAACGCATCGGCCATATGACGCTTGTGCGCAAATTCCAGCGCCGCTTCCCATGCTCGGAACCAATGGATGAGTGGATTGTCGGTATTCTCGATGACATCAAGCAGTTCGGCTATGAATTGGACTACAACGGCGCCGGCGCCGCCAAACCGCTCTGCTTGGAGCCGTATCCGCCGGGCGGCGTGATCGCCGAGGCGCGGCGGCGGGGCATCCCGATCGTCTACGGATCCGACGCTCATCGCGCCGCCGACTTGCACCAAGGTCGGGACAGGATGAACCTTGAAGCGCTTTCGGATTGACAGCCGCAGGATGCCAATCGATCGCCTCCATTTGTTTCCTGTCTAGGGATGAGATCGGCGTTTATTGAAAAAAAGAAACAGGAGGATTGTTTCATGTTCCATCGGACCGCTTACAACGGAACACGCGAAGAAAATTACGCGCTCGTCATCGAACAGCTGAAATCGCTCATTTCCGGGGAACCCAACTTCATCGCCAACTTGGCGAACGCAGCGGCCTTGCTCAATCAATTCTTGTCCGACATCAATTGGGTCGGGTTTTATCTCGCAGACGGCGAGGAGCTTGTGCTTGGCCCGTTCCAAGGCTTGCCGGCATGCGTACGCATTCCGTTCGGCAAGGGGGTGTGCGGCACGGCGGCCGCCGAACGGCGGACGGTGGTCGTTCCGGACGTTCACCAATTTCCGGGCCATATCGCCTGCGATGCGGCGTCTCAATCGGAAATCGTCGTGCCGCTCATCAAAGACGGCCGCGTCATCGGCGTTCTGGACATCGACAGCCCGGTGAAAAACCGCTTCGATGACATCGACCGCCGCTGCTTGGAGCAGTTTGCCAGCGTGCTCATGTCCGCCTGACGAAAAAGCGCACCAAGCGTGAAGAAGGAATCCGCTCGCCCGGATTCCTCTTTTTTACACCTTATACACATGACAGTCATCATGCACAAAAATGCAGTTTTTCCCTGCCTCCTTCGCCATATAAAGCGCGGCGTCGGCCCGTTTGAACAGCTGCTCTGCATCTTGAAAGCCGGCATGCCCCCACCATGATATGCCGCACGACACGGTCACCGCCGGGATCGTTTGTTCCCGCACTTTTTCCATGATGCGGCGGGCGACGGCAACGGCGTCGGACAGCGGCACGTTCGGCAAATACACCGCCAGCTCTTCCCCGCCCCAGCGCGCCGCCACATCGCCGTCGCGAATGTTGGCGCGCATCGTCTCTGCCACTTGAACGAGCACTTCATCGCCTGTTTGATGGCCATACACATCGTTGATTTGCTTAAAGTTATCAATGTCAAGCAAAATGAACGCTCCCGACGCATCGGACCCCATGGATGTTTGGATCCGCTCATCCAAATAGCGGCGCGTATGCAGCTTTGTCAAATAATCGGTGACCACCATCTTCTCGAGCTCTTCGCGCAGCATCGCGTTCATAAACGCCAGCGTTGAATGTTGAACGAGCGATTCCAAGAGCTTAAACATCTCAAACGTAAATCGGTACGGCTCGCTGGCGAGCGCAATGCACAGTCCCTTTGTTTCTTTGTTTTGCTGCATCGGCGCCGCCATGATGGAGCGAAACGGACCGAAAGCGGACACGCCTACATCGCCGGCAAATAAAATGTCATTTCCGCTTTGGCGCCGCTTTTCCACCCATTCGATATAGGGCTCGGACCGATGATCGAAAAAAAACGGCGTGCTGCCTGGCAAAAGCTCCCGCTTCCCGTCGGCAAACAAGAAAAAACCGACTTCTTCCGCGCCGAACGATTGCTGAATTTGCGACACCATGCACTCAATGGCTTCATGAAGCCGCGGCCGGGCGTTCAATTGGCGCATCGTGTCGTTGATCAGCTGCAAATCGGCGACAAGCCGGCGCGACTGTTCATACAACTTGGCGTTCTCAAGCGCGCTTCCAGCCGTGCTCGCCAGCAGCGAAATAAAATGAATCTCCCGTTTCGGAAATGGTGCAGCGTATGGGGCGATAATTTCAATCACCCCATACACCGCCTGCCCACCTTTGATCGGCGCGTACAGCACCGAGCGCGGCGGCGCCTCCATTTCCTCGCATTGCACCTGCCCGGTCAAAAACGCCCGCAGCGCCGCCGTTTGCCTTTCCCCCTCATCCAACATCAGCGCTTTAATCGGCAAATTCCCGCGCAGGTGGTTATCGTGCGATAACAGAAGATAGTATGTAAACGACGGGTAGACGTTTTGTAGCGTGCGGATAATTTCTTCAAGCACATCATCGATATGCATCGATGAATGAATTTTTGCGGCGAAGCGATGCAGCTGCCCATACCGTTTCTCTTCGCCCGCTCCTTGCAGCACCGCGCTAAGTTTCCGAAACAATCGCGCCAAATCCTCCCGGATCTCCCACAACAACCGCTCGTCAAAACCACCGTCTTTTCGATACATCAGCTCGACCATCGCCGGCGCCTCATCGGAAAGCATGAAAAAGAGCCGGGCCGCCATATGCGGCCCACCGGCATCGACGACAGCGACTTTCCGCTCTCCATCAGCTGCGATCGGCCCAGCGCCGGGCGCCCCAACCGCAGCCGCTTCCGGATAAAAGGCAGCGCGCACCGGGTCATACAAATAAAAAACGGCTTGCTCGAGCGCCAGCTCTTCTTTCAGCAGCGCGAGCAGCTCGCCCGCCGCCGCCGAAAACGGCCCATCGTCCTGAAACGCCAAAAACCAGTGGAAAAATTTTTGTTTAAACGATTCATACCGCTTCATTTCTTCCTTGTTCATCGCCTTTTCCACCCAAACCGGCATCATCATTCCAAACGAGAGAATAGGATGACAATTTTTTTTAAAAATTGCATCTTTTATTATATCATACAGATAGAGAAGAAAGGAAACAAAATGTTGACTTTATCCTCTAAAAATCATATAATAGCCTTTGTGTAAAATATAGCAGCCTTTGTGCCCACCTTTATGGTTCATTTTGTTCCTCGGCCCGCCGAGGTGCATCGTGTAACTCTTAGCTGCGAGAGCGAGGATGCATGAAAACAAAATGGCCGTAATTGTTGGCGCACATCTGCTTTTATTTTACGAATAAAAGCATAAGGAGGAGCAACGAATGGCTCGTTATACTGGACCAATGTGGAAAATTTCTCGCCGCCTTGGCATCTCGTTGAGCGGCACGGGGAAAGAATTGCAAAAACGTCCGTATCCACCTGGCCAACACGGTCCGGGGCAGCGTCGGAAATTGTCGGAATATGGCTTGCAGCTGCAAGAAAAGCAAAAGTTGCGCCATATGTACGGCGTAAACGAGCGCCAATTCCGCAAAACGTTTGAAGAAGCAGGCAAAATGCCGGGCAAACACGGCGAAAACTTCATGATTTTGTTGGAGTCGCGCCTGGACAACCTCGTCTATCGCTTAGGGTTGGCCCGCACGCGCCGTCAAGCCCGCCAGCTCGTGACGCACGGCCACATTTTGGTCGACGGCAACCGCGTCAACATCCCGTCGTACCGCGTCAAACCGGGACAAACGATCGCCGTCCGCGAAAAATCGCGCAACTTGCAAGTGATTAAAGAAGCGCTCGAAGCGAACAACTACATTCCGGATTACTTGACGTTCAATCCGGAAAAAATGGAAGGGACGTACACCCGCTTGCCGGAGCGTTCCGAACTCCCAGCGGAAATCAACGAAGCGCTCATCGTTGAGTTCTACTCGCGTTAAGGCGCAAAAAAGATCCGAAATGCATCGGCATTTCGGATCTTTTTTTCTTAGGCATAGCGAATCAAATAATACTTTTTCTTCCCACGGCGGATGACGGTAAACCGCCCTTCCAAACGGTGTTCGGCGGTTAGGACGGCGCCGACGTCTTGGATGCGCTCGCCGTTGACGTAAATGGCGCCGTTTTGGATGTCTTCGCGAGCTTGCCGCTTCGATGGCGAAATGCCGGCAGAAACGAGCAGTTCGACAAGCGGAACGTCGCCTCCTTTATGAACGAATGACGGCACATCTTTGAACCCTTGCTCAATTTCCGCCGCGGTCAAATTGGCGATGTCGCCGCTAAAGAGCGCTTCCGAGATGCGGATCGCCTGCTTGAGCGCCTCTTCACCGTGCACGAGCTTTGTCACTTCCTCGGCAAGCGCCTTTTGGGCCGCCCGCTTCTCTGGGGCCTCACGAAGCTCTTGTTCAAGCGCTTCGATTTCCTCTTTCGAAAGGAACGTAAAGTACTTCAAGTAACGGATCACATCGCGGTCATCGGTGTTGATCCAAAACTGGTAAAACTCGTACGGTGACGTTTTCTCTTTATCGAGCCAAATCGTGCCGCTTTCCGTTTTCCCGAATTTCGTGCCGTCCGCTTTCGTCACAAGCGGGATCGTCAAGCCAAACGCCCGCGCCTCGCCTTTCGTTTTGCGAATGAGCTCAAGCCCGGCCGTGATGTTGCCCCATTGGTCGCTCCCGCCAATTTGCAGGCGGCATCCTTCCGTCTCATACAGGCGGAGAAAATCGTACGCCTGCAGCATCATATAGCTGAACTCGGTGAACGAAATACCCGTTTCGATGCGCGATTGCACCGACTCTTTCGCCAGCATGTAGTTGACGCTGAAATGCTTGCCGACGTCGCGCAAAAACGCAATGACATCAAGCGGCCCGATCCAGTCGTAGTTGTTGGCGATTTTTGCCGGGTTTGGGTCCGCTTCAAAATCCAAAAAGCGGGAGAGCTGCTCTTGAATACGCGCGCTCCATGCCTCGACGGTTTCTTTGGCATTGAGCGTGCGCTCGCTTTTTTTCCCGCTCGGGTCACCGATCAACCCCGTCGCTCCGCCGACTAAAGCGATCGGGCGATGCCCGGCCTGCTGGAAGCGGCGCAGCGTCAAAATGGCAGCCAAGTTGCCGATATGCAAACTGTCCGCCGTCGGGTCAAAGCCGCAGTAGAGCGTCACCCGCTCCTCATTCAACAGCTTGCGCAACCCGTCTTCATCCGTCGTTTGGTTGACGAGCCCGCGCCATTGCAATTCCGCAAGCAAATCCATGTCCTTCACCTCTCTATGAATGTCATGAAAAAGAAAACACCCGCCCGTGATGAAGGGGCGAGTGTTCGTCGCGGTACCACCCTACTTAGAAAGCATGGTGCTTTCTCACTCATTTCGGTAACGGCGTCAGCCGGCGGATGGCTACTAGGCGCCAAAACCGTTCGCCATCGCTGCTCAGGGAGGTAATTCACGCCTGCCTGTGGACTGGCTCGCACCGTCCGCCAGCTCTCTGCACCAGGGAGACAGCCGCTACTTGTTCCCATCATCGCTTTCTCATATGTAAAGATATACATTCTTATTACCATAGCGATGCACTCGCTGTCAACCTTAACGCCTTTCGCACAAACAGCGAAAAATCGGCAAAATTCCACAAAGTCTCCCCTTCCTATGGTATACTTATACATAATGACTTGCCGCATAGGGGGGCTGGCATGAAGCGAAACCAACTTTCCGTTTCTCTTGAAAAAGCGTGGCATTATTTTTCTCTTACATACGATGTGGTTTGGAACGTCATTTTGATTTTGCTCATCGCCGCACTCTGCCTTGCTTGCTTTGCCATCGGCGCCGGCGCCGGCTATTTTGCCTTTTTGGTCAAAGATATGCCCGTTCCCTCGCCTGACGAGATGAAAAAGGAGATTTACAGTTACGGCGAAACGAGCCATATGTACTTTGCCAACGGGGTGTATTTAGGCCGATTCCGCTCCGATCTCGACCGCGAGGCGGTGCCTCTTTCCGAGGTGTCGCCATACGTCGTGCAGGCGATCATCGCGACGGAAGACGAACATTTTTATGAACATCACGGCGTCGTTCCGAAGGCGATCATCCGCGCCGTGTTTCAAGAGCTGACCAACTCGCCGGTCAAAAGCGGCGGGAGCACGCTTACGCAGCAGCTCGTCAAAAACCAGATATTGACGAACGAAGCGTCATTTGAACGGAAGGCGAAAGAGATGCTGCTTGCGCTTCGTCTGGAGAAATTTTTTTCCAAAACGGACATTTTAGAGGCGTATTTAAACGTCGTTCCGTTCGGCCGCAGCTCATCGGGGCGCAACGTCGCCGGCATCCAAGCCGCGGCCCAAGGCGTCTTTGGCGTCAACGCCAAAGAGTTGAATCTCGCTCAAGCGGCGTTTTTGGCCGGACTGCCGCAAAACCCGTTCGTCTACACCCCGTTTGCCGCTGACGGCAGCGTCAAACCGGACATCTCGGCGGGCTTGAAGCGGATGAAAACGGTGCTTTACCGGATGAAACGGGCCGGCTATATTTCTGAAGGACAGTATAAGGAAGCGCTTTCCTATGATGTGGCGAAGCATTTTGCCGCCCCGAAGCCGTCGCCGTTTGAACAATATCCGTTTTTGACGATGGAGATTGAGCGGCGGGCGAAAGACGCGCTCGCCGAAGAGTTCGCCAAGCGCGACGGCTATAAGCCGGAAGAGGTGAAACGCGACCCCGCTCGTTCCCGCCGCTACCTGGGCGAGGCGGAAAAAGCGCTGCGCCAAGGCGGATATCGGATTTATACGACGATCGACAAAAAGATTTATGAACAAATGCAGCGCATCGCCGCCCGCTATCCGTATTATGGAAGCGATAATGTGTATTACACCAAAGACAAGAAAACAGGAGACATGATCGCCCATCGCCAACCGGTCGAAGTCGGGGCGATGCTCATCGAAAACAAAACGGGAAAAATCATCAGCTTCGTCGGCGGCCGCGACTACAAGCGCGAGCAGTTGAACCACGCCACCCAATCGCACCGGTCCAACGGGTCAACGATGAAACCGCTCTTGGTGTACGCGCCCGCCATGGAGATGGGCGTCATCCAACCGGCGACAATCATTCCGGACTTGCCGCTTTCGATCGGTTCGTATGCGCCGAAAAACGCGGACGGGAAAACGCACGGGCTTGTGACCGCGCGCTATGCCTTGCAGCAATCGTTCAACATTCCGGCCGTTCGGACGTATATGAGAATCCGATCCCGCCATCCGATCGACTATTTGCATAAAATGGGAATCACGAGCGTCGCCAAACAAGAAGAAGCAAATCCGGCTTTGGCGATCGGCGGGACGCACATTGGCGTCACGGTTGAGGAAAACGTCAACGCCTATGCGACGTTCGCCAATTACGGCTCGTTTGTAGACGCCTACATGATTGAAAAGATTGTTGACAAGAACGGAAAAATCGTTTATGAACATCAAAGCAAGCCCGTCCCGGTGTTTTCTCCGCAAACGTCGTACTTGATGATCGATATGATGCGCGACGTGCTTCGCGGCGGAACAGCCTCGTCGGTGCCGCGCTACTTGAAATTTTCCGCGGACTGGGCCGGCAAAACGGGGACATCGCAAGACAAGCGCGATTCGTGGTTTGTCGCCGTCAATCCGAACGTCACGTTCGGCGTTTGGATCGGCTATGACCGGCCGGCGCCGCTTGAATCGCGCTACAAAGGACTTTCCTACAGCCGGCGCACCCAGCTGTTATGGGCGCAGCTGATGAACGCGGCTTATGACCAAAATCCGAAGCTCATCGCGCCGTCAAAGCGGTTTCTCATGCCGGGCGGCATCGTCCGCCGCCCTTACTGCGCCGCCAGCGGCTTCATCCCATCGGCGGCGTGCGAAAAAGCCGGGCTCGTCCGCTACGATTTGTACAATACGAAGTTTGCGCCGCGGACGGGAAGCGAGGGCGATTTGATCGAAAGCCGGCTCGTCATCATCGACGGACGCCGCTATGCGGCGCTCGAGACGACGCCGGAAGAGTTTGTCACTCGCGAAGTGATCGTGAATCCGAAGCTTCTCGCCGATTGGGGGATCAACGGCGAGGGGCAGGCGGGCGATGCATCGCTCGTCTCCCCATTAAAGGAAAACGGCCGTCCTCCGGCTCCACCCGCCGCTCGGCGTGCAGGCGGCAAGCTCGTCTGGAATCGCCGTAACGAGCCGGATGTCATCGGCTACCGCATCTATCAAGTGAGCAAAACGGGACAACGGCGCCTCGTCGCCGTTGTAAAAGCGGACGAGGCGGCCTCGTTTTCGCCGCTGCAGCCGGGCGTCGCGTACTGCGTCACCGCTGTAGACATCGCCGGACAGGAATCAGCACCATCGAACCTCGTTTCACTGCCGCCTGCCGGCTCAGATAACAAAGAGAATGGCGGTCCGCCCTCTTCCTCTCCGTCTAGCAGTGAATGATTAAAAACGGTCTGGGGAAACGACCCGGATCGTTTTTTTTTGCCAAGAGCCCGACGTTTTAGCCAGCAATAAGCAAAAGCGCCCGGAACAAGAGCGTTCCGGACGCCTAGGATTGTTTTTAGTCTTCCATCGTCGACAAATCGCCGGTCGGCAAGTTGAGCTCCCATGCTTTCAAGACGCGGCGCATAATTTTCCCGCTCCGCGTTTTCGGCAGTTTGTCGCGGAACTCGATCTCACGCGGCGCTGCATGAGCAGCGAGCCCTTTTTTCACAAATTGGCGGATGTCTTCTTTCAGTTCCTCGGACGGCTCGTACCCTTCGCGGAGCGCGATGAACGCTTTGATGATTTCTCCGCGCACCGGATCCGGCTTGCCGATGACGCCGGCTTCAGCAACGGCCGGATGCTCGACGAGCTTGCTTTCGACTTCAAACGGCCCGACGCGCTCGCCGGATGTGTTGATGACGTCGTCAACACGGCCTTGGAACCAGAAGTAGCCGTCTTCATCCATGTAGGCCGAATCGCCGGATACGTACCAGTCGCCGATAAAGTATGATTCATATTTTTGTGGGTTGTTCCAAATCGTTTTCATCATCGACGGCCAGCCTTTTTTGATGGCCAAGTTGCCCATCCGGTACGGCGGCAGGACGTTTCCTCGGTCGTCGATGATCGCCGCCTCGACGCCTGGAATCGGTTTCCCCATCGATCCCGGCTTGATTTCCATGCACGGGTAGTTGCAAATGAGATGCCCGCCTGTTTCCGTCATCCACCACGTATCATGGATGCGGCGGCCGAACACTTTCATCCCCCAGCGGATGACTTCAGGATTGAGCGGCTCGCCGACGCTCAAAATGTGGCGTAGAGAGCTTAAATCATATTTTTTCACCACTTCATCGCCTGCGCCCATCAACATGCGGAACGCCGTCGGCGCGCTGTACCAGACGGTGACGCCAAAATCTTGGATCGTTTGATACCAAGCGTCCGGGCTGAAGCGGCCGCCGACAATGACGCTTGACGCCCCGCACAGCCACGGGCCGAAAATGCCGTACGACGTCCCGGTCACCCACCCCGGGTCGGCCGTGCACCAGTAGATGTCATCCTCTTTTAAGTCAAGCACCCATTTCGCCGTTTGATAGTGCTGAATCATGGCGTTATGGACGTGCAGGACGCCTTTCGGCTTGCCGGTCGAACCGGACGTATAATGCAAAATCAGGCCGTCTTGGCGGTCGACCCATTCGATGTCGAAGCGCTTGCTTGCCTCATTCATCCGCTTTTTCAAGTCGATGTACGGCCCTTCCTCGACAATGCCGTCGCCGACCAAAAAGACGTACTTCAGCTCCGGCAAGTCGCCGACCGGCACGCGCGGCAGCAGTTCCGGCGTCGTCACGATCGCTTTCGCCCCGCTGTCTTCAAGGCGGTCGCGCACCGCTCCTTCCATGAACGCCTCAAACAGCGGTCCGACGATGGCGCCGGTTTTAATGATTCCAAGCACCGCAAAGTACAGTTCCGGAGAGCGCGGCATGAACACAAACACGCGGTCGCCTTTCTGAATGTCCGCCGCCTGTTTTAAGACGTTCGCCACCTTATTGGACATCTCTTTCATTTCTTTGAACGTATATTTCTCGTTCCGCGCCGCGTCGCGGTAATAAAGCGCCACTTTATTTTTACGGAACGACTCAGCATGGCGGTCGATCGCCTCATACGCCATGTTGACTCGGCCCGTTTCATGCCAGGAAAACTCTTTCTCCACTTCCGACCATTGAAACTGTTTATATGTTTCTTCGTAGTTTTTCAAATTGTAGTCCCCTTGTATAACAGGAAGCCGTTCTGTGTTCATTCTCCTAATCCCCCTTATGTAAGTGATTTCATTTCTAATTATAGTTGATTGAAAACTATTTCTCAATTTTTAAAATATTCCTCGCCCCCGCTTTTTTGAAATTTTTTTGAACCGCGCCAGCGGCGCCGTTTTTATGTATAATGGAAACAGAACGACCAATTTCAGGTGGTGGCCGAATGGAACATAAAAAAACGTATAACGCCAAAGAGCTGAAAACCCCGAAAGGAACGCTTCTCATCGAAGGGCCGGTGACGCCGGAAGCGTTGGCCAGCTACGAATTCCACCATGATCTCACTTCCTTCCGCCCGCCTGCCAAACAGCACAAAGCGTTGATCGAAATCGCCAAGCTGCCGGAAGGGCGGATCATCATCGCCCGCCGCGGCGAAGTGATCGTCGGGTATGTGACGTTTTTGTATCCCGATCCGCTTGAGCGTTGGTCGGAAGGGAACATGGAAAATTTGCTTGAGCTTGGCGCCATTGAAGTCATTCCCGAGTTTCGCGGGTTTGGCGTCGGAAAAAATTTGTTGATCGTCTCGATGATGGACGACGCTATGGAAGACTACATCATCATCACAACCGAATATTACTGGCATTGGGATCTCAAAGGCACTGGGCTGAACGTATGGGAGTACCGAAAAGTGATGGAAAAAATGATGAACGCCGGGGGGCTCGTCTGGTATGCGACCGATGACCCGGAAATTTGCTCGCATCCGGCGAACTGCTTGATGGTCCGCATCGGCAAACGGGTCGACGCCGAATCGATTCAACGGTTCGACCGGCTTCGGTTTATGAACCGCTATATGTACTAACGGAAATTCTCGGCTGTCCGGGCATTTGCGCCCGCCTTGCCGATTGCGGGCGGCGCAAATGAAATGCCACGCACAAAGGGGAGAGGAGAACGATGCTTGTCGAACAAGTGATGAAATCGCCAGTGGTGACGCTCCGTCCCACGAATACGATCGCCGAAGCGCTGCAGCTGCTAAGACAGCACCGCATCCGCCATCTGCCGGTCGTGGACGAGGAAGGACGCCTTGTGGGGCTCGTGACAAACCAAGATTTGCGCGAAGCAAGCCCCTCCATTTTCCGCCTTCACGAACAGTGGGAAGACTTGGAGAAACCAGTCGGGGACGTGATGAAAACGGACGTCATCGTTGGCCATCCGCTCGATTTTGTCGAGGAGGTGGCGGCGCTCTTTTACGAGCACCGAATCGGCTGCCTGCCGATCGTCAACCATGGGAAGCTCGTCGGCATCATCACGCAAACCGATTTGCTCCGCACCTTCATTGAGCTGACCGGCGTTCACCAGCCAGGGTCGCAAATCGAAATCAAAGTGCCGAACGAGGCCGGCATGTTAAGCAAAGCGGCGGCCATCATCAGTGAGCGCCATGTGAACATCGCCAGCGTCCTTTTGTATCCGGACCCAGATCCGAATTATAAAATTTTAGTCTTCCGCGTGCAGACGATGAATCCGCTTCCGTTGATCCGCGATTTGCAAAACGCCGGCTATCGCGTGCTATGGCCGAACTTGCCGGGGGTTACGTCATGAGCCGAAACTGCGCATTCGTCTATAGCGAGCAATTTCTTCAGTACAAATTTCATGACGCCCATCCGTTCAACCAGCTCCGGGTGAAGCTGACGTATGACTTGCTCTGCACGATCGGCGCGCTGGAAGACCGCCATATCGTCGCCCCGCGCATGGCGACCGATGACGAGCTGGCGCTCATTCACGACCGCTCCTACATCGAGGCGGTGAAAGCGGCCGGGCACGGCGAGCTGTCCGAAGCGGCGGCGCAAAACTACGGCCTTGGCACCGAAGACACGCCGGTGTTTCCGAACATGCATGAAGCAAGCGCTCTTTTGGTCGGCAGCACGCTCACCGCCGTCGACGCGGTTCTTTCCGGAGCAGCCGAGCATGCGCTCAACTTGGGCGGCGGTCTGCACCACGGCTTCCGCGGCAAGGCATCCGGCTTTTGCGTCTACAATGACAGCGCGGTCGCCATTCAATACATCCGGGAGAAATACGGACTGCGCGTGTTGTACGTCGACACGGACGCCCACCACGGCGACGGGGTGCAATGGGCGTTCTACGACGATCCGAACGTCTGCACGTTTTCCATTCATGAAACGGGGCGCTATTTGTTTCCTGGTACGGGAAACGTCAACGAGCGCGGCTTAGGCGCGGGCTACGGCTATTCGTTCAACATTCCCGTTGATGCGTTCACGGAAGACGAATCATGGATCGCCGCCTATACGACCGCGCTCCGAGAGATCGCCGACTTTTTCCGCCCGGACGTCATCGTGACGCAAAACGGCGTCGACGCCCACTATTACGACCCGCTCACCCATTTGTCGGTGACGATGAAAACGTACCGCGCCATTCCGAAGCTCGCGCACGAAATCGCGCATGAATATTGCAACGGACGCTGGATCGCCGTCGGCGGCGGCGGATATGACATCTGGCGCGTCGTGCCGCGGGCGTGGGCGCTCCTTTGGCTCGAGATGACGGGACAAGCCGATGTGTCCGGCCCGCTGCCGGATGAGTGGCGACAACGATGGCAACCGCTTTCACCGGTCGCCTTGCCGCTCGAATGGGACGACCCAGACAACTTGTATCCCCCGATCCCGCGCAAGGCGGAAATCAGCGAAAAAAACGCGCAGACGGTGGAAAAGGCGTTGTATTTCATTCGCAGCCAACGCCGGGCGGGGACTTGATTTTTTCTCCATTTACAGAAAACAGTGGATTTCTACACCCTGTTTTCCTAGTCCACTTCCGTTTTCATTGAAAAATGGGCCGACTGCAGGGCGATTGCAGCCGTCAAAAAAGAAATGGAGCAAAGCAAGCAAGAAGCTGGCCCCATGTTGAGGCCAGCTTTTTTCATTTCGTCGACTCGCGCACCTCCAGCCGATGCGGCAAGACGACGATATGGTTGTCCACTTGTTCTTTGTTCATATACTTGGTCAAGAGCCGCATCGCCACCGCGCCGATGTCATACATTGGCTGCACGACAGTGGTCAGCCGCGGCCGCACCATCGTCGCCAGCCTTGTGTTGTCAAAGCCAACGACTTCCAACTCATCCGGCACGCGCACCCCGTGGTCTTGAGCGCTATGGATGATGCCGAGCGCCATTTCGTCCGTCCCGGCAAACACCGCCGTCGGCCGCGCAGCGAGCTCGGCGATTTTCTCGTACGCTTCCAAACCAGAGTCGTACGAGTTGTCGCCCTCAATGACGAGTTCTTCTTCATACGGCGCGCCGTGTTCCTCAAGCGCGCGGCGGTACCCGGCGAGTTTCCGCTGGTTGATCGGGTCGTCAGTCGGACCAGTCACATAGACAATGCGGCGGTTTCCTTTTTCCAGCAAATACGTCACGGCTTCAAACGCCGCCTGCTCATAGTCGATGTTGACCGATGGAATCTCCTCCGGCCCGGTTGTGGCCGCAAGCACGATCGGCACCGACGACTTTTGAAATTCAGCGACGTGTTCCTCGGTGATCGTCCCGCCCATAAACAACAGGCCGTCCACCTGCTTGGCGAGCATCGTATTGAGCAAATGCAATTCTTTTTCTTTGTTTTGGTCGGAGTTGCTCAAAATGATGTTGTACTTGTACATCGTAGCGATGTCTTCAATGCCGCGCGCGAGTTCGGCGAAGAAAATGCTTGAGATGTCCGGAATGATCACCCCGACCGTCGTCGTTTTTTTGCTGGCGAGCCCCCGCGCCACGGCGTTCGGGCGGTAGCCGAGCCGTTCGATGGCCTCAAGTACTTTTTTTCTCGTCGACGGTTTGACGTTCGGGTTGCCGTTGACAACGCGCGAGACGGTCGCCATCGAGACGTTCGCCTCCCGCGCCACATCATAAATCGTTACCGTCATTTTGTTTCACTCCTTTTCGCTCGATCCAATCACCAGTCAAATTCCGAATGTATGTACAACTATCATATGATACATTATCGCCAACTCGCAACGAAATCGCAACCATTTTGCCGGTTTGTTCACAAACCGTTCACGGGTAGTTTGCCCCAACACTCGCCAGCTCATCAAAAAATCCCCTCGGGCAACAACCGAGGGGATCGTCTTAAGCCTGAACAAACTGACGTTGGAACGCGCGCACTTCTTCCATAAACTCGTTGAATTGGGCGATGTCCATTTGCTGGGCGGAATCGGACAAGGCGACGGCCGGATCCGGATGCACTTCGGCCATGACGCCGTCGGCGCCGATCGCCAAGGCCGCTTTGGCGCACGGGATGAGCAGATCGCGCCGCCCTGTTGAGTGGGTGACATCGACGAACACTGGCAAGTGCGTCTCTTTCTTTAAGATCGGCACGGCGGAAATGTCGAGCGTGTTGCGCGTCGCCCGCTCGTACGTGCGGATGCCGCGCTCGCATAAAATGATCTGCCCGTTTCCTTGCGACATAATGTACTCAGCGGCATTGATGAATTCTTCAATCGTCGCCGCCAAGCCGCGCTTCAGCAAAATCGGCTTGTTCACTTGGCCGGCTGCCTTGAGCAGCTCAAAGTTTTGCATGTTGCGCGCACCGATTTGGATGACGTCAATATAGTCCAAGGCGATTTCAATGTCCGCCGGCGTGACGATTTCACTGATGACCGCCAAATCAAACTCATCGGCGATCCGTTTCAAAATTTTCAGTCCTTCCACGCCGAGCCCTTGGAAATCGTACGGCGACGTGCGCGGTTTGTAGGCGCCGCCGCGCAGCAGCTTGATCCCCTGTTTTTTCACGGCCTCCGCCACCGCAGCGACTTGTTCATAGCTTTCCACCGCGCACGGGCCCATGACGAAATATTGGTTGCCGTCGCCGATTCGCTCGCCTTTCACTTCGACAATCGTGTTTTCCGGATGCTTTTTCCGCGAAACAAGGAGCGCCTTCCGGTGGTCATCTTCCTGCAATTCAAGCGCGGCCTTGAAAATTTCCTTGAAAATATGCTGCAGCGTCGACGTTTCAAACGGTCCGTCGTTATGCTCGGAAATGAGATCCAACATTTTCCTCTCGCGCACCGGGTCGTAGCGGTGCGTCCCTTGCGCTTCTTTAATTTTTCCGATCTCCTGAACGAGCCGTCCCCGTTCATTGATCAGTTTCAACAGCTGCAAGTTGATCTCATCGACTCGCGCCCGCAGTTCATCTAATCTCTCATTGCTCATGCTTTTCTCATCCTTTCGCCAAGTGTGGTGCATTGTTTTCGCCGCTTGCCGGCAAGCGTCTCCCCCGTCTTGGAGAGCGAAGTCGTTTAATTAGTGTTTATTATAATCGATGGAGCTATCGTTGTCACGAAAAATTTGCTTTTTTGATTAAACGCTTTTAAGCGATAAAGCGATAATGGATGAGAAAACGCCCGCGGCTGCGGGCGGATGATCAAGCAACAACCGCATGCGTTTCGAGCGCCTCGTACGTAATGCTCCAATGGGACGCGTGCCAGACGACGCGGCCGTTTTCAAACAGCAGCACTTGCGGCGACTCGTGTTTCACCCCGGTCGTTTCGGCGATATAGGTGGAGAGCGGCCGCGCCTCTTGGACGTACAGGCAATACACCGCCAGCTCCGGATGGTCTGCGGCGAATTTCTCGCATTCGCCAAACGCCGCTCGGCTGATCGGGCAGGTGAGGCTATGCTTGACGAACAAAAAACGTTCCGTTTCCTTCATGACGCGCTCAAACTGTTCGATCGTCTCCAGCTTCTCCATTCCCATCATCCTCACTCCGTTTCTTTCCGATGAGATATGGTTTCCTCAGCATCATCAAGCGCCGCTTCCGCCTCCTCCAGCAGCTTTTGCAGCGTTTCCCGGTCGGCTGGCCCGGCGGATGGCGGAATCGAAATCGTCGCCTCTTTGGCTTCCTCTCCATCGTTTTCCCCGCCAGCTGGCGCCGTCGTAGATTTCAACGGAATGAAGCCGGCGATTTCCTTCGTTTTCTCTTTCGCCGTTTCCAACCATTCGACAGCCGTTGTTTTCACCGGCTCCCACGTTTCATCGTTGCTCCACTCGGCCAGCCATTTCCGCCCTTTTTCGCTCGTCAAAAACAACGCCGCGGCCGCGCCGGCGATGCCGCCGACCATCGCTCCAAGCAGAAAGCTCCCATTATTTTTTCCCATTGACGACAACCTCCTTCGCAGAGTGATTTCTTCTCCATTTTTCCCATCCTTCCCGAAAAACATTGGCCCAATGAAACCATTTTCTCCACTTTGTTTTTCCTACATTCGTCGCACCAAGCAGTGCGGTCGCTGTCTGACGAATGGCCCTGTTGATCGTTCTCACGGCGTCTCCCGTTTCACCGACCGCTTCCACAACTCCTGTCAACGCCTCTACCTTTTTTTGCACATCATGTACAATGCCATTGGCCGTGTGAAGAAGTTGCTGAATCTCCCCGGATAATCGTTGCACTTGTTCATCCGTATGGCCAATGGCCTCCGACAGGCGGCGGAGCGTCTCTTGCAAGACAACGAGCGTTTTGGCTATGTAAATCACCAATAATAAAAAGGAAAGCGCCACAATGGCAACGCTCACATACAACACCCATTCCACCCGATCTCCCTCCCTTTTTCTCTACGCGTCTTCTATTCTTTAACCTGTTTTTGTTCTATTGAAACAGTAAAAACGGGCCATCTTCATCACAGCCCGTTCCCTGTCGGCCTTCAGGCGGAAAGAACAGCCCGTTCGTACGCTTGCTGAAACTTTTGAATGTCGCCCGCACCCATGAACACCAACACCGCGTCTTGATGCTGCTTCAACACGGCTACGTTTTGTTCCTCGAGCAGCTGGGAACGCGGAATTTGCGCCTGCAAATCACGGATCGTCAGCTTCCCCTCATGTTCACGCGCCGAGCCGAAAATGTCGCACAAATACACATGGTCCGCCTGCCGCAAACTTTCAGCGAACTCGCGCAAAAACGTCTGCGTCCGTGTATACGTATGCGGCTGAAAAATCGCCACTACTTCGCGACCTGGATATTTTTGCCTTGCCGCCTCCAATGTCGCCGTAATTTCGCGTGGATGATGCGCGTAATCATCGATGAGCACTTGGCGCCCGACCGTTTTCTCGCTGAAGCGGCGCTTCACGCCTTGGAATGTTTGCAGCCGCTGGGCGATCGTGCCCGCATCCACCCCTTCATAGTGGCAGAGGGCGACGACGGCCATAGCATTCAACACGTTATGAGCGCCAAAGCGCGGAATGGAAAACGAGGCAAAAAATGTGTTGCGCACGAACACATCAAACGCCATCCCTTCCGTCGTCTTGACGATGTTGCGCGCCTGAAAATCGTTTTCTTCGCCGAATCCATAAAACAAAATCGGCACTTTCGCCTGAATGTTCGGCAAATACGGATCATCCCCGCAGGCGACGATCGCTTTTTTCACTTGATTCGCCATTTGCTGGAAAGCGGAAAATACATCATCGACATTGGCAAAATAATCCGGGTGATCAAAGTCAATATTTGTCATGATCGCATAATCTGGAAAGTAGGAAAGGAAGTGCCGTCGGTATTCGCACGCTTCAAACACAAAATATTTGCTCCCCGGCTCTCCTTTTCCCGTGCCGTCTCCGATCAAATAGGACGTTGGATGGGCTCCTTGCATCACATGGGCAAGCAGCCCGGTCGTCGTCGTCTTTCCATGCGAACCGGTCACCGCGATGCTCGTAAACTTGCCTGCCAGCTGGCCTAAAAAGCGATGGTAACGAATGACAGGCACACCAAGCTGACGGGCTGCCTCGATTTCCTCATGCGTATCCGGAAATGCGTTGCCAGCAATGACCGTATAACCTGGGCGAATATTGTCTTTCGAAAAAGGCAGCACCGGGATTCCCCGCTCTTCAAGCGCCTTTTGCGTGAAAAACCATTTTTCTACATCCGACCCTTGCACCGTATAGCCAAGGTCATGAAGCACTTGCGCGAGCGCGCTCATCCCCGTGCCTTTAATGCCTACAAAATGGTAAGCTGTCATCGTTAAGCCCTCCAACCATCGTCTCTCTGTAAGACAGTATATGATATCCATCTCGTTTTGCCATTTCTCTCATTGCAGTGCACCATCCATTTCATTTCCTCATTATAGCACGTGAGGAGGGAAAACACTACCGCCCTCAGCTGTTCTGCTCGCGCCAGCGCTCCCACTCGTCCTCGCTCATCAACACATCGCGCGGTTTGCTGCCGCGCGCTTCCGAGATCAGCCCTCGCTCCTCCATCATCTCGATCAACCGGGCGGCGCGATTGTAGCCGATGCGGAAATGACGCTGCAGGCTCGATGTCGACGCTCCTCCTTGGGCGATGACAAACCGGCACGCCTCCTCGAACAGTTCGTCATCCTCGCCGCCCATCGAGACCGTTTGCCGAAAATCGTCTGGATCAAACAAATAGGATGGAGCTTGTCGTGATTTCACGTGCGCTGCCACCCGCTCGATTTCCTCATCGGAAATAAAGCAGCCTTGCAGCCGCACCGGCTTGGCCGAACCATTTTCCAAAAACAGCATATCGCCGCGCCCAAGCAGCCGCTCAGCCCCATTCACATCTAAAATGGTGCGCGAATCGACTTGGGAGGAGACGGAAAACGCGATGCGCGTCGGAATGTTCGCCTTGATCAACCCGGTGAGAACATCGACGGACGGCCGCTGCGTCGCGATCAATAAATGGATGCCGCACGCCCGCGCCTTTTGCGCCAGCCGGCAAATCGATTCTTCGACATCGGCCGGGGCGGCCATCATCAGGTCGGCGAGCTCGTCAATGACGATGACGATGTACGGCAGCGGCGGTTCACTGCTCCCGTGTGCACGAAGATGATCGTTATATTTTTCGATATCGCGCACGCCAGCGTGGACAAACTGTTCATACCGCCGTTCCATTTCGCCGACCGCCCACTTGAGCGCCCCCGCCGCCGCCTTCGCCTCGGTGATCACCGGGCTGAGCAAATGC
Organism: Geobacillus sp. TFV-3; assembly: GCF_009901865.1. Classification (NCBI taxonomy): domain Bacteria; kingdom Bacillati; phylum Bacillota; class Bacilli; order Caryophanales; family Anoxybacillaceae; genus Geobacillus; species Geobacillus sp. TFV-3. The sequence goes on along the minus strand of NZ_MPSP01000001.1, from coordinate 719,280 downwards.
GGCAGCCCGTTGTACGGCGCCAGTTCGACCATTTTTGGATCAATGAGCAGCCATTTCACTTCGTGCGGCGCTGCTTTATACAACATGCTGACGAGCATCGCGTTCATGCAGACGCTTTTTCCCGACCCGGTCGCCCCAGCGATCAGCCCGTGGGGCATTTTTCGGATGTCGGTCACCACCGGCGCTCCGCTGATGTCAAGCCCTAGCGCCACGGTAAGCGGCGATGGGCTTTTGCGAAACGCTTCGCTTTCTAAAATTTCCCTTAGGCGCACTGGACGGCTCGTTCGGTTCGGCACTTCAATGCCGATCGTCCGTTTTCCCGGGATCGGCGCTTCCATGCGAATATCTTTCGCCGCCAGGCTGAGTTTGATATCATCTATCAAGCTTGTAATCTTGCTCACTTTCACTCCTAAATCCGGCTGCACTTCAAACCGCGTCACCGTCGGTCCTTGCGTCGCCCCGACGACTTTGGCGCCGATATGGAAGCTCGCGAACGTTCGGTCCAAACGCTGGCATTGGTCGCGAAGCCACTGCTCATCGCGTTCGGCCGCTTTCTCGGGCGGTTCCAGAAGCGCCAATGGCGGCATCACGCAGCCGTTTGATCGATTCGCCGCTTTTTCTTCCAGTTTGCGCCAATCTTGCTTGAACATGATCACATTATACGGGATGCGCGTTCGTTCGCGGCGGGAAGCCTCCTCCCGGCCGGCCTGCGCCGCCGAGTGACGGATTTCGCGATCCGGAGTCGTCTCCCACCGTTCTGTCGAAGCAACGCTTTCTCCGTCTCCATTCCTCATCTGTGCCGACGCCTCTCGTCCTCCGCTCTCCAAGCCGCCGTCTGTCTCGTGCGGCGCGCGTTCGTTGCCCCGTTCATCCAACTCCTGCCCTTTCTTTTCATCCGCCTCGGCATCCCTTTCTTCCTGCCCTGCCGCCGGCGCCAGCCCATCTTTTCCTTCCGTCTCCACAACAGCCGCGGACATCGCTCCACTCGCGTCATCATCTTCTTCGCTCCATGCCTCTGTCCGCTTGGCCAAAGACTCTTCTTCTTTTGGCGGTTCAGCCGCCCCGTTTTCCGTGTCTTCTCGCACGTCTCGCCATGTCGCTTCACAATGGACGGCCTCTTCCCGAACCGCCTCATCGCTTCGATTCTTCACACCCCCCGCACCGGCGAGCTCCATTTCATCCGCTCGTTGCCGCTGTTTTCCCCGATTCCGATCATATCCAAAAACTGGGGATGGCACATCGGACGGGCGGAACGGTCGTTTTTCCGCCATTTCCCTTGAAACGCCAGCCGACGGACGCTGACTCGGCAGCGGCCCGGATTCCTCGCTTTTCGTCCGCCTCGGCTTTTCCCGATTGTCACCCGGCTGGTCATCCGGAATCAACGGAAAGCGGAAGCGGCCTTGCGGATATTGGTAAATGACATTCCCCGCGCCGCGTTCGGGCATGCCGGTCGACAGTGGGGAATTCGTTCGCTGTTCGTTCCCTTCCTCTTCCGCCTCGCTCGTGAGAAACCGAAGCCATCGTTTCCAAAATTTCATCCATCACTTCACTTCTTTCTTTGCCTTCGTTGTCGGAAAAAAACGCCACTGGCGTCGTTCCAGTGACGAAAAAAACAGGCGGAATCCATCTGCACCGCCCGTCGGAACGTCAAAACACGAACGGCTGGCCGACCTTATACTCATCGGACAGCACCAAAATGCCTTTCTCCTGCGGGGCGTTTGGCAGCCCAAGCTCGCGGGCCGAGCAAATCATGCCGGATGACCGGACGCCGCGCAGCTCGCTTTCTTGAATGACGAGGCCGTTTGGCATCACGGCGCCGATTTTGGCGACGACGACTTTTTGCCCTTCGGCGACGTTCGGCGCTCCGCAGACGATTTGCAACACCTCATCGCCGACATCCACCTGGCAGACGCTCAATTTATCGGCGTTCGGATGCTTCGTTTTCTCTTTCACATATCCGACGACAAACTTGGGCGACAAGTCCGCTTCGATTCGTTCGTCAAAACTGTTTTTCGCCAAGATGTCGTTGATGACGCCGACGAGCTCCTCATTCACTTTGAGCGGACCGCTGCCGGAAAACGGATAGTACGAAGACGCGGAAAAAATGTTATAGCCGACCGTCTCGCCCGTCCGTTCGGACATGATGCGGACGACATCGCCTTGTCTGACAAACGTCCGTTCCTCATCCGCCGCTGGTTTCAGCGACACGAGCAGCACGTCGCCGACCCCTTCTCGGTTGTAAAACACGTTCATCGCTCTCTTCCTCCTTGCTGCTACGTTTTCCGTTTTTTTCCTAAAATGAAAATCGGTTCAAGTTTCCCGTTTTCGTATAAAAACGACAGCGCCGTGATCGGTACGCGGCCGCCGGCAAAAAAGCTCATCGTCATTTGCGCGAGCACGTCATAGCCGATGTCGTTGCGCACATCAGCGATAACAAGCACATCTTGATGCGGAACAGCGACGGCCATCGTTCCTTCCACGCGCGCCCGCATGTCCGCCAAAAACGATTCGTTTAAAATGCGGCTCGCATCATACCCGTCATTTGTGTTCACAAAATAAAACACGTTGTCCGCCACCCGGTCCTCTTTCACCGGCGTCGGCAGCGACCGAACGTTGAAACGGGCGATTTCCTTCACCCGCTCGCGGCTCCATTTGTCTTTCTCCAGCATGCGCTCATCAATTAAGCGATACGTTTTGCCTAGATCAAGCGCATAGTAAATGCGCGTTTCGGCTGTATGATCATCAAACAGCAACGGAACGCCTCCTTTTGTCTCCGTCGGAAACGACGCCGAGCGAATGACGGGATAAATGTTCCGCTCGTTTCCGGAAAGCGCCGCGTCTTCCTCCATCGTTTTCAACGTTTCCTCCACATAATAAACAACTTCGCGCACCGCTTCGTCTTTTTGTTCGTGCCATTTCGCGATCACGCTAGGCAACAAGATCGTCACGCCTTTTTTCGTGCGGCGGTCTTCGACGCGCATCGCGTCTTGCTTGGCGTCAAAGCGAAACGTCCAGTGCGGGTGGGCGACGAGACACTCTTTAATCTTCTCATACATTTGCCGGCTGTTCATCGTTTTCCTCCTTGCTCTGCCGACGCCCTTGCCTTCCCTTTCACACCTTTTGGCGGGTGCTGGTTCAAGAGCGAATCCGGCTCCAAAAATGCCCTACGATGCTCATGCGGCGTTTTTCATAGAACGTTTGGCGCTGCCTCTGCCGCTTTGCCAGCCGTTCCTTATTTATCATACCTTGAACGACCCATTTTGACAAAAAAATTCATATTGGCCGGCCAAAAGCTCGACGATGTGGGAAAACATCGCCGATCGGTCGACGCGCCCGTTCGTCAATACGCCGACCGCGCCTTCTTTTCGCCGAACGTTCCTCCGCCCGGTGTACGCTTCCATCACGTCGCCGAGCTCTCGCCCCGCCTCGATGCCGGCGCCGACATCAGGCGGCAACACGAGGCGTGCGCCGGCGGCGGCCACCACCACACCGTTTCGGTCGGCGAGCGCTCCCCAGTTGCACAGCCACCATCGCCCGTCGATCTTCATCACGCCGCCTTCCAATCCGATGCCGATGTCCGCCTCCGCCGCTTCGAGCGCCCGTTTGGCGCGCCGGATGGCGCCAAGCCGCGTCTCTTCATCGGACAGCGGCTGCGCGGAAACGCCTGATGGCACCTCAAGCGATACAATGCGGTATTCCCTTTCCCCCAACACCGCCCGAACGGCGGCGACTTTCGCTTCGTTGTTCGTTCCAACCGCAACGGTTTTCATCCAGTGCCCTCCTTGTCATGGAAAAGGAGAAGCGCTCGCTTCTCCTCAGCTGTTTTGGCGAATCGTCTCGACCGTCGTCCGATCGCACCGTTTGATGAGCTCAACGATGAGCTGTTTGGCCGCCGCGTAATCGTCGACATGAATGATCGACGCATGCGTATGAGTGTAGCGGGCGCAAACGCCGATCACCGCCGACGGCACGCCGCGGTTGGCGATATGAACCCGTCCGGCATCGGTTCCGCCTCCTGGGGAAACGAAAAACTGGTACGGGACGCCGATCGTTTCCGCCGTATCAAGCACAAATTCGCGCATGCCGCGGTGCGTAATCATCGTCCGGTCGTACAAGCGGATGAGCGCCCCTTTGCCGATATGGCCGAACGCCTGCTTGTCGCCGGACATGTCGTTGGCCGGGCTTGCTTCCAGAGCGAAAAAGATGTCCGGGTTGATCATCGAAGCCGCCGTCTGCGCCCCGCGCAGCCCGACCTCTTCCTGCACGGTCGCGCCGGCGTACAAGACGTTCGGCACCGTCTCGCCGTTCAGCTCTTTTAACAGCTCGATCGCCAACCCGCAGCCAAACCGATTGTCCCACGCTTTGGCCATCACGGTTTTTCCGTTGGCCAACACCGTGAACGGGCTGACCGGCACGATCGGCTGGCCGGGGCGAATGCCGACTCGTTCGGCATCTTCACGGTTTTCCGCTCCGATGTCAATCAACATGTTTTGAATCTCCATTGGTTTCTTGCGCTGCTCCTCATCGAGCAAGTGCGGCGGAATCGACCCGATCACGCCAATGACCGGCCCGCCGTCCGTCATAATCTGCACGCGCTGGGCGACGAGCACCTGATCCCACCAGCCTCCTAGCGGCTGGAAACGAATCATGCCGTGGTCGGTGATCGCTGTCACCATAAATCCGACTTCATCCATATGGCCGGCGACCATCACCGTCGGGCCCGCCTCATCGCCGCGTTTGACGCCGAAAATACTTCCGAGGCGGTCTTGCACAATGTCATCAGCGTATTTCGCGAACTCTTGGCGCATAAACTGCCGCACCGGATGTTCATAACCCGGTGCGCCTGGAAGCTCGGTCAACGTTTGGAATAATTGCAGCGTGTCCTCATTCATCACAAGTCTCCCTTTCTATGTTCGATTTCACCGTTCTGTTTCTTTCCGTCCTTCTTACATGTTCCGCCAAAATCGGCTATACTAAACCGTATCAAAGCGAGAAGGAGGAAAGAAACATGGCTTGGAAACAGTGGCTCGCCGCCGCCGTCGGTGCGGCCGTCGTCTATGCCATCCGCTCCGCTTCCAAACCGGCGCTCCTTGCCCCGGAACAAGCGCTGGCCATGGCCAAACGCGCGCTTGACGGCCAGGGGGGCATCCGCGGTTCTTGGATTCAATCCGCCCCGGAGCGGTACGAGAAAGACGGGTTGACGTACACCGTGTACCGCGGCGGCGTCTGTTGCGACGATGGAGACAGCGAGTTTTTCGTGAACGCCTGCACCGGCGCCATCATCGAGATCAGGCCGTTATAGCGCAGGCCGCTCCCGCTTCACGGCGGCGGCCATCGTCCCATCCTCCCGCCATTTGACCGCCCGGTAATAGGCGTCGTGATAAAACGTAAACCACGCGTTTCTTTCTATGCCGTAAGGGAGCCATCGCTGTTTGGCAAAAATCGAATCCATCGGGTAATCGTCGTACGCCATCACCCATAGGACGTTTTGATGGGCGTGCGTGCCAAGCAAATCGCCAAGGTGAATGGCCATCTCCCCGTCTGATTCGATGAGCACGATCGCATGCCCGGCGCTATGCCCGCCGGTATGGACGAGGCGGATGCCAGGAACGACTTCCGTTTCCTTTGTAAACGGAACGACTTGATCCGCGATCGGCTCCCAATTTTCTTTCCAATACGTATTGCGCGAGCGGATGTTCGGATTTCGCATTTCCTCCCACTCGACATCCGACACGATGACCTTGGCGCGCGGAAACGCCGGCGCAAGCCGTCCGTCTTTCCAAACGGTCAATCCGCACGCATGGTCAAAATGCAAGTGGGTCATGAGGACAATGTCGATGTCGCGCCGCGTCAGCCCGAGCTCGGCGAGCGATTCATCGAGCGCCGATTCTTCCGTGACGCCGAAGTTGCGCTTTTGCTTGTCGGTCAGCTTGCCATTGCCGATGCCGGATTCAATGAGCAGCCTTGCGCCGCCGGTCTCGACCAAAATCGGATCGGTGCGCAGCTCGATTTGATTGTTGTCATTCGGCGGATATTTCTTGGACCAAAGCGGTTTCGGCACAACGCCGAACATCGCTCCGCCGTCCAGATGGGTGACGCCGCCCCGAAGCCATGTCAAGGTGACTTGTCCAATTCGCAACTGTTCCATTTCCATCTCCCCCTCCACTAGTGTACCATTTTCTCCATCAACCGGAAATAGAAAAAGACCCGACCGAAACGGTTCGGGCCTATGGCGACCGCCGCGGCGGACGCACCGCCTCGCAGCGGTAAATGCGGTTGCCTTTGGCGGAAAATTTTTCTTCATACTCCGTCATCACATTGTCTGCGATGCCGCTTTGATGCAAGTCGAGCTGGACCGATGCGAGCACAAACCCATATTGCGACAAACTGACAAGCGAGTATTCAAAAAACGATGGATTGTCCGTTTTCAAATGGATGTCTCCGTCTTCCGCCAAAATGCGGTCATAGAGCGCCAAAAAGCTCCGATGCGTCAGCCGCCGCTTTTCGTGCCGCTTTTTCGGCCATGGGTCGGAAAAGTTCAAATAAATACGCGACACTTCTCCGTCAGCAAAAAACGCGGTGAGATCTTTCGCGTTGGCGTTCAACAGCTTGACGTTCGAGAGGTCGCTTTCGATCAGTTTGTCAAGCGCCGACACCAGCACACTTGGGTACAGCTCGATGCCGATAAAATTAACATCCGAATGGAGACGCCCCATTTCGGTGATAAATTTCCCTTTCCCCGTCCCAATCTCAACATGGATCGGCCGGTCGTTGCCAAACAGTTCGCGCCATCGCCCGCGCTTTGTTTCGGGATCGGGGATGACATATTGCGGATAGGCGGCGATTTTGTCTTTCGCCCACGGTTTGTTGCGCAAACGCATATCGACACCTCTGCCTTGTTTCCGTTTGTCGGTTTGACGATACCATACTTGCAACGAAGAAGCAACAGCGGAAAAACGCCCGGGCTTGAACGCTCTCCTGCTCACCCTCACACTCGGAACCGAGGGTCTTCTCGGTTTGAAAGTCATAACCCCGGCTCGATCCGGGCATGATAAAACCGTACAGCTTTGCGAAAGGATGGTGACCAGCATGCCGCTCGACTACAACCATCAATTGACCGTGCTCCGCGACATTTTATCCGAACATCAGCTCGATTGCTGCGGGACGGTGTCTGAATGCGAACAAATTGAACGACTTGTCAAGTCGCTGCTCGCCAATGATGAGGTGAATAGCCAAGTCAAGCAAATTCTCCCACATATTTACGCTTACGGCCAAGGCGGGAAATACAGCGCTGACTTAAACGCCCATATTTCCGCTCACCAAAGCCAGCTCGCCGATTGGGTGAACGAGCTGGCTTGACCCTCCCCGCTTTCACGCTCCCAACACGTCTTCCCGGCCAAAGACGATGATCGGGACACCAACGGCCGCCGGTTGAGCACCGCCGGCGTTTCGCCCCTTTCGACAGAAGCGGGGCAGGCCGTTGTCAGGGCTCGGTGATGACCCGTTCCAATAACCGAAGCGACTGCTCCTTTTCTTTTTGGCCGTCCTTCCCTTTCGGCCAAAACAACGAGTGCAGCGTATGAGCGATCGTATACCACTTTAGGCGGAGGGCAAGCTCTTCGCTCCATGCCCATCCGTACTGGTCGAGCCACGCCTTCCATTCGTCGCGCGGAATGTACAGATGAAGCAGCATGCCGATGTCGATCGCCGGATCGGCGATCACCGCCCCGTCCCAATCGATCAAGTACAACGTCCCATCGTCGGCAAGCAGCCAATTGTTATGATTGATGTCACAGTGGCAGACAACGTGCTCGTCATCCGGCAATGACGAAACATGCTGTTCAAGCCAGTCAAGCGCGTGACAGACGACAGAACCGCCGGCTGGATGGCGCCGCTGTTGCTCAGCGAGCAGAGCGAGCATCTTCTTCGCGCGCAGCGGAGATTTGCCAAGCCGCTTCAGCATCGTCACAAGCTCCTTGGAGCGATGGATTTTCCGCAAAAGTGCCGCTACTTGCTCGCTTCCCATCTCCCACGGCTTCAGCTCCCGGCCGTTCAGCCATTGCTGGGCTGTAAATACATCGCCATTTTCGAGCCGCTTCGTCCATACAAGCTTTGGGACGATGCCCTCGGCCGACAATACAGCAAGAAACGGAGAAGAATTCCGCTTTAAAAACAATTTCTTCCCTTCATATTCAGCAAAATACGCATCCCCTGTAGCGCCGCCAGCGGGAGTGATCTCCCACTCCTTACCTAGTAACTGTTCCAAGCGTGTTCACCTGCGACTTAAAAATAGAAACGTCTCCGTTTGCTTCTCGCGCCCAAATAAAAAGGACGGCCAGGCCGCGTCCTTCCTCCGTCCATTTTACTTGTATTATACTGAAATACCGCTTGGGCATGCAAACATTTTTCTCAGCAAACGCCTTGCTTAAAACTGCCAAAGCGGAAGCGCACCGCGGCTCCCACTCCGGTCGACCGCCCTTTCCCGTTTCGTCTCAACGGAGGCATGTTTCATCAGAGTGATAACTATCGCTCCTCTGCAAGCCTTGAGACGATTCCGGCACGCTGTCTGAGCGATTCCCCCGCAGGCTGGACGAGCACCCATGTGCCGATGCCGTCAAGCTCAAGCCTGCCGCGCACTCGGCGAAACGGCGCCGTTCCGCTCCGCTGCCCGTCGCATACGATGTCCCATTCCCGTTCGTCTGGAAGGTGGATCTCCTCTTGTTTTTCTTCATTATGATGAATGACCATGATTTCATCCCATGGCCCATATGCGGCGACATCATGCAATCGGTAGGCGATGACCGACGGCGGAAGCGGCTCAAGAAACGTCAAGTGGCGCAGCACTTCCGCTTCCGTCGCGAGGCGAAATGCGCCATGCGCGCGGCGAAGGGCGATCAATCCTTGAACGTAGCGGACGTCGTCTTCATAGCGGCTTTTCCGCCCCCAATCCAGCTGATTGACTGCATCCGGCGACCGATAGCTGTTTCCATCGCCGCCTTTCGTCCGATAAAACTCTTGGCCGCTGTGCAAAAACGGAATGCCTTGCGCCAACAGAACGATCGCTGTCGCCAGTTTTTGCCGCTTCCGCCGGAGCCATTCCGGCTCATCATTGTTGGCCGCCTCCATCTTATCCCAAAATGTATGGTTGTCATGGCATTCGACGTAATTGATCGACTGACCCGGGTGGCAAAACAGCCCGCCGAGCGCCCGCAAGCTCCCGGCAATAGCGAGCTTCACCTGTTCTCGCCCGCTTGAGTTGCCGAGGGCGAACCCACGGTCCGGCAAATGAAAGGTGCTCCCTTTCACGGCATCGCGAAACCGGTCATTGAAATAAGCGAAGCGCGGCAGCTGCTTGGCGTTGTCCATCGTCGCCTTTTGTTCCGGTGGAAGGGACGTCGGCAAATCCCAACCTTCCCCATACACAAGGATCGACGGATCGATGGCGTCGAGGGCATCGCGCACCGCCTTCATCGTCTCGATATCGTGCACGCCCATCAAATCAAAACGGAACCCGTCAATGCCGTATTCTTTCGCCCAAAACACAACCGAATCGACGATCCAGCGGCGCGCCATCCGCCGCTCCGAAGCGATGTCGTTGCCGACGCCGGTGCCGTTGGCCGGCTGGCCATAGGCGTCGTAGCGGAAGTAATAGCCGGGAACAAGCTTCTCAAGCGGCGATTGCTCGCGGTCGTAGACATGGTTGTAGACCGCATCCATCACGACGCGCAGTCCGCTTTCATGCAGCGTGTGGATCGCCTGCTTCAATTCTACAATGCGTGCGTATGGATCCGCTGGATCGGTCGCATAGCTCCCTTCCGGCGCATATAGATGAAGGGGATTGTATCCCCAATTGTAAGCCGCTTGTGGGTCGCGCTCATCGACGCCCGCAAAGTCCATAAACGGCATGAGTTGCACATGGGTGACGCCAAGCTCTTGGACATACGAAAGCCCGGTGGCTGTCCCGTTCGGCCCGCGCGTATCCTTTTCGGCCAATCCGAGATACTTCCCTTTATGGACGGCGCCGCTGTCCGGGTGGTTCGTAAAGTCGCGGATGCTCAGTTCATAAATGATGGCATCCATCGGCGAACAGAGCGGCGGAAGCGGCGAAGCGGGCGGCGTCAGCTTCGTTTTCTCCCAGTCGATCACGACGCCGAACTCGCCATTGATCGAAACAGCAGTCGCATACGGGTCCACCGCCTCGCGCCATACGCGGTTGATGCAAGCGATATACGTGTAACGCGCCCGCTCCCAATCGCCAGGGACGGCCGCTGACCATACGCCGCGCTCGCTGCGCTCAAGCGGCACGCAATGAACCTCGCCGAGATGCGGATGAACAAGCTTGACGTTGACCGCGGCGGCGGTCGGCGCCCATACGCGAAACACCGTCTGTTCTTTGGAATACTCCACTCCTAACGGCCCATCATAGAAAAACCGATCATCAAATGCAGGAGTGCGCACAACGGCGCCGATTTGAACATCAGTCTCCTCCCCACGGCAAGAACGCACCCAGTATGTCGCTCCAAACTGGAACGCCGATTCGAATCGGCACACATATTTCACCGTCTCCCCGAAATCCTCGACGTGCTGCACGGAAAGCGGAATCTCCTCGCCGCTCGGCGCCACGAGCGTAAATGGCGCCATCCCATCAAGGAGGAGCGATTTCGGCGCAAGCACAGCGATTTGGTTCATCTCGTCCAAATAGGCGGCAAACGTTCGGCTGATGTGAAGCATGTGCGTTCACCCCTTTTTTTCTTCCGTTAATACCATCATATGTAAAAGAAAAAGGGCGGTGCCAACTCATCGGCCGGTCGCCCTATCGATGCACAGATGTTTCTATTGTTGCCCTTCCTCGCCGCTCATATTCCCGTCATTGCGGCGGTCGTAAAAGCTGGCGCAATGGCGAAGCAGCGCCTCAGCCGCTTTCAGCTGCCCGTGCCGAAGCGGGAGAGCTGAGCGGCGCAGGCGGGAAAACCACTCGTCATAATTTCGCTTATCAATATAGCGGATAAACGGAAAAAGGCCGCCGCTGTCAATGTAGCCGGAGCGGTTTAACAGCACGAGATGGATCGGCCAATCGAGCCCATGCTTGCGAAAAATCTCCGAAACGATCTGTTCCGTCCGCCGCAGCGACACGACTGGGTTGACCAGCCTCGTTTCGTTCGTTCCAGCCCGTTCCACCCAAAACCGGTCGGTTGACGCCATGACGATGTTGTCCGGACTTCCTTCGACGAAGGCAATGCACCAGAGCGCAGATGGCGTCAACATCATCGTCTCCAGCTCCACGGGCGCCTTGCCGACCATCGCGACCGGCCGGTAAAAGCATAAATGCGTATCCGGAAACCGCTGCAAAAAATATTTCAACGTCTCATCGCTATACACGTTCTCATCGAAAGAGGAAACGTACATCATCGTCGAACTCGCCCATTTCAGCTGCAACTCGAACAACTCATCCAAAAACTGCTGTTTCAATTCCTCCAGAGTAGCCGCCGGACGGGCCATCGGTGCAAGAGAAAACGTCTCTTCTTCCGTAAGAGCGGCACGGCGGCGCCATCGTTTCGTCAGCCGCTCCCACCATGACGGTTTGTCAAGCCAAACATCCCACGTCTCGCCCGTTTCAAGCCATCCGCTCGCCTCAGCCGTCCGTTCGGCTTGCCACCGCGCTTTTGCCTGTTCCCATTGCCGTTTCTTCAGCCGGATGAATTCCGGCGCATAATAGTACACATCGGTTTCGTAGCGGGAAATGCAATCCATGAGTTTAACGAGCTGACCCATTGTTTCACCTGCTATTTCCGGCTATTCATCGGCGCGCCAAGCAACGGGAACACGGCGATCGCTTCGTACTTCGGCGTCCTTTCCATATTCGTCCGATACAGCACGATCTCAGGCACCGAAAACACCGCCTTGGCCGCGGCAAGCGAACGGAGGCGATCCGGGTGAAACGGTTCGGCTCCTTGCCATTTGCGGGCGATCGTAATATGAGGGGCAAACGGCCGACGGTCTAGGGAAAACCCAAGCCTTGTGCACGCCTCATATACATCGCGCCGCAGCGCATGCAACATGTCTTCCGTTTCGACTCCTTGCCAAAAAACGCGAGGCGCCGTCCGCTCGCCGAACGTCCCAAGACCAGCAAGCACGAGGGGAAACGGAGCGCAGCGGGCGGCAGTGGCGGCCATCGCTTCGCACAGCGGCGCCATTTTTTCCGGCGGCACATCGCCTAAAAACGCGAGGGTGATATGATAATCCTCTTCATGCACCCATGTGCGAAACGGCAGCGACGGCGCGGCATCGCTCGAAAAACGGGCGATGGCTTGTTTCGCTTCGGCTGTCAGCGGAACGGCGATGAAATAATGATTCCGTTTCATCCTTTCTCACCTGCCGATTTGGTCGTTTTTTCTAGTTTTCCCAGCCAAATGAGCACGAACACTCCAACGATGGTGCAAGCGCCAAAAAACACGTAGACAGCACCGATCTGCCAACGATCAAACAAATATCCGCCCACCAACGTGCAAAACCACGCGCCAAGTCCGCTGCTCGTCGCCGATTGACACTCCACACGGCAAGCCGTGGGATTCTTGGGTCGTTCGCGTCCTCATCCCTTTCAGGTTCGGACCACGCCCAAGTTCAGGGGTGTGTCATCACCCCGTCCCATCGGGTTAAAGTGTACTCCAATGGGCGGCGCACCTGTGACCAGTGCGCTAGGTTAGGCGGCGAAGCCCGAAATCGCTTTGGCGATGTTGATCGCGCCATTCAGATCGGCATGAATCGTATATCCGCATTTTTTGCATTGAAAGTGGATGCCGTTTCGGTTTCCTTTATCTCGATAGCCACAACGACAAGTTTGGCTCGTATAGGTCGGATTCACCCACTCCACCCGAATCCCTGCCATTTCGGCTTTATAGGCAATCATCGTTTGCAATTGATGAAACGCCCACGAATGAAGGCTTCGCCCTGCTTCTTTGGCCGATTTTGCCCGCTTCCGAATCCCCGTCAAATCTTCCATCCGAATCACGCCAACACCGTTGGCGAGGGCAAAACGGACGATTTGACGGCTGATTTGATGGTTCATATCTTTCATCCAGCGGGACTCCTTGTCCCCGATTTTCCGAATCATATGGAGCTTCTTGGCTTTTCCGAATCTCCTTCGCAAAGCCGCGTATCGTCGGCGTATGAAGGCGCATTGGTTCCCTCTGAAGAACAACGATTTGGTTCCAACACTCGCAACAGCGATATATCGTAGCCCTAGATCAACGCCCATTACCTTGGTTTCTTCCCGTTGTTGGACGTCAAATGTGATCGCGACAGCCAAGTACCATTTCGTTTTCTTTTTATAGAGTGTAGCTGTTCCTTGTTTGGCAGTCCCGTCTATGATTCGATCAAGCCATGTTTGTTGATAGGGACGCACGACAACGGGTACGCCTATTTTTTTCTCCAATGTTGGAAAAGCAGCCGTGTAGAAATCCCCCTTCTTTTCTATTTTTAAGTTTTGGTTGTTGAAGCAACACCATCGTTTTTGAAACGTCTTTGCCTTTTGTTTTTTCTTTTGGGATTTTACTTCTCGAATCGTCTGATTCACGATGGCAGAAGGAAATCGTTGTGACGAAAACTCCTTAAAAATTTTGCTCGTCGCTTGATTCAGCTCGGGATGATTCAACAGCCAATTCGCAAACGCTGTATTCACTTCTGTCATCCGTTCATACATGTCTTGTTTGACTTTCGTTGGTTTGTACAGTTCTAACCTTAGTGTGATCGTGGGCATGAATTCACCCCCTTTTTCTTTGGAGATTCCACATGCAACGCGCTTCATCCCACCCCTAAAGGAGTGGGCGCGCGGGATTTCTGTAAAAAATGACCGCAAAGGCGAAATGATCGGCCAGCCATCCGACAACCAACACCGCCGCAGCAAAGCCAAGCGACCCCCAAAGACGGATCGCTCCGTAGTTTCCGCCATGGTCGCGCACTTGATGAAGGGCGATGCTGTCGGAGAGCGGAACGATGGCGCTTTGCACCGCCGAAAGCAGCACGGTCAAAACGACGAACATCCGGTAGCTTCCGGCCAGCGAATAAAGAAACCCAAACAGCGCTGTCAACACGAGCGCCATCGTCAACAGCCCGACCGGTTTGCGTGTATAATCCGTCGCCATGCCCCAAAGCGGCTGGGCGGCCATCGTCACAATCGGAGTGATCGACATGATCCAGCCGATCGCCACCCCCGGCAAATGCGCCTCTTCTTGCAAATAGACGGACAAGAGCGGAAACAAGGCGCCAAACGCGAAAAAGATCAAAAAATAAAAGAGCGGAAACACCGTTTTTCGCACCGATGCTTCCCGTTTTAAAGCCGCTTCCATCCTGTCCTCCCCTTTCGTTCCCAAATCGCCGCGCGCCCCTCAGCGCCTTTTTCTTTCTTTCGCCTCTCTTTTTTCCTTTAGGCGGCGGGCGGCCTATTTCGCCAGCTCGTAAATCGCCTGCGCGTAAATGGCCGTTGCTTTCACCAAATCGTCAATTTCGATATACTCATCTTTCTGGTGGGCGACATCCGGGCGGCCGGGGAACAGCGCGCCAAACGCCACCCCGGCGGTCAAGGCGCGGGCGTACGTGCCGCCGCCGATGGCCAACAGCCGGGCCGGCTCGCCTGTCTGCTCTTCGTAGACGCGCTGAAGCGTGCGGACAAGCTCGTGGTTCGGGTCGATATAATGAGGCTTCGTATCGCTGAACCGGCTGAGCGCGAATCCATGTTCAGCCGCGGCGCCAGCGAGCGTCCGGTGGATCGCGTCGCCGTCGGCCGTCACCGGATAGCGGATGTTCAGCCCAATCGTTCCGCCATGCCGCCGGTTATACGACAGCACCCCCACGTTGACGGTCAAGTCGCCGCTTTGTTCGTCGCGATACGCAAGGCCGAGCTCCTGACCGCGGGTGTCAGAAAACGAAGAAGCGAGAAATTGTACGAACGGCCGGCTTTGGCCATCGAGCGGAAGCGACGCCAAAAACTGCGCCAAATAGACGCCGGCGTTTTTGCCGCGCTCCGGCTCGGCGCCATGAGCGGACACCCCTTCCAATTGAAAGACGACAGCCCCTTCGCTTTGCCTGATGCCCCCCTTTACGCCGCGCTCGCGGCAAAACTGTTCATAGAGGACAAGCAGCTCCTCCGTCGGTTCCGCTCCTTCCACCACCGCTTCGGCCGCATCCGGCACCATATTGTAGCGGCGCCCGGCTTGGAATGAGGCAAGCACGGACCCTTCCGCCTCGGCCGATTCAGGCGGACGGTACGACAAATCGGCGTCAATGATTCCTTTTTCCGCATGAATGATCGGGAAATCAGCATCCGGCGCAAATCCGACATCCGGCATTTCTTCATGGCGAAAATAGTGCTCTACACACCGCCAATCGCTCTCCTCATCGCCCCCGATGATGAGCCGCACCCGCTTGCCGATCGGCAGCCCGAGGTCACGGATGATTTTCATCGCGTAAAACGCGGCCATCGTCGGCCCTTTGTCATCGATCGCACCGCGCCCGTAAATGCGGCCATTGCGCACATCAGCGGCAAACGGATCCATCGTCCAGCCGTCCCCGGGCGGCACGACGTCGATATGGCCGAGCACACCGACAAGTTTCTCCCCATGCCCCATTTCGATATGCCCAGCAAACCCGTCCACATTTTTGACGCGAAACCCTTCCTCCCGGCCGCGGTGAAGCATATGCTCAAGCGCCTGAGCCACCTTGGGCCCAAACGGCGCCCCCGGCTGCGCCTGCTCATCATCGCGGACGCTCGGAATGCGGACAAGCGCTTGCACGTCGCGGATCAAATCGTCTTTCCGCTTCTTTGCTTCTTTCATCCAGTCGATGTTCAACGCCATTCTTCCTTTCCTTATTCAACACTCTTTGTTGCCAACGTATCATATCAAAAACAGGAAGTCAAAATGTTTCATTCGTTGCAAATCCATTTCCGTTTCATGACAAAATGTTGAAATTTTTCGTGAATAAAAGCAACCGGGTAGCATTTTCCCTTCCATTTCGTGTACAATGGTAGTAAACAGACAAAGACATCTCTCATCTGCTAGCGGTCGGTTGTGCCATGCGAATGATGCTAAGATAGGGAGTGGTCTTTTGAAACCTTCAACACATCGGATGCTTACCCGCATCAAATCCGTGTACATGTACATTAGTGAAAAAGGAACGGTTACGACCCAAGAACTTGTTGATGAGTTCGGCACCACCCCACGAACGATCCAGCGCGACTTAAACGTGCTTATGTACAACGATCTCGTTCGCAGCCCAAGCAAGGGCAAATGGACGACCACAAACAAAAAAGTGCGTATCTCTTCGTAAACCCGGTGCCAATAGGGTAGGCAAGATGAGAGATGAACGCAAACCATTTTTCCACAGATGAATATCCACTACTTTTCCATAAAAAAGGAACCTCGTCAGGTTCCTTTTTTTTCGTCCGTCTCCGACCGGTATTGCTTCAACATGTCCACCTCTTCATCCGTCAATTCCCGATACTCGCCGACGGCCAAATCCGGGTCAAGGGCGAGCGGCCCCATTTGAATTCGTTTTAAATAGACGACTCGCTTGCCGATCGTTTGAAACATCCGCTTCACTTGATGGAACTTCCCTTCGGTGATCGTCACCTCAACATCGGAACGAAGGCCCGATTTCAACACAACGAGCTTGGCCGGCTTTGTTTCATAGCCGTCATCAAGGACGACGCCGCGCTGAAACGCCGCGACATCCGCTTCCGTCACTTCCCCGTCCACGACGGCAAAATACGTTTTCGGCACGTGTTTTTTCGGCGACAACAGCTGGTGGGCGAGCTGGCCGTCATTCGTCAAGAGCAGCAGCCCTTCCGTATCTTTGTCAAGCCGCCCGACCGGAAACGGGGAAAGTGCCCGGTCTTCTTCTTCAAGCAAATCGACGACCGTCTCTTCCACGGCATCTTCCGTCGCCGAAACCACTCCTGGCGGTTTATTCATCATCAAGTAAATGAACGGCTTGTACTCGACCGTTTCCCCCCAAACGGTCACGATTTGCTCATCCGGCCGCACTTTCGTTTTCGCATCACGGACCGGCGCGCCGTCCACTTTCACCGCTCCGGACTTGAGCAGCTTTTTCACTTCCTTCCTCGTCCCATATCCCATATGGGCGAGCAACTTGTCAATGCGCAGCTCCACCAATCTCCCTCCTAAAAATATGGCCTTCATTAGGCGTTCATCTAGTCCGCTTCCACCTTCCCCCCATACACTGTGAAGGAAACATCAAGAAGGAGGATTTGCCGATGAATGAATATTACTATTATGTCCCAACATTGGATGATTACCGTCAACAGCCGCCAGCCAGCCAGTTTTGGCCCGGATACCCAGGCGGGCCATTCGCCAACTGGGCGCGGCGCATCGAACGGCTTGAGCGGGCCGTCGAACGGCTCGACCGCCGGCTCGACCGGGTGGAAAGCCGCCTCGACCGCATCGAACGCCGGCTCGGCCTATCGTAAGCGAAATGGAGAAAGAAGGCGGGTACGACCGCCTTCTTCTTTTTTTGCCGCAAGCCAAACGGCATGAGGGATGGCGAAACACCGCCATCGTCGAACCCTTTCGCTCAGGCACCGCGACGTTCGCAAGAAGCGCCGCCCGCCGGGTTCCGGCCTAAACGAGCCGCTTCTAGGAAACGGCCATCCGGTCAACAGCCGATCCCCCCCATGCTATCCTCGTCTACGATACCGCCTTGTTCTCTTTCCGGCGCCAAAACGCAAACCGGTCGCCAAACAGCGCCGAAAACAACCCGGAGCGGATGCTGAGAAACAAGTAAACGGCTGCCCCGACCGCGGCGCCGATGGAAACAGCGCCCACCGATTCAGCGGTGCCGGCGCGGTAATCGATCCATCGGGCCGTCAGAGCCTCGACCCCCATAACCGCCGCTGACATCGCCGCCGTCAAGATGGCCATAAACGCCGTCCGGCGGGCGACAAACCGATAGCGGTAGCGCGTGCGGCGCTGAATGACCCATAAGTTGAACGCCACCGAGACGAAATAGCCCGCCATCGTGGCAACAATGGCCCCGACGGCCGACCATTTCATAATGAGCGGCGTGTTGAGCAAAAGCTTCACAAGCAAGCCGGCTGTCAAACTGACGACCGTAAACCGCTGCTCGTTGATACCTTGCATGATCGCCGCCGTCACAGAAAACAACGCATACAAAATCGCCGCCGGCGCATACCATCGCAACACTTGTTCACCAAGCGGATCATAGCTGTAAAACGAGCTGTACACCGGCCCTGCCAGCACCGCCATGCCAATCACCGCCGGGAGCGTTAAAAACATGAGCACTTGAAACGTCTGGTTCAAATATTGCCGCAGCGCTTTCCGGTCTTGCGCGACATACGCTTTCGTAATCGTCGGGATGAGCGCCAAGCTGAACGAGGTCGCGAGCGTCACTGGTATGATGACGAGCTTTTGCGCCCACATGTTGAACACGGAATACGCGTGCTCCGAGATGTGCCCGCGGCCCGCGGCCGCCATCGCATGATTGAACGTAAACTGATCGACAAGCTGATAAAGCGACATCGACAAGCCGACAAAAACAAACGGAATCGAAGAAAGAAGCAGCTCTTTATACATCGCCCAAAGCGACACATCCGCTTCGCCGCGGTCGCGCGCAAGCAGAGACTGCAAATACGGACGCCGCTTCCACCAATAGACAAGCAACACGAAAAGCCCCGCCGCCGCCCCGACAAACGCGGCAAACGTCGCCGCACTCACAGCGGAGACGATCGAGCCGTCCATCAGGCGCAAAATAACGTAGCACGCCCCAAGCAAAAAAGCGATGCGCGCGATTTGTTCGACGACTTGCGACAGCGCCGTCGGGCCCATCGACTCATGTCCTTGGAAAAACCCGCGGATCAAGCTCATCACCGGCACGATGAGGAGCGCAAAGCTGACCGCGCGGATGACGACCGTGACGTCGTCGACCGAGTTGACGTTCGTTTTCGCATCGATGACGTGCGGTGCCAAGACGGGGGCCAAGGCATACAAAATGAGCCATGAGGCGATGCCGCTTGCGATCATCAAGACAAGGCCGGAGCGAAAGAGCCGATAGCCGACGCCGTATTCCCCAAGCGCGTTGTATTTCGACACAAACTTTGACACCGCCACCGGCAGCCCGCCGGTCGCCAAGCTCAAAAAAATTTGGTACGGCACATAGCCGTATCCGTACAGCGCCCCGCCGCGCTCGCCGACAAGATGGTAAAACGGGATGACGTAAAACAAGCCAAGAAGACGGGAAATCATCACGCCAGCCGTTAAAATAAACGTGCCGCGCAGCAGTTTCGATGTTGACATATGACCCCTTCCCTAGCCATGGACGTTGAAAATGACAGCGTATCTATTTTACCATAGTTGTCAATGGAACGAAAAATATCGTCCACGCGCAGAAAGAAAGGGTGGAATGAACATGGGATACGACGTCATCATCATCGGCGGCGGTCCGTCCGGGCTCATGGCGGCCATCGGCGCTGGCGAAGAAGGGGCGAAGGTGCTCTTGTTGGAAAAAGGAACGAAGCTCGGGCGCAAACTCGCCATCTCCGGCGGCGGACGCTGCAACGTGACGAATCGGCTGCCGGTGGATGAAATTGTCCGCCATATTCCCGGCAACGGCCGCTTTTTATACAGCGCCTTTTCCGTATTTAGCAATGAAGACATCATTCGCTTTTTTGAGCGGCTCGGTGTGCCGCTCAAGGAGGAAGACCACGGCCGCATGTTTCCCAAAAGCGACAGCGCCCAGTCGGTCGTCGACGCACTTGTTCGCGAGCTCGGCCGCCTCGGCGTCAATGTTCGGCTTGAATCGCCGGTGGCGGACGTGTTGTATGAACAAGGAAAAACAGTCGGTGTCACGCTGAAAAGCGGGGAGACGATCCACGCCCGTGCGGTTGTCGTCGCCGTCGGCGGCAAATCGGTGCCGCAAACCGGCTCAACGGGCGACGGCTATCCGTGGGCGGAAAAAGCGGGTCACACGGTGACCGAATTGTTTCCAACCGAAGTGCCGATTGTCTCGCATGAGCCGTTCATCAAAGAGCGGACGCTGCAAGGCTTGTCGCTGCGCAGCGCCGCGTTAAGCGTCTTAAAGCCGAATGGCAAACCGATCATCACCCACCGAATGGATATGCTGTTTACGCATTTCGGCATTTCCGGCCCAGCTGCTCTCCGCTGCAGCCAGTTTGTCGTTAAGGCGTTGAAAAAAGCGGCGGACGGCGCGGTCAAAATGAGCATTGACGCGCTTCCAGACATGACGCAGGAAGAGCTGTTTCAACATTTCGCCAATCTGTGCCAAGAGGAGCCGAAAAAGGCGATGAAAACGATCGCCAAAACGGTGCTTCCCGAGCGGTACGCGGTCTTTTTGCTCGAGCGGGCCGGCATCGACCCGCACGCCTCTGCCGGCACAGTCGGCCATGAGGCGATCCGGGCGTTTGTCCGGCAGTGCAAACAGTTTACCTTTTCCGTCCATGGCACGCTGCCGCTTGAGAAAGCATTCGTCACCGGCGGCGGCGTGTCGGTCAAAGAAATTGAGCCGAAAACAATGGCCTCCAAATGCATGGCCGGCCTTTACTTTTGCGGGGAAATTTTGGACATTCACGGCTACACGGGCGGCTACAACATCACCGCCGCCCTTGTCACCGGGCGGCTCGCCGGCGTGAACGCCGCCCGCTATGCATTGGCGGAAAAAAGCAGGATCAGCGGCCCCGCTGGGCAGACAGCAACAAATTGACAGCCGTCCCCATGCCCCTCGGATGCTCCGGGGCGTCCGCTGACATTCCGACAAGGGGTGTCCCAAAAGGATCGGGACACCCTTGCTCATCACCATAATCGCCACGAAACAATGAATCATGCGCAAAATGTTGTATTTCGTTTGAGAGGAATGACGCCTTTGGGTCAGCCCCATCGCAAAATTTCGCCGCCTGACATTGAAATGCCGCAACGAAAAAAGCGTCGCCCCTTTTGGGGGATCAGCACGAAAACCGCCCAAAGAATCCAACGGTCTCGAGCCGTGTAGAGTGTCAAGTCCGGTAAATGACCATGGCGGAAAAACAGTAAATTTGCTCGCCTTCCGATTCCATCGCCGCGACGCTGTACTTGACATCGATCAATTGTCCGTCTTTCAGGCGGGCTAAAAAGTCGTTGACCGCCGCCTCCAAATCTTTTTCATGCTCTTTATCAAACACTTTCACTTTGTACATCGCCATCCCCCCGTTTTCTTTTTTTCCACACGTTTAGGGAAAATCCTGCTCTGCAAAAAGCAACGCGCGCCCCAAACAACAGGGCGCGTGTTGGAAAGAACGGAAGGGATGAACCGTTCGTCTTAATAAACTCCTACGGCATTGAACGCCTGTTTCACCGAATTCACTTCTTGGCTCGCCGACCCGTACAAGTCAGCAGCCGCTTGCACGCAGGCGGCGCGCAGCTGGCTGAAGTTGGAGGTCGGCGTCAAATAGTAGACGAGTGCGCGATAAAAAATTTTCCCCATTTTGTCGCGGCCGATGCCGGTGACGCTTACTCCGTAATGGACGCCGCCTTGGCTGAGCAAATACGCCGCTTTATTGATGATGCCGCTGTTTGTATGGACGCCGCCGTTATCTTGTGTGCCGGTGTAGCGTTTCGAGTAATGATCCGGATCGCCGTATTTCGCCGGATCGGACATCGAGCGGAGCGCATCGCCGGCGATCCCAGGCGTGTAAATGTCTTCGCCGATCTCCCAGTCCGGGCTGCGGTTGGCGTAAAACTCCACGAGCGTGCCGAAAATGTCGGACATCGCTTCATTGATGGCGCCGGATTCATTTTGGTAAACAAGCCCGGCGGTATAATCGGTCACGGCGTGGGTCAACTCATGAGCGACGACATCAATGCCTCCGGAAAACGGCAAAAACGTCTGGCCGTCTCCATCGCCGTACACCATTTGCGAACCGTTCCAAAACGCGTTGTTGTAGCCGCGTCCGTAATGGACGGTCGAACGGATGGCGGCGTTGCTGCCGTCATAACTCAGCCGGCCGTGCACATTTTTGTAGTAGTCATACACGACGCCGGCGTAATAATGGGCGTCCACGGCCGCCGCGTCATAGCTGGCGAAAAATTGGTTGTCAATGTCGGCCCACAGGCTGCCGGGCAGCGTCGTGCGGTTGCGGCCATCGTACGTAAAAATGCCGCTGCCGCGCGTGTTGTCCTGCAAATAGTAATAGCCGTAATACGAAGAGTAGGTGGTATTAATATATTTTTGATCGCCCAACACACCGCGGCCGACGCCGACAGTCGATGTGCCGGCGACCGTCGGACCGGTTCCCGGCTTGGCCGCATCCATTTGATTCCATTTATTCAACACAGCGCCGCTTCCCGCATCGATGATATACATCCAATTGCCCGGAACAGGCGCTAAAAAGCGGACATTGACCTCATAAGCAAGGCGCGGGGTCTCCCCATCCGGATAGATGACAAGCCGCGTTCGTTTTCCCTCTTCGGCCGCGGGCCATTCTTTCGTCACCGCATCAGCCAC
Organism: Geobacillus sp. TFV-3; assembly: GCF_009901865.1. Taxonomy (NCBI): domain Bacteria; kingdom Bacillati; phylum Bacillota; class Bacilli; order Caryophanales; family Anoxybacillaceae; genus Geobacillus; species Geobacillus sp. TFV-3. Next base: position 696,756 of record NZ_MPSP01000001.1, on the reverse strand, counting down.
ATCTTGTTTCGCAATCATTTCCGCTTGTTGAAGGGAAATGGCAGCTTCTGTTTTCAACGTTCGTTTGTCCAAATCCGGAATGAGCGCACCCGACAAAGAGGACAATTCGCCATCATTGACATGGGCAACGAGCACGGCGCCATACACGGGGATGCCGTGATAGCGCTGTTCAAAACGCATGACCGTATGGCCGAGTTCATCCACTTGTTTTCCAACCAAACCCAGCCGTTCGCGGGCTTGTCCACCAAGTCGGAACATATCCTTCTCTTGATCCATATAGCGGTAAACCAATTCTTCCGGGTCGATTCCCTCCCCTTTGAACAGCGATCCGGAAATAAACGACGGCGTTTTCCATTGTTGATCCCATACCATCGCTCGTTCTTTGGCTGATGCGCCCACCGGTGCGGCCATTAATCCAAGCGCCAACGCAATCGTTCCAAGCATCGCCCGTTTGTTCATTCCCTTTACCCCTTTCTTATATTTTCAAATTATTTATTCTAATAAAAATTTTATTACAATATATTTTGATTCGGTATTGGGAAAATGATCGGGCGTAATACGGCCTGATCAAACAATCGTTTTTCCTTTTTTCTCTCTTTGCGGCTTTCCACCTGCGACAAAACATCCATCGATAGACAGCAGCTTTCTGCCATCCAAGCAGCCGAAATAAAAAACCGCCCCCCGCTTTCGCCGATCATCACGAAAGCAGGGGACGGGATCGGTTTGAAGAGAAGAGCAAAAGAGCCATAAGACCGCCTCATCCAGCACAGACAGGCAAAGCGCCAATCCGGCGCTCCTTTTATCGAGAAATCACCGTCGGCGGCGGATGTTCGTCTTTAGCCGCTTCTTGCACCCCGATGCCTTGGCCAAAGGCCGAAGCGAGACCAAGGACGGCGAGAGCGACGATCACAATGACCCGCTTTTTCACCTAGCTTCACCTCCTTTCAAACGCCGGTTTTCTTCCGCAAGAGAGCGCAGCTTAACTGGTAATATTGGGCCGCCAGCTTGTGCTGGCGCCTCCGCATATAACAATCCGCCAAATATTCGGCATACAAAGAAGCGTCGTCATACTCCTTCTTTTTCTGGAAGTATGGAATCGCCTCCTGTTTGAGCAGCCGCTCTAACGGTTCATCTTCTTCGCTCAAAAGCAGCCGGTAAATGGAAAAATGCAAATAATACTCATAATGCTCCACCGCTCCGTTAGGGGCTTGTTCGAGCTGTTTCCACCCTTCTTCGACGATCATCCACGCTTTGCGATAATGCTTGGCCTCACAATGCATGCGCACGAGCGACAAAAGCGTGATGAGCCGGGCATCCAGCGGGGCGTCCGCTTTATAGATCAAGCTGTTTTCGTAATGTTGCACCGCCTCGCGGTATTGGCGTTTCATCCCCTTCAGGTGGCCGAGATTGTGCTCGACAATGCCAAGAAGGCGCCGATCATTCGCCATACCCGCCGCTTTTTGCGCCGACAGGCAATGTTCGACCGCTTTGTCGATCTCCCCGCAGCGCCGATGGCAAATCGCCAACAGCACATGGCATTCGGCGCTCCGCCGCAAGTCGTATTCCGCCTGGCTCAGAGCCAGCGCCCTCTCGGCGTATTGAAGGCATTGAAACCATTTCCACAGACGGCTGGAAGCAAGCGCCGACAAGTAAGCCAAATCGGCCTCCTCCCGGCTCGTTTTCCATTCTCCCTTCAGCAGCTGTTCTGCCTTTTGATAACAATGCAAGGCGTCGTCGTACTTTTCTTGGCAATAATACAAAAGACCAAAAAATTTCCAATAATAATAGCGCATGTCATCACTCAACGACCCATACCAGTCCCGCACACTTTGCGCCGCCGTTTCCGCCCCCTTTTTGTCACCAAGAAGCAGCAAATACCGGATTCGCATCAGCTGAAAATAAATCATGGCTTCGGCATCCCCAGACTGCCCGCATCGTTCTTTGACCGTTTCATACAATTCCCGCGCGGCAGGCGCATCACGGTTCGTCATCGCCTTGTACCACGACATCACCCATTCGAACCATGAAGGCGTTGTTTCGTTTCCGCCGGGCCGGATGTCCAGCCGCCGAAACAGCCATTCGAGCACCTCTTGACTCGGGATGACTTGATTGTTCTCAATTTTCGATAAATACGAAACCGAAATAATGCCTTCAGCCGTTTCTTCTTGGGTCATGCCTTTCATCAAGCGGGCGAATTTCAAGCGGTCGCCGAGTTTCAACAGAGAGCTCCTCCTTCGAACAAATGTCTGATTTTACCGAAAATTATATCCTCTCCTTTTTTTTATTGCATCACACTTTGGTACTAAAACAAAATGGAAAAAGCGCCCCAAAAAGCTGGGACGCTTTTTCGCTCCTGCCCCGCAAGCGGACCGGGGAAGCGCAAGCCGCCGACGCATGGAAAGGCCGGCGGCAGCCAGCCTCTCCTCTGACTCTTGACGGCGCGGGGCCGTTCGGATGGATCCATTTCCCATTCGCTGACACGTTCCGTCGTTTTGATCTCGACGGAACGGGATCACTTGGATGACGGCCCGCCGCCATGCCCTGTCCTTCCAGCCGGAAGCACTTATCGTTTCGGCACTGTTTCCCCTTCCCACTCGAGCATGCCGCCTGTCATATTGCGGACGAGGTAGCCGAGCTCCTGCAAGTAGCGGCAGACGTTTTCGCTTCGCCGCCCGGAGCGGCAGACGAAAATGTATTCTTCATTGCGGTCGAATTCCGCAAGCCGATCGGGGATGTCGCCCATTTTCATATGTTTGGCGCCAGGGATCATGCCGAGGGCGACTTCCTCGTCTTCGCGCACATCGACAATGTTCAGCTTTTCGCCGCGCTCGAGTTTTTCTTTCACTTCAGCCGGCGTGATTTCCTTGATCTCTTCCATGGCAGATCAACCCCTTTCGTTGGTGGATAGGGGGCGGGCCGAAGCCCGCCCTCATCATCAGTTGGCCACGATATTGACGAGCTTGCCGGGGACGGCGATCACTTTGCGCACCGTTTTGCCCTCAAGCTGCTCTTTGATTTTTTCATCGGCGAGCGCCCGCTCCTCGAGCGCTTCTTTTGGCAAGTCAGCCGGCACGTGCAAACGCGACCGCACTTTGCCATTGATTTGCACGACGATTTCCACGACGTCTTCCACAAGCTTCGTTTCATCATACGTCGGCCACGATTCACAGGCGATCGTGTCCGTGTGGCCAAGTTTTTGCCACAATTCTTCGCCGATGTGCGGGCAGACCGGCGACAAGAGCTTGACGAAGCCTTCCATGTATTCTTTTTTCATTTGCTCCGCTTTGTACGCTTCGTTGATGAACACCATCAGCTGCGAAATGGCGGTGTTAAAGCGGAGCGCTTCATAGTCTTCCGTCACTTTTTTCACCGTTTGGTGATAGACGCGCTCGAGCGTATCGTTCTCCGGTTCGTCGACGATGTTCGGGTTCAGTTCGCCATTCTCGGTGACAAAGAGTCTCCAGACGCGGTCGAGGAAGCGGCGCGCCCCGTCAAGCCCTTTCGTCGACCAAGCGATCGACGCCTCAAGCGGCCCCATGAACATTTCATACAGCCGCAAGGTGTCGGCCCCATGGCTTTCGATGATGTCGTCCGGGTTGACGACGTTGCCTTTTGATTTGCTCATTTTTTCGTTGTTTTCGCCTAAAATCATCCCTTGGTTGAACAGCTTTTGGAACGGTTCTTTCGTCGGCACGATGCCAAGGTCGTAGAGAAACTTATGCCAAAAGCGGGCGTAAAGCAAATGCAAGACCGCGTGCTCCGCTCCGCCGATGTAGACATCGACCGGCAGCCATTTTTTCAGCTTTTCCGGATCGGCAAGCTGCTTGTCGTTGTGCGGGTCGATGTAGCGCAAATAATACCAGCAGCTTCCGGCCCATTGCGGCATCGTGTTCGTTTCGCGCCGCCCTTTTTTCCCGGTTTTCGGGTCGACGACGTTGACCCATTCTTCGATGTTGGCGAGCGGCGACTCGCCCGTTCCCGACGGACGGATTTCATCCGTTTTCGGCAACACAAGCGGCAATTCCTCTTCCGGCACCGGCGTCATCGTGCCGTCTTCCCAATGGATGATCGGAATCGGCTCGCCCCAGTAGCGCTGGCGGCTGAACAGCCAGTCGCGCAGCCGGTACGACACTTTTTTCCGCCCTTTGCCGTTTTCCTCAAGCCAGGCGATCATTTTTTCGATCGCTTCCTGCTTGTTCAAGCCGTTCAAAAACGCGGAGTTGATATGCTCACCGTCGCCGATGTACGCTTCTTTTTCGATGTCGCCGCCGGCGACGACTTCTTTGATCGGCAAGTGGAATTTTTTCGCAAACTCGTAGTCGCGCTCATCGTGCGCCGGCACGGCCATGATCGCTCCGGTGCCGTAGCTCATCAAGACGTAGTCGGCGATCCAAATCGGCAGCTTGTCGCCTGTGACCGGATGGATGGCGTAGGCGCCGGTGAACACGCCCGTTTTTTCTTTCGCCAAATCGGTGCGCTCAAGGTCGCTTTTGCTTTGAATTTCCTTTAAGTAGGCGTCAACGGCTGGCTTTTGCTCCGGCGTCGTGATCTTCTCAACAAGCGGATGCTCCGGCGCCAAGACGGTGTACGTCGCGCCAAAGAGCGTATCCGGACGCGTCGTGAACACGGTGAACGTTTCGTCATGGCCGTCGACGGCAAACTCAATTTCCGCTCCTTCCGAACGGCCGATCCAGTTGCGTTGCATCTCCTTAATGCTTTCCGGCCAGTCGAGCTCTTCCAAATCTTCAAGCAGGCGGTCGGCGTAGGCGGTGATTTTCAGCATCCATTGTCGCATCGGCTTGCGGATGACCGGATGCCCGCCGCGCTCGCTCCGGCCGTTGATCACCTCTTCGTTCGCCAGCACCGTGCCGAGCGCCGGGCACCAGTTGACCGGCACTTCATCCATGTAGGCGAGCCCTTTTTCGTACAGCTTCAAGAAAATCCATTGCGTCCATTTGTAATAGTTCGGGTCGGTCGTATTGATCTCCCGGTCCCAGTCGTATGAAAAGCCAAGCGACTTGATTTGCCGGCGGAAATTGTCGATGTTTTTTTGCGTAAACTCCGCCGGGTCGTTGCCGGTATCGAGCGCATATTGCTCGGCCGGCAGCCCGAACGCGTCCCAGCCCATCGGGTGAAGGACGTTGTACCCTTGCATCCGCTTCATGCGCGCTAAAATGTCGGTCGCCGTATACCCTTCCGGATGGCCGACGTGCAATCCGGCGCCGGATGGATACGGGAACATGTCGAGAACGTAAAACTTCGGCTTGTCGTCATCATCGGGCGTGCGGAACGTTTTGTTTTTCTCCCAATAGTCCTGCCATTTTTGTTCAATTTCGCGGTGGTTGAAGCTCATCGCAGCACTCCTCCTATCCAGTTCTACTTGCATCATGGACGAAAATATGTACAAAAAAACCCCCCATCCCCACGCAAAGGGACGAGAGGCGCGCTTCCCGCGGTACCACCCTTTTTGGCGCGCCAAACGGCGCACCCGCTTTCTTCCTTAACGCGGACTGACGGCCGGCGCTGTCGGGGATCGTTCGCGCCGGCAACTCCGAGGCGAGTTCACGGGTTGACTTCGGTTGACTTGCACCATCCGTCAACTCTCTGCTGTCCGTCAAGCCCGCTACTGCTCCTCTTCATCGCTTTTCGCTTCGTTGTTTCCAATGGCAAACTTATTATTATTTTAAAAAATTTGTCGATCAATTGCAAGTTGAAACCTATATGGTCGCAGCTGTTTTTTCTCCCGCCTTTTCCGCCGGCTTCGGCAGCCAGCGGTCGTACAAAAACGCCGCGGCCACCGCCAACAGGGCAAACGCGGCGAGCAGTCCGATGAGCAGCTTCATTCCTAAGGCGTCAGCAATCCAACCTCCGATGACCGGTCCAATCATCCTTCCAGTCGTGGCCGTTCCGTTGACAATTCCTTGGGAAAACCCGGCCTTCCCCGGCGGCGCCCATTCGTTCACTGCGGCTGGAATCGCGGGCCAGACGATCATCTCAGCGATCGTGAGCACAATCATGGACGCGGCAAACTCAGCAAACGAATTCGCCCCCAACAGCATGGCAAACGAAACAGCGAAAATCAGAAACCCGATCACGATTTGCCGCTTCAACGTCGGCATGAAGCGGCGGATCACCCGCACCAGCACCGGCTGGGCCAAGACGATCAACGCGCCATTGATCGTCCAAAGCAAGCTGTACTGCCCCACCGGTATCCCGAGCTCGCGCGTATAGGCGGCGATCGTCGTCGACCATTGGACATAGCTCAACCAGCACAGTCCATAGCCGGCGCAAAGGAGAGCGAGCGCCCAGCCCACGGCGCGGGATGGGGCTCTTTCCGCTTCTTCGGATCGTTTCTTTCTCGGCGGCGGCAAAATTGGAACGCGCCGCAACCCGGCAATAATCGTGAACAAAAACGCAACATACAACAAAAGATTGGCGAAAAAAACGAGCGAGAACGAATATGAAGCGACAAACCCGCCAAGCGCCGAACCGGCGGCGACGCCGATGTTTTGCGCGACATAAAGAGCGTTGAACGCCCGCCGCCCCCCGCCCGGCCAAATCGCCCCGGCGTACGCCGACGCCGCCGGAAAGACGACGCCGCTGCCGATGCCGACAAGCGCCAGCCATACGGCATAGTGCGGCCATCCGTGCCAAACGCTTAAGCCGGCGAGCGCGGTCATCGTCAACACCGCGCCGGCCAACAAAACGCGAAACCCGCCGATCCGGTCAAACAAAAAGCCGCCAGCCAAGCTGCCGATGACGCTTCCCCCAGAGTTGAGCATGAGCACGACCCCAGCGACCGCGAGCGGCTGGCCAAGCTGTTCGTGCAAATAGATCGTGTTTAGCGGCCATAGAAACGACGCCCCTGTCACATTGAGCGCCATGCCGACAAGCAGCCACCAAAGAGCGCGGGGCATCGGTCATCATCCTTTTCCAGCTTTTATTTTGAATTCCGAAATAATTGTAGGGGAAAACAGGAAAAAATGCAATCAAAAAGGCGGAGCATTCCGATGCGTCCGCCACTTTTTTTGCCAAACGAACTCCCCCGCTGAAACAATGGCTTTTGAAGAGGGGCACCTGCGCGAAAAGAAGAACGAGACGGAGCGGCATCCGCCCCTTTGGCTTGTCGTCACCCGTTCCGCTGCTTGGAGCGGATCGGTTGGCCGCCCGTTTCCTCGTATTGCTTTTTCGCCAGCTTCACCGGGTCAAAATCTTGACCAAGCTCAAGATCGTTATTGTTTTGGCCGTTGCGTGTTTTTTGTTCTGGATTCGTTTGTTTCAAGCGTCGCTTCATGTCGAGTTCCTCCTCGTTTCAGCGGTCAAGCAAAATCATGTCGTTTTGCAATTGCTCAAGCTGGAGCCGCATCCGATGCAGCTGCTCGCGCTGCTGGGCGTTGCAGCTTCGCGCCAAGTGCGCCAAATCGATGACCGTCTGCTCGAGCATCTGCTGGGCGTTCGTGTATTCGGTGATGTTGTAATGCTCCTGCTTTTGCGCTTCCGTATATTGCTCTTTCGCGTAGCGAATCACATCTTCACACCGCTGCAAAAATTCCTCAACGGATTGTCTTGTCGCCATGCGCTCACCTCGTTTCGTGATATTCCCTCATGTTTACTATGCGCCGCATAGGGCGGCCGTATCACGCCAATGATTGGCAGCGGTCGATTTTCCATGAAGTTTTTGTTACAATGCCGAAGGGAGGATCTTCGTTGAGCTCGATCACGACGATGTCGGTCAGTTCAAGGTTTTCTGTCGCGCCGACGCAGAGGATGGAGCGGCTGGAGGGAAAAAACGGCGGCATCCGATATCTTTGGCGCAGCGCCTGCCAACATAAACGATGAAACGATCGCAAGGAGGGGTCAACCGATGGCTTTGATGAACATTTTGCCGTTCGCCCGCTTTTTGCTTGATCAAGCGGTCAACGAAGGCGACATCGCCGTCGACGCGACCGTCGGCAACGGATACGACACCGTGTATTTGGCCGAACGCGTCGGGGATTTCGGCCATGTGTTCGGCTTTGACATTCAGCCTGAGGCCATCACCGCCGCTTCCGCCCGCCTCGCGGAACATCGGCTATGCGGGCGGGCGACGTTGTTCGAGCGAAGCCATAGCGAAATGCTTGAGGCGCTTCCTGCCGATGTACACGGGCGCATCGCCGGCGCCGTGTTCAACCTCGGCTATTTGCCGGGCGGCAATAAGCAAATCGTCACCAAGCCGGAATCGACGATCGAAGCGGTCGATCAACTGCTTTCCGTCATGAAGCCGGGCGGCGTCATCGTTCTTGTCGTGTACCACGGCCATCCGGAAGGAAAGCGCGAACGCGACGCGCTCCTGGATTACGTCCGCTCTCTTGATCAACGGCGCGTCCACGCCCTGAAATACGAATTCATCAATCGGCAAAACGACCCGCCGTTTTTGCTCGCGCTCGAAACTCGGGCGGATCAGGGCGCCTGAATCGGTCGGATCTCACCCCTTTTGCCAATAAAAGCAAACGGCCGCCCTCATGAAAAGGACAGCCGTTTTTGCCGCTCCTGCCAAAAGCGGTATGCTTTTCCGTTCCAATAGAAAAACTGCGACGCCGCCCCGCCGGCGCGGACGAGCCGTCGCGCCAGCCGGCGCAGACCGCGCTGCTTTTTCACCTTGGCATCCGACAAATACAACCCAAGAAGCCCTCGGTGAATGAGGCGGTGAAACTCGCCGTGCGGCAGCGCCCCGACATGGCGGTCGGCCTCTTCGATGAAATGGCAAAGCCGCTCAAGCATCACCGTTTCATTCGGATAGTAAAAGCAAAAGTTTAAGTCGCCGCCGTCCCGGTCTTCCTCCTGATCGATCAAATAGTCGAGCAAAATGTGCAGCCCTTGAATGTATGGAAAATAGCCGTTGCGCACTTGTCTTGCCATCTCCGGCGGCAGCGATTCGCCAAACGCATAGGCGACGAGGCAGAAAATGCCGAGCGTCGAACCGGAGCAGGCGGAAAATTCATACCATTCCATCGGCGGCAAGGCGTCTTTGTATTGCGCGAACCATTTCTCCAGCCGCGGCACCCGCTCGCTCGCTTCGACATGTTTATGCACTTGCAAGTCGCAATAATATCCGGCCAATTCATGCAAAAATGGGGCAATCGTCTCATAATGGCGCACCGTCTCGAGCACCTTTTGGCACGTGCGGACGAGCGCCGGCAAATAGCCGCCGTCCTCCTGTTCGCGGCGATGGCGGTAATAGTTCGACGGCTCCGCGCCGATCGTCAAAGCGTCGGGCATCGAATCATGCAAAGCGCGAAAGTCAAGCGGATCAAGCGAGGTGCTGCGGTCGCACAAATTATCCAAATAATCGCTGATCGTCTGGTAAGCAACGATAAAGCGGATGCAATCCTCCATGTTTTCTCCAGCTAAGAGCGCCAAAATAGAGCCGCCTTCGCAATGGAACGTTTTCGACGCGATGCTCGCGAGCGCTTGGCGCCGCAATTCCGGATCGGGAATGCGCTCGGCTTGGCGCCGCCAATAGGCAAGCTCGCGGTGGACAAGCGGAAGCACGTCACGATACACCATTTTCATCAAGGCGATGGGGTTTTTCGGAATGTTCAATCGGCTCACCTCAGGTGCAAACACCATGGTCTCGTCTCCTAGCATTTCCATCTTATCGGCAACCAAAATCGTTTCGCGTCTGAACAGCCTGCGATCTCGTCTTCCAGTATTGCCATCAATGCGGCCGGGGCAAACCATAAAAGGGTTGGGCCATGGAATGAAAAAGCCGCTCAACAACGGTTCTTCCCACGTTGAGAAGCTTTGTGAAATCGGATTTTCTTCCCCTATCCCAACCACTCATCGGGCGAAAAGAAACGTTTTTCACCCATCCCGATTAGGCGCGCTCGCTTTCGTTGGCGATTTGGACGCAACGTTGTACAATACATGGTGAACGATCGATTTTGCAACAGAAAGGAACGAACGCCCATGATTTACCCATACAAAGGCAAAACGCCGCAAATTGCCGCCTCCGCCTTTATCGCCGACTATGTGACGATCACCGGCGATGTCGTGATCGGCGAAGAGACGAGCATTTGGTTCAACACCGTCATTCGCGGCGACGTGGCGCCGACCATCATCGGCAACCGGGTCAATATTCAAGATAACTCAATTTTGCATCAAAGTCCAAACAATCCGCTTATCATTGAAGACGGCGTGACGGTCGGCCATCAAGTCATTTTGCACAGCGCCATCGTGCGCCAAAACTCGCTGATCGGCATGGGCTCGATCATTTTGGACCGCGCGGAAATCGGGGAAGGCGCGTTTATCGGCGCCGGCAGTTTAGTGCCGCCGGGCAAAAAAATTCCGCCCAACACGCTCGCCCTCGGCCGGCCGGCGAAAGTCGTCCGCGAGCTGACGGACGACGACATCCGTGAAATGGAGCGCATCCGCCGCGAATATGTCGAGAAAGGGCAGTATTACAAAGCGCTGCAGCAACAGCGGACATCGTGCGCCAACAAAAAAGAGCTGCCGTGATCAGGTTAGGCAGCTCTTTTTCTTTCATCACTTATCCGCCAACGCCAGCGCTTGTTCTTTCAACAAGGCGGCTTTGTCGGTGCGCTCCCACGGCAGGTCGATGTCCGTACGCCCAAAATGGCCGTAAGCGGCCGTCTGTTTGTAAATCGGGCGGCGCAAGTCGAGCATTTTGATGATGCCCGCCGGGCGGAGATCGAAGTTGTTGCGCACGACTTCAACCAAAATGTCTTCCGACACTTTGCCCGTGCCGAACGTATCGATCGAAATCGAGACCGGGCGGGCAACGCCAATCGCGTAGGCGAGCTGCACTTCGCATTTATCGGCCAATCCTGCCGCAACGATGTTTTTCGCGACATAGCGGGCCGCATACGCCGCCGAACGGTCGACTTTCGTCGGATCTTTGCCCGAGAACGCGCCGCCGCCGTGGCGGGCGTAGCCGCCGTACGTATCGACAATGATTTTCCGCCCCGTCAATCCGGCATCCCCTTGCGGACCGCCGATGACAAACCGCCCTGTCGGGTTGATGAAATAGTTCGTGTTCTCATCCAGCAGTTCCGCCGGCACGACCGGCTTGATGACATGCTCCTTAATGTCGCGTTGGATTTGATCCTGCGTAATTTCCGGATGGTGCTGCGCGGAAACGACGATCGTATCGACGCGCACCGGTTTGCCGTTTTCATCGTATTCAATCGTCACTTGCGTTTTCCCGTCCGGCCGCAAGTACGGCAGGACGTCCGTTTTGCGCACTTCCGCCAAGCGGCGCGCCAAGCGGTGCGCAAGCGAAATCGGCAACGGCATCAATTCTTCCGTCTCATTGCAGGCAAAACCAAACATGAGCCCTTGGTCGCCGGCGCCGATCGCTTCAATTTCCTCGTCAGTCATTTGGCCTTCACGCGCCTCGAGCGCTCGGTCAACCCCCATCGCAATGTCCGGCGATTGTTCGTCAATCGACGTCAACACCGCGCACGTATCGGCGTCAAACCCGTATTTGGCGCGCGTGTAGCCGATCTCCCGGACCGTATCGCGGACGATGCGCGGAATGTCCACGTACGTTGATGTCGTGATTTCCCCGCTGACGAGCACAAGTCCCGTCGTGACGCTCGTTTCGCAGGCGACGCGGGCGTTCGGGTCTTTTTCCAAAATGGCATCCAAAATCGCATCAGAAATTTGGTCGCAAATTTTATCCGGATGTCCTTCCGTCACAGACTCTGAAGTAAACAAGCGGCGTTTGGCTGACATTCGGTTTGTTTCCTCCTCTTGGCATAATGTGGCGACACGGAACTCATTTCCCTTTTTCCCTTCGCAATATAAAAAACCTTTCCTGTAACGGCTGAGGAAAGGTCATGGCAATCGTATTGCTTCCTTTCACTCTTATCGTTCAAGGACTGCGCCTTGCCACAGGTTAGCACCATTTCACACATGTAAAGTTGTGACGGTTGCTGGGTTTCATCGGGCCTGTCCCTCCACCGGCTCGGGATAAGAGTATCCGTTCAATGACTTATCATATCGCAATGGAATCGGCAAAGTCAACTATCAAAATTCATTTTTTATCATTTCCAGCCGCGAAAATTCTTTCCTCTAAAAGGCTGGTGAAGAAACCACTGTTCTTCTCCAATCAGTGGTTCTCCGTGAAAATGAAGGACCGGCTTTGCAGGATTTCTCAATTTGAAAAACATCGCTGGAGAGCGGCATTTTCAGTTAAATCACCAGTCCTCTAAAAGGCTGGTGATTTAGTGAAAAGTCGCGGAAAACGGACTCCCTTCTCAAATTGAGAAGTCCTGTAAAATCAACGCTTCTCTTTCATCCGAAAGCAACGGGTTCGGCGAAATCGGTCGTTTTTCACCATCCCTCTAAGGAAATGGGGAAAAATAAAGTTTGAAAAACCCACACAATTAGTATGGACTATTAATAAAAATGTGTTATACTATTTTCAAGAGTGATTATAAAAAGAAGGCAGGTTTTGAATATGGGGATCGCAAACATGACAAATAAGCTTGATGTATTGCTGCAAAAACCGTACGTTCGCCATCAACTGTCCGTCGCCGAGCTCGTCGAGAAAGTGCTGCAGCGGAATGAAGGACGGCTGACCCACACCGGGGCGGTCGCGGTGACAACCGGCAAGTACACCGGACGGTCGCCGAAAGACAAATACATCGTCGAAGAACCATCAACGAAGCAAACGATCGACTGGGGAGCGGTCAACCAACCGATGTCTCCGGAGACGTTTGATAAACTGTACGACAAAGTGCTCGATTATTTAATGAAGAAAGATGAGCTGTTCGTGTTTAAAGGCTTTGCCGGCGCCGATCCGAAATATCGGCTGCCGATTCAAGTCGTCAACGAATTCGCTTGGCACAACTTGTTCGTCCATCAGCTGTTCATCCGCCCGAGCGCCGAGGAGCTCGCCGCGCATGAGCCGCAATTTACGGTCATTTGCGCGCCGAACTTTAAAGCCGACCCGAATGTGGACGGCACGCGCTCGGAAGCGTTCATCATCATCTCGTTTGAACGGCGCACCGTGTTGATCGGCGGCACCGAATATGCCGGAGAAATGAAAAAATCGATTTTCTCGGTGATGAACTATTTGCTGCCGGAACAAGGCATCCTGCCGATGCACTGCTCGGCCAACGTCGGCCAGGAAGGCGACGTCGCCCTCTTTTTCGGCTTGTCGGGAACGGGAAAAACGACGCTTTCGACCGACCCGAACCGCCGCTTGATCGGCGATGACGAACACGGCTGGTCAAGCCGAGGCATTTTCAACATCGAAGGCGGCTGCTATGCAAAATGCATCCATCTATCGCGTGAAAAAGAGCCGCAAATTTTTGACGCCATCGGCTTCGGCGCGGTGCTCGAAAACGTCATCCTCGATGACGCGACGCGCGTGCCGAATTACGACGACGGCACGCTGACGGAAAACACGCGCGCCGCCTACCCGCTTCAAGCGATCCAAAACATCATCGATCCGAGCGTCGCCGGCCATCCGTCCACGATCGTGTTTTTGACGGCCGATGCGTTCGGCGTCCTGCCGCCGATCAGCAAGCTGACGCGTGAACAGGCGATGTACCATTTCTTGAGCGGCTACACAAGCAAGCTCGCCGGCACCGAACGCGGCGTCACTGAACCGGAAGCGACGTTCTCGACATGCTTTGGCGCGCCGTTTTTGCCGCGCCCGGCCGTCGAATACGCGGAAATGCTCGGGCAAAAAATCGCCGAACACAACGTCCGCGTCTTTTTGGTCAACACCGGCTGGACCGGGGGGCCGTACGGCGTCGGCAGCCGCATGAAGCTCGCCTACACCCGCGCGATGGTGCAAGCCGCCGTCGAAGGGGAGCTCGACAACGTCGAGACGGTGCAAGACCCGATTTTCGGCCTCGCCATCCCGGCGCACGTCCCGGGCGTGCCCGATGACGTCCTTCAGCCGCAAAACACATGGGCCGACAAACAGGCGTACGAACAAAAAGCGAAAGAGCTGGCGCAAAAGTTCCGCGCCAACTTCCAAAAATTCGCCCACATCGATCCGTCCATTGAAAAACTCGGCGGACCGCTCGTTTAACAAGAACCCGGCCGGACAGGGAGCCGTTCCCTGTCCGGCCGTTTTTTCTGTTCTTTCCTTTGCTTTGGACTCCGACACTGAATCCTTTGGTGAACTACCCGCCACCTACACTTCGCTTAGAGGTGGAGGCTTCAAGCGACTTGTGCGTGTTTGCTGAACGGTAAGCCACACACAAGAACCCTTTACGCTTCCCTTCATTCCGAAGGTGTCCGTTCTAACCATAGACTATCATATTCGTTGGCGATTGGCAACCGAAATTCATCTCCCGCCTACTCACTGGGCTGTGCCCTTCACGTTCCTTGAGGCGGGAGACTTCTTTCGGAAATTACGTTAAAATAAGCTGTATTGCCCATACTATCAAGTTTATATCCTTTGTATACCACTTATTTTTAGGATAGCCTATTTATAAAGTACAAATTCAAAATCGCTCTGCTACGGCGGAAAAGAAGCGGTTTTTCCCGCTGAACTCCGCTGTTTTTTCCGCTGCTTCCGTTTTCCTTTTTCGTCGATCACTTGCTCTAACCCTTTTCCCATTAATTTGAAGGCAAAAATCGCAACGATAAAGGCAACACACGGCCCGACAACAATCCATTGGTCAAGCATCATTTCCCGATAGGAAAGACCGATCAAGCCGGACCATTCGTTCGAAAGAGAGATCGCCACCTTCTCCGGAGGGCCCAACCCATCGGAATTGTCGATAATTTTTACGCCTCCTAGCAAAATTTGAAACGCTCCGAGATGCACAAGCAGCAAGAGCGACTGCACCGTCTGCTGGATAAACAGTAAAAACAGCCGCGGCCGCATATACGGGAGAACGTGCTTGCGGATGAGCCAAAAGTTATTAGCTCCCATCAGCCGGGAAGAAACGACAAATTCATTTTGTAAAAAGACAGCGATATCATTGCCGATGACCAGCATTAACGGCGGAAGCGCAACAGCCGCCAACACCAATATTTGTTTTATCAACACTTCCATTCCGGCTCCTTGCTCCTCCAATGGAATGAAAGCAAAAAAGAGCATCGTTAAAAATATCGCTGGCACAAAACGAAATGCGCGGACGATGGACTCGGCAATAAAACGAAATTTCTGTAAATAAAAAGCATAAATGATTCCGCCGACCGTCCCGAACGCCAGCCGCAGCAAACTGACTGCCAACGCGGTGAAAATCGTATATTTCGCCCCGTCGATGACTTTCCAAAACACATCTTCGCCTTGGCGGTCGACGCCAAACAGATGGACCCAGCTCGGCGGGTACGGTGGAACATCAACGAGCCGTCCAGCCTCATTGTAGATCCGCTCCGGCGGCTGTGGAATGATGTCTTTCAGCCAATAAGAATATAAAAAACTGGCCAGCAATAGACCGGCCGCGATGATAAACCCTGCCGTAAAATAAACGTTACGGAATGCGCGCATCACGCTACGCCCCTCTCTATTCCCGTCAAATAAGCAATCACTCGTTTCCCGGCCACATCAATGATGTAAAACGGCAAAAACAGCATGGCAAGACCGATAGCCACTACTTCCGGCGTATGGCGCTGCTCATACAAAAACCGGAAAAATCCGTGCATATTAAACAAATATTCCGTCACTAACAAGTTCGACAGCATAAACCAAAACAAATATTGCATGTTAGAAAACACGGTGATCAGCGCATTGCGGAACATGTGGCGCCATAGCACTGCCGTTTTTGACAAGCCTTTGGCTAGCGCATATTCAACGTATGGCTTGTCCTTTTCTTCCGTAAACGCAAGAAATGTCATTTGGAACAGCATAATTGAAGGCAAAATTGAAATCATTACAATCGGTAACACGTATACATTGTCAAAACCGGCAACCGGATCGACAATAAGCAAATCTGTCTTTTTAAACACCCAGATGACAAACAGTTGCGTGGAAAAAATAAAGATAACATCGGGGATCGACTCAAGAAAAAACGCGATTCCTTTAACAATCTTTTGCAGCGGGCGCGGAAGCAAAAAGCAGATGTAGGCTCCCGTAACGGCTATAAGGAAGGAAACAGCCAGCGCCCCCCATAAAATAATAAGGGAATAGGCATACGGCTCCATCATCGTTGAGAGCAGGGGAGCATTGTGCCATTGCGAGAGCGAAACCGTTATATCACGAATATAAAAAAAGCTCCAAAACAGCTGCTGAAATTGCTGCCAAAACACCGTGACCATTTGCGGGCTCGGAAACAAGGAATAGCTTTGCGCAAACGCGATAATCGCCATAATCGTTAAAATGGTAAGCAACAAATCCGCCAGCACCGTCAAGGCGAGTTTCCATTTCTTCATAAGGCTGATCCCCCTCCTTCGGAGCATGGGCAAACGATTGCTTTATGTTCCTTTCAGCTGTAAGCTGCCAGTGCTTGCATTTTAATAAGATGGTGCCGGAGGCAACGTTTCTGCTAACATTGATTGCTGCCCTGCCATTCCATCGCCTATTTTAAAGATGCGGTCATACATTTTAATTCCTGCATATGTTTGTCCGTCTGTTTTATATTCTACTCTGCCCGACGAGTCTTTTTTGATGAGCTCTCCCTTTTCACCATACTTTTCTTTTACTCGCTTCGGTTGCAATTCTGGCAAAAACATCACGTCCAGCTCATATTCCTTAGCTCGCTCCGGTCTTTTCGCGCTCCATGAATAACTTCCATCTTCCCCAACTTTTACTTTTTCCTCGAGTACTTGTTTGCCCCCCTCGATTTCTTTCATAACAATTTGCACGACGGCGCCTTTTGGCAGATTGCTGTTCCCGTTTAGCACCACTTGGTCACCGATCGTTTTGACCGCACCACCTAGTTTTACCGTTTGCTCCACTTTCGGTTTGGCACAGCCGACCAGCACCAATAGCAACAACAACGTAAGGACCACCGTCATTCGGATATACTTCATAAAAACCCTCCTTATATGTACGTATAAGCATCTTTCAAAAAGAAAAATATTATACTATGTGAAATATTGTCAATAACGATTTAAAATTTCCCAATTTCAACGAAATGAAATTCCCCATTATGAACGTTTAATTAGGCAACTGGGCAGGATAAACTCCTGCTTTTTTCTTTTCTCGTAGACGATAAGAATCGCCTTTGATATTAAAAAGGTAATGGCGTGATGTAATAGGCGATCTAAAATCGCTGTCGCTAGTACATCATCACCGAATACTTTCCCCCATTCGAGATAGGATTTATTCGATGTGAGAATCATAGAGCCTTGTTCATATCGTTTCGATACGACCTGAAAAAAGACATTCGCCGTTAGCTCATCAAAAGGAAAGTAACCTACCTCATCAATAATGAGTACATCTGGACGACTCCAACGATTCACTAATCGCTGGAGAGTCCCTTTTTCGTTTGCCTTTCGGCATTCAGCCACTAAATCGTCTGCGGTTAAGAATAAAGCCGTATACCCTTGCGTGATGGCTTCCACCGCAAAGGAAATCGCTAAATGCGTCTTTCCAACACCCGGTGGGCCTAGTAAGATTCGATTTTCCCCGTTGGCAATAAACCGACAGGTCAGCGTTTCTTTGACTCTTTTTTCACTGAGATACTCGGTTGAAAGGAAAAGTCAAAGTCATGAATCGTTTTGATATAAGGTAATTTTGCTCGTTTCATTCGCTTTTCTAGTTGTTGAGATTCTTGATATTCAATTTCTTGTAAAACAATAGTGTTTAGAAACTCAGAATATGATACATTATCTCTAGAAGCGTCTTCTAATAAACTATCTAGTTGGTGGGCTGTGTGGTGCCAACCAAGCTCTGATGATGAACGAGGTATCCAAAAATGATTCAAGAAATTCTTTGGTATTTATGCCCAACCATAACTATTGCTTTTTTGTTGTTTCTTAAGTTCAACAATGATATGACCAATTTGGGTATATTGCCAAGAATTGGGCATTATTATGATTTATGATTCCCGATTTTGTGATGGAATATGCAATGTCTGGCGAAATGGCCTCTCTTTTAGAAGTATTATTTCAAAGGTTTGTTTTTGAAAAACTTATTTTTCCATCCATTCTTGGAGACAATTGGTGGATTTGCTTCATCAATTTGGTTACCTTCGTGTATTTTTTAGCTAGTTGCTCTAAAATCTTCGTTAATTAACATAAGACTTAGTTCTTTAGGATTTTTAATCCCTGTACTAATCTCGATTTCTTCTGACTGATTTATCAAATATACATAAGGTGTACTATTAACTTTATATGTATTAAAGAGGTATGCAGCTTTGATATATATTATTGATTCATTGATGTTTTCTAAAACAAGCTGATCATTATTACTTTCATCGTTGTTTATTAACATAATTTTAAAGTTAGCTCGATTGCTAATGTTAGGTAACTCTTTCACAACTCTCTTACATGTTGGGCAAGTACTACTAATAAACAATAATAGGACTTTTTGTTGTTCCAAGATCTCTTTTAAAACCACTTTTTTACCTTGATAATCTAAAGCACGAAAAGCAGGAGCCTTGTCTCCATTTTGCAAACTTCCAAACTGAATCCCTTTTATGGTTCTGATCTCGGATAAAAAAGTTCTCACAAGTTTAATAATAGAGTAAATTATATATGATTGAATAAGTAGAAGTATCATTACTAAAAAAAGTAAAGTATTTGAAAGCATAACTACCATCCTTTCTAAATTCTAGTAAATATACTTAAAAATAAAGTGCATAATCTCATTTATTTTTTTGAGTTCCTTTAAAACTTGAACATATATTAAAAATACACTTACGATAATGAAAGATAATAAAGTTTGAACTGTCAAATAATTCATGGAGTATTTAGATTTAAATAAAATAAAGGCAATCAAAATTATTACTGCATTTCTTAATACCATCCAGTAAGAGAGCCTCTCATTTTCCAAAACCCCACCACATCCACAAGAAAAATTTTGGTTTCCTTTAAAAAGGTTAATCACTATAAATATTGAAAAAATGGACAAAAGCAGAGATATGGTTAACAAACAATAGAAATTTACACCTGATAAAGCCAATGAAAATGTAATGAAGCCCTCACTTAATACTATAAAAAGGTAAACAAATTTTACAAATAAGGGGTGTTTAATTCCATAATTCCTTATAGTAACATCATATCTTTCTTTATGCATAATTTTACTTATTGTTGAAGATAAGAAAATTAGTATAAGAAATATTAATAAAAGGGTAAATATAGAATTATTAAAATTCATATTAATACCCCTTTCTGAAGGTTATACCAATGGGATTGAGACTCATACATTTTTTTGTACTCCCCATTAAGGGAAAGAAGTTCGGTGTGAGTACCGCTTTCCACAATCTGTCCATCTTTCATCACTAAAATTTCGTCTGCTAAGCTCGCAACTCCTAACCTATGGGTAACTATAATAATGGATTTGTCACATTCATTTAAAATATCTTCTAAAATCTCTTTTTCTGATACAGGATCAAGAGCTGCTGTAGGTTCATCTAAAATTATTAGGTCACTTTCTCGAAATAGCGCTCTACCGAGAGCTATTTTTTGCCATTGTCCACCCGATAGCTC
The DNA here is from genome assembly GCF_009901865.1 of Geobacillus sp. TFV-3. NCBI lineage: Bacteria > Bacillati > Bacillota > Bacilli > Caryophanales > Anoxybacillaceae > Geobacillus > Geobacillus sp. TFV-3. The sequence goes on along the minus strand of NZ_MPSP01000001.1, from coordinate 677,190 downwards.
ATTCCCCCCTTCGAAGTATCTACCAAGTAGAGAATCAAACCTATTTGGCAGTTTGTTAATTATCTCTAACAAATTAACTTTTTCCTCACATTTCGCACCCTCCCGACGAAAATCGGGAGGATTTTTTCATCCCGATGTCGAATAGGTCCTTGGTACACAAGGAATGCAAAGGAGTTTCCACACCATGGACGTTCGAATTCGTGCTATTTATGAAAGTTCCTATTTGAATATAATAAGCGCCATCTTCAAGGATCTTGGCCTCCCCCAGCTGATTGACCGGCTGGTTCCGGTGGATCCCCAATGCCAAACCCGAGCCAGCGATGTGGTCTGGCTGCTCATCCTGGATATCTTGAGCGGCCGTCAAGCGCTGGTTCATTTGGAACGATGGGCGCATGAAATCGATTTGCCCAAGCTGATCCGGCCGGGGCTCCAGCCTTCTTGGTTCAATGACGATGCCATCGCCCGCCATCTGGATCGCCTGTATGATGCCAACATCCATCAAGTCATTTCGGCTTGCCTTGTGCAGATCTACAAGGAGGAAGGCATCCCCCTTCGGGTGTTCCATGCCGATACGACCGATGTATCGGTTTACGGCACGTATGAATCGGCCTCGCCGGATACCCTGCATATTGCCCATGGCTACAACCGGCAACACCATTGGCAAAAGCAGATCGGCTTCGGACTGATCGGCAACGAGGATGGCGTTCCTTTTTATGGAGATGTGCACGACGGCAACCTGCCGGACAAAACGTGGAATCCCGAGGTGCTGTCCCGTGTCCATGAGCAGCTGAAGCAAGCGAAGATCGAGGACGAATGGATTTATGTGGCGGATTCCGCCGCGATGACGAAGGACACGCTGGCGCAAACGAAAGCGGCGAACGCCTTTTTGATCACCAGAGGCCCTTCGTCGCTCCGGATCGTGAAAACCGTGCTGGCGCAAGCCGATGCCAGGGACACGACGTGGAGCGATCCATTTTCGCTGGCGGAGAAAAACGGCGCCACGTATCGGGTATGGGAAACGACATCGACGTATGAAGGACATCCGGTTCGGCTGGTCGTCGTCGAATCGAGTGCCCTCGACCAACGGAAAGGAAAGACGCTCGAAAAAGAACGAGCACAAGAAGCGGAGCTTCTTGCGCAGGAACAAGCCCGTTGGGAGCGCCACCCGTTTTCGTGCCGGGAAGACGCCGAACAAGCCTTGGCATCCCTCAAGGCATCCCTTCGTCCCCGGTTCCATCGAGTGGAGGCCGTCGTCGAAGAGATCGTGCGCCCGAAAAAACGGCGCGGACGGCCGAAAAAAGGGGCGGAACCGGAAATGGAGACGCTGTACACCCTTCGCCTGAGCGTGGAATTCGACCAAGACGCGTGGGAACAGGCGAGACGGAAAGCGTCCCGGTTTGTTCTCGTCACGACGGTGCCGGAGGAATGGAAGGACCGACGAATGGACGCGAAAGAGATCTTGAAGCTGTATAAAGGGCAGATCTCGGTGGAAATGAACTTCTCCTTCCTGAAAGATCCGTTCTTTACGGACGAGATTTACGTGAAAAAACCGGAACGAGTGGCGGTGTTGGGCTATTTGTTTCTCCTCGCATTGGCCATTTACCGCGTCTTCCAGCGCCGGGTGCGTCAGTTTATTACGCCGGAGTGCCCGTTAAAGGGCGCAGGAGGCCGCAAGCTGACCCGTCCGACCGGGCAGGCGATTTTTCAGTTGTTCTGGTATGTGAAAGTCGTCCTGTTGGAGCTGCCGGATGGGCAAATCCAACGCGCGTTAGGGAAACCGCTCACCTACGAGCAGCGAAGGATTCTGCAAGAGTTGGGAATGGACGAAAGCATTTACGTCTAATCTCATAAGGAACGATGAGCGATGGTAAAAAAAGGATTGCCATCGCTTGTTGTGTTGGCTCAAAAAATATTTTAAAAAAATGAATAAAAAATCCTTTGTTTCTGCACTACTGGGGTGCGAAATGTGAGTTTTTCAGCAACATTTTGGAGTCTAATATTGTCATCCATGTTAGAGAAGCTACTTATTCCTATATTCTCTCTTACCGTTAATTCGTATGATATAAAATCTTGGAACAAAACGGATATTCTGTCTTGTAGACTTTCAATATCTACTTCTTTGATTGGAATTCCATTTATAAAAATAGGTAAGTTTTCTTTGGAATATAATCCTGTTATACACTTTATAAGTGTTGTTTTCCCGCTTCCATTTTCCCCTACGATTGCTATTTTTTTGCCTGGATTAATATTAAAGCTTATCCCTTTTAAAGTATCAAAATTATTATTTGGATATCTGAACCAAAGATTTTTCACCTCCAATCTATGTAATTTTTCTATTTTGTTTAACTTCACTTCATTTCTAGGCTTAATATGAATAAATTTCATATAGTCCTCGATGAAAATTAAAGTTCCTTTAAAATCAGAATAGCTTTTCGCAATGTTATTTAAACTCGTCTGAAAAAGCTGTATGGATTGAATGGTAGCAACTAAATCTGCTGCCATATTTGAATTTTTAAAATCAATGATTATTACTAATCCTGAAAGAGTAAAGGTTAATAAAATTATTAGTTCCGCAGAAAATAATGTTTTCGATTTTGTTTTTATAAAATTTAGCTTTTTTTCTGCTAGTAATAAAAACTGTTTTTTCCAATTTAGTTCTAAAAAGTTAAATGCATTAAATAGTATAATCTCTTTTAAAGTATTCCGATTAGTCAATAAATTTACGAAATACTGTTCCTTTCTAGTTGCCGGCATGAGTTCGTTGATCAAAGAAAAGTTTTTTCGGTTAAACTTTATCGAAGTCAAAGTGTAAGGGACAATGCCTAAAATAATGATAAGAACAACTATCCAATTAATAGTTAATAAATATACTAATACTGATATAGCGCTGATTAAGTTACTAATAAGACCAATCAAATGATTTACAGATTCGATTATATTACTTGTATTGCTTGAAACTCTTTGAAAACTATCGTAGAATGAAGGATTCTCAAAATCGAGATAATCTAAACTCTTCACTTTTTGTAACATAGATGAAGTTGTTTCAAGAGATAATTTGTTATCAATAATCTGATCGTTAATATTCAGAATATGATTCCCAATAAAAGGGATTATATTGCTTATAATTTGTAGAGTAAAAATAAATATTAACATTTTTAGTGATCCATCATCTTGCATGAAATTCATAATTTCTTCTATTAATTTTTGGAACAAATGAATACTAATGATAGGAATTAATGAATTAATAAAATTTAGAAAGATCAGCACAATTAAGTTGATTCTACATTTATTCCAATAAATAGATAATATGAATTTTAATGTATCCATACCATATCAACCCTCTTAATAAACGTATTTACATTCAAGGGAATATCTACTACTATAATATCAGAAATAGCCCAAAAAGTCTAATTTTATTAAGAAATTCGACTTATTGTGAGGGGAAGAAATTTGTTAAATGTATTATCTTACACTTTTTACATACTACTTTTTTCCCTATCTACATTCTATTCATTTATTTCCTTACAAAACCTCAAAAATATTACTCATAAAAATTCAGAAACTAACCTAAAACATAGTGAAATTGATTATTCGAAAAGTTTCATTAATTATCCATTAAAAGATAGAAAAGGAGAAACAGCGTTTTTAAAAATTGACCATAAATATTTAAATATTGTAGCAATCTTAAATAGTAACTGTTCACATTGTACAGAACACTTTGAGGAGTTTTGGTATCTTTTAACGTCTAATAATCTTAAAATTTCTTTACAGATTCTTATTAACGAAAACAGCAATGAATTACTCCATTATTTAGATTTAGTAGATCCCAATTTATCTATTTTTCAATACAAGAACGATTTAATAGATGAATTTCGCATCCCTTACTATCCCGCTTTTATAGTTTTAAATGAACAAGGAAAGATTAAGTTTTCAACTCCAGATTTATATGAACTTTATTCATTGTTTTTGAGAAGAGATTCTCTTTTAACCAACAATTAAATTTATGAAAGAAGGGGAGGATAATTAATGAGTAAGTTTTTATCTGGATTAATTTCTCCTAATTATGTTCCTTGTTCATCTACTTATTTTTATAAGTATTGCAGTACAGATAACCGTTGTTGGAATTATGGATTTAAAGCAACTTTAGGATATTATAGAGATTCAAGAACTGGCGAACAATGCTCTTCTGTACAGCTTTGTAACTGCGGTTGCTAATTAAAAATGTAGAGATCTTTTCTTCAACATAAAAAAGAGAATCTCTTCTTCAACATAAAAATAAATGGGGCTGACCCAAAAGGGCAATTCCCCTTAAACAAAGCACAACATATTGTTTCTTAATGATTGTTTTATACCTATATACGGTAATAAGAAAGGGTGTCCCGATCCCTTTGGGACACCCTCATTTATTTTAGCTTAATTTCGGGATATTCCAGCATCAGCTCGTTCAAATTGCAATCTATATGACAAAGACGAAGAGTTTTTATTGAATAAGGTTCCGAAAACAGGGGGAACAATAATAGTGATAAAAAGTGCGATCATAAAAATGGCAAATGAAAAAGGATTTATCTGTTTTCCGATTTCATCTTCATGTTTTTTCACAAAATTTTTTATTTGAGCATTCTTTGTGACTGATGCAGAATCGACAAGTTTCTGATCATCTAAATCATAATAGTATATCTGTTTTGCATCAAAATAAAAAATGCTGTCTCTAACTTCTTTTCCTTCTGCCAATACTACTTTAACGTTTTTTGTTTGTTTTGTATCTCCTTCAGTGACTTCGGCAGAAGTTGTTAGGCTATCGAGTATTTCAGCGGAATTATCCTTATAATAGGTAAGAGTTTTTTTGAATTCTTTGTTAATTGCTCCTGTAATATCTTGATTATCTTTTGCCAATGCTGCGAAAGGAGCAACCCAGAGTAATGATAAAATTAAAAAGAAAATAATTTTTTTCATCTTATCACCTCTTTTGAATATTTTTTATAAATTATACCATATTTTTTCATCTTGATAAACTCCTTATGTGTAAAATTTTTGTTGCGATTCTAATTTATCTCTTTGCGAAGCCTTGCTTTATCAACTGTATAGGGTTCCTACTTTTTTCTGGTAAATGATGACCTATCATGAACTGCACCCAAATTGTTAGACACAACTAACCATTGGAGGTGCAGTTTTTATATGACTAAATACAGTTTAGAAACTAAATTAGCTGCAGTTAGGGCTTATCTTGAAGGGGTAGGGTAACCGCACAAAAGTATAATCTATGTTGAGGCAATACGGAATCCAGACGAACATGATTCAAAGGGGAAACTGTTATGACAGCACATGTGCAGAATCGTTTTACAGCATCATTAAAAAAGAACTTATTTTCCACGAAACCTTTACGACAAGGAAAGAAGCGAAACAACGGATTTTTGAATACATTGAGTATTTTTATCTCACATTTCGCACCCTCCCGATGAAAATCGGGAGGATTTTTTCATCCCGATGTCGAATAGGTCCTTGGTACACAAGGAATGCAAGGAGTTTCCACACCATGGACGTTCGAATTCGTGCTATTATATAATAAGCGCCATCTTCAAGGATCTTGGCCTCCCCCCAGCTGATTGACCGGCTGGTTCCGGTGGATCCCCAATGCCAAACCCGAGCCAGCGATGTGGTCTGGCTGCTCATCCTGGATATCTTGAGCGGCCGTCAAGCGCTGGTTCATTTGGAACGATGGGCGCATGAAATCGATTTGCCCAAGCTGATCCGGCCGGGGCTCCAGCCTTCTTGGTTCAATGACGATGCCATCGCCCGCCATCTGGATCGCCTGTATGATGCCAACATCCATCAAGTCATTTCGGCTTGCCTTGTGCAGATCTACAAGGAGGAAGGCATCCCCCTTCGGGTGTTCCATGCCGATACGACCGATGTATCGGTTTACGGCGCGTATGAATCGGCCTCGCCGGATACCCTGCATATTGCCCATGGCTGCAACCGGCAACACCATTGGCAAAAGCAGATCGGCTTCGGACTGATCGGCAACGAGGATGGCGTTCCTTTTTATGGAGATGTGCACGACGGCAACCTGCCGGACAAAACGTGGAATCCCGAGGTGCTGTCCCGTGTCCATGAGCAGCTGAAGCAAGCGAAGATCGAGGACGAATGGATTTATGTGGCGGATTCCGCCGCGATGACGAAGGACACGCTGGCGCAAACGAAAGCGGCGAACGCCTTTTTGATCACCAGAGGCCCTTCGTCGCTCCGGATCGTGAAAACCGTGCTGGCGCAAGCCGATGCCAGGGACACGACGTGGAGCGATCCATTCTCGCTGGCGGAGAAAAACGGCGCCACGTATCGGGTATGGGAAACGGCCTCGACGTATGAAGGACATCCGGTTCGACTGGTCGTCGTCGAATCGAGTGCCCTCGACCAACGGAAAGGAAAGACGCTCGAAAAAGAACGAGCACAAGAAGCGGAGCTTCTTGCGCAGGAACAAGCCCGTTGGGAGCGCCACCCGTTTTCGTGCCGGGAAGACGCCGAACAAGCCTTGGCATCCCTCAAGGCATCCCTTCGTCCCCGGTTCCATCGAGTGGAGGCCGTCGTCGAAGAGATCGTGCGCCCGAAAAAACGGCGCGGACGGCCGAAAAAAGGGGCGGAACCGGAAATGGAGACGCTGTACACCCTTCGCCTGAGCGTGGAATTCGACCAAGACGCGTGGGAACAGGCGAGACGGAAAGCGTCCCGGTTTGTTCTCGTCACGACGGTGCCGGAGGAATGGAAGGACCGACGAATGGACGCGAAAGAGATCTTGAAGCTGTATAAAGGGCAGATCTCGGTGGAAATGAACTTCTCCTTCCTGAAAGATCCGTTCTTTACGGACGAGATTTACGTGAAAAAACCGGAACGAGTGGCGGTGTTGGGCTATTTGTTTCTCCTCGCATTGGCCATTTACCGCGTCTTCCAGCGCCGGGTGCGTCAGTTTATTACGCCGGAGTGCCCGTTAAAGGGCGCAGGAGGCCGCAAGCTGACCCGTCCGACCGGGCAGGCGATTTTTCAGTTGTTCTGGTATGTGAAAGTCGTCCTGTTGGAGCTGCCGGATGGGCAAATCCAACGCGCGTTAGGGAAACCGCTCACCTACGAGCAGCGAAGGATTCTGCAAGAGTTGGGAATGGACGAAAGCATTTACGTCTAATCTCATAAGGAACGATGAGCGATGGTAAAAAAAGGATTGCCATCGCTTGTTGTGTTGGCTCAAAAAATATATAAGTTGCAATAAAGAATTTCCGATTTTTCGCTTCCGCTTTTATCTCAATACGAGCTGATATGATATAACGTGGAAGGTAGTAAGCTGGATGTAAAACAAAATTTCAACTTATATATTTTAAAAAAATGAATAAAAAATCCTTTGTTTCTGCACTACTGGGGTGCGAAATGTGAGCTCTAAACAGAATAAGGGGGAGGCTTCCATTGCTTCAGTATATCCTTTTACCTTTAGAAGATTGTTGAAAATCAACCCGTTTTCCTTCGTCCCATCGTTTTAGGGCGCGGCAAAAATCCAGTTTCATCAAAGACTGAAGATCTGATTTTTGGCTCATTTTGACTATTCCATCACCAGTCGTTTCAATGATCAAAGAGAGGATTGAGGTCATGAAAAATAAAACATTTCACTTCCTTTGGATCGGACAATCTTTCGCGAATTTCGGAGATGTGTTCTACATTGTTTCCGTTGTCTCTTACCTATATCATTTGACATCGAAAGCCATGGCTGCCGCATTAGTCCCTTTTTTCGTTACATTGTCGTTATTTATTAGTGGAATCGTCGCACCGATATTTTTCGAAAAATATAAACTAAAAACGTTATTGTCCTACGGACAACTGTGTAAAACATTTCTGCTGCTTTTTCTCTCGCTGTTTTTGCAATGGGGTGCGGAACATCACATTGCGATCGTTTACGTTTTTGTATCATTGATCGCTTTTTTAGACGGGATCAATAATCCGATTAAAAACTCCCTCGTTCCTTTTATAGTTTCCAAGGAGGAAATCTTGAAAGCCAACAGTTTTTTAAACACGTTAGACCAATTCATCAAACTTAGCGCATGGCCGATCGGGAGTTTGATTGTCAGTTTAGGATCCCCGTTCCTTTTAATCAATATCACCTTATTGTTCTATGTCGCCTCGAGCATTCTCATGTTTCTTTTGCATATACAAGAACGCGCAAAGGAGAAGGTTGCTCAGGGTAAAGGCTTAAAGAAATTTCTCCTTTCGATCAGTCTAGGATGGGAATACACTTGGAGAAATGTGCACGCTAAATCCATCAGCGTAATGTCATTTTTTGAAGGAATAGGAAATGGTGTTTGGATTTCGGCCATCCTTTATATTTATGTGAAAGAACAATTACATTTAGGAGAGGAATGGTGGGGATATATTAACTCTGTTTTCTTTGGCGGCATGGTGATAGGGGGATTGTTAAGCGTTAAGTTTAGTCAATCGGTTGAAAAAAATCAGCAGTTTTTTGTATTGTTTGGCCCGTTTTGTATCGCTGTTGTAACGCTTTTGTTTGGTACAACGACGCACGGTGCGCTGGCGCTTATGTATTCCGCCCTGTACGGGATCATCGAACAATGGAAGCTGATCTGTCTTCAGACGATTCTTCAAAAAAATGCCCGGATGGACGCTCTGCCTCATGTTTTTGCCGTGCAAGGAGTCATTAGTTCCGTAACATTCGGAATTTCCACATTGTTAATGAGCTTTATAGCCGATGTTTACGGTATTCGTTTTTCGTTTTATTTGTCTGTTTTCTGCTTTTTCATCAGTGGTTGGATCAGTTACCGTCATCGAAAAATCTGGAGTTATAAGGAGAACCAAAAAGGAGAAATCACTGGGACTATTTTGTGAGCTCCCTCTGTAAATGATCACTTTATTTCAGAGCAAAACAAAGGAATCAGTCTTGCTTAATCATATGGCAGAGCGCAAACCGAGGGGTTGTTTGCGCTCCTGCCTTTTCAAATTTCATTCCCTTATAGGTAGGTTGAACGCTCTCCCACCTACGCTTGCGCTTCGAGGTGGGAGATTCTTGGGAACCCCCGTCCTACGGCAGGCTGTTCACCAAGCCATCCCCGTGCGTCCCACGGTTGGGCTGTCTTACGAAGACAGCAAACGAAGCCCTTCCTGCAAAATATTTCGGGCGGCGTTCTCGTCCCGATCATGTTCGGCTCCGCAGTTCGGGCACACCCACTCGCGGATGTCGAGCGATTTCACCTCAACATGCCGGCGCCCGCAGCACGAGCACCATGGGCTCGATGGAAACGTGCGGCCGACACGAACCAACGTCCGCCCGTACCATTTCGCTTTATACTCGAGCATCCGAAGCAAGCGCCCCCACGCGGAATCCGAAATGCGTTTGGCCAACTTGCGATTCTTCTGCATGTTCTGCACATGCAAGTCCTCCACGCACACCACTTGGTTTTCGCGGATGAGGCGGGTGGACAGTTTGTGCAGGAAATCGTTCCGGCAGTTGGCGATTTTCTCATGAAGCTTGGCGACTTTCAAGCGGGCTTTGCGCCAGTTCGAACCGCCCGGCTTCCGGCGAGCCATCACCCGCTGCCAGTACGCCAGCTTTTCTTCGTATCGGCGCCAATACTGAGGGTGTTCGACCTTCTCCCCAGTGGAAAGCACCACCATATGTTTCAACCCCAAATCGACGCCCACTTGCTTGTCCGTTGGAGGCAAGGGAGAGTGATGGCGGATGCCGATTCATCCCCCCACTTCCGCTCACGCGTAGAAGTGGGGGTCTTCTCGGTTGGGAATGATAAAAACGCCAATCGGGACGGTGAACGTCACCAACAAATTCTGTCAATAGACTTTACCCTCGATGGCTGTAAGGTTCGAACGCATAAAATGATTGTCGTCGATCCCCCGGGTTTTGGCACGATTGGGGGTCGACGACAATGTTCGCTTAAACTCTGGAGACTCTTTCTATTTCTGCTTCTTCATCTTTTCGATCTTCTCAACCGGCAGCCCGGTCAATTCGTGGATCGTTTGGACATCATACCCTTTCGCCAGCATTCTCTTCGCGATGTCGGTTTTTCCTTCCTCGATCCCTTTTTTGCGTCCTTGTTCCACTCCTTGCTTCATTCCTTGCTTGATCCCCTGTTCTATTCCTTGTTTGATTCCTTCTCGGATTCCCTTCTCGATTCCCCGCTGTTCATACGAGATGATGAGCTCCATCACTTGTTTCGCTTCCTTCGTCTCCATTTGGCTCACCTCGTTTCGCAGTTGGATTTCCTCCTCTTCGGATAACGGCAAATACGTTTCAAAAAAACCAAACAACAGCCGCTGTTTCGCCTCGTCCAGCTCGAGGCGGACGAGCATGCGCAAAAACTCCTTTTTCACTTCCACCTTCTCGCTTTCATTATACCCCATTTTGCTTAACAAGGCGGCGGCAACCGGATTGTCATGGCGGATGTACTCGCGCCACGGCAGTTTGCGCAATTCCACCGTCAGAAAACGAAAATCGAGAACCGTCAGGAACGGAAACTGGATGATCAATGAGGAAGGTTCATCGTGGTGTTCGTTATAGCTGAAGATGGCGATCGGAAGAATGCGGCGGCGGTGTTTTTGAAACAAGCGGCTGAAGTAGATGAACATTCGCTCGGGGAAGGTCCGTTGCGTGTAGCTTTGATGCTCCACGTGAACGATGATCAGTCCGTCTTCCCCTTTTAACTTTGTTTCTACCAACAAGTCCACACGGTGCTTCTCCCCGGCCGTGATGTCGGTAAACACTTCTTCTGAGAGGAAGGAGAGGTGATGAACGTCGATTTGCTCGTACACGTCGGGAAAAAAGAGAAGCAAAAACTCTTCAAAAAACGTCGACAGCAACTCCTTGAACAACCGGTCATGATCGATTCGCTGTTTGGCCACGTTTCCCCTCCTTGCGACATTGAATTCGTCGTATTATATTCGCTCTCCGCAACCAACCTCCTTCTCTTCCCCCTACTTTTTCTATGGTATTATCAAATGTTGCTTCCCATTCTACAAGGAAATCCTCAAGCAAAGGCTATTTTTATGCTTGTCTGAGTCGTCCTGACGCCACAGGTTAAAATAGACGGCAAAAACCAAAACAAAGAGCGCAAACCGTTCTTCCGTTTGCGCTCCTTCCGGATGGACCCATTCAGCGCTCATTCAGCCGCTTCGTGGTGTGCAGCCTCGTTCAATTCGTCGAATACAGGCTGACGAGCTCGTACGTCACCGTCGTTCGGTTGTCTTCCCACTCGAGCTTTCTCACGACCGCGACGCCGCTCGCTTCGCTTTGCACCGTCCGGCGCACTTCAAGCGGCACGTCAAGCGGATACAAGCGGTATCCTTCTTTTTCCAACACAAACACATTTCCTTGAATGCGCTGTTCCTTTCCTTTTGTCACAATGACCGTCTGCAGTTCCATCGGCATGCCCATCGTTCCAACCTCCTTGGCAGCAAATCGATTCGTTTGCGGCCGCGCAGCCACCCGAGCGGCGCACGCAGCCGTCGCCCCTCTAGTTGTATCGTATCACACCGTCGGCTGTTGTTTCATCCATTCGGTAAGTCTTTGTACCATCTCCCGATTGGCTTTCGGTGGAAAATAGTGGGTGAACTCACGGAAGTACCAGGCCGTGACCGGTTTGCCAAGCTGCTTCAGCCGCCGCTCAAGCCGATAGGCGTGCTCAATCGACACGTTTTCATCCCGCTCGCCGTGGATGATGAGCACAGGGGCCTTGAGTCGTTCAAGATGATAGAGCGGCGTCCGGCAGCGGTAGCGCTCCGGATATTTGTTCGGCGTCCCACCGATGACCCGCTTCATCATCCGCCGCAAATCAGGCCGCTCCCAGTACGTCAGCGTCATATCAGTCACCCCGCCCCATACGACGACCGAACAAACACCATCCGCTATTAAGGCGGTGTGAAGCGCCATCGCCCCGCCGCGCGAGAAGCCGAACACGTGGACACGCCCGGGGTGGACAAGCGGATGGCGGCAAAGCAGCAGAAAACCAGCCACCGCATCATATCGGTCTTCACCGGCGAAATCTTCGTTTCCTTCTCCACCCCCATTGCCGCGATAGAGCGGGGCGAAGACAACAAATCCGTGTGAAGCAAATTCAATGAGGCGCGTCACCCGCACTTGTCCGACGTTTTTGATCCCGCCGCGCAAATACAAAAACCCGTCATACACGCCTTTTCGCTTCGGCGCCGCTAAAAACCCTTTCACCTTCAGCCCTTGGGACATATAGGTGACATAGAACACATCGATTCCCGGATGCGGCGACGGAAACCGGTATTGGCCTATGATGTCCCCGTCCATTCTCCCGCCTCCTTTCTGTGAGAACAATTGAGCTCCAAAGATTCTTGCCGTTGCGCCGTCCTCTTTTTTGCGACATTGGCTCATCAAGCTCCCGTGCCGCAGCCGCCAAAACGGATGAAGCTTGTCCCCCGTTCCGCCAACCGACATGTTTGGCTTTCCCTCACCGTTCACGGCCGTCAGTTAAAAAATTTCCGCATGGTCCGCCCGTTTCCGGCCGACCGCCCATTTTTTCTAGGCATTCACACATTTTTGCTGCGTGCATACGATAAGGTGAAACCGCGGTTTACCGCATGCAAACCAAGGGGGTTCACGAACATGAAAAAATGGGCCGTATGGTTATGCTCGCTTCTGTTGCTTTTGCCGCTTTCCGCCTGCACGAATGACGGGGGCCAAAGCAAAAAGCCGCTCCAAAAAGTGCGGCTCGCCGAAGTGACGCACTCGATTTTTTACGCGCCGCAGTACGTCGCCCTGGCAAAAGGCTTCTTTAAAGAAGAGGGGCTGGATGTCGAACTGTCGACGACATGGGGCGGCGACAAAACGATGACGACGCTGCTTTCCGGCGGAGCAGACATCGCCCTTGTCGGGTCGGAAACGTCGATTTACGTCTACAGCCAAGGAACGACAGACCCGGTGATCAACTTCGCGCAATTGACGCAAACGGACGGCACGTTCCTCGTCTCCCGCAAAAAAATCGACCACTTTACGTGGGACATGTTGAAAGGAAGCACGTTCCTCGGCCAACGGAAAGGCGGCATGCCGCAAATGGTCGGCGAATTTGTGTTGAAAAAACACGGCATTGATCCGCACAACGATTTGCATCTCATTCAAAATGTCGACTTCGCCAATATCGCCAACGCCTTTGCGAGCGGCACCGGCGATTTCGTCCAGTTGTTTGAGCCGACCGCGAGCGTTTTCGAACAAGAAGGGAAAGGCTACATCGTCGCTTCGTTCGGCACCGAATCCGGACGCGTGCCGTACACGTCGTATATGGCGAAACGAAGCTATATGAACGAACACAAAGACGTGATGGAAAAGTTCACGCGCGCCATCTACAAAGCGCAGCAATGGGTCGCATCGCACAGCGCCGCGGAAATCGCCAACGTCATTCAGCCGTATTTTAAAGACACGGATTTGGCCTTGATCGAAAAAGTCGTCGAACGGTACAAAAACCAAGGCACCTACGCGGCCAATCCAATTTTAGATGAAGAAGAATGGAACAATTTGCAAACCATTATGGCCGAAGCCGGCGAGCTGCCGAAACGCGTCGATCTCGACACGCTTGTCGATTCGTCGTTTGCCAAAAAAGCGATGAACGATTGACGAAAGCGGGTGAACATCATGTTTCTTTCGATCGACCGCCTTTCGCACACGTATTTGACGAAAACGACCGCTGTCACTGCGCTCGATGACGTGTCGCTCTCCGTCGAGAAGGGAGAATTCGTCTCCCTCCTCGGCCCAAGCGGCTGCGGCAAAACGACGCTGCTCTCCATCATCGCCGGGCTGATCGAACCGACGGAAGGAACGGTATTCATCGAAGGCAAACCGTTGCCGCCCAGCGAGACAGATGTCCCGATGACGCGCCGGGCGGTCGGCTACATGCTTCAGCAAGACTATTTGTTTCCGTGGAAAACGATCGAAGAAAACATACTTCTCGGCTTAAAAATTACAGGGACGCTAACCGCTCAAACAAAAGAACGGGCGCTTGCTCTGCTTGCTGAGATCGGCCTGGCCGGGGTTGAGTCGTATTACCCGAGTCAGCTGTCCGGCGGCATGCGCCAGCGCGCGGCGCTCGTGCGCACGTTGGCGACCGATCCGAAGCTGCTTTTGCTCGATGAACCGTTTTCCGCCCTTGACCAGCAGACGAAGCTGAAACTGGAAGAGCTCGTTTGGAAGACGTTAAAACAGTATGAAAAAACAGCGGTGCTCGTCACTCATGACATCGAAGAAGCCATCGCCATGAGCGACCGCATTTTCTTATTTTCGCCGCGCCCCGGACGCCTGGCGAAGACGTTCGTCATCCCGGACGACCTGCGAGGCCGCCCGCCGCTTGCCGCCCGTCAGCATCCAGCGTTTTCGGCGCTCTTTCAATCCATTTGGAAGGAGATGGAGGACCTTGAATCCGCCCAATAAACGCATCGAAACGCTGCACACAGAATACCTGGCCGTCTTGCGCAAAGAACAGCGGGTCATCCGCCTTTGGCAAGCCGCGCTGCTTGCCGCCTTTTTCGCCGTCTGGGAAGCGTCAAGCCGCTTCCAATGGATCGACCCGCTCTTGTTCAGCTCGCCGTCCGCCATCGCCAAGCTGTTTGTCGAAAAACTCAGCGACCATTCGCTGTTTGTCCATACATGGGCGACATTGTTTGAAACGCTGCTCGGCTTTTTCATCGGCACCATCGGCGGGGCGCTGATTGGCGCGCTTCTTTGGTGGTTTCCGCGCCTCGCAAAGACGCTTGATCCGTATTTGGTCGTGTTCAACGCCATGCCGAAAGTCGCCCTCGGGCCGATTTTGATCGTCGCCCTCGGACCAGGATTTACGTCCATCATCGCCATGGGCGTCGTCATTTCCATCATCATCACGACGATCGTCGTCTATTCGGCGTTCCAAGAGGTCGATCCGAACTATTTGAAAGTATTGCAGACGTTCGGCGCCACCCGCTATCAATGCTTTAAAGAGGCGGTGCTGCCGGCATCGTTCCCAACGATCATTTCGACGCTGAAAGTGAACGTCGGCCTCGCTTGGGTCGGGGTCATCACCGGCGAGTTTCTCGTCTCGAAACAAGGGCTCGGGTATTTGATCATTTACGGCTTCCAAGTGTTCAACTTCACGCTCGTCTTGATGAGCCTGCTCATTGTCGCCTTGCTGTCGACGGTGATGTATCAGCTTGTCGCCTTGATCGAGAAAAAATGGGGAAGCCGCCGCTAGCGAGACGCCCTCCGAATGTTGACGGGCGTCTCATTTCATTGGCGCCGCCCGGATGAGCCGGCATCCGCCGCTTTTTTGAAAAACACCTTTGGGAGCCGTGAAGTCGAATGTTTTTCCATGTATTCAGCCCTTTTGGGAAACCATCGTTTGAGAGCCGCCGCTGATCTGCGCTCCCCCTTTTCAATCGATCAGCCCGCGCTGTTTCAATTCAGCAAGCGAGAGCGAAAGGACATCGTCTTTCATGATGCAGCTGAACCGATGGTCGGCGCGGATGTCATCCGGCAGCGCCTCAAGCAGCACCGGGCCGTTCGTCTCCTCATACGACTCCCGCTCGATGAGCGCCGCGATGTCGGCAAAATAAATGTTTTTCACGATATCCGGCTCCACTTCATATTGACCGATATATTCGAGCAGGCGGATGACGCCCCCTGTTTCTTCCATCACTTCGCGGGCCGCGGCCTCCGCCGCCATTTCCCCTTGTTCCACCTTGCCGCCGGGGAACTCAAGGCCGCGGCGCGGATGATCGGTCAACAGCCAGCGCCCGCCATAGCGGCAAATGACCCATACATGCCCGGGAGAGGGGGAAAACGGATGGTCCGCAAAAGCCAGCCGAACGCGATGCCCGTAATAATCGCGAAATTCATGCATCGGACTCCCTCCTTTCCTCTCCCCATTATACAGAAAAACGCCGCTCGACTCGCGGCGTTTACTCTTCTTTTTCGTCAGGAAGGATGCCGAGCGAGCGGATGTGCGCCTTTGCTTCCTCGTTGCCAAGGCGATAAATCATTTCATAAATTTTCGTCAGCGTCCGGTCGTAAGCGTCATTTTCCCGATCATAGTGGTATTGGATGTATGGCACATGGGTGCGCCAAAACGCCTGCCAGTCGGTCGAATAGTTTTGATCGAAATACTCGCGCAGCTGGGCGATTTCCCGGTCAGTCGCTTGAATCTCAAAATCCCAAGGCGATGCCGTCTTCAGCTGCGAAATTTCTCCGGTTGCCATCGAGACGTAATACGTCTTTTTCTGTTCGTCTGCCACCTTCGTCCACTCCTTCTTTTGCTCTTTTTGCTTAGTGTGGGGCAATCCGGAAAAAATATGCTTATTTTATTTCATCTTTCAGCAGTTCGATCGCCTTGCGGAGCACGGACGGGATCGGAACGCCCGCCCGGCCGGCGTTTTCCACAATCGAGATAAACTCATTGGCGATATAGAAAAAAACGATCGCATCACGGATTACATGCATGTTCCATCCAATGGCCAAATCGACGAGATGCGACGCCGCCACGAGAACGAAAATCAACAGTTTGCGGATGATACCGCGAAAGCCGACCTGGCTTGACAGCTTGCCTTCGACCGCGCTGGCGGCAATGCCGGTAAGGTAGTCGACAATGACCAAAGCAAGCAAAATCAAGACAAATGAGTCCACGCTGCCGACAAACAGCGACAAAAATGAACCGAACAGCGACACGGCAACCATCGGGATCGGCTTGTTCACGCTCCCCCCTCCTTGAACACAGGATACGCGTAACTATCGTATGCCCGGAGGGGAGAACGCGGCGCGGCGCATTCCCTAAAAAATCGCCCTTTTTCGACAAAGAAAAAGGCCGCCCTCAACTGTCGAGGACAGCCTTTCTCTTTGCCGTCAATCGGCCGGGAAGCATTCCGCTTTCAAGGCGATGGATCAAGCTTGGTCAACGCCCTAGGAACGATTTCAGCATCCAGACGTGTTTTTCCAAGCCGCGATGAATGCCAAGGAGCATGTCGCCCGTCGTCTCATCGCCAACTTCATCCGCCAGCTGCATGCCTTCTTTCAATTCGCCGATCATCGTTTCAAAGTCACGGACAATCGAAGCCACCATTTGTTCGGCCGTTTCCGTCCCGGCCGCTTCTTTGACGGACGCCTGCTCGAGGCAGTCTTTCATCGTTGCCACGGGCTTGCCGCCGAGCGCCAACAGCCGCTCAGCGAGGGCATCAATATGAACGGCCGCTTCATTGTACAGCTGCTCAAACTTCTCGTGCAGCGTGAAAAATTGCGGACCGGTGACATACCAATGGTAGTTGTGCAATTTCACGTACAAAACGGTCCAATTGGCGATTTGTTTGTTGACGAGATCGATCAGTCGGGTTGCCATCATCTCACTCCTCCTCATGGTTGTTGTACCCAGCTGGCTTGCTGATGAAACATGGGAAACCTGCCGATGGATAGCTTCTCCCCATTTTGCCGGAAATATGAACGCCCGGCCTGCGGGATATGGTATAATGAAGAAAAAAAGGAACCGCTATGATGTACTGGACGTTGGCTGTTTGCCTCATCATTGCCGCTGTCATTCTCGCTTTAGCGGTCGCGACAACTTCGAAAGCGTACGCGTACAAGCATACGGTCGATCCGCTTCCAAACGAGCGCGGCAACGGACAACAAGCCGGCCCGAAGCGGCCGCAGTAGAGCGGCCCTGGGCCGGCTTGTTCATCAACCAAACACCTTTTTCAACTCTTCTTTCTCTTGCGAAAGCCAAAAACGCATAAGCTTTTTGGCCGCCTCTAGGTCATGCAGCTTCGCCTGGCCGCATTGCCGCTCGGTCGCCGCTGGCACTTCCGTCGCGGCGAGCGCGTCCTTCATGGCGTCTTCCAACAAATCGATGACCTCGTCCACGGTCGGCGAACCGCTCACAACAAGATAAAATCCAGTCTGGCAGCCCATCGGCGAGATGTCGATAATGTCGAAATGATCATATTTCGCCGCATGTTGGCGCAGCGTATACGCCAACAAATGTTCGAGCGTATGAATGGCGGCGGGGTCCATCGCTTCCTTGTTCGGCTGGCAAAAGCGAATGTCAAACTTATTGACGACGCCGTCGCTGCCGACTTTGTGAACTCCGCAATGCCGCACATACGGCGCCTTAACCGCGCAATGATCCAATTCAAAGCTTTCCACCGGTGAAGGCATGTCAATCACTCCTAGTTATTGATTCTCTTTTTTATCATAACCAAAACGGGGGGCGTCCCGCATCTTTTTTGCCTCTCGCTCGGCTTGGCGCCTATGCCCAAAAAGCAAAGGCTGGGTCGGCGCCCCATTCCGAGCGAATGACAGTCGTTTTTCTTGAACAAAAGAACCGTTTGTTCTATTGTAATCATGATGATAACGGAAAGGAGAACTGTACATGGGCCAATGGCTGATTTGGTGCATCCGCTTTTATCAACGCTTCCTCTCTCCGCTCAAACCGCCGACATGCCGCTTTTATCCGACTTGCTCGAACTATGGCATCGAAGCGGTCCGGCGCTTTGGCGCCATAAAAGGGGGATGGCTGACGGCCAAGCGCATTTTGAAATGCCATCCGTTCCATCCGGGCGGTTTTGATCCCGTTCCTGAACCATCCCAACACCTGAAAAAAAACAAAATCACTTGATGGCCCTTGCCTTTTGCTTCATTTTTTTGTATGATCGATCTTGTTAAATCGTAATGATTACTATTTTCAAAAGAGGAGGAGCAGCAGATGAAAAAAATCCCTGTCACTGTATTAAGCGGTTACTTAGGATCAGGGAAAACGACTTTGCTTCATCATATCTTGCACAATCGGGAAGGAAAAAAAATCGCCGTCATTGTCAACGATATGAGTGAAATCAATATGGATGCCGAACTCATTCGGCAAAACGGATTTTTCCGCACCGAAGAAAAGCTCATTCAAATTCAAAATGGCTGTATTTGCTGCACCTTGCGGGAGGATTTGATCAAAGCGGTCGATCAGCTTGTCGAAAACGGAGAAATCGACTATATTGTCATTGAATCTTCCGGAATTAGCGAACCCATTCCAGTTGCGCAAACTTTTACGTATTTGGATGAGGAACTTGGAATCGATCTATCTCGAAAATGCCGATTGGACACCATGGTGACGGTTGTCGACGCCAACCGTTTTTGGACGGACTTTTCCTCGGGCGAAACGCTGCTTGACCGCCAACAGGCCGTCGATGAAACGGACAGCCGCGAAATTGCGGATTTGCTTATTGAACAAATCGAATTCGCCAATGTCATTATCGTCAATAAAATCGATCTTGTATCGACGGAGGAAGCGCAAAAATTACAAAAAGTGCTTCAAAAACTGAATCCGGAAGCTGTCATCATCCCGGCAACTTTCGGTCAAGTGCCGCTTGATTCCATTTTAAACACCCACTTATTTGATTTTGAAAAAGCGAGCCAATCAGCCGGCTGGATCAAAGAGCTGAATGAAGAGCACACCCCCGAGACTGAACAATACGGCATCTCTTCCTTTGTTTATCGACGAAAGCGGCCGTTTCATCCAGAACGTTTGATGAATTGGCTTGAAAACTGGCCCACAGAAGTGGTTCGCGCGAAAGGATTTATTTGGCTTGCCTCTTGGAACGACTGGTGCGTTCTCCTATCGCAAGCAGGGACATCAATCTCCATCCAAGCAGCGGGGCGATGGATGGCTTCCTATCCAGAAGAGGACATCAAACAGCTGTTGCAAGAAGAGGAAGCATGGCGGGAAAAGTGGGATGACACCTACGGCGATCGCTTAACCGAACTCGTGTTGATTGGCATCAAGATGAACGCGGATTGCATCGAACGCTCGCTGGACGAATGCTTGCTCACCGATGAGGAGATGAAGGAAGATTGGACGCTGTTCCCCAATCCGTTTCCTTCATTGATTCCTTCGGCCTAAGCGGTGATCGATCATTTTCAAATCGTAATGATTACGATATAATAAATGCGGACATCTTTATTCCAGAAAGGAGTTCAACATGCGAGCAACGTCCATCATTTTGTCTTTCCTTTTGACGACGTGCGCCTTGCTATACGGCTGTCAATCGAAGCCAGAGGCAAAAGAGGCCCAAACATCGAACGATCAGTTAACGATTTATACAACCGTCTATCCGCTTGAAGACTTTACGAAAAAAATCGGCGGCGACGCCGTGAACGTCAAAAGCGTTTACCCGCCGGGAGTGGAAGCCCATACGTTCGAACCGACAACCAAAACGGTGCAGCAGATTGCGGACGCGGACGCGTTCATTTACATCGGCCACGGGATGGAACCGTTCGCCGAAAAACTACAGGAAACATTACAAAATGAGCATGTCCGATTTCTCGTTGCCACAAACGGCATCGAATTGCTTGAATCGAACCATGAACAGGAGCATGCGCATGACGAAGGGCACAAAGACGAACATGAGGAAGAACATGACCACGAACACGGAGACAAAGATCCTCATGTATGGCTTGACCCCATCCGCTCCATCACGATCGCCGAGAACATCCGCGATTTGCTGATGGAGCTGAAACCTGAAAAAAAAGACATGTTTATGCAAAACTTTAAAACGTTAAAGAGGAAACTTGAGCGCCTTGACGGGCAATTTCGTTCTGTCATCGAGAAAGCTCCCAGAAAAGAGATGCTCGTTTCCCATCAAGCCTACGGATATTGGGAAAACCGCTACGGAATCAAACAGCTGAGCGTTTCCGGGCTTTCTCCGAGCAACGAACCATCGCAAAAAGAGCTGGCTCAGCTCATCCAGACAGCCAAACAGCATCACATCCGCTATGTCATTTTCGAACAAAATGTCCATCCCAAAACGGCGGAAGTGATTCAGAACGAAATCGGCGCCAAGCCGCTCCGTCTGCATAACTTGGAATCGCTGACCGATGAAGATCGAAAAGCCCACAAAGATTACTTTGCCCTTATGGCCGAGAATCTACGCGTGCTGCAAAAAGCCCTTCATTGAAAGACAACCGCCTGCCTCGATCGAAAGAGGCAGGCGGTTTCGTTTCCCTTCCAGGCCATCTTTCCCCAAAATGAGGAATAATCAGAGAAAAAGTGGCAATCATAAAAAAAAAGGAAGGGATGTTGTGAAATGGATGACGTGATCATTGCCCGCAGCTTATTCGGGACGACGATGGCTTTTCATATCATTTTCGCCACACTGGGAGTCGGAATCCCGATCATGATTTTGCTGGCGGAACTTTTGCACCAAAAGACAAAAGATCATGATTATGCCGTCATGGCGAAACGCTGGACGAAAGGGTTGGCCGTATTGCTTGGGGTGGCCATTCCGTCAGGCACCATCGCCGGGGTGCAGTTGTCGCTCCTATGGCCGGGCTTTATGGAAGTGATCGGAAAAGTGATGTCCCTCCCGTTTCAAATTGAAATTTACGCCTTTTTTATTGAAGCGTTGTTTATGTCCATTTATGTGTACGCCGCTGACCGCATCTCTCCGTTGATGCGGATTGTGAGCGTGTTTTTTGTCGCTCTTGGCGCCAGCGCTTCCGCCATTTTAATTACCAATGTGCACGCTTTTGAAGGCACGCCGGCGGGATTTCGGATCGAAAACGGCGAAATCGTGGATGTCGACCCATGGGCGGCCTTTTTCAATCCAAGCTTTTTCGTCACGGCCGGACATGTCGTCCTGTCCGCCTATATGACCGGAGCCTTTGTGTTGGCATCAATCGCCGCTTACCAGCTGTTGCGCGCCTCCCAAAACGAGCAAGTGCGGCGTTTTCACCAAAAAGCGCTCAAGCTCTCGTTGGCAGTCGGCGGCGTATTCTCGCTGTTGACCGCGATCAACGGGCATGAATCGGCCCAGCTCCTTCATCAATACCAACCGGAAAAACTAGCGGCGGCCGAAGGGCTGTTTGAAACCCAATCCCATGCCCCGTTAGCCATCGGCGGATTTACCGATGCGGAAACGCAATCCGTAAAGTGGGCCATTGAAATTCCGTGGGCGCTCAGCTTTTTGGCCGGCAACCGTTTCGACACCGTCGTCAAAGGGCTGAACGATTTTCCGAAAGAATGGTGGCCGCCGCTGTTTGTCCATACGCTATTTAACGCCATGGTGGGCATCGGCGTGCTTCTCCTGTTCCTGTCGGCAGCCGCGTGGATCTGGCAGAAATGGCTGAAGCGTCCTGTCTTTCCGCGCTGGCTCCTGTACGGTTTTGTCGCAGCCGGGCCGCTGGCTGTGATCGGCATTGAATGCGGCTGGATTTTTGCCTGCACCGGAAGGCAGCCATGGGTCATTTACCGGATGATGAAAACGGAAGAAGCCGTCACGCAAACAGGAAATTTAGCGGTCCTGTTCGCATTGTTTGTGGCGATTTACATCCTATTGAGCATCGCCGTGGTGCTCGTGCTTCGCTATTATTTCCGCCGCCATCCGGTGGCGGACGACCTGCGCAAACCGCCCAATGAAGGCACGCTGCCCGTCTAGAAAGGAGAACGATTCATGACCAATGAGCTGATTGCCATTACCGTGCTATGGGGGTTTATTTTCATTTATGCCGTCATGGCGACGATGGACTTTGGCGCCGGTTTTTGGTCGATGGTCTATATCCATCGCGAAAAAGCGAATGCCACCACAATTGCGAACCGCTATTTATCGCCCACCTGGGAGGTGACCAATGTCTTTATCGTCGCGATTGTGGTCGCCTTGTTCAGTTTTTTTCCCGGCGCTGCCTTCCTGCTTGGGACGGTGCTTCTTGTCCCCGGCAGCATCATTTTGCTTTTGCTCGCGGTCCGCAGCGCCTTTCTCGTGTTTGCCCATGTCGCCAAAGAATATGAAAAAGCGTTGACCTATATTTCCGGCATAACCGGGATCATCATCCCGGCCTTGCTCATCAGCGTGCTGCCCATTACGCATGGGGAATTCATCGACATCCGCAAAGGCGTCCCAACTCTCGATTTGGAGCGCTTCTTGACAAGCCCTCATGCCTATTCCTTCATGGGCTTTGCGATTTCGAGCACGCTGTTTTTGTCTTCGCTCTTGCTGGCGGATTACTCCCTTGAAGCAGGAGACCGTGAGGCATACCGCCTGTATCGGCGCGACGCTTGGATCACGGGGCCCCTCTCGTTGTTGATGGCGGGATGCATGATGTTGACGATGCGCTACGAAGCCAAATGGCTGTATGACAAGATGATGGAATATTGGCTGTGGCTGATCGGTTCGGTGGTGATGTTCGCCGCCGCGGGCATCGCCCTCTCCCTGCCGTCTTCTCGGCATCCTCATGTTAGAGGGAGGCCTCGGCTCGCGGTCATCGCGATTGTCATTCAGTATTTTCTCGCGAGTTACGCCTATGGGAAGGCACATCTGCCCTATATGGTGTATCCGGATGTCACGATCGAGTCGGCCTTTACCCATCCGGATACATTCCGGGCGCTGTTTGCCTCCTACATCGCGGGCTTTCTCATTTTGTTTCCCGGCTTCGTCTATTTCTGGCGTTTGTTTATGCACGATAAGCGCTATGTACGGCCGAAATAACAAGGAAAAGGCGCCCCCAAACACGCATGGGGCGCCTTTCTTCATGCCTGCGCCGCTGAACGAAAATAGTCTCGTTTTCCTATCACGATTTATTGCAGCGAGCGGACATAGGCGGCGATCGCCGCGATTTCCCCCGGCGTCAGCGCTTGCACTTCTTTCGTCCGATGGCGCCGGATCGCTTCCTCGATCGTTTTCGCGCTCCCATCATGCAAGTACGGCGCTGTCGCCCATACGCCGCGCAGCGTCGGCGTATCCCACTGCTTTGGCGTCCGCGGGTTTGTGAACCGAGCGCGGGCGTCGCCTTTGGAGGCGCGGTCCTTCGGATTAGCCGTGCCGATGTCGTGCAAGTAGGCGGTATTGGCGGTCGTCAATTTCCCGTCCGGCCCGACCGCCTTGACGCTGTCGGTGAAATACTCGCCCCCATGGCAGCTTAAGCAATTCCCTTTCCCGTTGAACAGCCGCTCCCCTTCCTTCGCTTCCGCCGTCAAGCTGCCGTCCGCCTTTCGATACGGGCTTTTCGGCACGGGGAACGAACGCGGGTCGTTCAAGTAGGCGAGAATGGCGTCAAACATATGCTGGACGTTCGGCGGCAACGGCTTGGACGGGTCGATCGTCGTCATGCCGCCCATCTCGCCTTGCACGGTATGAATGTAGTCGGCAAAATCGTCGCGCGACCCATCCCACATAAACAGCCCGGTTTTCGTCGCCAAAATGTTGCTCGGCACGTTGCGCGGCCCTTTCGCCGTCATGAGCGTCAAGCCGTTGATGTCGCCGTCGCTATGGCACGAAGCGCAGCTCATCCAATTGTTCCCTGTGATGTTGATGGCAAACTCGTCGCTGTTCGCGCTGTAAAAGATCGTTTTTCCTTCACGCACGAGCGGGGAGAGCGAATCTTTCGCAATGAGGCGGATCGTGTCGCTCTCCTGCTTCGCTTTCGCATAAGGGCTTTTTCCTCCGGTTTGGATCACGGCCAAATCATGGCTCATGGCGTTGTGGACGTAAAGCGTTTTTCCATCCGGCGATATCGCGATGCCGCGCGGGTTGTTGCCGTTGATGCGGCGCAAAATTTGCGTCGCTTTGCCGCCGCGGCGCAAATCAAAGACGACGAGGTCTTCGCTGCCGGACATGACCGCGTACGCTTTGCCGCCGTCCGGGGAAAACGCCACATCGTACGGATTCGAGACGATGATCGTCTCGTTATGGACATCGGTGACATTGATCGCGGCAAACAGCTCTTTCCGCTCGTCCATCAACTCAACGTCTTTCGTTGCATCAATGACCGAGATGGCCGGAAACACCGTTTCCTCAAACTGGATCGGCGTATCGACGTTCGTCAATAAGTGCGGAATATACGCTTTTTTGCCGTCCGGGGCGATGACGATTTGTTCCAGTGTGTTCGGAATGCCTTGGCTCTTTTTTCGATCGGCTTTGTCCGGCGACGGGGCGAGGGCGATTTCCTTGACCGCCCGCCGTTTCTTTGTGTCAATCACGGTGATTTTGGCCGCCAAATATTGCGTCACGTACAGCTTCCTTCCGTCCGCTGTCAGCGCCAGCGCCCGCGGCCGATCGCCCGCTTTGATGTCTTTCGTCCGCTTCCCGCTCTCGGCGTCAAACACTGAGACCGTGCCCGAGCGGTAGTTGGCGACATATACTTCCGCCCCATCCGGACTGGTGACGATGCCGAACGGCTCGATCCCCGTTTTCCAACGGTCGACGACTTTCCGTTTGTCAAGCGACACGACGTCCACTTCATCATCGTACATGCAGGAAACATACAGCGTCCGTCCATCCGGGCTGAGCGCCAACTGGCGCGGTTCGCGGCCGACGGGAATTTCCGCCTTTTTCTTCTTTGCTTTCGCATCGACGATCGTCACCGTATCGACGTCCATATTCGCGGTGTACACGTAG
This sequence comes from Geobacillus sp. TFV-3, assembly GCF_009901865.1. Lineage (NCBI taxonomy): Bacteria > Bacillati > Bacillota > Bacilli > Caryophanales > Anoxybacillaceae > Geobacillus > Geobacillus sp. TFV-3. The sequence continues at coordinate 651,786 of NZ_MPSP01000001.1, read as the reverse complement.
CGCCCATCGCTGCTTACGGCGATGTTGTCGCCGTGCGCCGGGGCGTGTCTGACCGCTTTCGGCTGCTGATGCCATGCCTTTTCATCCTGACAGCCGGCCAACAGCGCGGCGATCGCCGCGGCGAACCACCATTTTCGCATTTCAATATTCCCCCGTTTTTTACGAAAATGATAACCATCCTCAATTTTACAAAGAAAAGCGGTGAATCTCAACCGCATTCACCGCTTTCTTTTCCATCATTCCACTCTGACTTTGACCGTCCGCAGCACCGGTGCGACGCCGTATGGGCCGCCGGCCGCCTGCACTTGCGGCACATGGTCGCCGTCGGTGTTGCCCCATTTTTTTCCTTTGATGTAGACATCGCCCGTATCCCAAAACTCGCTCGCCTGCATCCCTTCCTGAAGCGTCGGGCCGTCGACGATCCGATCATAAAAGTCGACGTAGCGGGAGATGATCGTTTCGCGGTCAAGGACTTTCGCTGTTTCATCCGCCTGATCGTTGTTCAAGTTTTGCAAGGCGACGCGGAACACCCCCGACAGCGCGCCGGCGAGCCATGGCGTGTACTTGTCCTCTTTTTCTCCCGTATGGTACACATGCCACTTTTTATCCCAAAAATGCTTGTCCATCGCCTCATACACACGGCGGGCGGCATCGCGGTACGCTTCGTCTTTCGTCGCCAAAAACGCCGCCGTCAGCCCGCGAATGGCGCCGAGTTGGGCAAGAAGCGTCGGCTCGTCTTGGTCCGGCCCTTGGCCGATCGTGTAGCCGTTGGCGACAAGCCCGTCTTTTCGCATCAAGTTTTTCAAGATAAAGTCCGCTTGCCGGCGGATGAGCTCGAGCGCCCGCTTTCCTTCCGGCGTGCCAAGTCCTTTGGCGCTCTCGCCGCTCGCATAGCCGACCGGCATGCCGTCGATTGCCCGCTCAAAAATGCGGAGCGCTTCTATCGTGTAGCCAGCTTGGAACGCATCGACCCGGTTTCCTTGCGTTTGGCCGTCATGTTCCGTCACAAACGCGCCCACTTTTTCGTTGAAATGCATCACATCGATGTTGCGGAACACTTGCAACAGCACGTCGCGGTTGACGGAATACGGATCGTCGGCAACGCGGTCGTTGGACGGATCGGCGTCCACATTTTCCTTTGGCGCCTTCGGGAACGGGTTTCCATCAAACACCGCCAAAAACGCGGGGTTTTGGTTTTTGTTTTCCGGCCTCTGGTCGGTCATGCCGAAAAACTCCGCCGCCGGCCATAACATGAGCCATTGGTCCTCAAGCAAACTGCGGGAATCTTTGACGACCAGCTTCGCCGCATCCGGCGCCAGCTCGCTTCCCCCTTCATCCACTTCCACCGCGTGCGGCAAATAGACGAATCCGCCGCTCGGGTTGTAGCGGCTGCCGGCTGCCTTCGTCAACGCCTGTTGCTTCGCATCATAAAATAAATGGTCACGGATAAAAGCGAGCTTGTTCCATATTTGTTCCGTCAAAATCATCCCTTGCATCCCGTCGGCGGAACTGACGCCAAGAGCCACCTTCCCGCTTTTGTCGTCGTTTGGCGTTTTCGCCTCCACCTCTTCATCGCTGTCTTTTTGGTGGAAATTGCCCAAAAAGTCGCCGGCCCAAAGCGCCTGCTTCAAAAAGACGCCGCCGTAAGCCGATGGCGTAAGCACTTTGTCCATTTTACCGCGATCCCAGCGAAGCGATTGGAAATCGACTTGATAGACGGGAACGTATGTACCATCGTCATTTTCCGCGTACACGTCCGTGTCCACCTTTTGCGCATAATGCGGATCGCCGCCGGCGTACTGGATGAAGGTCGGGAACATGTTGCGGAAAATTTCCTCGCGCGGATAGCCGACGCTGTCCGCAAGCTCATAAAAACGATCGGCGAGCGCCTGATCGGCCGGTTTATGCCGCTGTTCGGCCCGCTGCTTGGCGATCGGGCCGTGAATGAGATGAAGGCCGAGCCCTGACTTTTCCGTCACTTCGTACATCGCTTCTTCGGAATACTCGTATGACTCGATGCCGGCCGTATAGTCAAATTTCGTCGGCTCATCCGGTTTTCTCGGGTCAAGGGTGTCCAAATCAAGCCCGAGCCCTTCGGCGAGCGGCTCGCCGGAAAGCTCAAATTCCGAGTAGGCAAACATATTGCCGGCCGTATCAAAATGATCGTCCGTCACCGACACGTGCAGGCGCGGCGCTTCCGATGAACGGCCGTTCTCTTTCTCCCCGACGGCGGAACAGCCGGACGCCAAAAGCAGCGACGCCGCCGCCGACGTGGCCATCACTTTCCAAGGCATGCGTTTCATAGCTTGCTCCCCCATTTTTAAAATAACGATTTTCATTCTCACTAACGTTTATTATACGCCGCCCCTCCTCTTCGTTCAAGCTGAAATTCATCCAACAGCTTTTCGTCTATAAAACGGCGCTTTTAATGTCTGTTTCCTTCTATAATAAGTTGCAATAAAGAATTTCCGATTTTTCGTTTCTGCTTTCATCTCAATACGAGCTGATATGGTATAACGTGGAAGGCAGTCAGCTGGATGTAAAACAAAATTTCAACTTATATATATTAAGCCGAAAGCCACTCAATGCGGCGTCCGCCCGTCCATAAAAAGCAGCATTCCAGTTCGTTTGGACAACGTCCGATGGCTTGTCGGCATAAAGACGGAGCCGCTGCTTTGCAGCGCCCAATCGCTTCCTCTTCCTCACACCACAGCAGCACGCGCACCCGGTCGCGGTACACGATGTACAACTCCCGTTCGGCCTCTGGGCCCAATCCCCTGTCCGCGAGCAGCAACGGCTTGCAAGACGCTTCTTCTCTCGAACCGAAAAACTGCAGCAAATGATCCGTCACCTTCACCAAGACGAGACCGTAATGCAACGGCGTCGGGAACATCGACAAAGGAAGGAGCGAACGGTGCTGATCGATCAGCCGGAGCAGGCAAAGCGGCGACCGCAGCGAAGGAGCGGTGTCACAATACGCTTGCAGGACGGAACGGAGAAACCGGCGCAGCGCATACGGCCAGACATCCAACGTCTCGTGATGGATCGACACCATGGCTCGCCTCCTTTGTTCACGCATGTTTTTCCAGCTGCTCCAATACGGCGTTTATCGAGCTCCATGACCGTTTCGCAAAATAAATAGGCTTGTCTTTGCTTTTCGCCTTCTCTTTCACTTTCTTCGCCAAATTATGGTTCACGTAATCGATCATGACCAATACGGCGTCCACATGCTCCGGAATGTCGCGTTTCACCATATTCACTTTCCGTCCGTTGAGATGAATGATTTCCCGGAATCCAGAACGCTCCAATTTATCGGTAATATGGCCTAAATGATCGGCTCCAACAACAAGCAGCGATGCCATCATGAAATCCTCCTTTACTCTCTCTTCTTTCTTTTTTATTTTAATTGAGAATGATTTTCTGTGTCAATTATAACAAGAGATATTTTCATCATTTTTTGGGCGATGATCCTCCACTTCAGCGCAGGAAAGAAGGGAACGCCATTTCTGCGATGTTGGGGACGGCGTGGGAGAACAACCATGATGGAAGCTGCCGATTGCCCCCTGCTTCCGTTGATCCCAGGCGGGAGTCTTCTGTTAGAGATGGATAAAATGCCTGCCAATGCGTCAAACTATAGACGCGGGCGATTTCATCACGACAAGGGGGATGACCATGGCGAAAGATGTTCTTTGCGAAGTGCGCAACTGCCATTATTGGGCGGAAGGGAACCGCTGCAGCGCGGAGTCCATTTACGTGGTCAGCCATGCAGGAAAAATGGCGTCCGATTCCACGGAGACGGATTGCAAAACGTTTGTTCCAGCCCGTGAAGCATAATGCGAGACCAACGAGGCGCTGCCCGGCCGACCGGGCGGCGCTTGCCTCGTTCGAGGGGGATGACGATGGACAAACGCGCCAGCCTCATTCAAGCGCTGCAAACGGAAATGAAGCGGGCCGCTTTAGGAACATATCCGGCTTGCATCGACTCATTCGCCCGTTTGTGGGGTTATGAGTTCGGCTCTTTTGACCAGCTGCCGCCGGAGATTGAGCGGCTTCTCGCCAATCGAGCCGCTGAACTCGGGTTGATGGACGATTTTTGACAACAGCGGCAAAAAAAGCAGGCGCCCCACCTATAATGGGAACGCCTGCCTTTTCTGCCCTCGAAATCGACGTTTTCAGCGCTGTCAAAAGCCATGTTCAGTTTTCGGAATGATCCTTTTCAGTTCGCGGCGCAGCAATTTTTGCGCGGCGTTGCGCGGCAGTTCATCCACAAAATAGATGCGGGCCGGCACTTTATATTTCGCCAGCCGCTCGCGGCAAAACGCACGAAGGGCCGCTTCGTCTGGCGACGCTCCGCGTTTCAGTCGGACGAACGCATACGGCACTTGCCCCCACGTTTCATCCTCGACGCCGGCCACCCCGGCTTCTTCCACATCAGGATGCGACAGCAGCACCGCCTCCACCTCAGCGGGATAGACATTTTCGCCGCCGGAAATGATCAAGTCAGAACGGCGGTCAAGGACGTACAAAAATCCGTCTTCATCAACATAGCCGATATCGCCGGTAAAAAACCAGCCGTCGCGGATCGCTTGCGCCGTCGCTTCCGGGCGATGCAAGTATCCTTTGGCGACATTCGGCCCTTTGACGACAATTTCTCCCGCTTCATACGGCGCAGCCGGCTTTCCGTCTTTTAGGATGCAAAGCTCCGCCGGAAAAAGCGGCTTGCCGGCCGAACCGAGCTTCGTCAAACTGTATTCCGGCGCGAGCGTCGCGATTTGCGACGCCGTTTCCGTCATCCCGTACGTCTGGTACACCGGAATGCTTTTTTCTTTGCACGCCTCAAGCAGCGGGCCCGGCGCCGGCCCGCCCCCTAGCAGCATGCAGCGGAATGTATCAGGATAGCGCGCTTCCCCAAGCTCGGCCACCATCCGCTGAAGCATGGGGGCGACAACCGACATGATCGTCACGTCGCCGCGCATGATCCATTCATTCGCCTCTTTCGGGTCGAATGACGTTTGCAGCCGCATCGGCATGCCGTAAATGACGCTGCGCATAGCGATCGACAGGCCGCTGATGTGAAACAGCGGCACGGCGGCCAGCCAGCAGTCGCGCTCATGCAAGCCTAAATTGAGCGCCGAGCCAACCGCGCTCCACCAATGGTTGCCGTACGTTTGCAAGACGCCTTTCGGAGTGCCGGTCGTCCCGGACGTATACATGATCGTGGCAGTTTCCTCTAAATCGCACGTTTCGTTTAAGGAGACGTCCGCTTCCGGAAGCGCAGCCAGGGCGCCTACAGTCAGAACACGGCCATCTCCACCGAGGCGTCCGGCTAACTCCTCATCGGCAATAACAAGACACGCTCCACTGTCGTTAAGCTGCCAGCCGAGCTCATAAGAAGTGAGGCGCACGTTTTGCAGCAAGGCGCGGGCGCCGAGAAAAAACAACGCATGGATGATCTCAATCATCTCAATGCGGTTTTTCATCAGCAAGGCGACAATGTCCCCTTCCTTGACGCCCGCCCGAGCGAGGCGGCGCGCCCAAGAGGCGGCGGCTTCATACAGTTCGGCAAACGTTTTGGTCCTCTCCCCGTCGCTCACAGCGGTTCGCTCCGGCGTCAAAAACGCCCGTTGCTTCAACCAATTTGGCATCGTCGTCATCTAGCGCCCCTCCGTTCTATCCTTCTCCTGCCCACGATCAACGCGAGCATTTCCTTTCCTCCGGTTGAATCGAGGCAGAATTGCATTGTTTTGCAAGAACCTTGGTCCCATGTATACTCATTTGCTGTATCGGGCCGACTTGTTGAGTCGCATTTTTGCCAAGAAACTTTGCTCCCTGGCCGTTTATGAACATGGCCGCGCAAGGCGCGCTTTCACAGAAAAAGCAGCTTGACGCGCCATCAAGCTGCTTCTTCGTTCTCATCACGGGAAACGCGGGAATTGGCTGAAGTCCGGCTTCCGTTTTTCTTTGAACGCCCGCATTCCTTCCTTCGCCTCTTCGGTCGTGTAGAAGAGAAGCGTCGCGTCGCCGGCAAGCTGCTGGATGCCCGCCAAGCCGTCGGAATCGGCGTTGAACGCCGCTTTTAAGAAGCGAATGGCCGTCGGGCTTTTTTCCAAAATTTCTTGCGCCCATTTGACCGTTTCTTCTTCAAGCTGCTCAAGCGGCACGACTTTGTTGACCAGCCCCATCTCGAGAGCTTCCTGCGCCGTGTACTGACGGCATAAATACCAAATTTCCCGCGCCTTTTTATGGCCGACGATGCGGGCCAAATAGCCGGCGCCATAACCGCCGTCAAAGCTTCCCACTTTCGGCCCGGTTTGGCCGAAGATGGCGTTGTCTGCGGCGATCGTCAAATCGCACACGACATGGAGCACATGCCCGCCGCCGATGGCGTAGCCGGCGACCATCGCAATCACCGGTTTCGGAATGACGCGGATGAGCCGCTGCAAATCAAGCACATTGAGGCGCGGAATTTCATCCTCGCCGACGTATCCGCCGTGGCCGCGCACTTTTTGGTCCCCGCCCGAGCAAAACGCCTTGCCGCCGGCGCCGGTCAAAATGATGACGCCAATGTTCGAATCATCGCGCGCTTTCGTAAACGCATCGATCATCTCGTTCACTGTTTTCGGCCGAAACGCGTTATGTACTTCCGGACGGTTGATCGTAATTTTGGCGATGCCGTTGTACGTTTCGTAAATAATGTCCTCATAGTCGTACTGCTTCACCCATTCAAACGGCATTTACACTTCCCCCTTTGTTATGAATTCACTTACTATTTTAGCAAAAATGCCGGGCTGTTCCACGTGAATTGCATGTCCAGCTTCTTTTACGCAGATAAGTTCGCTGTTGGGCAGCCGCTCGTGCATTTGGGCGGCGATGCGGCAAAACTTCTCATCGCGCTCCCCGCAAACAAGGAGAACAGGCATGGCAAGTTCACCAAGCCGTTCCCAAAACGACGGCTGCACGCCGGTCCCCATCCCGCGCAAACTATTGGCCAGCCCCGTTGCCGTATGGCGGAGCCGCTCGCGGCGAATCGCCGCCCGCGTCGGCTCCGGAAGCGCCTGCTGAGTGGCAAAAAGCGGAATCTTCTCCCAATCATCGACAAAAGCACGGACTCCTTCCGTTTCGATCTTTCGCGCCAATGCCTCATCCGCTTCCCGCCGCGCGCGCCGCTCCTCCTCCGTCTTTAATCCGGGCGAACTGCTTTCCAGCACCAAACAGCGGACGCGGTGCGGATGCCAAACGGCGAACGCCAAAGCGAGCCGGCCGCCCATCGAGTAGCCGAGCACGTTCGCTTGTTCGACGCCCCATTCGTCAAGGAGCGCCGCCAAGTCGGCCGCCGCGTGTTCGATCCGGTACCGTTCGGCGTTCTTTGGCGCCTCGGTCCGCCCATGGCCCAACAAGTCGACGGCCATCATACGGAAGTCCGGCCAAAACGGGGCGAGCGGCCGCCACGTGTCCGCGCTGCCGGTAAACCCGTGAAGCAACAGAAGCGGCTCTCCTTCTCCGTATTGTTCCACATGGTAACAAACCCCATTCACCATCACACTCATGCCATTCCTCTTCGTTCGAGAAATTTCTCAATTTCCCGGGCAACCTCATTCCACAACAATCGATGCATTCGGACATTTTCCGCGCGCGACGTGCGCACTTCAACGACATGAAGCCCGCCTGACGACAGCGATTCCGATACATGGCGGCGGAACTCCGCCCAATTGTGCGGCACCGTATGGCGGCCGCCGTACATCTCGACGGCATGGGAAAACGACAAATCTGTCGGCGTGCCAAACAGCATTTCAAACGGCCCTTTATGGCTCGCCTGCGGCAAAAACGAGAAAATGCCGCCGCCGTTGTTGTTCAATAACACGATAGTAGCCGACAAAGAATGCATCTTCGCTGCCAACAAGCCGTTTAAATCGTGGTAAAACGACAAGTCGCCGATCACCAGCACAAGCGGCTGCGCGGCTAGGCTTGCGCCCAAGGCGCTCGAGACGACTCCGTCAATGCCGTTGGCGCCGCGGTTGGCCAAAACGCGAAGCGGCTTGTCCGTCGCAAAGAGAAACGTATCCGCATCGCGAATCGGCATGCTGTTGCCGATAAACAGCGCCGCCCCGACTGGAAGCAAATCGGCAAGCTCCGTGAACACTTTCCCTTCAAACCATTCTTCTTCCGGCAGGAGACGTTCGAGCGTCGAGCGGGCGATCGCGTTCATCTCGCGCCATATCGCCGACCACGCGCTTTTGTTTTCTTTCGGTTTCGCCCATTCAAGAAGCTGGCGGCAAAGAATCAGTTCATCGCTCTGGACGAAGCTGTCCGCGTACAGCGTCGGATCGCGCCAGCCGCCGTCGTCGACAACGATTTGACGAATCGCGCGATGGCGCTTCAGCCATAAAAAGAGCGGCTTCGACACTGGCATGGCGCCGAACCGAAGCACCACATCCGGAACAAGCTGGGAAGCGATTCCTTCTTCTTTTAAAATGGCATCGTAGCTGTCCAGCACGTACGTTTTGTCATGCGTGCCGGCGCGCAGTTGGGAAAGCGGATCGGCGAGAATTGGAAAATCAAGCGCCCGCGCCAATTCGGTGACTGCCTCGGCAAACCCGGGGCGATCGAGCGGTCCGCAGACGATCAAACCGCGCTCCGCTGCGGCCAGCTGCTCATACAGCGCCGATACGCTCTCTTGCGGCAGCGCTGGGCTGCCATGCCACACTTGCGGCGCTCTCGAAACGGACCGCACCCGCTCCCAAACCGCCTCATCGATATGCGGGACAAGCGGCTCGCGAAACGGCGCGTTCACATGCACAGGCCCGCACGGTGCACCGGCGGCCGTTTGGACGGCTCTTGCCGCCATCGTCCGCGCGTATCGCAGCATATCATCCGCCTCTTCCGGCAGCGCCAAGTCGACAAACCACTTGGCATAGCGTCCGTATAAGTGTAGCTGATCAATCGCCTGCGGCGCCCCGACATCGCGCAGTTCATGCGGCCGGTCGGCCGTCAGCACCACGAGCGGAACGCGCGAATAGTATGCCTCGACAACCGCGGGCCAATAGTTGGCCGCCGCCGTTCCCGATGTGCACACTAACGCGACCGGCCGCTGTTTTGCCTTCGCCAAGCCGAGGGCGAAAAACGCGGCCGACCGCTCATCGATGTTCATATATAGGCGAAGGACGGGGTGGGCCGCCATCGCCATCGCAAGCGGCGTCGAGCGCGAACCGGGGCTGATCACCGCTTCCGTCACCCCGGCCTGCACCAATCCGTCCACCAATGCCGCTGCGTAAACAGACAAGGCATCAGCCATCGTTCATCACTCCCAACGCCGATAACATCGGAGCCATTTTCACATTTGTCTCTTCATATTCGCTGTTTGGGTCGGAATCGGCGACAATGCCGCAGCCGGCAAACAGCATGGCTTCATTCCCGGCGAGCAAGGCGGAGCGAATGGCGACCGCCCACTCCCCATTGCCTTCGCTATCCACCCAGCCGATCGGCGCTGCATACCATCCGCGGTCAAGCGGCTCAAGGGCGCGGATCACCTCCAGCGCCCGATCACGCGGCGTTCCGCCGAGCGCGGGGGTCGGATGCATCATTTCCACTAAGCGGAGCACTGAGCGCTCGCGGCAGCCACGGCCGACAACCGGAGTGCATAAATGTTGGATATGCGGCAGCTTGAGCAGCTGCGGCGCGGGTGGCATCTCCACCGTCTCGCACACGGAAGAAAACAAGCGGCCGATCATTTGCACAACAAACTGATGTTCTTCGTTGTTTTTTCGATCTGCCCGCAGCCAAGCGCCAAGCCGCTCGTCTTCCTCCATAGCAGCTCCGCGGCGCACCGATCCGGCGAGGCAAACCGACCGGCACATCTTTCCTTCTTTTTGGACGAGCTGCTCAGGGGAAGCCCCGATAAAACAGCGGCCGTCCTGTTCAAATGCAAAAAGGTAAGCAAACGGCTGCTGCTCGCGAAGCCTCTGGAGCACGGCCGCAGCATCCACCGTTTTGGCAAACGCCAAGCGCCGAGCGCGGGCAAGCACCACCTTGTCGAGCGCCCCCGCCCGAATCGAGGCGATCGCTTCGCGAACAGCCGCCAGCCAGCGTTCTTTCTCTTCTTCTTCGTCCGACACAAGGCGCGGGAGCCGCTTTGGAGCAGCCATGGGGGCGCCGATCCGCTCAAGCAAGCGCCCGACCCGCTCCCAGTCCCGTCCTCTTTTGTCGGTTGGGACGGTGACGGTCAACGTCGTTTTGCCGTTTCTTACGGCAAGAAGCGCGGCCGGCGCCACGAGCTTCCCGGACGGAAAGCCGCGCCAAATGTCGGCGCCCGGCCGATACGGGTCAAACGAAAACCCTCCAAACAATAACGACGGCGCATCGGACGCGCCGTATGGCTCTATCTCTTTCTCCCATCGGCGCCGTCCCGCTTCCACGTCATCAAACCGGCTGTCGGCCTTCTCCGTTTCGATCGCATAAACGGAGCCGAGGCCGACCAATATCGTGCCTCCGCTTCGATCCGACCAAAAAAACCGTTCGCGGAAGCCGCATGACGGCCCTTGCATAAAAAAAGAGACCGGATCAACGTCCTCCCACGGTTCCGTCCAGCTGACAAACGGCCGCGCCGCATTCACCGCCAATCTATGCAATTGTTGCTGCAGGTGATGTCGAAATCCAATCGCCACGTTCCTCACGCTTTCTGTCGTAAAATTCCCCCTCCATCCCCACTTCCCATTATAATATAATAGGAAATCATTTATCTATCGGGAAGGGTTGACACGCCTCAAACGTTTTCCTACACTTATTTTGGACGTAAATAGATGACATTTTCACGAAATATAAAGGGGAATGCATATGCAACCGTTAACACATATGGATCATCGCCCGCCGGCGCGCCGCGACTGGCGCGTCTTTTGGCGGCTGACGCGCCCGCATACGCTGACGGCGGCGTTTGTGCCGGTGTGCGTCGGCACGGTACTGGCGCTTGGCGAAACATCGATCGATTGGCTGCTGTTTGCCGCGATGATGATCGCCTCTTTGTTGATTCAGGCGGCGACGAACATGTTCAACGAATACTATGATTATCAACGCGGCCTCGATTCACCGGAGTCAGTCGGCATCGGCGGCGCCATCGTCCGCGACGGCCTCAAGCCGAAAACGGTGCTGGCGTTGGCGTTTGGCTGTCTTGGGTTGGCTATGCTCATCGGCGTCTATATTTGCGTCGAAAGCAGTTGGTGGCTCGCCGTTGTCGGAACCGTTTGCATGGCGGCCGGTTATTTTTACACCGGAGGGCCGGTTCCGATCGCCTATACACCGTTTGGCGAACTGGCGGCTGGGTTTTTTATGGGCTTTGTCATTATTTTGATTTCATTTTTCATTCAAACGGGCCATATCAGCGGCGGCGCCGTGCTCACCGCTATTCCGGTCGCAATTTTGGTCGGCGCCATTTTGCTCGCCAATAATATTCGCGACCTGGACGGCGACCGCGAAAAAGGGCGAAAGACGCTCGCTATTTTGATTGGCCGGGATTGGGCCATCCGCCTGCTCGCCGCCATGTTCGCCGTTGCCTTTCTTTGGACGGCCGCGCTTGCGGCGTTTCAGATCGTGCCGTTTTGGGCGTTGCTCGCTTTATTGAGCATTCCAAAAGCAATCGCTGCGACGCGCGGATTTATCGGCAAAATCAAGCCGATTGAAATGATGCCGGCCATGAAGGCGACGGCGCAAACGAATACACAGTTCGGCTTTTTGCTCGCCGCTGGCTTGCTCATTGCCCATTGGCTGTAACACGGTCAAAATGACCGTGTTTTTTTTTGATTTTCGCCCATACTACACTATATAGACGCTACTGCGAAGGAAGGGATTGCGACTGATGCTGACGAACGAACAGCTTGCCGCCCTCCGCTCAAGACTGCTCGAAATGAAACGGGAGACGGAAGAACGGCTGAAGCAAAACGACCATTTCGGCATGATCCGCAGCCACGCTCACGATGCGGTCGGTGAGCTGGCGAGCTATGACAATCATCCGGCCGATGAGGCGACGGAACTGTACGAACGGGAAAAAGATTTGGCTTTGGACGAGCATACGGAGCGCGAATTTCATGAAATTGAACGGGCGCTTCAAGCGATTGACGAAGGCACGTACGGAATATGCCGCGTGTGCGGCCGACCGATTCCATACGAGCGGCTCGAGGCGCTGCCGACAACGCTCTACTGCCGCGAGCACAGCCCGGATCAAACGGTGTCGCAAAAGCGGCCGCTTGAAGAGGGCGTGCTTATGCCGCCGTTTAGTAAATTCGATTTCGATGACCGCGATGAATCAGTCGCTTATGACGCGGAAGATGCATGGCAGGAAGTAGCCCGCTACGGCACATCCGACACCCCTTCGGACCTTGGCAAAAACGTCGATTTCTACGGCGAAGTATATGCCGAGTCGGAAGAGAACGTCGGCCATGTCGAAGACTTGGAAAATTTCGCGGCCGTCGATTTGCACGGCAGACACGTACGTGTGTACCCGACGCGGGAGCATGAGCTGCTGGAAAACATATTGGATGACGAAGGCATCATGTCGAACATCGGCGATTTGCCGGCGTATGAGAAAGATCCGTATACCGTTGAAGAAAGCTACCGCCGTTATGATGAAAGACCGTCCCAGCAGCATTTTGGGGAAACGACTCCATGAAAAAGTTGCAGCCGGGGGAAAAGCTGCGCATCGACACTGGCTGCCTTGTCGCTATGACGAAAGACGTCGACTATGATATTGAATATGTCGGCAACATCAAAACCGCCTTTTTCGGCGGCAAAGGATTGTTTTTGGCAACCGTAATCGGCCCGGGAGCGGTATGGGTGCAGTCGCTTCCGTTCAGCCGACTCGCTGACCGCGTGCTCGCCGCCGCCCCGAGCGCCGGCGGACGATCGGTCGGCGAAGGCAGCATCCTCGGCGGCATCGGCGACTGGCTCGACGGCGACGACTAAACGAAAAAGGGCGCTCCGGCCAAACGGAACGCCCTTTTGCTTTTATGCCCCCTATCCTAAAAGTTGGTGATTGAATGGAGGAAACGCTCCAACAGGGGCTTTACTCAAATAGAGAAACAGCACAACAACGGTCTTTCTTCGCATTTACGGACAGGCGGCTTTGAAGAAATCACCGTTTTTCACCAGCCTTCTAAAGAGAAGCAGGCACCGGTTCATACATCAAACTTCTATCTCGGACAAAACTTCTCCTCCCAACGCTTGACGAGAGGTCGAAAGAGAGAGAAATCATTTTATCCCTGCCTAATCGTTCTTCCCTGACGGCGAAATGCCCCAAATCTCAGCCGCGTATTCCGCGACGGTCCGATCGCTGGCAAAACGGCCGGAATGTGCGATGTTGACGGCGCTCATCCGCCACCAGCGCGCCGGATCGCGGTAAGCGGCCTCAACCCGCTCGTGCGCCTCGGCGTAGGCGGCAAAGTCGCGCAGTACAAAATATTCGTCGTTTTGCGTCAACAGCGAGTCGTAAATCGGTTCAAAGTAGTCGCCGACATCAGGGAAAAAGCCGTTGACAAGCTGGTCGACGACTTGCTTGATTCGTTTGTCGTGATGGTAATACTCATGCGCCCGATAGCCTCCGTGTTCGTAGTAGCGGAGCACTTCATCGGCCGTGAGCCCGAACAAAAACATGTTTTCCTCCCCGACGGCTTCCGCGATTTCAACGTTCGCTCCATCCAGCGTGCCAAGCGTAACGGCGCCGTTCATCATAAACTTCATGTTGCCCGTCCCGGATGCTTCTTTGCTGGCTGTTGAGATTTGCTCGCTCACATCGGCGGCCGGAATGATTTCTTCCGCGAGCGATACGCGGTAATTTTCCAAAAAAATGACTTTCAGCTGCTCGTTCGTCCGTTTGTCGTTGTTCACCTGATCCGCCACCGAATGAATGAGCTTGATGATCCGCTTGGCGTAGTAATAGCCCGGTGACGCTTTCGCTCCAAAAATGAACGTGCGCGGGTGGAACGAAACATGCGGGTCTTCTTTCATGCGGTTGTACAAATGCATAATGTGCAAGACGTTCAGCAGCTGCCGTTTATAAGCGTGGAGCCGCTTCACTTGCACGTCGAAAATGGACGATTCGTCGACAACAATGCCCGTTTTTTCGGAAATGCGCTTGGCAAACTTCAGCTTCCGCTGCCGTTTGACTGCTGCCAGCGCCTGTTGGAACGCCGGGTCGGAAGCATAACGTTTTAAGTCAATGAGCGCCTCGGGTTCATGGATCCAGCGCGGACCAATCGTTTCCGTAATCAACGCCGACAGCTCAGGGTTGGCTTTCAACAGCCAGCGCCGGTGCGTCACCCCGTTCGTTTTATTGTTGAACTTGTGCGGCGCCCATTCGTAAAACAAGCGCATTTCCCGCTGTTTCAAAATGTCCGTATGCAGTTTCGCCACGCCGTTGACGCTATGGCTCGCAACGACGGCCAAATGCGCCATTTTCACCATCCCGTGGGCGACGATGGCCATTTGTTCAATCCGCCCCCAATCCCCGGGGTAGCGTTCCCACAGCTCGCGGCAAAACCGTTCGTTGATTTCCTCGACGATCATATAAATGCGCGGCAAGAGCGGCTGAAAGAGGCGGATCGGCCATTTCTCCAGCGCTTCCGCCAACGTCGTATGATTCGTGTACGCGACCGTATGGGTCGTAATGTGCCAAGCCTCTTCCCAGCTCATCCCTTCCTCATCGAGCAAAATGCGCATCAACTCCGGAATCGCGAGCGCCGGGTGCGTGTCGTTGATATGAATGGCGGCATATTCATGAAGGCGGCGCAAGCTCCCGTGCTGGCGGCGATGGGCGCGAGTGATGTTGCCGAGGCTTGCGGCGGCGAGAAAATACTGCTGCTTTAACCGCAGCAGTTTGCCTTCGTCGTGCGTATCATCCGGATACAAAAATTCAGAAATCGCTTCCGTCTCCCGCTTGTATTGCATCACATCTTTATGAAGCGGGAACGTTTTCGCCGGCTCGGCGCTCCAAAGTCTGAGCGTGTTGACCGTGTTCGTCCCGAAGCCGATGACCGGCATGTCGTACGGCACGGCCATCACGTTTTCGCTGTCGACATGGCGGAACACAAGGCGGCCGTTTTGTTCCGACACCTCGACCCTCCCCCAGAAGCGAACTTCGACCGCCAGCTCTTCTTTCCGGATTTCCCAAACGTTCCCGTTTCGCAACCATTGCTCCGGCAGCTCGACTTGATAGCCGTCAACAATTTTTTGATCAAACAGCCCGTGCTTGTAGCGGATGCCTTGCCCGTGGCCCGGCAAATTCAATGTGGCGAGCGAGTCAAGAAAACAGGCGGCGAGCCGCCCGAGCCCGCCGTTGCCTAGCCCGGCGTCCACTTCGCATTCCTCGACGTCTTCGAGGTGGATGCCGAGCTCGCGAAGCCCCTCTTCGACCATCGGGCGGACGCCGAGGTTTAACAAGTTGCTCCCGAGCAAACGGCCGAGCAAAAACTCGATCGACAAATAGTACACTTGCTTCCGCCTCTCCGCCCGGCAACGCTCGTTCGTCGCAATCCAATGGCGGCTGATATGTTCGCGCACCATATGGCCGAGAACGTGATAATGATCGCGCGCCGTCGACTCCGCAAACGGTTTGCCGCACAACGCCTCGACCCGCGTCACAAACGCTCGTTTAAACGTTTCTTTATCGGCAAACAAGCGTGTCTTCCCCCTTTTTGAGCAACTGTTCATACGCTTTTTTATACTCCCTCGCCGATCGGCCCCAACTGTAATCGCCGCGCATCGCCCGCTCCATGAGCCGCTTCCAGACGGCCGGCTGGCGGTGAAACGACAGCGCCCGGCGGATCGTGTACAACATGTCATGGGCGTTAAAATTCGTAAAACTGAACCCGTTCCCTTCCCCTGTGAATTCATTGTATGACCGCACCGTATCGTTTAATCCGCCCGTTTCCCGAACGATCGGGATCGTCCCGTACCGAAGCGCGATCATTTGGCTCAGCCCGCACGGCTCAAACCATGACGGCATTAAAAACAAGTCCGCGCCGGCGTAAATTTGATGGGCGAGCGGTTCGTGAAAGCCGATGTACACTCCGACTTTGTCCGGATAGGCCGCCGCCATTTGCGAGAAAAACTGTTCAAACCGCCAATCCCCCGTTCCAAGCACAACAAGTTGCATCTCCTCCTGCATGAGATCATGGAACACGCACGTCACTAAATCAAGTCCTTTTTGCGCGGTCATTCGCGTCACCATCGCGACAACGGGCGCATCATCCCGCTCCGGCAGACCGAACCGCCGCTGCAACGCGCGTTTGTTGATTTTCTTTTTCTCCAGCGTACGGACGTTGTATGTCTCCTCCAAAAACGGGTCCGTTTCCGGGTTGTAAAACTCGTCATCGATGCCGTTTAAAATCCCGAGCAAATCATCCCGACGCGCTCGCAACAGACCATCAAGCCGCTCGCCGTAATAAGCGGTTTGAATCTCCTCTTTGTACGTCGGGCTGACCGTCGTAATCAAATCGGAGGCGACAAGCGCTCCTTTCATAAAACTGACGCTTCCGTAAAACTCGAGATGGTCGACGGTGAAATACCGCCCGTCCAAATTCAACAAGTCCTCTAAAATGCCGCGCGGAAACAGCCCTTGAAATTGCAAGTTGTGAATCGTAAAGATAGTGCGGATATCCGCATAAAACGGATCATGCCGGTATTGCTCGCGCAAGAAAAACGGAATCATGCCGGTGTGCCAGTCATGGCAATGAATGATGTCGGGCTGAAATGAAATCGCCGGAAGCGCGTCCAGCACCGCCCGGCAAAAATAAGCGAACCGCTCGCCATCGTCATAATGGCCATAAAGCTGCGGCCGTTTGAAATAATATTCGTTGTCGATCAAGTAATAGACGACCCCGTCATGCTCGAGCTTCTCGACGCCGCAATACTGGCGGCGCCACCCGACCGGCACGACAAGCTCCGCCGCTTTGTCCATTCGTTCTTTCCACTTCAGGGCGATCGTTTCATACTTGGGCAACATGACGCGGACATCGACGCCGAGCCGGCGCAGCTCTTTCGGCAGCGCGCCGGCGACGTCGGCCAATCCTCCCGATTTGGCAAACGGAGCGCATTCTGATACGGCAAACATCACGTTCATCGATGCGCGACCTCCCCTTGCACCGTTCCTTTGCGAACGACAAACGGCCGCTCTGCCGTCCCTTGTAAAACGACCCCCGGTTCGATTTTCGCGTCTTTGTCGACGATGACGCCATCAAGCACACAACCATCGCCGATTTGGCATTTTTGCATCACGATGCTGTTTTTTACAACGGCTCCTTTGCCGATTTTCACGGAACGAAACAGGACGCTGTTTTCCACCGTTCCTTCAATGACGCAGCCGTTGGCGATCATCGAGCGCTTCACATTCCCTTCCCGCCCGTATTTCGTCGGCGGCTCGTCTTTCACTTTCGTATAAATCGGACGCGATGGAAGGAAAAGTTGCTCCCAAACGCTGCGGTCAAGAAGCTCCATGCTCGCCTGGAAATAGCGGGCGAGCGAGTCGATGGCAGCCGCATACCCGCTGTATTCATAATCGCAAATAGACAGCGAATGGCGGTCGTCATGGATGACATCGACGATGCTTCGATAGCCGCGGTCTTTGTAGCCGGTGATCAAATCAAGCAGAAGAGACGTCTCCAACACATACATCTCCAGCGGCCCGCCGCGATGGCAAATTTGCGTCACATCGCAGCCGCGTTCGATATGGCGCTCGAGCACCGCCGCAAAGTCAATGTTGCACACCGTATAGCTATTGACGATGACCGCATACTTTTGCCGGCTCCGCAAAAAATAGTCAATGTGCTGTTCAAAGTGGGCGAACGCTCCGACCCGGCGCTCACCGGAAAACAACAAGTCCGGCGATGGGAAGAAAAACAGTCCGTCCCGCTTTCGGTTTAAATCCCAATTCTTCCCTGATCCTAAATGGTCCATCAGCGACCGATATTGGTATTTCGGAAAAATAGCCACACTTTCAACGCCGGAGTTGACCATGCTTGAAAGCACGAAATCAATGAGCCGATACCGCCCGGCAAACGGCACCGCTGCGATGGAACGTCTCTCGACAAGCGGCTCCATCGCCTCCATGTGCGTCGTCGCGTCAATGACGCCCAGCATCATGTTGTTGTTCATTGTGCTCCATCCTTCCTTGCCGTATCCTTATTCCGTTGCCTGATCCACTCGGTTGTTGCCAGCACGACGTCATCATCCCCATCGCCCGGGCTCACAGTCGAATGCGGTGGGATGACGACCTCCGGAGTGACGATCGCCCGCTCGACATACGCTCCTTCACCAACTGTTGCCCCTGACATAATGACGGATTCTTTCACAACCGCTCCCTTGCCGATGCGGACGCCTTGAAACAACACCGAGCGCTCCACCGTTCCTTCCACGACGCATCCCTCATTGATGAGCGAATCGCTCACTTCCGCCTCGGGAGCGATGTATTGCGGCGGCTGGTTCGGGTTGACCGAATAAATGCGCCACGAGCGGTCAAACAAATCGAGTTCATTGTGCTCATCAAGCAAATCCATGTTCGCTTCCCATAAACTTTTCACCGTGCCGACATCTTTCCAGTAGCCTTGAAACGGATAGGCAAACAGCCGCTTATTCTCCCGAAGCAGCCGCGGAATCACATCTTTGCCGAAGTCGTGCGAAGAATGCGGGTCGGCGTTGTCGATTTGCAAATACTCCTTCAATAACGGCCAATTGAAAATATAAATGCCCATCGACGCCAAATTGCTTTTCGGCTCCGCCGGCTTTTCAACAAATTCGACAATTTCCATGTCTTCATTCGTGTTCATAATGCCGAATCGGCTCGCCTCTTCCCATGGCACTTCAATGACGGAAATCGTCACGTCCGCCTGTTTGGCGATATGGTAGTCGAGCATCTGCTGGTAATCCATCTTGTAAATATGGTCGCCGGACAAGACAAGAACGTAGTCCGGGTCGTACTGCTCGATATAATTGATATTTTGATAAATGGCGTTCGCTGTGCCTTCGTACCATTTGACGCCGGAAGAGGCGGAGTAAGGCGGAAGGACGGTGACGCCCCCGTTTCTTCGATCTAAATCCCATGCGCTTCCGATGCCGATGTACGAGTGCAAAAGAAGCGGCTGATATTGGGTCAACACCCCGACTGTGTCAATGCCCGAGTTCGTGCAATTGCTCAACGTAAAATCAATGATCCGGTACTTCCCCCCAAACGGCACGGCCGGTTTCGCGATGTTTGTCGTCAGCGAGCGAAGACGGCTTCCTTGCCCGCCGGCCAATAACATGGCGATGCACGTCTTCTTCATTTGCCTTTCTCTCCCCTCGTTTTTGCACTGGACGCAAAATGGAAATCCCAAACGGCGGAATCGTCATGCGCACATGGTATGGCTTTCCATGAAACGGCTCGTTGAAAGCGGAAAGCCGCTTCCCATTGACATGCCCCGAACCGCCGAACTCCACTGCATCGCTATTCAACACTTCGCGGTACGGCGCCAAAAGCGGCACGCCGACTTTGTAATCGTCATACGCCTGATTTGTGAAGTTGCAAACAATAACCAGCACATCACCTTCTTTTTTCCCGCGGCGGGTGAATGAGAAAATGCTTTGTTCGGCGTTGTGCACGTCGATCCATTCAAACCCGCGCGGGTCGTGGTCGAGTTCGTAAAACGGCTTATACCGTTTATAGCAGGCGATCAGCTGCTTGACATATTCGTCCATTTTCCGGTGCAATTCAAAATCGAACAGCCCCCAGTCGAGCTCTCCCTCAAACTTCCATTCATCAAACTGGGCAAACTCACTGCCCATAAACAGTAGCTTTTTCCCAGGGTGGGCCATCATGTAGCCATACAATAGGCGCAGCTGGGCGAACTTCTCTTCGTACGACCCCGGCATTTTATTGAGCAGCGATTTTTTGCCATGCACGACCTCATCATGAGAAAATGGCAAAATGAAATTTTCCGAATACGCATAAAGGAGGGAAAAACTGACTTGGTTATGGACGTATTTCCGCTCATGCGGCGGCGTTTCCATATAATTGAGCATGTCGTTCATCCAGCCCATGTTCCACTTGTAGTTAAACCCAAGGCCGCCATCGTACGTCGGCGCGGTCACCCGAGGCCAGTCGGTCGAATCTTCAGCGATCATCAAGATGTTCGGGTCATAGGCAAACACCACCTCGTTCAACTGGCGCAAAAACTCGACCGCGTACGGATTTTCGTACAACCGATCATTGTTCGGCCAATAAAGCATATTGGCGACGGCATCGACGCGAAACCCGTCCACATGGTAATACTTCATCCAAAACAACGCATTGGAGATTAGAAAACTGCGCACTTCCAGCTTGCCCAAGTCAAAATTCGCCGTCCCCCAGACGTAATTTTCACGGTCTTTTTCATTCGCGTATTCATACGTCGGCGCGCCGTCAAACATGTACAGTCCATGGGCGTCCTTGCAAAAATGCCCCGGCGCCCAGTCGATGATGACGCCAAGCCCAGCCTGATGGCAGCGGTCGACGAAATACATGAAATCGTGCGGCGTGCCATAGCGGCTTGTCACCGAATAATAGCCGGTCCCTTGATACCCCCACGAACGATCGAGCGGATGCTCGACAAGCGGAAGCAGCTCAATATGTGTAAATCCGCGCTCCAGCACGTACGGAATGAGTTCGTCAGCCATTTCGCGGTACGTATAAAAGCGGCCGTCCGGTTTCTTTTTCCACGAACCGAAATGGAGCTCATAAATGATCATTGGCTGATCGTAAATGCGCTTCCGCCGCTTTTTGCGGCGCCAAGACTGGTCATTCCACTCGTATCCTTTCAAATCGTAGACAATTGAGGCGGTATGAGGGCGCAATTCGGAGTAAAAGGCGTACGGGTCCGCTTTCAACAGCGCGCGGCCATCCGGTGTGATGATCTCATATTTATAGAGATGCCCTTCCAAGTTTTCTGGAACAACGATCGTCCATACCCCTTCGTCGTTCACCTTCGTCAGGGGGAAATTCGTACCACTCCAATCGTTGAAGCTGCCAACGAGACGCACCTCAAGCGCATGCGGCGCCCACACGCAAAACCGGGTGCCGACCGCTCCGCCGCTGCGGATGACATGAGCGCCGAACAGCTCATAGCTTTTATACAAACGGCCTTCATGAAATAAATACACTTCTAAATCTGTCGGGTTCGCCGCAATCAAACCGGATCGCATCCTTTCCGAAGCAAGATGATGGCCATACACAACATTGATTCCTATTCGCCAACAGAACGCTTCATTCCTTGAATTCTTCGTCTATATTTTTAGACAAATTCCAACAACCGCTGTTTCCGGCTGTCGAAATTTCATTTGCACACAGGCGGGTTTTTATATTATAATATATATAAATTGATAATTATTATAAACAATGGAGGTGCATTATGGCTCCAACACTGTACGATTTTCACCATCTCCCGCACGTCAAAACGCAAAATGAATCGAAAAAAGCGCTCTGGGTGACGCTTTTGTTGACCGTGTTTTTCACCGCCGTCGAAATCATTGGCGGGGTGCTGTCCAACTCACTCGCCCTCTTGTCTGATTCGGCCCATATGGCATCCGATGTATTGGCGCTTGGCTTAAGCATGGTCGCCCTCTACATGGCGACGCGCCCGCCGAACCACCGGTTTACGTTCGGCTTTTTGCGGTTTGAAATCATCACATCGTTTTTGAACGGGCTGACGTTGGCCGTCATTGCGCTGTGGATTTTATGGGAAGGCATTCAGCGTTTTCTCCATCCGGAACCGATCCACTTTCGCCTCATGCTCGGGATCGCCGCGATCGGCCTCGTCGTCAACTTGACGTTGACCATCGTCTTAAGCCGGAGCACGAAAGAGGAAGACAACTTGAACGTCCAGAGCGCCCTCTGGCATTTCATCGGCGACTTGATCAGCTCGATCGGCGTCATTGTTTCGGCGCTGCTCATTTATTTCACCGGCTGGACGGTGTTCGACCCGATCATCAGCTTGGTGATCGCCGCCATCATTTTCACAGGCGGGGCGAAAATTATGCGCGAATCGTATCTCATCTTGATGGAAGCCGTACCAGATGGGTTCGACCTCGAACAAATCCGCGCCGATATTCGAAAGATCGAAGGGGTCGAAGACGTGCACGATATGCACTTATGGGCCATCTCGACCGACCATTACTCGCTGTCGGCTCATGTGTTTGTCAACGAACGCATCCAGCCGCTTTGCGTCATCTTGGCGGTGAATGAAATGTTGAAGGAAAAATACGGAATCGAGCACGCCACCATCCAGGTGGAACACGCCATGCTCCATGACCATGGCCGCTATGGCCGGGCGTTTTTGGAGAAAAAAGCTTCCCATGAATAGGAAATGCCGCCTCTGCTTTCTAATGGCATGGGCGGCTTTTTCGTTTGTCCATTTTCCCTTTCAAACAAAAAGGAATCCATACGATCCGCGGCGAACATATACAGTCATCATGCCGAAGGAAGGGATGCCTCATGGAAATCGGAACGATCTTCTCGTTTTTAGGCGTCGCTGTTTTGCTTACGTTAGCGCCAGGGCCAGACATTTTGTTCGTCATCGCCCAAAGCCTGTCCCAAGGCAAATGGGCCGGCATCTTCACCGCGCTTGGGCTTTGCACGGGGCTTGTCGTCCATATCAGCGCCGCGACGCTTGGCGTCTCCGCTGTTATTTATCAGTCAGCGTTGGCGTTTGCCATCGTCAAGTACGCCGGCGCGGCTTATTTGCTGTACTTGGCATGGCAGGCGTTCAACGAAAAAAACGCCGACCTAACGTTCGGCCGGCAGGAGCCGATGGCCTATTTCTCTTTATACAAAAAAGGGATTTTGATGAACCTGCTCAATCCGAAAGTGTCGCTCTTCTTTTTGGCCCTGTTGCCGCAGTTCGTGAACGAAACAGTCGGCCATGTGCCACGGCAAATGCTGCTGTTAGGCGCCATCTTTCTCGTTCAGGCGCTCGTTGTCTTCACCTTCGTAAGCATCGGCGCGGAAAAACTGCGCCATCTGTTGCTGTCGAACAAACGAATCGCCAAGCAGATCAATCGGCTAAAAGGCGCCCTGTTCGCCCTAATCGCCATCCAAATCGCCTTCAGTGAGCGTTCGTAGCGGCGCGCGGCTAGAAGCCTCCCAAAATGAAAAGCAGTGCGAGGAACAACAGCCACGTTGATAAGACGGGATCCAACGACAAGAGATCGAACATTTCAAAAAACAAGGCGGCTTTCCTCTCGTGTGCCGCCATTTCCTTGTATTCTTGATGAGCCTGACGCCAAACGGAAACAACCCGATTCCCGCCACCAGCAGAATCACCGCTATTCCCTTGTCGTCCATGACCGTCCCTCCCAACCATGCCAGCGTCTGAGCGGAATCACCCACTTAGACGGCCGAGAACCATTCTTTTCATCTCCTTCCTTGATGTGAAAGATGTTCACGCTGCGTTTCAGACGAGGGATGCCCGTCTCCCGACACCTAATTTCACCTTCATCGACAACGCGCCCCATCAAACCACAGCGACCCAACCATCACTCCTATTATAGAATTGAAAATTTCTCATTTTAGTATTTTACCGAGCATTAGATCGACTGTCGAGCGACCGTGCGACGCCGCCTTCAGACCCATGTATCAGTCTGTGAAGAGAGCTGTTGCTCTCTCTTCCCTCACGTTCTTGACCTGCCTTCGACAGCAAAAAATAGAGAATTGACTTTTCCACCAAGGTTATGTCAAACGTTTTCGTTGCATTTATAATAATATATAAGTTGAAATTTTGTTTTACATCCAGTTTACTACCTTCCACATTATATCATATCAGCTCGTATTGAGATAAAAGCGGAAGCGAAAAATCGGAATTTCTTTATTGCAACTTATATAGACCGACAGTGCCGCCCTTTTTCATCATATTGTCCCAAAAATCCCCTGTCTTCTCCCACATAATTTGTGCTAAAATGGGAGTTGGATGTCCCCAGATCTACTGCACATATCCCCACTGATGATCGAATCCTTTGACAAAGCCCTACATCGACAAGATCCAGACTACACTAACAATAGAGAATGGGCTTACATCACCACCAACCAAAACATGGAAAGGATGATCCATATGGAAGCACTCTTGAACCGAATTTTGGATCGCCTCGATCAATTGCACTCGAATGTCGGCGCCTTGACATCTGAAGTCAACGATATCAAAACCAAAATGGCGACCAAAGAGGAATTGGCCGAACTCCAGTCCAAAGTGAACGACATCGAAGCGAAAATGGCCACCAAAGACGATCTCGCTGAACTTCGCTTCACCGTGAACGAGCTCCAGTCCAACGTAAACGAAATTCAAGCGAAGATGGCGACCAAAGAGGAACTGGCTGAACTCCAGTCCAAAGTGAACGACATCGAAGCGAAAATGGCCACCAAAGACGATCTCGCTGAACTTCGCTTCACCGTGAACGAGCTCCAGTCCAACGTAAACGAAATTCAAGCGAAGATGGCGACCAAAGAGGAACTGGCTGAACTCCAGTCCAAAGTGAATGAACTCCAGTCCAAAGTGAATGAACTCCAGTCCAAAGTGAATGAACTCCAATCCAACGCAAACGAAATTCAAGCGAAGATGGCGACCAAAGACGACCTTGCTCCTATTTGGCAGGCGGTTCTGGAAACCAATGAAATTGTCAAAAAGATCGAAGTCAACCAAGAGCGCCACGAACACATTTTGGCCATCCTCTCCAAACGCTCGATTGAACATGAGGCATCCATCGCCAGCCTTCGGCACGCGCAATAATTCTACAGAGTGAAGACAATCGGTGTTAGGGAACAAACAATGGACAAGGGGCGGGCTGTGCAGCGCAACAAAGAAAAAACATCCCTTTCGGACACGGATCGCGGGGATCATCCAAGGGAAATCCCCCCTCTCAAAGCAACAACCTGACAGCGTTTGAACTATGTTTATAATATCCATAGGATTCATTAATAACATCCGGGAAGGCTAAGCGTCTTCCCGGATTTGCCTAATTGAAATTCTCCACTTATCCTCCTCATCCCCCTTTGCTGCGCTGCTCCAGCCATGAAGTCGAAAAAACGTTTGGCGCGGTTTCCCTCCTCCTTCCCGACGAATAAACCAAATGATTCCGGTCATGCTAAAAACGAACGATGAAGTGGAAGGAGACGAACGATCGTGAACTTGCAATCAGGAATCTTCTACTGGCCCACGACTTTTCCCGATCCGCCGAGCTACCCGGTCTTAGAGGAAGACATCGACTGCGACGTGCTGATTATCGGCGCTGGTACTTCGGGCGCCCAATGCGCCTACTTCCTCAGCGACACCGATCTTGACGTCGTGGTCGTCGAGAAGCGAAAAGCGGGACATGGAAGCACAGCGGTCAATACAGCCCTGATCCAATACTTGGGGGAAAAAATGTTTTTCGAGCTGATCAACAGCTTTGGCGAAACGTACGCGGCGCGGCATGTAAAACTTTGTGAGCAGGCCATCCGCGATCTGGCCGATGCCGCTCGAAAGCTGCCGCTCGATTGCGAATTTGTCCCCCGCGACAGTTTGTATTATGCCAGCTCTCCTGAAGATGTAAGCAAATTGGAAAAAGAATACGCCTCTTTAAAGAGACACGGCTTTGCTATCGAATGGTGGTCGGAAGAACAAATCGCCCGCCATTATCCGTTCCGCAAACCAGCGGCACTGCTGACGAAAGGAGACGGCGAAGTCAATCCATACAAACTGACGATCGGCCTGTTGGAATATGCCAAACGCCGAGGAGTTGCCATTTACGAACAAACCGAAATCAATGGAAAAAAACTCGAAAAAGACCAAGCTATTTTTTATACGAAAACCGGCGCGGTCATTCGCGCCAAAGCAGTCATCGTGGCGGCTGGTTACGAAACATTGAACTTCAAAAAAGATCCGAACGCCATGCTGAGCAGCACTTATGCCGTGGTTACCAACCAAGTTGAGGATTTCTCGAGCTGGCACAACCGAACACTCATTTGGGAAACCGCCCGCCCCTACATCTACATGCGCACGACCGCCGACAACCGCATTATCATCGGTGGATTGGATGAAGATACAACGTATGCCGATGAGCGCGATGCGAAGCTCATTCATAAGCGCGACCAGTTGATCGCGGAGTTTCAGCAACGCTTCCCCACGATCCCGGTCCGAGCCGAATTTTACTTAGGCGCCTACTACGCCGGCACACACGACGGTCTGCCGATCATCGGGGTATACGCCGAATATCCAAACTGCTATTTCGTCTACGCCTATGGAGACAACGGCGCCGTTTACAGCATGGCGCTCGCCAAATGCCTGCGCGACTGGATCGCGGCAAACCAAAGCGGTGACGCCCAGCTCTACTTGCCGGACCGTCCGCTTGTCTCAGCGTTGTCTTCGTAACGGTGTTTCCCCGAACCCCTCCCCCATCAAAGGGGGAAGGGGCGCTTTCTCTTGCGTTCGCGTTCTCTTGTGTTCTATTTTTGTCTGAATAACTCGATGGCAATCCTCTCATCTTTATCCATCCTTGATCCGAACATCAAATTCCGTTCGCCCATGGGCGTCTTTCACTCGAAGCGTCCAAGTGTCCGCTTGTTTGTCATACTGAACCGCTCGAATCACAGGAATCGTGTGCCGGAGACGAATCGCCTCCTTTTTCAGCGCTTGGCGGATCACGTCCTCCTCCAATAAGCTGGCTCCATCACGCGGGGCGCTCGGCACAACCAACACTTTTCCAGACTTTCCTTGTCCTGGATACGACTCAGCAATTCCTCCATCAATCCAGACCCGAACTTTCTGACCGATCTTCACTCGCGCTGGTGCATTCGAAACCAAGATAGCATTGTAAAACTCTTCAATCCCGTCTGTGGAACGAAAATCTTGCGGATCCGAACTGACAACCAAGATGCTTCCTCCTTCTTTTCTCACGACATACCCTTCAATAGCATAGCGGTCAGTTTGCCCGTTACAGCCTGACAACCAAACACTCCACACGGCGGCAATGAAAACAAGCCGTTTTTTCAACCCAATCTCCTCCTTTGTTATCATTAGTCGGATTTACGGAAACATCGTTTCACCCTTTTATGAAAAGCTCCATTTCGGCAAATCGATCATGGGTTCTTACATCCTCCATCAAACCTAGGATATAATTCACCGCCATTATGATTCCAAGTGCGGTAGCAAGGCGGCCGACACCATCAATGAAATGGGCGACAGCTGATGCGTTCCCGCCTGTGATGGCCATATGTATGTTCGAATTTTTACTTCTCCCTTTTGAATATGTCTCCCCGACGTTTGTTGCGCACAATCGTCCTAAAAATTCAACACCAAACCCTCTTTTCGCATCTTAATACTGTAGATGAACATTTT
Organism: Geobacillus sp. TFV-3; assembly: GCF_009901865.1. NCBI lineage: Bacteria > Bacillati > Bacillota > Bacilli > Caryophanales > Anoxybacillaceae > Geobacillus > Geobacillus sp. TFV-3. The sequence continues at coordinate 624,436 of NZ_MPSP01000001.1, read as the reverse complement.
TCATTACAATCATTTCCATGGTTTAAGAGACAAACAGGGTACCCCTTATGCGATACGGAGCTGTTTTTTGATCACATTAATAGGAATATCTTGCTTCGCCGCGTTGTAAATGAACTCAACTAGGCTGTGGCCTTTCCGCGATCGAAGAAGCTCCAGTCCGGCGGAGAGGTCTTGTTGAGATTCGGCTATGCTGTACACGCCTAACCAAGGAGTCCGGTTCATTGTAAATTAGCACATTATTTCAGAATCCCTTTTTCAAATTATTTCAGGCGGATTCGGAAATAATGTGCAAAATTTTTGCGGATTGTTCCGGATTTTGCACATTCTTTCGGAACGTTTGCACGCTCTTTCAGATGAAGATTTCCAGCGCGCCTGATGGACCGATGGAAAAGAGAAAGCACAAAAGAGGCCGATTCGGCCCCTTTCGTGCTAATACCCCATTTCCTCTGCGGCCATGCGCACCACTTCTTCGTCAATGGCGTCCTTTTTCAGCTGATACCCGTATAACAGGCACGTCGTGGCCAACGTGTTGATCACCCGAGGCCATCCCCGCGACTGCAGGGCAATCGCCTCTAACGCCGATGGAGTGAAGATCGGATGCTTCGCCCCGGCCTGTTTCATCCGATGCTCGATGTAGCCCGCCACCTCTTCCTTCTCCAGCGGCCCCATCCGGTATCGCATGATGATCCGCTGATCGAGAGGGCGGTGCTGATTGAGCCGCAGCTTCCCCTGTAAATGGGGCAGCCCGGCCAAAATCAAGACAAATGGGTTGGTCGAATCCATCTCAAAGTTGAACAAGATGGCGATGTCCTGTAAAAATGCATCCTTTGCTAAATGCATCTCGTCCAAAATGAACACCGGCGTGATCCGTCGTTCATGATACAATCGCTCGATCGCCTGCTGGATTTGGCGGAAGAGGTCTACCTTGCGGTACTTCGGTTCCTCTCCTAATCCCAAGGCCAGTCCACGGTAAAAATCCATCACGCCTCCGGTGGATAACGGAAAGTAGACGACATGATACAATGATGGATTCAATGACTCTTTCAGCGCCCGAAGGGCGAACGTCTTGCCCGCCCCCGGCTCTCCGATCAACAGCCCGATCCCCCGGGTTCGTTTCACGTACTCCAGCGCCCGCAACGCTTCCTGAAATGGCGCCCCTTGATACGCCTTGGACGGGTCTGTTTCTTTCGCAAACGGCTCCCGCGAAAGGGAGTAAAACGATTTATACACCGTGTTCTCCCTCCTTCGCCGGAATCGCCGCAAACGGGGACCGATGGCGTTTTACATAGGCGTTGTCCTCCAAACGAACTCGAACGGCCTCCGCCACCTTCCTTCCATCTTCGTACACATAGACGCCCCGTTCATCATAGCGGAGTTCAATCGATTGCCCAATGAACTGGGGCGGCACTTCATACAGCTGCTTGTTCAAGGTGATCGTTCCATCGGCTTTGACCTTGCGGTGCTCCCGTTTCAGAAAAATCGCATCCAGCCAATCGCCATCTTCGATGAACGACACGAGATGCACTTGCGATTGAAACACCTCATGCGGCGTTTTTCCGTCCAGTGAGGCGTGCGGTTTTCGATGATACTCCTCTTCAAGCCACCTCCAAAAGCGCTCGTTCAGCTCTTCGAGCGACTTCGGGGGATCCAACTCCAGCAGCGGATAAAACCGCGTCTGTACGGTGCGGAAGAACCGTTCGATTTTCCCTTTGCTTTGCGGATCATACGGCTGGGTGTGGATGAGCGTAATCCCCATCTCGGCGCACGCATACTGCAGCACCTCGGATCGATAAATTTTCCCGTTGTCCGAGTAAATGCGCTTCGGCTTCCCGCAACGAAGCACCGCTTCCTTCGTGACGATCCGCAGCCCGTCAAACTTCTCCGAAGGGAAAAACTGCGCGTACGGCACCAACCGCGAGCAGTCATCGATATAGGCGATCAAAAACGTTTTCTGGGCTTTCCCATTGACTCGAATCGTTGGTCCATGGGATAAGTCCCCTTGCCAAAGCTCATTGATCTGGTCATACGCAAAGCGTTTTCGCTCCGGCATGGGCAAAATTTCTTTCCCGACAAGGTTGTGTTTTTTCAATAATCGGTATATAGTAAAGTAAGAGGTATGGTTTTCTGGGATTTCCCCCTGCTCGATTAGGTGTTCGTAGAACACCGTCACGGGCATGGTGGGATGTTCTTTTCTTAGGGCTAAAATATGATCCTCATCATCGGGCGACAGACGCCTTGAGTGGCCGCGGTCCGAACGGCGCTTCGGCTTTAAGGCGTCAAAGCCCCCTTTTTTGTATCGGGTGCACCAATCGAGGATCGTCTTGGCTGCGATTCGCTTGTCGCCCTGGTGGGGAACATGGTGCACTCGCTCGCTCACCTCTTTCAGATACGTCTTCGGTTCCACCTGCCCATTCACCAACGGAGCGATTAGCCCGTACCGAAACAGGGCAATGTCGTGTCTCATCGACTCATCCATTCGAATCTCCTCCTGGTCTCACTTGGAATCAGGACCGTTCCGGTCCTCCTGCCCTTATCGTACCGAATTGCTTTTTCTCCGTCGATAGGAAAGGTTTGTGGGAACCTCAATCATTTCCAATTTAGGATATATATGTAAAATCAGGATCCCATTTAATTTGCAAAAGGGTGTCGGAATCCGTCCTCCCACATCTCTCTGATGACCGAATAGAGACCGTGTTCCTCCAACGTCCGGATCCACCAAGAAGCCCGTTCCTTTTCTTTTTTCACGATAGGGCCTATGATCCTCCACCGCCTCGCAAAAAAGCTATGAAGGTTTGATAGGTTTCGGTAGAACCGTCGGACATAAAAGATGATGCCGTCCTTTGTCGGGAGGAACGGAGCCTGGTTCGTCCCCTCGGTCAATCCCAACTGTTCTTTCACAACTTGCCATACGGCGGACAACGTATACTGAAAATACGGGAGGAGAAAGGAAGGCAGCACACTCACCGTCTTCAAGCATTCCCGACAGCGATACCGGACAATCCAAATGCGATCATCACCATGTGGGGTCAATGCGTTTCGCTCATAGTAACCGTGGCGGTGCAACGGGCGCTTGGCCCGGCAATGCGGACACTGTGTCAGAAGAGGGAAGTCGTTTTCTTTTCCACGCTCTGCATACGTTTGGACGTCAATGCCAAAGTCATGAAATTGAATCACGTCCTCCTCCCCTCCTCTGAACCGATGGATTTTCTCTTCCGAAATAATTCACAAAAAATTTAGCACATTCTTTCAGAAAAGGGGAGAGGGCTTTCTGAAAGAATGTGCAAAAAAATGGCTCTTTTGTTCCGAAATAAAGTGATAATTTACAGGTTCATGTCTCCTTTTTTGTTTGATTGTCAATTTATGTTAGCAAATTTGCTCATCTACAGTTAATATATAAGTTGAACGGTGGGTGATTATGTTTTTTCTTTATACAAAGACGCTACGCTAATTAGTATTACTCCTGCAAACAAAAATGAAACGTATGCGACAAGCGACGCAGTTCCTTGGTTTTTCACCCCAATGCCAACAAACGCCCAAACGAATACAAATGGATACGCCCAATCTCGTTGCCGGAGCATGAAAAGAAGGGCTAAAGCTGTTGCAACGAGTAACATCGTAATCGCCCAGAACGCATCAGACAATCCGAATCTGTCCCAACCGTTGTATTTTAAAACAAAGGAAATGTTTGCAATCGTTGCAACACTGACCCAGCCTAAATAAACAGAAAATGGAAAAAACTCAAAAAAACTTGGATTCGTACGTTTGACCACTTTATATAACCATATCAGCGTAAAAAGAAGAGAAAGCATCAAAACAACAGAAAAGAGAAAATATTCATAATGCCACACAACAATCCACAACGCATTAAATATACAGCTAACAACAAAAGGAACGAACGCTTGGCGATACATAGGTAAGTCTCGTCGAGAAGATGGAAATTGTCTTAAAATCCAAATCGCTAATAGGAGGTAGATAAACCCCCAAATTGAAAACACATACCCTGCTGGGGTAAATAAGACGTTTACTTTCCGCGATATTTCCCCTGTCGTCTGACCATTCAAAGGAAGCCACTCCGCTACTGCATTGACAAGTACCATCATGACATACGCTCCTGCATAAACAACGAACCGATTCATGTTACCCCTCCACTTCTTTTTATATTTACATCCAGCTGACTGCCTTCCACGTTATACCATATCAGCTCGTATTGAGATGAAAGCAGAAACGAAAAATCGGAAATTCTTTATTGCAACTTATATATATGTTTATTGCAAAATAAAAATACAGAGATCTGCAGAGAATTTGGCTTAGGCCAACTTGACATGGAGTGGGGGGCGTGATAGCCTTTTTAGGCATAGCCAGCCCTTGATATTGCTGGATTCCTGGCTTTTTAATCACGCCCCCAGAGGCTCCATGTCAAGTTGTAATTCTCTGCACTTTTCCTTGCAAAACTCTGTATTTTTTCTTTGCAGAAAACACCATGTGTGATCTGTAAGGCTTCTAACGAGGCCGATTCATAGGCGCCGTAAACGGTCTTGTCCGTCGTATCGGCGTGAAAGGCTCGGAGAGGAAGGCCTTCTTTCCGGTAAATCTGAATCAAGCAAGCGCTGATGACGTTGTGAATGCCAGCCTCGTACAGACGGTCGAGGTGACGGGCCAACGCATCGTCATTCAACCAGGAAGGATGGAGCCCGGAACGGATGAGTTTCTCCAGATCGATCTCCTGAGCCCATCGTTCTAGGTGAACAAGGGCTTGCCGGCCGTCAAACATATTGTAGAGGATGGCCTGAACGGCATCGCTGGTTCGAGTCTGGCACTGTGGATCAACGGGAACGAGATGGTCAATCAATGGGGGAAGGTTCTCTCATTTTCTATTCTTTTCACTTTCCATTTCACCTCACCGAGCACGATTGTACGCACACGATTTTCTTTTCTCGAATCGTATTCGGTAAATAAAAAAACAAGGGATTTCACTTATGTGAACCCCCTTGTTCCCTAAAGCCTTTCTCCTATTTTCGATGCCGATGGTGGGAGTCGAACCCACACGGGGGGCTACCCCACACGATTTTGAGTCGATTATGAACCCGTGCATTCCTCTCAATTATTGAAAAAACTTGTGTATCAAGGGTTCTTTTCATTTTCTCACTCTTTGGTCAATTATTACCGAAAACGATCCGAGTTATCGTGCTGACTACTGATATTATATAAATGATCTCATTTTAGGTCAACAATTTTTCTTGCTTTTTTCTGCATTATTGAGAATTCATAAATTATTCTGTACTAAATAAAATTGAACATGTGGTAAGCAAGCAAAAACTCTCGGAAAATTTTTTAGACTCAAGTGCTTTTTTGTTCTTCAACCATCACTTTTCCAAAAGAAGAAGCCGAACATGAGATCAGATAAAACCCTGATCACGCTCGGCTTCTTGTACATTTTTTATTTTTCCTGGACACTTTTTATTTTCCCAGGGCGGGATTTATTTTACGGTGATATAGAAAAGGACAATACTTTGAGAACAGAAAGAACATTGCATACATAAATCTGCAATCAAATAATTTTACAGTTTACTTCTTTTAATATCCTCTTTTGTGTATAGTTATACACTTTAAAATTTTGTGGTGAAAAATGATTAAAAATTACTGTTATTAGAGAAAACCTAATATCTTCAGGCAAATATGAAGACAAAGCTTGAACTGCTTTATAGTCTGTAGGACTAGGCAAAAGGTTACTGGACAAGTGAGTATGCCAATCACCAAGATAATAGAGACTGTTATTCGAAACTTTGTTTAAATAATTACAATAATCAGTTGTATATTGCTCATCAATTTTAATCCAGTTATTTTGCATAATTGCTTTTGGACCTGGGTCTGAAGCGTGAGTTATAGTCAAACTGTCACCTTTCTGAAATCCTACCAACGCTCCCCCAATTTCGGTATTTTGATTATGTCTTCTTATTATATATTCAATAGTTTGTAGACAATAGGAAGTTATATATACTTTGTTTATCATACAAGCACACATCACTTTATTTATTATTTACACACAACACAATCTGAGAATGGAGGGTTAGGTAGAAACTTAATCTCATATGACCGATTTCCTTGAAGGTCACGCTCACTCCAAAGGACATACTCTTGCCCTTCTTTACTCATATTGAGCATAATATCTATTGCAGACTGAACAATCAGTCCCCCAGCAATATTAATACTTGATATTCCACCAACAAAAGTTGGCTGATCGCAACCAGGAGCAAACTGATATACATTTTTAGGGGCACTTGGAGGAGTTGTATTATTATACCTTCTATTCCAGCATATCCAGCAACCTGATTGTGACGGGATATACTTGACTACTTCGCAACTCCAAGCCCCATTGGTTACAGATGCAACTATAAAGGGTACTTTATAACGTGTTGCAATTCTATTCAAATAATGAGAAACATTATGATTTCCTGTTGTATCTATAATCAAGTCTGACTCAAGTAGAGTTTGAAAAGTTCTTTCTTTATTTTCTACACTTACAGGAAAAGGAATAACTTTTGTACGTGGACTCAATTGCAATATTCTGTTTTTAACACCAATTACTTTTGGAAATCCAAACCAAAACTGACTTACTTGATGTCTAACTGCATTTCCAGGTTCGTAATCATCATAATCAATTAAATTAATCGTTCCTATTCCCTCTTGAGCAAGCGATGTTGCGACAATTGAGCCAAGTGAACCAGCCCCAACAATCGAAACAGTCTTATCTTTTAATTGTTTCCCATAGGGAGTGCGTATTTCTATGTCGTCTTCGGTTACTAAATAACATTTGACCCAAGATGGACTGTTTTGTATATTTCTCAAAACAATCCATGACATTCGATAATTACCACGCATGCCCCACTCATCAGGAAAGGTTAATATTATAAATTGATTTACCGATTTTGATTTCTTCGGATTTCTAATATACCCTTCATGTCTTAACCACTCTAATGCAATACTAGGATTAAAATGTGGAGGCTGTGGCAATTTATAAATTACTGCATTGTATACAGAACTTTTTTCAAACCATTTATAATACTCTTCATGAGCTTGAACCCATTCGTTATCCCTTTCAATCGCTATAAGTATTCCTTGTTGAGATTTAACATCATATCTAATCTTGGCATATTGAACAGATTTCAAATCTGAAAACGAATAGTCACCAAATGGATAAGGAATTAATAAACCATGTTTGCCGTATTCATTGTAAGGAAATTGATTAATTAATGGTTCTGGAACAGTATCATCTGCGTAATCATGATTAAAATTTAATGGAGAATATTTAACTATCAATTCTTCAGCTTCGTAAATGACCTCCCGTGCAGTATAACCTGCATTCCAACGTTCATGAGAAAAACCAAACATACATAGCGATTTTGAATCTTTTCTTTGGTGTCTAACAAGAGTCAGCTCTTCGGGAACAAAACTAAACACAGCTGGTGGAAACGATGGATATCCATCAGAGTAAACAATTGTTAGTGGATATTCCTTCATTCGAGCAGATCTGCCGTGAAACACCACAATTTTTTCGTTTTGTAATCGCTCTACATCTAATGTAAAGCCATATTGTTCTAAGATTCTTTTTTCCCTTTCAAAGAGTGAAGGAAATTGTTCAAACCAACTTTCAACCATGTCTACGCTCTGGCTGTCTTCCATAATCAGCCGTTTCTCTTTTTATAATAATATTGGATGAGTTTCCGTCAGAATCACCAGAAAAATCATTAAAAACTTTTTTCCAAGCTGAAAGGTGACTTTCCCGACCTTCTTCAGCATCTTTTATATAACCCAAACCGATTTCTGCCTTCATCTTAAATAAAGTCTTATCAATTGGTTGTATCGCATCAGCTACATTGTTATTTGAGTTAGCTGGGTCAACAAGTCTTACCTGTTCAACATTTTCTCTAATGTATTCCAAAACTTCTTTAAATCTATCACTCAAACTGGTTTTATCAGAATTTTTAAGTGCTTGTATCACAAGTAGTTCCAACGCAAAAGATTTAAATTTTAAATCGTGTTTAATCTTCCATATTTTTGCGAGACGGATAATTTCTCTACATCCACTTTCAGATATATACTTTTTGTGAGTCTCAATATTTGTTTTAATTCTTCCACCATCATCAGTTTTGTATAAAAAAACATCATTGTTACTTTCATCTTCCTCGTCTATTCTTCTACCAGGGACTACATCCACGTTAAGATCAACTAATCCTATAGAAACTTTTTGTTTTCTTACAGCATAATTTTTTTGAAGGTAATCAAACACCGAATTATACATTTCTTCCAAAGTTTCAAAAGCTGTCTTCTTAAAGTGGATCGCAAGATCAATATCTTTACTTTCTGTTATAGCTGTATGCTTAGCAATAGACCCAGAATATTTTATTGTAATAATCTTACTGCCAAATTCATTATTTAGCTTTTCTCTTACCTCGTCACTTGTTGCTTGAATTTCTTCTCTTTCTTCATCTGACAACTTGTGATCTTCCAACAATTTCTCCAAATATTCATTTACAGTCATTGGTATCAACTCCTTATTCTTTTTAATCCATTGCTTAAAGAAAAAATATGACTGATTAAAGTTGCAGGCATGTTCGCTGTAATTGTCCATGTATAAATAGATAACAACTGATCAGCTAGTCTTCCTTTTACATAAATAATGAACGGAATTTCAAAATCGTTTAGATGAAGGAATTTTGATATTTCTTCTACTTGCTCCAATTCCTCTTTATTTTCAACATTGTCAACACAATAAACTAATATATCTGGATTAGATGCACTTATAGCTTGGCAAACATTTTGCCTTTCGTAAGGATAAAGCACAACATTTTCAATACTCTCTTTGATTTTTTTAATCTCCAATTTCTTCATTTTTTCCAACTTACTATTTTTCCCTACAAACATTAACTTACTGTTTTTTAATGCTATCTGACTTAAAATAATTCTATTTAACTCATCAATTTTATTTTCCATTGGTGTGATAGCTTCATCAACTTTCTTTTCTAAATATTCATTCGCTGTGGATACAACCTCTTTCCTTGTTTGACCAAATGTCCAATATAAAACTAAAGAAACAATGCTCGCCAATAATCCTAATCCAATCAAAAAGATGTTTACCAGTTGAATAAAACTTTGGCGATCGTTGTTTGCAATTTCTTTATAGGTTCCAAATTCACTTTTAATAAACTCTATCATTTGTTTGTATTGTTCAATATTTACATTTGTATCATTTGTATTTTTTGTATCATTTGTATTTAATAGATATTTTTGTTCAATGTTTTTTATGGTATCATTTAATCTACTATTTTTGATTTTTAAATCGATATAAAAATACAGTACTAACACTAACAGCATTGATAGTAGAATGATAATGAAAATAGCCGACTTATCTTTTGATTTCATATAGATAATCTTCCCCTTTGGAAAATGTTTCTTATTTATACTCATTATATCATATGACTTGATAGGACGTAAGTACTAACACGATTCACCAAGTCTTTTTTACCTGCGAATATATGATCATCCAACTTTTCCGAAAAGGTATCTTTTCACCAATCATTAAGATCTTGCCAATTTAACGAAGGCAGGAAATCTGTACCTCGATTTATGGATCGACAATAAAAAGAGGTGGCGAATTCTTATCTCGCTTACCCCATATCGCACCGTACAAACTGATTCAGTTCTAAAACGAAGAAATATCCACCTTTTTGAAGCTCCTCCTTTATATCTTCAGCATCTACAAATATATCTGCGCCAGTTCCTCAAGCAAACTGAAATGACTATTTCTCAATTGATCATTCAAATACTTTACTCGTTTCTCTATCGGATATCGATAGAATTGATGCCCATACATATGTTATCCCTCCTTCTGCTAAGAAAAGTTTTGAAAGTAAGAACTGAGATGTGTTAAACAAACGTTCGTCTTTAATTAACGGGTTCTGTTTTAGGGTGCAAAATTAAATATGACATGCAAAATGACGTGCGAACTGACATCAGTTTTGGTACGTCATTTTTTATTATTATAAAAGGATTTGTCTGAATTTTTATTTCAAATGACACTGTTTTTGGCAGGAGGATGTTTACCCAATGAAAAATATCAAAATCATTTATGAAGAGAAGGTGAGCTTTTCCAATTGATATGTCCATTTCGTTGTCATTTTGAATGTCGTTTTAAAGAAGCCGTTGTACTATGTATATATTACACCCGCACAAAGTCTCGGAATTAATAAGCGACAATACACTATGAATGACATTATTTATTTTAGGTAAATTGTCCTTGAATATTAGGGCGATTTTTTAAAGGGAATTTAGTATTTAATGTTAAATATATATTAAATAACTCTGTTGATATTTGGTACTAATAAATGTTGTTGTATCGTAATAACAAGAATGTTTGTTTGGAGGTGTGGAAATGACATTAAATATACGTTTAGAATTGTTCGTGAAAGATTTGCAAAGGTCTGTTGATTTTTACAAGAACGTAATTCAATTAGAGTTATCTTCTCAAAATGAGAATAGTGCTATGTTTAAAGCGGAAAATCTTAACTTACTTTTAACCCAAGAAGATGTTATTTCGAATAACCATTATTTTAGCGAAATTAAAACTTCTCGGAAAGGGATGGGAGTTGAAATAATATTAGTAGTTCCAGATGTTCAAAGTTATTATCAACGTATATGTGAAATGCAAATTGAATTAGAATCAGAACTAAAACAACAAGAGTGGGGAATGACGGATTTTCGCTTAACTGACCCAGATGGTTATTATTTAAGAATCACTTCACCTAAAAAGTGATAATTTGAATGCTTTAATTAAACCAATCAGGGACACCTGTTGTTTTAAACACGGAAGATAAGTTCAACCCTTGTTAATTATGTAACTTCAACTAACGGTTAGGGATATTTCAATAATTCTAAGCCCTAAGCTGCATAGATTGTTTAACTATTAGTCGTATTTAATTGATAGTTATAATTGACAAGTCAAAAAGCAGGGAAATTACCCTGCTTTTTTGATGTAATTTTGATGTCAGTTAATTGGTCAAAATTGATGTCAATTTCAACTGTTCTTCTATTTTTGCACCTCAAATCGGAACTCGTTAGTCTTTAATGCCCTTTTCTTTTTTTCGCTCCAATAAAAAGAAATCGAGAAATGTACCAATCGATACTTTCCTCGATTCCCTTCAATCCTATTCCCTTGTTTTATTTCCCAATCATCGTCACACTTTTTTTGATACACTCTTTTTCGCAAAAAGAGGTTGTTTCAAATCCTTTACTTTTTTATACAGAAACTATGAACCTACCATCAGTTGAACAATCAAGCATCTATCCAATAACTACTTTTAGATATAACATCTTTTATCTTGTTTCTTATTCTTTTGATCTACCACTATTTGTCAAAATATAAAGAAGAAGATAACAATGGACAGTAATAAAACTGTCTATTTGATGTTTTTTCATTATGATTTGTAAATATTATGTTTATTGAAGAATCCTTATCCGCCAACTCATACAAACTACTAAGTTCACATTTATTTAAATTACTTTTTGTCACACCTCCTCTCAATGTACATCCATTCAATAAGACCATAGTAAATTCATAATCTTCCACAATAAAAATCTTAGGAGTATCCACAACCCATAACGCCCAGTAGTCTCCCTTCAATCCCTCCTTTGTAACTAATTCCTGTATAGGACTTAAAGGAACAATTAAAAATGGTGAAAACATTTCAACCGCCAATTCTCTTACAATTTTATTATCTGCAAGAAATTCAAAAATAAATGAAATGCGATCCTTCCATCCATTCTCAGGATCAGGATTGTATTTAACAATTGAACATTTGTAACTTATCTTCATCATTATTCTCTCCCTTCTATTGTCAAAAAAATAAGTGTCATCAACTATAGGCAACTCATACCTTTTTTTTATTAAGGTAGAATTTCCTATAGAAGATGACACTTTATTGAAAAATTTTATTAAAGATTTATAACTATATTCTCAATTATATAAAAGTATACCTAATTTGACAATAAATAAATACTAATATAATCTGCAAACATAATTCTTAGCTATGTATAGAGTGCTTCTTATATTGCAACAAAAGAATGCAGAACTGTTTTACTTCAATGGCAAAATAAGAAACCAAAAACTCTATACATAACTTATTATTATTCTAATGTTGTTTTGTTTTATTCATATGTTTCTTTATTCATTGTCTTTCAATGGTGATTGGATAAATTCAATAAACTCTTTGCCAAACTCGGTAGTTCTTGATGCATACATACCATCTGAACTCATCGTTATATGTAACGATTCTATGTTTATTAATCCATTTAAATATAAATCCCTGATAATCTTATCGTAAAAATTCCTATTATTTTTAAGCTCAGGAAAAGCTGTTTCGAGAATATGGGCAGGACTACCTATCAAGATGTTAGGGAACTCTTTCTTATTGTCTACTAACCACTTTCGAGGATTATTTAAAAACACTAAAATTTTCAGATGCCAAACCGTTAATGTATCAACAAACTGTAAAAACATCATTACCTTGTTATCCTCAATTGAAGTATTTATTGCTGTATTTAAAACCACATTCCTTAATGCTCTTAACTTTTCTTCTTGATGATTTCTTAATGCAATTTGTGTAGCTTGCAAAACTGCAGTAATAAATAGATCATTTTTAGACAGATTATCAACTAATATTTTCTGTTTTTGTTCTAATTCATTCACTTTTTCTGCTAAACTATTTAACCATTCATTCTTTCTCTTTTCTAAAGGAGGAGTAATTACCATGGAATAGAACTCACTCGCAAATGAACCTATCATTGGAATAGAAGATATGCCTGCCTTAACAGCAGTATGAATAATATCTCCTATCGATGGTTTTATTTCTTCTATGTTTTTCATTGATTTCCCTCCCCAAAGAAAAAATAAAATCTTTCGAAATCAATAATTTATAAATTTATATAACCCGCTCTTTCTCTGAGTCTGATATATTCTCCAATATTTACATATTTACCTTTACTACTTTGGAGATCACTAATTAAAGTAGCATTTTGTTCGAAAGCCAATAGTTTATACTTTGCAACAAACTCCTTCAAGTTTAAGAGTAAAAACAGATTTTTACTCAGGTCGTGTATAACTACTTCATTATAATCGTAGACATATCCTTTAACTTTAATCGGAGATGATTTTAAGTTCCCTGCAATAGCTTTTAATAACACATCTATTGATTTTTCATCGACTATTTTACAATGTTTGAGCACATTTTTAACAGATAATGGTGTTAACACTTCTTCGTTAAACATAATCCAACCAAAGTGTAATACTAAATCCTCATGTTTCATCTGCATAAAACACTGCTCTAATGGAATAATTTTGATTATATATGATTCTTCGATTGGTAAAATTCCCTCAATAAATACTCCAATGTTATTCAAATAAGCGTTCATCTTTGTTTTGACCGTTTCCATAAATCCCTTTTCTGCTATACGATGTGCTGCTCGATAAGAAACTTTCCCTTCTTCTCTTACCCACTCAAGCGCCTTAGAAGCTTTAGAATTATTTTGTCTTTTTAACCAATTCACCATATTTCTTGTAACAATGAACTCATTATCCCTTTCTTTTTTTACATAATCTTCAAATTCCTTAATTTCATCTTCACCCTGTTGAATTAACTTATAAATTTGATATATCGTACTCTCGCTTCCCTTTCCACTTAAGAAATCATCATATATCTTTTGAAGTTTCTCCCCTAACTGCTCGTAGTTTTTGGACAAGGGAGTAGGAATTAGAATTTCAAATTTGTCCAATCTATCCTTCCAATTTTCTACGATGTTTTTTACACCTGGTATCTTATCATTCAATATACTTAGTCTTCGAATCTTTCTGGCTTCTTTTCTTCGATAAATAATGTCAGTTTCATTAAATGCATACTCTTTCACGCACTCACTACCAACATTTATAGTTTTTCCCGACTTTCTGTTATCGATAAAATGAAGATATCGATTGGGTTTATTACATAAGCTACAATTCCCCCATCGACTTCTGTCTTCCCCTAAATCAATAGGAGGACGAGAACTTTCTTTCCATTCACTCGTTGCTTCCTTTAACAAAACAGGGACCATATATTTAATAAAATTTTGTTGCTCTGATGTTAGGGCATTAATTAAACTGTCTGTAATCTTTTCATTCTCAATCAGCAGTTTTAAAAACCAATCATAATCTTTTGTTATTTCACTGAAAATCAGTACATTTCTATCTTTACTTTTTAAGAGAAGCTTATCTCCCATAGTACGATTTTCACCTCTAAAAAACAGAAAATTATTTAAATTAATTATAACATTTTTCAATAATAAACCAAAATTAGTATACTTTTAAAATATTAAGAGGAAAGAAATAAGATTATCGATGAAGTCTAAAAAATGTTACCACTATAACCAAAAAGAAGATGTAAATTAAAAGAACGAGCAATCTTTGCCACCTGCTCGTTCTTTTCATAATTTCATATCATTTGCCCCATAACAAAAACCATAGTCTAACCCTAACATTTTAGTGAAAAGTACTCCCTAAATGTGAGGTAATTTAAGATATTTTTAGACTTTTTAGTTTTTGTAATCTTTCTAATTGTTTGTTTTTCCCATCAACAATATATTTTAGACTGCTCTTTACCTCCTCAATTATATTTTTAATAATTTCATCTATATCAAACATGCTAATATCTTGATTTTCTGCAATCGTTCTTTTATATTCGTTGGAATAATCGGCATAATAAGTCCATCTTGCTTTATAAATAAATACCTTCCAACTTCCATCCTCCATTAGAAACAACTCCTTATCTACCCGTTCCCCCCCGTATTGCCTCGATGATAAGATAGATTAATTTCTCCTACTAAAACCCCTTTAAGAGGTTTGCCATTTTCATCGTAAAAATACTCTATACTATCGCTGTGCCATTCTCTACTATTGTTATATTCAATTTTCTCTTTGAAAATTTTCTCGAAAATGATTGCCTCTTTTGCAATCTCCACGACTTTTTGTAGTCTTTTGTTATCCAACAACGATACTTCTTTTTCAATCTGTTCAAGTTCTTTCTTTTGCTTTTTAATTTCCTCCACAATTATTGAAAGCTTATCTAACATCTTATCTTCTCTCCCTTCATGTTTTTTTGTTCTGACATAGTATAGATTTCTGTGCCTGGGTTTATAACTGTCTATATGTTCAACGCTGCTTGATTTTAGTGGAGATTCCTTACTCCACGAAACAGCGGAGCAAGAAATCTCTTCTAACCCCCCATAGCTTAAACACCATTAGCATCTTTCACCCGAAGCCTCTTGATCATCGAGTACAACATTTTCTGCATTTCTTCTACCTCCCTATCCACTTTTTGAAACTGCGCTTCGTCGATATATCCTAACTGCAAAATTAAGTCTAAAATTGCTCTTAATTCTGCAGTACTTCCCAACGCAATATTCAAATGATTGATTTCCTTTGCTGGATATAGTTGCGAATTCCCTTCTGCAATATTCAAACAAATACTTGTTGCTGCACGTCTTGCTTGGGATCCTAACTCACACATTTCAAACTTTGGAAAGGTCTGTGTCAAAAAGTAAATCTCTTGCGTAAGAGCTTTCGCTCGTTGATATACATTCAAATTTCGAAAGTTTTTAATCATTTATTATCCCCCAATTCATGTTTGATTGCTTTTATCCATTTATCTTTCTTGGAAATAGTCGTATTGGTGTAAAAAGTGAGATACACAAGCTTAAAATGAGGAAAGTAGTTACGAGGAGGGGTAACGATGAATTCATAAAGATGTCGATTCGAGGGATTTTGAGGTTGCCCAAAATGGTCTTTGTTAAAATACGTAGGTTTCAGGAACACTGTGCAGTCATTACAGTGACTCGTTTCGTCAAGCAAAGAGTGTAGTGATAAAGGATGAAGTAATCTCCTTTTAAATCTTTAAAAGACTTTTCGGTTTGAGCTTGTTCTAGCTATGTGAGCTAATAGAAGGAGTTATGTTATATCGATAACATATATGGAAAGGGTCTGGTCCTTTGCTTTTGGGACCAGCCTTTCCAAAACCAACTTAATGTTTTTCTTATTTTTATTTCTCATCTAAATCTTCTTCCTCTATCCCAAAAATCTTCATTGTCCGTTCTGGTCCATTCGAAACTCTTCCAGAGTTTCTATCTTCAAGCCATTCACGTTCCCATTCGTCTGCCATTTTAATTACTGTAAAGCATTCAAACTCTGTTAATTGGTTTAATTTATTTAGCAATACATCTTTATCCACTTGATATTTCTGATGGCTATTGTATTTTTCTATTCCTCTTTTTACTTGGTTCATTAACAATTCTTTATAACTACTCACTCTCATCATTGGCACAAGCGCATACTCGCCAGCACATTCGACAATCATCGCTGCTTCATTTATTGTAAAATACTTTGCTAACTGGGTTTTGGTATTTTGGTATAAAGTGTTAAGCATGATAATCATGTTTTTTGCTTTGTCTTCTAACATCGCCTCATCAACAAAATTTGCAGGAAATTCTTTCAGATGTTTCCATACAGGTTCATCACTAAATACGTGAACAGTTAGGGATTGTACACTTGATTTTACTTTCATTTTATCTCCTCCTTATATTGAAAATTTGGTTATTTCGTTCTACGATTTTATTGTATATAGACAACAACCCTTTTTGGGTTGTGTAAATTATCACTTTATTTCGGAACAAAAGAGCCATTTTTTTGCACATTCTTTCAGAAAGCCCTCTCCCCTTTTCTGAAAGAATGTGCTAAATTTTTTGTGAATTATTTCGGAAGAGAAAATCCATCGGTTCAGAGGAGGGGAGGAGGACGTGATTCAATTTCATGACTTTGGCATTGACGTCCAAACGTATGCAGAGCGTGGAAAAGAAAACGACTTCCCTCTTCTGACACAGTGTCCGCATTGCCGGGCCAAGCGCCCGTTGCACCGCCACGGTTACTATGAGCGAAACGCATTGACCCCACATGGTGATGATCGCATTTGGATTGTCCGGTATCGCTGTCGGGAATGCTTGAAGACGGTGAGTGTGCTGCCTTCCTTTCTCCTCCCGTATTTTCAGTATACGTTGTCCGCCGTATGGCAAGTTGTGAAAGAACAGTTGGGATTGACCGAGGGGACGAACCAGGCTCCGTTCCTCCCGACAAAGGACGGCATCATCTTTTATGTCCGACGGTTCTACCGAAACCTATCAAACCTTCATAGCTTTTTTGCGAGGCGGTGGAGGATCATAGGCCCTATCGTGAAAAAAGAAAAGGAACGGGCTTCTTGGTGGATCCGGACGTTGGAGGAACACGGTCTCTATTCGGTCATCAGAGAGATGTGGGAGGACGGATTCCGACACCCTTTTGCAAATTAAATGGGATCCTGATTTTACATATATATCCTAAATTGGAAATGATTGAGGTTCCCACAAACCTTTCCTATCGACGGAGAAAAAGCAATTCGGTACGATAAGGGCAGGAGGACCGGAACGGTCCTGATTCCAAGTGAGACCAGGAGGAGATTCGAATGGATGAGTCGATGAGACACGACATTGCCCTGTTTCGGTACGGGCTAATCGCTCCGTTGGTGAATGGGCAGGTGGAACCGAAGACGTATCTGAAAGAGGTGAGCGAGCGAGTGCACCATGTTCCCCACCAGGGCGACAAGCGAATCGCAGCCAAGACGATCCTCGATTGGTGCACCCGATACAAAAAAGGGGGCTTTGACGCCTTAAAGCCGAAGCGCCGTTCGGACCGCGGCCACTCAAGGCGTCTGTCGCCCGATGATGAGGATCATATTTTAGCCCTAAGAAAAGAACATCCCACCATGCCCGTGACGGTGTTCTACGAACACCTAATCGAGCAGGGGGAAATCCCAGAAAACCATACCTCTTACTTTACTATATACCGATTATTGAAAAAACACAACCTTGTCGGGAAAGAAATTTTGCCCATGCCGGAGCGAAAACGCTTTGCGTATGACCAGATCAATGAGCTTTGGCAAGGGGACTTATCCCATGGACCAACGATTCGAGTCAATGGGAAAGCCCAGAAAACGTTTTTGATCGCCTATATCGATGACTGCTCGCGGTTGGTGCCGTACGCGCAGTTTTTCCCTTCGGAGAAGTTTGACGGGCTGCGGATCGTCACGAAGGAAGCGGTGCTTCGTTGCGGGAAGCCGAAGCGCATTTACTCGGACAACGGGAAAATTTATCGATCCGAGGTGCTGCAGTATGCGTGCGCCGAGATGGGGATTACGCTCATCCACACCCAGCCGTATGATCCGCAAAGCAAAGGGAAAATCGAACGGTTCTTCCGCACCGTACAGACGCGGTTTTATCCGCTGCTGGAGTTGGATCCCCCGAAGTCGCTCGAAGAGCTGAACGAGCGCTTTTGGAGGTGGCTTGAAGAGGAGTATCATCGAAAACCGCACGCCTCACTGGACGGAAAAACGCCGCATGAGGTGTTTCAATCGCAAGTGCATCTCGTGTCGTTCATCGAAGATGGCGATTGGCTGGATGCGATTTTTCTGAAACGGGAGCACCGCAAGGTCAAAGCCGATGGAACGATCACCTTGAACAAGCAGCTGTATGAAGTGCCGCCCCAGTTCATTGGGCAATCGATTGAACTCCGCTATGATGAACGGGGCGTCTATGTGTACGAAGATGGAAGGAAGGTGGCGGAGGCCGTTCGAGTTCGTTTGGAGGACAACGCCTATGTAAAACGCCATCGGTCCCCGTTTGCGGCGATTCCGGCGAAGGAGGGAGAACACGGTGTATAAATCGTTTTACTCCCTTTCGCGGGAGCCGTTTGCGAAAGAAACAGACCCGTCCAAGGCGTATCAAGGGGCGCCATTTCAGGAAGCGTTGCGGGCGCTGGAGTACGTGAAACGAACCCGGGGGATCGGGCTGTTGATCGGAGAGCCGGGGGCGGGCAAGACGTTCGCCCTTCGGGCGCTGAAAGAGTCATTGAATCCATCATTGTATCATGTCGTCTACTTTCCGTTATCCACCGGAGGCGTGATGGATTTTTACCGTGGACTGGCCTTGGGATTAGGAGAGGAACCGAAGTACCGCAAGGTAGACCTCTTCCGCCAAATCCAGCAGGCGATCGAGCGATTGTATCATGAACGACGGATCACGCCGGTGTTCATTTTGGACGAGATGCATTTAGCAAAGGATGCATTTTTACAGGACATCGCCATCTTGTTCAACTTTGAGATGGATTCGACCAACCCATTTGTCTTGATTTTGGCCGGGCTGCCCCATTTACAGGGGAAGCTGCGGCTCAATCAGCACCGCCCTCTCGATCAGCGGATCATCATGCGATACCGGATGGGGCCGCTGGAGAAGGAAGAGGTGGCGGGCTACATCGAGCATCGGATGAAACAGGCCGGGGCGAAGCATCCGATCTTCACTCCATCGGCGTTAGAGGCGATTGCCCTGCAGTCGCGGGGATGGCCTCGGGTGATCAACACGTTGGCCACGACGTGCCTGTTATACGGGTATCAGCTGAAAAAGGACGCCATTGACGAAGAAGTGGTGCGCATGGCCGCAGAGGAAATGGGGTATTAGCACGAAAGGGGCCGAATCGGCCTCTTTTGTGCTTTCTCTTTTCCATCGGTCCATCAGGCGCGCTGGAAATCTTCATCTGAAAGAGCGTGCAAACGTTCCGAAAGAATGTGCAAAATCCGGAACAATCCGCAAAAATTTTGCACATTATTTCCGAATCCGCCTGAAATAATTTGAAAAAGGGATTCTGAAATAATGTGCTAATTTACAGGTTGCCTGACAGGTCACTTTGGCATTATTTTTGAAAAATGTAGGAGGGACAAATCTAATGGATAAACTTTCCCTAGAAAAAGAATTAGATTTGTTCTTAAAGAACAATACCATTATTCAGCTAGTTAAAGCATTACATATTCCTGATGACTCCGACACCCTAACAAAAGATCGCCCCTCTATCGTTTTTGGACATTCACTTAGTAGCATGGAAATATTTGAATTAGAAAAAAGGGTTAAGAAAGCTGAAAATGCAGAAACTCTTGAGAAATTTGTCCAATCAATGTTCGAAAAAAAGCAAGCAAGCCACAAAGATCTTCAAGATGCAGGAATTTCGAAGGAATATTGGCATAAACTTGTTAGAGGGAAAATCAAGCAGCCATCCAAAGCCAAACTCCTTTGTATAGCTATAGCTTTAAAACTAAACTTGGAAGAAACGGAAAAGCTGCTGAGAAAAGCTGGTTATAGTCTTGCTACAGACGTAACTGTATTTGAATCTATTATAGGATTTTTCATTGAAAAGGGGATTTACTGCACCAATACAATAGATGAATACTTAGTAAACCATAATCAACCTACTCTTTTCTCTATCGAATAAATATGACTTGACGTGTTTGAAGGGAAGCAAATACTTCCCTTTATTTTATAGCAGGAATATAATAGTTAAATTTCGATTGATAGTAAAATGGAACTTTGGCATATCCAATTCCATTTCGCTGCTTCAAAATCACGAGTTCCATATCTCGTATTTCTTTGGCTTTCCATTGATTAATTAAATCCCTCCTTGCTTCTTCGTTTTTTGCAGCTTTATCAATATCTTTAAACTGCAAGCCACACACCACATCCGCAGAATACTCAATTCCTCCGCTTTCTTTAAAACTTTCAAAGCTAACAGAATGTACATAATGTGCTCTATTGAAAGATGAAATAACAATAAGGGGAACATCGAAATCTCGGCTAATCTTTTTTAACTGAGTTACGTTATAATCTACTAATTGCTTATCGCTTAAGCTTTTTCCTTTGGGGGACATTAATATTTGCAAATAATCAACCACTACAACCAATCGGTCACATTTTGTCTTATATTCCTTAACGATGTTGCGAATAGATAACACATCTGAATCAAATGGGCTTTCAATAATAGCCATATTATGTGAGATAATTTTGTAGTTACTTAAAGCTTCCATAAGAACTTCTTGAGGAATTTTCCCAAGCAGAATATCTTGTGAAGTGTAAGCTTTACGAGGAGAAATGAGGAATGTTTGTCGTGAGAGGCTTCTACTAATTAATTCTTTTTTACTCATTTCGAGTGAGAAATAGAGAACAGGAATATGAGTGGAGGCAATATAATCGCTAATTTGTTGTACAAATGCGGTCTTTCCCAAAGAAGTTGCTGCTCCCAATACATAAAGACCTGGTACAAGCCCTCCCCCCAACACCTTATCTAACTCCTGAAAACCTGTTGAGATGGGTTTCAATGAATTTTCCGTTATTTCCTTAACGAAATCATCTAAATAAGCCGCAACAAAGTGCTTTTCCCATTCACTCTTAATCCGCTTCTCAATTTCTTTAAGAAAACTTTCCAATCCTTTTCTATCGTCAACAAGGAATTCATTCACATCCTTATATTTAGAAGGTAAATGGAACACTCGAAGTTCAATGCCTTCTTCCTCCGCTTTTTTCTTCATAAAAGTAGCAAGCTTCTCTCCTGAGGTATCATTGTCAGGAATTAGCACAAATGCCTTGTCCTCTATACTATTGCGTTGTTCGACTATCTTTTTCATCAACATATCTGCATTACTAACGCTATTCAACGCAATAGCATAAAATCCAAATTCTTCAATAGATAGTGCGTCAAAAATACCTTCTACCACAAAAATGAGATTAGAATTGCAAGACTTGAGATAACGTTCATTAAATAACTTAACACGATATCCTTTCAAATTGTGTGTTTTGTTTACTTTTTTTCCTTCTGGTACGCTTTGTTCATCCACTCTTGAAATAAAATATCGGCAAACATTGTCTTCATCCCAAATCGGTAAAAAATATTTAAATGCCTTCATTACATCACTAGGTCTCTCATTTAGTGCTGTACTGAGCTGGATCGCATCATTCATTCCATTTGCTGAGTACCCAAGCTTATACTTTTTAACAATGTTTTCTGAAAGTCCACGTTTACGGAAATAATCTGTTTGTTCAACATTTCGATGTAGATGATTAATTAATTCATTAAAATTGATCTCTACCGTCATGGATGATACATCTCCTTTCGTTTTATTTTTCTTAGTCAATGAATTTTTTTCTCCCGTATAGGAGAGATAAGATGATATACCTGCCATGTTCATTAATTTTTGTATTGCATCAGCTGTAGAAAGATTTTCATACTGTTCCATGAAATTAATAATATCCCCTTTGTGATCACAACTAAACGATTTAAAATAACGCTCATCAGGACGAATAACAAAGTGATCCCTTCTACCACAGAAAGGACAAGGATTAATAAAATACTGTTTCCCCACTTTTTTAGCTTTTGTACATGTAGCATTCTCGATGTAGCTAAGAATGTCTACTCTATGTTTCGCTTCTTCAATTAGGGATGGATCAAAAAAACTCATTAAGCAAGGAAACCTCCCTTTCTTAATTGTTCTAAATGAATTTAATGTTTTTTCTGAATGGCAAGAGCTATTTTAAAATGCTCTTGCCATTCTATTATTTTTTATTAAATCTATTAAGAAGAAAATATTCCCTAAAGGTATTGATAAATACTGTATTTCCTGAAAATATCTCCTATCACAGTGTATCCATTTCCTAGAGGAGTGTATAGAAATTCCTAATAAAGTGTATAAACCATTGCATTAGGAAAAATGGTTTACATCGATTCATAGTATTCTTTTAGTCTAGTATTTTTATATGCCACTTTGGCATTTAAAAACGAGAAATAATCATGAATATCGGTTAAAAAATATATTTCATATCCCTCAAACGCTAATTGATAAAACATGGAAGAAAACATTTCTACATAGTAAGAATAACCTTGCTTTTTAATTTGTTGATGGGTAATACCCAAAAATTTCAATAATGTGTCGTGATGTACAACTAGTTCGCCAGATGCTTTTTTTGCATTTAACTTACACAACTGAGCAAATTTCAGAGAAAGCATAACTAGTGGAATGTGGTTTTTGTAATGAGGAATGAAGAAGTTTTGGTTAATGAGGGTGAAAGGGTGGGGATCCAAGTTATCAATCCATGTACCTAATTGAATGTAAATATCTCGTCCTATCATATCGAAGGTTAACAAATTTCCATATACCTGATATTCTTTTCCCTTTTTTCTTCCAACTATTTCAATGTTTATGGATGATAAAATACTTAAATCTTCTCGCAGGCGTTTCATGTTCTCCGCCCTTCTTCTTATCCCTTTTAGTGAGAAATACTCCCCTACGTTGAATATGAATTCTTTGTTTTGATGTCTTCTCCTCACATTTCGCACCCCAGTAGTGCAGAAACAAAGGATTTTTTATTCATTTTTTTAAAATATTTTTTGAGCCAACACAACAAGCGATGGCAATCCTTTTTTTACCATCGCTCATCGTTCCTTATGAGATTAGACGTAAATGCTTTCGTCCATTCCCAACTCTTGCAGAATCCTTCGCTGCTCGTAGGTGAGCGGTTTCCCTAACGCGCGTTGGATTTGCCCATCCGGCAGCTCCAACAGGACGACTTTCACATACCAGAACAACTGAAAAATCGCCTGCCCGGTCGGACGGGTCAGCTTGCGGCCTCCTGCGCCCTTTAACGGGCACTCCGGCGTAATAAACTGACGCACCCGGCGCTGGAAGACGCGGTAAATGGCCAATGCGAGGAGAAACAAATAGCCCAACACCGCCACTCGTTCCGGTTTTTTCACGTAAATCTCGTCCGTAAAGAACGGATCTTTCAGGAAGGAGAAGTTCATTTCCACCGAGATCTGCCCTTTATACAGCTTCAAGATCTCTTTCGCGTCCATTCGTCGGTCCTTCCATTCCTCCGGCACCGTCGTGACGAGAACAAACCGGGACGCTTTCCGTCTCGCCTGTTCCCACGCGTCTTGGTCGAATTCCACGCTCAGGCGAAGGGTGTACAGCGTCTCCATTTCCGGTTCCGCCCCTTTTTTCGGCCGTCCGCGCCGTTTTTTCGGGCGCACGATCTCTTCGACGACGGCCTCCACTCGATGGAACCGGGGACGAAGGGATGCCTTGAGGGATGCCAAGGCTTGTTCGGCGTCTTCCCGGCACGAAAACGGGTGGCGCTCCCAACGGGCTTGTTCCTGCGCAAGAAGCTCCGCTTCTTGTGCTCGTTCTTTTTCGAGCGTCTTTCCTTTCCGTTGGTCGAGGGCACTCGATTCGACGACGACCAGCCGAACCGGATGTCCTTCATACGTCGATGTCGTTTCCCATACCCGATACGTGGCGCCGTTTTTCTCCGCCAGCGAAAATGGATCGCTCCACGTCGTGTCCCTGGCATCGGCTTGCGCCAGCACGGTTTTCACGATCCGGAGCGACGAAGGGCCTCTGGTGATCAAAAAGGCGTTCGCCGCTTTCGTTTGCGCCAGCGTGTCCTTCGTCATCGCGGCGGAATCCGCCACATAAATCCATTCGTCCTCGATCTTCGCTTGCTTCAGCTGCTCATGGACACGGGACAGCACCTCGGGATTCCACGTTTTGTCCGGCAGGTTGCCGTCGTGCACATCTCCATAAAAAGGAACGCCATCCTCGTTGCCGATCAGTCCGAAGCCGATCTGCTTTTGCCAATGGTGTTGCCGGTTGTAGCCATGGGCAATATGCAGGGTATCCGGCGAGGCCGATTCATACGTGCCGTAAACCGATACATCGGTCGTATCGGCATGGAACACCCGAAGGGGGATGCCTTCCTCCTTGTAGATCTGCACAAGGCAAGCCGAAATGACTTGATGGATGTTGGCATCATACAGGCGATCCAGATGGCGGGCGATGGCATCGTCATTGAACCAAGAAGGCTGGAGCCCCGGCCGGATCAGCTTGGGCAAATCGATTTCATGCGCCCATCGTTCCAAATGAACCAGCGCTTGACGGCCGCTCAAGATATCCAGGATGAGCAGCCAGACCACATCGCTGGCTCGGGTTTGGCATTGGGGATCCACCGGAACCAGCCGGTCAATCAGCTGGGGGAGGCCAAGATCCTTGAAGATGGCGCTTATTATATTCAAATAGGAACTTTCATAAATAGCACGAATTCGAACGTCCATGGTGTGGAAACTCCTTTGCATTCCTTGTGTACCAAGGACCTATTCGACATCGGGATGAAAAAATCCTCCCGATTTTCGTCGGGAGGGTGCGAAATGTGAGTTCTCCATGAAAACAAAATATATATAAGCAATTGAATTTGAGAAGGACGAATGAGTTTTTTAATTTCTGTAATATCATTTACGTTAAGTTTGTCTGTCACAGCGATAGAAATTTTGTTATTCTTTTGCGTACAAACCACTAATTCATTGAAAAATAGTTGTGAAGACGGTTCATCTGCATTTCTTAGATTACCTATTCCCTCGACGATCTCCATGACAACGTCATTCATGGGCACTGGAATAAATGAGTTAGTAACTAAGCCTATTTTGCTTTTCATAGCCGTTACCATCATATAGATACCTCCCTTCACTTTTTACTTTTCAATTCGATTCTCATTATATAAAACCCAATAAACAAATTTGGTGACCTGCCAAGCCACTTTATTGTATTTTTATCATCAATTTTTATTTTTTTAAACAGAAAAACGGTTCGAGCTTGTTTTATTTCAAAACCTTTACTTTACATTTCACTTTCAGGTTCCCTACTAGAACATAGATTACCTGATAACCTGCTTCGTTCTAAACGAAAAAGACCATATGCCAACCAGAGAAAAGTAGCTACATAAGTCCAGTCTATTTTTTCTAGTTTAAATTATTCCAACATCTTCTCTTCCTAAACAAAGAACAAAAGATATCATTGATTCGTTTACACATATTGTTACTGAATCAAGGAAAGTCAAGTCATTGATTGTATTAACAAAGAAGATGTAAAATCATGATATGAAAAATACTAAAAACAATTGCGTGCAAGTATAGTTTCAAAAATTCAACTAGAGAATACCCAACAGATTATGCTTTGTAAGCGATAACACATTACAAAAAATAAAGCCGAGGTATTTTAGCTCTCCAATTTTTTATAAAGGATGGGAGTTATAATTATGAGTTGGTGGATGGTCCGTGCTGGAGATCGTAATGAGCTTATCCCTATTTGGAAACAAAAAGGAGTTGCTTCGGTAGGATGGGCGGATTTTGGAAATCCAAAAAACTATCCAACTAGAGAAGCTTTGATTCAGAAATCCCACGAAATTTATGAAGAAGAGAAACCTGCTACGAGGATTATTTGGGCAAGCCAAGTGTGGAGATTTAGCCATGAAATTAAAGCAGGAGATAGAATCATTACATATGCTAAAGATAAACGTGAATACTTGGTAGGGACCGTTACCAAAGAGCACGAATATAATGAAACAATTGTAGATAAACATTATCCAAATATAATCCATGTAAAATGGGAAAAGAAGCAAATTCCTCGTGACCAATTATCACAAGAAGCGAAAAATTCCCTTGGCTCTACTCTTACAGTTTTTCGTGTAGATAATTGGGGAGATGAATTGGAAAGCCTATTAGCGGGTAAAGAACAGACAGTAAGTGAACCAGAAAATAACGAAGAGGAAGTCATCAAAAATGATTTTGTTCAAAAAGCATTGACCATGATTCAAGATAAAGTTGACAAATTAGATCCGTGGCAAATGCAAGAATTAGTCGCTGGATTGTTACGAGCCATGGGATATAATGTGAAAGTAAGTAAAAAAGGTCCCGATAGAGGAGTCGACATTTTAGCTCATAAGGATGCATTTGGTTTCGAAAAACCAATTATTAAGGTACAGGTAAAACATCGAAAATCGTCTTCATCAGGTCCTGAGATTCAACAGCTGTTAGGGGCTCACCCAATTGATGCGAACAGTATATTTGTATCAACTGGAGGATTTACAGTAGCTGCTGAAAATATAGGAAAACAGCACAATGTCAAGCTCATTGATTTAGAAGAATTAGTAAAACTAATTGTCCAGTGGTACGATAAAATGCCAAGTGAAACAAGATCTTTGTTGCCCCTACAAAAAATATATATTCCAGAATAATATACAAAAGAGCCGTTATTTAAAGTAAGGCTCTTTTCTATTTTGAACAAGTATATCTTTTATTTTGATGTATACAACAGGAGAGAGGTTATTTTTTATTGGAATAGTTATTTATAAATCTGAGGTGGCTATCCTGTAAACCAAAAAATGTAATCGATAAAAATAGAGTCATTTTATTGAGTAATTGATTCAGGTAACTTCTGTCACTTCACCATTTTCATCCACAAACAATGCCGTAATACCTGTTCTCACTTTCGCTAATAATGGTAGCCGATCCCATAGATTGCGAAATTGCTGTATATCAGGCAAGGCAATACTATACTTCGCATAAGGATCTTCCATTCGTTGCAGTATTTCTCCCAATATCGTTAGGAAGTAATTCACATTCATTTGCTGATATGAACCCATTCCTTTCACTTCAATAATCCATCGCTCTGTCCCTCTCGTTGCATCTATATCAATTCCTCGATTCTTTCCCCATGCCACTTGGGTGTTCCATCCGTCTGCATGAAGATACGAAATAAGTACCTGTTTGATGTTATCTTCAGAAAAGGCTTTTTTGTCCTCTTCAAGGTCCTTCTTTCCTTTGTTCTGGAAATAATCCACCACATGCTCGTCTGTAGCGAGATAGTTTCCGATGCGACCATCTTGTCTTTTCACTCTCTTCAGTACTCCTTGTGCCTCTAATGACCTGCATGCCTGATTGACAGGTTGCTGTGGCTTTTTTTCACCCAATAATCGATTGGTAATTTCCCTATCAGTCAAACCGCTATGTTCCTGC
The DNA here is from genome assembly GCF_009901865.1 of Geobacillus sp. TFV-3. Taxonomy (NCBI): domain Bacteria; kingdom Bacillati; phylum Bacillota; class Bacilli; order Caryophanales; family Anoxybacillaceae; genus Geobacillus; species Geobacillus sp. TFV-3. The sequence continues at coordinate 596,613 of NZ_MPSP01000001.1, read as the reverse complement.
AGAAGTTGAATAATCCTTTCCTTTAATGTTCTCACTACTTATCCCCCACAATATTCATTAGCTTCTCACTCAATTTTATAATTTTCTGGCAAACGTGAACAATAGCATCATGAACCCACTCCTTACGTTGGTACGACATTGTAGCATTTAGTAGCATCTTGTTCGACAAAAAAGTACGAATTTATCTTATAAATTCGCACTTGTGTGTATATGATAAAGTGATTTCACTATAAAACTATAAAGGAGGTACTCATGTATGAACAGAAAATTTCTAATTGCAGTCGACAGTGGAAAACACTCAACAAAAGCTGTTATGAAAACAGAGGGAGTCATTCAAAAAGTAAAATTTAGAACAAAGGTAGCAGAGGTTCACGATTTAGGAGTGGAAATTTTCCCGAATACCCATCTTATAAAGTTTGGAAACAAAAATTATTTGATTGGAGACATGTTGAGCGAGGAAAAAACTGATTATGAGTTAAGCAAACAAACGTTAGGACACAAGTTATGTATTTACACTGCTATTGCCAGAGTTCTTGAAAAATCGAAAGGGTCGATCGCATTTGCTGATGTTGATCTTGCCATCAATATACCGTTGAATTTGTACAAAAATGAGCAAAAGAAAAAAGAATTTAGTGAATTTATCCAAAACAACGGACAGTTAATTGGTTTAGAAGTGAATGGCAAAGCATTTTCATTTCGGATCAATTCTGTTCTACTTCTCCCTGAAGCATTGGGAACCATTTATCAAAAAATGGACGAATATCGTAATAAACGAGTATTAGTCGTAGATATTGGAAGTTTAAATACGAGTTACCTCGAATTCTATAACCTTATCCCTCAATATGAGCGAATGGCGGTCAGCAACTTGGGAGTAAACATTTTACGTGGTCAAATTGCTGAAACACTTAGCACGAGATACGGAACAATGATCACCGATGATGTCGTTCAACAGATTTTTCAAGACGGATACCTTTACCTAAATGGCGAGAAACAAGAAGAGAGCAGAATATTGATCGAAACGATGATAGATAATCATGTCCATCAAATTCTAAACTACGCAAAAAGCCGCAAAATTTCATTTGCTAATACGTTTGTCGTTTTTGTGGGTGGAGGAAGCCTTCTATTGAAAGATGCTATTAAGCAACAACTCCCATTCGCAACAATTGCTCCTGATGCTCAATTCGCTAATGTTATTACTTTCCTAACAGTATTAGAGGCGAAGGTAAATGGCAAAGCGTAAGATTTCCATCAGTTTCAAGGAAAAATACGAAGATGTTTATCTCTATTTAATGGAAATGAAAAAACGTAAAGAGAACATCAGTGAATATATCTGCAGATTAATAAAAGCAGATATGGAGGGAACCTCAAATTGGCAAGAGGAAGTGAGAAAAATCGTGATAGACACTCTTCAATCCAATAATTTTCCTTTAAAAAATAATCACCATTCTTCCCCCCATCAGATTGATAACCGACTTTCTGATGAAGACATAGAATTAATTAATAATTTATTCTAATTAGTTATATAAACTTGAGCATAATAAAGAAATCTGACCTCTGGGAGATCAACTTTCTTTATTTGGATAAATTTTGCACGCTTTAAAACCAAATGACTGGAAAACTTCTTCTATATTAAAATTCAAGGACCTTCAATAAGCTTAGCCATAGTTTGAAACAAAGGATTATTTTTCTCTCTACTTTCTATGCGGAACAAAAATAAGAAGCACTAATTGAAACACTAAGTCGTTTTGACAGCTCTTCAAGGAACCAAAAATAAGAGGATATATGTTCTTATATTGAACATAATATCCTCTTATTGATTGTATGGTTAACCACAACCAATTTTTGGCTTATATTTTAACATAATGCCTAAACTTATTTAATCATATAGGCTGATTTGCTTTTCTTCTTTTTTATACCAATCGTATGTTGTATCTGTAACAACACGATAATCAATACCTAACTTTCTGAAATATTTTTCTGCACACAGGATTTTGCGTTTTTCTTTCGGGAAGCGGAGTCTTTCTAAATCTACTCCCCCTTTGGTTTCACGAACTAATTCTAATTTAAGAGTCCCATCTTTGTACCTGCGTACAATACCCCAATCTGGATTGTAATTACCAATAATTTTTGGCAACTGAATTTTAAATTTAGGTGGAAATTTAAAATAAAGAATCGTATTGTTCTCCTCAGCATCGGGAATTACTTGATTCTGTATAAATCCCCGCTCGACATCAGAATCAACTTGCACTTTATCATATAATCCTGCTTTTCCCGCCTCTATTAGTTCTCTTTGAGGGTGTTTCACTATTGGCGGGAACAACTCTTCAATATCATAGTTCTCATCATTATCATCGATAATTTCAAAATCAATGTTTTTAACGATATGGTCACTTAATGTTATGCGAATTTGTGACAAAAACTCAGAAATCCATCCTTCTGGATTATAAAAAATCTTCTCTTTTTGCTTTGGATTCATTCGCTTAAAAATTTCGAAGATCGTTTTCTTGGTAAGATTCGTTTCATTCGCTACACGAGTAATAAAGTCTGGAATCGGATAGGTAGTCTTTTCGGCTTCCACTATACGTTTTTGGACTTTCACAGCCTTTTCAGCAGTAAAATGGTATGGTTCAAACTTTCTTACAACCACCTCATTATCAAACTTAACGTATGGCTCACCATGCTGTTGACCAATCCGTAAAACTTTAAATCCTCTTAAACGATCATCCTTTGTGATTTTTCTCAAATCATCTTTTTCACCAACTTTTATAGTGGTGTCAAAATGATTCCCTTGCGTATCTTCCATTTGAATACGGAGTTTAGCAGATTCCCCATCACTGCTAATGTCAAGCAATGAAATTGTATAATCTGCCATTACAAAGCTTCCCTTAGAAATCTCTATTAAAGGATTAGGGAAGGTTGTATGATTTAACGTAAGACGATATAACCATATAAATTTATTGAAAGATAGCCTTCTTTCATGTTGTTTTTACTTCATTCTAACATTTAAGTTTTGGTTTTATCAAGAATATCTTTTAAAAAATTGCTCTACCCTGAAATAACTGTGGATAATTTCATTCATCAATGTGCCAATTATTATTGCCATGGACGTCTGTTAAACGTTAATGTTGATATTTTAATTTTTGAACCTTTTTGTATGTCTTGTTCCTCTATCGCATTAGTTAGCATAACAACAAAAACCCCACTACGGGGGATTCAACAAATTGATATGTTTAAAAGCGTTTCACGAAACGATATCCCGTTATTTCATAACCTAATTCTTTATAAAATTGATGGGCTTGTTCCTCTCTCCCAAAGCCACTTACCAACCAAGTTCCAATACACCCTTTTTCAAAAGCTAATTTTTCGGCATAGTTCATCAAGAACCGCCCAACACCTTTACGACGTATGCCCGAATCAACAACAATGACAGAGATTTCACCATATTTGCTTACTTCTTCTAAATTCTCACGAATACGAAACCCAAGTAACCCTAAAATAACGCCATTTTCTTCGCAAACATACAGGGAATCAAAAGGGCTATCCTCTATAAACTCTAATCTGTTATTCATTTCCTCTTGAGAGATTTCGTGACCACTTAATTCTTTCATCAGATGACACAAATGTGGAATATCTTCTTTTAAAGCTTGACGAATGGTTAATGGCATATGTATCTCCTCTCCCCCGATTGTTTTAGCATGGTACCCGTTAGTTGAAGAAAAATTGTTGCTATTTTTCGTTTTGATGGAAAAATTGAATAATACCTTTATGGTCTGAATAACAAGCACCGTTTTTATCGTGTCCTACTCCAGGAACAACTTCTAAAGCAATTTGTAATTTGTGTTTAATTCTTAACTCCACGAACGGCAATGCATTGATTTCAACAGGAACATTTTCATCTCCCGTGCCGTGCCAAATTTTACACGGAGTAGGAGCTAATGCAAGTTTTTCAAGATCAAACGTTTTATCAATATATGCATCCACGGTACTATAATCAATTTCGTGCGATAAAGCAATTGCTTTTCCCGTTGGGTCATCCATGTCTAAATTATTCCTCTTAATATAATCATTTTCGTATTTTCTCTGCTCTTTTACGTCTAAAAGTGGCTGTGAAAATGCAACTGATTGAACAAAATCAACGTTTCTCATTAACCTTAAAGCGAGCAGACCTCCCATGCTAATCGCAAACAAATGAACAGAATAATTAATTCCTGTTTCTTTAACCATATACTTATGTAAATTTTTGATGTCTTGTAGGGCTTTATCATTTCCAAAATTCGCTCCATGAGCGTTGGAATAACCGATTGTGTACCCCTCTTCCAATAAAGAGTGAAATAATGCTCTTTTATTTAAATCTTCATGCCAATCACTACTATTGTTTGACACAAAGGCAATAGATCCACCTAAAAAAATAACGCCGTAACCATTCGACTTTTTAGGTTGTCCAATGTAAGCCCATTGTCCGTCAATATTTACAAATTGCTCCCTAAAAGACAAAATAATCACCCTTCCTATCTGTTTTACCTTCCCTATACCTACTTCAATTATATAATTCCACTATCCTACCCGTAGCCACCCATGCATCGCTTCACGGCACCACAGATTAAGGCAAAAATTCTGTTCTTATATGGGAGTTTAATAAGAATTTTCAATATGAAAAACTTTAACCTTATACCAAATATCTTTCCAGTTCTTTTTCGTTATCCGTTCTTCGTAAATCTTTGATAGTTCTTTTGATTCTTTAAAATAGGGTGTCGGTTTTACTTCCAAATTAATCACATCATCTACTCCCCAAGGAGCAACCAAGATAATGTCATCCTTTTCATCTAATTTTACACCTAAAGATGTTGCTGTTTCTGGAAACTTCGATATAGCATCTACGGAAGATGAATACGGAGGAATGTTATTGACAACGTGCATTCTTGCCTCATTTTTCACTGACCAAGGAATGTTAGGAAGGATATTTCTTAATCTAATTTCTAACTTCTTTTCTTCTAATTCTTCCATATTGGTATCATCAAAATAGATAACATCAATATCTGGAATAAGAGTTCTTTCTTTAAAATCATGTAACACATCCCATATCTTCGAACGAACAAATCCAGCACAGACCCACCAATCAGGTAAATTCAACGACTTTACTGCTCTTAATATATCCATCATCCACTCGTCTTCTTTAATCAGTTGAATGATATCTTTGTCAAATTTAGATACCACGCAATGTATTCGGGTAAAAATTTATCATGTTCCACCTTGATAATGGCAAAATAAGATGGAACTAATAATCCAGCTTGTTGTTTCCCAACGTATACGGCTGTATTCGGATAGCTAAGCCGAATAAGAACATCCCCTTCAACCGTAAAGTAATGTGGATCTAAATCTTCATTACTGTGGAACTCCTCAAACGGCTCATCATTAAAATTGCCGTCTTCATCAATATTTTTTAGAGTCAGCAACTTATATGTTGCTTGAATGTTGTACTCAATTGTAGCTTTTTTCCTACTCAAAACTAGTCCTGTCTTAATCTCTGCAATATCACCAAGTAACATTTTACCCCCTCTTTTGTTAAATATAAAATTTAACAATATTGTCAAATGAACTATATAACAAATAAATGATGAATGTCAATCCTTTATTATCCAAATACGCAAAAAAGACTTTCATGTCATGCACGAATTATGTTTACTTCCTTAGTATTGAAAATTTATTCATCACCTGTAAATTTTGTATTGCTAAAGAATACAACAAATAATTTCTGAAAAATATAGTTTTCAGAAATTTTTTCTCTGTATCTTTTTCATTAAAAACAAAGAGGCAGACCGAAATAATTTCTGCCTCTTTTCAAATAGTGATGTATTCACTTGTTTTCCTCACACCCTTCATATATTTCTCCATTCTCCAATCCTAAAACTTCTAAAACTTGACCGTTGGGAATGTTTAGCGCCTTCACTATTTTAGTCATAACTTGTATAGATATGCATAATCTTTCCGCTTTCTCAATGCGGCTAAGATAAGAAGTAGAGATATCCGTCATTTCGGAAAGTTCTGCTAAAGTGAGTTCTCTCTTAGCTCGGTAGTATCTCATTAAAGCTGCAAAATTCTCACCGATTTGCTTATCTCTACTCATTTTCCATTTCTCCCCTTTTCGAATGTTTTTCCTTTCAATAGACTTCATAAATTGAATCCTGTTTTTTGTTTAGCACATTGCATTATAGATTTTTCGATACGCTTTCATAACTGCAAACAAATAAAAAAGCACTTGGTTTTCACTTTATTTACCAAGTGCTATAGTGTTCTTATTAATTATGAAATCTAATGATAAAATTTCCCACAATTCATTCATACATTTTTCTTATCATTTACACAATACCTACTATATTTATTAATAAACATTATGACAATTATCATATAGTTTATTAATCAAACTCGTGAATTTTAGGCAAAATATTGACTTGTTGGTCAATTAAATGTTTGATGTACTCCATCCACAGCTGAATTGGAAAATCATTAAGTGCTTGTTAGAAATACACCTTGTTCAACACTCGTGCCATGTCGCCCCTTAGCAAATCTTTTTGCGGACAATCAGGCAATCGAAACCATTTGATTTTCATTTTTGCATAGTCTTTTCCTAACCGTTGAACAGGCAAAGGTAGCTGCTGATAAAACTCATTCATTAACTTCATTGAACCACCTTGATTTTCTTATTTTTTATACATTATCTCATATTATCTCATATTTTATATGAAATTTTCTTACTTTTTCCACATGTTATACACATGTTAATAACGCATTTCCTCGTTTTACATTAATTGAAGTGGGCAAAACACCAACATATACGAAAACGTTTTCATTAACTTAGCAAAAGCAATCGTCCTGGATTCAATGCAAATTCACTTCTAACAAATCCTTGTTCCACATTAGAAGTGATTCCTCCCATGTTGTGGCACGCTAACTGGAGATGTGGCTTTCCTCCCATGGGAAGAACTTTTATTTCTGTCATAGGATCTATTTCCAAGAGAAACGTTCTTTCTGAGGAAAATCTCTTCTTCCCTGAGTTAGCTTTCTTCCCATGTGAAATATCGTAGGGTACATCCCTCTTCCAGAGAGAAGTGATATACCTAAGAAAAAAATTTCTCCCTATATATAAAGGTTTATGTTTCCTGAAAGTTGTTTTAAAGGATATTGTCCTAGTCAAAATGGAAAGCGGTCTACAAAAAACGTTTCCCTTTCAGTCCCTGCAAAAACTCAATAACATCCTGATTCTGCTTCATTAACCTTTCAGTATGTGGTGATAATGAAATCTCGGGCACTCCAACTTTCGACACTCTTTTCACCATTTTTTCAACACTTTTATCATTTTTTGTTTCATTCGTCGCACAAATTAAATTTTTGAGTGCCAGCAATGATTGCTCTGGCAGCACGTTAATTAGAAACTCTAGCCCCGTGTTTGTATGAAGCGCTAACAATAAAGCTTTTTTCTCATTTTCCGTAAAAGAGAAATTTCCATTAATCAGTTCTATTTTTTCTGGAAGTTTTTCCATACTTTTATATGTTAATTTCTGTCCTTCCCGTCTCGGGATTAGCTTCGACATATGCACACCTCCATACGTATAATATCTTTTCGATACATATTCATTGTTCCCCTTTTCCTCGTCACTTTTAAAGTAGCTAATCGATAATGTAAAATAATAAATAAATGTAAAAAGGAGAAAACATAACGATGTTTGATACAGTAGATCAGTTAAAAGAAAAATTAGATGCTCATCGCCCATTACCTGCAGGACTAGTAAAAAATTTAAGGGATTTTTTTCGGATTGAATGGATTTATCATTCGAACGCTATAGAAGGGAATACATTGAGTCTGTTAGAAACAAAAGTGGTAGTCGAAGAGAGAATTACCATCGGAGGAAAGAAACTTAACGAGCATTTAGAAGCAGTCAACCATGCGGAAGCGATTGATTTTGTGGAGGAATTGGTTGCCAAACAAGAACCTTTGACTGAGTCTGTAATCAAACAACTTCATTATTTGGTATTAAAAGGTATCAACGACGGAAACGCTGGACAGTACAGAAGTTATAATGTTCGGATCTCTGGTAGCATGCATCATCCTGTGCATTTTCTGCATGTTCAAGAAAAAATGAATCAATTGTTGAAGTGGTATGAAAAGAATAAAGATACCCTTCATCCTGTAGAATTAGCAGCACGCTTTCATTTTCAGCTAGTATCTATCCATCCGTTTGCGGACGGGAATGGTCGGACAGCTCGATTAGTCATGAACCTTATCCTGATGCAACATGGTTACCCGCCAGCTATTGTAAAAACTGATTCCCGTCTAGATTACTACGAAGCATTAGAAAAAGCAATGGTGGAAGGAAATGAGGAGTCATTTATTTTGCTCATCATATCATGTGTTGAAGAGAGTTTAAAACAATATCTTTACGCATTAGGGTATGATGAAAAAAAGGAGTGTAGAACGGACACAAATATTCAGAAACCAATTCAAAACTTATCGAGACCAAAACGAAGAATTTTAAGAAACACTGTTCGTTCAGATTTGCGCCCACATACAAAAATAAATGTCTTAGAAGGTTTTCAGCCTATTCTTGATGAAATAAACAAAGTTTTATCTTCACTACATCACAAATACTAAAGTAGATCGAATTGTCCCCAGGTCCATTCGATCAACCTCCAGTTTTTGTAAAAGCAGATGGATGCAAGAAATCTAGTATTTTCCCGTATTCCTTCCATGTAACCTAGCAAAAAAACTGATCCTTTTTGTTATATTTTGAGCATATATTCGTCTTTTCATTAATGTCTCGGGATAACGAAAAGCTGCACAAAACATGTGCAACTTTCAAACACCTTTATTCTTTAACCACTCTATATTTTTTTGTGTTCTTTTACTAGGAACTAAAGCTAGCTTAAACATCCTCTTCAACTGTTAGGTAGTCGAATACAAAGAAAATAATGGTACGAGCCTTGTAAGCTCAGACAACATTGAATGTTTTTACGACCGAAAACGAGTCATTCAGCGTTCGGCTATATATCACCATGCCAATTTGAAGCTACTTATTACGCTAATCAGAAACGAGTAGCTGCACAAATTCAGCTATTTCGCTCTGTTTATCATGTCTATTTTCTTGACATAACATGAGTATGTTTGTACATTCTTCATTAGTTAGCAGTTTGTTTTTACACCTGCATGAATAGAATTTCATTTCTGTTTGAGTTCATCGTTTATAAACGAACAGATTTTATTTTTAATGGAGATTGCATCCGTCGTAAATAAAATATAGGTATTAGAATGTGTTTGAATGACAACTCTATCCGTTTCACCATATGGTGTACCAATTCTGATAGCTGTTTTCTCCTCCCCACCATAAGTATCGTCAAGTGTTACTTCTACAATATCAGAAATGGGTATTTCTATTTTCGATAGCAGCCAACTAATCACCAAGTTATCATTTAGTTTTTCTACTTTTATCCCTAACATAACTTTCCCCCAGTCTTTTGTCACTGTTATAAACATTAAATATAAATACTACTTATCCAACGAATTCCTCATTGGTGGGATAAACTTTTGTCCCAATACAACTTCCACCACATAATCCGATGAACCTTATATTTAAGAATTCTATTTAACATGTTTATAAATACCTCTTGTTTTCTCATACTGCTTCAATCTTGGAAATTCCTTTCCATTAACAAACAAATAATATTTTCGTACTGCATTTTGATAATTACCATGGTATAGCTTGTCACTGAACTTCTCTTGAATTTGAAGCAACAAATGGTACATGGCTTCATCATTTTTAACAACGTCATCTAAATTAACATTGAACTCTCTTTCAACCATAAGAGCTCTTGACACTCTTGAATTAACAGCTTTCACCTTACTTTTAATATCACTGTTGTTAATCAGGTAATTTCTAAATTCTTCTTCTCTCATCCTCAACCCCTCCATTTCCATTTTTATAAATAATATCATAGGAAATGGTAGTTAGGATTTAGCAAATTACTGTTTAAACATTTCTTTTAATCGCTATGGATTAAGCTCTATTGCATTTTTTTCTCTTTTCCGCAATATTTATCAATACCATATAACATCACGCACTTCCCAACAATATTCATCAGAAATCAACATTTAACAGACAACCACGCCAAAACAAATTGGTACATCGATGAATGAAATAACAGTAAAAGTTATCCGTAGTTATGTTAGAGCCTAAAGACAAGGGTATATAATAAGATAAAGATGAACAATCTGAAGGAAAGGAGGCATTTAGAATGGATGAAGTAATGGGAAAAGAACATGTAGTATCTTTCGCGGACTTCCTTCATGAGTTGCAAAAAGAATGGGAATTTCATCTAAACGGAGGAACGAGTTATCGTCAAAAAACGGCAGAGCTTTCGTTAGAAGTGGCTCGTAAAGTCGGAAGCATTGTTCCATTTTTGGAATCGGAAGTTGCCAAACAAACCGTTTCTCGTCTACTCCCTAGTCTTGACCATCATCGTGTAGAAGATGTAGCGAAGATGCTACATGTCATCGCAAAGGAACTCCATCTGAATGCCACTCTTTCGGATGAAGTCAAAGCTTATATACAACAAAAACGACAACATCGAAAACCCTTGTCTTTCGTGAAAGGCTCTGTTAAAGAACATTGTTGATATTTGAAACCCAACCAAGTTCTTGCTATAATTACAATTAGAACAAATGTTCGGTAGTGTTAATGATGGACAAAGCGTTCAGTAACCTATTAAAATACATCGACAAGTTACCCCATACTAAAAAAGAACAAGTATATCAATGGGTAAAACGTTATGTTGACCCGACCTCTTCCGTTGGTGGTAGATTGATTAACGAAATGAGGGAAACTCGTTTTAAAGATGGTTTCGAGTGTCCCCATTGTACATCTGAACACGTTGTTCGATTCGGAAAAGTCAAGGGTCGTCAACGGTATCGTTGTAAAAGTTGCCTTAAAACCTTTACGGATACGACTAACACCGTTCTTTATCGCACCCGAAAAGGTGATGAATGGATTACATTTGTGGATTGTATGTTCAAAGGCTACTCCCTGCGTAAATCGGCTGAAATCGTAGGGGTTACTTGGGTTACACTTTTTTACTGGAGACATAAACTGCTATCCGCCTTAAAGCAAATGGATTTTGACCATTTTGAAGGTATCGTTGAAGTTGACGAGACCTATTTCTTGTACTCTCAAAAAGGGCAACGTGGCATTACAGAACGGAAGCCTCGAAAACGTGGAGGAAAATCCAAACACAGAGGAATCAGCCACGAACAAGTATGTGTTCTTGTTGCAAGAGACCGTACAAAAGCAACCGTCTCCAAAGTATCTTGTATGGGGCGTATTGTAAAAACCAAAATTGAAACTATCATTGGTACTAAACTATCGTCTGACAATGTGCTTGTTACAGATGCTTGGAGAGCATACAAAACCTATGCAAAAGAAAAAGGATTAAAGCATTACCGAATCAAATCCGATGATGGAAAGCACGTTATAAAAGGCTTATATCACATTCAAAATGTCAACAGTTTTCATTCTCGGATGAAGAAGTGGATTGACCGTTTTAAAGGTGTGGCTACAAAATATCTTGATAATTACCTTGCTTGGTTCTTATTTGTAGATAGCCGCAGTAACGAAAATACCAAGCAACATATAAAAGAGCTTCTGCTTACATCATTTGTATTTGAAATGACAGAAACTTTTGAAAGTCTCCGTCTATCTAAGTTCAGTGCTTAAAAAGGTCATTAACGGGCAATCGGCTTATAAATATTGGGAGAGGAGAACTCAATTTATGGAAATTAGAAAACCAAACGATTCGGAATATAAAAAGGTTTTATCACTTTCACCACAAGCATTATTCGAAGGTACATTAGGCGAAGCAAAACCGTCAGATGAAAAAGTCAAACAACTTATTGAACCATTATTGCAGAAAGGAAGCTATTATTTGATAGCAACTGAAGGCGATAATCTAATGGGTTGGATTCTTATAGGAACAAGTAAAGACCAATTTACTGAAAAGATATATGGATTTATTTATGAATTGTTTGTGTTAGAGGAATTTAGGGGAAATGGAATTGCAAAACAATTGATGGAAACTGGTATCGAACATCTTAAACAAGATGGATATTCAGAGGTTCGCTTAAGTGTATATGCAGGAAATCAAGCGATTAAACTGTACGAAAAATTAGGATTCAAAAATAGAACCATTACAATGAGTATGAACATATAAAACAAACATCTTTATTGAATATCTAATAGACTGGTTTATTGAGAATTGGGGAACCAAAAGATGGTTCCCTAACATTTTATTGAAAAAATCAACATTAAACATTAACAGAGCCTCGTGAAAAAATAAAAGAGCTGGCTCTTTTTTGTTGAAGGTTCTCTCTATTATCATCGCTTACCAATGACACGTTTTTTACACCTAAATCCTTTATAAACTGCCCGAGGGAGAAAGAACAAACAGAATATATTAGCTCCGCTCAACTTTGGCTATAAAATATTCTTCAGTTCCCTTTATTTCTTTCCACTTTATTTTGTACTCATTCTTTAGGTCATACGTAATATCCTTCTTGCCAGCAGTCTTTTGGAATGTTCCTTTTAACAGCTTTTCCTTTCTAAAAAGACGATATATTTCTTTCTCTCCCTTAAAAAAAGCATCGAAAAGGTAGATCCCAAATTAACGGCAGAAACAATACCCCTGTTTGAAATCGTGATCAGCCCTAATCTTGTTACTATAAATCAACTAAAAAAGATCAACTCCATAGGTTACAAAAAGTAGCTGAATTTGCTTGAAACTTCTTAAATAAGAGCTTAAAAAATACGTTCTTAGTATGGAACACTTTTTTAAAGATGTCGTGTCAGTACGGAAAAATTGGAACATTTTTTGTGAAATGTTGTGTTGGTACGGAAAATATGGAACATTTTTTATAAAATGTCGTGTCAGTACGGAGAATTTGGAACATTTTTTGTAATATGTTGTGTTGGTACGGAAATTTTGGAACGTTTTTTATAATATGTCGTAACATCCCCTTTATAAATTATTCCCTTCTTAACTGTATAGAAATCGTCTCACACAGTTATGAACTTTTTTGAAGGTTGGCTTTGAATTCTTGTTAAAGAGTTTAGGCATTTAAGAAGTTTAAAATAAACCTGATCTCATCTCTATTGTTTTTTGGTTTAGGTGAAACACCATCTGTACAATTTTTCCTTATCCCTTATCTCCTTTCCTCTACTATATTCTAATACAAAAAAACTTGACGATTTTCCTTCTTCGCCTCTCATCTGCTCGAAGCCTTGTTCCACAAGGGATTGAAGGTCATTTGGATGAAAATACCATACAAAAAAGTTTGACGAGAAAAAGATAGGATGAAAGGAGATAGGGAGAAGGAACAAGAAAGCAGTTCCTTCGGGAAATAACAAAAAAGGGTGACGAAAAAAAGAAAAGGATTTCCTTATACCTTTCCTCTCTTTTTGCTCACTCCAAATAAAAAGGAATCGAGAAATGTACTAAAGGCACTTTTCCCGATTCCCTTGAATTCTCTTCTTCCCTCTTTTTATTTCCTCAACAATCACCAGACTTTTTTGTGTATCATCAAAATTTTTTAAGAGAAACAATATGAGAAATTACTTAAACAAGTTATTTATTGGACTGAATTTCGCATGTCCTTGCTGCACTTCGCTGCTGAAAAGATTTACATACACTTTTGTTACTTCCAATGACGTATGTCCTAGTATTGCTTGCAATTGAAATGCATTCGCCCCATTTAACACACATAATTTAGCAAATGTATGACGGAATGTGTGTGGGGAACAACGAACATTCTTTATCCCCGCTTTTTTCCCATATTCTTTAATTCTATCTTGTACTTGCTTTTTACTCAATGGAGTGTTGTCCCGAGTAATAAATAAGCAATCTGTATCCACATTTCCTCTTACAACTAAATATTTTTTTAATTGGCTAATCATTTTATCTTGAATAGGAACAAAGCGTTCAAAGCCACCTTTTGTGTTTCGAATGCGTATGACTTTTTGTTCCCAAATGATATCTGTTGTTTTTATACCCACCAGTTCATTTACTCGAACTCCCGTTTCCAACAGTAACATCATAATCGTATAATCCCTTAAACCTACAAACGTGCGAAGGTCGCATGCTTTAAATAACGCCTTTATCTGCTGGTTGTCAAACGTTTCTACAATCCTTTTTCTATCCCGCAGCAATTTGATGTCTTTCATCGGATTGCTTTTTATGAGATTTCGTCCTTCCAAAAAGTTAAAAAACGCTCTCATGGCTCGCAAACGGGAATTGATACTGACTGTCTTAAGACCTTTTTCTTTCATGTACATAATGACATTTCGCTTAATGGTTTCTCCTGTCCATTCACTTACACGTAATTCGATTTTTTGCTCTTTTAGCAGTTTTACAAATGCATTTAACTCACTGCGATAATACTTAATCGTATGTTCCCGCAAATTTCTTAGTTTGCAATCCTCAATAAATATTTCTAACAATTCCTCAAATGTGTATTCAATTTCTGTGTTGTCATCAGATATTAGCAATAGTTCCTCACGACTCAGTTCACCTCTCCTTCCCTTCTTGCTATTTCTCTGTAATGTCCCCTCATCTCTCATTTTTCTCACTTTCAATTCACCTCACCGAACACGATTAGCCGCACACGATTTTTCTTGCTCGAATCGTATTCGGTAAAAATAAAGAAAGGGTTCCCACATTTGTGAGAACCCTTGATCCTAAAGCCTTTCTCCTATTTTCGATGCCGATGGTGGGAGTCGAACCCACACGGGGGGCTACCCCACACGATTTTGAGTCGTGCGCGTCTGCCAGTTCCGCCACATCGGCGCGACAATCAATATTTTATCAAATCATCTTACATCCGTCAACACTTTTTATTCATTAGATGGAGGCGGCACCCGGATTCGAACCGGGGGTAAAGGTTTTGCAGACCTCTGCCTTACCACTTGGCTATGCCGCCTTGATCGAGAGCGGAAGACGGGACTCGAACCCGCGACCCCCACCTTGGCAAGGTGGTGTTCTACCGCTGAACTACTTCCGCATTCGTGGCTGGGGTAGCTGGATTCGAACCAACGCATCACGGAGTCAAAGTCCGTTGCCTTACCGCTTGGCTATACCCCAACGCCAAAGAGCAAGGGCGACTAGTGGGAATCGAACCCACGCATGCCAGAGCCACAATCTGGTGCGTTAACCACTTCGCCATAGTCGCCATAATGATCATAAAAATGGCAGGGGCAGTAGGAATCGAACCCACACCGGAGGTTTTGGAGACCTCTGTTCTACCATTAAACTATGCCCCTTTGTTAAAATGGTGGAGGGGGACGGATTCGAACCGCCGAACCCAAAGGGAGCGGATTTACAGTCCGCCGCGTTTAGCCACTTCGCTACCCCTCCATGATATGGTGCCGACTGCAGGACTTGAACCCGCAACCTACTGATTACGATTCAGTTGCTCTACCAATTGAGCTAAGTCGGCATGCATATCTTAATTATATGGTGGCTCGGGACGGAATCGAACCGCCGACACAAGGATTTTCAGTCCTTTGCTCTACCGACTGAGCTACCGAGCCATATTTTCTTTTCACCATGCTCATTGGTTGCTACTGTGCCTCTTCCTCTGCCAGCTCATTCGAAGAAGCTGGATGCGTCGAGGCAACTCGAAGCATATTCAGCGATGCTGATGCTCGTCTCTACCGACTGAGCTACCGAGCCTTATAAAAAATCTAGGTTTGATGAAATGGCGGTCCCGACGGGACTCGAACCCGCGATCTCCTGCGTGACAGGCAGGCATGTTAACCACTACACTACGGGACCATATTGGTTGCGGGGGCAGGATTTGAACCTGCGACCTTCGGGTTATGAGCCCGACGAGCTACCGGACTGCTCCACCCCGCGGCGATAAGAAAGCCAGTAAGTTTTGATAATGCTCTGAGTGTGCTATTCGTTGCCTCTTCCTCTACTAGCTGATTCAAGGAAGGGAGATGCGTCGAGGCAACTCGAAGCATATTCAACGAAGTGAAGGCTTGTTGCTCCACCCCGCGGCGATAGAATTATTTAGAATGGTGGAGGATGACGGGATCGAACCGCCGACCCCTTGCTTGTAAGGCAAGTGCTCTCCCAGCTGAGCTAATCCTCCACAAAGAAGTGACCCGTACGGGATTCGAACCCGTGTTACCGCCGTGAAAGGGCGGTGTCTTAACCACTTGACCAACGGGCCATGCTGATGGATAATGGCGGAGAGCAAGGGATTCGAACCCTTGAGGCGCTGTTGGCGCCTACACGATTTCCAATCGTGCTCCTTCGACCACTCGGACAGCTCTCCACGATGGCTCCGCAGGCAGGATTCGAACCTGCGACCAATCGGTTAACAGCCGATTGCTCTACCACTGAGCTACTGCGGAATCATAACGATGGTCAATTCTCCCATCAAGATACCCTGCCTCTTCCTCTGTCGGCCGATTCAAAGAAGCTTGATGTGTCGAGGCAACTCGCAGTTCATCCAATGATGCAAATGCTCGTCACTGAGCTACTGCGGAATGGCATCTCTTTAGACATTTACTATTATAATGATCCGCACCGAGCTGTCAAGTGTTTTTTCATTCCTTCAAAACTAGATAACCGTCGGAAGAAGCCGCAAGCCTGCGCTTTTCGTTGTCCAGCTCCGGCTCGCCGCCGCTTTTCTTGTTGTCCAGTTCCAGCGCCTAGCTCTCTTCTGCCAAATAACCTTCCCCCTCGGGGTGCAAGCACCCCTGCGGGTGAAGAACATTTGGCATCGAGAGCTGACCGCGGCGCTTCCACTTTTCTCGTTAGGTCAAGCCCTCGATCGATTAGTATCCGTCAGCTCCACGTGTCGCCACGCTTCCACCTCGGACCTATCGACCTCGTCATCTTCGAGGGATCTTACCCGCTTCACGCGGTGGGAAATCTCATCTTGAGGGGGGCTTCACGCTTAGATGCTTTCAGCGCTTATCCCGTCCGCACATAGCTACCCAGCGGTGCCCCTGGCGGGACAACTGGTACACCAGCGGTGCGTCCATCCCGGTCCTCTCGTACTAAGGACAGCTCCTCTCAAATTTCCTCCGCCCGCGACGGATAGGGACCGAACTGTCTCACGACGTTCTGAACCCAGCTCGCGTACCGCTTTAATGGGCGAACAGCCCAACCCTTGGGACCGACTACAGCCCCAGGATGCGATGAGCCGACATCGAGGTGCCAAACCTCCCCGTCGATGTGGACTCTTGGGGGAGATCAGCCTGTTATCCCCGGGGTAGCTTTTATCCGTTGAGCGATGGCCCTTCCATGCGGAACCACCGGATCACTAAGCCCGACTTTCGTCCCTGCTCGACCTGTCCGTCTCGCAGTCAAGCTCCCTTGTGCCTTTGCACTCTCCGAATGATTTCCAACCATTCTGAGGGAACCTTTGGGCGCCTCCGTTACCTTTTGGGAGGCGACCGCCCCAGTCAAACTGCCCGCCTGACACTGTCTCCCACCCCGCTAAGGGGTGCGGGTTAGAATTTCAATACCGCCAGGGTGGTATCCCACCGCCGCCTCCACCGAAGCTGGCGCTCCGGCTTCCCAGGCTCCCACCTATCCTGTACAAGCGATACCAAAATTCCATATCAGGCTGCAGTAAAGCTCCACGGGGTCTTTCCGTCCTGTCGCGGGTAACCTGCATCTTCACAGGTAGTATAATTTCACCGGGTCTCTCGTTGAGACAGCGCCCAAGTCGTTACACCTTTCGTGCGGGTCGGAACTTACCCGACAAGGAATTTCGCTACCTTAGGACCGTTATAGTTACGGCCGCCGTTTACTGGGGCTTCGGTTCGCACCTTCGCTTCCGCTAAGCGCTCCCCTTAACCTTCCAGCACCGGGCAGGTGTCAGCCCCTATACGTCGCCTTTCGGCTTCGCAGAGACCTGTGTTTTTGATAAACAGTCGCTTGGGCCTTTTCACTGCGGCTCTTCCAGGCTCTTCACCCGAAAGAGCACCCCTTCTCCCGAAGTTACGGGGTCATTTTGCCGAGTTCCTTAACGAGAGTTCTCCCGCGCGCCTTAGGATTCTCTCCTCGCCTACCTGTGTCGGTTTGCGGTACGGGCACCTCTTCCCTCGCTAGAGGCTTTTCTTGGCAGTGTGGAATCAGGGACTTCCGGAATGCTCCGTCGCCGTCACCGCTTGGCCTTAGCGACCCGCGGATTTGCCTGCGGATCAGCCTCACGGCTTGGACAGGCTCTTCCAGCCGCCTGCTCGCCCTATCCTCCTGCGTCCCCCCATCGCTCAAACGGGAAGAAGGTGGTACAGGAATCTCCACCTGTTGTCCATCACCTACGCCTTTCGGCCTCGGCTTAGGTCCCGACTAACCCTGAGCGGACGAACCTTCCTCAGGAACCCTTAGGCTTTCGGCGCAGAGGATTCTCACCTCTGTTTTCGCTACTCATACCGGCATTCTCACTTCTAAGCGCTCCACCAGTCCTTCCGGTCTGGCTTCTCTGCCCTTAGAACGCTCCCCTACCGATGACCAACGGTCATCCCGCAGCTTCGGCGGCACGTTTAGCCCCGGTACATTTTCGGCGCAGAGCCACTCGACCAGTGAGCTATTACGCACTCTTTAAATGGTGGCTGCTTCTAAGCCAACATCCTGGTTGTCTTTGCAACTCCACATCCTTTTCCACTGAACGTGCACTTCGGGGCCTTAGCTGGCGGTCTGGGCTGTTCCCCTCTCGACCACGGATCTTATCACTCGCAGTCTGACTCCCGGGCATAAGTCGTTGGCATTCGGAGTTTGACTGGGTTCGGTAACCCGGTTTGGGCCCCTAGCCCAATCAGTGCTCTACCTCCAACACTCTTAAACCCGAGGCTAGCCCTAAAGCTATTTCGGGGAGAACCAGCTATCTCCAAGTTCGATTGGCATTTCACCCCTACCCACACCTCATCCCCGCACTTTTCAACGTGCGTGGGTTCGGGCCTCCAGCCGGTGTTACCCGGCCTTCACCCTGGACATGGGTAGATCACCTGGTTTCGGGTCGACGACGACGTACTAAACGCCCTCTTCAGACTCGCTTTCGCTGCGGCTCCGCCTCTTCGGCTTAACCTCGCACGCCATCGTCACTCGCCGGTTCATTCTACAAAAGGCACGCCATCACCCATCAACGGGCTCTGACTACTTGTAGGCACACGGTTTCAGGTTCTCTTTCACTCCCCTCCCGGGGTGCTTTTCACCTTTCCCTCACGGTACTGGTGCACTATCGGTCACTAGGGAGTATTTAGCCTTGGGAGATGGTCCTCCCTGCTTCCGACGGGATTCCTCGTGTCCCGCCGTACTCAGGATCCGCTCGGGAGGGAACGAAGTTTCGACTACAGGGCTCTCACCTTCTCCGGCCGGCCGTTCCAGACCGGTTCGTCTACCCCATTCCTTTCTCACTCCCATCGTGAGCGGTCCTACAACCCCAAGAGGACAAGCCTCTTGGTTTGGGCTGTTCCCGTTTCGCTCGCCGCTACTCAGGGAATCGCGTTTGCTTTCTTCTCCTCCGGGTACTAAGATGTTTCAGTTCCCCGGGTGTGCCCTCCATGCCCTATGGATTCAGGCATGGATACTGCCCCATTACGGACAGTGGGTTCCCCCATTCGGACATCTCCGGATCTACGCTTGCTTACAGCTCCCCGGAGCGTTTCGGCGTTTGCCCCGTCCTTCATCGGCTCCTAGTGCCAAGGCATCCACCGTGCGCCCTTTCTAGCTTAACCTAAAGCGTCTCGGCTTCTTCCTTGTGTCAATCGGTTATCTAGTTTTCAAGGAACGAAGTAGCTTCTTTGAATTCACTTCTTCGCTGGTTTGCGTCGAGGAATCCAGCTTCTCTGAACCGGCTGGTAGACGCAGACGCAAACGAAGCTGTTGCTTGAATTTGCTTCTCTGCAGTCTTGCGTCGAGGAATTCGGTTTCTCCGAATCCGCTTGTAGACGCAGACGCAAAACATTTGAGAGAACATGACTCGTTCCCTCAAAACTGAACGAAACGAAAGCGCAATGAATTGGTAAAGTCGGCTATTAACAGCCTCCGCTTTTCTCCTTAGAAAGGAGGTGATCCAGCCGCACCTTCCGGTACGGCTACCTTGTTACGACTTCACCCCAATCACTTGCCCCACCTTCGGCGGCTGGCTCCCGAAACGGGTTGCCTCACCGACTTCGGGTGTTGCAAGCTCTCGTGGTGTGACGGGCGGTGTGTACAAGGCCCGGGAACGTATTCACCGCGGCATGCTGATCCGCGATTACTAGCGATTCCGGCTTCATGCAGGCGAGTTGCAGCCTGCAATCCGAACTGAGAGCGGCTTTTTGGGATTCGCTCCCCCTCGCGGGTTCGCAGCCCTTTGTACCGCCCATTGTAGCACGTGTGTAGCCCAGGTCATAAGGGGCATGATGATTTGACGTCATCCCCACCTTCCTCCGACTTGTCGCCGGCAGTCCCTCTAGAGTGCCCAACCGAATGCTGGCAACTAGAGGCGAGGGTTGCGCTCGTTGCGGGACTTAACCCAACATCTCACGACACGAGCTGACGACAACCATGCACCACCTGTCACCCTGTCCCCCCGAAGGGGGAACGCCCAATCTCTTGGGTTGTCAGGGGATGTCAAGACCTGGTAAGGTTCTTCGCGTTGCTTCGAATTAAACCACATGCTCCACCGCTTGTGCGGGCCCCCGTCAATTCCTTTGAGTTTCAGCCTTGCGGCCGTACTCCCCAGGCGGAGTGCTTATCGCGTTAGCTGCAGCACTAAAGGGTGTGACCCCTCTAACACTTAGCACTCATCGTTTACGGCGTGGACTACCAGGGTATCTAATCCTGTTTGCTCCCCACGCTTTCGCGCCTCAGCGTCAGTTGCAGGCCAGAGAGCCGCCTTCGCCACTGGTGTTCCTCCACATCTCTACGCATTTCACCGCTACACGTGGAATTCCGCTCCCCTCTCCTGCACTCAAGTCCCCCAGTTTCCAATGACCCTCCACGGTTGAGCCGTGGGCTTTCACATCAGACTTAAGGGACCGCCTGCGCGCGCTTTACGCCCAATAATTCCGGACAACGCTCGCCCCCTACGTATTACCGCGGCTGCTGGCACGTAGTTAGCCGGGGCTTCCTCGTGAGGTACCGTCACCGCGCCGCCCTCTTCGAACGGCGCTCCTTCGTCCCTCACAACAGAGCTTTACGACCCGAAGGCCTTCTTCGCTCACGCGGCGTCGCTCCGTCAGGCTTTCGCCCATTGCGGAAGATTCCCTACTGCTGCCTCCCGTAGGAGTCTGGGCCGTGTCTCAGTCCCAGTGTGGCCGGTCACCCTCTCAGGCCGGCTACGCATCGTCGCCTTGGTGAGCCGTTACCTCACCAACTAGCTAATGCGCCGCGGGCCCATCCGCAAGTGACAGCTTTCGCCGCCTTTCAACCGAAGACCATGCGGTCTTCGGTGTTATCCGGTATTAGCTCCGGTTTCCCGGAGTTATCCCGGTCTTGCGGGCAGGTTGCCCACGTGTTACTCACCCGTCCGCCGCTGACCAAACTAGAGCAAGCTCCAGTCCGGTCCGCTCGACTTGCATGTATTAGGCACGCCACCAGCGTTCGTCCTGAGCCAGGATCAAACTCTCCAAAGAAAGTTGATTGGCTAATTTCACGCCACAGACGCCAAAAGCACCGTGGCATTCGCGCTTCGTTTCGTTCAGTTTTCAAGGAACGAATTCAATTCCCCACCATCTTAAAGCGACCTTTACATCATAGCATGTTTATTATTTGTTGTCAATAGTTTTTTATTCATCCTGTTTCGCAATGTTTTTTCATTGCGACAGCGATTTAAAATATATCACCGTTCGCTAAGGAAGTCAATAGCTTTTTTATTTTTTCGACCGGCCTGCCACACTTCCTTCAGCGATCCGGGAAAGCGGCAGTCTCTGTCACGATGGGTTCTCAACAACCTTCATCTTCCCGCCGTCTCTTTGCCGCCTTTGTTGGAGGTCGGCGGGAAGGAACCGTCAAAATGTTTCTCTCTGCAATACGTAATACCGTTCAAACATTGTATTTCCTTTTGTCGGCATTTCTACGACCGCCAGCACTTTCCTTTCGACAAGATACTCAAGCATGATGACAAGATCAACCGAGTAAGGCGCAAACTGCGGATGACCGATCATTTCTTCAACGCTCCAAGCCCCATTTTTTTCTTTCAACGCTCCACATAAATGGGAGGAACCTGACTCTACATAAGAGTGAATCAAAAATTCACTTGCGAGAAGCAAAAGCTCAAGCCGTTTCGGAAGCGGTTCCTCGCTTCCAACCAATTCTTCATATAGTTTATAAATCCGTCCATCCATTCGCTTGACTTGATTCCATACGGTCACTTCCGGGTAAAGTCCGTGCTCGATCACGGTCAATCGCGCCAAATGATGGAGGGCTTGCACCATATGGTTGTATGAGTCAAGCCAATGCTGGTCGGCAAACAGCGCTTTGCCATCCGTATAACGGCGAATCAGTTTGGCAAACTCGATCCCCATTTTCAACCGCCGTTCCTCGGGCGGAAATTGCTCAAGACGCTGGCGCAACTTCTGAACATAACCGTCGCGGTCAAACACAACCTTTCCATTGAACACCCAGTCGACCGCCTTTCGATGCGACCCAAGCACAAGCCACTCATTTAACTTCCGTTCACTGACCGCATAAAGCACCGCCTTTTCCTCATTTAATGTATACTGTCTGAGAAACATCGACTCGCCTTGTGGATCGACAATGACGAGCAGCACGACATCAAACGTATCCGTCGCCGCTGCATGGCAAGTCGTTTTTTCAATCATTAAAATTCCGTGCGTACTGCAACGTCTTGCCCATTCTTGACAGATCGGATGCAACCATTCCTTCATCATCCCTTGTCCCCGTTGCAGAAAACCGGCTGACATATCAGTTGCGCAACCTCTTTCGTATGACCTCTCTACAAACGGACGGAACCCTCCTCGTCGAGTCGGTGATTTTTTCTGCAACGGTTTTTCCTCCCTTCCACCCTCATCGATGATCGAATTGCATTTTACACACGTATTGCTGTCAGAGCGCTCATTTTGTTTTGGAAGCCGCGATTCTTGCGGCGATGAAGCCTCTCGTTTTTCACTGTCGTTCGTTATTCGGCAAAAGACGACGAATTCCTTTCTTTGCAACATTGATTTTGTTGATTTCTTCTTCGCGACGGGACCCCGTTTTATGGTATAGTGGTCTATGTAGGAGGGACTGTGATGAGCATCAAATATTCGAGTAAAATCAACAAAATTCGCACGTTCGCTTTGAGTTTGATTTTTATCGGCGTCATTGTCATGTATCTCGGGCTGTTTTTCCGCACATCCCCGATCATCATGACGTTGTTTATGTTGTTTGGGATGTTGTTTCTTGTCGCCAGTGGCATTGTATATTTTTGGATCGGCACACTCTCGACGAGAGCCGTCCAAGTTGTTTGCCCATCGTGCGGCAAAGTGACAAAAATGCTCGGACGCGTCGATTTATGCATGTTTTGCCGGGAACCGTTGACGCTAGACCGCGAGCTTGAGGGAAAAGAGTTTGACGAAAAATACAACAAAAAAAGAAAAAGCTGATAGCCGCCTTGTGCTATCAGCTTTTTTAATGCGAATGCGCCGGCGCCCCCCTTTTTTGACAGTCAGGGCAGACTCCGTACACTTCCATGCGATGATGGTCGATCTTAAAGCCGGTGACGTGAGCGGCGAGCTGCTCGACTTCATCAAGCGCTGGGTAGTGGAAATCGACAATTTTGCCGCACTCTTCACAGATGACGTGATAATGATTGGAAGTGACGAAGTCAAACCGGCTTGACGAATCGCCGTACGTCAGCTCTTTGACAAGCCCGATTTCCTTAAAGACGCGCAAGTTATTGTAGACGGTAGCTACACTCATGTTTGGGAATTTCCCTTCCAGCGCTTTGTATATTTCATCAGCCGTCGGATGGGACATCGAGCTGATCAAATACTCTAATATCGCATGACGCTGCGGCGTGATGCGTATGCCAGTCCTTTTCAGCATGTCAAGCGCTTCTTTCAGTTGCTCGTTGTCAGACACCGTCATGCACCTCGCTCTCTGTTCAAAGGTGAAAAAAATTATCACTTTATAATATTTATAATTAGTCTACAAAGAATACATGCCATTTGTCAATATAGATGCCATTAATATATGGGTTCAGACGCCATTTTAACAAAAAAAGGAGGCGGAAATCGTTTCCGCCCCCCCATACGTCATTCATTTGAGGAGGTTACTATGTATCATACGCAAAACAATGCACATTGCTTGGACGCTTACCTAGATGACGCCAATCGGGCAACTTCCGCCAGCGCCTCATCGACGTGACCCTTCACTTTCACCCCTCGCCATTCTTTGGCCAATGTTCCGTCAGGAGCAATGATGAACGTCGAGCGCTCAATGCCCATATATTCCTTGCCGAAATTTTTCTTTTTCTTCCATACTCCATACAGCTCGGCTACTTCATGCCGCGCATCAGAAAGAAGCAAAAATGGCAACTCATATTTTTCGATAAACGCCTCATGCCGCTTGATCGGGTCGGTGCTCACTCCTAAAATGACGGCGTTCAACTCAGCGAACTGCGCATGGCGATCGCGAAAGTCGCACGCTTCGGCTGTGCACCCCGGGGTCATATCTTTTGGATAAAAGTAAAGCACCACATACCGGCCGCGAAAATCAGACAGCGAAACCATTTTCCCGTTGCTTGCCGGCAAGGTGAAATCTGGAGCTGGCTGGCCCATGGCAATCGTCATGTCGTTCCCTCCGTCTTCTTCGTTTTCTTTTAGCGTAGCGAAGACGGAGGGAAATTGCAACTCATATCAGCGATGATCCCAGTCAAACACGGTGCGCGTCACGATGACAGCGGGCATAATGTAGCCGAGCAGCGCTTCAGCAATGGCGATCCACCGGCCGACGCCGACCGGAGTGACATCACCGTATCCAACCGACAAAAGCGTCATGCCGCTTAAATACAAGCTGTCTTCAAGCAGCGACAAACGATCTTTCGATGCGCTATTTGGGGATGGGGTAAACACGGCATGGCCGTTCGCTTGCAAAATCATATAAATCATGGCAAAACCGAGCAACATCGTTAAATACCATTGGACAAGCACCCATAAGTTGTCGAGCGAGAGGCGGTGCGTCGCTTGCACCCGTGCTGTCCAAAGCGAGGTGATGCTGCCGAGCAGTACGGCGGCAACAACGCCAAGGAAGGCGTAATCCATCGCGTCCCCCCCACATTTTTGTCCGTCGTTCATATATACGCGGACAAACAGGCGATTATGCCGACACAACCCCCGCATTCTGCTTGAATCGGCAGCACTCCTGTATCCCACCGGCTGGCCCGATCCATTTGGCAAGCCGGCATCCCGTCGGACGAAGCCAATCGTTGCGCTTTACTAAGCAAAATAGCGCGCTAATACACCTTTTAACGTCGCAGCGCTGCGGCGGAACCATTTTTTCTCCTCCTCGTCAAGTTCAATTTCAATCACTTCGCGGATGCCGTTTCGGTTGATCACAGCAGGCACACCGATGTAGACATCGCGCTCGCCGTATGGGCCGTCCAAGTAAGCGGAAACAGTCAAAATCGCATTTTCATTATGCAAAATGGCGCGCGTCACGCGGGCAAGCCCCATGGCAATCCCGTAATACGTCGCTCCTTTTTTCTCAATGATTTGGTAGGCGGCATCGCGCACGTTGACGAAAATGCGTTCGAGCTCTTTTTGCGCTTCTTCCCCTTTAGACTCAACCAGCTTGCGGATCGGCACGCCGCCGATATCAGCCTGGCTCCAGACTGGCAGCTCAGTGTCGCCGTGTTCGCCAATAATATAGGCGTGCACGTTCGTTGGGGCGACGGCGAAATAGTCGCCCAACAAAAAGCGAAACCGCGCCGTGTCCAAAATCGTTCCGGAACCGATCACCCGCTCGTGCGGCAAGCCGCTGAACTTCCACGTCGCATACGTTAAAATGTCAACCGGGTTAGTGGCGACGAGAAACAGTCCTTGAAATCCGGATGCCATGACCGACTCAACGATCGAGCAGAAAATGGTGATGTTTTTATCGACAAGATCAAGCCGCGTCTCGCCCGGTTTTTGGTTGGCGCCGGCGCAAATGACGACCAAATCGGCGTCGCGGCAGTCACGGTAATCGCCATGCCAAATGTCAGCCGGCTTCGGCGCAAATACTTTCCCGTGGTTTAAGTCCATCGCATCGCCCACTGCCTTGTTTTCATTCGCATCGATGAGCACGATTTCATCGGCAATCCCTTGATTCATTAAAGCAAACGCATAACTGGCGCCGACAAACCCGGTGCCGACGACCGCTACCCGATTTCCTCTCCCGTTTTTCATCACGGCTCACTCCCTTTTATTGTGAATATATTCACAATCAATTTTACGCGATAGAACGCCAACGATGCCAAAAAGATTGTGTCGATTGTTTGACCGTTGTTTGTCATTCTCATGGCAAACGAATCGAGTAGGAGAGGGGGGCGGCTAACCATACCCGTCAAGTTTAGTGTTAGGCATCGTTGTATCCATACGCAACGTTTGTAATCATGGGCTGGAGAAAAAGAATACCACATTTTTTAGGCATGCCAAATAATCCTCTTTAAGAGGGTTATTTGGGACTTTTATGACTCTTCACCACAAAGTGTACTTGACAAATAAAGACGACCATGATAAAGAAAATCAAAACAGCATTTTTTCCTTTTAATACCATAGATCTCTTTGTGCAACATTGCTATCATGTTTGTCTTTAAAAGTCAAGCACATCTTTTGGTGATGAACCACTTTTATGAATAAAATTAATAAATATCCAATTTTATCAAGAGATCGAATGCCGTTTCTTTCCCTTTCCTTCGATGCTTTCTTCCATGTTTTCTCAATAGAAGAAGGAGAGAAGAAAGGCTGATTTCCTCCTTCGATAGGTGCAAAAGCAGTTGTTGCCAATAGGATTGGAGAACATCTAGTGCTTTCCGTTCACTGATTTGAATCTCTTCTTTTTGTTGCCAATACGTTCGAGCTTGAAACAGAAAGGTCTGGGTGACCAAAATGGCAATCAACGTCCCGTATAAATGGCATTCGAACCGTTCTTTCTTCATTTTTTTGACTTTCGCCAGATCACAGACGGACTTCCACACTTTAAACAACAGTTCAATTTGCCACCGCAAGGAATAAAGCTCATAAACCTGTTGCCCATCAAACGACTCTAGATGTGGTATTTCTTTTGTTCGAGGGTTTGGCATGCCAGCGCCTTCCCTTTTCTTTTTTTCTTTTTCCGCACATACGCCATCCGTTTTTGCCATTCTTCCGCCGTTAGACGGCGGAAAACCAACCGTGGAACATACAAGTGTTCATGTCCGATGTACACATGTTCCATTTCCACTGATTCCTCTTCCTCTAATTGATTCCCAAGGGATTCCCCATCCCATTCCTTCCACTGGCCATTCTCCTTGATATACACTTTCATATCGGAACGGAGCCGAGTCATATAATACGCTCCGCGGGCGTCCGATCTCGGCCAGTGCGGCAACGGAGAAAAAGCCCAAATCCCGAATACATAGGTCATTCGGTAAAATCATGTGCTGGGCATGATAAGCAAAACGGGCGTCCGAGTCATTAGCCGATTGAACACATATATAAGTTGTAATTTTGTTTTACATGGCATTGTTCGCTCTTCTTGTCACCGTACCAGCTTGTCAGGTGATAAAGACGGAACATGGAGAGTCGGAAATTCTTTATTACAACCTATATATTTTCAGAGACAGGATGTCGCTGATCCGCAACCCCGTATTGATCCCGACCGTAAAAAGGAGCTCGTCCCGCAATGACGAAGCACGCAAAATCTTTTTCATCGCTTCGATTTTTTCCCTATCTTTGATCGGCTGGACGGTATACAAAAATATGACACCCCCTTGTCCGTGATGGAGATGAGTAAGATTTTTGGGCGAAGAGAAGAGGAAAAAAACAGCACACTCACCGTTTTGCAGTATTCTCAGAAGCGCACTGCGCGATCCACTTCGTCTTCGTGCCAAAACGAATAAATCACCTTTGCTTTCGCCTATTTGGCCTTCGAATCCTATTCGTTGTGATCAAGCTGAAGATGCGCTACGGTCGTTCCGCCTTTGTTTTTGCGTATGATTCGTCGCATGTACATGCCTATATGATAAACGATGCCGAGCGTACCCGAAAACGGACAGGGCGCCTAGCTCCCTGTCCCGCGATACCGCCTCACCCCAGCGTTCCAAAACATGGCCGCAATAGCGAAAAACACTAGGCCGACAACTGGAGTCAAAAACGCATAACCATACCATTCCTGCTTATGAAGAAAATACGAAGCTGGATAGACGCCGACAAAGGCAAACGGCAGCACCCACGTTAAAATATAGCGGATGACGCGATGATAAATATCGATCGGGTAGCGGCCATAGCTGCTGATGTTGTACATCATCGGCATGATGGAGGTGCGGGCGTCGGCAAAAAAACTGATCGTTGCCAGTGAAATGAAAATCCCCGCATAAATGAGCGCTCCGCCAATGACAAACAACAAAAAGATAAACGCATCATACCAGTGAAACGTCAGCGACAAACGGGCGCCGGCATATGCCATGACGATCAACCCAGGGATGGCGCCAAGAAGCGATTCGAGCTCCATCCGCTCCAAAACAATTTGAAACAGGCTGTTTAGCGGGCGCGTCAACACGCGATCCATTTCCCCCTGCACAATATATCGCTCATTAAAATCCCAAAGGTTGAAAAAGGCGCCAAATACGGCATACGGAACAAGAAAAAAGCCGTAAATAAACAAAATCTCATCGCGCGTCCAGCCGTGAAGCAGCGTCGTATGGCGGAACACAACCAGCAAAAATACCAAGTTGACCGCCTGAGCCATAAAGTCAGACAGCCACTCCACGAACAAATCGGCTCGATATTGCAGCTTTGTCTTCATATATTGCGCCATGTATTGAAAAAAAACCGATACGTAAAACAACGTTTACCCCCCTTGCACAACGAGACGCTTTTTCGCCACCCTCCATAACCATCCAATCGGGAAAATCAATACGATGCACCACGTTGCCTGCAGAAGCAAGCCATCACGAACAGCAGCACCTTTAAAACTTTCTGTCATGATCATGCTTGGGATGTAGCTGATGGCTTGAAACGGGAAATACATCATCGCCCGCTGCGCCCAATCGGGATAAAAGGAAAGCGGCAAAATGAGCCCAGAAAACAAGTCGATGATAAACCGCTTCGCCCGCAGCAACCCTTCATTTCGGAACGTAAAGAACGTCACGACCCCGGCAAGCAAGTTCAGCTCCGAAAAAATGATAAAGCTAAATAGAAGCGACAAGCCGAAAGCGATCCACGTTTTGGCGTGTCCCGGAAACTGAAGCGGCAAAAAAAGCGATACGAAAAAAAGCCCAGGCAGCGATAAAAAGAAAAGACGAAACAACCCTTCGCCAAGCCCTTGCACCGCTTTCATCCCTAAATAGCTGTACGGGCGGATCAGTTCGACCGCCACTTTTCCATCGCGGATTTCCATGGCGATTTCACGGTCAAGATTGTTAAAATAAAACGCCCGCGCCAGCCAGGAAATGGCGACATACGTCGTCATTTGCCCAAGCGACATCCCTTGCATCGATGATTTGCCGCCATAAATAGCCGACCAAAGGAAGTAATACGCTGCGATGTTAATGGCGTAAATCAAAATGCCAGTGTAATAGTTTGTCCGGTAGGCGAGCATCATTAAAAAGCGGATGCGGACCATTTCGACATACTTACCCATGAACCGCACCTTCCTCATAAATATTGCGGATGATCTCCTCCGTCGGCACTTCGTGAATATGAATGTCGTTTAGCGCATAACGGGCGGCGACGCGACTGACCACTTCCGGCACGCCTCCCGGCGGAATGTGCGCGACCCAAACGTTTGGCTGCTCACCTTTCTTCCAAACAACATCCAATCCTTCGGTCAACTGCTGCAAAAAAGCGGCGGATACCGCTTCTGCAAATGTAAAGGCGACCCGTTTCCCTTGACCCCATCTTTCTTTCAGGCGCTCAAGCGACCCGTCGTAAATGATTTTCCCTTCATCGAGCATCATGACCCGCTCGCAAAGCGCTTCAATGTCCGACATATCGTGCGTCGTCAGCAAGATCGTCGTGCCATACCGTTCATTCAACTGCTTTAAAAACTGGCGGATGTTGAGTTTGACAAGCACATCAAGGCCGATCGTCGGTTCATCCAAAAACAACAGCGGCGGGTTGTGAATGAGCGCGGCGGCCAGCTCACAGCGCATCCGCTGGCCAAGCGACAGCTTGCGCACCGGCTTATCAAGCAGCGGGCCGATCTCAAGCATGTCAATCACCTCGCCCATATGGCGGCAATATTGCTCGTCCGAGACGCGGTACACTTTTTTCAACAAGCGAAACGATTCTTGAACAGCAAGATCCCACCACAATTGCGAACGCTGGCCGAACACGACGCCGATCGTGCGCACGAATTTTTCCCGCTCTTTATGCGGATTCATCCCGTTGACGACAATGCGCCCAGACGTTGGCGTTAAAATGCCGGTCAACATTTTGATCGTCGTCGATTTGCCGGCGCCGTTTTCGCCGATATAGCCGACGATTTCCCCTTGCTTGACGGTAAACGAAATGTCATCAACCGCTCGAACGAGCGTATAACGGCGCGTCCATAAATCGCGAAACGCCCCGACAAGGCCGGAGCGGCTGGCATGCACTTTAAATTCTTTGCGTAAATGTTCTACTTCAATTGCGTTCATCGTTCTCCTCCTGACCTCTCCTTGGCGTCAAATGAAAAAGGCGGCTTGCGCTCTTCTCCTATGTTGCAATTATACATAAATCGTTGCGATTTTCACCTTTTTTGTTTTTTCCAGATTAGCTTGCGCGCTATGGTAAAATAAAGAGGCAGTCATCGGAAACAGGAGGATGGAACGATGCAATGGACCAAATCCGAACAATTATACGAAGAAGCGCTCCAGCACATTGTCGGCGGGGTGAACAGCCCGTCCCGTTCATACAAAGCGGTCGGCGGCGGCGCTCCAGTCGTGATGGAGCGGGCGCAAGGAGCATACTTTTGGGATGTGGATGGAAACAAGTACATCGACTACTTGGCCGCCTACGGACCGATCATCGCCGGTCACGCCCATCCACACATCGCGGAAGCCATTCGCCGTGCTGCTGAGACCGGTGTGTTGTACGGCACGCCAACGCCGCATGAGATTACATTCGCCAAAATGTTAAAAGAGGCGATCCCGTCGCTCGAGAAAGTGCGGTTTGTCAATTCGGGAACAGAGGCGGTGATGACCACGATCCGCGTCGCCCGCGCCTACACCAGACGAAGCAAAATCGTCAAATTCGAAGGCTGCTACCATGGCCATTCGGACCTTGTGCTCGTCGCCGCCGGCTCGGGGCCATCGACGTTGGGGACGCCGGACTCGGCCGGCGTGCCGCAAAGCATCGCCCAAGAAGTCATTACCGTGCCATACAACGATGTCGAATCGTTCCGCGAAGCGATGAACGTTTGGGGCGAGCAAGTCGCAGCGGTCCTTGTCGAGCCGATCGTTGGCAACTTCGGGATCGTCCTGCCAAAACCGGGCTTTTTAGAAGCGATCAATGAGATTGCCCGCAAGGAAGGGGCGCTCGTCATTTACGACGAAGTGATCACTGCCTTCCGCTTTATGTATGGCGGAGCGCAAAACTTGCTCGGTGTGGAGCCCGACTTGACGGCGATGGGGAAAATCATCGGCGGGGGCTTGCCAATTGGGGCATATGGCGGACGCCAAGACATTATGGAACAAGTCGCTCCGCTCGGACCGGCGTACCAAGCCGGGACGATGGCCGGCAACCCGGCGTCGATGCTCGCTGGCATCGCCTGCCTGGAAGTGTTGAAACAAGAGGGCGTCTATGAACATCTCGACCGATTGGGAGCAATGCTGGAAGAAGGAATCCTGGCCCATGCCCGCCAATGCGGCCTGCCGGTGACCGTCAACCGCTTAAAAGGCGCGCTCACCGTCTTCTTCACTGACGAAAAAGTGGAAAACTACAAGCAAGCCCAGCGCAGCGACGGCGAATTGTTTGCAAAATTTTTCAAGCTCATGCTCAAACAAGGGATCAATCTCGCGCCATCGAAATACGAAGCATGGTTTATCACCCTCGCCCATACGGAAGACGACATCGCCTACACGATCGACGCGGTCGGCAAGGCGTTCCGGCAGCTTTGAACACCAGCAATTTCCCAACGCCCCGCCTTCATCGGCTGGGCGTTATATTTTTCTCTTGCGCACATAGGATGAAACTGTGTATAGTACTGAATGGTTCACCAAAACAAAAAGGAGAGTTTTGATCATAGATGAAACTCGGTGCCCGCATTTTTAAAACGGGGATCGCGGTAGCGCTCGCCTTGTTTTTAGCGGCGCTCTTTCAGTTTCCATCGCCGGCGTTCGCCGGCATTTCCGCTGTGTTCGCCATGCAGCCGACCATTTACCGCTCCTATTTATCGCTGATCGAGCAAGTGCAAGCGAATGTGATCGGCGCCTTGTTCGCGATCGCGGCGGTTTTCGTCCTTGGGCGCGATCCGTTGGTCGTCGGTTTGACACTGATGATCGTCATCGCCATTTGTCTGAAAATGCGCCTTGAATCATCGACGATTTCCGTAGCGCTTGTCACAGTCATTGCCATTATGGAATATACAG
Source organism: Geobacillus sp. TFV-3 (assembly GCF_009901865.1). Classification (NCBI taxonomy): domain Bacteria; kingdom Bacillati; phylum Bacillota; class Bacilli; order Caryophanales; family Anoxybacillaceae; genus Geobacillus; species Geobacillus sp. TFV-3. Next base: position 563,819 of record NZ_MPSP01000001.1, on the reverse strand, counting down.
ACCGCCAGTTCATCGAATTTGCGGCCATTCGCTTTTTCACGATGATGCTCGGCATTTTCGCCGCCTTTGTCGTCAACTTGATTTTCTTGCCGCCCAAGTACGAAAAAAAGTTATATGAAAAAATCAGCGAAGAAACAGAGGCCATTTTAAAATGGATCCGCCTCCATAAACAGCAGGCAGCCGATCATCCTCATTTAAAAGAAGAAATTGAAACGCGGCACGAAAAAATGACGAAACTTGAGCACCTATATTTTATGTACAAAGAAGAGCGCACGTATTTTCGGCGCCAGCGTTTCCAAAAATCGCGCAAGCTCGTGTTATACCGGCAAATGATTGCCGCAGCCGATCGAGCTTTATCGGTCTTAAAATGGCTGCATCGGCTCGAAAACGAGTTCAACCGCTTGCCCTCCGAGCTTCGTCAAGCCGTCTGCCTGCACCTTGGCTGCTTGCTTGACTATCATGAGCAGCTGTTACTGAAATTTATCCATAAGGCAAAGCCGCTCCCTCACAGCAGACGGGCCGAGGAAATTCATCAGCATCGCGAGCGTCTCGCTTCCGCCTTTTATGCAGACGGCCAGCCGCCGGGCGATTATCGGTTGTTTTCGTTAATCGGAGCGATCATGGATTATGGGGACCGCCTCGAACATTTAGACAAGCTTATCGATAGTTTCCACCATTACCATTACGATGACACACTGGAAAAAGAGCTGGAAAAATCATCAGGCGGCCGCTCGTAGCGGACCGCCTGCTTCAATTTTTCATCCGTGGGTCAAGCGCATCGCGCAGCCCATCCCCCATTAAGTTAAACCCTAATACGGTCAACATAATGGCCAACCCTGGAAAAATCATCGTCCACGGCGCCTGGGTCAAGAAATCTTTGGCGTCCGACAGCATTTTCCCCCACTCCGGATTGGGCGGCTGCGCCCCCAAGCCTAAGAAGCCAAGGGCGGCCGCTTCGATAATGGCCGTGGCGATCGCCAGTGTCCCTTGAACGATGATCGGCGCGAGGCTGTTGGGCAAAATATGATGGATTAAAATGCGCCAGTCGCTCATGCCGATCGCTTTCGCTGCCATAATGTATTCTTCTTGCTTAATGCTTAGCACGCGAGAACGGATGAGCCGCCCAAAGTTCGGTACATTAATTACAGCGATGGCGATGAGGGCGTTTTGCAAAGACGGCCCAAGCACCGCGACGATGCCGATCGCCAATAAAATGCTCGGAAACGCCAGCATAATGTCAAACAAACGCGAAATCACTCCATCAATCCAGCGCCCATAGTAGCCGGCGATAATGCCAAGCAGCGAACCGACCATGACCGAGCCGAGCACGGAAAAAAATCCGACCCACAGGGAAATGCGGGCTCCATATATCACGCGAGAAAAAATGTCGCGGCCAAAATCATCGGTGCCGAACCAATGCTCGCTAGAAGGCGGCTGCAACCGCTCGGCTAACTGTTGGTCTTTATAATCATATGGCGCCAGCCACGGCGCCAAGATGGCGACAAGGATAAAAAACAAAACGATCCCAGCACCGACCAAGGCGATTTTATTTTTTCGAAACCCCCGCCATGCTTCTTTCCATAAAGAAACCGATTCCGTCTCCCTAATCGCCGCTGGCGGCGTTGTCGGCGTGCGCGCTAGTTCAGCCATAGGCGCCCTCCCCCCTTAATTGTACTTAATGCGCGGATCAATGATCGCATAAAGCAAATCAACGATCAAATTAATAAAAATAAAAATGGTGGCAATGATCAAAATGCCCGATTGGATCACCGGATAATCCCGATACCCGATTGCATCATAGATATAGCGTCCGATGCCGGGCCAGCTGAAAATCGTTTCCGTCAAAATCGCACCGCCAAGCAGCAGTCCTGTTTGCAGCCCAATGACTGTCAACACGGGAATAATGGCGTTTTTCAACGAATGCTTGTACACGACCCAAAACATGCTTAACCCTTTCGCGCGAGCGGTGCGAATGTAGTCGGATTTCATCACTTCCAACATGCTCGAACGCGTCATGCGAGCAATAATCGCCATCGGGATCGTCGCCAGCGCCATGCTCGGCAAGACAAGATGTTGCACAACTTGCCAAAACTGATCGGTATTCCCGGACAGAAGTGTATCGATCAGATAAAGATGAGTGATCGGTTCAATCGGGTTGCGCACATCTTCCCGCCCTGATGTCGGAAGCCAATCAAGTTCAATCGAAAACAGCCACTGCTCCATTAAGCCAAGCCAAAAGATCGGCATCGATACTCCAATGAGCGCCAGCACCATCGCAATATAGTCAAACCATGAATTTTGAAACCACGCGCTGATAATGCCGGCGTTCACGCCAATGACCACGGCGATCAGCATCGCCGCCAGCGACAGCTCGATCGTGGCCGCCAAATATGGCCAAATTTCTTCAGCGATGGGGGCGCCGGTGCGGATCGACTCCCCTAAATCGCCGTGCAGCAAACCGCCGATATATTTCATATACTGCACATACCACGGCTGATCCAACCCAAGCTTATGAGTCAAAGCCGCCACAGCTTCTTTCGTCGCTTTTTGGCCTAAAATAACCTGCGCCGGATTGCCCGGAATGGCTCGGATCATAAAAAAGACGACAAGCGACATGCCAAACAACACCGGGATCACCATCAACACCCTTCTCACAGCATACGACAGCACCTGACTCTCCCTCCCTTAACATGCGGCAAACAAAGAGGGGAAGATGCGCTCCTTCCCCTCTCTCAGTCGATTATCGGAACTCGACTTTCGTAAACTTATCCGAACCGGTCGGGTGCGGGTTAAATCCTTGGATATTTGCCTTGCCAGCCAACAGCGGAGTTGAATGGACGAGCGGAATCCATGGCGCTTCTTCTTTAATGATCTCTTGCGCTTTTTTATACAGATCATTCCGTTTGTTTTCATCGCTCACCGTTTGCGCTTCAACTAAAATTTTATGCAGCTCATCATTCGAGAAATAGGTGTAGTTGTTGCTGCCGATGCTGTCTTTGTCAAGGAGCGCATATAAGAAGTTATCCGCATCGCCATTGTCACCCGTCCAGCCGAGCAGGAAGGCGTCCGCTTCCCCTTTGGCGAGCTTATCTAAATAGGTCGCCCACTCATATGTTACAATTTTCGCTTTCACACCGATTTTGGCAAAATTCGCTTGAATGGCTTCCGCGATTTTTTGCCCGTCCGGCATATACGGACGCGGCACCGGCATCGCCCACAGTTCGATTTCAAAGCCATTCGGATAACCCGCTTTCGCAAGCAGCTCCTTCGCTTTATTCAAATCAAACGGATAGTCTTGAATCGCATCGTTATAACCCGGGATGCTGGGCGGCATCGGGTTTTTCGCCGGTTCCGCTTGGCCGGCGTAAAACGCATCGATGATCGCTTTCTTGTCAACCGCGTAGTTCAACGCTTGGCGAACCAACTTGTTTTTCAGCGGCCCTCTCGTCGCCGTCAGTCCGACATAGGCGACGTTCATAGACGGGCGCTTGAAAATTTGAAACTCTTTGTTTCCTTCCACTTGTTTTAAGTCCGTTGGATTCAAGTCTTCCATAATGTCAATTTCGCCTTTTAACAGCGCATTGAGGCGCGCCGAGTTGTCCGGAATGGACACGAAGATGAGCTGGTTCAGCTTCGGATATCCTTTTTCCCAATAGTCTTTATTTTTTTCAAGTACGATCCGTTCGTTCCGCTTCCATTCTTTAAAGACGAACGGACCGGTCCCGACTGGGTGTTCGCCAAACTTGTCGCCGTATTTTTTCACTGCTTCTGGGCTGGCGATGGCAAACGGGGTCATGGCGAGATTTTTCAAAAACGGTGCTTGCGGACGCTTCAGCACAAATTGCACCGTGTACTTGTCGAGCGCCTTTACTTCTTTAATCACATGACTGTCATCATTTTTGTAACCGCCAAACATCGATCCGTAATACGGAAACTTGTCGGCATTGCCGTTCGCCCAACGCTCGAAGTTAAAGACGACGGCATCGGCGTTAAACTCTGTCCCGTCATGGAACTTGACACCTTGGCGCAGTTTAAACGTATAGGTCAGTCCATCGTTTGAAATCGTCCATTCCGTCGCCAACGCCGGCTTGATGGACGTATCGTTGTCATTGTAATCCAGCAGCGTATCAAAAATGTTTTTCGTTACTTTCAGCGACTCCCCATCTGTCACAGTCGCTGGGTCAAGCGACACCGAATCGCCGCCGCGCCCATAAACAAGCGTGTCTTGGGCCGACGTCTTTTCACCGCCGCCTCCCGCCGTTTCTTTCGACTTGCCGCAGCCGGCCAAAACAAGCATAAACGCCAGCAGCAGCCCCGTCCACTTGAACCAAGATTTTCTCCTCATCGCGTTTCCCCCTTGTGTTTCATTTGTTTATCATCACGTTGCTCTCCTGTTGACTCGTATAAATGGCAAGCAACGTAATGTCCATTGGTCACTTCTCGCCATTCCGGACGCCGCTCGCGGCAAATGTCCATGCAGAATGCGCAACGAGTATGGAATGCGCACCCTTGCGGCGGATTCGCTGGGCTTGGCAAATCGCCGGAAAGCAGCTGTCGTTCTGCTTTATGATCAGGATCTGGAATCGGCACAGCGGACAAAAGCGCCTGCGTATACGGATGCTTTGGCGATTCATATAGTGACTCGCTGTCCGCCAGTTCAACCATACGACCCAAATACATGACGCCGACCCGGTCGCTGATATGGCGAACAACCCCCAAGTCATGGGCAATGAAAATGTATGTAAGGCCAAACTCTTTTTGCAAATCTTCAAGCAAATTGAGAACTTGCGCTTGAATCGATACATCAAGCGCCGAAACCGGTTCATCGGCAACGATCAGTTTCGGATGGGTCATCAGCGCCCGCGCGATGCCGATGCGCTGGCGCTGGCCGCCGCTGAACTGGTGGGGATAGCGTTTGGCATGATACGAACCGAGCCCGACCACCTCAAGCATCTCCCACACCCGCTGCTTCCGTTCTTCTTTTGATCCAATGCCGTGGACGATGAGCGGTTCTTCCAAAATTTTCTCGACCGTATGGCGCGGATTGAGCGAGGCGAACGGATCTTGAAAAATCATTTGCATATCGCGCCGCAACCGGCGCAGCTCCGCTTTTGATAAAGCGGTTACATCTTTCCCTTCAAATACGATCGAACCGTCCGTTGGTTCAATGAGCCGCAGCAGCATTCGGCCCGTCGTCGACTTGCCGCAGCCCGACTCGCCGACAATGCCGAGCGTCTCGCCGCGGTACACGGTGAACGTCACATCATCGACCGCTTTGACCGTCCCAATTTGCTTTCCGAAAATCCCCCGGTAATAGGAAAGTATTTTTTAAGCCCTTTCGCTTCGAGCAGCGGTTCGCTCATCGGCTAGCCCTCCCTTCTCTAACGCCAAAAAGCAGCGGGCGCGATGGCCTTGTTCCCCCGTTTCGTACAATAACGGATCTTCGTGGCGGCAGCGGTCAACAACCCATTCGCACCGGTCAGCAAATCGACAGCCGTGTCGGACCTCTCCGGGTTTTGGCACTTGGCCGGGAATGGAATACAACCGCTCCTTTTTGCCGCGGATATCCGGGATTGAGCGGATCAAGCCAACGGTGTACGGATGCTGGGGATGGCGGAAAATATCCCGAACGCTTCCTTCTTCCACGATTTGGCCGGCGTACATGACAATGACGCGATCACACAGCTCCGCGACAACTCCCAAGTCGTGGGTGATCATCATCACCGCTGTGCCGAACGTTCGGTTCAATTCTTTCATCAGCGCTAAAATTTGCGCCTGAATCGTCACATCAAGCGCCGTCGTCGGCTCGTCCGCGATCAAGAGCGCAGGGCGGCACAACATCGCCATCGCAATCATCACCCTTTGGCGCATGCCGCCAGACAGCTGATGCGGATATTCGTCCAACATTTGCTCAGCGCGCGGCAATCCGACGAGCTTCAGCATCTCCACCGCCCGCGCTCGCGCTTCTTTTTTTCCTATTTTCGTATGTATGCGAATCGCTTCAACCAATTGTTCACCAATTGTAAACAGCGGATTCAAAGAAGTCATCGGCTCTTGAAAAATCATCGCGATCTCATTGCCGCGAATTTGCTTCATCCGCCGTTCCGAGGCTTCGATCAAGTTCTCGCCTTTAAACCAAATCTCCCCGCCAACCACCTTGCCGATTCCTTTTGGCAACAACCCCATAATAGACAATGACGTCACACTTTTCCCACACCCGGACTCCCCGACAATGCCAAGCACTTCGCCTTCACGAATGGAAAAATCTACACCATCGACCGCCGGAATCTCCCCGTCGTCCGTAAAAAAAGACGTCCGAAGCCCACGAACTTCCAATAAAATCTTTTTCCTCATCACGCTCCCCTTCTCTCAGTCGATTTTGATGAAACTTTTGCTCTCTGAATAAAATTATGCCATGTATTGTTTTCTAACACAATATAATATTATAAAAAATTAAAATTATTAAAAAAGGTAAAGTAATAAAATAACGAGGGGATGAAACAATCCCTCGTTGATCTTATTTGTTGTAAAGATGCACGCACCTTGAACGACCATTTTCACGCCGGATAGATTGCAAAAATAGCGCGTGGAGATTTTTTATCATAATTTCTAACGTCTCATTCCATTTTTGCCTCCAAATCAACTGATCACTCCTGCTTGACCGTCACCCATTCCTCATGCATGCGGGAAAAAGCAGAAAAACTGCCTGCCAAACAGGATTTTTCATGTCGCTATTTCTCATCTCTAATCGAGACCCCTGCTTTTAAGCATAAGCGTCAGCAAAGCATCCCAACCGTGGGACGCACGAGAATGACTTGACTGACAACCTGCCGCTGGGCGGATGTTCTCGACAATTCCCCGCCTCACCATCAGCTCTTCATACGTGCCGCTTTCGGCAAAAAAGCAGAAAAAACCTGCCAGCGGTGCCGAACAGGCTTTTTTCATGCCGCTATTTATTTTTGATAAGATTGAAACATCGCGTACCATTTGTCAATGAACTCGGGCGCAAACGGCCCTTTCCGCTCCTTAATCCAGCCGATCAGTTTTTGAACGTTGTTTTTTAAAATGCGGTCAATCACATCCGGATAACGCATCTCGCGGCGGTGCCGCTCATACTCATCTTCATCCAGCAGCATGTACGTCATATCGGGAAACACTTTAATATCCAAATCATAATCGATGTACTTCAGCGCTTCTTCATCCCAAACGAACGGCGAACTTAAATTGCAATAGTAGTACACTCCGTCCTCACGAATCATGGCGATAATGTTAAACCAGTGCTTGGCGTGAAAAAAACAAATCGCCGGCTCGCGCGTCACCCACGTCCGGCCGTCTGCTTCCATCACAAGCGTCTTGTCATTGCCGCCGATCACATACGATGGCGTCCCTTTTAATACGACCGTTTCCTGCCAAATGCGGTGAATCGCCCCATTATGTTTGTAGCTATGAATTTGAATGATTTTCCCGTCCCGAGGGTAAGCTGGCATCATTCTTCCCTACTTTCCGATGGGAGCTTCTTCTTTATATTATACCCTGTTCCTTTTGGAAAAGAAAAGCAGGCCGCCTTGTTGAGAAAAAGGCAACTGGCGCGTTGGCTCAAAGACCGCGGCCTATCCGTCAGACGCCGGATGCCATCTGCCCTACCAACGCACGGCGGATGGCCTCCACTTCCCGTTTCATTTGCCGCACTTCCTCGCGCAAAGCAGAGGTCGGCGCTTCACGTTCGAGTTCATCGAGCTGGCGGACGATCTCTTCGCAGCGCTCCATTTCATGCCGCCAAAACAGCGCTTCGTCGTTCGCATCGGTCCGTGCACATCCCATCATGCCCATCCCGCTTCTCCTTCCCCTTTGTCGTATCGTTTTTTTATCATTTCGCGGCTTCGGCCTTCCATTCCTTTCACGAATCTTGCCAAACAACGAGAGATTTTGTCGTTGAACGCTTTCCCACCTGTGCAAACGCTGAGAAGTGGGAGATTCTTGAGGATTCTTGCCTAACGGCAGGCTGTTGGCCAAGCCATCCCCATGCGCCCCACAGTTCCGCTGTCCTCACTTATGTTGATCGCACTGAAGCGGGAGACTTCTCGGTTAGGGATGATAAAAAAGCAGAGGCGTATTGCCCCTGCTTTTGCCTTCCATCTTCGGCCTATCGCCTGCACTCTTGTAGCGACATACGCCGTCGTCACAACCGCCAGGCGTCAGCCATGGATGATCGTTGGTTATTGATTGACGTTTTGCGCTTTGCGTGTTTCCGCTTGCGCGTTTTGTTGTTTTACGTGTTGCACATTTGTCTCAGCCGCAAATTCCGTCGCAAATTGACCGGCTTGAGCGGCTTGAGCCGATTGGGCATTTTGTTGTCTTACTTCTTGAATGTTCGTGCCAGCTGCTGTTTTGTTCGGTTGTTTCGCCATTGTTCTCACCTCCACGTGCTTTACTATGCCCTGGAGGCGATCGTTCTATCCGTTGGCGTTACAAAAGTAAAGATCTTCCACCATCGACGATGATCGTTTGTCCGCGAATCATCTCGGCTGCATCCGACAATAAAAACATCACCGCATTGACGATATCTTCCGGCTTGACCGGGCGACCAGCCGGCGTATTGGCCGCAGCGTCAGCGAGGAGCTCGCCGCGGTTCGGGAAGTGCTTCAGCGCATCGGTATCGACCGCTCCGCCGGAGACGGCGTTGACGGCGATGTTTTTCGGCGCCAGCTCGACAGCCAAGTAGCGGGTCAGCGCTTCAAGCGCCGCCTTCGAGACGCCGACCGCCGTATAGTTTTCCAAATAGCGGATCGACCCAAGCGAGCTGATGCTGACAATTTTTCCGCCGCCAACCCGCTCCATTCGTTTCGCCGCTTCTTGGGCGCAAAACAAAAGCGCTTTGCTGTTGATGTTCATCGTCCAGTTCCAATGCGTTTCTTCCAATTCCATCGCCGGACGCAACACGCCGGATGCGGCGTTGTTTACGAGCACGTCGACCCGTCCGAACATCTCATCGATTTGGACGAACATGGAGCGAATTTTCTCAACGTCACCAACGTTCGCTTTCACGACGAGCGCTTTTCTCCCGAGCGCTTCAATTTCGTGCGCTGTTTCTTCGGCAGCGGTTTTGCTGCGGGCGTAATTGACAACAATATCATATCCTTTCTTGGCCAGCCGCAAGGCGATCGCTTTGCCAATGCCGCGGCTGCTGCCGGTGACCACTGCTACTTTTCCGCTCATGTTTTTCACTCCTTATACATATAATATAGCCGAATTCCATAGACGAGGGAGGGGCTGCCTATGTACGTCGGCCGCGATATGACTGAGCTGTCGATGATTCCGAAAACGGAATGGACCGATGACGAACTCGCTTATTTTCATCATTCGTTCCAACAAATCGCTCCATATTTAAACGTCGAAGGACAGACGATTCACCGCGAAATCATCGAGGAAATCGAAGCGCGCGGCGGCCTTGGACGCCGCGAAGCAACGTATACACACGGCACGATGCCGGTGCCTGATTAATCAGGGCGGCGCACTCCGCCCGCCCATTCTTTATATTCGCGCCAAACACGTTGATGGGACACCGGAAAGGCGTACGTCTCGAGCTCATCCTCAGACACAAGCCGAAAAGGCTCCTTGGTGGACTCGCTGCTGATCAGGCGGCCGGGAAACACGGTCAACTGCCAGACTAAATGGGAAAACGCATGCTCAAACGAAACGATCGATTCTGTAAGCTCTACTTGCAAGCCGTATTGCTCCCCAACCATTTGCTCGAGCTTCTCTTTTCCATCCACTCCGTCCGTTTCGCAGCTGGGGAACTCCCATAAGTTCGCAAGCAAACCGGTGCTGTCGCGCTTGCGAATGAGAACGCGGCCTTCATCATCGGCCAGCACCGCGACGGCGATCGGCACTTGCTTGACCGTTGTTTTTTTTGTTTTCACCGGCAGCTCTTCCGCCACCCCTTCGGCGAACGCTTGGCAGTAGGCTTGCACCGGGCAAAGAAGGCATGACGGACGGCGGGGCGTGCAAACGAGGGCGCCGAGCTCAATCAGCGCTTCGTTAAATGCTCCCGGGTTTTCGTACGCCATAATTTCGCGGACGATTTGTTCAAATCGTTTTCTCGTCGACGGTTTGGCAATATCGTCTGTCACGAGAAACAGACGCGACAAGACGCGCATTACGTTGCCGTCAACAGCCGGCTCCGGGACGCCATAAGCAAGGCTCAACACCGCCCCGACCGTATACGGTCCGACCCCTTTCAGTTTGGAAAATTCGTCTGGGTTATCCGGCACTTTGCCTCCATAGCGCTCCTTTACTTCTTTCACCGCCGCGTGCAAGTTGCGCACGCGCGAGTAATAGCCGAGTCCTTCCCACGCCTTCAGCACCTCATCCTCATCAGCGTCAGCGAGCGCCTCCAACGTCGGAAACTGCTCGATAAACTGTTCAAAATACGGAACGACTGTCTCGACGCGCGTCTGCTGCAGCATCACTTCCGACACCCACACTTTATACGGGTCGCGGTCTTTTCGCCATGGAAGATCGCGGCGCTCGCGGGCGAACCAATCAAGCAAATCACGCTGAAATTCGCGCGCCGGAAATCGTTCGGTTTCTCTTTTCATTCACCGTTTCCCCCATGATGCCTATTGTCCACCTCATTATATCAAAAAACCCCCGGCATGGCTTGCCGCACGCCGAGGGGAACGAACGGAAATCGTTTTCAACTTTCTTTAGCCGCAGAAACATAGGCGATTTGTTCATGCTGAGCGCGCAGTCGGCGAATATCGACGCGGACGAGCAAAGATATGATGAAGGCGATGACAAACAATCCGCCAAAAAAGGCCAAGCTCCCTTCATAAGAACCGGTCGTGTCTTTGATATACGCGGCAAACATCGGTCCAACGAGACCAGCTGCGGCCCAAGCGGTCAAAATATAGCCGTGGATCGCGCCAAGTTGCTTCGTGCCAAACAAATCGCCGATATACGCCGGAATACAGGCAAATCCGCCGCCATAACACGTGTAGACAATCGTCAACATAATGATAAACAGCCATTTGATGGACACGTTCGGCAACAGGAAGAAAATCAAAATTTGCAAAACGAAAAACGTCGTGTACGTATTTGGCCTTCCAATATAGTCGGAAGCCGACGCCCAACCGATGCGCCCTAACCCGTTAAACACCCCGATGGCGCCAACCAGTGCCGCCGCTGCCGTTTCGCTGATGCCGATGCTTTCCACAGCCAACGGTTTCGCCACTGCTAAAACGGCAATGCCGCAAGTCACGTTAATAAACAGCATGAACCATAAATACCAAAACCGTCTTGTTTTGACAGCCTCATTGGCCGTCAATTGCGCCAAATCAAGCGAAGGTTTGGCTTTTCCGGCCTTCACTTTTTCCTGAAATCCTTCCGGCAGCCATCCTTCCGGCGGTTTTTCTAAATAAAGAGAAGATAACGTCATAATGACAAAATACGTAATGCCTAAAATGAAAAACGTATTTTGAACGCCGACGGAGGCAATCAAACTGTTCATCACCGGACTCGCAATCGCCGCGGCAAACCCGAACCCCATAATCGCCAGCCCCGTAGCCAAACCACGGCGGTCCGGAAACCATTTAACGAGCGTCGACACCGGCGCAATGTATCCGACGCCGAGGCCGATCCCCCCCAGCACGCCGTAAAACAAGTACAGAAGATATTTCGATCCAAGCGCAACAGCCAGTCCGGAACCGGTCACCCCGAGGCCAAAAAAGACGGAGGCCAACAGCCCGGATTTCCGCGGCCCATGCTTTTCAACAAAATGACCGAGGAAAGCAGCCGACAATCCTAAAAACAAGATCGCAATGCTGAACGTGAGCGCTACTTCTTGGTCGGACCAGCCAAACAATTGTTTTAACGGATTGGTAAAATTGCTCCACGCATAAACAGACCCAATCGAAATATGAATGCCGACGGCCGATAACGCAATGAGCCAACGGTTTTTCACAGCCTCTCCTCCCCTTTCATCCGATTATGATCCGACTCTCATGCGTATACACGTTAAACGCCTGTCCGCGCAAAAAGCCAACGACGGTTATGCCGAGTTCATCCGCCAAATCTAAGGCCAGCGTCGTCGGCGCCGATTTCGAGAGCAGGACGCTCACACCCATTTTCGCCGCCTTTAACAGCACTTCCGACGAGACGCGGCCGCTGAATACGATGAGCTTGTCTTTCATCGCCACTTGATGGCGCAGGCAATAGCCATACAGCTTATCAAGCGCATTATGACGCCCGATGTCAGAGCGAATCACGATGATCTCATCCGGTGTGGCGAGCGCGGCGTTGTGAAGACCGCCCGTCGCCGCAAAGTCCGTCGACTGCTCATGCAGCGCTTCCATGAGGCCAATGCAGTCATCCGCCTTCACGGCGATGCCGCCGACGATCGTTTTCGCCGTCTTCATGTCATTGTAAAAATAAAACTGCCGACTTTTTCCGCAACATGAGCCGATGAACCGCTTCGCATAAAACTGCTTGGCCGGAAGACCATCTGAAGCGAGTTCCACATAGGCGAACCCCCGCTCCCCGTCGATCGTCATCGCCTTAATGTCACGATACGTGCGAATCGCCCCCTCAGACGCCAAAAAACCGATGACAAGTTCGTCGAGATGCGCGGGCGTGCAAACAATCGTCGCGAACTCCTCGCCGTTGACCGTGATCGTCAACGGAAACTCGAGCGCGATCTCATCTTCTTCCTCAACAAAGCGCCCGTTCCCGTATTTTATAATCGGCCGCCTTTTCGCCGCAAACCCCCTCACCCATTTTCCCTCCCTTCCATATCAAAATAAAACCGCCGCCTTCCGGACAAGAGGACAAACTCACCCCTGTCAGCGAAAAGCGGCGGTAGTTTGCGCCCAGCACTTCTGCAGCGAAACCAACGCACATCCGTTTCCGAAACCTGCCGGCCAAGCGGCAAAGCCGTTTAGCCGGCAAGGCTTCTCCTATTTCCATGTTGCTAACATTCATAAGCATACCATGAACCGCCACAAAACACAACGGTTTCCGTTCACAAATTTGTCACAATTCAATCGGTTTTTCGAAAACGAAAACGGAAACCGCCATATCTTCTTCCACTTTAATGTCACTGAACAAATAAAGAAGCTTCGAACCGACAAGCTCTTCCATGCCGTCCGGCACATGCTGGGCGTATACGTCTTGAATCATTTTCGTTCTCGCGGCGTGCACCATATCCCGCCCTTCCGGCGTGCGTGCGATAAATTTTTCCGTCGGCGTCAAATTGCCGTGCAAAATCGTAATCGCCAAGTTGTCGACAAAATACGTTTTGATCCGCTCCGGTCCTTTGCCAAACAGCTGTTTGCGCACTTTGCGAACAATATCGTTGAAAGCGGCTTCTTTTTTGGACATCCCCACTCCTCCTTCAGCAGACAGCTGAAAAACTTCCGGCCAATCCGTTGTGTTCTTCGTTTCGCCGTACTATAATAAACTATAGCAAATGTATACATAGTGGAAAAATAATAAGGCAGGACGACGCCTTGTTATTTTTCTACGATTCCAGCAAACATTGGATTGGTTGTTTAGCATCGCTATGCTAAAGAACTACTCCACCACGATGAAGCATTCGTCTCGTCGCTGGTGGAGTTTTTATTTTGCAAAGGGGGAACGACGATGGAAGCGCAAACGGTGACGGTCACTATCAACGGGCATGCATACCGCGCCAAGCCAGGGATGACGATTTTGGAAATCGTCAATAAACACGGCATTCCGCACCCGCAAATTTGTTATACACCGGAACTTGGCGCCATTCAGACGTGCGACACGTGCATCGCCGAAGTCAATGGAACGCTGCTTCGCGCCTGTGCGACTCCGGTTGAGGACGGCATGGTCGTCGAGCTCAACTCGCCGCGGGCGAAAGCGGCGCAAAAAGAAGCGATGGACCGCCTGTTGGAAAATCATCTCTTGTACTGTACGGTGTGCGACAACAACAATGGCAACTGCAAGCTGCACAACACGGCGGAAATGATGCAAATTGAACATCAAACGTATCCGTACCAGCCGAAAGTCGACCCTTCCGAAGTCGACATGTCGCATCCGTTTTACCGATACGACCCGAACCAATGCATCGCCTGTGGGCAATGCGTCGAAGCATGCCAAAACTTGCAAGTGAACGAAACGCTCTCTATCGACTGGGAAGCGGAACGGCCGCGCGTCGTTTGGGACGGCGGAGTGCCGATCAACGAATCGTCGTGCGTCAGCTGCGGGCATTGCGTCACCGTCTGCCCGTGCAACGCGTTAATGGAAAAATCGATGCTTGGCGAAGCGGGATTTCTCACCGGCTTGGGCAAAGACGTCCTCGACCCAATGATCGACTTTGTCAAGGAAGTCGAGCCAAACTATACAAGCATTTTCGCCATTTCTGAAATCGAAGCGGCCATGCGCGAACAACGGATCAAAAAGACAAAAACGGTTTGCACGTTCTGCGGCGTCGGCTGTTCGTTTGAAGTATGGACGAAAGGGCGGAAAATTTTAAAAGTCCAGCCTGTATCCGAAGCGCCGGTCAACGCAATTTCCACATGCGTCAAAGGAAAATTCGGCTGGGATTTCGTCAACAGTGAAGAGCGCTTAACGAAACCGCTCATTCGCAAAGGCGACGTATTCGTCGAGTCCACATGGGAAGAAGCGCTCGACTTGGTAGCGAAAAAGCTCGGGACGATCAAACGGCAATACGGCGGCAACGCCATCGGATTCATTTCCTCATCGAAAATTTCCAACGAGGAAAACTATTTAATGCAAAAGCTCGCGCGGCAAGTATTTGAAACGAACAACGTCGACAACTGTTCGCGCTACTGTCAGTCTCCCGCGACCGACGGCTTGTTCCGCACAGTCGGAATGGGCGGCGATTCGGGCACGATTCACGACATCGCCTCCGCCGGCCTTGTGATCATCATCGGCGCCAATCCGGCCGAGGGACATCCGGTCATCGCTACTCGCGTCAAACGGGCGCATAAACTGTTCGGACAAAAACTCGTTGTCGCTGACTTGCGCCGCAACGAAATGGCGGAACGCGCCGATTTGTTCATCCGTCCGAAACAAGGAACAGACCAAGTATGGCTGATGGCGGTGACGAAATATATCATCGATCAAGGCTGGCACGACGAGGAATTCATCCGTGAACGTGTCCATTTCTTTGATGAGTTTAAACAACTTTTGAAAAAATATACGCTTGATTATGCCGAACAAGTCACCGGCGTTGCCAAAGCCGACCTCATCCGCATCGCCGAGATGATCCATGAAGCGGACGGCACGTGCGTCCTCTGGGGTATGGGGGTCACGCAAAACACGGGCGGCAGCGACACATCGGCAGCGATTTCCAACTTGCTTTTGGCAACCGGCAACTACGGGCGCCCGGGCGCCGGCGCGTTCCCGCTCCGCGGCCATAACAACGTTCAAGGCGCTTGCGACATGGGATCGCTTCCTGCCTGGCTGCCTGGCTACCAACATGTCACCGATGATGAGGCGCGAGCAAAGTTTGAAAAAGCGTACGGCGTCCGCATCGATGCGAAACCAGGCCTTGACAACATCCAAATGCTCGAAGCGGCCGAGCGCGGCGAGCTGAAAGCGATGTATATCGTCGGCGAAGATATGGCGCTTGTCGACTGCAACGCCAACCATGTGCAAGAGACGTTGGCAAAGCTTGACTTTGTTGTCGTTCAAGACATTTTCTTGTCAAAAACAGCGCAATTTGCCGATGTCATCTTGCCAGCAGCGCCAAGTTTGGAAAAAGAAGGAACGTTCACGAATACCGAGCGCCGCATCCAACGGTTTTACCAAGCGCTGGAACCTCTTGGCGACTCCAAGCCAGACTGGTGGATCATTCAAGAAATCGCGAAGCGGCTTGGCGCCAATTGGAATTACGCCGGTCCGAAAGAAATCATGGATGAAATCGCCAGCCTCGCTCCACTGTACTCACAAGCACATTACGACCGGCTCGAGGGCTGGAACAGCCTTTGCTGGGGCAGCCACGACGGCGCTGATACGCCGCTGTTGTACAAAGAGCGGTTCAACTTCCCCGACGGCAAAGCCCGATTTGCGTTAGCCGATTGGGTCGAACCGGTGCAATATCCAGAAGAGTACGATTTGCTTGTGAACAACGGCCGATTGCTCGAACATTTCCATGAAGGAAACTTGACGTACAAATCCAAAGGCATCGAGCATAAATTCCCAGAAGTGTTCGTCGAAGTATCCCCTGAACTCGCCAAAGAGCGCGGCATTGAAGATGGGGCGCTCGTTCGACTCATCTCGCCGTACGGCCGCGTCAAAGTGCGCGTGCTCGTCACCGACCGCGTCAGAGGCAAAGAACTGTTCTTGCCGATGCACTCCACAGCCAATGAGAGCGCCATTAACATGTTGACCGGGCCGCAGACCGACCATCGCACGAACACGCCGGCCTACAAACAAGCGCGCGTGCGCATGGAAGTCATTGAGCGATCCGGCAAGACGCCGCTGCCGCGCACAAATCCGCGCTTTAAAAAGCGCCATCCGCAAAACGGCGTCGAGGTGGAGCGGAAGTGGCGGCGGAGCGATTACGTCCCGCTCACCGAGGAGAACAAGGGGGTGACGATCGGTGGCTAAGCCGATTACCTCCATTCAAAAGCGCCAAATGACTGAGGAAGAAAGACGAGCCGAAGCGCTGGCCAAGCTGAAGGCCGCTGTCGGCGACAGTGAAGAGGCGGTCCGCGAGCTCTTGGAGTTCATCGAGCAGCTCCATGAAAGCGGCCTGCTCGAAGCGGCCAACGCCTTGTTAAAAGCGCGGGAAGACGTGGCGAAAATCGTCGTTGGCCAGCTCAACCAAAAACCGGTGACAACGATGATCAACCATGCGTTCGCCATAGCTGGCTTTGCTGCTTCACTTGATCCGGAGAAAACGGCGAAGTTGCTTGAGCATATCGCCGCCGGCGCGATGGAGGCGTACGAACAAAACTCCGTCGAAACAAAAAAAATCGGGTTGTTTGATTTGCTTAAAGCGCTCAATGACCCGGACATCAACCGCGCGATCCGCTTTTTCCTGTCCGCTCTCAAAGCGATCGGCAAACGGTTCAGAAATGACGGCTAATCGATCGGCTGGCAGAGAAAAGGACAGTTGACCAATGAGCTGCCAAAAGAACGGATGGTGAACCGATCTTCCAGCAGAATGGAATGCTCCCCCACTGACACCTATGACGTTGAAGTGGGGAGCTTCTCGTGGCGAGATGCTCAACGAAGCGCCCCGCATGAGGCGAGGCGCTTTTCGTTTTTTGGCTGAAACACCTCCCTTTTCGTCTGACGAACGGATACGATTTTCAAATTGCGCAACAACGCCCAATATATTCGCAACCATCGCGGCATCACCCATTCGATTCCCGCCGTCGTTCTTTGGCCGCTGCTCATCGTCAGCGTGATAGCCGCCATTTATCCAAAAACGGATTGGCTTCGCGTTTGGCTTTGGACGTTTGTTGCCGTCGCCTTGCACGTATTTGTTGACATTTTTAACTCTTACGGAACCTAGGCGTTGCGCCCGTTTACAAAAAAATGGATCGCCCTTGGCGTGATTCATACGTTTGATCCGGTCATTTTTGGGCTTCGTTTGGTTGGCGTCGGCGGCTTGTTTCTCGGCGCCCATCCCGGTTATACGTTTCTTGTCATCTACATGCTTATCGCTGCGTATTATGGGCTTCTCTTTCGACAGCAGGCCAACATCAAACGGCTCGTGCGCGCCTCGATCGCCGGGGTGACCGAGATCATCACCGTACCGACATGGCGGCCGCGCGAATGGCATTTAGCCATTTCAACGTGCGACGAATTTTACGTCGCCCGCGTCAAACGCGGCGGGCTCATCATCCTTGACCGCTTCCAAAAGCGTGCGCTTCCCGACCATCCGGTGATGAACGCCGCCAAACGCGACGAAAATATCGCCGCTTTCTTATCTTTTTCCCCGGTTTACCGTTGGGAAATAAACGAATACGATGATTACTACGAAGTGCGCTTTACTGATTTACGCTATCGAAGCAAAGGGTATTACCCGTTTGTCGCTGTCGTCCAGCTCGACTGCGATCTCAATATTGTCAGCTCATACACCGGCTGGATTTTCAGCGAAGGCAAACTGCGCAAAAAGCTCGAACTTGCTCCAAACGGCTGATGGGCTCCGCCCCAATCATTGCCACACATAAGCGCTGCAGGGTGTCCCATAATAAAAATACGTGTTGGCCATCCAACACGAGCACGCCGTTAAGGAGGGAATGTGCCGTGCGGAACAAAGCGCACAACTTCCCGAACCAAAACAACAACAAGTTCGAAGGCGAACCGCGCGCCAAGGCTGAGTACGCCTCGAAGCGGGCCGACGGCACGATCAACACCCACCCGCAAGAACGGATGCGCGCCTCCGGCGAACGAAGCGATTTCTTTTAACATGAAGGGGGAGCACGGCATCGTCGCCGCACTCCCCCAGCACATTCGGCAGCGAGGTGAACAATCATGGGTCACCATCGGCGCAAAAAATTTTATGACAATTTTTACTCCAATCCGTTCGAGCAGCCGTGGGCCAATCCAAAACACGCCCACTCGCAAGTGAATGGCGAAACGCAGCAAACACTTGACCTCATCATTTTAGAGCGGCAGACGCGCAAGCAGTCGTAGCACAAAAAGAGGGCTGACGCCAAAAGTCCGCTTTTTGGCGGAAGTTTGGGTCAGCTCCTTCTTCGGTCGATGGCCCTCCCCGTCAGGATAAAGGTAAATTCGGCTTGCGAAGCAATGAGATCGGCAGCGCCTCCTCTTCCCCGTTTCCTTTTAGACGCCATCCCCAAGCAAACACCCCTTTCAAATAACGGACTTTGAAATACTCCCCTGGCGCCCCTTCCACTTCATAAATCTCTCCCGGGAGAAAGTCGGCCGGATTGAGCATATACGCCTTCGCCATGGCGATTTTCCGCTCGTAGACGGCGTATTCGTTCACCATGCCCATCTGCTCCGCCTTTCGCGCCTTTTCCGTCAACAAGGCGATCTCTTGTTGCAGTTCTTCTTTCGACATTTCGCTGTACCGTTTTTGCTGCTCTTTCATGGTCGCGATCCCCCTTTTTCGCCTTCCTCACTGTCTTGCCGGCGCAGCCATTCATCGACCAAGTCGAGGGAAAACCCTTTTCGATAAAGAGCTTGGCGCATTTTTTGCTCATAAAGCGGCCGCGGGTGGCGCACGTAACGGCGGTGCGCTTTTTCTGCCTGAACATTGAGCGCCTCCCATTCTTCTTGTCCACGATGAACACCGCCATCCGCCAAAACAGCGGCAATCACCTCATGTTGGAACCCTTTGCGCATCAGCTGTTGCCGCACCCGTTCCAAAAACACGCGCGTCGATTCCATCCGGCGCTGCTTTTTCGCCTTTTCGTAAAGCGAGCGGGCGATAGCGGCTTGTTCATCCAACGTATACTCCGCCAAACTTTGTTCGATCAAGCGGTCCGGCACGCCGAGCCGTTCCAGTTCGGCCCGGATGAGACGCGGCCCTTTTGACGCCGTCTTTTTTTGCGTGCGCACGTAGGCGGCGGCAAACGCCTCGTCATCGACATACCGCTCAACGCGAAGCTTTTTGAGCACTTCATCAATCACCGAATCCGGAACGCCTTTTTTTCGCAAATGGGCGGCGACCTCATGTTCCGAGCGCATTCGGCGGGCCAAAAAGTAAAGCGCCTGCTGATAGGCCTTTTTCACCTCATCAGCATGCATAATATGTTGAAGCAAGTCGTCGCTGATCTCCATCCCTTTTTTCAGGCGGAATTGAAGCAGGACATCTTGATCAACGGTCAATCTCAACGGCGGTGCGCCGTCACGGTGCACGATAATCCAAAATCGCTCGCCGTTTTGTTCTGTTGCAGCAATGCCGGCAATCGTCCCCAACGGTCGTCCCCTCCTTCATTTTATCGTATCATAAGCAGGAACTTCTGACACGAAAAGAGAAATCATAAACTATATCAATGGAAGGGGAATCAAGATGCACATCGCCATCAACGGCGGCACCGGCTTGATCGGCCGGGCGCTCGCCGGCCATTTTTCCAAGGAAGGGCATGACATCTACATTTTCACCCGTTCTCGCCAACCTTCAAAAGGTCGCATTCACTACCTTGCCTTCGACGACGATGAAAAACCGACAGCAATCGATGTCGCCATCAATTTAGCCGGGGAGCCGCTCAATCGAAAACGCTGGACAGCAAAGCAAAAAGAGGTGATCCTCAACAGCCGCCTTCAAGCGACAGAAGCGATGACGAACTACATCCGTTCGCTGGCCGAACGCCCTGCGCTCTTTATCAATGCCAGCGCCGTAGGCATTTATGGCACCTCGGACTCCGCGACATTTACGGAACAAACGACCCAGTACGGCAGCGACTTTCTAGCCCAGACCGTTCAAGCATGGGAAGCATCGGCCCGTCCAATGGAACAGCTCGGCATCCGCACCGTCTACGCCCGCTTAGGCGTTGTGTTCGCCCAAAGCGGCGGCGCCTTGCCGATGATGATCAAGCCGTACCGGCTGTTTGTGGGCGGTCCAATCGGCAGCGGCCGGCAATGGCTGTCGTGGATTCATCTTGAAGACGTCGTGCGCGCGGTCTCGTACATCATCGAACACGAGGAATTGTCCGGCCCGATCAATTTCACCGCACCCTATCCCGTGCAAATGGACGAGTTCGGCCGCACGGCCTCCCGCCTTCTTCGCCGTCCGTATTGGCTTCCGGTTCCCGTCTCGGCGCTTCGCCTTCTCCTTGGTGAAATGAGCATGCTCGTCACCGAAGGGCAGCGCGTCATTCCAAAGAAGCTATTGCAGGCCGGCTTTCGCTTTTCGTTTCCAACGTTGGAAGATGGTCTCACTGATTTGCTGTTGCCCCGTGACCGATAAAAAATATCCAAAAAAAATTAACAAAAAAGCAATTCCCTTTTTACACTCGATCGTGTATGATAAAGAAGACCTCAAACTAGCTGTCGTTCATAACCGCATATCGACAGGAATCAGGGGAAGGCAAATGGTGCGCCACCAGCGCTCACGCTGGTTCTAGTGGGTTCGATTCCCACCCCGAAATTTTTTTGCGAAGTTTTCATAAAAAAATTTCGAGGGTGGGTCCTCGCTAGGAGGCTGCCCTCGGCATCCAAAGGAGGGATTGGCCATGTTGAAAAAACGCGAGTTGCAAGACTGCCATGCGCTGTACGAGCTGATGGTGCACCCGGATGTCTTCCCTTACGTGCGCCAAAAAGCACGCTCGTACGAAGAGTTTTTATTCATGACGAAACAGCTTATTGAGGCGGAAGAACGCGGCGAACTGATTTCGCGCACCATTTTGGACGAATGGGGAAACCCGATCGGCACGATCAGCCTTTTTGACATTCAAAACGGCGCAGGCTTTTTAGGAACGTGGCTCGGCAAACCGTACCATGGACTCGGCTACAATCGCCGCGCCAAGGAAGCGTTTTTCCATGAGCTGTTTTATGAGCTGTCGATCGAAACCGTGTTTTTGCGCATTCGCAAAGTCAACGTCCGCTCGATCAAAGCGGCGGAAAAACTGCCGTATGTCACACCTGCCAGTGAAACACGGCGGGCGCTGCTTGAACAAATCGGCGCAGATGTATACAATTTATACGAAATTACGAAAGACAACTACACGCTCTATACAATGCGCCATCCCTCCTTCATGCTCGAAGAGGAGCAGCGAAAAGAAGCGTAAGGGCGGAAAGCCGCAGGTGATCCAAAAAAGGCTGTCCATCCGGACATCCTCTTTTTTATGCATAAAAACGGTTGAGATCGTCCAAAATGGAACTGAAGGAATATGATGGAAAGAGAGGGAACGAGCGATGGCGGAAAAACGAAAGCGCGAAAAAGCGAAACACACCTTGACAAGTGCACAAGAAGTGAGCTATGCCCGCGATTTTAAAATGGCCGACCAGGCGGGCGGATACACCGCCAAAAAAGCGCGCCGCTAGAAATGATTGCTATTTATATGACGGCGTCGTTCATGCCATCCTAATGAATGAATCGTACGATTCACACTTTTGAATAGGGGGCATGGGGATGGGCCGTTCTCGTGGACAACGGGCGCGCGACAAAAACAAGGCGACTTTGCCGCAAGTGCCAAAACAGTTGAAATTTGACGGCATTGATGTTGAATATTCGGCAGAATTTGCCGACCACGAAGACCTCGAAGCGCAAGCGCGCGCAGCCGCCGCTGGCATTCGCCGCCAAGAGCGGAAAGCGTAACGGAACGAGGGGCTGACCCAAAAGCGTCATTCCTCTCAAACGAAATACAACATATTGCGCATGATTCATTGTTTCGTGGCGATATATGGTGATGAACAAGGGTGTCCCGATCCTTTTGGGACACCCCCTTGTTCCTGTCGGATTCCTTTCCCTCGTGCTACACTGTAGCCTCTCCTTCGAGCTCCAACACTTGGCTGTACCGTTTGTAAAACCGCCCCAACTCCCCTTTGTAATGGTCTTTCCACGGTTTCTCCTTGCCGCAATAATGAATAAAAACCGTGTTTTCCTCAATCCAAGCCAAATCATGTTTCGGATTGGGCAACAGCTGCAAAAAATCGTAATAGCGCGCATCGTAATTGTAACGATAGCCGTCGACCGGTTTAATCTTGTCCCAATACAGCCCGTTTACGACATCTTGGTCAGGAAGGACAAGCTTGAACCGGTTGTCGCGAATGAACTGATAAATGTCCGCAAGCCGAACGTGCTCACGCATCATCGCAATGTTCATCATCATCACACCTGTGTTGAAATACCCCTTCGCGTTCGGCGTTTTTAACCGCAACTTGTTGAACAAGTTGGCCACCTTCGTCGAATGGGTATGCTCGGCGGCAATGAACAAATTCCCTTCAAAATCCATGTCGTACAGCTCATCGATTGGGTTGATCGCTACAATATCCGGATCAAGGTACAAGACACGTTCAACGTCCGGCGGCAAAAACAAATGCGCCGCCAATCGGTAGTACATCTCGACGGTATAATGGCGAAACACGGGGGCGTCATGAAACAGCTCCGGGTCAACGTATATCGGCACGAGCTCGTGCCCCTGCCGGCGGACAAACTCGCCGAGCGCCTGAAGTTCATGCTCGGCAATGCGTGAGTAAAGCAAGTAAAACGTAAACGGGCGTCGGTTATTGCAAAACAGCGAATGCATCAAAACCTTGAGCGGCGGAAGATAATTGGCGTCTGTCGTGATTAACACTCGAAACATGCTTGATCACTTCCTTTGTCTCAATCGATTCCTCTTTCTCTACAATTATATAGAAATTTAGGCGAATGTTGCGCCTTTTTCGCGTCGTTTTGTCCAAAAGCGCGGCAATCGAACTCTCCTTCCCATCTCGCGCCGACTTTCACTGGCGAATTTGTCGTTTAACTATTTACAATTATCAAACAAATAACTATAATAAAACATATAGGGCAGCCGTCTCCTGCCAGCTTGGCCGCTTGTGCAGACCGGACGGCCTCTACCATCTGTCAGACAGCCCCGTTGCCTGACAGGCAACGTCGGCGGTTTGCTTTCCTGCATCGATCCACAAAAGAACTGTGCGGTCTGACGGCATCTCCGCGCCGAGACGCCTTCTCAGTCCGTTCAAGCCGGTTCCTATCTTGCACGCTGTATAGGAACCGGCTTTTTGCATGGAAACCGAAAGGAGGGGTGCCTAATGCCAGGGGCGCTTGATGGTGTGCGTGTGCTCGACTTGTCGCGCGTATTGGCCGGCCCGTATGCGACGATGATTTTAGGCGATTTAGGCGCTGATGTCATCAAAGTGGAGGCCCCCGGGGGATCGGATGACACCCGGTTTTGGGGACCGCCGTTTCAAAACGGCATGAGCGCTTACTATACCGCCGTCAATCGAAACAAACGAAGCATCACCGTCAATTTAAAATCAGCAGAAGGACAAGAGACGATTCGCCGTCTCGCCGAAACAGCTGATGTCCTCATTCACAATTTTAAGACTGGAACGATGGAACAGTGGGGGCTTGGCTATGAATCGTTGTCGCGACTCAACCCGCGCCTCATCTACTGCTCCATCACCGGTTTTGGCGAGACGGGACCGCTCGCTTCGCTTGCCGGCTACGACTACATCATTCAAGCGATGAGCGGCTGGATGAGCATTAACGGCACCGCGGACACCGGTCCGCTCAAAGTCGGCGTCGCCGTCACGGATGTATTCACCGGCCTGTATGCCGCCGTCGCCATCGAAGCGGCGCTTTGGGCCCGCCAAAAAACGGGGCGCGGGCAAAAAATTGATCTGTCTCTCTTTGACTGCGCTGTCAGTGCGCTGGTGAACGTCGCGGCGAACTACTTAATGTCAGGCAACATCCCACAGCCGCTTGGCAATGAACATCCGAACATTGTCCCGTACTCGACGTATGAAGCGAGCGACGGACCGATCGTCATCGCCGTCGGCAATGACCGCCAATTTCACGCGCTTTGCTCGTTGCTATCCGACCGCTCGATCGGAACGGACCCGCGCTTCCAAACCAACTCCGGCCGCGTTGCCCACCGAGATGAACTAAACCGTCGGCTGAACGAAGAGATCAAGCAGCGTTCGCGGGCCGAGTGGCAGCGCCTTCTTGCCGAAAAAGGAATCCCGTGCGGTCCAGTGCAGACACTTGAGGAACTGTTCCGCCATCCGCAAACCGATGCGCGCCATATGACGGTCACCATGCATCACCCAACCGTCGGGAAGCTGAAACTTGTCGCCAGTCCGCTCAAACTGTCGGAAACGCCGGTGTCCTACCGGCTGCCGCCGCCGCTGGCCGGCGAACATAACCGCGAGGCTGAAGCGTTATGGCGAAACGGACCAACACCCGAAAACTGTGACGCCAAGTCGCCATGACTAACGCGAAGTCGTTGCTTCCTGCCGCGGCCGGCTGCCCGCCGTTGCAATGAAAACGTGGTTATACCGATGATCACAGAAATCGACTTTATACAACAAACGGATGCATAGAGGGGGATGGAAACGATGATGAACTTCGACTTTACACCGGAACAAGAAATGCTCCGGCAAACGGTGCGCAAATTCGTCGATAAAGAAATTATGCCGTATATCAAAGAATGGGATGAACGCGGCGAATTTGACCGCAACATTTTCAAACGGCTCGCCGAACTCAATCTAATGGGCGTCTGCATTCCGGAGGAGTATGGCGGCATGGGAATGGATTATAACTCGCTCGCCATCGTCTGCGAAGAGCTCGAGCGCGGCGATACGGCGTTTCGCACCGCCGTGTCGGTCCACACTGGTCTCAATAGCCTCACCCTTTTGCAATGGGGGACGGAAGAGCAAAAGCAAAAATATCTCGTCCCGCAAGCGCGCGGGGAAAAAATTGGCGCGTTCGGCCTGACTGAACCAAACGCCGGCTCGGACGTCGCTTCGATCCAAACAACCGCCATCCGTGACGGAGATGACTATATTTTAAACGGGCAAAAAACATGGATTTCCCTCGCTGACATCGCCGATCACTTTCTCGTGTTCGCCTACACGGATAAATCGAAAAAACACCGCGGCATTTCCGCCTTTATCGTCGAGCGAACGATGCCCGGTTTTTCATCGCGCCCGATCAAAGGGAAGCTCGGCATCCGCTCCGGCAACACAGGAGAGCTGTTTTTTGACAACGTCCGCATCCCGAAAGAAAACTTGCTCGGCGAAGAAGGCGAAGGATTCAAAATCGCCATGTCGGCGCTTGACAACGGCCGCTTCACCGTCGCTGCCGGCGCGGTCGGCCTCATTATGGCGTGCTTAGAAGCAAGTGTGAAATATTGCCATGAGCGAAAAACGTTCGGCAAAGAAATCGGCCGCCATCAGCTCGTTCAGCAAATGATCGCCCGAATGGAAGCCGGCTTGCAAATCAGCCGCCTGCTCGTCTATAAAGTCGGTTTTCTCAAAAACGAAGGCCGGCGTTGCACCCGCGAAACATCGCTCGCTAAATGGATCGCCTGCGACTATGCGAACAAAGCCGCCGATGATGCCGTGCAAATCCACGGCGCCTACGGCTATTCAAACGAATACCCGGTTGAACGCTATTTGCGCAACTCGAAAGCGCCGGTCATTTACGAAGGAACGCGGGAAATCCACACGATCATGCAAGCGGAATACGTGCTTGGCTATCGTCAGGACAAACCGCTGCGCAAAACACTGCCGGCATGGCGGCCGAATGAAAACTAGAACATCGTTGCCATCATGTCTAGCTGTCGCGTCCAAAAGGGAAATGCCCGTCCAATCGAACAAAACTGGTTCGCCCTCATAATAAGGAAGGGTGTCCTGAACCTTTTGGGACACCCTTTCAGCCGCTTATCACTCTTTCTCCTCCATTTTTCCATATTGTTTGTACAAATCTTTCAGCGCTGCACAAAGGGCAGAATGGGCTTTCCCCAAATACCCTTCATCAAGCTCAGCGAGCAAACCGTCGATGCCATCGCGCAGCGAATGGCCGCGAAGCAGACGGGCAATGTAATCGCGCCCGTGTTCAGTGGCGAGGGTGCAAGACGCCTCGACGATCACCCCGTACTTTTTATCAATTTCCGCCGTAATCGTTAACGTATCATATAAACTCTTCGCTGCCATTCCGGCCGGAAGCCGCGCATGCCCGGCGATAAACTGCGTTTTCATCCCCCTACCCCTCTTTCCTTCTCGACTGATACTGGCAACAATATTATTTCGCGATCTTTTGCCGCTTTTCCTGCCGTTTCGTCACAGGAACAACATTCCATCCCCTTTCGCCGCGCGGCGGCCATCGTCATGGAAGTTTTCTAAAGGGCGGGGGATTTCGCGAAAACCATTGTCGGTCCTATCTGTTTCTCAATTAGAGAAGCTTTGCCGCACCCGGTTTCTTTTCTGAGCCATTTCTGCCCATTTGCATGCGGCTCCCATTTTCACCTCCCTTCTAAAAGGGGCGATTTAGTAAAACCCAATTCCCCTCACCAGCCTTCTAAATGGCAATAGAGACGGATTTATTCTTATTTCGCTCATCGACAACGCGGAACTGCTGCAGCATATGATCAAATCTCACCCCATGCCCTTCGCTCGCTTCAAGAAAAAACCGCCCGCCGGACAGCACCGGCAAGCGGCAGAGCGTTTTTTTCTAGCACTGCGGCACAGAAGCAAGACGATCCCCTTCCCAATCCACCCACTCCCCACTGTTGGGGTCAATCGAAGCAAGATGGAGCCAGCCGTTTTGAACTTTGCGCCGGAATGGTTCATTGTCGCTGAGCAGCCGCTCGATATAGTGAGACGGCGCTTCGATGATGACAAGCAGCCGAAGCGGGGAGTGAAACAGCTTATGGTCGGAAGCAGCGACCGACTGCCACGGCAAGCCTGCCAACAAATCGCTGCCGTTCCCTTGCATCACGCCGATGCCGCCCGTGACCGTCTGAGTCGTTTTATCGCCGCTCCCGTAATAATGCGGCACAGCCGTTGAGGCATAATATTGCAAATTGATCCATTGTCCGACCGTCGCCGGTCCGGCGATAATGCCGGCAAGCGCCTCCCCGGTCGGATCTTCCCGCCAGTCGTAGCTGTGCAAAAAGACGCGACCGTCTAGGTTCACCTCTTTGGTCAGCTGGCGGCGGCCGATCAAGAACGCGGCGTTCCCAGCCAATCCCCATTCCGGCCGGATTTCGCTCCAATCAACAGCCCGCCGCTGCGCCTCGGCCACCGGATCACGCGGCGCCCGCCCGACATGCGGCAACTTTGTCATCCGCTCGGTGTTCGCGCGGCGGCTCGCTTCATGAAGCGCCTGTTCCAGCTTTCGAAACGCCGCCTCGGCTGATTCAGACAACGGCGGCACATCGAGCCAACGCAATTCATCCAAAGTGGTCATATGCTCGGCTGGAACAAACACCGTTTCATCCGGAATGATGATCCCTTCGTCCGCCAGCGCTGCGCGCACTTCCGGCAAGTTGGCTAACGCCGCAAAGACGCGGGCGTTCAACGCCCCTGCCGCGCCGCCGCACGCGCCGCAATCGAGCGCCGAAGCGTACGGATTGTTGGCCGTCTCGCTCTCATGGCCGCAAACGACAACGAGCGGGGCGAATGAAGACGTCAAACCAATATTGACGAGCAGCTGCTTCACATATTGCACTTGCTCCTCTGTTGTGAAGCCGATCGGCAAGCTCGTCGATTCATCCCGCCCATGGCGGTGGAGAGACAAGGCGGTCTTCGGCTTTTGTTCCGCTGCCGCTTCCGCCAGGCGGACAGCCCGACCAGCCCAAGACGGCGCCGCGCTGCGGGCGAGCGTATGGAGGCCGAGCCACGGTCCGCTCATTTCCGGAAGCAATAGGCCGGCCAACAAATGTTGTTTGATTTTTTTAAACGTCTGCCCGACGAATCGGAATGCATCACGACGTCGGCGGTACGGGCGTGCCTCTTCCTTAGCAATGGTCTCCCTGATTTCATGTTGCGGCGCGACGATCGCCGGACATGATGGATGAGGATCATCGCTGTCAAGGGCGCGCGTCTGAATCGGCAAACCGAAAAATCCAGCGCAGCCGTACGTTTCAAACGGCCCAATCGCTTCCAAATGGCGTCGGAACGGCTCAGAACGGACGTCGATGCAAAACAACAGCTGCGCCTCGGCCGGCTTCGACTCATCGGCTTTCCGGTGCGTCAATACCGCTTCTTTCAGTCTCGCTTCATACGTATCCTCCCACGCCTCAAGCCAGAGATGGAACCGGTCAATTCGCCAAAATCGATCCACAAAAGCCAATCGGGCTTGCTGCTCCTCTTGAGACAGGCGCTTCCATTCTTCCGGCGTCATCTCTCCCCAATACAGCCAGGCGGCAAACAATAAGCATACATCATCGCCATCCGCATCATCTTCCCGTTCAAGCGGCAAATATGGCGCCACAAGCGCCCATTCGAGCGACAGACGGACGGCCAAATAATCGATCAATCCCCTCGTTTCGCCGCCCGTCCGGCGCGACTGCCACACAACCATGCCGGCCCAGCCGGGCAACGCCAACAAATGCGCCTCGAAATAAGCGGCGGCCTCATCATGGCGAACCCCCAATTTCGCCAACGCCTGGCGGAGCGCCTCTTCCCCGTCGTGCGGCCAATCTGCAAGCCGCTTCCGCTCCTCTTTCGACAACTCCGGATCGGCAGCAACGAGCCGGCGCCATGCCGCATAAAACCCTAGTTCGCGATGCGGAAGCGCCCACGCTGCCGCATGTTGGTCATAAAACAGTTTGCACCATTTGACGGTTTGTTGATTAAGGCGTTGGCTCATGTCATGAAGACGGGCGCTCATCGTCCGGACAGGCGCCGTACGCCATGCTGTTGCCAGCGCGAGGTCGGCCCATTCCGGCAAATGAAGGACATCGTTTGGCACCGCCTCATCCCAAAGGAGAGCGCGGCACAGCCGCTCCGCCTTATGGCGCCGCACGGGAAGCGGCTTGCTGTCAAGCCAGCGCTGCAGCCTCCGCTCAAGGAATACGAGGTCGATTTCCCCTTTGGCCAGCGCCGCGCGAAAGACCGCCATCGGCGGATACAAATCAATTCCATGCGCCCGTTGCAAGCGGTCGGCCGCATCAGCAAACGTCCACTCTTCAAGCCCCATCCACGGATGACGGGCGATAAACGCCGAAATTGGCCAAAGCGGCGCAATCACCTTCGCCGCCTCGCTGACGACGGCGGCAAGCGGACGTTCCTCTATAGCAGCGCCGAGGCGCTTCGATTCCTTCGCTGACCGCTCAAGCGACATGGCACTTTTACTCATGGGCCATTCCCTCCTTCATATAGGATGCCAAATAGCGCGGATGCGTCTCCATCGCTGCCGGGCGCGGCTCCCCAAGATGAACGAGATGCATATACAAACGGACACCAAGCGCCGAGGTGCGCTTGTTTGCAAGCAAGCCAGCCGCCAATGCCGCAGCCGCAAACAAGATGCCAGCCATCCATTCGAAAAATGCAGGCGGCATAAACATCGATGTTTCTTCGCGATGGAGCAGCGCCAAAAACTGATGGCGAACCGTTTCCGAACCGAACGCCAAAACGGCGGCCGACATCAGGCCAATCCAGCGTCCTTCGCGGAAATCGGCGAGCCGCCCCCAAGCGACAGCCGCCGAAGCGCCAAGCAACAAGGCGCTCAGCAGACGGGCAGGTTCATCCGGGGAGGCGAACCAAAAGGCGGCTCCAAGCAGCGCCCCGAAGAGAAGACTTCCCCTAAACGAGCCGTTTCCCCTTGGAAGTGCCGCACGGCCGATTCGCGGCACAACGGAACCCGACTGCAAAAAGAGCGTCGCTTTAAACATCCCGTGCAACACTAAGTGCACGACCGCCGCCCCATAGGCGCCAAGGGCACATTGCACAAGCATAACCCCCATTTGCGCCATCGTGGAGGCGACAAGCTGGCGTTTGTAGTCGACATGCACCAAACTGATGCCTGTGCCAATCAAAATCGAGCAAAAGGCGATCGCAAACAGCGCGATATGCGCCCCCGTTCCGCTAAACAGCGGGGAAAAGCGCCAAAGCAAGAGCCCCCCGGCATTGACGAGCCCAGCGTGCATTACCGCCGACACCGGCGTCGGCGTCACCGCCGATTCCATCAGCCAGCGGTGAAACGGCCATTGTCCGGCAGGGATGATGGCCGCCACGATCAGAAGCCCGCTCATCACCGCCTTTTCCCACGCAGCAAGATGGACCAATCGCTCCGCCGCCAACGCGGATGGGAGCGTCCATTCACCGGTCGCCGTCCCAAGCCAGATGGCAATGGTCGCGACAGCCAACCAACTGAGGAGGAACACGGCCGCCATTTGCCGAGCGACAAACCGGGCCGGCCGCCACTCTTTTTTCAGCCCTGTTAACGCCACAAGTCCGGCCAACGGCAGCCCCCAGCATACGGCCGTGAGGCGCACATCACCGCTTGCCCATGTCAGCGAAGCAGCCAACGTTGTCCATGTCAACAGCGAAAAATAGAGCCGATAAACGCCGTCTCCGTGCAAGTAGCGGACAGCGAACCGTTGAATCGCCCAACTGAGGAGCGAAATATAAACGGCAATGAGCCAACCGATCGCATCAAACCGCCACGGTCCAGCCTCCAAACTGCCGGTGCCGATCCATCCCGCAGCCGCCGCCGCACCTGGGAGCAGCAACAGCCAAACATGCGTATGCACATACCGCTCCGGCACGCGCGGATTGAGCCATATCGCCGCGCTGATGAACACAACCGCAACCGAAGCGAGCCATCCCCATCCAAACCATTCCGCTGTCATGTTGTTCTCCTCCCCTCATCGTTTCTTTTCCTTTGCTCGGGAGAAAAAGAAAAACCGGCTATGTCAATCAGGCAAGGCGGCCGAAAAGCCGCACCATTGCCTATCGATTGCCCATAGCCGGTTTATCTTCAACCAGTCGCCGTGCGATTGTTTGAAGATCTCCCGCCGTACAACAGACGCTAGTCGGTTTCCCTTCAACGAACCTAAGCCGATGCAGGTTTTTTGAAGGGCTCCCGACATTATGTCCTATACATATTCTATACTCACTTCACTATACAAAAGTTGTTTTAATTATACAATAACTTGATGAACATGTCATCAAAAAAATCACGTTTTCAGATTCAGGAAGACGGTCCGTTCGCCAACTGTTTCTCCAAATCATTAAACAGTTTAAAGACGATCACCCGCTCACCCGTTCTCGTGCTTAAATCCGTATGAAAGCTTTTCACTTTCTCGCCGGTGATTTCGAAAATCATTT
Organism: Geobacillus sp. TFV-3; assembly: GCF_009901865.1. Classification (NCBI taxonomy): domain Bacteria; kingdom Bacillati; phylum Bacillota; class Bacilli; order Caryophanales; family Anoxybacillaceae; genus Geobacillus; species Geobacillus sp. TFV-3. The sequence continues at coordinate 532,118 of NZ_MPSP01000001.1, read as the reverse complement.
CCTTCAAGTCATCGACTCCGGATTCGACCAAGCTCGTCCGCGACCGCTTCACGGACAACATTCCTTCTTTCGATTCGCAAAGAGCGTATTCCGCAGGCGTCAGGATGCCGTGCAAGGAAACGATGATCATATCGCGCAAAATGTCGGTTTTCACCGATACGGAGCCGCGGCCGAGAAAATCTTTTTCCCATTTTGTCAACGCTTTGCTGATTTCTGATTCCATCCAACCTTTCGATTTGCCCATGCCTCAATCCCCCTTCAGCCAAACCGCGGCTTTTCCGCCGCCATCCGCTTCGTTGCACTCATAAACATAATTATAACGATAATCCAAGGGGGACGCTAGAAAAAATCAACGGAAACGATAGACGAGAGCGGAGACAAACCGCCGCCAGCGTTCGTTCAACGTTGACGGCAGCGAAGCGTCCGCATTCGATTCAGCGCCGCCGCCAGCTCGAAGCGGCGCGGGCGAGCGAGTTCGCCCGGATGTCCTTTTCGGAACGAAACCGAGCCCAGCCCTTGACAGTCCCATTGTTCTTCCATGGCATCGAGCAGCTGGCGGACGGTTGTCTTCCCGTCTAGCCAGCCTTTTCGCTCCATATACAGCAAAGACGCGGCGATTGCTCGGGTCTGGCTGTCATCGACCAGCTGCTCGAGCGCATAGAGCAGCACATCCGCCTCCCCGTATTGAATGACGTGACGTCCGCGCGCGGCGGCTTTTGCTTTTTTTCCTTTTTGGCTGTTCAAACTCACAGGCAGCGGAATGCGCTCGCGGATGCGGCCGAACGAATCGCCGCCTTCCGTTTTCCGTCCCGATGGCATCCGGGCGGCGATTCTCTTCGCTTCCGCGGTCACATCAAATGGAACATACTGCTCCATTTTGATCACACAATCCGCAATTTCGAAATAATCTCCCAATCCTCCGACGACAAGAACGGTCGAAATGCCACAGTCATGAAACAGTTGGCGCGCCTTGTCAATATAAGGCGTGATCGGCTCGGCCTCTTTCGCGATGAGCGCCTGCATGCGCGCATCACGGACGAGCAAATTGGTGGCGCTTGTGTCTTCATCGATCAAAAACGCGGACGCCCCTGCCTCGACCATTTCGATCATGCTCGCGGCTTGCGAGGTGCTGCCGCTCGCGTTTTCTGTCGAAAATTGCATCGTCTCTTTGCCGTGCGGCAGCGTGCCGATGAACGGGGAAATATCAACATTTGCGACGCTTCGGCCGTCTTCGGCGCGAATTTTCACTGCCCCGCTGTCGGTGATGACAAACTCCCGCCCGTCCCCGGCGACATGATCATACACACCATGCTCCAACGCCTGAAGCAACGTCGATTTGCCGTGGTAGCCGCCGCCGACAATGAGCGTAATCCCACGGCGAATCCCCATTCCTTTGATCGGTTCGGCGCGGTGTGGAACCGGGATCGCGATCTCAAGCTCCGGCGGGCTTTGAAACGGCACCGCTCCACGTTGCAGCGGCTTGTCGCTCACCCCGCTCTCCCGCGGCAAAATCGCCCCATTCGCGACAAACGCCACCAATCCGTGTTCACGCAAATAACGGCGAATGGCGTCTTGTTGATCAGCAAGCTTCACCGCTGGAAGGATGTCCTCTTCGGAAAGGCTGTACACCGCCTGTTCGATGACGGAAGGAATTTGCTCAAAAAAGATCGACTCGGCCTCTTTCGCCAAGATGCGCCGACCGTTTGCCGGCAGCCCGACCGATAGGCAAACCGTAATCGCCTCGTCCGTCACTTGCACCGCCGTTCGCTCGAGCACTTTTTGCCCCGGTGCGTCAATGAACACAAGCCCGCTTTTTCCCGACCCGCGCGCTCGCAGCGGCCATTGCCGCAATGCATGGTGGACGCGGCGCGCGAGCACGTCCTCGCAACGGACGCGGCGCGGTTTCGTCTTCGTCCACTCCGGGGCCAATGTCGTTTTCGCCCGCGGCACAATCACCCGCACCTTGGACGGTTCGGCGAACGGATCACCCTGCACATGGTCAATTGCAAGCGTAAACGTTGGGAACCGATACGTACCTTCGATCGCTTTATATGCCTTATAGCCTTTTTGGTCGATCGACCGAAGCTGTTGTCGGAGTGTTTCCATTCTTCTCCACTTCCTTTCTCGTTCCCCATCGTTTTTAGCTCTTGAGTTCACATCGAAACAACTATTCATCCCTTTTCAGCAAAGTTCCCACCTCTGTTGCCGATATAGGTGCGCTCCAAAAATATCCTTGTCCTTCACTGCATCCCATGCTTCTTAGAAGTTGCATTTGTTTTTTATTCTCAATTCCTTCCGCGACGGTGTCAATGGACAACTGGCGGGCCATGGTGATGACAGCCGACACAATAGCTTGGTCATCAGCAGAATGAGGCAAATTGGCGATAAATGACCGATCGATTTTCAAACGATCAACGCTCCATTTCTTTATATATCCTAATGAACTGTATCCTGTCCCAAAATCATCAATCGCCAATTTCACCCCCGCTTCTTTCAACCGTCTTATATTGTCATGCACAATGGGGCTGTCCTGCATCATAATATATTCCGTCACTTCAAATTCCCACCGTCTCGGATCATCGCCGCTACGCTCAATAATAGAAAGAAGATGCTGCGCCATATTGGGAATTTGAAAGTGAGAAGCTGATAGATTCACGGCGATATCTGGAGGAACATAGCCTGCTTGCTGCCAATTTTGTCGATGACGACATGCCGTTGCAAGCACCCATTCATCGATTTCAAACATCAATCCCACTTTTTCAGCTAGGGGAATGAATTGATCCGGCCCAATCCATCCTAAATCCGGATTGCACCAACGGATGAGTGCTTCCAACCGAACTAATTCCCCGCTGACCAAATCATACTGCGGCTGATAATAAAGCACAAATTCTTCCCTTTCTATGGCGCGATGCAAATAGCTTTCGATGATCGTTTCTCTCACTAGACGCTGGCTGATCGCACGACGATAAAATTGATAAAACTTCCCTTCCTCTTTCGCCTGATACATCGCCATATCCGCATAACCAAGCAACGTGTTCAAATCTTCCCCATGTAAAGGAAAAACACTGATTCCTGTATTGGCTGTGAGAACAAATTCTCTGCCTTCAATCATGATAGGATGGGACAAGGCCTGTTGAATAGCGCGCAAATAGGAAAGGATGGATGAATAGTTCAATTGCGGCGCCACGGCGACAAACTCGTCGCCTCCCATCCGAACCAGCAGCGTTTCCTTTCCTAATCCAGCCCGAAAACGTTCAGCTATTTGTTTCAACACTTTGTCCCCTGTTGAATGCCCTAAGGAATCATTAATGTTTTTAAACCGCGCCAGATCAATAAAATAAACAGCGAGGAGCTGTTCCGTCCTTTTCGTTTCTTCTACCATTTTCGGAAACTGCTCTTTTAAAAAACGGCGATTCGGAAGACCGGTCAGCTCATCATGCTTCGCCATATATTCGATTTGCTCTTCATATTCCTTCAACTGAGTAATATCGGTTCGAATCGATACATATTGATACGGTTTTCCATGCTCATCTAAGAATGGAACAATGGTCGACTTCACCCAATAGTAGCTGCCGTCTTTCGCCTTATTTTTAATTTCCCCCTTCCACACCCCCCCTTTTCCAATTGTCTTCCACATATTTTCAAAAAACTCCCGGCTATGGTATCCAGAATTGACTAGCCGATGCGTTTGTCCAATTAATTCTTCTTGGCTATATTGAGATATGCGGCAAAATGCCTCATTCACATAGGTAATTTTTCCTGCTTTGTCCGTGATGGCTACAATCGTTGATTCATCCAACGCCCGCTGAATAAACTCCAATTCCTTCCTAGCGTGCTGCAATTGAGATTGTAAATCTTTTCGACTGTGCTCAAAACGAAACGACACAACATCCACCTCATCTTGTTGTCACTCTCTTTACGCCCTTCATTTTAACGACGCCAAGCAGCCATTGCAATGATGGAACATTGGTCGTGGCGGGAAAACAAAAAACGCAGTCGGCCTTCAGAAAAGGCAGACTGCGAGATGTCAATGTTTCATCCCCGTATAAATCAAAATCACTTCTTTGAGAAATTCCGCCGCTCCCGGTTGCACACGCTCGTAATACGCTTTAAACCGCTCGTCCTCAACATACAAGCGCGCCATCCCGGCGCCTTTTTCCATTAAACGGAATCCCCTTTTACGTCCCGCAAAACGTCCGATACGGGCGGTCGGACGGCGGCGGCGGTTCCGCGTATTTCTCTTGTTCCGGCGAATAGGCGTATGGATCGGCCAGCGCTTTAAGGAAACGCTCCATCACGCTGTAGTCGCCGCAGGTGACCGCGGCGGCAAGCGCCTCTTCGACCCGGTGGTTGCGCGGGATAACAGCTGGATTATGACGGTGCATCCGCTCATACGCTTCTTCCTTTGACACCGATTCTTGACTGATCCTTGTTTGCCATCGCTCATGCCACTCGCGAAACTCGGCGGCGTCAAACAGCGCCATCCCCGTATACTCACCTAACGTCAACGCCCGGAACGTGTTCGTGTAATCGGCGCAGTGCGCCTCCATCATCCGCAACAAATCTGCCACCAGCGCCTCATCTCCCTCCTGCTCTTCAGTCAGGCCGAGCTTCGCCCTCATCCCGCTAAGCCAATGGCGATGATACCGCTTCGGATATTGATCAAGCGCCTCTTGGGCAAGTGCGATCGCTTTTTCTTCGTTCTCATCAAGCAGCGGCAACAAACTTTCCGCAAACCGAGCTAAATTCCAGCCGCCGATGTACGGCTGGTTGCCGTACGCATACCGACCTTCCGTATCAATCGAGCTGAACACCGTCGCTGGGCTATATGTGTCCATAAACGCGCACGGCCCATAGTCGATTGTTTCCCCACTAATTGTCATATTGTCGGTGTTCATCACTCCGTGGACAAAGCCGACAAGCTGCCATTTGGCGATCAGTTCCGCTTGGCGTTCAATCACTTGTTCAAGCAAAAACAAATAACGATTCTCCGCCGTTTCAAAACCGGGAAAATGGCGCTCGAGTGCATAATCGGCCAACGCGTGCAGCTCCTCTATCGTGCCCCATTGCGCGGCGTATTGGAACGTCCCGACGCGCAAATGGCTTGAGGCGACGCGGGTTAAAATCGCCCCGGGCAGCTCGGTTTCGCGCATAATCGTCTCCCCTGTTGTCACGACCGCCAAGCTTCGCGTCGTCGGGATGCCGAGCGCGTGCATCGCCTCACTCACAATGTACTCCCTCAGCATTGGCCCAAGCGCTGCCCGCCCATCGCCGCCGCGCGAATACGGCGTCCGGCCCGAGCCTTTCAGCTGAATGTCCACCCGCTCGCCGCTTGGGGTGATATGCTCGCCAAGCAACACCGCCCGTCCGTCGCCAAGCATCGTAAAATAACCGAACTGATGCCCCGCATACGCCTGCGCGATCGGCTCCGCCCCATCCGGAATCTCATTTCCAGCCATCACCGCCACCCCTTCCTTACTTCGCAACACCGCCTCATCAAGCCCAAGCGCCGCCGCCAACGAGCCATTCAGCACCTCCAACTTCGGCGCGCGCACCGGCGTGGGGAAGACTTTGCTGAAAAAGCGCTCCGGCAGCCTCGCATAACTGTTGTCGAACTTCCACCCTGCGTCCAACATCGTCATCTCCTTTGCAGCCAAAACAGCGTTTTTATATGAGTTTATTGTACGGCAAAGCGAGGGGCATTATAAACCAAAAACGTGCTATCCTAAACAAAAATCCAACCGTCTTGCTTCGACGAAAACCGCCATATTTTCGCTTTCGTTCCCGTCCCATTTCTCTTATAATGGCCATGAGGAGGTGAAACAAATGGAAGAAAAAACGATCATTCAAGCGGTGCTCCAGGCGCTCGAACAGCATTCTGATAAAATCAACGTAAAAATGCAGGAAATGGAACAGCGACTCAATCATCAAATCGAAGCAGCGGAGCAACGACTCAACCGTCAAATCGAAGCAATGGGACAACAACTCCGGGCAGAAATCCGCGCTGTTGAGACCCATCTTGAGGCCAAAATCGATTCCCTTCGTGAGGAAACGCAACAGATGAACAGACAACTGAACGAACGAATCGACCACCTTGAAGAAGAATTGACAGATACTCAAGCCTCGGTCGAAGTGTTGACAACAAAAGTGCTCCACCACGACCGAAAACTTCGGCAATTGGCCAAACAAGCGTAATTCCTCTCAGTTAGCCAGCCATTTTTTCTGTCCACCGCGAGCTAAACAACCGCTACATTTTCACCTTTTTATATCGGCATGAATGAAATGGAGCGGTTTTTGTATGAACAGAGCACAGCGACGATTTTTCATATTTTCCCCTTCCTCGCCACTCGAGCTCTCCTCATTTCACCAATCCATGCCGAAACGCGTAAATGACCGCTTGCGTCCGGTCTTGGACGCCGAGTTTGGCGAGGATGTTGCTCACATGCACTTTCACCGTTTTGAGTGAAATAAACAATTCGTCGGCCATTTCTTGGTTCGTTTTCCCTTGCGCCATCAGCAAAAGCACTTCCATCTCCCGACTCGTGAGCTGCTCATGCGGCAGGCGCTCTTCCTGTTTCCGATAGTTTCGCATCACTTTTCCGGCCACTTCCGGTTCGAACACCGATTGCCCGTGGAACGTGGCGCGAATGGCGTCGGCAATTTCGCTCGCTTTCGATGTTTTCAATAAATAGCTCGTCGCCCCCGCTTCAAGCGCGGCAAACACTTTTTCATCATCGAGAAAACTCGTCACGACAATGATTTTCGCCTCCGGCCACACACCGATGATTTCGCGCGTCGCCACAATGCCGTCCATCGGCTCCATGACAAGATCCATCAAAATGACATCCGGCCGCAACGTGAGAGCGAGCTCAACTCCCCTTTTTCCGTCTTCCGCCTCGCCGATCACCTCCATATCCGGTTGGGCCGATAAATAAGCCGACACGCCAAGCCGCACCATTTCATGATCATCGACAAGCAGCACCTTGATCACGGTCATCCCCCCTATACACAATCGGCACTTTCACTTCCAGCCTTGTCCCTTGGCCTTTTAAGCTGACCACTTTTAACGTTCCACCGATTTCCGCCGCCCGCTCATGCATGTGCTGCAACCCGTACGAGCCGCTTTTCGAACGTTCCACATCAAAGCCGACGCCATCGTCGGTGACGCGCAAAATGGCAAACCCGTCTCGTTCGATAAGCAATACTTCCAACGACTGCGCTTTCGCATGGCGCAGCGTGTTGGAAAGCGATTCCTGCAAAATGCGAAACAGATGGTCCTCGACTCCTTTATCAAGCGAAATGTCTTCTATTTTCCATTTCATCTCGAGCGGCACTTTGCCCGCCAGTTCAGTAAGCAGTTCGTTCATCCCTTCTTGGAGCGATTTTCCTTTCAGCTGCACCGGCCGCAAGTGCAGAAGCAACGCTCGCATTTCTAATTGGGACTGGTGAATCATTTGTTCGACCATTTTCAGTTGCTTCCGATGGCGTTCATCATCCGGCGGCATCGTTTCCATGACGGCTGACATCATCATCGAAGCGGCGAACAATTGTTGGCTCACGGAATCATGCAGTTCCCGCGCTAGCCGCGTGCGTTCTTCGGAAAGAATGCGTTCAACGAGTCGTTCTTCCTGTTCGGCCTTTTCCGCCGCCAATTTTTGAACGCGTTTCGTTTGCTCGAGCCATTGCGTTTGCAGCTTCTCGATTTGCCGCCAAAGCTCTTGCAGTTCCGGCGGCGGATCTTCCCGATGCAACTCCCCCATCTCTCCTTGTTCAATGCGCCGCAGCGCCTGCACAACCGCTTGCCATTGCTTGCGAAAGAAGGAATCAAGCATCAATCCAACAGCGATCCCCATACACAGGCTTACGGCCAACACAAACAGCAAAAACGGCAATCCCATCACGGTTTGCTCCCATAAAGACGACCACATTCCGGGCGGAAGCAAATAGAAAAAGGAAACGAGCAACGCTACAGCAAACAGAAGCGCAAGCAAAACAGAAACGAGCATCGGCCGGCTCATACGCGTTTCACCTCGACATTGCCAATGATCATCGAGGTGACGATTTTTAGCTTTTGCTCCGCTTGATCATACGAAGAAGTTTGATAAATGAGCGTCTCGTTGAACATTTTTTCATGTTCCTTTCCAAACAGCGAGGCAACGCCGAAAATGGCGGAATGAACGAGCCGTGTTTCAATTTCGTACGGAACGAGAATTTGAATGTTGCCGATCAAGCCGCGCACGATAATGACTGCTTCCCCTTTCGGAAGCACAGTATAGCTGACATCAATGACCGTATCCCCGATCCCCGTTTGGATATTGACATCATTCCACTCATACGACTGTTCTGGGGTCGCTTGCCGGCCAACCCATACATTTTGAAACAGCGGTTGACGGCGCACGATTTCCTCTCCCCCATACAAGTTCTCAGTCATAGGCGGACGGATCACCATCGGATGCCGCTTCGACTGAAACCATTGCCAAAGGGCATAACCTAACAGCGCGACCATGACAAAACGAGCGGCCATCATCGTTAACACATGAACTGCCAACATGATGCAGCCAAGCCAAAACAGCCATTTTCCTTTCCGCCGATGCCTTTTTTTTCTTCCAACATAAATCAAACCGACTGATATACTCAATGAAAACAGCACGCCCGGGCGAAAAAACGAAATTTCAATCGCAAAAAGGAGCAGGGTCACCAACGCAACCCAACTGACATAATCGGTTTTCTTCCGTTGATCGAGCATGCGGGGATCCCCCCTGTTGTCTAAAATGAAAAAGGTTGTCTCAAAAGATTGTTTTCGTTTTCCTCTCAACAAAGCACAACATATTGTTTGTTGAGCGTATTTCATGCGCATATACAGGTATGAAAGAAGGTGCCCCATTGTTTTTGGGACACCTTCTAGCATATCCGGTTAGTTTCCTTCCTGCAACTGCTTTTCCAGCTGAGCGATGCGCGCATCGATCGTGCTCCGGTAATAATCGGAGCGAACTTGCTGCTCAAGGCGGTCAAGGTAGACTTCTGCATCGGCAAACGCCGCCAGCGCCGGGCCGGCGTCCCCGTTGACCACCCGATGGATGCGGTAGTGCGCCCGAGCCGCATTCTCCCGCCCCATCAGCTCCATGCGCCGCATTTGCATGTCTTTCAGCTTGTGTTTCATCTCTTCGTATTTCGCTTCCAAGTCAAACAACTCGCGGCTCGTTTGCTCGAACAGCTGTTTCAAGCGGGCTGCCCGCTCCGCGTATTGCGCCTGCTCGCGCCGCGCGAATTCGGCCAGCTCCATTTCCCCAGCTTGCGCCGCCACCTCCGCCTGCTTGCTTCGCTTTTCCGCCATCTGTTCAGCTTCGCGATGTTCGCGGGCAAACTGCTCTTTCAGCACATATTGGCGCTCGAGCAGCTGCCGCACCCGCTCGACTTCCTGTTCACATTGGCGCAAATAGTGATTGAGAAGCGCGATAGGGTTTTTCTTTTCTTTTTCGTCAAGCCATTCATGGAGATCGGCTTCAATGATCGTTTTCAAGCGTGAGAACACACTCATCATCGATTCGCTCCTTTTTCTTTGGTTTCATGAATAATGCTTTTGCAGCTCCGCCCATTGTTTTTCAAAATTGACAAACGGGTCGTCTGCTTCTGGAACGGCGTGCTCATCTCTCGTTCCATTCCATTTTTTATACACAACATACAGCACATACGCCGCGACAAGCGCCACAAGCGCCGGCACATTCGAAGCGCTGGCCACTAACGCCGCACAGCCAATGAGCGCCCACACCACTTTTCCGAATGTCGATGGGGCTTTCAAACATTTCTTGAACGCATAGTACAATACCGCCAGCGTGATCGCCAGCCCGACAAGCGGTCCAAGATGAAACAGCAAAACAAACGCAGCAATGGCTCCGGCGAGCAGCAGCCCGATTTTTTTTCCCATCCTTTTGCCTCCTTTCGTCTTCCATCGTACCGCAGACAACCTGCTTTCCTTCATGTTCTGTAGATATATTTTGTCTACGACTGGAGGCGTATTTTTGACAACTAAGCTCTAATTCAGCGCAAGCTATAGCATATGATTTGTGTTTGACCGTAAATTTCGAATAAACTCCTTCCTCCCCACCCCGCTCCAACCCGCATTCTTACGTCCCCATTTCTTCCTACTTGAAATAAACTCGTTCGTCCTCCCCCGATTTTTTCGATGTTTTTCTCCGATTTTTTCCGCTTCTTTCCTCCAACTAAGCATGACTTTTTTTGATTTTTGGAAAAAGAAAAAGGGAAGAACGAATGATTCCTCCCGCTTCTTCCCTCTTATTTTCTTCACATGCTTATGCAATTTTCCTTGATATTTCAATGATTTTCCCGCTTTTCCTCTCCCTTTTCCTCTCCCTTTTCCTCTCCCTTTTCTTTTCCCATGTGGAGCGGAACATGATCGATATCTTTTCCAGTAAAATCCATCAAAATTCCAATTTTATTTGGTATTTACACACTCAGCCGCAACTTCGCCACCGCTTCCACATGCGCCGTATGCGGAAACATGTCGATCGGCTGGATGTAGTCAACGCGATACGCAGCCGCCAAGACATCGAGGTCGCGGGCGAGGCTGGATGGGTTGCACGAGACGTAAACGACCGTTTTCGGACGGACGTGGAGAATCGTTTCAAGCAAAGCCCGGTCGCAGCCGACGCGGGGCGGGTCGACGATGATGACGTCTGGCTTCCAGCCTTCTTTCACCCATTTCGGCAACCAATATTCGGCTTTGCCCACGACATAGTGCGTGTTGGTGAAACCATTCTTTTTGGCGTTGTTCTTCGCGTCTTCAATCGCTTCCGGAATCGTGTCCATGCCGCGCACTTCTTTGGCATCGCGAGCAAGCCACAAACCGATCGTGCCGACGCCGCAGTAAGCGTCAACGATCCGCTCCGCTCCGGTGAGGGCGGCCGCTTTTTTCACTTCTTCGTACAATTTCACCGTCTGGATTGGGTTGAGCTGGAAAAAGGCGCGCGCCGACAGTTCAAACGACAAGTCGCCGAGCGTTTCTTGAATGTATTCGTCGCCGGCAAGCACTTCTGTCTCGTCGCCGAAAATGAGCGATGTCTTCTCGCCGTTGATGTTTTGCACGATCGATTTCACTTCTGGAAGACGGCGGCGGATTTCCTCGATCAACAGCTCTTTGCGCGGAATGTCTTTTGTCGCCGTCACAAGCACAAGCTGAATGTCGCCCGTATGGAAGCTGACGCGGACGACGATCGTCCGCACGACGCCCGTTCTTGTCCGCTCGTTGTAAATCGGGATGCGCAAGTCTTGCAAAATCGTTTTGACAATGTTCGTGACGCGCGTCGTTTGCGGATGCTGGACGCGGCATTCCGATAAATCGATGAGCCGGTGGGAGTTGATGCCGTACAGTCCGGCGAGCACTCGTCCTTTTTTCACCCCGACTTGGAACTGGCTTTTGTTTCGGTAATGCCACGGGTCATCCATGCCGATCGTCGGGCGGATGTCAAGCTTGTCGACATCGAGGCGGCGGGCATGGCGGCGGAGCGCCTGGATGACAATGTCGCGCTTCGCCTCGAGCTGCACCTCGTACGCCAAGTGCTGCAGCTGGCAGCCGCCGCACTGGTCATAGAGCGAGCATGGCGGCTTGATGCGGTTTGGCGAGCGCTTGCGTATGCGCTTGATTTTCGCCTCAGCGTAGGTTGGGTGGATGTCCGTCGCCTCAACGATGACTTCTTCACCCGGCAAGGCGCCGGGGACGAAGACGACTTGTTTTTGAAAATAGCCGACCCCTTCGCCGTTAATGCCGATCCGCTGAATGGTCAGGGGAAATTGCTCACCTTTTTTGATTTTGATGTTCGTTTGTTGCTTTGTCATATCGGTCCCTCTCATTCGATGCTTCGCCATAAATAAAGCGCCGCATAGCTGGCGTACGGCTTCCATTGTTCGCCAAGCGCCGCCATCTCTTTTGTGGTCGGCCGCTTCGGAAGCCCAAACTGTTTTTCGACCGCCCGTTGCAAACCGATATCCGCCGGCGGGAAGACGTTTGGGCGGCCGAGGCCGAAGAGGAGGAAATTTTGCACCGTCCACGGACCGATGCCGCGCACGGCGGTCAGCCTCTCCATCACCTCGCCGTCTTCCATCTGCCCGAGTTCGTCAAGCCGCAGCTCCCCTTCGGCAATGAGGCGCGACACATCGACGATATATTCGGCTTTCCGCCCGCTCAGCTGCAAGGCGCACACCTCATTGTACGAGCGGGCGGCAATGTCTTCCGGGCGCGGGTAAAACCAAACGCCGTCCCGTTCCTCGCCGAACGTTTTCACAAACCGTTCCGTCAACCGATAGCCGACTTTCAAATGAAGCTGCTGGTGGATCAAACATTTGATTAAGCAAAAATATAAGTCAAAATCGAGCACAAGGGGCATCCCTTCGTATTCATCAAACAAAGGCGCCAGCTCCGTTTGGCGGAAATACTCGTGAATCGGCCCGAGCGGCGTCCGCCATTGAAATAGATGCGAAATCCGCTCCATGATCTTGCCTTGCCGCTCGGCATGCGGCGACGAGACGACAAAGCGAGGATCGCCTTTTGTGCCGATGCTTTCAATCATGACCGGCACCTTTAAACCATCGAGATGAAGCGGCACGGTGATGCGCTGCCTCTCCAAGTCAACCGCCAGCAGCGGATCGAGCGCAAGCCGTTCAAGCGCGTGGGCGAAATCGTACGGGGCGGGCACGGTGACCGTTTGTTGCCACATCGTTCTCACCTTTCTCATTCGTCCGTGCCCTTATTATAACGAAAAACGCCCCGCCGCACCAACGAGCCGAACAAAGCAACCGCATGCGCTTCGGCTGGCGCGGCAAGGCGGATTTTCGAATGGCGCCCCGCTGACGATGCTCAATGGAGGGGACGGCTTACGGGCGAAACAGCCACGGATGGAGGCCGGTCTTGTTGGCCATCAGATCATCAAGGCTGGCGAACGTGTACCCTTGTTTGCGCAAGTCGTCGATCACTTTCGGGAGCGCTTCGGCATTGTCTTTGGACACGGAATGCAACAGCAAAATCGCCCCCGGATGAATTTGTTTCATAATTTGATCATAGGCATACTGCCAGCCGCGCTGGCGGTCGGTTTGCCAATCGACAAACGCCAGCGACCAAAAGACGTGGTAATAGCCAAGGTCGCGGGCGAGAGATAACGTCCGCTCGCTGAAAATGCCGCGCGGCGGGCGAAGGTACATCATCCCTTTTTGTCCGGTCAGCTCTTTTGTCTTTTCCCTTACCTTTTCCAGCTCTTCCCGCAGCCGTTCATCACTCACCACCGTCAAATCGGGATGGTGCCACGAATGGTTGCCGATGATATGCCCTTCCGCTGCCATCCGTTTGACTAAATCCGGGGCCGTTTGCAAATAATGTCCAGTGACAAAAAAAGCGGCTGGCACATGTTTTACCTTTAACACATCCAAAATTTGCGCCGTATACCCGTTTTCATAGCCGTTGTCAAACGTTAAGTAAACCGTTTTCTCGCTCGTGTCGCCTAAATAAAAAGCGTCATATTTGACAAGCAGCTCATCGAGTTCTTTTCCCGCCGATGGGGGCTTGTGGTTTTCGCTCCGCTTCAATCCCCAATGGATCGGCGCATTGCTTATGGCAAAAGCGGGGGCGGGAAAAAGCACGATCGCTAAAACGAGAGAAATGAGCCATCTCATGCCTAGTTCCTCCTTGGCCGCCATCTTTTCCTCTTTCTTATTGTTTTCACCCCTGACCGCTTTACGCGCGCCATTTTTTGCAAAAAAAAGCCCCAAAAGCGAGCGCTTTGGGGATAGAGAAGAAAACGGGATCAGCTTGTTTGTCTACCCATAGCCATTTGCTTGAAATGGGACTCCTTACTTGAACACCGGTTCTTTGAATTGGGCGAGCTTTTCAAGCGACGATTTTTCCACATCTTCATGCAAGCTGTTGCCGTGCGAGTCCATCGTGACAACAGCGGTGAAGTTTTCGACGCGCAAATGCCACATCGCTTCCGGAATGCCAAACTCCAGCAAATCGACGCCTTCAACCGATTTGATGCAGTCAGCATAATATTGCGCCGCGCCGCCGATCGCGTTCAAATACACGCCACCGTGTTCTTTTAACGCTTGCAGCGTTTTCGCGCCCATGCCGCCTTTGCCGATGACAGCACGGACGCCGAATTTTTTCATGATGTCGCCTTGATACGGCTCTTCGCGAATGCTCGTCGTCGGGCCGGCGGCTTTGGCGTGCCAGCGGCCTTCTTCATCTTTTAACATGACCGGGCCGCAATGGTAAATGATTTGGCCGTTCAAGTCAACCGGAGCGTCATGGTCCATCAAATATTTATGAATGGCGTCGCGGCCCGTGTAAATGACGCCGCTGATGCGGACGACGTCGCCGACGCGAAGCTGGCGCACTTGTTCTTCCGACAGCGGCGGAACAAGGTCGATGACGCGTGTATTTCCTTGTTCCAGCGCAACGGCTGCTTCTGCTTTTTCGAGTTCTTTGGAAAAATCGACGTCTTCGCCGTCTTGGTACAGCCATTCGATGATCTCACCGGTCGCCGGATCGATTTTCACGCCCATGCGACGGAACGCCCAGCAGTTGTAGGCGACCGAGACGAAGAAGCTCGCGGGGATGCGGTGCATGACGCCGATTTTACAGCCAAGCAGCGTCGATTCGCCGCCAAACCCCATCGTGCCGATGCCGAGTTTGTTGGCGTTTTCCATAATGTATTCTTCGAGTTGGCGCAATTCTTCGATCGGGTTGACGTCATCAACTGGACGGAACAGCTGCTCTTTCGCCAGCTCATATCCGGATGAGCGGTCGCCGCCGATGCCGACGCCGATAAAGCCGGCGCTGCACCCTTGCCCTTGCGCTTGGTACACCGCATGCAAAATGCATTTGCGGATGCCGTCAAGGTCGCGGCCGGCGCGGCCGAGCCCTTCGAGTTCACATGGAAGGCTGTATTGGATGTTTTTGTTTTCACAGCCGCCGCCTTTTAAAATGAGGCGAACGTCAATGTAATCGTTTTCCCATTGTTCGAATTTAATGACCGGCACGCCTTCCCCTAAATTGTCGCCGCTGTTTTTGCCGGTGAGCGAATCGACCGAGTTCGGACGCAATTTACCGTTTTTCGTCGCTTCGGCAATGGCAGCCCGAATCGCTTTTTTCATCTCCATTTGGTTGACGCCAACCGGCACTTTGATTTTAAACGTCGGCAAGCCGGTGTCTTGGCAAATGGGAGACACGTTTTCATCCGCCATTTGAATGTTCTCGACGATCGTATCGAGCGCCATGGCCGCCCGCGTGCCGGCGTTTTCGCGCGCTTTCGCCCGAGCGATCGCTCGACGGACGTCCTTCGGCAGCTTCGTCGACGTCTCGACGATCAAGTCATACATGCTTTGCTGGAATTTTTCCATGTCGGTTCAACGCCCCTTCCCTTTTGATCGCCCTATCGGCAGTTGTCCAATCTTCTTCTATTATACTGCCTTTTTCTTGGTTATGTAAAAAATCTTTCTTTTCTGTCTCATGATCATCACGCCGGCATCATAGGAATGAGATAGATGACCAGCGGCCAAAACGATTGACAAGCGTTAGAGCGGTTGCTAATAATGAACGTTGGGACTTTGAATGGAAAGAGGAGAAGGCCATGCATTCATCCACCATGCCCGCAATTACACCGGCGTATGACCCGTGGGAAGCGTACGTCGATATTGAAGAATATGGGAAACTAGAGCTGACGAATATTGAGTTTACAACAACGACGCTTTGCAATATGCGCTGCGAGCATTGCGCCGTCGGCTATACGTTGGCAACGAAAGACCCAGAGGCGCTGCCGCTTGATTGGCTGCTCCGCCGGTTGGAGGAAATTCCGCATTTGCGCTCGCTCAGCATCACCGGCGGCGAACCGATGCTGTCGTTAAAATCCGTCGAACAATACGTCGTTCCCCTTCTCCGCTATGCGCACGAGCGCGGGGTGCGGACGCAACTCAATTCGAACTTGACGTTGGATTTGTCTCGCTATGAACCAGTCATTCCGTATTTGGATGTGCTTCATATCTCGCACAACTGGGGGACGATCGACGATTTTGTCGACGGCGGCTTTGCCATGATGGATCGGAAGCCGACGCGCGCGCAACGCGAGAAATACTTCCAGCGCATGCTTGACAATGCAAAAGCGCTGGCCAATGCCGGCGTGATGGTATCGGCGGAAACAATGTTAAACAAACGGACGGTCCGCCACTTGGAAGCGATCCACCGTCAAGTTGTCGAGGAAATGGGCTGCCGGCGCCATGAAATCCACCCGATGTATCCGAGCGATTTTGCCAGCGCCCTTGAGACGCTCAGCCTCGATGAATTACGCGAAGCGATTCACCATTTGCTTGACATTCGCGACGAGGACGTCTGGATGTTGTTTGGGACGCTTCCGTTTTACCCGTGCAGCGACAACGAAGACGACCTTCGCCTATTGAAGCGGCTGTATGAAAGCAAAAACGTCACCGTGCGCAACGACCCGGACGGCCGCTCCCGGCTCAATGTCAATATTTTTACCGGCGATGTCATCGTCACCGATTTCGGTGATGAACCGCCGCTTGGCAACATCATTCACGATTCGCTGCCAGACGTGTATGACAAATGGCGGCGCTCAAAGCTTGCAAGGGAGCTTCTTTGCCACTGCCCGTCGGCACGCTGCCTCGGACCGAACGTCCTTGTGAAGCAGACGTATTACCGCGGCGTCGATTTTACGAAACGGTCCGCGCGCATTGGCCGATAAAAAACGTCAAGGAGCTTTTCCTTGACGTTTTATCTTGGCTGTTCACTCACCACATACGACATGTACAGGCGATCCTGCACTGGAATCCACGCCCCAACCCCTCTTGTCGTCACGTTTTTGACGACAATTTTCTTTTTGTTTCCTTTCAGGACAACGTACACTTCGCCGTACGTCACCTTCCCTTTTTCATTCACAGCCGGAGCGTACGCGTACAAATAACCTATTTTTTTCGCCGGCACGTTGTACGGTTGGTCTTTTTTCGTGCCAAGGCCGACAACCGTGCTGAAAGAGAGCGGAAAGTTCGTCTTTTCCATCGCTTTGTTTAACATCATCCGCTTAACCGCGTCTTCATTCGGCACTTTCACCGTCAACCCGCCGCGGACGTATTTTTGCATTTCTTGTTTATAGTACAACTTTTGCGCCGTATCGCCGCCGCGGTTATCAAGGAAATTCGTGTTGACCTTTTGATATTCCCAGTTCGTCGACGTTTCGATCGACTGGTAACTGAGCGGCCATTGGCCTAAATAAATCGTCGCTCGATAGCCAACGGCCCATGGCGTGTCGGTCGCTGAAGATTCATTAAAGAGATGGATCAATTCGGGATTCTCAATTTTCACATTCGCCGATCTTAACAGCTGTTTTGTAAACGAGCTCGGTTCCAAATGCGGCAAATCTTGCGTCGGGTTCGGATACGTATTTTCTTTCGATATATCAATCACCGCACCGGGCGCCGGTTTGCCGGCAGCCGCCAGCGCCGAAAACGCCGCCGCATAAAGAAGAAGCACGCTAACGAACAGCGAAACAGCCCACTTTTTCATCGTCTTCACTCCTTTCTTCCCACGTTATTCACTGTTAGTTTCTTTCAAAATGCGCCGTTTATCCGCGGCGGCGAAAATTTTCCCCGTTTGACGCCCCACTTCCCGCACCCGCAAAAAAACACCCGGACGGCGAACGCCCGGATGCCATCACTTACAGCAAGTAAAAACCGATGCCCATGATCGTATAAGCAGCGAGCAATGTTGCTCCTTCAAACCAGTTCGTATCACCATCATTTGACAGCACGATCATCAAAAGGACGGAAGCAGCCATCGCCACCAGCTCAGGAAGTGAAAAGACAAGCGGCATTTTTTCCGGAAACAAAAGTGAAACGAGCACAAGCACCGGCGCAACGAACATGGCGATTTGCAATGTCGAGCCGACGGCAATTTCCACCGCGACATTCATTTTGTTTTTGTACGCCATAATAACCGCGGAAGCGTGCTCGGCCGCATTGCCGACGATGGCCACGATGATGATCCCAATAAACAGCTCGCTCCAGCCGAATGACTCGGCGACTGTTTCAAACGTGTGAACGAGCCGTTCCGATAAATAGGCGACCGCAACCGTCGCCAGCGCCAAAATGGCGGTCGCTTTCCCTTTGCCCCATTCCGGTTCTTCATCTTCTTCCACTTCTTCTGATTTATGCTGATATACGCCGCGATGGGTGACAAGCCGGAAATAAAGGGCAGCGGCGTAAAGCAAGATCATGATGATCGAAATGCCAACGCTCAACGCGACTTGTTCGCTGTGATTCATATGCATGGTAAACACTTCTGGAATGACAAAAGCGATGAAGATGGCAAAAGTCAGCAGCCCGGCATTATGACGTGCATCATAAATGTTGAATTCTTGTCGCTTATACTTTAAACCGCCGACAAAAAACGATAGCCCAGCCACCAAAAGCAAATTCCCGAGCACCGAACCGGTTAAGGAAGCGAGCACGACGTCAACGAGTCCGGCCTGCAAGGCAAAAATGGAAATGATCAGCTCGACCGCGTTGCCAAACGTCGCATTCAACAGCCCGCCAATGCGCGGTCCGGCGACGATCGCCAAGCTTTCCGTCGCTCGCCCCATATAGCTGGCGAGCGCAATAATCGTCAAACAGTACAGCACAAACATTAAGACGGTCGGCCAGTGAAGAAACCCACCGATGACTGACACCGGCACGCCGATCCATGTCATCCAAGCAAACACCTTGTTCATTTCTCTTCCACCTTTCCTTTTGATTGTTTTCGTTGCATTGGCCGCTGTTTCTATGTACGATGGATAAGGGCATTCATTCGCCTTGGGAAACATCCGGCCTCGCTTGTTTGATCGGCCGGCGATTTCAACTGAAATGGGGATGCACGATGCGTTTTGCCATCTTAACCGGGATTGTCGCCGTCTCTGGTCTGTCGCAAGGGATGTTGTTTCCGCTTTTGGCGATGCTTCTTGATGAAAACGGCGTCTCTTCGTCCGTTAACGGGGCGCACGCCGCCGCCCTGTATATCGGTGTCTTGGCCATTTCGCCCTTTTTGGAACGGCCGCTGAGACGCTATGGCTATCGGCTCCTTGTTTTCCTTGGTGGTTTCATTGTAATATGTTCGCTTATTCTTTTTCCACTTTTTCCTTCTCTTTTCTTTTGGCTTGTTCTTCGCTTTGCCATCGGCATCGGCGATCATATGCTTCACTTTGCGACACAAACGTGGATTACGGACTTTTCGCCGCCGGCGGAGCGCGGACGGCGATTGTCGCTGTATGGGTGGGCGTTCGGCCTCGGCTTCACCATCGGCCCGCTGTTGGCTTCACTCGCTTCGGTCGAAGAGGCGCTGCCGTTTTATTTAGCTGCTCTCCTTAGCTTCGTCGGTTGGATCACTGTCTTTTGGCTGCCGAACGAAAAACCAAAGCCGCTTGAACGTTCTTCATCGACGGCCGGTCGGTTTATCGGCGCCTGGAGACAGGCATGGCCGGCGCTCCTGCTGCCATTCGCCTACGGCTTTTTGGAAGCGGCCGTTCATTCCATCTTCCCGCTGTACGCCTTGCGTGAGCGGATGAGCGCTGAGCAGATCGCCTTCATCTTGCCATGCTTCTCGCTTGGGGGCATCATCTTTCAGCTTCCGCTTGGAGCGCTCAGCGACCGGTTCGGACGGCGCCGTGTCATCACCGGCGCACTCTTGGCCGGCGCCGGTTGTTTTTTGATTGCCCTCACTATCGGTGCGTCCACGGTTGGGTTGGCTGCCTGTTTGTTCACCGCTGGCATGTTTACCGGCTCGCTCTTCTCGCTCGGCATCGCTTATATGACCGACCTATTGCCGAAAGCGCTGCTTCCGGCCGGCAATTTGTTGTGCGGGATGCTGTATAGCCTCGGCAGCATAACAGGCCCTCCGCTTGCCGGCAGCGTGGTTGATCTCTCTGCTCGCGCCTTTTTTCTCGCGGTTAGCGTTGTCCTCCTCGTCCCGGCCATTTGCCTCGCCAGCCGCCGGGAACAGGAAACAGCGGCTTGACCGTTTTTTATTTTTTATTTTTTTCAAAAAAATCGTTGACCATTTCGTTCCTACTGTTATATAATAAAACCAAGATATCAAGTTTCTGTTTTAAAACAGTATAAAGGAGTGGCGATCATGAGCAGAACGGAACGGAAAAATATGATTGAGTTTATCGAAAAAGTGCGAGGATTGTCGCGAGAAGAGCTCGCCTACATGACTGACGCCGAAATCGAGTACATTTACGAGCGTTATTACCATCATCACGAAGAAATCGTCGAGTAACACGCCGCTGGCCGACCGCCCCAGCGAAAAAGGTGCCCCTCATGGGACACCTTTTTCTAATGGTAACCGTTTTGACCGTTGGCGCTACCGCTCGTTTTATGCTTCGGCCGGTTTTTTCCTTTTTGTTTTGTACTCCCGTCTTTTTTCGTATGTTTCGCCATCGTGATTCCTCCTGCATCAAAGTCCCCCACCGTTACGTTCTCCCATCATTGAGCCATTTATGCACGTTAACGAAGCCGCTTTCTCCCTTCACGCTCACAGTCAAAAATCGCGTTCATTTCCCCGCCTAAAACAAGAATCATGCCCGATAAATAAAACCAGACCATCAAAACGATCATCCCGCCAAGGCTCCCGTACATGGCCGTATAGTCGGCAAAATGGTTGACATAATAAGAAAACGCCCATGACGTCGCAATCCAGCCGGCCGTGGCGAACAAAGCGCCGCGTACGACAGTAACGCAGCGCAGCCGTTTGTTCGGAGCAAAATAGTAAAGAGCCGTAAAGACGACGAACAAGACGAGTACGCTCAGCAACCAACGAAACGTGGTCCAGATCGTCAAAAAAGGCTTCGACAACCCAAGGACGGAAAACAAAAATAGACCGATCATCCGTCCGAATACGGGCAAGACAAGCATGACAACGATCACCGCGATCATACCGAGCGTCAACACAATCGACAGACCGCGCACCACCCAAAACGGCCGGTCTTCTTGCACATCATAAGCGCGGTTGAATGCCCTCATAATCGCACTCATGCCATTAGACGCTGACCAAATAGCTGCGATGATGCTAAACGACAACAATCCTCCGTTTTGCTCATCGATGAGCCGTTGAACATTCGTCTCAATGAGATGAAGCGCCTCTTTCGGGGCGTATTGCCGCACGAGCGCGAGCACATCCTCATGCGGAATCGGCAAATACGCCAATAGCGTCATTAAAAACAGCAAAAACGGAAAGAGCGACAGAAGAAAGTAATACGCCAATTCCGCCGACAAGCGCGGGATTTCATCTTCCGTAAAACGGCGGGCCAACTCACGGATGAACGCCAAATTTACGACCATCGGCCGCCCTCCTTCCCCATTTTTCCCTAGACGGGTGCACCGCCCTCAAAGTCATTTTGTTTTCTCCACACCAAGTCGATGGTCGCGGATGATCCTCTCAAGCAAATGCTCGCACCCTGAGCGGACAAGGCGATACACTTCGGCAAAATTCCCGGTATAATACGGATCAGGCACATCGTCTTTTTCCCGGTCGGGAACAAAGTCAAGCAACCGGGCGAGCACCGCTTTCGAACGGGAGCCAGCCAATCGGCGCAAATCGTTCAAGTTGGCTGCGTCCATGGCGATGATGTAATCAAATTCTTCCAAGTCACGGTGGTTCACTTGCCGGGCGCGGATGCCGGAGTAGTCGATGTTATTTTCAGTCAAAACCCTTCTTGTCCCCACATGCGGCGGCTCACCGACATGCCAGCTGCCTGTTCCCGCCGAATCAACGGCAATCAGACCGTCAAGCCCCCGCTCTTTCACCAAATGACGGAAGACCGCTTCCGCCATCGGCGAGCGACAAATGTTTCCAAGACAAACAAACAGCACTTTAATCATCCAAACAGCCACCCCTTTCTTTTGAGATTCCACATAACGTTTGATGGTTTCGCTTGATGCATTTCCCGCTGTACTCATGACTATATCAGTTCGATGAATGAACTACAACGCGCTTCATCCCACCTCTAAAGGAGTGGGTTTTCACGCTCGATTTCTGTAACAAAAAACAACTCCAACGGGAGAGCTTGTGCGAATGGGCCACAACGCTTACGCGCGTTCACGACAACCATTTTGAAAAAAACACGGTGTTTCACCTTTTAGACTGGCACTATACATGTCCACCTACATTTTACCACATCATCCGTTTTTCATCAGAAAAGCAAGCCATGCAATCTCTCCCCATTCTTTCTGCACCTATGGTACAATACATAGTAACTTGCCATGAAAGGGGTAAACGAATGGATTTATCAAAACGGTCGGCGGAAAACGTCGCCTACATGATCGAACAGTTGAAGCAAAAGTTGAAAGTGCTGAACTTGGATGCCATTAAGCCGTCCCATTTTTCCGAGGAATGGTACGATGAATTGAGAGACATTTACGAGATGGTGATGAAACGCGAGACGTTCAGCCCAAGCGAAATGCAGGCGATTGTCGAAGAGCTCGGAAGCCTGCGCAAAAAATAACGCTCCCATCTGCTGCTAGGCAAGCCATGCAGCTGTTCCGTATAAAAACAATTCCTATCGAAAAACTATGATTGACATTATCGTCAATTGTGCTAAAATTTTAATCAATTAAATGACCATGCGTTGCATACGTAGCTCGGGAGTAAGGGAGAAATTGGCTTAATGAACTCCGGCAACCTGCGCCTATAGCAAAATGCCAATTCCAGCTACACTAGATCTTTAGCAAAATAAAGGGCGCCCTTTCTCCCGCTCTTTCTGATTCATGCAAGGAAAGATTTTTGCCGTTGCCGTTTGGCCGCTATATATCCGACTAATTACATGAATTTTCTTTGAATTTGTGAGGAGGAGAAATCGATGCTCACCTATGATAAGTGGGAAACGGCGGAAAAACCGTCTTTTCCGTTCGATAATGAAACAAAAGGGGCCCTTGACGTCCTCGCCTGGGCGTATCGCGAATACGGCGATGAGATCGTATACGCGTGCAGCTTCGGCATCGAGGGGATTGTGCTTATTGATCTCATCTTCCAAGTCAAACCGGACGCCGAAATCGTCTTTTTGGATACCGGCCTGCATTTTCCAGAGACGTACGATACGATCGCAAAAGTGAAAGAAAAATATCCGTCGCTTCGCATCGTGATGAAGCAGCCGCGTTTGACATTGGAAGAACAGAAGGCGCAGTTTGGCGACAAGTTATGGAAACGTGACCCGAACAAATGCTGTGAGCTGCGCAAAGTCATTCCGCTGCGCGAGGTGCTGACCGGCGTGACGGCGTGGATTTCCGGCTTGCGCCGCGAACAATCGCCAACGCGGCGGCATGTCGAGTACATTAACAAAGACGACAAATTCCGTTCTATTAAAGTTTGTCCGCTCATTCACTGGACGTGGAAAGACGTATGGAATTACGTGTATAAACACCATCTCCCGTACAATGTGCTCCACGACCGCGGCTACCCGAGCATCGGTTGCGCTCCTTGCACCGCTCCGGCTACAGATCCGAACGACTTGCGCTCCGGGCGCTGGGCCGGCCAAGGAAAGACGGAATGCGGTCTCCATCTCGCTTAAAGGAGAGAAAAACGATATGCTCCTTGCCATTGCTTTGATTGCATCCTTTTTCTTCTCGACAGTCGAAAAATGGATAAGCGACTTTTCCATCAAGGATGCATCTATATAACAGCATCTATCAATCTAGGAGGTTATGAACATGAGTTTAAGCATCCCGCATGGCGGCACATTGATCAATCGTTGGAATCCAGACTATCCGCTTGATGAGGCGACCAAAACGATCGAGCTCTCCAAAGCTGAACTGAGCGACTTGGAGCTGATCGGAACGGGCGCCTACAGCCCCCTCACTGGTTTTTTAACGAAAACGGATTACGACGCGGTTGTGGAAACAATGCGTCTTTCTGACGGCACCGTCTGGAGCATTCCGATCACGCTCGCGGTAACAGAAGAAAAAGCGAAAGAGCTCGCCGTCGGCGATAAGGCAAAACTCGTTTATCATGGCGACGTCTACGGCGTCATTGAGATTGCTGACATTTACCGCCCAGACAAAACGAAAGAAGCGAAGCTCGTTTATAAAACGGATGAACTTGCTCACCCAGGCGTGCGCAAACTGTTTGAAAAGCCGGATGTGTATGTCGGCGGGGAGATTACGCTTGTCAAACGGACCGACAAAGGCCAATTCGCCGCGTTTTATTTTGATCCAGTGGAAACGCGGAAAAAGTTTGTTGAGTTTGGCTGGAACACCGTTGTCGGCTTCCAAACGCGCAATCCGGTTCACCGCGCCCATGAATACATTCAAAAATGCGCGCTCGAGATCGTTGATGGCTTGTTTTTAAACCCACTCGTCGGCGAAACGAAAGCGGACGATATTCCGGCTGACATCCGGATGGAAAGCTATCAAGTGCTGCTGGAAAACTATTACCCGAAAGACCGCGTTTTCCTCGGCGTCTTCCAAGCTGCGATGCGCTATGCCGGTCCGCGTGAAGCCATTTTTCACGCGATGGTGCGCAAAAACTTCGGCTGCACGCATTTCATCGTCGGCCGCGACCACGCTGGTGTCGGCAATTATTACGGTACGTATGATGCACAAAAAATCTTCTTGAACTTTACGGCTGAGGAGCTTGGCATTACGCCGCTCTTTTTCGAACATAGCTTTTACTGCACGAAATGCGAGGGGATGGCATCGACAAAAACGTGTCCGCATGACGCGAAATACCATGTCGTCCTTTCCGGCACGAAAGTTCGTGAAATGCTGCGCAACGGCCAAGTGCCGCCGAGCACGTTCAGCCGTCCGGAAGTGGCCGCCGTCTTGATCAAAGGGCTGCAACAACGCGAAACGGTCGCCCCGTCAGCGCGCTAAAGGAGGATCGCGATGAGCACGAACATCGTTTGGCATCACACATCGGTCACAAAAGAAGATCGTCGCAAGCGCAACGGCCATCATAGCGCCATCCTTTGGTTCACCGGGCTGTCCGGCTCCGGCAAATCGACGGTGGCCAACGCCGTCTCCAGACGACTGTTTGAGCTCGGCATTCAGAATTATGTCTTAGACGGCGACAACATCCGGCACGGGCTCAATAAAGATCTCGGCTTTTCCGCCGCCGACCGGACGGAAAACATCCGCCGCATCGGTGAAGTGGCAAAGCTGTTTGTCGACAGCGGCCATTTTGTGCTGACGGCGTTCATCTCGCCGTTTGCCGAAGACCGGGCGCTCGTCCGCCGCTTAGTCGAAGAAGACGAATTTATCGAAATTTACGTCAACTGCCCGCTTGAAGAATGTGAAAAGCGCGATCCGAAAGGGCTGTATCAAAAAGCTCGCCGCGGGGAAATCCGTGAATTTACGGGCATCGACTCGCCGTACGAAGCGCCGGAAGCACCGGAGCTGACGATCGAAACACACCGTTATTCGGTTGACGAATGTACCGAGCAAGTGCTCGCCTACCTGCGCGAGCGAGGAATGATCCCGGCCGCGAAAACAGACTGATTCCCCCGTCCTCTGCCAAAAAAGAGCGGGAGGTCATTTGACAAGGCCGTTTTCATCCCAAGGCAGACCATTTACAATAAAAGCAACCGAGCATCCATGCCGCTTTCCGGCGGCTGGCTGAATCATGCACGAAGGGGCTGAAACAACGATGGGCAAAGTATATCTTGTCGGCGCCGGCCCCGGCGACCCGGAACTCATTACCGTCAAAGGATTAAAATGCATCCAGCAGGCGGATGTCATTTTGTACGACCGCCTCATCAATGAAGAGTTGCTTTCGTATGCCAAACCGGACGCCGAGCTCATCTTTTGCGGCAAGCTGCCCGGCTACCATGCGATGCAGCAAGAGACGATCAACTATGCGCTCGTCTGGCACGCCAAAAAAGGAAAAACAGTCGTTCGCTTAAAGGGCGGCGATCCGTTCGTGTTCGGGCGCGGCGGCGAAGAGGCCGAGGCGCTGGCCAAACATGGGATCGAATTTGAGATCGTTCCCGGCATCACCTCCGCCATCGCGGCGGCGGCTTACGCCGGCATCCCTGTCACCCATCGCGCGTTCAGCTCAAGCGTCGCCTTTGTCACCGGGCATCGGCGCCACGGAAGTCGTGACGAGATCAAATGGGAAAGCCTCGCCAAAGGCATCGATACAATTGCCATTTACATGGGGGTTCATCACTTGCCGTACATTTGCAGCCAGCTGATGAAATACGGCAAAGCGCCGGAGACGCCGACAGCAGTCATCGAATGGGGAACGACAACTGCTCAGCGCACCGTCACCGGCACGCTCGCGACGATCGCCGCAATCGCCGCCAAAGAAAACATCCAAAATCCGAGCATGATCATTATCGGAGACGTCGTCCGGCTGCGCGCCAACATTCAATGGTTTGAGCCGTTGCTTGCGTCATCCGCGGCCGCCGGCGCAACATTGTGAGGCGATGGCGATGGAAGCTGTTTTATACGTCAGCCACGGCAGCCGCATCGACGCCGCGCGCCATGAAGCAGCTCGTTTCGTCGAACAGTGCCGAGGGGCCATCGATATTCCGATTCAAGAGCTATGTTTTGTCGAACTCGCGGAACCAGACATTGCGACCGGTGTTGACCGCTGCGTCGCCCAAGGGGCGGCACGCGTCATCGTCGTTCCGCTTCTCCTTCTTTCTGCAGGCCATGCCAAACACGATATTCCATCAGCATTGGACATCGCGAGACGGCGCCACCCTTCCGTCGACATCCTCTGCGGCGCTCCGTTCGGCGTCCATGAAGCGATGATCGACATCATAATCGACCGCATCAGCGAACAGTCCGCACCGCTTGACGGCGAATCGATGATCCTTCTTGTCGGCCGCGGCAGCAGCGATCCAGACACGAAGCGCGACATGTCCGCCATCGCTGCGCTTTTAAAAGAAAAAACGAACGTGCCGCACGTGGACGTCTGTTTTCTCGCTGCCATCCGCCCGACGCTTGATGAAGGGCTCGAACGGGCCCATGCATCGGCGTATCGGCGTGTGTTTGTCGTCCCGTACTTATTGTTTACCGGCGTCTTAATGAAAACAATCGAACGGAAGTTGCAGAGATTCTCTGTTTCTGACAAGCAGTGGCATTTATGCTCTTACCTAGGCTGTCATCCGCGGCTTGTGCAGCTCATTCACCAACAAGTATTATCGCTATCATCCGTAAAAAAAGGAGCTTGAACGATCAAGCTCCTTTTTTCATGTACTTTCCGCCTCATCTATTATATGATGGAAGCAGAACAACCGTGATGAAGGAGGACTCATCGGCGTGAAAAGAGTTCATGTCATCGTGGAAGGGCGCGTACAGGGCGTCGGGTTTCGATACTTCGTCCAACACGAAGCGCTAAAACAGCAGCTGACCGGTTGGGTGAAAAACAATGATGACGGAACAGTGGAAATGGAAGTTCAGGGGAATGAAAGCGCCCTTCAACTCTTTTTGGACACCATTGAAGCCGGAACGATGTTTGCCAAAGTCGCCCGCATGCATATCGAGCCGCGCGATGTCCGCTCTGATGAAAAACAATTTCGCATTATGTACGGGAGCGGCTTTTGACCACTAGGCTCATCCCCCTCAAGCAGCGCCCTTCCCGTCTTTTTCGGCCATCGAGCCAGCAGAAGCGCCGGCCCGCTTGCCAACATCCGAAGGGACAGCGTCTTCCTTGCTTTTCTGATCGCCAAATCAAAAGAGGTTCCGCCTTTCCGCGCTTCTCGCCGCGCGATTACGCCGGCCGCAAATGCGGCGCCGCATAGTGGAAATATGTCTCCAAGATGGCCATGTTCGCCTGCTCATTTTTTCCCCGCGCTTCGCGACAAAGCGGGTCGAACATGTCGACAGCGGAGGGCGGGTATTCCCCGCATATGTCCACGCCGAGCACTTTTTTATGGAATAAGAGCAACCGCAGGCAGGCGAGCAGCCGGGATAGCGGAATCACTCCTTGATCCCAGTTTGTGACCGCGTCTTCGCGGCGAAGAGCGTCCTTATCAATGCTGATATAGATGCTTCCGGTCGGGATGGCCTCGATGAGCGCTTTTGGCCATTCATCATGATCGTCAAATGGAAGAACCGTAATGTTTGGAGATAAACGAAGATGGTGCGGAGAAACAGATGGACCAACACTAACGACTTTTTGCAGCCACGGATGCTTAAGTGCATAGGAGACCCATGAGCCGCACGAAATGACATCATCCCCTCCTTCCGCATCCGTATGGCGGTCAAAAAGCACAAGCGTAAACGGTTCGTTGATTTCTTTAAGCAATAAATACGTGACATAATGGTAGTTGCCGCTGCCGATCAGCACCGCCCCGCGCTTCCGCCGCCGCTCAAGCCGCCGCTCAATTTCAACGAGCGCCCCTTCGCTGCAATACAAATTCGTCTCCGGCACGTCGGCGAGATCGACCCATTCGTGCGGAAACTGAAACAGCCGCTTTTGCAACCGGTACACGCCGTCAAAATTAAGCATCGTGACACCATTGCCTTGAAACCCCATCGATCATCACCTTTCTTTCGTTGAATCAGCATTCAACGCTTTGTAGGTGCGGATGAGTCCAAGATGTGTCTCTTTTTTTATTATACAATAGAAGTCGAAATATTTCCGCTCACATGCCTTGGTCATGTACAATAATAGAAAAACAAACAGCAAGGAGGGAGCCGCTTGCAACCGATCGACACGGCCGCCGTGCAAGAGGCGCTGAATCGTTTTGCTAATCGTGACGTGTATATTCATTTGGAAACGACGAACGGAGCATACGCCTCCCATCATAACGAAGGATTTTATTCCGTCGGCGCCTACATCCGCAACGCCTGCATCCGCTTCACCCGCGGCAAGATCACCGGCCCCGGGCCATATCGCGTCGGACTGAAGCTTGATCTAGGCTGGGTGTACGCAGAAGGGCTGACCCATTGGGAATGGACAGAAAAAGGACAGTTGCTGCTAGCAGGCCATGATGATCAAGGGAAATTGGCCGTGGCTCTCGAACTAAGCAACGAACCGTTTGTGTAAGGAGGGAGTTCCGTTGAACGAACGACATGTGCTCGTTGTTTTTCCCCACCCGGACGATGAAGCGTTCGGCGTGTCGGGAACGATTGCCGAGCATGCGCAAAACGGCACGCCGGTGACGTACGCTTGCTTGACGCTCGGAGAAATGGGGCGCAATATGGGCATGCCTCCGTTTGCCAACCGCGAAACGCTTCCACATATCCGCAGGAAAGAACTCGAGGAAGCATGCCGCATTCTTGGCATTCATGATTTGCGCCTGCTCGGCTATCGCGACAAGACGGTCGAGTTTGAAGATGAAGAAGAGCTGGCTGACCGGATCGCCGCCATCGTGGCGGAAACGAATCCATCGCTTGTCATGACGTTTTACCCCGGCTACAGCGTCCACCCCGACCATGATGCGTGTGGAGCCGCTGTCATCCGCGCCTTAAAGCGCTGGCCGAAAGAAGAACGGCCAACCGTCCATTGCGTCGCGTTTGCGAAAAACTGCGAACAAGACATTGGCCAGCCGGATGTCGTGCGCGATGTCAGCTCGGTGATCGATACGAAGCTGGCCGCGATTCGCGCTCACCGTTCGCAAACCGAAGGACTGATGCAGGCGGCATCCAAACGCGGCGATGCGCTTGCTTGGCTCAAAACGGAACGGTTTTGGACGTATCGGTGGGATGATTGATCAACCTAACATGCCTTGGGCAAGGTGTCCATCCCGACCTGGACACCTTGTTCCCGCATTAGTCGAACCCCGCTGAGCTGCTTATCAACTTCATTTGTATCGCTAAACGGTTAACATCCCCCCTCGTGTGGAACTAAAAAGGCGGTCTTACACAAATTCATTTCTGCGGCAACACGCTGCATCCACTCATCCCCAACCAGCTGCGGCAACAAGCAGACGGCCGCCGGGTTGCCAGCAAACGGCCGGTCCGTAAACGCATCAACAATGTATATCGGGATGCTCATCGCCCTCTTTCTCCTTCCTTGTTTCGCTCTTTTTCTTTCGCCAACAAACGGGTAAACTCCTCCTCCCAGCGCCCACTTTGCCGGAACGAGTCGGCAGCGAGCGCCTGAAACAGCCGCTTCCGTCCCTCGGCGTCCTCCACTTCGCGCAATACGATGCCGCGGGCCCGCTGCAAAAACTCAAGATACGGCCCGTACTCTTCGCCATACTTCTCCTCAAGCTCACGGCGAATGCGGCGGGCGAGCGCCGGGCTCGCGCCCCCGGTCGACACGGCAATTGTGAGCGCACCGCGGCGGACAACAGCGGGAACGTGAAAATCACACCGCTCTGGATCATCTACGACATTTACGAGTTGACCGGGTGCTGCTTGCGCCACCGCTTCATTCACCTTGCGATCATTCGTCGCGGCAATCACCAAAAAGGCTCCCGCCAAATCGTCTGGGTCAAACCGTTTTTTCTTCCAAACGATCATCCCCCCCGCGGCCAACGCTTGAAGCTCCGGCTCCGCTTCAGGCGCAATCATCACGATCTCCGCCCCTGCCTCTAACAATCCATGAATTTTCCTTGCCGCCACCTTCCCGCCGCCGACAACGACCACCCGGCGGCCACGCAAATGAAGAATGACCGGGTATCCCATTGCCTCTTCCTCCCCGCTACGAAATCACTTTGTGCTAAAATACACGAATTCCCCCGACCAACTTTTTGCGATAGGAACATTTGAACACCGCCGTCCCTTTCCTGTTCGTCCAAGCGGCGAAGGAATCGTGGATCAAACACATGGCCTTCCGCTCGGCGCGACGGGGGCGATGTTGAGAGAAAAAGAAGCCGTGCGTCACACGGCTTTTTTTCATTATATCATCCTATCATCCTTCTTTGACTTCCTGGAGCCATTTTGCCAACCGCTCGTTCTCCTTTTTCATATGATCGAGCCATTGCGGCAACAGTTTGGCCATCTCTTCCTTATCGTTATTCTCCATCGCCTGTCTTGTTTGTTCATGAAGCATATGGAGCCGCTGTTTTTCTTCTTTCGTCATCCAACGTTTCCTTTTATGTAACTGTTTCAGCTCTTGCTTGAACTGTTCTTTCGTGATTTTTTTGTCAGCAAGCTGGTCGATGAGTCGATCAAGCGCCGCTTCACGCTCTTTTTTCATCTTTTGGCACTTTTCTTTGATGGCCTGTTTCACTTTCTCATCGTTCAACTGCTGACGCAACGCTTTCCGCTCGTCGAGCACTTTTTTCCATTCATCTACCTGTTCAGGCGTATAGGTTTGAACCATCTCCATCCACTTTTGCTCATCCAGCCCGTCGTGCTCCCACATATGGCCGACCGGCCAATGAACATCAACGGCTTCATGATGACCAGCAGCCACCCATGACGGTATCGCCAGCACGAGTGAGGCAAAAAAGGCAATCCACACTTTTCCCACCATGTTCACTCCTCTTCTTTTCCTTTCGCCCACGGCCCACCCACGACTAGACAGCTGGGATCCATCATCGCTTTTGCTCTTCTTCGCACCGCCTCCTTTCTAACCATTTACTCCTCCCCTATTTTCCCCATTTTTTGGCCATTTTTGCATAAAAAATGGGAAGATTGGCTTTTCAGCGAATCTCCCCTTCTTGGCATTCAGCGGAATTTTTCCTCAATGCGCCGCCCGTAGTCGCGCAGCGCCTTCGAATTCGTCTGCCCCCGCTTTTTCATCAATTCGGCCAAACGAAGCTGTTTTTCCGTCCGCTTTTTCTCCAGCTCCCGTTGTTCCTCATCATCCTCGCAGCAGCGAAGCAAGTCCTCGAGCGTCAAAAGCTCTTTGCGCAACTCCGCTTCTTCCCTTACATAGCCGGCGTTTTTCAGCAGCAAATACCCGAGCCGCAGCTCCTCTGGAATGCGGGAAAGGTCTTCAATCTCAAGCGGTTTGCCGAAGCCGGGCAAGCTGTCGAACTCGCCGTTTTTCATCGCCTCGCGAATTTTCTCCTCGGCGATGCGCCAAAATCCGTCCATATTACGTCAGCTCCTGCGCCTGCCGCCTCACGCGCTGCTCGTTTAAGAACCGGACGAGCTCGTCATACGGAAGCGGCGGGGAAAAATAATAGCCTTGCGCCTCATCGCACCGTTTTCCTTGCAAATAAGCCGCTTCGGTCTCCGTTTCGACCCCTTCAGCCAGCACCTTTACACCTATATTATGCCCGAGTCGGATGATCGCCGGCAAGATGACATCTTTTTTTCCTTGAATATGCTGAACGAACGAACGGTCGATTTTCAGACGATCGATCGGCAAATCGGTCAAGTAGCTGAGCGAGCTGTAGCCGGTGCCGAAATCGTCCATGCTGATGGTTACACCAAGCGCCTTCAGCTTCGATAAACTATCGAGCGCACGCTCAGTATCCATGGTCATCCGCTCCGTAATTTCCAGATCTAAATGGTGCGGCGGCAGCCCGGCGTCGGTAAGCAGGCGGGCGAGTTTATCCACAAATCGGCGGCTTTCAAATTCATATGGCGATAAGTTGATGGAAACGGACAAGTCAGGAAAACGATCAAGCAGTTGTTTCGTCTGCTCACAAGCCGTGCGGATGACCCATTCATTGATCGGGATGATCATGCCGGTCTGTTCGGCAACCGGGATAAACAATGACGGCGAAACCATCCCCTTTTCCGGATGGCGCCAGCGAATCAACGCCTCCATGCCGATCACTTGTCGGTCGTGAAGCCGAATTTGCGGCTGATAGTACAATTCAAATTCCTTATTTTCAAGCGCACGCCGCAAATCGCGTTCCATCGCCATCTTTTCATTGAGACGAATCGCCATCGGCTCTGTGAAAAAGAGAAAATCGCTCGCCGCTTTTTTTCGCACCTCGTAGCGAGCAATATCCGCCTTGCGAATCAACGTTTTGGCATCCTC
Organism: Geobacillus sp. TFV-3; assembly: GCF_009901865.1. Taxonomy (NCBI): domain Bacteria; kingdom Bacillati; phylum Bacillota; class Bacilli; order Caryophanales; family Anoxybacillaceae; genus Geobacillus; species Geobacillus sp. TFV-3. Next base: position 499,237 of record NZ_MPSP01000001.1, on the reverse strand, counting down.
CCCGTCTTTTGGGTAGACGCTGATGCCGATGTTCACGGTCACATACAATTCCATCCCATTGACGACAATCGGTTCGTCCACCGCCTCAATGAGCTGTTTCGCCATTTCTTCAGCCTTTTGATGTGTGCTGTTTGGCACCAATGCGATGAACTCATTCCCGCTCCAGCGCCCAACGGTCATTCCTTGCTTTTCTTTCCATTCTTGCGCCAAATGGAGGAGCACTTCGTCCCCGACGGCGTAGCCATAAAAATCGTTGATTGTTTTCATCCCGCTCACTTCTAAAAATATGACCGCCGCTTCATGACGATGCTGTTTCGCCTCAGCAAGGCAATGCTCCACCGCTTTATACATCGCCTCCTTGTTCGGCAGCCCAGTCAGTTCGTCATGATTGGCGATATAACGCATCCGTTCTTCGTTTTGTTTTTGTTCCGTCAAATCTCGAACGGCGGCCACCGTTACTTTTTCCCCCTCATAATCGTAGCGGCGCCGGACAATTTCCGCTGGAAATGCGGTGCCGTCTTTTCGGCGCAGCTCGATTTCAAAGCGCTCCGGCTCCTCGTGCGGACGATTCAGTTTCATGGATCCATCAACGACTAACTCCCCGATCGGCAAATGAATCAGCTCGCTTTCTGAATAGCCGAGCAAACGGCACACCGCTTCATTGACCTCAACGACTTTCCCATGCGCATAGACGATCAGCCCTTCCATCGTCATTTCCGCCAGCCGCCGCAACCGATGCTCGTTGGATGCGAGCGTTTTTTTATAGACAGCCAACGCCTTCCGTTCCATTTGTTGATGCAAAGCGAGCAAATAGGCAACCGCTGACGCCAAAAACATGGCCATCATCGTCCACATCGCCTGTTTCCGCCCTCGCTGCAAATGTTGCTCATACGTTTTGGCATCAAAATCGATGCCAACAACCGCATCCACTGTCCCGTCCAGTTGACGAATCGGCATAAACGCGCTGATGCTTCTCCCCCATTCATCCGTTGTCGGATGCTGTTCCATCGCAAACCGGCCGTGGAACGCCTCTTCGATCTCTGGAAAATGGCGGCGGTATACCGTCCCAGGTGGAACTGCTTGTTCCTTTTCCCCGTCGATGCGGCCGTTCCGATTGTAGTCCGTCGCTGGCGCTGCAACGAAATATAGCTCACCGCGCTCATTCTTTTTTAACGTATACACGCTCAGCACGCGGCCATAATGTTGCCAACGCTCCAGCATCGCCATCACCATGTGATACGCAGGCAGATGTCCCGCCCTTTCGTCGAGCCGCTCGTGCCCCATGGCGGCCAAATCGCCGACGATCATGCCCGCGATTTGCTTTGCGGCTTCCTCATATTCTCGATGCGCTTGTTTTTCAGCATAATGGATATAGATCATCCCTGCCCCTAAAAAAAGCAGGGAAACGGTGGCAAACAAAACTGTCAGTCTCGGCGCCGCCAGCCATGGGATGCCTCCCCAATGCCGTTTTGCCATCCAATGGCCGTATACATAGACACCGCCGACCGTCAAAAAAAAGCCAAAAATATACAAGATATATTCAAGTTGATTCGACATCATCCACCACCATCATCGATTCTTCGACGCTTTGTTTTCATTATAAGCCGACCGTTCTTCGCGCTGCCTTCCTCCACCGTTCCTATTTGTTCGACAGCTTACGACATTCATCTGTCGGTCATAGGACTCGGGTATGGGACACGGCTTTTACGCTTACGGCCATAAAGCTAGGGCGACCGAAACGAAACTATCTATCTATTGGTATAAGCCTTTAGGACGAAGTGCTACATTTGTAACGGAGCTGTAACATTATTTAATCGAACTGTAAAAAACAAGTCTAGTTACCTCTGCTATACTCTAAGTTGTGAGACGTCGAATCGGAAAAGATTTTGTCGGGGGTTAGGGGAAATGAAAAAATGGTGTTCTCTCCTGTTCGTATCCATGATCATTCTATTTTCCTCTTTCTTTGTAAGCACTTCCAATTCAGATGCAGCCGCCAACAAAGCGCGACTCATCATCGAAGCGAAAAAGCTGGTCGGCACTCCTTACCGATATGGCGGCACGACGCCAAAAGGATTTGACTGCTCAGGATTTGTCTACTATGCTCATAAAAAAGTTGGCGTCACCTTGCCTCGCACCTCGCGAGAAATGTACAAAAGAGGTACATACGTACATAAGTCCGAATTACAGCCGGGGGATTTAGTGTTTTTTGACACTTCCAAGAGCACAAAAGGCGTCTCCCATGTTGCGATTTACATTGGCAACAACCAAGTCATCCATGCGGTGTCCCGCGGCGTGAAGATCGACAACTTAAACAGCAGCTACTGGAAAACGAAATATGTCGGGGCCAAGCGTCTGTAATGGCTCATCAAGAAAGCTCTCTGTCATATTAAGTCCGCTTAATAGACAGGGGGTTTTTATTATGCAAAAAAAGCGGCCCTCCGCAACCGGAGAGCCCAATGCTATATTTCATAGGGGATCGGGGGAATACTTGGAAAACGTTACGTTATTATTCATTTCCTCCCTTTTCGTTTTTTATACATGAAAACAAAAATTTTTTATGGTCATCGGCAAACAACAGCCGCTCTCTCTCGTTTCGACAATGCGGACATAAAACCACCACCCTTGTCGAATGTTATAGATGATGATTGGTTGTCCGTTCATCGATTTTTGACAAAGGCAGGTGTTTCCGTTGTTCGCTTCCTCACAGCTGGGCGTCGATTTAGGGACGATGAATGTCAGGCTGTTTAGCCAGACGAAAGGGCTCCTTTTTGACGAGCCGGCGGCGGTCGCCTATAACCGCCAGGCGGACAAGCTGATGGAGATCGGCCAAAAGGCAAAACAAATGATCGGCAAAACTCCGCCCCATGTTGAAGTGACGTACCCGCTTCGAAACGGTGTGATCGCTGATTTTGACCGCGCCAAGGCGCTGTTGCAGCAAGTCTTCAAACAGTCCGGCAAACAGCTCGGCCTCGCTTTCAAAAAACCAGATGTCGTCATGAGCGTCCCGTTCCACGCCACCTCTGTCGAGCGCCGCTCTTTTTACGAAATCACCAAACACTGTGGAGCGAAGCATATTCATTTTATTGAGGAACCTGTCGCAGCCGCCATCGGCGCGGACTTGCCGGTCGGCGAGCCGGTCGCGAATGTTGTCGTCCATATGGGAGCCGGCAAAACGGAAGCGGCGATCATCTCGTTTGGCGGCGTCGTGGCCTGCCGATCGCTTCGCATCGGCGGCAACCGGCTTGACGAAGATATTAGGCAATACGTCCGCCAGCGCTACAATATGTTAATTGGCGAACAGACAGCTGAGCACGTCAAAATCGAAATCGGCAGCGCTCCGGGAACTGTCGTGGAACAGTCAGTAACGATCCATGGCCGCGATTTTGTCACCGGCTTCCTCAAAGCTGTTTCCTTGAACCCAACTGAAGTGCAAACCGCCATCAAAGAATCGCTTTGGCAAATCGCCGAAGCCATTCGCGCTGTTCTTGAAGAGTGTCCGGCTGAACTGAGTGGTGACATTATCGACCGCGGCATTGTGCTCACTGGAGGCGGTGCCTTGCTGCATGGCATCGAGCAATGGCTGAGCACGGAACTGCATGTGCCGGTGCATGTCGCCCCGAACCCAGCTGAAGCGGTCGCCATCGGCACCGGGAGGGCGCTGCGGGCGATGCCGAAGCGGCTCGATGAGGCTTTATAGCTTTTGTTTCCAACTTCTTGGATCAATTGAATAAGCGAAAAGCACAATCGCCCCACAACACCCCAAGGCGACGCTTCCCTCCCCCGCACCGCAGGGAGGTGAAGTGTTTGCCAAACGGGTAGCACTTGTCCATCAGCCGCCACGCTGCCACTATGACAGTTGCCGGATCCGTTCTTCTCTTCGCCCTGCCTGCACTCCTTCAGTTGCTTCAAGCATTAAGTCTACAAGATGAACGGCATGGACACTTTCTGACCGTCCAGCGCGCTCGATGCCAAGCTTCATTTGCAACAGGCGGCCGGGGTTGGCGGTGACAATCGTCGTTGCATTCGTTTGTTTCGCCATTTCCATCTTATAGTCCAAAATTTGCATCGACATCTCCGGCTCGATGAGATGTAAATCTCGGCTGAACCGCAGCAGCGGTCGGCATCTTTCATTTCACGAAAATCGATCCCTTCGATCGCCCGCAGCAGCCGGCGCGGGGCTGCCGCTGTTTTCATCACATTGCGCAAATGGCATGAGTCTTGGTAGGTGACCGTTTGCGTCTTGACCTCATTCAAAATCAATCGTCTCACCCTTCCTGAAATTGTTTGCCTCCGCGCAGAGCGGAAAAGGGGCCGGGCTTGGCGCCTTATTTCCACTCGCCCCAAGCCTCGTCCCCCTTTGTGGCCGTTATGGAATCATCCACGACAATACCGTCGATTGCAAGTACACGAGAATGCCAATCAAAATGATTAAGAATATGCTATGTTTGATCGTGAAGCGGAACAAGTCGGATTCTTTGCCGGTCAACCCGACGGCCGCACAGGCGACGGCGATCGATTGCGGCGAAATCATTTTCCCGACAACGCCGCCTGATGAGTTGGCCGCCAGCGCCAGCACCGGATCCATGCCAATCGATGTCGCCGTCACTTTTTGCAGGTTGCCAAACAACAAGTTCGATGACGTGTCGGAACCGGTGATAAACACGCCGAGCCAGCCTAAAATCGGCGAGAAGAACGGGAACAACGGGCCTGTTTTGGCCAACGCCATCCCAAGCGTCGTGCTCATGCCTGACGAGTTGGCGATATAGGCAAAGCCGACAACCGAAGCGATCGTGATGATCGGGAATTTCAATTCGTTAAGCGTTTCCACAAACGTACGCGCCCACTCTTTCCACGAGATGCCGATGATGAACTTTGTGACGACCGCCGCCAGCAAAATCGCCGTCCCAGCCGCGCCGAGCAGCTCAAGCTTATACACCGCCGCGATCGGCTGGCCGCTTGGGTTCAAAATTTGGTTGTTGAGCCCCGGCACAGGCGGCATAAACGTCAAGTGGACGCCGATAGCGTTGACCAACTTCAACAAGCCGTTTGTTCCTTCATAATGGCCGGTGAGCGCCGCCTTCACTTGCGGGATGCCCCACAGCGAGATCAAAGCCGTCAGCACAAGAAACGGCGACCAAGCGCGGAATACTTCCCCGCCGCGTTGCGTCGCGCGAGCAACTTGCCCAGCAGCCGCCACTTCCGACTCCGTCGCAAAGTGGAACGTGCTTTTCGGCTTCCAATATTTCAAAAAAACAGCCAACGCAACGATCGAAACGAGCGAGGACAAAATGTCCGGCAACTCCGGTCCTAAAAAGTTCGAAGTCAAATATTGCGTCACCGCGAACGAAACACCGGAAACGATAATGGCTGGCAACACTTCCACCGTCTTTTTCCACCCGGCCATAATGAGCACGAGATAGAACGGGATGAACACCGATAAAAACGGCAGCTGCCGCCCGACCATTTTTGAGATTTCCATCGCCGGCACGCCAGTCGGTCCTTCCATCGAGATGATCGGAATCCCGACCGCCCCGAACGCCACCGGCGCTGTGTTGGCGATCAAGCAAATGCCCGCGGCATACAGCGGATTAAACCCCAACCCGGCAAGAAGCGCCGCTGAAATCGCCACCGGCGCGCCAAACCCGGCCGCCCCTTCCAAAAAGGCGCCAAACGAAAAGGCAATCAGCAACGCCTGCAACCGGCGGTCTTCAGTGAGCGAGACGACCGAGTTGCGGATAATGTCAAAATGGCCGGTTTTCACCGTCAGCTTGTATAAAAAGACGGACGTAATAATGATCCAGCCGATTGGCAACAACCCGTACACCGCGCCTTGCGTCACTGACATAACCGCTTTTCCAACCGGCATTCTGTAAGCGATTACAGCCAGCACAACAGCAAGCAATAACGTCGTCAACCCAGCGATGTGCCCTTTCATCCGCTTGACAGCCAACGCCCAAAAGAAATACAAAATCGGGATGAGTGCAACAATGGCCGATAACCAAAGCTGGTCGGCGATGGGCGTAAAGTCCTGCTTCCACATGCGGTTTTCTCCTCCCCTTTATGCCTGACTTAGCGGCGTTTGCAAATGATCGCCCGCTCATCTTTGTGTTTCACTCTTCGAGTCATCAGATGACCGGATAAGAAACGCCGCCTGTATCACATTATAAAAGCGTTTTCTACAAAATACAATAGGTGTTTCTAATTTTTCAAACTTTGCGTTTATTGATATCCTTTTTCAAATCGACAAAAAAGCGCTTGTCTCCCCTAGTTGGCTGTATCATAATTAACAGTGCGGGCATATCCATTCCCTAAAACTGGGCATCTATTTTTATTTATTCGAGTGTCGAGGTGGAACCATTGGCGTTTAAACAAATTAAAACGAAAAAAATCTATGAAGAAGTGGCCGAAGCGATTTTTGATATGATCAAAAACGGCGAGCTGAAACCCGGTGACAAACTTGATTCCGTCCAGCAGCTCGCTGAGCAATTTCAAGTCGGACGCGCCGCCATTCGCGAGGCGCTCACTGCCTTGAAAGCAATGGGGTTGATCGAACTGCGACAAGGCGAAGGGACGTACGTGCGCGAGTTTGATCCGACGATGATGACGTTTCCATTATCAATGGCTGTCTTAATGAACAAAGAAGATATTTGGCATTTGCTTGAAGTGCGCAAGCTGCTTGAGGCGGGCGCCGCCTCGCTTGCCGCCGCCAAGCGGACAGAGCATGACCTTGAGGCGATGGCGAAGGCGCTCAAACAAATGAAAGAAGGCATCGGCAGCGGTGAACTCGGCGAAAAAGCTGATTTGGCCTTTCATATGGCCATCGCTGCGGCGTCGCAAAATCCGATGCTCACAAGCATCATGAACAGCGTTTCCGGCATGATCGTTGAAACAATGCGGGAAACGCGCCGCATTTGGCTGTTTTCCAAACAGACAACGACTGAAAAGCTGCTCGCCGAGCACCAAGCGATCTTCGAAGCCATTCGCGAACAAAATCCAGATGCCGCCCGGGCGCGCATGTTGGAACATTTGACCAATGTCGAAAACGTGTTGCGTCGCTACGTTCGCACTCAGCAACCAAACTGAGTGCGTTTTTTTGCAAAAAAGAGCTACGAATCTGAAAAAATCGTTTATAATAGACATATAGTCATCAGATGACCTGCTCATCTAACAGGAAAAACTGGAGGGAAAGGAATGAAAGTGTCATTGTTCGTCACTTGCCTCATCGACCTTTTTTACACAAACGCCGGCAAGGCGACCGTCGAACTGCTCGAGCGGCTTGGCTGCGAGGTTGATTTTCCGGAGGCGCAAACGTGCTGTGGACAGCCGGCGTATAACAGCGGTTATGTCAAAGAGGCGAAAGAGGCCATGAAACAGATGATGCGCGCGTTCGCCCACGCCGATTACGTTGTCACTCCATCCGGCTCGTGCGCGGCGATGCTGAAAGAGTATCCGCACATTTTCCACGGCGACCCGGAATGGGAAGACGAAGCGAACCAGCTGGCGGCAAAAACGTATGAGCTGACGCAATTTCTCGTTGACGTGCTGAAGGTCGAGGATGTCGGCGCCTCGCTCCACGGGCGGGCGACATACCATACATCCTGTCATATGACAAGGCTTCTTGGCGTCAAAGACGCACCTCTCCGGCTATTGGAACATGTTAAAGGGCTTGAGCTCGTTCCGCTGCCGAATGCCCACCAGTGCTGCGGGTTTGGCGGCACATTTTCCGTCAAAATGGGGCCGATTTCCGAACAAATGGTTGACGAAAAAATCGAACATATCGAAGAAGTGGAAGCCGACTATTTAATCGGAGCGGACTGCGGCTGTTTAATGAACATCGGCGGACGCATCGGGCGGCTCGGCAAGCCGATCCGCGTCATGCATATCGCTGAAGTGTTAAACGCACGCAACTAAAAGGGGGGAAGCGAACATGCCGATGAAAATCGAAAACGGGCCGTTTTGGAAACGGGTCGAAGAAAATTTAAACAACGACTTTATGCGCGGGGCGGTCGCCGGCATGCAAGACCGCGGCTATGTGCGGCGGCTTGGCGTCATCGAAGAGCTCGGCCATTGGGAAGAGTGGCGCTCGCTTGCCGAACAAATCCGAAAACATACGCTGGAAAACTTGGACTATTATTTAATGCAGCTCAGTGAAAACGTCGCCAAACGGGGCGGACACGTTTTTTTCGCTCAGACGGCTGAAGAAGCGAACGACTATATCCGCCGCGTGGCTTTGGAAAAGCAAGCGAAAAAAATCGTCAAATCGAAATCGATGGTGACAGAAGAAATCAACTTAAACCCAGTGCTTGAGGCCATCGGCTGCCAAGTGATCGAAACGGACCTTGGCGAATACATTTTGCAAATCGATGACCATGACCCGCCGTCGCATATCGTCGGTCCGGCGCTGCATAAAAACAAAGAGCAAATTCGCGACGTCTTCCGCCGCAAGCTCGGCTATACGAAATCGTCCGACCCAGTCGAGCTCGCCCGCCATGCCCGCGAGATGCTGCGGCGCGACTATTTGACAGCCGACATCGGCATTACCGGCTGCAACTTCGCCATCGCCGAATCGGGCTCGATTACGCTTGTTACGAACGAAGGCAACGCCGACTTGGTGACAGCGCTGCCGAAAACGCAAATTACCGTCATGGGGATGGAGCGAATCGTCCCGACGTTTGAGGAGATGGAAGTGCTTGTGAGCATGCTGACGCGCAGCGCCGTCGGACAAAAATTGACGAGCTACATTACGGTCCTCACCGGTCCGCGCGACGAAGGCGACGCTGACGGTCCGGAAGAATTCCATCTCGTCATCGTGGACAACGGGCGCTCATCGATTTTAGGCACCGAGTTCCAGCCGGTGCTGCAATGCATCCGCTGCGCCGCCTGTGTCAACGTCTGCCCAGTATATCGCCATATCGGCGGCCATTCGTATGGCTCGATTTACTCCGGCCCGATCGGGGCCGTGTTGTCGCCGCTGTTGGGCGGCTATGACGATTACAAAGAGCTCCCGTACGCATCCTCACTTTGCGCCGCCTGTACGGAAGCGTGCCCGGTGAAAATCCCGCTTCACGAGCTGTTGATTAAACATCGCCAAATCATCGTTGAGCGCGAAGGAAAAGCGCCGGTCGCAGAAAAATTGGCGATGAAGGCGTTTCGCCTCGGAACGGCCTCGCCATCGTTATACCGATTTGGCACAAAACTCGCTCCAGGCGCCTTCGCTCCGTTCGTTGAGGACGGGCGCGTCACGAAAGGCCCCGGCCCGCTCAAAGCGTGGACGGAAAGCCGCGAGTTTCCGGCGCCAAGCAAAGAGCGGTTCCGCGATTGGTTCCGCGACCGCCCAAAAGGAGGAAACCCGTCATGACTCGTGGCACCATTTATAACCGCGATGCGTTTTTAGAGAACATCGCCCGGCGTCTCGGAAGAAGCCCCCGCCTATCCGGGGTTTCCCGGCCGCAATGGAGCTATCAGCCGCAATGGACGGTATTTGCCGGGCGCAGCCAAGAGGACCTATTGAAAGTGCTGCAAAAACAATGCGAATTGATCCATACCGATTACATCGAGACGACAAGCGCCGAACTCGCCGGCGCGCTGAAGCGGCAAGTCGCCGCCTATGGAGGCGGCCCGATCATCGTGCCGGATGACCCGCGCTTTGCCGAGTATGGACTGTCCGCCTTGCTCCGCGACGAATGGCCCGCGGAACAAACGACCATCCATATTTGGAATCCGGCGCTTGGCCGAAAAAACATTGACGCCGCCGAGCAGGCGAACGTCGGCATCGCTTTTAGCGACATCACCCTCGCCGAATCGGGGACTGTCGTATTGTTTTCCCGCAATGAACAAGGTCGGGCCATTCACTTTTTGCCGAAAACGTATATCGCCATCGTGCCGAAAAGCACGGTCGTGCCGCGCATGACGCAAGCGGCGGCTTACATTCACGAGCAAATCGAAAAAGGCGCCCTCGTCCCGTCATGCATCAACTTCATCACCGGCCCAAGCAACTCAGCCGACATTGAAATGAACTTGGTCGTCGGCGTCCACGGTCCAATGAAAGCGGCGTACATCATCGTCACCGATCGGTGAACATGAGAAGACGGTGTCCATCATGGCAAGGGCACCGTTTCCTTTTTTCCTCAAAAAAAGCCCGTAATGGTTTGACTATTCTTTATCAATTCGGTTGGAACGGGCTTAAGGATACTTTGGTGCGATTTTTCACATCTGTAACGACAAGCAAAATCTTACGTCCCTTCTTTTCATAGACGAAGGCTGATCCCCACCTGTCAACTTGAATCCATTGTCGTTTTTCAAGTTCATTAAGATAATAGCCGGCAACTTCCTCTGCAGACGCAGATAAAACGACAAACTCCACCCTATCGTCCACCGAATGAATTTGACTCGCTTTTGGATGCAACGGGATATCTTGATACCCTGGGACAGTCTGTTGCCGGCATCCTGAAAATAAAATAGATACAAGGATCAAAACCAACGGGATGCCAATGCGCACTTCATCCCCCTCCGTCCCTATGGAATAAATAATATCCTAGCTCCAGAATCAGCCCGATGACGGATAGTTAGTTAGTTACTAGATCATCCATCCGCCATCGCAATCTTTGATTAGTTAATCCAATAGAAATCTGTCACATGGAGGAAACGTGTCGTTTTAGCCCCCAAATCCCAATATCGATGATACGTATCATTGGTATGGTAGTTGACATACGGCTGGCCGTTCTTGATCTCAACGACAATCGCGCTGTGATCCAAGATGCCATCACCGTCAAAATCGTAATATATGCTGTCACCTAACTGCAGATCAGTTGCCTTGGCAACGTACGTGCCACGGTGCTCATCCGTCTCATTATTCCGGGAAAGATGATACGCTTGATCGTGGGCCACGGACCAGCTGTAAGTCCATGCGTCATCCCCGGTCCCTGAAGTTCCTTTGGTATTGTACCACCAAACATACGGTTCCACCCAAGCTTGCCGAGCAAAGCCTCCTTCGTAGAACGACTGAGAAACGAAATTAGCGCAGTCATTCGAAAAGGATCGGTACTTCGGGTTACGCCCATTCCACCATCGATTAGCATAGTTGACAGCCCCTTGCCGCGAGTAATAGGTGTAAAACCCCTGAGTTACAACATCGCCTCCAGCGATTGAGGCAGGCAGAGTCTCTGAGCCCGATGCCCCAACCTTCCGCCCGTTTTCCTGTCCTCTTTTAGAATACGTATCTTGGTAGTTCATCCCAACAATCAGCCAATCTCCATCACGTTTGATCAATGTAGCGGAATAAGGAATGTTGGCCTCTTTGGTGATCACAGATTCATTCGATCCCGGAAACACGGACTCATACTCAACAGAAACCAGCGCCCGGACCTTAGCCATTTTACCGTTGATCTCAACACTTTCGAAAACGGGGTGAATCTCCACATTTGAATATCGAAACCCAGCACGAGAAGCGGGTTCCAAGTAATGTTTTCTTACGTAAGCGCGCTCCCGGCTTTCCTCTTGTTCGGAAACACTTGGATCATAAAACTGTTTCACGTTCACCTGTGGATCAATAATTAGCTGCCATCGAGCCTCTAAAGCATGGACAACCGTCTGTTGCACAGCAGCAAGATCACTGTCGCTTGAAGGGCTTGCCACTAAGCTGGAAGCTCCAGCCGAGCTGCCTCCTGAAATGAACAGACTCGTTAGCCCTCCTACGAGCACAATCAATGAAATGACCAATCGTTTCAAGTGTAATGGGTGAAACATAACATTCACTCTCCCCTGCTACACCATTTTCCATCACCATATCAACACCAAGTCAGTTTATGAAAAAGACATCTCGAAGTCATCCTAATTTATCAATCGCCCCCTTCTTTCAATGACAACTGTATATTAGTCAGATAAATGACAATGGTCACTTTAAACCTGTTGGGGTTCCTGGTTAAGAAGTTGAGTTCCATGGTCGTTTCGGAGTCGCAAAAGAGATGTAGAAACAAGTTGTGTTGTCACCAGATCATCGCAATCGAGTAAACTCGAGATTAACTAACGTTCAGCGCTTAGGACGGACAGAATGACCGAAGAAGTGAAACTCTCCAGGTTGTAGGGACAACTATTGCAAACGCAAGTCAAACGCAAGTCATTTCCCTTGTTTTTCGTCTTACCTACTTTTCAATCCATGGCTTCTTTAATTTTTTATTATAACAAAATTGAATTCACCAAATCATCCGTATTTTCCGCAATCATTCAGTGTTTCGTTCATCTAAAATTATATTTCCATCCCCCTTTTCTTTTCACCGCCAACACCACATCGGAACCCCGCCATTTTTTGGCGGAATACCGACACGAGATGGCGGACTCCGAAAAGAAAACGCCCTCACCGATCCGATGAAGGCGTTCGCAACACATGAAGCTCTCATGGTTTGGCTTTTTCCACGGCTTCTATTCGTGAAGATACGTGTAGCTTGTTGAAGATACACGATAGGTGTGTTTCTACACTTCGCTGGCTTATATGATGTTTTTTGGCAATGCCTTTATTACATAAACCGTTGGCGATTTCCATTAATATTTCTTGCTCGAGCTCACTCAGCACAACATGTTCTTCTGCAATTTTGGCCTTTACTTCGCAACGATGCAATAGAAAAATTTGTGTTTTTGAGACACCCTTTTTCCTTCAATATCGCCGGCTGACATCGACCGCATTGTGAAGCGGTTCGCCGGTTTCGATGCAGCGGAGCGTATCTAAAATGCTGCGGGCGGCGTCCTCTGTCGACGTAAGCGCCGCGATATGCGGGGTGATGATAATGTTCGGATGAACCCATAGCGGCGAGTGCGGGGGAAGCGGTTCTTCTTCAAACACATCGAGCACCGCTAGGCGAACGTTGCGGTTTTCCAGCGCGCCGACAAGCGCCGTCTCCTCGACTGTCGCGCCGCGGCCGACATTGATAAAGCCTGCATTATGCAAACAGGAAAAAAACTGCTCATCAAAGAGATGATGCGTTTCCTCGGTCAGCGGAAGGGCAGCGATCACCCAATCGGCGCAAGCAAGCGCTTCCCTAGCCTCTTCATGGCGGTAAACAGCCGAAAACGGCGGTGTTTCTCGGCCGCTATGCGATACGCCGATCGGCGAAACGCCGAACAGACGAAGCGTTTCCGCGATGCGCCGGCCGATCTTACCCGTTCCATAAATGACAATCCGCTGTTCGCCAAGCCGTTTCGGGGCGATCGGCTTCCACTGCCGCTGTTCTTGATACCATGCATAGACATCATGGCACTGAGCGTCGCGCAGCAAATAGCTCAAACAATATTCACTGATCTGCTCGCCAAACGAGCCGATCGTCCGCGTCAGCAGCACGTCCTTCTTCCATTCCCGTTTCCACAAAAATGCGTCAACGCCCGCGCCGAGGGAATGCACCCAACGAAGCGACGCAAGCGAAAACGTCCCGGCCGGCCGGAAGCCGACGTACGCATCCGCCCAAGCGAAATCAGCCTCCTTCAATTCTTCTTCAGCGACAAAGCGAAACTCTTTATCGGGCCGCTTGTCCGGAAGAAGGGCGGCAAGCTCGGCATAAAGCCTTCCCGTCACGAGAATGCGTTGGATGTTCATGGCATCACAACACCTCCAGCCGCTCAAATAAGCGTCCCTTCTTCACGCTCGGCCTTTTTATTCGTGATATAGCCGGCAGACACGACAAAGATCGTCACACCGGCGGCAACGGCATAGACGAACGGACCATGTGACAAGTGAAGCCAATGCAGCACCCCTTCATCCCCCGCCATCATCTTCCCGGCCGTCCACGCCAAAATGCCCGAACCAACGTACGCAATCCAACGATGGTTCTCCATAATGTGGACGATCGCTTTCGAACCGAAAATCATGATTGGGATGCTGATGGCCACTCCAAGCGCAAGCATGCCGAGATGCCCGTCCGCCGCACCGGCGACAGCGACAACATTGTCCAAGCTCATGACCGCATCGGCTGCAATAATTGTCATAATCGCCTTCAACAACCGGTCTGCCGATCTTACGTTTGCTTCCTCTTCCCGCTCAACGAGCACTTTATAGGCGATCCATACAAGCAGCAAACCGCCCGCAAAGTGAATAAACGGGATTTGGAGCAAAAAGACGATGACAATCGCAAACAAAATGCGCAGCAGCACCGCCCCCGCCGTTCCCCAAACGATCGCTTTGTTCCGCTGGTCTTTCGGCAGCCGCCGCGTCGCCATCGCAATGACAACCGCATTATCCCCCGACAAAATAATGTCAATCGCAATAATCTTCCATAACGCCAACAGCGCCGCGGCCGAAATCGTCAACAGAAGCCACCCTTTCCCCTTTTTCTCTCTTTCTCATCTTACCGCAAATCCGCAAGGAGAACAACTTTGAGAGACTGGTGAAAAATGACTGATTTCGCCGAATCCATTCCTTATCAGTTGACAAAGAGGTACTGATTTTACAAGGTTTCTCAGCCTGGGAAAGGGCCGTTTTTCACGACTTTTTCACTACATCATCAACTTTCTCGGACAGATCACAAATGCCCTCGGCCTAACCAGAAAGAAATGAGGAGGAAAACCGATGACACCGGTCAAACTTTACAGAAAAAATGAAGGAAGCAAGCCACATTCGCTGATGGCTGCATCCCCGATCTCCAGCGGAACGAGGCGGCAAATCAAGGTCTATATAACCACCATTTTTTCAAATACCTATCCTTGAACGCTCTCCCACTACGCCCACCATGCTTTGCCCTTCTCTAAGCTTTCGTTTCATCACAGAGGGAGTGATGTTTTGCCCTTTCTCTCAACCAAACTGCCATCGCTTCAATGTCATCGGAAAAGATGCGGTCCGCCACAATAGGGGGAACGATGCGGCGCGCATCATGGTACCACTGCCTTGTCGCCGGAGCCATCCTCTCAACACCGCGCGCTTCAACAGCCTGCAAAGCGCAAATGAGCTCAATCGCCAGCACTTTTCTTGCGTTTTGCACGATCATGTACGCATGGCGGGCGGCGATCGTTCCCATGCTGACGTGATCTTCTTGGTTGGCCGATGATGGGATCGAATCGACGCTGGCTGGGTGAGCGAGCGTCTTGTTTTCCGATACAAGCGAAGCGGCGACGTATTGCATAATCATCGCTCCAGACTGCAAGCCAGGCTTGGGGCTTAAAAACGGCGGCAACCCTTCATTGAGCTGCGGATTGACGAGCCGTTCGATGCGGCGCTCACTGATGTTGGCCAGCTCAGCAACCGCGATTTTCAACAAATCCATGGCGATCGCAACCGGCTGGCCATGGAAGTTGCCGCCAGAGAGCACCGCCCTGTCATCAAAAATGAGCGGATTGTCGGTCGCCGCATTCATTTCGATTTCCAACGTTTCTTTTACATAGCGAAGCGCCCTGAGCGACGCCCCGTGCACTTGCGGAATGCAGCGGATGGAGTAGGCGTCTTGCACGCGCCGCTCCCCTTGCCCTGTTGTGAGTTGGCTGCCATCTAGGTAGCGGCGTATCCGTTCCGCCACCTCCGCCTGCTCCTGAAACCCGCGGACTGCGTGGATGCGGGCGTCAAACGCGTCCACAATGCCATAAAGCGCCTCAATCGTCAGCGCTGCGATCCATTCGCTGTCATAAGCAAGCTGCCCCGCCTCCAAGCAAGCAAGCGCCCCAACGGCCGTCATCGCCTGCGTTCCATTAATGAGCGCCAACCCTTCTTTCGCTTGAAGGGAAAGTGGTGAAATTCCCGCTTGTGAAAGCGCTTGGGCGGCAGGCATGCGCTGCCCTTGATACATCACCTCTCCTTCTCCAACAAGCGCCAGCGCCAAGTGGGCGAGCGGGGCTAAATCGCCGCTCGCGCCGAGGGAGCCTTGCTGCGGCACGATCGGATGGATGCCGGTGTTCAAAAACGAGAGCAGCTGCTCAATGACCGCTGGACGCACGCCGGAATACCCTTTCAACAACGCATTCGCCCGCAAAAGAAGCATCGCCCGCACGACATCTTCGGCAAATGGCTCACCGACAGCACAGGCGTGCGAGCGGAGAAGATTGATTTGCAGCTGCTCAAGATCGCTTCCGCCAATGCGCACATCGGCGAGTTTGCCAAAGCCCGTATTCACGCCATAGATCGTCCGTCCGTTGGAGATCGCTTGCTCCACTGCCGCGCGGCTTTTCTCGACAGCCCTCATGCTTTCCTCCGCAGCCGCCACCCGCTCCCGTTCATAGACAACACGTCTTACCTCATCGATTGTCAATGTATGTCCGGTCAAAACAACCATCATTCCATCCCCTTTCATTTGCTTTTCCAATCAAGCGCCTGGGCAAATAAAAAAGGAGGCAGCCTGCCATATGGCAGTGTTCGCCTCCTCATAACTTATTGCTCTAGGCATTGCTCCTATATATGATTGATTCCGAGCCCAACCGTCTCATGCTCAAGACCTCTCACGGGAGCGCCGATCGTCCCGTACAAGGCGACGGCGATCCATTCCCCCTCGTTCGGTTGCTCATACGGCATACCGCGCACGACAGCGAAACGAAGGCCAGCAGTTCTCAACAAATCTCCCAGCTCTACCTGCCCCCTCGTCACACCATGCACCGCCTCTAAAATCGCGTGGTACAACGCGTGCATCTCGCGGTATAAACGGCCGTTCACCACCCCGTGCCGTTTCGCTGCCGTCTCGATGGCCGCAACGATCTTTTGGGGCTCCATCGCCCCGACCCGCCCTTGACAATAGCGCCAAGCGAGCGCCTCAAGATAGTCGATGGCCGCTTTTTCCTCTTCCTCGTCAAACATCGCCAGCAGCAATGCCTGCCGGCCGATGCGCGCTTGTCTTGTTTCCATGGCTTCTGTACACCTATTAGTCTTTTTTTCTATTGTATGATGTCAATGATAGCGATGTCAATTATCAATTCCCATTTTTTAGTACATTAAAACATTAACAGGATGAACGATCGCCCTTGATGTTTTTGGATGAAAAATCATGGGAAACATGCGCCTCGCGGCGAGCCATCGACCACTCCACCTTCTCATCTTAAGGTTTCCATTTTTTTGATTGTATGATATCATATACATATCAAATCAACATTATAAGGGGGATAGGGATGAGAGAACAAGAAGCATGGCGCATGGATGGATTTATCGGCATCGGATGCGTCGCCCTTTTCGTTATGGCTGGTTTTGTCAGCCTTATTCAAGTTCAGCTCTTATTGGCCGTTTTCTGCTTCGTTCTTGCCGCCTTCTTGGCGACTGGCATCACGATTGTGCAGCCGAACCAAGCGAAAGTACTCACCTTTTTTGGCCGCTATTTCGGCACGATCCGCGACAGCGGGCTGTTTTTCACTGTGCCGCTCACTATCCGGACAAAAGTATCGCTGCGCGTGCGCAACTTCACAAGCAACAAGCTGAAAGTGAACGATGTTCAAGGCAATCCTATTGAAATCGCCGCTGTCGTCGTCTTTCGCGTCATCGATTCGGCAAAAGCGGTGTTCGATGTTGATGATTACGAACAGTTCGTTGAAATTCAAAGCGAAGCGGCCATCCGCCATGTAGCGACGAAATATCCGTACGACACGTTTGACGACGACAACGACATTACGCTGCGCGGCAATGCGGATGTCATTTCCGATGTGCTTGCCGCAGAATTGCAAGAACGGCTGCGCATTGCCGGAGTTGACGTGATGGAAGCGCGCCTCACCCACTTGGCCTACTCGCCGGAAATCGCGGGCGCCATGCTCCAACGCCAGCAAGCCGCCGCCATTTTGGCCGCTCGAAAAAAAATCGTCGAAGGCGCCGTCTCGATGGCGCAAATGGCGATTGAACAACTTGACAAAGAAAATGTTTTAGAGTTAGATGATGAACGGAAGGCCGCCATGGTGAACAACTTGATGGTAGCGATCGTTTCCGAGCGCGCCACTCAGCCGGTCATCAATGCCGGGAGTCTATATTAACGGTTGTGGAGTGCGATGACAAAGAAAAAACAATTTCCCCTTCGCATTGACCATGAATTATATGCCGCGCTCGAACAATGGGCGCAAGATGAATTCCGCAGCGTCAACGCCCAGATCGAGTTTTTGCTGCGGGAAGCAGCGAAGCGGGCCGGACGGCTCGGAAAAGGAAAAACAGATCCAAAGCAAGGAAGCTAGCCGATGACGGCTGGCTTCTTTTGTTTTTCAGTCATGGGCATTTGTTACAGGAATATAATGATAGCAGAGCTCTTTAGTGAACTACCCGCCACCTACACTTCGCTTAGAGGTGGAGGCTTCAAGCGACTTGTGCGTGTTTGCTGAACGGTAAGCCACACACAAGAACCCTTTACGCTTCCCTTCATTCCGAAGGTGTCCGTTCTAACCATAGACTATCATATATTCGTTGGCGATTGGCAACCGAAATTCATCTCCCGCCTACTCACTGGGCTGTGCCCTTCACGTTCCTTGAGGCGGGAGGCTTCTTTCGGAAATTACGTTAAAAAGGGGAACGACCCGATGCCTCCGCTTACAGCCATTGCGAAAGTTGATGCATCATCCCCAAGGCGCTTTCAACAGCTTAGCCGCCTTTGGCGCAATGCGAAAGGAGGATGAGCATGGAGAGCTACTATGCTGTGCTCGAAGCGATCGCCGGCGCGCCAGGCGATGGTGTGCTGGCCTTCATCATTCAAGTGGAAGGCTCGGCTTATCAAAAAGAAGGAACATGCATGTGGATTGACGCCGATGGCAAAACAATCGGCCTGCTTAGCGGCGGCTGCCTTGAAGAAGCGGTAGCCGTGCACGCCATCGATATATTGACCCGCCGCCAGGCGGCGGCCGTTTCATTCGACTTGCGCGCCGAAGACGATTCATCTTGGGGGCAAGGCGCCGGATGCAACGGCCTCGTCCTCATTTGGCTCGAGCCGGTCACAAGCGACACAAGGCATGATTGGCTGGCGCTCAAGCGTTGCCTTGACCGCGGTGAACATGTACTGATGGTCCGAAGCGTCGTGCATCCAAACGAACGGCCGTTTTTCCAAAGCGAAACAGGGGAACAATTCGGCGGCTGCTGCCGGACGCCGCGTCCGGAATGGCGCGAATGGCTTCAAGGCACGCCGTTTTACCAAGGACAAAACGGGTTGTACGAAGCGGACGGGGAAACGTTTTACATCCAGCACTTTTGGCCAAAACCGCGCCTCGTCATTTTCGGCGCCGGGCCGGACGCCCCGCCGCTCGTCTTGGCAGCCAAAGCGGCGGGATTTTCCGTTACCGTAAGCGATTGGCGCCCAGCGTTTTGCCACCCATCCCATGTGCCGGACGCTGATGCATGGGTGATTGGCTTTCCGCATGAAACAGTGCCAGCGCTCCACTTGAATGAACGCGACTTTGTCGTCGTGATGACCCACCAATTTGAACGCGACCGCGAACTCGTCTCGTTGTTGGCTGACAAACCGCTCGCCTATCTTGGCGTGCTCGGGCCGCGGCGGCGCACGGACCGCCTCTTTCCTTCCGGCTCGACGCCTCCATTTGTCCGTTCGCCAGCAGGGATTTCCATCGGCGCACGCGGTCCGCACGAAATCGCCGTGAGCATCACCGCGGAGCTGATCAGCGTGCTTCGCGGACGGTTGACGAGGGCGGAACGATGAACCAGGTTTCCATTGCCGCCATTTATTTAGCAGCCGGGGAAAGCCGACGAATGGGAACGGATAAACGCGCTTTGCCTTGGGGGGAAAGCACGCTTGGCGCCGCCGTCCTTAAAGCGGCGCTTCGTTCCCGCCTTGCACCGGTCATCGTCGTCATTCCTCCAGACGATGCGCTCGCGTGGCTTCCGGTCGAGCTTCGGAATCATGAAAAGTGCCGCTTCGTCCGCTGCGCAGTCCATCACCGCGGGCAGGCGCATTCGCTTGCCTGCGGCCTGCAAGAAGCGCTCGCTGCTGGGGCCGACGCCGCCGCTGTGCTGCTCGCCGATCAGCCGTTTGTCACGTCTGAAATGATTGATGTGCTTGCCGACCTTTATCGCCGGCACCGTCCTGATTATGTCGCCTTCGCCCGCTTCGGCACGCCGATGCCCCCAGTCATTTTTGGAAAACAGATGTTTCCTTCCCTGCTTTCTCTAAAGGGCGATGCCGGAGGGCGCTCTCTCTTTCGCGATCCCCACTGGTGCGGCCTTTTGTATGAAGGCGACGAAACGGCCGGCATCGACATTGACACGAAAGATGATTATAAGCGTGCCGTCATGGATCGAGAAGAAAAGGAGGGACGCCACCGTGGCCGTCGGTAAAAGCATCATCCGCAAAGAAGCGTGGGATAAAGTGACCGGCCGAGCGAAATATACGAACGATTTCAAAGAACAAGGGATGCTTCATGCCGCTTTGGTGACAAGTCCATACGCCCATGCGCGCATCCTCTCGCTGGATGCACGCCGCGCGATCGCCGCCCACGGCGTCCATGCTGTTGTGACCGGCGAGGGGCTTCCGCTCACCGGTGAAGACATGCGCGATCGTCCGCCGATCGCCGTCGACAAAGTGCGCTACTATGGCGAAGTCGTCGCCGTCGTCGTCGCCGATACGCTCGCGCAAGCCGAACAAGCGGCCCGCCTCGTCCGCATCGTTTACGAACCGCTTCCGGCCGTCGGTTCACCGAGTGAGGCGTTGAAAGAAGGCGCCCCATTATTGCATGAACATCTCGACCGCTATGAAAAAAACAAAACGACTCATCCTGAGCCAGGGACAAACGTCGCCCACCGGACGAAAATCCGAAAAGGCAACATTAAACAAGGGTTTGCTGAAAGCGACGTCATCGTCGAAACGAGCGTATCGTTCGCCCCTTCCGACCATATCGCAATGGAAACACGCTGCGCCACGGCGGAAATTTGGCCGGACGGCACGATCCATATTTCCGCCTCCTCACAGTCACCGTTTATGATCAAGAAGTTGCTTCATACGTATTTTGGCGAAGAAACCGGCAAAGTCATCGTCCATACGCCGCTTGTCGGCGGCGCCTACGGCGGCAAGGCGCCCGTCCAGATTGAACTGCTCGCCTACCTTGCCTCGAAAGCGGTCGGCGGCCGAAAAGTGAGCATATGGAACAGCCGCGAACATGACATGGTCACGTCGCCCGTCCATATCGGTTTGGAGGCAACCGTCAAAATCGGAGCGACGAGAGACGGCATCTTCAAAGCGATGGAAATTTTATTTCTATTTGACGGCGGGGCTTATTCCGACAAGGCGATCGATGTCAGCCGCGCGGCAGCCGTCGATTGCACCGGCCCATACCATGTCGAAAACGTTGTTTGTGATTCATTGTGCGTCTATACGAATCGCCCGTACGCGACGCCGTTTCGCAGTTTTGGCCATTGTGAACAGGCATTTGCCGTCGAGCGGGCCATCGATGAATTGGCGTGGACGCTGCAGCTTGACCCATGGGAAGTGCGGCGCAAAAATGCCATTCGCCCGGGACATACGACCCCAACGCAAGTACGGCTCACAAAAAGCAACGTCGGCAACATGACGGCCTGCCTCGACCGATTGCGCGAGCTGATGCGTTGGGACGAGTGGCAGCGCGTGGAATTGGACGCCTATACGGTAAGAGCAAAGGGGATCAGCGCCGGCTGGAAAACATCGACGATCGACACAGATGCCAGCTCGGGCGTCATCTTAACGTTCAACTCCGACGGCAGCGTCAACGTCATCTCCGGCGTCGTCGAAATCGGCACCGGCACGAAAACGGTGCTCGCGCAAATCGTTGCCGAACGGCTGAAGATGGACGTCGATTGTGTCCATGTCAAAATGGATATCGACACGCAAACGACACCGGAACATTGGAAAACGGTCGCCAGCCGCGGGACGTTTATGGCCGGACGCGCCGCGCTTGCCGCTGCCGATGACGCCATCCGTCAGTTAAAAGACATCGCCGCCTGCGTCTTGCGGGCCTCGCCGGACGATTTGGAAGTTGGTTTCGGGCGCGTCTTTTTGCGCGATGACCCGGCCATCTTTCTTCCGATCAAAGACATCGCCTATGGCTACAAGTTTCCGAACGGCAACGCCATCGGCGGGCAAGTGATCGGGCGCGGCCACTACATTTTGCGCCACTTGACCCCGCTTGACCCAGAGACCGGCGCCGGCAAGCCGGGCCCGGAATGGGGGGTAGGCGCCGAAGGAGTGGAAATTGAGTTCAACCGCCGCGACTACACGTATCGCATTGTCAAAGCGTATGCGGTCATTGACGCCGGCAAAGTGCTCAACCCAAAGGCAGCGCTTGGCCAGGCGATGGGGGCGATGAGCATGGGGCTAAGCTTTGCCAGCCGCGAAGGGTTTCTGTTTGACAAAGAACAACGCGTCTTGAACCCGCAGCTGCGCACATACCGGCCGATCCGCTTCGGCGAACATCCAGAGTACATCGTAGAGTTTGTCGAAACTCCGCAAATCGATGCCCCATACGGCGCTCGCGGCATCGGCGAACATGGCTTGATCGGGATGCCCGCCGCCTTGGCAAACGCCTTGTCGCTCGCTGCCGGCGTGCCGCTCAATGAACTGCCGCTTGTGCCGGAGCTCATTTGGCGGAAACAGAAAGGAGATTCCGATGGTTCCGTTTGACTTTGCCTACTACCGGCCTCAATCGATCGCCGAAGCGACAGCGCTGTTTGCGGCGCTTGAGCAGGATGGAAAACGACCGCTCTACTACGGCGGCGGCACGGAGATCATCACGTTGTCTCGTTTGAACCTTGTGCGAACCGCCGCCGTCATTGATATAAAAGCGATCCCTGAATGTCGGACACTTGATGTCAGCAATGATTCTCTCGTGCTCGGAGCAGCGCTCTCACTCACTGAACTTGAGGAAGCAAACCTGTTCCCATTGCTAACAAAAGCGGCGAGAGAAGTGGCCGACCGGACTGCACGCAACCAAATTACGCTCGGCGGCAACATCTGCGGGCAAATTTTTTACCGTGAGACCGCACTGCCGCTATTCGTCGCCGAGGCGGATGCCATCATCGCCGGACCATACGGCATTCGGCAATGCCGCTTCAACGATTGGTTTCATCAACAACAGCTGCAGCTCGGCCGCGGTGAATTTATCGTCCAATTCAAGGTTGATCGCGCCGCCGCCGCTCTGCCCCATTTCCATCGCAAGCGCCGCAAGCAAGGGGAAGTCGGCTACCCGCTTGTGACGATTGCAGCGCTGAAAAAAGACCGGACGGTTCGCATTGCCTTAAGCGGCGTCTGTCCGTTCCCGTTCCGCTCCGCTGAAGTCGAGGCGCACTTGAACGACCGGAGCCGCCCAGTTGGTGAACGAATCCAAGCAGCGGTTGACGCTTTCCCGCGCCCGATTTTGCACGATATCGAAGGCTCGGCAGACTACCGGCTGTTCGTGGCCGCACAGCTGCTTGAAGATATGCTTCGTGAGCTCGGAGACGGAGAAACCGTCTAAACAGGAGGTGAACATGCGGACATGGAGGAAACGACAAAGCGGGAGCTTGTGCTGCACGTGAATGGAGAACGAAGATCGATCGTCGCTCGCCAAGCCGAAACGCTGCTGTTTGTTTTGCGCGATCACCTTGGATTGACCGGCGCCAAACCAGGCTGTTTGAACGGCGACTGCGGCGCCTGCACCGTTTTGGTTAATGGCACCCCGATTAAATCATGCATGATGCTCGCTATTGAGACAGTCGGCAAAGAAATCACCACAATCGAAGGGCTCGATGATGCCCCCATTCAACACGCCTTCGTCCGCCACTTTGCTTTTCAGTGCGGCTATTGCACTCCTGGATTCATTATGAACGCCCACGCGCTCATCGAGCGGCATCCGAACGCCGACGAGGCGGCGATTCAAGAATGGCTGGAGTCAAACATTTGCCGCTGCACAAGTTATCAAGAAATTGAAGCGGCGGTCAAAGAAGGGCTCGAAGCCAAAAAAGCGGAAACAAAGTTTTGATTTCCCTCCTAACTTTTGCTTAACAGCAACACTTCCCTCCCAAGGCCAATGGATGTCCTACTCCTCGCTGGGACATCCTTATTTTGTATCATGCCTCCCATTTCGATTATTTTCTATCCCAAATACCTATTGATAAACATATAACGCTCACGTTATGGGGGCGTCGCTCCGGTGCTGTCCGGCGTTCTCGGTCATGCTGTTTCCACGAAGGCACCATTTCTCGTCGCTATGGCACTTATGTTCGTCGCCTTCCTCTTTCTCGCTTGGCGCAAACGAGAGACGTCGACGGCCAAAATGGCGCAGCTAGAAGAAATCCGCCGCACCGCCGCTTTCGCCGCCGACATCGACAAACGCCCGCCTTCCGGTTGGAAACGGGCGTTTGTTACATCTTGTTCTTTCTCGAACGGCTTGTTTTCTGTTGCTTTTTTCATCCACAACGTCTTTTTCCCGTTCAGAGCATTTTTACGCTTTTTCTGATCCTCCTCTTTTCATCAACGAACGGTTCGCTTCTCACTGATCATAACGCCGCGTTTTTTCATCTCGTCCATATACACATCCCCCGGAACGATTTGCTCCGGCGGATAGACGCCGCGCTTTGTGATCACCCCGCGGCCGATGAGCTGAGCGACAGCGGAGATTGTGTAGGCCGTCGTACGCGCCATCGCCGTCACCTTATTTTCGCGGTCATTGAACGTGACGGTTTCGTATTCAAGCACCGTTTCCTTTCCATCTTTTCTACCGCCGACGATGACCCGAAGCAGCACCACATCATCTTTTCCTTTCAAATCAAGCAGCGGCTTCAGGACGGAAAGCAGCACATCGCGCGGCTTGACTTTGCATCCATTGACCTCAACTTCCACATCGTTGCGCGTCAAGTTCAAATCGACAAGCAGCTTGCATTTTTCCGCATGGCCGCGGTAGCGGATCGTTTTGTACTCGAGCCGCTTCAAGTTCGGAAACGAGCGCGAGAGCGTCGACGTCCCGCCTGAGGTGTGAAACGCTTCAAGCGGCCCGAACCGGTCGAAATAAATCGGCTCGACTTCCGAAAGGGACGGCACGTCCTGCTTTTGGCCGTTGCGGATGATCAAGGCCGGATCGGTGTAATGGTCAAGCAGCCCCTCGAGCGAAAACACATGGTTGTACTCCAGCGGCGGTTCGGGGCGGACAGGGATGCCGCCAACATACAGCAAGATGGATTCCACCTCATCGAGTTGACTCGCCCCATAGCCGGATAAAATGTTGATCATTCCGGGTGCGACGCCAAGGTCGGGGATGATCGTCACCCCAGCGGCTTGGGCTTGTTCATGCAGCTCAAGCACCCGATCGGTGATATGGCCGATATGACCGCCTAAATCGACAGAATGGACGCCAGCTGCAATGGCCGTTTTCGCCACCGTTTCGTTAAACTGGTAAAACAAAGCGTTGACAACCACATCGTGCCCTTTCATGGAAGCCGACAGCTGCTGTTGATCGCCCGCATCCACCCGCACGGCGGCAAGCTTTTCGGAATGAAGCTGCCGCACCGTTTCCTCCGCCTTAGCCAAATCGACATCCGCCAATGTCACCGCCTCAACGTCTGGGCTTTGCACTAAATCGCGCGCTGCTTCTTTGCCCATCAACCCCGCACCAAGCACGAGCACTTTCATCGTTCTTTCCCCCTCTGTTACCCATTCTTTTCCATACACTCACATGGCAGCCGCTTTTTTCGCATCTTTGCCGCGGCCGCTGCTGCGATTCACGATAGGTTCCACGTTGATCTTCGCTTCTCTTTTGCCGGCCATGTTGCAAGCGACAGCACGGTTCAATCATCGGTATCGATTTGCGCCCGTTGCAGCTTCCCGCTGAAATCGACATAAATGCTCCGCCATTCGGTGAATACGTCAAGCGCCGCGACCCCGGAGTCGCGGTGGCCGTTGCCCGTCCCTTTCGTGCCGCCGAACGGCAAATGAATTTCCGCTCCCGTTGTGCCGGCGTTGACATACACGATGCCGGTGTCCAAATCGCGCATCGCTCGGAATACATTGTTGACATCGCGTGTGAAAATGGCGCTTGACAGCCCATAATCGACGCTGTTGTTGACGGCGATCGCTTCGTCCAAACTGCGGACGGAAATGATCGACACGACCGGGCCGAAAATTTCTTCGCGGGCGATGCGCATATTCGGCGTGACATCGGTGAAAATCGTGGGCGCGTAATAAAAACCGCGCGCATAGTCGCCCTCCTGCAATATATAGCCGCCCACAAGCAGTTTCGCCCCTTCTTCTACGCCAATGCGCACGTAGCGGTCAATTTTTTGCAGCGCCTCTTCATGGATGACGGGTCCAACTTTGACCGTTTCATCCAGCCCGTTGCCGATTTTCAATGTTTTCACGGCTTCAAGCAGACGCCGTTCAAGCTCCTGTTTCACCCGCTCATGAACGATGACCCGGCTGCACGCCGTACACCGCTGGCCTGATGTACCGAACGCACTCCAGACGATGCCGTCAACCGCCAATGTCAAATCCGCATCATCCATCACAATGACGGCGTTTTTTCCTCCCATTTCAAGCGACACCTTTTTCAACAGCCGTCCGCATTTTTCCGCAATCATCCGCCCTACTTCATTCGATCCAGTAAATGAGATGACCTGGACATCTGGATGTTCGACAAGCGCATTGCCAGCTGTCGACCCGTCACCGTGGACCACATGAAACACTCCCGGCGGCAAGCCCGCTTCTTCAAAAATGCGGGCTAATTCCTGCGCCATGATCGGTGTTTCGGGCGCTGGCTTCCATACGACCGCATTGCCGGCAACAATGGCTGGAAATGACTTCCAAGTAGCGATCGCAATCGGGAAATTCCATGGCGTAATGATGCCGACCACTCCAACCGGTACGCGGACGCTCATGGCAAATTTGTCTTTCAGTTCAGACGGCGTCGTATCGCCAAACAACCGCCGTCCTTCTCCGGCCATGTAAAACGCCATATCAATGCCTTCCTGTACTTCGCCGCGCGCTTCCTCAATCACTTTCCCCATTTCCATCGTCAACAGCCGGGCCAATTGTTCTTTCCGCTCCTTTAGCAACATCCCGACTCTATATAAAACTTCCGCGCGTTTCGGCGCCGGCACGAGCGCCCACCGTTTTTGCGCTGCTTTGGCTGCCTGAACCGCTTCATCGATATCGTGTGGCCCCGACATCGCCACCTCGGCAATCGTTTCCCCCGTCGCCGGATTGACCACCGGCGCAAATTGTCCGGTGCTTGGCTCCTTCCATTCTCCATTGATATAGTTTTGGATTTTCACTGTATACTCCCCCATTTTTCCTACAAGATTTATTGAGATAATTTATACATTGAACGCCACGTGATCATTATGTCTTCTTCTTGGCCCGTAAGTCCTGGATCGTTGCGGTCACCGAGATGTGATCCGGATCCGTCAACACTTCAATCACCGTCGGCTTCTTGGCGCCAAGCGCCAACAGAAGCGCTTCTGTGAACTGGTGTTCCGTCTGTACTTGGAATCCGCAGCCGTTCAAGCATTCCGCCAACCGGGCAAACGACAAGCGGCCTAAATCGGTGCCGATGACCCGCCCCGGGAACTGCAGTTCTTGATGCATGCGGATGGTGCCGTACATATGATTGTTAAACACAATGCTGATGATCGGAATATCGTACCGAGCGGCCGTTTCCAACTCCTGCACCGTCATCATAAAGCCGCCATCCCCGGATAAAGAAACGACGGTCCGGTCGGGAAAGGCCAGTTTTGCGCCAATGGCAGCGGGCATGCCATATCCCATCGCTCCTGACGTCGGGCCGATGTACGTGTGCCCATCCCCAAACGGGAAAAAAGCATGAAGCCAACCGGCGAAATTCCCGGCATCGTTCGTAATGACTGCATTTTTCGGCAAATGACGCCCCAAACTCGCCATGACCGCTTCATAGAGATTTCGTTTTTCAAGCGGCAGCACGGCTGTTTGTTCGTATCGTTTCCTCCGTTCGGCCGCCCATTCCTGCCAAGACGGCCGCACCGCGAGATCAAGCAAACGGGACAGCGCTTCCCGACAGTCAGCCCAAACCGCGATATCTGGCGCATACACTTTTCCGAATCCATCGCTGTCGATATCGATGTGAATCAGCGTCTGATCGGAAGAGAACAAACGGTAATCTTGCGTCGTCACTTCCGACAGCCGCGTCCCCAACGCCATCACCACATCCGCCTGCTCGGCCGTTTCCATGATCGCTTTGGGCGTTCCTAGACCTAGGTGGCCGACATAGCACGGATGATTATGGGGAAATACGTCATGCCGCCGGAATGCCGCCATTACCGGAAGTGCATACTTTTCCGCCCATAAACGCAGCAACTGCTCCGCTCCCGACCATTTGACGCCGCCGCCGGCAATCACGAGCGGCCGTTTAGCGCGCTTCAGAATCTCTTCAATGTTCTGTATATCTTCTTGCCTTGGGGCCGGCTTCGGCACATGAATTTCAGCCATCGCTGCTTCCGTTATCGTTTTGGAAAATACATCTTCCGGAAGTGAAACGACGACGGGGCCGGGCCGCCCTGTTTTCGCGGTGCGAAACGCCCGTTGCACCAACTCCGGCACCCGCTCGGCTTCGCGAATTTCAACCACCCATTTTGCGATCGGACGAAAAAACGTTTCCATGTCGACTTCCTGAAATCCTTCACGCCCTAGGAAACGGCTGTTCACTTGCCCCAAAAACACGACCATCGGAGTGGAATCTTGCCTCGCGGTATGGACGCCGATCGTTAAATTCGCCCCGCCAACCGCTCTTGTCGCCAGCACGACGCCGCACTTCCGCGACGCTTTCGCATACCCTTCCGCCATAAAGGAAGCACCCCCTTCATGGCGGGCGGAGATGAACTCGATGGATGGCTCATCATAGATGGCATCCAGCAGGGGCAAATAACTTTCCCCCGGCACACCAAACACATAACGGATTTGTTCCTGTTTGAAACATTCAACGATGGCTTGAGCCACCGTGATGTGATGCATCGTTCGCTTCATGGCGCCGATTCCTCCCAATCCACTTGCTTCCATCGTTCAACAGCTTGCTGCAGACGCTCCATCGGCGCTGACAGCGATACGCGGACATATCCTTCCCCTGCGGGTCCAAACGCTGTTCCCGGTGTTACGATGACTCCCGCTTCTTCCAGCAGTTTGGCGGCAAATCGTTCGGACGAGTATCCGTCATAGACCGGAATCCACAAGAAAAAGGTCGCTTTCGGCCGCTGCACGTCGATGCCTAGTTCTCGAAGCCTCTCGACCATCATATTCATGCGTTGTTCATAAATGCGGCTATTTTCTCGAATAAACGTCCGTCCGTTCGTCAAAGCGGCCACCGCCGCCTTCTGGATCGGAATAAACTGGCACGTATCTGTGTTGCTTTTGATCACCGAAAGCGCGCGAATCATGTCGCGATTTCCGACCACATATCCGATGCGGCAACCGGCCATGTTATAGCTTTTGGACAACGAGCCGAATTCCACCGCCACTTCCTTTGCTCCGTCCACCTGCAAAATGCTCGGCGCCCGAAAACCGGCAAACGTCACAAACGAGTAGGCCGCATCATGGGCAATGAACATCTGGTGCTGACGGGCAAGGGAAACGGCTTCAGCCAACACGCTCAAATCGACCGTGGCGGCCGTCGGATTGCTCGGATAATTGAGAAACATGATTTTCGCTTGGTCATAAACGGACGAGGGAAGCGCATCAAACCGAGGCGCGTAGCCATGTTGCGCATCGAGCGGAAGCGATAGGCTCTGGCCGCGGGCAAAATGGACCGCCGTCCGGTAGACGGGATAGCCCGGATCAGGCACTAAGGCGAGCTCGCCGGGATTGAGAACGGCTTGCAGCAAATGGACGATTCCTTCTTTCGAGCCAATTAACGCCAACACCTCGGTCTCGGGATCGAGCTTGACGCCATATTCCCGTTCATAAAAACGCGCGACCGCTTCCCGATACTCCCTGCAGCCGCCATATGGCGAATACGTATAGTGTTCTGGTGCATCGAGCGCTTCTTTCAACGCTTCGATGACAAAGGAAGGAGGCGGCAAATCGGGGGCGCCGATCCCTAAATCAATGACATCGACCCCTCGCTGGAGCAGTTCTTCTTTTTTCTTCTGAAATCGGGAGAACAAATATGGCGGCATCGTCTGCACAATATCGGAAAATGTGTTCAATCCCATCCCTCCTCATGGCCCTTCGTTTCAGTTTATGCGCACGCCCACCGCCCTCATGCCCATCTCACGTTCACGAAGCAGCCTATCATACCAATGGCTTTCTCACATCAAGACATCATCAAAATCTTTTTTCTCAAAAAGCGGGCTTTTTCACTAAGTTGCTAGAAAAACGCGATCAACCTTCTGAAACCCAGCCCTTTCGCCATAAAAAGAAGCGGCCGGCATCATCCATGCTTCGATGACGCAACTGGCCGCTGTCTATGGAAGCGAAACGCCGGCGAAGGCGCCGCGATAGACTGCGCAGTTTTCCCCGCATAATCATTCTATGACTAGAAATTTGCGCCTTATGCCATTATCATAATCAATCCGAAATGATTTGTAAATATATTTTTAAAAAATTATATATTTTTAAAATAGTAATGAACCGCGCCAATTTGCAGGACAAACAAGAGGGGCGATGAACGTTCGCCCCCCCTGCTGCTTCGATCAGCACCGAGCGTTTTCCAGCTCATGCTTTTTCCGTTGATCGAACCTCCATTCCTCTCCACCATGCCGAGCATCACAGCACGCTTCTTGTCATTGATACAGCGACGACCCTTGCCGAATAAATTGTTGCGCTTTTTCTTTCATCCCCTCCTCTTTGATTTTCCGTTGCAGTTCATGTGAAATGTTCATGGAACAAAATTTCGGCCCGCACATCGAACAAAAATGGGCCGTTTTCGCCGCCTCAGCCGGCAATGTTTCATCATGGTATTCGCGGGCCCGCTCCGGGTCAAGCGATAAGTTGAACTGGTCGTTCCAGCGAAATTCAAAGCGCGCTTTCGAGAGCGCGTCGTCACGCTGCTGAGCGGCTGGATGCCCTTTTGCCAGATCAGCCGCATGGGCGGCGATTTTATAGGCCACGACCCCGGCGCGTACGTCCTCTTTATTCGGCAACCCTAAATGTTCTTTGGGCGTTACGTAACAAAGCATCGCCGTTCCATAAGCGCCAATGATGGCGGCGCCAATCGCTGACGTAATATGGTCATACCCGGGCGCGATGTCGGTGACAAGCGGCCCTAACGTATAAAACGGCGCCCCGTGGCAAAGCTCCTGTTCCCGCTCGACATTTTCGCGAATTTTATGCATCGGAATGTGCCCCGGCCCCTCGATCATCACTTGCACGTCATGCTTCCAGGCGATTTTCGTCAGCTCGCCGAGCGTTTCGAGCTCGGCAAACTGCGCCTCATCGTTCGCGTCGGCGATGGAGCCGGGGCGCAAGCCGTCGCCAAGGGAGATCGCAACATCGTATTGTTTCAAAATCTCGCATATTTCTTCAAAATGCGTATACAAAAAGTTTTCTTCATGGTGGGCCAAACACCATTGGGCGATGATCGAGCCGCCGCGCGATACAATTCCGGTCGTCCGGTTGGCGGTGAGCGGAATGTAATGAAGCCGCACACCGGCGTGGATCGTCATGTAGTCGACGCCTTGTTCCGCCTGCTCAATGAGCGTCTCGCGGTACACGTCCCATGTCAACTTCTCCGGCGCCCCTCCTACTTTCTCAAGCGCCTGATAAATCGGCACTGTTCCCACGGGAACCGGAGAATTGCGGATGATGTACTCGCGCGTTTCATGAATGTGTTTGCCGGTCGATAAATCCATGACCGTATCGGCGCCCCAGCGCACCGCCCAAAGCAGTTTTTCCACTTCGTCTTCAATCGATGAAGAAACAGCCGAGTTGCCGATATTGGCATTAATTTTCACATGGAAACGACGGCCAATGATCATCGGTTCGCTCTCTGGATGGTTAATATTGGCCGGAATAATGGCCCGACCAGCGGCGACTTCTTGACGGACAATTTCTGGATCAATTTGTTCACGAATCGCGACAAACTCCATTTCTGGCGTAATGATCCCCCGTTTGGCGTAATGCATTTGTGTCACGGTTTTTCCGGGCTTTGCCCTCAATGGACGGTGCACAAACGGAAGCGAACACTGAATCGCAACAGAAGACTGCTCCATTTCCTCCACATCACCGCGCTCAATGATCCAGCGGCGGCGAAGGGGAGGCAAGCCTTTTTCCACGTCCGGTTCAAAATCGGGATCCGTATACGGGCCCGTCGTATCGTAGACACGCACCGGTTTGTTTTCCACCATTCCTTGCGGCGTTTTCGTTGGCGACAAAGCAATTTCTCTCATCGGCACGCGCACATCCGGGCGCGACCCTTCGATGTACACTTTGCGGCTTTCCGGAAACGACATAAACGAGCGGATGGTTTCCATGCGTGGCTTCCCCTTTCAACATAAAATTATGAAAGATCAGATCCGAAGCCACACCGTCTGAAGCGGGGCAAACACGAGAATAGGCGATGGCGGCCGATTCAAAATAAAAACAGGTTCCGACACCGGAACCTGATCGAAGGCAAAAGGCCAAATGAACAAGACACGTCCATCTGTTCCCGCTGCCTGCTTCCCTACGCTGGCATGACCCAGATCAGGTTCAAAGGGTCAAAGAACTTCATCGCGTTCTTTTCTCAGCCCGGCTCTCGGACTCCCCTAGCAGATAAGCGTATAACAATGATGACTGACTTTTTTATTTTATCAGGCTATTGACAAAGATGCAAACCATTTTATTCCAAACCTTGACTCCCACACGTCGTTTGAAAGTCCCTCTTTCTCGGAGAAAGCGTCCTTTTCCTCACTCACACAGAAAATTTCTTCAGCATTGCCCGCATCTCGTCCGCCATCTGACCGAGCGATGTCGACGAAGAGGCGATTTCCTCGACGGAAGCCATTTGTTCCTGCGTTGCTGCCGATACGTTGGCCGCACCGGACGCTGACTGTTCGACAATATTGGTCATCTGTTGGAGTGCGTCGCTCACTTGGCGGGCATGCTCCGTCATTTGCTCGATGGCGGACGATACTTGTCCAATTTGTTGGCTCACTTGGCCGACCTCTTCGCGAATATGGGCAAATGATTGGCCGCATGCCGCCGCAACGTTCAATCCTTTCGCCACTTCGGAGATCACCCGTTCGGCAGACGCAACCGCCCGCTTCGTTTCTTCTTGAATGTAACCGATCAGCTCGGAAATTTGTTGCGCTGAGCGCGCTGATTGTTCTGCGAGCTTTCGCACTTCATCCGCGACAACCGCAAACCCTTTCCCTTGCTCACCGGCGCGCGCCGCTTCGATCGCCGCATTGAGCGCCAACAAATTCGTCTGCGACGCAATGCCGGTGATCGCTTCCGTAATCTGTCCAATCTCATTGGAGCGCTCCCCAAGCCCTTTCACCACTTGGCCGAGCGTTTGCACATGATCGTAAATGAACTGCATTTGCTCCGACATTTGTCCGATTGACTGCTTGCCGTCCTCTGCTTTCGCCGACGTTTTCTCGGCGCGGTGCACCACATCTTTCGTATGGCAAGCGACGTTGCTCAAAGTTTGGGAAATATCATGCACGGACGCGGCGGTGGCGCGGACAGCATCGGCCTGCTCCTCCGCACTCGCTGCGAGAGTTTCCATCGTTGTCGCAATTTGCTCTGTCGCTTTCGTCGTCTGTTCGGCGACAGCAGCAAGCTGCTGAGAATATTGCGCTACTTCTTCGGCATGATGTTGGATTTGCCCCATCACACTTTGCCAAGCGTTTGCCATATCGTTTAACGACGACGCAATCGGCCGCAGCTGCTGCACGCGATCAAGCGGTATGCGCACCGTCAAATCTCCCCCTGTCATCTTGCCTAAATGTTCATTAATAACGGCAATTGGTGCAACAAACCTCCGATAGTTGAGCGTTGCTGAAACGAAACCGAGCATCGCGCCAAACAGCAACGTAGCAGCAAGCGTCCACCAAAACGCCCCTCCGCGAATGCCGTTGACCAGGCATATCGCCATGCCAATCGCGGCCGTGCCAGGAATGACGACGAACATCGTGCGGATGATATAACTTGCTAACGACAAAACCATTCTCCTCCTTATTTCTATTGCTCAAACATTTTTCTCTCCTTCACCACATTGACATATTCGTGAATGTTCATTCATTTTCCTTCCTCACGTCTAAGCAAATGTTTTTAGAATTGAACGCTCTCCCACCTACACAAAGGATTAGAGGTGGGAGATTCTTCAGAACACCCGCCCCACAGCAGACTTCCAACCAAGCCATCCCTGCGCCCCCCACAGTTCAGTTGTCTTACGAAGACAACAAGCGAAGTCATTCGTTCAACAGATGTTGGACGGCGTTCTTGTCTCGATCGTGCTTCGGGAGTTTGATGCGATGGCCGCCAACCTCAATCGATGCCGAGTACGAATGGATGGAACGATGTACAACGCCGCACCATCCAAACTTACGATGAACTTGCCTCGAATCGCCGACCTAAAAAAAGCAGGCTTCTACCGGAAGCCCGCCTTTTTCCATTGTTTACACCGTCGGTTTTTCCGTTGTCACATACGTCCCAGCGATAAAATCGTGAATCGACCGTTTGTCTTCTCTCGCAGCGACCATAATTGCACTAATAACGAGACCGATTCCAAACGTAATAAAATAGACGAGTCCGCCGACAAACGAACGCAAAAACATCGTTCCGATGCCGACTTTGCCGCCATTCACTTTCGCAATTCGGATGCCAAGCATCCGCTTGCCGACCGTATACCCGTACCAGACAACCGGAACGATTAACGCGTAAAGGATGTTCACCAACGACGTAAACCAGTTCGTTTCCCAACTGCCAGTAATGAGATAGCCGATGATCGAAATCGGAATGCCAACGACGATGGCGTCCAACAAGTTAGCCAACAGCCGCTTCCAAAATCCAGCCGGATTTGTCACCGCCATATGCCTTCCCTCCTCTTGCTTTTTTATATTGTATTCGCAATCAACAGCGTAATTGTCTTTATTTTAACCTAAATTGTGGAAAGGAATCTATACTATAGTTTGGTGTTTGCCGCCATCTTGGGCGGCGGGAGTGAATTTGCCCGTCTTTTCACAACACGTAAAAAGGGATAACCCAAAAGGCCATTTTTGCAACCGCCCCCTTTGAGGGAGACAAACTTGACTGCGGTGCCATTTCATACATCAAAAAAAAGCAGCTTGTGAAGCGGATCGATCATCCGAATATAGGCGGCTTTTCCCCTCGCTTAGCCAAGCTTGGCCACCACCGCCGAAAAATCGTCCGGAAGCGGCCCTTTTTGCGCAAAATGGCGGCGCAGATAGTCCAAAAGCACCTGCTCGTCCAATAAAATATGCGGCGTTAGCGCATCGCGGAACGCTTCAATCTTTTGCCGGACAGAGCCTGTTTCCCCTTCAATCGCCCCGTCGGAATACAACACAAGCGTCGCCCCCGGCTCGTAGCGCAACCGGCCGCTGTTGACAAAAAGGCGCGGAAGCAGCCCGATCGGCGCGCAGCCGCGGTCCAATTCCGCCACCGTTCCGTCCGGCTGGAACAAAAACCCCGGCGGATGGCCGGCTGATGCATATTCAATCATCCGTTCCTTGACATTCACAAGAACATACACGGCGGTGAAATAATACGTCATCCGCCCGTTTTCATGGTACAACTGGCGCATATGGCGGTTCAACTCGCGAAACACTTCCGTCGGAACGATCCCTTTGCGGATGACGCCGTTTAAGAGCGAACGGACCGACATGCAAATGAGCGAGGCCGCCGCCCCGTGCCCCATCACATCCATTAAAAAAATGCCGTACCGCTGTTTGTCGATCGGATACCAGGCGTACATATCGCCGCCCAGCTCCCGCGATGGGATGTACGTTCCGGCAATCTGGATTCCTTTGGCCGACAGAGGCTTGCTCAACACGCGCTTTTGCACCTCGCGGGCCAGCCGCAAGTCATCTTTCATCGCTGCGATGTATGAATTCTCGTAAGTTAGACTGGCAAATAAAAACAAGTAAAACGCAATTCCTCCATCATGGCCGTGCACAGCCCGCACCGTCGTCTGCCTGACATAGACCGAACCGTTTTTCCGCCGCCAGCGAATCCACCCCCTCCATTCTCCACTTTCCCCAGTTCGCGCTTGAATCACCTCATAAAGCCAGCCCTCGTAATAACCCGTGTAAAGCGTATGCAGCGGCTGACCGACGATTTCTACACCATGGCCAGTGACTTTTGTGAACGCCGGATTGACAAACTGAACGACAAACTGACCATCGGTTACGAGCATCGCCTGTTCCATCGCTTTGTACACTTGTTCAGCGAGCTGCCGTTCATTCTCGTTTCGCTTTGCTTCTGTCAAATCCGCGACAACCCCGCTGACGAGCCTCACTTCCCCGAATTCGCCAAGCACAGGAAACGTCCGTTCAAGCACCCAACGGACGGAGCCATCCCGCTGATTGATGATGCGATACGTTTGGGCCCCCGTATCCGCTCCCGAAAGGAGCGACCATTTTCTTTCCGCCTTGGCGCGATCATCCGGGTAGGACACTTTTTCCCATATGTCTTGATCGCGGTAAAAGTCGTCCGGAGGCAGGCCGTACAGCTGCTCGCATGATGACGAAATGAACAAGATCCTCCTTTGTTCCGGCGCTGCAAGCCAATACACGTAATCGCCCAGCCCAACGAATACATTCATTTTTTCCAAGGCGAGAAGCAACTCCCGCCACGCGAGGTGGTCATAACGTTGAACATATTCCCCAAACCCATCCACCATAGAGCGTCATTCTCCACTGAAATAATCCATGGCTTCCTTCTCTGTAGCAAATAGTTTGATAAACGAAGAAAATTTGACAATATGGAAAATTTCCGCAAGCGACCCTTCCACTCCAGAAATAACCAACTCTTTTTGTCGCGCTCTCGCCTCCATGACGCTGTCAGCGATGACACCGAGTCCGGCGCTGTTAATGTAGTTGACCCCTTCCATGTTGACGATCAATTGGTCCGCCCGTTTGTCCAGCAACTTTTCCATCGCTTGGCGGAACGATTCGACGTTGTTTAACGTAATATCTTCTGCCCATGTCAACGTGCAAATTGCCCCTTGTCTCATCCTCATTTTGCTTCCTCCAATGGTCCCTCATTTTTCCATTTGCACATGCACAACAAGACGTTGTTTCCTGCTCGCTTCACGTATACATCGTCGACGATATGGGCGATCAGCTGCAGTCCCCTGCCGCGCGGCCCAGTGTTGACGACATCAGTTTGGGCTACGGAGAAGCATCCCCCTCTCTGCTTGACAATGATCATAAACTGTCTCCCGTCAATTTTCCAAAATATCCTAAATGGCAGCTTTCTCGTTTTTTGACAATATTCATACGCATTCGTGCACGCTTCCTCTGTCGCGAGCCGAAGAAAAAGGCGATCGCGCGGCAAAAACCCCATTCTCTTCGCCAGTTCATCGGTAATGTCCATCGCATTTAAAATGTCTGCCGTTTTCATGATCGCCATCGTTCGGATCATGGCCGCAAGCTTCATCGGCATTCCCCTATCCTTGTTATGCCTATGCGCCGGCCAAAGCAGCATGGCAGCTTTTCCACTATTGCACGCTCCAGCGCTGGGAAAAACAGATTCGAATGCTATTTTTTCCTTGATTGTTCATCTCTATCGAAAAATAGTTCTTATTTACTACAATTCATTATAATACAAAATGGGGTTCATTCCAATTTCCTACATCCAAAAAAAAAGACATCATGGCACCCATCGTCCAATGATGTCCCCTTAGCGGCGCTGCCGGCGGTGGTTTAGTTGATACACAAGGGCGATCAACTGCGACCGGTCATTGACGCCAATTTTTTGAAAGATGTTCGTAATATGATTTTTCACGGTATGGATGCTAATGAACAACCGTTCTGAAATTTCGCGGTTGCTGCAACCTTGAATGAGCAGCTCCAATACATCCATCTCTCGGGCTGTCAATTGCTCGGACAGCATGTCGATATTGACCGTCCCATCATTCCCGCTGTGAGCCTTGCCGCTAATCATCATCGCACCAATCGCGGCCAGCGCCGTCATATACACTTCCGCCTCTTTCGCTTCCCTTTCTTTCTTTATATGAACAGCGAGAACGCCATAGCGGCCATCGCCGACAAAAAACGGCACTTCCATGACCGGTTTGCCCTCGACATGAAGCAACGCCGGCACCTCGCTTTTCGCCTTCTCGCCGTGACAGCCATAGCGACGGCAGACATCATCCCGATAACGAACGGCCATTTCTACGTCCATCGCCCCTTCGTGGACAACGGCTGTTTGGCCATCGCTAGACCATACCACGCAGACGAAATCGCCGTAAGCGAGCTCCGCGGCGAATTCGGCCATCATCCGGATGATTTCTTCCTCGTTCTGCACAACACGCATGGCCCGTCCAATTTCCACCAACATCGACAGGCGCATCAAATGACGGTCCATTTTCATATCGGCCTCTGTACATTTAGCCAGGAGCAGCCAATGTTGAACGAGGGCGGAGCCGACCGAACGAAGCGCCGCCGGCAGTGAAGAGGCCGCCTCGCTGCCGATCATGACCCATCCTTCCATTGTTTTCCCGTACGTCGCCGGATACGCAATCATCGCTTTCGGGCGGATGCCATGACGGACAAAAAAGGAAAAGCGTGGATCCAAAGCCGCATCTTGAACGTAAACCGAACGAAGCGGCGGCTCTGAAGACAAAAGCGGC
This sequence comes from Geobacillus sp. TFV-3, assembly GCF_009901865.1. Classification (NCBI taxonomy): domain Bacteria; kingdom Bacillati; phylum Bacillota; class Bacilli; order Caryophanales; family Anoxybacillaceae; genus Geobacillus; species Geobacillus sp. TFV-3. The sequence continues at coordinate 460,609 of NZ_MPSP01000001.1, read as the reverse complement.
GGAAACAACGCATCGATCATCTTGCCGCGCAGTTTTCCGGCCTTTTCCCCGCTTGATGCCGACACCATCCATCCTTGCGGACATTTGGCAATATACAACGCCATATCGACGCGTTCATCGAACGCCCGCAACTCAAAAAGCAACTTGTCCACGTCCGCTAGGGCGGAGCTGTCCGTGACCACTGCTTCGAGCCGTTTTCCGTATTCACGGCATTGTTGCTTGCGGCGCTCGCCGCTGATTAATTCCCCGCATATAACCGCCATCTTTTCTATCTCTTTTAACTTCGCTTCGACGGCTCGCGCCGACAGCGCCACCGATCGTTCGATGGCTGACACCCACTTTCCGCCGTCTACCAGCGGCTGTTCGCAAATGAGCCATTTCGTCTCTTCCTCGATAAACACGCCCGCCCAAATCCAATATTCCGCCTTCTCATCGACAAACACGGGAGCGACGATGCTTTTCATGCCAAAACGCCCGACCGGCACGACCGATGGACGCTGCCATCCGTCAACAACAAGTTCTCGCGGGCAGAAAAACGATGGCGCTTCCCTTTTAGCGGCAAACAAAACGAGCTCCGCCAGCTCGGTCATATTCGATACTTTCGTCACGGGAGCACCGTGATCATCGACGATAAGCATGCTCAACTCCGTCAATGCCGCGTATGCATCTTGAATATATTGCAACGATTCACGGATCACCACGCCTTCAACTCTCCTACAATACATTTTTATCCTTATCTATTATGAACAAACCATTTGCAAAAAATCAAGCATGAGCCCCCCTAACGGCAAAAACAAACCGGCGTGGAAGCCCTGCGGACGGCCCACGCCGGGAAAGAGCGCTTCACAGCAAACGTCAACAGTTTGGAGAAAAAGCATCACCAATCGATGCGCAATTCGAGGGCGGCGAGGCAATCCGCCAACTGCCGCTTAATCTCCGCCAATGCCGCTTCCGTCTTGGCTTCTGCACGCAACACGAGAATCGGCTGCGTGTTCGACGGCCGCACCAACCCCCAACCGTCCGGGAACTGGATGCGGGCGCCGTCAACGTCCACGACCGGGTAGCGGCCGGCAAACCGGTTTTTCACCGCGGCAATGGCGGCCGGTTTTTTCTCTTCCGGGCAGGCGACGCGCGTCTCCGGCGTCGCCACGTATTGCGGCACATCGGCAAACCACTCAGACAGTGGGCGCTCATCGTGCGACAATAAACGAAGCAGCCGCCCGGCGGCGTACAGTGCATCGTCGTAGCCGTAAAACTCGTCGTTGAAGAATAGATGCCCGGACATTTCGCCGGCAAACGGAATCTCCGGGCGGCGGCGCAACGTCGCTTTGACGTGCGAATGGCCGGTGCGATGGAAGAACGGTTTCCCGCCGAGCCGCTCAATTTCCTCAACAAGCGCTTGCGAACATTTCACTTCAACGGGCGCGTCGGCTCCCGGATGGCGCTTAAGAATCTCGCGCCAGAACAACACCATCAGTTGGTCGCCCCAGCGGATTGCACCTGTTTCATCCACGACTCCGATCCGGTCGCCGTCGCCGTCAAACGCGATGCCAAGATCAGCCTGCTCCTTGCGCACCATCCCTATCAAGTCCGTTAAGTTCTCCGGCACGACTGGGTCCGGATGATGATTCGGAAACGTCGGATCGGATTCACAGTAAAGCGGAATGACATCGCACCCCCACTCTTTAAGCACTTGTGGCGCAATGATCGATGGGGTGCCGTTGCCGCAGTCGACGACGACCTTCAGCTTACGCGGACCGAGTTGGATTTTCTCCTTCAACATCTTGATATATGCCGGAGCAAGGTCAAGCGTTTCCTCACGCCCCGCGCTGTTTCAGGACGCGGCTGTTCCTGGCTGAGCCGCTCCATCGCCCGCCGCAGCGCTTGGATGCGCTCTCCGTAAATCGTTGTTTTCCCCATGGCGATTTTAAATCCGTTCTCATCCCCTGGGTTATGGCTGGCGGTGATGATCATGCCGCATGGGATGTTCGTGTAATATAAGCTGTAGTAAAACATCGGCGTCGTCGAAAGCCCGATATCGACGACATCACAGCCGCCATCGAGCAACCCGTCTTTGAGCGCTCGATGCAAGCCAGGCGATGACAGACGGTTGTCATGACCGACAACCGCCCTCTTCTCGCCTTCGTTTTGCATCATGTCGGCAAAGGCCCGTCCGAGCCAATACGCGAACGATTCATCGAGCTCCTCGCCGGCTCGCCCGCGGATGTCGTATTCTTTAAACACGTGTGCCGGCCATGCGAACGGTTTCGTTGTTGATGAATTCATCGACAACCACCTCCACCGAAATCGATTGCGCGATTGCTGCAGTTAACAAGTAAGATAATGTCGATTCTGCCCCCCGATTCGGGTTCGGTCCGTTCGGGCCAAGCCCGTCGCAACAACTGCCGTCGCTTAGGTCGGCAAGCGGCGCCTTGCCGTCGTTTTGTCCGTAAAACCAAGCGAGGCAGCGGCGGACGACGCCGCGGTAACGCTCGTCGTCCGTTGCCCAATACGCTTCGCGCGCCGCCAAAGCGAGTTTCATGACATCAAGCGGCTGTTGATCCCAATCGGCGCGGTAGCGGCGGCTGCACCAGCCGCGGTTGCCGACCGGACGGATGACACCTCCCGATCCGCTCATTTTTTCAATAAGGAAAGCAAGGCTTTTTTCCGCCACTTCCTTCACCTCATCCCGCGGCGCGCGCCGATATGCCGTCCAAAGCGCCCACGGCAGCACCCCGTTGGCGTACGTCAACTCCGGTTCATACCAATGCCAATCGTCGCCAGCATGCTCCCAATACGCCGCAAGTAGCCGCTCTTCAAGCCGTGCGGCCAAAGCTGCCACTTCCTCTTGATCGACGCCAAGCGGGCGTCCTTCTGTCAATAAGACGCCGCAAGCGGCCACCCCCCAGGCGACGCCGCGCAGCGAACGAAGCTCCCATGCCGCCGGCATGGCCCGCCGCAGCATATCTGCTGCCGCCTCGCGCCGCGCCGGATCACTGAGGCGAACGTATGCCAGCGCCGCCGCCCAAAACGACCGCCCGAAGCAGTCGTCTGACGGTGTTTCCTCTTCTTTTGTCCGGTCGAAGAAAAAGTTGTTATGGAACGTGCCATCATCGTTTTGCGCCCAAAGCAAAAATGCCAAATATCGGTCAAGCAAACGGTAGAGCCGCCTTTTTTCTCCTTTGTCTTCGCACAGCGCCAGCCATTCCAGACACGCCCAAATGGCGCGGGCGTTGTCATCGGTCGAATAACCCTCGCGCCGGCGCGGGATGCGGCCAAGGCTATGCTCAAGCAACCCGGTGTCGTCAGTCATGCGCTCGAGATGATCGAACTTAATGACTGACGGTGCCAACCGTCTTCACCTCCCCGCGTTTCGCAGCGCACATGCGCGCAAACAAGGCGACATGCTGTTCGCCGACGCGCGGCCAATGCGTGTTTGCCCCGATTTGGCGAACCTTTTCCTCCCAGCGCTTCAGCGCCGCCTCGTCGGCCAACAGCTGCCCAAGCCGCTCTTCCCAAGCGGCCGTATCACCATACGGCAACAACAGCTCTTCACAACCTTGCAACAAATCGCGCGCATGCTCATACGGGGTCGAAACGACTGGACGACCGACGCCGACCGCATAGGCAAGCGTGCCGCTTGTGATTTGTTGCATGCCCGGATACGGGGTGACGTATAGATCGCATGCCGTCAAATAATCGATCAATTCCTCTTCGCTGAAATACCGATCCTCCATGCGTACATGCTGGTCAAGCCCAAGGCGGTGAATGAGCGCCTGCAACTCCTCGCGGTACGCTTCTCCTTCCCGCTTTTTCACTTCCGGATGCGTCTCGCCGGCGATGACATACAGCGTTTCCGGCACTTTGCGGACGACGCCTGGCAGCGCGGCCAAAACGGACTCAATGCCTTTGCCGCGGCTAAGCAAGCCAAACGTCAACATCACTTTGCGGCCGCTAAACCCGAGGCGGCGGCGAAGCGAATCGCGATTTTCTCTGCTTGGGCCTGGAGCACCGTGCGGAATATAGACCATTTTTTCCACTGGCAGGCCGAACGCCTTTACTAAGTACGGGATCGCCTGTCGGTTCATGACGATGATCGCGTCGCTCGCCGCCGCGATTTTTTCCTGAATCGGCCGGTACGGCAGCGGCGGATCGGCAAATACCGTATGGAATGTCGTCACGAGCGGCTTGTTGAGCGCAGCGATGAAATCAAGAATGTATTCGCCCGCCTCGCCGCCGAAAATGCCGAACTCATGCTGCAATAAAACGACATCGATGTCGCTTTCATTCACCCGTTTGGCCATCTCGGCATACGCCGCGCGGTTTTGCGCCGGAAGCGGCCAATACGCTGGGTCGTGGCGATAGGCGTCATCGCCGTCGCTTTCGTTGTACACAACGATGACGCGGTCGCCATCGCATGGGCCCCGGACGCCATCAATGCTTTTCCGCAAATGTTCCGTAAATGTCGCCAGCCCGCACCGCCGCGGCGGATACGTGCTGACGTAGGCAATTCGAATCATGCTTGCACCGCCTCCTTGAACTGATTAATAATCGAATCTTCGAACACTTCTCCCGCCGGCGTCACCGTCCGATAACCGAAAATGCTGTTTTGCAGCCGGCTGCGGTCGCGAATGACGGAGCGGTCCCAAACGATCGTCTGCGCGCAATGGACGCGGGCGCCAATTTGGCAGCGGTCGCCAATGACCGCATTCGGACCGATCACAGCCTGCGAACCGATTTTCACGTGGTCGCCGATGAGCACAGGCGGCACAAACAAGACGCCAGACCCAATCTCCACGTTTTCGCCAACAAACACGCCCGGCTGAATTTCACGCCCTTTGAGCGGAATCGGAAACTCCCGGCTCAACGCATCCCAATGCACTTGGCGGTAGCGGGCTGGCGTCCCCATATCGCGCCAGTATCCGTTGCTGACAACGCCATACACGCCGACGTTCTTCTCGATCAGCAGCGGGAATGTTTCGCGTTCAATCGATACTTCCCGCTCAGCCGGGATGTAGCGCATCACGTCCGGCTCGAAAATGTACATACCGGCGTTGATACGATTGGACGGCGCTTCTTCGCGGCGCGGCTTTTCGACAAAGCGCAAAATTTGCCCGTGATCGTTCTGTTCGACTACTCCATAGGAAGAAGGATCGTCTACTTCCGTTAAAACAATGGTCGCCAAACCGCCGTGTTGACGATGGAAATCCAAAAGCGGGATCAATTGCGGCAAATGCACGATGTCGGCGTTAAACACGAGAAACCGTTCCTTCAACCAACGCTCGGCGTTTTTGATCGCCCCAGCCGTTCCAAGCGGGAACGGTTCGAGCACGTATGTAATCTTGACGTTCCAGCGCTTCCCATCTTCGAAATAGCGACGGATCACTTCTGAACAATGATGTGCGGCGATGACAAATTCGTTGACTCCTTGGTCGCGAAGATGAACGATGAGGTGTTCAAGCCATGGCCGGTTCGCAATCGGGGCCATCGGTTTGGGGATGTTTTCCGTCAATGGACGAAGACGCGTACCTAATCCTCCTGCCAGCAACAATGCTTTCATTTCGTCATCCCTCCATATCTTTTTTCACAAAAATAGACACATTTTTGACGGATGAACGAGAAAATGAAAGGATTCATAGATTGCTAGCACTCGGCTGTGATGGTTGCTAATAATAATATACATAATATTCCTCTCCCTATGCAAGCGAAATGATTGTCGAACGGTGTCGATGAATCATTATTGATGTCTACAAGTTTAGAAACTTTCATTTTCTCGTTCCTCTTTTTCTTTGCGGTATAATGAGTATCGTTAATGCTATATATATGTGAGGGAGGAGGAGAATACGCCATGATTTCTTCATCATCTTTCCGTTACCATGTTGGCATTGCCGGCGCCGGCGCATTCGCTGAATTTCTTGCCGACGCGCTCGCTCCGCTTCCTTCCTTTCACCTCGCCGCTGTCGCCGGGCGGACGGGCGAAAAACGCCAGCGCGTCATCGACGCCTATCGCCGCCTTCAGCCGCAGGCGGGCGACGTGCGCGAATACCGCGAAGCTGAAGAATTGATCGTTGACCCGCATGTTGATATCGTCATTCTCACCACCCCGCCGCATTTGCACGCTCCGCTTGCCGAGCGGGCGCTTGAGGAAGGAAAACATGTGCTGCTTGAAAAGCCAGGCGGCCTCACCACCGAGGCGCTGCGGGCGAACATCCAGCTCGCCGCCCGTCAAAACCGAGCGTTGGCGGTCAATCTCGTTCTTCGCTACCACCCGCTCACAGAAGCGGTCAAACAGATCATCCATCGCTCCCTTCTTGGCCCAGTGGACTACGCAAGCCTTCACAACGCCGCTCACCGCGTCGCGGAAGGCCATTGGTTTTGGGACGAACGGCGAAGCGGAGGCATTCTCATTGAACACGGCGTCCACTTTTTTGAAGTCGGCCGCGACTGGTTCGGCGAAGCCGTCCAAGCGCACGGGTTCGCGCTTCAGGAAACAGACGGCACACAACCTCGTGTCGGCGCTACGGTCATTCATGAAAGCAACGGACGGCGCACCCCTGTCCAGTATTACCACGGCTTTACGATGGACCGAGATGCTCCTGAATCGACGCACTGGGACATTCATACGGCACGCGGGCGCATCGTGCTAGACGGGTGGATTCCGATGCGGCTGTCCGTCTCCGGCCTCGTCTCTAACGAGGAGGCCGCGTGCATTGACGCCTGGCTTGACGCCATCCCGACAAAGCCGTCGGCTGACGCTATCGAACAACTGCAGCAAGCGGCCGACCGGCTGTTGCCGCCCACGGAACCTTCAGCCGCTCCGCGCCGCCCATACGAGCGCACCGTGGTGCTCTCAGACCGCCACGGCTGGTACGAAGCGATCGCCCAAGCGCGCTTTCTTGATTTTTGCCGTTTGATCGAGAACCCGAGCTGGTGCGTCCTCGTCACCGCCGAAGACGCCGCTGCCGATCTCGCCCTAGCCGAAACGTGCACTGTGACGGGTAAAGCAGTCGACCCACTTGACATCCGCTAACGTGCTGACACAAAAAGAGCCTGGTGCGGCCACATGGCAAACAGCCGCAACCAGGCTTTCTTCACCTCAATCGGCGATAGATCTCGGTCTCATCAGAATATCAAAAACGCCCTTCTGCGCTCCCCCCTCGACCAACAGCGCCTCAACAGTCGGAATGTCCGCCGGCGCCCACTCAAGCGAGCGCAATGCTTGAAGCGGCACCCACCTAAGCTCGGCATGCTCCCGCGCCCGCGGCTTCCCGTCGACTAAGCGGGCCTCATACGTCCGCAAATGCACGATGGCATGTCCATATTCATGGCATACATCCGCCAACAGTTTGCCAACGGAAATCGTGCAGCCAAGCTCCTCGCGAATTTCCCGGACTAAAGCCTCTTCAGGTCGCTCCTGCTCTTCCACTTTGCCACCTGGAAATTCCCAAACGTTGGGCAGCGACATGTCGGGAGCGCGCAAGGCGCATAGGATGTCCCCGCGTTCATTGCGAATGGCTGCCCCGACGACATAGATGGTTCGTTTCATGACGATCGGCTCCTTGTTACTATCTCCCAACCATTGTAGCAAAAACCTCCCCGTTTTCCAAAATAGTGGAACCCTTTTCGGTGTTATGTTACTCTCAACAGTAGAACCATGAAGGAAAGTGAGGGCAAAACATGACCGGGTTTATCGGCCTTGGCATTATGGGCAGCCGCATGGCGGAAAACTTGCTCAATAGCGGCTATTCTCTCATCGTCTACAACCGAACGAAAGAAAAGGCGGAGCCGCTTCTTCAGAAGGAGTGAAGTGGGCCAACTAGCCAAAAAAGAGGCAGCGGAACAATCCATCCTCTGGCGAGCTTGGCCAAAAAGCTGTATGGCTTAGCCAAACAATACGGCTGAGGGCAAGACAATTTTTCGGCCGTTTATCGGCTGTTGTCCGGCCAAAAATGACAGGCAAGGGGCGGGACGGCATCGTTCCCGCCTTTTTAATTAAGGAGAACGGAACCTTTTCACTAGGCGCTCCGTATTCTCAACTGAAATCGATGACAAGGAGGAGAACTTGTTGTTCAAAAAACTGTTAAGTTCTATCGGCATCGGAACAGCCACTGTTGATACGAAATTAGCGAAAGCGCAATACGTCCAAGGCGAAACAGTCGAAGGGATTGTCGACATCCGCGGCGGCAGCGTCGAGCAGCACATTGATGAAATTTATTTAGCGTTAGTCACGACCTACATTCGCGAAATCGATGATAAGAAACACGAGGAAAAAGCGGTGCTGGCGCGGTACAAAGTAAGCGGCTCGCTGGCAATTGGGCCGAACGAAACGAAAACGATCCCGTTTCAATTCGCCTTGCCGTACGACGTGCCGGTTACGCTCGGCACCTCGAAAGTGTGGCTGCAGACCGGCCTTGACATTAAAATGGCGCTCGATCCGCAAGACCGTGACTATCTCACCATCGAGCCGCACCCGCTTGTCACGGCGTTTCTCAAGGCAGCCGAGCAATTAGGATTCCGCCTCCGCCACGTCCAATGCGAACAAGCGCCGCGCTATTGGCAGCGGCGGCTGCCGTTTGTCCAAGAATTTGAATTCAAACCGGCAAGCGGAGCATTCAAAGGCCGCCTCGACGAATTGGAAGCCATTTTCTTTGTTTCTGAACGCAGCGTGGACGTTCTTTTGGAAATCGATCGCAAGGCCCGTGGACTTTCCGGGTTGTTCGCAGAGGCGCTCGATATGGACGAGACGTTTGTCCGATTCACATACAGCGCAGGCGACATCCCCACATTGCCGCAATTGCTGGCAGATGCGATCAAGAAGTACAGCTAGACGGAGAAAACGAAAAGGATCGTCCGTCATCCTTTTCCTTCCGTCTTTGGAGTTGGTATGTGGGCATAGAGTGAACATCTATCCCTGTAAATGATTTCTATTTATTTCAAAAAGGATGGCGAAAACAATAAATCCCGTTTCTCCCTATCCAAGAAACGGGATTCCTTCCATCATGCTCCCCGAACAAGCAACGCACAGCACTCGACATGCGCCGTATGCGGGAACAGATCGACCGGCTGGACGGTTTTCAACGTATAGCCGAACGGAACTAATTCCGTAATATCGGCCGCCAACGTCTCCGGGTTGCATGAGACATACACAACCCGCTCTGGCCGCGCCCGGCCGATTTTTCGCATCACCTTCCCGCCTGCCCCTGAGCGAGGTGGGTCAAGAAGCAACAGCTCCGGCCGCCCGAACTGTTCCAATACCTCATCAATGCCGCGCCGCGCGTCTCGCGCTAAAAAGTACGCATTGTCAATGCCGTTGTCCTTCGCATTTCGCTTCGCCGATTCAATCGATGTCTCGACGATTTCAATGCCGGCCAACGCCTTCACCCGCTTGGCAAACGGCAAGGAAAACGTGCCGACCCCGCAGAAAAGATCAATCATTTTCTCATCCGGCTTCGGCTCTCCCATCTCAAGCGCCAGCTCGACCAATTTTTCCGCCTGCACCGGGTTCGTTTGGAAAAACGTATCAAACCAAAGGCGGTAGCGGAACCCGCACAATTCGTCGTAAATAAAATCGCGCCCGGCCAACACATGGGTTTGTTCCGCCTGGGTGCGGTCCGCCCACGCCCGATTCTCAAGCCAAAGCAGGCTTTTCACTTGCGGGAGCGCTTTGGTGATCCGCTCCGTCAAATCGGCCGCTGCTTCTTTCAGCTCCCCTTCCGGCGCCTCGGTCGCAAAGAGCGCCACCATGACCTCCCCCGTCGCAAACGACTCGCGCACCATTAGGTGGCGAAGCAGCCCCTCATGGGTATCTTTGTGATACCCAGGCAACCGATGATCACGGGCCCAGCTCGCCACTTCCATGGCTGCTTCGACGATGTTCTTCCCGGCGATGAGACACGTTTCCAACGAAATGATTTGCCGGAAGTTTCCTTGCTCGTGCAGCCCAAGCAAGCCTTCAGGAGAAAACGTAAGCTCCATTTTATTGCGGTAATGCCACGGATGTTCCATGCCAATCGTATCGCGGACAACGCCAGGGTCAAATCCGTGCTCTTTCAAGAGCGTCTTGACATGCTCCGTTTTATGGCGCAGCTGCCCTGCATAGTGCCAGTGCTGCCAGACACAGCCGCCGCAGCGGTCAAAATGCGGACACGGCGGCTCCAACCGCTCCGGGTGCGGCTCCATCACTTCTTCTAAGCGGGCGATCGCCCGGCGCCGTTTCGGCTCGTCGATCGCGACCCGCACTTTCTCACCCGGGAGGGTAGACGGAATGGCGAGTTTGAGCTTCTTTCTCTTTCCGTCCTCTTCATGCCAAACGACGGTTTGTCCAATTCCTTTTTTATCCAACTGATGAACTTCTGCCACAAACGAATGTTTCGTCACGCCACCCAATGGTTTCCCTCCTTTATGTGACACGCCCCCACCACCTACGCTTCGCTTAGAGGTGGGGGCTTCTCAGGTAATCCCATCTCATGACGGGAAGTTGACTGAGCGATCCCCGTGTGTCCCACGGTTCGAGGACAAGTTAGGCTATCGCGAATCGTTTCATGCCCTCATGTTTGATATTGATTGCCGCATTGACGTCCCTGTCGCTCTCGAATCCACATTCACAGCGGAATGTACGCTCAGAAAGCGATAAAGATTCCTTTACTTGACCGCAACATGAACAAGTTTTAGATGACGGAAACCACTTATCTATTTTGATAAGCTTTTTCCCTTGCTCCTCTAACTTGTATTGGAGAAATGTCGTGAACATCCCCCAGCCGTTGTCATGAACGCTCTTGCCGAAATTCAGGACTTGCGACATCCCTTTCATGTTGAGGTCTTCGATGACCACGCAATCATAAAGTTTCGCTAATTGGTGCGACTCCTTATGCAGAAAGTCTTTTCGTTGGTTCGCTATTTTCTCATGTAGCTTCGCTACTTTCAAACGCTGTTTGTGCCAACGATTAGAACCCTTCTTTCGGCGTGATAATATCCGTTGTTCTTTCGCTAATTTTTCCAATGCTTGCCGATAGAAACGAGGATAATTGGCTCTCTTACCCTCGCTATCGACATACAGCGTATTCATGGAAAAATCAAGCCCAACAACCGTTTGTATTTCTTTTGATACAGGTTGATGTTCGTATTCGGTGAGAATAGAAACATAGTACTTTCCTGTTTTTGTTTTCGTGATCGTACAAGCCTTGATGATATGGTGGGCAGGAATCTCCCGATGTTGCTTGAACTTGACCCATTTCAGTTTGGGTAACTTGATATAGCCATCTGAAAGTTGAATATTGCCATTGACCACATTTGTGGTGTACGACTGTTTCGCCTTGCGGTTTTTGAACTTTGGAAATCCAGCACGACCCGAAAAGACATTTTGAAACGCTTTCTGCAAATTCAATTGGGCGTTTGCCAGCGCAAGGCTATCCACTTCTTTAAGCCAAGGAAACTCCTTTTTGTACTTGGCAGGGGTCGGAAATGTTTGTTTTTTCAAAGCTTCTTTGTCGTCTTTGAACTTTTCATAAATTTGTATGCGTTCTTCAAGCATTTTGTTATAAACGAAACGGACACAACCGAAGGTTTTGGCAAGCAGCTGTTCTTGTTCTTTTGTTGGGTACAAGCGGAACTGATAGGCTTTGTTTACCATATCGATACCACATCACCTCATCCCTTGATTTTCTATATTTTTTATTACTTCAAGGGGGGCGCCGCCCGTTGTAAGCAGGCAAAAACTTCTTGACCAAAAATATTCTTTCCACAGTTTTCTTTTCACTTGCGGAAAATGCTTTTTAATCAGTCGAGAACTTGCACTTTTATAGGCATTGATGAACTTTGATAGTTCACTATTCGGATGTGCTTTGAACAAAATATGCACATGGTCCATATCGTGATTCCATTCGACCAAGGAAATATTGTAATTTTTCCCCAATCTCACAAACATATCTTTTGCATAGTCAGATATGGTATCATCAATCACTTGTCTGCGATATTTTACAACCAGAACAAGATGATAATACAACAGGAATACTGAATGGTTATTACTGTCTAATTTCATTAATACAACAACCTTTAATTTTTCTAATACTGATTATATCATAACACAAAAAAAGAAACAACTCATACCTACGCCTCACCGAAATTCATCTCCCACTTTCACTTCGTTTAGAAGTGGGAGACTTCTTTCGGAAAGATGTTAAAACTGCAGAACATCATTCGCTTTGGGTGAAAAGCGATTATTTTTGCCAAATCGATAGGGTTCGTCGGAAAAGAATAACCGATTTTACAAAGCTTCTCAACTTGAGAAGATCCTGTTTTGAGCTGCTTTTTCATTGAATCACCGGCCCGTTAGAAGACTGGAGATTGGATGAGGGAGACCGATTGAACAAGGATGCTTCATTCGTCTCTACTTGTTTTTAACACCAAAAGGTGATATATTTATTTATGACACCTATTGGTGTTAAATTAATAACTGGAGGGTTCATGATGCAAGCAAAGCCGACATTGCCGGAAATCCGCAAAACGATCGTATTGAATGCCCCCATTGAAAAAGTATGGAAAGCGGTGACGACATCCGAAGGCATTGCGACGTGGTGGATGCCCAATACGTTTGAGCCGATTTTAGGCCACCAGTTTGTTTTGCACGCAGGGCCATTCGGCGATTCGCCATGCAAAGTGACGGAGCTCGATCCACCCAACCTCTTGGGGTTTGACTGGGGAAAAGATTGGCACCTTACGTTTGTATTAAAAGCATTAGAAGATGGAAAAACAGAATTCACCTTGATCCATTCCGGATGGGATGCAGAAAAAACAACGGAATTTGGGCAGCCTCACACAGTCGTCCGCAAGATTATGGATGACGGGTGGGAGAACATTGTCAACCAAAAACTTCCCGCATACATCGAAGGATAAACAGGCCGCTTCCCCGTCGAAGCACGATGTGTTTCACGCCATCGCCGATCCGACCCGCCGCCAGATGTTGCAGCTTTTGGCCGACAACGAATTGTCGATTGCCGCGATTGCCCAATTCTTTCCGATCAGCCGCACAGCCGTCAACAAACATCTTCATATACTAGCGGAAGCGGGTTTGGTCAGCTGTCGAAAAGCAGGGCGTGAAACGAGGTACAAGCTAGAGCCCGAACCTCTCGCCGAACTAAAAACATGGCTTTCTTTCTTTGAACAGTATTGGGATGAACGGCTTGCAGCTCTCAAGCATTTGGTGGAAGCGGATGAGGAGCCATCATGATGACAAAAATCGCATGTATTCACAGGGGTGCAAAGACGGTTCAAGCGATGATCTACACGCCCCCTATCGCTCTGTAAGGAAGGGGAAGAAAAGAATGGAACCTTTCATCTCTTGCCCGCAATGCACAAATCCAATTACAGTCAAAGATGTCATGCATTTTTCCTCGCCTTGGACGATGAAATGCCCGTATTGCGATGTGAAGCTGAAAGAAACGAGAGTCACCCCGTTTTTGCTGCTAGCCGCCGCATGCATCGTCCCGTTGTTTATTTTCGTGACCGTCCGAATCAAGGCATATGCAGCCGCTTATTGGCCAATCGTCGATCACGTGCCGACAATCATCGTGTTTCTTGTTACACTCTATCCCATTTATTGGCTTTACGAACGTGTAAACGCCATAATCCTGTGCAAAAAAGGGCGCTTTCAGGTGAAGGAAAAGATATAGCGCCTCCGAAATGGAACTGAACGTTGCGGCGCGTCGTTGCCATGCAGGAGTTTGAACCTCCCGCCACGAATCGAAGCATTGGTGGCGAACCACTTGCGGCAGCGCATCACTGACAATCGCTAGAGATTGCCTCACGGAAGTGTTCCTCATCCGTATAGATTATGATGGAAAAAGGGCGTCCCGCCGCTTTTGGGACACCCTTGAACCATTGAATCGGTTACAACGCTTTTTCCTTCTTTTCTTCCCATTTCTTATATCCATTTTCCCAGAATTTCGCGTTCTTGATTCCGTATTTCGACGCGTTGAATTCCGGATCTTTCCCTTGCTTCAGCTGTTCTTCATAATCTTTTAGGGCCATATAGGCAGGCTTAAACAGCAGCAGAATCGCAATCAAGTTCAGCCACACCATGATACCGAGGCCGATGTCGCCCATCGCCCACGCTGTCGTGGCCGTTTTGACCGTTCCATAGAAAGTAGCGGCCAAAAAGATCACTTTGAGGGCAAAGAAGGCGATTCCCCTCTTTTCACTGCGCACGAGATAAGCGAGGTTCGTCTCGGCAATATAGTAATACGCGTACATCGTCGTAAAAGCGAAGAAGAAAAGGGCAATCGCGATAAAGGCCGAACCGAATCCCGGGAAGAGCGTGTCAACAGCCGCTTGCGTATAGCCCGCGCCCGGTTCCACTCCTTTCAAATGAACAACAATCGGTTCCCCCGTTTTTTCGTTTATGACATTGTATTGACCCGTAAACAAAATCATCAATGCGGTCGCCGTCACAACTAAGAACACATCCAAATAAATCGAAAATGCTTGTACAAGCCCCTGCTTTGCTGGGTGGGACACTTCCGCCGCCGCCGCCGGGTGAGCGCCCGTCCCTTGACCAGCTTCATTCGCATAAAGGCCGCGCTTGACACCCCACATCACAGCCGACCCAATAATTCCGCCAAACACTTGATCAGCGCCAAAAGCGCTTTTGAAAATCAGGCCAAAAACATCCGGGACTTTTTCAATATTCACCGCAATAATCGCAATCGCGACCAACAAATAGCCTAGCGCCATAAACGGAACGACAATCTCCGCCGTTTTGGCGATCCGCTTCACCCCTCCAAAAATCGTAAAACCAAGAACGGCGATCACGAAAATTCCCGTCACCAGTTTCGGAATGCCAAACGCATTCGAAAAGCCATCCGCGATCGAATTCGCTTGAATTCCCGGCATCAACACCGCCATGGAGAGAAGGATCGCCGCGGCAATCACAACCGCAAACCACTTCCAGCCAAGCCCCTTTTCAATATAGAACGCCGGGCCGCCGCGGTACTGTCCATCTTGTTCCTCTTTATAAATTTGCGCCAGCGTCGACTCGACATACGCCGTCGCCGCACCGATAAAGGTGATGACCCACATCCAAAAGACGGCGCCCGGCCCCCCGTAAGCAATCCCGGTGGCGGTTCCCGCGACGTTTCCGACGCCGATGCGGCCGGATAAAGACATCGTCAACGCTTGGAAGGACGAGACCCCCGCGTCAGAGCCCTTCCCTGTCGTCACAAGCCGGATCATCTCTTTTACGTGGCGAATTTGCAAAAATCGGGTGCGAATGCTAAAATACAAACCACAACATACAATAAAAGCAATTAAGAAAGGGCTCCACAGCCACCCGTTCACCGTCTCGACCGCTTTTTCAATCAACTAGATCCCTCCTCGCTGATCAATGACTTTGTTGTATAACACGCAGCCAAGTTATATTATAAAATATCACAAATTTTTATTTCAATAATTTTTATAATGTTATTCTGTATTTTAAAAATATTCCCCTCGCATCCCGTCCAGCATTACAGAGGAAGGGGATGTTTATTTCGTTTTCCAACTCACATTTCGCACCCTCTCAACGAAAATCGGGAGGATTTTTTCGTTCCGATGTCGAATGAATCCTTGAAACACAAGGAAAGTGAAGGAGTTTTTCTCTCATGAACGTTCAAGTCAAAGCGGTCTATCACAATTCCTATTTGAATATAATAAGTGCCCTATTCAAGAAATGGGGCCTGCCCCAATTGATTGACCATCTCGTTCCCGCCCACCCGCAGTGCCAGACTCGAGCCAGCGATGCCGTTCAGGCCATCATCTACCTCACATTTCGCACCCTCTCAACGAAAATCGGGAGGATTTTTTCGTTCCGATGTCGAATGAATCCTTGACACACAAGGAAAGTGAAGGAGTTTTTCTCTCATGGATGTGCAAGTCAAAGCGGTCTATCGCAATTCTTATTTGAATATAATAAGTGCTCTAGTCAAGGAACTGGGCCTGCCCCCATTGATTGACCATCTCGTTCCCGCCCACCCGCAGTGCCAGACTCGAGCCAGCGATGCCGTTCAGGCCATCCTCTACAATATGTTTGACGGCCGGCAAGCCCTCGTTCACCTAGAACGATGGGCTCAGGAGATCGATCTGGAAAAACTCATCCGTTCCGGGCTCCATCCTTCCTGGTTGAATGACGATGCGCTGGCTCGTCATCTCGACCGTCTGTATGAGGCCGGCATTCACAACGTCATCAGCACCTGCTTAATTCATCTTTATCGGAAAGAAGGCCTTCCTCTTCGGGTGTTCCACGCCGATACGACGGACAAAACCGTTTACGGAGCGTATGAATCGGCCTCGTTAGCGGCTCTGCAGATCACACATGGCTGCAACCGCCATCAACATTGGCAAAAACAGATCGGCTTCGGACTCGTCGGCAACGAGGACGGCATCCCGTTTTACGGCGATGTGCACGACGGCAATCTATCTGATAAGGCGTGGAATCCTGAGGTGCTGTCGCGGATCCACGAACAGTTCAAACAAGCCAAGATCGACGATGAATGGATTTACGTGGCGGATTCCGCTGCGATGACGAAAGACACCTTGGCGCAAACGAAAGCCGCCAACGCCTTTTTGGTCACCAGGGGCCCTTCGTCGCTTCGGATCGTGAAACGAGCATTAGCGGAGGCCGAGGCCGCCAACATCACGTGGAGCGATCCCTTTGCGCTGGCCGAGAGAAACGGCGCCACGCACCGGGTATGGGGAACGACCTCGACATATGAAGGCCACCCGGTTCGGCTGATCGTCGTCGAATCGAGCGCGCTCGACCAGCGCAAAAGAAAAACGCTCGAAAAAGAACGAGTCAAAGAAGCGGAGCTTCTTCGCGAGGAACAAGAGCGTTGGGAGCGCCATCCCTTCTCCTGCCGGGAAGACGCGGAACAAGCCTTGACATCCCTCAAGGCGTCCCTTCGCCCTCGGTTTCATCGGGTCGAGGCCGTCGTCGAAGAGATCGTGCGTCCGAAAAAACGGCGCGGACGGCCGAAAAAAGGGGCGGAACCCGAGATGGAGACGCTGCATCTCCTGCGCCTTGACATTGAATTCGATCACGAGGCGTGGGAACAGGCGAAACGGAAAGCGTCCCGGTTTGTCCTCGTCACGACCGTTCCGAAGGAATGGAAGGGTCAACAAATGGATGCCCAAGAAATCTTGAAGCTGTATAAAGGGCAGATCTCGGTGGAAATGAACTTCGCTTTTTTGAAAGACCCCTTTTTCACGGATGAGATTGATGTCAAAAAGCCAGAACGGGTTGCGGTATTGGGCTATTTATTTCTCTTGGCCTTGGCCATTTACCGCGTTTTTCAGCGCCGGGTGCGTCCGTTCATCACACCGGAACGCCCGTTAAAGGGCGCTGGAGGCCGCAAGCTGACTCGACCGACGGGACAGGCGATTTTTCAGCTGTTTCAATATGTGAACGTCATCCTGCTGGAGCTGCCGGATGGGCACATCCAACGCGCACTGGATCGCCCCCTCAACCCGGATCAGCGAAGGATTTTGCAGGGATTGGGCATGGATGAGAGCATTTATGTGTAACGTGATACGGAACGACTAGCGATGGTAAATGTATAGCCATGAATCTATTGTTTTCGCTTTAATAACATTCTTGTTGTACGTCCCGAAGCAAGCTGGACAGATCGAACAATGAAGGGTAGGGAAAAGCTCGAAAATCCACCGATCTCCCCCTTTTCGTTCCTCTTTGAATATTAAAATATGGTAAATAAATAAAATATTTGATAAACTAGGATTGCAAATGAAATTTCCTCCCTGGTTAATGTTTAGGTCATCTTTACCATACAGGAAATTACGTTTTTTGTGCCACGATTCAAAAAAAATCTGATTGTCAAGTACATTTCGTGGCGAATATCTATATAGATGCAATTTGAAGCTTTAACATTTGTCGCTTTTACCGAGCATTTGCTCGACTGTCGGGCGACCGAACAACGCGCTTCCAGACCCATGTATAGGTCTGTGAAGCGGGTGGTTGTTCGGTCTTCCGTCACGCCTTGGCGTGACGGAGGCAAGCTGTGGCTTGCCTTCGACAGTCGAAAAATGGAGAAGCGACTTTCCGTCAAGGATATGTTAAACTTTTTCGTTGCATCTATATAGAAAATAGAGGGATCAGGATTAAAAATGAATAAATATTTGTAGAAAAATAGAAAATTAATAATACAGCCAATTTTTTATTATGTTACAAAATTAATTTATTAGAAAGGAGGAACGTTATTGATAAGAATGATGAAATTCATTGCTGGAATAATATTAGAATGCTTACTTGCAATCCTAGGAGTAGTGATGGTCAGCGGTTTTCCCAGCTTATTTCATAATATTTCGATCAATGTAAAGGAATATGTAAAAACATTAGGATACATCATCATGAAGCTTATTCATCCACTGAGTATCGAATATGGAATGAATAGAAAAGTATTCCCGCAAATTCTTATTCATTATCGGGAGTCGCTTCTATTATGCGGATTGGCAATCGTGGTAGCACTAATATTAGCATGGGTGATAACGTATATCACGCTTCTTTTCTTTCGGAGCCATATGGAGCGAATCAAAATGATATTGGCTTTTTTTGAATCCTTGCCCGATCTGCTGATTATCGTGACCTTTCAGTTAATCGTAATTGCAATATTTAAAAAGACCGGCTGGCTCATCTTTCAGCTTGCTTCCGTAGGAGAGGAAAGAAGCCTTTTTTTGCCCATTACTTGTCTGAGTATTCCGATTTCTCTGTTGTTTGCAAAGCTGCTTTTGCAGCAATATGAAAACGAACTTCGCAAACCATATGTAGAATACGCTTTTTCGAAAGGGCTGTCTTTTTTCTATATTTTGAATAAGCATGTGCTGCGGAACGTAGCGCTAGGATTGCTTTATTATTCGAAAACAATGATTTGGTTTATGCTTTCGAACTTGATTATGATCGAGTATGTATTTAATGTGAGCGGCATTACTGCTTTTTTGCTTGAATATCATACTCCGGAAGTGTTTGCGCTCGGGGTGTTATTATTATATATCCCTGTCTTTTTATTTTATAAAATCTCTTATTTATTTCTTCCACAGATGTGGAAAGGGGAGAAGTAGCTTGATTCGTATATTGATCCGGGACAAGTTATTTATGCTGGGGTTCCTTTTTATCAGCATATTGCTCCTATTAAGTTTGTTAAACAGCATGATCAATGATGGGAACATTCGACAAGTTCCAATTCTTTTTGATAAAAACGGTAATGTCATCGGCACTCCTCCTTTTGCGCCTTCTCTTCGTTTTCCATTAGGGACTGATCGCAATGGATATGACATGCTTCATATTATTATACAAGGAGCAAAATTTACTATAGGAATCGCTTTGCTCATCACAATGTTGCGCATGGCTTTGTCCATTATTATCGGGGGAACGTTAGGAGTATACTGCAAAAAATGGATTCCAAAACTAGAAAACTTTTTTGATAGTTTTACTGTCGTTCCATTAACGTTAATCGCTTACTTTATTTTAGTCAATGTGCTGTGGATGCCGATCGACGGGTTTCCGCATCCTTTTTGGAAACGGGCCGTATTTGAAGTATTTGTTTTGACGGTTCTTGCTCTTCCAACGTTGTCATTTTATATTGCCAATGATATACGGAGAGTGTATAGGGAAGAGTTTGTCCAAGCTGCTAAAATATTAGGCGGTTCCAAATGGCATATTTTCAAAGTGCATGTGCTTCCGCATGTTTTGGAAAATTGGGTGCTGCTGTCCATTCAGCAATTTATCCAAGTATTAATGGTGATGGCTCATCTAGGGGTGCTGCAATTGTTTTTTGGAGGCACCTATGTCGACTATATGCAGATGGATCCTCCGAAAACGATTTCCTATGAATGGTCAGGACTCATTGGTGACAGCTATCAAGTAATAAGCATTACCCCTTGGATCCCACTTATACCAATTGTATTTTTTTCTTTAACAATTATATCATCTCAATTTATACTAAATGGCTTAAAAAGAGCATTCATATTGAAAAGAAGTGTAAAAAATTAAAAATAAATAATTGAAGGTGAAAATAAATGAAAATTCTAGAATTAAGCCTTTCTTACGCTATCGGACTTTTATTTCTTTCTACATCATTTAGTAAAATTGTTGGATTTAAACGACCCGAGTTCGACAGTTTTGAGGCCATTTTAGGCAAATGAAAATGGCCAAAATGCTGTTATATCAAAGATTTCGCAATGCGGATCCTAGAAAAAAATGCTGAATTTCATAGGCACACGACTTGTTTATTTTAACTTTTAAAACAGCTGAATATCGGTTATAATATAGGCATGTACATACGGCGAGTAACACGCAAAAACAAAGATGGAACGACCGTGGCCTATCTCCAGCTTGCTCACAACGAATGGGATCCCAAGGACAAATAGGCGAAAACCAAGGTGATGGATTCGTTTGGGCGCGAAGACGAGGTGGATCGCGCCGTCTTGGAGCTTCTGGCCAAAAGTATTTCGCGATTTCTTTCTCCTGACTCATGAATCGCGGCCCAACGTAAGAGACGAATGCGAGCGTCTCATGCTTGGACATTTTTCTTCCAAAAACGGCGGCCTGCATCAACGAACTGAACTGACGGCCAAACAAGCGAAACTCTTTGCAACTCTAGGGCTGGAGCCTCCTCCGAAGATTCTAGGCATCCATCCTCGCGCCTAGATACACGCCCGAAGTATGCCCAAATGCCTCTCGTCCCTGTTGTATCAAGGGATGAGAGGCATTTTGTTTGCCTAGTGACTGTCGAACTCGGGAACGACATTTAAAAGAAATTGCTGATTATCGTATCATACCTCAAAAATATATTTTTATCTTTTACATATTCACTGTTTTTTCAGAAATATATATATCTTGTTCTTTATTAATTAACTTTCAAAAAAACATAAGTATACTTTTGGGGATACTTTTACTATTAATTTACTCACTAGCAATAATGATTAACATAAAAAGAGGCAATACTGAAATTTCATGTGGGTGCGGCGGCTTAATGAAAGGTAACAATATACACTCTTTGCTCATTGTACGAAACAGTATATTGATATTAATCCTTCTATTAATTTCAACGATGGGCTCTGTAGATGACGGAGAAGTACCTTTTATCATAAAACTTATTTCTTTTATATTAGGAATAAATAATTTATTAGCATTATCAATACTTAATGATAGTTTAAGTATATTGAAAATCTACTTTAAAAAGTGAGGAGTTTATCTAATGAGTCAAAATGACATATTAACTTTAGTATTTGTTTTATTAAGTATTGTAACTATGCAGACCATTTTTATATTTTATTTGTCTAAAATGGTAAAAGCTATAATAGATAGAATGCCTTCATTTAAAGAGCTAAGAGCAGGTGATAAGATACCTCATTTCACTTCAGTAAACCAACACGGTGCGAGAATAAATAGCAAAAGCATCCTAAAAGAAGCTAAAGTAACTTGCTTCCTCTTTATAGATACAAATTGCTCAATTTGTAGAAATATAATAGTTAATTTAAAACGATTTGTTAATAAATATAATATAAAATTTGTAGTATTAAATGAGAATAAAATGATAAATGATACTGAAATAATAGAAGAACTAACCGAAAATGTAATATACATAAATGATCCATTAGTTTTTAAGAATTATTCCATAAAAGTAGTACCACAGGCATTATTAGTAGCAAATGATGGAATAATTTTAAAAAGAAACGTTATACCTGATATAGAAGTATTGGAAGATATGTTGCATGAATATAAAAGCTAAAGATTTTTTTGATATTTGAACCGTCCGCATAGCGACGGTTCATTTTGTTTGCAGCTGGCGAACTTAATACCGGTGATGTCGTTATGGTTGATTACATTGTACTTTTAGGGCTTCTTGGTTTTAGCTTTGTGTTGTTTATCTTTCATCAGGTTCGATTAAAGAAAAATCCGTTACCAGCGCCACACATCGATTATGAATACATAAGATGCGAAAGCCCTATCGAGCGGCGATTGCATGAGGCGTTAAAAATCAGCGGCTATTATGTGAAAACGCAATATGTCATCCCTCCCGCTCGTTATCGAATTGATATTGCCTTACCTCAATACAAAATTGCTATTGAATGTGATGGGAAAGCTTATCATTCTACACCAGCACAAAAAGCAAGGGACAGACAAAAGGATGCTTATTTGAGAAGCAAGGGATGGAAAGTACTGCAGTTTAGCGGCAGCATGATTAACGGGAGTTTGGTTGACGTTATTAAGCGAATCGAGGAAGAGATAAACACTTAACACTATATGCCTGCCAACATAAAGAGGGAATAGTTCAACTTTCGTCGTATTTTATCGTCCAAAGGGGGAGCTTATATGGCAGGATACAAAGTGGATGAACTTTATCGCGAGGTTGGAAAATATAAAGCACGAATTGACGTGTACATAACCGCTCAAGGTTATGAAGCAACAGCGGTATTTCTTGATAATCTTAATACTCACATTTCGCACCCTAACAAAGTCAAAACAAAGGATTTTTTATTTAGTTTTTTAGAATAACTTTCCGACCAACACGACTAGCGATGGCAATCCTTTTTTTACCATCGCTCGTCGTTCCGTATCACGTTACACATAAATGCTCTCATCCATGCCCAATCCCTGCAAAATCCTTCGCTGATCCGGGTTGAGGGGGCGATCCAGTGCGCGTTGGATGCGTCCATCCGGCAGCTCCAGCAGGATGACGTTCACATATTGAAACAGCTGAAAAATCGCCTGTCCGGTTGGCCGGGTCAGCTTGCGGCCTCCAGCGCCCTTTAACGGGCATTCCGGTGTGATGAACGGACGCACCCGGCGCTGAAAAACACGGTAAATCGCCAAGGCCAACAGAAACAAATAGCCCAATACGGCGACCCGTTCTGGTTTTTTGACGTAAATCTCATCCGTGAAAAACGGATCTTTCAAAAACGCGAAGTTCATTTCCACCGAGATTTGCCCTTTATACAGCTTCAAGATCTCTTGGGCATCCATAGGTTGACCCTTCCATTCCTTCGGAACGGTCGTCACGAGGACAAACCGGGACGCTTTCCGCCTCGCCTGTTCCCACGCCTGTTGGTTGAATTCGACGTTTAGGCGAAGGGTGTACAGCGTCTCCGTCTCAGGTTCCGCCCCTTTTTTCGGCCGTCCGCGCCGTTTTTTCGGACGCACGATCTCTTCGACCGCGGCCTTGACCCGATGAAACCAAGGGCGAAGGGACGCCTTGAGGGATGTCAAGGCTTGTTCCGCGTCTTCCCGGCAGGAGAAGGGATGGCGCTCCCAACGCTCTTGTTCCTCGCGAAGAAGCTCCGCTTCTTTGGCCCGTTCTTTTTCGAGCGTTTTTCTTTTGCGCTGGTCGAGCGCGCTCGATTCGACGACGATCAAGCGTACGGGATGGCCTTCATAGGTCGAGGCCGTTTCCCATACCCGATGCGTGGCGCCGTTTCTCTCCGCCAAGGCAAAAGGTTCGCTCCACGGGATGTGAGGCGAATCGGCCTCCGCTAATGCTCGTTTCACGATCCGAAGCGACGAAGGGCCTCTCGTGATCAAAAAGGCGTTGGCGGCTTTCGTTTGCGCCAAGGTGTCTTTCGTCATCGCGGCGGAATCGGCCGCGTAAATCCATTCATCGTCGATCTTGGCTTGTTTGAACTGTTCATGGACACGGGATCTCACTTGGGAATTCCACGTTTTGTCAGGCAGGCTGCCGTCGTGCACATCGCCGTAAAACGGGATGCCGTCCTCGTTGCCGACGAGTCCGAAGCCGATCTGTTTTTGCCAATGTTGATGGCGGTTGTAGCCATGTGTGATCTGCAGAGCCGCTAACGAGGCCGATTCATAGGCGCCGTAAACGGTCTTGTCCGTCGCATCGGCGTGAAAGGCTCGGAGGGAAAGGCCTTCTTTGCGATAAATCTGAATCAAGCAAGTGCTGATGACCTTGTGAATGTCGGCCTCATACAAGCGGTCGAGATGACGAGCCAGCGCATCGTCATTCAACCAGGAAGGATGGAGCCCGGAACGGATGAGTTTTTCCAGATCGATCTCCTGAGCCCATCGCTCCAGGTGAACGAGGGCTTGCCGGCCGTCAAACATATTGTAGAGGATGGCCTGAACGGCATCGCTGGCTCGAGTCTGGCACTGCGGGTGGGCGGGAACGAGATGGTCAATCAATGGGGGCAGGCCCAGTTCCTTGACTTGAGCACTTATTATATTCAAATAAGAATTGCGATAGACCGCTTTGACTCGCACATCCATGAGAGAAAAACTCCTTCACTTTCCTTGTGTGTCAAGGATTCATTCGACATCGGAACGAAAAAATCCTCCCGATTTTCGTTGAGAGGGTGCGAAATGTGAGTTAATACGAAATCGTTAGTCAAATTTGTTGATCGCAGCAAAGAACGAGCGATTGCGTTATCTTTGGAACAACTCGCTAGAATCTTCAACCGCATGCAAGTTCTGTAAACAACGCTTGCCAATGATGAGCAGGCATTTTTTTTTTGCGGTTTCGCTATTTAAAATACATAAAAAATGGTGTAGAATAAAAAGTGCCACCATTTATTGGTGAGCGGGAAGTTCACTAAACATCCTTTTGGATGCATGGGTTATGTTAGCAAACACCGTCAGCGGTGGATGGAGCGGAAAGGAAGTATTCTGGTTCAACCAGGATTCTTTTACCTTTCAAGAGGAACATAAAAAATCACCCTGCTACCCGTATGTCTTTTTTTCGGGCGCGTGGGGATGGAGCAAATAAAACTGAATGAAGGGATAGAAAGAAGCGAGCTTACAAAATGTAAGGTCGCTTTTTTGTGTTCCTAGAAATTTATGTAGTAATGAAGTTTGTCATCTAACGAAACACCAGGGAAGTAATTGAGAAAGTAACAGGCTAGGAAATTCATTTTCTTTCTTAGTTACTCATGATTAATGAGTAACTACAATTTCTGAAATAGTTACGAACAGCTCAAGACTAGAAACGCTTGACACTTATCCATTTTTATATGTACGCGGCAAAAGCCCGACAATATTTACACCTTATTTGACTATTTTTATGACTATTTTTATAAAGGGGGATCTTTCATGTCTTATTCTCTTGGATACGACCTTTCTTATTATGCCGAAGTGATTGTTGAATATTTGTTCAGATACAGAGGGATGACTGCTACTCAAATAGCGCATATCCTTTACGGTAAACACTACACCCTTGCACAAGAAAAGTCGGTGTACAACTATTTACGAAAATTGAAAAAGCAGAAACTATATAAGTTGCAATAAAGAATTTCTGATCTCCATGTCCCGTCTTTATCACCTGACAAGCTGGCACGGTGGCAAGAAGAGCGAACAATGCCATGTAAAACAAAATTGCAACTTATATAGTAACCTCTTATCGCTTGCAAGGTAATATTTCTCGTGGTTCGCTGTATTATCTGACTGAACAAGGATATGAATTTGCTAAGTATTTACTGAATATTGAACAGGGAAAAAAAGGAGAAGGATGGATAGTACCTTATTGCTCACTTGTCGAAAGTTATGGAGATTTTCCTTATGACCTATATAAACCAACACTCAATCAACTTCCTCATCACCTTATGCTTATTGAGTTTTTTAAACAAATAAACGCAATAGACCTAGATACCGAGTGTTCCTATCGAACCAATCTCTATGCAGCAAAAGAGTACATAATGGACGGAAAGGAACATCATTACCGACCAGACGCGGAACTGAAATTTAGAGATGGACGTATTTTTGCTGTTGAAATTGACCGTGCGACAGAGTATCCATTCAGCCCAATACTAGTGAGATTTTTAGAATCCAGCACCAATAGGGCATTTCCCGTATCGAAAATGCCCTAGGAGGAATGGAGAATCGTTTGGAGAGACTCCCCACTTAGAAGTCTTTGCAACGATTCCCAAACCGGTTTCTCATGTTTTTGCAGGGTGGAAATGACGCTGCGAATGACACAGAAAGCCTCGGCATCGTCTTCCTGACGAAACGTTCCAGAAATTTTTTGTTTGACTTTCACCATCCGCAAATCGCGCTCGGCTTGGTTGTTGTCAAACGGCACTTCTTTCTTTCGCAGGAAGAGAAGCGCTTCTTGCTTGCGCTTTTCTAGGCGCTGGATGAAATTCTGCGCGTTGCGGGCGCCTTCATGCTTGCCTTGTCGGCAACGCTCCTCGAGTTCTCGGCGGCCATTCGCTGGAAGCTCGTCGTACACGGCTTCCCAATACCGGACTTCCTCCTTCGGCAGCGCTCCGCCCGCGTTCTCCACCGCCTGTTTCATCTTCAACAGCGCTTCGCTCATCTCTTTGGACCATGAATGACCGTAAAGTTCTGTATATGCCCGAAGCTCCCGGAGATGATGGGCGTGGCAAAGGGCATGGCTCGCCTCTGTGTACATCGGGTGCACCGAATACGCATCGTGCACCATCGTTCCTTTGTACCGTGGCAAGAGCCCGATGTCGTCCGTCGCTTGCTTTCCACGGGAACGATGCAGTCCGTATCGGGTGACCTTGGCAGTGGAAGCCACGTGCACCCATTGGTTCTTTCCGTTCACACGCAAACTTGTTTCATCGACGTGCAACGTCTTGGAAGCGAGCAACGCCGCTTCCATCTCTTCAAGCGCTGCTTCGAACACAGGGAGCCATCGTCTCGTCATGTTCACGACTGTGCCTGCACTCATCGAATGATCGACTAGCGCTTTGACCATCTCCGTGACACGCTCGCACGGGATCAACTGCGCATGATTCCAGTATAAAATGAGCGAAGTGATGACCGGTCCATATTGTACATGATTGGTTACATAGAAAGGGAACTCCGCCTGCTGGACAAGTCGGCATTCCGGACAACGCTTGATTTCCCGCTCATGTTGAGTCACTTCCATTCGAGCCACAGGGAGATCGAACACTTGGCGGATATCTACTCGAAAAGGAACGACCTCTTCCAAAGAGTGACCACATCCTTCGCATTGGGTAACGCGGTGAAGGACTCGGTGGTCAGGATTGGGGACTTGGTGGAGCGTCGTTCCTCGGTGCCCCGGCTGTCCTCCCGGCTGTTTCTCCGACTTTTGGCGAGAAGGAGATTTTGCCACAAACCGGTCAGAGGACGGCGGTAAATGGCTATTGGTACTGTTTTTTTTCGTACGGGCTTCTAATTCTGCGATACGTGTTTTTAATTGTTGGTTTTCTTGTCGAAGCCGTTGGTTTTCTTGACGCAGCTGCTCGTTTTCTCGGATGAGTTTTTCAATCGTTTGTGCTTGGTGTTCGATTTTTGCCACCATGCTTTCGAGTGTGAAGACCGCTTGTTGGAAATCAAAAACAACGTTTGCCATCGTGTTCACCTCCCTTGTCTTGGATGGTACTAGTATAGACAAGAGGGGCAGAAATAAACCCGATCTCGTAAACTTTTTCTATGTAATGGCTGAACAGTTACGAAATAAATTCTTTTGGGAAAATACTCGGAAAATATTCTGACCTTGAACAACTTGCCACAAATACTAGTCCATATGAATTGATTAAATATCTTGAAAAACAAGGATGGGAAAAGGAGGTGCAACCTGGTGGTAGAAAAAGTGGTCCGGCCACTATATTTACAGATCCTAACACAGGGATGGTAGTACGTATTCATGCAAGCCCAGGGGAAGGAACGCCTTACTTCAGAGTGCAAAACAAGTCTGGGAATTATCTGGACAAAAACGGTAACTTTCCTTCTAGCGCTACTAGAAAAGAATTAAGAGATTTGACGCATTTTTATTTTGGAGAGTAGGTGAATAAAATGATTATCGCCAACAATTATAGAGAGATCAAAGATCATTTTGACTTCACGGATAGCATTATAACGGATATGAAATGGAACAATCCGTTAGATTTATCTATAACAATCGACTATTATTGGGATACACAGGAGAATAGAGAGGAAAATAGAACATTAGCGTTGCATTTTAAGGATTGCCTGACTGTGGAGTACAAAATAAAAAAGGCAATACTAGAAATGTCAAGGGATGATCTCCATTTTGATAGCTTGTTTACCATTATTCGCTTCGAAAATGTAGAAGTAAATTCAAGTGGATTTGACCATTTTCATATCTATACCTTTGATTATAAAGAGCCGCTGCTAAAAATTATTTGTAAGCAGGTTCAGTTGGAAGAAGTGTAGGTCGTTGTTTGTCGAGGGTTTAATTATCGCTTATTTTGGTTAAAGAAAAGGCGGATCGCTCCGCCTTGTTTTTAAGTTGTTTTTAAGTTATCATCTCGTTAAGAAAAGTAATGAGTCAAGGCGTTACTAACCTGTTAAAAAGTTTACTTTCGATGGCCAATGTGTATAGGGTGTATAGTTGTGTGTTTATTGCAAAATAAAAATGCAGAGATCTGCAGAGAATTTGGCTTAGGCCAACTTGACATGGAGTGGGGGGCGTGATAGCCTTTTTAGGCGTAGCCAGCCCTTGATATTGCTGGCTTTCTGGCTTTTTAATCACGCCCCCAGAGGCTCCATGTCAAGTTGTAATTCTCTGCACCTCCCTCTAGAAATGTTGATATATCAAGGCTTTGCGGCCTCTCAGGGGTGTCAAAAAAATATTTTTCGACAAAATCCCTTACATCCTTTTTCAGTTTTGTGGATATCTTACAGAACCAGGGTGCGCTTCGCGGTCACGGCTGGATACATTTTCCTGACGTGGGGGAGCGTATTCGATGCACCCTTGGATCTCCGCATCGCTGATGAGGACGAACCCTCCCATGTCTCCGGGCGTCTTGGCGCCAACATTCCCTCGTTCGGTCTCGTCATCAGGCGGAGGCCGGCCAAGCTTTCCTGGGGACTCGAGGTCGCATGGAGGAGATCACGCCAGCTTCTCCGGTGTCATCCTGTTGTCAAACGTTTTTTCTGTTCGTGGGGGAGGCCTTAGGCCGCCCGGTTTTGAACCTGGGACAAGACGTCCTGCATCATTCGCTCTGCGTCAAAGGCTTGTTTCTTCGTACAAATCGCAAACAGCACATTCAGCCGTTTTCGGCATAACGCCACGATAGACTGTTTTCCGGTCAGCGGGTTGACGGATCGGGTCGTGTCATACTCATGCAGCGCGCGAAACGCCTCGTTGTGCCGGATCAGCGGAATCACCGCCCGAAACAGCACCGATCGCAGCCGTTTTCGCCCCCGTTTGGAGATCCGCTTTTGCCCTTTGCGCTGGCCGGAGGAGTTCTCCTTGAGCGTCAGGCCCGCTAATTTCACCAATTGACGCGGGTCCCGATAGTGGGAGAAACTGCCGATCTCCGCCAGCAGGTCAATGATCGTGGCGTCCCCCAACCTGTCGACCGTTTTCAGCCATTGATACTCCATCGTCGTTTGAACCAACGCATTCAATTCAGCGTCCAGCGCCGCGATCTCGGCCTCGAATTGGCGGTATTGGCGGACGAGCGCGGCGATCTCAAACCGGGCCATCGTCGTCCCTTCCGTCACCCTAATGGAGTCCTTCGCGGCGTCGATCAACGCCTGAATTTTGGCCTTCTGCGGGCATTTCAGCCCTTCACTTTGCCGGTACACCTCGATGAGCTCCTCGGCGGTCCGACCCGCCATATCGGCCGGAAACGGCGTCCACTCCAACACCGAAAGCGCCGTTTTCCCCAGATCGCGAAACACCGTCCAAAACTCCGGAAAATACCGATCGGTCCAACGAATGATCGCATTTTTCACCGCCGTCTGTTCCTTGCGGAGCTTTTCTTTGAGGGTGCTCCCGACGCGCAAATCCGCTTCGATCTCGTGCAACAGCCGGGGGACGAGGAATCGTCCGTCTTTCGCCAGTCTGGCGATGACCAGGGCGTCTTTGGCGTCGTGTTTCGTCGGCAGGTTGTCATCGAGTTCTTTCGACCGGCACACATGCGCTGGGTTGACCATGACCAGCGGGATCCCGTTTTCCTCGAGAAAGTAGGCCAGGTTCAACCAGTAGTGCCCGGTCGGTTCCACGGCGACGATCACCTGTGACTTCCCGAACGCTTGCATCGCCTCCTGAATCGCTTCATTCAGCTGCCGAAAGCCCTTTTTCGACTGGAAGATCGGGAAAGACTTACGAAGCACACGCCCCCGGTCATCCACGAAGCAGGCGTAGTGGGTTCGTTTCGCGATATCGATTCCCACGACAAGCGTTTGTTCGGTGACTTGATCGATTTTATGATTTTGTGTACAATTCATCTGAAGTCCTCCTTGGTATGGTGAGTGATGTTTGACACCCCTGCATCATACCAAGAGGGCTTTTTTTGATCAAGTCCCCGGAAAAGCTCCTAACAGGAATGCTTTCCCCTTGTTTCTCGCAAAACGTTATTTTCATTTTCGCAAGAGTTTATTTATGCCTTACACCTTCAATACCAGTTTTGCAACACTTTCAACATGCGCCGTGTGCGGAAACATGTCGACCGGTTGGACTTCAAGCGTTCGGTAGCCCCCGTCTTCTAAGATGCGCAAGTCGCGGGCCAAGGTGGCTGGGTTGCACGAGACGTAGACGACGCGCGGCGGCTTCATGGCGATGATCGTCTCCAAAAGCGAGGCGTCGCACCCTTTGCGCGGCGGGTCGACGACGAGACAGTCGGCGCGGATGCCTTCTTCGTACCAGCGCGGAATGACGTCTTCGGCGGCGCCGACTTCAAATGTAACGTTCGTGATGCTGTTGAGTTCGGCGTTGCGTCTCGCGTCTTCGATCGCTTCCGGAACGATTTCGACGCCGTAGACGTGTTTCGCTTTTTTCGCTAAAAAAAGCGAGATCGTGCCGATGCCGCAGTAGGCGTCGATGACCGTCTCCCCGCCAGTCAGCTCGGCGTACTCAAGCGCTTTGTCGTACAGCACTTTCGTCTGTTCCGGATTGACCTGGTAAAACGAGCGGGCCGAGATGGCGAATTGGATGTCGCCGATGCGGTCGGTGATGAACTCGCTTCCCCATAACACACGCGTTTTGGCGCCGAAAATGACGTTCGTCCGTTCGGGATTGATGTTTTGCACGATCGACTTCACATCCGGGATGTCGCGGACGATGGCGCGGACGATGTCTTGTTCGTGCGGCAAATGTTCGGTGCGGGTGACGAGGACGACCATCACCTCTCCCGTCGCTGCGCCATAGCGGGCGACAATATGGCGGAGGACGCCCTTATGCGTCGTCTCGTCATACGGCGGAATGCCATAGCGCTCGGCGAGGCGCTTCACCGTCTGGACGACGATGTCGTTTTTCTCCTGCTGGATGAGGCAAGCGTCCATATCGATGATGTCATGGCTCCGCTCTTTGTAAAAACCAGCGACTAGGCCCCCTTCACGCCCGCCGACAGGCACTTGCGCTTTGTTTCGGTAGCGCCATGGGTTCTTCATCCCGATGACGGGGTGGACGATGACGCCTTCAAGCTTGCCGATGCGGGCGAGCACTTCTTTCACTTGCTTTTCTTTCGCCTTCAGTTGGCCCCCGTAGCTTAAGTGCTGCAGCTGGCAGCCGCCGCATTGGCGATAGACGGGGCACGGGGGCTCGACGCGGTCCGGGCTTGGTTCGTACAGCTCGATGAGGCGGCCGTACCCGTATCCTTTTTTCACTTTGATCACTTTCACGTTCGCCCGCTCGCCGGGAAGCGCGTTTTTCACGAACAATGGAAAGCCGTCGACTTTCGCCACCCCGAGCCCGTCATGGGTCAAATCGGTAAATGTTACGTCATAGTAGTCGTTTTTAGCCACCGGTGCTTGCTGCTTCGTCATGTTCGTCTCCTTTCTGCCGAATGGGTTTGTATGGTTAGCGTTCCCTTATTGGCTTAGAGGCATAAGAAAAGAACAGGATCATTTCCCTGTTCTCACTTGTTCCGCCTTGTCTTTCGGCATGATGACTTCCAGATGGCGGTACAAATTGACAAATTCCCCTGGAAGCATGCCGCCAAATTCGCCGTCTAAGTTCAGCTGCATCGGCGAGCGCACTTTCACCCGGTTCGCCTTCGTATAAATAATGTGCGGATCGTTGATATGCTCGCCGCGCGCAGCGAGCGTGACCAAACGGATAAACTCGGCCAAGTTTGTTTTCTTGACAATGATAAAATCAAACAGGCCGTCATTCAATGATGAGTCAGGCGCCAGTTTTTCAAAGCCGCCGACTGAGTTCGTGAGGGAGACCAAAAACATCATGATTTCGCCTTCGAAGATTTTGCCATCGTACTCGATTTGCGCTTCGGTCGCCCTAATGGACGGAAGCATTTCGATTCCTTTTAAGTAATAGGCGAGCTGGCCAAGCATCGTTTTCAGCTTGCTCGGCACTTCGTAGGTGAGCTCCGTCAGGCGGCCGCCGCCGGCGATGTTGATGAAATAGCGCGTTTTGTCTTCGTTCGTCACAGAGCCGATGTCAATCGGGACGGGCTCGCCCGTGGCAATCACCTCGCACGCCCCTTCGATCGAGCGCGGCACGCCGATCGCGCGGGCGAAATCGTTCGTCGTCCCGACGGGGATCACGCCTAATTTCGGCCGGTACGGCTGATCGGCAATGCCGTTGACGACTTCGTTGATCGTTCCGTCGCCGCCCGCGGCAACGACAAGGTCAAACCCCCGCTCCGCCGCCCGCCGCGCTGCATTGGTCGCATCCCCCGGCCCTTCGGTGGCGTGACACGATGTTTCATAGCCCGCTTTTTCCAACCGGACGAGCACATCGGGCAAATGGCGCTTAAACAGCTCGCGCCCCGATGTCGGATTATAAATGATTCGAGCTCGTTTCATCGTCATCAACCTACTTCCCCTTTTTCCATTCCACTCGTTCCCATCATAGCGAAACAACGCTTGATGCGCAACTCCGAAGAATATCGTGAACGATGCAATATGGCTTATGAGAAACAGCGCTCTTGGTTCGACCAAGAGCGCCGTAACACCACGTTCATGACCGGCTCGCATTCTCGTTCTCGGAAACAGCTGGCTTGGTCGTGACGGCCGATGATGCGCTGCTTGCCGTGAGATTCTCAAGCAGCTGCTTCACATCGATGCCCGTCGAGGCTTTTAACGTCTCCTGCAAGCTCGCCATTAAGTTCGTCGCATAGCCCGTGACGCGGTTGGCGCCGCCCCCCGCTCCTGAGCCGGTGTCGACGATCGTCAGCTTCTCGATGTTCGCCAGCGGGCTCGCCACTTGTTTCGCGTATTCCGGAAGCATTTTGATGATCATGTCGAGCACCGCCGCTTGGCCGTAGCGCTCGAACGCTTCGGCGATCTTTTGTTTCGCTTCCGCTTCGGCGAGACCTTTCAGGCGGATGATTTCGGCTTCCGCTTCCCCTTTCGCTTTCTCCGCTTCGGCTTTCGCCAACCCATCGAGGCGGATGCGCTCCGCTTCCGCTTTCGCCAGCGTTTCGACGCGGTATTTTTGCGCATCGGCTTCGGCAATTTGCTTCGCCTTTTCCGCCGCCGCTTTTTGTTCGATCGCATAGCGCTCGGCGTCGGCTTTTTTCTTCACCTCGGAGTCGTATTGCCGCTCGCGGCGCAAAATTTCTTTTTCTTCAAGCTCGATTTGTTTTTGCCGCTCGATAATTTTAATTTGCATTTGCTGGGCCATGACTTCCTGCTTCGCCTTCGCTTCTTCCAGGTGGTACGCCTGATCGGCGCGCGCCTTGGCGATATCTTGTTCGCGGCGGAACTCGGCGAGCTTCAGCTGGTTGATTTTCTCCGCTTCCGCGATTTCCGTCAGCCGCTCGAGCTCCGCTTTGCGCGCTTCTTTATCGGCTTCGGCTCGTTTGATGCGCGTCTCTTTTTCCGCCTCGGCGGTTGCGATATCGGCGTCGCGCTTCACTTGGGCGATGCGAGGTTTCCCGAGCGCATCGAGATAGCCGTTTTTGTCGCGCACATCTTTGATCGTGAAGGAGACGATGACCAACCCCATTTTCGCCAAATCTTGCGAAGCGACACGCTGCACTTCCTGGGAGAATTTATCGCGGTTTTTGTAAATTTCTTCAACTGTCATCGACCCGAGAATGGAGCGGAGATGACCTTCAAGCACTTCCCGCGCTTCGTTTTCCATATCCTGACGCGTTTTGCCTAAAAACTGCTCGGCCGCAGTCGCGATTTCGCCGATCGAGCTGCCAACTTTAATGATCGCCACCCCGTCGGCCATGACAGGTACCCCTTGTTCCGTATACACTTCCGGCGTTTGCACATCGAGCTTGATCGACAATAAACTAAGCGGCTCGGCCTGTTGGAAAATCGGCACGACAAACGTGCCGCCGCCGCGGACGATTTTGATTTTGTTTCCCGATTCGTCGACATGAACGTTTTTGCTTCCTAAGTAGCTCCCGGTGACAATGAGCGCTTCGTCCGGCCCGACGGTGCGGTAGCGGGCGATGAAAATGGCAATGAGTCCGACAAGAAGCAGGACGACGACGCCGATCACCACAAGCCATGGCGCAATAGTCATAATGTGTTCCCCTTTCATTGTTCAGATGGAAAGATGATAGGGATCGTGCTTCGCTACGACCGCGACGCCGTTTTCCATTTGCACGACGATCACGTCTTCTCCCGATGGAATGGGTTCGTGGTTTACACTTTTCGCGGGTTTGGCCACCGCGCCGCTTTTGCGGGAAATGAGAATTTCACCGAACCCATCGGACGGCACCGAGACGATCACTTTGGCAAGCGACCCTTCCAAATCGGCGTCCGTATACCCAAGCGACGCCTCGGCCGAGCGGAGCGGCAAAAAGACGAAAAAGTGCAAAAGCAACACGATCGCAAGGGCCACCCCAACGCTTAGACCGAAGATCAAGCCCGATGACCAATCCGTATACCATTCAGCCAACAATCCGACGGCGCTGCCGACAATGAAAAACGATAGAATCAGCTGCGGACTGAACAACGGGTGGTCCACTGCATCCAATACACCCTCTAGCACATCACTAAAGAAAAAATACACAACCGTCAACAACGCACTGACAACAAGCACCGTCCCGTACACGACTTCAGGTGAATGGCCGAACAAATCCCCTCCCTCCTTTCCCCTCACCTACACATACGGGCAAGGCGACCGTCGGTTTCATCATTTTTCCATCATCATCAAAATTCGACAATCTTCCCCCAATTTCCTTTCTTTGAACAAAAAACCTCTATGAAAAACGCTTTGGGCAGGCAAGATTTTGCGTTGTGCAGGGCGAATAAAGCGATGGGAATCCAAACATACATCGGGAGGGAGACCATGTCAGAAACGCGCATTGACCATGATCACCTGTTTAAAGAGTTGTGAAGTACATTTTTTGAAGAATTTGTTCTCCTCTTCTTCCCATGCGTATACGAGCATGTTGACTTTCACCATCTTTCCTTTTTATCGGAAGAAATGCTGACCGATGTTACCGCGGGAGAAAAACATCGAGTCGATCTATTGGTCGAGACGAAGCTAAAAAGGGGAAGATGGACTGATCATTGTCCACATCGAACACCAAAGCTACACGCAATCAACGTTTTCTGAACGAATGTTCATCTACTTCAGCCGCTTGTTTCAAAAATACCGCCGCCGTATTCTCCCGATCGCCATCTTCAGCTATGACGCCACCCGCGACGAACCCTCCTCTTTCACTCTGGAGTTTCCGTTTTTGACCGTTCTCGACTTCCATTTTTTGACGGTGGAACTGCGCCAACTGCCATGGCGCGAGTACATCCGTCAGGACAACCCGGTCGCCGCCGCTTTGTTAAGCAAAATTATAATGAAGACGAAAGGATTGAAGTGAAAAAAGAGTTTTTGCGCATGCTCATTCGTCTCGAGTTGGATGAGGCGAAACAGCGGCTGTTGTTCGGCTTTTTCGAAACGTATTTGCGGTTATCGGATGAAGAAGAAATCCGATTGCGAAATGAGGTGAAGACAATGGAGGAGAAGGAGGCCGCTAAAGTCATGGAACTCATCGTTTCATACGAACAAAGAGGCATGGAGAAAGGAATAGAGAAAGGAATGGAAAAAGCAAAGATGGATGTTGCGAAATGAATGTTGGCAAAAGGATATGATGCCGACACGATTCATGAACTGACCGGACTGCCGCTTGAAAAGATTGAACAAATGAAGAAGGAATGCGGGGACAAGAGCCTTCCTCCCTGGGTATTCCATCCCTGATTGTCGTCGTCCTCCGATCTCTCAAAAGCTTTGAGCGAGGACAATCATTTGGAGGCGAAATCCCCTAGGGAGAAAGGCCTCTTTAACGTTCTTCACATCCATTTTGGCTGACATCCCGATCCTCTGAAAGCCCCATCCGCTCCAGCTCCCGCCCAAGCCGCCCCGTAAGCATGAGCCCGTACATGCGAAAATCAGCCCGAAGCGACCAAAGCGGGTGGCCGAAGGTGGCTGGCTTGTTCCCTTCGATGACAAAGTGGCTGAACCAAGCGAGCGCATAAGCGGCGAGCGGCGCACTCGGGCCCATTTCAAATCCCCTTCCATCCGTAATGATGGTCATATTCGATGAAAGCAAAAAGAGTTCCTTCCTGTTAGAACGATGTTCCCTTTCTCCGTGAGGGAGCGGTTGCTCAAATTCAACATACATTTGGCTCGTCCCCGCAAAGCTTCCCTTCATAATTAATAGTGTTTTCAAGTTGCTGGGATAGGCGGGTGAAAACAGAAGGACGTAACGCTTAGGACAGCATCTCCCTCGATTTTTTGGACCATGCCCCCTCAGTTGTCATTAATTCGCTTTTGTTATGTTTAACACTTGAGCATCAATGCCTAATTCCAGTTCATTGATTTTTTTAAACTCTTGATTATATATATAAACTTTTTTGTGTTGATCAATCACGACTAAATGTTGATTCCAAGTTGTGATATTAGTGGGGTTATCCGCCAATTTGACTTTTTCCGCTTCTTGACTTCCTTCTATTTTTAAAACTTCAATAAAGGATTTCCGATCATAAGGCTCATACAAGATAAGGATTTTATTATTCAAGATAGCCATCTCTTTCGTCCCTTGTTTTAATTTTAACTCTTTAGAAATTACACCATTCTTTATATAATAGAGTTTATTTTTATTAGACGAGGCTCCAGCTGCCTCGTCATTTGCCAATCCAATCATCATATCTTTGTAAAACAATATTTGATTTGGCACATGAGGTTGATCCATTTTTAAAACTTTATCCAACTTCCAAGTATCGAAATCAAAACGATAAATGTTTGACTGATTATTTTCGCAAAGCGAAGGAAAATAAGCGTTACTTCCAACCTTAATCATTGATTGCACGATTCCGTTGACGGTAAATTCTTTGACGAACTTATTGCTCCTTAAATCATACAGCCCTAGCTTCGTAACGGGGAGTCCTTCGCGGTTTGTCAAAGAAAGAGAAGAGTCCATCAATAAATATCCATTGGACGTCACAACATTCATAGGACCAAAATCTTTCACCTTTTGGTATTTGGCTTGGCCGTTAGAGAATTCTGTTATCCCTGCAAAATGATGCTCCGGCGAATAAGTAGGAGCTAGCAATTTTTTCGTATGTTTATCGTAAACAGAAGTGTGCATAAACCTTTCATTGTAAATTTCACGCTTCGTCAAATTTCCGTTATTCTCGTCAATTACAACGATTCTATTGGGGTATTTATCAATAGATCTGGATTATTAGCATCAAAAGAAACCTTAACATTGGAGCTCTCGTTTGATTTGAACCACACATATCCTCCTGCCAAAATCGCTATCAACAAAAAAACAAAAAATAGTAATGATATGTAAGTTCTTCTCATAAACAATACCTCCCTAATGAAATTTTAGGACACAGCCACCAGCTGTGTCCTATTTGCCTTTATTTTACCCTTCGCTCCTCATAAATAAATGCGCCTGTTCATCGTCGGCTATATTATCCGGCGTTACCCAGTAGCCACCATTACTATCAATATCAATACTCGCCTTTATTTTATAACCAACATAAGGAAGTTTCGTACAATACCATTCATCATAATTTGTTTTAGAACTGCTCCAGTCATATGGTTCACCCATCTGTTGACGTAAATAAGATATCACCTTCTCTCTTTGGTCTAAAGATGCAGCAGGAACCCAATAACCCACCACTTCTTTATAATTCGTTTCCCAAAAACGTTTAGATTCTCTATATACACCTTTATTTGGCATCGCACTTATGAAGTTCCCATAATAATCATCATAAGTAGCACCATGTCGGTAATAGCCATATGGGACGCTCGAGGAAGATCCAGAACTCGGACCATTACCTAAGATAATGTCTCCATCTCCCCAAATATCCCAATTAATATTATGGTTATAAGATGCTGTTGCAACACTAGCTTGTATTGACGTCATTTCACTTGGGGGATAGAGAACCTTTCCTTCTTTCTTTAGCCTTTCAGCATTCATTTCTTCTGTGG
Organism: Geobacillus sp. TFV-3; assembly: GCF_009901865.1. Lineage (NCBI taxonomy): Bacteria > Bacillati > Bacillota > Bacilli > Caryophanales > Anoxybacillaceae > Geobacillus > Geobacillus sp. TFV-3. The sequence goes on along the minus strand of NZ_MPSP01000001.1, from coordinate 422,300 downwards.
AATGTAATTTGATTCTATTCGAAATTTTCAATTCTTCGCTTTTAAGTTGCTTTTCGGCTTGCCTTTTCAGCTGGTCCTTATTAATAGACATTTCTTTTTCAACAGCAGCCTTGTTATTCATTTCATCTGGTAAAGACCCTGAAATTGAGTCTGAAGAAGCGTAAGCACTTGTTGTAAAAGCCAGCAAAAACCCCAATGATAAGAATTTTGCTTTTTTTAACATTACACATCCCCCCTTGGTATTAATAACCCGTATTGCTCGTTAAGCACTAGCGCTCAACTATCCCAAGTGTTGCAAACAAGATACCAGCAAGCACTGCCCCATTCCATGCAATTGAAGTAAGTAGCACCACAAAAGATTAACGAACTCTTTTCAATTCTTCTAACATTATGTTCCGTTCAAGCTACAATCGAAGAAGGAAGGAAAGATTCCCCTATAAAATACAAATACCTCCTTTAATTTTGTATTTTTACAGTTAAAATTTTATTAAAAATTAAAAAAAAAGAGAGAGTCTTTATTACCATTTAAAATATAGTAATATATTCATAAAAATAAAAAATATTGGTTAATAACCAAATTTTGTTATTTAGTGGCAAAAAAGAGAAAGCACTGACGAGAACCTGGCAATAATGTTAGCGGTGAAATCAACATTAAGGAGGTCTCGTAAGTGCTTTTTATACCACTAGAAGGCCGGTGAATTAATGGGGCATAGACTTCCCTCATGTCGAATGTTGGAGGCCATTCTCTCCGCCATTTGGCGCCAAAGGAGGAGAGGACAAGCAGGACTTCCTGCTCCCAATTCCGTTTTTGCGCACGCCAAAGAGCCGGTCCCTCCTCGTTTTTTTCGAAACCGGCACAATCGCTTCCGATTTTGCACGACGGCGGTCAACAACGCCTGTTCTTCCATGGCGTCCAGGCCCCGGCTTCGGGCCCGGTCCAGCCCATGGCATTCCTTCCCTTCGGCGAACACATGCTCACAACGCGTGCGAAGGGCTTGAATGGATCGATAACCGCCCTGTTGCGGAAGGAGCCTCGCTTGGCTGCGAATCTGAACGTCTCGGACTTTCGCCTGGCGTTGTGCTTCCTGAGCGGCATCCTTCGCCCGGCGCTTCCAGGTTGGAATCTCCTCCATCTCCTTGCGGCGCAGCGACACGAGCGGCGTGATGCCTTGAGCGAAGAGCGCTGCCAGATACTCCGTGGTGCCATACGCTTTGTCCGCAGACAAGGTTCGAATCGTGATCGACGGGTGGCGGAATCGAATCGAAGCCAGCTGCTCCAAACTCGTCTCCCGTTCCGCCGTTCCCGTGGCGAAGCTGGCCCGTCTGGACAAAATGACACGCGACCGGACATCGATGACATCGTGCACCCAATACCGAGGATACGCTTCCTGCCCTTTGCCTTTCTTGTACAACCGAGCATCCGGATCCGTCACGCTTCGATGGGTTTGGTTGGAAAACCTCGTTCCACGGAAGTTTCCTCGTTCTTCGGCATGGGCGCGCTCTGCTGATGGGGAAGGCGGATCGTCATCGGGATCCCGGTCCGCCTCCGGGGACTCGGTCTGTTCATCTTCCCGGGCGGTGCGGGCGAGGCAGTCTTCCAACGTCTCCACCGGAGCGGGCTTGACTTCCCGCAAGCTGTGGATCGAAGCATTCGCCCGCACTTAGGTGCCATCAGCCGCCGCATGGACATCCGGAGAGACCAGCCCCGCCGCGATGCACGGGTCCACCACATAGGTCATCAGCCGATCAACGATTCCGTGTTGACGCCAGCGTTTTCGTGTTTTGACGAGCGTTGTTCGATCCGGCAGCGTAGGATGATGAGGATCCGGATGGAGCACGGATTCAAAGTCGAGACCGCAAAACCACAGGCATCCGGCATGCATCGGGAGGATCTCATACAACTCCCGCTCGGAGTGGTCGAACCAATACGAGAGCAGCATCAGGCGAAGCAGCCGTTCCGGATCCGCGGCCGGGCGACCCGTTTTTTCCGTGTACAGGGGAGCCGCCCAATCGTGAATGACGGAAACGTCAACCGCTTCGTTGATTTGGCGCAGGATATGATGTGGGGGAACCAGGTCCTCCATGTCGATGACTTGAAACAACCGAGGCTGAGTCGAAGGGGTTTTGGGGGCTTTCATGATCCAGCCACGCTCCATTCCAACGATTTTTCCTCCTTTTTGGATATCAGCCCCCTAAATCCCTGCCTCAGAGTGTACTTTTTCACCGGCCTTCTAGGATTGCCAGAATTTAAAGTGATTAAACAAGAACTTCTTTCCTATGGTTATGCGATTCATGGAGAGAAAACAGAGACACAGGAACGTTGCCCTCATTGTGGGTTTGCCACTTCCTCTGTCCACGACAGACGGACAAGAAAAGTACGGGATTTGGCGATTTTCCATCAACCGGTGTACTTGTTCGTAAAAGGTAAAGCGCTATCGGTGCTGGAATTGTTCCTGAGTGTTTTCCACCTCTTTGCAATCGATTCAACCCAATCAACACTACACCAATCGATTTCGTGAGTACTTGTATGAACTTTGTGAAGGCTCCACCATTCAAGAGGTTGGCCGAAAGCTGTTTAGTGCAAAATAAAAATACAGAGTTCTGCAACGAAACGTGCAGAGCCTAAGGCAAAGAAAAAAGGCTTGCCAGCCCCTAACATTTCCTCTACTGTGGAAGTTGTGAACACATAAACCAAACAGTGGAGGAGCGAAAGGATGCTGGCAATGCCCGAAATGAATCGTATCAGAAAACTGCGTGAAAAGAAAGGGTTATCGATTGCGGAAATTTCCCGCGAAACGGGATATAACTGGAGAACGGTCAAGAAATACGCGGATGGCGGCATTTCTGTCCAACCAACCATCAAACGCAAAAAGGGGATGATGGAGGAAGAAGGATACGGGCAAATCATTGATGACTGGTTGGAGGAGGATGCCAAGCTGCCGAGAAAACAACGGCGAACGAACAAGACGATGTTTGAAGCGCTTTGTCGTGACCATGGATTTCAAGGCTCGTATCGCACCGTTTGCGCGTACGTGCAAAAACGAAGACCGCAGCTCAAACTCGAGAAAGAACAGCGCTATGAACGACTTGAGCACCCGCCAGGCGAGGCGCAGGTGGATTTCGGGAAGATGACGGTGGTGACGAAGGAGGGGAAGGAAGAAGAACGATCGGTTTTGATCGTAAGCTTCCCGTATAGCAACGCTGCGTTTGCTTATCCGCTGCCGGCGGAAAACAGTGAATGCTTCCTCCATGGGTTGACGCAGCTGTTTCGTCAGGCTGGGGGAGTGCCAAAGGCATTGCGCATTGACAATTTGTCCGCGGCCATCGTGTCGATTCGAAAAGGGGGAGAACGCCAATTCACCGAGGCTTTTGAGAAATTTCAACTCTACTATCGGTTTGATGTACAAGTGTGCAATCCATACAGCGGACATGAGAAAGGAAATGCGGAGCGAAAAGTCTATTACACTCGCAACCTTTGTTTCGTCCCGGCTCCGTTGATCGAGTCGGATCCGGAGCTGGTGGAGTGGCTGCATCGCAAGATGGTCGAGGACCGAAACCGCCCTCATTATGAAAAGGGGCGGTTGATAGAGGAGCTATGGCAGGAAGAGCGGCCGGAGCTGTTGGCGTTGCCGGAACAAGATCTTCGGATCTTCTCCCTCGATCACGCTTACGTGAATAAGTACGGAGAAGTGATGGTGGATGGGAAGGCGTTCGTCGTCCATGGCCTGTCCGTCCCCAACCGGGTATTGGTGAAAAAAGAGTGGGATCGTTTCTTTGTGCTCTCTCCTGACGGAGGCATACATCTTGAGATGCCAAGGCCGTATACGAACGTGAAACGCGAGATCCCTTGGAAAGAGATTTTCGCTGAGTGGGAGACCAAACCCCGGGTTGTCGGGCATTCCCGATACCGGGCGTACTTGCCGGAAGCGATCCGAACGTATCTGGCTGGCACCCCGCCCCAGGTGGCGGCCCGTTTGAAAGGGCTGCGAGCGCTGTTGGATCGTTGCACGCTTTATGAAATCGCCCAGTGGCTCGAGGAGAGTCAGCGATGGGACTTGGCTCCTCATGAAATCGGGGTGTTGATGGAAGCCGAGCAATCCCATTACCCGGCCAAGTGGGAAGAATCGTACACCCCTTCCGTCCTGATCGACTATGAAACGGATTTAACGGTGTATGATCAACGTCTTCACCCCGTTCGGGAAGGGGGTGTCCAGGGATGAGAGCAGAGGTGAAAGAGATTTGTAAAGCGCTGCATTTGGCCTATATCGCGGATCGATTCGAGGAGGTGATGTTCGAAACGAAAGAGCAGTTTTTGCGGGATGTATTGGCGCTGGAGCTGTCGTGCCGCCAGCAGGCGAAACAGGCCCGGCTGATCAAGAAAGCCAAGTTTCGGGAGTTGAAATGGCTGAAGGATTACGAATGGTCGGATCACATCCACTGGCCGACCACGACATCGAAGAAGGAATTGTGTGACCTTCGCTTTTTGGAGCGAAAGCAAAACGTTCTGCTTTTAGGCTCGCCCGGGACAGGAAAAACCCATCTCGCCACAGCGCTCGGCATCCAGGCGTGCCAACAAGGCCATGAGGTTCGGTTTTTCCGCGTCGCGGATCTCGTCGCCCAGCTGGAAGAGGCATTGAAAAATGGCACGCTCGGGCGGCTGAAACGAAGCATCGATGCGTGCGAACTGTTGATATTGGATGAACTCGGCTATGTGCCGTTTCAAAAGCAAGGATCGGAGCTGTTGTTTCATATTATCGCCGACTGTTATGAGCGAAAAAGCGTCATCGTGACGTCGAATCTGGAATTTGGACAGTGGAATCGGGTGTTTGGGGACAACCGCTTGACAGCTGCGCTGGTGGATCGCTTGGTTCACCATGCCCACATCCTGGCCTTTACGGGAGAGAGCTATCGACTGCGGAACGCTCTCTCCGCGATCCAGCCGTCCTCTTCCCCCGGTCTGGAACCTTAAGTCTTGAGCTGGCAAGCCTATGTATTTTTTCTTGCACTTCTCTGCATTTTTTGCTTGCAAAAAACAGAAAGCACCGCATCCCATATACGACATGGGAACGCATCTATTACTCCATCGCATCGAAAAAAGCAAAAGAGCGTCAAACAGCGATCGAAGCATCTTCTCAAGAAGAGAAGGTGCTTAGCTTAAATGAAATCGCTGTAAAAAAGGGACATCAGTATGAAACCGTATTGATGGATGCCAAAGCTGGATCGGTTATGGGAATGCATGCCGATCGCCAATGTGACTCCGCCATCCACTTGTTGAGCCAAAATGTCCTGTCGAAAGAAAGGGTCCAAACGGTGATTCTTGACATGTGGGAACCTTATCATAAGGCGGTTCGTGCTCTGTTTCCATCTGCTTCGATTGTCATCGATAAGTACCATGTGGTTCCAAAAGTGACACAAGTCTTGGATCAAGCAAGAAAGGAGTTTTCTCCATTGAAAAAGGCTCGATATCTTCTCTTAAAGGCTGTGAAAAGCTTCGTAAGGACCAACGGCGTCGATTAGACGATATCTTGGAGGAGTATCCGGTACTTTCCATTGCCTATTATCTGAAAGAGTTGTTTCGGGATTTTTACCGAACCGATGGATATAACGAAGCAAAGGAACGCTTGGAAGAATGGATTCAGTTAGACAAACAGAGCCCTTTTACTTCTTTTCAGGAAGCAGCCAACACGCTTGAAAGGTGGAAGGAGCCTATTCTTTCCTACTTTTTGCGCCCATATACCAATGCCCGAATCGAGGGGACGAATCACAAGATCAAAAACATCAAACGCCGGGCATATGGCTATCGAAATCTAGAACGGTTTCGTTTGCGTGTATTTCTGGAGTGTACAGGGAACACTACAGGTAGTCAGGCTGCTTAAGCGCTCCCTTCTTCCGCTATCGGTATGATAGTTGGTAGAATGGAACCCGTCAAGGAAAGCACTTGACTGGTTCCATTCTACCGACTTCGTGGTCTGTATGCGGAAGAAGGATCCTGACTGATGAACCTATTTCATCCAGCTAACATGTTTCTGGGATTGAGTGGAAATGACAGAAAATAGTGAAGACCCAAAATATTTAACATTTACCTATGAGCCGTCGGAGCATCCGTCCTGCGGTTTGGCTGCTTTGTGGTGACAGCCAACAAAGCCCTTCCGGGAACATCATTTCGAACAGCGTTATGGTTTTGGACGCAGGCCAACTCGCATGGCGGGTGCATGTATTCTGCCGTCTCTTACAAGAAGGGAAGTGGCTAAACCACGCAAGCGCATAGGCGGCGATTGGCGCCCCGAGCAGCCACCACGCATTCCTCGTCACGATCGCCATGATCACGAACAAAAAGACGAAGCTCGTTCCGACAAAATGCCATCTCCGCGTCGCCCGTTTGCGGTGTTGCGTCAAGTAAAACGGCCAAAATTCTTCATAATCGCGGAACTTCATCTCCCCCTCCCCCTTTCACTTCCGCCGATGCGGCCCTCCGCTCGTGAATGCGCCGCACGAACAGCACCCAATATCCCATCATGTAAAGGAAAAGAGCGAGCGACAGCCACGCCCACCATTGCCCTTCGATGAGGGATTGCTGCCAATAGCCGAATTCATCGACGCCGACCCTCGCGATCGATTGTTTAGAAAAAACAATGGCATCGCCAGCACGACGGCAAACGAATACGAGTGGCGAATCGTTCCCGTAATGAGTGTAACCACGCCGGCGACGAACGTGGCGATGCCTAGCCCCCGGTATACTATCAACATCCATAGCGGCATGCTCAGTCCCATCGTCATCCCCCTTACTCCTATTGTATTTCATCCATCACGTGAAATGTCTGCAAATTGTGCTTCTGCTTCGGCACGGCAAACTTGGCAGCAAGTTGGCCTGTACGGAGATGGAAAATGTTCATTTCTCCGGCATCGTCGGCCTTGTCTCCTTCCTGCGGCTCAAACAATGCATACACATAGTCGCCGCGAAACCGCGCTTCCCAGTATACCGACGACAGCTCATGCTTCTCCATCACCTTAAACTGATCGTTCAACGCAAGCCATCCCGACTTTCCTCTCTGGACATAGCTTACCCACAGCGTGTCTCCCTTCACGTAAAGCTGGTCGAACTGCGTCTCCTCTCGCCCCATGTCCCAATATGTCACTCGCCATGAATGCGGATCCACGATGGTGAGGCGAGGTTTCGTGGCGATGACAAGGTGGTCGTGAAAGACCGCCATGGAGCGCGCGAAGGACGTAAGCAACGAAATTTCCTTCACTACGGAACCGCGCTGATCCAGCACATACAATACACCTTGCTCCTTTTCCATCACATCAGCAAACACATAGAAATGCGGCTCTGCGCGCAAAACTTGAAGAACGTAAGGAGGGAACCGCTTCGAAAACAGCAATTTTCCGCCTTTCCGGACTTCTAGTTTATGGGTGTTGACATCTTGATTCAGCGATCGAATCTCCCACTCACCCTCCAGCGAGGCAAACGAAAGAGGACTGGAGACCGTTTCTTGATCGACCAATGTCCATGTGTCTCGATTCAGTCGATAGACATGCCGTCCCGCATAATCTGACCACAACAACAGTTCCTTCGTCGATGAACCATGCGAAAGCTGGGACACCCCCACAGCTTGCAGCGTCACCAAGTTGCGCACGTGCGGTCCATCCATCTCCACGATATACGAATCTCGCGCAAACGGGTGAGAATACAAAAAGAAGATGCGTCCGGGCGGTTCGTTCGCCGAGCGGCCCTCAGACGGCTCATACGCCCGCACCGATGAAACGACTTGATCGTCAGAGTGCTGCACCCAATAAACGATGACAGGCGCGACTGCCACTACCCAGACCCATATCCATCTTTGCCGCTTCCGCCAAGCCCTGACTTCCCCTTTTTCTTCTCCCCCCATGCGCTGGACAAGCAATCCCCAGTACCAAATGATATAAAGAAAAAGAGCAAGCGACAGCCACGCCCACCATTGCCCTTCGGCGAGGGATTGCCGCCAATAGCCGAACTCATCGACGCCGACCCTTGCGATCGTATGAAAGTTATTCAGAAAAAGCAGCGGCACCGCGAGCACCGCAGCGAGCGAATACCAACGGCGAACCGTTCCTTTCATCAGCATCACCACACCAGCGAGCAACGTCGCGGCGCACATAAGGTAGTACAACATTGACATCCATAATGGTGCACTTGGGCCCATGTTGAATCTCCTTTCATCCATGGTGGTTGTCATATTCTATGAAATCGAGAACGTTTCCTTCCCGCAGAAAGATTTGCACCCTCAAAGCCGGTAAATCCGCGTTTTTCCCTCCGCAATGTTTTCACGCTGCGGGGATGAACGGATAAAAATAGAAGGGTATAACCGTTTTTTGGATGGTATACCCTTCTACACGTTCATTTCAAAATCCTTCTCCGCTCCTTTAGTTGCTGCTAGCATATGTAATCGTCTCGGGATCTTGATCCAAGTCAGACGGGGTTACGATCATCCCTCCATCGTCATCCAAATCAAATCCTCGATTCTCCCACGCTTTCCACACGAGCAACGAACAATACCATTTTGACGATTGGCCTTTTGTCGCCGTTAGACTGTACGGCTCGCCGATTTGCGCTCTAGCATACGATTGGGCTGATGTATAATCCTCCCCCATCGCTCCTTTTACCCAAAGTGCTTTCCATGTTTTCCAACGGATTTTCCAGTTATTCACGAAGTAGCGGACGCCATCGCCAGGCCAAGCCTCAATGATGTAGTCGCCGTCCCAGCGGACAATAGCAGCATGTCCGTAATTCCACCCAGCACTCCCACTATCATAGGTAATCAAGATATCCCCATTTGTTCCCAATGCACCACTGGAAGAGCGCGCTGATACTCCTTTTGTTTGTCTGTTGACTGAAGATTTGATTATAACGGACTTCCAACCATTCGATTGATTTTAACGATGGTGAAAACATTGCTAGTTTAATACATAGTATGCAGATATCGAGAAAGCAACGAGAAAGAAAATCGCCGCAATAGTAATTCTCCATTTCCTGCTTTTATTTTTGGACATCTGATCTAGGGTAATAAAAACTCCAATGCCAGCAACAACAATGAAAAAGTGAGACCATTCGGAGGGATAAGTAAAAATAGCCATGATCGATAATACCGCAATCATGATGGCATTCCACAATGCCCCTCTTGGCTTGAATGATAACGGCACTCGCACCATCTCCTTAAAAAATTGGTCTTTATATAGAGGCAAGAGCACAGCCTATCGCATATCCCCCTAAGCATCCTAGACAAGCACCGCACGCATAAGGACTGGCAAACAAACAACCTCCGCAAGCGGATTCACAGGCAAACTTCGCCCAAGAGGGAAATGTTTTCCAGTTGTTTTTGATACATTCTTGCACTCGATCCCAATATCCAGCCTTAACCTCATTTGATTGAATCAAATGATTTTCCTCGTAAAATTCAACATTGGTAACCATTCCATCCGCCATGTTAATGGTTGCTGTGACGATTTTAACATCATCCAAAGTTTTGATCGTATATAACATAAACTTATCATTGACTTTTTTCAATTCAATATAGGTGGGATCTGTCAATTGATCCTGTTTTCCATCTACACCTACGACTAAATACGCCTTTTGATCATTATACTTTGGATTATCTTTAGATGGAATCATAACAACAGAAATTCCGTTCTGATAATCCACTTTTATGGATTCACGCCACTCAAAATCATTATTTTTAAATTTGCTAAGCTTAGCATTGTAAAATTGACTTAAAGTGCGTTTTACATCGTTGATCAAGTAAATATCTTTTACTTTATCCGTTTTGAAATTTGAAACTTCCCGTACTTTTTGGCATGACGTACAATTTTCATTCTGTTGATTAGACGACTTAGCCAAACTATGTGGAATATGAATAGAATAAGGTTGTAGGAGGAGCAAAGAAGAGAAACAAAGAGCAACAAGATAAGGTACAAATCGTTTCACTATAAACCATCTCCTTCTACGTATATCCTGTGCCAAAAAGAATCTTCGTCAAAAGTTGAACCTGACTGTTTCAAAGCATGTCATGCTTTCTTCTGCAAAGGAAAATCAGTAAATCAACGATTTTCATACAGGATGAAACGAGAAAAATCCTCACTTATCAGGTTACACGTTGTGACGATGAACCTTTGAAAACACTAATGACCAAACAATGACCCTTGCCTAGCTCGTGAAAACATTTTATTAAATAAAGGGTCTTCGCCACAAACGGCGACAAAATATTTTGTCATGAGAGTCCTAGTTCTGTTGCATTCTAGAGTCAGCATACGCCAACGGAACCCCCGATGTGCAAATGAGACCCAAAGCTGCAATCGAAGAGAGCAAGAAAGATTTTTTCATAAAATACAATCTCCTCCTTTAATTTAATATATTTACAATTAAAATTTTATTACAAATTTTTAAAAAAAAAAGAGGTCTTTATTACCAACTAAAAAATAGTCATATATTCACAAAAGTCAGGAATCTTGAACACTCTCCTACCTACGCTTGAAGGTGAGAGATTCTTGAGAACCCCCGACCCACGGCAGGCTGCCCGCCAAGCCATCCCCTTGCGTCCCACGGTTTGGCTGCCTTACAAAGACAGCAAACGAATCCCCTCCTTCAAAATATTCCGAGCGGCGTTATGATCCCGATCGTGGCTCGTCCCGCATCGCGGACACACTCATTCGCGGATAGACAGCCATTTCACGTCGACCTGACGGCGCCCGCAACAGGAGCACAATGGGCTTGACGGAGAAGTGCTGCCGACACGGATCAACTTTCGTTTTATCCTCCAACATCGTGAACAAGCGCTTCACACAAAAAAATCGCCTCTTTCCCACCGATTCGATGGAAAAAGAGGCGCTGTCTTCTTACGACTGGCTGTTTTCTCTCGCCTTAAGCGTGACGGACACGGTCGTCTCGAATCCGTCGCGGTAGACGGTCATCTTAATGCGGTCGCCGATCGATGCCTTCGTGTACAAATATTTGCGCAAGGCGCTGACGCTGTCGATTTTCTCGCCGTTGATCGCGACGATGACGTCTTTTGACTTCAGTCCAGCCTCCGCCGCGGGCGAGAACGGCTCCACCGCGGTGATGGCGGCGCCGCTTGTCACGGTGGATGGCAATTTCAGTTCATCGGTGCGCACGTCATCGGACAAGTCGGCGACATCGACGAGCTGGACGCCGAGGTACGGGCGTTTGATTTTTCCATCTTTCATCAGCTGCTCAACGATCGGTTTGACGTTTTCGCTCGGGATGGCAAAGCCGAGCCCTTCGACGCCCGTTTCCGCGATTTTCATGCTGTTGATTCCAATCACCTGCCCCGCGCTGTTAATGAGCGCCCCGCCGCTGTTGCCCGGGTTGATGGCCGCATCGGTTTGGATGACGTCGATTTCCCAGTCACCCGCTGATGTCGAGACGGGCATCGTCCGTTTGCCGCTGACGATCCCTTCTGTGACCGTCCGCGACAAATCCAGCCCAAGCGGATTGCCGATCGCCGCCACCGGTTCGCCGATTTTCACTTTCGACGAGTCGCCGAAGCTCGCCACTTTCGTTACGCCCTCGGCGGGAATTTTTAAGACGGCGAGGTCCGTGAGCGCATCCGCGCCGACGATGTCGGCCTTCACTTTTTTGCCGTTTGGGAGCGCCACCTCGACTTTGTTCGCTCCTTCAATGACATGGTTGTTCGTCACAATGTAGGCGGTATGGCCATCTTTTTTGAAAATTACGCCTGATCCGGTTCCCGCTTCTGTATCTTGCGCTTGATCCGAGAAAAAGTCCACTTGCTTTTGAATGTTGATGACACCAACCACCGCATCGGCCACTTTGTTGATGGCGTCAATCATGTTCGTTTTGACGTTTGCCGTCGGCTGCAATGGCAGCGCCTCGCTTTTTGTCGTCGTCTCTGCCGCTGTGGTTTGAGAATAGGTTTCTCCGTGAATCCATTTCGGCGCTACATACCACGTCGCCGCGCTGCCGATCACCGCCCCGCGACAGAAGCAGCGAGCCACGACATGAAACGGCCGCGGTGCTTCTGTTGCGGGGTTGGCATTGGTTCAAATGGCATCATGTCCATTGGTCATCTCCTCCTCCTTCCTTTACCTCTTCGCCCATCATCATAACCAAGGAAAGTGAAAAAATGGTGAAAATGCTCTTTCTTATGGCACGCATCTACCAGACGAAACACGCCGATTTTTCACCGTTTTTTCACCGATGGTTTGGTATGATAAAAGGTAAGGAATGAGAAACGGGAGGAGACGCGATGAAAATTTTGCTCGCGGAAGATGATCTACATTTAGGAGAATTGATTGTGCATTTATTAAAAAAGAAAGGAATCGACCATATCGACTGGGTGCAGGAAGGAGAAGACGCGTACGATTACGCCTTGGCGGAGTTTTACGATGTCGTGGTGCTCGATTGGATGCTGCCGAACGGCGATGGGGTCGACATTTGCCGCCGCTTGCGGCAAAATGGCTATACAGGGGCGATTTTGATGTTGACAGCGAAAGACGCGGTGCAAGACCGCGTCACCGGGCTTGAGGCCGGGGCGGACGATTACTTGGTCAAGCCGTTTGAAATCGATGAGCTCGCAGCCCGTTTAAAAGCGCTCGCCCGCCGCACGTTCGTCCCGCTTCAAGAGGAAAAAGTGTCGTTTCATGGCTTCACCTTGAACCGGACAAGCCATACGCTCCATCGCGGCGATGAGGAAATTTTCCTCACCCCACGCGAGTTTCAGCTTCTCGATCTGCTCGTGCAAAATCAAGGCCAAGTCGTGCCTCGCGAGACGATTTTGGATCGCGTCTGGGGCTGGGATGCGGATGTGTCGATGAAAACGATCGACGCCACCATCAAGCTGTTGCGTAAAAAGTTGAAAGACGATATCATTCAAACCGTTCGAGGAGTGGGATATAAAATTGATAAATAACTGGAACGAATGGCGCCGCTGGCTTCGCCGCTTGGAAAGCGCCGATTTGTTCCGCCGCGCCCATTGGCGGCTGACGGCGCTGTACAGCGGCATTTTCACATTGTTTCTCGCCTTGTTTATCGCCATCGCCGCCGCGCTGTTTTATTGGATCGCCACATCGGACCAAGAACGGCGCATCACCCGCCTCGCCGAGCAGGAAGCGGACACGATCGAGCAAGTGCTCCTGAAACAAAGCAATTTCGACTTGTTTGATAATGAAAGCGTCATTCTCTTAAGCGAAGACCAGCTCTTTTTTTACGTCATCGGCCCGAATGGCGGCTTGCTGGCGGGGGATGAAGTCCATCCGCGCCTGCGGCCGTATTTTTTGGACGCGTTGTCCCATCTCAAGGCGAATGAGCGCGCCCCAGTGTACATGAACGTGTCGCTGCCTGAGCATATGTCCGGCCTCGCCCGCGAAGCCGCCCGCAACTGGCGGGTGCTCGCTGCCGCCCGCCCGCTCGTCATTCATGGCGATTTCATAGGCATGCTGTACATTGGGATGGATGTCACATCGTTTTTCAAAGTGTTTCATTGGCTACTCATTGTGCTCATCAGCTTGGCGATGTTGTTCCTTGCCGTTGGCGTCGCGCTCAGCTACTTTATGTCCAAGCGGGCGCTTGTGCCGATTGAAGAAGCGTACGAGCGGCAGCGCCAGTTTGTCGCCGACGCCTCTCATGAGCTGCGCACGCCCTTAAGCGTCGTCTTTTCGTCCGTTGAGGCGCTCACGTTGGAAGAGGACGTCATGAAAAACGAATTTGTCCGCCGCCTGCTTGACCGCCTGCGCGAAGAGTTGAAACGGATCACGAAACTGATGAACGACTTGTTGACGCTCGCCCGCGCCGATGCGAAGCACGCCGCGTTGGAGCTTTCAAAACAGACGTTTGATTTTCGCCCGCACGCCGAGCGCACGTTTCAGCTCGTGTCGGAGCTGGCGGCGAAAAAGCAGATCACGATGCATTTTCATGCCCCAGAGCAGGCGATCGTCACCGCCGATCCGGATAAACTGACGCAGCTTTTGTACATTTTGCTCGACAACGCCATCAAATACACCCCGGAGGGCGGAGAGGTGACATTATCGATTCGCACCGAGCCGAAACAGCTTCTTCTCTCGGTGGAAGACACCGGCATCGGCATCCCGCCTGAAGACATCGGCCGCATTTTCGACCGTTTTTACCGCGTCGACAAAGCGCGCTCGCGCCAACAAGGCGGCCACGGCCTCGGGCTGTCCATCGCTAAATGGATCGTGGAGGCCCATGGTGGCACGATCCACGTCCAAAGCGAAGTCGGGAAAGGATCGCAATTTCTTGTCCGTCTGCCTGTCTAAAAAAGCGGGAAGGCAAAGGGAAACACAGCTCTCCGACACCACTTCGCGCCGAAACGGAAGACTTCTTTCAGCAAAGAAGGCAAAGGAGAACTCAATATTTGTTGCAAACATATGATGTTTATGTTATGATTTGAAACGTAATGACCAAAATGTTCATTTAGTCATAAACAAAGGATGAACGCCGATGTCCGATAAAAAGCAACAAATTATTGATGCCGCAACCAAGTCGTTTTCACTTTTCGGTTATAAGGCGACGACAATGGATCAAGTGGCGAAGATGGCGAATGTCGGGAAAGGAACCATTTATACGTTTTTCAAAAGCAAAGAAGAACTGCTTTACCATATCGTTTCTTCCGTGATTTCTGAAATTAAGCGCGAGGCGAATGCAGCGATGGATCCTCGCTTGCCGTTTAACGAAAATGTACAGCGTGCCTTGCAGCGCATTTTTACGTTTCGCCAGGAGCATGAACTGACAATAAAACTTTTACAAGAAGTTCGCGATATTGGCACGGCAGCTGTACGGGACGTGATGAAGCGGCTTGATCGTGAAATGATCGCTTACATTCGCGAAAAAATTGAAGAAGCGATGGCCAAAGACGAAATTCGCCCTTGCGATTCAGAGTTAATGGCGTTTTTAATGTTCAAGATGTACATTGCGTTAAGCATTGATTGGGAAAAAGAGCATGAACCATTGTCACAACAAACGATTGCTGAGCTGTTTGATTTATATTTGCTAAAAGGATTGTCTCCATGATGATCCTTCTCTTTTTTCAGGAAAAATGACTAAATGGACAAATTGGTCAATATTTTCGACAAAGGAGGTTAGACATGTGCACGCATTCAAATTATGGATGCAAGAATGGAAATCCATCCTATCCAATCGGAAAGTACTTATTCCAGTTATAGCTGTATTATGCATCCCACTTCTATACAGCGGCATGTTTTTATGGGCGTTTTGGAATCCATACGATCATTTGGACGAACTTCCTGTCGCTGTGGTAAACAAAGACAAAGGGGCAACGTTCGAAGGGAAGGAACTTCATCTCGGGGATGATCTTGTTGAAAAGTTAAAAGAGAAACAACAGTTTGAGTGGCATTTTGTTAACGAACGCGAGGGAGAAAAAGGATTAAAAGAACAAAAGTACTATATGCTTATTCAAATCCCTGAAAATTTTTCACAAAACGCGACGACGTTGCAAGACGATCACCCCCAAAAACTTCAACTGATTTATAAACCAAATGAAGGATTTAACTTTTTATCTGCCCAAATTGGCGAAACAGCGGTTAAAACAATCAAAACAGAAGTAGCCAAAACATTAACAGAAACATACGCAGAAAGCATGTTTGAAACTATTCAAACATTCGCAGATGGATTAGCAAACGCGAGCGACGGAGCCGAACAATTGCATGACGGTCTCGGGGAAGCTAAAAGTGGAACGAGCAAACTGTACGATGGCATGAAAAAAGCGCATGATGGATCCAAAGATTTGTATCATCATTTAGCAACACTAGCCGAAAAGTCCATCAGCTTCACTGACGGATTGCATCAAGCTGCCAATGGTTCCGCGCAAGTTCAAACAGGGGTTCAAACGCTTTACAATGGAATGAAACAGATGGTCAACGGGCAAGGACAGCTGCTCTCTGGAGCGAAGCAAGCGCAAGAAGGAACGGCGAATCTCGCTTCAGGGGCAAAACGTGTATATGAAGGAATGCAAGCGCTCGATGCCCGCATCCCGCAGCTTTTGCAAGGTTCGGAACAATTGAGCGGTGGAGCTGAAAAGCTGGCCACATCACTTGCACAATGGCAAGAAGGAGCAGCGAAAGTTCAAACAGGAGCGACACAAGTAACAGGCGGACTCGAGCAGTTAGCGATGCAATTGGATGCGCTCATGGCCCAAGCTCCCAATCCACAGCAACGAGCAGTGTATGAGCAGCTAAAAGAAAATGTCGTCACCTTATCATCGGGAAGCAAACAAGTCGAAAATGGCCTTGCGCAGTTAAGCATCAGCGCCAAATCGTTACAATCAGGAGCCACATCGTTAAGCAAAGGAGCAAAACAGCTGCACGAAGGGCATATCGCCCTCCATCACGGAGTTGACGAACTGCTTGCCGGACAACAGCGGCTTGTCGATGGCGCGAATGCACTCGAGAGCGGACAAGAAAAACTGGTGGCGGGCATGAATACGTTGCATGAAAAAATGAAAGAAGCGGAACAAGGAGCGGCCAAGCTCGCGAATGGCGGCCAAACGCTCGCCTCCGGTCTGCAAGTGCTTGCCCAAGGCGCTGACCAGCTCCAAGACGGCGCGCACCGATTGGCGGATGGTTCGCAACAATTAGCCAACGGAATGAATGAATTAACGAGCGGGACAAAACATTTGCAGGATGGCATGGATCAACTGACAGACGGCTCAGAACAACTAGCGGATAAGTTAAAAGAAGGAGCGAAAAAAGCAAGCGATATAAAAGCAAATGATGACGTATACGACATGTTTGCAGAACCGGTGAAATTAAAAAATGAAAAAGTCAATGAAGTCCCTAACTACGGAACAGGATTCACGCCATATTTCTTGTCGCTCGGATTGTTTGTCGGGGCACTTTTGCTTTCGATCGTCTTCCCTCTTCGCGAACCAGCGGGGGTTCCGCGTTCACCATTTCATTGGTTTTTGGCTAAGTTCGGCGTGCTCATTGTCGTTGGGGTTTTGCAAGCGCTCCTTGCTGATAGCGTATTGCTTTTCGGACTCGATTTACAAGTGGAAAGTGTCCCGCTCTTCATCTTGTTTAGCATTGTCACAAGCATCACCTTTTTATCTGTCATTCAATTTCTCGTGACAGTCTTCGGAGATCCGGGACGGTTTATTGGGATTGTCGTATTGATTTTGCAATTAACAACAAGTGCTGGAACATTCCCGCTCGAGTTGATTCCGCACTCGTTGCAGCATTTTAACGCATGGCTTCCTATGACCTATTCAGTTTTCGGATTCAAAGCTGTCATCTCAAGCGGCGATTTCTCATTTATGTGGGAAAACGTCGGCAAACTGCTTCTATTTATCGTGGTCATGATGGCTGGAACGATCACATATTTGACAATTCAACATCGCCGTCGATTTGCGACGGTCGTCGAACAAGCTTCTGAAGTTTGACACTCCACACCCCTAAAGGGCGTGGGATTCTTGGGTCGTTCGCGTCCTCATCCATTTCTGGTTCAGACAACGCCCAAGTTTAGGGGTGTGTCATCACCCCGTCCCATCGGGTTAAGATGTACCCCAATGGGCGGCGCACCTGTGACCAGTGCGCGAGGTTAGGCGGCGAAGCCCGAAATCGCTTTGGCGATGTTGATCGCGCCATTCAAGTCGGCGTGGATGGTGTATCCGCACTTTTGGCATCGGAAGTGGATGCCGTTTCGGTTCGCTTTCTCCCGATGCCCGCATCGGCATGTTTGGCTGGTGTAGGTCGGATTCACCCACTCCACCCGAATGCCCGCCATTTCGGCTTTGTAGGCAATCATCGTTTGCAGTTGATGGAACGCCCATGAATGAAGATTTCGTCCTGCTTCTTTGGCCGAAGCGGCTCGTTTCCGAATCCCCGCCAAATTTTCCATCCGAATCACGCCAACACCGTTGGCAAGGGCAAAACGGACGATTTGACGGCTGATTTTATGGTTCATATCCTTCATCCAGCGGGACTCTTTACGGCCGATTTTGCGAATCATATGAAGCTTCTTCGCTTGGCCCAACGTTCGCCGCAAAGCCGCATATCGTCGGCGTATGAAGGCGCATTGATTCCCTTTAAAGAACAACGATTTCGTTCCCACGCTGGCAACGGCGATATAGCGAAGCCCAACGTCAACCCCCATCACCTTTGTTTCGTGCCGCGGCTTGACTTCAAATGTGATCGCGATCGCCAAGCACCATTTCTTTCGCTTTTTGTAGAGCTTGGCCGCCCCTTGTTTGGCAGTTCCATGGATCAGCCGATCCAGCCATGCTTCTTGATAGGGGCGCGTGACGACAGGCACGCCAATTCGCTTCTCCAGTGTGGGGAAGGAAACCGTGTAGAACGCTCCTTTCTTTTCCACCTTTATGTTTTGATTGTTAAAGCAACACCAACATGTTCGGAACTTCTTTGCCTTTTGTTTTTTCTTTTGGGACTTCACTTCTCGAATCGTCTGATTCACGACGGCGGAAGGAAATCGTTGTGACGAAAACTCTTTAAACAGTTTGCTCGTCGCTTGATTCAGCTTGGGATGATTCAACAGCCAATTCGCAAAGGCGGTATTCACTTCTGTCATCCGTTCATACATGTCTTGTTTGACTTTCGTTGGGTTGTGCAGTTCCAGCCTTAGTGTGATCGTCGGCATGGATTCACCCCCTTTTCTTTTGAGATTCCACATAGCGTTTGATGGTTTCACTTGATACATTCCCTGCTGTGCTAACGAAGAAAGAGCGTGTCCAAAGACTTGGCAAATGAGACAAGTGTTTAAATTCTTGTCTTAATCGTCTGGAAGTCACTCCTTTCACTCTTGCCATAATAGCTGATGGAGAATCAGAAGGGAGACAATTCAGGAACAAATGGCAATGATCAGGCATCACTTCCATAGCAAGGATGACCCAATCATTCTCTTGGCAAATTTCTTCTACTAACTGCTTAAATCGCTCTCCCACTCTGCCTACTAACACTTTTCTTCGATAACGTGGACAGAAAACAAAATGATAGTTAATGAAAGATACAGTTGTTTTCGTTCTTCGATATTGTTGTTCCATATTATGAATTGTATCCGTTTAATGGTTATACCGCAACATCCAAATGGTTGCTCTAAGCAATCCCATTAAGGGATTGCCGAGCAACGCCGTCTTTCATCCCACGATTGAAACCGTGGGCTTTTAGACGGCTTTTTCTGTAAGCCAGTCCACTGCCGAAAAAAAGGTGACGATGTGAAGAAAACACGGGCCTTTCTTCTCATTGCGCTCGTGGCGCTTGCCGGGTTCAGTGTATTTCATGTCCTCGCGCCGCATGAAGTGATGGCGCACGGGCGTCCAGACGTTCCGTTTGACGGCATGCATGGCGGCTTTGGCCATCACCGTCCGGAGTTTGGCATGGGGCCGCGCAGAGGCTGGATGATGATGGGCATGCTGATGAAGTTCATTCCCCTCTTGCTTGCGGGCACCGGAGCGGTGTGGCTCGCGGCGAAACCTTCAAAGCGCTGGATTGGGTGGACGCTTGTCGCCTTAGGAGTTGCCGCCATCTTTCCGAAATGGGTGTTGATTTTGCTGGCGCTCGCCCCGTTTTCCGCCGATGGAGCGCTGCGCGGCTTTGCCCGCATGGAAGAACGCGTCATCGCCTTAGAAGCCGAAGCGTCCGCCGCTCGGTTCGGAACGAACGCTGTGTTGTCCCCTGTGCCATTGGACGAAGAAGTCGAACGTGAATTCGCGAAGTGGAAAGACGCCCAAGCGAAAAACGCCTAATCTCCCCCTCCCCCTTTTTGACATAGATGGCCCCCTTGCCCGCCTGGCAAGGGGGATTGGTTTATTCAGTCACGATTTATGACACACAGAACTCGCTTCCCCACCGTTCAACACCAACACAGACTGCCGCACGGCCTGACACCCGTTTCTCCCATGCATAAGCAAAATGGTTTCCTTTGTTTTTCCATCGTGCTAAAATCATTAGGGGAACGAAATAATACAGGAGATGACCTTCTGTGAACTGGAAACGAAGCGTCCGCATCCTTTGGCTGTGCAATTTCATGGTGTCCGCCGGGATGACGATGGTGATTCCGTTTTTATCATTGCTTTTGTGGGAGATGGGAGTCACCGAACACCATGCGTTAAGCATCTGGACTGGCCTTGTCTTTTCTGCGACATTCTTATCGGCGGCCATCATGGCCCCGGTGTGGGGCGTGTTCGCCGACAAGTACGGCCAGCGCGCCAACCTGATCCGCGCAGGGGCGGGCATGGGGCTCATCACCGGCTGCATGGCGCTCGCCCATTCGCCGATGGCGCTGCTTGCCCTCCGATTCCTTGTCGGCTTTTTCTCCGGGTTCATCACCGTCTCGTTTTCGTACTTGGCGCGCGTTGTTCCGAAAGACCATAGCGGCGAAGCGCTCGGGACGCTGCAGACGGGAAGCATCGCCGGAAACATCATCGGGCCGCTCATCGGCGGCGCCTTATCCGATTGGTTCGGCTTCCGCCCGGTGTTTCTCGTGACTGGGCTTTGCATTTTGCTGACGCTCTTGCCCGTGATTTTTTGGCTGGAAAAAGACCCGGTCGCGCCGCAGACGAAAGAGAACCAAGCGAGCTTCAAGGAAGTGTTCGAACATCGGCCGCTCATCATCTTGTTTGTCGCTGCGTTTCTCGTGCAAATCGCCGTTCTTGGCGTCAACTCGATGATGACGATTTTTGTCCAATCGATCGTCGGCCATTCTAGCAATCTCGCATTTTTATCCGGCCTCGCCTCGTCGATCACCGGCATCGCGACAATGATCGGGGCGCCGTATTTAGGCAAGCTCGGCGACCGGATCGGGCAGGCGAAAATGCTGCCGATGCTGCTCGTCCTCTCCGGCCTGCTCGCCTTGCCGCAAGTGTGGACGGATCATATATACGAGCTGTACGTCTGGCGCTTTTTGCAAGGACTTGTCGTCGGCGGCGTATGGCCCGCTATTCAGGCGCTCATCAACGTGCAAAGCCCGCTCCGCATTCAAGGCCGGGTCTTTGGTGTTACGGCCAGCAGCCGCTTCCTCGGCAACCTCGCTGGCCCGACGACAGCGGGGGCCATCGCAGGATTCGCATCCATTTCCGAGATTTTCGCCTTATCAGGGCTGCTCCTCATCGCCACAGGGGCTTTGGTCGGATACACAGCCCACGACCGCGCATGGCACAGGGAAATGAAAGCAAAAATCGCTGCTTGGGCGCATCGCCTTCACATCCGGCACTGACAGCGCGCAAAGGCAATAAAACGGCCTGAGAGGAACCCCTTTCAGGCCAGTGTCTATCATCTCCCCATCCGCCGAAGCAACGAATACGGAATCGCTTCTCCAACACGCCCGTTCCGTCCGGTCGTCGTCTCCGCCGTCGTCAGTGAATTCCAAATCGCTTCTTCCGTCGCCTCGATCGCCGCCTGAAACAACTCATTCATAAGCAGCGCGTCATCGCGGACGAGCGGCGGGAACAGTTGAAGAGCATAATCAGAAAAATGAGGAATTGTATAAGCATTGGAAAACGCAATGACAATATCACCGCTCCCGTGATGAACGCGGCTTCCCGTCCGCGCCAACCCAACAGCCGCTCGCTTTGCCAGCCGCTTCAGCTGCCGCGCATCAAGCGGCGCATCCGTCGCGACGATCATCATAATCGACCCAGGCGGCATGTCCCGTTCATTAAACGATGGCAGCACATACGGCACAAACTGCAGCTCCTCGCGCCGCCCAAAGTTGCTCACCACCAGCGCCCCGACCGTATACATCCCGCCCGCGATCCGCGACGAACTGCCGACGCCCCCTTTCCAGCCAAAACACATCATCCCTGTTCCCGCGCCGACCACTCCCTCTTCCATCTCCACCCGCGCATTGGCAATCGCCTGTTTCGCATGCTCTTTCGTCACCGCCAGCGCCCGGGCCGTGTTCAAATAGCTGTCATTGCATTCACCGACGACAATGTTGATCGACCCTGTCGTATCGCCAATCTCCGGCGTTATCGCAAGCATATATTCAAGCGTCCCTTGCCAAACCTCCCCAACGCTGAACGTATTGGTCAACATCACCGGCGATTCGATCACCCCGAGCTCCTCCACTTGCACAAGCCCCGCCGTTTTCCCAAACCCGTTCAGCACAAAGCAAGCCGCTGGCACTTTCTCCAAAAACAAGTTGCCCTCATGCGGCAACACCGCTGTCACCCCGGTGCGGATCACCGTCCGTTCATCGATGTCCTCGCGAATCGTCACATGCCCGACCCGCACCCCGGGCACGTCCGTGATTTGATTCCGTTTTCCGGTCGGAAGCGACCCGATTGAAAATCCAAGAGAACGAAGTTTATGACGCATAAATCTCCCCCATCGCTTTTCTCCGCCTTCCCTTCCGACAGGCTACATGAACGTGAAACATAGCATTCACCGAAACCACGCTAGTAAGGAAGCAGATGGATTGCTCTTGTGTCAAGTATATCGTATTTTGCTGGGGGAATGCAGCTGCTGTTAGGTTATGTGTGTTTATTGCAAAATAAAAATATAACCCGTGGTGCTAGATGAAATCTGACAAGCATAAAAATAGCCCTTGCAGGCGGATCTCCTGTAGAATGAAAGTGCGACCCAACATTCGAAAGGAGAATCCCCCATGCAAGAGCACTTTCATTCTACTAAAGATCAAGCCAAACTGCAAAAAACAATATGCTGCCATTTTCTTTTTTGTCTCTGCCCAACTGTCATCGATTCAGATGCACCTGCAGCGCCGCAACCGCCATTTGGTCAAACAGGAAGACGCCGTGGTCATCGCCGTTCACCTTTTGAGGATGCTGCTGGGCTTTCGTCCGAACGGGCCTGGCATCGCTTTGTCACTGGAAATTTGTTCACAAACGGCTCGTTTCTTGAACGTTCCCGGTACAACCGCCGTTGTCGAGCGTTGCGCTTCGCCATCAAATGGATCCGTCATAGTGAGCAAAACGCGGCCAGCATCAGAGTCAGTCAAGACTTTGTGGAGAACTTTTTTCGGTTCACTACGGTAGTTGTAAATCACTAGTTAGCGAACCATTTTCAGGAATTAATATCGTAAGCGCTTTCGGACTCTCATCCCTCATCTTGAGGCGATGATACGGTATTCCATTTTTTTACACCCAACCACCATCCCGGAGCGCCGACAACGCTTGATGGATCGGCGTCCCGGATGACCGCTGCAGACACGGTAGATTCTGACGCACCACATCCGCC
Organism: Geobacillus sp. TFV-3; assembly: GCF_009901865.1. Taxonomy (NCBI): domain Bacteria; kingdom Bacillati; phylum Bacillota; class Bacilli; order Caryophanales; family Anoxybacillaceae; genus Geobacillus; species Geobacillus sp. TFV-3. The sequence goes on along the minus strand of NZ_MPSP01000001.1, from coordinate 399,104 downwards.
CACAACCGTCCTGCCTTCCGTTTGGCCTGTTTGATCCGCTTGGACGTTGTTGAGGCCAAGGCGGCCGGCCGGGGCTCTTCCTGCTCCAACCGTCCCTTTCTCCACCCGATCCCGTCGATTCGCGCCGCCATCGCCCTAAGAAACGCCCGAAGGCCTTGGTCTTTCCAGCTGCGGCGGGATTTCACCCGGTGCGCAAACCGGCTCATCACGCTCTCCGCGTGGCCCATCGGACGCATGCCGGTCGTCTCCACCCCCTGCTCCGACAGCCACTCCCGATAGTCCCGGATGCATCCCGGCATCGACTCGATCCGGCGGATCATGGCAGCCAGCTGCTGTTCTTTCGCTTCGTCCTCCAACGTGCCGACCACGCTGTTCAGCTCCACGAGAAGCCCTTCTTCGTCTTGTTTCGCCAGCTTCTTCCGCACCTCCCGCCAACGCGGGTGGCCGGACAGACACTGACGCAGCTCCCGCGCCACATGAAATCGATCCAGCTGAAAGCACGCCCGCTTCCCAAAATACTCCCGGCAGGCCGTGATCCACGACGCCGCGTCGCCGTTGATGACCAACAGGTCTCGGCACGGATCATAGGCATATTCCTGCATCAGCCAATCCTCAAACCGTTCCCACACGTCCCCCGCCCCTTCATGGAGGCAGTGGCGCCGGTTCACGAGCTCAAGCTGCGACCCGTTTCGTCTCCATCCCTCGTGAACCGCCAAGATCTTCTCCTCTTTCGCCCGCTTCCCTTTCCCCTGGCGAGAAACAAACAGTCCATCCGCCTCCACAAACAGCACCCGGCCATGCCGTTTGGAAACAGGGCAGTGCAACGAGACAGGGGCCTCGAGCACCAACTGGCGAATGGCCTCGTGGCTCATGACCGCATACCCCACGATCGACTCGAGCGTGCGAGCCGCTTTGCGGCAGGAAGAGCACTCCACGGCCAACTCGACCGCCGTTTCCTCGAGGCAAGGGCTGATCGACTGCGCTCCATCAAAGCCTAGTTCGGCATCCAGCAAGAACGTATACGCCCCCGTTTGCCGATCATAGTCATAGTTCCGGCGGAAAGTCACTTCCCCAAACAGCGTTTGGATCGTGGTCGGCCGTTTGTCTTTCAGCTGATACCGGCGCTTGTCCCGCGCTTCCGCCAGTTGTTGATCGATCTCCTCCAAAAGGGCGGCCAACAAGACAGCGAACACCTTTTGGAGAGTTCTGACTCATTGCTCCTCCAGCTCTTTGAATAAAGGCCATTCTGTGGTAAGATGTTTCATGGACTCTCTCCCTCCTGTTTGATTGATGTTGGTCATCACCATCCTAGCAGGGAGAGAGTCCTTTTTGCATGACATTTGCTTTTTTCTACCGCGCTTCGCTTGGTGGCTCCGACGAACGTCGCGAACAAAAGTTCGCAACCTTCGTCGGGAAATCATCTCGAAATGTCACCCACAAATATTTTACTCACACACTTGACTTTTAAAGACAAACATGATAACAATGTTGCTCAAAGAGACGTAGGGTATTAAAAGGAAAAAATGCTGTTTTGATTTTCCCTATCATGATCGTCTTTATTTGTCAAGTACACTTTGTGGTGAAAAGCCACCATCACTTTTTCTGCTTCCTTCGTCTCCATTTGGTTCACCTCGTTCGTAGAAAGACGCGCTCGACCTTTCTCCTTTACTTTTTAAGATCATTCCTATACAATGAATATAGAAGCATAATCGATATCACAACCGCATATATTATAAAGTAGGCTACGGCATCGCACCATAGCCTACGAGCACAACCGTATAGACCGAGATGGTCGGTCACCAATGGGGAAAAGTAATCCACACGAGCTTGGCGGCAGGGTGGATTACTTTTTCATTTTTTCAATGAGGGTAACAATCAGCGTAACAAGCAGCACCATAAACGTCGCCGTTTGGAGGTCAAAGTTACCCTGTATGGTCACACCCCCTTTCAGAAGGGGATCTGACCAACCACCCTGCCTATACGATTGCGCTTATTTTCTATCATAACATACTCATATCCCACATTGGGAGGGGAAATAATCATGGCACAACACTCTATTTCATTGTCTAAAAGAAAAGACGGCCATAGCCGCACTAATGGCTTATATCCCCCTCCAACCTCCCGATAATCGCCTCTTGATACCCCGCCTTTTTGCGCCGCTTCATCTCTTCTTTCACCGGAAGCAAGTCCTTTGCCGAGATCGATGCGAGTTTGGCGAGCCGCTCAGGTGGAAGTTCGACCGCTGGGTTGGCAGCCAAATAATCGTCTAAGGAAAAGCGCCAGAGTGCGACGGCCGAGCCGTACCGTTCAAGCAATCGTTCGGCCATGGCCAATCCTTCCGGGTCAAAATCGCCCGAGTAAAGCAGCTGCGCGCCAGAGGCAGCGAGCAAATCCAGCAGTTTCATCGTCGCCAAGTTCATTTGTCCGTTTGTGCTCACAAGCGGGGCGCGGGTGTCAAGCAACGTGGAGAAAACACCAGCGTTTTCCACAATGTACACCGTCCCGCCCCGGGCAGGATAGGCGCGCGCAAGCGGCAGCACTTCCCGCAGCGGCACGTTCAGCGCCGCGTTTGTTTCCGCGGCGGCGGAAAGGACGCGATGCGGCCCGCCTTCCGTTTCTGCGAGGATGTTGGCGCACGTGACAAAGTTCAATATATCCTCACGGAGCAGCCCGACTGACTGCAACAATTCATTGACGCTCTCGACCGACGCCACATCCCACTTGCCCGGCACCGCCGCTTGCAAGGCGGTTAAAAGCAGCTTGCCTGGGAGTGTGGACAGATCAAACGCATGCGGATCGCCTGCGACTTGCTGGGCAAAGAGCGGGAGGCGCATGTACGAAGAGAGCGGCAGGCGGCGCAGGGCGGCGCTGACAAGGCGGACGGCGGCCTCAAGGCCGTTGCGGTCGTTTTCGTACGCCGCTTGGACGAAGCGCTGGCTGCGAACCGCCTCAACCCAATGATGCTCCTTCACAAGGCGCGCGAAAAACCGCTCCCTTTCTTCTTCCGCCGCTTGCCGCTGTTCTCTTTTTGACACGAGCCTCTCACCGAAATATTGTTCGAGCAATTCCACAAGCCCAATGCCTGCGAACCGCGTTTGTTCGAGCTGTTTTTCAAAATCAGAGAGGGAGACGCGCGAGACATCTTTGCCGAAAAAGGCAGCGATCGTCTCCCGCTCTTCATCGGAAAACGCCGCCAACGAAACCGTGCCGCCAACGCGGCCGAGCGACTCGTACTTGCGCTTCATCTCGACCAATAGGCGGTGGAACGCTGGCTCAGAGCGGAAAAAGGCGGATGCTTCCTTGGCTGTGCTCACGTCTCGATCATCTCCCATTCTTCGTCATCAGTGACGAGCTGTTTGACGCGCCCATTCCAACGATAATGAATGACGGTGACAAACGACGCATTGCGCGGGCGGACGAGCTCACAAATGGATAAAGCGGGCACGGTGTCGTAGTCGCCCCAGAGCGCCTGCGAGTTCATGATGTAGTTAAAGCCGAGCTGTTCGACAAGGCCGAATAGGTTGCGAATGTTGTTTTCATCGACGCCAGCGAACGCCTCGTCGAGCGAGATGATGTACGGCGCGTCATCGCCCGCTTCCTGGTAACGTGAATACGCTGCGGCGAAAAGCGGGATGTACATCGCCATCGCCTTTTCCCCACCGCTGAATTGGTAAAAGCGATGGTTCGTCAACTCGCGTTTCGGCTCGTTCGCTTTTTCGTAATAAAGGGTGAACGCAAACCATTTTCGATAGTCAAGCACTTCTTTTATGATTTGATGAAGCGTGTTGCCTTGGCCGCGCTCCTCAAGCAGTTCGCGGGCACGGGCGATTTTCGAGCGGAAGTGGTTCGTCACCCGTTGCAAATCTTCCTCTTTCAACAACCGCGGATCGATCCGCAACAGGCGGACCAGCTCCTTCGTGTCGAGCTCCGCTTCCGTTTCTGCCGTTTTCGGTTTCCATTGAATGGACAACACGAGTCCTGATGACGTATCAAGCCCGCCCATCAGCTTGTTCATATCGCTCACCCACCGCTCGGCGCGCTGGATGCGGCTGCGCAAAATGCGGCCGACCGATTTTAAAATGACGTCCTCATACAGCTCGCGGTCTTGTTCTTTCATATATTCGTGCTGCAAGACGATGTCGCGTTCCACTTCCGCCAACACCGCAAACGGCGTGGCGCGCTGGCCTTTGTAGTCGAGGAAAATGACGTGGCGCTCCTGTTTTTCCCGCCAGTCCGCCGCTTTCATCGCCATTTCGTCATCTGGCGCGGATGTGATCCATTCGCGATCTCCATCATCCGGCAGCCGCTCGAGCGTCGCCCGGTATTCGGTCAAGTTGGACGACTCTTGGAAAAAGACGGTGTTCAGTCGGGCGAGAAGCGAGGAGCGCGTCTCTCTCAGCACCGCCCCGTACCGCTGTTTCGCTTCTTTCGCCTGTTCCGGAAGCGGACGCGAGCGGTCTAGTTCCACCAACCCGAGCGCCGCTTCGCGGGCGAACGACTCTTCCCACATGGCGGCAAGCCTGCGGGCGAATGCTTCCCGTTTTTCTCCTTTTTCCAATTCTGTGCGGACGAACGCCAACTGCTGTTCCGTCCGCGCCCGTTCGTTGACAAGCCGCGGAATTTCGCCGCGCAACACAGCGAGCCGTTCCCGAATGCGGGCGATTTCCGCGCGAATGTCATCCGCTCCCATTTGCGCAAGCGTCCGTTCCATTTCCGAAATTCGCAAAGCCAGCCGTTCCTCTTCATCGAGCAGCCGATTTCGCTCTCCTTTGGCCTCATCGATCTCTTCAGTCAGCGCCGCCAGCCGCTCTTGTTGCTGGGTGATCATTGCTGCGATATGGCGTGCCTCGCGATAATAGACTTCCAGCTCGTGCAAGTGGCGGACGTACGATTTCATGGCCAACCGTGCTTGTTCGCAACCGTCTAAGGAAAACTCGACGTTCAACCCCGTTGACTGTTCGCGCAGCGTCTGTTTCAACTGTTGCCATTCGCGGGCCAAGCGGGCGGCTTTTTCTTCTTGCCGCTTCCAGTCTCGTTCTTTGCTTTCGGCTTGGCGGCGGGCTTCCTCGCGTTCCTCAAACGCCGTGCGCACATCGCGGTCGGATGGAAACGCGGCAAACCAGTCCGCAAGCGCGGCAATGGCGGCTTTGACTGATTCATGTTCCGTCCGCAAACGGTCGCGCTGGCGCCGCAACGCGGCGATTTCTTCTTCCAGCGCCGCGATTTTCTCCATCCGCCACCGTTCTCTCGCCGTGCGGCCGATAAACATCGCCTGCTCTCTCACTGGCGCGTGCCCACGCAACAGGCCGATCGCATAGCGACCCGCCTCATCGAGCGCCATGCCTCCTTCTTGTTCCGCATCGGTGATGACGATGCTTCGGAGAACGTCATCAATCCGCTCAGCAGACACAGGCGCGTCCGCATCGGGACGCAAATAGTCGGCGAGTGTATGCCCCATATGGACAGGGTTCGGAATGAGCACGCGGTCGCAAACCACATCGACATCGCGGTCCGCGATGAGCGCATCGAGCAGCCCGGCGTGCGAGAGCGCTGATTCGATCCGCTCGCGCACGTTCTCTGGCACATGGTCGACAAATTCAACGGCGGCATAGAACGGGACAAAGGCCACCCCTTGCCGCTTGAGTTCGGCGCGGGCGGCGGCGGTTTGCTCGTCACGCTCCGGCTCGGGGTCTCGTTCGTCTCGCCAATGGCGAAGTTCGGCTTCACGGTCGACCAGTTCGCTGTCCAGCAGACGGATCTCATGTTCCATCCGCCACTTTTCGTCGTTCTTCTTGCCGATGGCGGCGTAATACGCTTCAGCGAACGGGCGCTTGATGTCATCGATCGAATATCGCTCATAGATGGCGCTCACTTGCCGCAGAAACGCCTGCATATCCGCTTCCGAAACCTCGATTTCTTCCCTCTCGAGCCAGGCGAGCACCTGCTGTTCAAAGCGCGCTTTTTCTTGCTCGAGCAGTTCATCCCACTTTCGCTGCTGGTGGCGCCATTCGTCCACTTCCCGTTGCAATTCGCCCGCTTCTTTGCTCGCCTCCTCATAGTGCCCTTTCAAATCGTCATGACGGCGCCAAAGATGGGCCAGCTTCTCGAGCCGCTCGATATGGAGATCCGCTTCCCGCTTCCAAGCGGCGAACAGAAATTCCTGCTGCTTTCGGCGATGGCGGAGAAAATCGTCTTCGTTCACCTCATGGCTGGAGAACGCGCCTTCTTCGGCATCAGCGCGCAGCTGTTCGAGTTCATCCTCAAGAGCGCGTTCGATTTCATCGGCCCGTGCTTCCGCTTCATCGAGGCGGCGGCGGTGTTGCCGCCCAAGCCGTTCTTTTTCCTCGATCGCCCGTTCGTGCCGCTCCCGCCGTTCTTGCAGACGCTTCCGCTCGGCTTTCAGCTCTTCGCACTTGTCTGCTTGCTGGAACACCTCATGGCCAGCCAAGTCGATTTCGCGCGCCCGCAACACGTCTTCTTCACGGCGAAGGCTCGTGATGTTCTCGTCAAGCTCGGCAAGCCCCTTCTGCGCCTGCTCCTCTTCGCTTCGGCGGCGGTGCTGCTCGGCGGCAAGCTGTTCGGCTTGTTTCGCTGCTTTCTCGTATTCCATCGCTTTTTCTGCAATCATATATTCATTGTACTGGCGGTATTGGTCGCACAAACGCTTCAACGACCGTTCGTCGCGCTCGAGCTGCTCGAGTTGCTGTTTCGCTTGATCCATGTTTTCGATCGTCTCGGACAAATGGCGAAGTTCATCATCGGTCAACGGAGGCAGCGAGCTTTCCAAAATTTCATAGATGACTGTCGGCTTAAAGTCTTTTGACAGCTTCGGACTGCGCAGTTGAATGAGCAACTCGATCAATTCTTGAAACGCCTCAAGCGATTCAAAGCGAAACACATGTTTATTGACGAGCTCCATATAGTCTTTTTGCGTCTCGACGACCGTTCCGCCCACGCCAAGCATTGCGGCCAACTCACGTTTCGTCAACGGAATTTTCTCTCCAGTTTTCTCCTTTTTATATAGGGTGATATCATGCCCGATGCGGCGGTTGTCGAAAATGACAAACCCCCAGAAGTCGAGGCTTTTTTGCCGCTTCGCGCGCAAGCCGATGCCGGTTGTGACGTACTGGTCGGATTCTTTTCGCTTATATTCCAAAAACAAATACCCCGTCCGTTCATCGCGGTCCACGACGTCTTTTTCTCCAAGCAAGTAGTCTTCCATCCGCCGCGCTCGCGAGCCGAACGGATCAAGCCGATCGGGCGTCTTTTTGCCGTCCAAAAGCACGGGGATCAAGCTTTGCATCGTCACCGACTTGCCCGCCCCGTTGCTTCCGCGAAGCAGCAGCTTCCCGTCAGCAAAATGAAAGTACTGCTCATCGTAATACCAAAAATTAATCAATCCGGCGCGATGGAGCACCCACGGATTGGCCATCATCTTCCCCCTCTTTCGCGTCAAAATCATCCGGATACCGCCCGCAAAGCCGCCCGAGGAGCGGATAGAGGACGATCGTTCCGGTGTCGTGTTCCACATCAGCCATGCGCCATTCTTTCAACGCCGAAAGCACCTCGCGGACAAGCTCAGCGGACGACATGTCGCGGTGCGTTTTCCCCCACCCAGCCCCATAGCGGCGGCGGCAATCGGCAAGCCAAGCGGAAAACTGCTCTGGCGTCAACCGGATGCGGCCGTACTCATCAGGTGGAAACAACTCCAACCGCTCGCGCACCAAAGCGGCAAAATGAAGAATGATCTCCGACGTCCCTTTCTGGTCGGGAAATACGTTGTACGGCGCCTGCCGCTCCGGCAATGTCAGCATCGCGGCGTTTTTATACAGCTCGTAATGAAACGGCGTATGCGCTTCGATATCGTCGCGCAATCGATGGCGAAAGTTGCGCAAGTAGTAAAAATCTTGCTCGTCTCCCTCCGTCCGATACACCGCCGGGGATAAAAACAGCTTTCGATACAGGCGATGGCGCCGATAGTCTTGCGGCGCCGCTTTCCATTCCTCAGCGAGCAATTCGTCGATCGATTCATATTGCAGCAAATCTTTCGGATATGTGCGCATAAAATAACGGGCGAGCACCGGCACCTCGTACAGCGCCTCTTCCTCTACATGATGGGCGAACGCCTCAATCTCCCCGTCCATTCGGCGGATGAGCCCGATTTGTTCGGCCGTTTTCAACACACGAATGAGCGCGCGCCGGTGCGAGTAGTTCGTCCAATCGAGCGGCACGTCGCCCGGATACATGGTGTGGATTTCCTCGCATACGTCAGAAAGCAAAAACTTTTCTTCCACCGCTTTGCCTTCCAAATACGCCATCAAGCAGCAAAACAATGCATAATCAAGCGGCTCTTGAAACGTTTCGATTCCCATCCACGGCTCGGGATCAGCGGGGATCTTCTCCAGTTTGGCGAAATAGCGGTGGACGATGAGCCGATAGCCGAACTTTTCCTCAACGTATCGCTTGAGCACATGTTCACGCTCGCGGACGAGCTGGTACAGCTCCGGCTCTTTGTCACGAACGATCCAAAACTGTTCAAACAGCGCGGCGAGCGCTTCTTTCGCTTTGTCGTCAAACGCGGTCTCCACGCTCATTCCCCTCCCGAAAGCAAGCGAATTTCATAGTTGGGCATCACGAGTTCCCCGTCTTCCGCACGAAGGCAGATCGTGCCTTCACGTGGAATGACGTTCACTTTCCAACCGTTTTCCGTCTTCACCGTTTGCCCCTCGCGCCCCATCGCCTTGGCGATCCAGCTAAGCAACGTTTTCCGCACATATGGGGTCACCACTGGAAGCTCGGCGAGCACGATTTTTCCATCGGTCACAAGCTGCTTCAGCTCCGCTTCCTCGCGTGCTTTTTCTTCCAAATAGCGAAGGCGCGCTTCTTCTTTTTCCCGTTCTTTCTCTTCAATCGCCTGCGGCTTTTTCTTTTCCCCATAATGGCGGACGCGCGGTTTTGTCACCCATTCGGCTGGCGGCTCGTCCCATACGTCGCGGTATATATTGTCGGTCGCCCCCGTATCGGCGACAAGATGTTTCGTATGGAAACAGCCGAACACAACCGCCGACAGGCAATGCGCCTCTTCGATCCAAGAAAGCCGCGAGAACCAGCGCGCCAAATGCAAGTAGTCGCCCTTGCGGCTGCGAAAATGATGATGCCGCTCGCCAAGCCGCTGCACGACACGCGTCAGGCGGCGAATCGCCTCGTTCGTCTGATATTGCAAAAACGAAAGCTCGCTCTCGCGTCCGTCACGGCCTAAAAACCACTCGCGCAGACTTCGCCACGTCTCCCGCTTCTCCTCGATGAGTTCGGCACGCGACGGCAATGCATCGGCAAAACGCGGGATGGAGCGCTCATAGTCGACAACATGCTCGATGAATCGGCCGACCCCGTCTTCCGGCAGGTCTTCGAGCAATTGTTCAATTTGCATCGACGTTTTTTGCAAGGCGACGATAAAATCGCGCAAATAGGCGGTAAACTGCTCCTTATAGACGAGAAACGACTCTGAAGTCATTCGCTCTTCCAAGTTTTCGCTATGCAAATAGGCGATATAGTCGGCTGAGTTTTGAATGATTTTCTTGAAATAATCGAACGTCTCTTCCCATACTTGATGCATTTCGTCCGATTTTTCTTGAAAATCAGAAGCGATGATCGTTTCGATGCGGGAAAGGGAGGCATACAAGCGGTCAAACCGCGTTTTCTCCAGCGACCCCCCAAACGAATCCCCAAGCTGCTCGAGCGTGCGGATCATCCGTTCGATTTCAACCGTATACGGGCTGCACTGATAGCGAAACCGCTTTTTCTTAAACTCTTCTATCATCCGCACATGAGAGGTCTCTTGGCGGGCGATCAAGTTGTTCCATTTGACAAGCTGGTCGAGGTCTTGTTGCAGCTCCTCCTCGGTGTAATCGGCAAATTCCTCGTGTTGCTTTAAAAAGGCGTACACTTCTTCTGGGAACAAATATTGGCGCATCCGCTCGTGCTGAATGTAGAAATAGCGCAAAATCGCCCGGTATCGGTGCGCGTTTTCGGTCGATAAATATTTTGTTTCGACAATGGGCTTCAACCATGAGGCATCCATCTCCGTCCACCTTCGCTTCTGTTTTTTTCCTATGTCTATTGTAACGATTCATCCCGCTCTTGTTCTAGCCAAAACCATTTTCCTATTTTTTCTCGCCATCGGTGCGCGTTTTTTGTAAAATAGAGGCGAAAAGGAGGTGAAACGAATGGAGGCGTTGCTAAGAGAAATTTTGCATGAAGTGAAAGCGACGCGCGCGGCGGTCGAGTCGCTCGAGCAGCGAGTTGGCGCCTTGGAGGGGCAAGTGGCCAATCTCAATGAACGAACGGGCGCTCTTGAAGTGCAAATGGCCAACCTTAATGAACGAACGGGCGCCCTTGAAGTGCAAGTGGCCAACCTTAATGAACGAACGGGCGCTCTCGAAGCGCAAATGGCCCAGCTCAATGAGCGAACGAGCACCCTTGAGCACCAAGTCACTCAGCTGAACGAGCGGACAAGCAACCTTGAGCACCAAGTCGCCCAGCTGAATGAGCGCATGGGCTCTGTTGAACACCAAGTCGTCCAATTGAACGAGCGTATGGGCACCGTGGAACATCAAGCCGCCCAATTGAATGAGCGCATGGGCACTGTCGAACATCAAGTCACCCAGTTGAATGAGCGCATGGGCACTGTCGAACATCAAGTCACCCAGTTGAATGAGCGCATGGGCACCGTGGAACATCAAGCCGCCCAATTGAATGAGCGCATGGGCACTGTCGAACATCAAGTCACCCAGTTGAATGAGCGCATGGGCACTGTCGAACATCAAGTCACCCAATTGAATGAGCGCATGGACTCTGTTGAACGTCAAGTCGCTCAGTTGAACGAGCAGACAAACACCCTTGAACAACGAATCGACCTGCTTTATGAGCGCACGAACGAAACGAAGGTGATTGCGGAAGCGCTCCGCCACGGACAAGAAGTGTTGGCCGCAAAATACGAGGCGATGGCCCACGATCTTCACCATATGAAAGGCGACCTTACCCATATCACATCCATCTTGGAAGAAAAAGCGCTGCCTGCCCTCGCCGAACATGAAGCGGGATTGCATGTTTTAAACGCCCGCGTCTTCAAAACGGAAAGCGCCCTTCATCGCCTTGTTCATGCGTAACGCGTCCCCCACAGAGAAATGTTCAACACCTATTCCCTTTTCACTAGGCAGCCGCAGGCTGCCGTTTTTTATGCGAAGCCCACGGAACCACTGGCCTTATCATAAACGTTGAATGACACAACCACGCCTCTCGTCGTTAATGGCGCTCATGGAGAAAGAAAAAACACCTGTTCGAACATCTCGAATTCGGAGTATTCGGGAGGATTCGAAAGCATTCCGGAGCATTTTTCAGCATCGGAAAGGAGAGAGCGTTCATCGCCGTGAGAGAAAGCGACAGGCAATGATATCGACCGATACCAAATTTTCCAGATGTACCCAAATTACGGTATCCTTTGTTTGCGACGCTTTTTCATCCCCTTCGCGTCCTTTTGCCGCCTTTTCTTTTTTCATCCCCCCTTATAACACTAACGGAAAAAGGAGGAAAATGGTGTTGCGAAAATGGTTCATGTCTTTGCTCGCTGTCGGGCTTGTTTTCGGATTGGCAGCCTGCAGCGGAGAAAGTGATGCGAAAGGGAAAATCGTGATTGCCGGAAAGAAGTTTACCGAGCAAGTCATTTTGACGCATTTGCTGGCGGAGTATGTGAAAGCCAACACGGATTTGGATGTTGAGGTGAAAGACAGTTTAGGCGGCGCGTTTATGCTCCAGCAAGCCATCAAAAACGGGGATGTCGACATGTATGTCGAATACACGGGGACTGGGTATTTGAACATTTTAAAACAGCCGTACGATCCCGCAAAGACGCCCGAACAAATGTACAACGAAACGAAGAAACTATATAAGGAAAAATACAACATCGCTTGGCTCAAACCACTCGGATTTAACAACACGTATGCGTTGGCGATGAGAAGAGACCTCGCCGAAAAGCTCGGAGTGAAAACGTCCTCCGACTTGGTCAAGCATTCGTCCTCCCTCACGTTCGGGTCGGACGCCGAGTTTTTTGAGCGAAGCGACGGCTATGACGGGCTTGTCGATACGTACGGATTTCACTTCAAAAAAACAGTCAATATCGACCCGGACTTGCAATACGAAGCGGCGAAAAACGGCGAGATTGACGTCATCACCGCCTACACGACCGATGCCCGCATTAAAAAATATGATCTTATTGTATTAAAAGATGATAAACATTACTTCCCGCCGTACCACGCCGTGCCGATCATCCGCCAAGAAGTGCTCGATGCCAACCCAGGTCTTGAAGAAACACTGAACAAGCTGGCCAATATTTTGAGCGATGAAAAAATGATGAAATTAAACGGCGAAGTCAACTTGGAAGGAAAGCAGCCGCGCGAGGTGGCGATTGACTTCTTGAAGAAGGAAGGACTGATTGACTAGAAAGCGAGGAATGCCCATGATTCGCTTTGAAAACGTGACGAAACAGTATGAAGACGGGTTTGTCGCCTTAAAAAATATCAATCTTGACATCCGCAAGGGGGAGCTTGTTGCCTTGATTGGGCCGAGCGGGTGCGGAAAAACGACGACAATGCGGATGATCAACCGGTTGATCGAGCCGACATCGGGCAAAGTGTATATCGACGGGCAAGACATTTCCGAGCTTGACCCGGTCGAACTGCGGCGCAACATCGGCTATGTCATCCAGCAAATCGGCTTGTTTCCGCACATGACGATCGCGGAAAACATCGCCCTCGTGCCGAAGCTGAAAAAATGGGAAAAACACGCCTATGAAAAACGGGTTGACGAACTGCTCGAGCTCGTCGGGTTAGACCCTTCGACGTTCAAGCACCGCTATCCATCGGAGCTCAGCGGCGGTCAGCAGCAGCGCGTCGGCGTCGTCCGCGCCTTGGCCGCCGAGCCGGACATCATTTTAATGGATGAGCCGTTCAGCGCCTTGGATCCGATCAGCCGCGAGCAGCTGCAAGATGACATCGTCCGGCTGCAAGAAGAAATCCACAAAACGATCGTCTTTGTCACCCACGATATGGATGAGGCGATTAAAATCGCTGATCGGATCGCGCTCATGAAAGACGGGGAAATCATCCAGTTCGCCACACCCGACCAAATGCTTCGACGGCCAGCGAACTCGTTTGTGCGCGAGTTTATTGGGGAAAACCGATTGCTTACAAAGCAGACGGCCGTGCCGACGGCGGAAGATTTAATGTCGGCGGATGTCGCGACCATCTCCCCGCGGCGCGGCTTGGCCGAAGCGTTCCGATTGATGAAAGCGAGAAAAGTAGATAGTTTGGTCGTTGTCGATAAAAAGCAAGCCTTTCTCGGCATCGTCACGCTGAAACAAATCGAACAGCGCTATAATGAAGAGCATTTGTTAGTCGCCGACATCGCCGATTACGATGTGACAACATTGGCGAAAGAAGCGGACGTCACGAACGTCGCCGCCTTGTTTCAAAACCCGGATGTGCGCATTATCCCGGTGTTGGACGGCGACCGACTTGTCGGCGGGATTACACGCTCGAGCATGATGCGGGCGCTCGCTGAGTGGACGTTCCAGCAGCACGCGTAACGGTGATGAATACAATGCGGGCGAATGGGAGCGCAAAACATGGCGCCGTCCCAACCCGGACCATCCTCTCAAACACAAAACGGCCGCTCACGACTCGGTGACGATCTCATATTTTCCATCTAATCGATGATGAAGCGGCAGCCATCCACTGCCGCTTTTTCCGCCAAGGAGGGATAAAATGGAGTTATTACAAACGTTTATCGAACGAAAAGAAGACATTTGGATCGCCTTTCAAGAGCATGTGCTGCTATCGGCCATTGCCATGGGCATCGCGATTGCCGTCGCCGTGCCGCTTGGCGTCGTGCTGACGCGGTATCGCAAACTCGCCGAGCCGATCATCGGCGCCGCCGCCCTCATTCAAACGATTCCGAGCTTGGCCTTGCTTGGGTTTATGCTTCCGATTTTCGGCATCGGCAAACTGCCGGCGATCATCGCCTTGACGCTGTATGCCCTGCTGCCGATTTTGCGCAATACGTACACCGGCATTCTCGGCGTCGATCCCGGCGCTTGTGGACGCTGGACGGGGGATGGGGATGACATCGCGGCAAATTTTATGGATGGTTGAACTCCCTCTCTCGCTTCCCGTCATTATGGCTGGCGTGCGCACGGCGACGGTGCTGACAATCGGCGTCGCCGCGTTGGCGACACTCATCGGCGCCGGTGGGCTTGGCGACTTGATCGACCGCGGCTTGCGCATCGCCGACAAAAACTTGATTTTAGCCGGCGCCATCCCCGCTGCGATATTAGCGATTTTGTTTGACTGGCTGCTGCGCAAAGTCGAAAAGAAAGTGACGCCGAAAGGGCTGTAACGAGCCATCGGGTGTTGACCTCCTCATACCCGCCTGACAGCCAACAAACACGGCGACACTTACGTAAAATGTCCTATGATGAAAAGCGGCTTGAAGAAGGTGTCCCCCAGCAAATCAGGACACCTTCTTTTCTCTTTGGAAATCACCATTTAGTTGTCCACATCCTTTCATCCTTCTGCTCTGAGATCGGATTATTTTAAACGCAGCGTTGTCATACCTGTGATGACCCCTTCGTTCATGGAATACACATGATGACACAGCGACTCGACATCTACTTTGTGGTGAGACGTCAACAAAATGGTGCAGCCTCTTTCGTTTTCTTCCCTGATAATCTCATACACTTGGTCTACGGATTTTTCATCCAACCCATTCATCGGTTCATCGAGCAGCATCAGTTGCGGTTTCTCCATAATGCACTGCGCGATGGCCAGCCTTTGTCTCATCCCAAGAGAATACGCTTTCACCGGCCTTTTATCACGCGGATCTAGACCCACCCGTGCGATTGCTTCTTCCACCTCACGCTTGCCGATTTTGTTTTGAATCATGGCTAAAAAATGTAAATTATCGAATCCTGAGTATTGCTCAAGGAAACCCGGTTTTTCCAACAAAACAGCAATATCGCTTGGAAACGATACGTCTTGATGCAACGTCTGGCCAAATACCGTCACTGTGCCGCTGGACGGTTTGACGAGTCCGCTTATGACTCGAAATAACATCGTTTTCCCAGATCCGTTCGGCCCGACGAATCCATAAATCTTTCCTCTCTCCAACTCTAAGTTCATATTGCGCAAAACTTCCCTTGTTTTTATCGTTTTGGAAACATTGGACAAAACGACTGCCTTCATGTCGAAAACCTCCTAAATATAATCCGCGTTCTTCACTCTCTTAATCGTCCAATACCCGAACGCAATGATTGACAAGAGTTCCACGATCAAGGCAGACCACCATATCGAACTGCTCCGCACAAGATCCACCATGCTGTAGTACAAAGGAACAAAAGGCATCGGCATCTTGACACCCACAAAAAACAAAGCGAGAATGACGGCATTCGCTACATGATGGTTGGCATACACGTTCAACAACATCCACAAACCGGCATGCCAATATAAATTCACGGCGATGCCAATGAACATGAGCACCAGCGAACGGTCAAACGAAAACGACATATGCGCCACAAAAAGGCCGAAGCCGCCAGCAATCAAAAACACCGACAAGACATATCCCAATGTAAACATGGCCCCTGCCAGCAGCCTAGCCATTGTATATGACGTCGCATCCCTCAACACAAGGAACAGTTTATGCTCAAAATATTTATCCCGTTTTTTCCAAACGATTTGGAGCAACACGATATAGCCGAAACAAATCATCAACCAATACATCCAATTGGAAAACGTCACCGCTCCAAATAAGCGGGCGAACAACTCCGATAGGCGCTGGGAAGAAAACGCCTCTGACCGACTGGACATCATAATGCCCAACAGCGGAAACAGGAGGCAGGTGATGAAAATTCTTTTAGCATCGATTTTGATCAGGGTAAACTCCAAATCCATCGGTTTCATAAAAGATCATCCTGAACATAGTAGTTTTTTTGGCTTGACGAAAGACAAATGATATAGACCAACACCACCATCATCATAATGAGAAGCAAAATTGTCCAAACGGGAGCCGTCCGTTCGCTTATGTAAAACAAATAAGGGAGGATGTGCACAGTGAACATATCCAATATAGCCAGTATGATGACGGCAACGAAGGCGAAAAAGCGATTCCATCCAAAATCAATGAACGCTATAAACAACAATCCGTATATAACTGTAATAAAAAAATACATAACTAGAAAGTAGGGAAACGAGCTTTTATCTCCGCTATGCGGCACGTACAAAAAAGCCGCATGGACGTTTTGTATATTGGGATAGATGATGTATTTCGCAAACGTTGTACATAATCCTCCTACTGCGGCAACCCAGAGAGACACGCCCCCTGCCAGAACGATGACCAACAACGCTTTATGCAGCCCGATTTGCCTTCGCGTGCGATATCTTCTTAGGACTACCCACGCATTAGTTTGAAGGGCGGAGCCTAAAAGAAGCAAAAACGCAGGCAGATGAAAAAATTCATATCGATAGAGCAAGATAAAATCTTTAAGACTGTGCCACTTCCCAACCATCACCATTCCTAACGGAAAGATGCCCGCCACCATCAACAAAGCCATAACACCCAAAATAATCTTGAGAACGGCTCGCTGTAACACCAAATCTTGCCAGACAAAAAAAACGTTCTGTCTAGAGAACATCTTCACTTTTCTTCACTCCATATGAAAATACCCCTACCGCAATCAACAATTGGAGGACAAACACGATGACGATTTTCCAATAGGACAATCCTTCCACTGGCTGTGAAGGAATTAAGAAATTAAACGGATCCCAGCCAAGTTGGCTGGTGATAGTCAGCGCCGCCCAACAAACCATATAAATGATTTGCGGCATCAAAGTAATCAAATATCGATTTTTCAATAAAAACGAAAATCCCAAACCAAGACAAACGTAGCCGCCGGCAAACAACCCGCCCATGACATAATACGCAAGAACATACCAATAAGGGGAGATTTCCAATAAAGGAGAAAACAGGCGTTTCTTTTCCCCTTCAAATGAATTGTCTGGCAACGGCAACGTGCCATTGACCAATTGCCGGTAGGCCTGTGAAAAGCTCGAATAATCCCAATGGTTCGTCAAAAGATTCACCAGCACAACTCCCAGCACGAGAGGAAGGAGGAACAGGAGGAAAGCACTAATGTAAGCAAACAGAAATTTCCTTCTGTAATAAACGTTTCTTCCCATCCGTGTCAATTGATAATGAACATTTCCGCTCTTTCGTTCACGATAAATCGAATCTACCAATGGAATCGACAACAATAGTGGAAAAAGAAAGTAATATAGAGATGAAAGTACATTAAAGCGGTAGCCTCCTAGACCAACCCATTCAAGGTGGGGGGAAGTCAAGGCGAAAACATTTGGGTCGTGATGATAAATTCGTTGAAGCAACTGCACGTTTTCACGATAATCTTTCACCCCCAACACAACCGCGCCAATGACGAGCAACAACAGGCAAGCCGCGCTAATATAAAGGTTTCTATTTTTCAAAAGTTTGAGCAATTCCGCATACATCATATCATCCCCTAATTCTTCTGTTAAGGTCCGTCTTCTTCGTGATAATGGAAGAAGACGAACCCGATGAAGCAAACCGCTTTCTTATCCAAGTTGACCGAACATATCTATAACTCAATCAATTGTCGGGATAAAATTTGCCTGCGATGTCAACCGTAACGTAAGTGAAGGATGCATTTTCCGCCACTAATGAAACTTTTTTACCAACAGCGCTTTGATCGACCGTGAAATAACGCGTGTCATTGTCGGTCACATCCTTTGCTGTTGGCGACACTTTTGTCGAACCTTGCTGAATCCACATATTGGCTTTATATTCGGCGCCAACAACCGAATTTTCCACTTTGCTTTTACTGTTCGTCGCTTTATTGGCGCTTGCTAATTCTGTATCGCCTTGAAAGCGAGGGAGAACCCCAGCATACGTAACATAAGATGCGGCGCTGACTCCCCCTACCACAATGAACGAAATAAAAGCAAGCAAAGCAGCAACTTTTTTAAGTCTTTGCTTCATGATTCGATCCCCTCTCCCCTAATCAATTTTTGAAAACGCAGGACCGGTCCTATGAGATATTTATAACGCTAAAAAATAATAATTTAATAAAATTAACACCAAATGTCTATATATCAAAAATTTAAAACTGGAGATTTTATCCATGCTTATAGAACTGAACAGAACAATGATGAAGCGTGAGGGGGCTTGGAATATGGTTTTATGGCGGTATTATAAACGATTATTCACAGATACCTTGAAGCTTTAACATTTGTCGCTTTTACGGAACGTTTGCTCGACTGTCGAGCGACCGAAGAACGCGCTTCCAGATCCCTAGGTCTGTAAAGCGCATGATTGTTCAGTCTTCCGTCACGCCTTGGCGTGACGGAGGCAAGCCTGTCGCTTGCCTTCGACAGCCGAAAATGGACAAACCGCTTTTCCGTCAAGGATATGTTAAACTTCTTCGTTGTATCTATAAGTTGCAATTTTGTTTTACATCCAGCTGACTGCCTTCCACGTTATACCATATCAGCTCGTATTGAGATGAAAGCAGAAACGAAAAATCGGAAATTCCTTATTGCAACTTATATAGTCAATGTTAATAAGGCATTTCCACCAAAGGAAATGCCTTAAAGAATCGAGCATATTGACCATCGTGTAATATGGCGTTGAATAAGCATCTCCTGATGTCCGCTACTTCACCCCCACCGTCTGGCTTTGGCGAATGGCTTGGCGCAAGTCGTCCAAAATGTCGTCGATCGCTTCCGTGCCGACGGACAGGCGCACAAGGCCTGGGGTGACGCCGGCGGACAGCTGTTCTTCCGGGCTCAGCTGCTCGTGCGTCGTGCTGGCCGGGTGGATGATGAGCGATTTCGAATCGCCGATGTTGGCCAAATGAGAGAACAGCTTGACCGAGTCGATCAGTTTTTTGCCGGCTTCAACGCCGCCTTTGATTTCAAACGTGACGATCGCCCCTTGCCCATTCGGCAAATACTTTTTCGCCAGTTCATGCGACGGATGGCTTGGAAGGCCTGGATAGCTGACCGATTCGACCGCCTCTTCCTCTTCTAAAAACTTGGCGACGGCAAGCGCGTTTTCGCTATGGCGCTGCATCCGCAAATGGAGCGTCTCCAGCCCTTGCAAAAGCAAAAACGCATTAAAGGGCGACAGCGCCGCTCCTAAATCGCGCAACAGCTGGATGCGCGCTTTCGTAATGTACGCCGCTTCACCGACGGCATCTACATATACCAAACCGTGATAGCTCGGGTCCGGTTCGGTGAACTCCGGGAACTTGCCGCTTCCTTTCCAGTCAAACTTGCCGCTGTCAACAATAACGCCGCCGATCGAATTGCCGTGCCCGCCGATAAACTTCGTCGCCGAGTGGACGACGATATCGGCGCCAAACTCGATCGGCCGCAATAAGTATGGGCTCGCTACCGTGTTGTCGACAATCAGCGGGATGGCGTGGCGATGGGCGATGTCGGCCACCGCTTCAATGTCCAACACATCGTTTTTCGGGTTGCCGATCGTTTCGGCAAACAGCGCTTTCGTTTTGTCGGTGATCGCCCGCTCAAAGTTTTCCGGATCGGACGAATCGACAAACTTCACCGTAATGCCGAACTTGCGCATCGTATGGGCGAACAAGTTGTACGTGCCGCCGTAAATGGACGAAGACGAGACGATTTCATCGCCCGCCGAGGCGATGTTGATGATCGAATAAAACACTGCCGCCTGCCCCGATGACAGCGCGAGCGCCCCGATCCCGCCTTCGAGTGCGGCGATCCGCTTTTCGAGCACATCGTTCGTCGGGTTCATAATGCGGGTGTAAATGTATCCTTCCTCTTTCAAGCCAAATAAATTGGCTGCATGCTCACTGTCGCGGAACACATATGAACTCGTTTGGTAAATCGGCACCGCCCGTGAGCCCGTCTCCGCATCCGGTTTTTGCCCGGCGTGAACGGCGAGCGTCTCCGGGCGGAAAGCGCGTTCTTCACTCATCGTTTTTATCCCCCTCTTTTTTGTTTCTTCCTCTCCCGCTCATCCTGGTGTCTATATCCAACTAATTCAGTTGGTTTTATATAAAAATCTACCATTTCCGCTGAGGGCTGTCAATTGTATTTTTCAAAAAATCTAAAAAATCTCCTTATAGGAGAAGCCCGCTGATTGGCGGGCTTTTCTTGTCATTTAGCGCTTCTTGATTTCTTCCACGAGCAGCTTATTGACAAGCGGTGGGTTCGCTTGTCCTTTTGTCGCTTTCATCACTTGCCCGACGAGGAAGCCGAGCGCGCGGTCTTTGCCGTTTTTATAGTCTTCGACCGACTGTGGGTTGGCGTCCAGCACTTCGAGCACGATTTTGCGCAACGCTCCTTCGTCGGAAATTTGCACGAGCCCTTTTTCTTTGACGATTTTCTCCGGGTCGCCGCCGTGTTCGACGAGTTCTTTAAACACTTTTTTAGCGATTTTCGACGAAATTGTACCGTTTTGGATCAGTTTGATCATCCCAGCCAAGCTTTCCGGCGTCAAGGCGATGTCATGGAGCTCTTTTTGCTCGGCGTTTAAGTACCCAGACACCTCAACCATCAGCCAGTTCGACGCCAGTTTCGGATCGGCGCCGTTCGCAACGGTCGCTTCGAAGAAGTCCGCCATTTCTTTTGTCAATGTCAACACTTTGGCATCGTATTCCGGCAAGCCGAGCTCTTTGACATACCGCTTCCGGCGGGCGTCGGGCAGCTCTGGAATCGAGGCGCGGACGCGCTCTTTCCATTCGTCGTCAATGTAAAGCATCACCAAGTCCGGCTCTGGAAAGTAGCGGTAGTCTTCCGAGCCTTCTTTGACGCGCATCAGCACCGTCGTTTTTGTCGCTTCGTCAAAGCGCCGCGTTTCTTGGCGGATGACGCCGCCGGAGAGCAAAATTTTCTCTTGCCGCTTCGCTTCGTACTCAAGCCCCATGCGGACGAAGTTGAACGAGTTTAAGTTTTTCAATTCCGTTTTCGTGCCGAACTTGTCCGAACCAATCGGGCGAAGTGAAATGTTGGCGTCGCAGCGGAGCGACCCTTCTTCCATTTTGCAGTCGGAGACGCCCGTGTATTGGATGATCGCTTTTAATTTTTCCAAGTAGGCGTACGCCTCTTCCGGCGAACGGATGTCGGGTTCCGAGACGATCTCAATGAGCGGTGTCCCTTGGCGGTTAAAATCGACAAGCGAATAGCCGTCGCCCGTATGCGTCAATTTGCCAGCGTCCTCTTCTAAGTGAATCCGGGTGATGCCGATTTTTTTCTTTTTCCCGTTCACTTCAATTTCAATCCAGCCGTTTTTGCCGAGCGGCTGATCGTATTGCGAAATTTGGTACGCTTTCGGGTTATCCGGATAAAAGTAGTTTTTGCGGTCAAATTTCGTTTCGGTCGCGATTTCGCAGTTTAACGCCATCGCCGCTTTCATCGCAAATTCGACCGCCTGGCGGTTCAAGACCGGCAGTACGCCCGGATACCCTAAGTCGATGACGTTCGTTTGCGTGTTCGGGGGCGCGCCGAACGCGTTCGGGCTGCTTGAGAAAATTTTCGATTTCGTTTTCAGCTCGACGTGCACCTCAAGTCCGATGACCGTTTCAAAGTTCATCACCTATCCCCCCTTACAACACCGGTTTTTGCTTATGGTAGTCCGTCGCCTGCTCAAACGCATGGGCGACGCGGTAGACGGTGCTTTCATCGAAGTGCTTGCCAATGATTTGCAAGCCGACTGGCAAGCCGTCGACAAAGCCGCACGGCACGGAAATGGCCGGCACGCCTGCCAAGTTGACCGGAATCGTTAAAATGTCGTTCATGTACATCGTCAGCGGATCGTTTGTTTTCTCGCCGATTTTAAACGCCGGCGTCGGCGTTGTCGGACCGATGATGACGTCATATCGTTCAAAGACGTTCTCAAAATCTCGTTTGATTAACGTCCGCACTTTTTGTGCTTTTTTGTAGTACGCATCGTAATAGCCCGAGCTTAACGCGAACGTCCCGAGCATAATGCGGCGCTTGACCTCCGCTCCAAACCCTTCGCTTCGTGTCAGTTTATACATATCGATCAAGTTTTTCGCGTTGTCCGTCCGGTAGCCGTAGCGCACGCCGTCAAAGCGAGCGAGGTTCGCCGATGCTTCCGACGAAGCAAGCAAATAGTACGTCGCGAGCGCATATTTCGAATGCGGCAGGGACACTTCTTCCCACGTCGCACCGAGCTTCTCAAGCACGTTGAGCGCCTCAAACACCGACTGGCGCACGCCTTCTTCGACGCCTTCGCCTACATATTCTTTCGGCACGGCAATTTTTAAACCTTTAATATCTCCTGTCAGCGCCTCGACATAGTTCGGCACTGGAATGTTCGCCGACGTGGAGTCCATCGGGTCGACGCCAGCGATCGCTTGCAATAAATAGGCGTTGTCTTCGACCGTGCGCGTAATCGGGCCGATTTGGTCGAGCGACGACGCAAACGCGACGAGGCCAAAGCGCGAGACGCGGCCGTATGTGGGCTTCAGTCCGACAACACCGCAAAACGCCGCCGGCTGGCGGATCGACCCCCCCGTATCCGAGCCTAACGAAAACGGCACTTCACCGGCCGCCACCGCCGCCGCCGAACCGCCGCTCGAGCCGCCCGGAACGCGCTCTAAGTCCCACGGGTTGCGCGTCAGTTGAAAACCAGAGTTTTCCGTCGACGAGCCCATGGCGAACTCGTCCATGTTCAGCTTCCCGACCGTGATCGTCCCTGCAGCGTGCAACCGTTCCATGACGGTGGCGTCGTAGATCGGGTCAAAGTTGTATAAAATTTTGCTTGCGCATGTCGTGCGCAGTCCTTTGGTGACGATGTTGTCTTTAATGCCGATCGGCAAGCCGAACAGCGGGTTCGTTTCTTCGCCCTTGGCGAGCTGGTCATCGAGCTCCTTCGCTTTCGCCCGCGCCTGTTCTTCATTTAACGTTAAAAACGCTTGCACTTTCTCTTCCACTTCGCCGATGCGGCGGAACGATTCGTCGACTAAATCGGAAATCGATACTTCCTTTTTCTGCAGCAACGTATGTAATTCCGACACCGTATGATCAAAAAGCGGCATAAATCCCCCTCCTTTACTCTAAAATGGCCGGCACGCGGAACTGGCCGTCTTGCTGGTCTGGTGCGTTTTTCAACACTTCCTCACGCGGCAGCCCCGGTTCGGGAATATCCTCGCGCATGACGTTTCTCATATCGAGCACGTGTGAAGTCGGCGGAACGTTCTCCGTATCCAATTCATTCAACTGCTCGGCAAACGTAATGATCGCATCAAGCTGTTTCGTAAACATCTCCGCCTCTTCATCCGTAATCGCCAACCGCGCCAAATCAGCGACATGTTTCACTTGTTCAATCGAAATTCGCGACATTTTGTTCACCTCCGCATGGTCGACCTTCCACAATACTATGATGATACCAAACGTTAAGGAAATAAAGCAACATTCCAGCCAACATTTGCTTTGTTGCCCATTGACATATACGAACATATGTACTATAATAGCCATAACTGATGAAAAAGGGGGAATAATGACGATGAGTGACGCCTTGCTTGCCCAAGTGCTCGACCGCTTGAACGCGATGGACGGGACACTGCAAAAGCTCGTGGAAGGCCAAGAGCGGCTCGAGCGGGAACAAATCGCCATTCGCCAGGAGCAGCAAGAAATCCGGAAAGAGCAACAAGAAATCCGGAAAGAGCAACAGGAGATTCGAAAAGAACAACAAGAGATTCGCAAAGAGCAGCAAGAAATCCGTTTGGAACAACAGCGTCTGCGCCAAGAACAAGATTCGCTTCGCACCGGACAAAAGGAATTGAACGGCATCGTGACCGCCCTTCTTCATCGTCAAGACGAAACGGACGCGAAGCTGGAAGCTCTCGCCGCTGACGTCCACCATCTTCATCAGGAGTTTGCTTCATTGAAGCAAGCGGTGGAACACCTCGAACAAAAAATGGACTCCCGCTACGAGCAATTGGCCGCCCAGATCGAAGACATCAAACTGGACTTGAATTTCATCGCCCACCGCACCGTCGATAACGAACGAATCATCTACAAGCTGAAAGAAATGCTGTTCCGCTGATCGATTCCATCTAGGAGGAGGACGCTATGAATGTCGCGTTTGACCATCTCGTCCACTTGACCGAACGGCCCGAGCAGGTGAAAACGGCATTTGAACAATGGGGGTTTGCGGCCATCCATGGCGGCCGCCATCCGTCATGGGGAACGTATAATGCTTTGTGTTATTTCGACCATTTGCGCTACATCGAATGGATCGGCATTGCCGATGAGCAGACGGCAAAAACGTGCGGAAATCCGCTCATCGCCCAGCTTGCCGCCGACCGCGAAGACGGAAACGGCTTTTCCCAGTTCGCCTTTCGAACGAACGATATCGAAACGTTGGCGGCACAGCTCAAAAACAAAGGGTTCACCCCGATTGGGCCGCTCCCCGGCAGCCGCGAACGCGATGACGGCAAGCCGCTCACATGGTCGATGCTGTTTATCGAAGACGACACAGACGGCGCGTTTCGCTATCCGTTTTTCATTCAGTGGGGCGACGGTGATGACGTACGGATGAACGAGCTGGCGCCGCTCATGCGACACCCGATTGGACCTGTTTCGCTGTCGTCGATAAACGTCTATACCCTCGATCTCCAGCGGGCGGTCAACGGCTACCTCCGGCTGTTTGACTTGCCCGAACCCGATGTGGGGCGCGATGAGGCTGGAATGTATGCGGAGCTCGCTGTCGGCGGCATTGTGCTTCGGTTCTATGAGGCTGACCGCCGCCATCCATCGACGCGTCCGTTTTTGTGCCGGCTTGTGGGTATACAGGAGCTGCACCGCATTGAAATAGATGGCGGAACGTATATCGTTTCCAGGCCGTGATGGGCATGCCTATTCCCACATACTCCCCTTTGCCGCTGAATAAGATGGAATAACCGTATTATCTTCATCATCGCAAGACGCAAACGGCAAAGGGGGAATTCAACCATGTCCCACCCGTATGTTTCTCCAAAACTTTCGATGGAAACGATGGTCTCGATCATTCGAAACGGCTTAAAGAAAGCATCGGCGCCGAAAAACATCGTCATCATCGGCGCCGGCATGGCGGGGCTTGTCGCGGCGTCATTGCTGAAAAAAGCCGGACATCGCATCACCATCCTTGAAGCGTCCGAGCGGGTCGGCGGCCGAATCTACACGCTCCGCTCCAACTTTCGCGACCACCAGTATCTTGAAGCCGGCGCCATGCGCATCCCGCACACCCATCAGTTGACATTGGAATATATCAAAAAATTCAACTTGCCGCTCCACCCGTTTATCAACAGCACTCCCCGCGACATTCTTTATTTTCGCGGCGTGAAAGCGCGTCTTGGCGAATATGAGCAACATCCCGACCTCTTTGGCTTTCCGGTCGCCGCGCATGAACGGGGCAAAACTGCTTCTCAATTATTGCAGATGGCCATTCGTCCGGTTATTCAATTCATTGAACAACATCCGGAACACCATTGGCCGATTGTCATTGAACAACTGGACCGCTACTCGCTGGACGCCTATTTGCGCTACAACCCGTTCGGCCTACAGTTGTCTGTGGGAGCCATCGATATGATCAAAGCCGTTCTTTCGCTCGGAGGATTGCCAGAACTGTCGTTTCTGGAAATGTTGCGTGAGCTCATGGTGCTGTTTACTCCGAACATTCGTTTTTATGAGATTGTGGGAGGAAACGACCGGCTTCCGAAAGCCTTTTTGCCGCAACTGAAGGATGACATCCTTTTCAGCCACAAAGTGCAAAAAATCGTCCAGCACGAAAATGGCGTCACCGTCCACGCCACGCACATCAAAATTCTTCAACCGTTTCAAATCACTGCCGATCACGTGATCGTCACCATCCCGTTTTCGATTTTGCAGTTTGTCGAGATCGAACCGCGCCATTCCTTTTCCGAAAACAAATGGAAAGCCATTCGCGAGCTTCATTACGCCGGTTCAACGAAAACCGGCATCCAGTTTAAAACACGGTTTTGGGAAAAGGAAGGCATGTTCGGGGGCAAAACCGTTTCCGATCTGCCAATTACGTATACACAATATCCAAGCCAAGGCATTGGCACGACGGGGCCAGGCGTCGTACTGGCAAGCTATACGTGGGAAGATGACACGATCCCATGGGACGGCTTAGGCGATGAAGAACGTCTTGAATATACGTTGAAAAATTTAGCCGTCCTCCATGGGGAACAAGTGTACCGTGAATTTGAAACGGGAACGAGCCATAGCTGGGTGCGCTATCCGTATTCCGGCGGCGCCTTTACGATGATGAAGCCGAATCAAGTGACGGAGCTGTCGCCGTACGTTGCGACTCCCGAGGGACGGGTGCATTTTGCCGGGGAACACGCTTCCACCCACCACGGATGGATTCAAGGCGCCATTGAATCCGGCATCCGCGCCGCGTATGAAGTGAACAATTTGCCAGCTTAGCCGGTTCAATCTCTCTCACACGCTCTAGAGCAGCGATGATGGCGGAACGTCTTCATCCGCTCATACAACGTCAAAATATCCTCGGCGCTAACGATGAGATCAAGATCTTCCGGCGCGGCAAATCCGTTTTCGACGGTATGCCGAAGCAAGTCAAGGAGCGGGTTGAAAAACCCGTCCACATTGAGCAGGCCGATCGGCTTTTGATGGAGGCCGACGCGCGACCACGAGAGCACTTCAAACAGCTCTTCGTACGTTCCATAGCCCCCGGGCATGGCGATAAACCCGTCGGCCGCCTCGTACATTTTCGCCTTGCGCGTATGCATCGTATCGACGACCAACAGTTTGGTCAACCGATCATGCGCCACTTCCCGGTCCTTCAAAAATTGCGGAATGATCCCAACTACGCGCCCTTGATGACGCAACGCCGCCTCAGCAACCTCTCCCATCAAGCCCCGCGTCCCGCCGCCGTAAATGAGCGTAATGCCGCTTCGGGCGAAAAACGTTCCGAGCTCTTGGGCTGCTTCTTTATATTTCTGGCTTTGTCCATAACTTGATCCGCAAAACACACAGATGGCTTTCATGATCGTGACACACCTTTACTTGTGCAGTTTGAAAACAGGCAGGATAATCCGGCATTTCGAACAAAGGCGGCCATAGCCACCCACGTCTCTAGGTTATCATTTTACCAATCTGCCTCCCATCCGACAAATCACGGTTTCAAGTTGCTCGCCCCATGTTTGTCCGAGCTGATGAGAGACAGATGGAAATCCTGCTTCCATCCCCATTCAGCCCTTTCCTCTAAAAAGAGGGGCTCAACCGTGTTACGCTATGCGGCCTTTTGGCCTGCTTTTCCATATCGAAACAAATGCGTCAACGAAAAACATCCCCTCCGGCTCGTCCAGAGAGGATGCGACGCGTTGTCATTGATAAATATGCACAAACGGCTCATCTGCTTTCGCCTGGCGCACGATGAGGCTTTCCGGCTGGCCGGCCGAGGCGATGTAGACATTGACGGTGATGTAGTCCGGGAATTTTTCCATCACCAAGCCGGTCACGTATTGGGTAAAGCCGATCACTTCCGCTTTGCCGTAAAACGGCATCGTAATGTTGATCGTTAACTTTTGAAGCTGGTCGTTGACGTACAACCCTCTGCCGACGATGCCGGTGTAGTTCGGGAAAAAGTCTTCAACGTCTGATTTAAAATTATTGAATTTGAGCCAGTCATCACGATGGTTCTCTTCCGCCTCATTGGATGGGAATAAATAATATTCCTCGTTCACCGCCTCCCAATCATCGATCGTGCTGTCCCCCCCATCGACATGGGCGACGGCGAAAAAGTGGCCTGGAACAACAGATGAGCGGGGCGCTTGTTTGTACAGGGCGATCGTGATCGGCACGTTCCCAAGCCCTTTCATGCTCCGCATCCGTTTCAGCACCTCGGTGGCAATCCGCTTTCCTTCCCGTTCGATGACATCGTCTTTGATTTTGATCTCGCGCGGATAGCCTTGTTCGGTTGAATAATAGTGGACGGAGTTTAACGCCAGGCCGATAGCGATGCCACCGAGCTTTACTTTGTCGTTGTCAACTTTGACCAAATAATCCTGCTCCAAAATGCTTGCCAAATACATCGGGCTTTGTTTGTTTTTTTGTTCATTTGTTCCTGTGTCGCTGATCGGTGGGTTTAAGCCGAGATTGTCTTCCGGCTTCACTTTCTCTTCCTTCAGCTGGCGAGTCGTCTTCTTGCGAGCGAGCCATTTTCCGACTGTCTCGCTGTCTAAATATTGCCCCTCTTGGAACAAGTACTCATCTGCTGGAAACTGCTCGGTGGCGAGGCGCATAAGCCCCGTCTCAAATTCGTCGACATCAAGGCGCGTATTTAAATCGTTGACGACCTCCCCACGGGCCCCGGACGGTTTGAACGGAAGGATAACGCGGTAATACGAGTCGGCAATGTTGTATTTCGGGATGACGGCTTGTTGCTGTTTGCTGCCTTTGTCTTGCACGACTTCCTCGCTTTTGTCAAACTTCGGCGCACACGCAGACAACAAACAGATCGAAGCGAGGCCGACAGCAACCAACCGCTTTCGGGCCCGATTCGTCCAACGGCAAGCAACCAAACTGCGAAGTGTTGAGATTCGTTTCATCGTTTCCCCCTGCTGATCTCTTGCAAAAATCGTGATTCATCCCAAATCTCAATGCCAAGCTGTTGGGCTTTTTCCAACTTCGACCCGGCATCTTCGCCGGCGATGACGATGTCCGTGCTGCGGCTGACGCTGCCGGTGACGCGCCCGCCGAGCCGTTCAATCTCTTCTTTTGCCTCATTGCGCGACATCGACGCGAGTTTGCCGGTCAAGACGACCGCTTTGCCGGCGAAGGCGGAGTCAACAGGCGCTTCAGCCGCCCGTTTCGGCCCTTTGTATGTCATGTTGACGCCGTAAAGCCGCAGCTCATTCAACAGCTCGGCCGCTTCTGGCTGGGAAAAGAAGGCGATGATCGAGTCCGCCATTTTCTCGCCAATTTCCGGCACGGCCATCAATTCCTCTTTCGTCGCTTTCTCGAGCCGCTCCATCGTTTCAAAATGCTCAGCCAAAAGTTGGGCAGCTTTCGCTCCCACGTAGCGGATGCCAAGACCGAACAGCAACCGCTCGAGCGAGTTTTGCTTCGATGCCTCAATCGCTGCAAGCAAGTTGGCTGCTGACTTTTCGCCCATCCGTTCCAAACTGATGAGCTGTTCTTTCGTCAATCGGTACAAATCGGCGACATCGTGGACGAGGCCGGCGTTAAACAGTTGGGTGATGACTTTTTCACCCAACCCTTCAATGTTCATCGCCGCCCGCGACGCGAAGTGGATGAGCCGTTCGCGCAGCTGGGCCGGGCATTTCGGATTCAGGCAGCGAAGCGCCACTTCTCCATCCAAGCGGACGAGTTCGCTTTCGCATTCCGGGCAGTGCGTCGGCATCGCAAACGGCGTTTCGTCCCCGTTGCGCCGGTCGACGACGACGCCGACGACTTCCGGGATGATGTCGCCCGCTTTTTTGATAATGACCGCATCGCCGATGCGAATGTCTTTCTCGCGGATAAAGTCTTCGTTGTGAAGGGTGGCGCGCTGCACGGTCGTGCCGGCGACGCGGACCGGCTCGAGAATCGCCGTCGGAGTGACGACGCCGGTGCGCCCGACGTTGACCTCAATGCCGATGAGCGTCGTCACCACTTCTTCAGCCGGGAATTTGTAGGCGATCGCCCAGCGCGGACTTTTTGCCGTGACGCCAAGCTGCCGCTGTTGGACAAACGAATCGACTTTAATGACAATGCCGTCGATCTCGTACGGCAGCTGCGGCCGTTTTTCGTGCCACTCGTTGATGAAGGCGATCACCTCATCAATGTTGGCGCAGCGCCGCCGCTCTGGATTCACTTTAAACCCGAGCGCCTGTAAGTAGTCGAGCGCCTCGCTGTGCGACTCAATGCCAAGCTCTTCGGCATTGGCCAAGCCGTAGACGAACAAATCGAGCTGGCGCGACGCCGCCACTTTCGGATCGAGCTGGCGAAGCGAGCCGGCCGCGGCGTTGCGCGGATTGGCAAACAGCTCTTCGCCCCGGGCTTTTCGCTCCTCATTCAAGCGCAAAAACGATGCTTTCGGCATAAACGCCTCGCCGCGCGCCTCGAGCGACACCGGCTCTTTCAGACGAAGCGGCAGCGAGCGGATCGTTTTTAAATTTTCCGTAATGTCCTCGCCGGTCGTTCCGTCGCCGCGCGTCGCTCCTTGAACGAAATAGCCGTCTTCATAGCGGACAGAAACGGCAAGTCCGTCAATTTTCAATTCGCACACGTACGCCGCTTGGCCGACTTCTTGGCGGACGCGGCGGTCAAAATCGCGCAAATCCCCTTCGTCAAACGCGTTTGCGAGACTCATCATGGGAACAACATGCGTCACTTTGCGAAACGCCTCAAGCGGAGGGCCGCCGATGCGCTGGGTCGGCGAGTCGCTCGTTTTCAATTCCGGATACTGTTCCTCGATGGCCATCAACTCTTGCATGAGCCGGTCATACTCGGCGTCCGGGACGGACGGCCGGTCGAGCACGTAATATTCGTAGCCATAGCGGTTCAATAGTTCGCGCAGCTCGGCCGCGCGCCGTTCAGCTTGTTGGCAGTCCATACGTTCACCCGTTCTCCTTTCTATACTTTCTCAATCGGCGCAAATTTAGCGAGCAGACGTTTAATGCCGATGGGGCTCGGGAAGGCGATATCGAGTTCTTGATCGTCGCCTTCGCCGCGAACGCTGACAACCGTGCCCACTCCCCATTTCCGGTGGTTCGCCCGGTCGCCGACTTTCCACGCCCCGACGGCGCTGCCTGCCCGCAAGCGAGCGGGCGCTAGGCGGGAAACAGACGGTTTTCCGCGCGAAACCGTCTCCAGCAAATGCGCGGGAATCTCATCTAAAA
Organism: Geobacillus sp. TFV-3; assembly: GCF_009901865.1. NCBI lineage: Bacteria > Bacillati > Bacillota > Bacilli > Caryophanales > Anoxybacillaceae > Geobacillus > Geobacillus sp. TFV-3. The sequence continues at coordinate 368,086 of NZ_MPSP01000001.1, read as the reverse complement.
AGCGCGACGGCCGGTTCATTTGGATGTTGCCAAACAGCGTCCGCATTTGTGCGTTCGTTAACACGAGCTCTTCCTCAGCTCGGGTGATGCCGACATACGCCAGCCGCCGCTCTTCTTCCATTTCATCCTCATTCTCCAGTGAACGAAGATGCGGAAAAATCCCTTCTTCCATGCCAATCAAAAATACGACCGGAAACTCAAGCCCTTTGGCGGCGTGCAGCGTCATCAAGACGACGGCATCGCCCTCGGCCGCCTGATCCGTCCCATTCAGCTCGTCCAAATCAGAAATGAGCGCCAAGTCGGTTAAAAAGGCGACGAGCGATTTATCATCGCTTACGTTTTCGAAATGCTTCGTCACTGACAAAAACTCGTCCAAGTTCTCAAGTCGGCTTTGCGCTTCAATCGTCCGCTCCGCCTTGAGCATCTCGCGGTAGCCCGATTTGTCGAGCACCTCTTCCACAAGTTCCGTCACCGAAACGTATTCTTGCAGCTGCGTCCATTGCTCAAGCTGTCCGCGGAACGCCGCAAGCGCCCCGGCCGTCTTCGCGCTGAAGCCGATCATCTCCAGCTCGCCGAGCGCTTCAAACAAGGACAGCTCATGCTCGGCCGCATAGCGGACCAATTTGTCGATCGTAGAGGCACCGATGCCGCGCTTTGGCACGTTGATGATGCGAAGCAAGCTCAAATCGTCATCGGGGTTGGCGATGACGCGCAAGTAAGCGAGAATGTCTTTAATTTCTTTCCGGTCATAGAACTTTAAACCGCCGACGATTTGGTACGGAATGTTCGCTTTTAAAAACATTTCCTCGATGACGCGCGACTGGGCGTTCGTCCGGTAAAGCACGGCAAAATCGCGGTAGCGGCGCTCCCCACGCTCAACCGCCTCTTGAATGCGGCGGGCGACAAATTGGGCTTCATCCGCTTCGTTCATCGCTTCATAATAAATGATGGGCTTCCCTTCCGGGTTTTCCGTCCACAACCGCTTTGGCTTTCGATTGACGTTATGCGCAATGACTTCATTTGCTGCCTGCAAAATGCGTTTCGTCGAGCGGTAGTTTTGTTCAAGCAAAATGACTTTCGCGTTCGGGTAGTCGCGCTCAAACGACAATATGTTGCGAATGTCCGCCCCGCGCCACCGGTAAATCGACTGGTCGGCATCGCCGACGGCGCAAATATTTTGAAACCGCTCCGCGAGCTTTTTCACCAGCGTATATTGAGCGCGGTTCGTATCTTGGTACTCGTCGATATGAATGTACTGAAACTTATACTGGTAATATTGAAGCACATCCGGCACGCGGTCAAACAAGTGGATCGTCGTCATGATCAAATCGTCGAAATCGAGCGAGTGGTTGCGGAGAAGGCGCTGTTGATACTCTTGATACACGTCGGCGACGATCTTTTCGTAGTACGTCGATGCCCGCTTCGCAAATTGCTCCGGCGTGATCAAATCGTTTTTTGCACCGCTGATCGTCGCTAAAATCGTCCGCGGCTCAACTTTTTTTGGATCGATATTTTTGTCTTTCAAAATCGCTTTGATAACCGAAAGTTGATCCGTCGGGTCAAGGATGGAAAAATTGCGATTGATGCCGATGCGGTCAATATCGCGGCGCAACATGCGGACGCACATCGAATGGAACGTCGAAATCCACACCTCTTCTGCCGCCCCGCCTAAGAGCGCCTGCACCCGCTCTTTCATCTCGCGCGCCGCTTTATTCGTAAACGTAATGGCTAAAATATTCCACGGTGCCACCTGTTTTTCCGCCATCAAATAGGCGATCCGGTGCGTCAGCACGCGCGTTTTTCCGCTGCCTGCTCCCGCCATAATAAGCAAAGGGCCTTCCGTCGTCTTCACAGCTTCTTGCTGCTCTTTGTTTAAATGCACAAGCAGCTTTTCCGATAAAAAATTCATCATGTCCACCACCAATAAAACATATGTTCTATTTTCCGTCATTGCTGCTGCGTTGACCAGCCATCTGCTTCACCGCCGCCACCGTCGCCAATGCCTGTTCGAACGCGTCGTAAATCGCGTTGCCGACGACCACCGTATCGGCATAACGCGCCATATGCTCTGCCTGCTCGAACGTTGTGATGCCGCCGCCATAAAACAGTTGCGTCCGATCCAGCACTTGTTTCACTTTTTTCACTAAAGACGGATCGCCATAAGCGCCGCTATACTCAAGATAAAAAATCGGCAGCCTGTACAAATGCTCAGCCAAACGAGCGTAGGCTACAACATCGTCAACACCGAGCTCCGTGTCGGCTTCCGTCAGCTTGGCGGCTTTGCATTCTGGATTTAAAATGCAGTAACCTTCTGCGACAATCTCGTCCCAGTTCATCACATCACCATATTGTGTCACGGCCTCGTGATGGCGGCCGACGATCCACTCCGTCCGCCCGCTGTTTAACACGATTGGAATGAAATACACGTCAAACCCCGGCGTCAACGCTTCAACGTCGGTGACTTCGAGCGCGCATGGCACGGAAAAACGGCGGATGCGAGCCAATAAATCAAGCACGTTGTCGATCGTCACCCCGTCGGTCCCGCCGACGATGACGGCATCCGTTCCCGATTCGCAAAGGCGCTCAAGACGCTCGTCATCAATCGGTTTATTCGGGTCGAGTTTAAACACATGGCGCCAAGCGCGAATCTCCTCCATAGCGGTAACCCTCCACTCATTTCTCCATTGTTCCATTATAACAAATCCGCAAAAAGAAAAGGAGTTCCTTTGCAAATGGAAGGAATCTCCTTGCCGCGTCAGTCTGTGACCGTTTCGTTGGCTTCTTTCTCTTCTTGCTGTTGCTCCTCTTTAATGCGATCGAGCGCCATGGCGTAAGCGTCATTGCCGTAGTTGAGGCAGCGCTTGACGCGCGAAATTGTCGCCGTGCTCGCCCCAGTTTCCGTTTCGATTTTATGGTACGTATATCCTTCGCGAAGCATGCGGGCGACCTCAAGCCGCTGGGCGAGCGCCTGGATTTCATTCACGGTGCATAAATCATCGAAAAAACGGTAACACTCTTCTAAATCGCGCAGCGACAAAATCGCTTTAAACAGTTGATCCAACTCTCTGCCGCGCAGTTTGTCGATTTGCATAGCTGTTTCCTCCTTGCTTTTGACGCCAAAAATGTGGTAGTCGGCAGCCGTTTTCCAACTGCCGGCCGATGTGTCGATCCACGGCTCCTCCTGCCTTGCAGCAGACAAAGCAGGCGGTTCGCTATTTCCATTGAACGATCGCCAATTCTGGCACGATATTGATCCACGTTTTTCCCGGCACGAATCCGATCGGAGCCCCGTTATGGTACGGCAACAGCCGGCCGTCGACATTTTTCCATTCGATCGGCTGCATGACACCGCCCTGCAGCAAGTACCCCTTGCCGCCAGAAGCAAGGTCGATGTCGCGCCGCCCATGGCTGTCGATCACTTGATGGCGGGCGGCGATGATCATGACGTTTTGCACAACAACGGGCTTACGCGTATCGTCATCGATTGTTTGCTCACCGCCGCTGTACCGGTAATACCCTTTTTGTTCAGGAACATATTTGTATTCGACATGGGCATAAACTCGGTGCGAATAGGCGATGCGCACTGTCTCTACTTTCTCGCCGCTTGGTTCGTCGGCGCGAAACGATAGAGGCGCGACTTCATCCGTCCAGGCATATCCGTTTTGTTCCGCCCCTTTTTCAATGTTGGCAAACGTAATGTACGAGTTGTGCGGCGCCTTGCGGAACGAGACGCGCTGAAACAGCGTGCCGTCGTAAAACAATCCGTTCAAATAGTCGATTCCGCCCCCCTCAAGCCGCGCTTTCGCCTCTGGACTCCAGCCGTGGCATACATACAGGGCATGGTAGCCTTCGCTCAAATCGATATAGTAATCTCGCGCGCTTCTCACCGGTCCGACCCGCTCCGGCAATTCGCTTTGGTACAACGCCAAAAAACGGGTGATATCGCCCTCGGCGAGCACCTCATACACGATGTCCGCCGCACCGAGCCCTGATTGCGGCCGCGCCTTCGGATGGTTGTTGATCATGACCCCGACAACCCGTTGGTCGATATTTCCTTTCGCCGGCAGCCCCGTCAGCGGAAACGTTTGTTTTTCCTCCACTGAAGGCCTGGACGGCTGCTCCTGCCGAGGAGTCGGTTTGGCCGGCTCGGCCTGTTTCGGCTCGCTTTTGGCCGTGCAGCCGCCTAACAACAAGGCCGCGCAGCTGATGAAAAACAGCCAACGTTTCAATGGACACACAACCTTTTTCTTTTTTATTTTACCGCATTATTGAAGGAAAGAGTACCATTTTGTGCATCACATCATAAATCCCGCGCTGTGTGACGCGCACATACGGCAGATGGGTGGACTGCAAAAAAAGCAACGAATACACCGGGTCTTCGAAACGATACCCGCGCTCGCGCAACAAACGGACGAACGTTTTTTCTTCGTTCATCAGTTCGTTCATCTCCACAGGGGACATCATGCCTCCCAAAGGAAGCGGAAGTTCAAACAAAATCTCCCCCTCCTCGGCAAGGACAATGCCGCCGCCGATCTCGTTCATCCGCTGGAAGGCGAGCAGCATATCTTCCTTATGTTTGCCGATCAAAATCAAATCTCCGGTGTTTGAGTAGGAACTCGCCAACCCGCCAAGCGATGATGCAAACCCTTTCAACATCGTATTGACACGCCAGCGGCCGTTTCGGTCAAACAAAGCCAAAAAGCATTCATCATGGTCATGACTTAAACGATCGCGCGACGTATCGATCGATACGGAATACGGCTTTAAAATGACGGCGTTTTCCATGCGCAACCCCATCGGCATCGAAAATTGTAAATCATCCCAGTCAAGCCCCCATGACAACGACAGAGGCCGAATGCCAAAATGACTCCATTCCGGCTCCGGCCATAGAGACGGCGCTTCTCCATCGCGCTTCACCCATTCGCCCTTGGCCAGCACTTGCGCCGGCATCGGGTCATGAGCCGAGCGCAAAAAGTTGATATGAGCGATGCGGCCGGTGGTGATGCTGCCGTGAAGATGCTCGATGCCGTAGTGGCGGGCGGCGTTGATCGTCGCCATCGCATAAGCATCGATCACCGGCACGCCGTGCTCCATCGCGATGCGGATGAGCCGGTCAATCACTCCATCTTCATAAAATGATGGCGGCGATCCGTCCGTTGTGAACAAACATTTGTCATAATGCCGGACGCCGAGCGCTTTCATTTCCTCAAGCAGCACCGGCAAATCCGGGCGGATCGATGAATGGCGGAGCGTAACGGTATAGCCGTGAGAAAGGCGCATATACACTTCCTTTCCCGTCATCGCCTCATGATCGCCATCCGCACCAAAGAGCGCCATTTTGACAAGCGTTTTTTCCGACGCACCGGGAAAATGCCCTTCAATTTTGCGGCGGCGCCGATGCGCTTCTTGCATCCAATACAAAATGATGTCGTCGCCGCTCGCCACTTTCGGCCATGAGGTCAACTCACCGCCTTGAAGCACCACCTCTTGGTCAAGCCAGCGCTTGATCCGGGCATTGGACACTTGCTCCTCTTCGCGCTCAAGCTCCGTTTGCCCATCAAACCGGCACCACCAATACATCGATGTTGGAAGCGCATTCATTCCTTGCAAAAAGAAAAACGCCTCTTCATCATCGAGCTGCAAAAGCAAAAACAAGTTGTCATTGAGGAGCGTGGTTGTCCCGTGCGCCGCTGCATAACGGGCAAACGAATGGGGATTATATAATTGAAATGGATGCACATGCGGCTCAATGTATCCTGGAACGAGCACGTACCCACGGCAGTCGACGATCTCACATGCCTCGTCGACACGATCGGGGAACCGCTCGCCGGCATACACGATGCGATCGCCATGTATCCATATATTTCCCTTTACCCATTCACGAAAATACGAATGCAAATACGTTGCGTTCACTAATACTTTCGTCGGCGATTGCTTGCCATCGATGATGGCTGCTTGTTCCCGCAGCTCACTGCCTTTCCATCGGTAACGTTGTTCGCCCATAGCCATCCCGCCCCTTGTTTCCTAATCGTTCCATACAACCATTTTAACGCACAAAAGCGACTTTCACAATAAAAAATAATCAGGAGGGGACAGACCGATGGCGAATATTGGAATTTTGAACGCATTCATTCGCATCACGGTTGGACTGACTGTCATCGCTTGGGCCACCGCCCGCCTCGCGCGCCGGCCATGGTGCACATCCTATTTATGGGCCGCTTTGCTTGGGGCGATGAAAGTCGGAGAAGGGATCACCCGTTTTTGTCCGATGACCGCCCTGTTTGACAATATGCAGCGTCGGCAGCTACTTGAAGAGGAAAAGGAAGCGGTCGTCAATCCGACATGAGGGAGGACATCCGTCCGACGTTTCGCACTGCTTTTGCCGATGTCTTCCATTCCACCGTCATTCGGTAAAATGTTTCACATCATAAGCAATACGTGCTGCTACGTATCGAAGCGGCCGATGAAGAGTGCCAACTGTCAACGAAAGAGAAGAAAGCAACATGATCCGCGGTTTAGCATGATGGACTAGCCAAACATCATCAAAAAAGGTGTCCCGCCGTGCGGGGACACCTTCCACTGCAAAGGAGTGAACCACCATGCTGCTCGAGTATATGACCGATATGTCGTTTGTGTTGGCCGCGTTAATCGGCGGCATTATCGCCCTTTCGTACGTGTATATACGGCGGAGGCGCGTTCGATAGCGCGCCGGCCGATGTCGCGCCGGTAAAATAAGCCGTCGCAGTCGATCGCCGCCAACTGCTCGTACGCTTTTTCCTTCGCTTTTGCGAGCGTCTCCCCTTTGGCCGCCAACAGAAGAACGCGCCCGCCATTCGTATACCATGCGCCATCTTCCCGTTTCGTGCCAGCATGGAACAACAGCGCGTCAGGGGAGATTCGGTCCAACCCGCGGATTTCGGCCCCGCGCACGTAAGCTCCGGGATAGCCTTTAGCCGCCAGCACGACACCGAGCACCGCCTCATCCGTCCACTCGAGCGCCAGCTCTTTTCCTTCCATCACCGCCAAGATCGCCTCAATCAAATCAGTTTTCAAGCGCGGCAACACCACTTGCGCCTCAGGATCGCCGAAGCGGGCGTTAAATTCGATCACTTTCGGCCCATTTGCCGTGGCCATCAATCCAGCGTACAGCACGCCAAGAAACGGCCGTCCTTCCGCCGCCAAGGCTTTCGCCGCCGGCTGCAAAATCGTCTCCAGCGCCGCTTCCACCGTCTCCACTGGGATTTGCGGCACCGGTGAGTACGCTCCCATGCCGCCGGTGTTCGGCCCTTCGTCTCCGTCATGCGCCCGCTTATGGTCTTGGGCGATGGCGAGCGGATAGACTTTCTCGCCGTTGACAAACGCCATAAACGAAAATTCTTCTCCTTCCAAGTACTCCTCAATGACGACTTGGCTCCCGGCCGCGCCAAATTGGCCGTCGACAAGCGCCGCTTTCGCCGCGGCAAGCGCTTCTTCCACCGTTTGGGCGACAGTGACGCCTTTGCCAGCGGCCAACCCGTCCGCTTTTATGACGATCGGCGCGCCTTTTTGTTCAATGTAGGCTTTCGCCTCTTCATACGACGTAAAGGTCGCATGGTCCGCCGTTGGGATACTGTATTTCTTCATTAGTTCTTTGGCGAACGCCTTGCTTCCTTCAATGAGCGCCGCGGCTTGGCTCGGGCCGAAAACGCGAAGCCCTTCCGCCGTAAAGCGATCGACGATGCCGGCAGCAAGCGGCGCTTCCGGCCCGACGATCGTCAAATCGATCGCCTGTTGTTTCGCAAACTGCACCAATGCCTCCATGTCGAGCTCATCGATATCGACCAACTCCGCCACGTCCGCCATGCCCGGGTTGCCTGGCGCCGCATACAGCTTGCCAACAAGCGGGCTTTGCGCCGCTTTCCAAGCGATGGCGTGCTCGCGCCCGCCTCGTCCGATGACCAGTACATTCATCGTCTCCCTCTCCTTTGCCACGCTTAATGTTTAAAGTGGCGCACGCCGGTGAAGACCATGGCGATGCCGTATTCATCCGCCTTGCGGATCGATTCCGCGTCGCGAATCGATCCGCCCGGCTGAATGATGGCCGTAATGCCGGCTTTCGCCGCCGCCTCGACCGTATCGTCCATCGGGAAGAACGCATCGGACGCCAACACGGCGCCAACCGACTGTTCTCCGGCTTGTTCAATCGCAATTTTGGCCGCGCCGACCCGGTTCATTTGCCCGGCTCCAACGCCAACGGTCATGCCGTTTTTCGCCAGCACGATGGCGTTCGATTTGACGTGTTTCACCACTTTCCAAGCAAACCGAAGCTGTTCGCGCTCGGCCTCAGTCGGCTCGCGCTTCGTGACGACGTTCCACTCAGCGTCCTCGAGAGGGTACGTATCGGCGTCTTGAACGAGCAAGCCGCCGTTGACGGACACAAGCGTTTTTTCTTGGACGCTCGGCGCGGTGAAGTCAAGCGTCAACAGACGGATGTTTTTCTTTTTCGTCAAAATGGCAAGCGCCTCATCGCTGAATGACGGGGCGATGACGATTTCCAAAAAGATATCGTGCATCCGTTCGGCTGTTTCTTTGTCCACTTCACGGTTAACCGCAATAATGCCGCCGAAAATCGACACTGGGTCCGCCTCGTACGCTTTCGTAAACGCCTCAAGCAACGTCGCGCCGACGCCGACGCCGCACGGGTTCATATGTTTGATCGCCGCCACAGCCGGCTCTTGAAATTCGCGAATCAAGTTGATCGCCGCGTTGGCGTCGTTAATGTTGTTGTACGACAGCTCTTTGCCGTGCAGCTGCGCCGCTTTGGCAATCGAGAACGCCGCGCCGAGCGGTTTGGCGTAAAACGCCGCCGATTGATGCGGATTTTCGCCATAGCGCAACGATTGTTTTTTCGTATACGTAACGGTGAGCGTTTCCGGATAGTCCTCCCCGGTGAGGTTGGTCAAATACTCGGCAATCATCGCATCATACGCCGCCGTATGGCGGAACGCTTTCGCCGCAAGCTTTTGCCGCGTCTTTGCTTGGATCGAACCGGTGGTTTTCAGCTCTTCGATCACCATCGGATAGTCGGCCGGATCGACGACAATCGCAACGTCAGCGTAGTTTTTCGCCGCCGCCCGCACCATCGTCGGGCCGCCGATATCGATGTTTTCAATCGCCTCCGCGAGCGTCACGTCCGGTTTGGCGATCGTTTGTTGGAACGGATACAAGTTGGCGACGACCAAATCGATCGGGCGAATGCCATGCTCTGCGAGCGCTGCTTGGTGGCGCTCATCGTTGCGCACTGCCAAAATGCCGCCGTGAATGGCCGGATGCAGCGTTTTGACGCGCCCATCCAAAATTTCTGGAAAGCCGGTGACATCGGAAATCGAAATGACCGGAACACCGGCTTCTTCAAGCGCTCGTTTCGTCCCACCGGTCGAAATGATTTCGACGCCAAGTTCAGCCAGCTGCTTCGCAAACGGAATGATGCCTTCCTTATTGGACACGCTGATCAATGCTCGTTTTACTGCCATCATTCTCGATCCTTTCTTCTTGTTGTTCCTTTTCCGACAGCAACATGCGCAACACCACCGGGTACAGCTCATGTTCGACTTGATGGATGCGATCCTCCAGCGCCTCGATCGGCTCTCCCGGCACGACCGGAACAACGCGCTGGGCAATGACTGGCCCGGTATCCATCCCCTCATCGACGTAATGAACGGTGACGCCCGTTTCACGGACGCCAGCCCGATACGCCTGGCCGATCGCATCTTTTCCCGGAAACGCCGGCAACAGCGACGGATGGATGTTGACGATTTTCCCCTCATAAGCCGAAAGCAACGTCGGCCCGATCAACCGCATATAGCCGGCGAGCGCAATCCAGTCGATGCGGCGCTCCTTCAGCTCGCGCAAAATCTCGCCTTCAAACGCTGCTTTCGACGGGTAATCTTTCGGCGAAAACACAAAGGTCGGCACGTTTTCGCGCGCCGCTCGTTCGATCACTTTCGCCTCCGGGCGGTCGCAAACAAGGAGAGCGATCTCCGCCGGCAAATCGCCGCGCTTCGCCGCGTCGACGATCGCTTGAAAGTTCGTGCCGCCCCCAGACGCAAAGACCGCCAGCCGCTTCATGCCCGGCCCCCTCCAGCAAACGACACGCCCGCTCCTTCGATGACTTCGCCGATGATGTACGCCGGTTCGCCTCGTTCCGAAAGCCACTCAACAAGAGGCGCCGCCGTGTCCGGACTGACAGCGAGCACAAGACCGATGCCCATATTAAAGACGGAAAACATCTCTTCTTCCTGAAGGCTGCCCTTTTCACGCAAAAAGTCAAAAATCGGCAAAATCGGCCATGAACCGAGCTGAATGCGCGCGCCAATTCTTGGCGGCAGCATGCGCGGAATGTTTTCGATAAATCCGCCGCCGGTAATATGCGCCATCCCTTTGATCGTAAACCGCTCGCGCACGGAGCGCAACAGTTTCGCATAAATGCGCGTCGGCTTCAATAACTCCTCGCCGAGCGGAACATCAAGCGGCTCGTAAATCTTATCAAGCGACAATTTCGCCTGTTCAAACACGATGCGGCGCACAAGCGAATAGCCGTTGCTGTGAAGGCCGCTTGATGGCAACCCGACAAGCGCATCGCCCGCTTGAATCGTCTCTCCGGTCACAAGCTGCTCTTTTTCGGCAATGCCGACGGCAAACCCAGCCAAATCATACTCATTTTCATCATACATTCCCGGCATTTCCGCCGTCTCCCCACCGATCAGAGCGCAGCCGGCCTCGACGCAGCCGTCAGCCACCCCTTTGACAATGGCGGCGATTTTCTCCGGCACCGCCTTGCCGCAAGCGATATAATCAAGGAAAAAGAGCGGATCCGCCCCTTGCACCGTGATGTCGTTGACGCACATCGCCACGCAGTCGATGCCGATCGTATCATGCCGGTCCAGCAAAAACGCGAGTTTCAGCTTCGTCCCAACGCCATCCGTGCCGGACACAAGCACCGGCTGGCGGTAGTTGAGCGCCGATAGATCAAACAGGCCGCCAAACCCGCCAAGCCCGCCCAGCACTTCGGGACGCATCGTTTTTTGCACGTGCTCTTTCATGAGGGCGACAGCCTGATAACCGGCCTCGATGTCAACCCCTGCTTGTTTGTATGCCTTTGCCACGTCAGCTTCCTCCTTTTCGTCACCCATCGCGCTCTAGAAGGTTGGTGATTGAATGAGAAATGGCAACATCACCGAACTTAAGGACTCGCTATGTCGATTTCACCATCATTCTAGGCGACGCTCTGGCCGGGCGACGCTTCTTTCCTAGAAATGCGCTCACCGTCCTGGCCGGCGGCAGCCGCCCACTTTCAGCGCATCGTTCATTTCGCTGTCAGGCAAGGACGAGCCGCTTGGTCGAGGCGGGTTGGATATTGGCCAGTGAAGCACGCCAAACATTGCCCACGCTGCGGCGAGACGTCCGGGCGCCCGATAGCCTCAAGCATCCCTTCCTGGCTGATAAAGGCAAGGGAGTCAGCGCCAATCAAGCGCCGCATCTCTTCAACAGTGTGATTCGCCGCGATCAATTCTTCCTTTGACGAGGTATCAATGCCGTAAAAGCAAGGATGGGTGATCGGCGGCGCGCTGATGCGCACGTGCACCTCAACCGCGCCTGCTTCGCGGAGCATCGAGACGATGCGCCGGCTCGTCGTCCCGCGCACGATCGAATCATCCACCATCACAACCCGTTTGCCGGCCACAACCCCGCGCACCGGCGACAGCTTCATTTTCACTCCTTGCTCACGCAACGCCTGCGACGGCTGGATGAATGTCCGGCCGACATAGCGGTTTTTAATGAGCCCTAATTCGTACGGAATGCCGCTCGCTTCCGCATAGCCAATGGCGACGGAAATGCTCGAGTCGGGAACGCCGGTGACGATGTCGGCCTCCGCCGGCGCCTCGAGCGCTAGGCGTTTCCCTAGGTTTTTTCGAGCGGTATGGACGTTGATGCCATCGACATGGCTGTCTGGACGAGCGAAATAAATATATTCCATGCTGCAAATGGACCGAGGTTGCTCGGGAGCAAACCGTTCCGAGCGCACCCCTTCCCCGCTGATGATGAGCAATTCCCCAGGCGCCACTTCCCGCTCGTACGTGGCGCCGATGACGTCAAACGCGCACGTTTCCGACGCCACGACATACGCCGAACCGAGCCGGCCGACCGACAGCGGCCGAAACCCGTGCGGATCAAGCGCCGCATAGAGCGCCTCTTCCGTCAGCAGCAAAAACGCAAACGCCCCTTCAATTTGGCGAAGTGCTTCTGTCACTTGCCCGACAAATGTCGGCGCTTGGCTGCGGCGGATGAGATGGGCGAACACTTCCGTATCCGATGTCGTCTGAAAAATGCTTCCTTGCCCTTCAAGCGCGAGCTTCAACTCGATGGCGTTTGTCAAGTTGCCGTTATGGGCCAACGCCATCGCGCCGGTTTGCGAGCGAAACAAGAGCGGCTGAACGTTTTCATAGCCGCCCCCGCCCGCCGTCGAATAGCGGACATGGCCGATGGCCGCCGACCCTCGGAGCACCTCGAGCGTGCCGCTTTGAAACACATCCGTCACCAGCCCAAGCCCTTTATGGCCGTGCAACTTCCCACTTTGCGCGACAACGATGCCGGCCCCTTCCTGCCCACGGTGCTGTAGGCTGTGAAGCCCGTAGTATGTGAGCCGGGCGGCGTCTTCATGCCCCCAAATGCCGAAAATGCCGCACTCCTCGTTCAATCCTTTGATTTCAGCAAGCATGGAATAGCCCCTTTCCAGACGTTTCGCATCTTGGCAACGGAAAGGTGAATGAGCGTCTCACCGTGCTCCCCGTTCACTACCAATGCGCCGTCGTCTGTCACTTTGCCGATTTGTTTCGCTTCAACCAGTTGCTCAAACGCCTCTTTTTGCTCTTTTTTCACCGAGACAACAAAGCGTGATTGCGTTTCGCTGAACAGTTCGCTCGTCGCGTCGCCGCTGATCGTTACGTTCGCGCCAAGCCCGTCGGCGCCCATCAGGCACTCCGCCAAAGCCACCGCCAGCCCGCCTTCAGCGACATCATGCGCTGACGCCACCACCCCCGCGCGGATCGCCGCAAGCAGCTGGCGCTGGCGGCTTGCTTCCACCTCTAAGTCGATCTCCGGTGCTTTTCCGAAAATGCGGCCTTCCAGCCATTTTTGCAGCTCGCTGCCGCCAAACTCCGGCTTCGCCTCGCCGATCACGTAAATGAGGTCGCCCGCTTGCTTAAACGACTGAGTCGTAATATGGGAAAGATCGTCAATGAGGCCGACCATGCCGACGACCGGCGTCGGATACACCGCCTCGCCGTTCGTTTCATTATACAGCGAGACGTTGCCGCTCACGACCGGCGTCTCGAGCGCCCGGCACGCTTCGCTCATTCCGTTGACCGCTTTTTCGAGTTGCCAGAAGATCTCCGGCTTTTCCGGGCTGCCAAAGTTGAGGCAGTCAGTAATGGCGAGCGGCTTCGCTCCGGAGCAGACGACATTGCGCGCCGCCTCGGCGACCGCGATTTTCCCGCCCGTTTCCGGATCCAAATACAAGTAGCGCGAGTTGCAATCCGTCGTCAGCGCAAGCGCCTTGTTCGTGCCGCGGATGCGCACGACCGCCGCGTCCGACCCCGGAGCGACGACCGTGTTCGTCCGAACCATGTAGTCGTACTGGTCGTACACCCACTCTTTGCTGGCAATCGTCGGCTGGGCGAGCAGCCCGAGCAATGTTTGATTGTAGTCTTCGATGTGCGGAATATACGGCGGCATCGCTTGAAACTTGCGGTAATAGGCAGGCTCTTTCGACGGTTTATGATACACCGGCGCGTCTTTCGCCAAGGCGTCCACCGGAATTTCCGCCGCCACCTCGCCGCGGAAGTACAAGCGAAGCATTTTGTCAGCGGTCACTTTGCCGATCGCTTTCGCTTCGAGACCGTATTTGGCAAAAATCGCGGCGATTTCGTCTTCACAACCTTGCTTGACGACAAGCAGCATCCGTTCCTGCGATTCGGACAGCATCATTTCGTACGGCGTCATGCCTGCCTCACGCTGCGGGACGAGATCCAAATTCATTTCGATACCAAATCCGCCTTTGCTCGCCATCTCGGCGGATGAACTTGTGAGTCCTGCCGCTCCCATATCTTGAATGCCGACTAACGCATCGGACTTGACCGCCTCAAGACACGCTTCCAGCAGCAATTTCTCCATAAACGGGTCGCCGACTTGCACGGCCGGACGCTTTGCTTCCGACTGTTCGCTCAACTCTTCCGAAGCAAACGTCGCCCCGTGGATGCCGTCGCGGCCCGTTTTCGCCCCGACGTACATGACCGTGTTGCCGACCCCGGTCGCCACGCCACGCTGAATGTCCTCATGGCGAATGATCCCGACGCACATGGCGTTGACCAATGGGTTGCCTTCATACGCCGGGTCGAACTGCACCTCGCCGCCGACGGTCGGGATACCGACGCAGTTGCCGTACCCGGCAATGCCGGCGACGACATGCTCAAACAAATATTTGACGCGCGGCGACGTCAATTCGCCAAATCGAAGCGAGTTCAGCAGCGCGATCGGCCGCGCCCCCATTGAAAAGACGTCGCGGATGATGCCGCCGACCCCAGTCGCCGCTCCTTGGTACGGCTCGATCGCTGACGGGTGATTATGGCTTTCGATTTTAAACGCCACCGCCAGCCCGTCGCCGATATCGACAATGCCCGCGCCCTCGCCGGGCCCTTGCAGCACGTGCGGGCCATCCGTTGGGAATGTTTTTAACACCGGCTTCGAGTTTTTGTAGCTGCAATGCTCCGACCACATGACGGCAAAAATGCCGGTTTCCGTGTAGTTCGGCAGTCTCCCTAAAATCGCTTCAATGCGCGCAAACTCTTCATCTGTTAATCCCATCTCACGGTACAACTTTTGTTCTTTGATCATCGCCGCGCTCGGCTCAAGCAGTAACGACATGCGTCTCCCTCCAATAGTTGACGATCGATCGGAATAGTTTCAATCCATCCGCGCTGCCGAGCAAGGCGTCGACCGCCCGCTCCGGATGCGGCATCATGCCGAGCACATTGCCCCGTTCATTGACGATGCCGGCAATATCCGCCAAGCTGCCGTTCGGATTTTCTCCATGGTAACGGAACACGATTTGCCGGTTCTCGACAAGGCGCTCAAGCGTCTGTTCATCGCAATAATAATTCCCTTCACCATGGGCGATCGGGATCGTAACGACTTCGCCTTTTTCGTAGGCAGACGTAAACATTGTCTCATTGTTTTCCACCGTCAGCCGCACCGGACGGCAGATGAATTTCAGCCCTTGGTTGCGGCGCATCGCCCCAGGAAGCAAGCCGGCTTCGAGCAAAATTTGAAACCCGTTGCACACCCCAAGCACTGGTTTCCCCGCTTCGGCAGCTTTTTTTACGGCCGTCATCACCTTGGAGAAACGGGCAATGGCTCCGGAACGCAAGTAATCGCCGTATGAAAACCCGCCTGGAAGCAAAATGGCGTCAAAACGGTCTAGATTGTCCTCATCATGCCAAACGTATTCGACCTCTTCGCCAAGTTCATCGGCGATCGCATGATACATATCGACATCGCAATTCGACCCCGGAAACACAACGACGGCAAACTTCATCGGGCGACGGCCTCCTCGATTTCATAGCGGTAATCTTCAATCACCGGGTTGGCAAGCAGTTTTTCGCACATCTCGCGGACGAGCTCGTTGATGTCGCGGCCGCTCTCTTCAATAACGAGCTCCATAAACTTCCCGATTCGTACATCTTTCACTTCCGTATACGATAAGCTGTGCAGCGCCCCTTTTACAGCGGTCCCTTGCGGATCCAACACACTCTCGCGCAACGTGACATACACTTTTACTTTGTACATGCCGATTCTCCCCCTAACCGTTGTAAAATGACTTCGTACGCATCCGTCAAACTGCCCAAGTCGCGGCGGAACACGTCTTTGTCGAGCTTTTCGTTCGTCTTTGCGTCCCATAGCCGGCACGTGTCCGGTGAAATCTCATCCGCCAAGAGGATGGCTCCGTCTGTCGTACGGCCGAACTCAAGCTTAAAATCAATCAATCTCACGTTCCGCTCGGCAAAATGGAGGCGCAACACGTCATTCACCGCAAGCGCGGCCTGCTTCAGCGCGGCGACTTCCTCGCGGCCAGCAAGTTTTAAAATGAAGATATGATCTTCCAACAGCAACGGGTCGCCAAGGTCGTCATTTTTGTAATAAAACTCAACAAGCGGCGCCTCAAGCGATGTCCCTTCCTCTAGACCGATCCGCTTGGCTAAACTTCCCGCCACCACATTGCGGACAACGACTTCAAGCGGGATGATCGTCACGCGCCGAACCAATTGTTCCGTTGGCGACAGCTTTTCAATAAAATGATTGGCAATGCCTGCTTCGCGCAGCTTCAAAAACAACAAGCTGGAAATCTCGTTATTGAGCCGCCCCTTGCCGGCGATCGTCGCCTTTTTTTCGCCGTTAAACGCCGTTGCGCTGTCTTTGTACTCGACCCAAAGCACATCTGGCTCGTCAGTCGCGTAAATTTTTTTTGCTTTCCCTTCATATAACAGCTGTTGTTTCGTCGGCACGATCAACGCCTCCATTTATCCAGAAGATTGAAAATCTTTTGTATAGCCGGCCGGCTTCGACCAGCCGGCAGCCGCTCACTCCAACCCTAAGCGGGTAAAAATTGTATCGACATGTTTCAAATGATGGCGATAATCAAAGCAATCATCGAGCTCCTCTTTCGTCAGCCGGCTCATGATCCGCTCATCTGCTTCAAGAAGCGAGCGGAACGGCACTTGTCTCTCCCACGCTTCCATCGCTTTCGGCTGCACCAAATCGTACGCCTCCTCGCGCGTCATCCCCTTGTCGATCAAGGCGAGCAAGACGCGCTGCGAATAAATGAGCCCGAACGTGCGCTCCATATTTTTTTTCATGTTTTCCGGGTACACAAGCAAATGTTTCACGATCGTAGCGAATCGGTTCAACATATAGTTCAACGCAATCGTCGCATCCGGCAAAATGATGCGTTCCGCCGACGAATGGGAAATGTCGCGTTCATGCCAAAGCGGCACGTTTTCGTACGCCGTCACCATATAGCCGCGAATGACGCGCGCCATGCCGGTCATGTTTTCCGAACCGATCGGATTGCGCTTATGCGGCATCGCTGATGAGCCTTTTTGCCCTTTGGCGAAAAACTCTTCGACTTCACGCACTTCACTTTTTTGCAAGCCGCGAATCTCGACGGCGAACTTTTCGATCGATGTCGCAATTAAGGCCAATGTCGCCATATAGTAGGCGTGGCGGTCGCGCTGCAGCGTCTGCGTCGAAATCGGCGCCGGCGTCAAGCCGAGCTTTTCACACACATACTGCTCCACAAACGGATCCACGTTGGCATACGTGCCGACTGCGCCGGAAATTTTCCCCACTTCCACCATCTTGGCTGCTTGTTCAAACCGCTCCAAATTCCGCACCATCTCCGCATACCAAAGCGCCAGCTTCAGCCCGAACGTCGTCGGTTCGGCATGAACGCCGTGCGTACGCCCCATCATGACCGTGTATTTATGTTCACGCGCTTTCTCTTTCAGCACTTGAATGAAGTTTTCCAAATCGCGCCGCAAAATCGCGTTCGCCTGTTTCAACAGGTAACCTAACGCCGTATCGACGACATCGGTCGAGGTGAGACCATAATGCACCCATTTTCGTTCTTCCCCAAGCGTCTCAGAAACGGCGCGGGTGAAGGCGACGACATCATGGCGCGTTTCTTCTTCAATTTCTTTAATGCGGTTGACGTCAAACGACGCGTTTTCACGCAGGCGGCGGACATCTTCTTTTGGGATGACGCCAAGCTCGGCCCACGCCTCGCACGCGAGCAATTCCACCTCAAGCCATGCCTTAAAGCGGTTTTCCTCGGTCCAAATCGCTCCCATTTCCGGTCTTGTGTAACGTTCAATCATCCTCGTTCCAGCCTCCGATCATGCCAAATTTGCCACGATTCGATTCGCGCCAGCGCCCCCTCGACATCGTCTGCCAGCACCGTCACATGCCCCATTTTCCGCTTCGGCTTCGCTTCGTGTTTGCCGTATAGATGGACGTAAACCGCCCGGTCGAACGAACCGATATGCCGAATGACCGGCTCGACGTGCTCGCCTAAAATATTGACCATCACCGCCGGCTTCAACAATTCGGTCGATCCGAGCGGCCAGTTGCAGACGGCGCGGATGTGCTGGGCAAACTGCGACGTCGCGCATGCATTGATTGTATAATGTCCGGAGTTGTGCGGTCTAGGGGCCAGCTCATTAATATAAATATCCCCGTCCGCAGTCAAAAACATTTCCACCGCCAGCGTCCCAACGAGCGAAAACGATGCGGCCAACACTTCCGCGTAGCGAATGGCCCGCTCTTGCACGCTTTCCGGAATTCGGGCCGGAACGATCGTTTGATGCAAAATATTCTCGATATGAATATTTTCCGCCACTGGAAAAACAGCCGTCTCACCATCGAGGTTGCGGGCGACAATGACCGACATTTCCTTCACAAACGGCACCCAGCCTTCCAAAATGCATGGGCCAAGCCGAAGCAAATCAGCCGCTTTGGCTAGATCGCCTTCGCCGCGCAGCACATATTGCCCTTTGCCATCATAGCCGCCGCGCCGCGTTTTCAAGACGCACGGGAACCCGATCGTCTGAACGACCTGTTCAAGCTCCTCCGCTCTATTCACTTCGACATAGGGCGCCACTGGCAAGCCGGCATCAACGATCGCCGCTTTCTCCAGCGCCCGGTCTTGCGTCACCGCAAGCAGGCGGCTTCCTTGCGGGACATAGGCGTTTGCCTCCAGCCACTTAAGCGCTCGTGCATCGATATTTTCAAATTCGTACGTAATGACATCGCTCACGCGCGAAAGTTCCGCCATAGCGTCCAAATCATGATACGCCGCCGTCATTTCGATATCAGCCACTTGCCCGCACGGGGAATCAGGCGTCGGGTCGAGCACGGCAATGCGAAAGCCCATCTCACGCGCCGCCAAAGCCATCATCCGCCCAAGCTGCCCGCCGCCGATGATGCCGATCGTCTGCCCAGGAACGATCCGCCGCTTAGTCAAGTTGATCACTGCTTTCTACGATTTGTTTTCGAATGGCTTCCCGCCGCGCTTTGAGCGCCTCCATATAGCGCGGCTCAAGCAACCCAAGAATCGATGCGGCGAGCAGTCCAGCGTTGGTCGCCCCCGCCTTGCCGATCGCCACCGTCGCTACCGGCACCCCGCCTGGCATTTGCACAATCGACAATAACGAGTCAAGTCCATTCAATGCTTTTGACTGCACCGGCACTCCAATCACCGGCAGCGTCGTTTTCGCCGCGATCATTCCCGGCAAGTGAGCCGCCCCGCCAGCTCCGGCAATGATCACCCGAATGCCGCGCTCTTCAGCCGTTTCCGCATACCGAAACATCTCATCCGGCGTCCGGTGCGCCGATACGACTTTTTTCTCAAACGGAACGCCCAATTCCTCCAAAATGGCGCAAGCATGTTTCATCGTTTCCCAATCCGAATGGCTTCCCATGATCACCCCAACGAGCGGGCTCATACCGTTTCACTCCTTTTGCTAGCACAACAAAACCCAGAACATGCATTCCCGTCCGTAAACGAGGGAAAGCATCGTTCTGGGCTTTGACAGTTGCTGATCAAAAAAAAGCCAAAACCGATCCTTTCCCTCATAGTCCAATAATTTACGGTTATTGGGTAGAAACTTTTGGGCCATATTCCCAAAATTATATGAGGGATTTTCTCATACACTATGAAGTTACCTTTATAGTAGCAGGTTTTTTTTCGGTATGTCAAGGAAAAAATCGAACATTTAGTATTTCATAAAATTAAATGTTCGTGTTTTTTGAATCACCAAACGAAGAAGGCGGCATATGATGAATAAGTGGAGGAGGAGAGACACGATGGCCAAAGAAAACCCGTTTACGCCGTTTTCCGATTGGACAAAACATTGGCAGCAATTTTTCCAAAATGATTTTTGGGGAAGCATCCAGCCGTTGCTGCCGTCATCGAACAAGCCATCATCCGGTATGAACATCTACAAAAAAGACAACGAACTGCTCGTTGTCATCAGCCTCCCAGGGCTCGAAAAAATCGAAGATGCAGAAGTGTATGTATCATACAAAACGTTGGAAGTGAAAGCAACCATTAATCTAAACTTCAAGGGGTTTGAGCTAATGGAAGAAGGCATTTTCCAAGGCCCATTCCAAAAAACAATCCCACTGCCGTTCGCCGTCAAAGAGGACCGCATCGAAGCAACATACCATAACGGCCTGTTGTTCATCCATCTGCATCGACTTATCCCTGACGAGCCGAAAAAGAAAATTGTCATCAAAAAAAGTGAATAATCTCCCCACGAGTGCAAAAAAGGAGATACCTGCCTTTCCGAAAAAATAAAAAAAGAGGGTGTCCCATGCCGTACAGGACACCCTTACGCGAATTTCCGTTTCCTATCGCTTTTATGAAAAAGGGGGTCTAGGAAACGATGATCACGCTTTACATTTTGGGGGAGAGGATTAAAAATGGCGTCATTCAAAATGACTCATTGGAAATAGGCAAAAAAATGAGAGACCTATGCAGCTCCCTCATTTTTGCCTGCCTAGCAGCGACCTACTCTTGCAGGGGCGCTGGCCCCAACTACCATCGGCGCTGGAGGGCTTAACTTCCGTGTTCGGGATGGGAACGGGTGTTTCCCCTCCGCCATAGCCACTAGGCAAGCATTTTGATTTTGACATCATTTATTATACTTGAAAAATAAACAATGTCAAGAAGGAAATTCATTCCTTCAAAACTAGATAACCGTCGGAAGAAGCCGCAAGCCTGCGCTTTTCGTTGTCCAGCTCCGGCTCGCCGCCGCTTTTCTTGTTGTCCAGTTCCAGCGCCTAGCTCTCTTCTGCCAAATAACCTTCCCCTCGGGGTGCAAGCACCCCTGCGGGTGAAGAACATTTGGCATCGAGAGCTGACCGCGGCGCTTCCACTTTTCTCGTTAGGTCAAGCCCTCGATCGATTAGTATCCGTCAGCTCCACGTGTCGCCACGCTTCCACCTCGGACCTATCGACCTCGTCATCTTCGAGGGATCTTACCCGCTTCACGCGGTGGGAAATCTCATCTTGAGGGGGGCTTCACGCTTAGATGCTTTCAGCGCTTATCCCGTCCGCACATAGCTACCCAGCGGTGCCCCTGGCGGGACAACTGGTACACCAGCGGTGCGTCCATCCCGGTCCTCTCGTACTAAGGACAGCTCCTCTCAAATTTCCTCCGCCCGCGACGGATAGGGACCGAACTGTCTCACGACGTTCTGAACCCAGCTCGCGTACCGCTTTAATGGGCGAACAGCCCAACCCTTGGGACCGACTACAGCCCCAGGATGCGATGAGCCGACATCGAGGTGCCAAACCTCCCCGTCGATGTGGACTCTTGGGGGAGATCAGCCTGTTATCCCCGGGGTAGCTTTTATCCGTTGAGCGATGGCCCTTCCATGCGGAACCACCGGATCACTAAGCCCGACTTTCGTCCCTGCTCGACCTGTCCGTCTCGCAGTCAAGCTCCCTTGTGCCTTTGCACTCTCCGAATGATTTCCAACCATTCTGAGGGAACCTTTGGGCGCCTCCGTTACCTTTTGGGAGGCGACCGCCCCAGTCAAACTGCCCGCCTGACACTGTCTCCCACCCCGCTAAGGGGTGCGGGTTAGAATTTCAATACCGCCAGGGTGGTATCCCACCGCCGCCTTCACCGAAGCTGGCGCTCCGGCTTCCCAGGCTCCCACCTATCCTGTACAAGCGATACCAAAATTCCATATCAGGCTGCAGTAAAGCTCCACGGGGTCTTTCCGTCCTGTCGCGGGTAACCTGCATCTTCACAGGTAGTATAATTTCACCGGGTCTCTCGTTGAGACAGCGCCCAAGTCGTTACACCTTTCGTGCGGGTCGGAACTTACCCGACAAGGAATTTCGCTACCTTAGGACCGTTATAGTTACGGCCGCCGTTTACTGGGGCTTCGGTTCGCACCTTCGCTTCCGCTAAGCGCTCCCCTTAACCTTCCAGCACCGGGCAGGTGTCAGCCCCTATACGTCGCCTTTCGGCTTCGCAGAGACCTGTGTTTTTGATAAACAGTCGCTTGGGCCTTTTCACTGCGGCTCTTCCAGGCTCTTCACCCGAAAGAGCACCCCTTCTCCCGAAGTTACGGGGTCATTTTGCCGAGTTCCTTAACGAGAGTTCTCCCGCGCGCCTTAGGATTCTCTCCTCGCCTACCTGTGTCGGTTTGCGGTACGGGCACCTCTTCCCTCGCTAGAGGCTTTTCTTGGCAGTGTGGAATCAGGGACTTCCGGAATGCTCCGTCGCCGTCACCGCTTGGCCTTAGCGACCCGCGGATTTGCCTGCGGATCAGCCTCACGGCTTGGACAGGCTCTTCCAGCCGCCTGCTCGCCCTATCCTCCTGCGTCCCCCCATCGCTCAAACGGGAAGAAGGTGGTACAGGAATCTCCACCTGTTGTCCATCACCTACGCCTTTCGGCCTCGGCTTAGGTCCCGACTAACCCTGAGCGGACGAACCTTCCTCAGGAACCCTTAGGCTTTCGGCGCAGAGGATTCTCACCTCTGTTTTCGCTACTCATACCGGCATTCTCACTTCTAAGCGCTCCACCAGTCCTTCCGGTCTGGCTTCTCTGCCCTTAGAACGCTCCCCTACCGATGACCAACGGTCATCCCGCAGCTTCGGCGGCACGTTTAGCCCCGGTACATTTTCGGCGCAGAGCCACTCGACCAGTGAGCTATTACGCACTCTTTAAATGGTGGCTGCTTCTAAGCCAACATCCTGGTTGTCTTTGCAACTCCACATCCTTTTCCACTGAACGTGCACTTCGGGGCCTTAGCTGGCGGTCTGGGCTGTTCCCCTCTCGACCACGGATCTTATCACTCGCAGTCTGACTCCCGGGCATAAGTCGTTGGCATTCGGAGTTTGACTGGGTTCGGTAACCCGGTTTGGGCCCCTAGCCCAATCAGTGCTCTACCTCCAACACTCTTAAACCCGAGGCTAGCCCTAAAGCTATTTCGGGGAGAACCAGCTATCTCCAAGTTCGATTGGCATTTCACCCCTACCCACACCTCATCCCCGCACTTTTCAACGTGCGTGGGTTCGGGCCTCCAGCCGGTGTTACCCGGCCTTCACCCTGGACATGGGTAGATCACCTGGTTTCGGGTCGACGACGACGTACTAAACGCCCTCTTCAGACTCGCTTTCGCTGCGGCTCCGCCTCTTCGGCTTAACCTCGCACGCCATCGTCACTCGCCGGTTCATTCTACAAAAGGCACGCCATCACCCATCAACGGGCTCTGACTACTTGTAGGCACACGGTTTCAGGTTCTCTTTCACTCCCCTCCCGGGGTGCTTTTCACCTTTCCCTCACGGTACTGGTGCACTATCGGTCACTAGGGAGTATTTAGCCTTGGGAGATGGTCCTCCCTGCTTCCGACGGGATTCCTCGTGTCCCGCCGTACTCAGGATCCGCTCGGGAGGGAACGAAGTTTCGACTACAGGGCTCTCACCTTCTCCGGCCGGCCGTTCCAGACCGGTTCGTCTACCCCGTTCCTTTCTCACTCCCATCGTGAGCGGTCCTACAACCCCAAGAGGACAAGCCTCTTGGTTTGGGCTGTTCCCGTTTCGCTCGCCGCTACTCAGGGAATCGCGTTTGCTTTCTTCTCCTCCGGGTACTAAGATGTTTCAGTTCCCCGGGTGTGCCCTCCATACCCTATGGATTCAGGCATGGATACTGCCCCATTACGGACAGTGGGTTCCCCCATTCGGACATCTCCGGATCTACGCTTGCTTACAGCTCCCCGGAGCGTTTCGGCGTTTGCCCCGTCCTTCATCGGCTCCTAGTGCCAAGGCATCCACCGTGCGCCCTTTCTAGCTTAACCTAAAGCGTCTCGGCTTCTTCCTTGTGTCAATCGGTTATCTAGTTTTCAAGGAACGAAGTAGCTTCTTTGAATTCGCTTCTCCGCTGGTTTGCGTCGAGGAATTCGGCTTCTCTGAATCCGCTTGTAGACGCAGACGCAAAACATTTGAGAGAACATGACTCGTTCCCTCAAAACTGAACGAAACGAAAGCGCAATGAATTGGTAAAGTCGGCTATTAACAGCCTCCGCTTTTCTCCTTAGAAAGGAGGTGATCCAGCCGCACCTTCCGGTACGGCTACCTTGTTACGACTTCACCCCAATCACTTGCCCCACCTTCGGCGGCTGGCTCCCGAAACGGGTTACCTCACCGACTTCGGGTGTTGCAAGCTCTCGTGGTGTGACGGGCGGTGTGTACAAGGCCCGGGAACGTATTCACCGCGGCATGCTGATCCGCGATTACTAGCGATTCCGGCTTCATGCAGGCGAGTTGCAGCCTGCAATCCGAACTGAGAGCGGCTTTTTGGGATTCGCTCCCCCTCGCGGGTTCGCAGCCCTTTGTACCGCCCATTGTAGCACGTGTGTAGCCCAGGTCATAAGGGGCATGATGATTTGACGTCATCCCCACCTTCCTCCGACTTGTCGCCGGCAGTCCCTCTAGAGTGCCCAACCGAATGCTGGCAACTAGAGGCGAGGGTTGCGCTCGTTGCGGGACTTAACCCAACATCTCACGACACGAGCTGACGACAACCATGCACCACCTGTCACCCTGTCCCCCGAAGGGGGAACGCCCAATCTCTTGGGTTGTCAGGGGATGTCAAGACCTGGTAAGGTTCTTCGCGTTGCTTCGAATTAAACCACATGCTCCACCGCTTGTGCGGGCCCCCGTCAATTCCTTTGAGTTTCAGCCTTGCGGCCGTACTCCCCAGGCGGAGTGCTTATCGCGTTAGCTGCAGCACTAAAGGGTGTGACCCCTCTAACACTTAGCACTCATCGTTTACGGCGTGGACTACCAGGGTATCTAATCCTGTTTGCTCCCCACGCTTTCGCGCCTCAGCGTCAGTTGCAGGCCAGAGAGCCGCCTTCGCCACTGGTGTTCCTCCACATCTCTACGCATTTCACCGCTACACGTGGAATTCCGCTCCCCTCTCCTGCACTCAAGTCCCCCAGTTTCCAATGACCCTCCACGGTTGAGCCGTGGGCTTTCACATCAGACTTAAGGGACCGCCTGCGCGCGCTTTACGCCCAATAATTCCGGACAACGCTCGCCCCCTACGTATTACCGCGGCTGCTGGCACGTAGTTAGCCGGGGCTTCCTCGTGAGGTACCGTCACCGCGCCGCCCTCTTCGAACGGCGCTCCTTCGTCCCTCACAACAGAGCTTTACGACCCGAAGGCCTTCTTCGCTCACGCGGCGTCGCTCCGTCAGGCTTTCGCCCATTGCGGAAGATTCCCTACTGCTGCCTCCCGTAGGAGTCTGGGCCGTGTCTCAGTCCCAGTGTGGCCGGTCACCCTCTCAGGCCGGCTACGCATCGTCGCCTTGGTGAGCCGTTACCTCACCAACTAGCTAATGCGCCGCGGGCCCATCCGCAAGTGACAGCTTTCGCCGCCTTTCAACCGAAGACCATGCGGTCTTCGGTGTTATCCGGTATTAGCTCCGGTTTCCCGGAGTTATCCCGGTCTTGCGGGCAGGTTGCCCACGTGTTACTCACCCGTCCGCCGCTGACCAAACTAGAGCAAGCTCCAGTCCGGTCCGCTCGACTTGCATGTATTAGGCACGCCGCCAGCGTTCGTCCTGAGCCAGGATCAAACTCTCCAAAGAAAGTGGATTACTTCCTGCATGATCCAGCTTCGGCTCGCCGCCGCTCGGGGTCAAATAACCTTCGCCTTCGGGATTAGAAATCCCTGCAGGCGAAGAACATTTGCCCGTCGCGGCGAAACGCTCGCCTCCGCTTTTCTATTGCACTTCGTTTCGTTCAGTTTTCAAGGAACGATCTATCCTTTCTTCGCCCGAGGAATTTACCCCCTCTAAAGCGACCCTTACAATATATCACCCTTTTTTGTTTTTGTCAACACATTTTTTTTTGCTTTTTTTCGCCGCACCAAAGCGGCTTTACTAATATAGCACCTCTGTTTTGATGTGTCAACTGTTCATTCAAGATTTTTTCTTTCAAATCAAAACCGCCTCCTCCCTTCAACTTATAGCACATCAAGCCAAACGTGTCTCTCGTTCGCAAAAATTTTCTTGACGGACATAAAAAAAAGACTGTTCCCAAGACCGGCAAACCCGCCTTAGGAACAGTCCTCTTATCCTCCCTATTCTCGCAAAAAGACGAAGTAACAGATAAAGACGACAAACAGCACATACAACAACGGATGCACATCTTTGCCGCGGCCTTTTAAAATCATCGTGATCGGGTAGAAGATGAAGCCGACGGCAATCCCAGTGGCGATGCTGTAGGAAAGCGGCATCGTGATGAGCGTGAAGAACGCCGGTACAGCGACTTCGAACTTCTTCCAGTCAATTTCGCCGATCGACGAGGCCATTAATACCCCAACGATGATCAGCGCTGGCGCGGTGACCGGTGCGGTAATGACGCTTAACAGCGGCGAGAAGAACAACGCCAGCAAGAACAAAATCCCTGTCACGACCGCGGAAAATCCGGAGCGCCCCCCAGCAGCGACGCCGGCCGACGATTCGATATACGACGTCGTCGTCGATGTTCCAAACACCGCCCCAACCATGACCGCCGTTGCGTCAACGAGCAACGCTTTGCCGGCGCGCGGCAGTTTATTGTTTTTCAACAACCCAGCTTGGTTGGCGACAGCCAAGAGCGTCCCGGTCGCATCGAAAAAGTCGACAATAAAGAACGTTAAGACAACACCGAGCATTTTCCACGAGAAAATGTCCGGCAAATGTTTGATCGCGACGCCGAACGTCGGCGAAATGTCCGGAATCGCACCGACAATTTGATGCGGGACTTTGATCAAACCGAAAATCATGCCGACAATCGCGGTAATGACCATGCCGTAAAAGACGCCGCCGTTTACTTTTCTTACCATCAAAACAACAGTAATGAACAATCCAAAAATGGCCAACAGTGTATTGCCGTCTTTCAACGAACTTAATCCGACAAGCGTTGCTTTGTTATCGACAATAATTCCAGCGTTTTGCAAGCCGATGAACGTGATGAACAGCCCAATTCCGGCGCTGACTGCATATTTCAGTTCAACCGGGATGGCATCGATAATTTTTTCCCGAATGCCGGTGAGCGATAAAATCGTAAAAATGATGCCGGAAACAAACACTCCTGCCAGCGCTGTTTGCCACGGAATACCCATGTGCAGCACAACCGTAAAGGCGAAAAAGGCGTTCAGCCCCATCCCCGGCGCCAAGGCGATTGGATAGCGGGCCAACACTCCCATCAAAATCGATCCGTACGCCGCTGCCAAAGCCGTGGCGACAAACACGGCGCCTTGGTCAATGCGCAGTTCATCAGGAAAATCTTTCACAGCCCCTAACGACAAGGTAAATGGGTTGACGAACAAAATGTACGCCATCGACAAAAACGTCGTCAGCCCGGCGATCATCTCCGTCCGATAGTTCGTGCCGAGCTCATCAAACTGGAAGTACTTTCTCACGTCTGCCCCCTCCTATACATAAAATAAAAAACGCTTCTAGCAGCTACCAGAAGCGTTGACTAGGAAGGAATGACGAACAGAGAGAGAGGACAAATAAGCACTCTCCTATCCCGCATCCCTCGTAGTCAAGCTATTTACGGTAGCTTGGTAGAAACTCCCGAGCCATATTCCCGGGATTATACGACGGAATTCGACAATATTCATGATTCCACGGCTATTGTATCAGCCTGAAGATGACTTGTCAAGAAAAAAGACGAACATTTCTTTGGAAATGTTCGTGGTTTGTTCGTTTTTATTCCCACTCGATCGTTGCCGGCGGTTTGCTCGTAATATCGTAAACGACGCGGTTGACGTGCGGCACCTCATTGACGATGCGCGTTGAAATCCGCTCGAGCACATCCCACGGGATGCGCGCCCAATCGGCGGTCATCCCATCGATCGAGGTCACTGCACGAATGGCAACTGTATAATCGTACGTGCGGGCATCTCCCATCACCCCAACGCTGCGAATGTCGGGAAGGACGGTAAAGTATTGCCAAATTTCGCGGTCCAATCCAGCTTTTTTCACTTCTTCGCGCAAAATGGCGTCTGATTCGCGAACGATTTCCAATTTTTCTTCCGTCACTTCTCCAAGAACACGGATGCCAAGCCCTGGCCCCGGGAACGGCTGACGCCAGACGATTTCGTCTGGGATTCCCAGCTGCGTGCCGAGTGCACGCACTTCGTCTTTAAACAGCGTATTGAGCGGTTCGATCAGTTCGAATTTCATATCTTCCGGCAAACCGCCGACATTATGATGCGATTTGATCGTTTGCGCCGTCGCTGTGCCGCTTTCGATAATGTCGGTATAGAGAGTGCCTTGCACTAAAAATTCGATGCCTTCAAGCTTGGCCGCCTCGTCGTCAAATACGTAAATAAACTCGTTGCCGATGATTTTCCGCTTTTGTTCCGGGTCCGTAACCCCTTTGAGTTTCGCCAAAAAACGGTCTTTCGCATCAACTTTGATGACATTCATTTGGAACTGCTCACGGAACGTCTTCATGACACTTTCGGCTTCACCTTTGCGCAAAAGGCCATGGTCGACGAAAATACAAGTAAGTTGGTCGCCAATGGCGCGGTGCACCAAAACGGCAGCGACCGACGAATCGACTCCGCCGCTTAAAGCGCACAGCACTTTTTTTCCGCCCACTTGTTCGCGGATGCGGCGCACCTGCTCATCAATAAAGTTTTCCATCGTCCAGTCGCCCCGACAGCCGCATACCTCAAAGACAAATTTCTTCAATAGATCATTGCCGTATACCGAATGGCGCACTTCTGGATGGAATTGCACCCCGTACCATTTCCGGCGTTCGTCGCTCATCGCGGCGATCGGGCAGGAAGGACTCGTCGCATCAACGGTAAAGCCGGATGGCGGGGCAGTCACTAAGTCACCGTGGCTCATCCAAACGACTTGCTCGTCCGGCAACCCATGAAAGAGCAATGAGTCGTTTTTGACTTGAATGAGCGCTTTGCCGTATTCACGGTGCGTCGCTTTTTCCACTTTTCCTCCTAAATGATGCGCCATGAGCTGCATCCCGTAGCAAATCCCTAAAATCGGCAACCCAAGCTCAAAAATCGCTGGATCGCACGTAAACGCTTGTTCATCATACACGCTGTTCGGACCGCCCGAGAAAATGATTCCCTTCGCGTTCAATGCGTGAATTTCCTCCGCGCGGATTGTGTGCGGGTGTAGCTCGCTGTAAACGCCGAATTCGCGAATGCGGCGGGTGATCAGCTGGTTGTATTGACTCCCAAAGTCCAAGACGACGATCATTTCTTGATTCATGTTCTCCACCCCGTCAAAAAAATAACGCTGCCATTGCCCAAAACGTTGATGAAGGCAGAATAGCAGCGTCTTCTGCCTTCATAGTCAGGCCGTTTACGGCGGCCCGGTAGAGACACGCAGGCCATATCCCCGCGCATATATGAAGGGCTTTCGTCTATCCGTATGCAAATTTGAGTTCATTCTATCAACTTGCCAGCAGACGGTCAAGAGATCGTCCTTTTTATTAAATTTTCCCACAATTGCACCGCTTCGCGGACATTGCCCTCCTTGACTCCTGTTCCGTACACGGCGCATTCGTATAGTTTCGTCAACCGATTCATTTCATCTGTTTCAAACAAACGATCCACCTCGGCGGCGTATTGACGCAGCGTTTCATGCGGCCGACGCTTCAGTCCATAATCTTGCAAATGGCGAAGAAGCGCCCCGTACGCCAAAACGAGCCAGTCGGCCTCATCGAGTTTCCGGCGGCGGAATCGAAGGAGCGTAAGGCGCGGCCACCATTTCCGCCTTGTCGCATAGGCCGCACCGCCCAACATAGCCAACACGACCAGCGTGGTCAGCCCCATTTTCCACGACCAAACATCCGCCAGCTTCTCCCACCAATGCTCCCCCTGTGCCGTCGAAGGTTGCTCAAGCAATTGATCGAGCGGCACACGCGGCGTTTCCCGTTCTTCCGGTTGCAGCTGTGGCTCTGGCTCCTCTGGATTCGAAGCGGCAAGCGAGAACGCATATGGATTGACAAACCCTTGCGTCGGTTCAAATGGCACCCAGCCGACGCCTTCAAAATACACTTCGACCCATGAATGGGCGTCGTTGTTGTGCACTTCATAAACCGATTGCCCGTCTTGTTCCCCAACCAACCGTCCGGATGTGTACCCTTTCACCCAGCGCGCTGGAATGCCCAGTGTGCGGACGAGCACCGCCATTGAGGTGGAAAAATTGTCGCAATATCCTTGCTTCGTCTCAAATAAAAACTGATCAACGTAATCTTGATCAGGCCCGGGAACAGCGACGTCCGTCGTTTCGTACGTGTATCCGTTCAGATGGAAGTATTGCTCGATCGCTTTTACCTTGTCGTACACGGTTTCTTTTCCATCGGTAATTCGCTTCGCCAACTCGCGAACCCGCTGCGGCAGCGTCTCTGGCAATTGCGTATAACGTTTCAAAAAGGGTAGGTCTTGGACAGAAGGCGCGGCGCGCAACGCCGCAATCGGAAAGTCCGGCTCCAAGTACGTCAACGTGTACCGGCGGATGGGGAGCGCATTGGCCTCCTTGTCGGTCGTGTAAATTTTTTCCGTTGCCATATGCATGCGGTAAACGATCGGTTCAGACATTTGCACCTGCCGCAAACCAAGCGGATAGATGAGATGAAACGCCCGGTCTTGGCGGTTGATTTCTGCCGTCTGCTCGACCGTCTTAACTTTGTCGCTCCACCATTCATACCTAATCAGCTCACCGTTTCCAAACGACTGAACTTGTTCGCTTTGGAACGCTTCCCACCCTTTTCCCGTGTAAATATCTTTCGTTTCGACGCGCCAATAATGACGACCTTGGTCTTTGGCAACGAAAACGACGGTATCATCAGCGATAAACGGCCCGCCAAGTCGGGAATCATTTTGCCCATATCCCACTTTTGCCACACCAGAAGGAGGTGCGTCATCGTTCGTTTCTTCCGGCTGGGCATGATAGCTGCGGATAAACGCCACCGGATCCGGCCATTGCGGCGGCAGCTTCGGACCAGCATACCCAGCCGCAAGAGCGACGGCGGGAATGAATAGGGCGGCCGCCCGCCACTTTCTGATGCGAAAAGACGGCACGTTCGACCGCAGCCGCTCGCCATGCAGCCAAACGAAGGCAAAAAAGCCGAGCGCAACAAGACGAAGGATCGCCCCGTTGCCGCTATATGGAAGAAACGTATCAAGCACAGCAATATACCCAACTGTCAACGCGTATGGGACAAACCATCGATTCCGCCGTACAATAAGCCAATGCAACAGGAACGAAACGGCCCATAACAGCAGAAAAAAGACAAAGGTGCGCAGCGCATCGCTCGGCATCGAAGATCGATCGCCCAACAGCCAGACGAGGCTGTCCCGCCAAAGATCTTGAGGCAAAGCGATGATCGAATCGAACGGAAACAGCCGAAAGAGCGCCCAACATATATAAACGATTTTCCCCAACGCGGAAAGCCATACAGGAAGGCGGAACAAATACAGTACGAAACAAAGGGCAACAAATGACACAAACACCCCGATATGCGCGGTATCGGTGACATCTTCCAACGGCCAAAGCCACTCGGTGAGCAGCCAAGCGGCTAGGGCGTTAGGCAGCACGGTGGATAACAAGTTTGCCCCTAACGGCCTCATCCATCTCCTCCTCCTTGCCGGACGATGTGCAACGCCTGCGGGTCAATGCGCGATACGTACACCCCGCTGCGGCGAAGCCTGTCGGCCCAATTCCTCTGTTCGTCTCCCCATTCGCCGCTGACGACGTACAACACAATATGACGTTTAGATGCCATCGCGCGCAGCTGCTCTACAAGCGGCATAGACAATATAGATGTGACAACAATGCACCCGGCAGCCGTTCTCCAGTTCGTTTCCTCGGCGAGAACACGAGCGAGCAGCTCCTCGCCGCCAGCATTCACTTCCGCCAAGCGGAGAAGAAGCGACTGCCACTGTTCATCATGGCGGCGCGGCGTTAAGAAAGAACGCTCTTTCCCAGCAAAGAGCAGCCCTACCGGCACCTCCTCATCGATCAATGCCTTCGATACGGAAGCCGCTAGCGTGACAAGTTCCTCAAACCACGGGGACGCGGCGCCATCGAGCATAACGATCCAATCGTCATTGCGCTGCTCATCAAACTCTTTAGTCATCAGTTCCTGTCTGCGCGCTGACACCTTCCAATGCACCCACGACATTTTGTCCCCAGGCACGTACTCGCGGGCGCCGGCCGCCACCGCCATATCGCGGCGATAGGCAAGCGTGCGCGCAGCTTTTCCTTGGGCAAACCATTCGCGCACCATCTCGGACGGCCATTCGATATAACGGGGATAGACGATGACCGTGCACGGGGCATAAAACGATGCCGTTTTGTTCACCCAGCCAAAGACATCGCGCGCTTCCAAGCGAACAGCTTCCAATTGATGACGGCCGCGCGGCAAGGAAAGCGGCCATGTACAAGAAAGGCAGCGGCGAAACGGCCAAGCGAACATCGCGCCTCCTTGCCGCGGTTCTTCCCCAGAAACAACGAGCGCGGCGAGCGGAATCGGCCACGGCAACTCGATGCGTGTCGTCACCGGAATCGGTTCACCTGCATGATAACGCCGCGCCGGCACCGTTCGGCTCACCACAGCGCGTCGAAGCGGGTACATTGCGACCAAGAACGCATACAAACCGAACGGCAAAAAGCTGTAAAACAAAAACCAGCTGACAAATCCACCTTGAAACATGGCGTACGAAAACAAAACAGCCGCCAAAAGCAACAGGCGAAGAAAAGCGGGCCATCGTCGGCCATTCCATTTTCCTCTCATACTCATCGCCGTCCTGGCACCGGCACCGGCGTGCGGGCAATGAGCTGTCCGATAATGGTTTCCGCATCAAACTTGTCCCATTTCGCCTCCGGCCGGACGAGCAGACGGTGGGCGAGCACATAGGGGGCGAGCTGCTGCACATCATCGGGGATGACAAAATCGCGGCCATGGATGAACGCGTACGCCTGCGCCGCTTTCATCAATGCGACTGATCCGCGCGGGCTGACGCCTAAATAGACCGCTTCGTGCTGACGGCTTTGCTGGACAAGCTCGACGATATACCGCTTCACCGTATCGCTCACATGCACATCCCCCGCTTTCCGCTGCAACGAACGCAGCTCCTCAACGGTCATGACTGGGGCGATGTCTTCAAGGGGAGAGGAGTGTTCCAAGCGGGAAAGCATATCGACTTCTTCCTCGGCGGAAGGATAGCCCATTCTCAGCTTCAGTAAAAACCGATCCAACTGTGCCTCAGGGAGAGGGTAGGTTCCTTCATATTCAATCGGGTTTTGCGTCGCCATCACAAAAAACGGCTGCGGCAGCGCCCGCGTGACACCATCCACCGTCACACTTCCTTCTTCCATCGCCTCAAGCAGCGCCGACTGCGTTTTCGGCGACGTCCGGTTAATCTCATCAGCCAACACAATATGGGCGACAATCGGACCGGGCTTGTACTCAAACTGCCGCTCTTTTGGGTTATAGACGGAAACGCCGATCACATCGCTTGGCAGCAAATCCGGCGTAAATTGAATCCGTTTCAGCTCGGCGCTGAACGATTTCGCCAGCGCGCGCACAAGCATCGTCTTGCCGACGCCCGGCACATCTTCAAGCAGCACGTGGCCTTTCGCCAGCAGCGCCGTCAAACTGAGCACAATGACATTGCGTTTTCCGACAATGACTTGTTCAATATTGCGGACGACTTGCTCAAGCGGGGAAAGCAACGGTTCGTTGATCGTCATGACATCAAACTCCTTTTATAGTGATCAATAGGATTTTTAGGAGCAGGCACTATCTAGTTTATACTATTAATATAATATCGAATATACACAACTTTTGGAATGGATTTGCAACAAGGGGGAGGAGAAAAATGGGGAAGTCAAAATGGACAATGATCGTCCCTAGGCTAATCGTCGCTGCCACCGGGGCCGGCGCCGGGGACTTGGTCGCCGCTCTTGTCGCTGGAACGAACTACTGCCTTGTGTTCATGTGGACGATCATCGTTGGAGCCGTGTTTAAATTTGTATTGAACGAAGGGGGCGGTCGTTGGCATCTGTTAAGCGGAAAAACGAGTTTGCCATATTGGCAGTCAACGAACTGCGACATTTGTTTGTTTAAGAAAAAGCGCTCGTCCTGCCTTCGGACGGGCGCTTTCCCATTTAAATCATCTTCTCCGGCCTTACCCATTCCTCGTACTGCTCGGCGGTGACATATCCAGTTTTTAACGCCGCTTCCTTGAGCGTCAACCCTTCGCGATGGGCGAGCTTGGCGATTTCCGCCGCCCGGTCGTAGCCGATATGTGGGCTCAACGCCGTCACGAGCATGAGCGACCGCTCCACATATTCTTTCATCTTCGCTTCATTCACTTCCATCCCTTGGGCGCACCGTTCATCAAACGAGCGGATGGCATCGCCGAGCAGTTGCACCGACTGAATGGCGTTATAGGCGATGACCGGCTTGAACACGTTCAACTGAAAGTTACCTTGGCTCGCCGCAAAGCCAATCGTGGCGTCATTGCCGAACACTTGCACCGCAACCATCGTCATCGCTTCGCTTTGCGTCGGATTCACTTTGCCCGGCATGATCGAGCTGCCCGGCTCATTGGCCGGAATTACGATTTCCCCGAGCCCGGAGCGCGGCCCGCTCGCCAGCCAGCGCACATCGTTGGCGATTTTCATCAAATCGGCTGACAGCGCTTTCAACGCTCCGTGGACGTAAACAATCTCGTCATGGCTGGTCAGCGCGTGGAATTTGTTTGCCGCTGAGCGGAACGGGTAGCCCGTTTGCGCTTGCAGCTGTTTGGCGACTTGTTCGCCAAACGCCGGCGGCGCATTCAACCCCGTGCCGACCGCCGTGCCGCCGATTGCCAAATCAAGCAGCTTCTCACTCGCCTCCATGATCATCGCCTTGCTTTTGTCAAGCATCGCCCGCCAGCCGGAAATCTCTTGTCCAAATGTGAGCGGCGTCGCATCTTGCAAGTGGGTGCGCCCGATTTTGATCGTCTTCCCATATTGGCGTTCTTTGGCCGCGAATGTCCCGATCAAGCCATCAAGAGCTGGCAGGAGGTGCGTTTGGATTTTCGTGTATATAGCGATATGCATCACAGTTGGGAATGTGTCGTTCGAGCTTTGCGACATGTTGACATCATCGTTCGGGTGAATGCGCCCTTCCCCCTCATCCAGCAGCTCGCTCGCCCGTCTCGCTACGACTTCATTGACGTTCATGTTCGTCTGCGTTCCGCTTCCCGTCTGCCAGACGACGAGCGGAAAATGGTCATCCCATTGGCCTGCCAAAATTTCCTCGCACGCGGCCACAATCGACCGCTGCTTCGCTTCGCTCAGTTTCCCGGCTCGATGGTTGACGATGGCCGCCGCCTTTTTCAGCTCAGCATACTCATAAATCAATTCCAAGGGCATTTTTTCCGTACCGATCCGGAAGTTTTTCCGGCTTCGCTCCGTCTGCGCCCCCCAGTATTTATCGGCCGGCACCCGCACCTCGCCGAGCGAGTCGCGTTCAATCCGTTCATTCATCGTGTTGTCCTCCTTTGTTTAGACGTCTCCATTATGTTTTTATTCCCTTTTCCGTGCGGATAAACGCAACAAATCTGCAGAAAAGACGCCTAAACTAAAAAAAGGGGGGGGAATTGCCTATGTGAAAACGACGGAATTAGTGCAACCAAACATCAAAAGGAGAAGTTCCCATGCAAGAGCACTTTCATTTTACAACAGATCGTGTCAAACTTCAAAAGCAATATGCATCGATTTTGCTTTTCGTCTCACATTTCGCACCCTAACAAAGTCAAAACAAAGGATTTTTTATTTCGTTTTTTAGAATAACTTTCCGACCAACACGACGAGCGATGGCAATCCTTTTTTTACCGTCGCTGGTCGTTCCGTATCACGTTACACGTAAATGCTCTCATTCAGCCCCAACCCCTGCAGAATCCTTCGCTGATCCGGGGTAAGGGAGCGATCCAGTGCGCGTTGGATGCGTCCATCCGGCAGCTGGAACAAGATGACGTTCACATATTGAAACAGCTGAAAAATCGCCTGTCCCGTTGGACGGGTCAGCTTGCGGCCTCCAGCCCCTTTTAACGGGTGTTCCGGTGTGATGAACGGACGCACTCGGCGCTGAAAAACGCGGTAAATGGCCAAGGCCAAGAGAAACAAATCACCCAATACCGCAACCCGCTCTGGCTTTTTGACATCAATCTCATCCGTGAAAAAAGGGTCTTTCAAAAAAGCGAAGTTCATTTCCACGGAGATCTGCCCTTTATATAGCTTCAAGATCTCTTGGGCATCCATTTGTTGGCCCTTCCATTCCTTCGGAACGGTCGTGACGAGGACAAACCGAGACGCTTTCCGTTTCGCCTGTTCCCACGCGTCTTGGTCGAATTCGACGTCAAGGCGCAGGAGATGTAGCGTCTCCATCTCGGGTTCCGCCTCTTTTTTCGGCCGTCCGCGCCGTTTTTTCGGACGCACGATCTCTTCGACGACGGCCTCGACCCGATGGAACCGGGGACGGAGGGAGGCCTTCAGGGATGCTAAGGCTTGTTCAGCGTCTTCGCGGCAGGAGAATGGGTGACGCTCCCAACGGATTTGTTCCTCGCGAAGAAGCTCCGCTTCTTTGGCTCGTTCTTTTTCAAGCGTCTTTCCTTTTCGCTGGTCAAGCGCGCTCGATTCGACGACGATCAGCCGAACCGGATGGCCTTCATACGTTGATGTCGTTTCCCATACCCGGTACTTGGCGCCGTTTCTCTCCGCCAGCGCAAAGGGATCGCTCCACGGGATGTGGGCCGAATCGGCCTCGGCCAATGCTCGTTTCACGATCCGGAGCGACGAAGGGCCTCTCGTGATCAAAAAGGCGTTGGCGGCTTTCGTTTGCGCCAAGGTCTCTTTCGTCATCGCAGCGGAATCCGCCACATAAATCCATTCGTCCTCGATCTTGGCTTGTTTGAGCTGTTCATGGACTCGCGACAGCACCTCTGGATTCCACGTTTTGTCAGGCAGGTTGCCGTCGTGCACATCGCCGTAAAACGGGATGCCGTCCTCGTTGCCGACCAGTCCGAAACCGATCTGTTTTTGCCAACGATGATGGCGGTTGTAACCATGTGTGATCTGTAAGGCTTCTAACGAGGCCGATTCATAGGCGCCGTAAACGGTCTTGTCCGTCGCATCGGCGTGAAAGGCTCGGAGAGGAAGGCCTTCTTTCCGGTAAATCTGAATCAAGCAAGCGCTGATGACGTTGTGAATGCCAGCCTCGTACAGACGGTCGAGGTGACGAGCCAGCGCATCGTCATTCAACCAGGAAGGATGGAGCCCGGAACGGATGAGTTTCTCCAGATCGATCTCCTGAGCCCATCGTTCCAGGTGAACGAGGGCTTGCCGGCCGTCAAACATATTGTAGAGGATGGCCTGAACGGCATCGCTGGCTCGAGTCTGGCACTGCGGGTGGGCGGGAACGAGATGGTCAATCAATGGGGGAAGGCCCAGTTCCTTGACTACAGCACTTATGATATTCAAATAAGAATTGCGATAGACCCCTTTGACTTGCACATCCATGAGAGAAAAATTCCTTTACGTTCCTTGTGTATCAAGGATTCATTCGACATCGGAACGAAAAAATCCTCCCGATTTTCGTTGAGAGGGTGCGAAATGTGAGTTAAAACAAAAAGAACACCGGGGAAAACCCCAGTGTTCCAAGGCTATGGCAGTGAGATTACATCATGCCGCCCATATCCGGCATGTTGTTGTTGCCTTTGTTTTCTTCCGGTTTGTCGGCAACGACCGCTTCTGTCGTCAAGACCATTGCGGCGACAGATGCAGCGTTTTGCAGCGCCGAACGAGTGACTTTCGTCGGGTCAACGATGCCAGCTTCGATCATGTCGACCCATTCACCCGTTGCCGCGTTGAAACCAATGCCCGGTTTTTCGTTTTTCAGGCGCTCAACGATGATCGAGCCTTCCAGACCAGCGTTTTGCGCGATTTGACGAACCGGTTCTTCGATCGCGCGCAATACGATTTTCACGCCGGTTGCTTCATCGCCTTCCGCTTCGATGGCAGCGACTTTGTTGTAGATGTTCATCAATGCCGTACCACCGCCGGCGACAATGCCTTCTTCAACAGCCGCACGAGTCGAGTTGAGCGCGTCTTCGATGCGCAGTTTGCGTTCTTTCAATTCTGTTTCTGTTGCCGCACCAACTTTGATGACCGCTACGCCGCCAGCCAATTTCGCCAAGCGTTCTTGCAGTTTTTCGCGGTCGAATTCGGACGTCGTTTCTTCAAGCTGCGCACGGATTTGGTTGATGCGCGCTTTGATGCGATCCGAATCGCCAGCGCCTTCGACGATCGTCGTCGTTTCTTTCGTAACGACAACTTTCGACGCACGGCCGAGCGAAGCGATCGTTGTCGATTTCAATTCACGGCCAAGCTCTTCCGAGATCACCTCGCCGCCTGTTAAAATCGCGATGTCTTCGAGCATCGCTTTGCGGCGATCACCGAAGCCCGGCGCTTTGACAGCAACTGCATTGAACGTGCCGCGCAGTTTGTTAACAACAAGCGTCGCGAGTGCTTCGCCTTCGACATCTTCAGCAATGATCAAGAGCGGACGGCCTTGTTGCACTACTTGCTCAAGAACAGGCAACAGCTCTTGGATGCTCGATACTTTTTTGTCCGTAATCAAAATGTACGGATTTTCCAGAACAGCTTCCATTTTTTCCGTATCCGTAATCATGTACGGCGAAACGTAACCGCGGTCGAATTGCATCCCTTCGACAACATCGAGTTCCGTCGTGAAGCCTTTCGATTCTTCAAGCGTGATGACGCCGTCATTGCCGACGCGTTCCATCGCTTCAGCGATCAATTGACCGACTTCTTCATCAGCAGCCGAAATCGCAGCTACTTGGGCGATCGACTCTTTCCCTTTGATCGGTTTGGAGATGGCTTTTAATTCTTCAACCGCAACCGCAACCGCTTTTTCAATCCCGCGACGGATGCCCATCGGGTTGGCACCAGCAGCTACGTTTTTCAAACCTTCGCGGATCATCGCTTGAGCCAATACCGTAGCGGTTGTTGTACCGTCCCCAGCGATGTCGTTCGTTTTGCTGGCGACTTCAGCGACAAGTTTCGCGCCCATGTTTTCAAACGGATCTTCGAGTTCGATTTCTTTCGCGATTGTTACCCCGTCATTCGTGATGAGCGGCGAACCGAATTTTTTCTCCAATACGACGTTGCGGCCTTTCGGACCTAATGTGACTTTCACTGCGTCTGCAAGTTTGTCCACCCCGCGCAACATCGCACGGCGCGCTTCTTCGCTGAACTTGATTTGTTTTGCCATACCCCGTTACCTCCTTATGAAATTGTTGGACTGCGTGCCACAAGTTAAGTACCGATTAAGTACCTAGTATGTTTTCGGAATGTTTATGTGATGAACGCATATATTAGCGGATGACAGCCAAAATATCACTTTCGCGCAAAATTAAGTATTCTTTGCCGTCATATTTCACTTCTGTGCCCGCATATTTTGAGAAGATGATGCGGTCGCCGACTTCGACTTCCGGCGCAATGCGTTGGCCGTTATCGAGCACGCGGCCTGCACCGACAGCAACAACGCGGCCTTCTTGTGGTTTTTCTTTCGCCGTATCCGGCAGAACGATGCCGCTAGCCGTTTTTTCTTCTGTTTCCACGACTTCAATGACAATACGATCGCCTAATGGCTTCAACACGGGGAACAACCTCCTTAACGATAGTTTTCACCGTTCTTATTAGCACTCATCGATATTGAGTGCTAACACACTTATAATATTAATGAACTTCTTTCCATTTTGCAAGTAGGAAATGCAAAAAAAATAACTGTTTTTCTCTCCTAAAGAAGAAAGAGCAAAAGGAGCCGGCTGTTTTGCCTATACTCCCCATCCGCGCGGAGCTCGTTTTCATTATTTCACATTCCTCGGACTAATAAACGGCTCCGGTTCATTTTTTTACGGCGGTGAGATGGGATGCGAGGACGCAGTTTTCTTACTATTTTCGCCATACATGTGCTACAATACGAATATAATTTTGAAATAAAAGGGGTAGAGGATTTGAAACGCAACCACTGGTACGTCATCATCACGTATATCGTCATGCAGCTGTCCGCCTTTGTCGGCGTGCCGCTTCTTCGCGCCCTCGGCGTCGGCCAAGGAACGGAAAACCGCCTCGAAGCCGCCAAGCTGGCTTCCGGATATTGGGCGATCATTAGTTTCCTGCTCGCTTTTGTCATAATCCTATGGCTGCTCCGCGGTGACCGCAACGAACGAATGATGCGGCGGCTGCCGCTTGCTTCCTCGTGGATGTGGGCGGTCTTGGGCGTCTTTTTGGCGCTCGCGGCCCAAAGCATCGCCGCCAACATCGAATGGCGGCTGCTCGGCATCAAACCAGGGTCGGAAAATACAAGGCAAATCATCGATATCATCCGCCTAACGCCGCTGCTGATCGTCGTCACCTCCGTCATCGGCCCGATTTTGGAAGAGCTCATCTTCCGAAAAATCATTTTCGGCTCGTTGTATGAAAAATACAACTTTTGGCCTGCGGCGCTTGTCAGTTCGCTTTTGTTTGCCGTTGTCCATATGGAGCCGGAACATTTGCTTTTGTACACATCCATGGGGATGGTATTTGCTTTTTTATATGCAAAAACCGGGCGCATTTTCGTGCCGATTTTTGCGCATGTCGCCATGAATACGTTTGTCGTCGCCATGCAGACGCTGTTGGCCGACGAGCTTGAGAAAATGATGCGCCAGTCCGAGCTGCCGCTCGCCGTTTGGAGGGTTTGGCTATGATGCGAAACCCTTGGCTATTTTCGCTTCTGTATTTCGTCTTAGGCTCAATGTTTACGTATTTGGCCATCGAAAGTGCTCATGAAACGGTTTGGAACGTCTCCACCATCGCTTTAGCGGCGCTCGCTGCCTTTGATTTCGGCACCGCCCTTCGCCTTCTTTTCGCCTCAAAACGCTGACCCCCTTCCCGCGGCTCGCACGGGAAGGGACTAGAACATCAATCTCATGACGGCGATCATATCGTGAAAATGGAAACAAAAAACAAAAGGCCGGCCTCAAAGCCATGTTTTGCGGCTTTTGAGACAGCCCCTTCGTTTGGCCCGGCCTTGCTCGCTTTCCTCTCCATGTTTTTCGTCCCGCCTCACTCATTGCCTTCCTGCTCGGCTGCTCGCTGCGCTTTCCGATAGCCGATGCGCGCCACCCAAATGCTTCCTTCATACAAAATGGTGAGCGGAATCATGACGATCACTTGCGACAGCACATCCGGCGGCGTAATGACCGCCGCTAAAATAAGCAGTGCTAAATATGCATACTTGCGGATGCGAACAAGAAGCTGCGGCGTAATCAACCCTAAGCGGGTGAAAAACAGCACCACAATCGGAAGCTGAAATACGATGCCAAACGGCAGCACGAGTTGAAGCAAAAACTGAAAATATTCATTAATGCCGATCATTTGTTGGACCCCTAGTTGGTCAGCCAGCTGGATCATAAAACGAACGACAAACGGAAACAAGACGAAATAAGCGAAGCTGACGCCTGCTAAAAAAAGAACAATCGACGCCGGGATATAGCTTAACGTCACTTTCCTCTCTTTTTCATACAGACCGGGGCTGACAAACGCCCAAATTTGATACAACAGCACCGGAGCCGACAGCACAGCTGCGATGACAAAGGCAAACTGAAAATACACTTTAATCGGATCGGTGAGGCGGAAGGCGTTCATGGTCAAACGCTTCGCCTCAGCCGTGTGCTGCAAATACAAAATGACATCATCGACAAAAAAGAAACTCACGACAAGCGCCGCAGCAAAAAAGACGAGCACGACGATGAGCCGTTTCCGCAGTTCGCCCAGATGCTCATACACCGACATTTCTTTGTCATTCATCGTTTCCCCATCCTGCCTTGTCATCGGTCGGTTTTCGTTTCTTCGTCATCAGCGAGCCCTTTTGTGGCGTCTTTAAACTCGCGAAGCGACTGGCCGAACGACCGCCCCAATTCCGGCAGCTTTTTCGTGCCAAACAGCAGCAAAACAACAAGAACGAGCAACAAATATTTCATGTGTTGTTCTCTCCTTTTTCCGACGTCGCTGGATAGTTTTTCAAAAAATAGACGAGCGACTGCAGCTCAATGGCCAAATCGATATGATGAACGCGAATATGGTTCGGCACGTTCAACCGCGCCGGAGTAAAGTTTAAAATGCCTTTAATTCCTTGCGCGACAAGGCGGTCGGTCAGCGCCTGAGCCGCAGCGGCCGGCACGGTTAAAATAGCGACCGGGATGTTTTCGTGAAGCCGCTCCTCCAACTCATCGAGATGATAGACCGGCACCCCGCCGACTGTCGTCCCGACTTTCCGCTCATCGACATCAAAGGCCATCACGATTTTCGTATTGTTGTTTTTTGAAAAATTATAATTTAAAAAGGCAGTGCCTAAATTGCCGACGCCAAACAAGGCGACTTCGGTCACCTCATCCTCTTCAAGCGTCCGGCGGAAAAACGACAACAAATAATTGACATTATACCCGTATCCCTTTTTACCAAGCGCGCCAAAATAGGAAAAATCACGGCGGATCGTCGCTGGATCAACTTTCACTGCCTCGCTCAACTCGGCAGAGGACACGCGTTGCTTGCCGGAAGCGTACAAGTTTTTCAAAAACCGATAGTAAAGCGGCAGCCGTTTGGCGGTTGCCTGCGGAATTTTCGGTTGTTCGTTGTTCATGATCTCATCCCCTAGCTAATCGGTTTTCCGTCGGTAATGGCCAGACTTCCCGCCCGTTTTTTCGACCAAATACGTCGGACCGATGACCATTCCTTTATCCAGCGCCTTGCACATATCATACACCGTCAACGCACAGACCGAGGCGGCCGTCAGCGCTTCCATTTCCACTCCTGTGCTCCCTTTTGTTTTCACCGTTGCAGTGATGACGAGCTTATGCGCTTCACCATCGTTTTCCCATGCAAAAGCAATGTCCACACCCTTTAACATAAGCGGGTGACACATTGGAATAAGGTCAGCTGTCTTCTTCGCCGCCATCACCCCCGCTACTTGAGCGACGGCGAGCACATCCCCTTTCTCGATCGCATTGTTCGTCATTTTTTCGTAAATTTCCCGGCTGACAGTCACGCTCGTTTGCGCCACAGCCACTCGCACGGTATCTTCTTTGTGCGTAATATCAACCATTTTCGCCCGCCCTTGTTCATTGAAATGAGTGAACGATGACAATACAATCTCCTCCATTTATACACTATACACGATTTTTCATCATTCGTCTTTGACCGTTTCCGCGACTTACGTTAAACTATTCGCGAGGTGAAATGACATGATCATTTTGCAAGTGCACGGGCTCACGAAATATTTCGGCGCTGACCTTATTTTATCGAATATAAAACTAGAAATACAGTCCCGCGACCGAATTGCCCTTGTCGGCCGCAACGGAGCGGGAAAGTCGACATTGTTGAAAATCATCGCCGGTGAACTCTCTTTCGACAGCGGCAAAATCATCAAACCAAACCATATCAAAATCGGCTATTTGGCGCAAAACAGCGGGCTCGACTCTCCGAGTTCCATTTGGGACGAAATGCTTGAGGTATTCACCCCGCTTCTAGGACTCGAAAAACAGCTCGCCGAACTCAGCATGCAACTCGGCGCCCCGAATGTGCTCGCCGATCCAGCCCGCTATAAAAAAACACTCAAAACGTATGACGAACTGCAAGAACAATATAAAGACCAAGGCGGCTACCAATACGAAGCCGACATCCGATCCGTTTTGCACGGGCTACAGTTTTCCTCATATGATTATAAAACAACGCCCGTCTCGTCGTTAAGCGGCGGACAGCGGACGCGTCTCGCCCTTGGGAAATTGCTGTTGTCCAAGCCGGATTTATTGATTTTGGACGAGCCGACGAACCATTTGGATCTTGAGACGCTCGCCTGGCTAGAGCAGTACTTGCAAGCCTATCCCGGTGCCGTCCTGGTTGTTTCCCATGACCGCTACTTTTTAGACAAAATCGTCACCGACGTATACGAACTGTCG
This sequence comes from Geobacillus sp. TFV-3, assembly GCF_009901865.1. Taxonomy (NCBI): domain Bacteria; kingdom Bacillati; phylum Bacillota; class Bacilli; order Caryophanales; family Anoxybacillaceae; genus Geobacillus; species Geobacillus sp. TFV-3. Next base: position 323,862 of record NZ_MPSP01000001.1, on the reverse strand, counting down.
AATGCCACGCTTAAACACTATGCTGGCAACTACAGCCGCTATTTGGAGTTGCGGGCCGAGCAATACGAACAAGAGTTAAGACGGTACGAGAAACAGCAGGAAGAAATCGCCCGACTTCAAGACTTCATCCAGCGCAACATCGCTCGTTCCTCGACGGCCAAACGGGCGCAAAGTCGGCGAAAGCAACTGGAAAAAATAGAACGTCTCGAGCGGCCTGTCGGCGATGAAAAATCAGCCTCCTTTTCGTTCTCGATCGCTCGGCCGAGCGGCTATGAAGTGCTCACGGCTGAAGACATAGCTGTTGGCTATGGCGACGGTGCACCCATCATCCGCCAAGTGAGCTTCCGCATCACGCGCGGCGAAAGTGTCGCCCTAGTCGGACCGAACGGCATCGGCAAGTCGACATTGCTGAAGGCGATCGCCCAAAAGCTCCCGATCCAAGCGGGAGAGCTCCGCTACGGCGCAAACGTCCAAATCGGCTATTACGATCAAGATCAAGCTGATTTGTCATCGAACAAACGGGTGCTTGACGAGCTGTGGGACGCCTACCCCGAAAAGACAGAAAAAGAAATTCGCACTGTGCTCGGCAATTTCCTCTTTTCCGGCGATGACGCTTTAAAACCGGTCTCCGCTTTAAGCGGCGGGGAGAAAGCACGCCTGGCGCTCGCCAAGCTGATGCTGCAAAAAGCAAATGTCCTTCTGTTGGACGAACCGACAAACCATCTAGACCTCGACAGCAAAGAAGTGCTCGAGCAAGCGCTCATCGACTACCCGGGAACGATTTTGTTCGTTTCCCACGACCGCTATTTCATCAACCGAATCGCAACGAAGGTGTTTGAGCTTTCCAGCGACGGCCTAACCGAATACTTAGGCGACTATGATTACTACATCACCAAAAAAGAAGAAATGCGCGAACTGGCTCTCCTGAACGCCCGCCCGACAGAAACGGCCAGTGATTCGGCCAAAACGGCGTACGAGCAAGAAAAAGAGGAAAAAAAACGGCGGCGCCAACGCCAACGCCGCTTGGATGAAATCGAAGCCGAGATTGCAGCGCTTGAAGCACAAATCGCTGAGATCGAGCAGCAACTTTGCAATCCATCGGTTTACGGCGACTATGAAGCGATGCAACGATTGACGCAAGAAAACGAAAAGCGGAAGCAGCGAGTCGAAACGTTATTGGCCGAATGGGAACAGCTTTATACTTCACTATAACCGACAACCCGCCGAAACTAGAGGCGGGTTGTTCTTTACTTAGTCACATTATCCACAAAACAATCCACAATTTCTACCTTGGAATATAAGTTATTCACCAACTTTCCCACATTATCCACAAAAAACATTTTCCTTTTGCACAAAAATCGATGTGTATTGCTTTTCTTATGTTGATAGTGTTTTACCGCTTTTTCCACATTGCCCACAGATTTGTGGATAAAAATATACACAAACTTTTTCACACTAAAACAAAAAGGACGGACCGTTTGTCTGCCGCAAACGGATCGCCCTTCGGTGTCTCTCTCGTTTCAGCCCAACCCCAACTGCCTGGAAGGCTGGTGATTTAATGAAAGAACAGCGCAAAACCAGTTCTTCCTAGACAAGCGGCAAGCTTGGATTGGCATTGAGTGCCAAGTCCGCCCGCTTTCCTTGTTGGTACAACACCGTTCCCGCCGCCGCAATCATCGCCGCATTGTCGGTGCACAGCGACAATGGCGGGATGACAAGCTCTACATTGGGGAGCTCTTTCATTTTATTCTGCAGTGCGTCCCGTAACCCACGGTTGGCCGCCACCCCGCCGGCGAGCAACACTTGCCGCACGCGGTATTCCTTTGCCGCCTGCACGGTTTTCGTCACTAACACATCGACGACGCTGGCCTGAAAGCTCGCAGCCATCAGCCTCGGATCGATCTCCTCGCCGCGCTGCTTCGCGTTGTGGAGCGCATTGAGTACAGCTGACTTCAAGCCGCTGAAGCTGAAATCATACGAACCTTCCTCAAGCCATGCTCGCGGCAAATCAATCACTGGCTCACCCTCATGGGCCAGCCGATCGATGTGCGGGCCTCCTGGGTATGGAAGGCCTAAAGCCCGAGCCACCTTGTCATACGCTTCACCGGCAGCGTCATCGCGCGTTTCGCCGATCACCGCAAAATTCCCATGCTCCTTCATGTACACTAGTTCCGTATGACCGCCCGAAACGACGAGCGCCAACAGTGGAAACTTCATTTCAGCCACTAATTGATTGGCGTAAATATGACCGGCGATATGATGCACCCCAATAAGCGGCAGTCCATAGGCAAACGCCAACGCTTTCGCCGCATTCACCCCTACAAGAAGCGCCCCAACAAGCCCCGGCCCGGCCGTCACCGCCACTGCATCAAGGCCCGCAAACGATACGCCGGCCTGCTGCATCGCTTCCTCAATCACGAGCGTAATTTGCTCCACATGATGGCGAGAAGCAATTTCCGGCACGACGCCGCCAAATCGCCGATGGCTTTCCATTTGTGACGCCACTACATTCGATAAAATCTCTCTTCCGTTTTTCACGACTGCCGCCGCCGTTTCATCACAGCTCGTTTCAATGCCTAATACATATACGTCTTCATTCATCTCAGCTTCACCCACATGACTAACGCGTCTTCAAAGTTATCCGGATAATACCGTTTGCGAATGCCTCCATTGCGAAATCCAAGCTTTCGGTACAGCGACTGGGCAACATGATTGGACACACGCACCTCAAGCGTCATCGTCGCCGCCCCGTGCTGCCTGGCCATGTCCATCAAGCGTCGCATGAGCGCTTCACCAAGCTTTTGCCCACGAAACTGCGGCAACACAGCTACATTCGTCACATGCGCCTCATCGATGACAAGCCACATCCCACCATACCCGATGATCCGCCCGTTGTACATCATGACGATATATTTGGCATAGCGGTTGTACATAAGCTCGTTGTAAAACGATTCACGGCTCCAAGGCGAAGTAAACGATGCCCGCTCGACTTGCACGACTTCATCAATGTCATGAATGGTCATTGGCCGAAATTGAACATGGATCCCCATCGTTCTGTTCCCCTTTTTGTTTGGCAAGCCATTTCGCCTCCGCCTCGGCAAGGCGGAGATAGTTCGGCACAAACACATGGGCGTTCTCACGCTCTTTTTGTTTGCCTAGCATCACCAACTCGCTCGGACGCGGCAACGCCAAAGACGGCGGGGCCACGTGAACCCGCTCGCCTAAATGACTTCGAAACAAATCACGATATAGCGGTGCATCCGCACCAATGAACAATACATCCTCTTCCCGCTTGCTCAACCGACGCGCCCACTCATCCGCCGCCACAATCCGGTCCTCCTCAAGGCAACGGAGGGCACCGCCTTCGTAGCGATAAAGCCCGGTGTAAATTTGTCCGCGCCGTGCGTCAAACAGCGGAACGATCACCCCAGGAAAATAACGGCCATTGGCGGCGAGCACCTCAAGGCTCGACACCCCGGCGATCGGAATACCGAGCGACCAAGCAAGCGTTTTCGCAATCGTCACGCCGATCCGCACCCCGGTATACGACCCCGGCCCTTTGGCTACAACGATTAAATCGAGATCTTTTGGAGCAACGTCACATCGTTGAAGCAACAACTCAATAGCTGGCATCGCCCGAGACGAATGATCTTTTTTAACATTGGTGATAAATTCCCCTTTCACGACATCTCCATCCACCAAAGCAATGCCAAGCGGCATATTCGATGTATCAATTCCTAATACTTTCATGACGCAAAAATCTCCTTGCACAACTGTTCATAACGCTCACCCGACGGCACAAAGCAAAGCAACCGCTCATCGCCGCCTCGATGAAACAAGGAAACGGTCAGCCGTTCCTCAGGCAGCTGGCCGGCGATCAAATGCGCCCATTCGACAACCGTGACGCCATCGCCGGAAAAATATTCGTCAAATCCAAGATCCTCCCATTCATCTTCAAGTCGATATACGTCCATATGATAAAGCGGAAGCCGTCCATCATATTGCTTAATAATCGTAAACGTTGGGCTATTGACCGTTTGCGTAATGTTCAATCCTTCGGCAAGACCTTTCGTAAACGTCGTCTTTCCCGCTCCGAGATCGCCTTCTAACGCGATGACCATTCCTGGCTCAAGATGTTCACCCAACCGACGGGCCACCGACTTCGTTTCTTCTGGAGAATGCACCAAAAGTTCAACTTTCCCCATTTTATTCCACCTTATCCCACTTTATCATCTTCGCTCTTGCTTTTGAAATTGTATCATATCCGAACATCTTGCCGCCACTTTCAAAACCAAAAATAGACATAAGGAAAAAGGAAAAACAAAAAGGACGACCCCGCGCAGCCCTTTGGCTCGCTGGCAGATCGCCCTGTTGCGCAATCACCCCTAAAAAAGAAAAAGGGAATGAGGCGTGTGTGACTCCCTGGTAAATGAATAGCCTAGCAGCGACCTACTCTTGCAGGGGCGCTGGCCCCAACTACCATCGGCGCTGGAGGGCTTAACTTCCGTGTTCGGGATGGGAACGGGTGTTTCCCCTCCGCCATAGCCACTAGGCAAGCATTTTGATTTTGACATCATTTATTATACTTGAAAAATAAACAATGTCAAGAAGGAAATTCATTCCTTCAAAACTAGATAACCGTCGGAAGAAGCCGCAAGCCTGCGCTTTTCGTTGTCCAGCTCCGGCTCGCCGCCGCTTTTCTTGTTGTCCAGTTCCAGCGCCTAGCTCTCTTCTGCCAAATAACCTTCCCCCTCGGGGTGCAAGCACCCCTGCGGGTGAAGAACATTTGGCATCGAGAGCTGACCGCGGCGCTTCCACTTTTCTCGTTAGGTCAAGCCCTCGATCGATTAGTATCCGTCAGCTCCACGTGTCGCCACGCTTCCACCTCGGACCTATCGACCTCGTCATCTTCGAGGGATCTTACCCGCTTCACGCGGTGGGAAATCTCATCTTGAGGGGGCTTCACGCTTAGATGCTTTCAGCGCTTATCCCGTCCGCACATAGCTACCCAGCGGTGCCCCTGGCGGGACAACTGGTACACCAGCGGTGCGTCCATCCCGGTCCTCTCGTACTAAGGACAGCTCCTCTCAAATTTCCTCCGCCCGCGACGGATAGGGACCGAACTGTCTCACGACGTTCTGAACCCAGCTCGCGTACCGCTTTAATGGGCGAACAGCCCAACCCTTGGGACCGACTACAGCCCCAGGATGCGATGAGCCGACATCGAGGTGCCAAACCTCCCCGTCGATGTGGACTCTTGGGGGAGATCAGCCTGTTATCCCCGGGGTAGCTTTTATCCGTTGAGCGATGGCCCTTCCATGCGGAACCACCGGATCACTAAGCCCGACTTTCGTCCCTGCTCGACCTGTCCGTCTCGCAGTCAAGCTCCCTTGTGCCTTTGCACTCTCCGAATGATTTCCAACCATTCTGAGGGAACCTTTGGGCGCCTCCGTTACCTTTTGGGAGGCGACCGCCCCAGTCAAACTGCCCGCCTGACACTGTCTCCCACCCCGCTAAGGGGTGCGGGTTAGAATTTCAATACCGCCAGGGTGGTATCCCACCGCCGCCTCCACCGAAACTGGCGCTCCGGCTTCCCAGGCTCCCACCTATCCTGTACAAGCGATACCAAAATTCCATATCAGGCTGCAGTAAAGCTCCACGGGGTCTTTCCGTCCTGTCGCGGGTAACCTGCATCTTCACAGGTAGTATAATTTCACCGGGTCTCTCGTTGAGACAGCGCCCAAGTCGTTACACCTTTCGTGCGGGTCGGAACTTACCCGACAAGGAATTTCGCTACCTTAGGACCGTTATAGTTACGGCCGCCGTTTACTGGGGCTTCGGTTCGCACCTTCGCTTCCGCTAAGCGCTCCCCTTAACCTTCCAGCACCGGGCAGGTGTCAGCCCCTATACGTCGCCTTTCGGCTTCGCAGAGACCTGTGTTTTTGATAAACAGTCGCTTGGGCCTTTTCACTGCGGCTCTTCCAGGCTCTTCACCCGAAAGAGCACCCCTTCTCCCGAAGTTACGGGGTCATTTTGCCGAGTTCCTTAACGAGAGTTCTCCCGCGCGCCTTAGGATTCTCTCCTCGCCTACCTGTGTCGGTTTGCGGTACGGGCACCTCTTCCCTCGCTAGAGGCTTTTCTTGGCAGTGTGGAATCAGGGACTTCCGGAATGCTCCGTCGCCGTCACCGCTTGGCCTTAGCGACCCGCGGATTTGCCTGCGGATCAGCCTCACGGCTTGGACAGGCTCTTCCAGCCGCCTGCTCGCCCTATCCTCCTGCGTCCCCCCATCGCTCAAACGGGAAGAAGGTGGTACAGGAATCTCCACCTGTTGTCCATCACCTACGCCTTTCGGCCTCGGCTTAGGTCCCGACTAACCCTGAGCGGACGAACCTTCCTCAGGAACCCTTAGGCTTTCGGCGCAGAGGATTCTCACCTCTGTTTTCGCTACTCATACCGGCATTCTCACTTCTAAGCGCTCCACCAGTCCTTCCGGTCTGGCTTCTCTGCCCTTAGAACGCTCCCCTACCGATGACCAACGGTCATCCCGCAGCTTCGGCGGCACGTTTAGCCCCGGTACATTTTCGGCGCAGAGCCACTCGACCAGTGAGCTATTACGCACTCTTTAAATGGTGGCTGCTTCTAAGCCAACATCCTGGTTGTCTTTGCAACTCCACATCCTTTTCCACTGAACGTGCACTTCGGGGCCTTAGCTGGCGGTCTGGGCTGTTCCCCTCTCGACCACGGATCTTATCACTCGTAGTCTGACTCCCGGGCATAAGTCGTTGGCATTCGGAGTTTGACTGGGTTCGGTAACCCGGTTTGGGCCCCTAGCCCAATCAGTGCTCTACCTCCAACACTCTTAAACCCGAGGCTAGCCCTAAAGCTATTTCGGGGAGAACCAGCTATCTCCAAGTTCGATTGGCATTTCACCCCTACCCACACCTCATCCCCGCACTTTTCAACGTGCGTGGGTTCGGGCCTCCAGCCGGTGTTACCCGGCCTTCACCCTGGACATGGGTAGATCACCTGGTTTCGGGTCGACGACGACGTACTAAACGCCCTCTTCAGACTCGCTTTCGCTGCGGCTCCGCCTCTTCGGCTTAACCTCGCACGCCATCGTCACTCGCCGGTTCATTCTACAAAAGGCACGCCATCACCCATCAACGGGCTCTGACTACTTGTAGGCACACGGTTTCAGGTTCTCTTTCACTCCCCTCCCGGGGTGCTTTTCACCTTTCCCTCACGGTACTGGTGCACTATCGGTCACTAGGGAGTATTTAGCCTTGGGAGATGGTCCTCCCTGCTTCCGACGGGATTCCTCGTGTCCCGCCGTACTCAGGATCCGCTCGGGAGGGAACGAAGTTTCGACTACAGGGCTCTCACCTTCTCCGGCCGGCCGTTCCAGACCGGTTCGTCTACCCCGTTCCTTTCTCACTCCCGTCGTGAGCGGTCCTACAACCCCAAGAGGACAAGCCTCTTGGTTTGGGCTGTTCCCGTTTCGCTCGCCGCTACTCAGGGAATCGCGTTTGCTTTCTTCTCCTCCGGGTACTAAGATGTTTCAGTTCCCCGGGTGTGCCCTCCATACCCTATGGATTCAGGCATGGATACTGCCCCATTACGGACAGTGGGTTCCCCCATTCGGACATCTCCGGATCTACGCTTGCTTACAGCTCCCCGGAGCGTTTCGGCGTTTGCCCCGTCCTTCATCGGCTCCTAGTGCCAAGGCATCCACCGTGCGCCCTTTCTAGCTTAACCTAAAGCGTCTCGGCTTCTTCCTTGTGTCAATCGGTTATCTAGTTTTCAAGGAACGAAGTAGCTTCTTTGAATTCACTTCTTCGCTGGTTTGCGTCGAGGAATCCAGCTTCTCTGAACCGGCTGGTAGACGCAGACGCAAACGAAGCTGTTGCTTGAATTTGCTTCTCTGCAGTCTTGCGTCGAGGAATTCGGCTTCTCTGAATCCGCTTGTAGACGCAGACGCAAAACATTTGAGAGAACATGACTCGTTCCCTCAAAACTGAACGAAACGAAAGCGCAATGAATTGGTAAAGTCGGCTATTAACAGCCTCCGCTTTTCTCCTTAGAAAGGAGGTGATCCAGCCGCACCTTCCGGTACGGCTACCTTGTTACGACTTCACCCCAATCACTTGCCCCACCTTCGGCGGCTGGCTCCCGAAACGGGTTACCTCACCGACTTCGGGTGTTGCAAGCTCTCGTGGTGTGACGGGCGGTGTGTACAAGGCCCGGGAACGTATTCACCGCGGCATGCTGATCCGCGATTACTAGCGATTCCGGCTTCATGCAGGCGAGTTGCAGCCTGCAATCCGAACTGAGAGCGGCTTTTTGGGATTCGCTCCCCCTCGCGGGTTCGCAGCCCTTTGTACCGCCCATTGTAGCACGTGTGTAGCCCAGGTCATAAGGGGCATGATGATTTGACGTCATCCCCACCTTCCTCCGACTTGTCGCCGGCAGTCCCTCTAGAGTGCCCAACCGAATGCTGGCAACTAGAGGCGAGGGTTGCGCTCGTTGCGGGACTTAACCCAACATCTCACGACACGAGCTGACGACAACCATGCACCACCTGTCACCCTGTCCCCCGAAGGGGGAACGCCCAATCTCTTGGGTTGTCAGGGGATGTCAAGACCTGGTAAGGTTCTTCGCGTTGCTTCGAATTAAACCACATGCTCCACCGCTTGTGCGGGCCCCCGTCAATTCCTTTGAGTTTCAGCCTTGCGGCCGTACTCCCCAGGCGGAGTGCTTATCGCGTTAGCTGCAGCACTAAAGGGTGTGACCCCTCTAACACTTAGCACTCATCGTTTACGGCGTGGACTACCAGGGTATCTAATCCTGTTTGCTCCCCACGCTTTCGCGCCTCAGCGTCAGTTGCAGGCCAGAGAGCCGCCTTCGCCACTGGTGTTCCTCCACATCTCTACGCATTTCACCGCTACACGTGGAATTCCGCTCCCCTCTCCTGCACTCAAGTCCCCCAGTTTCCAATGACCCTCCACGGTTGAGCCGTGGGCTTTCACATCAGACTTAAGGGACCGCCTGCGCGCGCTTTACGCCCAATAATTCCGGACAACGCTCGCCCCCTACGTATTACCGCGGCTGCTGGCACGTAGTTAGCCGGGGCTTCCTCGTGAGGTACCGTCACCGCGCCGCCCTCTTCGAACGGCGCTCCTTCGTCCCTCACAACAGAGCTTTACGACCCGAAGGCCTTCTTCGCTCACGCGGCGTCGCTCCGTCAGGCTTTCGCCCATTGCGGAAGATTCCCTACTGCTGCCTCCCGTAGGAGTCTGGGCCGTGTCTCAGTCCCAGTGTGGCCGGTCACCCTCTCAGGCCGGCTACGCATCGTCGCCTTGGTGAGCCGTTACCTCACCAACTAGCTAATGCGCCGCGGGCCCATCCGCAAGTGACAGCTTTCGCCGCCTTTCAACCGAAGACCATGCGGTCTTCGGTGTTATCCGGTATTAGCTCCGGTTTCCCGAAGTTATCCCGGTCTTGCGGGCAGGTTGCCCACGTGTTACTCACCCGTCCGCCGCTGACCAAACTAGAGCAAGCTCCAGTCCGGTCCGCTCGACTTGCATGTATTAGGCACGCCGCCAGCGTTCGTCCTGAGCCAGGATCAAACTCTCCAAAGAAAGTGGATTACTTCCTGCATGATCCAGCTTCGGCTCGCCGCCGCTCGGGGTCAAATAACCTTCGCCTTCGGGATTAGAAATCCCTGCAGGCGAAGAACATTTGCCCGTCGCGGCGAAACGCTCGCCTCCGCTTTTCTATTGCGCTTCGTTTCGTTCAGTTTTCAAGGAACGAAGTAACTCTATGGGCTCTTGGAGCGGGTGATGGGAATCGAACCCACGACATCAGCTTGGAAGGCTGAGGTTTTACCACTAAACTACACCCGCATATTTTTTGACTAAACATCCACCACACTCTTTCATGCCCCTTCCTCTTCCAGTCGATTCAAAGAAGCTAGATGCGTCGGGGCAACTCGAAGCGTATTCGGAGAAGTGAAGGCTCGTGGCTGAGGTTTTACCACTAAACTACATCCGCATAATATTTAGCTTAACAAAATCGGGAAGACAGGATTTGAACCTGCGACCCCATGGTCCCAAACCATGTGCTCTACCAAGCTGAGCTACTTCCCGATGATGGCGCGCTCGAGAGGATTCGAACCCCTAACCTTCTGATCCGTAGTCAGATGCTCTATCCAATTGAGCTACGAGCGCAATAGATTATTGCACCAAAGAGACGGATTTCATTTTAGCAACTCACTGTGTTGCTGTCAATAGTTTATCTAAAAAATGCGGTCGAGAGGACTTGAACCTCCACGGGGTCGCCCCCACTAGGCCCTCAACCTAGCGCGTCTGCCATTCCGCCACGACCGCATATTGACTAATCAGTGCGGGTGGAGGGACTTGAACCCCCACGCCGTGAGGCGCCAGATCCTAAGTCTGGTGCGTCTGCCAATTCCGCCACACCCGCTAATATGGTGAGCCATGGAGGACTCGAACCTCCGACCCTCTGATTAAAAGTCAGATGCTCTACCTGCTGAGCTAATGGCTCATATATGTAACACATAAAAATGGCTGGGCCAGCTGGATTCGAACCAGCGCATCACGGAGTCAAAGTCCGTTGCCTTACCGCTTGGCTATGGCCCAGCGATTTAGTGCAATGGCGGTCCCGACGGGACTCGAACCCGCGATCTCCTGCGTGACAGGCAGGCATGTTAACCACTACACTACGGGACCACAAATCGCGGGGATCACCCCGCGCTATTCAGTGACCCGTACGGGATTCGAACCCGTGTTACCGCCGTGAAAGGGCGGTGTCTTAACCACTTGACCAACGGGCCACGCATATACGCATCGGAGTGGCGGAGAAGGCGGGATTTGAACCCGCGCGCCGTAAAGCCACGACCTAACGGTTTAGCAAACCGTCCCCTTCAGCCACTTGGGTACTTCTCCAAAGAAATGGCTCCGCAAGTAGGATTCGAACCTACGACCTACCGGTTAACAGCCGGTTGCTCTACCGCTGAGCTATTGCGGAATGATGTTTGACAATCGACATTGTTTATTATATTGAGCAACTTGTCGTTTGTCAATACGTTTTCCCGCAACTTGCTCTACTGTTTTCCGCCGTTTAGCGACGGCTTTTATAATTTAGCACATGATCATCTTGATTGTCAACCTTTTTCCGCAAAATGTTTTGTTTGATTATTGGCGTTGACTGGACATTATAGTTTAACATATTCTTGACGAAAAGACAGCTTGTCTCTTTTCTCGACTGACGAACACCAAGTCTTGACGAAAGACCGAAAAACCCCCGCTTTCAGACCTATGCACGGGTCTGAAAGCGGCGTTGTTCAATCGCCCGACAGTCGATCAAATGCCGGGGCTATTTGACACTATGTAAAAGCTGCAAATGTTAACGCTTCAAATTGCATCTACTCTGAAAATACCTAAACTGCAAAATGTGTAAAATCGCAATATTCGACATAGAGATATTTTCATCCTTCCGATGGCAACCAAATTTTTCTGTCATGGGAGTCTAGGATAGTTTGAGCTTGCTTCGGCAGCGCCCGCAAACATAACGGTCTATGTTGATCCGTCTTTTGCGGCGGTAGGTGAGGCCGCAGGACGTACAAATGTATGTGTAGATCGTTTTCGACGCTTTTGTATTTCCAGCAAGCGGGCGACAATAGCGAGGCGCCCCCACTTTTTGCAGCAGTTCGCGGAAGTCGCGGTCGCGGTGGCGGTAGCCTTTTCCCTCAAGGTGCAAGTGGTAATGGCAAAGCTCGTGTTTGATGATGGCGATCAATTCTTCCTCGCCGAACTGCTCGTAATGTTTTTTATTGAGCTCAATGTTGTGCGTTTGCAGCATGTAGCGCCCGCCGGTGGTGCGCAAACGCGGGTTGAAGAAAGCGGTATGGCGGAACGGCTTGCCGAACACGCGAATGGAAATTTGTTCGACAAGGGCTTGCAGCTGCTTTTGGTCCATGGTGGGTCTCTCCTTCATCTTTTGGCACAGGACAATTCACCACCACATACATATATATTACCTTTCCACTGTCAGGGAGGTGACTGATTTTGCCTACATGGCTGAAAAATCAGATGAGACGAGCCTACTACGAGAAAAACCGTGAGCAAATTAAACTGTTGAACCAATGCTGGTTTTTTTATCGGAGAAAACACTGCTCCTAAGGCAGTGCTTTCTCCATTTCACTCTTTCGGCGGCACCATCGACAGCGATATTCTTCCCTTCGCCACATCGACATGTTCGACCCATACTTTGACGACGTCGCCCACCGAGACGACATCGAGCGGATGGCGCACGTATTGTTTGCTTAGCTTCGAAATGTGCACGAGCCCATCCTGTTTAACCCCAATGTCGACAAAGGCGCCGAAGTCAACGACGTTGCGCACAGTTCCTTCCAGCTCCATGCCTGGCTTCAAATCTTCCATCTTCAACACATCTTTGCGTAATAGCGGCTTGGGTAGCTCGTCGCGCGGGTCGCGCTCTGGGCGGCACAACGCGTCAATGATGTCGCGCAACGTCAGTTCTCCGATGCCGAGCTCGGCAGCCACCATTTCGGTCTCGATGGCTTGTAGCGCTTGGCGAAGTTCGTCGCTGCCAATGGCGGCGGTCGTAAATCCTAACTTACGCAACAGTTGCTTCACTTCCGCGTACCGCTCGGGGTGAATTGGCGTGCGGTCGAGCGGTTCGTCGCCATCAACGATGCGCAAAAAGCCGATGCACTGCTCGTACGTTTTCGCTCCGAGCCGAGGAATTGTTTTCAGCTCTTCGCGGTTGCGGAATTTCCCTTGCTCTTCGCGGCGCTTGACGATGTTTTCTGCAACGGTTTTCGTGAGCCCGGACACGTACTGAAGCAGAGAGACGGAGGCGGTGTTGACGTTGACGCCGACTTGGTTGACGACCGTCTCGACGACGAAGCGAAGCGACTCGGCAAGCTTTTTTGGCGACACATCGTGCTGGTATTGGCCGACGCCGACCGATTTTGGATCGATTTTGACAAGCTCGGCGAGCGGGTCTTGGACGCGGCGTGCGATCGAGACGGCGCTCCGCTCTTCGACTTGCAGGTCGGGAAACTCAGCGCGTGCAAGGTCGGACGCCGAATAGACGCTCGCTCCGGCCTCGTTGACGATTAAGTAAAAGATGTCGCGCTGCACATGCTTGAGCGTGTCGGCGACAAACTGTTCGGTTTCCCGAGATGCTGTTCCGTTGCCAATAGCGATCATATCAACGTGATAGTCGTCAAGCAGGCAAAGAAGTTTCGCGCGCGCCTCTTCTTTTCGCTCTTGCGGCGGATGCGGATAGATCACATCAATGCGAAGCAGTTTCCCCGTTTCGTCGACAACGGCGAGCTTGCACCCAGTCCGATAGGCTGGATCGATGCCGAGCACCGTTTTTCCTTTGAGCGGCGGCTGGAGAAGCAGTTTGCGCAAGTTTTCAGCGAAAATATGAATAGCCCGCTCCTCCGCTTTTTCCGTCAACTCGTTGCGGATGTCCCGTTCAATGGCAGGCTCCATCAGCCGCTTGTATCCGTCCTCGATCGCTTCTGCCACGATGGGAGCGGCCGGGGACGATTCATCAGCGACTGTTTTTCGCCGCAAATAGCGAATGATGTCCTCAACAGGCGCCTTGATCGAGACGCGCAGCACCTCTTCCTTTTCGCCGCGGTTTAACGCCAACACGCGGTGCGGAACGATTTTAGAGAGGGGTTCCTCGTAGTCGTAGTACATTTCGTACACATTCTTTTCGTCCTTTTCCGGCGCTTTGGCAACCGAAGCAATCGTTCCTTTCCGCCGCGTCTCGTCGCGCACCCATTGACGAAGAGCAGCGTCATCTGCCACTTTTTCGGCGATGATATCTTTCGCCCCTTGCAGCGCCTCTTCAACGGTTGCGACTCCTTTTTCTTCGTTGATGAACCTCTTGGCCTGCTCTTCGGGATTCGGGGCTGACGGACATGAAAGGAGCCAGTCCGCAAGCGGCTCAAGCCCTTTCTCTTTCGCGATCGCTGCTTTCGTGCGTCGTTTTTGCCGGTATGGGCGGTATAAATCTTCCACTTGCTGCAGCTTCGTGGCCGCCATAATTTCGTGTTTTAACTCTTCCGTCAACTTCCCTTGCTCATCAATGAGGCGGAGCACTTCTTCTTTCCGTTGTTCTAAATGTTGCAAATACTCCCATCTCTCAAGCACTTCGCGAATTTGCACTTCGTCGAGCGCCCCGGTCATTTCTTTCCGATAGCGGGCAATAAACGGGATCGTGTTTCCTTCTTGATGGAGTGCGATGACGTTTTCGACTTGCTTCGTTGCCAGCTGCTGCTCGGCGGCAATTACTTCAATGAGCCGCTGTTCGTTAGCCAAACGATTCCCTCCTTAATGATATTGGACTTGAACCCTCTCCCGCCTACATTTGCGTTTCGATGCGGAAGGTTCTTGGGAACACCCTCCTCACGGCGGGCTGTTAACTAAGCCATCTCCGTACGTCCCACGGTTCAGCGACGAAAGATACCGATTCCATCCCCCACTGACGCTCACGCGTGGAAGTGGGGATCTTTTCGGTTTAGGATGATAAAAAAAGCGCTGCCTGTACGCAGCTGCTTTGTGAAACAGTATACATAGATGAAAATGGAGGGACAGACCGTTTCGTGAGGCCGATCTGCCCATCTCACGCCATTAGCGTGAACATAACCTAGACCGATGCCGCACGTCAACGCCGCTTTCCCCATCCGCTCGGCCGCCCGTTGGCAACCGAAAACGCCGTTTCTCTTCTCCTGTTCGCTGTTATGCCGAAACAAAGGTTTTTCGCTCCATCAAAAGTCGATCAGTCCTAAGCTAATTTGCAGCGCCTCATCGACTTTATCCATCATTTCATCGTCCAAATGAGTGATTTTATCGGTCAGCCGTTGCTTGTCGATCGTGCGAATTTGCTCAAGCAAAATGACCGAATCGCGTTCAAACCCATAGCGTTTCGCGTCAATCTCGACATGCGTCGGCAGCTTCGCTTTTTGGATTTGCGCCGTAATCGCCGCGACAATCACCGTCGGGCTAAAACGATTGCCGATATCGTTTTGGATCACCAACACGGGGCGCACGCCGCCCTGCTCCGAGCCAACAACCGGGGAAAGGTCCGCAAAATACACGTCGCCACGTTTGACAATCAAAGCATTACCCCCCGCTAACTAAGCGTTCAACGGTGTGGTCGGCCTCGTATTCAGCATGAAACGCTTCAGAAGCGATAGATAAATTGATTTTCGCCATTTCCATGTAGCCTCGTCTCATCGCCTCGCGAATTTGCCGTTTCTTCCGCTCGCGAATGTACATTTTCGTCGCTTGATAAATGAGTTCATTGCGGTTGCCGTTTTCCTGCTTTACGAGCACGTCCAGTTCTGTCAGCAGCGACTGCGGCAAACGAACGACGATTTCCGTTGTTGCGCCAGATTCCGACACAAATATACACCTCCACGAACTGCAGCCATTGATTGCTTCCACTTCATGATACCATTAAACAACGGCGCTGCAAAGTCATTTCTCCATTTTCTATCCTTTGTCTTCCGAAGCAGATTATGCATCGCTTCATCCGCGGCCAACGGCGTTTCTCACTTCCATTATACGCTTATTTCGGAAAAAAATACGGGGCACCCGGTAGCTGATCGTGCACGGCACTTCATAATTGATCGTATCCAAATGGCGGGCGACATCATCGATGGAAATGACTTTGTCCCCTTGGCGACCGATTAATGTCACCTTCGTTCCGACAGGCAACGGCTCCGGCAGGCGGATCATGCATTGATCCATGCAGATGCGGCCGACAATCGGCGCCCGCTGCCCGCTAACAAGCACATGAAAGTGTTGCAGCCTTCGCAGCCAGCCGTCCGCATAACCGATGGGAATCGTGCCGATCCACTCTTCCGTCTGCGCAGTGTACGTCGCACCGTAGCTCACCTTTTCGCCTGGTCGCAGTTTTTTGACGTGTACAAGGCGGCTATGGAGCGAAAACGCCTCTTTCAATTCGTATGGAAGGAACGGCTTGATGTCCGGCGATGGGGCGAGCCCGTACATTGAAATGCCAAAGCGAACCATGTTGAACGCTCGATCGGAAAAACGAAGGGCCGCCGCGCTGTTGGCGCAATGAACAAGCGGCGGCCGCGACGGCAGCCAGTCAAGCATATGCAAAAAGCGGGCGTATTGATACGAAAAGTACTCCGTATTCACGTCATCAGCGGTCGCAAAATGAGTATACACCCCTTCAAGCACAAAGGGCGGATGGCGATCGATCAAGGCTGCTATTCGCTTTGTCTCCTCTTCGTCTTTCACCCCAAGCCGCCCCATCCCCGTGTCCATCTTTAAATGGAAATGAATCGGGGTCGGACCGTTATACAGCGATGACGCCTTCTCGAGCCAATCAGAGCGAAACACAGTTAAGGCGATGCGGTGTTCGGCGGCCAACGCCACATCCTCGGGACGAGACGCCCCAAGCACTAAAATCGGGGCATCGATGCCTTTCTTCCGTAAGGCAAGCGCCTCGTCCAAAAAGGCGACGGCCAAGCGGGAAGCGCCCGCTTCGAGCGCCGTTGCCGCCACTTGGACATCGCCGTGCCCGTAGGCGTTCGCTTTGACAACGGCCATAATTTGCGTACCCTCCGGCAAAAAGCAACGCAAATTCGCGACGTTGTCGTAAATGGCGTCCAAATCAATTTCCACCCACGTATCGCGGTGAAACTCGTCCATCCTCTCTCGCTGCCTTTCTAGTCATAGCCAATTTGAAAGCGTTTGAATCGATTGGATTCCTTTTTTAGTTTACCATGTTCCCGGGGAAGAAGGAATAGGATAAGCAGCGGAAAAGTGAGAAAAACGGCGGGAAACATTGGAGATCGCAACGATTCGTCCACTGGCCTGCCTTCCCAGCTTCTGCACAAAAACAAAAAGCAGCTTCTCCGCTTCAATGCGGAGAGCCGCCTGTTCGCAAAACCGCACTGTCATTTTGCTGCTCTTTCTTGCACTGAGCCGGCGACCATCACCATTTCTTCCGGCGTCAAATCGTCCGAGGCGAGCGTAAACTCCGCTCCATTGTACCACCATGTCAACGTTCGGTCGGTGAGGGCGCCAATGGTGAATCCTAAATCAACTGGGTCGCCGTTGACAAGCACTGGCATGCTTGTCGCCGGAAGCACATCCGCTTTTTCTTGCACGAGCGTAAACGATTTTTTGCCGCCAAAGGTCATAATGACGCGCGTGCCGTTTTCACCTTTCACTTCTTTTTCCTCAAGCGCTTGAACCCCTTTCGGAAGCTGGCTCGGGTACATAACGGCCATCACTTGCTCTTTTCCTTCCGCCATCGTCGGCACCTCAAGGCGCGCTCCAGTCATGTTCTTCTTTGTATCAAACGCATCATCATCAAACTTTTTGTTAAACTCGACGTTGGAAAACTCGACCGTCAACAGCGCTTTCCGGTCCGTATCCATCACTTTGACCGAGACGGGCGCCAAATCTTTTTTGCGCAACGTAATCTCTTGGGTAGGAACGACTTCGCTGTTCGGGTAGTTCGTTTTTGTCTCGAACACATAGTAGTCTTTCGTCGCTTTAAACTTGGCCTTGGAATCGATCAAAATGTCTTTGACGAGCGATTCGTACAAATACGCTTGGCTGCTGTTTTTCGGCCAATCGCTCACAAACTTGAAGGTTTTGTTGAGCGCCGGCGTGAAGACGAACACCCCTTCGTCATTGCGCAAAATCATTTGGCTTTGCCTTTTGTCGGCATTTTTCAAGCTGACGCGGTAGTAAGACGGCTGCTTGTGCCACACTTCGACATGATACACTTGCGGCTTCTCACCGGTGCGGAACGTCATTTTCGCCTCAGCCTGATAGCCCGTCATCTCATCGATCTTTTCATCAAGCGCCTTCAGCACCTCTTCCTGCGATTTCGACCCGCAGCCAGCCAAAGCAAACAGAAAAATGATGCCGACCAACGCCTTCAGCACGTTTCTGCCCATCGCTTCAACCCCTTTGCCTCATATATCGGTTTCTGCCCATGCACTACAATATATGAGACAACTTTCGGGAATATGCAGACTAGCCATGGCAAGCATCAGCCGGCGTGATCAGTCCAAGACGCTCAATGACGACTTGGGCGACGGCGTAATCGCGGCTATGGGAAATGGACAGATGAACCGTCTCGCCATCGCGGCGGGCAGCAATGCTCGGCTTTCCGTGCTCATCGGAAACGATCTCGATGTCTTGAAACGATAGATGCCGCCCGATCCCCGTTCCGAGCGCTTTGGCGTACGCTTCTTTCGCCGCAAATCGCCCGGCGAGAAACTCTGCCTGTCTTGCAGGCGGCAACTCGCTAAACTGCGCTTTTTCACGCGGCGTCAAAATGCGCTCTGGAAATTTGCGGCTCCGCTCAAGAAGGGAGCGGATCCGTTCCAACTCTACAATGTCAATGCCAATGCCGACGATCACTGCGTCCTCACCTATCCTATCCGCCCTGATAGTCGGACAAATTTTTTATGAGAGACCCGCATAAGATAGCTTATAAAAAACGCCCCATTTCCGCGAAGAAGGGAGACCGACCCGTGTTTCAACATGCAAGCGATGTCCGCTCATTCGTCCGCCTTTATCCCGTCGTTGCTGGCTTATTATTGGTCCATATCGCCGCATGGCTGTTGTTTTCTCTTCCCTTGACAGCGCTTGAACCCATTTGGCAATACACCGTCGGGACGAACGGCGCTATCCGCCATGGGGAGTACTGGCGGCTTGTCAGCCCAATCGTGCTGCATCGCGATTTCCACCATATGGCCGCCAACAGTTTGTCCTTATGGCTGTTTGGCCCCTGGTTAGAGCGCGCACTTGGGAAAAGAAAGTTTTTGTTTCTGTATATCGGAGGCGGTATCGGCGCCAATGTCGCCACTTTATTCCTTCTGCCGCCGCTGTACACCCATGTCGGGGCGTCGGGCGCCATTTTCGCCTTGTTTGGCATGTACAGCTATCTCGCCCTATTCCGCCGAGACTTAGTCACCTCCCGCCACGCCCAGCTGCTGCTTTCGGTCATGGCGGTTCATTTGCTGCTTGGCATCATGACACCAGATGGGAATGGATTGGCCCATCTATTTGGCTTCGCCGTCGGCGGCCTGCTTGCCCCTTTTTTGTCCATCCACCCCGAGCGGCCGTCGTTTTACATGCCTCAGCTATGAAAAAACGGCGCTTAATGCGCCGTAATCCGCCTTTTTTTCGTCCGGCTGCGGGCTGAGCCGTCCGGGCGTCCGCCCCGTTTTTTCTCCCGCTTGACCGCTAAAGGCGGCTCTTCCGTCAACTGCACCGGCGTCGTATCCGGCTCGCGCGTCAACATTTTCAAGCAGGCAGCGACAATCGTTACCGAATCGTGCTCTTCAAGCAATTCTTCCGCCGCCCGTTTGTAAAATGACAGGTTTTCGGTCTCCACGACGTTGAGAAGCTTTTCGACCGCGATGCGCTGCTGGCCTTCGAGCGCCTCATCAAGTGTCGGCGGCTTCATCCGCTCCATTTTCCGCTTCGTCGTCCGCTCAATATGGTGAAGTTGGCCGATCTCCCTTGGAGTGACAAACGTCATCGCCACCCCGGTCTTGCCGGCGCGCCCGGTGCGCCCAATCCGGTGGACATAGCTTTCCGGGTCTTGCGGGATGTCAAAGTTGTACACGTGCGTTACGCCGGAAATATCCAAGCCGCGCGCCGCAACATCCGTCGCTACTAAAATTTCAATGGCACCTTCCTTAAATTTGCGCAGCACCGACAGCCGTTTCGCTTGGCTTAAATCGCCGTGAATGCCTTCCGCTGCATAGCCGCGCAAGTTGAGCGCCTCCGCCAGCTCATCGACGCGCCGCTTCGTGCGGCCGAACACGATCGCGAGCTCCGGAGCCTGAATATCAAGAAGCCGGGTCAAAATGTCGAATTTCTTTTTCTCGTGCACTTCTAAGTAGTACTGTTGAATGTTCGGCACGGTCATTTCCTTCGCCTTCACTTTGACAAGCTCCGGCTCATTCATGAAGCGCTCGGCAATGCGGCGAATCGGATCCGGCATCGTCGCCGAGAACAGCAACGTCTGCCGCTCGGCCGGCACATGGCTTAAAATCGCCTCAATATCTTCGATAAAGCCCATATTGAGCATTTCATCCGCCTCATCGAGAACGACCGTATGCACACGGTCAAGGCGAAGCGTCCCGCGGTTGATATGGTCGATAATGCGCCCCGGCGTGCCGACGACCACATGAGGATGCTTTTTCAAAGCACGGATTTGCCGCTCGATATCTTGACCGCCGTAAATCGGCAAGACGCGCACCCGCTTGACGGCGCCAATTTTATACAGCTCCTCTGATACTTGAATGGCGAGCTCACGCGTCGGTGCCACAACAAGCGCCTGAACGGCGCTGTTTTTCACATCCACTTTTTCTACGATCGGAATGCCGAACGCCGCCGTTTTCCCCGTTCCGGTTTGTGCTTGGCCGATCACGTCTTTATTTTGCAGGCTGAGCGGAATCGTCTTCGCTTGAATCGGAGTCGTCTCTTCAAACCCCATCCGCTCGATCGCTTTCATCACTTCTTGGCTTAATCCTAATTCTTGAAATGTCGTCAATGTTATTCAAACTCCTTATAAAAAATCGTCCCTTTATCCGAGAGAAAGGTTTGACAGTTATCATACCATGTTATGCGGCAATTTGCAATGATGGGCATGGGCAACGCGCAAAAATGTTTCCACCTCAGCAAACAGAACGTGTCGATCGATGCTATGACAAACATGATGGAACGAATTGGGCAAAAGCAACAGCTTTTTTCCGCCGATCCAATCTGCTCATACAAATAATAGGCGCTTTTTAGCGGCACGATCCCATCTTTTTCTCCTTGCACAATGAGCGCAGGCGCCGCGACGCGCGGAAGTCGGGGACGCACATCGCGAACGAGTTTGCGAAACTCCCTGACAGCTGAAAACGGGGTCGCCATCATTTTGTTTCGATAGCGGAGAAACAGCGGGTGCTCCCGCGTTCCTTTCCATCCATTGGCAAACATCTCGCAGATGTCGCGCCATAATTGCCTTGGGTTCACATATTGAACGCTCTCCCACCTACGCTTGCGCTTCGAGGTGGGAGATTCTTGGGAACCCTCGCCCTACGGCAGGCTGTTCACCAAGCCATCCCCGTGCGTCCCACGGTTGGGCTGCCTTACAAAGACAGCAAACGAAGCCCTTCCTGCAAAATATTTCGGGCGGCGTTCTCGTCCCGATCATGTTCGGCTCCGCAGTTCGGGCACACCCACTCGCGGATGCCGAGCGATTTCACCTCAACATGCCGGCGCCCGCAGCACGAGCACCATGGGCTCGATGGAAACGTGCGGCCGACACGAACCAACGTCCGCCCGTACCATTTCGCTTTATACTCGAGCATCCGAAGCAAGCGCCCCCACGCGGAATCCGAAAGGCGTTTGGCCAACTTGCGATTCTTCTGCATGTTCTGCACACGCAAGTCCTCCACGCACACCACTTGGTTTTCGCGGATGAGGCGGGTGGACAGTTTGTGCAGGAAATCGTTCCGGCAGTTGGCGATTTTCTCATGAAGCTTGGCGACTTTCAACCGGGCTTTGCGCCAGTTCGAACCGCCCGGCTTCCGGCGAGCCATCCCCCGCTGCCAGTACGCCAGCTTTTCTTCGTATCGGCGCCAATACTGAGGGTGTTCGACCTTCTCGCCAGTGGAAAGCACCACCATATGTTTCAACCCCAAATCGACGCCCACTTGCTTGTCCGTTGGAGGCAAGGGAGGGATCTCCGTTTCCACGAGAATGGAGACAAAATCCTTCCCTGTTCGGTTTCGGCGAATGGCGGCGGAGAGAATGCGGCCTTCCACCTCACGGCTTTTGAAAAACGCCACCCATCCGAGCTTCGGGAGTTTCAACCGATGGCCGTCCACTTCGATCGATGGGCGCCCTTTCCTTGGGTAGTTGCACTGGACGGTGTACGACTGGTTCGGGTGTTTTTTGCTTTTGAAGCGGGGGGCGTTCGCCGTTCCATGGAAGAATCGGTCAAACGCCTCGGCCAACTGCTGCCATGCATTTTGCAAGGCGGTCGAATCGGGCGCTTTCAGCCACGGGAGCGTTTGCTTCAACGCAGTCAACCGCTTGGAGCACTCGTTATCGCTAAGCCCCACCCCTGTTGTTTCATACGCCTGATTCCATCCGGACAAAAAGTGATTGTACACAAACCGGCAGCACCCGATCGTTTGGCGGATGAGCTCCGCTTGTGTTCGGGTGGGATGCAACCGAAAGCGGTAGGCTTTGTGCATGACCTTCCTTCCCTCCTAAGCCTGGAACGGATGAGTTTTTCCAGATCGATCTTCTGAGCCTATCGCTCCAGATGAACGAGCGCTTGCCGGCCGTCAAACATATTGTAGAGGGTGGCCTGAACGGCATCGCTGGCTCGAGTCTGGCACTGCGGGTGGGCGGGAACGAGATGGTCAATCAATGGGGGGGAAGGCCCAGTTCCTTGACTAGAGCACTTATGATATTCAAATAAGAATTGCGATAGACCTCTTTGATTTGCACATCCATGAGAGAAAAACTCTTTCCCTTTCCTTGTGTGTCAAGGATTCACTCGACGATGGGCGCAAAAAATCCTCCCGATTTTCGTTGAGAGGATGCGAAATGTGAGACCCAATCGGTCCGCTCCCGCAAATAATCGGCCGGCGGCGCCACTTCTTCTGGACTTCCCGTAAACCCGTGAATACATAAACAGCCGATCATCATTTCCACCCCCGCCCGAATGAAAAGCGGCGCCCATGACGCCGCTTTTCGTTTTTGCCGTTCGCTTAATTTTCTCCCCAATACCAGAGCAATTCTTCGAGCTTCATGCCGCGCGATGCTTTCAATAACACGATATCATCCGGTGACGCGACGGAACGCACGGCCTCGGCCAACGCTGCTTTATCGTCGAACTCCCTCACCCGCCCATCATCAAAAAATGGGGCAGCCGCCGCAGCGATATGGTGCGCCAGCGGCCCGTAAGTGAACACGTAGTCCGCCATTCCCGGCCGCAGCATCTCCCCGATCTCGCGATGAAACGCCGCTTCCTCGTCACCAAGTTCAAGCATATCACCCAATACGGCGATTTTTTGCCGGTAGCCATTCAATTCCCCGAGCAGCGTCAAAGCGGCGCGCATCGATGTCGGACTGGCATTGTAGGCGTCATTAATGACGGTAAAGCCATATTTCGTCTTGACGACTTCCGTGCGCATGCGCGTCACTTGCAGACGGGAGAGAGCCGCGTCGATGTCTTCCCAACCGATGCCGAAAAAGCGCGCTACCGCGATGGCGGCAAGCGCGTTGTACACATGGTGTTTCCCCAACACCGGCATAAACAGCGACCGTCCGGGGAGCGCATTGATGACAAACGATGTTCCTCTCGCTTCAATGCGCACATCGGTCGGATAGTAATCGTTCTGTTCACCCGCCCCGAACGTCACGACATGGCGGGGAAGCGGCAGCTTCGGCACGCGCTCTGTCAAGAGCGGCTCATCGCCATGGTAGACGAATAAACCATCGCGGTGCAAACCGGCTAAAATTTCAAGCTTCGCCTTGGCGATGCCTTCCCGCGACCCGAGCTCCTGCAAGTGTGCTTCTCCGATATTCGTGATGACCGCTGCGTCCGGACGGGCGATCATCGTCAGCCGCTCGATTTCGCCAAACCCGCTCATCCCCATTTCGACAACGGCCATCTCCGTCCCTTCGTCAAGCGAAAGAAGCGTCAACGGCACACCGATATGGTTGTTGAAGTTCCCTTCCGTTTTTTGCACGCGGTAGTTGGTCGCCAGCAACGCGGCAATCATATCTTTCGTCGTCGTTTTGCCGTTGCTGCCAGTGACGCCGACCACCTTCAGTCCAAGCTGCTCGCGGTAGCGGGCGGCGAGCCGTTGCAATGCCAAAAGCGTATCATCCACAACGACCACCGGCACACCTTCCGGCGGCGTTCCTTCCCTTTCCGCCCAGAGTACGGCGGCGGCTCCTTTTTGCGCCGCTTCTTGCACGAAATCGTGGCCGTTAAAGGTTGCACCGCGCAACGGAACGTACAAGTTGCCGGCTTGGATCGTCCTTGTGTCGGTTGACACACCGCTTACGACCATATTGTCCCATTCCGGCTTGAAACACTGTCCGTCAGCCATTTCGGCGATTTGCTGCACTGTCCGTTTAATCATCGGCTCTCACCTCTTTTCTTTTTTGAACGTGTACGTGATCGTCTGCTTTTCTTGATGTCGTTCCAATGCGAGCGCGATAAGCCGTTCAATCAGCTCCGGGTACGGCACACCGCTGTGCTGCCAAAGAAGCGGGAACATGCTGTATGGTGTAAAGCCTGGCATCGTGTTCACTTCGTTGATATAAACGGCGCCATCTTCGGCGAGGAAAAAATCGACGCGCGCAAGTCCAGACAAATCCAGCGCCTGAAACGCCGCAATGGCCATTTGTTTGATCGTCTCATACTGTTCTTTCGTTACGTCCGCTGGGATGATCAATTCGGTTTGCCCGTCTTCGTATTTCGCTTCATAGTCGTAAAATTCCTTTTTGGGAACAATTTCGCCAACGACCGAACAAATCGGCTCATCATTTCCGATCACGCCGATTTCAATTTCGCGGCCGACAATCGCCTCTTCAATAATAATTTTTCGGTCATACTGAAATGCCTCGATAAATGCGGCTTTTAAATCGCCGCGCTGCTTGCATTTGGAAATGCCGACGCTCGAACCGGCGTTGGCTGGCTTGACAAAGCACGGGTAGCCAAGCTCTCGTTCGATCCGGTCATACACCGTCTCACCGCTTTTTTGCCAATCGTACTTCGTCACGGCAATATATTTTGCTTGGCGCAACCCGGCCTGCGCAAACAAGTTTTTCATCATCACCTTATCCATGCCGACCGCGGAAGCAAGCACCCCATTGCCGACATACGGAATGTTCAATATCTCAAGCAACCCTTGCACCGTTCCGTCTTCACCGTTCGGCCCATGCAAAAGCGGGAAAATGACATCGATCGTTTCCTCATTTCCTTCCGCAGCCGAATCGACAGCCGGAACTTGGTTCAAGGAAACCGGAATCAAGGCGGTCGCCGCCGAAGTGAATTGCAGCTGCTTGATTTCCTCGATCGGTCCGGTCAGCTGTTCGCCCTTGATCCACTGACCTTCCGGTGTAATATAAATCGGAATGACATCAAATTTATGAGGATCAATGGCGTTCATCACCGCCATCGCCGTCGACAACGATACTTGGTGCTCCGGTGATTTGCCGCCGTATAACACGCCAACTCTCGTTTTCATCATCGTTCCTCCTCTTTCCTTGGCCATCGTTCCTATTGTAACACGTTTCGCACCCAACGGTCTGATATTTTATATGTACGATGCAGGTTGTTTCGCCACCTCCCATAAGCGATAAGGAACAAAAAGCGAGGGCGTCTCCAAAGGCGGTTCTTCTTTCAACAAAGCACAACCTAATCGTTTTCCAGCATTTGTTTTACACGTATATACAGGAATAAGAAAAGGTGTCCCGACCGTTTGGGGACACCTTCTGTCGCTACGGATGCAACACGCGCCAAGCCATGCGCTGCGGCATAGCCGCTACCACTTCGGCGAGCGCTTCTTGCCCCGTTTTTTCCACGTCGGCAAAATAATCAGACACACGGCGGAAAAACCGGTTTTTCTCCACGTCATCCATCAACAAGCGAAACATGTGCTGCTCGCCGCTTTCTGGCCCGACCAAATGATAAATGAGACCATTTTGCTGTAAATATTGCAAATTGATGCGCTCCTGCCCAGGCAAGCAATCGATCGTAAAAATCGGAATGCGCTTATGAAGCAACTCGCTGACCGTCACCCCGCCTGGTTTCGTAATGACGGCATCCGCCTCTTCATACAGCCGATTCATCTCTTCCGGGTCAGCGATGTATGGAAGCGGCCGGATATGAGACAGCTGCCAGCTGGCGATTTCCTCGTACAGCTGGCGATTGGCGCCGCACAGCACCGAATAACGGAACAACGTTGACGTGCGGGCCGCCCGCAAAAACGCCAGCATATTGCCAAGCCCTTGGTTTCCACCGGCGACAAGCACATGAGCAGGCTGCCGCTTGCGTCTCGCTTCCGACCGATTCATAAACACATCGTGCACTGGGATGCCAGTGACGATGATGCGTCCTTTGTCAACCCCGTACTTCGTGATCAGCTCCCATTTCGCCTCTTGATGGGGAACAAAATGATAGTCAATAAACCGTTTCCCCCAGATGTTGTTCATAAAAAAGTCGGTGTAGACATTGACAACTGGAACCGTCAGCACCCGTTTTTGCTTCAGCCGCTGCAAAATGCGCGACGGAAACGAATGGGTGCAGACGATTAAATCCGGCTGTTCTTCTTCCACCATCTTTTTCATTTTGCTTTCAAAATAAGGTAGCCATGGCTCAAACGAAATGAACTCAAACCGGGGCGGCTCTTGGTACATCAGCGTTTTGTACACACGGTGGTACGAAGCAGGATGCGAGCGAATCCAGCGCAAGTAGGCCTCTGACACCATTTTTTCCATCAGTTCATTGCAATAGCTCAAAAAATCGATCTTTTTGCTTTCGACCGCCGGAAACTGGCGGCGCAAAAAATCCATCAACGTATCGGCTACTTTATGGTGTCCCGTATTCATTTGAAACAGCGGCAAAAACAATACTTTCATCATCGATCGCACCCTTTAGCTTTCGAAAGATTTTTTGCGCCTCCGCTGCCCAACCCATGCCGCAAGCAAAAAAAGCAAAAACAACGCCAAACCGGCAAGCGGAAAAGAAATCAAGGGGATATGGATGCGCTGGCCGAGCCAAAGCCCCGCCGCGGTCAACGGAACCGCCCAACCTGCCGTTCCAAGCGCCGAAAGCAACAAAAACGGCCCGAACGGAAACCGGCTCACTCCCGCCATATACGGGCAAATTTGCCGCACCCCGGGAGCATAGCAGCCGAACAAAATGCCCCATTTCCCATAGCGGCCAAACCAGCGGCGAGCCCGCTCCCAACGTTCAGCTGTAATTCCGACGCACTTGCCGTACTTTTGCACAAACGGCGCTCCCCACCACCGACCGGCGCCGTATGCCGTCACCATACCGACCATCGCCCCGCCCCAGCATGAAGCGAGCGACGGTCCAAGCAACAGCTGCTCCTTGGCAACCATCACACCGACCAAAAAGAGCAAGCTTTCCTCCGGCGCCGGAATGCCGACAATGCCGCAAAATAAAAACAAAAACAGCATTACATAGCCATATGATTGAACATACGGCAGCCATACGCTTGTATCCATAGCTCCCCCACTACATCGCCGAGACTTGTGTATTAGTTTGCACATTTCTCAGTTCCGTAATCGTCACCCAACGCATCTTTTTCGCTGTTTCATCCTTAAACAGCAGCTCGAGCGCTGACAACATTTGCTCTGGCGCGCGTTTGTCAGCACCTAACGCATCCCCATTGTCGTGAAGCACAATCACCGCCCCGCCGCGTATGGACGAACGCAAGCGGCGGAACAATTCCATTGTACCAATTTTTTCGTTCCAATCGCCAAGAATATGCGACCATAACACCGTCGTATACCGCTTTTGCACGATCGGCGTCCAAGCGTTAAAATGCCCCCACGGCGGGCGGTAATACACCGGGCGTTGGCCTGTCGCCCGCTCAATCGCCGCGGCGGTGCGGCGCACCTCCCAATCCAACCAAAGCGGCGGCAACAGCCAATTGCTGATGTGGCGGTAATTATGAATCCCGATTTCATGGCCTTCTTCCGCCATCCGCCGCACAATATCCGGATAGCGCTCGACTTTGCGCCCGACAACGAAAAACGTCGCCTTCACGCCATATTTCTTTAATAAATCAAGCAACTTTGGCGTATAATACGGGTCGGGGCCGTCATCAAACGTCAGCGCCAGACAATCGGACGCCGTTCCCTCCCGAAACAAACGCACCCGCTTTTTGCGAATGATGATCGTCGGTACAATCCCATAAATGACAATTCCCACAATGAAACAAACGAACAGCCAAACCCACATGGCATTCACCTCTTGATTGTACTTTACCAATATTTCTTCTCTCTGAAAATAGAAAAATGAACTTTCTATATTCGAGATCATCACGATGTAGATGTTTTATCATATAACAAACAAATGAGAAATCGAAAAGAAAATCATGAAAATTTCATGCAGACCGTCCAGTCTTCTTATTTCTTATACGAAAAGCGCCACCGCTTGGTTTCCTCCCGAAGCTAGGTGGAATCTGCTATAATACATAACGATACACGAGCGATTAAAAAAAGACAGGTGATCCGCATTGCGAAAAAAAATCATCTTAACCGGCGGAGGCACGGCCGGCCATGTCATGGTCAACGTCGCCCTGATTCCAAAATTGAAAGAGCTTGGGTGGGATATCGTATACATCGGATCCCATCAAGGGATTGAACGGGAGATTATCGGCCGCATCGACGGCGTCCCGTACTATTCGGTTTCGACCGGAAAACTGCGTCGCTATTTTGACTGGAAAAACTTTAAAGATCCGTTTCACGTGTTAAAAGGCGTTTGGCAGGCGCACCGCCTGATCCAAAAAGAAAAACCGGACGTCGTCTTCTCAAAAGGCGGATTCGTCTCCGTTCCCGTCATTCTCGGCGCTTGGCTGAGCGGCGTGCCGTCGGTGATCCATGAATCTGACTTAACCCCGGGGCTTGCGAACAAAATCGCCATGCCGTTTGCAACAAAAATCTGCCTCACCTTCCCGGAAACGAGGCAATACGTCAATGCCGATAAAGCCGTCTATGTCGGCGCCGTCGTCCGCGAAGAGTTGAAGGATGGCAACGCCGAACAAGGGAGGAAGATGTGCCAGTTCGACGGAAAAAAACCGGTCTTGCTGGCGATGGGCGGCAGCTTAGGCTCGAAAAAAATCAACGACGCCTTGCGCGCCAACCTCTCGACGCTTTTGGCCGAATTTGACATCATCCACATTTGCGGCAAAGGGAACATCGACCCAAGCCTCGCAGGCCAAAAAGGATACAAACAGTTCGAATACGTCAACGAAGAGCTGCCCCACTTACTCGCCTTGGCCGACATCGTCGTCTCCCGCGCCGGGGCGAACGCCATTTTCGAACTGCTCGCCTTGCGCAAGCCGATGCTGCTCATCCCGCTCTCGAAAGCGGCGAGCCGCGGCGACCAAATCCTAAACGCCCGCTCGTTTGAAAAAGCAGGCTATGCGGAAGTGCTGATGGAAGAGGATTTAACGAACGAATCGCTGCAAGCTGCCATTCGCCGCCTATATGAAAACAAAGACCGCTACCAAAAAAACATGGAGAAAGCCGGCGCGAGCGACCCGCTGCAAACGCTGCTTGCGATCATTCAAGACACCGCCCGCCGGTAAAAACAGGCGATGCCCGATGCGGCCAACCACGGCCGTTTTTCGGCATCGCCTCGTTTTTTCCTCACACCGGCTCAAGCCGATCACAATTCATTTGGAATAAATAATAAGGCCGCACAGAAATAACGATGTCTTCTCGATAACTTGTCTATGCGATAGGGCTACACCTAAAGTGATTTGACTGTATTATAACTTATAGTACAGAATAAGAGCAAGAATCTTTTTTCTTTGCTGACAAAGCAGCGCTTTCACCTCCGCATCTCTCTCGACTCAACATCGATGCCGAGCCTTTGTAACGGCTCTTCATGAACTGGATATACGGAGCTGCATGGAGGAAATCAAATGCGAAAACGAAGCAAAGCCCCCACGCGTAAAAGATCCAAGGAGCGAAAGAACTCCGAATCGTCGGGTGCCTAGAGGGCTGGTGATTTAGTGCGAAAGACTGCTGATCTCCGCTATTTTTTCAATTAGAGAAACCTTGCGGAACCGGCTTTCTTTTCTGATAAAATGCCGCTGATCTGCATGCGACAGCCGTTTTTTCACTGGTCTTCTAGAAGGACGGTGATTTGAATGAAAAAGCAAAAGCAGCTCAAAAACGGCGCGACACCGCCCACCAAGATGCCCCAGCAAGACGAAGCGGGAAATCGCGCTTTGCTTTTAACACGGCCATAATAAACGCGCTAATGGTCGCGGCAATGGCCAAGGCTGCCAAAAGAGCAACGATCGATCCAGCTCTAAGCCACACAAAATAGGCATAAAGTTGCGCGCGCAAAATTCCTTCTTCCGCCATATAGTTGACGCGGATCCGGTTCTGAAGGCCGCGTTCAGATACGAGTTTCTGTGTTTCCTCTAATCCGACAAAACTCAACTCCGACGAGGAAGCAACAGAGATCAAAAAATTGTCGTTGAATAATGCATGGACATGAGGTGCAAACAACAATAACACGTTCTTCGGCTGGGCAAACTCAAGTTGCCCGCCAAAGCGGACAAATGGAAAAGGGGACGATCCGGTCAAACGATACATCTTGACCTCATGCCATATGTTTCTTGCCTGCTGCTGTTTTCTTACATATAATGGATTGAGGATTCCAGAAATTTTTTCGCATCCTTTGGAATCTGCTCCAGCGCAAGAGGAACCAAAGACAGTCCTTTGTTCTTCTTGCGAACGATATCCAGCCATCGCTCATTCACCATAATAACGTAACGGTACGGCGCAATGGTCATACCATCGATGGCGAAATCGTCTTCCGTCCACGCTTTCGATAACACCACGCGATTGGCGGTCTCCGCTTGTCGAACCATGTCCCCGACCGATGGTTGCAACGTCTGAAATAACTGCTCGATTTCCGCTCCCCCGACGCTCCCCGGACGGGACGGGAACACCAACACCACTTGATCAGCCAACGACTTTCACATGACTTGTTCCTGTGCCGTTTTTCTTGCATTTGTATAAGCTGAAACCGCCGGTGAGACAGTGGAAAGGACGAAAGCAAATACAGCTAGTTTCAACGCGGCCGAACTTTTGGCCAAACGCTTGACAGCGGGCTCGCGCATCGCTAACATCTCTGGATTCGGCCATGAGACAACAGAAAATATCAACGCGCAAACCAGTGTCGAGAAGATCACCATCGCCTCAGCCAAAAGCAATACTTTACTATAGTAAGGCACGAATCCCCATCCATAGACAAAACCGACATAAAGAGCTGCCAAGACGTCCAATATGGCGGCGGCGAGAACCATAGCCAGTAAAAAGTGGCTGAAATCCTCACATTGGATGCGCCACGTCGGAACTCCCGCCAACACACGCAACGCACGCCCTTTCGCCCTGACCGCCAGCCAATACAAGGCTAACGACACCATCAACATCGAAACGGCCAATAGCGCTACACCGAAATCGCTTTGCATGATCAAAAATTGGAGAATGGTCAACAGTGTTTCTTCGCTCCATTTCTGATCGACTCGATGTGACGTCAGCCAATGTTTCAACTCGTCTATATGATCGGTTTTCCCTGTCACCAAATAATCGCCATTGGCAAACGAATGGGCCAACGCGCGACGATCGCGGATCTCCGCATCCGGCTCATGACCAAAACGCTCGATTCGCTTCGGAAATGCCCCTTTCTGTCCCACTTGAACGAAGATCTGCCCTGACTGATCCCCCCGTAAATCTGGCGCGACTTTCATCAATCCCAATTCCCATTGATCGCTCATCGCACCCAACTGTCGAAACACATCTTCCTGACGCAAATCAGACTGGCTAAAATCCAATGTCACTTTCGCTTTCACACCCAGCTGCTCAGGAAAAAATCGGTCATGGATATCCGAAACAACGACCGCTACTAAAGCTAAGAGAAGAAACTGCACAGCGGAAACAGCGATCACGATTTTTTTATGCATGAGCCTCATTCCTTCCCTAATCCATCATCCGTCCGGAAGAGAAAGACCCCATCCCGCTCGGGAAGGGGTGAACGAACAGCTTCTATCTACAGATTCACTTTTCTCTACGGAAGAAATTACTTCACTTTTTCAAGTTTAAAATGGTTGATTCTGTATACTTCATCACAAAGAACATCAATGTCCTCTTGATTATGGCTGGTAAGCAAAATCGTTCTCCCTTCTTGCTTGAATTTCCGAAGCAAATTGCGGATATTTTCAACGCTTTCATCATCTAAAGCATTAAATGGTTCATCTAAAATAAGTGTTTGTTGATCTTCCATAATAGCTTGGGCAAGAGCAAGCTTTTGTTTCATTCCAAGTGAGTAATGTTTTACCTTTTGTGTCGATTCTGGATTTAATCCAACCATCTTCATCGTTTTCTTTATTTTGTCATCATTAATTTTGTTTCTAATTAGAGCTAATGCTTTTAAATTATCAAACCCTGTCTTTCCCGCTATATATCCAGGCCGATCAATGATAATTCCAAAATTATTCGGAAATCGTTTATTGGTACCCAACTCTTCCCCATCCACTATCACACTGCCGTGATCAGGAAATATAAATCCGCATATTAGTTTGAATAATACTGATTTGCCAGAACCGTTAGGACCAGTAATCCCATAAATTTTTCCTTTCTCCACTGTAAAATTCATATTTTCAAAAACCGTTATTCCTTTAAAAGATTTACTGACTTGATTCAGTTGTATATGCGGCAACTTCCTCACTCCTTTTTAGAAATCAATATCTTGTTTATGAAATATATACAATAAGAAAACAATCCCTAAAACATCCCATAAAGATAGAACCATGCTTATGCGATAAATAGAGTAATCTGTTAATATATAAGCCATACTATTCAACCCAGATGGGACTATTAACCAATTATTAAGACCCGGAAACATAAAGATCGAAAGTATGCAAATAACCAATAGACTATAAAAAGTTTCTTTGCTCAGCCAAGAAATAATAAACACAAATAATACATAAAAGGAAACTTGAAGATAACCATTGACAAAAAAATGATAAAACACTTCAAATAGCGCGACCGAGCTATCAATAGAAATGTAGAAATCAAAAGAGAAACGCTTCAGAGAAGAGATGAATAGAGCGAATAATGCTAATATTAATAAATAAAATCCAATATATAGCATTATTTTATGATACCATCCCCAAAACCACCTACTGATAGACTGATAACGCAAAAGCTTATAATAACCAATTTCCGACAATTCCCTTTGTAAATACAATTGTATTAAATAGATAAAACCAAAATATATAACCCAATAACACAAAAATGACTTTAAACTAAATGTTTGGTTTGAAACGCCTATAAACATGAAAATAAATTGATCCCAAATGGTTTTTCCTAACTTTTCTCGCATACCGGACCATAATGCTATGACAATCAGTGCAAAAAAAATGATATAGCCCCCGTTATATCGCAATTTACTAAATATTTTCGTATTTAAATCTATTCGATTTACACTCCATACAACCAACGTCGCCAATCCTATTACAATTGCAAACGGTCCCCATATATTACCGAACTGTGCAACCCCCGAATGTAAAATGAGGTAATTGCACAAATTGAATAAGGAAGCATGACTAGGAAGAAGTTTAAATGACACTCCACTATATACCCATATAAAAACCGCGGTAAATACAACAATACCTTTTTTTTGTAATTTTACATAAATGATGGCCAAAATAAGGTGGATACAAATTAAACTTAGAATAAGCAACGAAAAATGTAACAACAATGCTAGAAAGGGTGTATCTATAAATTTTTGCAATATTTGTGTTTCACTTAGAGAAGCATCCAACTTACTAAACGGACTCCAACCGGCAAAAGAAGGGGCGCCGATTAATAAAACTCCGCTCACTGCTCCCCAAACCATCGTGGCTATACTGAGACTTTGAACAAATTTATTTAATGTCTCATACACCCAACTTCGATAAGAACCTAATCGTATCAAAACCGTGTAATCAAAATCAGATATAATAATCGAAATAGAACGGTATAGCAAAACAGGCAAAATGAAATATAAAATCAGATACACATCACTGAAAAAGTGATGCAGCAAGTCCCATTTATTCAATGATAATTCTGTATGAACCGAAAAATAATATAATTGTTCTTTACCTCTTAATCCATATATGTAAATAATCACACCAAAGATAACCCATTTAAATGTAAATAGTTCATCTCCGAAGTCTTTCCATTTACTTCCCAATATCCTAGTCATAATGTTTATACAGCCTTTCCTTTAAATAAAATCCTAACATCATAATGATGATACATAATATTGCAAATGGAACGAATACCGTCCACAAAGGTTGCTGTGATATGCTAAAAGGAAAAATCGTATAAGTAGGAGAAAATTGGTCATATCCAAGAATTTGCGTAATAAAATTCCCCAACAAGTAATATACAAATGGAATGGAAAGCGCTACAAAAGGTTTCTCTAAAATCATTACGAGCAATAATCCCATTGTCGCATACATCATTCCATTCAGTCCTACCCATAGCGAGTAAATAATTCCATATGGCAACGTTCCAAGAACAAGCAGTTGCTCAAACGTTGTATAAGGGATAGGGTTTCCGTCTGTTGGATACAAACGAACGATTCCCAAATGAGGTTCAATATACATAGAAAATATAAAAGGGACGAATACGATCAAAAAGGCTATCAAAAAGGATAGAATCGCATTGACTATTAATTTGCTAAATAAGTAAGTCGTCAAAGGGATGCGGATACGTACATATGGAATAAAATAGTTTTTCTGTTCGCTTGGAAAGTAAATCGCATACACAAGAACCATTATGATAGGAAAAAGCAGCGGAACAAAATTAGAATTTAAACGCAGAAAAAGATCTAATTGTCTATAGTAAACGTAATTATCCTTTATCAACACAAATTGGATTACAGGTAGGACCAATACCAATGCCGCCCAAATCACACATTGACGCCAAGTGACGGCTCTCATCAATTCGACTTTCACTTGATGACCTAACATTTTTTACATCCTTTCCTGAGTTCGTTTTGATTTTGAAGAGAATGGACCATCCAAATGGTTTGGTCCATTCTCATTATGAATCAATTGCTTCTCCACTCCCCTTTTACCCTTACGTCTACCAATTGAGTAATATCCGAACTAAACTCAACTCTCGCATCCTTGCCTGATTTGATCGAATTAGGCAATTTGAATGGCCCCCCAACCGTTGCGATACGAACCCAAGGTCCAGTTCCCCCGCTATAAGAATGCACTCTTGCATCCAATGCTTTTCCAAGTATAGATACTTTCAAATCAGCTGATGCGCCGGTAGTAGATTTGGTTTGTTGAGGAGTAAACGCATTATCGTTTAACTTTGGGACAATTACGTCATAATCGTCATACGTTGTTCCAGCCTGAGCCAAACCTCCTGCGGCGAGAAGTCCTGCTGCTAAAGTAAGTACTGCAAATTTCTTTTTCATTTTTTAACACAGTCCTCCTCATAATTTTGATGATAACCGGCCGGCTTCACCCTTACTGTATCAAAAATAAATCCGAAAAACATCCGTATTTTCCGCAAATTTCATTGCGGAAAATACCTATTTTTTGAAATTTAGTTTACAGAGATTGATATATATTGTAAAATTTTAATGGATTAGGCTGAAAGAGACGGCCTCATTGGACAAAACGGCACATCGTTCATCCCCCTGTAAAACTCCATCGTTTTCCACAGCAACTCGTGTTTCAACCAAATAAACAGCCACTCACAATGTTTTACGGGGGGGGAGGGAAGAATTTGTGAAGATCAAAGTCTTGCTAGTGGATGATCATTGTCTTGTCACGGATGGCATCCGACAGTTGCTGGAACGTGAGCCAGACTTGGAAGTGGTGGGCGCCGTTTCCTCTCCGACCGACTTGGAGCAGAAAATCGCTCAACATCAGCCTGACATTATTGTCATGGACATTCGCTTCAAAGGGAAAAACGGCCTCCTTTGGGCAGGGAAAATCTCATCATTATTTCCTGCATGCAAAGTCGTGATTTTGTCTCGATCTCATTGTCTGGAGTACATGAACGCCGCCTATGAGGCAGGCGCCTATGCCTTTGTATCCAAACAAGACTCTGTCGAAGCACTTATTCACGCCATTCGGGAAAGCCATCGAGGGGTGAAATCATTCCCGACCCATCTCGTTTTCCATGATCGTTCGTCCCTGACCGAAATGGAGTTGGCTATTCTCGAGCTAATTGCCAAAGACAAAACGAATATCGAAATTAGCGAACAATTAAACATCAGCAAACGAACCGTGGAGCACCACGTGTCTTCCATTTTGCGAAAACTTGATGTAAAGTCGCGGGCGGGAGCGGTGGGAAAAGCCATCGAACTCGGATTGTTTGGATGATTGAATTGTGGAAAACACTAATTTTTCTTCTAAAAGGGTGGTTAAAAAACCCTGTCCTTTTCCATCGATGGTTCTCTACGAAAACGGAACACCGGATTTACAAGGTTTTTCAATTTAAAAAACACTGCTGGAGAACAGGATTTTTCAGTTAAATCACCCCCCTTATAAATATGGATGTATATACAGGCAGTCATTTTCATGGCTGAAGTGTGACATGCGCTCATGTTTGTTTGCTGCTGCCTTCCTCCCGTGTTCACTTCCCGTCAAATGAAAAACGCCCGGCGGAACAACCCCGCCAGGCGGCACGACTAGAAGTATAAGAAATAAATGACAACGGCCAGCACGATCCGATACACCGCAAACGGCACGAGGCGGATGCGGTTGATGAGCTCAAGGAAAAAGCGGATCGCGAGCAAGGCGAAGACAAAGGCGCTCAAGAAGCCGGCGATGAAAAACGGAATATCGGCGGCGGTGACGTATTGCCAGTTTTTCAACAGCGACAGCCCGCTCGCCCCCGCCATGATCGGAACGGCCATAATGAACGTGAAATCGGCGGCGGCGCGATGGCTCATGCCGACAAGCACCCCACCTGAAATCGTCGAGCCGGAGCGGGAAAAACCGGGCCATAGCGATAAACATTGCATCAAACCAACAAGAAACGCCTGCTTGTACGTAATTTCGTCGACCGTCTGCGCCCGCGCTGCTTTTTTGGCGAATTGGTCAGCGGCGATCATCAACAACGCGCCGAGCACAAGGCCGATCAGCACCGTTTTTGTCGAAAACAAATGTTCATCGATGTAATCTTCAAACAAGACGCCGAGCACCCCAGCCGGCAGCAGGCCAATGATGACGTGAATGAGCGTCAGCCGCGGATGTCCGCCCGGATGGCGGCCGCGAACGCCAAGCAAGTCGAGAAATCGGTCTTTAAACACGACCACAGCGGCTAAAATCGAGCCGAGCTGAATGACGACTTTAAATGTATTCGCCGCGTACTTGCCTAAAAACTCCGTGGACTTCAACCAAAGATCGTCGACAATAATCATATGGCCGGTCGAGGAAACAGGGGCGAACTCGGTCAGCCCTTCGACCATCCCTAAAATGATCGCCTTCCATAATTCCATCCAGTGCATGTCCTTCCATCCTTTCTGCGCGGGGTGTTTTTTGCAAGCAAAAAATGCAGAGAAGTGCAAGAAAAAATACATAGGCTTGCCAGCTCAAGACTTAAGGTTCCAGACCGGGGGAAGAGGACGGCTGGATCGCGGAGAGAGCGTTCCGCAGTCGATAGCTCTCTCCCGTAAAGGCCAGGATGTGGGCATGGTGAACCAAGCGATCCACCAGCGCAGCTGTCAAGCGGTTGTCCCCAAACACCCGATTCCACTGTCCAAATTCCAGATTCGACGTCACGATGACGCTTTTTCGCTCATAACAGTCGGCGATAATATGAAACAACAGCTCCGATCCTTGCTTTTGAAACGGCACATAGCCGAGTTCATCCAATATCAACAGTTCGCACGCATCGATGCTTCGTTTCAGCCGCCCGAGCGTGCCATTTTTCAATGCCTCTTCCAGCTGGGCGACGAGATCCGCGACGCGGAAAAACCGAACCTCATGGCCTTGTTGGCACGCCTGGATGCCGAGCGCTGTGGCGAGATGGGTTTTTCCTGTCCCGGGCGAGCCTAAAAGCAGAACGTTTTGCTTTCGCTCCAAAAAGCGAAGGTCACACAATTCCTTCTTCGATGTCGTGGTCGGCCAGTGGATGTGATCCGACCATTCGTAATCCTTCAGCCATTTCAACTCCCGAAACTTGGCTTTCTTGATCAGCCGGGCCTGTTTCGCCTGCTGGCGGCACGACAGCTCCAGCGCCAATACATCCCGCAAAAACTGCTCTTTCGTTTCGAACATCACCTCCTCGAATCGATCCGCGATATAGGCCAAATGCAGCGCTTTACAAATCTCTTTCACCTCTGCTCTCATCCCTGGACACCCCCTTCCCGAACGGGGTGAAGACGTTGATCATACACCGTTAAATCCGTTTCATAGTCGATCAGGACGGAAGGGGTGTACGATTCTTCCCACTTGGCCGGGTAATGGGATTGCTCGGCTTCCATCAACACCCCGATTTCATGAGGAGCCAAGTCCCATCGCTGACTCTCCTCGAGCCACTGGGCGATTTCATAAAGCGTGCAACGATCCAACAGCGCTCGCAGCCCTTTCAAACGGGCCGCCACCTGGGGCGGGGTGCCAGCCAGATACGTTCGGATCGCTTCCGGCAAGTACGCCCGGTATCGGGAATGCCCGACAACCCGGGGTTT
Source organism: Geobacillus sp. TFV-3 (assembly GCF_009901865.1). Classification (NCBI taxonomy): domain Bacteria; kingdom Bacillati; phylum Bacillota; class Bacilli; order Caryophanales; family Anoxybacillaceae; genus Geobacillus; species Geobacillus sp. TFV-3. The sequence goes on along the minus strand of NZ_MPSP01000001.1, from coordinate 285,290 downwards.
GGTCTCCCACTCAGCGAAAATCTCTTTCCAAGGGATCTCGCGTTTCACGTTCGTATACGGCCTTGGCATCTCAAGATGTATGCCTCCGTCAGGAGAGAGCACAAAGAAACGATCCCACTCTTTTTTCACCAATACCCGGTTGGGGACGGACAGGCCATGGACGACGAACGCCTTCCCATCCACCATCACTTCTCCGTACTTATTCACGTAAGCGTGATCGAGGGAGAAGATCCGAAGATCTTGTTCCGGCAACGCCAACAGCTCCGGCCGCTCTTCCTGCCATAGCTCCTCTATCAACCGCCCCTTTTCATAATGAGGGCGGTTTCGGTCCTCGACCATCTTGCGATGCAGCCACTCCACCAGCTCCGGATCCGACTCGATCAACGGAGCCGGGACGAAACAAAGGTTGCGAGTGTAATAGACTTTTCGCTCCGCATTTCCTTTCTCATGTCCGCTGTATGGATTGCACACTTGTACATCAAACCGATAGTAGAGTTGAAATTTCTCAAAAGCCTCGGTGAATTGGCGTTCTCCCCCTTTTCGAATCGACACGATGGCCGCGGACAAATTGTCAATGCGCAATGCCTTTGGCACTCCCCCAGCCTGACGAAACAGCTGCGTCAACCCATGGAGGAAGCATTCACTGTTTTCCGCCGGCAGCGGATAAGCAAACGCAGCGTTGCTATACGGGAAGCTTACGATCAAAACCGATCGTTCTTCTTCCTTCCCCTCCTTCGTCACCACCGTCATCTTCCCGAAATCCACCTGCGCCTCGCCTGGCGGGTGCTCAAGTCGTTCATAGCGCTGTTCTTTCTCGAGTTTGAGCTGCGGTCTTCGTTTTTGCACGTACGCGCAAACGGTGCGATACGAGCCTTGAAATCCATGGTCACGACAAAGCGCTTCAAACATCGTCTTGTTCGTTCGCCGTTGTTTTCTCGGCAGCTTGGCATCCTCCTCCAACCAGTCATCAATGATTTGCCCGTATCCTTCTTCCTCCATCATCCCCTTTTTGCGTTTGATGGTTGGTTGGACAGAAATGCCGCCATCCGCGTATTTCTTGACCGTTCTCCAGTTATATCCCGTTTCGCGGGAAATTTCCGCAATCGATAACCCTTTCTTTTCACGCAGTTTTCTGATACGATTAATTTCGGGCATTGCCAGCATCCTTTCGCTCCTCCACTGTTTGGTTTATGTGTTCACAACTTCCACAGTAGAGGAAATGTTAGGGGCTGGCAAGCCTTTTTTCTTTGCCTTAGGCTCTGCACGTTTCGTTGCAGAACTCTGTATTTTTATTTTGCACTAAACAGCGGGGTCGTCCCTTCTATACATATGGGCCAAGCGGGTGGAATAACACTTCGCATTGGCCGCGCCTGCTCTATTGTACTACAAATCATTTGTTTCTACTACCCACTCTTTTGGACGTGACGTTATGGTTGAAACGGACGCCGCCCATCGCTCAGCAGAACAGAGATGGATTATCTTTCCCCTAGCTCTCTGCGTCGTTGTAGGTAATGATACAAAGCGCCGAGCAAGTTCGCATCGTTTTTGAATTGGCACGTCTCCACCACTGGCTGGACTTTGGCGATTGGAACGAGCGACAAGAACACCGAAAGCCGCTTGTTGATTTCGTCCACGAAATCGGGGCGGCTGCTAATGCCTCCGCCGACAATGATTTTTTCCGGGTCGTATGCGTACTGCAAGTTAAAAATCCCTTGGGCCAATGAAAAATAAAACCGGTCAATAGCCTTTTGCGCGGCTTCATCGCCGCTCTCGGCCAACGCAAATACTTTTTCTCCGTCCAGCTCCCTCTCCGGCATCCCCTTTTCCTCAGCCGCCATCTGGATCAGCGCGCTTGTCGCCGCCAGTTCGCTCCATGTTTTGCATTCGATCCTTCCGTTCTCATAGCGGACGTCCATCAACATATAGCCAAATTCCCCGCCGTGCAAATGCGCCCCTTTATGGATGCGTCCGTCTTTCACGATCGCCCCGCCAATGCCGGTGCCGACAATGACAAAGGCGATGTCGCGGCAGTGCCGCCCCGCTCCTTTCCATAATTCACCGAGCGCCGCGCAGTTCGCGTCATTTTCCAGTTCCACCGGCAGGCCCGTCGCCCCGCCGAACACTTCTTTAAAGTTCGGACCGTGAATGCACGGCAGCGCGCTGCTCCCGCCGATGACCCCGTGGTCGCTGTCGACGCTGCCCGCGGAGCTGATCGCGATGCCGGAAAGTTCATAGTTTGCCTGCGCTTGGCGGACGACGTTAAGCAAGTCATCGCGAAATTGATGAAAGTCATGCCGCTCCGAACGGTAACGCCCTTTTTCCAAAAAATCGCCGCACTCGTTCATGACGGCGTGTTTCACATATGTACCGCCGATATCAAAGACGATATAGTAGCGCACCGATGACGCCTCCTTCGTTTTTTATCTTTCCTCTCTTCTAGCTCCATTAGGCTTAGCTGTTTCTCCGCTTTTATGTATTCGCCGTCGGTCCGTCCGTTCCTTCCCACAGTGATGAAAGAGGCCGCTCCGTTTGGCGGGAGCGGCTCACTTCTGTTATCGTTCATATCCCATCGACAACGCTTTTTGCGCATTGCGGACGTCATTGTGAAGAAGATGACCGAGATCGTACGCCGAGTAGTAACCGTGTTTATGCATATAGTTGAACGCTTTTTCATGCGTGTCAATGGCTTTGAGCAGATGTTTGACAAACGTTTTGCGCAGCACCGGCGTCGCCGCCTCGGTAATGGCAGCAGCATAATTGCGCACTGACGTTTTGGAAAAGCCAAGCAAGTCGCCAGCGTGCAAGGCGCGGTCGCCATCATCATGGTCGCGGCTTTCTTCCATCATAGGTGCCGCCGGAATGAAGGCAAGCAGCTTGCGCAAATTCGTTTCGAGCCCTTGAATCGTCTCAAAGTACAATCCTTTTAATTCAGGACAGTCGATTTTGCCGACCGCCTTTTTCAGTTTTATGAGCCCGTGTGCTTGGAAAGCGATCAGTTCATGCAACTCCAACGTTTCATGCCAAGCCAAATGGCGATGGCCGTGCATCTGTCCATGCATATGGATCACATTCTCCCCTTGTTGTTCATTGGTTGATTTCCATTTACCGTATATACCTGCCAAAAGGAAATGGTCACTATTGTCCGAGCTTCCTGCACCAGCAAAAAAGGCGTCCCGCGAAAAGCGAAACGCCTTCCTCATCCACTGTTACAACAGATCCCCGCCGTCAAATCCATCGCCGCCATCAAACCAATCATCCACGTCCAACCCGTCAGCGACATCATCGATCACATCGTCCAGCAGCTCTTCCGCCACCATTCCTGCCAGCATCCCGGCTGCAAATCCGCCAATGGCGCCGGCCCACCCATGTCCGTCATGGTGCGAATGATGGGCGGATGGATAATGGCCTACTGGATGGCTATAGATTGGCGAATGCGGCATTGCCAACGGATGCCCGCTCAGCTGGCCGAACGCCCCGGCCGCCTGCACCGCCTCTTCGATGGCTTCTCGAAGCAGACGGACTGCCGCCGCCGAATCGCGAAGCTGTTCGTGAGTGATCAACAGCTCCCGTTTCATTTCGCGCTCCCCGCCAAAGCCGTGGCGGACGTCGATTTCCATATACAAACGCACCCCTTCTTCCTCGACGAGGGCAAAAAACTTGACTTCTTGGACGATCCCTTGGAATTCGCCCGCGGGGAAGAACGAAAATTCCTGTCCATGTGGCGTAATGCGTCCGGATGTCGCTTTCTCCCGAAATCCTAAGGCTGCCAAAGCGGTAAACACTTGCTCCAAGGCCGTCGGCGGCAAAATGTGAATGGCGTCTTGGTCATATGCATCCGCCCCATCCGCAATATCGAGCCGGGTGACGAACGTATAACGGACCGTTGGGCGGCTGATCGGCAAATGGAACGGCAGTGTGTACGAAAACGGGAGCACTTTCCGCTCACCGGGCTGAATCGTAAACGAGGAAGTGACCGGGATCACCGCTGCGGTTCGGCGATATGCCTTTCCTTCCGCATGCACTTCCAATTGCAATACGACATCTAAGTTCCGAATGTGTTGGGCAACCGAACCGCCTTCCAGCAAAAATTCCCCTTCCAACGTTTCACCAAGGCGCACATGAGAGCGATGCAGCACGAGATCCACTTTGGCAGCGCCAATGCCGAGTTTCGATAAAAACTTTTTCCACATTGGACCTCTCTCCTTTCATCAACCTAATGTCACACTTGAATTACGAACAAGCCGCCAAAATGGTGTCATCGAAATAATTTGATCAACCCTAGGGCGATCAACACAATCCCAGGCAGCATGGTCGCCTTTTTCATAATTCCCGTTTTCGACACCATATACCCAAACGATAAGCCGAGCCGGATGAACACAAGATTAAACACGCCAACCAACAGGGCAAACGAAAGCGGAGGAAAATGCAAAAGCGACGAACTGATCCCGGCGCCAAATGAATCCATCGAGAGAGCGATCCCGATCAACAACGCTTCTTTTTGGCTGATCGTGCCTGAACGATCAAGATCGCCAAGTTCAGGGCGTTTCAATACTTGAACAGCGCCGCTGAATCCGATCGTTTCCCCTGTTTCATTGAATTCCATAGGAGTCTCCTGTCGCTTCGGCTTGTAGACGTTATACATTGCCCAAACGCCGAGCGCTATGAGAATGAAGGAAGCAATCCCCTTCTCGACATGCAAGGGTAAAACAAGCGCCAACAGACGACCGATGTTCATGGATGCAAACACCACCGCCCCGGACATGGATGCGATAAGCGCCAACGAAAAGAAGGAAAAACGGACACCACCCATTCCATACGTAATGCCTACGCTCAAGCTGTCCATGCTCACACTGAAAGCGAGCAAAATCATGGACACCCATAACCACATATGAATCCCCCCTGCCGTACGATATGCAATTCCGTACGGAGAGGGGACTTTCTTGGCATTCGACACGCATCGATTTCCGGGGAAATGTTTCCCCTTTTCTCGACATTATTCCCGCAAATGATACGGCAACGTGGCAATGACAACATCTTTTTTCATGATCAAGAAAAAGCGCAAGATGATAGCGGTTTGGTTATGCAAAAATGTATGCCACCATCTTTTCACGATAAATTGAGGCAAGAGCACCGTCACCGGCGCGCGGTCTGCTTCCTTTTCCGCTTTCGTGATGTATTCTAACAATGGTGACAAAATAGTTCGGTACGGTGAATAGATGACTTTCAACGGAATGTCCGGATAAAACTTCTCCCACTTTTGCCGCAGCTTTTGTTCGTCTTTTTCGTCGAAAATAATCGACAGCGCCGTAATATCATCGGAAATGCTGCGGGCGTACTGAACGGATTGGGCGACCACTTTGCTGACGCCGGAAATGGGAATAATGACTTTTGGTTTCAACATTTTCTCGCGCTGTTGCCACTCCCGTTCGTCAAGCCGCAGCTGCTCGCCAAGTTTTTTGTAATGTTCATGAATTCGACTGAACATCCAGACAAACAGCGGAATCGCCACGATGACGATCCACGCTCCTTGCGTAAATTTGGCGACCATCGTGACGAGCGTGACCATCCCGGTGACAGCCGCTCCCGTTCCAACGGTAAGCAGCACGCCGATCTTCCGTCCTTCTTCCTGTTTCCATAATTTTTTAATCAACCCGCTCTGACCGATGGTAAAGGAAAGAAATACGCCGACCGCGTAAAGCGGGATGAGCGAATGAGTCTCCGCATGAAAAACAATGATCAACAAGATCGCCAACACGCTCAATAAAATGATGCCATTGGAAAACACGAGGCGATCACCTCGGGCCGCCAAGCTTCTCGGCAAAAAACCGTCCTTTGCCATAATCGATGTCAGCTGCGGAAACCCGGCAAAACTCGTATTGGCTGCGAGCACTAAAATGAGCATCGTCGTCAGCTGAAACAGGTAAAACAAAAGACCATTCCCAAACACATGGCGCCCAATTTGCGAAATGACCGTCTGATGCTCAGTCGGGGCAACGCCAAATCCTGCCGCCAACACGGTGATGCCTAAAAACATTGTGCCAAGCAGCACGGACATCCAGACCATTGTAATCGCGGCGTTTTTCGAGCTGTCCGGCCGGAACGCTGGCACGCCGTTGCTGATGGCCTCGACCCCGGTCATCGCCGAGCATCCTGACGAAAAGGCGCGCAACAAAATAAACAAGCTGTAACCGGACGCAAACATGTGAGCGGTTGACGCATGCTCACGCATCGTAAAGCCGTGCCATCCTTCATGCCACAGTTGCCACCCGCCGACAGCGATCATCACGAGAACGAAGCCAATGAACACATACGTGGGGTAGGCGAAAACGGTCGCTGATTCCGTAATGCCGCGCAAATTCAGCACCATCAAAAGCAAGACAAGAGCAACAGCGAGCTCTACTTTCCACGGCAACAACCCCGGAAACGCCGATGTCAACGCGGCGACGCCGGAGCTGATGCTGACCGCGACGGTCAAGATATAATCGATCATGAGCGCCGCTCCAGCCACTAAACTGATTTTCGTCCCCAAATGGTCTCGGGCGACAACATACGCCCCTCCTCCAGACGGAAACGCGTAAATAATTTGCCGATACGACAACGTCACTAGCAAGAGCAATACTAAAATCGCCACAGCGATCGGCAACGAGTAGAAAAAGACACTGGTCCCCAATAAAGCAAGCACAAGCAAAATTTCTTCCGTCGCGTAAGCCACCGATGACAGGGCATCGGAAGAAAAAACGGCCAATGCCTTCCACTTGGGCAATTTTTCATGTTTCAACTGTTTCGTTTCCATCGGTTCCCCAATCAACAAACGTTTTAACGAAGCCATGCTTCCATTCCTCCCAAAAGCATATAGAGTTGACTCAAAAAGAAAAAACCGCTGAGGACTCACTCAACGGCTACAAATGTTCTAAGGTCATACTCGTCCCTCCCCAAAAGCGCTTGCGAGGTTAGCTGTCGGGTTCGGGCTTGGAGAGATGCCCTTCCTTTCGGATTCACCCCAAGACAGCAGACGCTGCCAAATCGGGTCCCCCGCTCCATGCAGGATTCAGCGCATCGTATCAAGTTGTTCTTGCTTCCATATCTTACCCCTTTGCTTGTCTCTTCGCCAACCTTGAAAAAGGAGGAAAACAGCGAGTTTCTGGGCTTTTGAGCTTATTTTTTCCTTATTATTTCCCCTTCACTCACGCTCCCGACATTTTTCTGTGTTTCACTCATCCAATCATCATTTTCCCCTTCGGATAGCGGAACGGATCGGGCTGACGGTGCAGCGTGACCGCATAGGCGATCGTCAACGGGCCGACGCGGCCGGCAAACATCGTGAAAATAATGATCGCTTTTCCGAGCGGAGACAATTCAGGGGTTAATCCCATCGATAGTCCAACAGTCCCAAACGCCGATGTCGCTTCGAATAAAATCATTAAAAAGTCTTTTCCCTTTTCGGTAATCGTCAACACCATCGTCACAACCATGACGACAAACAATCCGCTCATCGTCACCGTCAGCGACTTGTATACCGTATCGTAAACGATTCGTTTGCGGAACAAAATGACGTCTTCCTTCCCGCGGATTTGCGACCAAACCGCGCCAAGCAACGTCGTAAATGTCGTCGTTTTGATTCCTCCGCCCGTCGAACCCGGAGAAGCGCCGACAAACATGAGAAAAACGATCAAAAACAGCGTCGGTTGAGTCAAATCCGGAATGTTGAGCGTATTCGATCCCGCCGTTCTCGGGGTGACCGCTTGGTAAAACGCGGACAAAAACTTGCCTGAGAGCGACAGCGGCCCCATCGTCTTCGGATTGTTCCACTCCAGCAGCAATATCAGCGCCATGCTGGCAAACACCAGCCATGCGGTCGTGATGACCACCACCTTCGTATGAAGAGACAACCGCCGTGTTTGCCGGTACTCATACACTTCATTCATGACAATAAAACCGATCCCGCCCAGTATAATTAAAATCGGCACGACAAGGCTCACGACCGGATCTTCCACATAGCCGGTCAAACTACGAAACTCGCCCATCAAGTCAAAGCCGGCGTTGTTAAAGTTGGAAATCGCATGAAAGAACCCAAAGTAAACGGCTTTCCAAAACGGCATATCGAACGAGAAACGAATCGCCAACAGCAAACCGCCGATGCCCTCAATGACGACGGTAAAAACGAGAATGCGTTTCACGAGCCGAACAATCCCTTCGATGCTCAGCTGATTGAGCGCCTCTTGCAACAACAACCGCTCTTTCAAGGAAATCCGCTTGCCGAGCAAAAAGGCAAACAACGTAGCAAATGTCATAAATCCAAGCCCGCCCACTTGGATCAGCGCTAAAATGACCAGCTGTCCGAACAATGTGAACGTCGTCCCCGTATCAACCACAACAAGTCCAGTCACGCACGTAGCAGACGTCGCTGTAAACAAGGCGTCTAAAAACGGAAGTCCTTTCCCGTCAACGGTCGCCGTCGGCAGCATCAATAAGAAAGCTCCAACCAAAATAATCAAGGCAAAGCCCGACACTAATACTTTCGGCGGATCAAAAAAATTGCCTTTTGGATTCATTGGCATGGTTTACCCCTTTCCCTTCATCCATTTCTTCCTTTAGTTGTGGATGATGCATAGAAAAAATATACCAAAAACCAGCTGGTTCGGGTACCTTAAACAAATTTTCATCATAACATTCTTCCCACATAATAAAATGGATAAAGGGCATGGCCACCAGCTTCAAGAATGCGGATGAAGTGAAACCTTTTCCATCTCCGTTCGTCTATATGAAGGGTGAATCGTAATCGAGCTGTGAATCACAAAGGCAGCGAGGCGCGGAAAGGGGCTTTGCGCCAGCCCCATTCAAAACATTCCATTGACTTTTGGCCACAGACGTATTATGCTACTTGACATGGAGACGTTCCGATGTAAAATCATGTCAGAATAAAACATTGGTTGCTGTGGACAACGGCTGTTGATATAAACATAGAAGCAACGTTAAAGAATACGGGACAAAGGAGGAGAAGAGGACGTGAAGGCAGTTTGGGAAAACTGGTTGAAAAAATGTCGTTCTCTCCCTAACCAATACATCGGCTTTTTTATTTTTGCCGTGCTCTTATTTTGGTTGAAGACGTACGCCGCCTATTTAGCAGAATTTAACCTTGGCATCAGCAACTCCATGCAGGAGTTTTTATTGTTCATCAACCCGGTCAGCTCGGCGGTATTCTTCCTTGGATTGGCGCTGTTAGCCAAGGAAACGCGTGTGTACAAATGGCTCATTATTATTAATTTCATTTTATCGTTCATCTTATACGCTAATATCGTCTATTATCGCTTTTTCAGCGATTTTATTACATTGCCGACGTTGACCCAAACGAAAAACTTCGGCGACCTCGGCGGAAGCATTTGGGAATTGCTCAAATGGTATGACGTGTTTTATTTCTTGGATACGATCATTTTATCGACCATCGTCTTCTCAAAACGGTTCCCGCTCCCGCCTGTGCGGGCCGGCCGTTTCAAAAAAGGCGCGATTTTTGCATCGGCCATTTTAATGTTCAGCGTCAACTTGGCGCTCGCTGAGGCCGACCGCCCGCAACTGCTGACAAGAACGTTTGACCGAAACTATATCGTCAAGTATTTAGGCGTGTACAACTATTTAATTTACGACTCGATCCAAAGCATGAAATCATCGACGCAACGGGCGTTCGCCAACAAAAGCGACATCACGACCGTCTTGAACCATGTGCAGGCGACGTACGCCAAGCCGAATCCGAAATATTTCGGCGTGGCCAAAGGCATGAATGTCATCTATATTCACTTAGAATCATTCCAAAACTTTTTAATTCACTACAAACTGAATGGCGAGGAAGTGACGCCGTTCTTAAACTCACTCACCCGCGATCCGAACACGTTCTATTTCGACAACTTCTTCCATCAAACAGGGCAAGGGAAAACATCGGACGCGGAGTTCATGCTGGAAAATTCGCTGTTTGGCTTGCCGCAAGGGCCGTGTTCACAACAAAAGGGCAAAACACGTATCATGCGGCTCCGGCCATTTTGCATCAGTACGGGTATACAAGCGCGGTTTTCCACGGCAACTACAAAACGTTCTGGAACCGCGACGAAATTTACAAGTCGTTCGGCTTTGACCACTTTTTTGACGCAAGCTACTACGATATGAACGATGAGGACGTCTTGAATTACGGACTGAAAGACAAACCATTTTTCCGGGAGTCAATCCCGCTGTTAGAAACATTGAAAGAACCGTTCTATGTGAAATTTATTACGCTGTCCAACCACTTCCCGTATCCGATCAGCGAGGAAGACGCGACGATCCCGCCTGCGACGACCGGGGACGGAACAGTCGACCGGTATTTCCAAACGGCCCGTTATTTGGACGAGGCGGTGAAAGAGTTCTTTGATTATCTGAAAAAATCGGGCCTGTACGACCGCTCGGTCATCATCTTATACGGCGACCATTACGGCATTTCGGAAAACCATGACAAAGCGATGGCGCAAATTTTAGGCAAAGAAATTACGCCATATGAACATGCGCAATTGCAACGGGTGCCGCTGTTCATTCACGTGCCGGGCATAAAAGGCGGCGTCATCCATGAGTTCGGCGGCCAAATCGATTTGCTGCCGACGGTGCTGCACTTGCTTGGCATCGACACGAAAAACTTCGTCCAATTCGGCACGGATTTGCTGTCGCCGGAACATCAAGAAATTGTTCCGTTCCGCAACGGCGACTTTGTCACTCCGAACGTAACGGCTGTCAATGGCAAGTACTATGACACGAAAACGGGCGAACCGCTTGAAGAAACACCGGAAATTAAGCGCATTGAACAAATCGTTCGAACCAAACTAGATCTATCGGATAAAGTCGTCTACGGTGATTTGCTCCGATTCTATACACCGAAAGGCTTCAAACCGGTCGATCCGTCAAAATATGATTACAATAACCGTGAAGAGGGAAGCGATCAATGATCGCCTCCCTCTTTTTTCTCAACTCTGCAATAGCCGTTCGATGGCCCGCTGCGCATTGACATAGCCCGCTCTGTATACATTTGGGTGGCGCCCTTTCCACAAATCGGCGCCACTTTTTAACGACTGCTTGATTGCATCCGGCGTTGCATTTGGTTTCGCCTGAAGCATCAACGCGACAATGCCGGCGCAAATCAGCGTTGCCATCGATGTGCCGGACATCGATAGCTGGTCCGGCATACAGCCCCGTCCGACATGCGTCCGTTCCCAGCAGCTGCATCTATGTAGGACAAACGGACAAAAAAAGCCTGCTCCGGCGAGACGAAGCAAGCGTTCCTATTATTCTCCCACCTGTTCAAGCATAATCTGTCTGGCTCTCCCTAAATGCTGCTCGACTTGACGAAGCACGTTTTCCCGTTCGGCAAATGCTCCGACTTGCGTCCCATCGACAATAACGCGGGTCAATGCTGTTTTTTGTTTTTTCCGCAGCCCAAGCGCCCGCTCCAACCCATTCACATGCCCGCGGGCGACCATGCGCAAAAAACGGGTATCATTCAGTTTTCTCACATCCTCTTCTCGATCAATAAATCCGTTCTCCGTGAGCACCGCCGGCATCGTCGTTTCCCTCAGCACATGAAAATTCGCTTTCTTTTTCCCGCGATCGCGAAATCCTGTAGCTTTGACGACTTCTTCATGAATGGCATCGCGAATGCGAGCTGTTGGCGAATCATCATCGAGCCGGTTATAAATGTAATCTTCATATCCGGTGCCGCCCCCGGCATTCACGTGAATGGCCACATACAAGTCCGCCCCCCAGCGGTTGGCCCGGTCCGTCCGCTCATCAAGCGACACTGTTTCATCGTTTGTCCGGCTCAACTGCACGGAAACTCCTTCATACTCGTTTTGCAGCAGGCGGCTCATCTCTAAAGCGATAAACAACGTAATGTCTTTTTCCAACAATCCGTTGCCGACCGCGCCAGTGTCATTCCCGCCGTGCCCTGGATCGAGAAAAATTTTGGCCATCTTTCTTTCTCCTTTCACATCACTCATCGTTTAGGAATATGGCACTATTAGCATAAGCATCGTATCTCCAAAATGCCATATATACTTCCCCAGGGCCAACAAATAAGGCGCAGTCAACGAGAACGACTGCGCCTGACATTTCCGCTGATCGACTTGTTCGATATGATGAAAGCGCCCACACAGCCAAGAAAACATGGACGGCTGGGCATCATACAAACTGTCCGCTCTGTTGGCTTCGGCTGAACTTGTAAACAGCCAAAAGGAAAAAGGTCAGCGCAAAGGCGAGAAGAATCAACATATGCAAATACAAACTTCCAAAAGAGCGGCCCTCCTGCAGCTTCACCAAAAAATCAAGCGCCCACCGCTGCGGCATAAAGTACGCCGCTCTTTGCAAAAACGCCGGCATCAGCTCGACGGGCCAAAAACAGCCGGCCAACATACATGTCGGCACCGTAATCAATGGCTGCAGCGCTCCCGCGGAAGCGGAGCTGTTCGCAAACATCACTGTAATCAAAGACAAGCCGATCGCGGATAAAGAGAAAAGCAGGAGCACCAGGGCCATTTGCCACATCGGAATATTAGGATGAATATGAAAGATGTTCTTCATTGCCACGAGTGTCACGGTGATTTGCGCCGTCATAATCAACAAATTCAACACGATATTCGATAACACATACGTTCTCGCCTGAATCGGCGTCGTCAATAAACGAGAATATGTGCGCTCTTCTTTTTCTTTGATGATGATCTCAGTCAAATTTCCCGCTGACATCAACATAATCATGACCAAATAACCGATCGTTTGATACGTGACCCCTCTCTGTTTGACTGTGTCGGACAACGAGTGAACGGACAGGCGGAATGGCGCTTGTTGATACCGCTCATACATCTGCCAAAAGATTTGATTGTTTCCGTTGGCCAATCGGCCCAATGTGGCCAGATGATCGATGTATTCATGCAAGTACAACTTGATGAACATCGTGATTTCCGCTCCCTTGAGCGAGACGAGTTTGATCGGCCGGGGCCGGCCGTGCTGAACGCTTTCGGAAAACCCTTGGGGGAAAATCAGCACGCCATCCACCTTTTGCGAGGTGATTTGGTCGTCCACCGCTGACAACTTTACGCTTTTCACGGATAGATGATCAATATTTTTCAGAAAACGGATCGCATCATCGGCAACCCGCCCATGATCCTCATTGACCACCCCGATGCGCACATCCTTGGCCGGGGAGCCTCCGTAAGCAAACAAGGACAACAGAATCGCGGCCAAAGGGGTGCCGAAATAGAGCAAAAAATTGATTTTCCGACGGAACGTCCGCTTTAACGTATATTTCATCAACCAGATGACGTCATTCACCTTATAATCCCTCCCGTCTCGCCATCGATGCGACAGCGATCACCAAAAACAACGCCGCTATACCGATATTCAGTAGCATAGTTGGAACGACGCTTGACAAATCGTTCGCATACACGATTTTGAAAATCGTGTCATTCATCCAAGAAAGCGGAGACAAATGGGCATACCATGCTGTTTCATCGATCGGAAAATAAGCGCCGCCGAAAAAGGAAGACAGCTGAATGATAACCATCGCAATCGTTCGCGCCGCTCCTTCCGTCCTTGCCATATAGCTCATCCCTAGACCAAAGCTGATGGCTAAGACCACCTCAGTCAACATAAGCAACCATACGAGGCTTACGTGATGCCCCCAATCAGCATGAAGCACCCATTGGCTGAACAACATGACGACGGCAACACAAAGAAAATTCGCCGCGACGCTTCCAGCCAGTTTTCCAATAAAGATCTCGCTTTTGCGAACAGGAGCAGCCAAAAGGCGATCAGCTGTCTTCCGCGTCCGCTCTCCCCGCAGCAAAGAGCTGCCCGGCAATGCGCTATACAAAGCGATCATCGTCGTCATCGCCACCGCATAATAATCCATCGCCCCAGGGTTGCGCTTGGAATACAGCGACCTTTCTTGAATATACTCCTCATGCGGACTGTGATCTGGCTGAACAGAACCGGGCTTCACCTCTGAAACCGCCATGGCCAGTTTGTATTGGCCCACAAACGCGGCCATCACCCCCTCAACAAGGCTTCCTTTGATCTTGTTGCGCTCATTGATGTACAACTCCACTCCACGCGGTCCAATCTCGACGTACCCATCCGCTTTTCCTTCCTGCACCGCCTGTTTTCCATCCATGTGGTCCAGCACCTTTCGAAAATCGATGTGGGCTTTCTTCGCTTCTTGGGCCATGGCGTGAATATACGGCGACAACCGCTCCGCTGTTTGATCTTTGTACAAGACGCGGACATCGCCGACGGAAATCGTCCAGTGGAACGCGTTGGAAAGGGCTGTTCCTAAGATGAATATCATTACGATCGGAAACAGCAGCATAAAAAACAGCGTCCGGACATCACGAAAATCGCTTTTGATTTCCTTTACCGCGATCCGAAAGATATTCAAACGAAACACCTCCTTTACATGTGGCAGGCCAAACAGCTAATCCCGCAAGTTTCTCCCCGTCAGTGTCAGAAAGACCGTTTCCAAGTTCGGTGATTTGTCTTCGAGCGAACGGATTTCGACACCGTCATTGATCAGGCATTGCACGATTTGATTTAAATTATTGACGCTGATATCCGAACTGATTTTGATCATATTTTCTTCGCATTGCACTGCCTTGACTCCGCGAATATCTTGGAGATGCTGCTTGTTGAGCCGATCCATCCCCCTGATTTCAATCCAAATGTCTTTTGTATCGGTGATAATCGCTTCCAGCTGTTCTTTTGTCCCCTCTGCGATGATTTTCCCATGATCAATAATCGCGATTCGGGTGCATATTTCCTCAACTTCTTCCATATAGTGGCTTGTATAAATGATCGTACATCCCATCTCATTGAGCTTTTTCACCGAAGCTAAAATATAATTTCGCGACTGCGGATCGATGCCGACAGTTGGCTCATCCATAATGATGAGCTTCGGCCGATGGGCAAGAGCACAGGCGATATTGAGCCTCCGCTTCATCCCTCCTGAGAAATGTTTCGGATAACTTTTGCGCTTATCGCTTAAACCGACAAACTCGAGCGCCTCTTCAACCCGCTGGCGCAGCTCCGCGCCGCGCAGTCCATACAACCCGGCAAAAAATTCAACATTCTCATACGCCGTCAAATTTTCATAGATGGCGATCTCTTGGGGAACAATGCCGATGTGTTGTTTGGCAAACTGGCCATGCTTGGCGATGTCCTTGCCGAGAATCTTGATTTCACCTGCGTTTGGGCGCAGCAACCCGGCAATCATATTAATCGTGGTGCTTTTTCCCGCGCCATTGGCTCCGAGGAAGCCAAAAATTTCCCCTTGCGCAACCGTAAGAGACATATGATCGACAGCGATGAAGTCACCAAATTTTTTGGTCACTTGTTTGATCTCTAAAATGTTCATCGTTCCACCTTCTTTCCATGCTTGGTGCCATTCATTATAGAAAAAAAGATGAACTCCTGTTAGTGCAGGAATTCATCTCGTTGATATGAGAAAGTTCACGATTTACTCATGAATCGGAAGCAACGTCGTGACAGAAAAACCGTTCGTTCCATCGACAATGACCGTGCCATGGACAGAGGCCGCCCGTTCCTCCATACCGATGATTCCAAGTCCTTTCTTGATCTTGGCCGCACCTTTGCCATTGTCTTTCACTTCCACTTTAATGATGCGATTCAAGACGTGAATCTCCACGGCAATGGCGGTGGCCTCGGCGTATTTGACCGCATTCGTCAACGCCTCGGCAATGTTCTCATAAATCACTTTCCATTGGATCGGCGTAATGACATCCAAATCCCCTTTACATACGAGCGGAACCGGGAGATGATGTTGAGCGGAAAATTCCTCAATGAATAATTTCACACGATTCAGTCCGATTTGCTCGAGCGGCGGTTTAATCTGTTTTAATGTCATCCGGATTTGTTCCATGCCTTCTTTGGAAATGTGGATGGCGTTTTCCAACAATTGTTTCGCCTTGTCGCGGTCCCCATCCATCAACCGTTTGGCCGCCTCCATCTGAATGAGCGCTCCAGCGAGCGAGTGGCCGATTTGATCATGGATGCGCTGCGACAGACGGTTCCGTTCTTCCAACTGCAACGTATATTCCGACTGCTTGATGTATTGATGATATTCGCTGATCCTTCTTGTCAGCCGATGCAAATCATGGCGCATCTGATCGAGACGATCTTCTTGTTGTTCCATCCGCTCGATGTGCCGCTTGACTGCCGTCACGCTGACAAAACTGAACAATGCCACAAAGCCGTATAATTTCCCCGCCGATGGATCAAGCCAAACAATCGGAACAAGCAGCGCCGCCCATATCCCCCATAGTCGGGGAATGTAGAACGAAGCCAACTCATATCCATTGAAAGGCAACAATAAAACAAATAACGGCTCCACATAGACGCTCGACAGAATCACAAGAACGACGGAACACAGCGCCGCTCCCTTTTTCCACCTCACATTTCGAACGATAGAAGCAAACAAACTGAGACAAAAATAAATCAGAGAGGACAGGACAAACCAAGATCCTTCCCTCTGTTCCGATGAGATATAATCGAACGCTGTATATCCCCATACAATGAGTTTGTAAAACAGAAGCAAAAGTTCCATAACGCTCCCTCAACCGATTTTTCCTGTTAAGTAATAAACGGCAATTTGCGTTCGATGCTGCAGTCCGGTTTTGTCCAAAATCGATGTGATGTAATTGGCCACCGTTCCCTCAGAGAGAAATAGCTGTTTGGCAATCTCTTTATTCGAAAGCCCTTTCGCAATGAGGGCCATAATGTCCAGCTCTCGTTCCGTAAACAAGCTTTTGTCGATTTTCAGCGCTGGCTCTGTTTCTCCTTTTAGGTTGGACTTAATTTTATCCATCACGATATCTTGCATTACCACTTGGCCGTGATACACCGCTTTGATCGCTTCGCGGATTCGTTCCGGGTCCGTATTTTTTAAAAAATATCCTTTTGCGCCGTATTGAATGGCGTCTAGAATGTATTCATCATCATCAAACGTCGTCAAGATGAGCGGCTTCGTCTTCGTCTGCTCGCATAGGAGCTTGGTCGCTTCCACTCCATTCATGTTCGGCATGCGCACATCCAATAACGCGACATCAACTTCATGATGTCGACAATAGTCCACTGCCTCTCTCCCATTACTTACGGTCGCTACGACGTCAAACTCGTCATACGTGCTTAAGATGATCCGCAGCCCTTCGCGGACAAAAGGATTGTCATCAGCGATCAGCACTTTCATTCGCGGAACATGGGACGAAGAACTATGTTCCATCTTTCTGATCCCCTTTCTTTGAACACTTTCCCACCTACGCTCACGCGTGGAAGTGGGGGGCTTCTTGATTCAGGATGATAAAGCGGCTTTTTGATTTCTCCGAACAATCCCTTTCAATTCTTTTGACGAACGGAGATTTACTTTTTATTTTAATGAATAAGAAGGATTTCTTCCATTGCGGTTCAGGAGATGGGCCAAAGCAAGAGCAGGATATCCGACAAATCGTGTACGGAAATGTTCTTCGGTAAAAGATGAAAAAGGACTGACCCAAAACGCGAATACGTTTTAGATCAGTCTCTCTCTTTTCTCTTTACTGATTTCGTTCTGATTTCACTTGTCCAATAAAGAACAGTTCATACATCACCGGAACGATGACTAGCGTAAGCAATGTAGAAGAAGTAAGCCCACTAATGACTGTAATAGCCAGCCCTTTGGAAATTAACGTTCCTGATGCTTTCGTCAATGCAAGCGGAATGAGGGCAGCCACCGTCGCAAACGCCGTCATTAAAATCGGACGCAAGCGCGTTTTTCCTGCTTCAATGAGTGCATCGCGAATCGTCATTCCTTTTTGTTCGCGATTTTGTCCGATGCGGTCCACAAGGACAATCGCGTTTGTTGTGACAATGCCGATTAACATTAACAACCCGATCATCACACTCACCGACATCGGTTCGTTAGCGGCATACAACCCGAGAAGCGAACCAATCGGAACGAAAATGAGCGAGGATAAAATGATAAATGGAATTCGTGCCTTTCCAAATGTGATCAGCATGGTAACATATACCAGACCGATGGCAACTACCATCGCCAAACCAAGTTGTTGGAACGTCTCAACCGTATCATCGCTTCCTCCGCCGCCTTCCAATGAAACTCCTTTTGGCAAATCAACGTCGTTTTCCAATTTCTCAATGACATCTTCGGTCACTTTTTGGATATTATCCCCGGCAATCTGCGCCGATACACGAGCGAATACTTTTCCATCCAGCTTTTGAATCGATGTATACGTTTCGACTTCCTTAACTGTTGCTAGTTTTGACACAGGGACAAGCCCGCGTTTTGTGAAAATGAGCGTATTTTTTAACACCTCAACAGCATCAACGCGTTTGTCGTATGCCAATTGAACTGTCCGTTCAACGCCATCAAGCGCCAGCGTTCCGACGTCAACCGGTTTCGTTTCATCCGCAATCGTTCCGAGAATTTGGAAGCTGGATACTCCATAAGCCGCTGCTTTTTCTGGATCAATATCGACAATGATTTGTTTTTGTTTATCCGCGAAATTGTTTGTTACATATTTTAAGTCTTTACGCTTCTTCAAGTATTCTTCTACTTGCTTCGCTGCCTTTTGTAAGGAAGCTAAATCGTTCGAATGTAAATCTATATTAATATTATTGTTAGAAGGTGGCCCTACCTGCAGTTCTTGCACGCCAAGCTTTGTGCCCGGCGCCTCTTTGTCAACAATCGTTTGCATGTTTTTTTCGAGCTTTTTTATAAAGGAAGCGACATTTACGCCTTCTTTTAAGCTAATGAAATAGTTTGCCTGATTTTGCCGCTTCAATCCGGTGCGAAAATCGCGGCTGCCAACTCCTGCGGTCACTTCTTTAATTTCCTTTTGCTTGTCAAACATCTTTTCGATTTTTAACGAAACATCGTTTGTTTTTTCAAGCGATGTCGAAGATGGGAGCTCGATGCTGGCGACTAGCGTCTTTTGTTCCTCATTTGGCAAAAACACGAACCCTAATTTGGGCACAAGCGCAAAAGAACTTACAAGCAACACAACCGATATCAATAAAATAACCGCTTTATGGTTTAATGCCCAAGCAATGACTTGTCCATAAACACGCTGCAACGCTCCTTCTTTTTCTTCAGACGGAACTTTTTTGAAAGAGAATTTCGCTAAAATCGGCACAATGGTGACCGCAACAAGCAATGACATAAGTAACGAGAAAACAATCGTTAACGCAAATGGCAAGAAAAATTCACCGGTAATTCCGCCAACAAAGCCAAGCGGCAAAAAGACGACAACGGTTGTAATCGTTGATGAGGTAATCGCCTTTAAAATTTCTTTTGTCGAATCTTGAACAAGTTCATCTGTCATGCCGTGTTTCGACTTGCGGACCCGCCGGAAAATGTTTTCGATGACGACAATACTGTCATCAACGACGCGGCCAACCGCTACCGCCATTCCACCAAGTGTCATGACATTTAACGAAATATCGAGTTGATGTAGGAAAATCGACGCCACTAACAAGGATAATGGAATGGAAACAATAGCAATCACAGTCGCGCGCACGTTGCGCAAAAACACAAGCACGGCAATGGAAGCAAATAGAGCCCCTAATAGTCCTTCGCGGATAAGCGATTCGACAGATTTTTTGATGGCTTCTGCAGTATCAAAGCCGATCGCATAATCAAATTCATCTTTGTGGGCATCTAATACTTTAATAACTTTGTCGGCCACTTCTACCGTATTGGCATCTTGTTTTTTCGTGATCGCCATGGAAAGGGAGTCTTTCAAATTGTAGCGTGTTATTTCTGGCTGCTCTGTCCTCGTTTCTATTTTCGCAATGTCTTTTAATTTTACCACTTGCGATGTTGGGGTAAGCGAGGACATTAACGGCATGTTCTTTAACGCTTCAACCGTTTCCAGTTTTTCTTGCACGCGCACAGGGATTTGCAATGTGTCGGTATTTACGCTTCCAGCAGGGAACGAAAGGAACTTTTCGTTAATCTGATCTTTAATTTGCGATAAACTTAACCCTGCCTGCAGCGCTTTTTGCTTATCAATCGTTATTTGCACCACATCATCTTTCATTCCGCCAACGGAGACAGAGTTAACGCCATTTATTTTATTTAATTCAGGAATCACATCTTGTTCTAATAACTTTTGCAAATCCACATCTTTTTTCGCAAATAAAGAGATGTTCAAAATGGGGGATGAACCAGTCGAAAAACGATTAATTTTTGTTTGAACATGATCAGGAAGTTTTGTATCTTTTATTAATGCATCGACTTGCCTTTCCATTTCATCCATATCGGTATGAAACGGAAACTCAAGGTTGATGATCGCAATGCTTTCAAACGAAGAGCTCTGCATTTTTTTCATTCCCTCAAGGGACTTAAACTTTTCCTCCAGCTTCGAAGTGACCTGTTCATTTATGTCTTCAGGAGATGCTCCCGGGTAAACAACTTCAATCGATAGCTGTGGAAACTCAATATTCGGCAGCAAATCCATTTTCAAAGAAGAGAATGAATACAAACCTCCAAAAACAAGAAGAACAGAAATGATAAATACGGCTACCGCATTTTTTAAGCTAAACCTGATCAAAAAATTCATCCTTTACCATCCTTTCTATTGGATTTGCGGTGTAACGTGATCAATGTAGCAACAGCTACAAAAGCAGCCAGATATATCGGCATATATTTCATCCATTTCAGCCAAGGATCGGGGCCAAGGAGGAGCCGGGCTGCCACCGCGATGATTTCGGATAGAATCAATCCCCCAAGAAACCCGGCAAACAAAGCCGTGAAGAGAGCCAAAAGCAGTTTCTTCATTTCTCTTTTCCTCCTTGTTCCGTAGACCAATTCCTTGTTCCTGACTGTCGCGCCACGTTCCAAGACGCTAAAAATAACCCCAAGGCAATCACCGGATGAAGCGCACCAACGCTTTTCAAGTTAGCGGTGAAGTACTGTGCAAAAATGAGCCCCACTAATCCGGCGCTCTGCCAACACAACGTCTTTGGAAGCCGGCCGGCAAACGCAAAGATAAGCATGAGTATCGGCAATATCTCAAATAAATGTACAAAAGCGATATGTTTCGTCCAATACATAGTATTGGAAAATATAGCCATACCTACAAGAAACATCTGAATAACAATGCAAACAACAAGCCCCCACGCCAGAATCATAAACATCCATCGTGAAAGGTATACCATTTTCTTGCGATGTCTTTCCCTGCCCATGGTCGCCCCTCCGTTTCGCTATTCTTTCCATTTATGTTGAAACATGAAAAGTGCAATGGTCACACAGACTACCGGCAAAAAAAGAATGAGAGAGCCTAATGATACGCCAAACCACTAGTAGCTATATAAGTTGAAATTTTGTTTTACATCCAGCTGACTGCCTTCCACGTTATACCATATCAGCTCGTATTGAGATGAAAGCAGAAACGAAAAATCGGAAATTCTTTATTGCAACTTAGATAATCACGATCGATAGGATCAATCCCCCACCCCATCCCCCTAGTAAAATCAAAAGTGTTTTTTTCAATTTCATCATCTTCTCTTAAATTAAAAGGGTTTTTTCACCGTTCCTTTCCTTATGCATTAAGCGGCCAAAAACGTTAGTCTAGTCAATAACTTGATTTTTCCCGCCCCAATGATGTCATCACACCTTCATGCTATGGTCTCATTCTAACTAGACGATGTTGCAAACTGATGACGAACCTTTGCAGATTCCATGACATTTTCCTACATTGGCCCACATGAGGATATAATGAAAAGAGAACGAAACCAACAGGAGGGAACAAAAAATGCCGCATACGCTGTTATTAGTGGATGATGAAGAAAAAGTGCTCGAATTTATGGAGCCATTTTTGCGGCAGGAAGGATTTGTAATTGCCACAGCCAAAACGGGGAAAGAAGCGCTGCAAAAATTTAAAGAAACGAAGCCATCCCTTGTGGTGCTTGACTGGATGCTTCCCGAGATGAGCGGAATTGATGTATGCCGTGAATTGCGCAAGACGAGCCGCGTTGGCATCATTATGGTCACAGCGAAAACAGAGGAAACTGACAAAATCATTGGCCTAGAGGTAGGAGCGGATGATTATATTACCAAACCTTTTTCACTGAGAGAACTGGCAGCCCGCATTCGCTCGGTATTGCGGCGAATGGAAGGGCAAAACAACCCGGAGAACATGATGAAACGCGGAGAATTGACCATTTCTGAAGAGCAATGCCGCGTATGGAAACGAGGAAATGAAATCGCCTTAACGCCGACCGAATTTAAGCTGTTGCTTACCCTAGCCGCAAAACCAGGTGTCGTCTATAGCCGCTTGCAACTGTTGCAAAGCATTTTTGAAGATGATCTTTTCAACGACGAGCGAACCGTTGATGCTCATATCAGCCGTCTCCGCAAAAAGATTGAAGATGATCCGTCCCGTCCCATCTATATCCAAACTGTTTATGGATTCGGTTATCGTTTCGGTGAACAGATATGAGCATTAGGCATAAGCTGTTTCTTTCGATGGCCGCCCTTATTATCGGCATGGGAATCATGTTTTCCCTCATCATCAAGGTAGTCGTCGTCGATATACTGGACGTGGTACTAAAGGTGGATCGAAGCCAAGAAATGAAAGAGCTGTCGAACATATTTGCCTATTATTATGAAACACATCATCACTCTTGGAACGGTATCCAACATATCCAACTGGATACGACTATCATGAACAGACACGAACAGGCTGGGGTGGTCCTTTTGTCCCTCGAGGGCGAGCAACTATATGCGGCAGGAGAGATTCCTGCGTCATGGATGATTGGACTAGGGACCTCGACCAAAGTAAAAGCACATGGAAAAACAATAGCGTTTTTGCATTATTATGACCGTGAGGTCGGAAATATGGCTAAAGTGCGGCGGGGGATCACGAGTTCTGTCACCACATTATCCTTGCTTAGCGCCGCCGTGTTGGTGTTTCTTTCTCTCTTCATCGCCTTTTGGCTGTCAAAACGGCTCACGGCGCCGCTTAAGTTGCTTATTTACGCGATTGACCGCCTTGGAAAAGGCGAATTCGGCGTTCAGGCGCCGATGATCACTAAGGATGAATACGGAAAAGTCGCTCAAACGTTCAACGAGATGTCCAAGCAGTTGCAACAAGCAGAGGAAGTTCGACGGCGTCTGGTGGCCGATGTTGCTCATGAACTGCGAACACCTCTAACGATCCTCCGCGGAAAACTCGATTGGTTTCAGCAACAACGCCGCCCTATTGAGCCCGAGAGGCTGTTGCCGCTGCAGGATGAGTTAATCCGGCTGACCCGTCTCGTAGAGGATTTGCATCAACTGTCGTTAGCCGAGGCTGGCAAACTGCCGCTCGAACGGAAACCAACGAATATGGAGAGCCTTTTGCAACAGCTCATCGAGCGGGTAGCTCCCAGCGCGGAAGAAAAAAACATTCGTATCCATCTGACTTGTTCGGCCAATCACACAACGATTTGGGTCGATCCACACCGCATTACCCAAGTATTCCTAAACTTGCTGGTCAATGCGATCCGCTATACTCCTGAGGGTGGGATGGTGAACGTGGTGATCGATGAAGAACCCGCTATGTTGCAAATTGCCGTTTCAGATACAGGCATCGGCATTGCGCCGGAGCATTTGCCTTTTTTGTTCGATCGATTTTATCGCGCGGATGAAGCCAGAACGCGAAATCGAGGCGGAACCGGATTGGGGCTGGCCATCGCCAAAGAATTCGTATTGGCTCACGGCGGAACAATCGATGTCGATAGCACCCCTGGCCAAGGGACCACCTTTCGGGTCAAGCTTCCCCGCTGACGATAGAGAAGATGTTTATGGTAGAATGGAAAACAGAAATCAATAACCAAAAGGAGGAATAACCATGTCCCGCGCAAAGAAATGGGTGCAATATTTCCTTTCGCACCGCCATGTCACGATGGAACTGATCAATAAAATCGACGAAGCGCATTATGATTACAAACCGACGCCGACGTCGATGACAGCAAAACAATTGGCGACGCATATGCTGTTCAGCTTTTACAACTTCGCCAACACCGCGAAACACGGCGACGCGGCGCTGTTCCGGCAAAAAATCGAGGATCCAGAGACAAATTTGGCCAAGCTGGCGGAAACGTATACGGAAAAAACGAAACAGCTGCTCGAATCGATGAGCGATGACGATTTCGATCGGACGCTCGATTTAACCGCCATCTTTGGCACACAAATGTCTGCGGCGCAGGTCCTGCAATTGGCGATGGACCACGAAATCCATCATAAAGGCCAGCTATTCGTCTACGTCCGCGGCATGGGGCATACAGACTTGCCGCTGTTTGTGAAACGGGGCTGATCTTCCCCGCTTTCGTTTCATCTACATGGGACTTATCAAAAAAGCCGGCTAGACACCCCTAACCGGCTTCCCCTTTCATCCCCTTAATCAATGGAGCACCCTTCGTCGGTGCACGTTCTGCCTTCATCCGCCGCCAGCGGCTGCAACGGTGACGATTTCTGCTCTTCGGCCCATACTTTCTCCAACGCCCGGCGGAACACGTCAACCGACTGGGCCCCGGAAATGGCATATTTCCCGTTCAACACGAAAAACGGCACGCCGCGGACGCCCAACGCTGCCGCCTCTTCTTCGTCGCGGCGCACCTCTTCTGTATAACGGCCGCCGGCCAACACCTCTTCGGCTTCCACCCGGTCAAGCCCGGCCGCTTCGGCGAGCGCAAGCAACACATCGCGGTCACTGATTCGCTTCGACTCCGTAAAATAGGCATAAAACAGCCGTTCGACGACATCATTGAGCTTTCCTTTCTCTTTGGCGTATTGCGCCAAACGGTGGGCGTCAAACGTATTCGTCGGCTTCATCGTTTCAAAGCGAAACGTAAGCCCGACCGCCTCCGCCTGCCGGCCGATATCGGCATTCGCCCGCTTCGCTTCCTCAACCGTAATCCCGTATTTTTTCGCAATAAGTTCATGAATGGTCAACGATGTTTCTTTTTTCGCATTCGGATCCAATTCAAAGCTGCGGAAGACGATCTCGACGTCTTCCCGGTGCGGAAACTGTGCAAGCGCTTGTTCTAGGCGACGTTTGCCGATATAGCAAAACGGGCAGACAAAATCGGACCAAACTTCGATTTTCATGGCCATCCTCCTCATTTTCGGCCTACGGCTCTGGTGGCGAACCTTCCCTTCCATTGTAGCTGATTTCCGTCCCAATCACCAACAAAAGGAATTTAGGAAGGACGCTTCGCATACATTGTACTACTTATGTCGCTTGGACAAGGAGGATATGATTCATGTACTCCCGTGAACTAGGAGCGTTCCTTTTGCGAATCGTCACCGGATTCATCTTTTTTCGCCCATGGCTGGGTGAAATGGCAGCGGGGGCTTGAAGAAGCGGCGGAATCATTCATCACCATGGGTCTCCCCAGCCTGCTTGCCTACATCGTGACGATCGTGGAGCTCACTGGCTGCTGGGCGATGATGCTGGGCCTTGGCACGCGCTGGATTGCGGCCGGATTTGCGGTCATGATGATCGGAGCGATCGTGACGGTAAAAGCTGACGCCGGCTTGCTCGGCAACGGCCGGGAAACGGGCTATGAATTCAACCTCGCCTTGCTCGCCATGTCGATTTATTTATGGTTAAACGGCAGCCGGCTTTGGTCGTTAGACACTGTCATCGGGCGGCCACGGGGCTGAACGATCGACACAAAAGCGGGTGTCCCACAAGGAGCGGGACACCTTTTTCTACCTATAGATGAAAGGGAATCTGTTTATAGCGCCAAATCCCATTCCTGCTTTTCGACATGCTGCTTCATCCTTTTTCCACTGCCAGCTTGACGACGCGCTCGCCGATGGCCTGAATCAACTCAGGCGGCATCGGGAAGCTGACCGCGGCCGGGTCAGAGGCCACCGCTGGGATGGTGACCGCAAATTGCTCCGCCGTGATCGGGTAGTCGGCAAAATCGGCCGGCAGCCCGATGTCATCGCGCAACGTGCGAATGCGCTCGATCGCTTTGGCCAGCAGCACATCAGCCCCTTGACCGTGGTCATGAAGGCCGAGCGCTTCGGCCAACAACTTTGCCTTTGGCAAATACAAATCCGGAATCGCTTCCATCACGACCGGCAGAAAAACGGCGTTCGCCAATCCATGCGGGATGCGGAACATCGCCCCGTACGCATGGGCGAAATTATGCACCGGGATGGCGTTTAACGCAAAGCTGAATGCGGTAATGCCAAGCAAACTCGCCTGCAGCATCTCCGAGCGGGCGCGAATGTTCCCGCCGTCATGAACCGCTATCGGCAAGTAGTCGCGAATCAGGCGGATCGCCTGCAAGGCGCACGCATCGGTAATGGCGGTCGCCGTCGGCGAGGCGAGCGCCTCAATGGCATGGGTGAGCGCGTCCATGCCGGTAAACGCCGTCACCTTCGGCGGCAGCCCGACTGTCAAATCCGGGTCGAGCACCGCCGCATCGGCATTAATAAACGGATTGATGATGTTCGTTTTTAACCGCAGCTCCTCATTATAAATGACTGCAATCGGTGACACTTCCGACCCCGTGCCGGCTGTCGTCGGGATGGCGATGTGTGGGATCGGCATGAATTGCGCCTGCGGGAACGACTCGTACCGCAGCCCGCCTGGAATCGCCTCCTTAATGTCGCGCAATCCTTTAAACAGGGCGTATTTCACCCCTTTGGCCGTATCAAGCACGCTGCCGCCGCCGACGGCCAGCAAGGCGTCGGCTCCGACCTCGCGCGCATAGCGCACCGCTTCATTGACGCATTCGCTCTCCGCATCCTGGCGAATATCTAAAAAGATGCCGGCGAGCTCCGGTCCCATCCCGTGCGTTGTCAGCCGAAAGATGTCAGCCACTTTCTCAACGACCCCGGCCTGCTCAAGCCCACGGTCAGAAAGCAACAGCACCCGCTTAGCGCCCAGCCCGCGGAACAAGTCCGGCACGAGCGCCCGAGCGTTCGAGCCGGTATAAATGGCGGTGCGCAGCCAAAAGTTCGCTAACGTCGTCATGTTCCTTCATCCCCTTTTACTTTTTCATCATGGCATGCAGGCGAGAAAACAGCACTTGATACCATTTCCGCTTCTCAAGCTCCGGCACCATCGACGTATGCACATGCTTCAGCTGCGTGTAAGCATCAAGCGAATATTTGCCCATCTCGCGCCCGATGCCGCTTTGCTTGTAGCCTCCAAACGGCGCGTCATTGCGAAGCATATGCCAGTCATTGATCCAGACGACGCCAGCCTGCAGGCGCCCGGCAATGGCGTACGCCTTGTTGACGTCGCGCGTCCAGACGCCGGCCGCAAGCCCGTAGATTGTATCGTTCGCCATCGCCACCGCCTCTTCCACGTCATGGTAGCGAATGACCGACAACACCGGGCCGAAAATCTCTTCTTGCGCGATTTTCATCTCATTCGTGACATTCGTAAAAATCGTCGGTGCGACAAAATGGCCGCCTTCACAGCCAGGCACTTCCACTTCATGGCCGCCGCATACAACGGCCGCTCCTTCTTGCTTCCCGGTTTCAATATACGAGAGCACCGTCTCTTTTTGCCGGCGGGAGATGACCGGTCCGACATCGGTCGCCGGGTCGAGCGGATGGCGGATGCGAAGTGTTTTTGTCAGCGCGACAAGCCGCTCGACCACTTCATCGTGCAGTCGGTCGGGCACAAACAGCCTTGTTCCCGATTCGCACAGCTGGCCGGAGTGCAAAAAGACGGCAAACAAACTGCCGGGAACGGCAATCTCCAAATCGGCATCCTCAAGCAAAATGTTCGGCGACTTGCCGCCGAGTTCAAGGGTGACGTTTTTCACCGTTTCCGCCGCCAGCGCCATAATGCGGCGGCCAACCTCGGTTGAACCAGTAAACGCCACCTTGTCCACTTGCGGATGGCGGACAAGCGCCTCACCGACGTCGGCTCCCGAGCCGGCCACCACGTTGATGACCCCCGGCGGCACAAAGGACGAAATGATTTCCGCCAGTTTCAGCGTTGACAACGGTGTGTAGCTCGCCGGCTTCACGACGATTGTATTGCCTGCCGCCAGCGCTGGCGCAATTTTCCACGATGCGATCATAAGCGGCAAGTTCCATGGTGTAATCGCCGCACAAACTCCGATCGGCTCGCGCCAAACAACGTTATGCGCCGGACCGGGGAACGGCGGAATCGGCAGCGTTTCCGAAAACGGGTACTCTTCAACGATGTTCGCCATCGTTTGGAATAGATCGACCGTCTGCAAAATATCGATCGAGCTGATGCGCCGAATCGTCCCACCGCTTGAGATCGCTTCCAAATAGGCGAGCTCTTGGGCGTTGGCGGCAATGGCTTGGGCGATCGCATTCAGCACTCGCGCCCGTTCTTTCGGTTTCATCGTCCTCCAATCGGTCTCATCAAACGCCTTGCGCGCCGCTTGCACCGCTCGATCGACATCGTCCACCGTCGCCTTCGCGACAGTCGCCACCATCTCTCCGGTTGCCGGATTGTATACGGGAAACGTTTCTCCGCTTGTTGACGATTGCCATTCACCATTTATCAAGAGTGGGAAATGTTGCACTTGCACGTGAGTGGTCATGACGATTTCTCCCTTCCTTTTTATTTAGCCAACGTTTTCTTCCTCAAAACCGAACAGCTCCTCAAACGACTTCTCCTGCGCTTTTTTCAGCACGTCCATCCTCGTTGCCAGTTGGCGAGCGGTGAAATTCATAATGTCAGCGTGATGGTCAGGACTGAAAATAGAATCGTGGGCCGCCGCTTCCTCGTTGAGTTTTACTGCAAGCGGTGCGAGTTGCTCCATCTTTTTTATCACGACTTCAAGAAGATACGGATGCTCGCGGATCAGCCGCTGAAGCAGAAACGTACCATACGCAATATGGCGGGATTCGTCCTTTTTCAAATAGCCGATCCCTTTCAACAGCCCAGGCATGGCGCCCATTTGCTCAAGCGATTTGTAAAAGCCGTAATACCCCGTTTCCGCCAACACCCCTTCGACAAACATGTTGTACACGACCGACGCCTCGGCAATCGCTTCCGGGGACGAATCATGTTCCAGCCGTCCCATCGCTGACGGCAAAATCTCGTTAAAAATCGTATGGTATGTTTCGGAATGGTAATGGGACAAGTCTTCTTTGACGCCGAGCGCATTGAGCACAAGGCGGAAAAACTCGGTATGTTTCGCCTCCTCAAACAAAAAGGTGGTTAAATACATCTCCTCCTCGATCCGCCCCTCTTTGGCAACGACCATCAAAAGCGGCAACAAATCGCGCGTCACCGCCTCTTCGCCCGCTTGAAACTGGGCAATGAGCCGCAAAATTCCGTCCTTCATCTGAACAGGGAGCGTCTCCCAATCTTTCACATCTTGCGTCAAGTCAATGTCCGCCGGATTCCACACCCCCAACCGCTTCGCCTTTTGGTAAAGCCGAAACGGGAACGAATCTTCCTGCAGCCCGCGGCTGCCCGTCGTCACCAACGGTTGAGTACGCCGCACGCTCACCACTCCTTTTTCGTTTTTTGGATGTTGGCTGGATGTTGTACGTCTGGATGGATGACTGTGAGGACCATCAATATGATGTAAAGGATTACAAATATATTGTTGCGACAATTGGCAGGTTGCTAACAAAGGGGCAAGATGTACAAATGACCGGAATGTTATGAATAGTCAATCATTTTTTTCTATTCTAGCAACCTTTCCTTCCTTCCGTCAACAAAAAGCGGATGACATTTTCCGACAATCGACGCATAAAAAGGGGGGGCTGATCCCAAAACGCGCTTGTGTTTGGGGTCAACCCTTTTCGTTTATAGCTGACACGATCGGGCGCAACATTCTCGCCGAGCCGATTCCGGTGGGAGTGGTCGTCTCGTTGATCGGCGCACCGTATTTCATCTATTTGTTGCTAAAATGGTGAAGACAAAAGACGCCGGGGCATCTTATGATGTCCGGCGTCTTTTCCATAAACGCACAGCGGATGCTGCAAGCGAAATGGCTATCACGATGTAAACCACTTCAGCATACATTCCAATCACTTCAGACACTTTCCCCCACGATTGGCCAAGCGCCGCGCCGATCGAAACGAGCGCCGTATTCCAAATCAATGTGCCGAGCACGGACAGCCAGACAAACAACCCGATATTCATCTTCGCCATGCCCGCCGGAATGGAAATCAAGCTGCGCACGAGCGGAACCATGCGCCCGAAAAAAACAGCCCACACCCCGTAGCGCTGAAACGTCCGGTTCGCCTTGGCGATGTCTTCCGGCTTCACTCGCAGCCATCCCCCCCAACGATCGACGATCCGTTCGAGCCGATCACCAGACAACAGCCGGCCGATCCCGTACAGCACCAATGCCCCGGCAACCGAACCGGCGGTTGCCGCCGCAATAACACCAGGGACGGTCAATGACGTGTACGTCGTCATAAACCCGCCAAATGGCAAAATGACTTCCGATGGAATCGGTGGAAAAATGTTTTCCAGCGCAATGATCAGAAAAATGCCGATATAGCCGAATTGTTCCATCACATTCGTGATCCACGCCTGCATGGCGCCATTCTCTCCCTTCTGCACAGCTCATGGTATGTATATGATATGGTAGTACAAAAAAAGATCCTTTGCAAAAAAAGAAACGCGGCTTGCTTTTGTTCTTCCTTCGATATCACCGGCTTTATCGCCCCTCACAAGCAAAAGGCCGCCCACCCTCAAGCAGATGAGGATGGACGGCTCGCCCCCTATCTACAACTTCTCCATGACTATACCCAACCGCGGTAGCGAGCTGCTTCCGCTGTTTGGCGCAGCCCGATCATGTACGCCGCCATGCGCATGTCCACACGGCGCGATTCCGCCAATTCATAGACGCGGTGAAACGCGCTCGTCAATTTCTCTTTCAACTTCGCGACCACTTCTTCTTCCGTCCAATAATAGCCTTGGTTGTTTTGCACCCATTCAAAATAGGAAACGGTCACTCCGCCGGCGCTCGCCAGTACATCGGGCACCAGCAGCACGCCCCGCTCCGTCAAGATTTTGGTCGCCTCCAGCGTCGTTGGGCCGTTGGCTGCTTCCACCACAATTTTAGCCCGAATATTCTCGGCATTGTCACGCGTGATTTGATTGGCCACCGCAGCCGGAACTAAAATATCACACTCTTTTTCTAGCAGCTCTTGATTGGTGATGACATTCTCAAACAGCGTGGTCACCGTCCCAAAACTGTCGCGGCGATCCAACAAATACGGAATATCCAGCCCGTTCGGGTCATGCAGCGCGCCATACGCATCGGAAATGCCAATGACGCGGGCTCCAGCCTCATGCAAAAACTTGGCCAAAAAGCTGCCTGCATTGCCGAATCCTTGAATAATGACCCGCGCCCCCTGCAACTCGATTCCCGCTTTTTTCGCTGCTTCTTCGATGCAAATCGTGACACCGAGCGCCGTCGCTTTTTCCCGGCCTTGGGAACCGCCGAGCACAAGCGGCTTACCGGTGATAAACCCAGGCGAGTCAAATTCGCGGATGCGGCTATATTCATCCATCATCCACGCCATAATTTGCGAGTTCGTAAACACGTCCGGCGCCGGGATATCTTTGGATGGCCCCACGATCTGGCTGATCGCCCGCACATAGCCGCGGCTGAGCCGCTCCAATTCCCCCATCGACATGTTTCGCGGGTCGCAGACGATGCCGCCTTTGCCGCCGCCATACGGCAAACCGACAATTCCGGCTTTGATCGTCATCCACATCGACAGCGCCTTGACTTCTTCCTCGGTGACATCCGGATGAAACCGAATGCCTCCCTTGGTCGGCCCTACGGCATCGCTATGCTGGGCGCGGTAGCCGGTAAATACTTTCACCGTTCCGTCATCCATGCGGACGGGAATCCTTACGGTGAGGACGCGCAATGGTTCTTTCAGCAGCTCATACATCTCTTCGCCGTAGCCGAGTTTGGCCAGCGCCTCCTTGATCACGCGCTGGGTGGAGAGAAACATATTTTCTTCCATCGTCTCATTCGCCTCTTTGACTCGATTTATGGACGGGACAAGACATTCGCAATCCGTTCGAACGCCCAATCCAATTCCTCTTTCGTAATAATGAGCGGCGGTGCGAAACGAATGACCGTCTCATGCGTTTCCTTGCAAAGCAATCCTTGCCCTTTCAGCGCCTCACAGTACGGACGCGCCGGCACATGCAGCTCGACGCCGATAAATAAGCCGCGGCCGCGGATTTCTTTGATGTCCTCGTTTCGGATTTGCTTTAACTTCTCCAAAAAGTATTCACCGAGCTCAAGCGACCGCTCCGCCAGACGTTCTTCTTCAATCACCTCAAGCGCTGCGATCGACACCGCGCAAGCGAGCGGATTGCCGCCGAACGTCGATCCGTGCGAACCGGGTTCAAACACCGACAAAATATCGCGGTTGGCGACGACGCAGGAAATCGGGAACACCCCGCCGCCCAGCGCTTTCCCTAAAATATACATGTCAGGCACAACATCTTCCCAGTCGCAAGCAAATAACTTTCCAGTTCGCCCCAATCCCGTTTGGATTTCATCAGCGATGAACAAGACGTTGTTTGCCTTGCACACGTCATACGCGGCTTTTAAAAAGCCTTGCGGCGGAATGCGAATGCCGGCTTCCCCTTGGATCGGCTCAACAAGAAACGCCGCCGTATTCGGCGTGATGGCCGCTTTCAGCGCTTCGATGTCGCCGTACGGAATGATTTTCACCCCTGGCAAAAGCGGCCCAAAACCGCGTTTGTACGCCGGTTCGGACGACAATGACACCGCGGCGAGCGTCCGGCCGTGGAAATTTCCTTCACAAACGATGATTTCCGCTTCGTTGTCCGGAACACCTTTGACATCATACGCCCAGCGGCGCGCCGCCTTGAGCGCCGTTTCGACCGCCTCGGCGCCGGTGTTCATCGGCAACACCATCTCTTTTTTCGTCAACTGGCACACTTTTTCGTACCACGGACCGAGCTGGTCGTTATGGAACGCGCGCGATGTGAGCGTCACCCGGTCGGCTTGCCGCTTCAGCGCCTCAATAATTTTCGGATGGCGGTGTCCTTGGTTGACGGCTGAATACGCGCTCAACATGTCCATATAGCGGTTGCCTTCCGGGTCTTTCACCCATACCCCTTCCGCTTCCGAAATGACAATCGGCAATGGATGATAATTTCTTGCTCCATATCGTTCCGTTTGTTCGATGAGCTGTTGCGATTTTGTCGTCATCAAAATCCCCCTTTTCTCCTCACTCTCCACCTTCACGGACAACGTTTGCCTTCATCCGGCAATTGACGGACCAACGTTCCATTACAAGAAAAGGGCGGCTGCGGCCGCCCCGCCATTAAAACATTTCCGATACAGTTTTCGCTTGCATATGAAGAATCAAATAGTCCGGGCCGCCAGCTTTCGAGTCGGTGCCTGACATGTTGAAGCCGCCAAACGGTTGATACCCGACGATCGCACCCGTGCAGCCGCGGTTGAAGTACAAGTTGCCAACATGGAACTCGTGCCGCGCCTTTTCGAGATTCGCTCGATTGCGCGAAATGACGGCGCCTGTCAATCCGTATTCCGTATTGTTCGCAATCTCAAGCGCATGGTCAAAGTCACGCGCTTTCGCAAACGCCACGACCGGTCCGAAAATTTCCTCCTGCATGATGCGCGCGTTCGGGTCGACATCAGCAAACACGGTCGGCTGGATGAAGAACCCTTTCGAATCGTCTCCTTCTCCGCCCGTCATGAGACGGCCTTCTTGCTTGCCGATTTCGATATATTCCATAATTTTGTTGTACGCCCCTTGGTCGATGACCGGACCCATAAACGTCGCTTGCTCCGCCGGATCGCCGACGTTGAGCTGCTTCGTCAGCTCGACGACGCGGTTCAACACTTGGTCATAGACATCTTGAACAACGATCGCGCGCGAGCACGCCGAGCATTTTTGCCCGGAGAAGCCAAACGCCGACGCGACGATCGATTGCGCCGCCAGTTCGAGATCGGCTTCTTTATCGACGACGATAGCGTCTTTGCCGCCCATTTCCGCGATGACGCGTTTCAGCCAAATTTGCCCTGGGTGCACTTTCGCTGCCCTCTCATAAATGCGGATGCCGACATCGCGCGAACCGGTGAAGCTGATAAACCGCGTGCGCGGATGATCGACCAAATAGTCGCCGACTTCTGCGCCGCTGCCCGGAATGTAGTTCAATACACCAGCCGGAAGTCCCGCTTCTTCCAACACTTCCACAAATTTATACGCCACCACCGGCGTTGCGCTCGCCGGTTTCAACAGCACCGTATTGCCTGTCACCAGCGAAGCCACCGTCGTCCCCGCCATAATGGCAAACGGGAAGTTCCACGGCGAAATGACGACCCCGACGCCAAGCGGAATGTAGAAGAACCGGTTCGTTTCCCCCGGACGGCTCTCAACCGGAATGCCGTCTTTCAACTTCAGCATCTGCCGGCCGTAATATTCCATAAAGTCAATCGCTTCCGCCGTATCGGCGTCCGCTTCGCGCCACGGCTTGCCCGCTTCTTTCACCAACCAAGCGGAAAATTCATGCTTGCGCCGGCGCACGATCGCCGCCGCCCGGAACAAAATATCGGCCCGCGCTTCCGGGCTCGTCCGGCTCCAGGTGCGGAACGCTTCATCAGCGGTTTTCATCGCCCGCTCGGCGAGCTCCTTGTCCGCCTTCGCCACACGTCCCACTACTTCCGCTTTATTCGCCGGGTTGATCGAGGTGATTTTGTCTTCGGTCATGATGCGCTCGCCGCCGATGATGAGCGGATAGTCGCGTCCAAGCTCCGATTCCACTTTTTTGAGCGCCGCTAAAAACGCTTCACGGTTTGCTTCCACGGTAAAGTCGGTGAGCGGTTCGTGTCTGTACGGCTGCACCATTTCGTCATCCTCCCTTTTAAAGGCAAAAAAATTTTTCGTTATAAAACGGTTTCATAGTTATATTATGCAAATGATGATGGCTTTTTTCAATTGTTTTTACTTGGCGGCCTCCATCTCCGTTTTTTTCACATGCAAAGGCTGAACTCGCTTTTTCGCCACAAGGTGGTAGTACCCGTAGCAAGCGAGCAAAAACGGAATGCCGCAGTAAAGAGCGATCCGTTGGTCTGGGATAAAGGCCAGCCCGATGATCGTTGCCATATTCAACGCAAACGCGGCCAGCGGCACGAACGGATACAACGGCGTCCGGTATTTCAGATCGCGCACATCGCCGCCTTCACGCAAAAACGCTTTCCGGCCGAAATAACTTGACAGCGCGATCGAAGCCCACACCGTGACGGCGCCAAACCCAGCGATCGCGGTCAGCCAGACATACACCGTATCTTCCGCATATACGCTACACAACAGAGACAAGCAGCCGATGGCAATGCTGGCAATCAGCGCATTGATCGGCACGCCTCGCTTCGATAGTTTGCTGAAAAACGGAGTGACCATGCCTTGGCGCGACATCGACCAAAGGACGCGCGATGTCGCATATAAGCCTGAGTTGGCCACCGACAGCACCGCGGTAATAATCACAAAGTTCATGATATCGGCCGCATACGGAATGCCGATATTGTCAAACACCACCACAAACGGACTCTCGACAACGCCGGCTTTCTCCCACGGAAACAAACCAGCCAACACAAAAATGGCCAAAATAAAGAAGATCAAAATGCGCCATACGGTGTTGCGCAACGCAACCGGCACCGTTTTTTCCGGCTCGCGGCTTTCCCCTGCCGCCACGCCGACCAATTCCGTCCCCTGGAACGAAAAGTTCACAAGGATCATCGTCGTAAAGATCGCCCAAAACCCGTTCGGAAACAAGCCCCCATGGTCTGTAAAATTCGAGAAAAATGGGGCAGGTTGTCTATTTTTCATATGGATGACTCCAAACATCGCCGCCAACCCAAGAACAATAAAAGCGATGACCGTCAACACTTTCACGCTTGAAAACCAAAACTCCACCTCGCCAAACCCCTTGACTGACAACGCATTGATCAAAAACAGCAACAAAGCGAAGACGGCGCAAAACACCCATGTCGGCACATCGGGAAACCATCGTTTCATGAGGATGCTGACGGTGAGAAGCTCGATGCCGACCGTCACCGACCAGTTCAGCCATGACAGCCAGCCAATGCAATACCCCACTGCCGGCGAGATGAACTTCGTCGCATACGTCTGATACGACCCTGCATCGGGAATTCTCACGGCCAATTCTCCTAACGAAAGCATTGTCAAATACATGACCAATCCGCCAAAAAGATAAGCAACGACGGCCCCTCCTGGCCCCGCCTCATGAATCGTATAACCCGATCCTAAAAACAAACCGGTGCCGATCACTCCGCCTAACGCGATCATAAATAAATGCCTGCTTTTTAGCTCTCGTTTCAGTTCTTGCACGGGTTGCATCCGAAAACTCTCCCCTCTCTATGATAGATTCCGCAACCGCTTACATTTTTATCAAACGAATAGCAACCCCCTTTTATGCAAAATTATTTTTCAATTTCTAATGTACCACAACTTTATTATGAAATTATTTTTTTCTATTTTCAATATATTTAGCAAAAATTTTTTTCGCATCTTTCTTCCCCTTCCTGTCTCCCGTCCACCTTGTGCTATAATACAAAAAAGAGAGGTGCTGATTGTGAACCGAGATATGGAAACGCTTTTATCAATGTACGAGCAAATTCTCGAAATGATCGACCTCGGCGTCCACGCGGTCGACCAACACGGAAAAACCGTCATTTACAACCGGAAAATGCGGGACATCGAAGGAATGGACGTTGAGGACGTGCTAGACAAAAACATTTTGGACGTCTTCCGCTTCGACCCGGAGCAGCCGAGCACATTGCTTGAAGCGCTGCACACCGGTGAAAGCATCTTAAACAAACAGCAAACGTATTTCAATAACAAGGGTCAAGCAGTCACGACCATCAATCACACACACCCGCTGTGGAAAGATGGGCGCATCATCGGAGCAGTGGAAATCGCCAAAGACGTCACCAAATTTCGCAAGCTCATCCAAGAGCAGCACCAACGCGGTGAAGCCAGTCGCACGTTTGCGGACATCATCGGCCAAAGCGAAGCCATGCAAAAGGCTATCCGCCTTGCTCGTCATGCCGCCCGCTCGGAAGCGCCTGTGCTGCTCATTGGCGAAAAAGGGACGGGAAAAGACTTGCTCGCTTCCTGCATTCACCACGAAAGCGAACGGCGATCCAAACCATTTTTTGCGCAAACGTGTTTGTCGCTTCCAGATGATTGGATCGAAACCATGCTGTTTGGCAGTGAAGAAGACGGCGAGATCCAGCCCGGCTTGTTGGAACAAGCCGACGGCGGCACCGTCCTGCTTGACGATATTGACTCGCTAAGCCTGCCGCTTCAACAAAAGCTCGCCCGTTCCCTGCAAGAAAAACAGTTTGTCCGCGCCCATGGCCAAGAACCGGTTCGTGCGGACGTTCGCCTCATCACCTCGACAAGCGGGGATCCGATCGATGCCGTCCAAGCAGGGAAATTGCTGAAATCACTTTACTACCAACTCGCCGTCCACTGCATCGTCCTGCCGCCGTTGCGCGAACGGAAAGAGGACATTTTGCCGCTCGCTATCCATTTCATCCGTCAAGGGAACGAGCGCTATGGCCTGCATATCGAAGGACTCGACGATGACGTGCAAGATGCGTTTCTTGCTTACAGCTGGCCGGGCAACGTACGCGAGCTTGAAGCCGTCATTTTGGAAACGATGGCGACGATGGAACAAGAACAAACGATCACCCTCGCCCATCTGCCTGCCCCTTTTCGAGCCAAGCTTACGCCCGATGATGCCAAAACCGACTTTTTATTTGATACCGAAGACATTTTGCCGCTTGACAAATACATGGAAGAAGTCGAAATTTACTACATCCGCAAGGCGCTGCAGCACCATGGCTTCAATATTACCAAAACGGCCAAAGCGCTTGGTTTGAGCCGACAAAACTTGCAATACCGTATCCGCAAGTACCAAATTGATAAGGAGTGGGGATGAAAAGGCGAAAAGCCTCAGCCATCGAGACGGCAAAAAGGACAGGGGGGGTCGCTGTGGATGATCGACGCTCATATTCATCTCGACCAGTACACGGACATCGATGAACAAATCAACCGTTGGCAAGAAGCGGGCATCACCGGCGTCGTCGCCGTATCCACCGATTTGCGCTCCAGCTGCCGAACGCTCGAGTTGAAACAGCGATTCCCTTCCTTCGTCTACGCCGCCATCGGTTTTCACCCCGAGCAACCGCTGCCAAGCGAAGCCGATTGGAACGAATGGACGGAGCTCGTCAAGCAAGAGCGGCGGCTTTTGTCGGCCATCGGTGAAGTCGGGCTGCCATACTATTCAGCGGAAGCGTGCGCCAAGCTGTCTGCGTATCAAGAACGATTAACCGAAATCGCGGCCATCGCCGCGGATGCCTCCTTGCCGCTCGTTCTTCACGCCGTATACGATCGCGCGGAAACAACCTTGGCCATGTTGCAGCAAGCTGGCATCCGACGAGCCCATTTCCACTGGCTGAAGGCGGATCCAGCTGTGGTCAAACAAATCGTCGAGTGCGGCTACTATATTTCCGTCACGCCGGAAGTGTGCTACCGCGAACGCGATAAGCAGCTGTTATCCCTCGTTCCCATCGAGCAGCTGCTTCTGGAAACCGACGGTCCATGGCCGTTTGCCGGTCCGTTTGCTGGAAAGCCGACGACGCCGTTATGGCTGTTGGACTCCGTCCGTGCCGCCGCTAGACACTATGGCCAAGATATTGAACAAGTCAAAACAATCATCATCACGAACACGAAACGTCTTTACGGCTCGCTGTCCATGTAGTATGATCAAACAAAATCCACATGGAAACGAGGGAAAATTATGGATTATAACGAACAAGTGCGCCAACAACTGATCGAAAGTGTTTCCGGGCTATCGGACGAACAGCTGAACACCCGGGCAGCGAAAGGGACTTGGACCATCGCCCAAGTGCTTGAACATTTGTACTTAATCGAAACATCGATCGCAGCCATGATCGCCCATACATTGACGCATGGCGGGAGCCAGCCCGTCGAGGAGAAACCGATCCATTTGACCGTTGACCGTTCGAAAAAAGTGGAGGCGCCTGATTTCGCCCGCCCGAGCGACCGCTTCTTCCCCCGACACGAACTGGAAGAAAAATTACGCCAATCGCGGCAACGGTTGCGTCAAATCACGGAGCAAGCCAACCCAACTGACTTGGAAGCTAAATCATTCCCACATCCCGTTTTTGGGCCGTTGAATTTGAAGCAATGGGTGGAATTTGTCGGCTACCACGAACTGCGCCACCTCGAACAAATTGAAGAAATCAAGGCACAGCTTCCGGGAGGAACGAGCCGCCCATAAAGAAAAAGCCGAGCAGCGGCCAGCCAATTCCCAGCCCTGCTCGGCTTACAACGATTTTCCATTTTCAAGCGAACGCTCCATCGCTCCTGTCACAGGGATTGTTCGTTATGGAGGTATCTCCCCTTCACTTGCTTTAACGTCGCCACGATGAGAAAACTGACAATGACGAGCAAACACCACGAACTCACTTTCCCCACATGGACAAGGCTCCACGCCTTCGCCTGGTTTGGATATTGCCAAGCGCCAAAAAAGGTGGCGATGTTTTCCGCGATCCAGATGAAAAATCCGATCAACAAAAAGGACAGAACAAGCGGCATCCGGTAGCGGATCCCCCCGACCTCATAGGTCACCCATGACCGCCAAAAGACAAGCATGACGAGGACTGAGAGCCACCAACGAACGTCCACCCAATAGTGGTGGGTGAAAAAATTCAAGTAAATCGCCGAAGCGAGAGGAACAACCATCCAAAACGGCGGCCATCGCACCAACTCCACCTTCAGCCTTCGCCACGCCTGGCAAAGATAGCTGGCAACGCTCGCATACATAAACCCGCTGTACAGCGGCACGCCAAACAGTTTCGTATACCCCTCTTCCGGATACGACCACGAACCGATGCGCACTTTAAACAGCTCGAGCGCAAGCCCAATGGCGTGGAACAAGGTGATCACCTTGAGCTCATCCCGCGTTTCCAGCCCTGACCGCACCATCCACCATTGCATGAGAATGCAAATAACAAGCAGCCAATCATACCTTGGCAGCAGCGGGAGCGGCGCGAGCTTCGTCAGCGCCAATGACGCAAAAATGACGACCGGAAATACGCAGGACAACGCCTGCTCCCAGCCAAAACGGATCAGCTGCTTCAATGCCCTGACGATGGTCCACTGCTGCACCCTAACAACCAACGGCTGACAAAGCGGATCGCTGTGCACCATCGCCCCATATTCTTCTCCTTTCAACGGTCACTCCTCCCTACCTTTACGAATTTGCCCCCTCTTCCTCGCTTCGGTACTCTAAAAGATCACCTGGCTGGCAGTCGAGCGCCTTGCAAATGGCTTCCAACGTCGAGAAGCGGATCGCTTTCGCCTTCCCGTTTTTCAAGATCGACAAGTTCGCCATCGTAATCCTGACTTTCTCCGACAGCCCGGTGACGCTCATTTTCCGTTTGGCCAACATGACATCCAGATTGACAATAATCGGCATGCCATCCACCTCAAATCGTAAGCTCATTTTCTTGTTTGATTTCAATCGCTTGTTGCAGCAGCTTTTGCAAAACCGCAGCGAACACAGCGATGACAAACGACGCAAACGGCACGAGCAGACCGACGAAAATGACGCCCGGAGCGTCGTCTTTCTCAGCGAATGTTTTTTGCAAGCAAAAAATGCAGAGAAGTGCAAGAAAAAATACATAGGCTTGCCAGCTCAAGACTTAAGGTTCCAGACCGGGGGAAGAGGACGGCTGGATCGCGGAGAGAGCGTTCCGCAGTCGATAGCTCTCTCCCGTAAAGGCCAGGATGTGGGCATGGTGAACCAAGCGATCCACCAGCGCAGCTGTCAAGCGGTTGTCCCCAAACACCCGATTCCACTGTCCAAATTCCAGATTCGACGTCACGATGACGCTTTTTCGCTCATAACAGTCGGCGATAATATGAAACAACAGCTCCGATCCTTGCTTTTGAAACGGCACATAGCCGAGTTCATCCAATATCAACAGTTCGCACGCATCGATGCTTCGTTTCAGCCGCCCGAGCGTGCCATTTTTCAATGCCTCTTCCAGCTGGGCGACGAGATCCGCGACGCGGAAAAACCGAACCTCATGGCCTTGTTGGCACGCCTGGATGCCGAGCGCTGTGGCGAGATGGGTTTTTCCTGTCCCGGGCGAGCCTAAAAGCAGAACGTTTTGCTTTCGCTCCAAAAAGCGAAGGTCACACAATTCCTTCTTCGATGTCGTGGTCGGCCAGTGGATGTGATCCGACCATTCGTAATCCTTCAGCCATTTCAACTCCCGAAACTTGGCTTTCTTGATCAGCCGGGCCTGTTTCGCCTGCTGGCGGCACGACAGCTCCAGCGCCAATACATCCCGCAAAAACTGTTCTTTCGTTTCGAACATCACCTCCTCGAATCGATCCGCGATATAGGCCAAATGCAGTGCTTTACAAATCTCTTTCACCTCTGCTCTCATCCCTGGACACCCCCTTCCCGAACAGGATGAAGACGTTGATCATACACCGTTAAGTCCGTTTCATAGTCGATCAGGACGGAAGGGGTGTACGATTCTTTCCACTTGGCCGGGTAATGGGATTGCTCGGCTTCCATCAACACCCCGATTTCATGAGGAGCCAAGTCCCATCGCTGACTCTCCTCGAGCCACTGGGCGATTTCATAAAGCGTGCAACGATCCAACAGCGCTCGCAGCCCTTTCAAACGGGCCGCCACCTGGGGCGGGGTGCCAGCCAGATACGTTCGGATCGCTTCCGGCAAGTACGCCCGGTATCGGGAATGCCCGACAACCCGGGGTTTGGTCTCCCACTCAGCGAAAATCTCTTTCCAAGGGATCTCGCGTTTCACGTTCGTATACGGCCTTGGCATCTCAAGATGTATGCCTCCGTCAGGAGAGAGCACAAAGAAACGATCCCACTCTTTTTTCACCAATACCCGGTTGGGGACGGACAGGCCATGGACGACGAACGCCTTCCCATCCACCATCACTTCTCCGTACTTATTCACGTAAGCGTGATCGAGGGAGAAGATCGGAAGATCTTGTTCCGGCAACGCCAACAGCTCCGGCCGCTCTTCCTGCCATAGCTCCTCTATCAACCGCCCCTTTTCATAATGAGGGCGGTTTCGGTCCTCGACCATCTTGCGATGCAGCCACTCCACCAGCTCCGGATCCGACTCGATCAACGGAGCCGGGACGAAACAAAGGTTGCGAGTGTAATAGACTTTTCGCTCCGCATTTCCTTTCTCATGTCCGCTGTATGGATTGCACACTTGTACATCAAACCGATAGTAGAGTTGAAATTTCTCAAAAGCCTCGGTGAATTGGCGTTCTCCCCCTTTTCGAATCGACACGATGGCCGCGGACAAATTGTCAATGCGCAATGCCTTTGGCACTCCCCCAGCCTGACGAAACAGCTGCGTCAACCCATGGAGGAAGCATTCACTGTTTTCCGCCGGCAGCGGATAAGCAAACGCAGCGTTGCTATACGGGAAGCTTACGATCAAAACCGATCGTTCTTCTTCCTTCCCCTCCTTCGTCACCACCGTCATCTTCCCGAAATCCACCTGCGCCTCGCCTGGCGGGTGCTCAAGTCGTTCATAGCGCTGTTCTTTCTCGAGTTTGAGCTGCGGTCTTCGTTTTTGCACGTACGCGCAAACGGTGCGATACGAGCCTTGAAATCCATGGTCACGACAAAGCGCTTCAAACATCGTCTTGTTCGTTCGCCGTTGTTTTCTCGGCAGCTTGGCATCCTCCTCCAACCAGTCATCAATGATTTGCCCGTATCCTTCTTCCTCCATCATCCCCTTTTTGCGTTTGATGGTTGGTTGGACAGAAATGCCGCCATCCGCGTATTTCTTGACCGTTCTCCAGTTATATCCCGTTTCGCGGGAAATTTCCGCAATCGATAACCCTTTCTTTTCACGCAGTTTTCTGATACGATTCATTTCGGGCATTGCCAGCATCCTTTCGCTCCTCCACTGTTTGGTTTATGTGTTCACAACTTCCACAGTAGAGGAAATGTTAGGGGCTGGCAAGCCTTTTTTCTTTGCCTTAGGCTCTGCACGTTTCGTTGCAGAACTCTGTATTTTTATTTTGCACTAAACAAGCGAACAAATAAGCAGGCAAAATCGCATGCCTGTTGCCTTGAAGCCTCAACTTGCGGTGCAGTAACCCTTATGATCTGTCGGTTCATGGCTGAGCCAAAGACGCGAATGCCTTGCGGATCAGCCTCTTTTTTTGTGTAACAGGCAATGACTCTCCCCATTACGACATATCGAAAACAACGTCCGCGCGCTTGATCGGCTCTTCTGTTTTCAAATAATAGTCTTCTGCTTTCCAATACCGGTTGATGAACTTTTGGATGTTTTGTTTCACCTGATCGTTTTCACGGGCAAAGCGAATCTCTCGCGGACAATCCAAATAGACGACGAAGTCAAAAAACGGCCTCCATTCTTTCCTTTGCAGAAAAACACCTTCAATCATGATAATGTCCGAATTAGAGAGATAAACCGTTCGCTTCGAGTGCGCATCAGCCTCATGATCATAAAACGGCAGGGTCAACTGGTGGGATGCTTTGAGTTGACGGAACAACTGATGCGTTAGCCACTCTACATCCCACTGTAAATAATAATATTCAAACCATTCCTCGTTTCCCGTATGATAACGTTTGGCGCGCTCGACAATATGATCATCCATGTGAAAAACACACACGGAGATCCCTTGCTCCCGCAGCGTTTGACTCAACTGATTGGCTAATGTCGTTTTGCCCGATCGGCTTAGCCCATCAATCCCGAGGACCAATCGACCCGCTGTTTTGATCGCCAGAATGGACTTGCATAAGAAGTCGATGCGATCACGCAAACCCTATCTCCCCCCTACACGTCTCTCCTTTGCCAAATTTCCGTGCTTTTTTTCTGATAAAAACATTATAAAGACGTATTACTATGGAAACAACACAGAGACGATGATTAGTCTCGCTAACAAAACCGTTCATTAATGAAAGGAGCATGAACATGGGAGAATATGCATTGGAAACCTATGAATTAAGCAAAGCGTTCGGCAAGCAACTAGCGGTGGACAATGTGTCAATGAGAGTGAAAAAACAGACGATTTATGGGCTGCTCGGGCCAAACGGGGCTGGGAAGTCAACGATTTTAAAAATGCTGACAGGGCTGCTGCGTCCGACAAAAGGGGAAATCATGATCAACGGCCATCCTTGGAGCAGAAAAGATTT
Source organism: Geobacillus sp. TFV-3 (assembly GCF_009901865.1). NCBI lineage: Bacteria > Bacillati > Bacillota > Bacilli > Caryophanales > Anoxybacillaceae > Geobacillus > Geobacillus sp. TFV-3. The sequence goes on along the minus strand of NZ_MPSP01000001.1, from coordinate 240,955 downwards.
GAAAGACATTGGGGCGCTAATCGAATCCCCGGCTCTTTACGGCAATTTAACGGCCTACGAGAATTTACTCGTGTATGCCAAACTGCTAAATTTGCCAAATTCGAGAATCGAGGAAGTGCTAAAAATTGTCGGTTTAGAAAACACGGGCAAAAAGAAAGTCTCCCAATTTTCTCTCGGGATGAAGCAGAGGTTGGGAATTGCCAAAGCTCTTTTAAACTCCCCGAAACTGCTCATTCTCGACGAACCAACGAACGGACTGGACCCATTAGGTATACAGGACTTGCGAACCCTTATCCAATCGTTTTGTAAAAATGGAATGACGATCATCTTATCAAGCCATATTTTATCAGAAGTCAAACAATTAGCCGATTACATTGGCATTATTCAAAATGGGGCGCTCAAATACGAAGGGAAAATCAGCGAAAATGAAGATCTTGAAAAACTCTTTATCGATGTAGTGAGTGAAAGATGAAGGAAGGTGGACGTGATGCTAACGATGATCGAGTCTGAACGTTTAAAATATAAGCGGACGTTTGCCAAAAAACTGGTATTTATCGCTCCGTTTTTCTTTGTCCTGTACGCCATGACGACCATGCCAGTCATGAATACAACACATCATTATTTTGAATACACCGTATTCAATTGGTGGCCATTGATTTTTGTTCCGATTGGAACAGCCTTGATTGCCTCTCTTTCAGTGGCGAGGGAGAAAAAGTCAGGAAACGATAAAGCGTTGCGTTGTCATGACATTAGCATTGTACGCCTATGGTGGAGCAAAATCATCGTCATCGCTTATTATATGTTGCTCTCCACAATAGAGCTGATCGTCTTACTTGTTTTATTGAAATGGTTTTTGCCTAACAGCCTCTCATCAGCAACAGTCGCCATATTTGCCAGCCTTGTCATTTGGATGACCTCTTTAGCCTACATTCCGATCGGGTTGTTTGTCGCTGAGCGGTTCGGGATGGTGGTGTCGATTATGGTCAGTGTCATCGGCATCGCATTGGGAGTGGTCATGGCCACAAAACCGTATTGGCTGTTCATTCCATGGAGCTGGGGAATGAGGCTGATGTGCCCGATCGTCAAGGTTCATCCGAACGGCGTTCCGCTGGAGAAAGAAAGTCCGCTGTTGGATCCCTCTGTCATTCCGATAGGACTGGTGACCGCCATGGCTGTTTTCCTGTTGTTATCATTTGTGACCGCCTTTTGGTTTTCACGAAAAGAGGTGCATTGACATGTCGTTTCTTCGCGTTCTGTTTTCCGAATGGATCAAAACGAAACGCACAGCGATTCGATGGGTGATGTGGATCGCACCCATCATCTATCCGCTCTTCATGGTATGGTATTTTTCCCACTACCATACCCCTGTATTTTGGCAAGTGAAAATCTATCGAGGATTTTTTGAAGTGCTGGCGGTTTCCTTGCCGATCATCCTCTCATTGCTGACGGGTCTGATGTCATACCAAGAAGAAAAGGCAGGAAACTTTATGAACGTTTTATCCGGTCCTATCTCGAGAATACAATGGTATGTTGGCAAACTCACGTTGCTCGTTTTGATTGCATTTGCGGACATCTTGCTGGCAACGATTCTTATGTTGATCGGCATGAAATACGTGCTCCAAGCAGCCCACATTCATTATGATTTATTTTTGCAAGGAGCCGTACTCTCTATGGTGGGCTCACTCATCCTTTTCTCCATACATCTATTCATCAGCTTTGCTTTTGGGATGGGAGCCTCCATCGCTGTAGGGAGCGGTGGATTTCTGATTTCCGCCATCATCGGCGCAACTTCCTTAGGCGATCACATCTGGAGTTATATTCCTTGGGCTTGGGCTGTTCGCCTTTCACAATTTCCAATGCTGATGATGCCCGAGGTCAAGCAGGCCTTAGGGACGCAGTTGTTACATTCCGACTCGCCATCGCTGCGGGAAGGAACGGTTTATGCCTTTGTAGGCTTTATCATCGTCACGATCATCGGTTCCATCTGGTTTCATCGTTGGGAAGGAAATAAACCGCATGAATGAAGATCCACCTTCCATCTAGGCATAATATTGAAAAAAGGAGGCTCAAGAGCAGTTATGAAAAATTTCATTCTCCTGATACTGATTGGAATCATATTCTTAGGAGGTTGTTCGCTTTTCAGCGACTTAAAAAAAACGGCATCACACAATATGGCGATCGATCGAACATTGCCAAAATATGAACTGGACAAAAAAAACTTAAAAGAAATTCGCTATCAAGGCCGAACCTATGTCATTCAAGCGTCAAAAGTAGATCGACATCAATTGAACAAACCAATTGGGAAAGTAACAGAAACGATTACCATTAATGAGCATCATCGAATCCTAAGCAAAGAAGAGCTGAGAAAGATCGAAATTGTTCCTGATAAAAAAGATGAAAAAAGAACTCACTTGAACTTTGGCTGGGTGTACAGCATCAAAGGCGTAAACCCAGAAGAAGAAGTGGCCGTAACGGTCAACAATCAATTTCTGGTGGCAAAAAGGAAATAAACCTCCATTGAGTGTATAACAGCATCATCCAGACAAGCAGACAAATCGACACGGCCTGTGGGTCTCCTTTCGAATGCGCAAGCACATCATCATTCGAAAGGAGGACCCTTATACAAGAACACATTCATTTTCCTACCGATCGTGCCAAGCTTCAAAGGCTAATCGCTCCCATGTCAAACGACCGACAAACGCGCTAGTCCTTCGTTTTTCACTTTCAAACGACAGAGGCAATAATTCCGCCCCCCATTTTAAGTACACTTATGATATATTCAGGGATTTCTCCATACTCCGGTGTTGTCATGCCTCCTGGCATATGTGTCACAGTTTTATAAGGAACAAATAGCAAGGCCATGTGATTCCGATGACAAAGCCATAGATAAACCTTTTGCGATAAAATGATTCAAGTCTCATTTTTTCTCTTTATGTGGGGATCATTTGATATCTCCTTAATATAAAATTCAACGGTTGCTCCGCCGCTTTCATTGTTGTAAGCCCAAATCTCCCCTCCATAATTTTTGACAATTTGTTTTGCGATATAAAGACCTAACCCAAAATGGTCTTTATATTGTTCATTCTGATAAAACGGCCTGAATAACAGCGATGTATCCGTTTCCTTAAATCCCGTCCCTGTATCTGAACATTTAAAATAGATCTTATGATTTTGTCCATCTGCTTCATCATACACTTTCAGTTTAATTTCCCCACTCTTTGTAAACCTCAAACTGTTATACAAAAGATTATCCAAAACTCTCATGAGCATCGGTTCATCTAAAATGTAAAACGTTTTTCGCAAGTCCACATCAAAAGAAATGTTGATCTGCTTTTGATTCGAAACCAACGCGGAGATTTCCTTTTTTTTCTCCATTAACAGTTGATATAAATCAACTTGTTGTGGATTAAACAAAAAATGCGGATTCTCCACTTTATACAGCAACGACAAATTATCTGTCAACATCCGCATTTTTCTACAGTTTTTGCGAATCAGATCCAAATGCGGAGTGATATCAAAATGATCTGCGTCCTTCAAATCATCGATTAAATCCATTTGTCCTTGAATAACGGTTAACGGTGTTCTTATATCGTGGGCAATCGACGACACCATGATTTTCCGTTCGTCATCGACCTTTGATAAACTTTCAACCATCTCTTTCAGAGCACTGATCATGGTATTAAAGGAATCCTGTATCTTGATAAACTCTTTTCGTTTCAGCCCGGAGACCTTAAAATCAAAATAGCCGTTTGAAATGTTATCGGCAGCGTGAAGCAACAATTTCATATTATGAAACAATGATTGATACAACCTGGATGTAAAAAAAATTAAATAGACAATAAAAAAGATCAGCGGAGAAATAAGCAACACAACATAAATCAACACGACTCCGAAGTGATCACGATTATTAATCATAAACCCAAAAGGCGCTTTCAGCACATACACCGCCTGAATCGCGTTATCATGTTTAATGGGGACGAATCGATACACATAGCTTCCTTTTACAATATCACGATTGATTGCTTCACTAATATCAACTTTATCGTTTACAATTCCCCGATCACCATACAGATGATGGCCACTGACGTCTACAACTTCTCCCTGTATCTTTCGGCTATAACGATCGATGGGAATTAATCTCCCCATGAAAATGGCCTCTTCGTTCTCTTTCACTTTTTTTTCAATTAAATCCAAATATCGTACAAAATAATCTGTCGATTTTACCATATGATTCCCTGTAAATGTAACGATCAAATAGATTAAGCATAAATAAGCAAGCGCCGACGAGACGATCGTTGCCAAAACAACTTTCACAACCAACAAGTAAAAATCTCGTTTGATCGTTTTATTGTTTTTCATCGGTCACATCCCATTTATAACCTAATCCATATAATGTTTGAATATAGGAAGTTTCCGGATCAACGGCTTTTATTTTCTTTCTGATATTCTTGATACTTTCTGTAACGGTGTCTAATTGGCTTTCCGAGTCGAGTCCCCACACACGTTCAAATATCCTTTCTTTAGAAAAAACAACATTTTTATTCAGCATCAACAACTTCACAATCTCATATTCTTTTTTTGTGAAAGGTAATTTCATTCCTTTACAAAAAACCTCATTCGCCAAAAGATCAATGGTTATATTTTTCGAACTCAAAAGATATCTCTCATTTGAACGAATCCGCTCTTCCCTTCTTAAATGGGAATCGATTCTCGCTTTTAACTCCTTTAAGCTGAAAGGTTTGGTTATGTAATCATCTCCGCCGATCGACAGAGCTTGAACCTTATCTTCCTCCATCGTCTTTGCACTGACAAATACAATCGGGCAATCGACTCGATCACGAATCATGCGACACAATTCCATTCCATCAATACCTTCCATCATAATATCTAACACAATCAAATCAACATCGCTGTTGATCATTTTCAACGCTTCCGTACTGCTGTACGCCAGTTCCACCATATAATCATGAAGCTCCAAATATTGTTTGATCGTCAAGCAAATGTCTTCATTATCGTCGACAACCAGTATTTTTCTTTTACCCATTTTTCATACCCACCTTACAGTTAACAGCATTTTAACATCTTCATAGATGCAATGAAAGCGTTTAACATATCCTTGACGGAAAAGTCGCTTCTCCATTTTTCGACTGACGAAGGCAAGCCACAGGCTTGCCCCCGTCACACCAAGGCGTGACGGAAGACCGAACAACCACCTGCTTCACAGACCCATACATAGGTCTGGAAGCGGCGTTGTTCGGTCGCTCGACAGTCGATCAAATGCTCGGTAAAAGCTGCAAATTAAAGTTTCAAATTGCATCTATATAAAATTGAAATTTTGTTTTACATCCAGCCGATCACTCGCAATTTTATAGCATAGTCGAATTGTATGGGGGTCAAACCAGAAACGAAAAATCGGAAATTCTTTATTGCAACTTATATATATTTTAAACTTTAAATAATAAAAATGCACAGTCCCACGGCGTTTTTTTAGAGTTTTGTATAGCTAATAGCGTCAATAAAATTCCTGCTGTTCCGTCTATTAATCCAACACAATCATAATACTCCTTGTCCTCTTTTTTCCCCTCAATATTTTTAAAACCAAAAGGGAATTCATCATTGTAAAATTCCATTATATCATTGACCAGTTTGCAGGCTATTTCCCTAAAATAACTTATATTCGTTTCTTCATAAAATCTATGGCAGATATACGCAACTCCTGATAAACCATGACAAAAGGAAGGAGAAAAAATGTCATAAAGCCGTTTACTTGCCAGTTTCATTCCACTGACGGCGCAGTCAATATATGATTGATTTTTTAGCGTTTTACCTGTTATAAGCAACGAATAAGCGACACCAGGAGTTCCGTAACACCATGCATCTCTTGTATTTTTGTTCAGGACGGATCCGTTTTTGTATTCTTCTAAAGAAACATGGGTGCCCCAATAAGCTCCATTTTCATCTTTAATCTGAAACTTAATAAGAAAATCGGCTAATTTTTGAATGCATTCATCTTGCCCGTCTACATAAATATTCAGTTTTTTGGCATTGCACAAGACAATTAATAAAGCAGGTATGCCGTGAGACAGCCCGATGTTAAAGAAACCAGATGGCCAGTTTCTTTTTTCCATTTCTGAAAAAGAATTCTCAGGAGGAATATACCATCCCGGGGCTTTTATATCTTCAATCTGTTTGTCTTGAGACAAGTCTACAATGTATTTTAAGATTAATGTTATGCTTTTTTTCATCTCTTGCGGAAATAATAGGCAGTAACTAGCTACACCCGCAACACCCGAAATGGCATCATAATCATCCATATTCGGATACGGTTTCTGTTTCAAATAATCGATGATTTCTTCTATTCTTTCTTCGATGACATGGTTAATATTTGAGATAAAGTTTTGATATCTTTTCCCTCCTTTAGATAAACATACTGCTGCAAGACCAACCCCGGCTAATCCGGTAAACATGGATAAAGAAGAGAAACCGTGCTGATTAATTTGTTTGCCGATCTTTTTCATATATTGATGCCCTAATACATCCCAACCTTCATCTGGATATTGTTCGCTCAATTCACCGTACAGCGCACATAAAGCCGGCAAACCATGGCTTAAACTTAATTCATTAAACGGATTTATGCTTCTGTTTCCAATTTTAATATAATTACTTGGGTGATTAATGATCCGCTTCATATTCTCATAATCCGATAATTTTTTAGCAACATTACAAACCAGCTCTTTCACTGAGACGCTCATATTCCACCTCGTTGTGCAAAGTTTCCAATTCATACATTCTTCTGTATAAATCATTCGTAGCCAAAAGTTCCTGATGCGTACCTATGCCGATAATTTCACCGTCATTCATCACTACGATTTTATCGGCAAGCTTAGCCGTTGATAGACGATGTGAGATAAATATACCGATTTTATCTTTTGTCATATTGATAAACATATTAATGACTTCTTTTTCCGAAATGGGATCCAGTGCCGAGCTAGGTTCATCCAATATATATACGGATGCATCCCGAAAGAACGCCCTAGCAATAGCTACTTTTTGCCACTGCCCTCCCGAAAGTTGCACGCCGTCAACAAACCATAAACCAAGCTGAGTATCCAAATCCTCGATAAAGTTTACCTGCGCCCTCTCCATGGCTTGTTTTAATTCCTTGTCATGATCAATGCGCGTAATATCGCCGAACCCCACATTTTCCCTTAATTTTAATTCATACTTGACAAAATCTTGGAACAAAACCGCAATGCTTTTCCTCAATTGTGCAGTATCCAAATCATTTATGGACACACCATTGTAAAAAATGCTATCTTCATCATGATCATACAATTTCAATAAAAGTTTTATAAGAGTGCTTTTTCCCGATCCATTCGCGCCGACGATTGCTATTCTTTCACCTTTATTGATGTCGAGGTTAATATTTTTTAATACAACTTTCGGATTCGTCGGATAACTGAAGGTTAAATTTCTTATCTTAATATTTTCGATTTTGTCTATTCCTAATGCCAATCGGCCTTCTTTATTCAATACTTCCTCATCCAAATTCAAAAATTCAAACAGTTGATTGATGTATAGATTGTTTTTATACAGAGAATGGATCGTATTTAATATTTTTCTGGAATTATTGGAAATTAAGTTCAAGGCCTGAATAAGCCCGACGACGTGACCGACAAGGATTTCGCCTGCCAACGCCGAAATGATGATGATGACAAGTACGATATTTATGCATATTTGTTCAACGAGCTCAAAAATAAATGTAAAAACCGTTCTTCTTTTAAAAAGATTAATATCTTGTATGACAAATTTTTTGTTGATTTCTTTAAATTGTTTTAAGATATATCCGGCCAAGTTATATAATTTTACTTCTTTGAAAGTGTTGTCTCTTGTCATTAAGTAAGACAAATACCATGATTTTCTTTTTTCCGGCGCACGAAGCCAACTAACATTAAACTCTCTTTGACCGATTTTGAAAAAATAAAAAGAAAAAATGACTGGTATGAAGATTAATATAATCAACACCCAGGGTTTCCAATTGATCAGGATCATTACAGACGAGAAAAGTGTTACAATCGCCGATATTGCACCTAATATGGACAAAAACACTTCAAATGGTTTATACGGTGTTTCATTCTGAACTCTTTGCAACATATCATAAACTTCGGCATCCTCAAAATGTCTTAAGGACAATTTTGTGCACTTGTCCATGACTTTTAAATTAAGTTTGTAATTGATTAAAGTTTGAAATTTATTTTGGTAATATTCTGTAAAACTGCTGATGACTTCGCTGAATAAATTGGAAAAAATATAAAAAATTAATGAGGATATGATAATACGAATATTTTGGAACCCGATTGCATTAAGCAAGTTTTGCGAACCAAATAATGTAATAATAGGCGCGATCCCCATTAATAAACTTAAAAGAATAATGATAAAAAAACTTTTTTTGTCGACGTTCTTTATGAGAACAAGCGTCTTGGGAACCATCTTTATTGATTTCACAATATCTTTTATGGTAACGTGATCATCATACTCTTTTATATTCATAGTATTTTCAATCCTCACGTGCTAAAATTAAACCTTATTCCAGTCATAAAGGCTTTTTAGCCTGAGCAAACAGGAGAGGACTTGCCGAACTTTTAACGGTGACTTTTGTTTAAAAAAGCTTCAAGTCGTGCACCCATTTATGCAAACTCCAAATGCTTGGACAAATAGATAGAATCTCTATTTTTTCAAAACTGCTTCATGAATTTTAATATATTTCAATGCATATAACGTATGAGCAACCAATGTACGGATTTTCTTTTCAAATTCTCGGTCGATACCGAATAACCTGTTACAGTGTAAATGAATCACACTGTCTAAAATGGATAATTCGGAAGAAGCTTCTAGACCCTCCCCGATTTTGCTTGCATACTCTTTTATGCTTCTGTTTCTTTGGTTCAAAACGTTTAATAATAACATCCCCTCATCCGTTTCTCTTAATCCTTTCCAATCATTGTCCGTATTACAAACCTTCATGTAAAAAGATCGATTCCTTTTAAAGTCTTCCCGATAGTCTTGTTTGTTCACTTGCTGTTGCAAGAAATTCAATTGGCTTTCATAATTTAGGCCGAACTGCTCCATATAATGAATGATGGAAACCATCCCGATCACTTCGTCGCTAAAATTAATGCTTTTTAAACGTTTTAGCTTTAATATGTCTTCTACTACTATGCTATCAAAGCAAAATAAGGTTTCTGCAAAATTTATCAATTCTGTTCCACCATAGCGCTCAATTTCTCTTTCATAGGAGTCGATGGAAAAACGATTCAGCACCCTTTTTTCAATTAAAGTTCGCAACCATTGTTTAATATCCGGATAAATCTGTAAAAGTTTTTCTTCACTGGCATTGAGTCTTAATCTTATATGTTGTTCTGGGTCGGCATACCGCATAAAGAAGTATTTTTCAATTTCTCCTTTAGCCAACTTCTCACGACAATATTCTGAAATATAAAAGGCAATTAAATCATCCGCGCTGGAATTGACTCCGTACAATTTTAAATAAAGCCAATCCTCAAAAGGCAATTTTATTCTTATATCCGATAAACTTGGGATATGATTTGATTTTTTCGGTTTGGTGTACCATTTAGTATTTTCTTGTTTCACTTTAACTAACGGAATAACCAATTCACAAATATATTCTTCTTCGGAGCTATCTTTAACCAAATTAAAATCAGCATCTTCATAAGAACTTAGAATAATATTTCCGTATCTGTTGTTAAATTCGTGATGAAGAATTCTTAAACAATTTTCGTCCTCAGTATTCAACAGAATCCGATTATCCGCAAAAGTTAAATAAACATATTTCGGAACATGATAATCAGAACAAAACTTTTTAAAATGTTTTTTAAATTCATAAAAATCAATTTTGTGGTTTGTTTTGATAATCTTATTGATCACCCATTTTTGTGGCGATATTATGAAATTTTTGTATTCAATTTTGGGGATGTAAGAATAGTCATAAAATATTGCATCCCAAGGTAAATTATACCAAATTTTTTTGCCGTCCAAACTTACATCATACAAAAAACGAATCGCATTAGGTGCAGTTCGTATATTCAACATATTATTCATAGTAATGATCAATTTTTTATTTAGCGTTTTACTTTTTGCATAAAAAATATCATTTTCTATGCCGATCAGAATATCATTTAAACTTAACCGATGATATTCATCTCTGCTACTGTTAGTAAATAAAGCAAGTTCGTATTCGCTGTTGTGAATATTTCTTGTTACATTTGCATTTCTCGTTTCATTTGGCAAATAAACGATTTCACAAGTTACATACTCACCAGAATCATTATTCAGGTTCAAAATTTCTTCATTTAATGTTTTGAAAAGCTTCTCTTCACCTTCCATCATATAAGAAAATCTTCCAAAACTTTTCCCTGCATGGGTAGATCCTAAATTAGGACCAAGATAATATTTGAAATTATTGTTCTCAAAATCTTGCTTGGAATCACATTTTATGATTACGTTAATGTCTAATGAATCCGGGATGCTGTTGTAATCATAATCATCCAGCCCCAATTCTTTTATCTCGTCTTCCGTTATCGTTATACTTTTCTTGTCTTTCACCGCCTCTACATATTTATTAAGAAAATATTCTCTTAATTGCTCATCGGTCAATTGATTGATCACGCCGACATTGAGTCTTGCGTTTTTGGGATTTTCATAATCCATAGGAGCTCCTATACCGAAATCATCATCAAGCATTTCCAGTAAAGGCACTTCTCTGTCCACACCATATTTTTCGATAAATTCTTGCTTATATCTTGAAAACGGAGAATCTGTTTGTTGATAGGTCATCGAAAAAGGCAAAAGTATGCGCATTAATTGATTTAAATCTTTTATAACTTGTTTGTTCAGTTTCTTTTCTTGTAAATTCAATTTTGTATCAACTTGCAATACATATTTTGTCTTTGCTAAATTCGTCATTTTTCCGCATAAATCTTTATATATCTTTTCACCTTCACCTAAAGGTGTCATGGTATATCTGCGAATATCCTCTTGAATATCGACTAACTCGTTGACCCATTCTTCTATATTGCTTTTTTTCAATTCCTTTATCAGATAATCAAGCTGATCCATCACAGTTAATGGTGGACGGAGATTAGAAATTAAAAACTCGTTTTCTATTAATTGTTTTAAAAAATGTACAATTTTTCCTTCACTCGTATTTTGGAATTTTTTCATCAATTCTTTTTTTAATTTTTGGTAAGAGATCAAATTACAGGCCAATTCATACGTGATTTTAAAAGGAGGGGTTACTCTGGCACTGATTTCATTGACTTTCTTGTCGCTATCTTTTAACGTCGAATGTAATAAATATGCCCGTTCCCCTTTAAAAAATATACTGTCGTTAATCTTGAAACATAATTTATCATATTGTTCTTGTTCTAATTTCTTCACAATCTTTATTAGCCATTCTAAATCCGGTCTGGCAAATTTCTTATACTTATTCGCTCCATATCTTATTGATGTATTTTCATCTGTATATTCGCCAAAGTCTACTCCTGCAAAAAGACCGAATGGCGTTGGTCTCGTGCTAATTCTTATCAAATACTTATGAATAGCTTTAAGAAAATAATCATATTTTTTTATTTCCTTGCCGTTGCAAAAATCAATCATTTTATTATATAAACTTTTACTTGCTATCAAGATACTCTCCCTGAATACAGGATTATTGCAAATTTCCAACAGATGTTCTTTCATTTCTTTCTCAGTAAGTTTTTGATCAAAAAATCTTAAATAATTGTTCAATGATAGAACTGGCGTTCGAATCATAAACGTATCAATGTTTTTAAAGATAAGATCTTTCATAAATAAAGCCTCCAACTCATTGATTCTCAATCTTCTGTAAGTTGCGCAACTTTTTGGTAATATTTTCCATCAAATCGCAGGACTGAATTTGTCCTGAACCATGTTGCAAAGTAGGCATGGAGGGATCTGTATTCATGATTTGAGTGACTTCTTCCGATGTTAACTGTCCTACAGCCGGATAAAATGTTTCTCGATTTTTTGACATTGACTGGATTTGTATTCTTTAGTTGATGATGTTGCGCTCGCCTCAGCACTTATTAGGTTGCTAGTAGTGATTACACTTAATGATATTATTGCAATTTTTGTTATTTATATAGGCGGGTCTTAAGCACAAGCTTTACTTGATATTCTAGAGAGCCGGTGATTTAACTGAAAATGCCGCTTTCCAGCGATATTTTTTAAATTGAGAAATATGGAAAATTCAGACCTTCGTTTCCACGAAGAGCCACCGATTCAAGAAGAACAGTGACTTTTTCACCGATCTTCTAGGGTAAGTATGCATAGAGAATTTTCCGAACACATCACCTTAGCTCAAGTAGACGTACCAACATACAAATAATCCTGCTCCCTACTTTGACTACTACTCGATCTTCATTACTCACAAAATGTATCAACATAATATTTAAAACTGTTGAAATATTTATTATTCAAAGGATTATTGATTGTATTTTTAGCTACCCCTTCACGTAATTTATTCATAGAAATGACTCCGAATGCAACTGGGGTATTGTGAAAAGTTTATCCTCCACACTCACGGTTTTTTCGTTGAGTTTCAACAGTTTGTGGTGTATTTCAACTTCCTACGCCGGCACGGCGCGCTCAAGGGCTGGGTTTCGGCGTCATCCTAAAACTCGCCGATCTTCCCCATATGATGATCCGGCGGACAAAGCTCGTCCCTTTGGCGCAAGAGTTTCTCCAACAAGAAGCGGCCTAGCTTTTTGTCCTCCCGAGCCCGTTGAGCTAAAGACCTACCAAATTCGGCGAAGCGAATAATGGACAAGGGCTTCTTTCTGCCCTTGCCCTTATACTGACTCCTTTTCACCCTTGACGAGTGTCGTCAAGGGTGAATCCAAGCGCTAAATCCCCTTTATTTTCCTTCGAAAGTTGGCTTGTGATCAATTTTCTTAGAATTTTTTAACGCTGCCATGGTCTAAATATGGATGTTGATAAATATAAGTCATTAGCAACGAATGCAAGAGTTGCAAGATACACAAGAATTTTGCGTTAAGCACATTAAGATGCCTGTAATACAACCCGGAGTACAAAGAGATTTACTTGTAATATTAGGTTGTACAATGTTGTCCTGTTTTTTGACAACAATGTCCAAATCGAAATCATCCAACTTCGCCATTCTTCATTCCCTCCTTTCCATTGTTGATATTTATCATTAACTACTTGATGAAAGATGTAGAAAGACATTATTGATTCCATCCTTTTTCACCAAGTAGTTAATGCCAAAACTTAAAAACTTCTTTTCCCACATTTAGCATAGATCAAAATTATAAGATTTTTCTAATGTATTGATATATATTTTTGTAACTGTTCAGCCATTACATAGAAAAAGTTTACGAGATCGGGTTTATTTCTGCTCCCCTTGTCTATACTAGTACCATCCCAGACAAGGGAGGTGAACACAATGGCAAACGTTGTTTTTGATTTCCAACAAGCGGTCTTCACACTCGAAAGCATGGTGGCCAAAATCGAACACCAAGCCCAAACGATTGAAACACTCATCCGAGAAAACGAGCAGCTGCGTCAAGAAAACCAACAACTAAAAACACGTATCGCAGAATTAGAAGCCCGTACGAAAAAAAACAGCACCAATAGCCATTTGCCGCCGTCTTCTGACCGGTTTGCGGCGAAATCTCCTTCTCGCCAACCGTCGCAGAAACAGCCGGGAGGGCAGCCGGGGCACCGAGGAACGACGCTCCGTCAAGTCCCCAATCCTGACCACCGAGTCCTTCACCGCGTGACCCAATGCAAAGGGTGTGGTCACTCTTTCAAACATGTTGCTCCGCTTCAAGTAGACATTCGCCAAGTGTTCGACCTCCCTGTGGTTCGAATGGAAGTGACTCAACATGAGCGGGAAATCAAGCGTTGTCCGGAATGCCGACTTGTCCAGCAGGCGGAGTTCCCTTTTTATGTCACGAATCATGTCCAGTACGGACCAGCCGTCACTTCCCTTGTTTTATACTGGAATCATGCGCAGTTGATCCCGTGCGAGCGTGTCACGGAGATGGTCAAAGCGCTAGTCGATCATTCGATGAGTGCAGGCACAGTCGTGAACATGACGAGACGATGGCTCCCTGTGTTCGAAGCAGCGCTTGAAGAGATGGAAGCGGCGCTGCTGGCTTCCAAGACGTTGCACGTCGATGAAACGAGTCTGCGTGTGAACGGAAAGAACCAATGGGTGCATGTGGCTTCCACTGCCAAGGTCACCCGATACGGGCTTCATCGTTCCCGTGGAAAGCAATCGACGGATGACATCGGGATCTTGCCACGGTACAAAGGAACGATGGTGCACGATGCGTATTCGGTGCACCCGATGTACACAGAGGCGAGCCATGCCCTTTGCCACGCCCATCATCTCCGGGAGCTTCGGGCATATACCTCACATTTCGCACCCTCCCGACGAAAATCGGGAGGATTTTTTCATCCCGATGTCGAATAGGTCCTTGGTACACAAGGAATGCAAAGGAGTTTCCACACCATGGACGTTCGAATTCGTGCTATTTATGAAAATTCCTATTTGAATATAATAAGCGCCATCTTCAAGGATCTTGGCCTCCCCCAGCTGATTGACCGGCTGGTTCCGGTGGATCCCCAATGCCAAACCCGAGCCAGCGATGTGGTCTGGCTGCTCATCCTGGATATCTTGAGCGGCCGTCAAGCGCTGGTTCATTTGGAACGATGGGCGCATGAAATCGATTTGCCCAAGCTGATCCGGCCGGGGCTCCAGCCTTCTTGGTTCAATAACGATGCCATCGCCCGCCATCTGGATCGCCTGTATGATGCCAACATCCATCAAGTCATTTCGGCTTGCCTTGTGCAGATCTACAAGGAGGAAGGCATCCCCCTTCGGGTGTTCCATGCCGATACGACCGATGTATCGGTTTACGGCACGTATGAATCGGCCTCGCCGGATACCCTGCATATTGCCCATGGCTACAACCGTGTTTTTTGCAAGCAAAAAATGCAGAGAAGTGCAAGAAAAAATACATAGGCTTGCCAGCTCAAGACTTAAGGTTCCAGACCGGGGGAAGAGGACGGCTGGATCGCGGAGAGAGCGTTCCGCAGTCGATAGCTCTCTCCCGTAAAGGCCAGGATGTGGGCATGGTGAACCAAGCGATCCACCAGCGCAGCTGTCAAGCGGTTGTCCCCAAACACCCGATTCCACTGTCCAAATTCCAGATTCGACGTCACGATGACGCTTTTTCGCTCATAACAGTCGGCGATAATATGAAACAACAGCTCCGATCCTTGCTTTTGAAACGGCACATAGCCGAGTTCATCCAATATCAACAGTTCGCACGCATCGATGCTTCGTTTCAGCCGCCCGAGCGTGCCATTTTTCAATGCCTCTTCCAGCTGGGCGACGAGATCCGCGACGCGGAAAAACCGAACCTCATGGCCTTGTTGGCACGCCTGGATGCCGAGCGCTGTGGCGAGATGGGTTTTTCCTGTCCCGGGCGAGCCTAAAAGCAGAACGTTTTGCTTTCGCTCCAAAAAGCGAAGGTCACACAATTCCTTCTTCGATGTCGTGGTCGGCCAGTGGATGTGATCCGACCATTCGTAATCCTTCAGCCATTTCAACTCCCGAAACTTGGCTTTCTTGATCAGCCGGGCCTGTTTCGCCTGCTGGCGGCACGACAGCTCCAGCGCCAATACATCCCGCAAAAACTGCTCTTTCGTTTCGAACATCACCTCCTCGAATCGATCCGCGATATAGGCCAAATGCAGCGCTTTACAAATCTCTTTCACCTCTGCTCTCATCCCTGGACACCCCCTTCCCGAACGGGGTGAAGACGTTGATCATACACCGTTAAATCCGTTTCATAGTCGATCAGGACGGAAGGGGTGTACGATTCTTCCCACTTGGCCGGGTAATGGGATTGCTCGGCTTCCATCAACACCCCGATTTCATGAGGAGCCAAGTCCCATCGCTGACTCTCCTCGAGCCACTGGGCGATTTCATAAAGCGTGCAACGATCCAACAGCGCTCGCAGCCCTTTCAAACGGGCCGCCACCTGGGGCGGGGTGCCAGCCAGATACGTTCGGATCGCTTCCGGCAAGTACGCCCGGTATCGGGAATGCCCGACAACCCGGGGTTTGGTCTCCCACTCAGCGAAAATCTCTTTCCAAGGGATCTCGCGTTTCACGTTCGTATACGGCCTTGGCATCTCAAGATGTATGCCTCCGTCAGGAGAGAGCACAAAGAAACGATCCCACTCTTTTTTCACCAATACCCGGTTGGGGACGGACAGGCCATGGACGACGAACGCCTTCCCATCCACCATCACTTCTCCGTACTTATTCACGTAAGCGTGATCGAGGGAGAAGATCGGAAGATCTTGTTCCGGCAACGCCAACAGCTCCGGCCGCTCTTCCTGCCATAGCTCCTCTATCAACCGCCCCTTTTCATAATGAGGGCGGTTTCGGTCCTCGACCATCTTGCGATGCAACCACTCCACCAGCTCCGGATCCGACTCGATCAACGGAGCCGGGACGAAACAAAGGTTGCGAGTGTAATAGACTTTTCGCTCCGCATTTCCTTTCTCATGTCCGCTGTATGGATTGCACACTTGTACATCAAACCGATAGTAGAGTTGAAATTTCTCAAAAGCCTCGGTGAATTGGCGTTCTCCCCCTTTTCGAATCGACACGATGGCCGCGGACAAATTGTCAATGCGCAATGCCTTTGGCACTCCCCCAGCCTGACGAAACAGCTGCGTCAACCCATGGAGGAAGCATTCACTGTTTTCCGCCGGCAGCGGATAAGCAAACGCAGCGTTGCTATACGGGAAGCTTACGATCAAAACCGATCGTTCTTCTTCCTTCCCCTCCTTCGTCACCACCGTCATCTTCCCGAAATCCACCTGCGCCTCGCCTGGCGGGTGCTCAAGTCGTTCATAGCGCTGTTCTTTCTCGAGTTTGAGCTGCGGTCTTCGTTTTTGCACGTACGCGCAAACGGTGCGATACGAGCCTTGAAATCCATGGTCACGACAAAGCGCTTCAAACATCGTCTTGTTCGTTCGCCGTTGTTTTCTCGGCAGCTTGGCATCCTCCTCCAACCAGTCATCAATGATTTGCCCGTATCCTTCTTCCTCCATCATCCCCTTTTTGCGTTTGATGGTTGGTTGGACAGAAATGCCGCCATCCGCGTATTTCTTGACCGTTCTCCAGTTATATCTCACATTTCGCACCCCAGTAGTGCAGAAACAAAGGATTTTTTATTCATTTTTTTAAAATATTTTTTGAGCCAACACAACAAGCGATGGCAATCCTTTTTTTACCATCGCTCATCGTTCCTTATGAGATTAGACGTAAATGCTTTCGTCCATTCCCAACTCTTGCAGAATCCTTCGCTGCTCGTAGGTGAGCGGTTTCCCTAACGCGCGTTGGATTTGCCCATCCGGCAGCTCCAACAGGACGACTTTCACATACCAGAACAACTGAAAAATCGCCTGCCCGGTCGGACGGGTCAGCTTGCGGCCTCCTGCGCCCTTTAACGGGCACTCCGGCGTAATAAACTGACGCACCCGGCGCTGGAAGACGCGGTAAATGGCCAATGCGAGGAGAAACAAATAGCCCAACACCGCCACTCGTTCCGGTTTTTTCACGTAAATCTCGTCCGTAAAGAACGGATCTTTCAGGAAGGAGAAGTTCATTTCCACCGAGATCTGCCCTTTATACAGCTTCAAGATCTCTTTCGCGTCCATTCGTCGGTCCTTCCATTCCTCCGGCACCGTCGTGACGAGAACAAACCGGGACGCTTTCCGTCTCGCCTGTTCCCACGCGTCTTGGTCGAATTCCACGCTCAGGCGAAGGGTGTACAGCGTCTCCATTTCCGGTTCCGCCCCTTTTTTCGGCCGTCCGCGCCGTTTTTTCGGGCGCACGATCTCTTCGACGACGGCCTCCACTCGATGGAACCGGGGACGAAGGGATGCCTTGAGGGATGCCAAGGCTTGTTCGGCGTCTTCCCGGCACGAAAACGGGTGGCGCTCCCAACGGGCTTGTTCCTGCGCAAGAAGCTCCGCTTCTTGTGCTCGTTCTTTTTCGAGCGTCTTTCCTTTCCGTTGGTCGAGGGCACTCGATTCGACGACGACCAGCCGAACCGGATGTCCTTCATACGTCGATGTCGTTTCCCATACCCGATACGTGGCGCCGTTTTTCTCCGCCAGCGAAAATGGATCGCTCCACGTCGTGTCCCTGGCATCGGCTTGCGCCAGCACGGTTTTCACGATCCGGAGCGACGAAGGGCCTCTGGTGATCAAAAAGGCGTTCGCCGCTTTCGTTTGCGCCAGCGTGTCCTTCGTCATCGCGGCGGAATCCGCCACATAAATCCATTCGTCCTCGATCTTCGCTTGCTTCAGCTGCTCATGGACACGGGACAGCACCTCGGGATTCCACGTTTTGTCCGGCAGGTTGCCGTCGTGCACATCTCCATAAAAAGGAACGCCATCCTCGTTGCCGATCAGTCCGAAGCCGATCTGCTTTTGCCAATGGTGTTGCCGGTTGTAGCCATGGGCAATATGCAGGGTATCCGGCGAGGCCGATTCATACGTGCCGTAAACCGATACATCGGTCGTATCGGCATGGAACACCCGAAGGGGGATGCCTTCCTCCTTGTAGATCTGCACAAGGCAAGCCGAAATGACTTGATGGATGTTGGCATCATACAGGCGATCCAGATGGCGGGCGATGGCATCGTCATTGAACCAAGAAGGCTGGAGCCCCGGCCGGATCAGCTTGGGCAAATCGATTTCATGCGCCCATCGTTCCAAATGAACCAGCGCTTGACGGCCGCTCAAGATATCCAGGATGAGCAGCCAGACCACATCGCTGGCTCGGGTTTGGCATTGGGGATCCACCGGAACCAGCCGGTCAATCAGCTGGGGGAGGCCAAGATCCTTGAAGATGGCGCTTATTATATTCAAATAGGAACTTTCATAAATAGCACGAATTCGAACGTCCATGGTGTGGAAACTCCTTTGCATTCCTTGTGTACCAAGGACCTATTCGACATCGGGATGAAAAAATCCTCCCGATTTTCGTCGGGAGGGTGCGAAATGTGAGTTATATCCCGTTTCGCGGGAAATTTCCGCAATCGATAACCCTTTCTTTTCACGCAGTTTTCTGATACGATTCATTTCGGGCATTGCCAGCATCCTTTCGCTCCTCCACTGTTTGGTTTATGTGTTCACAACTTCCACAGTAGAGGAAATGTTAGGGGCTGGCAAGCCTTTTTTCTTTGCCTTAGGCTCTGCACGTTTCGTTGCAGAACTCTGTATTTTTATTTTGCACTAAACATACAACCGGCAACACCATTGGCAAAAGCAGATCGGCTTCGGACTGATCGGCAACGAGGATGGCGTTCCTTTTTATGGAGATGTGCACGACGGCAACCTGCCGGACAAAACGTGGAATCCCGAGGTGCTGTCCCGTGTCCATGAGCAGCTGAAGCAAGCGAAGATCGAGGACGAATGGATTTATGTGGCGGATTCCGCCGCGATGACGAAGGACACGCTGGCGCAAACGAAAGCGGCGAACGCCTTTTTGATCACCAGAGGCCCTTCGTCGCTCCGGATCGTGAAAACCGTGCTGGCGCAAGCCGATGCCAGGGACACGACGTGGAGCGATCCATTTTCGCTGGCGGAGAAAAACGGCGCCACGTATCGGGTATGGGAAACGACATCGACGTATGAAGGACATCCGGTTCGGCTGGTCGTCGTCGAATCGAGTGCCCTCGACCAACGGAAAGGAAAGACGCTCGAAAAAGAACGAGCACAAGAAGCGGAGCTTCTTGCGCAGGAACAAGCCCGTTGGGAGCGCCACCCGTTTTCGTGCCGGGAAGACGCCGAACAAGCCTTGGCATCCCTCAAGGCATCCCTTCGTCCCCGGTTCCATCGAGTGGAGGCCGTCGTCGAAGAGATCGTGCGTCCGAAAAAACGGCGCGGACGGCCGAAAAAAGGGACGGAACCGGAAATGGAGACGCTGTACACGCTTCGCCTGAGCGTGGAATTCGACCAAGACGCGTGGGAACAGGCGAGACGGAAAGCGTCCCGGTTTGTTCTCGTCACGACGGTGCCGGAGGAATGGAAGGACCGACGAATGGACGCGAAAGAGATCTTGAAGCTGTATAAAGGGCAGATCTCGGTGGAAATGAACTTCTCCTTCCTGAAAGATCCGTTCTTTACGGACGAGATTTACGTGAAAAAACCGGAACGAGTGGCGGTGTTGGGTGATTTGTTTCTCCTCGCATTGGCCATTTACCGCGTCTTCCAGCGCCGGGTGCGTCAGTTTATTACGCCGGAGTGCCCGTTAAAGGGCGCAGGAGGCCGCAAGCTGACCCGTCCGACCGGGCAGGCGATTTTTCAGTTGTTCTGGTATGTGAAAGTCGTCCTGTTGGAGCTGCCGGATGGGCAAATCCAACGCGCGTTAGGGAAACCGCTCACCTACGAGCAGCGAAGGATTCTGCAAGAGTTGGGAATGGACGAAAGCATTTACGTCTAATCTCATAAGGAACGATGAGCGATGGTAAAAAAAGGATTGCCATCGCTTGTTGTGTTGGCTCAAAAAATATTTTAAAAAAATGAATAAAAAATCCTTTGTTTCTGCACTACTGGGGTGCGAAATGTGAGATTTAATCCTTTTAATATAAAGTTTTTTTGTTTATAATATAGACATGTACATTCGATGGGTAACCGTGGTTACTGTCAATGTACCATCAATTGGAGGATTGCATCTATGCTCACGTGCGTCTCCACGGTCTAATCCTCCTCTTGATCCGAATCGAGAGTAAAATCGTGACCGAAAGTAAGAGACAAATGTCAGCGCTCCACGTTAGGACATTTTTCTTCAAAATATCGTGACCTCTATCAGTGTACAAAGATCACGACCAAACAAGCGCAACTCTTTGCGGCTCTTGGGCTGGAGCCTCCTCCGAAGATTCTAGGCATCCATCCTCGCACCTAGATACACGCCCGAAGTATGCCCAAATGCCTCTCGTCCCTTTTGTATCAAGGGATCAGAGGCATTTTGTTTACCTAGTCGCTGTCGAACTCGGGATCCTTTTTAATGGCTCATCACCAAAAGATGTACTTGACTTTTAAAGACAAACATGATAGCAATGTTGCTCAAAGAGATGTGTGGTATAAAAAGGAAAAATGCTGTTTTGGTTTTCTTTATCATGATCGTCTTTCTTTGTCAAGTACACTTTGTGGTGAAGAGCCTTTTTAATGTAATTAGTCCATAATATGTAAAAATTAAGTTTTGATCATATCTATCGCATCACTAGATGTCCGATCAAAGAAAATATCTTCTAGTGTAGCTTTTTCCGTTTTTACTTCATATATATCAATGTTTTGGCTGGATAAATAATGAATCAATTTAGGTATATCAGCTTCCTTATACAGATAACAATATAAATATTGGTCTTTTACTTGTATATCAGAAACATAATCGACTAAATTATTTTTCATGGAATGGGCAATAAAAGAATCCTCTTTCTTTATTTTGATGGAAAGTCGTATAGTACGTTGATGTAAAGCTCTTAATTCTTCCATGCTCCCGATTTTAGATATTATACCGTTTTCCATAATAGCTATTCTGTCACAGATTCTCTCAACTTCAATAAGATTATGTGAAGTTAAAAAAATAGTCATGTGATCTTGAGATAACTCTTGAATAAGTTGCTGAATTTCAACGGCTGACTCCGGATCTAAACCAGAGGTAGGCTCATCCAGAAAAACGACTTGTGGCTTCCCTAGAATAGCCTGGGCAATTCCTAGCTTTTTTTTCATACCAAACGAATAACTGCCAACCTTTTTCTTTTCATGACCTTTCAGCCCTACTCTCTCCAATATAGCAAGCAAATCACTCTTTTTCATTTTTAATTTTTTTAATTTTGAAAAAAATACGAGATGTTCGATAGCAGTTAAATCATAGTAATAGTTTGCAGCATCAGGCATTACTCCAATGATCCTCTTGATTTGATCGATTTCTTGATTCGTTTTTCCACCTATAGTAAAACTGCCTTCAGTGGGCAAAATAATACCTGTTAACATATTCATTGTTGTCGTTTTTCCCGCTCCATTTTTACCTAAAAACCCGAAAATTTCACCTTTTTTTACATCAAAAGTAACACCTTTCACGACATAATGATCTTTAAATTTCTTTTTTAGGTTATATACCTCTATGATTTTCACTACAAATCTCTCCTTTGAAATATAGCCAAAGCTATCAACAGCATAAGAATAGAGAGAAAAAACGGAAAAATGATATAGTAACCGCCTTTAAGAATATAGTAATACGGGAGTATATACTTAATGATTTCCGATATGAATTTAGTCGAGCTAACAGACCACAATCCTAAAACAGGTAGCGCCATACCTAACAAAATACTTACAAATGTAGTATGAGACGGTTTTTTTATTACTAAAGATATCAAGATGGTTAGACTGACAGCATAGGCAATGAAACACATAATTTGCAGAAAGTCAAAAACAAATATCTGCTTAGCAAATAAACCAATAACAATAAATGAGCATAAAATACAAATCAGCCAAAACAAAAAAATCCCTAAAAACTTTCCAATAACAATAGAACTTCTAGAGGATTTAGTAACTAAAAAGCGGATCGTTTGGTTTTCAACTTCTCGGTTGATTGCATCATGGGATAAAGACAAGACAAAGAGAAACCCTAAAAACATAACTAGCCCTCGAATACTAGAGACGTAAGCTGATTCAGCATGATCTTTTTGTAATATATCCAGATTATTACTGAAAAATTTAGAAGCAGCAAAACACACTACAAGAAAAAATGCAATCACAGCAATAGACTTAAAACCTTTGAACAAGCTTTTAAATTCTTTCTCGACAATTGCTTTCATAATAATCACCTATTTTTTCTTTCCTTTGGAATTAAATGAAGATATTAACAGTAACGCAATAATTGCTATAAATATAAAATTTTGTGGAGACTGGTTACGATAAATAAAATAGGCAATGGTAGCAGCAATTAGTAAAACATACTTCATAGTGTATTTTCAGTCCTCTCTTCTCTATATATTTTGTAATAAGTGAAAATACATAAGATTATTAAAACTAAGATATTGAAGAATATCCCTAGTTCCAACAACATTAGACCAATAAATAGGCATAAAACAATATATTTAATTGAAGTAATAATTATCCCTTTTTTTGTTGCAGATTTTCGCACTTTAAAATAAACACTGATAATATAAAAAACACAAGAAATTGTCAAATTAGTTAACATAATAGATAAATCGACTTTTAACAAAATGCTATAGAAGGCCAAAGCTAATAAACTAAACAAGATATTTAAAAAACCTGCAATAAAATCGATTGAAATAGTTTTATAGCGATTTAATATAGGAAAAAAGTCATCAAGATCATTCGAATAGAGTAATCCTAACATTCTAATTTCATAGAAAAAATAAAAATTCATCATAAGAGTTAAATAAAAGCTAGAAATTTTATCTTCAGAACCTTGAAAAGTGTAACTAATCCAAGAATATATTATAGATAAAGTGGTGATTACTAAATATTTAAAGAGTACAAATTTATCTCTTATGTATATCTTTATGTAAGTTTTAATAATGTTCTTTAACTGCTTATTAAATAATACTAGACTGCTCACTCCTGCTATAATATTACTTAGCTTTATAATTGGTGTAGGGATACTAGTCTTTTTAGTGTTTAACAATTTATTAACAAAAAACGGACTTATAACTAATAATATAATAAATCCTAATAAAATGATATCATCGTATAATTTTATTAAATTCTTTAATAAAAGATTAATACTAAAAAAGTATGGTTCTTTTTTCCCTAATAAAAATAAAATAAATAATAGAAGCAAAGGAACCAAGAAGCGGGAAAAATATTTTTCTTTTACTACGCACACCATATACTCTATAACTTGAGAAATCATTATTAGAAAAAAGATTCGAAAAAAATAGAGTCCTATTAATGATAATGGGATTTTAAATGCAATCAACACAAAAAGGCTACAGAAATAAAAACGAATTTGGTCTTTACTGAATAATTTACACAGAAAGTTAAAGACAATAATAGTAAAAGAGGGTATAGGAGTTGTCTTTAAAAACGCAAATAATAAGTTGATACTTTCTCTTTGATTTTCATTCATAAATATTGCAACTAGATGTAAAAGGAAAATGACTGCTGGAACACCCTTTAATACAATGTCATCTTCAAACATATATAACATAACGGCTAACATTCCACCAAAAAGGAAAGCTGTACCCCACGATAGTAATTTATTAACATGCCCTTCTACTAATTTCGAGTAAATTTTAAAATATTGGTTTATGAGCATGCTATCCTATAGCACTCCTTTTTGTGAAGTGTCAACTTCTATAATCTTTCTATCCACTATTTGATAACATTTATCCGTAATAGTGATAGCCTCATCATATAAATGAGTGGTAAAAAGAATAGAATGTCCGATTTTTTTCTTGTTTAAAAACAAATCTTGAACTTCTCTTACAGATTGTTCATCCAATCCTTCGAAAATCTCATCACAAACTAGAAGAATAGGATCATACAATAAGGTGCCTATCAACACAATTTTTTTTCTTGTACCAAAGGATAAATTCTCAATGAGTTCATCTAGATAGGGCTGTACTGCTAACTTCTCAGCTAAATATTCAATTTTTTTCCTTGTTTCTTTATAAGGTAAGGAAAAAACACTTTGTATAAACGAGAAATATTCATTAGGGGTTAACAATTGGCAAAATGAGTAATCATCACTTGGAACAAATCCACTGTATTTTCTTATCTGCCGTCTTTCCCGTATATTATAATCTCCAATCTTAACCACACCAAAATCAAAATCTGTATAACCTAGTATACATTTTAAAAATAGGCTTTTCCCCGTACCATTTTTTCCAAAGAGGGAACATATCTCTCCTTTTTTTATTGTAATGTTACACTCTTGTAAAATAACTTTATTATTTATGGATTTTGTTAAGTTGCGTACATATAATACATTATTACTCATTGACATATTACAAAAACTCCATTATAATTATTATTAATAAATGGTTTATATTTAGATGTAGGCTAGAACGCATCGTTTTTTGTGAATTAATTGTGAGTTAACGATGTGTTCTGGTTATTCCGGCAAATTTGGATTGGCTCAAAAGAACTTTCATAGAGTTCTTTTGTAGCCAATTTTTTTATAGACCTAATAATTTTGCAATAGCTTCAATAACGGCAGATGATAAGGTAGAAAGATAATTAATGAGCGCATTAAGACCTCGAGCAATCGCGTCTACAATTGCACTACCCGCGAGAGTGATGATAGCCTGTTTTAGCCAGTTACTCATTTTAGGCCAGTATTTGAGTAAGTATTCTGCGATCTTTCTAATTACACTTAACATTTTTCATCCTCCTATTAAGATGCGTTCATAGCCTACGACTACAATTTACTACATTTAAAAACAAAAAACATCCGTATTTTCCGCAAATTTGATTGCGGAAAATACCTATTTTTTAGAAAATGATGACAAAAGTTGTAATATAGTGTAAAATTTTGATAAAAATATTGGTTGGAGGTAGGTATTATGAACCGAAACTTATGGAATGTTCTTCAAACACTACTAGGGAAAGATTCCATCGGAACAACTGAACTTGCGTTAGCAAGGGAGAGTTTAAGTCCAGAAGTCTTCTCAGCATTGGTAGAGTATCTGCAAGATGGATTGAAAGCGAAAGAAAATCCGTGGGTGTAAGGTTGAATGAATATTGTTGGAAGAAGCGAAATAAAGACCTTTTTGCAAAATCACTTGTCCACTAATTGTATGTTAGAACAAGAGATCATACAATATATTTTCCATATGCTGCATCGCGAAGGAAAAATATTTAATCATGATGAAACTTATTTTTCTTGGGGAGAGTTTTATGCATACGTATCCTCATTCCATTTTGATGGTAACTGTTCAGCCATTACATAGAAAAAGTTTACGAGATCGGGTTTATTTCTGCTCCCCTTGTCTATACTAGTACCATCCTAGACAAGGGAGGTGAACACAATGGCAAACGTTGTTTTTGATTTCCAACAAGCGGTCTTCACACTCGAAAGCATGGTGGCCAAAATCGAACACCAAGCCCAAACGATTGAAACACTCATCCGAGAAAACGAGCAGCTGCGTCAAGAAAACCAACAACTAAAAACACGTATCGCAGAATTAGAAGCCCGTACGAAAAAAAACAGCACCAATAGCCATTTGCCGCCGTCTTCTGACCGGTTTGTGGCGAAATCTCCTTCTCGCCAACCGTCGCAGAAACAGCCGGGAGGGCAACCGGGGCACCGAGGAACGACGCTCCGTCAAGTCCCCAATCCTGACCACCGAGTCCTTCACCGCGTGACCCAATGCAAAGGGTGTGGTCACTCTTTCAAACATGTTGCTCCGCTTCAAGTAGACATTCGCCAAGTGTTCGACCTCCCTGTGGTTCGAATGGAAGTGACTCAACATGAGCGGGAAATCAAGCGTTGTCCGGAATGCCGACTTGTCCAGCAGGCGGAGTTCCCTTTTTATGTCACGAATCATGTCCAGTACGGACCAGCCGTCACTTCCCTTGTTTTATACTGGAATCATGCGCAGTTGATCCCGTGCGAGCGTGTCACGGAGATGGTCAAAGCGCTAGTCGATCATTCGATGAGTGCAGGCACAGTCGTGAACATGACGAGACGATGGCTCCCTGTGTTCGAAGCAGCGCTTGAAGAGATGGAAGCGGCGCTGCTGGCTTCCAAGACGTTGCACGTCGATGAAACGAGCCTGCGTGTGAACAGAAAGAACCAATGGGTGCATGTGGCTTCCACTGCCAAGGTCACCCGATACGGGCTTCATCGTTCCCGTGGAAAGCAAGCGACGGACGACATCGGGATCTTGCCACGGTACAAAGGAACGATGGTGCACGATGCGTATTCGGTGCACCCGATGTACACAGAGGCGAGCCATGCCCTTTGCCACGCCCATCATCTCCGGGAGCTTCGGGCATATACCTCACATTTCGCACCCTCCCGACGAAAATCGGGAGGATTTTTTCATCCCGATGTCGAATAGGTCCTTGGTACACAAGGAATGCAAAGGAGTTTCCACACCATGGACGTTCGAATTCGTGCTATTTATGAAAGTTCCTATTTGAATATAATAAGCGCCATCTTCAAGGATCTTGGCCTCCCCCAGCTGATTGACCGGCTGGTTCCGGTGGATCCCCAATGCCAAACCCGAGCCAGCGATGTGATCTGGCTGCTCATCCTGGATATCTTGAGCGGCCGTCAAGCGCTGGTTCATTTGGAACGATGGGCGCATGAAATCGATTTGCCCAAGCTGATCCGGCCGGGGCTCCAGCCTTCTTGGTTCAATGACGATGCCATCGCCCGCCATCTGGATCGCCTGTATGATGCCAACATCCATCAAGTCATTTCGGCTTGCCTTGTGCAGATCTACAAGGAGGAAGGCATCCCCCTTCGGGTGTTCCATGCCGATACGACCGATGTATCGGTTTACGGCACGTATGAATCGGCCTCGCCGGATACCCTGCATATTGCCCATGGCTACAACCGGCAACACCATTGGCAAAAGCAGATCGGCTTCGGACTGATCGGCAACGAGGATGGCGTTCCTTTTTATGGAGATGTGCACGACGGCAACCTGCCGGACAAAACGTGGAATCCCGAGGTGCTGTCCCGTGTCCATGAGCAGCTGAAGCAAGCGAAGATCGAGGACGAATGGATTTATGTGGCGGATTCCGCCGTGATGACGAAGGACACGCTGGCGCAAACGAAAGCGGCGAACGCCTTTTTGATCACCAGAGGCCCTTCGTCGCTCCGGATCGTGAAAACCGTGCTGGCGCAAGCCGATGCCAGGGACACGACGTGGAGCGATCCATTTTCGCTGGCGGAGAAAAACGGCGCCACGTATCGGGTATGGGAAACGACATCGACGTATGAAGGACATCCGGTTCGGCTGGTCGTCGTCGAATCGAGTGCCCTCGACCAACGGAAAGGAAAGACGCTCGAAAAAGAACGAGCACAAGAAGCGGAGCTTCTTGCGCAGGAACAAGCCCGTTGGGAGCGCCACCCGTTTTCGTGCCGGGAAGACGCCGAACAAGCCTTGGCATCCCTCAAGGCATCCCTTCGTCCCCGGTTCCATCGAGTGGAGGCCGTCGTCGAAGAGATCGTGCGTCCGAAAAAACGGCGCGGACGGCCGAAAAAAGGGACGGAACCGGAAATGGAGACGCTGTACACGCTTCGCCTGAGCGTGGAATTCGACCAAGACGCGTGGGAACAGGCGAGACGGAAAGCGTCCCGGTTTGTTCTCGTCACGACGGTGCCGGAGGAATGGAAGGACCGACGAATGGACGCGAAAGAGATCTTGAAGCTGTATAAAGGGCAGATCTCGGTGGAAATGAACTTCTCCTTCCTGAAAGATCCGTTCTTTACGGACGAGATTTACGTGAAAAAACCGGAACGAGTGGCGGTGTTGGGTGATTTGTTTCTCCTCGCATTGGCCATTTACCGCGTCTTCCAGCGCCGGGTGCGTCAGTTTATTACGCCGGAGTGCCCGTTAAAGGGCGCAGGAGGCCGCAAGCTGACCCGTCCGACCGGGCAGGCGATTTTTCAGTTGTTCTGGTATGTGAAAGTCGTCCTGTTGGAGCTGCCGGATGGGCAAATCCAACGCGCGTTAGGGAAACCGCTCACCTACGAGCAGCGAAGGATTCTGCAAGAGTTGGGAATGGACGAAAGCATTTACGTCTAATCTCATAAGGAACGATGAGCGATGGTAAAAAAAGGATTGCCATCGCTTGTTGTGTTGGCTCAAAAAATATTTTAAAAAAATGAATAAAAAATCCTTTGTTTCTGCACTACTGGGGTGCGAAATGTGAGTGAAGCGTTAATCCCGAGTTCGACAGTCACTAGGCAAACAAAATGCCTCTCATCCCTTGATACAACAGGGACGAGAGGCATTTGGGCATACTTCGGGCGTGTATCTAGGCGCGAGGATGGATGCCTAGAATCTTCGGAGGAGGCTCCAGCCCTAGAGTTGCAAAGAGTTTCGCTTGTTTGGCCGTCAGTTCAGTTCGTTGATGCAGGCCGCCGTTTTTGGAAGAAAAATGTCCAAGCATGAGACGCTCGCATTCGTCTCTTACGTTGGGCCGCGATTCATGAGTCAGGAGAAAGAAATCGCGAAATACTTTTGGCCAGAAGCTCCAAGACGGCGCGATCCACCTCGTCTTCGCGCCCAAACGAATCCATCACCTTGGTTTTCGCCTATTTGTCCTTGGGATCCCATTCGTTGTGAGCAAGCTGGAGATAGGCCACGGTCGTTCCATCTTTGTTTTTGCGTGTTACTCGCCGTATGTACATGCCTATATTATAACCGATATTCAGCTGTTTTAAAAGTTAAAATAAACAAGTCGTGTGCCTATGAAATTCAGCATTTTTTTCTAGGATCCGCATTGCGAAATCTTTGATATAACAGCATTTTGGCCATTTTCATTTGCCTAAAATGGCCTCAAAACTGTCGAACTCGGGTTAATGTTTGCGGTTGCTTTCGCAAGTCTTATCGTTTCAATACTGTCTTACAGCCAAAAGAAATAATCCACCCTTGAGTTAACGGCCATGGGTGGATTATTTCCGCCTACTGCCGATCCCCCCTTGCAGGGAACCGTTCTATTGCAGGACCGAGGGTGTTGCAGCACCCTTGGTCTTATATTATAAGAACCTTCTATGCATATTATACATGATTAGGGTTGTGAAATGAAGACTTATGTTTGCAGCTGATGCACGGATATTTTTTATTTACCCGTGGTGCTAGATAAACTCAAACAAGCATAAAAATAGCCCTTTCATGAGGATCTCCTTAAAATGAAAGTGCGATCAAACATGAGAAGGAGAATCCCCATGCAAGAGCACTTTCATCTTACAACAGATCGAGCAAGATTCAAAAAGCAATATGCCGCCATTTTCTTTTTTGTCTCTGCCCAGCTTCCATCGATTCAGATGTACCTGCAGCGCCGCAACCGCCATTTGGTCAAACAGGAAGACACTGTGGTCATCGCGATTCATATTTTAGGAAAGTTGCTCGGTTTTGCATCCGAACGGGCATGGCATCGCTTTGTCACTGGAAACTTGTTCACAACCGGCTCGTTTCTCGAACGTTCCCGGTACAACCGCCGTTGCCGGGCGCTGCGCTTCGCCATCAAATGGATCCGCCATGAGCTGGAAAAACGCGGCCAACATCATGCCTATGCCGTCGTCGATAGCTTGCCGCTCCCGTTGTGCCATACCGCCAGAATGCATCGCGTCAAACGGTTTCAAGAGATCGCAGACATCGGGTATTGCGCTTCCAAAAAGCAATGGTACTATGGGTTGAAGCTGCACCTTCAAGTGGCCGATCAAGGGTTGCCCATGGGCTATGTGGTGGCGGAAGCATCCTGCCATGATCGAATCGCAGCCGAAAGCGTGATGACCCAAATTCCTCATTCCTATAACTTTGGGGACAAAGGATTCATCAGCCGTGAGTTGCAAAAAAGGCTGTACGAAGAGTACCAAATGGCGCTTTGGACTCCGTCTCGAAAAAACCAGAAACATTGCTCGTCCGAGGCATGGGAGAAATGGATCCGACAAAAACGCAAAGTGATCGAGACGGTGTTCTCGGTTCTGGTTGACCAATACCGGATCACAGAGATTCGAGCGAATTCCATGATCGGATTTGAAGTAGCGCTCGACGGCATATTGTTAGCCTATTCGCTGGTCACACTTGGGCTAGTTGAGTTCTGACGCCCAACTAGCACCACGGGTTTAGTATATATTTCACGGTAGAAACTAATGATATTCATGCCATTGTATTGTCCTTAAATCATCATATTGTTCATCTTTAGAAAAACCATAGTAATATTTTGGCTTTTTATCGGCAGAAAGAGCTATTGGATTGATATCTCTTTCATTAAACTTCCCTTCCCAGTAAAAAATCTCGATATTCCCTAGATGCATTGGACGCAAAAATCTTTCTCCGTCCGGACCAGCTTCAACATATTTAATGTCATTTGTATTTGTTTTAAAAGCCAACATAAGCATATTAATGGTTTGATCATTTATCTTGGCGTAGCCAACTGTTTCAATATCATTTTTTAAATTTGATTGATAATTAAATGCTATCTCACTTTTCCAGAATGGTCCAAAAGGCTTAGATATGACAGTTTTATAGGATTGATCGTTATCCTGAAAAATATATATCTTGTTTTCACGAGCGCTTATTTCTTTTAGTAATACAGCATTCTTATGTATATAATTGTTTTTCTTAGCAGCGTTTAAAGGAGTAAGATATAAATCCAAAAAAAATACAGTACATGCAAATACAAAAACTAATATAAAAAAGACGATACCTATAAGCTTTTTAACAGGTTTTCTTTTGTTCATAAAGATCCCTTCCTGATAGAATATTTGACCCTGACATACATGCATAAATTTATTCTCTATTTCAAAATTTCAAATCGATTTGATGCTGTTGTTTTGCTTTCCAAAATTAATCATGTTCATTTTTCTTTTACACGTCATAGAGATGATATAGAATTTGATGTCTTTTACCTTTTATTTAAAAGTTGGTATGTCTTTAAAACATAATAAAAATCTCTTAAATGAAATGTCTCCTTATTGTCTTTTATACTCTCTATACTTCTATTTAAGTGATCATTAATTAAACTATTTATATCTACATAATTTCCGTTTTGACTAATAATAGTAAGAATCCACATAATATAAGGATCATTTAAATTGTTTTTGATATCTTTTTGGAATTTTTCTCCAAAAATTTTAATGTCTTTTTGTGAGATTCTTTGAGATATACTAAGGGTTCCTAATAAAAAAAGATGATCTTTGAAATTAAGATTATCCTGTATATTAATCTTTAATTTAGGTATTCCAACGTTAATAAGCTTCATAACATAGGATACATATAATGCATGTTCATAATTTTTATTCTTGATTAAGTCTTTATATTTATTTTGAATACTCTCAATAGCTTCTTCAGGTATTTTAATATTGTATGTTTTAAGAGTTTCAATAATATGTGCAATTGTCTTACCATCTAAGATATCCCAGTTAATTTTCCTAATAATTAATTTCAATAAATCCTTAGTTTCTTTTTCGTTTTTAGTTTTATACCCATAGTAGTCACTTATTTGTTTAACCATATTTGTACTCTCTATTGAGAACTCTTTTTGTATAATTTTTGAATAACCTCCATCAATGCCTTGGTGATCTTCTAACATCTCCTTTAGAATTTTACTTTTCCTTACATCTTTATTAAAATGTTCAAGGAATTTTAAAGCTAAATAAGTTCCCTGCTCATCACTAGGTCCCTCTAGTGCAGCATTCCATCCACCATCATTATTTTGATTTGCATATAGTAAAGAAAATATTTTATCTGGCGGTTTATTGTAGTCTAATTTATAATAATTTAACAAATCAATTATTTCTAGTGATGTATTCAATTCAAATAAATCCAATTTAGTTTTAGAAAATGTTTCATTAACGTATTTAACCATTATTTTTTTATCTGATTCAGGAATCTGATGATTATGGTTAAACTTTAATAAAAGAATATTTTTGAAATAAATCAATCTGGCGTTGCTTAAAGAATTATCCAGTTTAATATTTGCTATCCAATCTTCTTTTATTTTTGTTTTATCCAATTGTAAAAAATCTTCAATCTGGCTAGCCATATATGTAGATATTAAATAATCTTTCAGTTTCTCATTCCCATAAGTATCAAAAGAATAGTATCCGTCTCTGTAAAGCTTGACAAACATTTTTTCTAAAAGTGCATTTATTTTTTTATTTTTGAACTCCCCTAAATTTTCCAAAATATTTACTGTATAATATAAATCGTCCATCATAATATTTTTATCTTCAATATCTGCTAAGTTATTTTCTAACATTATTATTGTTTTTCTTTTATTTGTAAAGCTATTAACACCTAGTAATTTCAATGACTCCATAATATAATATGCGGAGTAAATATTTCCTCTATAGTAAATAAAAGGAATGCTGTATCCCCCTTCATACATACGCAGTTTCCCTTCATAAATAAGAAACTGTGTTCTTATGTCTTGTAAGTCTAAATTTCCTGTTTCGTTTCTGTTCTTAATTGTTTGGTTAGTAGTTTCACTTATACAGCCAAATAAAATGATTATTATAATAAAGATCAGACTTATATTTTTGAACATTAACTTCATAATTTATTCTCCTTGTATACCTTATATATACTTATAAAAAGACTGGTGTTAGTATAGTTTCATGGACACATCTTAGTTAAAATTTTTTTATAACTGCTATAATAAAAACGAAGGGATGTGTCCTCTATGGGTAAATTTTATGAAGATTTCAAAAAAATGGTTGTTGAACTTTACCACTCAGGAAGTGCAGTTAAGGATTTAAGCAGCGAACATGGCGCTTCAGATATAACGATTTATAAATGGATTAAAAAATATTCTCCTGTTCATTTAGAAGATGGCTCAACTTTAACTCCAGATGATTATGCGAAGTTACAAAAACAACTCCGGAGTTTACAGGAGGAAAATGAAATATTAAAAAAAGCTATGGCCATATTCGCGAAAGGATAAATCCCCATGAAATAATCGAAGTGATTGATGAATGAAAAGACCAGTATACTGTCAAAACCCTTTGTGATGCATTAGAATTCCTGAGAAGTTCGTATATGATTCTAAAAATAAGCAGGAGTCCAATCGTGCTCATGAAAATAAAGAATTAACCGAGAAAATTAAAGAAATTCATTTGAAAAGCTCTAAACGTTATGGAGCCCCGAAGATTCATGAGGCACTTAAAAAAGCTAGTTATGTAATCAGTGAAAAAAGAGTACAGCGTTTGATGAAAAAAGCCGGAATCCGTTCAATTATTACAAAAAAATAACGTCCTCATTGCAGTAGTAAAGGCATAGTCGTTGATCACCCAAATATATTAAATCAAGATTTTGCAACAACCACCATTAATGAAAATGGGCAGCTGACATCACCTATATTCATACCATCAAAGATGGGTGGTGTTATTTGGCGTCGGTCATGGATCTCCATTCCAAAAAAATTATCGGTTATTCCTTTTCACGGAATATAACGACAGAGCTGGTCATGAAAGCTTTTGATAATGCGTACTCGACACAACAACCAAAAGAAGGATTAATCCTTCATTAGACTTAGGCTCCCAATATACGAGTGAGGAATTCCAACAATATCAGCAATCAAAAGGAATGAAGCATTCCTTTAGCAAAAAAGGCTATCCATATGATAATACCTGCATGGAATCCTTTCATGCTATTTCGAAAAAAGAAGAAATCTAGCAAGTACGATACTTAGATTATCGTTCTGCTCAATTATCTTTAAAATATATTGAGGGCTGGTACAATCGTCAAAGAATCCATGGAAGTTTAGGTTATTTGACCCCTCAAGAAGTAGAGGATCAAATCAAAGGGCAGCATGAACCACTACATTTTTATCGAGCGCTCTGCTTTATATGGAGAGGTGGGCGTGGTAGGCTATTTAGCCTTGCGAAATATGACCTCCCTTTCGCCCTTCGCAAGATACCACGCCCACAGAGGCTCCATGTCAAGCGTCAAAATACAACCAACTATTTTGGTGCGAGAACCAAAATTTCCCTTTAACTAAATTATGTCCGAAATATTGACCTAGATCCAGACCTTGTTCTATATGAACAAGATCTTTTTACTAATCATAGATATTAGTCTATAGTAGCTACTGCTGTTGTACGATAGTCATATCCTTGTGGGCTCCGTACAGTAGTTGTGGTATCTAAAGTTGCTTTGCCAAGAGATATCCAGCTAGATGCACTACAATTATTAAAAGTCACAGCATGAACATTAGTACCATATCTTTTTTCACCATTATATGTTGCTACTTTTGAATCGCTAGTAACAGAAAAACCTGCTGGCCAAGATATTGATACAGCTACACCGGAATAAGCTAATTTTTGGTCAATTTTAATCCATTGTGCCGTTCCAGATCCAGTCCATTTACCAATACCCGATCCTGCCACGCTTGTCCAATGTACTTTTCCATTATTCCAATGGTATCCCTGAACCTGTGACATGGAAGTAGCATAAACATTTTTAGAATCTTTTTGATCATAACGGAAAGCATCACTACACTCCTTAGTACATATACTAGCTCCAAGAGTAGTAATTCCTCCATTATTACTGGTATTAGAAATTAATTCTTTTTCACCTTCTTCTTTATATTTTTCCAATAATTCAGCAACAATCTTCTCTGTATCTTCTCCTGAGATTGTAATAATGTCTTCAGTTACTTTTTCAACAGTAGCATTTGTATACTTTTTCTTAATAGAGTCTAATGAAGTCGTTCCATCCTTAGCAAAGGCAAAGTTTGTTCCACCTAATAATAGAGATAAGCCTAAAACTCCAGATAAGATTTTTTTCAATACCATTTCCTCCTCGTATAGTATGTTTAGAAAGATTTTTAAATCGAATTTCCAGTTCGATATGCTCCTTGACAATCGCATATTCTTGGGTGACTTGCCCACGGGGGAGGGGCGCCCCTCCCCCGTGGGTCGCAAACATATTTCACAAACATCGGGGTTGGACTTTTCGCGATGTTCCTAGATAATGATCTTGAGGATCATCGGGGACACTCTTCTTCCTCCTGTAGCCTTGACTACTCGTGAAGTCTGTCTCCCCGGCTCCTGTTCGGACGTCTAACCCCGAGGCTCGACGTTGGTTCCCCATGCTGGAAGGAGCAGCTTCCAGGCAGCCCATGGTCCAACGTGAGTTCTCATACGCGAGGGTGACTGGTCAACAGGCGCGGTCCGGGGGCATCCCGAAGAGTCCCAACCCCACGATCCTACTACGATTGGAGGTGATCTCATGAAACTCTACGTCGGGATTGACGTGAGCTCGACGGACTTATACACGTGTATCATGGATCAAGAAGGAAACACTTGCGCACAATTCAAGGTGGACAACCATCTCCTTGGCGCGACCTTCCTTCGCGATCAAATCCTCCTGTGGGCCAACAAACGCCAACCATCCGAAATTCTCATCGGGATGGAAGCCACTTCGGTTTACAGCTGGCATCCGGCGATGTTTTTCCATCAACAGGAGGAGCTAAAGTCTTGGCATGTCAAGGTGTTTACCATCAATCCCAAGCTCATTCGCAAGTTTAAAGAAGCTTACACCGACTTGGATAAAACGGACGGCATCGATGCGTGGATCATCGCTGATCGCCTTCGCTTCGGCCGCTTGAAAGTCACCGCTGTCATGCACGAACAGTTTATTGCGCTTCAGCGACTCACACGCATGCGCTATCATCTCGTCCATCAGCTCACTCGAGAGAAGCAATACTTCCTCCAGCACTTGTTTTACAAGTGCAGCTCGTTTACTCAAGAGGTGGACAGCTCCGTGTTCGGACATGCCATCTTAGAGCTTCTTCTCGAGTCGTTTCGCTTAGACGAAATCTCTCAGATGGACGTGCAGCAACTTGCCGACTTCTTGCGCCAAAAAGGACGCAATCGCTTTGCCGATCCGGAATGCATCGCCAAGTCCATTCAAAAGGCGGCTCGTTCGTCGTATCGGCTTTCCAAGTGTGTCGAGGATTCCATTGATTTGCTTTTAGGGCTGTCGATTCAATCCATTCGCAGCCTTCAAGCGCAAATCAAAGAGCTCGACAAAGCGATTACTCGCCATTTGGAAGGCATCCCGAATACGTTACAAACGATTCCTGGCATCGGTCCAGTCTACGCCGCTGGCATCTTAGCCGAAATTGGACAAATCGAGCGATTTGACAACCAAGCCGCCTTAGCGAAGTATGCAGGTCTGACTTGGTCCAAGCACCAATCGGGGCGCTTCCAAGCCGAGGATACTTCCCTCATTCGTTCCGGTAATCGCTATCTCCGTTACTACCTAGTGGAGGCTGCCAACTCGGTACAACGGCATGATGCGACGTTTCGCGCGTACTATCGGAAGAAGTACGAGGAAGTGCCAAAGCATCAACATAAACGAGCCCTCGTCCTTACCGCTAGAAAACTCGTGCGTGTGATCGATGCGCTGCTACGCAACGGTCAAATCTACACGCCAAGAAAGGGGGAAGATCGATAAGGGTATCGATCTAACTGATTTTGTATCAAAACCCAGTTAATGACATCTTACAAGACTGGGCTTCTTCAGTATTGCCTTTTTTCGGGTCATCGGACAAATGAATTTCCAATTTCGATGATTTTTCACCTTGACATATTACCGCAGGACTTCATTCATTATCTTATCAAGCCGGCCGACTTCACCCTTACTGTATCAAAATGAACAAGAAAAAACATCCGTATTTTCCGCAAATTTGATTGCGGAAAATACCTATTTTTTCAGAAAATAATGACATAAATTGTAATATAGTGTAAAATTTTGATGAAAATATTGGTTGGAGGTAGATATTATGAACCAAAACTTATGGAATGTTCTGCAAACAATATTAGAAAAAGATTCCATCGGAACAACAGAGCTTGCGTTAGCAAGGGAGAATTTAAGCCCAGAAGTCTTCACAGCATTGGTAGAGTATCTGCAAGATGGATTGAAAGCGAAAGAAAATCCGTGGGTGTAAGGTTGAATGAATATTGTTGGAAGAAGCGAAATAAAGACCTTTTTGCAAAATCACTTGTCCACTAATTGTATGTTAGAACAAGAGATCATACAATATATTTTCCATATGCTGCATCGCGAAGGAAAAATATTTAATCATGATGAAACTTATTTTTCTTGGGGAGAGTTTTATGCATACGTATCCTCATTCCATTTTGATGGTAACTGTTCAGCCATTACATAGAAAAAGTTTACGAGATCGGGTTTATTTCTGCTCCCCTTGTCTATACTAGTACCATCCTAGACAAGGGAGGTGAACACAATGGCAAACGTTGTTTTTGATTTCCAACAAGCGGTCTTCACACTCGAAAGCATGGTGGCCAAAATCGAACACCAAGCCCAAACGATTGAAACACTCATCCGAGAAAACGAGCAGCTGCGTCAAGAAAACCAACAACTAAAAACACGTATCGCAGAATTAGAAGCCCGTACGAAAAAAAATAGCACCAATAGCCATTTGCCGCCGTCTTCTGACCGGTTTGCGGCGAAATCTCCTTCTCGCCAATCGTCGCAGAAACAGCCGGGAGGGCAACCGGGGCACCGAGGAACGACGCTCCGTCAAGTCCCCAATCCTGACCACCGAGTCCTTCACCGCGTGACCCAATGCAAAGGGTGTGGTCACTCTTTCAAACATGTCGCTCCGCTTCAAGTAGACATTCGCCAAGTGTTCGACCTCCCTGTGGTTCGAATGGAAGTGACTCAACATGAGCGGGAAGTGAAGGGGTGTCCGAAATGTCATCTCGTCCAGCAGGCAGAGTTCCCTTTTTATGTCACGAATCATGTCCAGTACGGACCATCCATCACTTCCCTTGTTTTATACTGGAATCATGCGCAGTTGATCCCGTGCGAGCGTGTCACGGAGATGGTCAAAGCGCTAGTCGATCATTCGATGAGTGCAGGCACAGTCGTGAACATGACGAGACGATGGCTCCCTGTGTTCGAAGCAGCGCTTGAAGAGATGGAAGCGGCGTTGCTCGCTTCCAAGACGTTGCACGTCGATGAAACAAGTTTGCGTGTGAACGGAAAGAACCAATGGGTGCACGTGGCTTCCACTGTCAAGGTCACCCGATACGGACTGCATCGTTCCCGTGGAAAGCAAGCGACGGATGACATCGGGATCTTGCCACGGTACAAAGGAACGATGGTGCACGATGCGTATTCGGTGCACCCGATGTACACAGAGGCGAGCCATGCCCTTTGCCACGCCCATCATCTCCGGGAGCTTCGGGCATATACAGAACTTTACGGTCATTCATGGTCGAAAGAGATGAGCGAAGCGCTGTTGAAGATGAAACAGGCGGTGGAGAACGCGGGCGGAGCGCTGCCGGAGGAGGAAGTCCGGTATTGGGAAGCCGTGTACGACGAGCTTCCAGCGAATGGCCGCCGAGAACTCGAGGAACGTTGCCGACAAGGCAAGCATGAAGGCGTCCGCAACGCGCAACATTTCATCCAGCGCCTAGAAAAGCGCAAGCAAGAAGCGCTTCTCTTCCTGCGAAAGAAAGAAGTGCCGTTTGACAACAACCAAGCCGAGCGCGATTTGCGGATGGTGAAAGTCAAACAAAAAATTTCCGGAACGTTTCGTCAGGAAGACGATGCCGAGGCTTTCTGCACCATTCGCAGCGTCATGTCTACCCTGCAAAAACACGGAAAGCCGGCTTGGGAATCGTTGCAAAGACTTCTAAGTGGGGAGTCTCTTCAAACGATTCTCCATTCCTCCTAGGGCATTTTCGATACGGGAAATGCCCTATTGGTGCTGAATTCTGAAAATCTCACTAGTATTGGGCTGAATGGATACAGTTAACTTAGGCCAAATCTTTTCTTTTAATACTTTATTTTTCTCTTCAATAGATGCATCCTTTTTTGTAAATTTTTCAATCTCTTTTAATATCTTGTGTGATCTTTCTTTTGCAAAGTCTTTTATTTTCTCTTTCTGATTATCGTTCAATTCATTCCAAATACTAGGATCATTTACTAATTGTTTAGCCAGTTCATTTCCGTTCTTTTCCTGAGATGCAGCAAAGGTTAGATTGGCGATAGACCAAAATGAAATGATAAAGGAAAGCACAAACAATGGTGATAAAAATTTTTCATACACTTTCCCCTCCCTTTTGGACGGTATTGTCAAAAGTTTATCCTCCACACTCACGTTTTTTCGTTGAGTTTCAACAGTTTGTGGTGTATTTCAACTTCCTGCGCCTGCACAGCGCGCTCAAGGGCTGGGTTCCGGCGTCATCCTAAAACTCGCCGATCTTCCCCATATGATGGTCCGGCGGACAAAGCTCGTCCCTTTGGCGCAAGAGTTTCTCCAACAAGAAGCGGCCTAGCTTTTTGTCCTCCCGAGCCCGTTGAGCTAAAGACCTACCAAATTCGGCGAAGCGAATAATGGACAAGGGCTTCTTTCTGCCCTTGCCCTTATACTGACTCCTTTTCACCCTTGACGAGTGTCGTCAAGGGTGAATCCAAGCGCTAAATTCCCTTTATTTTCCTTCGAAAGTCGGCCTGTGATCAATTTTCTTAGAATTTTTTAACGCTTCCATGGTCTAAAAGGCTGGTGAAAAACAACAGCTTTGCTCGATTTGCGGGAAATCACAAGGAATGAAATGATGACGTTACAAGGTTTTTCAATTTCGAGAAACACTGTTGGAGAGCAGCATTTCCCCTTATCAACCGCCTCTTAAAAGGCCGGTGATTTCATGAAAAATCAGCCCGAAACGCACTTTTCTCAAGTTGAGAAACCTTTGAAAATCCGTTCTTCTCTTACAACAGAAAATACCGATGGAGCGAAAAATCATGTTTTTTCACCGACCTTCTAAGGATTCCTGAACTTTCCAAACCAAGATGGATTTCTCCTTGACGAAGAAACTAAGACATGTTTGAAAATAGCCAAGTGCAACGTTTGGCTGAGAAACCATGCTCATCTACGTAAAGTTTATTTTTTTTGAGCCGCTTTAACTATACTACAATTATCTCCAACTTTAATTTTTTTGATTACTTTACCGTTTTTAACTAATCGCAGAGTTCCATTTCGAGGATTCGAAACTATGAATTCATCAAATCGCTTGTTGTAGTCAAAATACGCTGGATTTTCTATTGCAAAAAAAGATTCACTCAAGTCATTTTTATCAAGTATTGTGAAAAACTCCCCTTTCATATCTAAATCCGTATAATTATTAATGTATAATTTATTACCAATATTAATTATTTTTTGAGGAAAAGGTTTAGACAATTGTTTCTCAGAAATAATTTTGCCATTATTCAAGTCTACAACCATAAGCTTATTTGTATATCTTTCAGGATTTTTCACCCATCCTGGCCTTGGCCCATAAGAAAAACCTGTAAAAACACAGTACATTTTGTTATCTTCAATCACAAAATCACTTGGTGGTAATTCAATATTATCTTTAATGACAGGATGAAAGGAAAGGGATGCATCATGCATTTGTATCCTATATACGTTGCTATGCTCACTGGATTTACCACCAGAATTTATAGTAATGAAAATTTCATTTTTGTAATGTTTAATTGTACTGACCATTCCACTGGTAAATGTCAATTTTTCTACTTTCCCACTAGACGCATTCACAACAAAAAAAGGCATGCCTTCTCTAAATATTTCAGATGAAGCCATGTAAATTTTTTGGTTTAGTACCGCATAAGACGACGGAACATGCGGCAACTTTAATTTCTTTTCCACATGACCACTCGAAAGATTGATGATAAGCATCGATGGTTGAGTTCCCGTATATGTACCATCATCTATTGCATAAACTCGATTTCCTTCTATAGAAAAGCTTTGAAATTTATTTTTATTTTCAATTTCTTTGACTATATTCATCTTTTTATCAAGAAAAATTAATTTGCGATCTCCATCAGCAAGTGCAACAAAGGCTGGGGGAACCTTCAGTTTTGTATCGTTTTGGGAGACTGTTTCTTTCCATTTCTCACACCCAACCATTAAAAACAAACAGATGCAATAAATGAAAATCATAATTTTATTCATTGATACAGCCCCTCGTAAATAAGTGTTCATCAAAATAGGACTACTTAAAAATTGAGAAAACCTCGTTCACTTGGAACAATGGGATCACACGATTGACCTGGATAAGCTCATCCATTCTGAGGCTCCATCCTTTCCTGTTGAATGACGATGCGTTGGCTCGTCGTCTCGACCGCCGGTATAAGGACAGCATTCACCACATCATTAGCGCTTGCTTGATTCATATTTCCCCAAAAGAGGCCTTTCTTCTCCCCGAGTCTTCACGCCGATGCGACGAACAAGGCCCTTTACAGCGCGTATGAATCGGCCTCGCTAGAAGCTCTGAAGGTTCACACACGGTAACAACCGCCGTACGAGCATGAGCTGAGGCCGATTCGGTCAACATTCCGCGGAGCAATCCCTTTACGTTGGCGGAGAGAAACAGTGCCACGCACCGGGTTCGAGAACCGTCCTCCGCCTATGAAGGTCACCCGGTTATTTAGTGCAAAATTCTGATCAAATACCGTCGATTTGAGCAAAAAAACTAGTTTTTCACTAACCTTCTAAAGATTATTTTACCATCAAGTATGGCGTATTAATCAGCAGAGTCATGAACCAGTTGCAAATATTTTAGTATCTCCGTCTTGATAAATATCATCCGGATAAACGTATAGCCCACCATCGTAATCCAAATCACGATTCCCCATCTCGTAATACGCTTTCCAAGCTAATTTACTACAATACCACGTGCTGTCATCCGACTTGTAAGAACCTACAAATTTATATGGTTCTCCCAATTGGTTTCTAATGTAATTACGGGCAAGGGTTCTAAATTGCTGTTCTAAAGTATAGACATATAAACCGACCGCTTGGTCGTAGTTTCTAAATTTCCTTGCCGTGGAATAGTGGACATTACT
Source organism: Geobacillus sp. TFV-3 (assembly GCF_009901865.1). Taxonomy (NCBI): domain Bacteria; kingdom Bacillati; phylum Bacillota; class Bacilli; order Caryophanales; family Anoxybacillaceae; genus Geobacillus; species Geobacillus sp. TFV-3. The sequence continues at coordinate 198,252 of NZ_MPSP01000001.1, read as the reverse complement.
TTGTCCATCACCAGGTTGGTTTTCTACATTCGCTTCAATGAATGCATATGAATCTAAACTACCAGTATAATAAGTACCGTCCCATACAGCGGCATGGCGATAATACCCCCATGCTACTGAACCATCATGTACTACAATAATATCACCAGGTGCAAACGCCGCGAAAGATATGTTATTCGTACCTTTGGGTGAACCGAAAGAATCACCAGGCGCCCAGTCCGGCTTAGGGTCATCCTTGTCATAACCCTTTTTAACTCCCAATTCTGATTTTCTTACTAAATCATACTTATCAATATTCACACTTTGTTTAAGTTTTTCTTTTTGTTCTAACACTTCTTTAACTTCTTTGCTTTCATTGTTTACAACCTCTGAGTCTGCAAAAGCGTAGTTTACCAAATTAAATCCAGATAGTAGTGCTACAAACGATGAGGCCACCAAAAATTTCTGAAATTTACCTTTCAAGCAAATCCCTCCTCTACCACTAATGCGTGGATGAAAAATTTTACATAACTACTACTTTCCTCCTCAGTAACTTCGAGCAAATCCGATGACCCTCTTATTTTTCACCAACTTTCTAATATGGATGTTGATGAATATAAGTCATTAGCAGCGAATGCAAGAGTTGCAAGATACACAAGAATTTTGCGTTAAGCACATTAAGATGCCTGTGATACAACCCGGAGTACAAAGAGATTTACTTGTAATATTAGGTTGTACAATGTTGTCCTGTTTTTTGACAACAATGTCCAAATCGAAATCATCCAACTTCGCCATTCTTCATTCCCTCCTTCCCATTGTTGATATTTATGATTAACTACTTGATGAAAGATGTAGAAAGACATTATTGATTCCATCCTTTTTCACCAAGTAGTTAATGCCAAAACTTAAAAACTTCTTTTCCCACATTTAGCATAGATCAAAATTATAAGATTTTTCTAATGATATATATTTTTGTAACTGTTCAGCCATTACATAGAAAAAGTTTACGAGATCGGGTTTATTTCTGCTCCCCTTGTCTATACTAGTACCATCCTAGACAAGGGAGGTGAACACAATGGCAAACGTTGTTTTTGATTTCCAACAAGCGGTCTTCACACTCGAAAGCATGGTGGCCAAAATCGAACACCAAGCACAAACGATTGAAACACTCATCCGAGAAAACGAGCAGCTGCGTCAAGAAAACCAACAACTAAAAACACGTATCGCAGAATTAGAAGCCCGTACGAAAAAAAACAGCACCAATAGCCATTTGCCGCCGTCTTCTGACCGGTTTGCGGCGAAATCTCCTTCTCGCCAAAAGTCGGAGAAACAGCCGGGAGGACAGCCGGGGCACCGAGGAACGACGCTCCACCAAGTCCCCAATCCTGACCACCGAGTCCTTCACCGCGTGACCCAATGCAAAGGGTGTGGTCACTCTTTCAAACATGTCGCTCCGCTTCAAGTAGACATTCGCCAAGTGTTCGACCTCCCTGTGGTTCGAATGGAAGTGACTCAACATGAGCGGGAAGTGAAGGGGTGTCCGAAATGTCATCTCGTCCAGCAGGCAGAGTTCCCTTTTTATGTCACGAATCATGTCCAGTACGGACCATCCATCACTTCCCTTGTTTTATACTGGAATCATGCGCAGTTGATCCCGTGCGAGCGTGTCACGGAGATGGTCAAAGCGCTAGTCGATCATTCGATGAGTGCAGGCACAGTCGTGAACATGACGAGACGATGGCTCCCTGTGTTCGAAGCAGCGCTTGAAGAGATGGAAGCGGCGTTGCTCGCTTCCAAGACGTTGCACGTCGATGAAACAAGTTTGCGTGTGAACGGAAAGAACCAATGGGTGCACGTGGCTTCCACTGTCAAGGTCACCCGATACGGACTGCATCGTTCCCGTGGAAAGCAAGCGACGGATGACATCGGGATCTTGCCACGGTACAAAGGAACGATGGTGCACGATGCGTATTCGGTGGCACCCGATGTACACAGAGGCGAGCCATGCCCTTTGCCACGCCCATCATCTCCGGGAGCTTCGGGCATATACAGAACTTTACGGCCATTCATGGTCGAAAGAGATGAGCGAAGCGCTGTTGAAGATGAAACAGGCGGTGGAGAACGCGGGCGGAGCGCTGCCGGAGGAGGAAGTCCGGTATTGGGAAGCCGTGTACGACGAGCTTCCAGCGAATGGCCGCCGAGAACTCGAGGAACGTTGCCGACAAGGCAAGCATGAAGGCGTCCGCAACGCGCAACATTTCATCCAGCGCCTAGAAAAGCGCAAGCAAGAAGCGCTTCTCTTCCTGCGAAAAAAAGAAGTGCCATTTGACAACAACCAAGCCGAGCGCGATTTGCGGATGGTGAAAGTCAAACAAAAAATTTCCGGAACGTTTCGTCAGGAAGACGATGCGGAGGCTTTCTGCACCATTCGCAGCGTCATTTCTACCCTGCAAAAACACAGAAAGCCGGCTTGGGAATCGTTGCAAAGACTTCTAAGTGGTGAGTCTCTTCAAACGATTCTCCATTCCTCCTAGGGCATTTTCGATACGGGAAATGCCCTATTGGTGCTGAATTCTGAAAATCTCACTAGTATGGGCTGAATGGATACATTTATTCAACGAAAGGGGAAGTTACGCGCCCACGATTTCGTGGTACTTTGCACATTTCTCCAGGAAGGGGGCGGTCAAAAATCATTGGTGCAGCTTTGCAGTGCTCTAGCTCTCAAACAAAACACCTCTCTGAGTGCGGAAGGGCTCAATCAACGGTTTAATGAAAAAGCGGTGAATTTTCTCAAAGCGCTGTTTGAAAAATTGCTCATTCATCAAACTCAGGAGGCCCGTCACTTCTATCAAAGGCATCCGCTGTTTCGCCGGATTCGCATTCTCGATTCCACGTCGTTTCAACTGCCTCCTGAAATTCAGGGGATTTACGAGGGGTGTACGGGGCCTGGGGTGAAAATTCAGCTAGAATATGAATGGCTAGGAGGGAAGCTTCTCCATGTGGACGTCGAAGATGCCCGCCATCACGACGCCGCCTACGGAGCGTCCCTTCTATCGACCATCCAAGAGGGAGACCTTTGTTTGAAGGACTTAGGCTATTTTTCGCTTGAGGGATTGCAAGCCATTCATGATGCCGGAGCCTTTTATATTTCGCGGCTCAAACACAATGTAGGGATTTACCAAAAAGAAGGGGACCGATTTCGGAAATGGGAACCAGAGGATTTCCTTGCGGTGCTGCAACCCGGAGAAACCATGGAACTGGAACATGCGTATGTCAGTGGAAAGAAAGTTCATCAACCGCGGCTCATTGTGTATCGGCTGACAGAAGAACAGGAGCGGCAGAAGGAAGGGCAATGGAAACAGAAGGCGAAATCGAGTAGGAGAGGGTGATTAACCCTCGTCCTCTCACACCACCGTACGTACCGTTCGGTATACGGCGGTTCCATTAAGTCTGACGCAGAGATTCATATCGTTGATAAAGACTCTTCAGTCCTTGACTCTCCCAATAGGAGTTGCCAAGGGTTTTATGCAAGATGGGACTGGCGGCCACTCTCCAATATTTCTTCCGAGTGTTTCCCCATTCATATGCTTTCTGCTTGGGCACTCCTAAACTTTGCCGTTTTCGGACTCTGGTTCTCGGAAATTTCCACTCTTTCCATTGGCACATGCGCAGCCTTCGTCGAATCCATCCATCTAGTTCTTTGAACACACTTGGAGTCTCTGCTAACGAGAAGTATCCACACCATCCTAGAATGTACTGGTTGAGCTGTTCGATTCGCTCGGGCATGGGAATCGGTTTCGATCGACTCGTCATGGTGCGTATCCTTTGCTTCATGCGCTGAATACTTTCCTTTGCGATCCGGATTTTTGGCTCCTTATTTGGGGTGAAGCTAAAACCGAGGAATGTTCTCCTCCACGGTCGATCCACTGCCGATTTGGTTTCGTTGACGTTCAGCCGGAGTTTCGTTTCCATGAATGTCGTGATCGATTTCATCACCCGTTCCCCGGCCTTCTTCGTCCTTACGTAGATATTGCAGTCATCCGCATATTGTACAAACTTGTGCCCTCGTCTTTCCAATTCTTTGTCCAGCTCATCCAGGAGAATGTTGGACAGAAGTGGACTGAGCGGCCCTCCTTGTGGAGTCCCCTCTTGTGTTTCCATGACCACCCCGTTGATCATGACCCCTGCCTGTAGATACTTCCGTATCAACTTTAGGAGGATTTTGTCTGGAATTCGTTTCGCTAACATCCCCATCAGTTTGTCATGATTGACTCGATCAAAGAACTTTTCTAAGTCGATATCTACCACCCATGTATATCCTTCCTGAATATACTGCTTCGCCGTTTTCACCGCGTCGTCGGCCGGGACGAAACCCGTAGCTGTGTTCCGAAAAGGATGGGTCAAAGATCGGCGTGAATGTAAATTAGCACCTCACATTTCGCACCCCAGTAGTGCAGAAACAAAGGATTTTTTATTCATTTTTCTAAAATATTTTTTGAGCCAACACAACAAGCGATGGCAATCCTTTTTTTACCATCGCTCATCGTTCCTTATGAGATTAGACGTAAATGCTTTCGTCCATTCCCAACTCTTGCAGAATCCTTCGCTGCTCGTAGGTGAGCGGTTTCCCTAACGCGCGTTGGATTTGCCCATCCGGCAGCTCCAACAGGACGACTTTCACATACCAGAACAACTGAAAAATCGCCTGCCCCGTCGGTCGAGTCAGCTTGCGGCCTCCAGCGCCCTTTAACGGGCGTTCCGGTGTGATGAATTGACGCACTCGGCGCTGAAAGACGCGGTAAATGGCCAATGCGAGGAGAAACAAATCACCCAACACCGCCACTCGTTCCGGTTTTTTCACGTAAATCTCGTCCGTAAAGAACGGATCTTTCAGGAAGGAGAAGTTCATTTCCACCGAGATCTGCCCTTTATACAGCTTCAAGATCTCTTTCGCGTCCATTCGTCGGTCCTTCCATTCCTCCGGCACCGTCGTGACGAGAACAAACCGGGACGCTTTCCGTCTCGCCTGTTCCCACGCGTCTTGGTCGAATTCCACGCTCAGGCGAAGGGTGTACAGCGTCTCCATTTCCGGTTCCGCCCCTTTTTTCGGCCGTCCGCGCCGTTTTTTCGGACGCACGATCTCTTCGACGACGGCCTCCACTCGATGGAACCGGGGACGAAGGGATGCCTTGAGGAATGCCAAGGCTTGTTCGGCGTCTTCCCGGCACGAAAACGGGTGGCGCTCCCAACGGGCTTGTTCCTGCGCAAGAAGCTCCGCTTCTTGTGCTCGTTCTTTTTCGAGCGTCTTTCCTTTCCGTTGGTCGAGGGCACTCGATTCGACGACGACCAGTCGAACCGGATGTCCTTCATACGTCGATGTCGTTTCCCATACCCGATACGTGGCGCCGTTTTTCTCCGCCAGCGAAAATGGATCGCTCCACGTCGTGTCCCTGGCATCGGCTTGCGCCAGCACGGTTTTCACGATCCGGAGCGACGAAGGGCCTCTGGTGATCAAAAAGGCGTTCGCCGCTTTCGTTTGCGCCAGCGTGTCCTTCGTCATCACGGCGGAATCCGCCACATAAATCCATTCGTCCTCGATCTTCGCTTGCTTCAGCTGCTCATGGACACGGGACAGCACCTCGGGATTCCACGTTTTGTCCGGCAGGTTGCCGTCGTGCACATCTCCATAAAAAGGAACGCCATCCTCGTTGCCGATCAGTCCGAAGCCGATCTGCTTTTGCCAATGGTGTTGCCGGTTGCAGCCATGGGCAATATGCAGGGTATCCGGCGAGGCCGATTCATACGCGCCGTAAACCGATACATCGGTCGTATCGGCATGGAACACCCGAAGGGGGATGCCTTCCTCCTTGTAGATCTGCACAAGGCAAGCCGAAATGACTTGATGGATGTTGGCATCATACAGGCGATCCAGATGGCGGGCGATGGCATCGTCATTGAACCAAGAAGGCTGGAGCCCCGGCCGGATCAGCTTGGGCAAATCGATTTCATGCGCCCATCGTTCCAAATGAACCAGCGCTTGACGGCCGCTCAAGATATCCAGGATGAGCAGCCAGACCACATCGCTGGCTCGGGTTTGGCATTGGGGATCCACCGGAACCAGCCGGTCAATCAGCTGGGGGAGGCCAAGATCCTTGAAGATGGCGCTTATTATATTCAAATAGGAACTTTCATAAATAGCACGAATTCGAACGTCCATGGTGTGGAAACTCCTTTGCATTCCTTGTGTACCAAGGACCTATTCGACATCGGGATGAAAAAATCCTCCCGATTTTCGTCGGGAGGGTGCGAAATGTGAGGTTTAACATATCCTTGACGGAAAAGTCGCTTCTCCATTTTTCGACTGACGAAGGCAAGCCACAGGCTTGCCCCCGTCACGCCAAGGCGTGACGGAAGACCGAACAACCACCTGCTTCACAGACCCATACATAGGTCTGGAAGCGGCGTTGTTCGGTCGCCCGACAGTGTCGGGATCCAATTCTCGGCAAAAGCTACAAATGTTAAAACTTCAAATTGCATCTATAAACCAATGATCAGTGACTCGTTCAATTTTGCGATTTTGTGTACAATTCATAGTAAGTCCTCCTTGGTTTTGCATAATAGCTAATTTTTCATTTGAATATGGTTTTTAATCTCATTTAGCAATTTAATGATTTCCTCATTTTGTTCAGTCATTCTTTTTAAATCTTTGACTGCAAAAAGAAAATAATAAACCACGAAAACGAACAAACCGATCAAAAACAATACAATCAAAACGATCTCTAACAAATTGAGTTCCCCCTTTATTTATTTACTGTAGATGAGCAAATTCACTAACATAAATTCACAACCAAACAAAAAGGAGACATGAACCGGACTCCTTGATTAAAATAGATGTGCTCAAAACCCATTCACACAAGGAGATTCATGTCTCATGAATAGATTCGCACATCATCAAGGAATCTACAAGTTTTTCTTCACGTTGGGGTTGACGCTGCAGCTTTCCAAACCGGTGATCAAGCATCTCATTCATATCGTCGATGCCTTGACCACCAAGGGATTCTCGGGAACATTGACCGATATTCATCACTGGAGCTTTCATCCGAATCATCGAACGACGCTCAGTCACTTTTTCACGAAAAGCCCTTGGGATGAGGAACGGCTGCTTGAGAAGCTTCAAGGTGGATCCTCTGCCGAATCGAGCGAAAGAATCAGCCCCTTTTCCTTTCATCGATGATGCGATTTGCCAAAAAACGAAGCCTTCGTCACGGGCAACGCACGCCATCGAAGGGTGCGACTGGCATGACTCGCACAAGGATCCTCAATCGGTCTGGGGACATTCGCTCGTTTGGCTGATGGTGCACACCTTCACGCAAGCCCTATCATCGCGATGCTCAAGACGAACCGGATTCTCTACCCGAAAGGCATCGCGGTCCAAGCCAAGCAGTTTGCCCGCTATATCGAGTCCAAAGACACCCGCCTCGTCACGGTGGGTCAGGAGCGTTGCCGCGTGTATCGCTATGAGGGGGCCATCCATGGCCTCGATGATGCGGTGTTACTGCTGGCTTGGAAGGCGGATCAGCCGCTGACGCCGGAACATCTCCATGTCGTCTTGAGCACCGATCGGGAGCTCGGCGACGAAGACATCTTGCGTTACGATGCCCAGCGTTGGACAATCGAATGCTTTTTCCGGCAGGCGAAAGATCAACTGAAGCTCGATGGATATCGGGTTCGCCACATTCGGGCGGTGAAACGGTATTGGGCGGTGGTGCTCTTGGCCTCCGTGTACAGCATAGCCGAATCTCAACAAGACCTCTCCGCCGGACTGGAGCTTCTTCGATCGCGGAAAGGACACAGCCTAGTTGAGTTCATTTACAACGCGGCGAAGCAAGATATTCCCATTGATGTGATCAAAAAACAGCTCCATGTCGCCTAAGGGGTACCCTGTTTGTCTCTTCATACATGGAAATTATTGTAATGAAAAATGCTCATCTACAGAATTTTATATATTTTGTTTCTACATCAATTTGCTTATCCATGCCAATACTGATAATATGAGAATAATAGTGATTATTTTGATGAAAAGACCCTTTAGGTCTATTTTTTTATTTTTTATTTGGAAAAACAAAATAAACAAAGAAATAATTAAAAGCAAAATATAAATAATTTCACTCATGAGATTTCCTCCCTATAATAAACAATGTCAGCTTTTCCATCATTTAATACAATTTTCTTGTTCACAAGATACATTAATTCATCAGTGTGACTAATAAACAAACAAATTTTGTCATGAAGTAAATCCAGTAAAATGTTTTGAAAAGCCTCTTTTGCGTTTTGATCCATATTCGATGTAGCTTCATCAAATATCAAGACATCAACATCCTTCATAAATATTCTTGCAAAAGCGATTTGCTGAATTTGTCCTTTAGACAAGTTTTTCCCATTATCAATAATTTTTTTATTTAAATCCAAACCATCCAAAAAGCCATATTCAAGAAGTCTATCTAATCTTCTTTGAAATTCTTCCTCAGACAACACCCGATTTCCAATCCGAATATTTTCCTTTACTCTTCCTTCGAATAGATAGATATTTTGCGGAACAATCCCAATTTTGGATCTTAAACTATTTATATCTAACTCTCTCAGTTCATAATCATTAATGGTGATATTCCCAGAATAATTTTTATAAAAACCCAATAAAAGTTTGGCTATAGTAGTTTTACCAGATCCATTTTTTCCGATAAATGCTATCCGATCTCCAGAATATAGATCAAAACAGATATTATTAAGAATACTTTCATTCGATGTATCGTATTTAAATGATACATTTTCAAATTTCACAAACTTGATGCAATCTATTTTTTTACCTGTGCTTTCCTCTATGTTCTCTATGTTATTAGAGGATAACATGCTGTTAATTCTTGAAATAGCAGCAATAGCAGGTTGTATACTTAACTTAAAACTCTGTAACATAATCAACGGAGAGTATATCATGCCAATATATTGGGTCATGGACACATAATCTCCTATAGTCAGCTTTTTATTGGTGATGAAAAAACCAATTATACCTATAATGAGCGTCTGAACCACCAAAACCATCACGTTTAGCATTTGGGAACTTTTACTGGCAGTTTTGCTTTGATGAATTGTCTTCAATGCTAATTGGTTGACTTCTTTTGTAATAGACTGATTCATGTGTTCTTCCTCGTTTAGTTCTTTTAATGCAATTATCCCCTCTAATGCAGAATGTATTTTGTTATTCGTATTTGCAGTAGCTTCAAGCATTTCTCTAGAGTATCTGTTTAAGGATGTGATAGAAGTGTTAGAAATAATATAAACCACTGGAATGAACGATACACATGCAACGAATATTTCAATGCTTTTGGACAATATGTACATTAGAGCGCCTATCATTGATATTGTGCTGGAAAGAAAGTTAAAAACAATTGGAGTAAATATCGATGATAAAGAATTCACTTCGTTCAATCTTGATAAGATATAAGCTGTTGATTGTTTATCAAAAAATGATACAGGCATTTTTAATATCTTCTGAATGATTTCGTTCTTGACGTTGGCTATAATCTTAGCAGATGTTGCAGATATTAAATAATCACTAAAATGATTTAAAACACCTCTTCCAATATATACCCCTATTAGAATAGATGAGTAAACAGCAATGTTAAAAACATTGTTTTTCATAATTCCTTCATCAAAAACTATTTGTGATAATATAGGAATGATGTTGCTAAGGAAAGAGATGAATAGGGTGAGCAATACTAGAATAACAACATTTTTTAAGCTTTTTTTTAAATAGAACTTTAATATTTTCAATTTCCTTCCTCACCTCCATAACCAAGAGGTTACATCGTTAAAAATTTTTCATTCGATATTTTCTTTAAAAGAAAATGGAGCGTGATTACAAAGAAAAGCAATATACCAATAATGGTTCCAATAATCTTGTATTGATGTATATTCGTAAAGGTTAATACATAAAACATCGCTCCAAACATAGAAGTAACTTTTAATATGACAATATTATCAACCAGAAACATGACGACACATAACACTATTCCAAAGAGCAAGTTAATAAACGGCAATAATAATAAAGACAGCAAGTATTGAGAAGGGATCTGAATCCCCAAGTACAACTGATATCCATAGAATAGAAACGAATACATGCTGCTAAGGATTGTTGCGATAAAAACAGAAAAAAGTACCTTGGTAATTAATATCTTCTGTATAGAAAAAATTTGCAACATTTTCTCATATACTCGATTTTGTTTATCTGTCTTAATGGATTCAAAAAGTATTTGTAACAGAAAAATAATCGATGTCGTTCCTAAAATGAGATTAAATTTAATATGAATAGGGATAGAATTTAATCCATAGATGAAGTACAACACTAGAACAAATTCAATTGCTATTAGAAGCAACATCTTTTGCATTTTCTTCTTCAGAAAAAGATATTCTTTCCACAATAGAGCCTTCATTCCGTCAACCTTCTTTCTTATTCAAACGTAAGTAAATATCTTCAAGTATTGCTTCATTTTCCAAAACATCACGTATTTCTATATTCAAATGGATTAATTTTAATAAAACATCGTTCAATTTATAAATTTGTTTATCTAAAATCACTTCATGATCTTTCACCAGAACATTTGGAAATCCTTCTTTAATTAGAATTGATTGTTGTTGATTGATTTTTGAGATGGTTCGTATTCTGACAAGAGAGGATTGAAAATCAGATTTTAATTTATTCAGTTCCTCTTTCACTTTTATCGTTCCATCAACAATCATAACAATTCGATTACACATATGTTCAATGTCATCAAAATTATGAGATGTAATGACAATGCAACTTTCCTTAGGATATTTCTGTATAAATTTCTTTATTAAAGATCGATTTTCTACATCCAAATTTACTGTAGGTTCATCCAAAATAAGAAGTTTGGGGGAATGAATAATAGAGCAAGCAAAAGCAAGTTTTTGTTTCATTCCAGAAGAAAGCAAAGACACCTTTTTGTCTGCCATCTTATCCATGTTTAGCCTATCTATCAGTTCCTCCACTACATGGATAGGGGATTGATAAGTTTGAGACCAAAATATGAGATTTTCTCTCACTGTAAACTCTTCTATAATCCCTTTGGTAGAAGGTAAATACCCAATTTCGTGATTGGATATGTTTCTATTGATTTTCCCATATGTTGGAATATACAATCCCAAGATTATTCTTAATAAAGTGGTTTTCCCAGAACCAATTCCCCCAATAATGCCCACACGATCCCCTTGGTGTAACGACAAGTTGATATCTTTTAGTATGTAATTTTTATTATCAAATGATTTAGCAATATTGTGCAGTTCAATATAATTCAATTGTTTCCCTCCTACATTCTACTCCTTGGCTTTTAATTATCCTTATTATAAACCCGTATAAGAACAAAGAGATTTTTGGGTTAAACTGTTAGAAAAAGCAACCTCTGCGGCTCTGCAATCCATACACATTCGTTTAAATTCGCAAGTACCACAAGGTTCAATATTTTCCAATGAAAGCTTCCAATATTTCAGGACTTCTTCTTTTCTGTCAAACAAATCAAGCAGACTGTTATGTTCTTTAAGATCCATTAGCACTTCCGATTCTAATCTTGGACACGGAACCACTTTTTTATCAGAAGTGATTGCTAAGCTGCCTGTTAAACAAGGATGATATATTCCAAGATAAGAAAAGCTGTTAATGTCGCACTCAAATGTCGGCAACTCTTCATGATATAAAATGGATTCTTCTTTTCCGTTTATAACTATGCTAGGAATGATATTGGCTATTCCTAATTCACTTAGTTGTTGTTTTAAACAATTTAATTTTTTTACATTATTCCTGCTTGTTACTACATTGAATATGATCTGATTGACATGTTCTTTGAAGTAATGAGAAATCTCTTCTATCGTTTTCAAATCGATACTATCTGTTGTATAATCAAATAAAATGATTGGAACGATATTAAATTGGATTAAAAAGTCGGCTCTTTCTTCATTTAACATTTCCTCATTGGTAAGCAAATATAATTTTTGATTGGAAAGTTTTAATATAGAACTGAACTGAAGAATTTCTTTGGTAACACCCCAATTGGTTAAAGGATCTCCTCCATGAAAATAAATATTTGAAAATCCTAAAGAAATAATGTCTCTTACGAGGTTGTAATAGAAACCTAAATCTCTGTTGCTTAAAACATAGTTATTGGCAACCTTCTTACATGCAAAGCACCCATTAATTTTCGTACTATAACAATGGCTGCAGTTTTTGGGACAACTACAGGGAAGCTCTATGAAACAATTTAATAAAGGTATATTTTCGTCTAATTGCAAGGCTTTCAAACTTCCCTTTCTATATGGCTCTCTTGGAACAAAAGTGTCACCGTATTCTCCAATTTTTTTCTCTGTTAATAAATTTAAAAGGTTTTCTACATTCTTAGCTCCATGCGTTTCTTTTAGTTTAGATATTCTCTCTCCCTTAGATATTCCTCTTAAAATTAGGCTTTCTTTTAACTGCAGATGATATATAGTGTTATTTTTAAAATCGTATAAGGTAGTGCCCAATTTTCCATTTATAGGCACACAATGTGGGTATAAATTAAAATATTCTTTCACCTTTTTCTTCTCCTTTCTATGTAATTCATGTATTATCTTTCTAAGATGTTGCCCAAATTGACGTTTTTCTCCATAAGGGTATAGGCAAGTTCAAATATTCTTTGCTTTTCTTCAATTAATTTTTGACAAGGCTTCATCTGTTTTCTGTTAAATTCTCCTTGAGCTGTTAGAAGGACTCGATAGCATGTTGGGCAAAATCTTTGTATAGGGCAATTAATACAGCTTGGACCGACGTGTTTGTTATATCTGTCAAGAGTTTCTGTTATTTTTTCAAAATCTACCCATTTTTTTGTGGTTCCTATAGGCATTTTATCATTTACCTTTTCGCAACTATGCAATATTCCTTTAGTGTCTACGGCAATTTTTGTGCCTGGCACACATGTACCTGTAAAAGGCAAAAAAGAAGGTCTTAACTCTTGTATGGATACGTTTAGAGGTCTATTTATTACTTCATATAACGGAAGAGCAAAAAGCAATCTTAGCACTGGATCGAGTTTTTCTCCATTCATGACTTTTTTGATAAATATTTGTTTTAATTCTTCCAATTGTTTCTTAAAGTTGTTTTTCTGATCATCTGAATATTGGTCGTACCAATCTGTACATACATTGGATACCTGCAAAAGCATAGTCAATTTGTTTTTTACTAGTTCATTCGTGGAGTAAAATTCTCGAAGTTTATGCAAATCCGTTCCTACATCATAAACCCCTATTATCTGGCAGTTCGTTCTATAGTAATCGGGATATTTAGTTTTTATATAGCGTATTTTTTCCATAACGTCATCAAACGTACCTTCGTTGTTGGCATAAACTCTCATTCTATCATTTTCTTCCTTATACCCATTTAAACTAATAGATAGAAGAAAATTGTTGTGTACCAAAAATTCTATTTTTTCTTCATCTAATAAGGTAGCATTGGTTGTCATATTAAAATAAATTTTCCCGTTGTATATTTGCTTAGAGTAAGTAACAATTTCCTTGATCAGTGCATAATTTAATAAAGGTTCCCCACCGTAAAAACCAATTATAGGTATCAAAAACGGCTTCTTTTTCTTTATGTTAGAAATACTAGATAAATACTTAAATACAGCTTCTTTAGCGATGGAAGAGTCCATTTTAAAGTAATTATGTGTCCTGCTGTTTTCATAGTTTCCTGAGTACACGCAGTATTTGCATCTTAGATTGCAATTTTCGGTTACAATCAGTATTAATTGTCTAAATCCGCTTTCATGAATAAATTTTTCTATTTCTTCTCTGTTCGCTGCTTTAAACTCATAACGTTGCTTACCAAACACTACTCTCTTATTAGGAACCTTATCTACAACACTTACATTCCCTGTCGTATCATCATAAAAATAAGAATTATTTATTGTGCTAAAGTAAAAACCTCTTTTTTCCAAATTATTCATCCTTTCATAAATATTTGGGGAAAAGTCATCCTATCATTAAGGATGACTTTTCCAATATTCACCGCCTTAATCCACTTGCCTATCTCAACTAAGAAGATTTTTTATGAATCATATCCACTAGCATATCCTGATGTTGTTCCTACTGCATCCATAATTGGGCTAGTAGTGTCAATTGCGCAAACCCCTAAGCAAGGTGCAGCACATTTGAGAGCGCACATCCAAACGCCATCAGGTTTTACTTCTTTCATTTTATCACCCCTCTCTTAAATTTTAGTAAATTCCTATCCTTTGTTAAAAGGAAAGGATCTACAAGTATATATTAACAAGTTATTGTTAAATTTGGAATAAAGAATACTCTTATTTAACAAAATTTTAAAAAATTATATATTTTTGTATATTTTCCAGCTTTATATAGTGAATACAGTTTTTAATTCGTTGGGAAATGTATCTGATTTTCAAGATAGACCCCCATGCCGAAAAAATTTCGGCGCCATCGGAAGGATGAAAATACTCTTCTGTCGAATATTTTAAGTTTGTACATTTTGAAATTTAAGTATTTTCAGGATAGAGATCGAGGAGAGAACGCGCCCTTTTCATGAAGCGCTGGAGCTCATGGAGACCATTCCGGGAGTGGGGCGGCAAAGCGCAGAACAAATTATAGCGGAAATCGGGACGGATATGAGCCGTTTCCCTACGGCTGCGCACGTGGCCTCATGGGCGGGAATGGCTCCCGGGAATCATGAGAGTGCGGGGAAACGGTTATCAGGTCGAACGAGGAAAGGAAACAAGAAGCTGAGGGCGTGTCTGGTGGAATGCGCTCGTGCTGCCGCCCGAACGAAGAACACGTACCTATCGGCCAAGTATCATCGGATCGCCAAACGAAGAGGAGCGAATCGGGCGAGTGTCGCGGTCGGGAGAACCATCTTGGAAATCATCTATTCGGTCTTAACGCGAAAGGAACCGTATCGAGAGTTGGGAGCCGATTACTGGGATCAGCAACGGGAGGCCGCCATCGTGCGCCAAACAGTGAAACGGCTAGAGGGGTTAGGGTACGAAGTGAAACTGGAGAAGACAAGTGCGTAGCATGAAGAAACCATATATATACTGAAACACCTTCCTTTGGAATATAATTCCAAAGGCTAGGTAGGGATCGTTTTTTGTTAATTGGTGTTTTCAGGATAAATTTTTTATATGAATTGTGCATAAAATTTGTGGGGGTTACATCAGATATCCTTTTTATTAAGCGAAAGGGCTAGATAATGCCACCAGACTTAGGTTGCGGCAATTAGGAGGTAAGACATGAACTCCATTTGGATGATCTTCAGCGCAGATCACGACAGAGGTTTTCCGAATTTCTTTCCTATCGCTGCTTATTCATCACAAGAAAAAGCAATCAATAAGTTGGAATCGATACCAAAAAATCATAATTATCAGTTGTTCGAGATTCCAATCGATGATTTTTTGGGGTGATTACTAACAATAGGGGAATATGTAGTGAAAATGGGCAATCTTTATCATGAATTGTAAACTAGCACATTATTTCAGAATCCCTTTTTCAAATTATTTCAGGCGGATTCGGAAATAATGTGCAAAATGTTTGCGGATTGTTCCGGATTTTGCACATTCTTTCGGAACGTTTGCACGCTCTTTCAGATGAAGATTTCCAGCGCGCCTGATGGACCGATGGAAAAGAGAAAGCACAAAAGAGGCCGATTCGGCCCCTTTCGTGCTAATACCCCATTTCCTCTGCGGCCATGCGCACCACTTCTTCGTCAATGGCGTCCTTTTTCAGCTGATACCCGTATAACAGGCACGTCGTGGCCAACGTATTGATCACTCGAGGCCATCCCCGCGACTGCAGGGCAATCGCCTCTAACGCCGATGGAGTGAAGATCGGATGCTTCGCCCCAGCCTGTTTCATCCGATGCTCGATGCAGCTCGCCACCTCTTCCTTCTCCAGCGGCCCCATCCGGTATCGCATGATGATCCGCTGGTCGAGAGGGCGGTGCTGATTGAGCCGCAGCTTCCCCTGTAAATGGGGCAGCCCGGCCAACATCAAGACAAATGGGTTGGTCGAATCCATCTCAAAGTTGAACAAGATGGCGATGTCCTGTAAAAAGGCATCCTTTGCGAAATGCATCTCGTCCAAAATGAACACCGGCGTGATCCGCCGTTCATGATACAATCGCTCGATCGCTTGCTGGATTTGGCGGAAGAGGTCTACCTTGCGGTACTTCGGTTCCTCTCCTAATCCCAAGGCCAGTCCACGGTAAAAATCCATCACGCCTCCGGTGGATAACGGAAAGTAGACGACATGATACAATGATGGATTCAATGACTCTTTCAGCGCCCGAAGGGCGAACGTCTTGCCCGCCCCCGGCTCTCCGATCAACAGCCCGATCCCCCGGGTTCGTTTCACGTACTCCAGCGCCCGCAACGCTTCCTGAAATGGCGCCCCTTGATACGCCTCGGACGGGTCGGTTTCTTTCGCAAACGGCTCCCGCGAAAGGGAGTAAAACGATTTATACACCGTGTTCTCCCTTCTTCGCCGGAATCGCCGCAAACGGGGACCGATGGCGTTTTGCATAGGCGTTGTCCTCCAAACAAACCCGAACGGCCTCCGCCACCTTCCTTCCATCTTCGTACACATAGATGCCCCGTTCATCATAGCGGAGTTCAATCGATTGCCCAATGAACCGGGGCGGCACTTCATACAGCTGCTTGTTCAAGGTGATCGTTCCATCGGCTTTGACCTTGCAGTGCTCCCGTTTCAGAAAAATCGCATCCAGCCAATCGCCATCTTCGATGAACGACACGAGATGCACTTGCGATTAAAACACCTCATGCGGCGTTTTTCCGTCCAGTGAGGCGTGCGGTTTTCGATGATATTCCTCTTCAAGCCACCTCCAAAAGCGCTCGTTCAGCTCTTCGAGCGACTTCGGGGGATCCAACTCCAACAGCGGATAAAACCGCGTCTGTACGGTGCGGAAGAACCGTTCGATTTTCCCTTTGTTTTGTGGATCATACGGCTGGGTGTGGATGAGCGTAATCCCCATCTCGGCGCACGCATACTGCAGCACCTCGGATCGATCCATTTTTCCGTTGTCCGAGTAAATGCGCTTCGGCTTCCCGCAACGAAGCACCGCTTCCTTCGTGACGATCCGCAGCCCGTCAAACTTCTCCGAAGGGAAAAACTGCGCGTACGGCACCAACCGCTAGCCGTCATCGATATAGGCAATCAAAAACATTTTCTGGGATTCCCCCCCCTGCACGATCAGGCGTTCGTAGAATACCGTCACGGGCATGGTGGGATGTTCTTTTCTTAGGGCTAAAATATGATCCTCATCATCGGGCGACAGACGCCTTGAGTGGCCGCGGTCCGAACGGCGCTTCGGCTTTAAGGCGTCAAAGCCCCCTTTTTTGTATCGGGTGCACCAATCGAGGATCGTCTTGGCTGCGATTCGCTTGTCGCCCTGGTGGGGAACATGGTGCACTCGCTCGTTCATCTCTTTCAGATACGTCTTCGGTTCCACCTGCCCATTCACCAACGGAGCGATTAGCCCGTACCGAAACAGGGCAATGTCGTGTCTCATCGACTCATCCATTCGAATCTCCTCCTGGTCTCACTTGGAATCAGGACCGTTCCGGTCCTCCTGCCCTTATCGTACCGAATTGCTTTTTCTCCGTCGATCGGAAAGGTTTGTGGGAACATAAATCATTTCCAACTTAGCATATGTATGTAAAATCAGGATCCCATTTAATTTGCAAAAGGGTGTCGGAATCCGTCCTCCCACATGTCTCTGATGACCGAATAGAGACCGTGTTCCTCCGACGTCCGGATCCACCAAGAAGCCCGTTCCTTTTCTTTTTTCACGATAGGGCCTATAATCCTCCACCGCCTCGCAAAAAAGCTGTGGAGGTTTGATAGGTTTCGGCAGAACCGTCGGACATAAAAGATGATGCCGTCCTTTGTCGGGAGGAACGGATCTTGGTTTGTTCCCTCGGTCAATCCCAACTGTTCTTTCACAACTTGCCATATAGCGGACAACGTATACTGAAAATACGGGAGGAGAAAGGAAGGCAGCACACTCACCGTCTTCAAGCATTCCCGACAGCGATACCGGACAATCCAAATGCGATCATCACCATGTAGGGTCAATGCGTTTCGCTCATAGTAACCGTGGCGGTGCAACGGGCGCTTGGCCCGGCAATGCGGACACTGTGTCAGAAGAGGGAAGTTGTTTTCTTTTCCACGCTCTGCATACGTTTGGACGTCAATGCCAAAGTCATGAAATTGAATCACGTCCTCCTCCCCTCCTCTGAACCGATGGATTTTCTCTTCCGAAATAATTCACAAAAAATTTAGCACATTCTTTCAGAAAAGGGGAGAGGGCTTTCTGAAGGAATGTGCAAAAAAATGGCTCTTTTGTGCCGAAATAAAGTGATAATTTACACGGAGTGGTCGAACAAATACGAGAGCAACATCAGGCGAAGCAGCCGTTCCGGATCCGCGGCCGGACGACCCGTTTTTTCCGTGTACAGGGGAGCCGCCCAATCGTGAATGACGGAAACGTCAACCGCTTCGTTGATTTGGCGCAGGATATGATGTGGGGGAACCAGGTCCTCCATGTTGATGACTTGAAACAGACGAGGCTGAGTCGAAGGGTTTTTGGGGGCTTTCATGATCCAGTCACGCTCCATTCCAACGGTTTTTCTTCCTTTTTTGACATCATCCCCCTAAATCCCTGCCTCAGAGTGTACTTTTTCACCGGCCTTCTAGCACCACGGGTTATTATTTATTAATAAAGGGAGTTCCGAATGGTTTGTTATTTTAATAAAGTATTTTGTTGGGCCTTTTTGGAAATGGCTGATACAGCTTATACATTGTACAAATTTCCGAGTCATCACCTAAAGAACATGTAGCTTTTACAGTGAGTGTTGGTTTAACTCTCAATCAGTTGGCTATTGTTATTATGCCGGTTCTATTTGGCTTGATTATTGATATAGAAGGGGACTATCCTTATAGCAATATTCATCGCAATAAGTGGTGTTGTGCTAACCAAACAAAAAGGGGCAATAGAAGATAAGTTAAATATAGATGTCTGAATCTATGAGGGGGCCACATAGTTACGATAGGCACACCGTGTGGGATGCTTGGTTACCTGTCGCAGAAAGGCGAGAAATATTTTTCAGAATATATTGACTATTAATTTTTCCTTTAATAGAATTGATTTGAGTATATATATCCATATACACCTTATGATGGAAACAAAATCACATTTTTATTGAATCGGGGTTCATCACCAAAAGATGTACTTGACTTTTAAAGACAAACATGATAGCAATGTTGCTCAAAGAGATGTGTGGTATAAAAAGGAAAAATGCTGTTTTGGTTTTCTTTATCATGATCGTCTTTCTTTGTCAAGTACACTTTGTGGTGAAGAGCCTGAATCGGGGTGATTGAATGAGGAAATATTTATTTAGTTTACTATTTTTTGCAGCGGCTCTATGTTTTTCCTTGTCCCCCTCTTTTGCTTCAGCAGCTACAAACGACAGTGCGGGAGAGAAGTTAATTAGTCCAGAAAGTGTAGGCAACGGGGTAGCAGTTTTAACTATCTTTGCAAGTTCAGATGCTTCAGGTAGTTCTTTCAGTACTGATGGTCACGCATGGATTACTGTTTCAAATACTAGCTCGTCTAATAGTACAGTTGGAAAATTTGCAGGAGTGGCACCCGGCAAACTAGTTTCCTTAGGAACTTGGGGGAATAAGAGCGAACATACAGGCTTGTGGTACAACTTGGAGGCTTTATTTGTTTCGCAAGGTGCATATAATAATCGAGTTTCCTTAAGTATCGATCTTAATGCTAGCCAACTGAGTTCGATTAATTCTGTCATTGCCAATAGTGATGCTTGGTCTCTGACCAATAATTGCGCAAGTTTCGCTACAAAAGTTTGGAACACAGTTGCGGCAGTAAAATTAAGTGGAAGTACACCAACTTCACTAAGGGATGACATTAAAAAGAAATCCGGTTATGTAACAAATCTTTCTTTTTCTTCGAGCTACGCTGTATATTATGCTAATGGAACGGGGACACCTATCAGAAGCAAAGTATATTAATGATCATCTTTAGGAACTAATGGAACCTTACCATTTTATCTCAAGGATATTTCGGTTGAGGTTCTGTTCCTTATTTGGAGGAAAAATATGAAGAAAAAAAGGGTTTTATTTACTACCTTTATTATTTCTCTAGTGATTATATTTGGAGTGGTTTTCATGTTTTTTTCAAAAACATTAAGTCCAAACAGTATTGCTATCAGCGAAATGAATGTGGGCGACAAAATTATTTCCATTAAGGGTAGTATAGCTGAAAGCGGAACTAAATATAAAGGATATTCTATAAGTGAGAAAAATGGAACCCTTTTCATTAATATTAAGGGTAGCTTATTTCCATTTGGAGGTAAAGGTAGTTCCTTTGATATCCAAATTAATAAAAATGAGTATGCCCATATCAATAAAATATTATTGTATGATGGGACTCATAATCGTCAAATTTGGCCCGAAAAGTAGTGCATCACTGATCCCGAGTTCGACAGCGACTAGGTAAACAAAATGCCTCTGATCCCTTGATACAAAAGGGACGAGAGGCATTTGGGCATACTTCGGGCGTGTATCTAGGTGCGAGGATGGATGCCTAGAATCTTCGGAGGAGGCTCCAGCCCAAGAGCCGCAAAGAGTTGCGCTTGTTTGGTCGTGATCTTTGTACACTGATAGAGGTCACGATATTTTGAAGAAAAATGTCCTAACGTGGAGCGCTGACATTTGTCTCTTACTTTCGGTCACGATTTTACTCTCGATTCGGATCAAGAGGAGGATTAGACCGTGGGGACGCACGTGAGCATAGATGCAATCCTCCAATTGATGGTACATTGACAGTAACCACGGTTACCCATCGAATGTACATGTCTATATTATAAACAAAAAAACTTTATATTAAAAGGATTAAATTGTAAATCGTGTGCCTATGAAATTCGGCGTTTTTTCCTAGGATCCGCATCACGAAATCCTTGATATAACAGCATTTTGGTCATTTCCATTTGCCTAAAATGGCCTCAAAACTGTCGAACTCGGGGTCAACTCAACCGTAAATTCTTGCAATCTTCCGTCAAGTTGATCCGCACCTGCTAATTCCGTCGATTTTGCATAAAGTTTTAATATTTTTTCTATATCTTGTGGCGTGATTTCCTTGTTATACAATGGCGAGAACCCTCTTTTCGTCTAAGATGAGTCCTTGGATGCCCTGATCTTTTCATAAATTTTATGCAGGTTTTATGTACTACCTTCTATAATTCATTCATACAACTTATGCATCTGCTCGGATTCCAATTGCAATTACGGCAAAATCAGACCGTTTTGGGTTGAACGTTTATGCATATTTTATGAATTGACCTCAGCTTAACTGCCAGCTAAAAGGAATAAAATAAATACAGGCAATTTTGAGGTGATCGATGATGCATATATGCTTGACCCATGTCATCACGTTTTGCCTGTAAGAGCTGAAACGATTCCCTTGGAGGCTCTTGCAGGCAGAGCAATTCCCAAGAGATTTTCCCCTTTTTCCATCCTCTTAGTAGAGTTATTTCAACTTTTCAGGATGCTTCACTTTTATGGATACAACCTCTCCGCAATCAAGACAAACCGTGTAAATTTTCTCTGAACCTATAGCCATTTTTTTATTGATCGGTCGCAGGTTTACATAATCCGCAGCTTGGACAAATGAAGTGCCTCCGCAATTTCGGCAACTCTCTTTCACAGTCATTCATGTCATCCCCTCAGCTAATATTTTCCATTCAGTCCTTCAATACCAGTATACCACCGTTCAAAAGAAAAAGAGGAGGCCGCAAGCACTCCTCTTCGCCTCTTATTCATAATGATGTCTAGTCTTTGTCTTGCAAAAATTAGCTGTCTACAACTTGTGTCAAGGGAAAATAATTCATGTCCACCTCTCCCCTCACCCCTCCATCCCTCTCACGCCTACAGCCGCAAGGGTTTTCAGGATTTGAGGAGCCAGTTGGTACAAAATACCAGGAAAATAATAAGTGTCCACGGAATTGGAAGAAATTAGGGGAAAAGTCGGCAAGGGGCACGAAAATGGAACGTTGGGAAATGTCCAGGGAAATAATTTGGGTGATTAGTTGGAGAAGCTCAATCGGAACATAGCGGGAGGGGGTATATTTGGAAACTGCTTGATAGATCAGCCGCTGTTCCTGTCCCCTCTCCCCTGTACCTTTTCAAAAGAAGTAAAAGCCAAGCATGAATCAGGGCAAAACCCTAACCACGCTCGGCTTCATGGACATTTTTTATTGTCCCTGGACAGTTTTTATTTTCCCTGGACGGGATTTATTTGCTTGTTTTTTGCAAGCAAAAAATGCAGAGAAGTGCAAGAAAAAATACATAGGCTTGCCAGCTCAAGACTTAAGGTTCCAGACCGGGGGAAGAGGACGGCTGGATCGCGGAGAGAGCGTTCCGCAGTCGATAGCTCTCTCCCGTAAAGGCCAGGATGTGGGCATGGTGAACCAAGCGATCCACCAGCGCAGCTGTCAAGCGGTTGTCCCCAAACACCCGATTCCACTGTCCAAATTCCAGATTCGACGTCACGATGACGCTTTTTCGCTCATAACAGTCGGCGATAATATGAAACAACAGCTCCGATCCTTGCTTTTGAAACGGCACATAGCCGAGTTCATCCAATATCAACAGTTCGCACGCATCGATGCTTCGTTTCAGCCGCCCGAGCGTGCCATTTTTCAATGCCTCTTCCAGCTGGGCGACGAGATCCGCGACGCGGAAAAACCGAACCTCATGGCCTTGTTGGCACGCCTGGATGCCGAGCGCTGTGGCGAGATGGGTTTTTCCTGTCCCGGGCGAGCCTAAAAGCAGAACGTTTTGCTTTCGCTCCAAAAAGCGAAGGTCACACAATTCCTTCTTCGATGTCGTGGTCGGCCAGTGGATGTGATCCGACCATTCGTAATCCTTCAGCCATTTCAACTCCCGAAACTTGGCTTTCTTGATCAGCCGGGCCTGTTTCGCCTGCTGGCGGCACGACAGCTCCAGCGCCAATACATCCCGCAAAAACTGCTCTTTCGTTTCGAACATCACCTCCTCGAATCGATCCGCGATATAGGCCAAATGCAGCGCTTTACAAATCTCTTTCACCTCTGCTCTCATCCCTGGACACCCCCTTCCCGAACGGGGTGAAGACGTTGATCATACACCGTTAAATCCGTTTCATAGTCGATCAGGACGGAAGGGGTGTACGATTCTTCCCACTTGGCCGGGTAATGGGATTGCTCGGCTTCCATCAACACCCCGATTTCATGAGGAGCCAAGTCCCATCGCTGACTCTCCTCGAGCCACTGGGGGATTTCATAAAGCGTGCAACGATCCAACAGCGCTCGCAGCCCTTTCAAACGGGCCGCCACCTGGGGCGGGGTGCCAGCCAGATACGTTCGGATCGCTTCCGGCAAGTACGCCCGGTATCGGGAATGCCCGACAACCCGGGGTTTGGTCTCCCACTCAGCGAAAATCTCTTTCCAAGGGATCTCGCGTTTCACGTTCGTATACGGCCTTGGCATCTCAAGATGTATGCCTCCGTCAGGAGAGAGCACAAAGAAACGATCCCACTCTTTTTTCACCAATACCCGGTTGGGGACGGACAGGCCATGGACGACGAACGCCTTCCCATCCACCATCACTTCTCCGTACTTATTCACGTAAGCGTGATCGAGGGAGAAGATCGGAAGATCTTGTTCCGGCAACGCCAACAGCTCCGGCCGCTCTTCCTGCCATAGCTCCTCTATCAACCGCCCCTTTTCATAATGAGGGCGGTTTCGGTCCTCGACCATCTTGCGATGCAGCCACTCCACCAGCTCCGGATCCGACTCGATCAACGGAGCCGGGACGAAACAAAGGTTGCGAGTGTAATAGACTTTTCGCTCCGCATTTCCTTTCTCATGTCCGCTGTATGGATTGCACACTTGTACATCAAACCGATAGTAGAGTTGAAATTTCTCAAAAGCCTCGGTGAATTGGCGTTCTCCCCCTTTTCGAATCGACACGATGGCCGCGGACAAATTGTCAATGCGCAATGCCTTTGGCACTCCCCCAGCCTGACGAAACAGCTGCGTCAACCCATGGAGGAAGCATTCACTGTTTTCCGCCGGCAGCGGATAAGCAAACGCAGCGTTGCTATACGGGAAGCTTACGATCAAAACCGATCGTTCTTCTTCCTTCCCCTCCTTCGTCACCACCGTCATCTTCCCGAAATCCACCTGCGCCTCGCCTGGCGGGTGCTCAAGTCGTTCATAGCGCTGTTCTTTCTCGAGTTTGAGCTGCGGTCTTCGTTTTTGCACGTACGCGCAAACGGTGCGATACGAGCCTTGAAATCCATGGTCACGACAAAGCGCTTCAAACATCGTCTTGTTCGTTCGCCGTTGTTTTCTCGGCAGCTTGGCATCCTCCTCCAACCAGTCATCAATGATTTGCCCGTATCCTTCTTCCTCCATCATCCCCTTTTTGCGTTTGATGGTTGGTTGGACAGAAATGCCGCCATCCGCGTATTTCTTGACCGTTCTCCAGTTATATCCCGTTTCGCGGGAAATTTCCGCAATCGATAACCCTTTCTTTTCACGCAGTTTTCTGATACGATTCATTTCGGGCATTGCCAGCATCCTTTCGCTCCTCCACTGTTTGGTTTATGTGTTCACAACTTCCACAGTAGAGGAAATGTTAGGGGCTGGCAAGCCTTTTTTCTTTGCCTTAGGCTCTGCACGTTTCGTTGCAGAACTCTGTATTTTTATTTTGCACTAAACATTTGCTGTCAACAACTTGTGTTCTAATACAAAAAACCTTGACGATTTCCCTTCTTCGCCTCACATCTGCTCGAAGCCTTGTCCCACAAGGGATGGAAGGTAATTTGGATGAAAATACCATACAAAAAAGTTTGACGAGAAAAAGATAGAGTAAAGGTAGATAGGGGGAAGGGACAAGGAAGCTTTCCCTTCGGGAAATAACAAAAAAGGATGACGAAAAAAGGGAAAAGGACCAAGGGAAAAGGATTCCTTTCCCCTTATCCCTTACCCCTCTTTTTGCTCCAAATAAAAAGGAATCGAGAAAAGCACCGTCAGGTACCTGGTATTATGTCAAGAAAATAGACACATAAAATGGAGAAACATTTTAACTCCTACTACCGCACTTCGTTTGGTGGCCTCTTGATAAGGAGAACGGTTGGTAAATCCTTCCCCTTATCAAGGGGATTAAGAAACCGCCATATCGCGACTTCATTCAGAGAAGGATTGTTTTTTGCCGTGTTGATGCAGCTTCTCATATGCCATCGGAGACATGTACTCGTTAGCGGAATGAATTCGCTGAGAGTTATAAAAACACTCAATATATTCAAAAATCCGATGTTTGGCCTCTTCCCTTGTTGTAAAGGTCTCGTGGAAAATCAGTTCCTTTTTGATGATGCTGTGAAACGATTCCGCACATGCGTTATCATAACAGTTTCCTTTTCGACTCATGCTGGTTTGCATTCCATGCTGTCGTAAAATGGATTGATACTCGTTCGATGCATATTGGCTCCCTTGATCCGAATGGTGAATCAGACCTGGTTGAGGCTTTCTCTGGTTGATGGCTCGGTTTAATGCTTTGATCACTAACTCTTTTGTCATTCGCTCGGAAAGATACCAGCCAACGATTTTACGAGAAAACAAATCCATGACCGAAGCTAAATACAGCCAGCCTTCTTTCGTCCAAATATAGGTGATATCCGCCACCCATACTTTGTTCGGCTTATCCACTTCAAACTGCTGATGTAATAAGTTGGGATACACAGGCAAATGATGCTTCGAATTCGTGGTGGCCTTATATTTTTTCTTCGTTTTGGAACGAATGTCATCGTCTTTCATGATTCTTGCGACGGTTTTCTGAGAGACCTTCACTCCTTGTTTCTGAAGGATTTTTGTGATTTTTGGACTGCCATACGTTTCTCTTGACTCGATATGAATCTTTTTGATTTGTTTTTTCAACGTTTCGCGTCTTTGCTTTTGTTGGCTTTCTGGTCGTTTGATCCATGCATAGTACCCACTTCTTGAAACGCCTAGGACTTCACACATCTTCGCCACACGAAACTCCTTTCGATGCGTATGAATGAATTCATAAATTACTTCTGGTTTTTGGCGAAGATGCTCATGGCCTTTTTTAAGATGGCGTTTTCCTCCTCTAAGTCACGAATGCGTTTTTGCAGTTCACGCTTTTCGCGATCTTCTGGTTTTAGTTTCCCGCTTCCGACAAAGCTATGTTCCGCATCATTTTTATAATCCGCTACCCATTTATGAAGGGTTTTTGGTGAAATATCCAGTTGTCTAGCTGTTTCAGCGACTGCTTTCCCTTCCTCTAGCACTAATTTAACTGCGTGTACTTTGAATTCTTTATCAAAACGTCTTGTCATTATAGACACTCCTCATGTTTGATAGATTTACTATACATTTTCTTTATTCGTCGTGTCTATAATCTAGACTAACATCACAATGGGTAAAACGTTATGTTGACCCGACCTCTTCCGTTGGTGGTAGATTGATTAACGAAATGAGGGAAACTCGTTTTAAAGATGGTTTCGAGTGTCCCCATTGTACATCTGAACACGTTGTTCGATTCGGAAAAGTCAAGGGTCGTCAACGGTATCGTTGTAAAAGTTGCCTTAAAACCTTTACGGATACGACTAACACCGTTCTTTATCGCACCCGAAAAGGTGATGAATGGATTACATTTGTGGATTGTATGTTCAAAGGC
The DNA here is from genome assembly GCF_009901865.1 of Geobacillus sp. TFV-3. Classification (NCBI taxonomy): domain Bacteria; kingdom Bacillati; phylum Bacillota; class Bacilli; order Caryophanales; family Anoxybacillaceae; genus Geobacillus; species Geobacillus sp. TFV-3. Next base: position 171,381 of record NZ_MPSP01000001.1, on the reverse strand, counting down.
TACTCCCTGCGTAAATCGGCTGAAATCGTAGGGGTTACTTGGGTTACACTTTTTTACTGGAGACATAAACTGCTATCCGCCTTAAAGCAAATGGATTTTGACCATTTTGAAGGTATCGTTGAAGTTGACGAGACCTATTTCTTGTACTCTCAAAAAGGGCAACGTGGCATTACAGAACGGAAGCCTCGAAAACGTGGAGGAAAATCCAAACACAGAGGAATCAGCCACGAACAAGTATGTGTTCTTGTTGCAAGAGACCGTACAAAAGCAACCGTCTCCAAAGTATCTTGTATGGGGCGTATTGTAAAAACCAAAATTGAAACTATCATTGGTACTAAACTATCGTCTGACAATGTGCTTGTTACAGATGCTTGGAGAGCATACAAAACCTATGCAAAAGAAAAAGGATTAAAGCATTACCGAATCAAATCCGATGATGGAAAGCACGTTATAAAAGGCTTATATCACATTCAAAATGTCAACAGTTTTCATTCTCGGATGAAGAAGTGGATTGACCGTTTTAAAGGTGTGGCTACAAAATATCTTGATAATTACCTTGCTTGGTTCTTATTTGTAGATAGCCGCAGTAACGAAAATACCAAGCAACATATAAAAGAGCTTCTGCTTACATCATTTGTATTTGAAATGACAGAAACTTTTGAAAGTCTCCGTCTATCTAAGTTCAGTGCTTAAAAAGGTCATTAACGGGCAATCGGCTTATAAATATTGGGAGAGGAGAACTCAATTTATGGAAATTAGAAAACCAAACGATTCGGAATATAAAAAGGTTTTATCACTTTCACCACAAGCATTATTCGAAGGTACATTAGGCGAAGCAAAACCGTCAGATGAAAAAGTCAAACAACTTATTGAACCATTATTGCAGAAAGGAAGCTATTATTTGATAGCAACTGAAGGCGATAATCTAATGGGTTGGATTCTTATAGGAACAAGTAAAGACCAATTTACTGAAAAGATATATGGATTTATTTATGAATTGTTTGTGTTAGAGGAATTTAGGGGAAATGGAATTGCAAAACAATTGATGGAAACTGGTATCGAACATCTTAAACAAGATGGATATTCAGAGGTTCGCTTAAGTGTATATGCAGGAAATCAAGCGATTAAACTGTACGAAAAATTAGGATTCAAAAATAGAACCATTACAATGAGTATGAACATATAAAACAAACATCTTTATTGAATATCTAATAGACTGGTTTATTGAGAATTGGGGAACCAAAAGATGGTTCCCTAACATTTTATTGAAAAAATCAACATTAAACATTAACAGAGCCTCGTGAAAAAATAAAAGAGCTGGCTCTTTTTTGTTGAAGGTTCTCTCTATTATCATCGCTTACCAATGACACGTTTTTTACACCTAAATCCTTTATAAACTGCCCGAGGGAGAAAGAACAAACAGAATATATTAGCTCCGCTCAACTTTGGCTATAAAATATTCTTCAGTTCCCTTTATTTCTTTCCACTTTATTTTGTACTCATTCTTTAGGTCATACGTAATATCCTTCTTGCCAGCAGTCTTTTGGAATGTTCCTTTTAACAGCTTTTCCTTTCTAAAAAGACGATATATTTCTTTCTCTCCCTTAAAAAAAGCATCGAAAAGGTAGATCCCAAATTAACGGCAGAAACAATACCCCTGTTTGAAATCGTGATCAGCCCTAATCTTGTTACTATAAATCAACTAAAAAAGATCAACTCCATAGGTTACAAAAAGTAGCTGAATTTGCTTGAAACTTCTTAAATAAGAGCTTAAAAAATACGTTCTTAGTATGGAACACTTTTTTAAAGATGTCGTGTCAGTACGGAAAAATTGGAACATTTTTTGTGAAATGTTGTGTTGGTACGGAAAATATGGAACATTTTTTATAAAATGTCGTGTCAGTACGGAGAATTTGGAACATTTTTTGTAATATGTTGTGTTGGTACGGAAATTTTGGAACGTTTTTTATAATATGTCGTAACATCCCCTTTATAAATTATTCCCTTCTTAACTGTATAGAAATCGTCTCACACAGTTATGAACTTTTTTGAAGGTTGGCTTTGAATTCTTGTTAAAGAGTTAGCATTAAGAGGTTTAAAATAAGCCTGATCTCATCTCTAAAGTTGGTTTGAACCTCTACCTTATATCTTTAATCAAAATTAACGCTTTTTGAAATGAATGGGAAAAGTTCTAAAATTGATCATAAAAAAACATAAGTCAAAAGTAAACTTCGACTCATACCTTAGTGAATTTATCGAAAAATTTTGTTTTAGGTGAAACATCACCTGCACAATTTTTCCTTATCCCTTCTCTCCTTTCCCCTACTATGTTCTAATACAAAAAACCTTGACTGTAAATTAGCACATTATTTCAGAATCACTTTTTCAAATTATTTCAGATGGATTCTGAAATAATTTGAAAAATTTTTGCGGATTGTTCCGGATTTTGCACATTCTTTCGGAACGTTTGCACGCTCTTTCAAATGAAGATTTCCAGCGCGCCTGATGGACCGATGGAAAATGGAAAAGTGAAAGCACAAAAGAGGCCGATTCGGCCCCTTTCGTCCTAATACCCCATTTCCTCTGCGGCCATGCGCACCACTTCTTCGTCAATGACGTCCTTTTTCAGCTGATGCCCGTATAACAGGCACGTCGTGGCCAACGTGTTGATCACCCGAGGCCATCCCCGCGACTGCAGGGCAATCGCCTCTAACGCCGATGGAGTGAAGATCGGATGCTTCGCCCCGGCCTGTTTCATCCGATGCTCGATGTAGCCCGCTACCTCTTCCTTCTCCAGCGGCCCCATCCGGTATCGCATGATGATCCGCTGATCGAGAGGGCGGTGCTGATTGAGCCGCAGCTTCCCCTGTAAATGGGGCAGCCCGGCCAACATCAAGACAAATGGGTTGGTCGAATCCATCTCAAAGTTGAACAAGATGGCGATGTCCTGTAAAAAGGCATCCTTTGCGAAATGCATCTCGTCCAAAATGAACACCGGCGTAATCCGTCGTTCATGATACAATCGCTCGATCGCCTGCTGGATTTGGCGGAAGAGGTCTACCTTGCGGTACTTCGGTTCCTCTCCTAATCCCAAGGCCAGTCCACGGTAAAAATCCATCACGCCTCCGGTGGATAACGGAAAGTAGACGACATGATACAATGATGGATTCAATGACTCTTTCAGCGCCCGAAGGGCGAACGTCTTGCCCGCCCCCGGCTCTCCGATCAACAGCCCGATCCCCCGGGTTCGTTTCACGTACTCCAGCGCCCGCAACGCTTCCTGAAACGCCGCCCCTTGATACGCCTCGGACGGGTCGGTTTCTTTCGCAAACGGCTCCCGCGAGAGGGAATAAAACGTTTTATACATCCTGTTCGCCCTCCTTCGCCGAAACCGCCGCAAACGGCGACCGGTGGCGCTTCACATAGGCATTGTCCTCCAAACGCACCCGAATGGCTTCCGCCACCCGTTTGCCATCTTCGTACACATAGACGCCTCGTTCGTCATAGCGGAGCTCAATCGATTGCCCAATGAACCGAGGCGGCACTTCGTATAGCTGTTTATTCAGGGTGATCGTGCCATCGGCTTTCACCTTGCGGTGCTCCCGTTTCAGAAAAATCGCATCCAGCCAATCGCCATCTTCGATGAACGACACGAGATGCACTTGCGATTGAAACACCTCATGCGGCGTTTTTCCGTCCAGTGAGGCGTGCGGTTTTCGATGATACTCCTCTTCAAGCCACTTCCAAAAACGCTCGTTCAACTCGTCAAGCGATTTCGGCGGATTCAGCTCCAACAGTGGATAAAACCGTGTCTGTACGGTGCGGAAGAACCGTTCGATTTTTCCCTTGCTTTGCGGGTCATACGGCTGGGTGTGGATGAGTGTAATCCCCATCTCGGCGCACGCATACTGCAGCACCTCGGACCGATCAATTTTCCCGTTGTCCGAGTAAATGCGTTTCGGCTTCCCGCAACGAAGCACCGCTTCCTTCGTGACGATCCGCAGCCCGTCAAACTTCTCCGAAGGGAAAAATTGGGCATATGGCACTAACCGCGAGCAGTCATCGATATACGCGATCAAAAACGTTTTCTGGGTTTTCCCATGGACGCGAATCGTGGGTCCATGGGATAAGTCCCCTTGCCATAGCTCATTGATCTGGTCATACGCAAAACGCTTTCGCTCCGGCATCGGCAAGATTTCTTTTCCCACCAGGTTGTGTTTTTTCAACAATCGGTATATAGTAAAGTATGAGAGGGTGGTGGGAATGTCCCCCTGCTTGGTGAGTTGTTCGTAGAATAGGGTCACGGGCATGGTGGGATGTTCCTTCCTCAATGCTAGAATATGATCCTCATCATCGGGGGACAGACGTCTGGAGCGGCCGCGGTCCGAACGGCGCTTCGGCTTCAAGGCGTCGAAGCCCCCTTTTTTGTATCGGGCGCACCAATCCAGAATCGTCTTCGCCGCAATGGGTTTGTCCCCTTGATGGGGAATCGAGTGCACTCGCCCGCCCACCTCATTCAAATACGCTTTGGGCTCCACCTGGCCATTCACCAACGGAGCGATCAGCCCGTACCGAAACAGCGCGATGTCGTGTCTCATCGATTCATCCATCTGGATCTCCTCCCTGTCTCCCTGTGATGTTGGACCGTCCCGGTCCCCTCTACCCCCTATCTTACGAAACGACTCGAGATTCGTCGAGAGGAAGGGTTTGTGGAAACATCAACCATCTCCATTTTTGGTGTTAAGTAGAAAATCAGGAAGCAATTTGATCCGCAAACGGATGCCACCTCTCGTTTGTCCACAGGTCTTGGATGATCGAGCCCACCCCCCGTCCCTCCAAGGTCTGCATCCACCAAACCGCCCGTTCTGTTCTTGCGTTCCCCACAGGGCCGATGATCCCCCACCTTCTCGCCGCCGCGTGATGCAAGCGAGAGAGATTCCGTAAAAATCGTCGGACATAAAACAAGATGACCTCCTTGGTGGGAAAAACAACCTGTTTGGTCTTCGCTCCTCGCCTTGGCGTTTCGAACCATGCTTTGACCGCTTGCCAAATAACCGATCGTGTATATTGAACATACGGGAGGAGGAAAGAAGGCAGCACACTCACGGTTTTGCGACACTCTTGACAGCGATATCGTGCGATCCAAAGGTGATACTCCCCCTCTGCCGTCAACGCATAGCGTTGGTAGTATCCGTGACGATGCAAGGGGCGGCGGGATGGACAGTGGGGGCATTGGTTCACGTCGGGAAAATCGTTCCCTTTCCCACGATCCGTATACGTTTGAATGTCAATGCCAAAGTCGTGAAACTGGATCACACTTCCTCCCCCTCATTGAAACGAATGGAAATCTTTGTCCGAAACAATTCACAAAAAATTTAGCACATTCCTTCAGAAAAGGGGAGAGGGCTTTCTGAAAGAATGTGCAAAAAATGGGCGTTTTGTGCTGAAATAAAATGATAATTTACACTTGACGATTTCCCTTCTTCGCCTCACATCTGCTCGAAGCCTTGTCCCACAAGGGATGGAAGGTAATTTGGATGAAAATACCATACAAAAAAGTTTGACGAGAAAAAGATAGAGTAAAGGTAGATAGGGGGAAGGGACAAGGAAGCTTTCCCTTCGGGAAATAACAAAAAAGGATGACGAAAAAAGGGAAAAGGACCAAGGGAAAAGGATTCCTTTCCCCTTATCCCTTACCCCTCTTTTTGCTCCAAATAAAAAGGAATCGAGAAAAGCACCGTCAGGTACCTTCCTCGATTCCCTTGAGTCCTATTCCCTTCTCCCTCAATTTATTTCCCAATCATCGTCACACTTTTTTGTTCATCGTCAGACTTTTTTGTGTGTCGTCAGGGTTTTTTGTAGGGAGACAACTTGTATCTCACCGCCAACCCGCTTACTCGACCGTCACCGACTTCGCTAAGTTGCGCGGTTTGTCGACGTCGCAGCCGCGGTGCAGAGCGGCATAGTACGCGATGAGCTGCAGCGGGACGACGGAGACAAGCGGCGTAAGGTCCGGATGGACGGCCGGGATAATGAAGCGGTCGCCATCGCTTTCAAGGCCGCGCATCGAGATGACGCACGGGTTGGCGCCGCGGGCGACGACTTCTTTCACATTGCCGCGAATGCTCAAATTCACATGCTCCTGGGTGGCAAGCGCAATAACCGGTGTGCCGTTCTCAATCAAGGCGATCGTGCCATGTTTCAGCTCGCCGCCGGCGAACCCTTCGGCTTGGATGTAAGAGATCTCTTTCAGTTTCAGCGCGCCTTCTAGGCAGACATAGTAGTCAACGGCGCGGCCGATGAAGAAGCAGTTGCGCGTCAGCGTCAAGTAGTCGCTCGCAATGTTTTCCATTTCTTCTTTCGCGTCGCACAGCATTTCCATCACATTGGCGATGATGGCGAGCTCTTTTGTCAAGTCAAAATCCAATTCGAGGCCTTTTGCTTTCGCCGCCGCGGCGGCCAAAATCGCAAGCACCGCAATTTGCGCCGTGTACGCTTTCGTCGAGGCGACGGCGATTTCCGGGCCGGCGTGCAATAAAAGCGTATAGTCAGCTTCACGCGACAACGTCGAACCTGGGACGTTCGTGATCGTGATCGCTTTATGGCCGAGTTTGTTCGTTTGCACGAGCACGGCGCGGCTGTCAGCTGTCTCGCCGCTTTGCGAAATAAAGAGGAAGAGCGGCTTTTCCGACAACAGCGGCATGTTGTACGAAAATTCGCTGGCGATGTGCACTTCAACCGGAATTTTCGCCCACGATTCGATCAATTGTTTGCCGACGAGACCCGCGTGGTAGCTCGTTCCGCACGCGACAATGTACAGGCGGTCAGCATTCAGCACTTCGTTGATGATCGCTTGGTCAATCGCCAATCCGCCGTTTTCATCTTGGTACTTTTGGATGATGCGGCGGATGACAAACGGCTGCTCGTCGATTTCTTTCAACATATAGTGCGGATACGTTCCTTTTTCAATGTCGCTCGCATCGAGCTCGGCCGTAAACGGCTGCCGTTCGACGGTTTCACCGTCCAGCGTTTGAATCGTGACGTTCTCGCTCGTGACGATGACCATTTCCCCGTCCATCAGTTCGACGAATTGGTTGGTCACTTGAAGCATCGCCATCGCGTCGCTGGCCACGACATTAAACCCATCACCCAATCCGACGAGAAGCGGGCTTTTGTTTTTCGCTGCGTAGATCGTGTTTTCGTCTTGCGCATCGATCATGGCGATGGCGTACGATCCTTTTACCAGCGAAAGCGTTTTTCGAAACGCTTCTTTCGTCGTCAGCCCGTCGCGGACAAATTTTTCCACCAGCTGGACAATCACTTCCGTGTCGGTGTCGCTTTGAAACGCAACATCGGCTAAATAATCGCGCTTCACCATTTCATAGTTCTCGATGACGCCGTTATGCACAAGCGTAAAGCGCCCTGATGCGCTTTGATGCGGGTGAGCGTTCACCCGGCTTGGCGCCCCGTGTGTCGCCCAGCGTGTATGCCCGATGCCGACAGTCGCTTTCACATTCGGATCGACGATGCGGCGCAAATCTACGATCCGTCCTTTTTCCTTAAATACGTGCACGCCGTTTTCGTTCAATACGGCGATCCCCGCCGAATCGTAGCCGCGATACTCGAGTTTTTCCAATCCACGCAGTAAAATTTCTTTCACATCTTGGTAACCGATATAACCAACAATGCCGCACATGGCAAATGTTCCTCCTTTTCATCTTGGAGGCTGCCGCCAACGAGATCCGTTCTGTTCAGTTGTCAAAGAGCAAATTAGGGGCCTCGCCGATGAACGCGGCAGACTCCCTTCTTGTGGGTTCGTGCGATGACATCCTCCCCTTTGTGCAAAGGGTCACCCCTTTGTTTTAAGAGAGGATTTGCGGCTGTCATCGCTCCAGCCGGGAGGCATCCGCCGAAAACCTCGATAAACCTCCTCCTCGTCAACTAAGCGCGCTTCCGTTCCGCGCTTAGTCCAGGCGCTTTTTTGTCGTCAAAACCGATGCAACAACCAACCACCTTTTTGCTTTGCTGGCCATGCCTGCGGTTGTGGCAAACCATCACTTCACCATGTTCCGCTCTTCGCCCTTCCATCGCCTCCTTTCAAGAAAAAGGCAACAACGTTAATATTACAGGACATTCCCAGCGGCGTCAACTATCTGTATAAAATAACCTATGCATAAACGGAAGCGAATGTTCCGTCCATGCATAGGATGGTTGTCCAAACAATCGGTTATTCCGCTCCCATTTCACGGCGGACGACATCCGCGATCCGCTCAACGTAGGTGCGGCACGCTTCCTCCGTCGGGGCCTCAGCCATAATGCGCACGAGCGGTTCGGTGCCCGATGGGCGGACAAGAACGCGGCCGTTGCCGTTCATTTCCGCTTCCACTTCTGCGATCACACTCTTCACTTGCTCATTTTCCATCACTTTTTCTTTCTCTTTTACCCGGACGTTCACAAGCAGCTGCGGGTATTTTTTCATTTCGCCCGCCAATTCGGAAAGCGGCTTCCCTTTGATTTTCATGATGTTGACAAGCTGAAGCGCCGTCAACATCCCGTCCCCCGTCGTGTTATAGTCGAGGAAGATGATGTGTCCGGACTGCTCGCCGCCGAGGTTGTAGCCGTTCTTTTTCATTTCCTCGACGACATAGCGGTCGCCGACAGCGGTCTGCACGCTTTTAATGCCTTGCGCCTCAAGCGCTTTGTAAAACCCGAGATTGCTCATGACCGTCGAGACGACGGTTTGTTGTTTGAGGCGGCCGGTTTCTTTTAAATATTTGGCGCAAATGTACATAATTTGATCGCCGTCGACGATGTTGCCGTTCTCATCCACAGCGATGAGGCGGTCGCCGTCGCCGTCAAAGGCGAGCCCGACATCAGCACCTTTTTCTTTGACAAACGCGGCCAGCGCTTCGGGATGGGTCGAGCCGACCCCTTCGTTAATGTTGAGCCCATTGGGCGACGCCCCCATCGTGACGACATCCGCATCCAAATCGGCAAATAAGTACGTTGCAAGCGATGACGTCGCCCCGTGCGCGCAGTCGAGGGCGATTTTCATCCCGGAAAAATCTTCTTCATCGATCGTTTGTTTTAAATACTGCAAGTACTTTTGCCCGCCTTCAAAATAGTCGTTTACTTGCCCAAGCCCAGCCCCGATCGGCCTAGGCAGCATGTCCTCTGCGCTGTCGATCAACGCCTCAATCTCCGCTTCCTGCTCATCCGACAGCTTAAACCCATCCGGGCCGAAAAATTTGATGCCGTTATCTTGCACCGGATTGTGGGAGGCGGAAATCATAATCCCCGCCTGCGCGCCGAGCGCCTTCGTCAAATAGGCGACGCCTGGCGTCGAGATGACGCCAAGGCGCATGACTTCCGCTCCAATCGAGAGCAACCCGGCGACAAGAGCCCCTTCAAGCATATGGCCCGAAATGCGCGTATCACGCCCGATCAGCACTTTTGGGCGCTCAGCGCTTTTCGTCAGCACGTACCCGCCGCAGCGCCCGATTTGAAACGCCAGCTCTGGCGTCAATTCACGATTCGCGACTCCACGTACACCATCAGTGCCAAAATATTTGCCCATTCGTTTACTCTCTCCTTACTGTCAATTTATTGTGCGGTTGCTTTTTCGCTGATATGAACCATCGCTGTTTCCGCCGACGGTTGCCATTGAACGTGGTTAAGGTTGTCCCATTGAATTGGGACTTGATGTTCGCCGACATCAAGCCCGCTCACATCGACATACAAACGGACGTCATCTTTTGTCAATCCGCGGACAATGTCAGGTGGACCGATCAGTCGAATCGTAATCTTGCCTTCAACCGGTTTGACAAACTCAGCTTTGTATGAATCCGGCAAGCCGACGACAGCGATCGGCACGTCTTTCCACGTTTGCGTGACGTCTTTTTCCACATCAATATGCACCTTGATTTTGTGTGGGTCGACGCTTTTTGCCCCATCAGGGAGCGGAAGGTCAAGTTCTACCGTCTCATCATCTGTAATATCGTCCAAGTCAACTGTCAATCCTTCCAACTTGTCAATACGGTTCAGCACCTCTTTTGGTCCGTAAATCGTCACCCGGTCTGGCTTCGGAGTGACGCTGACAAGATGCACGCCATCCGGCAGCTCCCCAGTTGTTCGCACTTGAACCGGCACCGTCTTGCTCGGGCTTTCCACCGGAACGGTCACTTCCACGGACGATGGCTCTGGTTCGATATCCAACTCATTCCCCCGTCGATCGTACACCCGAACGCGCGCTTCTTTCGTCAGCGTTTCCGTCGCTCCATCTAAGTCGACGATGGCTTTGACAAACGCAATCTCGTCGATCAGTTCCTTCGCCCCTGTAATCGTCACAGCATTCGGTTTCACCGTCGGTTCTCCGACGGAATAGCCATCCGGCATTTTGTTTCGATTGAAAAATTCAACACCGACCGAAAACCGTTTCGACACTTTTTCGCGAATGGTCACTTTTGCCGAAGCAGGCTGAATCGTCACTTTCAACTTATCGGAAATGTCCCTGTATTTGATCGGCACCGTGTATGTCCCTAACGGCAATTCCGTTAAATCGACATACACTTCGAAATTCCGCTGCAGAGCCGTCGGCTTAACAATGCTGGCCGGCCCTTGGAGCGTGACGTTCACATATTTCGGTACGCCAGATACGACCAAGTTGTCTTCATCATAGTAAGCGACCACCGGAATATCGATCAGCGTTTCCGTATCTTCCTGGCCAAACGTGTTGCGCGTCTCGCCGGTTTTCGCCCCGACATTGGCCGACATATACAGCATAATCGCTAACAACAAGGAAACGACGCGAATAAACCAAGGATGGTCCATCAACTTATCCATGTTTCTTCCCCCTCCATTGCCAACGGGAAGAAGCGGGCGCCTTCGCAGTTGGAACAAGTTCGTCTGTCAACAGTTCCCGAAATTCATCGATCGTTAAATCGCGGTATAACTCACCGTTTTTCGTCAGAGATACTGCTCCTGTCTCCTCTGACACGACGACGGTGACGCTGTCCGTCACTTCGCTGATGCCGAGCGCCGCCCGATGGCGTGTTCCGAGCTCTTTCGAAATAAACGGACTTTCCGATAACGGTAAATAACAAGCGGCAGCAGCGATTTGGTTTTTTTGAATAATGACCGCCCCGTCATGAAGAGGCGTGTTCGGAATGAAAATATTAATAAGCAGTTCCGGCGATACATGAGCGTTTAACATAATGCCGGTTTCGACGTAATCGTTCATTCCGGTTTCCCGCTCGATGGAAATCAACGCGCCGATGCGCCGCTTCGCCATATACTCGGTCGCTTTTACAATAGCTTCTACCATTCGCATTCGCTCTTCATCTTCATTAACCGTATTGCGAGTGAACAGCCGTCCGCGGCCGAGCTGCTCAAGCGCGCGCCGCAATTCCGGCTGAAAAATGATGATGATCGCGAGAAACCCCCAAATGATCGCCTGATCCATCAGCCATTGCAGCGTCGTTAATCCGAGGTAATTGCTCACAAAACGCACTAAAATAATTAAAAAAATGCCTTTTAACAGCTGAATGGCCTTCGTCCCGCGGATCATCATGATCAACTTGTAAATCACATACCAAACGACAAGAATATCAACCACTTTTAACAAATATGACACGATGGGGAGCTCTTCGAAGGACATCTTCACACTTCCTTTATCTCTAATTCCAATCTGCTGATGGTCATGGAAAAAGCCATCGAACGATGGCTGCCATCATTCAATCGATTGGAGCGCACGATTGAACCTTTCTTTAATATTATACCAAATCCATTCAAACACTTGATTAATTTCCTCCACTTCTCCTGTCACTTGCCCGGCGGACGCCATATATTTCTTACCATGGATCACGGTCACGTCCCCATCAACCGTTCCTTCAATCCGAATCGAGCCATTGCGGACGACAATATCCCCTTTGACCGTTTCTCCTTTCGGCACGATGACAGTATGGTCGCGGATGATGACATGTTCATCAGCAGAGACGGAAAACGCGCCTCTTTCTCCCCATGAAGAAGCGAAGCTGCCCAAAGTGAGCGCTAAAAACAACGAAGCAGCCGTGAGCAACGGATGACGATGCATAAAACGGCGCAACCGCGCGGTCTTTCTCTCTTGCGGCATGGCCTTCATGACCTTAGCCGAAAACGACGGCGGCGCCGCAACGTGGGCAGCATACTGAAGGAAAGCCACCGTCTTTTTTAGCTCATGAAAATGGGCAGCACACGCAGCGCAAGAACGCAAGTGCTCTTTCAGCCGCTGCTCTCCTTCTGGCTGAAGATCCCCATCAAAATAGCTATGCATGAGCAACATGATTTCTTTCGGACATTTCATAGTCTCCCACCCTCTTATAAATGGCCCAATTGCCTGCGCAACGCCTCGCGGCCGCGATGTAGCCGCGTTTTTACCGTGCCGATCGGCAACCCTAAAACTTCGCTGATTTCTTGCAACGACAAATCTTCCATATATTTCAACACGACCACGCTTCGATATTTTTCTGGCAATCGCTCAATCGCCCGCTGCACCGTCTCTTGCAGCTCCAGACTTTCCAACGCCTCCTCCGGAGATGCTTCACGGGAAGGAAGCTGAGCCTGCATCGTCAACCCGTCCGTGCCTCCGACCTCTTCATCTAAATACACGTCCGGCTTCCGCTTCCGCAATTTGTCGATCGTCAAGTTCGTGGCAATTCGGTACAGCCAAGTAGAAAATTTCATTTCTGGATTGTACGTATCAATATGGATGTAGGCGCGGATAAACGCCTCCTGCGCCGCATCTTCCGCCTCATGCCGATTGCCGAGCATTCGATAGCAAAGGCGGTAAATCTTGTCCTTATACAAATCGACAAGATCCGCGTATGCGTTTTGATCCCCTTTTTGGATCGCCTTAATTCTCTTTTTAATAAATAGATCCATAAAATACAATACCCCCGCCTCACGGCTTACCGTATATTACGGCGCTCGATCAAGAAAAGTTTCATGCAACACATTTATTGTATCATACAACGGAAAAAGAGGGGACGCCAAACAAATGGCAACCCCTCTTTCACAAACCGCGGGAACAAATCATCATCACACCCGTGAATCCCCGCAGCCAGCCGTCTTTGTCCAAATGCATTAAATGAGTTTTTCACCAAACAACGACCCCATCAACGCTACCGCAACGGATGCTGTTTTGTTCCGCTCATCCAAGATCGGGTTCACTTCGACAAATTCCGCTGAAGTGATGATTTGCGCTTCGGCCAGCATCTCCATCGCCAAATGGCTCTCGCGGTATGTCAATCCGCCAATGACAGGCGTTCCGACTCCCGGTGCGTCGCTTGGGTCAAGACCATCCAAGTCAAGCGACAAATGAACGCCATCCGTCCGTTCTTTTAAATAGGCGATCGTTTCTTCCATCACCCTTGTCATTCCGAGCCGATCGACCTCATGCATCGTGTAAATTTTGATCCCTTTTTCGCGAATAAACTTCTTCTCCCCGTCATCAAGGGAACGGACGCCGATCAACACGACATGTTCCGGCTTGATTTTGGGGCTGTATCCGCCGATTTGCGTCAGCGCCGGATGGCCAAACCCGAGGCTCGCCGCCAGCGGCATGCCATGAATGTTTCCAGACGGCGACGTTTCCTCGGTGTTGACGTCGCCGTGCGCGTCATACCAGATCACTCCAAGCCGCTCATAATGTTTCGCCACTCCGGCGAGCGTGCCAATGGCGATGCTATGGTCGCCGCCCAACACAAGTGGGAAGCGCCCCCGCTGAACGACTTGGTCAACCGCCGCCGCGAGTTTCTCATTCGCCTCCGCAACCGCTTTCAAATTGCGCAACCGTGAATCCCCTTGCTCATGCAACCTTTCGGCTTTTCCGATGGGGATATCTCCTAAATCTTCGATATCGTAATGAAGGCGTTCGAGCCGCTCAATCACACCCGCATAACGCATCGCACTTGGCCCCATATCAACGCCACGGCGCGTCTGCCCTAAATCCATCGGCACACCGATAATGGAAATTGGCTTCATGCTGTCCCCCACTCCTTTCTGATTCCCGTTACGTCTTTATTGTAGAGGAAAGAAAGGGGATGACTCAACCTGACAAAATTTTGAATATTTATACCAATATAACAAAAAAGAGCAGGCTGCTTTTGGTTGTCAAGCAGTCTGCTCTTGATGGAGCCTATCGGGATCGAACCGATGACCTCCTGCGTGCAAAGCAGGCGCTCTCCCAGCTGAGCTAAGGCCCCACCCAAGCGGAAGACGGGACTCGAACCCGCGACCCCCACCTTGGCAAGGTGGTGTTCTACCACTGAACTACTTCCGCGCTATGGTGAGCCATGGAGGACTCGAACCTCCGACCCTCTGATTAAAAGTCAGATGCTCTACCTACTGAGCTAATGGCTCACGAGTTCAATTACACTCTAAGTGATGATTCGCCCTACCTGCCTCTTCCTCTACTAGCGAGTTCAAAGAAGCTATGTGCGTCGAGGCAACTCGAAGCATATTCGACGATGCATTGCTCGTTACTGAGCTAATGGCTCATGGTTAGGAAAACACTCTAAGCATTATCTAGCTCTACCTGCCCCTTCCTCTGCCAGCCCATTCAAGGAAGCCAAATGCGTCGGGGCAACTGGCAACGAATTCGAAGATGTAGCGCTCGTTACTGAGCTAATGGCTCATGACCATTTTATGCACAAAAAAATAATGGCTGGGCTAGCTGGATTCGAACCAGCGCATCACGGAGTCAAAGTCCGTTGCCTTACCGCTTGGCTATAGCCCAACGTTATGAATAAGATATGCTGTACTCAATCGTTATTATGCCTCTGTGATCAGTGAATTATACGCTTTTCATTTCGACCAATCATCCTTGAAAGGACGATTGGCCGAAATGGGAGTGACCCGTACGGGATTCGAACCCGTGTTACCGCCGTGAAAGGGCGGTGTCTTAACCACTTGACCAACGGGCCGGAAAATAAATGGAGCTTCCAACCGGGCTCGAACCGGTGACCTCTTCCTTACCATGGAAGTGCTCTACCTACTGAGCTATGGAAGCGTAAAAATGGCTCCGCAAGTAGGATTCGAACCTACGACCTACCGGTTAACAGCCGGTTGCTCTACCGCTGAGCTATTGCGGAATGATGAGAAAACTATATGTCATGTGCATCTTCACAATGTGCTCGTTGCCTCCTCTACTAGCTAATTCAAGGAAGTGAGATGCGTCGAGGCAACTCGTAGCGAATTCGAAGATGTGAAGCTCGTTGCTGAGCTATTTGCGGAATAATGAAACATTGCCTAGCAGCGACCTACTCTTGCAGGGGCGCTGGCCCCAACTACCATCGGCGCTGGAGGGCTTAACTTCCGTGTTCGGGATGGGAACGGGTGTTTCCCCTCCGCCATAGCCACTAGGCAATGATCATCAACTTATGGACAATCCTTATTATATCCATCCTGTTGGATTTGTCAACAGGATGTTCATTCCTTCAAAACTAGATAACCGTCGGAAGAAGCCGCAAGCCTGCGCTTTTCGTTGTCCAGCTCCGGCTCGCCGCCGCTCGGGGTCAAATAACCTTCGCCTTCGGGATGTGAACATCCCTGCAGGCGAAGAACATTTGCCCGTCGCGGCGAAACGCTCGCCTCCGCTTTTCTAATTAGGTCAAGCCCTCGATCGATTAGTATCCGTCAGCTCCACGTGTCGCCACGCTTCCACCTCGGACCTATCGACCTCGTCATCTTCGAGGGATCTTACCCGCTTCACGCGGTGGGAAATCTCATCTTGAGGGGGGCTTCACGCTTAGATGCTTTCAGCGCTTATCCCGTCCGCACATAGCTACCCAGCGGTGCCCCTGGCGGGACAACTGGTACACCAGCGGTGCGTCCATCCCGGTCCTCTCGTACTAAGGACAGCTCCTCTCAAATTTCCTCCGCCCGCGACGGATAGGGACCGAACTGTCTCACGACGTTCTGAACCCAGCTCGCGTACCGCTTTAATGGGCGAACAGCCCAACCCTTGGGACCGACTACAGCCCCAGGATGCGATGAGCCGACATCGAGGTGCCAAACCTCCCCGTCGATGTGGACTCTTGGGGGAGATCAGCCTGTTATCCCCGGGGTAGCTTTTATCCGTTGAGCGATGGCCCTTCCATGCGGAACCACCGGATCACTAAGCCCGACTTTCGTCCCTGCTCGACCTGTCCGTCTCGCAGTCAAGCTCCCTTGTGCCTTTGCACTCTCCGAATGATTTCCAACCATTCTGAGGGAACCTTTGGGCGCCTCCGTTACCTTTTGGGAGGCGACCGCCCCAGTCAAACTGCCCGCCTGACACTGTCTCCCACCCCGCTAAGGGGTGCGGGTTAGAATTTCAATACCGCCAGGGTGGTATCCCACCGCCGCCTCCACCGAAGCTGGCGCTCCGGCTTCCCAGGCTCCCACCTATCCTGTACAAGCGATACCAAAATTCCATATCAGGCTGCAGTAAAGCTCCACGGGGTCTTTCCGTCCTGTCGCGGGTAACCTGCATCTTCACAGGTAGTATAATTTCACCGGGTCTCTCGTTGAGACAGCGCCCAAGTCGTTACACCTTTCGTGCGGGTCGGAACTTACCCGACAAGGAATTTCGCTACCTTAGGACCGTTATAGTTACGGCCGCCGTTTACTGGGGCTTCGGTTCGCACCTTCGCTTCCGCTAAGCGCTCCCCTTAACCTTCCAGCACCGGGCAGGTGTCAGCCCCTATACGTCGCCTTTCGGCTTCGCAGAGACCTGTGTTTTTGATAAACAGTCGCTTGGGCCTTTTCACTGCGGCTCTTCCAGGCTCTTCACCCGAAAGAGCACCCCTTCTCCCGAAGTTACGGGGTCATTTTGCCGAGTTCCTTAACGAGAGTTCTCCCGCGCGCCTTAGGATTCTCTCCTCGCCTACCTGTGTCGGTTTGCGGTACGGGCACCTCTTCCCTCGCTAGAGGCTTTTCTTGGCAGTGTGGAATCAGGGACTTCCGGAATACTCCGTCGCCGTCACCGCTTGGCCTTAGCGACCCGCGGATTTGCCTGCGGATCAGCCTCACGGCTTGGACAGGCTCTTCCAGCCGCCTGCTCGCCCTATCCTCCTGCGTCCCCCCATCGCTCAAACGGGAAGAAGGTGGTACAGGAATCTCCACCTGTTGTCCATCACCTACGCCTTTCGGCCTCGGCTTAGGTCCCGACTAACCCTGAGCGGACGAACCTTCCTCAGGAACCCTTAGGCTTTCGGCGCAGAGGATTCTCACCTCTGTTTTCGCTACTCATACCGGCATTCTCACTTCTAAGCGCTCCACCAGTCCTTCCGGTCTGGCTTCTCTGCCCTTAGAACGCTCCCCTACCGATGACCAACGGTCATCCCGCAGCTTCGGCGGCACGTTTAGCCCCGGTACATTTTCGGCGCAGAGCCACTCGACCAGTGAGCTATTACGCACTCTTTAAATGGTGGCTGCTTCTAAGCCAACATCCTGGTTGTCTTTGCAACTCCACATCCTTTTCCACTGAACGTGCACTTCGGGGCCTTAGCTGGCGGTCTGGGCTGTTCCCCTCTCGACCACGGATCTTATCACTCGCAGTCTGACTCCCGGGCATAAGTCGTTGGCATTCGGAGTTTGACTGGGTTCGGTAACCCGGTTTGGGCCCCTAGCCCAATCAGTGCTCTACCTCCAACACTCTTAAACCCGAGGCTAGCCCTAAAGCTATTTCGGGGAGAACCAGCTATCTCCAAGTTCGATTGGCATTTCACCCCTACCCACACCTCATCCCCGCACTTTTCAACGTGCGTGGGTTCGGGCCTCCAGCCGGTGTTACCCGGCCTTCACCCTGGACATGGGTAGATCACCTGGTTTCGGGTCGACGACGACGTACTAAACGCCCTCTTCAGACTCGCTTTCGCTGCGGCTCCGCCTCTTCGGCTTAACCTCGCACGCCATCGTCACTCGCCGGTTCATTCTACAAAAGGCACGCCATCACCCATCAACGGGCTCTGACTACTTGTAGGCACACGGTTTCAGGTTCTCTTTCACTCCCCTCCCGGGGTGCTTTTCACCTTTCCCTCACGGTACTGGTGCACTATCGGTCACTAGGGAGTATTTAGCCTTGGGAGATGGTCCTCCCTGCTTCCGACGGGATTCCTCGTGTCCCGCCGTACTCAGGATCCGCTCGGGAGGGAACGAAGTTTCGACTACAGGGCTCTCACCTTCTCCGGCCGGCCGTTCCAGACCGGTTCGTCTACCCCGTTCCTTTCTCACTCCCATCGTGAGCGGTCCTACAACCCCAAGAGGACAAGCCTCTTGGTTTGGGCTGTTCCCGTTTCGCTCGCCGCTACTCAGGGAATCGCGTTTGCTTTCTTCTCCTCCGGGTACTAAGATGTTTCAGTTCCCCGGGTGTGCCCTCCATACCCTATGGATTCAGGCATGGATACTGCCCCATTACGGACAGTGGGTTCCCCCATTCGGACATCTCCGGATCTACGCTTGCTTACAGCTCCCCGGAGCGTTTCGGCGTTTGCCCCGTCCTTCATCGGCTCCTAGTGCCAAGGCATCCACCGTGCGCCCTTTCTAGCTTAACCTAAAGCGTCTCGGCCTCTTCCTTGTGTCAATCGGTTATCTAGTTTTCAAGGAACGAAGTAGCTTCTTTGAATTCACTTCTTCGCTGGTTTGCGTCGAGGAATCCAGCTTCTCTGAACCGGCTGGTAGACGCAGACGCAAACGAAGCTGTTGCTTGAATTTGCTTCTCTGCAGTCTTGCGTCGAGGAATTCGGTTTCTCCGAATCCGCTTGTAGACGCAGACGCAAAACATTTGAGAGAACATGACTCGTTCCCTCAAAACTGAACGAAACGAAAGCGCAATGAATTGGTAAAGTCGGCTATTAACAGCC
>NZ_MPSP01000001.1:90000-150000 GCF_009901865.1 Geobacillus sp. TFV-3 | reverse complement strand
GGCAATACCTTAAATACCAAGTGACAGTCGCGTTACAGAAAATCCACTGTCATGGGATTTCTAAGAAACGACCTTCGGGATCGAGGAAAGGAAACAGGTATTCATTCAACGACACAGATGAAACACGCTCTGTCTTATTGCCAAAACTTTGCGGAATGGTTGAAAAAACAAGGAGTGAGGGATCTTTTTCAGTTAAAACGGTCTCATTATCGCGACTATATTGCATATCTGCAAGGGGAAGGTGTTTCAAACAGCCATCTGATTAACGTGGAGATGAATCTACGATTGTTGGCCAAAGGAATGTAGCTCTCAAAGGAATTCGGGGCACAAACACCAACTTATTCCTATGATTGTCTCCATCTCTTTGAGAGCAAGAGGTATGGCAAATATGTTTCATAACCTCCATGGCTGTCCGCATAAAGATTTAGTAGGACAACGATTTTCCAATGCAAAAAAGGGGGACCGATGCCATGTTTTACACGCTGAACGGGCGAACGCTGAAAAAAGCTCTCATTATTATCTGCTCCGCCTTTTTCACTGCTATCGTCTTGTACGCTTACGAAATAAACCGTCCGGTTTTTTCGCTTCCTTCCGGACCGAAGGCGGTGTACAAAGTAGACAACGCCCGCAATGAGGTGGCGTTGACGTTCGATATCAGCTGGGGAGACGAGAACGCAGACAAAATTTTGGATGTCTTGAAGCAGCACGGGATTCAAAACGCAACCTTTTTTTTATCCGCCTCTTGGGCTGAACGCCATCCAGCCGTGGTGAAGCGGATCAAAGAGGAGGGACATGAAATCGGCAGCATGGGGTATAACTTTGTCAACTATACGGAACTAGAGAACGCTAAAATCCGTCAAGACTTAATGATGGCGAAAAAAGTGTTCGATATGTTGGGAATTAAACAAGTGGAACTGCTGCGCCCTCCAGGAGGAAACTTCAACAAAAATGTGTTAAAGGTTGCCCAGTCCCTCGGTTACACCGTCGTCCATTGGAGCATTGATTCAAAAGATTGGCTCAATCCTGGAACAGACAAAATTGTCGAGAACGTCACGAGCGACATGGAACCTGGGGATATCATACTCCTTCACGCTTCTGATTCGGCAAAGCAAACGGCGAAAGCGTTGCCGAAAATTATCGCTTCCATAAAGGAAAACGGCTATAAGAACGCCAGCCTCTCTGAGCTGTTGGCAAACGGCGAGGCGGAAAGCCGTGGGATTGAGTGACGCGTTCTCGCAGAATCTTGACCGGTGCGATACGATCGCGCCGCAGGCAACCTTACATCCGGCCGCCTTTTGCACACTGCCATAAAAAACAGGCGGCGCCTTGCTTTCTTATTGTTTCGCGCCGCCTGTCAATTTATGCAGTATAAGAAGCTGATATGCATTGCATACTAATAAAGGAATGAGCATCAAATACAGCCAATCGCGGTCGTTGATGCGCAACACGGGAAACCATTCAATGACCGTCACGACGACCATAAAGAACAAAGCCGGGACGAACGCCCCTTTGTTCGTCTGTGCGCTCTTGACGTAGGCAACAGCCAACCCAACTGCCAAAATGAACAACGCCACTAGCATGTACGGGATGATCGAATCACCCTTGTCTGCAAACGCCATGTAACGGAAATACACTAAATCAAACAGCACAAACATAATCAAAACAAGCTGTACAGCGTTCCATAACGAACGGAAGATGCCAAGCCCGAACCGATGGACGGTTAAATAAGCAAAAAACCCCGCCTGACTGATGACGCTGAAAATAAAGCCAACGCCGATATGCCATAACAAAACAGCCATAAATTGGACCATTTCTAGGCTCAACAGCAAGCGCCCGAATTCTTCCCAGTTGAAAACAATGCCGACGGCCGCCGTGGCGATGCCGCCGATCAGCAGCGTCGATAAAAATAAACGCACCCATTTGCGGCTGTTCACAGCTTCATCCTCCATCATTTCAGCATAACCCGCTTACCATTTTACCAGCGCCCTTGTGAAAAAGCCAGCTCCGATCTCCCCCATGCATATTTTTTTCGCCAACATTCATATTAAGGGTGAGGGATTTTTGCAGAAAGGAGCTTACTTTCATGAACAAATGCCTACCGCTCCTCTTGCTCAGTTTTCTCGTTCTTGGTTCCTGTGCCCCTCAAGAAATCAGCCCCCCTCCCCGGATTATGACGAAACGAAAAAGATGGTTGTTGACATTTTAAAAACGGACGAGGGGAAAAAGGCAATTCAAGATATTATGTCGGAAGATCAGATGAAACAGCAACTAGTCATAGATCAAAAAACTGTAAAAGAAACACTGCAACAAATGCTGACATCCGATCAAGGAAAAAAGTTCTGGGAAAGTGCGTTAAAAGACCCGAAATTCGCGGAAAGTTTTGCCAAAGGGCTGCAGGCAGAACATGAAAAAATGATGAAGGCGCTCATGAAAGATCCCGATTACCAGGCGCTGATGATCGATATTTTAAAAGATCCAGAAATGGAAAAAGCCTTGGTCGATGTCTTAAAAAGCAAAGAGTTCCGCCAGCATTTGCAAAAGGTGATCACGGAAACGTTGAACAGCCCGCTGTATCAGGCGAAAATTCAAGATATGTTGATGAAAGCAGCTGAAAAGGTTCAGCAAGGCGGAGAAAAACAAGGAGAAGAAGGCGGAGGGGAAGGGGGAGAAGGAGAAGAAAGCACCGGCAACCAACAAGGTGGAGGAGGTTAATCAAACAAAAAAGCGTCCGTGCGCTGAAAACCGCCAACGAACGCTCTAATCGGCGGTTTCTCGCCATCGGACGCTTTTTGTGAAACCGATCAGTATTTCGCAACGATTTTGCGGGCAATATCCATATAAATTTTCCCGATCGGATGATCTTCTGCGTAAACGGACGGAGCGAAGTCGTCGTCGTTCCAATCCGGTTGCTGAAGCGGCAGCTGCCCTAACAGCTCAGTTTGCAGCTCTTTGGCCAGCTTTTCTCCGCCGCCTTTGCCAAACACATACTCTCTTTCTCCCGTTTTCCGGCTCTCGTAGTACGACATATTTTCGATCACGCCGATAATTTCATGTTCGGTGCGCAGCGCCATTGCCCCAGCGCGGGCAGCGACAAACGCAGCGGTCGGGTGCGGAGTCGTAACGATAATTTCTTTGCACGACGGCAAGAGCGTATGGACGTCCAAGGCGACGTCGCCCGTGCCAGGCGGCAAGTCAAGCAGCAAATAATCCAAATCGCCCCATTCGACTTCTTTGAAAAAGTTGTTCAACATTTTCCCCAGCATCGGGCCGCGCCAAATGACCGGGGCGTTGTCCTCGACGAAAAAAGCCATCGAAATGACTTTTACGCCAAACCGTTCGACTGGGATGATTTTATCGCCCCTCACCGTTGGGCGCTCGGTGATTCCCATCATGTCCGGAACGCTGAACCCATAAATGTCCGCGTCAATCAACCCAACTTTTTTGCCAAGCCGGGCGAGTGCGACGGCCAAATTGACGGAAACGGTCGACTTGCCGACCCCGCCTTTGCCGCTGGCAATGGCGATATACGTCGTTTTTTGCTTGTTTTCGCTATATTTCTCCACCACGTCGCGCGGCAGTTCGGCAAACCGCAGCCCGACCGTCGCAGCACCCGCGTCTTTCAGCTGCTGGACGATCGCCGTTTGCACGCGAAGCTGCTCGGGCGTGCCGGTTTTGGCGAGAGCGATTTTCACGCTGACATGGTTTTTCTCTTCCTTAATTTTGATTTCTTGGATGGCATTCGTCTCTTTAAACGTTTTGTTTAAAAAGGGATCTTTCATCTTTTCGAGAATGGCGCGCACTTCAATTTCCGTCAACATCGTATTCACCAACCTTTTGCAAATCAATGGTCGTTTCTACATGTTATCATACCATAAATCGGCAGACGGCCGCCATGTTTGACTTGCTCCCGCACGTCCCTGCAGTTGAAAAGGGAGATTTTGAATTCCTTTTGGCGAAACAACGCCGGTTGGCTGTCTGTCTCCTCTGTTCCGGCCATAAAAAATCCCCGCTACTCGCGAGGCGTATGTTCGTTGGAAAAGTAGCGGAGCACTCCTTTATAAATCGAGGCGGCCAGCTTCGTTTGGTAGCCGTCGGACGCAAGAAGCTCCCGCTCGTCTGGATTTGACAAAAAACCGACCTCGACGAGCGCACCAGGAATGTTGGCATGCTTCAGCAAATAGACAGTGTCAATCATTTTCGCCAGCCGGTGGGTGTTTTCCAAGTTGCGCCGCAATTCCTCTTGAATAAACTTCGCCAACCGCTCGTTTTCGATGAACGAGCCGTAATAAAACGTCTGTGCCCCCCGCCAACGCGGCGACGGGATGGCGTTGAGATGGATGCTGATGAAAAGATCGGCATTTGAGCGGTTCACAAAAGCTGTTCGTTCGAGCAAATCCTCCGTTTTCCGCCGGCTGTAGCCGCGTGTGGACGGGCTGGCCAAGTCCCGATCCGTCTCGCGCGTCATCAGGACGAGCGCCCCTTGCTGCTGCAGATAATCGCGCAGCTTTTTCGCCACGTTGAGCGCGATATCCTTTTCCACCACCTCACCGCCGACAGCGCCGCCGTCCGGTCCACCGTGACCGGGGTCCAATACAATGATTCTCCCAGACAATGGAAGATTCCACGGTTTTGTCGATGTCAATTCGGAAAATAAGGGTGGAAACAGCAAAATGCTCATAAGGGCCACGGCAGCAAAAGCGACCAGCCACTTCCATTTTTCTCTCATTGTTTCTCCTCCCGCGCGTTTCCCTTCTCTATCTTATATGGGACAAGGCGCGGGAATAGAACTCATTCAGCGAAGTTTTAGACGACGCCGTTTTTTGCCCCGCTCAAATCCTTCCGTCCACCAGCTGCCGATATATTGTTCACACGCGTCATACAGCGACTGGCTGAGGAAATCGTCGTCAATATGGCCCCAAAAGCAAAGAAAATCAAACAGCGTATCGATCAAATATTTTTCTTCTTGAGCACATCGACAGCGTACGCTGGCCGCCGGCTCCCCATAATAGCCGAATCGGCTGTAGCGAGCGCCGAGCAAATACGCTTCAATGGCCAGATCAATGCAGCCTTCCTCAACAACGGACGGAAACATTTGATACGCCGTATAAAACGGAACAAAGTGCTCAAGCGCTTTGTTCCGCAACTTCTCAAGGGAGAGTTCGCGCAACATGTTCCGTTCGTAACGGAGCTGCTTTTCCTGCCTTTTTTCCGCCAATGAAGTGATGACTGCCATCGTCTTTCACGCTCCTTTATGATGTAGTGTCTAACGATCGCTCACAATCATACGCGCGGGCCAAAGGCAGAAATAAGCAAAAAACCCAGCCGAATTGGCTGGGTTGAAACATCGTGCGATTAACGTTTCGAGAATTGCGGAGCGCGGCGGGCGCCTTTGAGCCCGTATTTTTTCCGTTCTTTGACGCGAGCATCGCGCGTCAGCAAGCCGGCCCGTTTCAGCACCGTGCGGAATTCCGGATCAACTTCAAGCAACGCGCGGGCGATGCCGTGGCGAATGGCGCCGGCTTGGCCAGCAAATCCGCCGCCTTGGACGTTCACCAAAACGTCATAGTTGCCAAGCGTTTCCGTCAATACGAGCGGCTGCTTCACCATCTCGATGAGCGCTTCCGACGGGATGTATTCGCGAATGTCTCGTTTATTGACGATGATGCGTCCATCGCCTGGAACGAGGCGGACGCGGGCAACCGAGCTTTTGCGACGACCTGTGCCGTAATATTGTACTTGTGCCAACATCAATACCCTCCCTTGTCAATTATCCGCGAAGTTCGTACACTTCTGGTTTTTGCGCTTGATGCGGATGTTCGCTTCCACGGTATACGTGCAACTTTTTGAACATTTGCCGGCCGAGGCTGCCTTTTGGAAGCATGCCGCGCACGGCACGTTCGATCATTTGTTCCGGGTAGTTCGTACGCATTTCCAGCGCTGTTCTTACTTTTAAACCGCCTGGATGTAAGCTGTGGCGATAGTACAGTTTTTTCGTCAATTTTTTCCCTGTCAGTTCGACTTTGTCGGCATTGATGACGATGACGTGGTCCCCGCAGTCAACATGCGGAGTGAACGTCGGTTTATGTTTGCCGCGCAACAGCGCTGCTACTTCGCTGGCTAAACGGCCTAACGTTTTGCCAGCTGCGTCGACAACGTACCATTTCCGCTCTACTTCGTTCGGTTTCGCCATGTAAGTCGTACGCAATGCAGTTCCCTCCTAAAATAAAAAATGAACAAACAAATGGTCGTTTATTTCAACACGATTATTGTCCGGGGCTAATCGTGGAAAATACATGCCATATGATATAATAGCTTGCCGGCGCGCCAATGTCAAGAAAATGTTACACAAGGATTCGTTGCCTTAGAAAATAAGGGTGAAAACATCAGCCATCCGCCAATTGACGCTCTAACCATTCATCCGCATAGTATACACGCCATAAATACAGACCTTCGGCTGGCGCGGTTGGACCAGCGAGGCGCCGATCTTTCGCCGCAAGCAGTGTCGAAATGTCGGCGGGAGAACGCTTCCCTCGGCCGATCTCCAACACCGTGCCAACGACAATGCGCACCATGTTGTATAAAAAGCCGCTGCCGATAAACCGAAACTCGAGCATCGGGCCGTCGGCCTTCACTTCAGCCCGATACATGGTGCGCACCCGGTCTTCGATCGACGTTTTGGCGGAACAAAAGCTTGTAAAATCGTGTGTTCCATGAAGCAAACGAAGCGCCTCGTTCATCGCGCTGATATGAAGCGAATATGGATGCCATGCGCAGTAATGGCGGCGAAACACGTCGCGCTCGGCAGCCGTCCATACTTTATAGCGGTATTCTTTCGCTTTCGCCGAAAAACGGGCGTGGAAGTCTGCATCGGCCTCCTGGACAAAGCGAACGACGATATCATCCGGCAGCTGGGCGTTCAACGCCTTTTTCCACTGCTCCGAGGAAAGGGAAAGCGGCGTATCAAAGTGGATCACTTGCCCATAGGCATGAACGCCGGCATCCGTCCTTCCGGAAGCCGCCACACGCACTTCCGTCCCTTTATGCATCCGCCGAAGCACTTCCTCAAACTCGCCTTGCACCGTCCGTTTTCCCGGCTGGATTTGGTAGCCGGAAAAGTGGGTGCCATCATAGGCGATGATGCATTTGATCCGTTGTGTCATGGCCTTCCTCCGCTATGAGCGTAATAAACAAAGCAATACGGCCAAGAGCGCCACGGCCGCTAAAAACGCGATGTCCACCGGCTTCCAAGCGAGCTGGCGGAATTTCGTCCGCCCTTCCCCGCCGCGGTAGCCGCGCGCCTCCATGGCTATCGCCAGCTCATCGGCTCGTTTGAACGAGCTGATAAACAGGGGCACAAGCAGTGAGACAATGGCTTTCATCCGTTCGGAAAAACGGCCTCCAGAAAAATCCACACCGCGGGCCGCCTGTGCTTTCATAATTTTTTCCGTCTCTTCCATCAATGTTGGAATGAATCGAAGCGAAATGGCCATCATCAAGGCGAGCTCATGGACAGGAACGCGCATCTTTTTGAGCGGCCCGAGCAAACTTTCGACGCCGTCGGTCACTTCAATTGGCGTCGTCGTCAACGTCAACATCGTCGTCATCAATACAAGGAGCAAAAACCTTAGGGAAATAAAGATCCCTTGCTTGATGCCGTCTTCATATACAGAGAGCGCACCGATTTGGTAGATGACGTCTCCTTCTTTCGTCATGAATAGATGCAACAGCAATGTAAACAAAACGACCCATAAAATCGGTTTCAAGCCGCGGGCAATGAACGAAAACGGAATGCGAGACAGCGTTGCAAAGGCAAACGCAAACAGCGACAGCAGTGCATACGTCGCCGCATTGTTCGCCAAAAAGACGATCAGGACGTAAGCAAACACGATCAATAGTTTGGCGCGCGGGTCTAAGCGATGAATGACGGAATGACCAGGCACATATTGACCGATAATCAAATGATTAGTCATGGACGCTCACCTTGGAGAGCAATTGCTGGATGGCTTCCGCTGTCTGTTCCAACGTCAAGCATGGCGACGGAATGACAACGCCGAACCGCTTTTCGAGCTGCTGTTTCAATTTGACCGTTTCCGGCACGCTCAAACCGATCGCAGCCAGTTTGTCAGCATCGCGAAACATCTCTTCTGGCGTTCCATGCCCCCATACCGTCCCTTCATGCATGACGATGATCTCATCAGCGTACCGAGCTGCATCTTCCATGCTGTGGGTGACGAGAACGGTTGTCAACTGCTTCTCACGATGGAGGCGATAAAACATCTCCATTATCTCTTTTCGACCGCGCGGATCAAGGCCCGCGGTCGGTTCATCGAGCACGAGCACTTCTGGTTCAAGCGCGAGCACGCCAGCGATGGCGACGCGCCGCATTTGTCCTCCGCTCAAATCAAATGGGGACTTCGCCAATACATCTTCACTCAATCCGACAATCCTGATGAGCTCCCGCGCCTTCCGCTTCGCCTCGTCTTCCGGCACTCCAAAATTGAGCGGGCCAAAACAAATATCTTTCTCCACTGTTTCTTCAAACAACTGATGCTCCGGGAACTGGAAGACGATCCCGACCTTTTTGCGCAGCGGTTTCAGCTGCTTTGGCCGCTTATTGCTCGTGATCGTCTCTTCGCCGATCTTCACCGCGCCGCTTGTCGGCTGCAGCAAGCCGTTTAAATGCTGAAGGAGGGTCGATTTTCCCGAGCCCGTATGCCCAACCACGGCGACGTACGCCCCGCTTCGGATTGCGACATTGACATCATAGAGCGCCCGACGGGCAAGCGGTGAACGGGCGTTGTACACATGCTCTACTTTTTCGAATACAATGTCCATAACTCCTCGACCAACTCCTCTGTCGTAAAATATCCAACCCGAAGCGGAATGCCTTGTTCCCGCAAACGGCTGCCCATTTTCACGGCAAACGGCAAATCAAGACCGATGCGCTCGAGCTTGCTTCCGAGCCGAAAGATTTGCTCCGGCGTCCCTTCTGCCATCACTTCGCCTTTGTTCATCACAATGAGGCGGTCTGCCTTCGCCGCTTCTTCCAAATCATGGGTGATCGACAACACCGTAATGCGCTGCTGGCGGTTTAGGCGGCGAACCGTCTCAAGCACTTCTTCCCTTCCGCGCGGGTCAAGCATCGATGTCGCTTCGTCCAAAATGATCATATCGGGGCGGAGCGCCAAAATGCCAGCGATGGCGACGCGCTGCTTTTGTCCGCCGGACAGCCGGTGCGGCTCATAATGGAGAAACGGTTCCATATGGACTTGGCGAATGGCCTCGCGAATGCGCTCGACCATTTCCGAGCGCGGAATGCCGTTGTTTTCCAGGGCAAAAGCGATGTCGTCTTCAACGGTCGCGCCGACAAACTGGTTGTCCGGATTCTGGAACACAAGGCCGACGCGGCGGCGCACCTCCCAAACAGTTGCGTCGTTCAAAAGGCGCCCAAACAAGCGAATGGCGCCCCGCTCCGGCCGAAGCAAACCCATCAGCATCCGAGCGATAGTCGATTTGCCGGATCCGTTATGGCCGACGATCGCCAGCCACTCCCCGCGCTCGGCCGTGAAACTGACGTTTTGCACCGCATAGTCGGATTGATTGGGATAGCGAAAGGACACTCCCTCGATCGACAAGATTGGTTCGGCCATGATCGTTTCCCCTTGCTTCGCCTTCGCCGCGTTGCAAACGCGGCTTACTAAATGATGGTAAACAAAAAAAGGGCATAGATCCAGTTCAAACGAAACTGTCTCGCCCTTGTTGAAATGAAACCGTTACACGAGTTCAATAATGACCATCGGCGCCCCGTCGCCGCGGCGAGGACCAAGTTTCATAATGCGCGTATAGCCGCCTTGGCGATCTTGGTAGCGCGGCGCAATGTCGCTGAACAGCTTTTGCAGTGCATCCTGGCCGGTTTCGCTGTTGGCGACCTCCTTGCGGATGAATGCCGCTGCTTGGCGGCGGGCATGCAAATCGCCGCGTTTGCCGAGCGTAATCATTTTTTCCATGACCGAGCGCAGTTCTTTCGCCCGCGCTTCCGTCGTTTCAATGCGTTCGTTGATGATTAAGTCTGTTGCCAAGTCGCGAAGCAGTGCTTTTCGTTGCGAAGTCGTGCGTCCTAATTTTCTGTACGACATCAAATGTCCCTCCCTTTTAAAGTGATGTGTTCCTCATGGTGGTCATCATCAAAACGATATGGTGAAAGTGTGTTTCCGGCTTGCCGGCGGAGGCCGGCGCTTAGTCGTCTTTGCGCAGGCTGAGACCAAGTTCAGCCAGTTTCGCTTTCACTTCCTCAAGCGACTTGCGGCCGAGGTTGCGTACTTTCATCATATCTTCTTCCGTTTTTTGCGTCAGTTCTTGAACAGTGTTGATGCCGGCCCGCTTCAAGCAATTGTAGGAACGAACCGAAAGATCGAGTTCCTCGATCGTCATTTCGAGCACTTTTTCTTTTTGATCGTCCTCTTTCTCGACCATGATCTCCGCGTTTTGCGCTTCATCCGTCAAGCCGACAAAAATGTTCAAGTGCTCCGTTAAAATTTTCGCTCCAAGGGAAATGGCCTCTTTCGGCCCGATGCTTCCATCCGTCCACACATCAATGGTCAGCTTGTCATAGTCCGTCACTTGGCCGACCCTTGTATTCTCGACTTGATAAGAAACTCGGGAGACCGGCGTATAAATAGAATCGATCGGAATGACGCCGATGGGCTGGTCTTCGCGCTTATTCGCCTCAGCCGGGACATATCCGCGCCCCCGCTTGGCAGTCATGCGCATGCGCAGGCGGCCGCCTTCCGCCAGCGTCGCGATATGAAGGTCCGGGTTTAAAATTTCGACATCGCTGTCGTGAGTGATATCGGCAGCCGTGACAACTCCTTCACCCTGCACATCAATCTCCAACGTTTTCTCTTCATCTGAATAAATTTTCAACGCTAGTTTTTTGATATTCAAAATGATGGCTGTCACATCTTCAACGACGCCGTCAATCGTTGAAAACTCATGCAAGACGCCGTCGATTTGCACCGATGTTACAGCTGCACCAGGGAGTGAAGACAATAGGATACGACGCAAGGAGTTCCCTAAGGTTGTACCATATCCACGCTCAAGCGGTTCGACGACGAATTTGCCATATTTGGCATCTTCGCTCAGTTCGACCGTTTCAATTTTCGGCTTTTCAATTTCAATCATCGATTATTATACCCTCCTTCAAAACGTCGAAACCCCGATCAAACGGTACACGCCTAACAACATTCCCCCATGAATCTCTCTTTACGCTTGCCTGCCATGGTCTTTATCATATCCCATTATTGACAATGGCCCAAATTCTATACAGGGGCGTTACACGCGGCGACGTTTTGGCGGACGGCATCCATTGTGCGGGATTGGAGTGACGTCTTTGATCGCCGTAATTTCCAACCCGGCTGCTTGCAATGCACGGATCGCTGCCTCGCGGCCAGCCCCCGGACCTTTGACGTTCACTTCGACCGTTTTCATGCCATGCTCCATCGACGCTTTCGCTGCTGCTTCAGCCGCCATTTGCGCCGCAAACGGCGTTGATTTGCGCGAACCTTTGAACCCCAGCGAGCCAGCGCTCGCCCAAGCAATGGCGTTGCCATGAACATCCGTAATCGTCACGATCGTGTTGTTGAACGTTGAACGGATATGGGCGATGCCTGTATCAATATTTTTTCTTACCCGGCGTTTACGAGTGTTTGTTCTGCGTGCCATTCGTCAAATGACCTCCTTTGCGTGATTATTTTTTCTTGTTCGCTACCGTGCGGCGCGGACCTTTGCGCGTGCGGGCATTGTTTTTCGTGTTTTGGCCGCGAACCGGCAATCCGCGGCGATGGCGAAGACCACGATAGCAGCCGATCTCCATCAAACGTTTAATGTTTAACGATACTTCCCGGCGCAAATCGCCTTCCACTTTTAAGCGGCCGACGATTTCACGAATGCGGCTAAGCTCTTCTTCCGTTAAGTCGCGAACGCGTGTGTCTTCCGATACACCGGCTTCTTTTAAGATTTTTTGTGCGGTCGGTTTGCCGATCCCATAAATGTATGTTAACGAAATGACTACCCGTTTATCACGCGGAATATCGACACCAGCAATGCGTGCCATATGATACACCTCCTTAGAAATTACCCTTGGCGTTGTTTGTGTTTCGGATTTTCACAAATGATCATGACTTTACCGCGTCTGCGAATAACTTTGCACTTTTCGCAAATCGGTTTGACAGATGGTCTTACTTTCATGTTGTTTACCTCCCTAATTGAACGGAGTGCATTCCTTTATTTATACCGATACGTAATTCGTCCACGCGTCAAATCGTACGGCGACAGCTCCACCGTCACCCGGTCGCCAGGCAAAATGCGGATGAAGTGCATGCGGATTTTGCCGGACACATGGGCCAACACCGTATGCCCATTTTCTAATTCTACACGAAACATCGCATTTGGCAATGTTTCGATGACGGTGCCTTCCACTTCGATTACATCATCTTTCGCCATCGAGCGGCTCTCCCTCCTTCGAATGAGTAACATTGTGTTACGCAAAACCGAACGCGATATCCATGATGATCGAGAAGACGTTTACCCCTTCCCACTTAATGAAGTGGGAGACTCATTTCCACAATGTGTTAAAATTTCGCAGCCATCTTCTGTAATGACAATCGTATGTTCGAAATGGGCGCACCGTTTTCCATCGGCCGTGACGACGGTCCAATCGTCGGCCAACGTTTTCACGTAACGGCTGCCGGCATTGACCATCGGCTCGATGCACAGAGCCATTCCCGGCCGCAAAATGGGGCCTTTGTTCGGCGGCCCATAATGTGGGATTTGTGGGTCTTCATGTAAGTGTTGACCAATTCCGTGCCCGACATACTCGCGGACAACGGAAAAGTGGTGCGCTTCGACATACGTTTGAATCGCATGGGAGATGTTCGTTAAACGAACGCCCGGTTTGGCCTCGGCGAGCCCGACGTACAGCGATTGCTCTGTCACGTCAAGCAGCCGCTTCGTCTCGGCGTCGATGTCCCCAACCGGATACGTCCAGGCCGAGTCGGCGTGATAGCCTTCATACTGCGCGCCGACATCGATCGTAATAATATCGCCGTCTTGCAGCACGCGGTCGCCGGGAATCCCGTGCACGAGCTCTTCATTCACCGAGGCGCAAATGCTTCCCGGAAATCCTTGATATCCTTTAAACGACGGAATGGCGCCATGGGAACGAATCACTTCCTCCGCGATGGCGTCCAGTTCCTTTGTCGTGATTCCCGGGCGAATGTGCTTTTGCAATTCTTTCAACGTAAGGGAAACGATTTTTCCCGCCTCGCGCATCAAAGCAATTTCCTGCGCGGTTTTGCAGCGAATCATCGAGCAAGTCCCCCGAGCAATTCACGAATATCCGCAAACACCTTTTCCATTTCCTGTTCACCGTTAATGTGGCGCAAATAGTCTTTTTGCTCGTAAAAATCAAGGAGCGGCTTCATTTGTTTCATGTTCACTTCAAGCCGGTTGGCCACTGTTGCTTCATTATCATCGGGGCGCTGGTACAGCTCGCCGCCGCACTTATCGCATACGCCTGGTTTGGCCGGCGGATGAAAAACGAGATGGTACGTTGCTCCGCAATTGCGGCAAATGCGTCTGCCGGTCAGACGCTCCATTAAGACCTCTTGGCGAACGTCGATATGGATGACATAGTCAAGCTTGCGCCGGATTTCCGCCAACATTGTTTCGAGCGCTTCCGCCTGAGGAACCGTGCGCGGGAATCCATCGAGCAAAAAACCATTTTGGCAATCTTCTTTGCTCAACCGTTCGCGGACGATGCCGATCGTCACTTCATCCGGCACGAGATCGCCGCGATCCATATACTGCTTCGCCTGAAGCCCTAACGGCGTCCCTTCATTGATCGCCGCTCGAAACATATCGCCCGTTGATATGTGCGGAATTCCGTAAGCCTCGACAATTTTCTCGGCTTGCGTGCCTTTGCCGGCACCCGGCAGCCCCATCAGCACTAAATTCATCCTTACTCCCCCTATCGGCAAGGGACGTCCGTTCTTGCCTTCTTTATTTGATGAATCCACGGTAATGGCGTTTCACCAGCTGGCTCTCAAGCTGTTTCATCGTCTCAAGCGCCACGCCGACGACAATAAGCAAGCTCGTACCGCCGATTCGTGCGGAAGATGGCAAGTTGGCAAAATTCACAAAGAACACCGGCAGCACAGCGACAACCGCCAAAAAGATTGATCCGACAAGCGTTAGCCGGTATAAAATTCTCGTCACGTACTCTTGTGTGTTTTTC
The DNA here is from genome assembly GCF_009901865.1 of Geobacillus sp. TFV-3. Lineage (NCBI taxonomy): Bacteria > Bacillati > Bacillota > Bacilli > Caryophanales > Anoxybacillaceae > Geobacillus > Geobacillus sp. TFV-3. Next base: position 135,707 of record NZ_MPSP01000001.1, on the reverse strand, counting down.
CCAGGACGAATCCCTGGGATGTAGCCGCCTTGTTTTTTCAAGTTGTCCGCCATCTGCTCCGGATTGACTTGAACAAACGCATAAAAGTACGTAAACGCAATGATAAGCACGACGTAAATGATCATCCCAACCGGGTGCGTATAATCAAACGTTCGGCGAATCCACAATGTTACATCATTCGTGCCAAAAAACGATGCAATTGTCGGTGGTGCAATCAAAAACGATACAGCGAAAATGACCGGAATGACTCCCGCTGGGTTCACTTTGAGCGGCAAATGCGTCGAGTGGCCGCCCACCGGGCTTCGGCCCTCAAGCCGCTTCGCGTATTGAATCGGAATTTTCCGGAACGCCTGCTGGATGTAAATGACACCAACGATGACGGCAACGACTGCCAACGCCACAAGCAGGAGCCGGATGATGCGCAAAAACACATCTTCCCCGACATTTTCAAACTGTTGGGCGTAAATTTGGTTCAAGACCGTCGGAATGCCTGAGACAATCCCGGCGAAAATAATGATCGAAATGCCATTGCCCACGCCTTTCGCGGTGATCTGTTCGCCGAGCCACATTAAAAATGCGGTGCCGGCGGTCAAGACAACCGCGATCAGCAAATACGTGCCGATGCCCGGATTTTTGATCAACATCCCCCCGGCTAAATTGTTAAAGCCGTACGACATGCCGATGGCTTGGATAAACCCGAGCACGACCGTGAAATAGCGGGTAAACTGAGCTAATTTACGCCGGCCAACCTCGCCTTGCTTCGACCACTCTGTAAATTTTGGAACAACGTCCATTTGCAGCAGCTGGACGATAATCGATGCCGTGATATAGGGCATAACCCCCATGGCAAAAATCGAAAAGTTTCGCAGCGCCCCGCCGCCGAAAATGTTCAGGACGCCGAATGCATTCAATTCATCTTGCAGTTTCAACACATCCGCGTTCACGCCCGGAACAGGAATGAACGTTCCAATGCGGAACACGATCAACATAAGAAGAGTGAAAATAATTTTGTTTCGAATATCACTGACGCGCATAAAGTTGGAGATTGTCCGAAACATTAAATCACCTCAGTTTTACCGCCAGCCGCCTCAATGGCCTCTTTCGCCGATGCCGAGAACTTATGCGCTTTGACCGTCAGCTTTTTCTCGATTTGGCCTTTGCCCAAAATTTTCACGCCCGATTTCAGCTTGCTGATGACGCCTGTTTCAAGGAGCAATTCAGGCGTTACTTCCGTTCCGTCTTCAAAGCGGTTTAGTTTTTCCAGATTCACGACCGCATATTCTTTCCGATTGATGTTCGTAAACCCGCGTTTCGGCAAGCGGCGGAACAGCGGGGTTTGACCGCCTTCGAACCCAAGACGAACTCCTCCACCCGAGCGGGCATTTTGACCTTTTTGACCGCGGCCGGACGTTTTGCCGTTGCCCGAACCGATCCCGCGGCCGACGCGCACAGCTTTCTTTCGGGATCCCGGCGCTGGTTGCAATTCATGAAGTTTCATGGCAAAGCACCTCCTTATGATTATTCCTCGATTTCTTTCACTTTGACAAGGTGGGCTACTTTGTTGATCATCCCGCGGATCGCAGGATTGTCATTGTGGATGACCGTTTGGTGCATTTTTCGCAGGCCGAGCGTTCTGACGGTAACGCGTTGGTCTTCCGGACGGCCAATCACGCTGCGCGTGAGGGTAATCGCCAGTTTTTTTGCCATGATCGTTCCCTCCTTATCCTAACAGTTCCTCGACTGTTTTGCCGCGCAATCTCGCTACGTCTTCGGCGCGTTTTAATTGTTTCAGCCCATCAAACGTTGCGCGCACCATGTTGATTGGCGTGTTTGAGCCGATCGATTTCGACAAGATGTCGCTGATGCCCGCCAGCTCCAACACCGCACGCGCCGGACCCCCAGCGATGACCCCGGTACCTTCGGAAGCGGGTTTTAAAATGATTTCCCCGGCACCGAAATGGCCGATGACTTCATGCGGAATCGTTGTGCCGACGATCGGCACTTCAATTAAGTTTTTCTTCGCATCTTCAATCGCTTTGCGGATCGCTTCTGGAACCTCTTGTGCTTTTCCAGTGCCAAATCCGACATGGCCGTTTTTATCGCCGACAACGACGAGAGCTGAAAAGCGTAGGCGACGTCCGCCTTTCACGACTTTTGCTACACGGTTGACCGCGACTACACGCTCTTCCAATTCAAGTTTGTTTGGATCGATACGACGCATCGTTGTCCCTCCTTTGTAATTAGAATTCCAAGCCGGCTTCGCGGGCGGCGTCTGCCAAAGCTTTTACCCGTCCGTGATATAAATACCCGCCACGATCGAACACGACTTTTTTAATACCTTTTTCCAACGCACGTTTGGCGACAAGTTCGCCGACTTTTTTCGCTGCCTCAATGTTGTTCGTCGAATCTAAGCCAAACTCTTTATCCAACGTGGAGGCGCTGACGATCGTTGACGACTTTGTATCATCAATAATTTGCGCGTAAATATGTTTATTTGAACGGAACACGCTCAACCGCGGACGTTCAGCCGTGCCGAAGATTTTTTTGCGGATGCGCGCGTGTCTTTTCTTCCGAACCGCGTTTCGGTCCACTTTCGTGATCATCGAATGTCACTCCTTTCGCTTCGCTATGCCGCGTTATTTACCAGTTTTGCCTTCTTTCAGGCGCACAAGTTCACCTTCGTAGCGGATGCCTTTGCCTTTATACGGCTCTGGCGGACGAACCGCGCGAATGTTGGCGGCCAGTTCGCCGACGCGCTGTTTGTCTGCCCCTTTGACGATGATTTTCGTTTGGGATGGCACTTCAATTTCAAGCCCTTCTTCCGGCTCAATTTCTACCGGATGAGAATAACCGACGCTCAATACAAGCTTTTTCCCTTGTTTCGACGCCCGGTACCCGACACCAACGAGTTCGAGCGCTTTTTCATAACCTTTCGAAACACCTTCGACCATGTTGGCGAGCAAGCTGCGCGTCGTGCCATGGAGCGCGCGATGATGTTTTTCATCGCTTGGACGCGTAACCGTGATGACATTGCCCTCAACCGTGATCGTCATATCTGGATGGAACGTGCGGGTCAGCTCTCCTTTCGGCCCTTTGACCGTAACCGTGTTGCCGTTGACCGTAACGGTGACACCGGCAGGAATTTCAATTGGTTTTTTGCCGACACGTGACATGTCAAAAACACCTCCATTCTTAAGCAGATAGATTACCAAACGTAGGCGATTACTTCGCCGCCCGTGCCTTTTTGCCGTGCTTCTTTGTCTGTTAAGATGCCCTGCGATGTCGAAAGAATCGCGATCCCTAAGCCGTTCAGGACGCGCGGCACTTCATGGGCTTTGACGTAAACGCGCAACCCCGGTTTGCTGATGCGCTTCAGCCCGGTAATGACACGTTCGTTGTTCGGACCGTATTTCAAGAAGATGCGGAGAATGCCTTGTTTGTTGTCTTCGATATATTCATAATCACGAATAAACCCTTCGCGCTTTAAAATTTCCGCGATTTCCCGCTTGATTTTCGAAGCCGGGACTTCGAGCTTTTCGTGACGCACCATATTCGCATTGCGGATGCGAGTCAGCATATCAGCAATTGGATCTGTCATCACCATTATGTTTTACCTCCTTCCCAATCAATGGGTTGATTACCAGCTGGCTTTTTTGATGCCTGGAAGTTGACCTTTGTATGCGAGCTCACGGAAACAAATACGGCACAATTTGAATTTGCGATAGACCGAGTGCGGGCGGCCGCAGCGCTCGCAACGGGTGTACGCTCTCACTTTAAACTTCGGCGTCCGTTTTTGTTTCGCGATCATCGATTTTTTAGCCACGATTTCGCCTCCCTTGCGTTATGGGATCATTATTTTTGGAATGGCATGCCGAGCAACGCCAGCAGTTCACGAGCTTCTTCATCCGTGTTGGCCGTTGTGACGATCACGATGTCCATGCCGCGCACTTTGTTCACTTTATCGTAGTCAATCTCAGGGAAAATGAGCTGTTCTTTAATGCCGAGCGTATAGTTGCCGCGGCCGTCAAACGACTTTTTCGATACGCCGCGGAAGTCGCGCACGCGCGGAAGCGAGACCGAAATCAACTTATCGAGAAACTCATACATCCGTTCGCCGCGCAACGTCACCTTCGCACCGATCGGCATCCCTTGGCGAAGACGGAAGCCGGCGATCGATTTTTTTGCACGCGTCACCACCGGACGCTGACCGGCGATCAGCGTCAGCTCTTCAACGGCGCTGTCTAATGCTTTCGGGTTTTGCACCGCATCGCCGACACCCATGTTGATGACGATTTTTTCGATTTTTGGTACTTGCATGATCGATTTATAGTTGAACTTGCTCATGAGAGCAGGTACGACTTCGTTTACATACTTCTCTTTCAGGCGGTTCATAAAAGTACCTCCCTTCCTGCTTCACGGTTATTTATCCAAAATCTCACCGGATTTTTTCGCATAGCGCACTTTCTTGCCGTCGACAATTTTGTAGCCGATGCGCGTCGGCTCACCCGTTTTCGGGTCGAGCGGCATGACTTTCGAGACGTGGATCGGCGCTTCCTTCTCAATGATGCCGCCTTGCGGGTTGGCTTGTGACGGTTTCGCATGCTTTTTCACGATGTTGACGCCTTCAACGATGACGCGATTTTTCTTCGGAAACGCCGCTAGGATGACGCCTTGTTTGCCTTTGTCTTTGCCGGAGATTACTTGCACTTTATCGCCTTTTTTTACATGCATCGCATTCGCACCTCCTTGAAACGCTGTTCCGTTCCATTAAATAACTTCCGGGGCTAAAGAAATGATTTTCATGAAGTCTTTATCGCGCAATTCGCGGGCAACCGGTCCGAAAATCCGCGTGCCGCGCGGGCTTTTGTCATCACGGATGATGACGCAGGCGTTTTCGTCAAAGCGGATGTACGAACCGTCCGGACGGCGCACCCCGCGTTTCGTACGAACAACAACTGCTTTCACGACTTGACCTTTTTTAACAACGCCACCTGGTGTCGCATCTTTGACCGTCGCCACAACGACGTCGCCGATATTCGCATAGCGGCGACCCGAGCCTCCGAGCACTTTAATGACAAGCACTTCGCGTGCACCAGAGTTATCAGCTACTTTCAAGCGAGATTCTTGTTGAATCATCGACGAAACCTCCTTTCGGAATTATCTCTCCGAACTCAGTGAAGAACGATTACAGAACAACCGCTTTTTCGATGACTTCCACTAAGCGGAAGCGTTTTGTGGCCGACAGCGGGCGAGTTTCCATAATTTTCACGATATCACCGACTTTAGCGATGTTATGTTCATCATGCGCTTTATATTTTTTCGAATATTTCACGCGTTTGCCGTACAGCGGATGTTTTTTGTACGTTTCGACCAACACGGTGATCGTTTTGTCCATTTTGTCTGATACAACCCGCCCAACGTACACTTTGCGTTGATTGCGTTGGCTCATTCCACAAACCTCCTCTCAAACACATTATTTATTGGCAGCGAGCTCACGTTCGCGAATAATCGTTTTCATGCGGGCGATGTCTTTGCGCACTTGGCGGATGCGCGCCGTGTTTTCCAATTGACCTGTGGCCAGTTGGAAGCGAAGGTTGAACAATTCTTCCTTCAATGCTTTAATTTTTTGTTCGATCTCGGCAGTGGTCAACTCACGGATTTCTTTCGCTTTCATTACGCTTCACCACCAGTTTCTTCACGTTTTACAAATTTGCATTTGATCGGAAGTTTGTGAGAAGCGAGACGCAATGCTTCACGTGCCACTTCCTCAGAAACACCGCCCACTTCAAACATCACTTTGCCTGGTTTGACAACGGCGACCCAGCCTTCCGGCGCCCCTTTACCAGAACCCATCCGCACTTCAAGCGGTTTTGCCGTATACGGTTTGGAAGGGAAAATGCGGATCCATACTTTCCCGCCCCGTCTCATGTAACGGGTCATCGCCCGGCGGGCTGCTTCGATTTGCCGGTTCGTAATCCAAGCTGATTCTAATGCTTGCAACCCAAATTCACCGAAATGAACTTCCGTGCCGCCTTTCGCCCGGCCTTTCATCCGTCCGCGATGTTCACGGCGATATTTGACGCGTTTTGGCATTAACATGATTATTTTCCTCCTTCCTCAGCTTTTTTCTTGGTCGGAAGGACTTCTCCACGATAAATCCATACTTTCACGCCGATTTTTCCGTACGTCGTATCGGCTTCTGCCGTTCCATAGTCAATGTCAGCGCGCAGCGTATGGAGTGGAACCGTCCCTTCGCTGTAATGCTCCGAACGAGCGATGTCAGCCCCGCCCAAACGGCCGGATACCATCGTTTTGATGCCTTTCGCCCCAGCGCGCATCGCACGTTGGATCGCTTGTTTTTGCGCCCGGCGGAACGATACTCGGTTTTCAAGCTGACGAGCGATGTTTTCAGCAACAAGACGTGCATCCAAGTCTGGTTTTTTGATTTCTACAATGTTGATATGGACGCGTTTACCGGTCAATTGCGCGAGCGCTTTACGGAGCGCTTCCACTTCCGAACCGCCTTTCCCGATGACCATGCCCGGTTTAGCGGTATGGATCGTTACGTTGACGCGGTTGGCTGCCCGTTCAATCTCCACGCGGGAGACGGCCGCGTCTTGCAGGCGTTTGCTAATGTATTCACGGATTTTCAAGTCTTCGAGCAACAGATCTGCATAGTCTTTTTCCGCATACCATCTCGATTCCCAATCACGAATGATGCCGATGCGCAGACCGATCGGGTTGACCTTTTGACCCACGGATTATCCCTCCTTCTTTTCTGAAACGACGATCGTAATATGGCTTGTGCGTTTGTTAATGGCGCTTGCCCGTCCCATGGCGCGCGGACGGAACCGTTTCAGCGTCGGGCCTTCGTCGACATACGCTTGAGTGATGACCAAGTTGTTGACGTCCATGTCATAGTTGTGTTCAGCGTTGGCAACTGCTGATTTCAACACTTTTTCAATGATCGGGGAAGCTGCTTTTGGTGTATGGCGCAAAATAGCGAACGCTTCGCCCACTTCTTTCCCGCGAATCAAGTCAATGACTAAGCGCGCTTTACGAGGAGCGATGCGAACGGTTCTTGCAACAGCTTTAGCTTGCATATCTAGAACCTCCTCTCATTACCGTTTCGTTTTCTTGTCATCGCCAGCATGGCCGCGGAACGTGCGCGTCGGCGCAAATTCGCCGAGTTTGTGCCCGACCATATCTTCTGTGATGTAGACCGGAACGTGTTTGCGGCCATCGTACACCGCGATCGTATGCCCGACAAACTGCGGGAAGATCGTCGAACGGCGAGACCACGTTTTGATCACTTGTTTTTGCCCTGTTGCATTCAGTTTTTCGATTTTTTTCATCAAATGCTCATCGCAAAACGGACCTTTTTTCAAGCTGCGACCCATAAGTGAACCTCCCTTCTGAATTGCGCTCGTTCATTATTTCTTGCGGCGACGGATGATGAATTTATCCGATTTGTTTTTCTTTTTGCGTGTTTTGTATCCAAGCGTCGGTTTGCCCCATGGTGTCATCGGCGATTTGCGTCCGATTGGCGCTTTGCCTTCACCACCGCCGTGCGGATGGTCAACCGGGTTCATGACCGAACCGCGAACTGTCGGGCGAATCCCCAACCAGCGGGCGCGTCCTGCTTTCCCGATGTTGACAAGTTCGTGTTGCTCGTTGCCGACTTCACCAACCGTTGCACGGCATTTGCCTAAAATCATGCGCACTTCGCCGGAAGCCAAACGAACGATGACGTATTTTCCTTCTTTCCCGAGCACTTGCGCCGATGTACCAGCTGCACGCACCAGTTGTCCGCCGCGGCCCGGTTTCAGCTCAATGTTGTGGACGAGCGTACCGACTGGGATGTTCTCAAGCGGAAGCGCATTGCCGATTTTAATGTCCGCATCCGGACCGGACATGATTTCCATGCCGACTTTCAAGTTTTTCGGCGCGATAATGTAGCGTTTTTCACCGTCTGCATAGTTGATGAGCGCGATATTGGCAGAACGGTTCGGATCGTATTCAATCGTAGCAACGCGTCCTGGAATTCCGTCTTTGTCGCGTTTAAAGTCGATAATCCGATATTGGCGTTTATGGCCGCCGCCTTGATGGCGCACCGTAATTTTCCCTTGATTGTTGCGGCCCGCCTTTTTCTTTAACGGGGCAAGCAACGATTTTTCCGGCTGATCCGTCGTAATTTCCGAGAAATCAAGCACCGTCATGCCGCGACGGCCGTTCGATGTCGGTTTGTACTTTTTGATCGCCATCGGAATGTCCCTCCTTCATCGTTTATGTTACACTTCAAACAGTTCGATCTCTTTGCTGTCCGGCGTCAGCGTGACGATCGCTTTGCGGCGGCGGTTCGTATAGCCGCTGTAGCGGCCGACGCGTTTAAATTTCCCTTTATAGTTCATGATGTTCACTTTGGCTACTTTAACGCCAAAAATTTTCTCGACGGCGTCTTTCACTTCCGTCTTGTTCGCTTTGACGTCGACCTCAAACGTATATTTTTTTTGCCCGATCAAATTCATTGTATTTTCCGTGATGATGGGGCGCTTAATAATGTCGCGAGGGTCTTTCATTATGCAAGCACCTCCTCTACTTTCTCCACGGCCGCCTTCGTAATGACGAGTTTGTCATGGTTGAGCACATCGAGCACATTGATGCCGTTGGCTGCCACCACTTTGACGCCCGGAATGTTGCGCGCCGACAGATATACATTCTCATTCAGCTCGTCGGTCACAATGAGTGCTTTCCGATCCACTGCGAGATTGTTTAAAATTTTGACCATTTCCTTCGTCTTCGGTGCTTCAAGCGACAATTGATCCAATACAACGATGTCGTTTTCGAGCACTTTCGAAGACAATGCCGATTTGATCGCTAAACGGCGAACTTTTTTCGGAAGTTTGTAGCTGTAGCTGCGCGGAACCGGACCAAAGACCGTACCGCCGCCGCGCCATTGCGGAGCGCGAATCGAACCTTGACGGGCGCGTCCTGTCCCTTTTTGGCGCCATGGCTTGCGGCCGCCGCCGCTCACTTCAGCGCGGTTTTTCGTCTTATGCGTTCCTTGACGCATCGAGGCGCGTTGCATAATCACTGCTTCGAACAACACATGTCTATTCGGTTCAATTCCAAAAACGGCGTCGTTCAACTCGATTTCGCCGATCGTCTGACCGTTTTGGTTGTATAATGCTACTTTTGGCATTACGTAGTTCCTCCTTTCTTGGCCGGATGTTATTTCGCCTTCTTCGCCGCTTTCACGGCGCTTTTAACGATGACTAAGCCTTTTCTCGGCCCCGGCACATTGCCTTTAATGAGCAGCAAGTTGCGTTCCGGATCCACTTTCACGATTTTCAAGTTTTGGATCGTCACGCGCTCACCGCCCATGCGGCCCGGCAAGTTTTTCGTTTTGAAAACGCGGTTTGGCGCGATGGACCCCATCGACCCCGGACGGCGATGATAACGGGAACCGTGAGCCATTGGCCCGCGTGATTGACCGTGGCGTTTAATCGCCCCTTGGAAGCCTTTCCCTTTCGAAATGCCCGTGACATCGACAATTTCGCCTTCGCTGAAAATGTCAACTTTCACTTCTTGGCCAACTTCATATTCATCGATGTTGGCGCCGCGGATTTCACGAATGAAGCGCTTAGGTGCCGTGTTAGCTTTGGCAGCATGGCCAATTTGCGGTTTATTGGCGCGTTTTTCGCTAATATCTTCAAAACCTAATTGGATCGCTTCGTAACCGTCGTTTTCGATCGTTTTCTTTTGCAGGACGACGTTCGGCGTCGCATGGATGACGGTTACCGGAATCAAATCGCCATTTTCCGCAAATATTTGCGTCATACCGATCTTTCTTCCTAAGATTCCTTTCGTCATGTGTCACACCTCCCAGTCGATCAAAGTTTAATTTCAATATCAACGCCCGACGGCAAATCGAGACGCATTAACGAATCAACCGTTTGCGGAGTCGGGTTGATGATGTCGATCAAACGTTTATGCGTCCGCATTTCGAATTGTTCACGGGAGTCTTTGTACTTATGAACGGCGCGCAAGATCGTATACACCGTTCTTTCCGTCGGCAGCGGGATCGGCCCCGACACTTTTGCCCCGGAACGTTTTGCGGTTTCCACAATTTTCTCCGCCGATTGGTCTAAAATTCGATGATCGTAAGCTTTTAAACGAATGCGAATTTTTTCTTTTGCCATTTGGTTTCCCTCCTTCTTCGCCTATTTTGAAAATAGACTTCTCCACGGAAATTTCCTGCACACCGCCGTGGCAAAGCGGCCGGGTGTGTCAGCAACCTTCCGCTTCATCGCAGTCAAAGACCAACATTTGATATTATACTGGTATGTAAGCAAGATTGCAAGTGATTTCTTTGCTTTTCCCACACTTCTTCTATTATACATAGCCGCCATCCCGTTTTCAACACAGCCGCCAATCTGACGGTCAAGATGGCATCAAAAAAAGGATGTCCATTGCTGGACACCCTTTTTTGCCGTGATTACTCGATGATTTCCGATACAGAGCCAGCGCCGACCGTACGGCCGCCTTCGCGGATCGAGAATTTCGTGCCTTCTTCAATCGCGATCGGGGCGATCAGTTCCACCGTCATTTCAACGTTGTCGCCAGGCATAACCATTTCGACGCCTTCCGGAAGCGTGATAATGCCCGTTACATCCGTCGTACGGAAGTAGAATTGCGGACGGTAGTTCGAGAAGAACGGAGTATGGCGTCCGCCTTCTTCTTTCGTCAGGACGTATACTTGCGCTTTGAATTTCGTGTGAGGCGTGATCGAACCAGGTTTCGCCAACACTTGGCCGCGCTCGACTTCATCACGAGATACGCCGCGGAGAAGCGCACCGATGTTGTCGCCGGCTTCCGCTTGGTCGAGAAGTTTGCGGAACATTTCTACACCTGTCACGGTCGTCGTTTTCGGCTCATCCGACAAACCGATGATTTCAACCGGGTCGCCAACTTTCAACGTACCGCGTTCAACACGGCCTGTTGCAACCGTACCGCGGCCCGTGATCGAGAAGACGTCCTCGATTGGCATCATGAATGGTTTGTCCACTTCACGTTGCGGCGTCGGGATGTATTCGTCAACCGCATTCATCAATTCAATGATTTTTTCTTCCCATTGAGGGTCGCCTTCAAGCGCTTTTAATGCCGAACCTTTGATAACCGGCACTTCATCGCCTGGGAAGTCGTATTCAGAGAGAAGATCGCGAACTTCCATTTCAACAAGTTCAAGCAATTCTTCGTCGTCCACCATGTCGCATTTGTTCAAGAATACAACGATGTACGGAACACCGACTTGGCGGGAGAGAAGAATGTGTTCGCGCGTTTGCGGCATCGGACCGTCAGCCGCCGATACAACAAGGATCGCGCCGTCCATTTGCGCCGCGCCTGTGATCATGTTTTTGACGTAGTCAGCGTGGCCCGGGCAGTCAACGTGCGCATAGTGGCGAGCATCTGTTTCATACTCGACGTGCGCCGTCGAAATCGTAATCCCGCGTTCACGCTCTTCCGGAGCAGCGTCGATTTGGTCGTACGCTTTTGCTTCGGCTTTGCCTTGTTTCGCCAAAACCGTCGTAATGGCAGCTGTCAACGTCGTTTTCCCGTGGTCAACGTGGCCGATGGTGCCAATGTTGACGTGCGGTTTCGTGCGCTCAAATTTCGCTTTAGCCATGAGAGATATCCTCCTTAAAAGTAAGATATGAATTTATATGGTTGGGTAAGTATAGGATGCTTGGGAACAAAATGTTCCCAAGTCTTACTTACATAAGTATTTATAGCGAAACTAGCAAGAGAAATCAATTATTCGCCTTTATTTTTTTTGATAATTTCATCGGCGATGTTTTTCGGAACTTCTTCATAGTGGTCAAACACCATCGAGAACGTTCCGCGTCCTTGCGTGTTCGAACGGAGCGATGTCGCATAACCGAACATTTCAGCCAGCGGCACCATCGCCCGGACGACTTGGGCGTTGCCGCGCGCTTCCATCCCCTCGATGCGGCCGCGACGGGACGTAATGTCACCCATGATGTCACCGAGGTACTCTTCAGGGATGACGACTTCGACTTTCATGATCGGTTCCAACAGAACCGGATCACACTTCGTCGCCGCGTTTTTCAACGCCAAGGAAGCAGCGATTTTGAACGCCATTTCGCTCGAGTCGACATCGTGGTACGATCCGTCAAACAGTTTCGCCTTAATGTCGACAACCGGATAGCCGGCTAAGACGCCGTTTTGCATCGCTTCTTCCAGTCCAGCTTGAACGGCCGGCACATACTCTTTCGGAACGACCCCGCCGACGATGGCGTTCTCGAATTCGAAGCCTTTGCCGCGCTCGTTCGGCGAGAATTCGATCCAAACGTGGCCGTATTGGCCACGGCCGCCGGACTGACGGATGAATTTGCCTTCGACTTGCGCCGATTTGCGGAACGTTTCGCGGTAGGCAACTTGCGGCGCCCCGACGTTCGCTTCGACTTTGAATTCACGGCGCATCCGGTCGACGATGATGTCAAGATGCAGCTCGCCCATTCCGGAGATGATCGTTTGTCCCGTTTCCGGGTCGGTGTGAGCGCGGAAAGTCGGGTCTTCTTCTTGCAATTTTTGCAACGCTTGGCTCATTTTGTCTTGGTCGGCTTTCGACTTCGGCTCGATTGCCACCGAAATGACCGGTTCCGGGAACTGCATCGATTCGAGAATGACAGGATGCTTGTCATCGCATAGAGTATCGCCGGTTGTCGTATCTTTTAAACCTACTGCCGCGGCAATATCGCCGGCATAGACTTTCGAAATTTCTTGACGGTGGTTCGCGTGCATTTGCAACAAGCGGCCGATCCGTTCGCGCTTCCCTTTCGTCGTGTTCATCACATATGAACCGGAATCAAGCGTTCCAGAGTAGACGCGAATAAACGTCAATTTCCCGACATACGGGTCAGTCATGATTTTAAATGCCAAAGCGGCAAACGGAGCGTCATCGCTTGCTTCACGCGTCACTTCTTCTTCGGTATCCGGAACGACGCCGCGAATCGCCGGGATGTCAACCGGAGACGGCAAGTAGTCGACAACGCCGTCAAGAAGCAGCTGAACACCTTTGTTTTTGAATGCCGAACCGCAGAAGACCGGGAAGAATTCAACGCTGATCGTCGCTTTGCGGATCGCGGCCTTCAGCTCTTCCGCCGTGATTTCTTCCCCTTCCAAATATTTCATCATTAATTCTTCGTCCAACTCAGCGACCGCCTCAATCAGCTTGTTATGGTACTCTTCTGCCATATCGCGGTATTCTTCCGGAATGTCAATGCGCTCAATGTTTTTGCCAAGCTCATCATGGTAATGGTACGCGCACATTTCAACCAAGTCGATAATGCCGGAGAACTGATCTTCAGCGCCGATCGGCAGTTGCACCGGATGGGCGTTCGCTTGCAGGCGGTCATGGAGCGTTTTCACCGAATACAAGAAATCGGCGCCGATTTTATCCATTTTGTTGACGAACACGATCCGCGGAACACCATATGTCGTCGCTTGGCGCCAAACGGTTTCCGTTTGCGGTTCAACACCCGATTGCGCGTCTAAGACCGTGATGGCCCCGTCCAATACGCGCAATGAACGCTCAACCTCGACCGTAAAGTCGACGTGCCCCGGCGTGTCGATGATATTGATGCGATGGCCTTTCCATTGCGCCGTTGTCGCCGCCGACGTGATCGTAATTCCGCGCTCTTGCTCTTGTTCCATCCAGTCCATCGTTGCCGCACCTTCATGCACTTCCCCGATTTTATGAACGCGGCCGGTATAGAACAAGATCCGTTCAGTCGTCGTCGTTTTCCCGGCGTCAATGTGCGCCATAATCCCTATGTTGCGAGTCTTTTCCAAGGAGAACTCTCTTGCCATAGTGGTTATTTTCTCCTTCCTTCAAATATGAAATATAAGTAGATGGCGCCGCCACCGAGGCGCAATCCCCTTGTCTTTGAAGTTGTCCCACACGCGACCAGAAAGGCCGCAATATATAGGAAGATAGGTGAATAGGCAACCGCAGTGCCTCCTCACCTATTTCCTTTCGGCGACGCTCCTTACCAGCGGTAATGGGCAAACGCGCGGTTCGCTTCAGCCATTTTATGTGTATCTTCGCGTTTTTTCACCGCTGCACCCGTGTTGTTGGCAGCGTCCATAATTTCATTTGCCAAGCGCTCTTCCATCGTTTTTTCGTTGCGAAGACGTGCATATTGCACGAGCCAGCGCAAACCGAGAGAAACGCGACGGTCCGGACGAACCTCGACCGGAACTTGGTAGTTCGCCCCACCAACACGGCGAGCGCGCACTTCCAACACCGGCATAACGTTTTTCAACGCTTGCTCAAACACTTCCATTGGATCTTTACCCGTGCGCTCACGGATAATATCAAACGCAGTGTAAAGAATTTTTTGCGCTTTTGATTTTTTGCCGTCGATCATAATTTTATTGATCAAACGGGTAACAAGCTTCGAATTGTAAATTGGATCCGGCAGTACGTCACGTTTAGCAACAGGGCCTCTACGTGGCATAGTGTTTCCTCCCTTCAGGAAAACATTCTCTTCATTTCATTATTTTTTCGCTGCTTTCGGTTTTTTCGCGCCGTATTTCGAACGACCTTGCATCCGGTTCGCTACGCCTGCAGCATCCAACGCCCCACGAATGATGTGATAGCGCACCCCCGGCAAGTCTTTGACACGTCCGCCGCGGATGAGCACAACGCTGTGTTCTTGCAAGTTATGGCCGATTCCCGGAATGTACGCCGTAACTTCAATCCCATTTGTTAAGCGGACACGGGCGTATTTCCGCAACGCCGAGTTCGGTTTTTTCGGCGTCATCGTGCCGACACGCGTGCAAACGCCGCGTTTTTGCGGAGACGACACATTCGTTTGCTCTTTTTTGAAGCTGTTATACCCTTTGTTCAACGCAGGGGATTTCGATTTAACGACTTTTTTCTCGCGTCCTTTGCGGACCAGTTGGTTGATTGTAGGCATGAAAAGATCCTCCTTTCGCATGTATCGTTTAAGCCCACATATCCAGGTGGTTCATCGTTTATGCAAATAAAGGGTTTAGGGGAGAAAGGCAAAACGTTACCGAAGGATCGCCACCGCGGCCGCGCCGACTTGGATTTTGCACGCCTTGCCAAGCTTTTTCATCGAATCGACTTTTGTGACCGGCACGTTTGCCTCATTGGCGGCGGCGGTCACTTTCTCGATGATCGGCAAGTCGGCATCCTCCGCCACGATCACTTCCGCTGCTTTTCCTTCCTTTAAAGCCCTTATCGTTTGTTTGGTTCCAATGACAATTTTTCCAGCCTGTAATACTTTTTCATAAGACATGTAACATATCCTCCAAAGTACCAGGTTGTTGGAACACCTTTATTAGACTACCATTTTCTTTGCCGATTGTCAACTGGATTTTTAATTAGGTGATGGCCGGCCAAGGAGTGCCTTAGCCGGCCGCTCGGTTCGCGTTATTTGGACGACACCGTGTCGCCAGCCGTTTCCTTTTTGACGGCCGGCTTCACTTTTCGGTACCGGGCCATACCGGTTCCAGCCGGGACGAGTTTGCCGATAATGACGTTTTCTTTTAAGCCAAGCAGTTCATCACGTTTTCCTTTGATCGCTGCATCGGTCAAGACGCGCGTCGTTTCTTGGAACGAAGCAGCAGACAAGAATGAATCCGTCTCAAGCGACGCTTTCGTGATGCCGAGCAACACTTGGCGGGCCGTCGCCGGCCGTTTCCCTTCGCGAAGAGCTTTGGCGTTGACATCCGTAAACTGGTGGACATCCAAAAGCGTACCTGGCAGCACATCGGTGTCGCCGGCATCGATGACGCGCACTTTGCGCAGCATTTGCCGCACCATGACCTCGATATGCTTATCGCTGATTTCCACCCCTTGCATCCGGTACACTTTTTGCACTTCGCGAAGCAAGTACTCTTGAACGGACGTAATATCGCGCACGCGCAACAACTGTTTCGGGTCGACCGATCCTTCTGTCAGCTCTTGGCCGCGTTCGACGCGCTGACCTTCTTCGACTTTCAGCCGCGCGTTGTACGGCGCTACATATGTCCGCGTCTCAACTTCACCTTGCACGACAACTTCATATTGGTTGTCACGCGTTTTGTTAATTGAAATGACCGTGCCGTCAATTTCCGAAATGACCGCTTGCCCTTTCGGGTTGCGCGCTTCAAACAGCTCTTGCACCCGTGGCAAACCTTGAGTGATATCGTCGCCGGCGACGCCGCCTGTATGGAACGTCCGCATTGTCAGCTGCGTGCCCGGCTCGCCGATCGACTGAGCGGCGATAATGCCGACGGCTTCGCCCACTTCGACGTCCATGCCGGTCGCCATGTTGCGGCCGTAACATTTTTTGCAGACGCCATGGCGCGTGTTGCAGGCGAATACGGAGCGAATCCATACTTCCGTAATGCCGGCTTTCATGATCTCATTGGCGATATCTTCGGTGATCATCTCGTCTTTGCGGACGATCACTTCGCCCGTTTCCGGATGACGCACCGTTTTGTGCGCATAGCGGCCGACAAGCCGTTCTTCAAGCTTGACGACAACTTCCGTGCCATCCGTCAGCGCCCGCGCCAAAATGCCGCGATCGGTGCCGCAATCTTCTTCGCGGACGATGACGTCTTGCGCCACGTCGACAAGGCGGCGCGTGAGATAGCCTGAGTCGGCCGTTTTGAGCGCCGTATCCGCCAATCCTTTTCGCGCGCCGTGCGTCGAGATAAAGTATTCCAATACCGTCAAGCCTTCGCGGAACGACGACTTGATCGGCAGCTCAATGATCCGGCCGGCCGGGTTGGCCATTAAACCGCGCATCCCCGCAAGCTGCGTAAAGTTTGACGCGTTCCCGCGCGCTCCAGAATCGCTCATCATAAAGATCGGGTTGCGTTTATCAAGCGACTTCATCAACCGGTCTTGAATTTTGTCTTTCGCCGCGCTCCAGATGGAGATGACGCGCTCGTACCGCTCTTCGTCCGTAATTAAGCCGCGGCGGAACTGCTTCAAAACCGTATCGACTTTCGCTTGCGCTTCATCCAAAATTTCTTGTTTTTCCGGCAGGACGACGATGTCAGCCACGCCGATCGTGATGCCGGCTTTCGTCGAATATTGGAAGCCAAGGTCTTTCATGCGGTCGAGCATCTTCGATGTTTCGGTGATTTTGAACCGTTTGAACACTTCAGCGATAATTTGTCCGAGCACTTTTTTCTTAAACGGCGGCACGAGTTCGCGCTTGCGAATTTCTTCGCGCACATTGACCCCTTTGTCAAGGAAATACTTGTCCGGCGTCCGCCCTTCAATGTTTTCCGTCGTCGGCTCGTTGATGTACGGGAACGAATTCGGCAAAATTTCGTTGAAAATGAGCTTTCCGACGGTCGTTAAGAGCAGCTTGTTGTTTTGCTCTTCGGTAAACGTTTCGTTTTTCAGCGAACCGGCATGAATGGCGATGCGCGAATGGATATGGACGTAGCCGTTATGGTAAGCAAGCAGCGCCTCGTCCGTGTCTTTGAACACCATGCCTTCGCCGATGGCTCCCTCGCGTTCCATCGTCAAGTAGTAGTTGCCCAACACCATGTCTTGGGATGGTGTCACGACCGGCTTCCCGTCTTTCGGGTTCAAAATGTTTTGCGCCGCCAACATCAACAAGCGTGCTTCGGCTTGCGCCTCAGCTGACAGCGGCACGTGCACCGCCATTTGGTCGCCGTCAAAGTCAGCGTTGTACGCCGTGCAAACAAGCGGATGAAGACGGATCGCCCGCCCTTCCACAAGCGTTGGTTCAAACGCCTGAATGCCGAGACGGTGCAGCGTCGGAGCGCGGTTTAACAGCACCGGATGTTCTTTGATGACATCTTCAAGCACATCCCACACTTCCGGATGGACGCGCTCGATTTTCCGTTTCGCGCTCTTAATGTTGTGCGCCAACCCCCGCTCCACGAGCTCCTTCATAACGAACGGCTTGAACAGCTCAAGCGCCATTTCTTTCGGCAGCCCGCATTGATACATTTTCAAGTTCGGGCCGACGACAATGACGGAGCGTCCGGAATAGTCGACACGCTTGCCGAGCAAGTTTTGCCGGAAGCGCCCTTGCTTCCCTTTCAGCATATGAGAAAGCGATTTTAACGGACGGTTCCCCGGACCGGTCACCGGACGGCCGCGGCGGCCGTTATCGATCAAAGCATCAACCGCCTCTTGCAGCATCCGCTTCTCATTTTGGACGATAATGTTCGGCGCACCGAGATCAAGCAGCCGTTTCAGCCGGTTGTTACGGTTGATGACGCGGCGGTACAAATCGTTCAAATCCGATGTTGCAAACCGCCCGCCGTCAAGCTGAACCATCGGGCGCAACTCCGGCGGAATGACCGGCAACACGTCAAGCACCATCCAGGCCGGATCGTTCCCTGAACTGCGGAACGCTTCAAGCACTTCAAGCCGCTTAATGATGCGGGCGCGCCGCTGCCCTTGCGCTGTTTTCAACTCTTCTTTCAACGCGGCTACTTCTTTATCCAAGTCTATGTCCTGGAGCAGCTTTTTGATCGCCTCCGCCCCCATCGACGCTTGAAACGATTGGCCGTATTTTTCACGATAAGCGCGGTATTCCTTTTCCGACAACAGCTGCTTTTTCTCAAGCGGCGTATCACCCGGGTCGGTGACGACATAGGATGCAAAATAAATAACCTCTTCGAGCGCCCGCGGCGACATGTCAAGAACCAAGCCCATCCGGCTCGGGATGCCTTTGAAATACCAGATGTGCGAAACCGGGGCAGCCAGCTCGATATGGCCCATCCGTTCGCGGCGGACTTTCGAGCGCGTCACTTCGACGCCGCAGCGGTCGCAGACGACGCCTTTGTAACGAACGCGTTTATATTTGCCGCAATGGCACTCCCAGTCTTTCGTCGGACCGAAAATGCGCTCGCAAAACAAGCCGTCTTTTTCCGGCTTTAACGTCCGATAGTTGATTGTCTCCGGCTTTTTGACTTCGCCATACGACCAAGAACGAATTTTCTCCGGGGAAGCGAGCCCAATTTTCATGTACTCAAACTTATTGACATCTAGCAAGGGGTATACCTCCCTTTTTGATCCGTCGGTTTTCCGTTCGCTCAAGCGGCCAATGGCGGGGAACAGCTCCCCGCCTGGCCGTTATGGCCGGTTTATTCTTTCGTCACCGCATCTTTCTCTTCGCCGGCTTCTTCCCGTTCGGCCGGTTTGACGTCCACCATGATGGCATCCGGTGCATGGTCATCATCATCATCAAAGCTTTCCATGTTCACTTCTTGTTCATCGCTTGTCAAAATCGTGACGTCCATGCCCAAGCTTTGCAGCTCTTTGATCAACACTTTAAACGACTCCGGCACACCCGGCTCCGGAATGTTTTCCCCTTTGACGATCGCCTCGTACGTTTTGACACGGCCGACGACATCGTCGGACTTGACGGTCAAAATTTCTTGAAGTGTGTATGCCGCCCCATACGCCTCAAGCGCCCATACTTCCATCTCACCAAAGCGCTGGCCGCCGAACTGCGCCTTGCCGCCGAGCGGCTGCTGAGTGACGAGTGAGTACGGGCCGGTGGAACGGGCATGAAGCTTGTCGTCGACCATGTGAGCGAGCTTGATCATGTACATGATCCCAACCGACACACGGTTGTCAAACGGTTCACCCGTCCGTCCGTCATACAGCACTGTTTTTGCATCACGCGCTAGTCCTGCCTCTTCAAGGATGTTCCAAACGTCTTCCTCCGTCGCCCCGTCAAAGACCGGGGAGGCGATGTGCAGGCCGAGTTTTTTCGCCGCCATGCCAAGGTGCAGCTCAAATACTTGCCCAATGTTCATCCGCGATGGAACGCCGAGTGGGTTTAACATGATGTCAATCGGCGTGCCATCCGGCAAGAAGGGCATATCTTCCTCCGGCAAAATGCGGGAAATAACCCCTTTGTTTCCGTGGCGGCCTGCCATTTTGTCGCCCTCGGAAATTTTCCGCTTTTGCACAATATAGACGCGCACCAGTTGATTGACACCCGGCGGAAGCTCGTCGCCGTCTTCGCGGTTGAACACTTTCACGTCAAGGACGATGCCGCCGCCACCGTGCGGGACGCGCAACGACGTATCACGCACCTCGCGCGCTTTTTCGCCGAAGATTGCGTGCAAAAGCCGCTCTTCCGCCGTCAGCTCGGTCATTCCTTTTGGCGTCACTTTGCCGACGAGCAAGTCGCCGTCTTTCACTTCTGCGCCGATGCGGACGATGCCGCGTTCATCCAAGTTTTTCAGCGCATCCTCGCCGACGTTTGGAATGTCGCGCGTAATTTCTTCCGGACCGAGCTTCGTATCGCGCGATTCGGCTTCATACTCTTCAATATGAATTGATGTATACACGTCTTCTTTGACGAGCCGTTCGCTCATGATGATCGCGTCTTCGTAGTTGTAACCGTCCCATGTCATAAACGCGACAAGCACGTTGCGGCCAAGCGCCAATTCGCCCTTATCCATCGACGGACCATCGGCCAAAATTTCACCCTTCTCAACGATATCGCCTTTTTTCACGATCGGCCGCTGGTTGTAGCACGTGCCTTGGTTCGAACGAACGAATTTCAGCAACCGGTATTTATCGAGATCACCCTTGACTTCTTTGCCGTCCACTTCAATCAGCCGACGCACCCAAATTTCCTTTGCTTCGACGCGCTCAACGATGCCCCGGTGCTTGCAAATGACCGCTGCACCCGAGTCTTTCGCCGAAACATACTCCATCCCCGTGCCGACGATCGGCGCTTCCGGTTCCAACAGCGGCACGGCTTGCCGCTGCATGTTCGCTCCCATCAGCGCGCGGTTCGAGTCGTCGTTTTCCAAAAATGGGATGCACGCCGTCGCTGCCGAGACGACTTGCTTCGGCGAAACGTCCATGTAGTCGACGCGATCGCGCTTGACGACAATGTTCTCGCCGCGGAAACGGGCGACAACGTTTTCTTCAAGGAACGTGCCGTCCTCCGCAAGCGGTACGTTCGCCTGTGCTACAACGTAATTGTCCTCTTCATCGGCTGTCAAATAATCGATTTGGTCCGTCACCCGCCCTGTTTCCGGATCGACGCGCCGGTACGGCGTTTCAATAAAGCCAAACTTGTTCACTTTTGCGTAAGTGGACAGCGAGTTGATGAGCCCGATGTTCGGACCTTCCGGCGTTTCGATCGGACACATCCGCCCATAGTGCGAATAGTGAACGTCGCGCACCTCAAACCCAGCGCGCTCACGTGTCAATCCTCCAGGTCCAAGCGCGGACAGACGCCGCTTGTGCGTCAGTTCGGCCAATGGGTTCGTTTGATCCATGAACTGTGACAGCTGCGAGCTGCCGAAAAACTCTTTGACCGCCGCGATTACTGGGCGGATGTTGATCAGCTGCTGCGGCGTAATCGTGTTCGTATCTTGGATCGACATGCGCTCGCGCACGACGCGCTCCATGCGCGACAGGCCGATGCGGAATTGGTTTTGCAATAGTTCGCCGACCGAACGGAGGCGGCGGTTGCCTAAATGGTCGATGTCATCCGTATCGCCGACGCCGTGGAGCAAGTTGAAGAAATAGCTGATCGACGCAATGATGTCAGCCGGTGTAATATGTTTGACATCCTCGGCGATGAAGCCGTTGCCGATGACGTTGATCACTTTTTCGCCATCCGGGTCATTCGGGGCATAAATTTTGATCGTTTGCACCGAAATGTCCCCGTCCACCACCCCTTCGGCTGGGCGGTATGTCTGTAAGCCGACGCCTTTTTCCAAATACGGGAGCAGTCGATTCAGCGTTCGGCGGTCGATCATCGCTCCAGCTTCGGCGATGACCTCCTTGGTTTCGGGGTCCATGATTGTTTCCGCGAGCCGCTGATTGAACAGGCGGTTTTTAATATGAAGTTTTTTATTGATTTTATAACGGCCTACGCTCGCCAAGTCATAGCGCTTCGGATCAAAAAAGCGCGACGCCAGCAAATTTTTCGCATTCTCAAGCGTTGGCGGCTCTCCCGGACGAAGACGCTCGTAAATTTCAATCAACGCTTTTTCCGTGCTGTCGGTATTATCTTTTTCTAGCGTATTGCGCAAGTATTCGTTGTCGCCGAGCAGATCGATGATTTCTTGGTCGGAGCTGAACCCAAGCGCACGGAGAAGCACCGTAACCGGCAGTTTACGGGTGCGGTCGATGCGAACGTAAACGACGTCTTTCGCATCGGTTTCATATTCAAGCCATGCGCCGCGGTTCGGAATCACTGTCGCCGAGTAGCCGCGTTTGCCGTTTTTATCAACTTTGTCGCTGTAATAGACGCTTGGCGAACGGACGAGCTGGGAAACGATGACGCGTTCCGCCCCATTAATAATAAACGTTCCCGTTTCTGTCATGAGCGGAAAATCGCCCATAAACACGTCTTGTTCCTTCACTTCGCCCGTTTCTTTATTGATCAGGCGAACTTTGACGCGAAGCGGCGCCGCATATGTAACGTCGCGTTCTTTCGCCTCTTCGACCGTATATTTCGGTTCTCCTAAACTATAGTCGATAAATTCAAGCGAGAGATTGCCGGAAAAGTCTTCAATCGGGGAAATCTCCCTGAACATTTCCCGCAGCCCTTCATCGAGAAACCATTGGTAGGAGGACGTTTGAATTTCGATCAAGTTCGGCAATTCCAGCACTTCGCTGATGCGTGCATAGCTTCTGCGTTGGCGGTGTCGCCCGTATTGAACTAGTCGGCCTGTCAAGAGTGATTCACCCCTCAAATGTAGACATTAGTGAAAACCGGAACCGGAACAGCTCCGTCACCCGCTCTGCTTAGCAATCAATGCCTTCAAGGCGGACTGGCCGCTCCGTCATTCCGGGGCAAAGCACTAGGCATGCATGCGGCCGGCCCCCGCCATCCGGGCGGAAACGGCTTCGTTGCGTGCACCGCCGTTTCATTTAGGGGATTTAACACGCTCCCGGCGCGAGGAAACCAGGCGTTGAGTTGAATGGAGAAAAAAAGAAAATGGTTTCTATTCCAATAGAAAACCACATGGTTCGTTGTTTATTGATTTTATCATTGTTTCCATTGCGTCCAAAATTATACGTCATCCCCTCTGCACGGGAAATGTGCATATTTAGCATTTTATAATGCTACCACAATAAAAAAACGGTGTCAACATTTTTTCGCCTTTATGATATAATATCCTTTTTTCTTCGCGACGACTTCTACAGTGGAAAAGCATTCGTTCAGCTTTTGCAAGGCCGATGGAGCGCCTTGCTTTTTTTGAATGACGACCCATAGCTCGCCATGATCAAGCAGATGATCGCGGCTTCGTTCAAAAATCGCGTAAACGACCCGTTTGCCAGCCCGGATCGGCGGATTGGTGACGACCGCTGCAAATCGCTGTTCTCCGACTTCCGAAAAAAGATCGCTTTTGTAAATCACCGCATTGTCAATCCCGTTTGCCCGCTTGTTTTCCTGCGCCAGTTCGAGCGCCCGCTCGTTGACATCAATCATGTGAACGCGCCGGTTTGGAAACGATTTGGCCAAAGCAAGCCCGATCGGCCCATATCCGCAGCCGACATCCAACAGATCCCCAGCCACTCCCGGCTCCTCGAATGTTTCAATTAACAGGCGTGTGCCAAAGTCGACTTCTCGCTTTGAAAACACTCCGCTGTCGGTCGTAAAGCGGAATTCATGCCCCCGCAACACGTACGTCCACGTTTGCGGGTTTCGCTCGGACGTCGGATTGGCTGAGTAATAATGCTCGCTCATCATCATCCCCTCCTCTTTGTCGACAGCATGCACTGCCTTCCGTTATATAGTGTAACAAAAAAGAGGCCGTCCCTTGCTTCGGGCAAGCCTCTTTTTTCAATGGCGCAGCCATTACTTGATTTCGACTTTCGCGCCAGCTTCTTCGAGTTTTGCTTTGATTTCTTCTGCTTCTTCTTTCGCAATGCCTTCTTTGATCGGCTTCGGGGTGTTGTCGACCAAGTCTTTCGCTTCTTTCAGGCCGAGGCCAGTGATTTCGCGAACGACTTTGATGACTTTGATTTTTTGCGCGCCGGCGTCGGCAAGAATGACGTCGAATTCCGTTTTTTCTGCCGCCGCTTCAGCGCCAGCTGCTGCACCTCCCGCGACAACAACCGGAGCCGCAGCTGTTACGCCGAATTCTTCCTCGATCGCTTTCACCAATTCGTTTAATTCCAATACGGTCATATTTTTCACTGCTTCAATGATTTGTTCTTTCGTCATCACAACTTCCTCCTTTGTTTTCTGAATGATTGTTAAGCACATATCGATGCGCCATTACGCGCCTTGTTCCTCTTGCTTGTCAGCCACCGCTTTAATCGCCAGCGCAAAGTTGCGGATCGGGGCTTGAAGAACGCTAAGCAACATCGAAAGCAACCCTTCGCGGGACGGAAGTTTCGCCAACGCATCGATTTCTTCTTTGCTGGCGATGTTCCCTTCGATGACGCCGCCTTTGATTTCCAATGCTTCATGCGTTTTCGCAAACTCGCTTAAAATTTTGGCCGGCGCCACGACATCTTCATTGCTGAAGGCGATGGCATTTGGACCGGTGAACACTTCATCCAGTCCTTCCAAGCCGACTTCCGCGAGCGCACGGCGGGTCAAGGTGTTTTTGTACACTTTAAACTCAACGCCTGCCTCGCGCAGCTGTTTGCGCAGCTCGGTCATTTCCGCCACGTTCAAGCCGCGGTAATCAACGATGACGGTTGCCTTGCTGGCCCGGAATTTGTCTGCGATTTCCGCGACCACTTGTTTTTTCAGTTCAATCGCGCTCGACACGTCCTGCACCTCCTGTAAGGAAAATGAGAGAATACCACTTATACCGTCTACTCAATACAAAACCTCCATGCCGCGTAGACATGGAGGTGTCGTTCAACGCACCGCTGCTCGTCCCCGACGCAGGGCGCGCTGTTCTATCGTCCACATACCTCGGTAGGAAATTAAGCCTCAAACAGGCACCTACTGTCTACGGTACAAATGATATTCATTTGTTCAGCCAAATGGCATTTTAACAGACGGATAAACAAAAGTCAACGGTCATTGTGCAACAGCAACCGTGGACGGGTCAACCTTGATGCCAGGGCCCATTGTCGACGTAATCGTGACGTTTTTCACGTACGTCCCTTTTGCCGCCGCGGGTTTGGCTTTCAAAATTGCTTCATAAACGGCTGCGAAGTTTTCAGCCAATTTCTCGTTGTCAAACGACACTTTGCCGATCGGAACATGGATGTTGCCCGCTTTGTCGACGCGGTATTCCACTTTACCAGCCTTGATTTCTTGCACTGCTTTTGCTACGTCAAACGTGACTGTTCCGGTTTTCGGGTTTGGCATCAACCCTTTCGGCCCTAAAATGCGGCCGAGTTTCCCGACTTCACCCATCATGTCCGGCGTAGCAACAACGACATCAAAGTCAAACCAACCTTGCTGGATTTTGTTGATATATTCTGTATCGCCGACATAGTCAGCGCCAGCCGCTTCTGCTTCTTTCGCTTTTTCCCCTTTCGCGAACACCAACACGCGCGCCACTTTCCCTGTGCCGTGCGGCAGGACGACGGCGCCGCGAATTTGTTGGTCCGCTTTTTTCGGGTCGACGCCCAAACGGAACGCCACTTCCACCGTAGCATCGAATTTCGCGATGTTCGTTTTTTTCACGAGCTCGATTGCTTCAGCAATCGGGTATGCCTTGGAGCGGTCGACGAGCTTCAATGCTTCTAAGTATTTCTTTCCTCTTTTCGGCATGTGAAAAATCCTCCTCGATTGTGGTTTTAGCGGAAAAACCTCCCACATTGAACGTTCTTCGCTTCTTTCGAAAACGAAGAAGCGGACGTGCCCATTCATCGGGCCCGTCTTGCTGTTTTTGTTCATGGAGAGAGAGGTTGCCCAATGACGCAACCTCCCCTACAAACGACGCACCGGCTTTAGTCTTCAATCACAATGCCCATGCTGCGGGCCGTGCCTTCGATCATGCGCATGGCCGCCTCAATGCTCGCCGCATTCAAATCCGGCATTTTCAGCTCAGCGATCTCACGCACTTTGTCGCGTTTAATTGTCGCCACTTTGTTGCGGTTCGGTTCGCCGGAGCCCGATTCAATGCCCGCCGCTTTTTTCAGCAATACAGCGGCTGGCGGCGTTTTCGTGATGAATGTAAATGAACGGTCCTCAAAAACCGTAATTTCAACCGGAATGATCAACCCTGCCTGGTCCGCCGTGCGAGCATTAAACTCTTTGCAAAACGCCATAATATTGACACCGGCTTGACCCAACGCAGGACCTACTGGCGGCGCCGGATTCGCTTTCCCTGCAGGAATTTGCAGTTTGACGACCTTGATTACTTTTTTCGCCACGAGACACACCTCCTTAAGTCCGTGATGTGGTATTAGGGATTGCCCCTCCCACTCATCCGGCTCCGGTCTACTGAGCCGTTTTCCTAATCTCCCGTTCAGTTGAGAGGATCAGCGTAAAAACAAAACGGCTCCCTTATACAAAAGTGTATAAGTTCACCGCCATATGTCTCCGTTTAAGAGACATACTGACTTTAAAATAGTATCACTTTTCCCTATCAATTGCAAGTTCTTTATCCATTAGATTTTTTCTATTTGCGAAAACTCAAGCTCCACCCGTGTTTCGCGCCCAAACATATCGACAAGCAGCTTCACTTTATGTTTATCAGGGTCAATCGCTTCAATTTTCCCTGTAAAGTTCGCAAACGGACCTTCTTTGATCCGCACCGTTTCATTTACTTCATAGTCCACGTCAACCTCGGCAAGCGGCATGCCCATCCGCTTCAAGATCATTTTCACTTCTTCCTCCATAAGCGGCGTCGGTTTCGAACCAGCTCCGCTTGAGCCGACAAATCCCGTGACGCCCGGCGTGTTGCGCACCACATACCATGAATCATCCGTCATGACCATCTCAACGAGCACATAGCCAGGGAACACTTTCTTTTTCGTCGTTTTCCGTTTTCCGTTTTTGACGTCCGTTTCCGTCTCTTCCGGAACGACAACGCGAAAAATTTTATCTTGCATTCCCATCGATTCCACGCGTTTTTCCAAATTGGCTTTCACTTTGTTTTCATATCCCGAATATGTATGGACAACATACCAGTTTTTCTCCATCAACAAGCCTCCCCAGGGCGGTTTTCGTTTTGTTTTTTGCGCAAAACAAAAACCCGTTGCCGGGTTCCATACGCGCACGATTATCTTTCATTATAACATATCCTTCGCCCGCTTATTCAAACACGAGGCGAATCAACTCAGAAATGCCGAGGTCCACAACGGCAAAAAAGACGGTGAAAAACGCCACCGTGGCCAACACGACCGCCGTGTAGTTCACCAACTCCTTCCGGTTTGGCCAACTCACTTTTTTCAGCTCGCGTACGACTTCTTTTAAAAAGTTGATTACTCGCTGCATCACTCGAACCTCCATCATCGTTCAAAACTATCTCCACCGTCTATTTCGTTTCACGATGGATCGTATGTTTGTTGCATGTTGAGCAAAACTTGTTGGCCATAAGGCGCTCACCAAGGAGACGTATTTGTTTTGTTGCCGTATAGTTTCGGCTCCCGCACTGCGCGCAAGCCAGCGTCACTTTTTGGCGCATCAACATTCCACCGTTCCTGCGAGATGTCCATAAAAATTTATCATATTCGCTGTTTCGCTGTCAATGACATCTTTTGATGCGACGTTGCGATGCTATAAACTGATCTCGCGGTATTCCAAATATTTCTCGAGCTTCCTCTTGACGCGTTGCAACGCGTTGTCGATCGACTTGACATGGCGGTTCAGCTCTTCGGAAATTTCCTGGTATGAGCGTCCATCCAAATACAAAGCGAGCACTTTCCGCTCGAGGTCGCTGAGCAGTTCCGCCATCTTTAGTTCAATATCATCGACTTCCTCGCGGTTGACAATCAATTGTTCCGGGTCCGTCACCTGCGTGCCGGACAACACATCCATCAACGTCCGGTCAGATTCATCGTCATAAATTGGCTTATCCAAGGAAACGTAAGAGTTGAGCGGAATATGCTTTTGGCGGGTCGCCGTTTTAATCGCGGTAATCATTTGCCTTGTGATGCAAAGTTCTGCAAACGCTTTAAATGAAGAAAGCTTGTCCCCCTTAAAATCACGCACGGCCTTATACAGACCGATCATTCCTTCCTGCACGATATCTTCCCGATCAGCTCCGACTAAAAAATAAGAGCGAGCTTTGGCGCGCACAAAGTTTTGATATTTATGGATTAAAAAATCAAGTGCTTCCCCATCCCCTTCGTGAACGAGCGCAACAAGCCGCTCATCGTCCAGCTGATGATAATCTTTCTCTTTCATCGCTTTCAAGCATTCCCCCACGCTGATCCCCCCGACCGCATCAATCGCTAACATGTATTATACAGGACAAATTTTTACAGCGTCAACCGCTCATTTTTCTCCTCTTCGCCATTTTTCAAAAATTTCAGCAATTCTATCATTTAGCGGGACTTTGGAGATCGGAGTGCGCTGCCGCATCGCTTTTACTTTTTGGGAAATGTCACGCTCAACCGCCTCGACTTCATCCAATAGCTCGCGCGCCGACTTGCGCAGGGCGCCTTGGCCGAACACCGTCCATTGTTCGGTGTAGTCGGAGGTAGCGACATACACTTTTGTGCGCGCATTCATCAATGTTTTCGCCAATCGTTCAATTCGCTCGTCGGCCGTCTCATGTTCCTTTGTAAAAATGACGTCGACGTCGTAATGTTTATACTTTTTCTCGTTTCCTTGCACGAGGTGGGCATCGAATACGATCACGACATGGTCCCCCGTGAATCCTTTGTAGTCAGCCATTTTTTCAATCAATAAATCCCTTGCCGCCGCCAGATCGCCCTCTTCTTTCAGCCGGCGCAGCTCCGGCCACGCTCCGATGATGTTATAGCCGTCGACGATCAAAATGTTCATTAGCTATTCTCCCAGCGGATGCCGCTTCCGGTACACCTCGTACATGAGCAGGCTGGCGGCGACAGAGGCATTGAGCGAGGTGACATGGCCGCGCATCGGCAACCGGAACAAGAAATCGCACTTTTCAAGCACTAGGCGGCTGATCCCTTTTCCTTCGCTCCCGATTACGAGCGCCAACGGCATCGTGCCATCGAGCGAGCGGTAGTCGTCTTGAGCCGACGCATCCGTTCCAGCTACCCACACTCCGCGCTCTTTCAACTCGTCAATCGTCCGCGCCAAATTTGTCACACGCGCGACCGGGACGTGCTCAATCGCTCCGGTCGACGCCTTCGCCACCGTTTGGGTCAGCCCGACCGAACGCCGCTTCGGAATGATGAGGCCGTGCGCCCCGACCGCATCAGCGGTGCGCATGATGGCCCCTAAATTATGTGGATCCTCAAGCTCGTCCAAGATGAGAAAAAACGGCGCCTCGCCCCGCTCGGCGGCGCGAGCGAACAAGTCATCGATTTCATAGTAGCGGTAGGCCGCCGCCTGAGCGATCACCCCTTGATGAGCTCCTTCAGCCATCTGATCAAGCTTGCGCTTCGGGACATATTGGACGAGCACGCCCCGCCGCTTTGCCCATTCAAGCACAGGTTCGACGGTATGGCGCTGCGCCCCTTCAGCGATCCAAATTTTGTTGATGTCGCGCCCGGCTTTGAGCGCTTCAATGACCGGATTTTTGCCGATAATGTAGTCCATCATTCCAACGCCCTTTCTTCCCTTTCAATAATGGCAAACGAACGGCCGATCAGCTCATCAACCCGCTTTTCATTATTAACCAAAAAATGATAACCGATGAGCGCCTCAAAGGCCGTGCTATGCCGGTATGTTTGCACATCCGTATTTTTCGGGATGGTGCCTGATTTGGCATTGCGGCCGCGGCGGACGATGTCCTTTTCCTCCTCGGTCAGGACGCCCTCGTCAAGCAACGCCAAAATCACTTGCGCTTGCGCCCGCGCCGACACATAGCGCACCGCCCGCCGATGCAGCTCATGCGGCCGCACGCTGCCGCCAGCAAGCAAATAGCGTCGCACATACACCTCGTACACGGCGTCGCCAATATAGGCAAGCGCCAGTCCATTTAACTGTTTCACATTGTTGACCGTTTCAAACTCCGCCATCATCGCGTGCTATCCCCGTTTCCATCTCGTTCCTTGCGGCGTGTCTTCCAAAATAATGTTTTTCGCTCTCAACTCGTCGCGAATGCGGTCGGCCAGCGCAAAATCGCGGTTTTTCCGCGCTTCATTGCGCTTTTGGATCAACGCCTCGATTTCCTCATCTAGCAGCTCATCCTGCTTCAAGGTGAGTCCAAGTACGTCCGCCAGCTGTTCGAACTCGCGCAAAAACGCGTGAATGACCTTCTCGGATGTCGTTTTTTCCTGCAAGTACAAATTGGCCTGCTTCGCCAATTCAAACAATACGGCAATGCCGTTCGCCGTGTTAAAATCATCGTCCATTTCACGGATGAACGAGGCGCGGATGTCGGCAATGCGCGAAACCCATTCCTCGTCATTGTCCGTTAAGTTCGTGCTTGCCTGCAAGCGATGCTGCAAATTGCTGTACGCCGTCTTCAGGCGCTCGAGTCCGCGCCGCGCACTCTCAAGCAGCTCCTCGCTGTAGTTGATCGGATGCCGGTAATGCACCGACAGCATGAAAAACCGCAGCACTTGCGGGTCGATCCGCCGGATGATGTCGTGAACGAGCACGAAATTGCCAAGCGACTTCGACATTTTTTCGTTGTTAATATTTAAATACCCATTGTGCAGCCAATATTTCGCAAACGGTTTGCCGGTCAACGCCTCCGACTGGGCGATTTCGTTTTCATGGTGCGGGAACGTCAAGTCTTGACCGCCCGCATGGATGTCGATCGTATCACCTAAATATTTGCGCGCCATCGCCGAGCATTCAATATGCCAGCCCGGCCGCCCTTTCCCCCACGGGCTGTCCCAACAAATCTCTCCTTCTTTTGCTGCTTTCCAAAGGGCGAAATCGAGCGGATCATCTTTCTTCTCCCCAATTTCGATGCGCGCCCCTGCTTGCAGCTCATCGATCGATTGGTGAGACAGCTTGCCGTATTCGCGGAACTTGCGCGTCCGATAGTACACGTCGCCGTCGACTTCGTACGCATATCCTTTGTCAATGAGCGCCTGAATGAATTCGATAATTGCATCAATGTTTTCGGTCACCCGCGGATGGATGTCCGCTTTTTTGCAGCCAAGCGCCTGAATGTCTTCAAAATACGCCTCAATAAACCGCTCAGCGATCGCCGGGACGCTCTCGCCGAGCTCTCGGGCCGCTTTGATCAGCTTGTCATCGACGTCGGTAAAGTTCGATACATACGTCACATCATAGCCGCGGAACTCCAAATAGCGGCGGATCGTGTCAAAAACGATGGCGGCCCGAGCATTGCCGATGTGAATATAATTATAGACGGTCGGGCCGCACACATACATTTTCACTTTATTCGGCTCCAGCGGCTCAAACGGTTCCTTTTTTCGCGTCAGCGTATTATAAAGCCGGATGTTGCTCATACTCGTTCTTCCTTTCTTGTTGTTTCAATGCCTCAAGCTCGCTTTTCAGCCGGGCGATTTCCTCTTCAAGCTCCCGGAACCGGTCGGCGATCGGGTCGGGCAGGTCGGTATGGTTTAAATCTTTCTTCACTTTCACCCCGTCGCGCACAACGACGCGGCCCGGAATGCCAACGACGGTCGAATTGGGCGGCACGTCTTTTAACACGACCGACCCAGCGCCGATTTTCGAGTTTTCCCCGATCGTAATTGAACCAAGCACTTTCGCGCCGGCAGCGATCAAACAGTTGTCCTTGATCGTCGGGTGCCGCTTCCCTTTTTCTTTCCCTGTCCCGCCTAACGTGACCCCTTGATAGACGGTGACATTGTCGCCGATTTCGCACGTTTCACCGATCACCACGCCCATGCCGTGGTCGATGAAAAAGCGGCGGCCGATTTTGGCGCCCGGATGGATTTCAATGCCAGTGAAAAAGCGGCTGATTTGCGAAATCAAACGGGCAAGAAAGTAAAATTTCCGCTTGTAAAGCGCATGGGCGATCCGATGCGCCCAAATGGCATGCAGGCCGGAATACGTTAAAATGACTTCCAAATAGCTTCTCGCCGCCGGGTCTTGCTCAAAAATGACTTCAATATCCTCTTTTAATGTTTTAAACATGATGTCCTCCCTCCATCCCTCTAGGTTGTCTTGAATAAAAAAGCGTCCCTGTGCCGAAGACACAGAGACGCTTTTGGCGCGGTTCCACTCTGTTTAGCGAAACGGGGCGCCGTTTCGCTCACTCGATTCCGATAACGGAGATGCTCCGCTCCCCTCTACTGCAGAACGTCTCTGTTCCGGTTCGAAAGGAGGCTCCGAGGCGCACTTCAGACAGCACCGAACATAAGCCGCTTCCAGCCAAGGCGGCTCTCTCTGGGATGCCGATGCTTCCTACTTCTCCTCGTCAACGCTTTTTCTTTATGCACTTGTTCCATCGAAATTTTATATTATTATACCACATCCATCATGCAAACGTGCGTAGAGGCCGCTTAAAATTTTTCTTGGAGCGCCCGCTCGAGCCGTTCGATCACTTTTTGTTTGCCGAGCAGCTGAATGGCAAACGGCAGCTCCGGTCCGTGCGTTTGCCCCGTCACCGCCGCACGGATCGGCATAAACAACTTTTTCCCTTTTTGCCCGGTCGCCTTTTGCACCGCTTTAATGGCCGCTTTAATCTCGTCCGCCGTAAACGGCTCAAGCTCACGCACGCTCTCAAGGAAGGCGGAAAGCACAGCCGGCACCTGTTCTTCAGCCAGCACTTGACGCGCCTCGTCCTCGTAGTCGATTTCTTCTTTAAAGAACAGCTCAGACAGCGGGACGATCTCCGCCCCGTAGCTCATTTGCTCTTGATACAAAGCAATTAAATCGCGCGCCCATTGCCGCTGTTCATCCGTCATATCCGCCGGGAGGCGCCCGGCTTTCACTAAATGCGGCAAGGCCAGCTCGACGAGCCGGTCAAGGTCGAGCTTTTTGATATATTGGTTGTTCATCCATGTCAGCTTTTTCGTGTCAAACATGGACGGCGACTTCGAGAGCCGCGAAACATCGAATATGCGGATGAGTTCATCCTTCGAAAAAATTTCTTCTTCCCCTTCCGGCGACCAGCCGAGCAAGGCGAAAAAGTTGAACATCGCTTCCGGCAAATAGCCGAGCTCTTTGTATTGCGACACAAATTGAATGATCGACTCGTCGCGCTTAGACAGCTTTTTCCGCTGCTCGTTGACGATCAACGTCAAGTGCGCGAACTGCGGAGGCTCCCAGCCGAAATACTCGTATACCATGAGCTGCTTCGGCGTATTGGACAAATGTTCCTCACCGCGGAACACATGGCTGATCTCCATTAAATGGTCGTCGATGACAACAGCAAAATTGTATGTCGGAATGCCATTCGCCTTCACAATCACCCAATCGCCGCCGACATCTTTCGATTCAAACACCACTTTGCCGCGCACTAAATCGTAAAACTCGTACGTTTTCCCTTCCGGAACCTTAAGACGGATCGTATACGGCTTCCCTTGCGCCTCAAGCTCCGCGACTTGCTCCGGCGTCAAGCGGCGGCATTTGCCGCTATACTGCGGAGCGGCGATGCCAGCCGCTCGCTGCTCCTCCCGCTCGCGCTCAAGCTCTTCCGGCGTGCAAAAACATTTGTACGCATGCCCTTTCTCAAGCAATTCATTCACATATTTCCGGTAAATATCGAGCCGCTCCGTTTGTCGGTACGGCCCGTAGCCGCCATCTTTATCAATCGATTCGTCATAATCGATGCCGAGCCATTTTAAATTTTCAAGCTGCGACTTTTCGCCGCCTTCGACGTTCCGTTCAATATCCGTATCCTCGATGCGGACAATCATCTTTCCGCCGTGATGGCGGGCAAACAAATAGTTAAACAGCGCTGTCCGCGCCCCGCCGATATGCAAATGGCCGGTTGGGCTCGGCGCATAGCGTACGCGCACCTCTTTTGCCATCATCCAAACCCTCCACTTTCATCAAAACTTGTGCTTATTATTGTATCGTTTATCGCAGCAAAGTTCAAAACAGACAGCTCTCGCCTAGACCGCACCACGCCGCCGACGCCCCCCTTTACACCTCCTAGCCAGGACGGTGAGCAAAGCGCTTATGTATTAAGGAACGAGGGCTCCCAAATGATGTTGCCAAAGGCCGCTCCATTAGCTTTTTTGCAGCAAGACAACCGCCTGAGCGGCAATGCCTTCCCCCCGCCCAGTAAATCCAAGCTTCTCCGTCGTCGTTGCCTTCACATTGACTTGCGATCGCTCGGCTTCCAGCAGCCGAGCGATCACCGCCCTCATTTCTTCAATATACGGCGCCATCTTCGGCTTTTGTGCGATGATCGTGCAGTCGGCGTTCACGAGCCTATACCCTTCCTGCCGGACGAGCGCCCATACGTGCGCCAACAGCTCAGCCGAGTCGGCATCTTGAAAGCGTGGATCTGTG
Organism: Geobacillus sp. TFV-3; assembly: GCF_009901865.1. NCBI lineage: Bacteria > Bacillati > Bacillota > Bacilli > Caryophanales > Anoxybacillaceae > Geobacillus > Geobacillus sp. TFV-3. The sequence continues at coordinate 101,208 of NZ_MPSP01000001.1, read as the reverse complement.
TCGGGAAAATGCCGCCCGATATCGCCGGCGCCGATCGCCCCAAGGCAGGCGTCGGCCACCGCATGAAGCAGCACGTCGGCATCGGAGTGGCCGAGCAGCCCCTTTTCATACGGAATGGTGACGCCGCCAATGATCAGCGGACGCCCTTCAACAAGCTGATGAACGTCAAACCCTTGTCCAATGCGAAACATCTCTCCACCCCCATCTATTCGGCCATGCCGCTTGCCAAAATCGCCTCAGCAAACAAAAGGTCCTCCGGCGTCGTCAGCTTAATGTTGCGATAATCCCCTTCTATGATCTTCACCGGCTTGCCGATTCGCTCCACAAGGCTGGCGTCATCCGTGCCGAGATAGCCAGCCTGTTTCGCCGCTTCATGCGCTTCCATGATCAAAGACAGACGAAAAGCTTGTGGCGTCTGCACCGCCCACAAGCTGGAACGATCCATCGTCTGTTCGACAAACAAACCGTCTACTTTTTTGATCGTATCTTTCACCCGCACCGCCGGGATCGCCGCCCCGTATTGAATGGCAGCGTCCGCCAGCTCGTGCAAATGACGGACGCGGACAAACGGGCGGGCGCCGTCATGGATGAGAATAATCTCCTCCCCCGCGAGCGCCTGCAATCCGTTATAGACGCTATGCTGCCGCTCCTCGCCGCCGTCGGTAAGCGCGGCGACTTTTCGAATGTGAAAGCGGGCGAGCAGCTGCTCAAATCGGCTTCGCTCGGCTGGGTTGACGACGAGCACGATGCGTGTGCAACGCTCATCGCGCTCAAACACGTTCAGCGTCCGAACGATGAGCGGCTCACCGCCAAGCTCAAGGAATTGCTTGTTCATGCCGGCGTTCATCCGCTTTCCTCGCCCGGCCGCCAAGACAATCGCTTCGTAATTCATTGGCCGTTTCCCCTATTCGTTTTACAACGCTTTTTGTAGCAGTTTCAATTTGGCAAAAATCATTCTCCCTGCAGATGTTTGTAACACGCTGGTGACTAAAACGTCAACCCGTTTGCCGATATATTCTTTGCCATCTTCGACGACGATCATCGTCCCGTCGTCCAAATAGGCCACGCCTTGGTTATGCTCCTTCCCATCTTTAATGACGTGTACGTTCAGCTCCTCGCCCGGCAAGACGATCGGCTTGACGGCATTCGCTAAATCATTGATATTGAGAACGCGCACGTTTTGCAGCTCACACACTTTGTTTAAGTTGAAATCGTTCGTCACGACAACTCCTTGCAACTGCTTCGCCAGCTTGACGAGTTTGCTGTCGACTTCCTGGACGTCGCTGAAATCCGCTTCATGGATTTCCACTTTCATCGCCATTTCTTTTTGGATGCGGTTCAAAATATCCAAGCCACGGCGGCCGCGGTTCCGCTTCAACACATCGGACGAATCGGCGATATGCTGCAATTCTTCGAGCACAAACCGCGGAATGACGAGCGGCCCTTCCAAAAACCCGGTTTGGCAAATGTCTGCGATCCGCCCGTCGATGATGACGCTCGTATCCAAAATTTTCACAGCACCGCCCTTTGACGATTCGTTTTCCGCTTCTCCGCCTTTTTTCTTCGCCATGCGGTTGGACAAGGAAAATAGGTTCATCAACTCATTCCGTTTCTTTAAACCGACGCGAAACCCTAAGTAGCCGAGCAATACCGTCAAAAAAATCGGCAACACCGTATTCAATACTTGAATGTGAAACGACTGCAACGGCATGACAACGAAAAACGCGATAATAAGACCGAAAATCAGCCCGAGACTGCCAAACAGCACGTCGGCGGCCGGCGCCTTCACGAGTGTTTCCTCCACCCAGCGAATCATGTCGACCACATAATCGACAAGCCAAAACGTCAACAAAAAGAAAACGACTGCCCCCAGCACCGCCAGCGTATAAGAATTATGCAGAAGCGGCATGCCGCTCACATTCATCAGCTTAAGCAAGTCAGGAAAAAACATGGCGCCTAACGTTCCGCCCACGGCGAGGAAAAATAATTGCACAATGCGTTTGACCATCAGCCCATCTTCACCTCCCTATTTAACATTATAAACAGTTTCCAATGTTTGAAACCAATTGGAAGGCAATTTTTAAGCGTTTTTGAACATTCGTCATCTGCTTGTAACAATAAGCGGCACCCGCTCGCTCAATCGCTGAAGCCGCTTCGAATCCCCCTGTTATGTTTTACGTACATGGACGTCAAAAGGTTCTGTTCTTTGATGACACGATTGATGCCCGAGATCAAATGGGTGAACGTTCTACCCTACACTCACGCTTAGAAGGTGAAGGAATTTTCAGTTAGAAATGATCAAAAATCAAGAGAGCCGACGAAAAACAACTGTTTCCCCTTACTGATGGGGACCATGGAAAAAGAGAAACAGATGTTGCAAAGTTTCTCAAATTGAGAAATATTGTGGAGGAGTTTCATATTGAGTTCCATCACCTGCGTTCAAGAGACACGCGTTTTTTCATGCCTCATGCCCGCCGCATCCCTTGAACGCAAAAGCGGGTGAAAAACGTTTAAATTATTGTATGCTCAAGCGCCTCGGCCACATGCGAAACACCGATCACATGAACGCCTTTTGGCGGCTGCCAGCCCGTTAAATTGTTTTTTGGCACAATGACACGGGAAAAGCCTAGCTTCATCGCCTCTTGCACACGCTGTTCGATGCGCGAGACGCGGCGCACCTCTCCCGTTAAACCGACTTCGCCGATAATGACATCCGTCGGATTCGTCGGCCGATCGCGAAAGCTCGAAGCGATGCTGACCGCGACCGCCAAGTCAATTGCCGGCTCATCAAGCTTCACGCCGCCCGCCACTTTCAAATAAGCATCTTGGTTTTGCAACAGCAACCCAACTCGCTTTTCGAGTACGGCCATCAACAGCGACACACGGTTATGGTCAAGGCCCGTCGCCATCCGCCTCGGGTTGCCGAAACTTGTCGGTGAAACAAGCGCCTGGATTTCCACGAGCACCGGCCGCGTCCCTTCCATCGCCGCCACGACCGTCGAGCCAGCCGCCCCGCGCGACCGCTCTTCCAAAAACACTTCCGATGGATTTCCCACTTCTTTTAGCCCGATGTCGCGCATCTCAAAAATGCCGATTTCGTTCGTTGAGCCAAAGCGGTTTTTCACAGCGCGCAAAATGCGGTACGTATGGTGGCGCTCTCCTTCAAAATAGAGGACGGTGTCCACCATGTGCTCGAGTAGGCGCGGTCCGGCGATCGCCCCTTCTTTCGTCACATGGCCGACGATAAAAATAGAAATGCCTTTCGTTTTTGCTAGCTTCATTAACTCGGCCGTGCATTCGCGCACTTGGGCGACGCTGCCCGGCGCGGAGGAGATGTCCGTACGGTACATCGTCTGAATCGAATCGATGATGACACAAGCGGGTTGAACCGTTTCGACCGATGCCACAATGTATTCCAAATCTGCTTCCGCCAACACATACAGCTGATCGCACTCTGCATGGAGACGCTCAGCGCGCAGCTTTACTTGTTTGACCGATTCCTCACCGGAGACATACAGCACTCTATGCCCAAGAGCGGCGAGCTGCGCCGATGTTTGCAAAAGCAGCGTCGATTTGCCAATGCCGGGATCGCCGCCAATCAAAATGAGTGAACCTTTGACAATTCCGCCCCCCAACACGCGGTTGAGCTCCGCGCTGTTCGTTGCGATGCGCGGCTCTTGCACCGCCTCCACGGCTGTAATCGGGACTGGTTTGACCGAACCCGCCTGCTCCGAATGAAGAAATGCGCCGCGCACATTCGATTTCTCCCGCTCCATTTCCTCAACAAACGAATTCCATGTTTGGCATCCCGGACAGCGTCCAAGCCATTTGGCCGACTCATATCCACACTCTTGGCAAACGAACTTCGTTTTCTTCTTCGCCATCGATCTTAACCCCTTCTGTAAAGTTTTCCAATAAAAAAAGGCATGGGCAGGAAGCTGCCGCATACCTTTTCTTCTCTCACACGACCGCCTGTTTCGACAATACGACAAACTCCCCGTCTTTGACATCCACGACGACTTTTTGCCCTTTGGCGATCGTGCCTTTTAACAATTCTTCGGACAAACGATCTTCAACATGCTTTTGCAAGGCGCGGCGCAGCGGGCGGGCACCGTATTCTGGATCGAACCCTTCGGCGGCGATTTTCTCAATGGCGGCCTCCGTCAATTCAAGATCAATGTCTTGCTCTTTCAGCCGCTTAACGAGCGTATCGGCCATCAATCGAACGATTTGTTTCAGATGGTCTTTTTCGAGCGAATGGAAGACGATGATTTCGTCGATCCGGTTTAAAAACTCTGGACGGAATGCTTTTTTCAGCTCATCCATCACTTTGCTTTTCATATCTTTGTATTGCTGGTTCCCATCTTGAATGTTGAAGCCAACGTACTTATTCCGTTTCAGCGCATCGGCGCCGACGTTGGACGTCATGATAATGATCGTGTTGCGGAAGTCGACCGTCCGCCCTTTCGAGTCAGTCAGCCGCCCATCTTCCAACACTTGCAGCAAAATATTGAACACGTCCGGATGCGCTTTTTCCATCTCATCTAACAGAACAACCGAATACGGTTTGCGACGCACTTTTTCCGTCAGCTGGCCGCCTTCTTCATAACCGACATACCCCGGCGGCGACCCGATGAGCCGCGATGTCGAGTGTTTTTCCATATACTCGGACATATCGATGCGAATCAGAGCGTCTTCATCGCCAAACATCGCTTCTGCCAAGGCTCGGGCCAACTCCGTTTTCCCAACGCCGGTCGGACCAAGGAAAATGAACGAACCGATCGGGCGTTTCGGGTCTTTCAGGCCAGCACGAGCGCGGCGCACCGCTTTGGCGACCGCTTTGACCGCCTCGTCTTGGCCGACGACACGCGAATGCAAAATTTCTTCCAGCTTGAGCAGCCGCTCCGTTTCCGTCTCAGCGAGCTTCGATACTGGAATGCCGGTCCAACTCGAGACAACCGCAGCAATGTCTTCGACGGTCACTTCCAAATTTTCTTGGCCTTGTTTTTCTTTCCACGCTCGTTTCGTTTCTTCGAGTTCTTCACGCAGCCGCTGTTCCATATCGCGCAGCGACGCCGCTTTTTCAAACTCTTGGCTTTGCACAGCCGCGTCTTTTTCTTTCCGCACTTCCTCAAGCTTTTGTTCAAGTTCTTTCAATTTCGGCGGTGCGGTGAACGAACGAAGGCGCACTTTCGAGCAAGCCTCGTCGATCAAATCGATCGCCTTATCCGGCAAGAAACGGTCGGTAATGTAGCGGTCGGACAGCTTGACGGCTTGCACGATCGCCTCGTCGGAAATCGAAACGCGGTGGTGCGCTTCATACCGATCGCGCAACCCTTTCAAAATTTGGATCGATTCTTCCACTGTCGGTTCATCAACGTAAATCGGCTGAAAGCGGCGTTCAAGCGCAGCGTCTTTTTCAATATATTTCCGGTATTCATCGAGTGTTGTCGCGCCGATGCATTGAAGCTCCCCGCGCGCCAACGCCGGTTTCAAAATGTTCGACGCGTCGATCGCTCCTTCCGCCCCACCGGCGCCAATTAATGTATGCAGCTCATCGATGAACAAGATGATGTTGCCCGCTTGACGAATTTCATCCATCACTTTTTTCAGTCGGTCTTCAAATTCCCCCCGGTATTTCGTTCCGGCGACGACCGTCCCCATATCGAGCGTCATAACCCGCTTGTCGCGCAGCGTTTCCGGCACTTCGTTATTAACGATTTGTTGGGCTAATCCTTCAGCAATGGCCGTTTTCCCAACGCCCGGCTCACCGATCAACACCGGATTGTTTTTTGTCCGCCGGCTTAATACTTCAATGACGCGCTGAATTTCTTTGCTGCGGCCGATGACCGGGTCCAGCCGACCTTCGCGGGCAATCGCTGTCAAATCGCGGGCGAGGCTGTCAAGCGTCGGAGTGCTCACATGCGACGCGCCGCCGCCATGGCCTGACATCGATTCATTGCTGCCAAGCAGCTGCAACACTTGTTGGCGCGCTTTGTTCAAGCTTACCCCTAGGTTGTTCAGCACGCGGGCGGCCACCCCTTCGCCCTCGCGGATGAGGCCGAGCAAAATATGTTCTGTGCCCACATATGAATGGCCGAGCTTCCGCGCTTCGTCCATCGACAGCTCAATCACTTTTTTCGCCCGCGGTGTATAGTGGATCGTATGCGACACTTCACTGCCGCGGCCGATGAGCGATTCGACTTCTTTTTGGATTTTATCTGGGCCGAGCCCAAGCGCCATGAGCGCCTTAGCCGCGATCCCCTCGCCCTCGCGGATGAGGCCGAGCAAAATATGTTCTGTGCCGATATTGTTATGGCCGAGGCGAATGGCTTCTTCCTGCGCCAACGCCAGCACTTTTTGCGCCCGTTCCGTAAATCTGCCAAACATCATCGTTCATCACCCTCCATCTTTCTTCGATCCTCCATCTTTAAACGCTCCCGGATCAGCGCCGCACGGCGGACGTCTCGTTCTTCCGGGCGAAGCGCCCCGCCGGCATATTGCTGCAAAAATCCCGGCTGCGTCAAAATCATCAGCTCATTTAAAATGTTGCGCGAGATGTTTTTGATATATCCTAAATCAATCCCTAAACGAACATCAGACAGACATTGCGCCGCTTCTTTCGATTCAATGACGCGGCAGTTGGCCAATATACCGTATGAACGGAACACCTTGTCTTCTAATTGTATGCCTAAAGTTTTCACTAATGCCTGACGAGCTGCTCTTTCTTGGGCAATCAGTTGCTGGACGATCGTATGCAAATCAGCGACAATGTCTTCCTCTGATTTCCCAAGCGTGATCTGGTTGGAAATTTGGAAGATATTGCCCAACGCTTCGCTCCCTTCACCGTATGTTCCGCGGACAACGAGCCCCAACTGATTGATGGCAGGAATGATGCGGTTGATTTGCTGAGTCATGACAAGCGCTGGGAGATGCATCATCACCGAAGCACGCAATCCCGTCCCGACATTGGTCGGACAGCTCGTTAAATAGCCTAGTCGCTCGTCAAAGGCATAGTTGACATGCCCTTCAATCCAATCGTCCAATTCGCTCGCCGCCTCGAGCGCCTCAGCAAGCTGCAACCCCGGGAATAGGCATTGGATGCGAATATGATCCTCCTCGTTGATCATGATGCTGATTTCTTCATTTTCCGAAAGCAGACAAGCGCCAAACGGCGAATCCTCAGCTAGATGCGGACTAATTAAGTGTTTTTCTACCAATACCCGTTTTTCAATCGGCTGAAGCTCCGACATTTTCAACAACTCGAAGCGGCCTGCCCCTCCGTAAGAACGATGGGCGAACGTCCGTTCAAACAACGCGACGATTTGCATCGCTTCTTCACTGCTAAACAGCGTTGGAAAACGAAAGTCAACGATATTGCGCGCCAGTCGGATGCGGCTGCTTAAGACGATGTCCGAATCCGGCCCCTCTTGGCTCATCCACGCGCTGACCGCCGTATTGAAAAACTTCTCGAACGACATACCGCTTACATATCCTCCTCTCCGCGTCGACGCAGTTCATCCTCCAACGAGCGGATTTGGTCGCGCACCTCGGCCGCCCGCTCGAATTCCTCACGAGCGACGAGCTCCTGAAGCTTTTGTTTCAACACAGCAAGTTGCTTGCGCAAATGGAGAACGCCGCCTTTTCGCTTCGGAATTTTTCCTGAATGAGCCGTATTGCCGCTATGGAGCCGTTTCAAAATCGGCGGCAAGTAGCGGGCAAACGTCCGGTAGCAGTTAGCGCAGCCGAACCGTCCGATTTGTGTGAATTGATGGTATGTCATTTGGCACGTCTCACATTGAAGTACATCCGGGTTCGGAAACGCGTTCGCCGTCATCTCTTTCATCGGCGCCTGAAAGTTGAGAAGCCCCGCCAACAAGTTGTTGAGTGAAAAATCATCATTGCCGTAGAACGTAAACATATGGCCATGCTCTCTGGCGCATTGCTCGCAAAGATGGAACTCCGTTTTCTCTCCGTTTACAATTTTCGTAAAGTGCATCGTGGCCGGCCGCTGCTTGCATTCTTGGCAAATCAATGCCTCCCCCTCCCCCTATTTGTATTTCAGCGACGTCAGCATCGCTTTTAACATGCGGGCCCGCAGTTCGTCCCGCTCGGGCAAATCGATATATAAAACAGAACGATCCATAGCGCTTAACATAATTTTCGCTTCCCGCTCCGAAATTACCTTTTCTTCAACGAGACGTTTTACCACATCTTCCGCATTCGATTGGCTGATGCGGTGGCCGACCAGCTCGAGCAGCTGGTCAATAAGCTGTGCTTCACTCTTTGTTTTCACTTTCATAATGCGGATATACCCGCCGCCACCGCGCTTGCTTTCGACGATGTACCCTCTTTCAAGGGTAAACCTCGTATTGATGACATAGTTGACCTGCGACGGAACACATTGGAATTTATTAGCGATTTCGCTTCGTTTAATTTCAACAATATCTTGGTCGCTCATATTGAGCACTTGCTTTAAATATTGCTCAATAATGTCGGAAATGTTCGGCACTCTACCTACCACCTTCCTTACAACCAAGCTACCTGGCGATGGGCCGTCCGCTGACAAGGACACCCCATTGCCTCTTTGTTGACTTTGACTATATTTGACCTTACTCTTACTATACAATGTATTACGGAAAATTTCAAGAGTGACCGAAGAAGGAAGACTAGCTATAGAATATCCGTTTTTTTGGGACAATAAAACGTCAAGCAGCCGAATAAATGAAAAAGCACGCCTTTTCTCCCCAAGAAAGAAAAGACGTGCTTTCCATTTTGCCTAGCAGCGACCTACTCTTGCAGGGGCGCTGGCCCCAACTACCATCGGCGCTGGAGGGCTTAACTTCCGTGTTCGGGATGGGAACGGGTGTTTCCCCTCCGCCATAGCCACTAGGCAATGATCATCAACTTATGGACAATCCTTATTATATCCATCCTGTTGGATTTGTCAACAGGATGTTCATTCCTTCAAAACTAGATAACCGTCGGAAGAAGCCGCAAGCCTGCGCTTTTCGTTGTCCAGCTCCGGCTCGCCGCCGCTTTTCTTGTTGTCCAGTTCCAGCGCCTAGCTCTCTTCTGCCAAATAACCTTCCCCCTCGGGGTGCAAGCACCCCTGCGGGTGAAGAACATTTGGCATCGAGAGCTGACCGCGGCGCTTCCACTTTTCTCGTTAGGTCAAGCCCTCGATCGATTAGTATCCGTCAGCTCCACGTGTCGCCACGCTTCCACCTCGGACCTATCGACCTCGTCATCTTCGAGGGATCTTACCCGCTTCACGCGGTGGGAAATCTCATCTTGAGGGGGGCTTCACGCTTAGATGCTTTCAGCGCTTATCCCGTCCGCACATAGCTACCCAGCGGTGCCCCTGGCGGGACAACTGGTACACCAGCGGTGCGTCCATCCCGGTCCTCTCGTACTAAGGACAGCTCCTCTCAAATTTCCTCCGCCCGCGACGGATAGGGACCGAACTGTCTCACGACGTTCTGAACCCAGCTCGCGTACCGCTTTAATGGGCGAACAGCCCAACCCTTGGGACCGACTACAGCCCCAGGATGCGATGAGCCGACATCGAGGTGCCAAACCTCCCCGTCGATGTGGACTCTTGGGGGAGATCAGCCTGTTATCCCCGGGGTAGCTTTTATCCGTTGAGCGATGGCCCTTCCATGCGGAACCACCGGATCACTAAGCCCGACTTTCGTCCCTGCTCGACCTGTCCGTCTCGCAGTCAAGCTCCCTTGTGCCTTTGCACTCTCCGAATGATTTCCAACCATTCTGAGGGAACCTTTGGGCGCCTCCGTTACCTTTTGGGAGGCGACCGCCCCAGTCAAACTGCCCGCCTGACACTGTCTCCCACCCCGCTAAGGGGTGCGGGTTAGAATTTCAATACCGCCAGGGTGGTATCCCACCGCCGCCTTCACCGAAGCTGGCGCTCCGGCTTCCCAGGCTCCCACCTATCCTGTACAAGCGATACCAAAATTCCATATCAGGCTGCAGTAAAGCTCCACGGGGTCTTTCCGTCCTGTCGCGGGTAACCTGCATCTTCACAGGTAGTATAATTTCACCGGGTCTCTCGTTGAGACAGCGCCCAAGTCGTTACACCTTTCGTGCGGGTCGGAACTTACCCGACAAGGAATTTCGCTACCTTAGGACCGTTATAGTTACGGCCGCCGTTTACTGGGGCTTCGGTTCGCACCTTCGCTTCCGCTAAGCGCTCCCCTTAACCTTCCAGCACCGGGCAGGTGTCAGCCCCTATACGTCGCCTTTCGGCTTCGCAGAGACCTGTGTTTTTGATAAACAGTCGCTTGGGCCTTTTCACTGCGGCTCTTCCAGGCTCTTCACCCGAAAGAGCACCCCTTCTCCCGAAGTTACGGGGTCATTTTGCCGAGTTCCTTAACGAGAGTTCTCCCGCGCGCCTTAGGATTCTCTCCTCGCCTACCTGTGTCGGTTTGCGGTACGGGCACCTCTTCCCTCGCTAGAGGCTTTTCTTGGCAGTGTGGAATCAGGGACTTCCGGAATGCTCCGTCGCCGTCACCGCTTGGCCTTAGCGACCCGCGGATTTGCCTGCGGATCAGCCTCACGGCTTGGACAGGCTCTTCCAGCCGCCTGCTCGCCCTATCCTCCTGCGTCCCCCCATCGCTCAAACGGGAAGAAGGTGGTACAGGAATCTCCACCTGTTGTCCATCACCTACGCCTTTCGGCCTCGGCTTAGGTCCCGACTAACCCTGAGCGGACGAACCTTCCTCAGGAACCCTTAGGCTTTCGGCGCAGAGGATTCTCACCTCTGTTTTCGCTACTCATACCGGCATTCTCACTTCTAAGCGCTCCACCAGTCCTTCCGGTCTGGCTTCTCTGCCCTTAGAACGCTCCCCTACCGATGACCAACGGTCATCCCGCAGCTTCGGCGGCACGTTTAGCCCCGGTACATTTTCGGCGCAGAGCCACTCGACCAGTGAGCTATTACGCACTCTTTAAATGGTGGCTGCTTCTAAGCCAACATCCTGGTTGTCTTTGCAACTCCACATCCTTTTCCACTGAACGTGCACTTCGGGGCCTTAGCTGGCGGTCTGGGCTGTTCCCCTCTCGACCACGGATCTTATCACTCGCAGTCTGACTCCCGGGCATAAGTCGTTGGCATTCGGAGTTTGACTGGGTTCGGTAACCCGGTTTGGGCCCCTAGCCCAATCAGTGCTCTACCTCCAACACTCTTAA
>NZ_MPSP01000001.1:32500-85000 GCF_009901865.1 Geobacillus sp. TFV-3 | reverse complement strand
GTTTTAAATGGAGCTCGATGGCGATTCGCATATAAAGGGTCATATCCAATGCGTTATGATGCGTAATGAACGGGCGCGCCGCAGCGCCGCCAGCAACGGCGTGCATCATCGGCGTTTCAACTTCCAAATAGCCATGGCTGTCGAGATACCGCCGCATCGATTGGATGATTAAACTGCGGGTGATGAACGTCTTTTTGCTCTCCGGATTCATAATTAAATCGAGATAACGCTGGCGGTAGCGTTGCTCGATGTCTTTCAATCCATGGTATTTTTCCGGCAGCGGACGCAGCGCTTTCGTCAAAAATTCGTATGACGACACTTTGATGGAAAGTTCACCGACTTTTGTTTTAAACATCGTGCCGCGCACACCGACGATATCGCCAAGGTCAGAGATTTTAAACAGTTCGTACTGTTGTTCGCCAACATCGTCTTGGCGGACGTAAATTTGAATCTGCCCGGTGACATCTTGGATATGGGCGAACCCGGCTTTTCCTTTGCCGCGCTTTGTCATGATGCGGCCGGCGACGGCGACTTCAATTTGCTTTTCTTCAAGTTCCTCTTTCGATAAATCGCCGTACAGTTCAAACAGCTCTTGCGCTTTATGGGTGCGCTCGAATCGTTTGCCAAACGGGTCGACACCCAATTCCTCAATTTTTTTCAGCTTTTCCCTGCGGACGCGCAGTTGGTCGTTCAATTCTTCATGACTCATACCTCATTCACTCCATTTAGCGATTTTTTACGAAAAATACTGCCAGCGCTCGCTGGCAGTCCTCGGCTGCATGAACGTCGTCTCCGTTGTTTAAACGGCTTCGGCGTTCGCCGCTGCTTGGATTTCCGCTTCCTCAGCCACGTGAAGCAACAGTGCGGCCAGTTCGTCCCGCGTTTCACATTCATTGATGGCGTTGCGGATTTTCGCTGCGCCGCGAATGCCTTTTAAATACCAAGCAGCGTGTTTACGCATCTCTTTCACAGCGATATACTCGCCTTTTAAGGCAATTAAGCGGTCCAAATGCAACAGGCAGACGTCGATTTTTTCCCTCGGCGTCGGTTCCGGAATGAGCTCCCCGGTCTCTAAATAGCGGACCGTGCGGTAGATCATCCACGGGTTTCCAAGCGCCGCCCGTCCGATCATGACGCCGTCGACCCCTGTTTCTTCCAGCATCCGCTTCGCATCTTGCGGCGTTTTGACATCCCCGTTGCCGATAACCGGGATGTTGACGGCTTCTTTCACTTGCTTGATGATGTTCCAGTCCGCTTTTCCTTCATACATTTGCACCCTTGTCCGTCCGTGGACGGCGACGGCCTTCCCGCCGGCGCGCTCAACGGCTTGAGCGTTTTCGACGGCGTAAATGTGCTTTTCATCCCAACCGATCCGCATTTTCACCGTGACCGGTTTTTCAACGGCATCGACGATCGCGGCAACGACATCATAGACTTTATTGGGATCAAGCAGCCATTTCGCTCCAGCGTCGCAATTCGTAATTTTCGGCACGGGGCAACCCATGTTGATGTCGATGATATCTGCATTCGTATTTTTATCGACAAATTTCGCTGCTTTGACGAGCGTTTCTTTTTCGCCGCCGAAAATTTGCAAGCTGATCGGCTTTTCCCGTTCATCAATATATAACATGTTTAACGTCTTTTCGTTGTTGTATACGATTCCTTTGTCGCTTACCATCTCGGCGCATACAAGCCCGGCGCCGAATTCTTTGACGGTCAAGCGGAACGCGGAGTTGCATACGCCTGCCATCGGAGCGAGCACGACGCGGTTTTTAATTTCGACATCGCCAATGCGAAACATCGCAGATGCCTCCTTTCTACTTGTTCGATTCGAGTTTCGGGGGCGCCAGTTCTTCCACCGATATATTCAGCCGTTCGGCGATTTGTCCAACGAGCGAATCGGACGGCATCCGGTTCCCTCGTTCGATTTCACCAAGGATCGATACGGAAATGCCTAGTTCTTTCGCCAATCTTTCTTGCGTATATCCTTTCAACTTTCGAAAAGCGCGAATACGTCTTCCCCATCTTTCCGCTTCCATACATGAACTCCTTTTTTGTCAGGTAGTCGGCCAATGATGTCGATTAACGGCTCGGAAAGGTTCGGTATTGCCACGTGGGAGTTGACTTCCAACAACGGGATGAGCACGAATGCCCGCTCCGCCATGCGCGGATGCGGGATCGTCAGCTGCTCTGTTTCAATATTTTCATGATTATACAGCAAAATGTCAAGGTCTAACGTCCGTGGTCCCCAACGGATTTCCCTTTTTCTTCCAAATCGTCGTTCGATTTGCTGGGTCACGTCAAGCAAGGCAAACGGCGACAACGACGTCGCCACCTCGATCACCATGTTTAAAAACTTGCCTTGGTCGACATAGCCGACCGGATCGGTTTCATAAATCGATGAGCTCGATGTTACAAAAATTTCCTGATGATGATGGAGCGCTTCAATCGCAGAACGCAAATAGGAAACACGATCTCCGAGGTTGGAGCCTAAAGCGAGATATGCGATGTTTTCCATTTAACGACCCCTATCAATTTCGACTGCGACATGTTGATAATGGCCGCGAATCGGCGGATTCGGCTTCGTCACTTTGACAATGCAGCGCTGAACGGCGGGAAAGTCCGAGAGCAAATCGGCGGCAATCGCTTCAGCGACCGCCTCGATCAAGGCGAACGTCCGCTCCTCCACGATCACCCGGCAGCGCTCGTACACATCGGCGTAGTTGACGGTATACTCAAGACAATCGCTCCGCCCGGCGGGCTGCAAGTCCAGCTCCAACGTCACATCGACCAAAAATCGCTGGCCGAGGATGTTTTCTTCGCGAAACACCCCGTGATAGCCGTAAAACTCCATGCCTTGCACATAAATTTTATCGATGACCGCTCTCCCCCTTCCCAAGCATAGCATCCATCATTTTGGTCATGCGGGCGATCGGCAATACATCATGGACGCGGACGATGTGCACCCCTTTCACGATGCCGAGACAAACGGTCGCTCCTGTTCCTTCGACCCGCTCCTCGACAGGCACGCCGAGCACATGGCCGATAAATCGTTTGCGCGACGTGCCAAGCAAAATCGGATAGCCGAGAGCGGCAAATTCATCAAGGCGCCGCATCACCTCCAAGTTATGCTCGACCGTCTTGGCGAAGCCGATCCCTGGATCTAAAATAATGTTCTCATCTTTCACCCCCGCTTCTTTGACAATACGAATGCTTTCTTTCAAATCGGCGATCATGTCGGAAATCAAATCGCGATAGGCCATATCGCGGCGGTTGTGCATTAAAATGATCGGTGCACTATATGAGGCGGCGACGCGAGCCATATCAGGGTCCGCCTTGGCTCCCCAAACGTCGTTGATAATGTGCGCCCCAGCTTCCATGGCTTGCCGCGCCACTTCCGCTTTGTACGTGTCAATGGAGATCGGCACACTCACCGCCTTAGCAATCGCTTTGACCGCCGGAATGACACGGCGCAATTCTTCATCAAGCGGCACTGGATCCGCCCCCGGACGAGTTGATTCACCGCCGATGTCAATGATATCTGCTCCTTCCGCCACGAGCCGCTTCGCGTGCTTGACCGCGTTTTCCACGTCGTAAAACCGGCCGCCGTCGGAAAACGAATCGGGCGTGACGTTCACAATGCCCATGATCAACGTTTTTTTGCGCAAGTCAAGCTCATGCCCGCGGCATTGAAGCACAAGGGAACGCGTCAATGTTGTCATCATTGTTTCATCCTTTCTGCCAATTCGTTCCTCGTCCATAACGTATCGGTAAAGCGGCGGTAATGATGCTGCAACTCACGGGTCACCGGCCCATTTTTTCCTTGGTAAATGCGACGGCCGATGCGGTGAAGCGGCACGATTTCCTGCACAGAATTCGTGATAAATGCTTCATCCGCCTGCAGCAAGTGGGACAACGGATATACCCCTTCTTCCACCGGGATGTGCAACTGATTGAGCAAGGCCATGACGAATTGCCTGGTGATGCCGTTTAGTATGCCGACCGCCGGCGTCGGGGTGTAAACGATGCCGTCTTTCACCCAAAAAATATTGGAAACGATCCCCTCCGCTACCGCACCATCTGAATTCAAAAAAATTCCTTCCGCATGAGGTCGATGTCCGAGCTCCCATTTCCCAATTATATTGTTTAAATAATGATGCGACTTTAGTCGCTCATTGCCTTCCGGGCTGTTTCGCCTTGCCGCGAGCACCACCCCTTCTTTTCCTTCCGGAGGGACGGGCGGCGGAAGCGGCTTCATATAGACGATGACGGTCGGGTTTCGGTAACGTTCGCTCGGCAGGCCGAGATCGCCGACTCCGGCTGATACGTTGAAGCGCACATAAGCGTCGCGCAAGCCATTGGCCTCGAGCAACTGCTCGATGATCGCCATTGCTTCGGCGCGGTCGAACTGCCTTTCAATGTGAAGCTCAGACAGTCCTTTGTTCAATCGGGCCAAATGATCGTCAAGCAAAAAAGGGTGGCCGCTATATGTGCGGAATGTTTCAAATAAGCCGAGCCCATATAAAAAGCCGTGATCAAACGCTGATAACTGCGCTTCTTCGCGCGGAACGACCGCGCCGTTGATATACACGTACATGACTGTCACGCCTTTTTATACGTGTCGATAAAGTTTTTCAACAGCTGCATCCCATGGCTGGTCATAATCGATTCCGGGTGAAACTGCACGCCTTCCACCGGCAGCGTTTTATGGCGAATCGCCATCACTTCATCCTCTTCCGTCCAAGCCGACACGACGAAACAGTCCGGAAGCGTCTCTTTCTCGACGATAAGGGAATGGTAGCGCGTTGCCGTAAACGGGTTCGGCACGCCACGGAAAATCGTCTCCCCATCATGGTAGACGGACGATGTTTTCCCGTGCATCAGCCTTGGAGCGCGGACAACGCGGCCGCCGAACGCCTGGGCGATGGCTTGATGCCCGAGGCAGACGCCGAAAATCGGAATTTGGCCAGCAAACCGATCGATGACTTCCAGGCTGACCCCTGCCTCATTCGGTGTGCAAGGACCGGGGGAAATCATAATAAAATCGGGGCGGAGTCGTTCGATTTCAGCCACTGTAATTTCATCATTCCGTTTGACAATCAGCTTTTCTCCCAACACACCCAAATATTGCACCAAATTGTACGTAAAGGAATCGTAGTTATCAATCATGACGATCATCATTCTCACCTCATGCTCGGAAATAATGCCTCTGCTTCGCTCAGCTCTTTCGCTTTCCAAAGGGCAGCTGCTTTCTTTAAACATTCCTTGTACTCATGCTCTGGGTTGGAATCGATGACAATGCCCGCTCCTGCCTGTACATGCGCCAATCCGTCTTTGACAACCATCGTTCGAATAGCGATGTTTAGCTCCATATTTCCTTGAAAATCGATCCAACCGATCGAGCCCGTGTACAAGCCGCGGCGGACCGGTTCTAACTCCTCAATAATTTCCATTGTTCGCACTTTCGGGGCGCCGGTGATCGTCCCGCCAGGAAACATGGCGCGAATGACAGAAAACGCATCGTGCTCCGTCATCATGGTGCCGGATACGTGAGAAACGATATGCATCACATGAGAGTACTTTTCGATGGTCATCCATTCGTCAACCCGAACCGTCCCGTATGCACAGACGCGCCCAAGGTCATTCCGTTCAAGATCAACGAGCATGGCGTGCTCGGCCCGCTCCTTTTCACTCGCAAGCAACTTGCGAGCAATTTGTTCATCCTCTGACGCCGTCCGACCGCGCGAACGTGTGCCGGCAATCGGCCGCGTCTCAAGACGCCATCCCCGCTTGCGGACGAGCAGCTCCGGCGAGCCGCTGACGACTTGAAATTCCGGGGTATGCAAATACGCCATATAAGGTGACGGATTAAGGGTCCGCAGCTGCTTGTAGACGGCAAATGGATGCGTCACCAGCGGCTGCGACTGACGCACCGATAAGTTGACTTGAAACACATCGCCCGCCGCAATATAGCGTTGCACGCGGCGAACCGCATCCATAAACCTCTCTTTTGTCATTGAAACAGACGGCGCAGCTGTCGAGGCAGCAAGCGGCCAGGCCAGCGCTTCGTTCCGATCTTCGAGCCACATCCGTGCATGCCGAGCAAGCCGCCGGTTTGCTTCGCTTTCCTCCCCTTCATTCGCGTAGGCAAGCAAATGAAGCTGTTCAGTTTGGTGATCATAAATCGCTACGTCGTCAAAGAGGAAAAAATACATGAGCGGCAGCCGCAAATCATCTTGTGCAAACACCGGGAGCCGTTCTATATAGCGAACGGCATCATAGCTAATGAAGCCAATCAGTCCACCTTGGCAAGGCAACGACTCCCCCTCATCCGGCACTGCCAAACACCGAAGCCATTGCCGGAGCCCTTCGAGCGGAGAGCCATCGAGCACCGTTTCAACCCCGCGCTGCTTGATAACGAGCCGCCGCTCGTCAGCGCGGATCACTCCGATCGGATCAAGGCCGATAATGCTATACCTTCCTCCTTGGCCGCTCTCAAGCAGCACATGATGAGGCCGGCTATAGGCCAGCTGTTCGTACTGGCGGAACCAATCCCGTCCACGATAATCGATGGTTCGTTTCAGTCGCCTACGCCGCTGTTCCATCCTCGTCAGCTCCTTACGATGTCCATAGTTACTTTTATTGTACAATGATTGTCCGCTTGGGTCACCATCCTCGTAAAAAAATTCGACAGGGCTGCCCCTGCCGAAAAAGTCTTGCTTAGTCTTCAAATTGGTAAAGAGGCGTACTCAAATACCGTTCGCCGTTGCTCGGGATGATGGCGAGCACTTTTTTCCCTTTGCCGAGCTCTTTTGCCACTTTCAATGCCGCATGAATCGCAGCGCCGGACGAAATGCCGCCGAGAATGCCTTCCTCGCGAGCCGCGCGGCGGGCCGCCGCAAACGCTTCTTCCGTCGTTACCGTAATAACCCCATCGTAAATGCTCGTATCCAAAATATCCGGAACAAAGCCAGCGCCGATCCCTTGAATTTTGTGCGGACCCGGTTTTCCTCCCGACAAGACGGGCGAATCCGCTGGCTCAACGGCGTAAATTTTAATGTTCGGATATGCTTCACGCAATACTTTGCCTGCTCCGGTGATCGTTCCGCCCGTGCCGACGCCGGCAACAAACGCATCAAGCTGGTCGCCCATTTGCTCCACGATCTCTTTCCCGGTCGTCAAGCGATGGATTTCCGGGTTCGCCTCGTTTTTAAATTGTTGCGGCATAAAGTAGCCGTGCTCGCGGACGAGTTCTTCCGCCTTTGCGATTGCTCCGCGCATTCCTTGTGCGCCCGGTGTAAGCACAAGCTCGGCTCCATACGCCCGCAGCAGGTTGCGGCGCTCCAAGCTCATCGTATCCGGCATGACTAGCACCGCTTTATACCCTTTCGCCGCCGCCACCATCGCCAAACCAATTCCAGTGTTGCCGCTTGTCGGCTCAACGATCGTGTCGCCCGGCTTCAGCTTGCCCGCTTTTTCCGCCGCTTCAATCATCGCCAACGCGATCCGGTCTTTGACGCTGCTGCCCGGGTTCATAAATTCCAGTTTCAAATACACATCCGCGCTGTCTTCATCAACGATGCGGTTTAGTTTCACGGCCGGCGTATCACCGATCAATTCGGTTATCGAGTTGACTGTGCGTGCCATTGTTCCACCTCTAATCCCCATTAATTTTATCGACTTTGTATCCAATGTATCAACTATTGGCGTAATTGTCAATCATTTTACTGTTTTCATTCTTTTTTTGCCAGTTGTCTCAACTGTTCCAGTTCGGCTTTGTCGAAATGGTACGTTTCATTGCAAAAATGGCACGAAGCTTCCGCCTGCCCTTCTTTGTCGATGATATCTTGGATTTCCTCGGGTCCTAGGCTGATAAGAGCATCAGCGATCCGCTCGCGCGAACAGCGACAGACGAATGACACCGGCATCGTTTCCAGCACGCGCACACCCCCGTCGCCCAACAACTGCTCGAGCATTTGCTCCGGTCCGAGTCCGCTTTCAATCATGCGCGAGACAGGTGGAATTTGTTTCAGCCGCTCTTCAATGCGAATGATCGTGTTCTCCTCCGTCCCGGGCATCAGCTGGATGATAAATCCTCCGGCGGCTCGGATGGTATGGTCGGGATTGACGAGCACCCCGACGCCAACCGATGACGGAATTTGTTCGGACGAAGCAAAATAATACGTAAAATCATCACCGAGCTCCCCGGAGATAAGCGGCACTTGTCCGGTGAAAAAGTCGCGCAGCCCAAGATCCTTCACAACTGTCAACATCCCATTTTTGCCGACCGCCCGGGCGACATCGAGCTTCCCATGCTCGTTCAGCTCAAAATCCACATGCGGATTCGTTACATAGCCACGCACTTCCCCTCTGGCGTTGCTGTCAACCAAAATGACGCCGATCGGGCCGCCGCCGTCAATTTTAATCGTCAACATTTCCTCGCCTTTCAGCATCGCTCCCATCATGACACCGGCGGTCAACGCTCGACCAAGGGCCGCTGAGGCGGTCGGCCACGTTTGGTGGCGGCGCTGCGCCTCGGCGACGGTTTCCGTCGTTCTTGCGGCATACGCTCTCACTTGTCCATCGTAAGCGAGCGCTTTCACTAAATAGTCTCCCATCGTCATCAAACCCTTCATCCTTTTTTCTCGGTGTTTTTCTCATACAACAGTTTTAAGCCGGTCAGCGTCAAAAATGGATCAACGACATCAATGACGTCCGATTCGCTGGCAATAAGCGGCGCGAGACCGCCGGTGGCAATCACCTTCGGCGGAACTTTGCTTTTCGCCTTCATTCGCGACACGATGCCTTCCACTTGTCCGACATAGCCGTACAAAATGCCGGCTTGCATGGCGCTGACCGTATTTTTGCCGATGATATCATCCGGACGGGCGATTTCAATGCGCGGCAATTTCGCTGCTCGCGCAAACAGAGCCTCCGTCGAGATCATAATTCCCGGGGCAATGGCCCCTCCCATATATTGTTTATGTTCATTAATATAACAATACGTCGTTGCCGTGCCAAAGTCGACGATAATGAGCGGGCTGCCGTACAAATGGATGCCGGCGACCGCGTTGACAATCCGGTCAGCGCCCACCTCGCGCGGATTGTCATATTTGATGTCGAGCCCGGTTTTAATGCCGGGGCCGACGATGAGCGGTTTGATATGGAAATATTTTAGACACATGCGTTCAAGAGCAAACATAATCGGCGGCACGACCGAGGAAATGATAATGCCTCGAATGTCGGAAAACTGCAAACCGACATGGTTCAAGAGCGCTTTGATCATCATGCCGTATTCGTCTTCCGTTTTCGAGCGGCTTGTTTCAATGCGCCAATGATGTTTCAGTTCGTCCCCGTCATACACCCCTAACACCGTGTTTGTATTGCCGACGTCCAATACAAAAATCATCGCTTCATTCCTCGCTTTTCCTCGATAAATTCCCATTCTTTATCATATCATACTTACGGGAAAAAAACTGTCCTTCTTTCCCTAGGCCGCCGGCAAAAAAAAGATGCCTCCGAACAGAGACATCGATTACTCTTTCTTTTGAATGTTAATTTTCACGTCGCCTTTATCTTGATCAGCCCTGTTGTTTCCGTTGCGGTCCGGCGGCAACGTGCCATGTTCGAACAAATGTTTAATTTGCTCCGCATCGAGCGTCTCGACTTCTAACAGCGTGTTGGCGATCAAATCCAATTTGTCCCGATGCTGGGTTAAAATTTGTTTCGCTTTTTCATAACACTCTTTAATGATGCGCTGAATCTCTAAGTCAATTTCATAGGCGATTTTATCGCTGTAGTTTTGCTCGTTGTGTAAGTCGCGTCCTAAAAACACTTGACCAGTCGGCTGGCCGAATTGCAGGGGACCAAGCTTTTCGCTCATGCCGAACTCTGTCACCATCCGACGCGCGATGTTTGTCGCCCGCTGAAAATCGTTATGAGCCCCTGTACTCACTTCATTAAACACGATTTCCTCGGCAACGCGCCCGCCGAGCAGTCCGGTGATTTTATCCATCAGTTCGGCTTTCGTCATAAAGTAGCGGTCTTCTTTCGGCAGCATGACTGCATAGCCTCCGGCTTGGCCGCGCGGCACAATCGTCACTTTATGCACCATTTCCGCATCGGCAAGCACCATGCCGATGACCGTATGCCCAGCTTCGTGAAACGCGACGATGCGCCGTTCTTTTTCCGAAATGACGCGACTTTTTTTCGCCGGGCCCGCAATCACCCGGTCCGTCGCCTCGTCGATGTCGCTCATATCAATTTTCTTTTTGTTGCGGCGCGCTGCAACGAGCGCCGCCTCATTCAGCAAGTTTTCCAAGTCGGCGCCGGAAAATCCAGGCGTCCGCATCGCGATTGTCTTCAAGTCAACCGATTCATCGAGCGGCTTGTTGCGGGCATGCACGCGCAACACCGCTTCGCGCCCTTTGACGTCCGGGCGGTCGACGGTAATCTGCCGGTCGAAGCGACCCGGGCGCAACAGCGCCGGGTCTAAAATGTCCGGCCGGTTGGTGGCCGCGATAATAATGATCCCTTCGTTGCCGTTAAAGCCGTCCATTTCGACGAGCAGTTGGTTGAGCGTCTGCTCACGCTCGTCATGGCCGCCGCCAAGGCCGGCGCCGCGCTGGCGGCCGACGGCGTCGATCTCGTCAATGAAGATGATGCACGGGGCATTTTTTTTCGCCGTCTCAAATAAATCGCGCACCCGCGATGCCCCGACCCCGACGAACATTTCCACGAAATCCGACCCGCTGATCGAGAAAAACGGCACGCCCGCTTCTCCAGCAACCGCGCGCGCCAACAACGTTTTCCCGGTTCCGGGCGGCCCAACGAGCAATACCCCTTTCGGAATGCGGGCGCCAAGTTCCGCAAACTTGCGCGGATCTTTTAAAAACTCGACGATTTCCACCAACTCTTCCTTTTCCTCATCTGCCCCAGCCACATCGCGGAAGCGGACTTTCCGCTTGTCATCCGTATACAGCCGCGCCCGGCTTTTGCCGAAATTCATCACCCGGCTGCCGCCACCCTGTGCCTGGTTCAAAAGGAAGAAGAACAAAATAAAAATAATAACAAATGGAATGATGGAAGTGAAAAACGTCACCCATCCGCTCGTTTCGTCCGCTGGCACGACTTCCACCCGCGTCCGCGCCGCCGCCGCATCGATGCGGTCAAGCACTTTGTCGCTGTTCATGACGTAGGTGGAAAAGTACTGCCCTTCGCTATATGTTTTCAACTGGCCTTTGATTTCATATACGCCGCGCTCCGGCTTAATGGAAAACGACTTGACATCCCCGCTTTCCAGATGAGTAATGAACGCATCGTACGTCATCGGCTCGGTCCGCTGGTTCGTGCCGTTAAAAAAGCTGACGACGCCGATCACGACGAGGAAAATCAGCAAATAAAAGATGGTATTGCGGAAAATCCGGTTCATTTCTTGCCTCCTCCCATATGAAACACACTATACTCAATACTATCATAGAAATTTGTTTCAATACAAACAATTCGGCCGTCGCCCAGCAACCGTTCTACTTTTGGTACACTTCCGGCTTTAAGACGCCGATAAACGGGAGGTTGCGGTATTTTTCCGCGTAATCGAGCCCATAGCCGACGACGAATTCATCCGGGACGATAAATCCCGTGTAATCGGCTTGAATGTCCGCCTTCCGTCCAGACGGCTTGTCAAGAAGCGTGACGATTTTGATCGAATTCGCCTTCCGATAGCGAAACAAATCGACCAAATAGCTGAGCGTCAGCCCGCTGTCGATAATATCCTCAATGATCAAAATATCGCGTCCTTCGACGGATGTGTTCAAGTCTTTGACGATTTTCACTTCACCGGATGAAACGGTCGCATTGCCATAGCTTGATACGTCCATAAAATCCATTTCCAAATATGTATCAATATGTTTGAGCAAGTCGGCCATAAACGGCATCGCCCCTTTGAGGACGCCGACAGCGAGCGGAAAACGGCCTTCATATTCTTTCGTTAACAAACCTCCGAGTTCTTTGACTTTTGCCTGAATTTCCTCTTCAGTGATCAACACTTTTTGAATATCGTCTTTCATCCCCATCTTTTTTCCTCCTAGCTGTTCATCGCCTGATAGTGCAGCAAAATATAGCGGGCTTGCCCACGGTTTTGCGCTTCCAAAGCCGATTTTTTCAAGCCAGGCACCCAAAGGATGCGGCCGTCGGCATCTTCGACAATCGGCCAGCGATCCCTTTCCATCCGCGGAATTTTTGCTTCAATGAAAATTTCTTTCAATTTTTTCGTTCCCCCCGTCCCTTTAAGCACCATCCGGTCGCCACGCCGACGCGTCCGCACGCGAAGCGGCAAGGAGACAGAAGCAGGATCCACGACGAACCAATCATTCCCGGCTTGCTTTCTTGGATAGTGTTCCCCAAATTCACTGATGATTGCATAGCCGTTTGGGAGGGGCAATAGCGCCGGAACCGGCAGTTCAAACCAATAGCCTTTCTCGCCGTTTTCTGCGCCAAAAGTAAACAAACAGCGGTCGTACGAGCGAATCACTTTGAGCCCTTTTGGCAAATCGATCATTCCGGAAGGGCGGCCGCGCTCACAAAGCATCAGTATATGGCCGATATGTACGGAAGTCAATGTCGGCGGAACGCCGCCATAAAGACGGAGAAGCAACAGCTGCAGCACCCGGCGCTGCAGCGGTCGCGGCAACGCCAAAAATGGTCCGATGGAAAGCGCCGCATCGCGGTGTTGTTTTTCCATTACTTTATTCAGCGCGTCCGCGGCTAATTCCTCCAAAAACTGCTCATCTTCCGCCATCATTTCGCTGTATTGCTGAAAACGCTCGTGCAGGCGCGGATTTTCCTCCCGTAGCAACGGGACAATATGATGGCGGAACCGGTTGCGCGTATAATCGTCTTTTTCATTGCTCGGATCGCGGCGTGGAGACAGCCCCATCTGACGGCAATACGCTTCAATCTCCGCCCGGCTGACAGCCAAAAACGGACGGATGAGATAGCCGCCGTGAAACGGCCGTTTGACGGGAATGCCGGCGTATCCTTTGCTTGTGCTGCCGCGCACAAGCCGCATTAAAATCGTCTCGATTTGATCGTCGCCATGATGGCCTACGGCGACGTACCCCGCTTGATGCTTTTCCATCAGTTCGGCAAAAAAGCGGTAGCGGCAGATCCGCGCCGCCTCTTGGGCGCCGAGATCTGCGCTGCGCTGAAAGGCCGGGACGTCGATTTTCGCAGTCTCACATAAAATACGGCGCTCCACGCAAAAACGTTTCACAAACTCCATCTCTTCTTCTGACTCCCGCCCACGAAACATGTGGTCAACATGGGCCGCTATGACCTGAAGCTTCCATTCGTCGCGCAGCGACAACAAAACGTGCAGCAACGCAAGCGAATCCGGGCCTCCGGAAACGCCAACGATGACGGCCGCTCCTTCTGAAAGCAGTTGATGCCTGTGGATAAAGGCGCGCACTTTGTCGATCATCCGAGCCAACCTCTTTGCGTTTCGTTCAGCTTCATCGTAACACGTCCGCCCTGTTTTCTCAAAAAAATTACATCGCCAGCTGCCAATATATATAAAAAGCATAAGCGCCCAGCAATGCGGCAGCGATGACCACCGTTTCGACAATCCCTCTCGCTTGGCGGCGCCGTTTCACCTGCCGCCCTGACCGACGGCTTGGCACTGCCTTTCTTTCGTTTTTCGTCGATGTATGGCGGGAAGAGGCGGCCAATAAGTCGCGACGCATATCGGCCGCCTTTCGATATCGGCCATCAAGCGCCTTTTGCAGCACTTCCTTGTATCGGGTTAAAAAGCGGTCCGTTTCGATGATGGACAACAGTTGCGCCCGACCGTCCCCCTTTTTCTCAATCGGCCCCGGGCAGCAAGAAGAAATCATCACCATCGCCGCCGCAAACAAGTCGTAAGATGGCTCCGCTTTGCGCGATCCAAGCCCCCAATAGCCGCGGTCATACAGCTCAGTAAACTCTTTTACCGCCCTTCCTTGCAGGGTCGTCCCGCCCACATCAAGCAACCGAACCGACGGCGGCGACCCGGTAACAATCAAATTATCCGGCTTTAAATCCCCAAATATCCATCCTTCTTGATGAAGCCGATCAAGCACCGACAACAGCTGCATCACGAGCACGGGCGCCCATTCTTTTCCACGTCGGCGGATGAAAGTAGCGAAATTCTCCCCTTCAATATACTCCATCACATAAAACGGGATCGTCTCCCGCGCAAACGGGCTTTGCCAGTCATCGGCTTCCAGCAAAGAAGGCCCGAGGGCGGCTCCCTGGACCTTAGCAAAACGGCGCAATATATTCATTTCCGATGTCAATGACGCATAGTCATCGCTCAACTTGACGGCGACGCGAGTCCCGCCGTTCTCCGCCAAATAGACAACGCCGTTCGCCCCGTTGCCAAGCCGCCGCAGCAGCCGGTAGGAACGGCCGTGCCATTTCCCAGTGATGACCGTACCAGGCGGCAAATTACAAAGACGATTCTTCGATGTATGGCTCATCGCCATCGCCGATCCAGCTCCTTAACGACCGTTTACGCTCAAAATAGGCGATTGCCTCGCGCAACGCCGGTCCGGTCGGCGTCAGCCCGCCCGACGCCAATTTCGGAAAGATGGTGGACAACTCTTCAATCCTTGGCGTCCAGTCGATCATTTTTTCGGCATGCGCCCGTTTTCCCGGGAAGATAAACACCGAAAAGCGGTTTTCGCCCATGCGCGCATTTAAGCTGAGCGATAAATCGATAAGCGCCTCTTTGACGGTCGGCAGTTTTGTTTTCATGCTCCCGCTCGTATCGATTAAAATGAGCACATCCAGAGCAACCGTTTCCCCGAGTTCATCGACGACTTCCATCACTTGGCCGCGCTTGTCCGGCGGCAAGTCCTCAAGTGAAACGTCAGAACCAAAGATTTGTTTCAACTCGCGATTGACGAGCCCTTGCAACGTCTGAGTCATCGCTTGGCGCGTCACCATTTGCACCGTTTGCGACAGCTGTTTCGCGTACACGACTTGGCTCATCCCGCCGCCAGCCGCGGCGATCGCTTCAATTTCCCGCCGTCCATTTTCATCCATCGCGCCTTGGTCCAAGATGCCGATCACGTTCACCGTAATGCCTTGCTCACGGGCTAGCGCCGCCATGGCGGCTGGGTCCTCACCATGATTGGAGCAGCCATCGGTAATGAGCAAAATTTGCCGCAATGTTCCCTTTCGCACGTTCGTTCCCTCCTTGGCGAATGTATTACCATCATCGCCGCAGGGGAACGTTTTTATACGCTAGCTATTGCGCCTTTTTCATATACATGTATGCCGGAATCGTCGCCCATTTCGGCGTATTATGCCGCACTTTGGCGACAACGACGGTCATATCGTCTTCAATCTCGCCGCCGCATTGGCGGATCACTTCCTCCATGATCAAATCGGCGACTTCCTGCGGGTCGTTCGTCTTTAATTCTTGAATTTTCCGCTTCATCCAAACATCATGGTTTTCGACGTTCATCGGCCCTTCAAATACACCATCGCTCATCATAATGAGCAAGTCGCCCGATTTCAGCTGCTCGGTGACAACGTCAAATTCCACTTCTTTAATGATGCCCATCGGCAAGTTGCTCGCTTCCACTTTCATCACCTTGTCACCGCGCTTAATAAAGCTTGGCGTCGATCCGATTTTCAAAAACTTCGTCGCCGCGTTTTGCAAGTCGATGATGGCCAAATCGAGCGTCGCATACATGTCTTCTGTCGTCCGCAATGCCAAAATCGAATTGATCGATTTGATGGCAATCGACTCGTCCATGCCCGTCTGCAAAATCTTTTGCAACAGGCGCAGCGTCTCGCGACTTTCGTCATGCGCCCGCTCCCCATTGCCCATGCCATCGCTGATGGCAACGGCGTACTTGCCGGCAGCAAGTTCAATCGTTGCATAACTGTCGCCAGAAATGAACCCCCCTCCTTTGGCGGCAAACGCGACGCCCGTTTCGACGACGAACGCTTTCGTCGAGCCGAAGGCGACGCGGCAGTAGCCGTTCGGGTAGGCGGCACACTCTTCGCGCTTGACGACGATCGTCTCTCCTAAAATATCTGACAGCATCGGGGCGATCAGTTTTTCGCACTCACCCCGCCCTTCGCAGTAAGGAATGCTCATTTCAATATCGATATTTCCTTTTTCCAAACTGTAAATGTCGACATGGCCCACTTCGATGCCAAACTCTTGTAGCGCATGGTAAATTTGTTCTTCCTGCAAATAGTGATTTTCCTGTTCTTTTTGCATTTCTTTGGCGAAATCGTCCATCACTTGCGAAACGCCCAACAGCTGTTCAGCAACAAGCTTCCGGCTTTCGTGGATTTGCCGTTTGAGCTTGCGGTTTGCTTGATAAGCAACCATCTCTTTTTCAATCGCGTCGACGACTTTGCCGGCCTTGACGCAATACCGCTCCCACTCGCGCAGCAACTGATGGTTTTGCGACAATGTTTTTTCGTCCGCCTCGCCCATCATCTGCTTCATGTACGCATAGGTTGTACGAAAGTTGTCCGCCCAGCATTGCGTCTTCTTAAAGCACGTTTGGCACGTTTTTTCCGTGATGTCGCTCAAAAAATAGTCGACTTCACGGTCGCTGTATTCATTGGCATCCGGAAGCGGTTCAGGCGAAAAGCTTTCCGCCAGCGCCTGAAAGACGTTGGAAAACTGCGAGACGCGTTGCACTGTCATATCACGGATTTTCCGGACGTATTGTTGCTGCTCATTTATATATTCTGCCGTCCCGGGAATGTATTTGGCGATTTTCTCCGTCAGTGAACGGGATGTACCGAAAAACAGCATAATGGCGATGCCGGATTCAAGCAACGTCGGCACAAGCTCACTCTTCCCTTCGCCGTATAAACCAAGCAACAGCGTCGCGACGAGGAGGCCGAACGCCACCCCTAGTTTTTTCCCTTCCCTCAGCAACCCGCCAAGCAGCCCGGCGAAAGCAAGCAAGCTCATTTCCGACAAGTTGCCGACATTTGCCAAGCTCAGTACAAGTCCGGTGACAACGCCGACGGTGGAACCGGTCGCCGCCCCGGCGACAAACGCGAACAACAAAACGAGGTAGCGCGACATCACATGCTCAAGCGACAAACCGTACACAGCCCAGCCGATCATCCCGGTCAACATCGAGGCGAGCAAAATGATCAACGAAATGATCTCTTCCGCTCGCAACGCATGTTTATGCTTCTGCACTGTCAACAACGGGATGCTTTGCATAAAAATCAAGGTCAATACAAGCGACAGCCCGGCTTCGACGACCGACATGGCGGCGCCGTAGACCGACCGCTCTCCGAGCCAATAATAGGAGATTAGCCATTTGGCGGAAAGAGACAGCACAAACACAACAAATGGAACGATTTTCAGTGACTCACTGATCACCCTCCGCACCCATCCGTAAATAAAGAGAAAACCAAAAATGGAAGCGCCGACAAACAGCGCCACATCAAACGACAGCGTCAAAGCACCGGCCAACAGCGAGATCAACGCAAAAGCGGCCTTGTCGCGGCGCAGCATATAGACCGAAACGAAAAATGGCAAAGCGAACGGGGTCAGCTTCGATAAAATCAGCGCTCGTCCAAGCAAAAAGCCGACAAGGAGAAGCAAAAAGCCTTGATGGATGAACAGATGACCAAGGCGCAGCTTCACATGGCGCATCCAGCGCGACACCGTTGCTTGCGTGTCATGAATCGGCACTTCCGAAATGCTGCGGCGCACCGTCCCTCTTTCTACTCTTTCCATTCCCGATCCTCTCCTTCACCTTTCTATTACCCCCTATTATATCGCTTCAATTGTCAAAAATTTGTCAAAACCACAGAGAAAAATAAAAAATCGTTCGACGCTTTCCACGGCAAAACGCGGTCAACAGGCTTGTTCCGACAGAAAGAGACAAAAAAGAAAAACGAGCATGTCGCTTGATGGCGCATGCTCGTTTGCGATGACCCGTACGGGATTCGAACCCGTGTTACCGCCGTGAAAGGGCGGTGTCTTAACCACTTGACCAACGGGCCATTTTTGATGGTTGGTGGCGGTGGAGGGGATCGAACCCCCGACCTCACGGGTATGAACCGTACGCTCTAGCCAGCTGAGCTACACCGCCGTGTGACAACAGTTTATATCATAACGGAGGAGATGACGATTGTCAATACATATAGGCGGAAAATGCAAAGGGGAAATCTATCCTCTTATTCCATACAGAAACAAAAAAGCATCCATAGCGACGGATGCTTGTTTCCTAATTTGTCATCCTTCAAACAATCTTTCAGCAGCAAGTTACCCTCGTCTCGCTCCACGACCTCCCCGCTTCGACTCCGTATGACGGCGCAGCGATGCCAATCGGTCTTCACTCTCTTTTAAGAATCGGCTGATTTTTTGTTCTAAGCTGTCCGCCGCGGAGCGGTCGTTTGTCCGATGGCGCGGCCGCTGCGAAGAAGGCGTGTCTTTTGCTTTGCGGATGGACAAGCCGATTTTTCCATCTTGACCGACGTTGATGACTTTGACATACACCATATCGCCGACTTTCAGATGATCGTGGATGTCTTTGACATAGTTATCAGCTACCTCGCTAATGTGAACGAGTCCTGTGACCCCCTCCGGCAGCTCCACAAACGCGCCAAATTTCGTAATGCCCGTGACCTTGCCTTGTAACTTGCTGCCTACTTCAATCGACATAAAAAAAGTGCTCCTCCTTAAAACGCTTTAAAGATGGTGTTTTTTTTATTATAGCGAATGAAAAAAATGCGTGTCAATATGACGAATGCCCATAGAAAACGGGCATTCGCAGGCAAAATTATTTTTCCGGCAAGACGAAAATAATTTCTCCATCTTTCGATAAGTAATATTTTTTCCGCGCCAGCTCGGCGATATAGTCATCATCATGCAACTTTTTCATTTCCTCTTTCAGTTGCTTTTCCTTCCGTTCAAGCTCCGCAAGTTGCTCTTTCAGCTTTCGCTGTTCCACCGTTTTTGCATCGATCGCCTTCGCTTGCGAGTGCAAGGTGTAGACAAGAGCGGAGGCGAACATCGCAAACAACAATGACCAGACAACCAAACGGACAGCGACAGCCTGCCGTCTTCTCGCTGCCTTCTGCTTTTTCTCCTCATGCTCCGCTATGTACGTCGACGACAGCTTCGCCACATTCGTTCTCCGGGTCATGTTCATCGCATTTACACCTCTTTTACTGGCGCCATTTCACAAACCACATGCTTATTTTCTCTTTTGTATTCTTGATTTGTCCAGCAAATCCTTTTAAACGTCGAAAAATTTTTTCCACTCCGGCTCGTTTTTGCGGCGGCACCCGCCGCCAAATCATGATGCCCGTCCAACGCAGCGGAGCAAGCAAAAGGCGGATCATCTTCCAAACAGCCAGCAGCACAAACCGGACGATCCACAACAAAAGCCGCCAAGCGAACAATAGAAGTGCCAGCGCCATTTGCCCAAGGAGGATGAGCGGGCGCATGACCATGAGGCGGAACAGCTGAACGAGCGTCTGTCCGAGTCTTACCGCCAGCCCAATGAACCACTCGAGCACCCGAACATAAAAGGAGCGGAGCAAGCTTTGATAAGCGGCATATCCGCACAAAAGCGCGAGAAACAAATAAAAGCGAAGCTCGCCTTCATTGACGAGCAGAAGCACATAAAACACGATGAGCGCCTGCACCGCCCAAAACAGCACGTCATTCACAAAGACGAGCCAGTGCGCCCGCTCATGCCGTTTCAATATCCGGCTGTACGTATCCCACCCCAGGCCAAGCCAGCCGCCCATGCCAATCATCGCCAGCATGGTGTACAGCTGTATGCTGACATTCATTTGAACAACTTGCTAAAGAATCCTTTAGCCTTCTCCTGATGGTCATCTAAATAAACAAGGTCGAAAATGCGCCCTTTAATCGAAACAACGCCTTTGTCGACATCTAAGTTTTTCATCTGCAAGTTTTGCCCGCGGATGGCCAAAAACCCCATGACCGTCTCAAGCAAAAACTCCTCGTTGTCAAAGCTCTCGACTTGTTTCACCCCGGTGATGTCAAGAAGGCGCCGGCCGCGCATGATCACATCATGTTCCTGGACCGGACCTTTGTTCGTGCTTCCGCCAAATTCATCGTGTCGACTCATGTTCATCCCCCGCATTTCCATTTAGTTATAGAAAGCCGGCAAGGCCAACCGCCTTTTCTCATCCATTGTTTGTACCATATGTATGTCAGCGGGGGATGGTTTAGAACAAGCCTGCAGGACAAATTAGACGTCGTCTTGTTCCGGCGCCGGGGTGGTCCGTTCTTCGCGGATCAATTCGTACAGCCTGGTTGCCTCCTCTTTTTTCGTTGTTTCTTTTAGATCCGTCACTTTTACCGTTACCCGCTTTTGCCCAAATTGAATCGTCAATTCATCGCCGACTTTCACATCGGAGCTCGCTTTGGCGACATGGCCGTTGATCCACACTCTCCCTTGATCGGCGATTTCCTTCGCCAACGTGCGGCGTTTGATGAGGCGGGACACTTTTAAAAATTTATCAAGGCGCATTGCATGATCCCCCTTAACGTTCGTTTTCTTTGGCTTCTTCCCAAAAGCGGTCAAGCTCGGCGAGCGAAAACGAGGTGATCGACCGGCCGCTTTTTCGCGCTTGTTCCTCGATATAAGCGAAACGGCGGGCAAATTTGTCGTTGGCCATTTGCAACGCTTCTTCCGGTTGAATCCCGTAATAACGGGCAAGGTTGATGAGCGCGAACAATAGATCGCCAAACTCGCCGACAAGCCGATCGCGACGGCCGCCGGACGTTTCCGCTCGAAACTCGGCCATTTCTTCTTCGACTTTTTGCCATATCGGCGCGGCATCATCCCAGTCAAACCCGACTTTCGCCGCTCGTTTCTGCAGCTCGTACGCCCGCATCGTCCCTGGCAAACTTTTCGGAATGTCGGCAAGAATCGATTCCGAAAGCCCGCCTCCTTTTTCTTTCTCCTTGATCTTCTCCCAGTTGGCAACGACTTGTTCGGCCGTCTCGGCCGTGACATCGCCAAACACATGCGGATGGCGGCGGATCATTTTCGCCGTCAGCGTGCGGATGACGTCGTCGATCGAAAACAATCCTCGGTCGGCGCCGATTTGCGCATGGAGCATCACTTGCAGCAATACGTCGCCGAGCTCCTCGACCATATGATCATCGTCACCCTCGTCAATCGCCTCAAGCAGCTCATACACCTCCTCAAGCAAATAGCGCTTCAGCGACGCATGCGTCTGCTTCCGATCCCATGGACAGCCGTTCGGCCCTCTCAGCGTGGCGATGACGCGGCGCAGCGTCTCAAACCGGTGGTAAAGCAACGGCTCGTCCTTCACCGGCGGCACGTAGACGCTTGTCAAGTTGTCAAGCCCCGTCTCGCGGTCCAACTCATAAAGCGGCACGCGCTTTACTTGCTCGTCCTTCGTGCCTGCCGCGGTGACAATGTAGATCGGGTAATCGTAGGGAAGCTGCTCCATCAAAGAAAGCTTCACGTTCGAGGCCACAAACGAATCGTACACTTGACAAAAAACAGCATGCAGTGAAGGCGACCATTCCTCTCCTCGAAAAGTCGTCGCATCAAGCAACTGAAACCCTTCAATTGGATCGATGCGCACCGCCGTAAACAGCGCATCCAAAAAGCTTTGACCACCTTCGATAACGATTCGGCAGACGCCGCGCCGCTCAGCTTCGAAAAGAAGCTGCACCGTCCGCTCAGCAACAAGCGGATGGCCGGGAACAGCGTAAAACACATCGCCGCGCTTCGCCTGTTCCGTCAATCGATCGACGATGTCAGCGTACACATCAGCAAACTGCCCGTGTTTTTCATACACTTCATCAAATGACGTAAACGCAACCCCTTCCTCCGTAAGCCATTTGACCACCGGGTGTTCTTTCGTCCGCAAAAAGAGCGGATGCGCCCGCTTTAGCTTTCGGTACACGCCGATCGGCAGCTGTTTTACATCTCCGGCGCCGAGGCCGAACACATAAATCGTATTCATCGCGGATCACCTGCCTCCTAATCGTAGACGGAATTTATTAGCCAATGGGAAAGCTGCCAACTCCTGTTCAGAAAAAACACGGCCTTTCACAATGCACGCAAGATAGACGACAGCACCAACGGCAACCCCGCCAAGCGCCTCGGCGGCCGCCCATAGGCGCCCCTCGCTCGAGCTGTCCATCAGCCACCTATACCCATACAAGACGACGGCCATCATAACGGCCGCTTTCACGGTTGGGTACATGTATTTCCGGCCCGCCGTCCGATATTCACGCGGCAAAAAGGCGTATAAAAAGCCTGCCATGAGCGAATAAGCACCCGTCGTCGCCGCGGCGGCGCCAAGCGCTCCAAACCGCGGAGCAAGCCAATGCATAAGCGCGGCCTTCCCCGCCACTGCCAACGCCACGCCGGCAGCGGCCGTCCATTCCCTCCCCATTCCTTGCAATAATGCAGAGGCGGTCAACGCGATCGTCGTAAAAAAGACGGAGGCGGACAAGACGGCGAGAACCGACGAACCGTAGTCATTCTCGAACAACATTGCATTGATCGGTCGAATGAGGCAAATGAGCCCTAACGAAGCACCAAGCCCGATGACAACGGCAAGCCGGATGGACAGCGCTCCATAGGCGAAAACGGCACCTTGGCGGCGCACTCCGGAAAGAAGTGGAACAAGCGCCAATGAAAACGACGTGCCGACGACCGTGCCGAGCTGAATGAGCGGCTGACCGCGGTCGTACACTCCTTTTAGCCGCTGCACCTCATCGAGCCTTGCCCCCGCTTCCTGTAGAAGGGGAACGAATAAAAATGAATCGACGAGTGGAATCAGCGTCAACGCCATATTCGTCAAGCAAATGACCGTCCCCGCCGTCAATAAACGCCGGCCCACCTGTCGATCCCAAGCTGGCGTCGTGCGGTCCGCCGTTTTTAGCCGCCGGCCCCGGGGCAGGAAGAAAAGCAAAATGAAAAGCGCCGCCGCCATGCCTACTAGCGTGCCTGCGACCGCTGCCATGCCGCAAGCATAGACGTCGGCGCCGCGCTGCACCGCTCCATACGACAGCCCTAAAATCGCCGTCACCCGGACGAATTGCTCGCCAACTTGGGACGCCGCCGTCGGCGTCATATCATGCCGCCCTTGGAAATAGCCGCGCAACAACGCGATGGGCGGAAACAGCAAAAACGAAAATGAAAGCAAGCGCACGAGGGGCGTAAGCCGTCCATCGCCCATCGCCGAGGCAATCCCCCCCGCCCCTAGATACAGCGAAGCAAACAGGATGACGCCAAGGACGCTTAACACCAACAAAGAGACGCGCACACTAGCGGCAGCGCCCGCTTCATCCTGTCCCGCCAACCGCTCGGCGACAAGCTTCGAGACGGCAACCGGGTAGCCGGTCAGCGAGAGTGCGACGACGATGCCATAAATCGGGTACACTTGTTGGTAAATATAAAAACCAATGTCCCCGACCATATTTTGATACGGAACACGATACAAAGCGCTTAATAGTTTCGCGGCCAAAGCGGCGGCCGTTAAGATCGCCGCCCCTTTCCATACGTTTCCCATCCAGTTTCTCCCCTCGCATAGACAACCCACTCAACCTAGACGCCGGAGGGCGATAGAAGCCGCCAAGCGCCATTATGGCTACGCTCGATATTATAGCGCAACTTCCGCCTGTTGGACAAAGGTGATGGTCAACTCGCACGGCTCATGCACTGTTCCCCAAGCTAGGCGGATGAAAAAAGCAGGATGTGGAAGCGATTCCGGGATTCAAGACATCTGACGCCCCATTTGCCGGGCGGAAAAAAAGGCAGCCTTTGAAGCTGCCTTGTCGTTTCGCCTATTGTTCCATTTGTCGAGCCAAAAAGCTGGCGGCTGTTTCTACTGCTTTATGCTCCACTTCGCCAAGCGTTTTCTCGCGCGATAAAATGATGACTGCTCCGATCGGATCGCCGTTGGCGACAATCGGGCCGATCGTATACGACTTCAACGTTTCCGTCATCCCGTCAACGAGCTCGACTTCTCCTTCCTCCGTATGGAGGATGGAATTGCGGTCTTCCATGGCTTTTTCCACCAACGGGCTGACGCTTTTGTTCATATACTCTTTTTTCGAAACGCCGGCGACAGCGATGTATACATCGCGGTCGCAAATGAGCACAGGCTGACCGAGGCTGTCAAACAGCGCTTCGGCGTACTCTTTGGCAAAGTCGCCTAATTCACTGATCGGCGAATATTTTTTCAAAATGACTTCTCCATCGCGGTCAACAAATATTTCGAGCGGATCTCCTTCGCGAATGCGCAACGTTCTGCGAATTTCCTTCGGAATGACAACTCTCCCTAAATCATCAATGCGGCGAACAATACCGGTTGCTTTCATGCCTTGTATACCCTCACTTTCATCTAGGATTTGAAGGATACTCCGATGAGCCCTTGTAATGGGGAATTCACCATTGTTGTGATTAGTATCCTTCACAATCCACGTTCTATACGTGATGAAAGTGATCTTGGCCATTTTGATAAAACTTTTTCTTGATTATGCCGTCACCGACTTCTCTTTTTCCATCCCGGACAGCCGCCGCAGCGTCTCCTCTAAAATCATCAGCCACTCATGCGGCTTCATTTCCTTGATATAGAGCACAATTTTCAGCTTCGCTCCGTCCATGCCAAACCCGAATAAGCGGCCATGCCGGTGTCCGATGTCAGATAGACGCTGGATTTCCACCGTTTTCGATGCCTGTTCAGTAAACAAGATGTCAATTTGCTGCTTATGTTGCTTCATCGATTCGACGCCAAGCTGCTTGGCCAACACCTTCAACTCAGCAATTTGGAACAAATACGCAACTTCATCTGGATAATCGCCGAAGCGGTCGACCATTTCCTCACGCAGCGCCTCAACGTCTTCGAGCGTCTCCACTGCCTTAAATCGCTTGTACATCTCGATCTTTTGCAACTCGTCTGCAATGTATGTGCCCGGAATATAGGCGTCGACTTCGACATCGATGACGATATCCGGCTGCTCATCTTCTCGCTTGATGCCGCGCCGTCTCTCGATCGCTTCTTTCAACATTTGCGAATACAAATCGAATCCGACCGAGTCGATAAAGCCGTGCTGTTCGGCGCCGAGAATGTTGCCTGCTCCGCGGATCGACAAATCGCGCATGGCAATTTTAAAACCAGAGCCGAGCTCGGTAAACTCTTTAATGGCTTGCAACCGCCTTTCTGCCGCTTCATTGAGCACTTTGTCTTTCCGATAGGTGAAATACGCATAAGCGACGCGGTTGGAGCGGCCGACGCGCCCGCGCAGCTGATACAGCTGCGACAATCCCATCCGGTCGGCGTCATAGACGATAAGCGTGTTGACATTCGGAATATCGATGCCCGTTTCAATGATCGTCGTTGTCACCAGCACATCGTATTGCCCTTCCAAAAACGCCAAAATCGTCGATTCGAGCTCCGTTTCCGACATGCGGCCATGCACGTAAGTGACGCGCGCTTCCGGGACAAGCTGTGCGATTTCTTCCGCTTTCAAATCGATGTCTTCAATATGGTTGTAAAGGAAAAACACCTGCCCGTCGCGGGCGAGCTCACGTTCAATCGCCTCTTTGACAAGTTCGGGCGTATATTCCATGACATACGTTTGCACCGGGAATCGGTTTTCAGGCGGCGTCTCAATGATCGACAAATCGCGCACGCCGATCATCGACATATGCAACGTACGCGGAATCGGCGTCGCCGTTAAGGTGAGCACGTCGATGTTCGCCTTCAGCTGCTTGATTTTTTCTTTATGCGCCACGCCAAACCGCTGCTCCTCGTCGATAATAAGCAAGCCTAAATCTTTAAACTTCACGTCTTTCGACAGCAGCCGATGCGTTCCGATAACCATATCGATCGTCCCATCTTTTAGCCCTTTGATGATCTCGGCTTGTTGCTTTTTCGTCCGGAAACGGTTCAACAGTCCGACGTTGATTGGGAACCCTTGAAACCGTTCGCGCACCGTTTCGTAATGCTGTTGGGCTAAAATCGTGGTCGGCACAAGAAAGGCCACCTGTTTGCCGTCCATAATGGCTTTAAACGCCGCCCGCAACGCCACTTCCGTCTTTCCGTAGCCGACGTCGCCGCAAAGAAGGCGATCCATCGGTTTGTCACTCTCCATATCACGCTTAATTTCCTCAATCGACCGAAGCTGATCTTCTGTCTCTTGATATGGAAACGCCGCTTCAAATTCGCGCTGCATCTCGGTGTCCGGCGAAAACGCATATCCTTTGCTTGCCTCACGCTCGGCGTACAGCTTGATTAAATCTTCGGCAATATCCTGAACGGATGATTCCACTTTCTTTTTGACCTTTTTCCATTCCGAACCACCGAGTTTGTAAATTTTTGGCTCTTTCCCTTCCGAACCGACGTATTTTTGCACTTGATCAATTTGATCGACCGGAACATACAGCGTATCGCCGCCTTGGTACTGGATATGAATATAGTCTTTATGCACTCCGTTGATTTCTAACGTCTCGATGCCTAAATATTTCCCGATGCCATGGTTCACATGGACGACGTAGTCGCCGACTTGCAATTCGGCGTAGCTTTTGATCCGCTCGGCGTTGGACAGCTTTTGCCGGCGCACCGGGCGTTTGACCCGTTTTTTGAACAGCTCTTCTTCTGTGATGACGGCAACTTTTTGCAACGGCAATTCAAACCCGGTATTTAAATCTCCTTCAAAGAGCTGGCATTTGCCATGCAGCAAAGCCGCATCGCGCGCGAGCGGCAGTGCGTCAATCTCATAATCTTGAAGCAATGATTGCAGCTTTTTCACCCGCTCTGCATTCGGGGCCAAAAAAACGACCGCATAGTTTGCTTTTTTCCACCGCTCGACTTCGGATTGAAGAAGCGCCATTTGCCCATGGAAGTTTTGCATTTGTTTGCACGTAATATTGACGACGTTTTGTGGGTGGGCATACGGAACATGGCGCAAAAACAACGATAAGTATACCCGCTGGAACCGATGTTTTTGCAATAATTCAGAAAACGAATGCGAAAGAGGAACGCCATGAATCATTTTCCCGCCGTCAAGCAAACTCGTATACCATTCCGCCTCTTCGCGGTCCAACCGTTCTGCCGCCTCTTGCAGCCGGCTCATTTCATCCATGAGCAACACGCCGTCTTCTGGCAGGTAATCTAGCAAACTGGCAACCTTTTCATAAAAAAGGGACATATATTTATATTGTTGCTCGATTTCCTGCCCCTCGCGCAATTGCTCAAGCTCAGCGTGAATATGCTCATACATCCGCTGTTTGGCGGCCTCATCTTTCATCGTCTCCAAGCTCGACGCAAGCCCCGCTTCAATCCGCTCGATTCCTCGGCACCGCGTCTGTTCATCGAGAATGATTTCATCGGCCGGCCCGATCATGATGCGCTCGATTTGCCCTTGCGAACGTTGGTCGTCAGGGGTGAACGTCCGAATCGATTCAATTTCCGTATCAAACAGCTCGATGCGGTACGGAAGCTCAGCAGTCAATGGATAAATGTCGATGATGCCGCCGCGGACGCTGAACTCTCCGGGGGCGGAAACGGTGCCGACCCGTTTGTACCCCATTTGCACAAACTTCTGTTTATAACGTTCTACATCGAACTCTTGTCCAACGGAGAAGGAGAACAAATACTGCTTCCAAAGCGACGGCGGCGGCAGCAAACGCCGCAAGCCAGCGACCGGGCAGACGACGACTCCTTTTCCGCCTTGCGCCCAGTGGTTCATAATCTCTAGGCGCTGTGCCTTCAGCTCCGGGCTGGCGACCGCCATCTCAGCGGCGATCACTTCGTTCACTGAGTAAAGGAACACGTCTTCCGGCCCGAGCAATGAAACAAGATCGTCATACATTTTTTGCGCCTGAAACAAATTGTGAGAGACGACTAACAGCGGCCGGCCTGTCTCCTTGTAAAGCATGGAAATAAAAACAGACCGGGCCGATCCGGACAGCCCGGCAACAAGCTGTTCCTTCAAACGGACATGGAGCCCTTCGATGATCGTACGGACATCTTGGTTTTCAGCTAAATAGCGATGCAACGAAAGCACCCCTATTCTCCCTCCTCTCAACGCCGGTTTCTTTCCGTTTCACTATTCTTTCGCAAACGCAAAAACGCTTTGGTCGCCCAAAGCCGCCCTTAATGGATGAATTTTTCGTATTGATGCCATTCCGGGTTTCGTGCCAGCGCCTCTTGACAGTCTTCGCAAATCGTCTTCACATGAATGTCGCCGTTCGGTTCATACGAAATCATCTCGAGCCGTTCCTCTTCCGTTAAGTGGTGGAATCCCAGTTTCTCGCTGTATATCGGCATTTGCTCAATCGTTCCGACTTTTGCACCGCAATGGCGGCAATAGTAATGTAGCGCCATTCAAGCCAACCTCCTCACTGGACACTGGGCTGTTCCGTCCACAGGGCAGGCGAAGCCGACGCTTCGGCTGTCTCCCGTACTCACATTGTGCACCAGTTCAGAGGAAAATATTCACTCGTTAAAATCATTCATCACTTGAATAAATGGCGCCTTCACCGCCTGTTCACACGCATCGGCAGCCCGCAGCACCGCTTTGTCCACCGCCGGTTTCTCCTCTTCCGTAAAGCGGCCAAGCACGTAGTCCGCGACCGGCTGACCGCCGGTCGGCCGGCCGATGCCGATGCGGATGCGCTTAAACTGCTCGGTGCCAAGGTGGTGAATGAGCGATTTGACGCCGTTATGGCCGCCGGAACTCCCTTTTAAGCGAAGGCGGATTTTCCCTGGCGGGAGATCGAGGTCATCGTAAATGACGATGACATCATCGATGGCAATGTCGTAGTAATCCATCAGTGGGCGAACACATTCTCCTGATAAATTCATATATGTCAACGGCTTGCATAATGCTACTTTTTCACCAGAAACGGACGCCGTTCCGAACAAGCCGCGAAATTTAGCGGTTTTCAACGATACATTCCAGCGCTTCGCCAGCTCGTCGATGACGAAAAAGCCAACATTGTGCCTTGTCTGCTCATACTCCTTGCCCGGATTGCCGAGCCCG
This sequence comes from Geobacillus sp. TFV-3, assembly GCF_009901865.1. Taxonomy (NCBI): domain Bacteria; kingdom Bacillati; phylum Bacillota; class Bacilli; order Caryophanales; family Anoxybacillaceae; genus Geobacillus; species Geobacillus sp. TFV-3. Next base: position 55,947 of record NZ_MPSP01000001.1, on the reverse strand, counting down.
ACAAACAGCTTCAATCCTCGCGCTCCTCTCTTTGCATGATACTACAAAAGACGTAACCGAAACGGTTACGTCTGTCACTCTTCTGGGGTCGTTTCTCTTCCTTCCGCAGCGTCAGGCTGCCCTGCCTCTTGCTGTTCGCCGCTATCGATTTCTTCCTCTTGTTGCGGCGGCAAGATCGTGGCGATCACCTCGGAAGGTTCATGATTGATTTCAAATTTGCCGTCCGTTTTCACATCGCCAACGGTGACGGTATCGCCCACTTGCAGGCCGGAAATGTCCACTTCAATCACTGGCGGGATGTTCGCCGGCAAGACGCGGATGGACAGCTCATGCAAGTTTTGCTGCAACACGCCGCCGTCTTTCACGCCAGGCGCTTCGCCCACCAAGCGGACTTCCACATCAATATCGACTTCTGTCGACATGTCAACCGCTTGAAAATCAGCGTGAAGAAGATGACCGCGCAACGGGTCGCGCTGCAGTTCGCGCAACAGCACCGAATATTCCTCACCGCCGACTTTCAGCGTCATCAAGCTTGTGCGCCCGCCTTCACGAAGCGCTTTCTCCAGCTCTGCGGTGCTGACAAAAATCATTTTGTTTTCAACTTTTTTGCCGTACAAAATGGCTGGAATGCCGCCTTTTGAACGAATGAGGTGCAATGTCGAACGTTTTTTGTCTGTGCGTTCCTTCGCTTCCAACACAATCGCCATGTTTCTTCACCTTCCTGAATTAGAATCTATTGACTACTTTATCCTAAAACAAGAAGGGCTAAACATGTTTTCTTGCGTCAGTCGAACAGGACGCTGACAGACTTCATTTCATACACACGGTTGATTGCCTCGGCAATGAGCGGCGCCACCGACAGCTCTACAATTTTATCAATTTTTTTCTCTTCTGGCAAGGCAATTGAATTGGTGACGACTAGTTCCTTAATTCTCGAATTTTGAATGCGCTCGATCGCCGGGCCGGACAACACCGGATGGGTGCAACACGCATACACTTCCTTCGCTCCATTTTCGGCGAGAGCGTTGGCCGCGAGCGTAATCGTGCCAGCCGTATCGATAATGTCGTCAATCAAAATGGCTGTTTTCCCCGCCACTTGTCCGACAATGTTCATCACTTCGGCGACGTTCGGCTTCGGCCGGCGCTTATCGATAATGGCAATCGGCGCTTTCAAACGGTCAGCGAGCTTGCGCGCCCTTGTGACACCACCATGGTCCGGAGAGACAACGACAATATCTTCCAATTGTTTGCTTTTGAAATAATCCGCCAAAATGGGCACACCCATCAAATGATCGATCGGAATATCAAAAAATCCTTGAATTTGGGGGGCATGCAAATCAAGCGTGATGACGCGCGACGCTCCAGCCGTTTCAAGCAAGTTGGCCACGAGCTTCGCCGTAATCGGTTCGCGCGAACGCGCTTTCCGATCTTGACGGGCATAGCCGTAATACGGCATCACGATATTGATCGTGCGGGCCGAGGCACGCTTTAACGCGTCAATCATAATAAGCAACTCCATCAAATGCTCATTGACCGGCACGCTCGTCGATTGGATGACGAACACATCGTCGCCGCGGATACTTTCTTCAATGTTGATTTGAATTTCCCCGTCGCTGAAACGGGAAACGGAACATTTGCCGAGCTCGATTCCCATGACTTCCGCAATTTCCTTCGCCAACTTCATGTTCGAGTTCAGAGCGAACAACTTTAATTGATGCTGACAGTCAGACATGATAGACCTCCACTAAGATTTTTTCTTGCCCGGCAGGCGATCGGCATAATTTTCTTTATTGACTTGCCGGGCGCGGGCGATGGCGAGCGCGCGGCCGGGAACGTCATCTGTAATCGTCGATCCGGCGGCGACGTAAGCGCCCTGTCCTACCGTAACCGGGGCGATCAAATTGACGTTGCAACCGATAAACGCCCCGTCCTCAATTTTGGTCATATATTTGTGCACGCCGTCATAGTTGACGGTAATCGATCCGCAGCCAAGGTTCACATCGGCTCCGACTTGCGCGTCGCCGATATAGCTTAAATGCGACGCCTTGCTTCCTTTGCCGAACGTCGATTTTTTCACCTCGACGAAATTGCCGATTCGCACCTCATCGTCGATTTTTGACAGCGGTCGAATATGGGCGAATGGGCCGATCGTCACATCCGAACCAATCTCGCTGTCATGGGCGACCGAATGGCGAATCAATGTGCGATGGCCGATATAGCAATTTTTAATTTCCGAATTCGGTCCGATGACGCAGTCTTCACCGATCACCGTCTCGCCTTCAATCACCGTGCCGGGGTAAATGACCGTGTCACGTCCGATCGCCGCCTCGGCAGAAATATACGTGGAAGCCGGATCAATGATCGTAACTCCGTTTTTCATATGCTGACGGCAAATGCGGGCACGCATGATCCGCTCCGCTTCGGCGAGGGCGATGCGGTCGTTTACGCCGATCGTTTCCTCAAACGACGGCGCCTGATAGGCGGATACAACGCCGCCATCCGCTTTGATAATTTCAATCACATCCGTTAAATAATATTCGCCTTGAGCGTTGTGATTCGTCACCTTTGTAAGCGCTTGAAACAATGTTTCATTGTCAAAACAGTACGTTCCTGTGTTAATCTCGCGAATGTTCCGCTCTTGCTCGCTCGCATCTTTATGTTCGACAATTTTCTCGACATGGCCAGCCTCGTTGCGGACAATGCGGCCATACCCGGCCGGATCATCAGCGATGGCCGTCAATACGGTCGCCTTCGCCTGGACGGTCATATGATGCCTAATGAGTTCTTTCATCGTTTCAGCGGTGATGAGCGGCGTATCCCCACAGACGACAATCGTCACTCCTTCAAGGCCGCGCAAATGCGAAGCCGCCTGCATTACTGCATGCGCCGTCCCGAGTTGCTCCTCCTGGAAGGCGTAGTCGCACTGAGCACCGAGCTGATCTTTCACCTGCTCAGCGCCAAATCCCACTACCACAACGGTTTTTTCCACCCCAAGCTTCGCCACTTGGTCGATGACGTGCTGAACCATTGGCTTGCCGCAAACAGGATGAAGCACTTTATACCATTTGGACTTCATCCTCGTTCCTTGTCCGGCCGCCAAAATGACCGCATATCGTTTCATCATGAAAGGCCTCCAGTTACCCTTTTATCCATAATTGAATATATATGAATCAACGGCACTTTTCAAGGAAACAATGCGGCTGGCAAAAAAATAGAGAGCTTGGTGAATTTCACCTAAGCTCCCCTTCATATGTTTACGAAGCGCCAGCTTCTTCAAGTTCTTCTTCCAACTTCCCGAGGCGGTGATATTCAGCGAGGATCGCCTCCTGGATTTTCCCGCGCGTGGCCGAATTGATCGGATGAGCGATATCACGGAATTCCCCATCTGGCGTGCGCTTGCTCGGCATCGCGACGAACAGCCCATTGTTTCCGTCGATGACGCGGATGTCATGGACGACGAACTCGTTGTCCAACGTAATGGAGGCGATCGCTTTCATCCGTCCTTCGGTATGGACGCGGCGCAATCTTACGTCTGTCACTTCCATTTTGCTCACCACCTTTTCCCCTATATGAGACTCGATGTAATGAATTCCACGCTCTCGAGCTATTTCCTTCTTTTTTTCGAAAAATTTTTTATAAATTTTTATGTAGGGGAAAAGTCGGACTAACCATTACGGAACGAGGGCAACGACTTCAATTTCGACAAGGACATCTTTCGGCAGCCGGGCTACTTCCACGCACGAGCGCGCCGGCTTATGGTTCGGGAAGTATTGGCTGTACACCTCATTCATGGCAGCGAAATCATCCATATTTTTCAGAAATACGGTCGTTTTCACCACCGTATCGAGTGAAGCGCCGGCCGCTTCCAATACGGCTTTCAAGTTTTGGAACACTTGATGTGTCTGCGCTTGAATGTCGCCTTTCACCAATTCCCCTTCTGGAGTGAGCGGGATTTGCCCCGAGCTGTAAAACATGTTGTTGACGATGATTCCTTGCGAATATGGGCCGATCGCTTGCGGCGCCTTCGTTGTCTCTACCTTTCTCATGAGCCAGTCTCCTTTCTTGATTTTTTATGTCAAGCAGTGAATAACGTTTTGTAATTGCCTTCTTTGACAGCGATCCGCTTTTCTTTGACGTCTACCTCGGACAGTTTGACGAGTGAAATGTATTCATCGACCAACCGTTCTTTCGCCTCCTCCGACTCGACGAGCACGCCAATGCCGGAGACATTGCCGTTAAACTCCTGCAGCAAACTGATCATGCCATTGACTGTGCCCCCCGCCTTCATAAAATCGTCGACGATGAGCACATTGGCTCCTTCCGCTAAGCTGCGCTTCGATAGGACCATCGTTTGGATGCGTTTGGACGAGCCGGATACGTAATTGATGCTCACCATCGGTCCTTCTGTCGCTTTATTGTCATGGCGAACGATGACAACGGGCACATACAAAAAGTTGGCGATGGCATACGCGAACGGAATCCCATTGGTGGCGATCGTCATGACGACATCCACCGGACGGTCGGCAAACATCGACGCATAAAGGCGGCCGATTTTGTTCATAATACGGGGATCGCCAAGTATGTCGGTCATATACAAATATCCGCCGGGAAGAAGCCGATCCGGACGCGACAGTTGTTCACACAAATACGCAACCACTTCTTCCGCTTCCTCGGCTGCCATTTTTGGAATGTATTGCACGCCGCCGGCAGCGCCGGGCAGCGTCCGAACGGTTCCGATTCCTTGTTGCTCGAACGTCTGCTTAATGATGGCCAAATCTTCGCTGATCGACGATTTGGCCGATTCGTAACGCTCCGCAAAAAATGTCAGCGGAATGAGCTGATGTGGCCGTTCAAGAAGGTAATGCGTCATATCCACTAAACGGCCGCTTCGCCTTAGCTTCATAGCCGACCTCCTGAAACCGAATATTATAAATATATTTTAACAAAAATGTACGTGTTTAATCAAGAGAATGCCGTTCCCCTAACAATCTCACCGCAAACACTTGGTTACAAAAGCCGCGCAACCCGTTATACACCCGTTGCATTCTGGAATCGTGCTCGATCAGACCGAACACGGTCGGCCCGCTGCCGCTCATCAACACCGCATCAGCGCCAAACCGTTTCATTTGTTCTTTAATATGCGCGACTTCCGGATATTTTTTCAACGTCACTTCCTCAAGAACATTGCCGACCAACCGGCAGATCGCCGCATAATCTTGCCGCTCGATCGCTCTTACCATCGCATCGACGTCCGGATGGCTGACACGCTCAAGCTCCAAGTTTCGGTACACTTCCGCCGTCGATACACCAATCGGGGGCTTGGCCAGCACAACCCAGCACGGCGGCGGTGAAGCGATCGGAGTGATGATTTCCCCGCGCCCCGTCGCCAAGGCGGTTCCGCCGTAGACGCAAAAAGCGACATCCGAGCCGATTTTCGCCCCCAGCTCTGCCAGTTCATCCATCGTTAATCCAAGCTGCCAAAGCTTGTTTAACCCTCGCAGCGTCGCCGCCGCATCGCTGCTTCCTCCCGCCAATCCGGCGGCCACCGGAATATGCTTCGTAATCGAAATGGCCACCCCTTGGCGGATCGAAAACGTCTCTTTAAGAAGTTTCGCCGCCTGATACGCCAAGTTGCGGCAATCATCCGGCACAAAGCGGTTTTGCGAAACGATGCGGATCGCATCTTCCCCCGGCAACGCGACAAGCTCAATGCGATCGGCCAAATCGATCGTCGTCATCACCATTTTCACTTCATGGTAACCATCCGGGCGCTTATAAAGAACGTCGAGTGACAAGTTGATTTTCGCCGGCGCTTTTATCGACAACCTCACTCATCCTCACCTACTTCCACGCGCGATCATGAATAAGCGGATCGGCATCCATCGGCTGCTTTCCCTCTCCGCCGTCTTTGCCCCGTCTCATCCGCCTTTCTTTCGTCAACCCATTTTATCATATTACCATGTTCTGGCGACGACGCCAAACAATATATGTATACAAAAAGGGCGCCCCGTTCGGGACACCCTCGCCGCAACACGCCCCGTTGCCGGCGCTATTCCGTTGTTCCGGCCAGTTGCCGTTCCGCCCGTTCAATCGCCAATCTAACCATGTTTCCTGCGTCTTTCGCGCGGATGGCGCCCCATCCCTCACGTTGCACGACATCATAAAAGCCCAACTCTTTTGCCAGCTCTTCTTTCAAGCGTTGCGACATAACCCCGCGGCGTCGACCCAATGTCAGCAACCCCTTTCCATGTTCATTGGCGCTATGGCATGAAACGTTTGGCAACCCGCCGGCGCATCAACAAGCCGGCTTTGCCTTTGACCGGGCAAAAGGCGGCTGCGGCAGTTTTAGTATGAAATAAAGAGGGCGGTTTTATCATAGTTCCGAAAGAAAAACTCCCGCTTCAAGCAAAGCGAAGTGGGAGTAGTTCACGTCACCTAATTTATGACAAAACCAAAAGCAAAAAGCAGCAAACAAATCTGTCTACTGCCCCCCTGCTTGCTCATCATCCCAAAACGTCAACTTTACCGTCTCTGTCAATACGTCGGCGTAGCTGAACGATACGCGTTCAAACGAATTCTCTTTTTGATCCAGCTCAATGACAAATACGGATGGATATGTTTCCGCCAAAACACCACAACGCTCAATCATTTTTCTGCGTCCGCCGTTGGCCCGCAGCGTCAACCGTTTCCCGATATTGGAATCCAGCGTTTTTTTAATATCGGATAAAGTCTTTGGCATTCATCATCCACCTCACTATTTTTAATTATAACAAAGATGACATCTAAAGTCAAAAAATAAAAATTATATCAGGGCATTTTTATTTCTGTCAATGTATATTTTTCTACAATATCCTTGTTTTTATGTGTGATGTGGAACTTTTTTGTAAAAAAATGCGGCGGACGTATAGAAAAAACCGCCATCAACTGCGGCGGTCTTCCTCTCGATCCTCAATGAGGCGAAACGGCATCCCGGTGCGGAGCACGCCTTTCGTTTCCACCCCACCAAGCCCCTTTTCCCCGGTTAACGTGTTGCGCAGCACATCCCATACGTCGACTGTTTCGGTGAACGGGGTGAAGCTGAGACGCGAAACAATATAGACAGGGTCCAGAGCATGAATGTTCACCCGCGCTGGCGAGCTGGCAAAATTCGCCCCCGCGCGAATGAGCGACTCAAAGTGCGACTGGCAGGCGCCGGCGAAAATGATCAGTTGGTCCAAATGGGGCACTTTTTTGCGCGCCTCTTTCACCGTTTGCACAAAATGGCGCGAATGGCGGTACGCTTTTAACTCATGCACCTTTCCTTTTGACTTCGAATACGAATCATGCCCGGTGATGACTAAAATATTAGGGCGAAACTGCTCGATCCAATAACCAACTTTTTCAGGCATTTCGCTTTCCTCGCAGTAAATGCCGTGCACGGGCACGCCGATCCGCTCATACAAATCCATACATTTGCGCAAATATAACGGGTCGCCATCCAAATGGAGGACGCGCCCCGGAATTTGAAAAAAATCTTTCTCCACCCGGTATCCGCCGGTCGCCCGATATTCAACTTTTTGCTTGATCGCCTGATAATCTTGGCGAAAAAGCCGATACGATTGTTCGATCAGCTCGATTTCCTTCTTTTTCCGTTCCTGTTGTTCCTGCTCACCGATGACGACTAAATCGCTGCACGGAGCATCCGCGACGAGGCGCACATCTTCACCATACAAAATCGCTTCCCACTCGCCGTTTTTTTCTTTCATATCAATCACTCGGAACAATAAATCACATTGATAAGACTTGCGGGCGACAATATCGCCGATTTTAATGACGTCCATCACCGCTCACTCCATTGCATAATCGTTGTCATCTATACGATATGCACGTGCGGACAATAGGTGATAGACGCCTGTTTGAACGGCTTTGGTTGACGAAAGGACCATTGCCTCCCCACAGAAGCGCTTTCTTTACAACTCCTTCATTTGCCGAAAAGCGGTGCCAACTCGTTGCTTAATGAAGCAAACTCAGCGATGTCAAGCGTCTCTCCGCGGCGGCGGGGATCAATGCCCAAAGCAACGAGCACTCGTTCAATTTGCTCTTTGTTCTCTTTTCCTCCCGGCAAATTGTTTGTTAAGTTGTTGAACAGCGTTTTGCGGCGCTGAGCGAAGCTTGCCCGCACCACTTGGAAAAACACGACCTCATCGTCGACAACAACAGGCGGATGCTGCCGCTTTACAAGCCGGATGACAGCAGAATCAACGTTCGGCTTCGGCATAAAGACGGTGCGCGGCACCGTCATGACGACTTCCGCTTCGGTATAATACTGCACAGCGATCGTCAGCGAGCCGTAATCTTTCGTCCCCGGCTTAGCGGCAAGACGGTCGGCGACTTCTTTTTGCAGCATGACGACCATGCCGCGGATGGGCAGCCGATCGGTCAGCAGCTTCATAATGATCGGTGTCGTCACATAATAAGGTAAGTTGGCGACGACCATCCGGTCGCTTACATCAGCTAATTCCTCGGCAATGACGTCATGCAAATCGGCCTTTAATACATCTTGATGAAAGATGCGCACATTGTCATAAGGAGACAGCGTGTCGGCCAAAATCGGCAACAGTCGGCCGTCGATTTCGAAAGCAACGACTTTTTTCGCCCGCCGCGCCAATTGTTCAGTCAACGCTCCGATGCCCGGTCCGATTTCAATCACTCCTGTATCAGGGGAGATGTCGGCGACATCCACGATTTTCCGCAAAATATTCGCATCGATTAAAAAATTTTGCCCAAGGCTCTTTTTAAACGAAAAGCCATATCGCTCCAAAATTTCTTTCGTCCGCCCCGGTGTAGCAATATCTTTATACATCGTCCGCCTCCTCCTGCATCACGTGCGCTAACGCCTCATAAAAAGCATCACGGGAAATGCGGAACACTTGCAGCCGCTTATGAAACTGCCGACCGTTCGCATAGCCGATTTTCAGCTCCTCGCCGAGACGCTGCCGCCGCCGGCGCGCCATCGCGCCGCCAATCAACCCAGCCTCGATCAGTTCAGCAAACGTAATTTCTTCCTTCCAATCCGACGCCTCTTCATACACGTTGGCGAGCGCCTGACGGATTTCGGCAGGGGACGCGTGCTCAACACCAATGCCTTTGCCATTTTTCGCTTTGGCCGCCTCACGCGGCAAAAAGGCATGCTTGCACCCCGGCACCTGTTCGGCAATCGTGCGGCGAATTTTTTCGCCAGGAAAATCGGGATCGGTAAAAATGATCACGCCGCGGCGCTCTTTCGCCAGCTTGATCCGCTCAATGACATCCGCGCCCACTGCTGCTCCGTTTGTCTCGATTGTATCGGCATCGACGGCGCGCCGGATCGCCGCCGTATCATCTTTTCCTTCCACAACGATCACTTCTTTGATCTTCATCCTCCCAATTGCAGAAACAATGGAATCGTTCCTTTTTCCTATTTCTGCAAAGCCTCCTTTCCGGTAAAATCAAAAGTAAGGCGAATCATCGCCGAAAGCCGCTTCATTCCCTTATTATTTTTTGAATTTGGCTGAAACTTTTTTCCGTTTGCATCGTCTAATTTATCAGAAACAGCGCGCATTGTTGCGGCACAATGCCATTATAGCGAAAAAAAGCAGAGGGAAAAAACCCTCCGCTTCGTTCTCCCATCGCATCTCTATGGCAACACCCGTATTTTCACGCGCTTTCTGCCCCAACGAAACGCATCCGACCGTTCCGGGAAAAATACATCAATTTTATATCCGCGGATACCTGAACCGGTGTCAGCGGCAATGGCATATCCGTATCCTTCCACATACACTTTCGACCCAAGGGGGATGATGGACGGGTCGACGGCAATCACTTTAGCGAAAGGATTTTTGCGCAAGTTAATGCCTGTGCTTGTTATGCCTGAACAGCCTGCACAATAGGCGGTGTAGGCGGTGGCGGTGACGTAAAATTCCTTCGCGGCATGGTCCGAGCCGCGCGAGGACGGGCGGTCGGGCGCGGCAGCCGAGCGCACCGTTTTCGTGCCGATGGCGACAATGCGCGCCTTGCTTTCTTTCAGCGTTTTGGCAGCGACTAGTTTGCGTGCCGTTTCTTTGCCGTTTTCCAATGTCACCTCATATGTTTTTTGAACCGCCCCTTTTTCTCCAGGCTGAATGACGCGCCGCTCTCCTTTCGGCAATGAGTCGTCCCGTTTTGTCACCACAGCAAAGTCGACGGGTTCTTCCACTACATCGGTGACTTTTTTTACTCGGATCACGCAAATGGTCATCTGTTCTTTGACCGTTTCGTGCAAGGAGGGCTCTATCCGATCAAGTCGACCTAGCTGAATCCCTTGCTGCTTCAAAAAGTCAGCGACCGTAGTCGAAGTTGTCCATACCTGCTGTTGTTTACCGCCGACATTGACGTGGACTGGAAACGCCTTTTCAACGCCGATGTCCATGCCTTTTTGAATTTTCGCCGAAAGCGCCGGCGCCACTTTGTCATACGGCCCGACTGCCACGTGCTGCGAACGGAGCAACTCCGCGACTGTATCGGCTGTCGTCCATATCTTTTTCTTTTTTCCATTGACCGTCAGCGTCACTTCTTTGCTCGCTTCCCAAACGATATGGAGATCGTCGGTGATCGGTGAATGGAGAGACGGATAAACATAATCTTCTTTGCGCGGTTGAATGTTTTGCTCCGCAAGCAGTTCTTTCACCGTTTTCGCATGAGTGCGAATTTCTTGTTTGTTTCCGTTTTTGATCAGCGTCACATCGTCTTTGGCCATCTCATATCCAGCAACCCCTGTCGTCGCGGAGATGGCGAGAAACCCACCCGCTGTGACGGTCACGTTTTTCCTCCATAAGTCCAGCCATTTCCTCCCATTCGGCAACATCAGAAGAAACGCCTCCTTTTCCTCCGGAATTCCCCTCTCCCTTTAACATGTACGCACGAGCATACTCTATTATGCAGAAATTTCAGTGAAAAAGGAAGGAAGACTTGTCGACACGCGGTTGGCTCATATCGGCTGAATTTGTAGAATCTTATCGTCTTCGCCGCACCTTCGACAAGCTTCCCCGCTGTTCGATGCCTGATTTTAGCGGTCGATGGCGAACAATTTTTTGGCATTTTCCGCCGTTGTTTCCGCTACTTCGGCAAAAGAAATGTTTTTGATCTGTGCGATCGCTTCGGCAACGTATTTGACATAGCTCGGCTCGTTTCGTTTGCCGCGGAAAGGATGAGGCGTTAAATATGGACAGTCCGTTTCGATCAATAAATGGCTGAGCGGAATCTCCTTCGCCACTTCCTTCGGTTTTTTCGCATTTTTAAACGTGACCGGACCGCCAAGGGAAATGAGAAAATTCATGTCCATGCACTGTTTGGCCACCTCGACGCTGCCGCTGAAACAATGCATAATCCCGCCGACTTCGGCGGCGTTTTCCTCTTTCAAAATTTTTAAAATATCCGCCGTCGCCTCACGGTTATGAATAATGATCGGCAACTTCACCTTTTTAGCCAGCCGGATTTGCTGCCGGAACACCTCTTGTTGCACGTCTTTCGGCGATTTATCCCAATGGTAGTCAAGCCCCATCTCGCCGAGCGCCACGACTTTCCGGTGAGCGGCGAGATGTTCAATCATCTGCAAATCATCGTCCGTCATCTCGATCGCATCGACCGGATGCCAGCCAACCGCCGCATAAATAAACGGATACCGCTCAGCCAGCTCGATCGCCCGATCGATTGTCGGACGGTCAAACCCGACGACGACAATGTGTGAAACCCCTTCATCGCGGGCGCGTTCAATGACTTGTTCCAAATCTTCTTCGTATTGGACTGCATTCAAATGTGCGTGCGTATCAAACAGCATACGAATGCCCTCTTTTCCACCTTGATGTTAAGTGTAGCATAGAAATTGGTTACATACGTCACATTTCGTTAACATTTCCATTACAAAATAGCGACAAGGAGGTGTCAAGCGCAACACCCCCCTACCAAGCAAATAGCTATTTGATTTTCGTTCCATTCGGCACGTGTTGATCAACCGTCGCCACCGAAAATTCCCCGCCGCTGCCTCCGGCTAGAATCATGCCTTCCGACCATTCGCCGCGAAGCTTGGCTGGTTTTAAATTGGCGACGCAAATGACTTTTTTGCCGACGAGTTCTTCTGGTTTGTAAAACTCAGCGATGCCAGAGATCACTTGCCGCTTCTCGCCGCCAAGGTCAAGCTGAAGCTTCAACAGCTTATCGGCGTTTTTCATCCGTTCGGCATGGATGACTTCAGCGACGCGCAAATCGATTTTGGCGAACTCATCAATCGAAATTTCCGCCGCCTCCGCTGCTTTTTTTTCCTCTTTTACCGGCTCGGCGGCCGGTTTGCCCCCTTGCATATGCGCCTTAATGTACTCCACTTCCGCTTCGATGTCGAGGCGCGGGAAGAGCGGTTCTCCCTTTTGCACTTTTGTCCCTTCCGGAATGAGGCCGAAATCGTACAAGCTGTCCCATTCTTTCAATGAATGATCAGTGATGCCAAGCTGAGTGAACATGCGCTCCGGCGTGCGCGTCAAAAACGGCTGGAGCAGCACCGCCGTATGGCGGAGCGATTCAGCCAAGTGGGTCATGACGGCGGCAAGCTCGTCCCGTTTCTGTTCGTCTTTCGCCAATACCCATGGCTGCGTTTCATCGATGTATTTGTTCGTCCGGCTAATCAACTGCCAAACAGCGGCGAGCGCGACGGAAAACTCCATTCCCTCCATCGCTTCTTCATATTGACGCACCACTTCGCGCGCCGTTTGCGCCAACTCTTGGTCAAACGGTGTTTTCGGCCCGCGGTATGGCGGAATAACGCCGTCGAAATATTTTTCGATCATCGCCACGGTGCGGTGCAGCAAGTTGCCTAAGTCGTTGGCCAAGTCATAGTTGATACGCTCAATAAATCCTTCCGGGGTAAACACGCCATCAGCGCCGAACGGCACTTCCCGCAGCAAATAATAGCGGAGCGCATCAAGTCCATACCGGTCGATGAGCGTCACTGGGTCAACGACATTTCCTTTCGATTTGGACATTTTTCCATCCTTCATCAGCAACCAACCATGGCCGAATACTTTTTTCGGCAACGGCAAGCCGAGCGCCATCAACATAATCGGCCAATAAATCGTATGGAAACGGACGATTTCTTTGCCGACCAAATGGACGTCCGCCGGCCAATATTTGCGGAACTTTTCATCGTTGTCCGTGCCATAGCCGAGCGCTGTGATATAGTTGGCAAGCGCGTCGATCCAGACATAGATGACATGCTTCGGATTGCCTGGCACTTTAATGCCCCAATCGAACGTCGTCCGCGACACAGCCAAATCCTCAAGCCCTGGCTTAATAAAGTTGTTGATCATCTCATTTTTCCGAGATTCTGGTTGGATAAAATCGGGATTTTCTTCGTAATATTGCAACAAACGGTCGACGTATTTGCTCATCCGGAAGAAATAGGACTCTTCTTTCACTTTCTCAACAGGCCGGCCGCAGTCCGGACAGTTGCCGTCCACAAGCTGCCGCTCAGTGTAAAACGATTCGCACGGCGTACAATACCAACCTTCATATTCGCCCAAATAAATATCGCCTTGTTCGACAAGACGGGCGAAAATTTGCTCGACGACTTTTTTATGCCGCTCCTGCGTTGTGCGAATAAAATCATCGTAGGAAATGTCAAGCTTCTTCCATAGCTCCTGAATGCCAGCGACGATCTCATCGACGTATTGCTGTGGCGTTACTCCTTTTTCTTCCGCCTTGCGCTGAATTTTTTGCCCATGCTCATCAGTGCCGGTCAAATACATGACATCATAGCCGCGCATCCGTTTATAGCGAGCCATGGCGTCCCCCGCCACCGTTGTGTAAGCATGACCAATATGCAGGCGGTCGCTCGGGTAATAAATCGGCGTCGTCAAATAAAACGTTTTTTTCTCCATCGGTTAGGCCCTCCCTCGTACTGTTGAGCACAAAAGCCCCCGTCCGGCGACGAGAGCGGCGTTACTTCTATTTTACATAATTTTTTCATTCTACAAAAACATCTATTTCTCGCAAGCTGAAAAAATATACCCAAACCGGCAAAAATACGGCCGCGTTTTCAACTATCGCTGCGAATTTGTTATACAAGGATAGAGTTTAGATGGGCAAATTCATTCGTTTTCTCTTTTCTTTCTAAACAAACTTTTTTGCGAAATAACAATATACATTTTTTTTAAATTTTACATATTAAAGGATTGACGCTTAATGGAAACACTGATATGATTAGGTTGTAGGAAATTTGTCGAATATTGACGAATAAACGACAAAAAACTTTTTTGCGGAGAGGAGAATCGACGATGAAATCGACAGGGATTGTGCGTAAAGTCGATGAGTTAGGCCGCGTCGTCATTCCAATTGAGCTGCGACGTACGTTGGATATTAACGAAAAAGATGCGTTGGAAATTTACGTTGACGATGACCGCATCATTTTGAAAAAGTATAAGCCGAACATGACGTGTGTCGTCACCGGCGAAGTGTCGGACGACAACTTCAAACTGGCCGGCGGCAAAATCATTTTAAGCCGCGAAGGCGCGGAAATTTTGCTGCAGGAGATCCAACAGCATCTAGAAGCAGCAGACAAAGAAAAACAATAAAAAAGTTTCTCTGGTTTCAGAGAAACTCTTTTTTTTCTTCTTCTTGCTGTTGATGATACTGCCGATAAACGTCGCGTTTCGACATATTTCGATCACTGGCCGCCTGTTTCACCGCCTCCTTGACAGAAAGGCTGTGCTCGCGAATATAATAATCGACATGTTCGACAAGCGAAAGCGGCTGCCACCATTCCTCTTGCTCTTGTTTATTCCCATCTCGCGCCCCTTCGACAATGAGGCAAAATTCGCCGCGGATGTCATGTTCTTCCGCCCAAGCGGCCACATCACGTAAATCACCACGGATGAACTCCTCAAACCGTTTCGTCAACTCGCGGCCAAGAGCGATGCGCCGATTGCCGAATATATCATACATGAGAGCGAGCGTTTCTTTCAAGCGGTGGGGCGCCTCATAAAAAATTAACGTCTCCGCCGCTGTTTTTAATGACAGCAGTTGCTCTTTTTTCTCTTTTTTCGCCCGTTCCAAAAAGCCGACAAACAAAAAGCGGTCCGTGGGCAGCCCGGAGGCGACGAGCGCTGTCAATGCCGCGTTCGCTCCAGGAAGAGGGACGACGCGGCAGCGCTCGGCAAGCGCCGCAGCAATAAGCTCATAGCCCGGATCGGAAATGCCGGGCATCCCGGCGTCGCTCACCAATGCCACCGTTTTTCCTTCCTTCAGCCATTCGACAAGCTGCCGGCCGCTCGCGTATTTATTATGCTCATGGTAGCTGACGAGCGGCGTATGAATGCCGAAATGGGCGAGCAGCTTTTTCGTCTGCCTTGTGTCCTCGGCGGCGATGACATCAGCTTCCTGAAGCGTCCTAACCGCACGAAACGTCATATCCTCCAAATTGCCGATCGGCGTCGGCACGATGTATAGCGTCCCTTGCTCCGTTTGTTCGGTAAAACTTTTTTGCTGCCAAAGCATCCTTTGTTCCGCCCCTTTAAGATGAAATAATGCCATATAAGATTCGCTTCGTCTCCTCGGTATATTCGTTATTCTCATCATACACGACGAGCGGTGGCAACACTTTTAAGTCCGGGCTTGCATCTTTTGTCCCTTCAATTAAAATCATGTTCGCCTCTTTGCCCTCTTTCGGGTACACAAAGCGGAGCCGTTTCGGCTCAAGACGGTATTGGCGCATGAGCGTCACAATGTCAAGCAGCCGCCCCGGCCGGTGGACGAACGCCGCCTTCCCTCCTTGCTTCAACAGTTGGCTGCTGACACGAATCACATCCTCTAGAGTGCAATAAATTTCATGGCGGGCGATGGCGATATGTTCATTTTTGCTCAGTTCATCTTTGCCGACTGCCGGAAAATACGGGGGATTGCACGTGACGACATCGTACCGGCTGTAACCGATCCGTTGCGGCGCTTCTTTAATGTCGCCGTGTATGATCTCGATTTGTCCTTCAAGCCCGTTGTATTGCACGCTTCGCCTCGCCATGTCGCAAAGCCGTTCTTGAATTTCGATGCCGATGATCGTCCCTTTTGTTCGCCGGCTCAACAAGAGGGGAATCACCCCGTTGCCCGTGCACAAATCAACAATCTGCCCCTTTTGAATCGGCATATAGGCAAAATGAGCAAGGAGCACGGCATCAAGGGAAAACGAAAATACAGATGGACTTTGAATGATGCGGAGCTCTTCGTTAAACAAATAATCGAGCCGTTCATCCTCGTACAATTCCACCATGACGCAAGATCCTCCATTGAAAAAAATAACCTTTCCGAAACGGAAAGGGTGGCGTTGCCTTTAGTTTTTGTTCAAAAACGACAAGCAAAACAAACAATCGCCCTCGGTGCGAATGCTTCCGTAATGGATGTGACAAATATGAAACCCTTCTTGGTAAAGGCGGGCTAAATTATCATACCCTTCGCCAACGTCGATGAGTTTTTTGCCATGTTTGTCCCCTTTGCGTTTGCCTTCTTCCCATGCTTCTGACAATTGTTCAAGCCGACGGCGCAACTGAGCATTTTCGATTTGCAACCGGTGATTCTCTTCTAACAGCTCCGTTACGCGCTGTTTCAGCTGCACCAGCTCGCGGTAAAAATAACTAAGTTGCTCTTCCATATTGGCCACTGATCGAAACACTTCTTTTTTATCTACTTTTTCCACTGGCCCCACCCCAAATTAATCTGCGACGCGAATGGACAACGTCCCGTTTTTCATCAGCTCATCGAGTGTATATTCGACGACCCTTCCGAATTCTGGAAGCTCGATTTGCAACACCCGTTCTAAAATATTCAAGCCGACAACTTTGCCGAAGCCGTGGGGTGTTTCGACATATTCCCCTAAATCCGGGAGTTGTTCTTTCGCCGTCTCATACTCTTCGTTTTCATATTTCAGGCAACACATCAGCCGGCCGCACAGCCCGGAAATCTTCGTCGGATTGAGCGACAAGTTTTGATCTTTCGCCATTTTGATTGACACCGGTTCAAAATCGCCTAAAAACGTCGAACAACAAAGCATGCGGCCGCACGGCCCAATGCCGCCAAGCATTTTCGCCTCGTCGCGCACCCCGATTTGCCGCAGCTCAATGCGCGTGCGGAAAATTGACGCTAAGTCCTTCACAAGTTCGCGGAAATCGACGCGTCCATCGGCAGTGAAATAAAAGATCACTTTATTGCGGTCAAACGTATATTCCACATCGACGAGCTTCATTTCGAGCCCGTGCTCCTCCACTTTGCGCAAGCAAATGTCATACGCCTCGCGCGCCGCCTTTTTGTTTTCTTCCACAACCCATTTATCTTTCTCATTCGCCACACGGATCACTTTTTTGAGCGGCATCACGATGTCGTTTTCGTCGACTTGTTTATTGGCGATGACGACTTTTCCGTACTCAATGCCGCGCGCCGTCTCGACAATGACGAATTCGCCGACGGGAATAACGGCATCGCCAGGGTCAAAATAATAAATCTTCCCTGCTTTTTTAAAACGAACGCCGACTACCGTATACAACGGCTCTCCCTCCTTTACCGCTTTAATTGAAGAACGAGCTGCTCAACAAGCAACGCCGTGCTCATATTCGTTGTATTTAAACGCGTTTTTGCTTGTAAAATCGCTTCCATGCCAGCCACAATCCGCCGCTGTGGGCAAGCAAGCGCCCATCGTTGCAGGCAGTCCAGCTGATCGCGGTATAACACGCTGTCCATTTGACCGGTTTGAATATGCAACAAATCGCGGTATAAATATAAAAGCAAATCAAGTCCAAGGTCAAGCTGATGGTTTTCCAAAAAATGCGGAAACAAGCGATCGTGGATGAAAAACAAAAGCTGCAGCTCCGGCTTGCCCAGCATCTCATACCATTGTAGCACTAATGTTCGCGACTCGGCAAACCAACTATCTTGGGCAAGCGCCAGTGCTTCCTCGAAGCTGTTTGTCAAATGGGCAGCCAACAGCGCCAACGGCAACGGCACGTGCTCCTCGACAAGCGCCTGGGCGAGCGCTGCCGGCGGCAACGGCCGGAACGAAAGCACTTGACAGCGGGAAACGATCGTCCCTAGCAGGCGGTGGTATTGCTCAGTCAGCAATACCGCCACCGTCCCTGGATGCGGCTCTTCCAAAAATTTCAGAAGGCTGTTGGCAGCGCTTGTCGTCATTTGATCAGCGTGCTCAACGATGTACATTTTTTTATCCGACTCGACGGCTGTTTTTGAGAACTCTTGCTGCAGCCATTCGATTTGTTCCTTTTTGATTGATCCTCCATCTGGGCCGATCACCCGGACGTCGGGGTGGTTGCCGGAGTCGATGCGCCGGCAGTTGCGGCACTCTAGACATGGGGAAACTCCGATTGGGGACAGACAAAACAAACGTTTCGCCAACAACAAACTGGCCGCTTTTTTGCCCGTCCCCCGCTGCCCCTCAAACAAATACGCATGAGAAATCCGTCCTTTTTCCAAGCCGCTTTGCAGCATTTTCGCCACCACCGGCTGGCGTTTCGCTAGCTGTTCCCATCGCATCGCCATCACTCTTCCTTATTTCTTATTTCTATTCTATCATGTCCGCTAGGAATCATCACGGCCGGATTCATGGAAATCACGCTGTCATCTTCCTTTCAGGCGGGAAAGCACCGCAGCCGTTGTTTCGGCGAATACATCATCAAGCGGGCGGCTCGCGTCGATGACGACAATGCGGTCGGCAAACCGTCTGGCGAGTTCCCGATACCCTTCTCGCACCTTCTCATGAAAAGACAACGTTTCAAGGTCAAGTCGATTCACTTCTCGGCCGCGGTTTCGCCGGATTCGTTCAAGCCCAATTTGCGGATCGATATCAAAATAAATCGTCAGCGACGGCATATATCCATCAATAGCGAATTCATTAATTTTCCATACTTCTTCAATGCCAAGCCCGCGGGCAAATCCCTGGTAGGCGAGGGAACTATCAACAAACCGGTCGCAAAGGACGACGCACCCAGCCTCAAGCGCCGGCACGATTTTCTCAAGCAAATGCTGCCGGCGCGCCGCCGCATATAAAAGCGCCTCCGTCCGCCCATCCATTTCCGTATAATCACGGTTTAAAATGATTGAGCGAATCGCCTCAGCAATGCGCACCCCGCCCGGTTCCCTCGTCGCCACGACGTCAATCCCCCGCTCACGCAACAACGACTCCAATTTGCCGATCATCGTCGTTTTACCTGCTCCTTCCGGCCCTTCAAACGAAAAAAAGCATCCGTTCACCACTCGCGGCATCCTTTCCATCCTTCCTATTCGTATACAACCAACTGACCATCTTTCAGCCGGCTTCCGCCTTGTATGTGCGCCCGCTGACAAAGAAGCTGGCGAATCTGTTCAATATGGCCACGGCCGATCCGCTCTCCAACCCACACGAGCGGCACCCCAGGCGGATATGGAATGACCGTTTCCGCTGCTATATGTCCTTCAGCATCCTCGAGCGCCACAGCTTTTGTCCGCCAATAGCGCAGTTCATTATACGGAACTAAAACCGATAGCGGCGGTCCGAGAAAAGGCGAATCGTCACACACCGGCGCCTCGCCATCTGGCAAATCGCGCCACGCTCGTTTGATTTTCTCCGTTGCTTCCTGAAGGCGCTCGGTTACCGCCAGCGGGCAAACGAAAAGCACGTTCATTCGATCAGCAAGCTCGACAAACACCCCTTCACGCTCAAGCCAACGCTGCAGTTCATACCCGGTCAAGGAACAGCGCGTCTGCACCGTTACTTTCAGCGGGTCGGTCTGTACGCCAGAATGGCGGGAACAAACGACTGCCACCCCGTCAATATCGGCCAGGACTGCCTTAAATTTCTCAATTTCTGCCACGATCGCCGCCGCATCGCTTTTTGAAAGCTGGGCGACATAACTCCGCGCCAAATCGAGCGACGCCATAATCGGGTAAGACGGGCTGCTTGACTGAAACAACTGCAAAAAATATTTCAACCGTTCAAGATCAACCCGCTCGCTGTTGATATGCAAAAACGCTCCCATCGTCATCGCCGGCAACGTTTTATGCGCCGACTGCACGACGACATCGGCGCCATAGCGAAGCGCCGATGTGGGAAAAGGGGGGCCGACAACGAAATGGGCGCCATGTGCCTCATCAACCAGCACCGGAATACCATGTTCATGAACTAGGCGGACGATTTCTGTCAAATCGGCGGCCATTCCATAATAATTTGGATTCGTCAATACAACCGCAGCAACATCATCATGAAGCGCCAACGCCTCTTTGACGGTTTCAGGACGAATGTGCGAAGCGACACACACATCACGATCAAACTCGGGAGCAAGTAGAACAGGAGTGGCCTCTATGAGTTGCAATGCATGCATCACCGATTTATGGCAATTGCGTTGTACAATCACCTTCTTCCTCTTTCCATCACACACGGCGGCGATCATTGCCAAATTCCCTGCCGTCGAACCGTTCACAAGGAAAAACGTCTCCCTAACGCCATACAGCTCCGCCGCCAGCTCCTGCGCCTCGGCAATCACCGACTCAGGATGATGCAAGTCATCCAAGCCGGAAATTTCCGTCGCATCCAACGCCAACAGCGGCGCAAACATATTTCTCCCTCGATGCGAAAACAAAGCGCCGTATTTATGTCCCGGCACGTGAAACGAAACCGGGCGGCGCGCCCAATGGTGCACGAGAGCGTCATATAAAGGAGTTTTCGTTTGATCCATCATCATCCTCTTTCCTTGCTGTCTGTCCCAGAACGGCCATCATCCGGGCAGACTGCCGAAATGCATGGGATATGCAGGAGAAACATCAAACATAATAGTATCACAAACGCCCGAAAAAACGCACGAGTGGCGTCAATCGCAAATAAAAACAGGCCCAAATGCAGGCCCTGATTACGAGTGAATTTTCGATGTAAACATTTTACGCAGCTGCTGCACATAAAACGAGTAGTTCGGGTCGTCCGTATTCGTTTGCACAATCGCCTGGTTGCAGTCCAAACAAAGAAAATGGCCAAAAAGGAAAATCCCTTCCTTTTTTTCCTGTTCACAAACGATGCATACATGTTCGTGTTGATTCCGGTCTGCTATTGATGCCCTCACGCTCTCCACCTCCCATCCTCTATGTTTCCCACATTGCTAACATTCTATACTAGTAGATGAAAGGAAGAGAGACATTGAGCGGGTCCAGATCGTTTTTTCTCAAAAAACGAAAGCAGCCAATTGCACCAATGCAACTGGCTGCTCGTTTATTGCCTAGCAGCGACCTACTCTTGCAGGGGCGCTGGCCCCAACTACCATCGGCGCTGGAGGGCTTAACTTCCGTGTTCGGGATGGGAACGGGTGTTTCCCCTCCGCCATAGCCACTAGGCAATGATCATCAACTTATGGACAAACCTTATTATATCCATCCTGTTGGATTTGTCAACAGGATGTTCATTCCTTCAAAACTAGATAACCGTCGGAAGAAGCCGCAAGCCTGCGCTTTTCGTTGTCCAGCTCCGGCTCGCCGCCGCTTTTCTTGTTGTCCAGTTCCAGCGCCTAGCTCTCTTCTGCCAAATAACCTTCCCCCTCGGGGTGCAAGCACCCCTGCGGGTGAAGAACATTTGGCATCGAGAGCTGACCGCGGCGCTTCCACTTTTCTCGTTAGGTCAAGCCCTCGATCGATTAGTATCCGTCAGCTCCACGTGTCGCCACGCTTCCACCTCGGACCTATCGACCTCGTCATCTTCGAGGGATCTTACCCGCTTCACGCGGTGGGAAATCTCATCTTGAGGGGGGCTTCACGCTTAGATGCTTTCAGCGCTTATCCCGTCCGCACATAGCTACCCAGCGGTGCCCCTGGCGGGACAACTGGTACACCAGCGGTGCGTCCATCCCGGTCCTCTCGTACTAAGGACAGCTCCTCTCAAATTTCCTCCGCCCGCGACGGATAGGGACCGAACTGTCTCACGACGTTCTGAACCCAGCTCGCGTACCGCTTTAATGGGCGAACAGCCCAACCCTTGGGACCGACTACAGCCCCAGGATGCGATGAGCCGACATCGAGGTGCCAAACCTCCCCGTCGATGTGGACTCTTGGGGGAGATCAGCCTGTTATCCCCGGGGTAGCTTTTATCCGTTGAGCGATGGCCCTTCCATGCGGAACCACCGGATCACTAAGCCCGACTTTCGTCCCTGCTCGACCTGTCCGTCTCGCAGTCAAGCTCCCTTGTGCCTTTGCACTCTCCGAATGATTTCCAACCATTCTGAGGGAACCTTTGGGCGCCTCCGTTACCTTTTGGGAGGCGACCGCCCCAGTCAAACTGCCCGCCTGACACTGTCTCCCACCCCGCTAAGGGGTGCGGGTTAGAATTTCAATACCGCCAGGGTGGTATCCCACCGCCGCCTCCACCGAAGCTGGCGCTCCGGCTTCCCAGGCTCCCACCTATCCTGTACAAGCGATACCAAAATTCCATATCAGGCTGCAGTAAAGCTCCACGGGGTCTTTCCGTCCTGTCGCGGGTAACCTGCATCTTCACAGGTAGTATAATTTCACCGGGTCTCTCGTTGAGACAGCGCCCAAGTCGTTACACCTTTCGTGCGGGTCGGAACTTACCCGACAAGGAATTTCGCTACCTTAGGACCGTTATAGTTACGGCCGCCGTTTACTGGGGCTTCGGTTCGCACCTTCGCTTCCGCTAAGCGCTCCCCTTAACCTTCCAGCACCGGGCAGGTGTCAGCCCCTATACGTCGCCTTTCGGCTTCGCAGAGACCTGTGTTTTTGATAAACAGTCGCTTGGGCCTTTTCACTGCGGCTCTTCCAGGCTCTTCACCCGAAAGAGCACCCCTTCTCCCGAAGTTACGGGGTCATTTTGCCGAGTTCCTTAACGAGAGTTCTCCCGCGCGCCTTAGGATTCTCTCCTCGCCTACCTGTGTCGGTTTGCGGTACGGGCACCTCTTCCCTCGCTAGAGGCTTTTCTTGGCAGTGTGGAATCAGGGACTTCCGGAATGCTCCGTCGCCGTCACCGCTTGGCCTTAGCGACCCGCGGATTTGCCTGCGGATCAGCCTCACGGCTTGGACAGGCTCTTCCAGCCGCCTGCTCGCCCTATCCTCCTGCGTCCCCCCATCGCTCAAACGGGAAGAAGGTGGTACAGGAATCTCCACCTGTTGTCCATCACCTACGCCTTTCGGCCTCGGCTTAGGTCCCGACTAACCCTGAGCGGACGAACCTTCCTCAGGAACCCTTAGGCTTTCGGCGCAGAGGATTCTCACCTCTGTTTTCGCTACTCATACCGGCATTCTCACTTCTAAGCGCTCCACCAGTCCTTCCGGTCTGGCTTCTCTGCCCTTAGAACGCTCCCCTACCGATGACCAACGGTCATCCCGCAGCTTCGGCGGCACGTTTAGCCCCGGTACATTTTCGGCGCAGAGCCACTCGACCA
>NZ_MPSP01000001.1:0-30000 GCF_009901865.1 Geobacillus sp. TFV-3 | reverse complement strand
TGCAGGCCAGAGAGCCGCCTTCGCCACTGGTGTTCCTCCACATCTCTACGCATTTCACCGCTACACGTGGAATTCCGCTCCCCTCTCCTGCACTCAAGTCCCCCAGTTTCCAATGACCCTCCACGGTTGAGCCGTGGGCTTTCACATCAGACTTAAGGGACCGCCTGCGCGCGCTTTACGCCCAATAATTCCGGACAACGCTCGCCCCCTACGTATTACCGCGGCTGCTGGCACGTAGTTAGCCGGGGCTTCCTCGTGAGGTACCGTCACCGCGCCGCCCTCTTCGAACGGCGCTCCTTCGTCCCTCACAACAGAGCTTTACGACCCGAAGGCCTTCTTCGCTCACGCGGCGTCGCTCCGTCAGGCTTTCGCCCATTGCGGAAGATTCCCTACTGCTGCCTCCCGTAGGAGTCTGGGCCGTGTCTCAGTCCCAGTGTGGCCGGTCACCCTCTCAGGCCGGCTACGCATCGTCGCCTTGGTGAGCCGTTACCTCACCAACTAGCTAATGCGCCGCGGGCCCATCCGCAAGTGACAGCTTTCGCCGCCTTTCAACCGAAGACCATGCGGTCTTCGGTGTTATCCGGTATTAGCTCCGGTTTCCCGAAGTTATCCCGGTCTTGCGGGCAGGTTGCCCACGTGTTACTCACCCGTCCGCCGCTGACCAAACTAGAGCAAGCTCCAGTCCGGTCCGCTCGACTTGCATGTATTAGGCACGCCGCCAGCGTTCGTCCTGAGCCAGGATCAAACTCTCCAAAGAAAGTTGATTGGCTTCTGCTTTGGCCTCGACACCGAAGGTGCTACGAGCGGCCTCAGCTTTTCTTATGACGCTTGCGTTTTGTTTAGTTTTCAAGGAACTTGTTTATCTTGCGCACCTTTATTATTATACATATCATTCACTTTACTGTCAACATATCTTTCATGAACAGCGACATTTTTTAATATAATGCATTGTCATATAAAAGTCAATAACTTTGAAACAAAAAATAAAGAGGGTGTCCCAAAAGGATCGGTACACCCTTTCTTCTTACCGTATATAGGCATAAAACAATCATTAAGAAACCATATGTTGTGTTTTGTTAAGGAAAATTCCCGGGTCAGCCCCACAAAATATATCGGTCAATCACGATTAACGCTGCCGCTCCAGGGAGGCCAAGAAATCCACAAACGATTGAGGTGACGAGGTTAATCGGAATATGGATGTTAAAATGCCCGCCGAGGGCGTTGATGACAAACAGCGCGAGCGCCCCGACGATCAGGCGGATAGCAGCGTAGCCGATCAGGCGAAGCGCTTTGAGACGGGCGCCTACGATAAGCAAAACGGCGATAAGCGCTAGCAACACGGTAATGACGACTTTCGGATCCAACGTTTGAACCCCCTTTTTGCACGCTTGTACTACCAACGTATGAGAAACAGGGAAAAAAAGAACAAAAAAATAAGGAAGTTAACGCACTTCCTTAAGTGTGATGCGGCGGTGCTTCGCTTCGCGGAGGAGGAAAAAATATTTAGCCTCAGCGAGTTGCAAGGCATTCAGCACCTCCGGAGACGGATCGACGCTTTTTTCGATGAGTTGTTTCTGCTCAAGCCATTCAGTTCTAGCCTTTTGTAGTTCAGCCATTAACTTTTCATCAAATTGTCTCTTTAGTTTCCCCTTTCGCCGCCATAACAAACCGATCCCCACCTTCTTTCTCTCTATAGCTCACGGCGCCCTTCCAACGCCTTTGATAACGTCACTTCGTCCGCATATTCCAGATCGCCGCCGACCGGCAAGCCATGGGCGATGCGGGTGACTTTGATTCCTGCTGGCTTCAACAGGCGGGAGATGTACATGGCCGTTGCCTCTCCCTCGATGTTCGGGTCGGTCGCTAAAATCACCTCTTGGACCGTCTCATCTTGTAATCGCGTGAGCAGCTCGGCGATTTTAATATCTTCTGGTCCGATGCCTTCCATCGGCGAGATGGCCCCGTGCAACACGTGATACAGGCCATTGTATTCTTTCATCCTCTCCATGGCGATGACATCTTTCGGATCCTGAACAACGCAAATCGTCGTCCGGTCGCGACGCTCGTCTTTGCAGATGTAGCAAGGGTCTGTATCTGTAATATGTCCGCAAATCGTGCAATAATGAATATGTCGCTTGACATCAACGAGCGCTTTGGCAAACTCAAGCACGGTGTCTTCTTTCATCGCCAGCACATGAAATGCAAGGCGGGCAGCCGTTTTCGGGCCGATGCCAGGCAGTTTCATAAAACTGTCAATCAACTTCGATAGCGGTTCTGGATAATGCATACGCCCCCCCTAGAACAACCCTGGAATGTTAAGTCCTTTCGTAAACTGCCCCATCATTTCATTAGCCAACTCATCCGCTTTTTTCAACGCATCGTTTGTCGCTGCCAAAATCAAATCTTGAAGCATTTCGATATCGTCTGGGTCGACGACTTCCTCTTTAATTTTGATTTCCAAAATTTGTTTATGACCGTTAGCGACAACGGTCACCATGCCGCCGCCCGCCGTGCCTTCCACCGTTTTTTCCGCCAACTCTTCCTGCGCTTTTTGCATTTCCTTTTGCATTTTTTGCATTTGTTTTAACATTTTTTGCATATTGCCCATTCCGCCACGCATCATTTTGGCATCCTCCTTTAAACGGTTTATTCTTTAATTTCGATCAGCTCTTCGCCAAACAGCCGCTTCGCTTCAGCGATTAACGGATCTTCTTCGCTTTTTTCCACCTTGGCGTCCTTATTGCGGATGAACTCTTCTCTTATTTTTCCCCATTCTCCCTCCGGAATGGCTACCATTTCAAAACGGCGGTTTGTCATCTCAAACAAAATCGCTTCGACGTTTTCTTTGACCGAACTTGTGGGATCGGTCGCCATTTTGCAGTGGATTTCGTATTTGAATTTTAATACAAACGCTGAGGCGCTGGCTGCAACCGGCTCGCTCTCTTGCAGCAAGGCAGCGTGCGATACTTTATGCTGCCGTTTCAACGTGTCGAGCACATCCGCCCAGCATCCTTTCACCAAAGCCAAATCTTCATGCGTCGCCTGTTTCAACAACTCGTAAATGCGGCCAACCGGGGCTTTATATCCCCCCGTTTTCGTCGGTTTGGACGGTTTTTTCACCGGCGCGGCGGTCGACGGAGGGGCAGGCGGTTGTTCCTTCAGGCGCCGCAATTCCGCCTCCAGCGTTTCAATCCGCTTTATCAACGGTTCCAACTCGGAAGCCGATAGCGACGGAGCGGCAGCTGATGGATGGCAAAGCTTCACAAGCGCCACTTCCAACAGAAGGCGCGGGTGGTTTGTCCACTTCATCTCTTGCTGGCTTTTGTTCAGAAACTCGATGGCCTTGTATAAATTGGAAACCGGAATCATTTCCGACAGTGAAGTGAACGCTTCGTCAACGACAGCAATTTGAATCGCTCCCTCCACATGGGGGGCAGTTTTGTACAGCAATAAATCGCGATAGTACAAAATCAAGTCTTCAACCAAACGATGCGGATCTTTCCCTTGCGCCATCATCGTTTCCAACTGCTGAAGAACCGCCGCTGTATCTTTGCGGTGGATGGCTTCGATGAAGCTCGATAAGGCGGCAAATGATGCAGCCCCGGTCATCGCCAGCACGTCGTCGAGCCGAAGCTTCCCGTCGCTGAACGAGATGGCTTGGTCAAGCAAGCTGAGCGCATCGCGCATCCCCCCGTCTGCAGCACGGGCGATGGCGGACAATGCCTCATCGGACGCCTCGACACCTTGGGCGCTTGCGACATACTTTAGCCGTGAAACGATCGCCGGAAGCGGGATGCGGCGAAAATCGAACCGTTGGCAGCGGGAAATGATCGTCGCCGGAATTTTGTGCGGCTCGGTCGTGGCCAAAATGAAAATGACGTGTTTCGGCGGCTCCTCCAACGTTTTCAACAGCGCGTTAAACGCACCAATCGACAGCATATGCACCTCGTCGATGATGTACACTTTGTAGCGGGCCGACGTCGGCGCAAATTTCACCTTCTCACGGATATCACGAATTTCATCGACGCGGTTGTTGGAAGCAGCGTCAATTTCCAGCACATCGGGAACCGTTCCATTCGTAATGCCGAGGCAAGCTGGACACTCATTGCATGGCTCCGCCGCTGGCGCCTGTTCACAGTTGACCGCCTTGGCGAAAATTTTCGCTGCACTCGTTTTTCCTGTACCGCGCGGGCCGGAAAATAAGTAAGCGTGTGATATTTTATGTTGAAGCAGGGCGCTTTGCAACGTCTTGGTCACGTGTTCTTGGCCGACCATGTCCGCAAAGCGCTGCGGCCGAAACACGCGATATAACGCTTGGTATGCCACGGAAAACGGCCCTCCTCTTTCTCTCGTCCTATCTATTATATAACTTCCTATTGCAATTTAAAATAACAAAAAACCCACTCGCCATGAGTGGGTTTTGTTCCCTAATTGCTATGTAAGGCCGTGCACCTTCTGTCGATTAGCTGCCCCGAGCGTTGCTCAAGCAGTTAGCTCAGCCCAGGCGTCCCCGCGGCACATGGGAGCATCCGCTTACTGCTGCTTCCTTCCGGACCTGACAGGGTTCACGGAATCCCATTGCGCGGGACCCAGACGTCAACACCACTTGCTTGAGACAGGCCTCGCAACAGACTAACCTCGAGAAGGAATTCAGCCTCGCTAGAGCGGATTGCGAGTACAGGGCACCGCTACCTCCCCGCTTAGCACGGCACTATCAGTATAGCTCGTTTGCAGAAAAAATGCAATGTCAATCGGCGGAATTTTCGCTGGCACTCCGGCCAACATTTCTCTTTTGTTCGCGCAATCGTCGAAAAAATTGGCTCAACAGCGAACCGCACTCGTCAGCAAGCACCCCGCTTACCACCTCAACCTGATGGTTAAATCGGCTTTCCTGCAATAAGTTCATCAATGTCCCAGCGCACCCTCCCTTTGGATCAAACGCGCCAAACACGACTCGTTCGATGCGGGAAAGAACAATGGCGCCTGCGCACATGGCGCACGGCTCAAGCGTTACGTACAACGTCGCCCGCTCAAGCCGCCATGAACCAGTTGCCCGGCATGCTTCATCGATTGCCAAAATTTCTGCATGAGCGATGGCGCGTTGTTCAGTTTCCCGCAAATTATGAGCGCGGGCGATGACGCGGCCGTCTTGGACGATGACAGCGCCGATCGGCACCTCGCCGATCTGCTCCGCTTTTTTTGCTTCTTCCATTGCCAATCGCATGTAATACTCGTCGGTGTTCATCGTATACCCCTTCACACAAACGGTCATTTCTCCTTTCTTTACATCATAGAATATGGAGAATAAAGACGCAACTAGGAGGTCAAGTATGCAAATCCACGTAGTGCAGAGTGGACAAACGTTAAGTGGAATTGCTGAGGCATACGGGATCACGGTGGAAGAAATTGTCCGGGCCAACAAGCTTCCAACCCCTGATAAACTCGTTGTCGGCCAGGCGCTCGTGATCCCGATCGTCGGTCGTTTTTACTGGGTGCAGCGCGGCGACACGTTATGGTCGATTGCACGCCGATTTTCCATTCCGATGCAGCGGCTTGCCGAAGTGAATCGCCTCTCCTTAAACGCTCCGCTTAAGGTCGGGCAGCGGCTTTATATACCGCCCGGCGCCAAGCGAAGAGCGGAGTTTAACGCCTATATTGAACCGCGCGGCGCGACTGTCAGCCCAGCGCTGGAGGCGAGCGCTCGCGAAGCCGCTCCGTATTTGACTTATTTGAGTCCTTTTTATTTTGCGATCCGACGCGACGCGACATTGCAAGAGCCGCCGCTTGACGACTTTCCGGATATTGCCCGCGCCAACCGCGTCACGCTCGTTATGGTTGTCGCCAACATTGAAAACGGGCAGTTCAGCGACGAGCTCGGCGCGCTTATGTTAACAAACGAAACGCTGCAAAATCGTCTGCTCGACAATATTGTCGCGACCGCTAGACGGTATGGCTTCCGCGACATCCATTTTGATTTTGAATATTTGCGCCCGGAAGACCGTGAGGCGTATAATGCGTTTTTGCGCAAAGCGAAGCGGCGGTTTGAACGAGAAGGATGGATGATGTCGACCGCCTTGGCGCCGAAAACGAGCGCGACCCAGCGCGGACGTTGGTACGAAGCACACGATTACCGCGCCCATGGACAAATTGTCGACTTTGTCGTGATCATGACATATGAATGGGGCTACAGCGGCGGGCCGCCGATGCCGGTGTCCCCGATCGGTCCGGTCCGCCGCGTTCTCGAGTACGCCATCTCTGAAATGCCAGCTGGAAAAATTTTGATGGGACAAAACTTGTATGGCTATGACTGGACGCTGCCATATGTACCCGGCGGCCCGTACGCCCAGGCCATCAGCCCTCAGCAAGCCATCGCCCTCGCCGCAAAGTATAACGTTGCCATCGAATACGATACGGAGGCGCAGGCACCGCATTTTCGCTATCGCGACGAAAACGGACGCGAGCATGAAGTATGGTTTGAGGACGCCCGCTCCATTCAAGCAAAATTTAATCTCGTGAAGGAACTTGGTTTGCGCGGGGTCAGCTATTGGAAACTTGGGATTGATTTTCCACAAAACTGGCTGCTGATCGCTGATCAATTTACTGTTGTAAAAAAATAAAGGCATAAAAAACCCGCCGGTCAAGGGCGGGTTTTTTTATGATGGGAAACGGCTTTCGGCGATCAGCCGTTTCAGATGACAATCTCCTCTTATGCGCGTCAGTCCTCTTCATCATCGTCTTGGCCAAGAACAAGATTTCTTGTTCCTCATTGCCAACGTCATTCACTATAACACGGCAGTCGGGAAAAGTCAACCAACGATTTGCCTCAAGCACCTTTTTTCAGCGAATGACGTCCCGATTCCCCATGTACGGACGAAGCGCTTCCGGAACGATGACCGAGCCGTCTTCTTGCTGGTAGTTTTCCAAAATGGCGGCGACCGTCCGCCCGATGGCTAGCCCCGAACCGTTTAATGTATGCACGTACTCCGGTTTCGCTTTTGGATCGCGACGGAAGCGGATGTTGGCACGGCGCGCTTGAAACGCCTCAAAGTTGCTGCACGACGAAATTTCCCGGTACGTTCCGTAACTTGGCAGCCAAACTTCAATATCGTACGTTTTCGCCGCCGAGAATCCAAGATCTCCGGTGCACAAGGCGACAACGCGGTACGGAAGCCCAAGCCGTTGCAAAATCGTCTCTGCCTGGCGCGTCAGCTTTTCCAATTCATCGTACGAGTCCTCCGGCTTTACGAATTTTACCAGCTCGACTTTATTGAACTGATGCTGGCGGATCAGCCCTCTCGTATCGCGGCCGGCCGACCCGGCTTCCGCGCGGAAGCACGCGCTGTAGGCCGCATAGTAAATCGGCAAATCATCTGCAGCCAAAATTTCGTCGCGGTGCAGGTTCGTCACCGGCACCTCAGCGGTCGGAATGAGGAAATAATCTTCACTGTCCAAATGGAACGCATCCTCGGCAAATTTCGGCAACTGTCCGGTTCCGATCATGCTCGCCCGATTCACCAAATATGGCGGCAACACTTCTTCGTAACCGAATTCATCGAGATGGATGTCAAGCATAAAGTTGATGAGCGCCCGCTCAAGCCGCGCTCCTAACCCTTTATAAAAGACAAATCGGCTTCCCGCCACTTTGGCGGCTCGCTCAAAGTCGAGCAAACCGAGCCGATCGGCGATTTCCCAATGCGGCTTCGGCTCAAAGGAAAACGAACGCGGCTCTCCCCATCTCCGCACTTCCACATTGTCCTCTTCTGATTGGCCGATCGGCACTGATTCGTGCGGCACGTTTGGAATCGACAACAACAAGCCGTCGAGTTCCGCCTCAAGCTGGCGAATTTGTTCATCCATCCGTTTAATGCGGTCACCGACTTCCCGCATTTGGGCAATCAGTGGCTCGGCGTCCTTTTTCTCGCGCTTTAGGACAGCGATTTGCTGCGACACATCGTTGCGCTTGCTTTTCAGCTCTTCGACTTCCGCGATCAAGCGGCGGCGGTCTTTGTCCAATTGTTCAAAGCGGTCGATGTTCGTCAAATCCCCGCCGCGTTGCATTAATTTTTCCTTTACTTCTTGAAACTGAGTGCGCAATACTTTCATATCCAGCACCGTTTTCTACCTCCTTCGCCTTTTATTATACAAAGAAAGCCCCCGTCCCAAAAAGGGACGGGAGCCATCCCGCGGTGCCACCCTTATTGAAGGCCAATCATGCCTTCCACTTATGCCGATAACGGCGGCCGAAAACGCCTACTGGCCTGTTTGCACGGTTCAGCGTTTTGCTCGAGGATGGATTCACAGGCGCTCCCTGCCGGTTCACACCGCCCACCGGCTCTCTGATAAGGAAGGCATCCCGCTACTCGTTCCTCTCATTGCTTTCGCTTGATCACTTTACTTGAGGCTTGACGCCATTTTCGCTTCTTTGACCATGTTGAGGAAGTATTGCATCAATCGATGATCGTCGGTCAGCTCTGGATGGAACGAGCAGCCAAGAAACTGTCCTTGTCGAGCGGCGACAATGCGGTCATTGTATGTCGCCAAGACATCGACCTCGTCCCCGGCCTCTACGATATGCGGAGCGCGGATGAAGACGCCGACAAAGCCATCGCCGACGCCTTTAATCGACAGCTCCGCTTCAAAGCTTTCCCTCTGCCGACCGAACGAGTTCCGCTCGACTGTAATGTCCATTAATCCTAAATGTGGCTCGTCATAGCCGACAATTCGCTTCGCCAGCAAAATGAGTCCGGCGCACGTGCCGAACATCGGCTTGCCGGCAGCGGCAAATTGCTTGAGCGGCTCCATCAGCCCATAGCGGTCGATGAGCCGCCGCATCGTTGTGCTTTCGCCGCCCGGCAGCACAAGACCGTCCAACCCTTCAAGCTGCTCCGGCTTTTTCACGATGACCGCCTCGGCGCCGCACGCCTCAATGGCGCGAACATGCTCCCGCACAGCTCCTTGCAGTCCAAGTACACCTATTTTCATCGATGCTTTGCTCCTTTATTTAGCTTACCAGCCGCGTTCTTGCATCCGGTGCTCCGGCAACAATGTCGCGATATCGATGCCGCGCATCGCGCCGCCCAATCCTTTCGACAAGTGTGCGATCAATTCATAGTCTTCGTAATGAGTCGTCGCCTCTACGATCGCGCGTGCATATTTTTCCGGATTTTCTGATTTGAAAATGCCAGACCCAACAAAGACACCGTCCGCACCCAAGTGCATCATCAAGGCTGCGTCAGCCGGTGTCGCGACACCGCCGGCGGCAAAGTTGACGACCGGCAGGCGGCCAAGCCGCTTGATCTCGCGCAGCACCTCAACCGGAGCCCCAAGCTGTTTCGCCTCAGCGACAAGCTCATCTTCGCTCATGTTGACGACTTTGCGAATTTGCGCGTTCACTTTGCGCATATGGCGCACGGCCTCAACGATGTTGCCTGTCCCCGGCTCTCCTTTGGTCCGCAACATCGATGCCCCTTCTGCAATGCGGCGCGCCGCTTCCCCTAAATCGCGGCAACCGCACACAAATGGAACGGTAAACTGCCGTTTGTCAATATGGAATTCCTCATCAGCCGGCGTTAATACTTCGCTTTCGTCAATGTAGTCGACGCCAAGCGCCTCTAAGACACGCGCCTCAACATAGTGACCGATCCGCACTTTCGCCATGACTGGGATCGAAACGGCGTTCATCACTTCTTCGATCACCGTCGGGTCGGCCATGCGCGCGACACCGCCAGCGGCGCGAATGTCCGCCGGGACGCGCTCGAGCGCCATAACCGCGACAGCCCCTGCCGCTTCAGCGATTTTCGCCTGTTCTGCGTTCACGACGTCCATGATGACGCCGCCTTTTTGCATTTCCGCCATGCCGCGTTTGACGCGGTCCGTACCTGTCAATGCCAACGTTGATTCCCCCTATTCCTAATCCTTATGCTTTGCGAGGCATGCAAAAGGACGATTCCACTGTTTTATTTTACCTCAATTTTTACAAAAATCACAATGGAAAAAAGCTCCCCATCAAGGGGAGTTGATTTTACAGCCAGCCTTTCACTGTTTTGGCGACGCTTGTCCATAAGTCAACAAACAGTCCGCCGACCGCGCGCATCGAAAGAACAAACCAATTGGCTTTTTCGACTTCAGCTGTTGTGACAAGCGGCACACGGATGTTTTTTTGCATGTCTGGGCTTAAGAAGGCAAGGGAGTCGTCCCCTTTATATTCAAGCGTCATATATCCAACCGTTTCCCCTTTTTTCAAAGGGGCGACTAGCTTTCCTTCTTTTGTCATTTTTTTCTGATCCAACACATATACAGGTTTGTATTGTTTTTCCTCGCCGTTTTTCACAAGCAGATCCAGATTCTTTCCTGTCGCGACACGAACCTCTTTTTCTTTCCCTTTCACGACCGGAAGTGTTTCTTCTCCTTTCAGCTGGTACCCTTTTG
The DNA here is from genome assembly GCF_009901865.1 of Geobacillus sp. TFV-3. Lineage (NCBI taxonomy): Bacteria > Bacillati > Bacillota > Bacilli > Caryophanales > Anoxybacillaceae > Geobacillus > Geobacillus sp. TFV-3. Next base: position 19,572 of record NZ_MPSP01000001.1, on the reverse strand, counting down.
GATAAAGCGTCTCGAGGGAGTATTGGTTGAATCCGTAGTTAAATAGTTTTTCTGTCTCTTTAAAGCGCGCCTCTTTTGTTGTTTTCCCACTCGCATCTTTCGCGTTCATGACAACCGAAATCAAGCGGACGCCGTTTCGTTTCGCCGTCCCGGTGAAACAGTTGCCGGCAAATTCCGTATAGCCGGTTTTCAACCCGTCTACACCTTCGTATCCGTACACAAGCCCAGGTAGCATCCAATTCCAGTTGTCCATTTTGATTTCATCTTTTGTTCCTTCCCGGAATACTTTATGAGGAATGCTCGCTGTGTTCAGCACTTCGGGATGATCTTTCAGCAACCGGTAGGCAAGCATCGCCATCGCACGTGCGGACATGACGTTCTCCTCATTTGTGCTTGTCCCTTCTGGATGGAATCCTTTTAAATCCTTATTGCTCAACCCTGTGGCATTGACAAACTTATAATCTTTCAGCCCAAGCTCTTTCGCTTTGTCGTTCATCATTTTCACAAAATTTTTCTCTGATCCAGCGATGATCTCAGCAATCGCGACCGTTGCCCCGTTCGCCGAATAAATGGCCATTGCCTCGTACAGCTCACGCACCGTATACTTGCCATCTTTTCGCAACGGGACATTGGACAGCGCCCGGTCTTGCGACAGCCGGTACACGTAATCGCTTGGCGTGTACATTTGATCCCATTTGACGCGCTTCGCCTTAATGGCGTCAAGAAGCAAATACTCGGTCATCATTTTCGTCATGCTGGCAATCCCAAGCACCGTATCGATATTTTTTTCATACAAAATTCTTCCCGTTTGTGCATCCACTAAAATCGCAGCGTCCGCCCGGATGTCAAGCGGAGCGCTTTCCGCCTTCACCGTCTGCTGAAACGGACTAAACGTTAAACAAAGGCAAATCGACAGCAACCAAAACAACCAGTTTTGTTTTCTCCTCCTCACAATGACACCCTCCTCACACAACCGTTATTGTAACATACCGTCGGCCAAAAAAATAGACGGAGAACATGTCTCCGTCAAAGTTGAACCGATCGGCGCAACTCCGATCAAAAAGCAGAGTAGTTCGGCGCTTCTTTCGTAATTTGCACGTCATGCGGATGGCTTTCACGAAGCCCCGCGCTCGTCATGCGGATAAACTGCGTTTTTTCGCGCAGCTCTTCCAAATTGCGTGTTCCACAATACCCCATGCCGGCGCGCAACCCACCGACAAGCTGATAAATCGTGTCGGCAAGCGGCCCTTTGTATGGAACGCGTCCCTCGATGCCTTCCGGGACAAACTTTTTCGCATCTTCTTGAAAATAGCGGTCTTTGCTGCCGCGCTCCATGGCTGCAACCGATCCCATGCCCCGGTACACCTTAAAGCGGCGGCCTTGGTAAATTTCCGTCTCACCCGGGCTTTCGGAAACACCAGCAAGCAAGCTGCCGAGCATAACCGCATGCGCCCCAGCCGCAATCGCCTTCACAATGTCGCCGGAATATTTGATCCCGCCGTCAGCGATGATCGGGACGCCATGTTTGCGCGCCTCAGTCGCACAGTCGTAGATCGCCGTAATTTGCGGCACACCAACCCCAGCGACAACCCGGGTCGTGCAGATGGACCCCGGACCGATTCCGACTTTAATAATGTTCGCCCCAGCCGCAATCAAGTCGCGCGTCCCTTCAGCTGTTGCGACATTGCCAGCGATGATGTTCAAGTCCGGGTATTGGCTTCGGATGTTGGCCACCGTCTCTAGGACGCCTTTCGAATGGCCGTGCGCCGTGTCAACGACAATGACATCAACCCCTGCCTCAACAAGCTTTTTGACGCGAATCATCGTGTCCGCCGTCACCCCGACGGCCGCCCCGACAATCAGCCTCCCTTTCGCATCTTTCGCCGAATTCGGGAACTCAATGACCTTTTCAATATCCTTGATCGTAATCAAGCCTTTCAGCACGCCGTTTTCATCGACAAGAGGCAATTTTTCGACTTTATGTTTTTGCAAAATTTTCTCCGCTTCTTCCAACGTAGTTCCTACCGGAGCGGTGATCAAGTTTTCTTTTGTCATTACCTCGGAAATTTTAATCGAATAGTCTTGAATGAAACGCAAGTCGCGGTTCGTAATAATGCCGACTAACTTTTGCTCCTCAGGGTTGTTGACAATCGGAACGCCCGAAATGCGGTATTTGCTCATTAAATGTTCCGCATCATACACTTGATGATCCGGCGTTAGGAAAAACGGGTCCGTAATGACGCCTCGTTCCGACCGTTTCACCTTGTCGACCTGCTCGGCCTGCTGTTCGATCGACATATTTTTGTGAATGATGCCAAGGCCTCCCTGACGCGCCATCGCAATCGCCATCTCCGCTTCGGTGACCGTATCCATTCCGGCGCTGAGAATCGGGATGTTCAACTGCAACGTATCGCTCAACTTCGTGGTTACGTCAACATCGCGAGGCAATACGTCCGACTTCGCTGGGATGAGAAGAACATCATCAAACGTCAATCCTTCCTTGGCGAATTTCGCTTCCCACATGTTTTCTCCCCCTTGTCCGGAAATATTATTAGTAGCTTAACAACTGGTTAAACTACTGTCAAGGAATCAAGAAAATGTCCAACTTTTCAGTTATTTAAAGACAATTCTATGTAAGGGGGGTAAAAATGTTCGGAAATCACGGTCAACTGTTTCGCCTTTCTGTTTTCCGCTCGGCCGATACTGCGCAGCAATTTTTACGGCAATGCTATCAACAGCTGCAGAGGGATGATGCCGTCCAACGCAGCTATGCAAACTGTTACCCATTTTTATATTATCTGGAACACGGGCAAAACTTTTACGCCGCTGCCCAGCAGGCGCCTCTGTCCATCAAGCCGGTTCTCTTGTTTTACGGCATGGTGCAGCTCTTAAAAGCATGCCTGCTCACTGTCGACCCCGACTACCCGGAATCGACATCAGTCTTGGCCCATGGCGTATCAGCAAGAAAACGAAAAAAACAGAGCTACGAATTTTTAGATGACGAAGTGAAAGTACAAAAAAACGGTTTATTCGCACATTTTTCTGAAAAAATGTTTCATGTGAAACAAGAAGCTGGGGAAAAATTTCGCATGGGCGCACTGTTGCAACGAATTGGCGAGTTGCATGAAACGTTTTTTCTTCTAAACGGGCGAAAAAAACCGTTATCCTTGCCTGTTGTACATACCGCTTCGCCGCCGACGCTCGCCATCCCAAAAGTAATTTTGGACCACTACCATATGTCGTTGTCCCGCTTTGTCCAATATCTCTGTGAAGAAGGACAAGGAAAGCGGCTTTCGTTCGCCAAAGAAGAAGGAGAATTTCTGTATTTTCATATAGAATCGCCGCTGTCGCCGGCCGGAGAAGGTCCGTTTTTATTCCATCTCGACGGTACACTCCGAATTCCAGTCAAGAAAGAGAAAACATTCTTGCTTCCAGAAATACACGCCCATTACTTGTTGCTGTATAACTTGAGCATGATTTCGCGCTATGAGACGGAATGGTGGAGCGAGCTTCTCCATTCTTACCCAAGCAAGGCATACACTTTTATTCTTGAGTTTCTCTCCGTGTCAGCGGAAAAAGTGCCGTTGCTGCTTCATGAATACTTGATGCGGAAATTTTTGGGGTGATTCAAATAGAAAATCCCCTGCTGTGTACACAGCAGGGGATTTCAGGGGATTTTCGCCTAGCAGCGACCTACTCTTGCAGGGGCGCTGGCCCCAACTACCATCGGCGCTGGAGGGCTTAACTTCCGTGTTCGGGATGGGAACGGGTGTTTCCCCTCCGCCATAGCCACTAGGCAATGATCATCAACTTATGGACAATCCTTATTATATCCATCCTGTTGGATTTGTCAACAGGATGTTCATTCCTTCAAAACTAGATAACCGTCGGAAGAAGCCGCAAGCCTGCGCTTTTCGTTGTCCAGCTCCGGCTCGCCGCCGCTTTTCTTGTTGTCCAGTTCCAGCGCCTAGCTCTCTTCTGCCAAATAACCTTCCCCCTCGGGGTGCAAGCACCCCTGCGGGTGAAGAACATTTGGCATCGAGAGCTGACCGCGGCGCTTCCACTTTTCTCGTTAGGTCAAGCCCTCGATCGATTAGTATCCGTCAGCTCCACGTGTCGCCACGCTTCCACCTCGGACCTATCGACCTCGTCATCTTCGAGGGATCTTACCCGCTTCACGCGGTGGGAAATCTCATCTTGAGGGGGGCTTCACGCTTAGATGCTTTCAGCGCTTATCCCGTCCGCACATAGCTACCCAGCGGTGCCCCTGGCGGGACAACTGGTACACCAGCGGTGCGTCCATCCCGGTCCTCTCGTACTAAGGACAGCTCCTCTCAAATTTCCTCCGCCCGCGACGGATAGGGACCGAACTGTCTCACGACGTTCTGAACCCAGCTCGCGTACCGCTTTAATGGGCGAACAGCCCAACCCTTGGGACCGACTACAGCCCCAGGATGCGATGAGCCGACATCGAGGTGCCAAACCTCCCCGTCGATGTGGACTCTTGGGGAGATCAGCCTGTTATCCCCGGGGTAGCTTTTATCCGTTGAGCGATGGCCCTTCCATGCGGAACCACCGGATCACTAAGCCCGACTTTCGTCCCTGCTCGACCTGTCCGTCTCGCAGTCAAGCTCCCTTGTGCCTTTGCACTCTCCGAATGATTTCCAACCATTCTGAGGGAACCTTTGGGCGCCTCCGTTACCTTTTGGGAGGCGACCGCCCCAGTCAAACTGCCCGCCTGACACTGTCTCCCACCCCGCTAAGGGGTGCGGGTTAGAATTTCAATACCGCCAGGGTGGTATCCCACCGCCGCCTCCACCGAAGCTGGCGCTCCGGCTTCCCAGGCTCCCACCTATCCTGTACAAGCGATACCAAAATTCCATATCAGGCTGCAGTAAAGCTCCACGGGGTCTTTCCGTCCTGTCGCGGGTAACCTGCATCTTCACAGGTAGTATAATTTCACCGGGTCTCTCGTTGAGACAGCGCCCAAGTCGTTACACCTTTCGTGCGGGTCGGAACTTACCCGACAAGGAATTTCGCTACCTTAGGACCGTTATAGTTACGGCCGCCGTTTACTGGGGCTTCGGTTCGCACCTTCGCTTCCGCTAAGCGCTCCCCTTAACCTTCCAGCACCGGGCAGGTGTCAGCCCCTATACGTCGCCTTTCGGCTTCGCAGAGACCTGTGTTTTTGATAAACAGTCGCTTGGGCCTTTTCACTGCGGCTCTTCCAGGCTCTTCACCCGAAAGAGCACCCCTTCTCCCGAAGTTACGGGGTCATTTTGCCGAGTTCCTTAACGAGAGTTCTCCCGCGCGCCTTAGGATTCTCTCCTCGCCTACCTGTGTCGGTTTGCGGTACGGGCACCTCTTCCCTCGCTAGAGGCTTTTCTTGGCAGTGTGGAATCAGGGACTTCCGGAATGCTCCGTCGCCGTCACCGCTTGGCCTTAGCGACCCGCGGATTTGCCTGCGGATCAGCCTCACGGCTTGGACAGGCTCTTCCAGCCGCCTGCTCGCCCTATCCTCCTGCGTCCCCCCATCGCTCAAACGGGAAGAAGGTGGTACAGGAATCTCCACCTGTTGTCCATCACCTACGCCTTTCGGCCTCGGCTTAGGTCCCGACTAACCCTGAGCGGACGAACCTTCCTCAGGAACCCTTAGGCTTTCGGCGCAGAGGATTCTCACCTCTGTTTTCGCTACTCATACCGGCATTCTCACTTCTAAGCGCTCCACCAGTCCTTCCGGTCTGGCTTCTCTGCCCTTAGAACGCTCCCCTACCGATGACCAACGGTCATCCCGCAGCTTCGGCGGCACGTTTAGCCCCGGTACATTTTCGGCGCAGAGCCACTCGACCAGTGAGCTATTACGCACTCTTTAAATGGTGGCTGCTTCTAAGCCAACATCCTGGTTGTCTTTGCAACTCCACATCCTTTTCCACTGAACGTGCACTTCGGGGCCTTAGCTGGCGGTCTGGGCTGTTCCCCTCTCGACCACGGATCTTATCACTCGCAGTCTGACTCCCGGGCATAAGTCGTTGGCATTCGGAGTTTGACTGGGTTCGGTAACCCGGTTTGGGCCCCTAGCCCAATCAGTGCTCTACCTCCAACACTCTTAAACCCGAGGCTAGCCCTAAAGCTATTTCGGGGAGAACCAGCTATCTCCAAGTTCGATTGGCATTTCACCCCTACCCACACCTCATCCCCGCACTTTTCAACGTGCGTGGGTTCGGGCCTCCAGCCGGTGTTACCCGGCCTTCACCCTGGACATGGGTAGATCACCTGGTTTCGGGTCGACGACGACGTACTAAACGCCCTCTTCAGACTCGCTTTCGCTGCGGCTCCGCCTCTTCGGCTTAACCTCGCACGCCATCGTCACTCGCCGGTTCATTCTACAAAAGGCACGCCATCACCCATCAACGGGCTCTGACTACTTGTAGGCACACGGTTTCAGGTTCTCTTTCACTCCCCTCCCGGGGTGCTTTTCACCTTTCCCTCACGGTACTGGTGCACTATCGGTCACTAGGGAGTATTTAGCCTTGGGAGATGGTCCTCCCTGCTTCCGACGGGATTCCTCGTGTCCCGCCGTACTCAGGATCCGCTCGGGAGGGAACGAAGTTTCGACTACAGGGCTCTCACCTTCTCCGGCCGGCCGTTCCAGACCGGTTCGTCTACCCCGTCCCTTTCTCACTCCCATCGTGAGCGGTCCTACAACCCCAAGAGAACAAGCCTCTTGGTTTGGGCTGTTCCCGTTTCGCTCGCCGCTACTCAGGGAATCGCGTTTGCTTTCTTCTCCTCCGGGTACTAAGATGTTTCAGTTCCCCGGGTGTGCCCTCCATGCCCTATGGATTCAGGCATGGATACTGCCCCATTACGGACAGTGGGTTCCCCCATTCGGACATCTCCGGATCCACGCTTGCTTACAGCTCCCCGGAGCGTTTCGGCGTTTGCCCCGTCCTTCATCGGCTCCTAGTGCCAAGGCATCCACCGTGCGCCCTTTCTAGCTTAACCTAAAGCGTCTCGGCTTCTTCCTTGTGTCAATCGGTTATCTAGTTTTCAAGGAACGAAGTAGCTTCTTTGAATTCACTTCTTCGCTGGTTTGCGTCGAGGAATCCAGCTTCTCTGAACCGGCTGGTAGACGCAGACGCAAACGAAGCTGTTGCTTGAATTTGCTTCTCTGCAGTCTTGCGTCGAGGAATTCGGCTTCTCTGAATCCGCTTGTAGACGCAAAGCAACTTCTTTTGATTAGGCTTCCTTGCGGCTTTGTGCCGAGGAATCCCACTTCTCTGAACCTGCTCGCAGACGCAGGCACAGACGCAAAGCAGCTTCTTTGAATTCGCTTCTCCGCTGGTTTGCGTCGAAAAACGAAATCATTTCTCTTACCTTGATATGGTGGAGCCTATCGGGATCGAACCGATGACCTCCTGCTTGCAAAGCAGGCGCTCTCCCAGCTGAGCTAAGGCCCCATCCAATGGGCCTAAGTGGACTTGAACCACCGACCTCACGCTTATCAGGCGTGCGCTCTGACCAGCTGAGCTATAGGCCCATATACACATTGCAAGGAACGACAAGTTCCCTCAAAATGAAACAAGGCCGCTGCATGGAATCAACTTCTTTGCAGCCTTGCGCCGAGGAACCCAACTTCTCTGAATCTGCTCGCAGACGCAGGCGCAAAACAGTCAGAAAAGACAAGTTCCCTCAAAACTAAACAAAACGACAAGCGTCACTATCATCCAACCATTCGATTTTGTCCATAACATCCTTAGAAAGGAGGTGATCCAGCCGCACCTTCCGGTACGGCTACCTTGTTACGACTTCACCCCAATCACTTGCCCCACCTTCGGCGGCTGGCTCCCGAAACGGGTTACCTCACCGACTTCGGGTGTTGCAAGCTCTCGTGGTGTGACGGGCGGTGTGTACAAGGCCCGGGAACGTATTCACCGCGGCATGCTGATCCGCGATTACTAGCGATTCCGGCTTCATGCAGGCGAGTTGCAGCCTGCAATCCGAACTGAGAGCGGCTTTTTGGGATTCGCTCCCCCTCGCGGGTTCGCAGCCCTTTGTACCGCCCATTGTAGCACGTGTGTAGCCCAGGTCATAAGGGGCATGATGATTTGACGTCATCCCCACCTTCCTCCGACTTGTCGCCGGCAGTCCCTCTAGAGTGCCCAACCGAATGCTGGCAACTAGAGGCGAGGGTTGCGCTCGTTGCGGGACTTAACCCAACATCTCACGACACGAGCTGACGACAACCATGCACCACCTGTCACCCTGTCCCCCGAAGGGGGAACGCCCAATCTCTTGGGTTGTCAGGGGATGTCAAGACCTGGTAAGGTTCTTCGCGTTGCTTCGAATTAAACCACATGCTCCACCGCTTGTGCGGGCCCCCGTCAATTCCTTTGAGTTTCAGCCTTGCGGCCGTACTCCCCAGGCGGAGTGCTTATCGCGTTAGCTGCAGCACTAAAGGGTGTGACCCCTCTAACACTTAGCACTCATCGTTTACGGCGTGGACTACCAGGGTATCTAATCCTGTTTGCTCCCCACGCTTTCGCGCCTCAGCGTCAGTTGCAGGCCAGAGAGCCGCCTTCGCCACTGGTGTTCCTCCACATCTCTACGCATTTCACCGCTACACGTGGAATTCCGCTCCCCTCTCCTGCACTCAAGTCCCCCAGTTTCCAATGACCCTCCACGGTTGAGCCGTGGGCTTTCACATCAGACTTAAGGGACCGCCTGCGCGCGCTTTACGCCCAATAATTCCGGACAACGCTCGCCCCCTACGTATTACCGCGGCTGCTGGCACGTAGTTAGCCGGGGCTTCCTCGTGAGGTACCGTCACCGCGCCGCCCTCTTCGAACGGCGCTCCTTCGTCCCTCACAACAGAGCTTTACGACCCGAAGGCCTTCTTCGCTCACGCGGCGTCGCTCCGTCAGGCTTTCGCCCATTGCGGAAGATTCCCTACTGCTGCCTCCCGTAGGAGTCTGGGCCGTGTCTCAGTCCCAGTGTGGCCGGTCACCCTCTCAGGCCGGCTACGCATCGTCGCCTTGGTGAGCCGTTACCTCACCAACTAGCTAATGCGCCGCGGGCCCATCCGCAAGTGACAGCTTTCGCCGCCTTTCAACCGAAGACCATGCGGTCTTCGGTGTTATCCGGTATTAGCTCCGGTTTCCCGAAGTTATCCCGGTCTTGCGGGCAGGTTGCCCACGTGTTACTCACCCGTCCGCCGCTGACCAAACTAGAGCAAGCTCCAGTCCGGTCCGCTCGACTTGCATGTATTAGGCACGCCGCCAGCGTTCGTCCTGAGCCAGGATCAAACTCTCCAAAGAAAGTTGATTGGCTTCTGCTTTGGCCTCGACACCGAAGGTGCTACGAGCGGCCTCAGCTTTTCTTATGACGCTTGCGTTTTGTTTAGTTTTCAAGGAGCTTTTTCGCTGTCCCTTAATGATGACAGCTACTACATAATAACCCATGGACAGCGAAAAGTCAACAACTTTTTTTGTTTCTTTACCGTCACAAGCAATGTTGATTGTATCATGTCGATGTTGTTTAGGCAATAGTATTTTTTGGAATTGACACCGATCAACCTTGCACCATTTCCTCGATATATATGTCCCGCTGGACGCTTAGTGACAGCAACTGTCCGGTTTCGATGATCTTGACGATCGGCCGGGCTGGCTCGTCCGAAGGAATAAACATCACTTCAGCCATTTCGCCGTTGGAGAGTTTGACGACGGCTCCTGTTTGTAGGCCGATGAGATTGTTCACCAGCGCGGCGACAGCTTCTGTACTCAGTTTGCCGAACTGCTCCCTTTGCATCGCTTCAATGGCCCGAAACGGCGACTGTTTGCGACGGTATAACCGTTCTGAAGTCATGGCATGGTAGACATCAGCGACAGCGACGATCTGGCTGTAAGGATGAATTCTTTCTGCTTTTATTCCGAGCGGGTAGCCGCTGCCGTCATTTCGTTCATGATGCTGCAACACGGCAAGTTTTACCCCATGGTTTAGCGCAGGGATTTTTTGCACCATGCGGTAGCTGAAGACAGGGTGTTGCTTTACTTCATTGAACTCGGTTTCAGTGAGCGCTGACGGATTTGTCAAAATTCTCTTGCTTACTTTCGCCATGCCACAGTCTGCTAGCACACCGGCAAGGGCGATTTGGTGACATTCCCCTTCGCTGTATCCAAGCTGCATGGCCAGAAAGCCTGCGAGCAGTCCAACGCTGACGGCATGATGGTGCAAATATTCGTCCTTTGTTGCGTAATGATGCAACATAAGCAACTCCCGTTTTTGGACCGTCATTCGTTCAAAAAGCGGAATGATGATCCCTCTGATTTCCCCGATATCAACCGGCAAACCGGCTTGCCACGATTGAAACCATGTTTTGTATCGTTGGACCGCCTCTAAGTAGAAGGCCATCGGCTGTTGGGCAGCCGCCGTTGATGCGGAATCGACGTTGGGAAATAGTTCTCCGTTAGCAAGCAATGGTTCAACGTCCACTTCCTCAACGAGGAATTTTTCAAGTACGAGTAGCAACGGTTTCGTGATCACGGTGTTTTTCGGTATAATTGGACGTTTCGTTTTGCCGAGCACATCTTCAGCGAGCACGCATCCTTCGCGAAGCTGGGAGCGTTTCACACGAACCATCGATTAGTGCCCCCTTTGTCTTTTTTTCTCTTATTTCTATCGTAACATGATTTTGACCGCGATGACAGGCTTTTGAAACAGAAAAACGACGCCCCGCGCCTATAGGCGAAGCGCCGTTTTCGTTAGGTTGAACGATCTTCTTCTTTATTCCTCGCCCCTTTCTTCCTCAGGCACTTTTGCCACCGTAGAGACGCACTCATGCCCATCTTCGCCAGAGAGGCGAATGAGCTTAACACCTTGGGCGATTCTTCCCGTCCGAGAAATATCGCTGACGGCAATGCGAATGAGCACACCGCCGGTCGTGATGACCATGACGTCTTCATTGCCGACGACGGTTGTCACCGCAACGACAGGACCGTTTCGATCTGTGACATTGCACGTTTTCAATCCTTTGCCCCCGCGGCTTTGCACACGGTATTCCGAGGCCGCAGTGCGCTTGCCGAACCCTTTTTTCGTGACGACAAGCACATCATGATGGTCTTCTAAAATTTCCATGCCAACTACTTCATCCCCGTCATCAAGTGTGATCGCTTTGACTCCAGTCGCGCTGCGGCCCATCGCCCGCACGTCGGTTTCCGGAAAACGGATGAGCATGCCGTTTTTCGTACCAATGATCAAATGCTTTTTGCCATCCGTCAGCCGGACAGCAATCAGTTCATCCCCTTCGCGCAAATGGATGGCGATAAGCCCGTTGTTTCGGATATGGGCGAACGCTGAAAGCGGGGAACGTTTGGCAATTCCTTGCTTTGTCGCAAACACAAGGTAGCGTTCATCGCTAAACTCGCTTTCAATCGGAATCATGGCGTTGATCCACTCATCTTTATCGAGCTCAAGCAAGTTGATGATCGGCAACCCTTTGGCTGTGCGGCCGAATTCCGGGATCTCGTACCCCTTTGCCTGATACACTTTCCCTTTATTCGTGAAAAACAGCACGGTGTTATGAGTCGACGTAATGAGCAAATGTTCGACAAAATCGTCTTCCGCCGTATGCATGCCTTGCACGCCCCGTCCGCCGCGTTTTTGGCTCCGGTACGTCGATAAAGGCAAGCGCTTAATGTAGCCTTTATGAGTAAGTGTGATGACAACATGTTCTTGTGGAATTAAATCCTCGTCATCGAACTGCTCAGCGGCTCCTGAAACGATTTCTGTGCGTCGATCATCGTTGAACCGCTCTTTAATTTCGCTCAGTTCATCGCGAATGATTTGCAATACTTTCTCTTCGTCAGCCAATACGCCTCTCAGTTCTGCGATCAGACGGACAAGGTCTTGGTATTCTTGTTCGATTTTTTCTCTCTCAAGGCCGGTTAATCGTTGCAGGCGCATATCCAAAATCGCCTGCGCTTGCCGTTCACTGAGTGAGAACCGCGCCATCAGCCCTTCGCGCGCCGCCTCCGTTGTCTGTGAGCGGCGGATGAGGTCGATTACTTCATCCAAATGGTCAAGGGCGATGCGCAACCCTTCCAGAATGTGAGCACGCGCCTCGGCTTTTTTCAGCTCAAACGCCGTCCGCCGGCGGATAACGGTTTTTTGATGGTTTAAATAATGCTCCAAGCACTCTTTTAAGTTCAGCACTTTCGGCTCGCCGTTTACCAAAGCAAGCATGTTGATGCCAAAACTCGTTTGCAATGCCGTATGTTTGTACAAATTGTTCAACACAACCTTCGCGTTGGCATCGCGCCGCACTTCGATAACGATGCGCATGCCGCTCCGATCCGACTCATCGCGCAAGTCGGTGATGCCGTCAATTTTTTTGTCGCGCACAAGTTCGGCGATCCGCTCGATCAGTTTCGCCTTGTTTACTTGGTAAGGGAGCTCGGTCACAATAATCGTTTCCTTGCCGTTTGGCTGCTGCTCGATTTCGGCCTTGGCGCGCAATGTAATTGAGCCGCGACCCGTTTCGTACGCCTTGCGAATGCCGCTGCGGCCGATAATTTGTCCAGCGGTTGGAAAGTCAGGTCCTGGGATGTATTCCATCAAATCGGCAACCGTCATCTCCGGTTTTTGGCTTAATGCCAACAAGGCGTCGATCACTTCGCCAAGCTGGTGCGGAGGAATGTTCGTCGCCATTCCGACAGCGATGCCGGATGAACCGTTGACAAGCAAATTAGGAAACCGGGACGGCAGCACGACCGGTTCTTTTTCTGAACCGTCATAGTTGTCTTGATAGTCGATCGTGTCTTTGTTGATATCGCGCAAAAGCTCCATGGCGATTTTCGACATGCGCGCTTCCGTGTAGCGCATCGCTGCTGCCGCGTCACCGTCAATCGATCCGAAGTTGCCATGTCCGTCGACAAGCATGTAACGGTAGTTGAAATCTTGCGCCATGCGCACCATCGTGTCATACACGGCGGCATCCCCATGCGGATGATATTTCCCGATCACTTCGCCGACGATGCGAGCCGACTTTTTATACGGTTTATCGGCAGTCATGCCGAGGTCGTGCATGGCATATAAAATGCGGCGATGCACCGGCTTCAGCCCGTCGCGCACGTCCGGCAGGGCGCGCGAAACGATGACGCTCATCGCATAGTCAAGAAACGAAGAACGCATTTCCTGGCTGATGTTCACTTCGCGGATGCGCGGTTGTTCGTGTTCTGCCATTCGTTCAAACCTCCCTTTGAAACCTCCTCCAGTCCGGACCGCCCGGCCAGGCGGACGCGGACGGACGGCGGGCGCCGCTTCGCTCGCGCGCCGGGTGTCCCCGTCGGCAAGGTGAAGCGAGGAGGGCAGCTGATTCCCTCTCTTTTTAGCCTAAATGTCCAAGTTTTTCACATAACGGGCATTTTCTTCGATGAACTGGCGGCGCGGCTCAACTTTATCGCCCATTAAAATTTCAAACGTTTCATCTGCGTCAATGGCGTCTTGCAAGCTCACTTGCAGCAACGTTCTCGTTTCCGGATTCATCGTCGTTTCCCAAAGTTGCTCCGGATTCATCTCGCCCAATCCTTTATAGCGTTGAATCGTCGGTTTTGGCTGGTCCGGCAGCTCGGCAAGGATTTTCTCAAGCTGGCGGTCGTTGTAAGCGTAACGCACCTGTTTTCCCTGCTCGATTTTATACAGCGGCGGCTGAGCGATATAAATGTAGCCGTGTTCAATCAATTCCCGCATATAACGGTAAAAAAATGTTAAAAGAAGCGTGCGAATGTGGGCCCCGTCAACATCGGCGTCGGTCATGATGATGACCTTATGGTAACGCGCCTTTGAGATGTCAAACTCTTCGCCGATGCCCGTGCCAAGGGCGGTAATAATCGCCCGCACCTCATTGTTCGACAAAATTTTGTCCAAACGCGCTTTTTCCACGTTAAGGATTTTCCCACGCAGCGGCAAAATCGCTTGGAAATGGCGGTCGCGTCCTTGTTTTGCGGAGCCGCCGGCCGAATCCCCCTCGACGACGTACAGCTCGCTGATCGACGGGTCTCTTGACGAGCAGTCAGCTAGTTTGCCCGGCAAATTGGAAATTTCAAGCGCACTTTTGCGCCGTGTCAGTTCGCGCGCTTTTTTCGCCGCCAGCCGCGCCCGCGCTGCCATCATGCCTTTTTCGACGATTTTTCGGGCAATCGTCGGATTTTCAAGCAAAAACGTTTCAAATTGTTCTGAAAAGACAGCGTCGGTCACCGTGCGCGCATCGCTGTTGCCGAGCTTCGTTTTCGTTTGCCCTTCAAACTGCGGCGATGGATGCTTGATCGACACGATGGCCGTCAGCCCTTCGCGCACATCTTCGCCAGTCAAGTTCGCGTCGTTTTCTTTAAAAATTTGCTGCTTGCGGGCGTAATCATTGATAATGCGCGTCAGCGCCATTTTAAAGCCAGATTCATGTGTGCCTCCTTCATGCGTATGAATGTTGTTGACAAACGAATAAATATTGCTCGTATAGCCGTCGTTGTACTGCAAGGCGATTTCTACGAAAATGCCGTCACGCTCGCCAATGATATAAATTGGCTCTTCGTGCAGCACTTCTCGTGTTCGGTTCAAATGGCGGACGTATGAACGAATGCCGCCTTCGTAAACATATTCGTTTTTTCGGCTGTCAACCCGTTCGTCCGTCAGCGTAATTTTTAAGCCGCGATTTAGAAAGGCGAGCTCACGCAAACGAGTGGCCAGCGTTTCATAGTCAAATTCGGTCGTCTCAGTGAAAATTTCCGGGTCTGGCTTAAAACGGGTCGTCGTTCCGGTCCGGTCTGTCTCGCCGATGACTTGCAAGTCGTTGCACGGTTCTCCGCGCTCGTACCGCTGGTAATAGATTTTTCCATCCCGATAGACGTACACTTCGAGCCATTCCGATAAGGCGTTGACGACCGAAGCGCCAACGCCGTGCAAGCCGCCGGACACTTTATAGCCCCCTCCGCCAAATTTCCCACCAGCATGAAGGACGGTCATAATGACTTCGACGGCGGGACGCCCGGTCGCCTCGTGAATGTCAACTGGAATACCACGCCCGTTGTCGGCGACGGTGATGCTGTTGTCTTTGCCGATCGTCACATCGATGTTTGTGCAATAGCCCGCCAACGCCTCGTCGATGCTGTTGTCGACGATTTCCCAAACGAGATGGTGCAGTCCTTTCGGCCCCGTCGAGCCGATGTACATCCCCGGGCGCTTGCGGACCGCTTCAAGGCCTTCAAGCACTTGGATTTGGCTTGCATCGTACGTCTGCTCAACCCGTTGTTCCATTGTCATGCCTGATCACCTACGCTTTCTTTACAAACGTTCAACGGTCTCGCGGTCAAGAAGGAGCGGTTACCGAACCAGAATGGACTCGATAAATGACCGCTTCTTGAATGATATCGTGCTTAATGCCGTCAATGCTTGTTGTTGTGACAAAAGTTTGCACTTTTTTCCGGATGGCATCAAGGAGGTGGGTTTGCCGAAAGTCATCAAGTTCTGACAACACATCATCCAGCAATAAAATGGGGTAATCGCCTAACTCGGAAAAGATGAGCTCAAGTTCTGCCAGCTTGATCGCTAGCGCGGTTGTACGTTGTTGCCCTTGGGAACCGAAAGTTTGCACGTTTTTTCCATTCACGAAAAACGCGATGTCATCGCGATGCGGGCCGACTAGCGTTGTTCCCCGCTGAACTTCCCGTTCCCTCATGGCGGCGAACGTTTCACTGTATACTTCTACTATTCTCGACAATTCCGCCTTTTCTGATACGTCGACCGACGGTTCGTATCGGATGCAAAGTTGTTCGGCGCCGCGGCTGATTTCATAGTGGATTGGCATTGCCCATTGCTCAAGCAACGACAAAAACTGGCGGCGCCGCAGCGTAATTTTGGCCGCCAACAATACAAGCTGCTCAGTTAACACATCAAGAACCGCCTCATCGCTCCGCTCGCGCGCCTGCATCATTTTTAAGTAATGATTGCGTTGTTGCAGCAACTTTTGGTATTGGCTCAAATCATGTATATACACAGGCGACACTTGCCCGATTTCCATATCGACAAATCGGCGCCGCACTTGCGGACTTCCCTTGACTAAATTCAAGTCTTCGGGAGCAAACATGACGACATTCAGATGGCCGACGTATTGGCTGAGCCGCTGCTGTTCAATATGGTTGCATCTTGCTTTTTTTCCTTTTTTCGAAATAAGAAGTTCAAGCGTTAACGACCCGCTTCGTTTTTCCGCTCTTCCTTCTATTTTAGCATACTCTTCATTCCAACGGATAAGGTCTTTATCGTTGGACGTGCGGTGCGACTTCGACATAGCCAAAACATAAATGGCCTCCATCATGTTCGTCTTTCCTTGGGCATTTTCTCCTAAAATGACGTTCACGCCCTCGCCGAAATTCAGCGTTTCATACTCATAATTCCGGTAATTCGTCAACGTTAAGTTGGTCAAAAACACCGAACCTTCACCTACTCCGCTCTTACGACGACGAACGTGCCAAACGGTTCAATGTCGACCCGGTCGCCGTCTCTCAGCTTTCGCCCGCGCCGGTTTTCCTGTTCTCCATTGACAAGCACGTGATGTTCCTGCAAAAACCATTTGGCCGCACCGCCAGTATCGATCAATCGGACAAGTTTCAAGAGCTGCCCCAGCGTAATCGTTTCCGTTGTAATCGTCACCCGTTGTTCCATCCGTGTCATCGCTCGCTTTCCTTCAAACTGCCTATTCTTTTATTTTACCGGAAAATCCGCCCATTCGCAAAGAAAGCCGATGGGAAGGATGGGCATAGATATATTGCCCGCCTTCTCATCGGACTTGAGAAAAAGCAGCGCTGCCGGGCGGCTTTTGCCCTTGAAGCTGAATTGTTTTCGCCAGGAGGGCGGTGGGTCAATATGTTCTCACCGGCAAAATGAGCTGAAGCATCGAATCGGTATGAAGCGGGCGCAGCAGGAACGGCCGCATGGCTCCAGTGAAGCTGATTTGAATGTCTGTTCCATCAAGCGCCCGCAACGCATCCATCATATATTTCGCGCTGAACGAAATGCTCAACTCTTCCCCCTCAAGAGACTCCGTTTGCAGCTGCTCCGTCACTTTCCCGATCTCCGGAGAAATCGAAGAGATTTCGAGCATTCCTCCAGGAAGCGTTGTCAGCTTCACAACGTTGTTCCTTCCTTCTCGAGCAAGCAAGGACGCTCGGTCGATTGCCTGCAAAAACTCTTTTGCGTTGACGGTCATGGTCGTTTTGCTTTCTGTTGGAATCAAGCGGGCCGTCTCCGGATAGTTGCCGTCAAGCAGCCGGGAAAAGAAGAGAAGATGCTCGGCCTTAAATAGCACTTGATTGGCTGTTATGACGATGTCCACCGGGTGGTTGCCGTCATCCAAAATTTTGCTTAGCTCATTAAGACTTTTTCCAGGGATGACGACGTTGTATAATACTTCATTTTCCGACTCAATTTTCACTTTGCGCATGGCTAACCGATGACTGTCAGTCGCTGTGCAGACAAGCTCGCCATGTTCGACTTTCCAGTTGACACCTGTCAAGATTGGGCGTGTTTCCGATGTAGAAACGGCGAACACCGTTTGCCGAATCACGGTTTTCAATAAATCAGCCGGGATTTGAAACACGTTTTCTTCTTCAATTTGCGGCAGGCGCGGATATTCGTCGGCGTTTAGCCCATTGAGGCGGAATTCTGAGTGCCCCGAGCGGATGATCGTCAAAAAGTTGTCTTCCGTTTCGATTTCCACCGTTTGTTGCGGAAGTTTTTTCACGATTTCAGAGAAAAAGCGCGCCTGCAGTACGATGCTCCCCGGTCTTTTCACGTCGACGAGCAACTTGCCTTCTTTTTCGAGCGGAATAAACGATTCGATTGAAATGTCGGAATCGCTTCCGGTCAGCGTTACTCCCGAGGCGGTTGCTGTTAGTTTGATTCCGGTCAAAATCGGGATCGTTGTTCTTGTTGATACAGCTTTCATTACATCTTGAACGCTTTTCGCCAGCGCTTCGCGGTCAATGGAAATATTCACGTTCTTGTTCCTCCCCGTTTCTTTGATCCTTTAGGTTAGGAAATAAATTATAAAAATATAAAAACAGAAAACCGTAGTACTAGTCATATGGCTTGTTAGTATGTGGATAAACAGAAAAAGAGAAGCAAGCACAGCCTGTCCACATGTGGATAAGCTGTGCGTAAAGCCGAGGCAGTTGTTCACAGTTGCTTCAGCTTTTCTTGAATCTCTTGTATATGCCTTTGCAACTGCGTGTCCGTTTGCAAAAGCTTTGATATTTTTTCATGGGCGTGGATGACGGTTGTATGATCGCGCCCCCCAAATTCATCGCCGATTTTCGGCAACGAACAGTCGGTCAGTTCGCGGGAGAGATACATGGCAATTTGCCGAGGGAACGCGACCGATTTTGTTCGCTTTTTCGCTTTAAAATCTTCCATCTTGATGTTGAAATGCTGTCCAACAACGCGCTGAATGTCTTGAATCGTGATTACCTTCGGCTTTGCGCTCGGGATGATGTCTTTCAATGCTTCTGCTGCCAAGTCAGCGGTGATCTCTTTGTTGATGAGCGACGAATAAGCGACAACGCGAATGAGAGCGCCCTCAAGCTCGCGGATGTTCGAGTCAATTTGATTGGCGATATAAAGCATTACCTCGTTTGGAATGTCAAACCCCTCCGCCTTCGCCTTTTTGCGGAGGATAGCGATCCGCGTCTCCAGATCAGGCGGCGTGATGTCGGTGATGAGTCCCCACTCAAAGCGCGAACGCAAGCGGTCTTCGAGCGTTGGGATTTCTTTCGGCGGTCGATCGCTTGAGATGACGATTTGCTTGCTCTCCTCGTGCAGCGTATTAAACGTATGGAAAAATTCTTCTTGCGTTTGTTCTTTTCCGGCCAAAAACTGAATATCATCGATCAGTAGGACGTCAACGTTCCGGTACTTGTTGCGAAAGTCGTCAGGGCGGTTGTCTCGGATGGCGTTAATAAACTCATTCGTAAATTTCTCTGAAGATAAATAGACCACTTTCGCCGATGGGTTATGTTCAATCACGTAATGGCCGATCGCGTGCATTAAGTGTGTTTTTCCAAGTCCGACGCCGCCGTAGATAAACAAGGGGTTGTATGCTTTGGCCGGAGCCTCAGCGACCGCCAATGAAGCAGCATGGGCGAACCGGTTGCCGGAGCCGATGACAAACGTATCGAACGTGTATTTCGGATTTAACATGCTTTGTGGGAAATCGTTTGTCTCTTCATACGGTTTCCGTTGTTTTTTCTTGGATGACTGGAACTCTAGTTCTTCATCATCTTGATTTGGCGGAATGATAAACTTGACGGCTAATTCTTCGCCCGTGATGGCGTAGATCGTTTCCGCAATCAAATGAGAGTAGCGAGAATCAAGCCAATCTCTAGCAAACTCGTTCGGGGCTACGATGACGATCGTGTCACCTCGTAAAGAGTGGGCTTTTGTTGACTTGAGCCAAGTTTCAAAGCTCGGCTTACTGATTTTTCGTTCAATCTCCGCGAGCACGCGATCCCATAAGTCATGGATATTTTCCAC